>CAVYZF010000023.1:0-217537 GCA_963772955.1 uncultured Acidobacteriota bacterium | reverse complement strand
CCGGCCCGATGACGGTGCGGGTCAAGTGCCACGCTACGAGACGGCGATCCCCAGCGCTACCAGCGTGATCAACAGAACGATCCGTCGGGCTCCGGCGGCCTCATCGCGCGCGCCGCTGACGGCCACTTGAGCCAGCTCGAAGTGTCGATCCCGGATGATGGTGGTCAGGGACACCGCTCGACGCAGAACCGGGTTGGCTTTTGTCGTGGTACTGAACCAGGGCATCACGTTCCGGCGCAACGGAAACCACGCTGTCAGCGGCCTGTCGATACGCGCGCAGTTCCTCTCGCAGAGGCGTGGCGGACTCGCGCTCATCGTTTGGCCCGAGCACGTCAAACAGGTCAGCGACGGCTGAGATCGACAACGCCGCGCTCGCGACTCAAGACCTGCGTTCCGCGCGCGTCGCCCGCCAGGATGAGCAGCACCGCATCGTCTTCGCGTTCGAGCGCACCGGCGAGCCTCGAGGTAACGGCCGTGACCGACTCGCTCTGCCTGACCGTGTCGGTCACTATGCTGCTCAAGCGAGTCAGCGCGAAGAACGTCCAGACACTCGCGGTCACTGTCGTGAGCACGAGCAGGCCAGCCGCGACCACGAACCTGAGACGAAGACGGCCGGGAATCATGACGGACTCACATCAACCCATATCGCTTGCGCTTGCGCTGCAACGTTGTCGCGTCAATATCCAGAGTGCGCGCGGCAGCTTCGAGCGAAGGTGACTGTGCTACGACGCGGGCGATGTGTCACGCTCGAGCGTGTCGAGCGAAATCATCGCGCCGACGTGCGCGAATGGAGCAACGGCGTTGGACACCAGGGGTCCCGAGAGTCCAAGTTCGCCCATGTCAAGCACGTTCCGTGGGGCAAGAATGACCGCGCGCTCGACGGCGTTCGCCACGTCGCGGAGGTTCCCCGGCCACTTGTGGGCGATCAGCGCCTGCTCCGCAGCGGGCGACAACGTCAAGCCCACTCGACGCTGCTTCTGCCCAAACACGGACAGGTAGTGATGAGCGAGAAGCAGGATGTCCTCCTGGCGCTCGCGGAGCGCCGGCAGAGTAAGGGTCACCACGTTCAGACGATGGAAGAGATCCTCGCGAAAGCGGCCAGACCCGACTTCCGCTTCGAGATCCCGGTTCGTGGCGGCAATCAAGCGGACATCCGCCTGGCGTTCGCGCGCCTCGCCGAGTCGTTCATACGTCCGATCGTTGAGGAACCGAAGGAGGCGCGCCTGGGCGTCAGGCGTCAGGTCGCCAACTTCATCGAGCAGCAGCGTTCCACCCTCTGCTTCCTGCACTTTGCCGGCGACGTCGGCGATCGCTCCGGTGAACGCGCCTTTACGATGACCAAAGAGGGCGCTGGTCATGAGGTCGCCGGATAGCGATGGAGCGTTAATGGTCACGAAGGGGGCATCGGCTCGCGGACTGTTGGCCCGGATCCAGCGGGCCAGGACGTTCTTACCCGTGCCACTCTCGCCTCGTAAGAGCAGCACTGCGTCGGATGCGGCCGCGCGGGCGGCGGACTGGAGGAATCTCAGAAACAGCGGGCTGCGCGAGTCGAAGAACGCCGGGTCAGGTTTCCGCTCTGGTCCAGCTCCTCCTGGAGTTCCACCAGCCGGCGCCGCAGTCGCTGCGCATCGACGACGCGACTTGCGGCCCAGTCCCTGGTCAGGGGTAAACGGCTTCGGGACGTAGTCGACTGCGCCGCGCCTGACGGCGTTGACCGCACTCTCGATCGAAGCAAACGCCGTGACGACGATGACGCCCAGATCCGATTGCCGCGCGAGCATCTGCGGCAACAATCGAGCCCCGCCTCCGCCCCGAGCCAGAGATCGAGAAACACGACATCGAAGTGCCCGCGGTCGAGGGCCTCGAGGGCGGCGCGCCCGGTGGCCACGCCGAGCACCCGCGCGCCCGCGGCTTCCAGGCACAGCCTCAGTGATTGACGCACGCCTGCGTCATCGTCGACCACCAACGCTGCCCATGGAGCTTTGATGGTGGTTGTGGGCGAGCCGATTTCCGGGTGTGCTACGCGTTGCATCGACTGCAAAACGCCGTAACGGGCGGCTCCGGCCTCTGTGCCAAAGTATCCCAAGGCTATCATCAGTCGAGAGCCCACAAGAGCGCCGTGCCTTTCACCTCAGCTCGTCGATCTCGCGACCCGATCCGCGTCGTCTTGTCGTCCGCGGCGCTCCTCCCGTTCATGTCGGTGTGGCGGGCCGCAGCCTTCCCGATCGCGCAGCTTGGTGCGGCAGCGTTCTTTATCGCCGGGGTTGTCGCACGCCCGCGCTGGGGAATTCGGCGGGCTGGTTCGTGCTCGCGGCGACCGCGTTGGCCGCGCTGCTGCGGGCAATTGACATCGAGAGCTGGGCGTTTCTCATTCCTGGTGGTTTGGTCCGGCGCGTCGCGTACACGTCGGCGGGCGCGCCGCCCGAGCGGCAACCGCTGTCACGCTTGTCGAGCGCCTCGTGCTCGGCGCCCTCGCGTCGGTGGTGGTCGGACACTACATCGCCGATGTCCTGGTGATGGCCATCGCGGGCTTGCGCTTCGAGGGCTCCGTGGGCGCCGAGGATCTCGCGACGCTCAGCGCCGTCGTCCTGGTCGGGTGGTTGTGGTTGCGCGCGCGCATCGGCCGTGACATCGACCATGATCTCTGGGCGCGAGCCGTCTGGATTGGGATCGGAATCCTTGCGCTCACGACGATCATCGGAATGATCACGCTCGCGCGGAACCGTGCTGGCTTCGTGACCGCTCTCGCCGTACCGCCGTCGCCGAGCGTCAGCCTGACCGGCCGGTGGTTCCTCGACGCTGCGCTCGTGTATGTGCTTGGATTCGCGACGGCGTTGCCGTCGTTGGCGGTGGTGAAGCGCTCGCGCGAGCGGCCAACGAGTTCCCGCCGCCTCGTGTCCCGACGTTGCGGCGAACGGCGTCCTTCACCGTCCTCTTCGCCCTCCTGCTGACCACCGTCGGGACATTCCTGTTCGTCTTGCTCGTGCCAGCCGCAGAGCAGACGCCGTGGATTGACTCGCCCCTGGCAGGAGTGGCACAGCATCTGGCTATTCCCGCATGGGCGCGAAGCGTGCTGTCAGTTGCGCTGGCAGGCGCGGCTGTCCTGGTGCTGCGTCCGGCGGTGCACGCAGCACTGATCGATGCCGAGCGGATTCTTCATCGCTCGTCGGCGGAAGAGTCGTCCCCCGGCGGTCTCGGCTCTCTCCATATCCGCTTCGGCACTCCGGCCCGCGCGATCGACGTCACCGCGGCCTCGGTGATCCTCGTGATGCTCGCATGGCGGCCGGGTGACGTGGCTGGCTCACGCGTATGCGATCGGTCTCGCGGGAACCGTCATCTTCACGGTGGCCTCGCTCGTCCGGTTGCGACGACGCGCTGCCTACGACGTGCCATTCAGGACGCCTGGAAACCTGCGCCTGTGGGGGCGCGAGTTGCCGCTGGGCCTTCTCACACCGGCAGTCATTGTCGCTGGCTGTGCTCTGGCAATGGTGCTGACCGGCGATGGCGCGGCCATCGCGTCAGTCGCCCTGGTGGTGGGTCTCGCGGCGTGGTTCACGCTCGGTGTACCGGGACGCCGAGCCCGCGGAGGTCGCCGAGGAATCGGGCACGTTCGACCTGTTGCGCTCGACCGACCTCTCGCTCGATCAGGTCGAGGCCCGTCCGGGCAACGTGCTCGTGCCCGTTCGCAATCCGCACGCGCTGGCTCATGTGACGGCCGCGCTCCAGGCGGCTGGCGATCGGGATGTCGTGGTGATGACCGTCCGGTTGCTGAATGCCGACATCGGGGGCGATGCGGCAACCGAGAGTGCTCCCACCAATCCAGAGCGGCAGTTGCTGGCGGAAGTCGTGTCCGTGGCGAGCGGGTTGGTCGTCCCGTGCGCCTCCTGATTGTGCCGGCGCGCAACGTCGTCGACGCGATTCTCGCCACGGTGATGCGGCTTCGCTCGCGCTCCGATGTGTACGTCTGGAGAATTCGTCGAGCCTCTCGGTCGCCGACCAGGCACGCATGCTCGGTGAAGCGTGGGAGCAGGCCGACAAGCCGGAGCCGCTCGACGTCCGACTCGTGATTCATCATCGCAGCGGGCGAGCAGATTCCTTTCATCTCGGCGCACATCCTCCGTCTCTCTTCCGCGGGTGACCTCGATCTGATCCATCGCGTGTGGCTCGACGCCGTCAAGTCGGTCGGGCCGCACGTGCATCACCACGACGTCGTTCGCGCAGCCCTGACACAAATGGAACACCAACTCACCGGTCCACACCGTGACGACGCCCTGGCGGCGATCCGGGGAGATGCGCCCGACCCGCCGACGAGCTCGCGGCCGCGCTGCACGCCCGCGACTACGCCCGCCTGCGCGACATGATGCGCAATCGCCACGCCAGCGACGTGGCGCTGCTGCTGACGGAGCTCGGTCTCGAGGATCAAGTGGTCGTCTTTCGCGTGCTTCCGCGCAAGGATGCCGCCGCCGTATTCGAGTATTTGTCCCTTGAAGCCAAGGAAGCACTGCCTCAAGGCCATGGCGCAGGAGGATGTCGCTGCGCTGCTGAACAACATGGCGCCTGACGACCGCACGCTGTTCCTGGAGGAGTTGCCGGCGGCGGTGACTCGCCAACTGTTGGCGCTGCTCACGCCTGCGGAACGGTCTGTCGCGCTGACGCTGCTCGGCTACCCGGACGATCCGTCGGCCGCTTGATGACGCCGCACTATGTGGCGGTCCGCGAGCATTGGACGGTTCGCGAGGTACTGGACTACGTCCGTGCTCACGGCCAGGACAGCGAAACGTTGAACGTGATCTACGTCGTCGACGAGCAAGGGCGCGTTGATCGACGACATCCGCATTCGCGAGTTCCTGCTCGCCCCCTGGATCAGTCACGTGGCCGATCTGATGGACCGGCGGTTCGTTGCCTTGAAAGCGACCGACGATCAGGAGGCGGCCGTTGCCGTGTTCCGGCAATACGATCGAAGCGCGCTGCCGGTGACAGACACCGCCGGCATGCTCATCGGTATCGTGACGATCGACGACGTGTTGGACGTTGCCGAGGCCACGGCGACGCGCGAGATCCAGCGCATCGGCGGTTCCGAGGCGCTCGACGAGCCGTACATCACCATCGCCTTCTGGCAGATGATTCGCAAGCGCGCGGGATGGTTGACCGCGCTCTTCCTGGGTGAAATGTTGACCGCGACGGCGATGGGTGCCTTCGAAGCGGAAATCTCGAAGGCCGTCGTGCTGGCGCTCTTCGTGCCGCTCATCATCTCGAGTGGCGGCAACTCCGGTTCGCAGGCGGCGACGCTGGTGATACGCGCGCTGGCCCTCGGCGAGGTGGCACTGAGCGACTGGTGGCGTGTGATGCGACGTGAAATCTTCGCCGGTCTGGCGCTCGGCGGGATTCTGGGCAGCATCGGCTTCCTGCGCATTACGCTCTGGTCGGCGTTCTCGGACATTTACGGAGCACACTGGCTCCTCGTCGCCATCACGGTCTCGGTGTCGCTCGTTGGTGTCGTGCTGTGGGGGACGTTGAGCGGATCGCTGTTGCCGTTCCTGCTGAAGCGACTGGGATTCGATCCGGCAGCCTCGTCGGCGCCGTTCGTTGCAACTCTCGTCGATGTGACGGGCCTGGTGATCTATTTCTCGGTCGGGCTCGTGGTCCTGAGGGGAACGCTGCTGTAACCCTGTAATGCATTTTCAATTACACGAGATCACGAAGCGGTATAGCCTCGCCGTGCCCTGACCTGCACCGATCCGTCGCGCACGTCCACGCGGATGGAGTGCCAGCGGCCGTCGCGGGCGCCGGGGGTGACGTATCCAAGTGAGTACTGCTTGCTCAACTCGTCGGCGATGCTCGCCGTCGCCGGACTGAGATCGCGCGCGTCGCGCACAACCTCGGTTCGACCACCGCTGTCATCGGTGATGTCGCGGAGGGCCTGAGCGTTCAATCGATCGCCGGCCGCGCTCCGCCCGCTCATTCGAGGGAGCTGTGTGAGCCCCGGCCACCGCGTGCCGGGACGCCTGCGGTCCGGGATCGGAAATGGGAACGGGATCGGTGGCGGCGGGAATGTGGGAGGGCTCATTCTGATGGCGGGCTCTGCCGATCCGTCTATACCGATCGCATAGACCAGCACTTCACTTTCGCGGACCACTCGTCGAACGTCGCGGAGGCCGCGGCGGCTGCTGGTGTCATTCCCGTCGGAAATGAGGATCACGGCTTTCTTCCGATTGCGCCCGCTTTGTGCCATGGGCACCGCCCGGATGACGGCGTCGTACATCGACGTTCCGCCAAACGCGTCAACCCGACGCAGCCCCTTGTTCACCGCGTCATGGTCACTCGTCCACTCCTGAATGATCCTGACATCGCTGGCAAACCCATACACAAATACCTCGTCTTCAGGATCGTCGAGCAGGTCGAGGAAGCGCTCAATCGACGCACGTGCCCGTTCGATCTTGTCGCCAGCCATGCTGCCGCTCGTGTCGAGCACAATGCCGACGCTCACGGGCACGCGATCGGCGCTGAAATGCGTGATCTCGACGGCCTGCTCGTTGTCATAGACGGTAAAGTCGCTGGGCGTGAGACCCCCGACGAAACGGCCCGAACGGTCGGTGACGGTGACGTTGACGTTGACGAGCTCGACGCCGCTCCGGAAACGGAAGCCGTCTTGCCCGCCCACCTGGCCACAAGAGAACCACGCCACACCACCAGCGACCGCGAGTGCTGCCGTGCGACGAGCGAGGTGATCGAACATGTGGTCGTCCTCAGGCAAAAGGCCTGCCGCGCTTGACTGCGGATTATCCGCTGCTTCAGGCCGCAAGCTCAAACGCCGACGTCCTCTGAACTGGGCTGGTGTCCTTCTCGCGATCCTGCATTCTGCATGGACGCCGTGCCTCCATCTATCGGGCGGTCATTGGGCGCGCTAGGATGCCCTCGATCGTGAGTCGCGTTCTTCTGACTACCGTGCTCATGGCGATCTGCCTGTGCGAGACCACTGCGTCCGGGCGGCAGGCTTCACCCTCTGCCCCGAAGCCCGCGGCTCAGGCGCCCGCCTTTCGGGCTGGCGTCGATGTCGTGTCACTGAGCGTGACGGTGACCGACGGTATGAACCACTACGTCACCGATCTCGAACCAGGTGAGTTCGTCGTCTTCGAGGACGGGATCAAACAGGACATCACCTTCTTCAACCGCCGTCAGCAGCCAATCGCCCTGTCCCTGCTCCTCGACTCCAGCGCCAGCATGGAAGAACATCTGCCGACGCTGAAGGTTGCCGCAACGAATTTCGTGAAGCGCCTCAAGACCAGTGACATCGCTCAGGTGATCGACTTCGACAGCCGCGTTGAAATCAGGCAGGCCTTCACGTCCAACCAGTCCGAGCTCGAGTCCGCGATTCAGCAGATTGTGGCGGGTGGTTCCACGTCGCTCTACAACGCGATCTACATCGCGCTCCGCGAGCTTGGAAAGGTCCGTGCAGTCATAGAACAGGACGTGCGCCGTCAGGCACTCATCCTGTTCACAGACGGCGAGGACACATCGAGTCTCCTATCGTTCGACGAGGTTCTCGATCTCGCCAAGCGCTCCGAGACGGCCATCTACACGATCGCGCTGCGTGGCGCCGACCTGCAGGCGAAGGGTTTTCGCGAGGCCGAGTTTGTCCTGCGCACGCTGGCACGCGAAACGGGGGGGCGAGCCTTCTTTCCGATGAAGATCGACGATCTGTCGGACGTGTACGCTCAGATCGCCGACGAGCTGGCAAGCCAGTACACGATTGGCTACACGTCGCTCAATTCGAAGCGCGATGGCGCGTGGCGTCGTCTCGTTGTCCAGGTCTCGCGACCGAGCAGCACCGCCCGCACAAAAAATGGTTACTACGCGCCCAAGTCTCGTTGAGTGCCGCTATGCGGTGGTGGTTGTCATGATCGCTATCGCCGGTTGCGCACACGAGCCACGGCGGCTGGGGCTCGGCTTGGCAGCACCCAATCCGAACGGTTGCTACGTCTTCCTCTACGACCGTTCGGACTGGCAAGGCGCGGGTGTCGTGTTGAACGGCCCCGCGCGGTGGCCGAAGCTCGAGGGACTGTACGCCAACCAGAACTGGCGCAATCGCATTCAGAGCGTTGACGTCGGCCCGGCCGCGACCGTCACCGTCTACACCGACGCGGCCTTCAGCGGCCTGTCACGGCGCTTCGCGCCCAACAGCAAACAGCCACGCCTCGATAGCGAAGTGACTGCGCGAATCGAGTCTCTCGAACTTGCCTGCCCACAACCGACAACCGGCGCGGCGCCAAAGTGATTGCCCAACGACACGAGTTCAATCGGAGTTGGGCGACGAACCTGGTGATTGCCGCAATCGGCTTGACACTCTTTGCCGGTCTCAACGCACGAACAGGTCGTGTTGACGCCAACGACGGCCTTGGCTGGGACGGTCGCCAGTACGCCCACATGGTCACCGATCGCATCTACGACGGGACGAAACACACGCAAACGCGACCGCTGCTGCCGCTGTTGACGCGCCTCCCGTACGCCGCCGGACTCGACATCATCCCTGCGTTTCAGATCATGAATTTCGTGTACGCGGGCGTTCTCTACTTCTTTCTTTGCCTGATCCTCGATCTCTACGGAGTCGCACTGGTCTACAAGGGGTACTTCATCGTTAGCGTGGCGTTGTGCATCGCGACGTCGCGGATGTTTGCGTTCTACCCTGTACAGATCGATCTCGGAGCGCTGGCGGTCTTGAGCGCGTCGACCTACGTTCTGCTGACACGAAGCGGGTGGATGGCGTGCGTTGCGGTGCTTGTCGCCGTGACGGCGCGCGAGTTCCTGGTAGCGCTCGCCTTCTTCGGGCTCCACCGGGAGCTGCGACAGGGCCAGAGCGTCTCCCGCGCATTCTTGACGTACGCGCCTTCGGTCGCCGCGCTGTTTCTCCTTCGACACTGGGCCAGCACGACAAACCTCGGTGACCGGGATCGGGCGTTGTTGACGGCGCGCGACCTCGTCGCCAACCTGGCGAACTGGCGCGACCCGCCCTTCGTTGCCTTCTTCTTCTATTTCCTGATCACGCTGCTTGGTGGGATCACCGTGCTCCTGTCCCTAAGGCCAGCCTGGTGCGTCAAGCGGCTGGCGTGCACACCAGAACTCGCCACGTTCACGGCGCTGATTGTGGGGGCTGCGTCCCTCGGTGTCGATATTTGGCGATACCTCGTGTTCTTGCTGCCGGTGATCACGATTCTCTTCGCCGCGTACGTACGCGACTACCGACCGGGGTCAGTACCTCCTGACAGCCGCCCTGCTTGTGACGCTGGTCACTCAGGAGCCCTTCGTGCAGATGGACATGACGCAGTACTTCCGGGACTGGTTTCCTGGCTATGCGTACCGGACGGACGATGCGACCCCGGAGTTCTGGTCAACGTGGCAGATCAGGATTGCCGCGACAGCGGGCGCGACGATCGCACTCGCCATTGTGCAGTGGACGCTGCAGCGTCGTGGTGTTCGATCCGCGACATCCGTTCTCTGACTACCGATGGTGCACGACCATTCATCACATTCACACCGACACGACGACGGCGAGCGAGTGCCCCGCACGTCCGCCCGGACGATGGCCGCGGCCGTCGCCGTCACGCTGGCGTTCGTGGTGGCGGAAGCGCTGGCCGGGTGGTTCGGAAACAGCCTGGCGTTGCTGTCCGATGCCGGACACAACCTGACCGACGCCGCCGCCCTGGGCTTGAGCTGGTATGCGCTGCGGGTGGCGGACAAGCCCTCGCATCATGGGATGACGTTCGGGTATCACCGCGTCGGTGTCTTCGCTGCTCTCGCCAACGCCGTATCGCTCGTGATCATCGCCTTGGTCATTGGATTCGAGGCCATCGAGCGCCTCCGCGATCCTGAACCGGCCAGTGGACTCCTGATGGTTGTCGTCGCGCTGACGGCGATCGTCGTCAACGTGTGGATCAGCGTTCGACTCCATCGCGGCGCCAAGCACGACATCAACATTCGGAGCGCGTATCTGCACATGATTGGCGATGCGGTCTCCGCACTCGGGGTCGTCCTCGCCGGAGTATTGGTGCTGATCACCCAGTCTACGCTCGCCGATCCGGTTGTGTCGCTCATGATCGCGGCATTGATTCTTTACAGCAGCTACGACGTGCTTCGCGAGAGCACGACCGGTACTGCTCGAAGGCACACCAACGAGCATGGACATGCCAGGTGTCATCGCCGCGATCAAAGGAGTGACCGGCGTACTCGACGTGCACGACCTCCATGTATGGATGGTCGGCCCGGGAGTCATCGCGTGCAGCTGTCACATCGTTGTCGCCGAACAAAGCGTGCGGGACGGACAACAGGTGCTGCGGGCGGTGGCACACGGTCTCGAACACGAGTTTCGCATCACGCACACGACCATTCAGGTGGAAGTCGAGGGGTGTGCCGCCGACGACATGTACTGCATGGGGCTGCGCGCCGGAGGCAGACCAGGGCGCGGTTCATCATGACGTCGACGAACCTGCTGATCGCCGGCCTGGCGTCTTCACGGCCGAACGTCAGCTCTTGTCCGCTGAAAACTAATCCCGCTCTGAAGCGCGGCGAGACGGCGAGGTGTGCTTGTCCAATGTCCACTCTGGTGTTCTTCCCAAGAAGCTCCTTGCCGCCATCAGTGACGATCGTCCGCACACCCAGGCCTCGCACATCTTGGTTGAAGCGGCGACGATGGAGATACCGTCCCTCCTTGCGCGATTTTCGACCCGTCCCGAAGGGTTGACCAGTGACGACGCTCGCGCCCGACTCTCTCAGTATGGCCCGAACGTCCTGGCAAGAGACCAGCGAACGAGCCTCGGGAGGCTGCTCTGGCACGCGCTTCTCAACCCGCTGGTGATCCTGCTGGCGATCCTGGCGAGTATCTCCTTCGCCACGGGTGACCCTCGGGCGGGCAGCATGATGTCGCTCATGATCGCTCTGGGTGTAGGGCTGAAACTTGTCCAGGAAGCCAAGGCCGACAGCGCAGCGGCCAAGCTCAAGGCCATGATCTCGGTCACCGCCACTGCGATCCGCGATGGCCACCCCCGGGAGATCGCCGTTTCGCAACTGGTCCCCGGTGACATCGTCGAACTGGCCGCCGGGGACATGATTCCCGCCGACGTGCGCATCGTCGCGGCGAAAGATCTGTTCGTCACTCAAAGCGCGCTGACGGGCGAGAGCTTCCCGGTTGAGAAGTTTGAGGTCGAAAGGAACGCGGCGCCGACTTCCCCCATCGATCTGACGACGATCGCATTCCTCGGCACGAGCGTCGAAAGCGGTTCGGCGACGGCGGTTGTCATCGCAACCGGGAAAGAGACATTTCTCGGCGGCGTGGCCCATTCGCTGTCGGAGGTGCCCACACAGACGGCGTTCGACAAGGGCATCGCTCAGTTCACCTGGCTGATGCTGCGATTCATTCTCGTCATGGTGCCTCTGGTCTTCGTCATCAATGGCCTGACCAAGGGCAATTGGGTCGAAGCCTTCTTCTTCGCCGTCGCGGTCGCTGTGGGCCTGACTCCGGAGATGTTGCCGATGATCGTGACGGTGTGCCTGTCCAAAGGCGCACTGGCGATGAGCCGCAAGAAGGTCATCGTCAAACGGATCAACGCCATTCAGAACCTGGGCGCGATGGACGTGCTCTGCACCGACAAGACCGGCACGCTGACGATGGATCACGTCATCCTGGAGAAGCACTGCGACGTCGCGCTGAGGGAAGACGACGGCGTCCTCGCGCTGGCGTACATGAATAGTCACTTCCAGACTGGGTTGAGGAACGTCCTGGACCGCGCGGTGCTCGCGCACACTGAGACCCACAGTCACGCGAAGATCCCCGAATGCGCAAAGGTGGACGAGATCCCGTTCGACTTCCAGCGCCGCATCATGTCGGTCGTGGTCCGTACGCCCGAAGCCAAGGACCGAATCATCAGCAAGGGAGCCCCGGAGGCCATCTTCCCGTGCTGCGTGAACTTCGAGCTCGACGGCACGCTCTACCCGATGGATCACGCCCACATCGACGGGCTCAAGAAGGAGTATGAACAGCTCTCCGCCGATGGCTTCCGTGTGCTTGCGATCGCCAGCAAAGACATTGAGCCGCGCGGTATCGTTGCGGGTGACGCGACGCCCTACTCGAAAGCCGACGAGTGCGACCTGATCCTGAACGGCTATGCGGCCTTCCTCGACCCGCCGAAGGAGACGGCGGCAGCTGCGATCAAGGCCCTGCAACGCCATGGCGTCGCAGTCAAGGTCATCACGGGCGACAACGACCTGGTCGCCCGCAAGATCTGCACAGAGGTCGGGCTGTCCACCGAGTTCGTGCTGCTCGGCAGCGAACTCGAGAAGATGTCCGACGCCCAGCTTGCAGACGCGGCGGTGGGAGCCACGCTGTTTGCCCGCGTCTCTCCCGTCCACAAGCAGCGCATCATCAAGGCCCTGCAGTCCCGCAAGCACACAGTGGGCTTCATGGGCGATGGCATCAACGACGCCCCCGCCTTGCACGCGGCGGACGTTGGAATCAGTGTGGATACCGCCGTCGATGTCGCGAAGGCATCGGCGGACATGATCCTGCTCGAAAAATCCTTGATGGTACTGGAGGCCGGCGTCGTCGAAGGACGAAAGGTCTTCGCCAACATCCTCAAGTACGTGCGCATGGGCGCGAGCAGCAACTTCGGCAACATGTTCAGCGTCCTGGGGGCGAGTGTGTTCGTCCCCTTCCTGCCGATGGCCCCCATCCAGATCCTGGCCAACAACCTGCTCTACGATTTGAGCCAGACCGCCATTCCGACCGACGCGGTCGATCCCGGGCAGGTTGAGAAACCACGTCCCTGGGACATCAAGCAACTGACCCGTTTCATCGTCTTCATCGGCCCGTGCTCATCGGTCTTCGACTACACGACGTACTTCATGATGCTCTCTGTCTTCAACTGCTGGAACATCTCCACGCCGGACGCTGCGGCGCGTAGCGCGAGCCTGTTTCAAACTGGCTGGTTCGTGGAGAGCCTGCTCACACAGACTCTCATCATCCACATCATCCGCACCAACAAGATTCCGTTCCTGCAAAGCCACTCGTCCGGGCCGTTGATTGGCATGTCAATTGTGATCATGGCGACCGGCATCGCCATTCCGTTCACGCCCCTGGGACACTATCTGGGCTTCACCGCGCTCCCACCGCTTTACTGGCCGCTGCTGGCGCTGACGCTCCTCTGTTACGTGCTCGTGACGCAGTTGGTCAAGATGTGGCTGCTGCGGAGGAGGTGGATCTGACTGCGCGGGGCGGGCTGGTAGTCTCACTGGGCGCAGCAAGCAGCGCGCGCAACATCTGCCGCAACAGTTCCGGACGGTGACCGAATAGATCGAACAGGTCCTCGCGTTCGATGCGCAGCGCACGGCCGGCGCCGACGACGCGAGCGCGACGCCCGATCGGGGTCCCGGCCAATGTGTCGTAGATGCCCACGACATCGCCCGCTTCCGCCGCCACGGTGTCTCCACCGGCGACCGACTCCAGTACGGCCCGTCCGGCCAATATCACGCAGACGGCCGACGGGTCTGATTCAGTAAACAGCGTCGAGCCCTCGTTCATCGGCACTTCGCTCGCAATCGACGCCAGGTGCAGCATCTCGTCAGGGGTCACGTCTCCAAACACGGATACGTTCTGCAGTGTCAGAGCTTTCTCGATCGGCGTCAGCGCGCCATCGTGAAGTGTCAGGCTCGTGAAGTGGCGTCCGGTCATCACGGGCCGATCGGCCGCTCGTGCGCCTGCCAACATCCGGAACAGGCCCTGCACGAGCTCGGTATTGTCGGAGAGGAGCACCCGGAATTCGTCGCGCCCGACTGTCAGGCACACTGCGGACTCGGACGTGCGCAAGGTCTCAGACATCGGACTGCCATCGAGCATCTCCTCGAAGCCGAGTGCCGCCGGCGGCACGATGTCGCGTCCACCCTGGTCGCCCGCTTTCGTTGTGATGATGCCGTCGAGCAGGAACTGCAGGTGTTCTGGAATGGCGCCCTCCTTACAGAGGATGCTTCCATTCTCGTACCGAACTTGTCGCCCGGTCGCGGCGATTCGGACGAGCTCGTCAACGGTGACGGACGCGAACACTGGTACGTGGCGCAGTCGTGAGGCGATCTGAACGACAGGCAGCGGCTCGATCCACAGGTTGCGACGCTTGTTACCGGGCAGCCGGTACGCAGCCAGTGCCCAGGAGGCCGCTTCGAAGACGTACCAGTCCTTCACATCCCTGTGCGCGAGCACGAACTCCACATCCTCAGCCAACGTCCAGACCTTGAGTTCCTCGACGAGATCGATGGCGGCTGCCGCCACGATCTCGTCCGGGTCGTTGATGAGCTGAAGCAGGGTTTCTTCGACATCGCGTGGCCGCGTCTTGAGGGCGAGGTTCGCATGACGCACCTTCTCGTCGATGGGCAGATTCTCGAGAATCGGCATCACGCGCTTGCGAATGGGTCCGCTCAAGATGTTGTCGATGTACTCGATGGCGCTGGCACGCGCCCGGCCGTCACCGTGCTCGATCGCGTATCGGGCCGCGACGATCTCTCTCCAGGGATACATGAGGCCCAGGAGGAGATACACGCGATTGACGCTGCGCGCCATCTTCTCCTGCAGGACGACGGCAAGCAGGGAATCGTGTGACAGCTTCGCCCGCTCGAACAGGTTGTAGTGGAGCGTCAGGTAGTCGTAGTAGCGGAGCCCCTCCTTCAGGGCGAACGTCTCGATCGGCTCGCGCGGGAAGACGAGATCGGGCGCATCGCGCCTCAGCGTCTCGAGGCTCTCCACGACTTTGTATCGTAGAAAGCCGTCGCCCTCCTGCAGGGCCTCGATCAGGATGTCCACCGACTTCTGCGCGGGAATCCGTGCGATGGTCGCGGGGAGATGGCGCCGCACCCAGATGTCTTCGTCCTGATCGCGGAGGACGTAGGCGAGCGCGTCGAGGACACCCTCACCGTAGCCGACCAGCGTCTCGCGGGCGCTGCTCTTGAGAGTCCGATGGCGCAACAACGAGACGAGCGTCGGGACGAAGAGATGATCAGATGCCCCGAGGGCACGAACCGAGTGCATCGCTTCTGCGGCGACATCGGGATTCGAGTCATACACGAGCGGGATCAGCATCGGGCGGAAGCGCGGGTCGGCAATCTGTCGGATGGCGGCGGCGGCGTCCTTTCTCGCCGCGGCCTTCGAGTCAGATGCGAGGCGCGACAGGACCTCTTCGCTCGCGGCGACATCGCTCTCCCGACCGCTGTGCGCCAGCACGACGGCCGCGGTCGTGGCAATCCGTGGCTCCGGGTCCTGGAGAAACGGCCTGAGCAGGTCGGTCACCTGCTCCTGCCGGAGGTTCACGAGCGCCGAGATGGCCGCGGCGCGAACCTCAGGGCTCTCATCGGCGATCATCTGCCGGATTGACGGAAGCCACTGCTCGACGATCTCCGGCTTGACACCGGCGAGTGCCTGGAGCGCCCGCGTCCTCACGGCTGCTGACGGATGGTAGAGCAGTAGCGGCGTGACCAGGTTGCGCTTGTCGAGCGATTCGAGAATCTCGATCGCATAGAGCACGCGTGCTTCGTGAGGGCTTGCGAGCTCCTCCATCAGCGTTTCGACCGTGGAGAGATCGGCGACGTCGAGTCTGAGTCCCGATGGCTGGACGTCGCGCCGTTCGAGGCTCTGGCGAAACGCCGTCAAGTACTCGCGCTTGGCGCGAAAGGCGTTGATGTACCACAGCACGATCAGAGCCAGGCTCACGTAACTGAGCTGCTGCCACGTGAAGTGCAGGCCCCACGGCTGAATCAGGATCAGCATCAAGATGGCAGCGCCGCCGCGAGAGACGCGGTCGACCGTCACATCCACCAGCGGCTTGACTTCCTGACGCAGCGCCGATGGCAGCGGAAGGAAGAGCACCTCGCGCGTGGTCTTGTCCACCGAGTAGCGCAGCGACTGATCCGTGATTCGAGCGACAGCCGCCGCCCATGGCACACCCGTCAGGACGATCGCAATCGCCGTCATGGCGACGCTGGTCGGCAGCATCAGCAGCGCGAACCCTATGCCGAGATAGCGGTGGATGCGCGGTGTGACCCAGACCTGAATCACGAGGGCAGCTGCGGACACGGCAAATCTGACCTGCGCCAGGAACTTTCCGATCGAGTCCTCGCCGCCCAGGCCTTCCGACGCCATGTTGAGCTGCTGGTCGATGAGTGCCGCGCCGATGGAGCCGAACCCGATCACGAGCGCGATGATCTGGACCTGCTTCGACTGCCGAAGCAACTGAAACGCGCGCGCCAGCGTGACACCCTTCTCCTCACCCGTTGCCGGCGCCAGTTCCGCGGCCTTCGCTTCCCTGCCCAGGATGCGCGAGACGAGAACGAGGCATGCGATGAGGGTCAAGGCGCTCCACAGCAACAACGTGTTCGCGCCGACCGATTCGATGATGAACGAGGTCAGGCCCGATCCGGTCATGCCGCCGAGCATGACGCCGCCACCGATGAACCCGAAGAGCCGCTTGGCCTGCCGCGGATCGTAGATGCCGTTGGCGAGCGTCCAGAACTGGCTGATGACGAGAACACCGAGGAGATTGCCCCACACGAAGAAGCCAACCGATACCCAGTCGGCCCAGGCCGGCCTTGTCCGGAACAATGTCCAGAACGCGAGCATGACGAGCGCCATGCACGCCTGGGTGATCGGCAGCGCCCAGCGCTTGGGCAACACGCTGTAGAAGCGCGTGTAACCCAGCATCAGGACACCGATGAACAGACCCGCGCCGAAGATCGCGTACGGGATGTTCACCGCGCCCAGATTGCTGATGAACTTCGACCGTGTCAGCGGCTGAATGATGTTGTAGGAGGTCATCGCCAGGAACGCGTAGGCGAACATCATCAGCGCCGTGCCGGCTTCGCCTGGGCGAACGTCGGCGACTGGTTTCAGGAGTCGCTGGAGGAGCCCGCGTTCCATAGGATGCGTGCTCAGGGAATCAGTATGTGAAGAGAATGCCCTCGCCGAGCTTCGAGATCCTGTCGTCGAAATGCTTCACGATCAGGTCGCGTCGCGCCATCACGGCAGCCTGTTCCTCTTTCGTCAGCGAGTTGCCCACGGCTTTCGCAAGCGATTCCGCGGTCAGCGCGCGCATGCCGTCGAGCAAGCGGCGATCGCAGCGTGTCAAGTCGTTTGGCGCGACCAGCTCTTTCCCAACGCGGAACGCGCGCGTGTGATCGATCAGCCACATCGACCAGTCGCTGGTCCACAGCAGGTTGCCCCCGTTCCGGTCCTTGTTCTGAATCAGCTCGTCCCAGATCTTCATGACCTGAATCTGTTTGGCAAAACGCTGGACATCCGGTCCCATCGTCTTCTTCTTCAGCCGCGCCCCCTCGTCCATCAGGACGTCGTCCACCCACCAGGTCACAGCGGCGAGCTTTCCCTCGACGTTTCGCTCGACCGACATCGGCACGCTGTCGAACCCAATGAGCCGTGCGAGACGGTAGCCCGCGATGTTGTATCGGTAGGTGTCCTTGAAGTTCACCTCCGAAGCCTTGCCAGCCTGAAAGACGGCACGCGCGATATCGACGGCCTGCACGTGGGCGTCATGCGTCAAGCGCCCGTCCGAGAGCGTGACACGGCTCGAGCCGGTAACGCCGGCTCCCGCGTCGCGCCGGTTGCTGATCTGTGGCCTTCAGCAGGAAGGCCTCCATGTCCTCTGGAGTCAGGCGCGGCTTCGACAGCCGGTCCGGCTTCCTGACCGGTGAGCAGCGCGCCGGCGGAAGCGACAAAGATGACGCCGAGGACGAGAGAGCGGCGAAGGAAGTCCATGAGCGCCCCTATCGAATGCCGAGTGAGTTAGCGTGATTCTACGCCAAACGGCTGGGCTTAGTGCGCAAACTGATGTTCCATCGATCGCTGCAGTCGTCCGAGTTGTGTGGCAACGAGAGAGCGTGCCCGCGTGCTGACAATCGTCCGCGCGATGCCGCCGAACAGTCCGTCGAAAATATCGACTCGCGATCGATTCAAGTACACCACGTAGGTTGCGGGCGACGATACGGACCGATCTCGCACAAGAACGGTCAACCCGAGCGAAGCATCGAAGTAGTGGGTCCCGTAGATCTGCTTTGACGCAATGGCGTAGGCAGATGGGCCGTGCGTCGTGCGAGAGATCGCGAGATGTGTGACGCTCACGACGAGTCGCCGGCTGACTCGTTCCTTCGACCAATACATGATGTCGCTCGTCTCAGGTGTGTGCTCCATCGGATAGTGGAGGAGATGTCGTCGCAAATCGCCGAAGTGTTGCCACGTCTCGACGTCCGCTTCCAGCAACGAGGCGAATTCACGACCCACATCGACTGTCTCGTTCTGGTCGGCGTACTGCATCGACGCTGCTGTTCCCGCGTCTCGGTAGCGGGTCACGTACTCAACGAGTATCTGTCGCATCACACGATTCGCTTGCGCCTGAGCATCGGGACGTTGCCAGTCCACATCCTTCCTGAACCGGCCGATAGCGTCGGCAGACAACTGCACCGCGCAGTTGCCCACTTCGCACTCGCGAAGCTTTCGAACGTCCCATTCATCGAGCGTGAGATCAGCGAGGTCAGTGACAGCAGGAGCAGCGCCGAATGTGCCGATCTGGAGGATGTCGTCAGTGCGCTTGAACGTGACGATATCGGCAAGTCGCTCGGCGTAGAACTCCGGCGTCACGCGGATGCGCACGACGCCCAGGGTCGCCACCTCGCGCGGATCGGTGGCACCGAGGGTGCGCACGACAACGTGGCCCGCGTTGAGTCCGGTCCACATCTGCGCTGCTGATCTGGAACGAGGTTGCGAGAAAGGCCCGCGCAGAGTCCTCGGCCTGGTTCGGTTGCCCAGCCGCGAGGAGGAGTAGCCCGACGCAAAGGAAATGTCGTTTCACCATGTTACGGAACGACTGCGACAGCGAAGCGCTTGCCCCCGATTGTTCGTCTGAGCGCGCGGTTCCTGGAGGTCGGGCATCGGTGCGGCCACGAACAACCGTCGTACCGCTTTGGCAAGCCATCGGGCTCGTCGTGCAGAGCGTGCCACGCGTGCGCTATCGGTCGCGATGCCCGTGTTCGCGTACATCTGCCGGTAAAGACGCGAGATCAGTACAAATGTCAGTCGTGACCGGAGAGAACGGACACACCGCGACCGCTGCCAGACTGCTCGGAAGCCGTAGAACTGGTCCCAGACGTGTTGGGTGCGCGTCCGGATTTCCTCCGCCGACATCTTCGGATGCGGTGAGTAGACTCTGGGCCGTTGAGAAGGAGGAATGAGCCAGTACTTTGTCAGCGGCACTCCGCCGATCGTCGGAGGGCTCGTTGATTCACGCTCCCAGGTCGCGAAATCCACGGTACCTGGAAACGGCGTGAGCATCACGAACTGCGCAAACGACAGGTCGGCCCTGTGTGCCAGATCGACCGTGGCCGCAAACGTGTCTGGTGTATCAGTCGGCAACCCGAAGATGAAGGAGCCGAGCACGTGGACCCCGGCGGAACGGAACGCCTGCAGGCGGGTGACGAGCGCCTCGCCGGAGTCATTGAAATTCTTGAACACCGCCTTCAATCCTTCGGGCGTGACCGACTCCACGCCGACGAGCGCCCCGCGGATCCGGGCGCGCTTCATGGCGGCGAGAAACTCCGGGTCTTCCGCCGCCTCCATGGTGATCTGCGTGTAGAACACCATGTCGTCAGGCAGTTGCTCCAACTGCGCCATCAGCTCGAATCGCTCCTGACGAAGTGCCGTCAGCGCGATGAGCCGAACTTTGTCTGCACGGCGGTCTGCCGCGACGAGGTCAGCGAGCGGCACTGGATAGAAGTTGTCGTCTGCGAGCAGGATGAATCGAAAGCCTTTACGGCGGAGTGCCACGATCTCACGAATGACTGCCCCGACATCGCGCTGACGCGGCTTCTGACCATCCGTTCGCCACACCGAACAGAACGAGCAGTGCTTCGGGCAACCGCGAACGGTCTGCACCGATCCCCACATGTAGCGATCAGCCGGCAGCAGGTCCCACCGTGCTGGCGAGAACGCCTCGCCCTCGATGCGGCCGCCCTCGTACTGGGACTTGGGATCCCCGGCTTCGCAATCCTTCAACACGCTGGCCCAGACGATGTCGCCGTCTCCGGAGACGACCGCGTGAGCGGCTCCGTGCTCGCGCACTTCGTCCGGGAACAGAGTGGCGTGGATGCCACCAAAGACAACGAACGCCCCTCGTGCGTGCGCCAGCCGCCCCACGTGATACCCGCGAAGGGCGTTTGCCGTGTGAATACCGATACCGACGACGTCGCCGCTCGCTATGCCGTCTGGGTCGAATGGTTCGAGTGTCTCGTCAATGATTGCGGGGGCGCCGTATCGGTCGGGCGTGGCCGCGGCGAGGACGTACAGCCAACGCGGTGTGATCACAGCCGTGCCGAAAGACACGTCGCTCGGATTGACGAGATGAATGCGCACGCGATGATCCTCAGAAAGAGTCCGCGATTCGTTTGCCGAAGCGGCTGAAGAATCGGGCGGTTGCGAGGCCGCCCTCTTTCGAGCGCTGCCCCAGCGCGACGCCGGCGTCTGCGGCTGCGGTCCACGGGACAACGCGCTGGGCGTTCGGTAGCTGCGGCGGTGTCGCTGGACAGAGGTGCCTGCGGAGGGACTGGTTCGGCTGGTGTCTCTGTTCCTTCTGTCTCGGAGGTGTGCGCCTCCACGAGGATTGCGGCAGCAGGAGGTGTGTGCACGACGTCAGAGGGTGAGTCGTCCGCTGCCTTTCCGGCTGGCGTGTCCGCTGGCCTCGCGGCATCGGGGAGAAACTGCCTGACGGTTGTGACTGGCCTCGATGTCGACGCGGTTCGAGGCATCTGCGACACGGTCGCGGGAACCGCAGCGTGGACGATCGTGCGTGCGCTCTCGTTCGAGTATGTCAGCCGGTGTCAGCGGCTCATCGGCGACCGCATGGACTTCAGACGAAATCGCCTCCGCTTCCACGATGCGGAGTGAACCGATGGTCAACGACGCGCCGACGAGCAACAGCATACTGACGGTGAGCAACATCCGTGACCGATTCGGGGAAGCCTGGCGGCGTGCGCGAGACGATCCGTTCCACGCGAGACGCAAGGGACGCTGACGAGAGGACGCCCAGGGCCGGCAACGTGTCCCGCCTCGACAGCGGCAGACTTGCGAGCTTCACGAGACAGGCAGCGTAGATCTTCGAAGACCCTGTCTGCATCACCGCCATTTCATCGCAGGCGACCTCACGCTCTGCTCGCAGCCACCGATCGAGCCACCAGATGCCCGGATGCCACCCGGCGAGCAGCCGCGCCATGAGCTGACCGATATTCGCGAAGTCGTCCCACCGCTGCACGTGTGCCCACTCGTGAATCACGACGCGATCGAGCTCGGCAGCCGTGAGGTGTCGAATCAGTGCCGGCGCTACCGCGATGACTGGTGAGCCACAACCAATCACGGCCGCTGACCGCACGTCGTTTGAGACCACGAGTTGCGCGGCGCGGCCCTGGTGTTTCACTCGTGTCCAGTTGTGGAGGCGGCGCTCCAGGGCGAGCGGGAATGAACGGCAACGTTGCCGCGCGCGTTGAATCGCGACCATCGCGAAGGCGAGTTGGCCGCCGAATGCTGTCAGCCACACGAGCCACGCGCCGATGATCAGTGGAACAGACGTCGGGGAGTGAGGGAGCGAGACCAGAGCCGCTGGCGCCGTCGTATCGACCGCGACACCGTGCACCGGCGACAGCGCAACTGGGATTAGTGCCCCCAGCGGCAGCGCAAGAACGGCTGACAAGCCGACCCAGCACACAGCGTAACGCGTCGCTGCCAGTGCGCGTGGCAGGCATCGGACAATCACCACCGTTGCAAGCGCGACGACACAACCTTGGACGAGCCAGTTCGCAACGAAGTCCACGTGGTGCGCTCCTTTAGGCGTCTCGAATGAGCTTCTTGAGCCGCTTGAGTTCTGTGCGATCGATCACCCCGTCCTCCAGCACGTTCAGAACCAGGAGGCTCGGCGAACCATTGAAGAGGCGCGCGACGAGATGTTTCAACGCCTGGTGGCGCGCTTGACGCTCGTCGACGGCCGGGCGATACACAAACGCACGCGCCACTTTTTCGTGGGTCACGTAGCCCTTCGTCTCGAGGATTCGCAGGATTGTCTGGACGGTGCTGTAGGTCACCGCCCGCTCTTGCGTCAACGCGACGACGACGTCGCCGACGGTTGCGGTCTCGCGCTGCCACAACACGGACATGACTCGTGACTCCGCGTCGGTCAGTGTTGGTGAACGTGTTCGTGCCATGGGCGACGTGAACTCCTAAACATTTAAGAGTTGAAGGTGGCACTCTACCAGCCCTCAGTGATGCTGTCAATTAAAGAATTAAGAGTTCGGCTATTTTAGTCGCTGCTCAAGAAAGGGCGTGAGGAGCCGCTGGGTGAACTCTTCGCCCTGCATCGGCGAGATGCTGATCGTCGGGTTCTCTTCCATTCCTACTCCGAGGACCGGCACCAGCAGGCCGCCGTTCTCACCCGTCAGCGCCGGTCCGACGCCGGCGCTGATACTTACCCGATAGGTCGCCGCGATATTGGAGATCGCGGTGAAGTGCATGGGTTGATTGTGGCGTGCCCGGGCGATGTTCAAGAGCAACTGTTTCGCCACGCTGTCGGCAGTCGTCGTGTCGTAGGCGAGGACGGCGCGATCGAGGGCGATGGTGGACGCGCACCCGTTCACGCTCAACGCAGCGAGGGCGAGCACGAATGATCGCGGCACGACCCGTACGTTATTAGCCACACTCGCCGCGCGTTTTCTACCTGCGCACTGCAACAAGTATTGGTCTGTTCACTCGGAGGTGCACCGCGCGGGAATCGCCTGCCGCAAATCGCTGGCGTTCCCTCGTACCCACAAGCCCTTCGCAGGCCTCGCCGCGCGGCACCGCGGCTATACTGGACGACGTGGCAGGGAGGTGTTGTTTAAGGTCGGGCTCGTGCCCGTAAGTGGTCTCTGAAGATTCGGAGGTCTGACACAACTTCTGACACAATTCGCGTTTTCGGGCTCAGCCGCTCGCCCGTAAATTATTGATTTCACAGATACGGAGAGATGTCCGAGTGGTTTAAGGAGCACGCTTGGAAAGCGAAGCGCGCGACCGGCATCTAGCCACTCCGAATCACGCTAACGCACACGCGATTCGTAGTCTAAGCGTCCAACGCGATCACTCGCTGTGCGTCCGTAAACCTCGATGTTTATCGAGGTCTTGAGCCGGACGTATCACAGTCTTATCACGATCGGCATTCCACTTTACGCTGAAGGTGACAGGCGCTGGCCTGATGCGAGCGGCACCTGCATCTGGCTGGTGCGTCGGGCGCCGAAGCTGCGTGTACAAAACGGTAGCCACAGGTAGAATGCGGCCGAGATGGCCGAGCTTGCCCGAACTTTCGTCAGCTTCAGCAGCGCCGACAAAGGACGCTATGACCTGATGACGGCATGGAAGGCCCACGAGCACATCGACTTCAACTTCGCGGACTTTCAGCTGGACGAGGCCATCAACTCCAAGAATCCGTACTACATCAAGACCGTCTGCCGCGCCAAGGTTCGCCGTGTCGACACGTTCGTTCTCCTGATCGGAAACGACACATACACGAAGACGGAGTTCGTTAAAGATGAAGTCGAAGTCGCGATCGAGAAGGGTTGTCGGTTGATCGGCGTGAACTTGAACAACTGCCGGTTCAAGGATTGGCTGTGCCCATCGTTCTTCGCCGACAAGGGCGCCCTGTTTGTGCCGTTTTCATCTCGCATCCTGAGCAAGGCAATGGCTTGGACCAAGCCCGCTCGGAACCCAGCCCTTCCCGACGACTGGCTTTTCTTTGATCAGACTTACATCGATCTCGGGTATCAGCTGCTCGGCAACACTGCGGTCTTGCCACCGCCGTCGAATCCGTTCGCCTTCGGGAACAAGCCGCCGTGGGCCAAGTAGGGAGTGTTCAGGAAGGCTCACAGTCAGCCACGTAACTGCAGGCGCTGTGTCACGAACCAACTGGCGCGTGACATGATCGGCGTTCGAAAAGAAACACCAGGCTTCGAAACGGCTACGGCGACACCCAACTTGAAGCGTCGCCCGCTGGGATTTCGAAACTGCTGGTTTGGTTCGCGATGCAGCTCTCGGAGTCGACCGCTTCGAGGCCCGTCAGGGTTAGGCACTCTCTTTCTGTCGGCGTTTTTCGAGCCGCGCGAGCATCTGGCCCTTGGCCTTGAGCCGCTGATGCGAGTAGTGCTCCAGCATCCGTCGCGAGAGGTGCCCGGTCACCGCCTCGATGACGTGCTCCGGCTCGCCTGCCTCGAGCAGGTCCGTCACGACGGTGTGCCGCAGGTCGTGAAATCGGAAGCCCGGTCAGCCGGCCGCGCTTCCGAAGCGCGCGCCAGGCGGTGTCCCACTTGCTCGCCGGCTTCGTCGGATCGAACTTGTGGTGCTGACTCGCGCACCAGACGTAGTGGTCCGGATCCGTGTGGCCGAGAGTCGTCGGCGCGTCGCAGCATGCGCTCAACCGCCTCTCGCGCGGCCTCGTTCAGCGGGATCGGCCTCTTGCTCGTCTCGTTCTTGCTGCGAGTGACGTACAGCACGCCCTTGCCGGTCGCGCTCTCGACGTCCCAGACCTTCTCGAGATCGATGTTCCGTCGCCGCACGTGCTTCACTTCGACGCCGCGCATCGAGGTGTTCGCCGCGAGAACGGCGGCGCAGTAGACGTGCTCCCACTCCGGATTGCTGGCCGCAGCCTCGAACAGTCGTTTCTGCTCCTCGGCGGTGAGCGCACGGCCGACCGGAGCTCCGCCGGCTTCGGTGAGCATCTTCACGTCGTCCTCGAGTCGGCGCCATTGCTTGAAGCGCCTGAGCACCTGGCGCAGCGCTCCGACGTCCATGTTGATCGGTGCGATTGCTGGCACCTTCGAGTCGGCGCTTGGCCTGAAAGCCCTCGATCGTCTTGCGAGTGATCGTCGTGAGCTTCACGTCGCCAAGGTGCCGCTTCACGATCTCCAACCGCTCGCGATCGAACTCGATCGTGCGCTTCGAGTTCGCGGTCGCCTCCTTGGCCTCGAGGTAGTCATCGATCGCTGCGAACAGCTTCACAGACGGATCGCGAGGGGCGAGCTCGCCCTCCATCGCTGCGCGGATCACTTCCTTCTCGAGCCGCGTCGCCTCCTGCCAGTTCGTTGTCGCGAGTCGAGAACCGGGCGCGCACAACGGGCGGCGCAGCTGGACGCCGTTGACCGAGAAGTAGCGTCCAATACCGTCGCCCACGCTTCCAGAGAGCCATGGCGTTTCTCCCGTCAAGAACGACGCTGGTCACCGTGAATGTTCGGGCTGGCGTGCCAGTGGCGTCTTCGCGCAAGCCGCGATCACATCGGGCCGTGATCGGATTGAGCTTGCGTCTCGACGAGAGCCTGCCGTTCGTAGTCGTCCACGTCCTGAGGCCGGTATCGAACGGCGCGGCCCATCTTCAGGAACCGCGGTCCGACACCCTTCAGCCGCCAGGAGCGCACCGTGAACCGTGACACGCCCAATCGATTCGCGACCTCGACATCCGTCAGCGTGGTCTTGCCAGACGGAGCCGTGAACGACTTTTCCAATGCTACATCGCTGATCGATTCAGCGCTGGCCATGATTGCCTCCGCTCGAGGTTGAAATTCCCGTCCGGGGTGGACTTCTACGAGGCGGCTTGCGTCGCCGTCCGGGATCCGCGGGCAGTAGCGGATGCTGATGTCCGCGAAACTTCGCTCGTTGCCACGCGAGTTCCATCGCGTTGACGATGACGAGCCGAGCCGGAGTCGCACTCTGCGCACTGTCGAACGCGATTGGTTCGGCTGCGAGGTTGACAACGTCTGCGAGGTGGCCGAATGCAATGTAACGGTCGCCGGCGAATTGAACTCGTGTGGCGCCGTCGTGACGAACGCGAAGCAGATGCGCGCGTCATGGCCGATCGTCACTGTGATGTTGGGTATGAGCGTTCGTTCAGTCACCTAGGACACATTGAGGAAGCGCCGCGTCGTGGACGGTGAGCAAGTCGTCGTTTGTAGATTCGTGAGCGTGAACGACCCGCTGGTCCGTCCCTGAGAAAGGTGTCGCGGCAGCGCTGCCGACGTGTGTAGTGGCGGTGAATGACGCATCGCGAGGCATCCGATGTTCCTTCGGACTGGCGCGTGTGGCCAGTCACGACCATGAATACGCGAAACCACCCACGAGATCTGTCACCGATGGCGCATTGCCGCACAGGTGACAGATCCACTGGGTCTGTTGATGCGCAGACTGCTCGCCGGGGAGGCCTACGCATATGGGACGTTGGGGTATCGATGACACTGCGCGATTACCTGATCGGGCACCGGCAAATATCGTGGAACGCGCGGACACGACACATCGCAATCACGAGCTGAAGATCACGCCGCTCCGTGACAGCTTGTCGCCTCGATCGCGTGAAGCGATCGACGGCGACCGCGGGCACGGTCTCACGCCGCCAGAGGGACGTGATCGAGAGGAGGTACACGATCAGGGCCGCACGTATCGCCTGCGCGGCTCAGAGGTGGAGCTACTCGAGCGCGCGGCGCAGTACCGAGTCACGTTTACTGAGGACTTCAAACAGGATGCGGGCGATACCAATCGATTCAAGGACGACCCGCGCTCACTCAAGGAGCAGGGACTGATCGCCGAACGCACCGTGACGCGTCTGCGAGAGCGCACGGTTGCCGACGTCATTAGCGTCACGCTCGCAGGCAAGGCTTTGCTCGATCGCCATCGCGATTCCGAGCATGACTTTGGTCAGTCGTACTACGGCGCCCGGGTCAAGCCTGGTGAGGTCTGGCACGACGCGAGCCTGTTCCGGATGGTGCGCCGGGGTGAGGCGGAGCTCGAGCAGCGGGGCAGTCGAATCAAGCGCCTGATCTTGGACGACGAGCTGAAGGCCACGGCGTACCGTGCGATCCACGACGCGCGATCGAACGGGGATACGGATCACGACGCCCGGCGTGCCGTTGCCGAGGCTCAACGCCTGCACCTTGACGGCGATCGTTTCGTCTTCCCGGACGTCCGGCTCGAGGTCCAAGACCGTGATGGGACCGTGCGCACGATCGTTCTCGAACTCGTCACCAAGGACTACCACCGCGGGCATGTGAGCGGGAAAGCCGGAGCCGGCTTCCGGATGTTCGGTGGACGTTCTGGAGGCACGCGAGGCGGCACGCCGCAGGATCCGCACCATGCCGCGAGGCTGGTCCGATGATGGCCACTCCTGAGCGGCCACCGATCTTCGAACGTTTCGGCTACACAACGCGACAGGCGCAGTTTCTTGAGCTCGTTGCTCGCCACGGCGGCTACTTCTTGCGCCGGCAGTACGTGATGTTCACCGGACGCGCCCACGGCCTGGCGACTGTCCGCTTTCTGCGTCACGCGTTGGCACAAGGTCATGTTCGCGCACTGCCGTACGCTCGTCACGGGCACGTCTTCCACCTGCATGCGCGGCCGCTCTACGCAGCCATCGGTGAAGAGCACAATCGCAATCGTCGGAGCGCTGAATGGGAAGCGGTCGTCCGAAAGCTGATGGGCATGGACTTCGTCCTGGCACACCCCACCGCCACATTCTGGGCGAGTGAGGCTGAGAAGTCTGCACTACTCACGCAGATGCACGTTCTACAGAGCCTCTGGCCCAATCGGCGGTACGAATCGAAGCGCCCCAACGGAGCGGTCACCGTACGCTACTTCGTAGACAAGATGCCGTGGTATTCCGTGCCGAACGATGCTCGATTGTGGTTCGCCTATGTGGACGCTGAAACTACCTTGGCGGGCTTCGAGACGTTTCTCGTCCAGTATCGCGACGTGCTTCGCGCCGTGTCGTCTGGCGTGACCTATGTGGCACCAACGACGTGGCGCGGAGCGATCCAGCCCGTGTTCGACCGCGTGCTCGCATCAGGCTCGCCATCGATGTTCACGCTACCCACGTTACTTACGTATTTCCAACTTCGCCAGAAGGTCGATGCGCAACGATTCGAAGCACTAACGGTTGCCGACCTGGCGCGGTTTCGAGATCTTCGGATGCGTTTCAACCGCGAAGCCACCGATGATCTCTACGCGCGGTGGCACCGTCACGGAGACCAGAGCATTCAGAGACCGATGTGGATCGCGTCGCGCCCCTTCCGTGTGTCTTGCATGTACATAGTCTTGAGCACCGCTACGATCTCATCGCGGACATCGTGAACGGGGGAACGGCCAGGTCGAGGATGACGTGAGCTCCCACAGGGAATGTCACCGGTATGTCACCCCTAGCGGCACCGCGCGCTCGCCCAATACGCTGTAGAAGTGGCGGACTCTCGCGGACCTTCCTCGGCGGTCGGCGTGGTCGAGAAACGATGTTGAACCGGGAGCGACCCCACTTCAAGCGCTTCGGAGCGCGGAGGTCGCTCCCGGTTCAATGGTGCAATAAGGGTGAGCGCGTACCGCGACGCCATCGACAGAAGATGCTGCCACCGTGCTCGGCGGCGTCAAGGGTGCCCGAGCTGACGCTCGGCGGCTCCGCCGCCCTTGACCCCGCCTGCGCCCGATGCGCGCTGGCATTTATCGATGGCGTGGAACACCGTCGACATCCGCCTCAGCGATCTGACGCCGCCCACGGAGGTTTGCTCCCCACTAGTCGACTACTCTTGCTATCGTCCAATCACGGACTGGCACGAAACGCGCGCAACTTCGCCGGAGTTGCTTAATCTCGCGAAATGCCTCGATAGGGCCTACACACGAGGTACACATTGCCTTGCAGCAACGTCAAACCGAAGCGTAGCGGGACAAGGAGTTCCATTATCGAAAGTGCGGCTCGGCAGAATCTGGTCTGGTGAGCTTTCCGGCTTGTTTGCGACTTAGCGGATCTCCGTCATCCAGATGTTGCCGGTGATTTCGCCCTGATTGAACACGATCTTGTCGCGCGCCACGGAAAAATCCTGCGGGACAAGATTGGCGTTGCGAATCGAGAGGTGCGCGCCGTGCGAGTGAAGAGCAGCGACCGGCGGCCCCGTGGGTCTCTTGGTCTGCGAGTCCACAGGATATGCCCAGATGCATTGGAATCCGTCCCGATCGGATAGCACGTAGATCCAGCGGCCGTCGGGCGACCAGTGCATTTTGTCTTCCATCGTCGACCCGTCGGTGATCTGAATCCAGGTGTTCTCGGCCGGACCCTGGTCTCCACTAAACGCCGCGACGTAGGTGCGAGATCGACCCGCTGCCTGCGCCCGGAACACGACCCACCGCCCGTCGGGCGACAATTCGAAATTAAAGAGGTCTTCATTCGGTCGCTCGAGAAAGAGGCGAGACGTCTTCGCCTCAACATCTACGATCGTCGCCGCCGTCCATGGCTTCTGCGGCCCATTGACCAGCAGCCACCGACGGTCGGGAGACCAGTCCCAGACCCAGGAGCCACACTTATCGCAGATTGGTTCAGGAGGCCCTCCGGACGCACGGACTGCGTAGACCAAATTGGCTACCGTGTCGCCGTAAAAGACCTCCAATCCATCCCGGCGGATGCGCACCCTGAACTTGGTGGAGACGGTTGTCGAGAGCAGAGACGTTTTTCCGGTCTTCAAATCGAGGAGCGAGACATGATCGTTGTACGCGGCGTCAGAGATGTATGTCAGTTTTGTGCCATCCGCGGAAACAGATGGAAAGACATGTGACGTGGTTCCATGCGTCAGCTGCGTGAGCGTGCTTCCTGAACCCGGGCGGTTGGTATCGAGCGCGACGCTCCAGACATTTTCCTTGTGAGACACGCTCGCGAAGGCGAGGCGGCGAAGGCCGGCCGCCGATGCTAGGGAGGCCACCGCCGGCCGCTCGTCCTGTGCCGTGCCGAACGTCAGCCGCCGAGGCGACGCATCGAGCTGCCATGCGCTAGCAATCCAGGAGGGGGACGACACTCCAATCTCGAAGATATGCGAGCTGTCGCCCGATTTCGCCTCGAAGAGAACGCGATTGCCGGTGAGCCAATCGCGAGGCGCGAGATCGGCGAGACCAGCCCGCTGAAGTCCTGAGAGCTCCAGGGTGACCCTCTCGGCACGGTCTGAACGCACGATGGCCCAGTCCTCGATCCGGTACCTACCCGGCTCCAAACAGAATGAAGGCGCCGTCGGGCGACCATACAGGAAAGGCGGCGCCGACGTCCCCGGACACGAGCATCTGGGCGCTCCCACCGCCGGACGGAACGACAAAGAGGCTTCCCTCCGTAGACCCACCCCGGCTGGTCCCCCTGCCAGTGACGTACGCAATCCGGGAGCCGTCGGGCGAGAAACGCGGCTGGCGGCCCTCCCTCGCGATCAATCTCGGTTCGCCGCCCAGTGCGGGCATGACATAGACGCCACCGCCGTCGCGCTCGGATCGAAACACAATCCGAGTACCGTCTGGCGAAAACGACGGTTCGTGTTCGTCCGCGGGATCGGAGGTCAAACGCAGTGGCGCGCCGCCGTCGATCTGTTGCACCCACAGATCGAGGTTCTCGGCGCCAGCGCGATCCGACGTGTACACGACCAGCTTCCCGTCCGGCGACAGCGTCGGATCGGTCGTCAATCCGGCGTCTGATGTCAGGCGCAGGACATCCGCGCCCGCCGACGCGTCTCGCGCTGTCATGCGATCGATCCACCAGGTGAACGCACCGCCGGCGGCGACGAGCATCAATCCAGCGGCAAGTAATTGCCAGCCGAGGATGGGGCGGTGTGGCGCCGGCGGCTGCTCCGCCGGCGCCGCGGCGTCCAGCGTCTCGAGTTCGAGCCGGGCATCGCCGATGTCGCGCAGTCGCCGCCTTGGATCGCGCTCCAGGCATCGGGCGATCAAGAGCCGCACACGCGGCGGCGTCGCCGCCGGCAGCGCGTCGAGCGGTGGCGAGTCCCGCATCACCGACGCCAGCGTGTCGGTGACCGTCTCCCCGCGGAACGTGCGGCGGCCGCTCAGCATCTCGAACAGCACGCAGCCGAACGCCCAGATGTCAGCGCGTCGATCGACGGATTGTCCGCGCGCCTGCTCGGGACTCATATAGGCCGCGGTGCCGAGCAGGACGCCGGTGCCAGTCATCGCGGGCGCTGTGATGGTTGGTGAGGCCGTCGCATCGACAGGCGCGGAGATCGTCGGCTCCAGCACCTTCGCGATGCCGAAGTCGAGAATCTTGACCGTGCCGTCGGCCCGCAGCTTGATGTTGTCCGGTTTCAGATCGCGATGGATGATCCCCTGCTCATGTGCCGCTTCGAGCGCCTCTGCGATCTGCCGGGCAACAGGCAACACCTCGTCGATTGGAATCGGCCCATGCGCGATGCGGTCGGCGAGCGTCGACCCTTCGACGAGTTCCATGACGAGCGCCGACAGCCCCATCGTCTCTTCGAGACCATGAATGTGCGCAATGTTTGGATGGTTGAGAGCCGCTAAGATCTGCGCTTCTCGGCCGAAGCGCGCGAGACGGTCGGGATCACCGGCGAGCGATACCGGCAGGACTTTGATCGCGACCTCGCGGTGTAACTTCGTGTCCCTGGCCCGATACACCTCGCCCATACCGCCTGCTCCGATGAGCGCCAGAATCTCGTAGGAGCCGAGCCGCGTGCCGGAGGACAGCGACATGTGGGCGACGCTGATTCTATCGGCAGAGACTAGCGGCCAGCAAAGGAGAAGTGGCTCGCGCGCTCAACGCGTCAGCAAGCGCTTTCGCAGCGATTTCCAGCAGATCAGCGCGCTCCCAGCGCGAGGAACGCCTAGCCTTTTTACGCTCAGTTGCGAAAAACGGCGCAACGCCGACCGCGGGCGGGGCTGACAAGGTAGCAGCTTGTATCTCGCGCAGTCTCGACCACGAATAGACGGACTGAAGACTGTCACCTCACACACGCGAAGCAAGGGATCGTTCGCGCTTCTCCGCGGCACCTCGCTTTGTGCCGCGTCGAATTGTTGACCACGCTTCCGTTCCCCGATGCGTTTACGTCTCCCGGCCGCGCTGCTCGAGACGCCGAGCGTCGTAAGTGGAAGCGTGTTTCGTCATCACTTGAGCGGTCTGGGCGGAGCTTTGGCCGTTGCGGTCGTAGGGTCGAGCCCCTATGCTGTCCTCACACTAGAAAGGTGCCGCGTAGAACGCCCGTGAACGTGGCATGGCGGTTCGCATATGACCGATGATCGATGGCTGCGCGTCAAACATCTGTTCGAAGCTGCGGTCAAACAACCGCCGTCGGATCGGTCCGCGTTCCTGTCTGCTGCGGTCTCGGGGGATGAAACGCTGCGCCGGGAAGTGGAAGTGTTGCTGGCGGCGAATCGACCCGGCTCCGCCTTCACCGTACAGTGGCCAAGTGCGTCCGATTCGTTGTTGGCGGAGTTGCGGAACGCATTCGACACGATGCGTTCGGTCAGTCCCTCTTCTCCTGGGTTGATCGCCGGCAGTCGGCTCGGAAACTACGAGATCGTTGCGCCGCTTGGCGTGGGCGGAATGGGCGAGGTATATCGCGCACATGACGCCCGGCTCGGACGCGATGTCGCGATCAAGATCCTGCCGCGCGCTTTTACGACGCACCCCGAGCGCCTTGCACGATTCGAGCGAGAAGCCCGCGTGCTGGCGGCGCTCAGTCATCCGCACATTGCGGGAATCTACGGTATTGAAGAGACCGGAACCGCTCCCGCGCTCGTGTTGGAACTCGTCGAAGGGCCGACCCTTGCGGATCTCATCAAAGGCGGCCGCCTAGCGGTTGAGGAAGCGCTCTCGATCGGCCGGCAAATCGCCGACGCGCTCTCAGCCGCGCACGATAAGGGCATCGTTCATCGCGATCTCAAGCCTGCGAACATAAAGGTGACGCCAGCCGGGGTAGTCAAGGTCCTCGACTTCGGGTTGGCAAAAACGGATGGCGAGGGAGCCACACCGGAGCTCGCTCACTCACCGACGATTACCGTGAACGCTACGAGCGACGGCATCATTCTGGGGACTGCCGCCTACATGAGCCCGGAGCAGACCCGCGGCAAGCCCGTGGACAAGCGCGCTGACATCTGGGCCTTCGGCTGCGTGTTGTACGAGACGCTCACCGGCCAGAGGGCGTTTTATCGTGAAACGGTCTCTGACACGATGGCCGCGATCCTCGAGCGCGAACCAGACTGGCGGAGGCTTCCATCGTCTACGCCCACCAGCGTCCGCCATTTGTTGCGGCGCTGTCTGGAAAAAGAGGTCAGCAGACGTCTTCGCGATATCGGCGATGCCTGTATTGAGCTCGACGACGCAAGCGGCCGATTTGCGAGCCGCTCCTTTTTCAAGCGAGCACTTGATTTTGCGCGAGAGCGGCAGTCACTTGCCGTCGTCGGAATCTTAGCTGCGGCGATAGCGCTCATTGCCGGATTCGTCTGGAGGACCTGGGACGCACGTTTGGGATCTCCTGGGCTCGTACAGCCAACGTTCACGCAGATCACCTCGCAGCCAGGACTCGAGTGGTTCCCAAGCCTGTCGCCTGATGGCAAGTGGGTCGTATACGGGGGCGATGTCGAGGGCAACCGCGACATCTTCCTTCAGAGCACGACGGGTCAGACGCCAATCAACCTCACGGCTGACGCAAATGACGATGACGATCAGCCGTCGTTCTCACGTGACGGCGAGCGCATCGCCTTTCGATCGGGCCGCGACGGCGGTGGAATCTTTGTCATGGGCCGCACGGGAGAGGCAGTCAGACGACTGACGCGACGTGGATTCAAGCCAACATGGTCCCCCGACGGCAGTGAAATCGCCTTCACATCCGAGAACGCAGACCTCGATCCACAGAACACGCTGGGGCTGAGTTCGTTGTGGATCGTCAACGTGGCATCGGGCGAAGAGCGGCAGCTCGGAAATGTCGACGCGGTGTTACCAAGCTGGTCGCCGAACGGTCACCGGATCGCATACACAACGAGAGGCGCGATCGCGGGCAGCACGCGATTGGACATCGGAACGGTCGATCGTTCTGGTGCCAATCCGGTTGCCGTCACGACGGATGGCGCGCTGAACTGGAATCCGGTGTGGGCTCCCGATGGCCGGCATCTGTATTTCGTCAGCGGCCGTGGCGGCCCAGTCAATTTGTGGCGTGTTTCCATCGACGAAGCTTCTGGAAAAACCGATGGTCCCCCCGAAGCAGTGATCACACCGTCTCCTTTCGCTGCCCACATAGCGATTTCCGCCGACGGCACCAAGATCGCCTACAGCTCGATCTTGCGCAGCCGCAACATTCAGAAGCTCCCGATAGATCCGGCGACCGGTATCCCACGTGGTGAGGCAACGTGGCTCACGACCGGGTCGCGCTTGTGGGCCAATCCCGACCCGTCTCCCGACGGCAAATGGGTCGTGTTCTACTCGAGCGTTCAACCCGAGGGTCATCTCTACGTCGCTCGCACAGATGGCACGGGGCAACGGCAACTCACGAGCGAGGCAGAGCCAATCGACAGAATGCCGCGATGGTCGCCTGACGGCCAATGGATCGCCTTCCACTCAATTCGCGGCAAGGATCAGTACTTGTGGAAGATTCGCCCGGACGGCAGCGAGCGCCAGCAATTGAGTCCGCTCGCTGACGCGATCTACCCCGCGTGGTCGCCCGATGGGTCGCGGATCGCCGTTCTCATGGCAGCTGGCATTGGCCATTCCGAAAACAACGTGTACACGTTCGACCCGCACCGACCGTGGAACGAGCAGAAACCGGAAGTGATATCGCCGCCGCCTGACAGTCCCGACGAATTCGTTGTCAACGCGTGGTCCCCGGACGGAGCGCAGCTGGCGGGTCAGGCAGGTTTGGCGGCGCGCGGCATCCTGACGTATTCGCTACGAACGCGGAAGTTCGACCGGCTCACTGATTTCGGTGGGTACCCGGTATGGCTACCCGACAGCCACCAGTTGATGTTCGTCTCCGGCGGACGAGACTTCCACGTTGTCGACACGCGTTCTCGGAAGGTCCACAAAGTGTTCTCGGTGGAGCGTGACACTATCGGACCGCCGCAGCTGACGCGAGAGGGGCGAGAAGCGTTCTTCTCACGGCGCGTAACGGAGGGAGACATCTGGCTCCTAACGTTCAGCGCATCGTCTCTCTCCGGTCAGTGAGCTCACCTTCCGCGCGGATTCCCATCGACACCCAAGCTGCGAGTAAGCCTCCGCACTTCAGTGCCGTTGGGGAGCATTGCGAAGATCTCCGTGTCCAGTCCCGTGGTCGGTCGAGAAGACATGAAGAAGATCTGCTGGCCGTTCCTCGACCATGACGGCGCCCGACTCACCCAGTCGCTATCGGCGTCACCAGGCGCCTTCGGTGTGAGGTTCGTCTGCCGGCTCCCGTCGGCATTCATCAGGAAGACCGACGGGTAGCCGTCACGCGTGCTCATGAATGCGAGTTGTCGACCATTCGGGGACCACGTTGCCATCTGGTTGAGCGGCCCGATGGTGGTCAGCCTAGTCGCCTCACCATTCGCCAGGTCGAGCGTGTAGATATCGGTGTCATGTCTAAACACGATCTTCCGCCCATCAGGAGACCAGTCGGGGTACTGGTCGACCGCCGTGGAATCGGTCACTCGCGTGGGGCGCGTTCCGTCCGCGTTCATGACATAGATCTCGAAGTTGCCGTCGCGGTTGCTGTGGAACACGATCTGACGGCCATTAGGAGACCATCGAGGCCAACCATCGTTCGCAGGGTTGTTCGTCAGGTTGATGGCCGTGCCACCCGCGATACCGATCACGAAGATGTCGTTGTTTCCAGGGCGGCCCGACGAGAAGATCACGTCGCGGCCGTTCGGCGACATCGCTGGCTCAAGGTCAGACGCTGGATCGTTCGTCAGCCGCATCGGCGCGCCGCCGTCCCACGTCATTCTGTAAATCTCGTTATTGCCGTCGCGGGCGCTGTTGAACACGATGTCGCCGGGTACTCCCCGACCCTGGGCGACGAGCAACGCCGCGTTACCGCGCGACTACGAAGAGCATGACGATGGTAAGACGAACGAGATGAGTCACGGTGCCTCCTGTGACAATGCCTTCATCACAGAACGCGCAAATCGAGCAGGAATCACCTCATCGACAGATCACAGCCCTCAGAAGCGGCCGAGGTTCAACCTCGCGCCAAGCATCACGCGCCTTGGATCAACGAAGACCGTGCCTACGGCGAAGTTCGGACTGAACAAATTGTCAGTGGCCAGACCCTCTTCGTGAGAACGATTGAGAACGTTGAGCACATCCAAGAGCAGTTCGAGACGTCCGACACTTCCGCACGGAACGCTCCTTGACAAGCGCAAATCGATCAGCGCTTGCGAGGAAAGCCGCCGCGTGCCTCGAGACTCGAGGAGGATACGTTGATCACCTTGAGGGAGGGACATCTGGGTGCTCGCGGCCCATGGTTTGCCGCTGAGATATTGCGCGCTGCCGGCCAGAACGAACCCGGTTCTCAGCACATCCCAGGAGCCCGCGGCTCGAAGCATGTGAGGGCGATCGTTCGGCAACCTTCCTCGCGCATTCGTCAGGCTGTTTGGGTCGCGTCCGAATGTCCCCGCACCGAACGTGCTGCTCGCCTGGGGGTCAGCGGCCGCGCCTCCACTGGAAGGTTGCAGGCCGGAGGTCCTCGACCAGGTGTACGACGCGAACACCTGCCAGCCGTCGGACAGGCGTTTCTCGACCGCGGTGACGATCCCGTTGTACGTCAGCGAGTATCCGTCGGGATTGGTCAGCACGAAACGTCGGCTGGCAGTGCCATTGGTCAGCACAAATACCGGCAGAACTTGTCCGTCTGGCAGTGTCCTCGTCTCCTCGCGGTACACGCCGCCCGTGTCGATCCATCCGATGAAATCGCTGCCGTTTTTTTGCACATACGCGACCGCGACGGAGACCTTCCGGCCAACCTCGCGATCGATCCCAATTGAGTACTCATCGGTGCGCGGCGTCTGTGTCGCGGGATCGAGCTGCAGATTGACTTTGCTGTCGACGATGGATACGAGCCGTGTATATCCATTGGTCACAGCGTCAAATGCCATCGTCGTGACTGGCGTCTGGCCTGGATGAATCGGCGCGAGCTCACCGGTCAAGACGCCCTGGTGAAATCTGCCATAGCTCGCCCGCAGCATGGTTCGTCCGTCCGCAGTGAGTTTCGCGGTCAACCCCAGTCGAGGCGACCACACGTTCCACGTGTAGAGGGTGCCGAGACCCTGAACGATTGCGCCGGTCTCGTTACCAGAGACGTCGCGTGCCGCAACATCCGGGCTGATCGCACGAGTGTGGTCGAACCGAATCCCGGCATTCACGGTGAGCCGCTCGCTGACCGTCATTGCGTCGCTTGCAAAAGCGCCGGCAGTAAAGAACCGGCCTCCTGGTGTCGCCGGCTCCCGAGAGACGGCCTGAAACGGTTGTCCACCACTATCGATGTAGCGCACACCAGTCGGAATCGCATTGAGCGCATCATGCTGCCCCTGCTCGGCCTGACCGCCGGCCTTCCATTCGTGGTCGGCACCCCAAAACGACGGTCGATAGTGCGTGACTGTCGCCTTCGCTGTCGTTCGAGCGAGGTTGAAATCGCCGAAGCCGGGGGCACTACCGCTGGTGACGCCGGTGAGGCGATCGAATCTGCTCGCAGTAGTCACGTTGCCCACGTTGGGATCGTTCTTCTGCGCGCTGACAAACCGACCTAAGCGTGCATCCCATAGCGTGTTGCTCGAGGGGGTATGCGTGATGTGCGCGAACGTACTTGTCGGTACCGTCGCGCTGAACCGTAGCGTCGCCTGAAACGGGGTCACGAGCGTCGGTCTTTCCGGGTTGACCCAGAATTCAGTGTGAGCGCTGGACTGCAGTCGCAGGGCAGGCGTGATCTGCCACGTCACGTTTCCCAGTACTTTGTTCTGCTCGTACAGTCCTGGGAAACATCGGATCAGTGCCGGGCTGACTGTCGTAATCGCGAAGATACTGATATCCCGCAAAGAACCAGACTCGGTTTCGCACGATGGGGCCGCCGGTGTTCGTCGTAAAGTCGCGATACCGGGATCGAGCGTAGCCACTCGTTGGCTGGCTGCACCCGACGCATGACAGCTCAATCGGTTGTGCGGTGAGGGCGGACGACTGGCCGTAGTACGAAGCGTCGGACTGGAACAGGTTGCCGCCCTGTCGAGTGACGACGTTGATGACCGCGCCCTGGACGTTGCCGAACTCGGCTGACGCCCCGACCGATTGAACCTGCACTTCCTGAATGACGTCCACGCCTGGTTCGGCAACGGCGCCTCCGCTACACGGACAGGTGAAGTTCGTGCCGTCCAGGAGGAACGCGTTCTCATTGACGCCCGATCCGAAGGCAGACACGCTGTTGCTGGCGCCGCTAGGCGAGGTGGGTGAAATCCCCGGGGCAGCTTTGACGAAATCGAACATGCTGTATCGTCGCCCGGGAATGCTCTTGATGTAGTCGGCGCCAAAGCGAGTTTCGAACCCGCTCCCGCGGGCCTCGATTTGCGACCCCCCTTCGACTTCGATTGCCTCCGTGAGACCAGCGAGCATCAGGACGACATTTCTTTCGATCGTGGCGCCCGCGCCGAGGCTCACGCTTTCTTCCCGATGGTTCGCGAACCCTGGCATCGAGACCTCGATGGTGTAGAGGCCCGGAAGAAGCGCCTGGAATCGCAACTGTCCCTTCTCGTTCGTTGGATGGGTGTTCGGTGCCCCGGCCCGATCGCGTGAGCTGATGGTGACGCTCGCACCAGGCAACACACCGCCCTGTTCGTCCCTCACCGTGCCAATCAGCGTGCCCGTGAGCCCTTGACCCCCAGCCATACTTGGCAAGAGTGCACAACCGAATGCGAAGAGAAGAAGCCTTGATGACCGCGTAGTCATACGTGATCCCTCACCACGTAACGCGGGATTTCAGAGGAAATCACCTCACGGTGCAGGGCGAACCTTGAGACGCTCTCGAAACTCGCCTATGCTGGGCGCGAATGGGTGACACCGATCGCGAGCAGTCGGAGATTACGCAACTGCTCGTTGCGTGGAGCGATGGTCGGCAGGACGCGCTGCATCGTCTGGTCCCGCTCGTCTACGATGACCTGCGCCGGGTGGCGGCGGGCTACATGGGGCGCGAGCCGGCGGGCCATTCGCTGCAACCGACGGCGCTCGTCCACGAGGCATACGTGCGGCTGGTCGATCAGCGGCGTGTCCAGTGGCGCAACCGGGCACACTTCTTCGGCGTCGCCGCCAGCATGATGCGACGGATTCTCGTCGATCATGCGAGGGCGAGACGTGCCGACAAGCGCGGCGGCGACGTTGAACACGTGACCCTGGCGGGGGATGAAGCGGCCAGTGACGGCCCCAACAATGTGGACGTGCTGGCGCTGCACGAATCGCTGGAGCGTCTCGCGAAGTTCGACCCGCAGCAGGAGCGGATCGTGGAACTCCGCTACTTCGGAGGACTCACGATCGAGGAAGCCGCCGCAGTCGTCGGGATCTCGGAAGCGACCGTCGTGCGCGAATGGACGATCGCAAAGGCGTGGCTCCGCGCAGACTTGTCGGCGAAGGCCGGCTGAGGCCGTACCCGCCGACTAATCAAACAATCGACTAGTTCGCGCGGGACACTTGCTGAGCGCGCGCTCGTTCTTTGGCCTTCAGTTCCTCGGCCCAGTTGAGCACCACCACGACCTGCATGCCGGCAATCGCGTCGGTGGGATCGCGCACCATTAGGAAGCGCTGTCCGTCCGGAGTGACGTCATAGTTTGCCGAAGACGGCCCGCCCATTTCACACGATGCGCCCGTGCCCTCATAATACGGGCCCTCGAAGAGCATCTTGGGGGCGGTGGCGCGCAACCCCGTCCCCCCGGTGTCGATCGCGACCATCATGACTTTCTTGCCGGCGCGGTAGTACAACTCTCCACCCATACGACGCCAGACCGGATCGGTACCGCCAGCATTCGAAATCTGGATCTTCGGGCCGAGTCCTGGGAAGGGTTGCACGTAAATCTCCGGTTTGCCCGACTCGGTCGATGAGTACGCCACCCAGCGACCATCCGGCGAGAACTTCGCACCACCTTCGCCAGACTTCGTTCGCGCGATGGGCCGCGATTCGCCCGCTCCTCCAATTGGCAGAATCCACGCGTCATCGTCAGTCTCCCCGTCCTTCTGATCAAAGGTCAGGAACTTTCCATCAGGAGAAAACGAGACAGGGCTCTGCCGCGTGCCCTTTGGATCGAGCCGCTCAGGGGCTGCGCTTCGATCCGCGTTCATCGCCCACATCGTCATGCCGCCCGCCTGCCACGATCGGTAGGCCAATCTCTTCCCATCTGGGCTCCAGACGGGGTTGTGGCTCATTCCATCTGTGGTGACTTTGCTGAGGACGGTTCGCGCGAAGTCGTAGAAGTAGAAGTCGTGATTCGGACCCTCGATTTCTACGGCCATCGAACCGCCATCGGGTGAGAGCCGCGGATACAAGTAAGAGGCTGGCTTCAGCGGTAAGGGCTCTGCTTTGCCAGAGCGGTCCACCCAGACGAGCGTTCGCTCGGCACCCTCTGTCCCACCCGGCGCGTAGGCCAGGTCGCCGCGAGCCGACAGTGAGAAATGCGCCGCTCCCGTGTTTCGGCTCATCATCACCTTGTCGACAACTTCGAACGGTGAGCCAGTGATCTCGCGTCGCGACACGTCAAACGGAACGGCGAAGAGCTTTCCGGCGCGCGCGTACACGATGTGCCCTGACGGCGAGTACATCGCGGAGGTTCCGCCGGTGATGAGCGTTTTCTTCTGTTTTGTTTTGAAGTCCCAGAGATCGATGCGCGCATCGTCGTAGCTGTCGATGCCCTCGAAGGCAACGGTATAGATCAGCGCATCGCCGCCGGGAAGCAGACGCGCAAAGCGATGACTGCGCTCGCCGTTTTTGATGTCGAGCTCAGTGACGGGCTCGCTCGGCCCACCGGAGTCGCGCATTCGTACGATCCCGCCGGGATAGCTCGCCGTCCAATAGATCCACCCATCAGAGGCCCAATCGCCACCGTGGAAATTGTCGTACTCCGTAAGGGTGACCGCCGCACCACCCGACAATGCCGCTTTCAGAACGGGTCGGTGCTTCGAGATGATGCCGTTGCCTTCGATGAACGAGATGGACGACCCGTCGGGAGAGAAAAGGGGGGCACCCCGGAAATTCGGAGTCTTCGTCACTTCCAGCGGCTCGTTCTGGAGACCATCCAGTCGCCGGATGTAGACCGGACCCGGAAGCGGCGTGAGCGCGAGCAGTTTGCCATCGGGAGATAGTGCAATGTTCGAATTGAACGTGGGCACGATGCCCACCATCCACGGCTCCTTTGGCAGGTCTACGGTAAAACGCGAGACGCGACTGTCACCTGGCGTCGCCGCTGGGCGCGTGAGGCCATATGCGATCAGGCCGACGGAAGTGATAGCGAGAAGCGCAGCTGCCACTCCCGCGAATCTCGTTCTCCGTCGCCACGTGTTCGTTTGCGCGGCGGCAACTTCGGGAGTGATCTCATCGTCGGGGCTGCGAATCAGGTTTTCGAGCTCGATACGAGCATCCCCGATATCGCGGAGACGCTGTCGCGGATCTTTCTCGAGGCAGCGTCGAATCAGCTGCCGAACTGACCTTGGCGTATCGGCAGGGAGCAACGCCCAGTCGGGCTCCCGGTCCAAGATCGCAGCGATGGTGTCTGAGACCGTGTCGCCTTGGAAGGCCATCTTCCCCGACAGCATTTCGTACAGCACGCAACCGAATGCCCAGACGTCACTGCGCTTGTCCACTGTCTTTCCGCGTGCTTGCTCGGGACTCATGTAGCCGGCCGTGCCGATGACGAGCCCTGCTCCGGTTCCGCCTGCAGTCGCGGTGTGCGCGTGTGTAAGGTCGAGCCCCGGGCCGTCTCCGCTCACGACCTTCGCGATGCCGAAGTCGAGTAGCTTGACGACACCTTCCGGAGTGATCTTCACGTTGCTAGGCTTGAGGTCGCGATGGGTGATCCCTTTCTCGTGCGCCGCCTCGAGCGCGTCGGCCATCTGACGCGCGTAGTTGAGAGATTCCTGCAGTCGGAGACCGCGCCTGGACGATTCCGACGCGTGGGCGATCTTCTGAGCGAGCGTCTCACCCTCTACCAGCTCCAGGATCAGTCCCCGAACGCCTTCGCTCTCTTCGATGCCGTGTATGGCGGCAATGTGGGGGTGATTCAGCGAAGCCACCACGCGTGCCTCGCGCTCGAAGTTCGCTAGCCGCCCGGAGTCGGAGGTGAACGCACCGGGCAAGACCTTGATGGCGACGTCGCGCCCCAGCCTGGTATCGTGCGCCCGATAGACCTCTCCCATACCGCCTCGGCCGAGGAGAGACTTCACTTCGAACGTGCCCAACCGCCGGCCGGTCAGCGGCTTGTCAGCGGGGTTCAGCGTTTGAACATGATCGAATACGGATCCGCCCACGAGACCCACGAATCCGGCTGTGTCAAGCGGCTGATCGAGCAGGCGCTGGACCTCCGCCCGGAGTTCATCGTCAGCGCGACACGCATCCGCAAGAAATGCCCCGCGTTCGCTAGGCGGACGACCCATCGCCGTGTCGTACAGAGTCTTTACGCGTTCCCAGCGTTCTGGTGTCATGGTCGTGGTTGGGGGCATCTAGACCCGACGGCCCCGCTACCGTAATACGCGCAAGACGAGTACCTTTTTCCCTCAGCCCCCTGACCTGAATGCCCTTGTGCGGCCGGAATGGCCAATTGGCCCGCGCCGCAGGGCGCGCCTTTCTCCAGATATCTCGCAAACACACCGTAGTCACCCGACTCCCAGGTTGCCTTGAATCGACTCTTCAGCCTGGGCATGTCAGGCGTGGTTGTCGTTGGGACGGTGATGTGTCTCTTTCCGAGCGACGCGCAGTGACATTCCGCTGGGTGGGTCGAAATGGTCATGCACGAGCGATGACTTGACGACAGCCTGACGAAGTGACAGTCTATTCAAATATACGTTTGATTACTTGATTATGGCCTTGAGCAAGCGCCCCGCGTCTCTGAAGACTGCGATTTACGAACAGACCGCCCGGATAGGTCAAGCCACCGCCAGTCCGAGCCGTCTCGAATTGCTCGACCTCCTCTCGCAAGGGCCACGGACCGTTGAGGCCCTCGCCGAGCAGTCCGGACAGAGTGTCGCTACTACATCCCACCACTTGCAGGTGCTTCGACGTGCGCGACTCGTCGAGGCGCAGAAATCGGGGTTGTACGTGACATACCGACTGGCCGACGCGCAGGTGGGTGAGTTCTTTCTCCACTTGCGCGGCTTAGCAGAGTCGCGCTTGACCGAGCTCAAGCACGTGACGCGTCAGTACTTGGAGGACCGCGGCGCGCTGGAGCCGGTCGGCAATGACGAACTCGTGCGGCGGGTTCGCGCTAAGGAGGTGACGCTCGTTGACGTCCGCCCGCGCGAGGAGTACGTGGCCGGCCACATTCCTGGCGCGATTTCCGTCCCACTCGCGGAGCTCGGGACCCGCCTGCGCACGTTGCGGAAGCGCCAAGATATCGTGGCGTATTGCCGTGGCCCGTACTGCGTAATGGCACTCGATGCGGTCGATCTTCTGCGCCGGAAGGGCTTCCGCGCGCACCGCATGGAACATGGCGTACCCGAATGGCGCGCGCAGGGATGGCGCGTTGAGACGGGCCATGACCGCCACAGTGCCGGACGACCATGAGTCCGTTCCCATCGTCGCCGGTGGCTCGCACGGTGCGCCTGGGGCTTCGCGAAAACCTCGGGCAGTTCGCGCTGCTCGTCGTCGTGAATGCGTTCGTCGGCGCTATGGTCGGCTTGGAGCGCAGCATTCTGCCAACGATCGCCGAACAAGAGTTCCAACTCGTCGCTCGCACCGCCGTGCTGTCCTTCATCGTGGTGTTCGGCGTGGCGAAGGCGTTCACCAACTACAGCGCCGGTCGTCTGTCCGACCGTCTCGGTCGCAAGCATGTGCTGGTCGCCGGGTGGCTCGTCGCTACACCCGTGCCGTTTCTCCTGATGTGGGCGCCGAGCTGGAATTGGATCCTGTTCGCGAATCTCCTGCTTGGCATCAGCCAAGGTCTGACCTGGTCGACGACCGTCATCATGAAGATCGATCTCGTCGGTCCGACCCAGCGCGGATTGGCTATGGGGTTGAACGAGTTCGCCGGATATGTGGCGGTGGCCGCCAGCGCGCTCGCGACGGGATGGATTGCTGCACGCTACGGTGTTCGCCCGCAGCCGTTCTATCTCGGTGTGGCGTTCGTCGCCGTGGGACTTGCGATCTCTGCACTGCTCGTTCATGAGACGCGCCATCACGTGTCGCACGAATCCGCCCTCGTCGGGACACTTCCGCCTACTGGCATGCCCACGCCTCGCGAGGTCTTCTGGCGGACCACGCTGCTCAATCCGACCCTGTCGAGCGTCAGCCAGGCGGGGCTCGTCAACAACCTGAACGACGGGATGGCGTGGGGTCTTTTCCCGTTGGTGTTCGTCGCGGCGGGACTGAACCTCTGGCAAGTCGGAATGCTTGCGGCGATCTATCCCGCGACCTGGGGCCTAGTCCAATTGGTCACCGGCGCAGTGTCTGACTATGCAGGCCGCAAACCGCTCATCGTTTGGGGAATGTGGATACAGGCGGTTGGAATCGGCGTCGTGACGATGGCGCATGCGTTTGCAGTGTTCGTCATCGGTGCCGTCATGCTCGGGATTGGCACGGCGATGGTGTATCCCACGTTGCTCGCCGCGATAGGCGATCTCGCCCATCCCTCGTGGCGCGCGTCGGCAGTCGGCGTCTATCGCCTCTGGCGTGATCTCGGGTATGCGATCGGCGCGCTCCTCGCCGGCGTGACGGCCGACGCGTTTGGACTAACGACCGCTATGTGGCTCATCGCTGCGCTGACGTTTGTGTCTGGCGCAGTATCGGCTGTGCGCATGGAAGAAACGCTGGCAGTTGCATCGGGCGCGTTCCCGGATGACGGCTCCGAGCCGGGAACAGCCGTACCCAGTTCGCCGTGACCCCCGTGTGTTGAGGCACAGACCGAGGCGACCGATGCCAAAGCCCAAGCAGATTGACGCCCGCACGCTACGAGATTGGCTCGACCGTCAGGAGCCGGTGACGGTGCTGGACGTTCGCACTGACGAAGACCGCGCGCAGTGGGCGATTCCTGGAAGCCTGCACGTGAATGCGTACGAAGCATTACAGAACGGAGAGCCAGGTGCCCTCGCCGATCTCGCGCTCGAACGCGATCATCCAGTGGTGACGGTCTGCAATGCCGGAAAGGTGAGCCAGACGGCCGCCGAGGTCTTGGCGCAGCGCGGTTTTGACGCCAAGTCGCTCGTTGGCGGGATGAAGGCGTGGAGTCTGGCATGGAATGCCGCGGACGTCTCACTTCCTGACCCATCGGTCCACGTACTTCAGGTGCGGCGGACCGGTAAGGGATGTCTGTCGTACATCATCGGGTCCAGGGGGGAGGCGGCCGTCATCGATGCCTCGCTCTCCCCAGAGATCTATCTCGAGCTATCGAAGTCACGTGGCTGGACGATTCGACATGTGCTCGATACACATGTTCATGCCGACCATCTGTCGCGTGCGCGGGAACTCGCCCGGCGGAGCAGCGCAATGCTGTTCTTGCCACGACAGGACCGCGTCCGCTTTGAATTTACCCCGCTCGCGGAGGGCGACCACGTGTCGATGGGCGCGGCACGCCTCTCAGCGATACACACCCCCGGCCATACAAACGAAAGCACCTCGTACATGCTGAACGCCGCCGCCATCTTCACGGGCGATACGTTGTTCACAGATGGCGTCGGTCGTCCCGATCTGCACGCCGATCCGCAGGCGGCGCGTACCCGAGCGCGCGCGTTATTCGTCTCGCTAAATCGATTGCGTGCGCTTCCACCGAACGTCGTGGTGTTACCCGGACACGCGGGCGAGCCGATTGCGTTTGATGGACGGGCCATTGCCACACCCGTTGCCGACGCAGCCGCCTGGCTGTCCCGATGGCTTGAGTCGGAGTCGACATTCGTGGACCGTGTGACCTCGAATCTGCCGCCGCCACCACCTAACTTCGGGCGCATTGTCGAATTGAACGAGAGCGGTGATTTCCCGACAGGGGACCCGACGGACCTGGAAGCTGGTGCGAACCAGTGCGCGGTCCGATAGGTTCTCAGCTCTGTCACGTGAGAGCCGCCTTTAGACCATTGTCAAAGCCATGAGCACCGAGTCGCTGCCGCTTTTGCAGCACGCAATTGCATCGCCATCGGCGTTTACGCCAGAGCGATTGATGGCTGCGGTCCGCGCGGAACGCGGCTTGGCGCAGCGGGCGGTCCCGCCCCTCTGCGTGCTCGACTTTGACGGCGACCTTTCGGATCACCTCGCGACCGAGGGTATTTCCTCGCCCTGGTCGTCCTGGGCATGCTTCCACACGTCCATGCGAACGGTAACTCTGGACGATCTTGTTTGTGGAATCGTGCCGCGAACCATCGGCGGCCCTTACGCCGTTCTCGTCGCGGAGCAGTTGTGGACGGCCGGAGCACAGCTGATCGTGGGTATCACGTCGGCCGGGCGCGTGTCACCGACCCTGCCCCTGCCCTCGATCGTCCTGGTGGAGGACGCCGTCCGTGATGAAGGCACTTCTCTCCATTACTTGGCACCGTCGTCCACCGTCGCTACACCAATGCCCGACATCGTAGACCGCCTCGCGCGGGAGTTGAGCACCGTGTCGTCACATGTGTGCCGCGGCCGCGTGTGGACCACGGACGCACCGTATCGAGAGACAGCGGAACAGTTGCGCTTCTGGTCTGACCAAGGTGTCCTTGCCGTCGAAATGCAGGCAGCGTCGCTGTTCGCATTCGCACACGCCCGCCGGGCACGGGCCGCCATGGTGGCACTCGTGAGCAATAGCGTGGACGAGCCGGGCGTCGACTTCGACACAGGTGGCGATGAATACAGAGTCGCTGTCCTCGCGGCGGTTGCCCGCGCCGCGCGCGCCTTCACTTCGCCGTTCGATCTCAGGCCGGGAGATCGGATGGACGGATCCGCGGCGAGGTGAACAGGGTCGTCATCAGGAGAGGAGCGAGCGATGCCGGGCCGAGCAATGGTCTGGAAATTGTGCAGGGACCTGGTTATGTCGCAATCCGCGCTGAAGTCATCCACGAAGCGCGCGTTATTCCTGTCGACGACCGTCCTCACCTTCGGGGCGCCGTCAAGTCGTACATGGGAGACTCGCGAGGACGATGGGACGGTCGAACGTTGGTCGTGGAGACGACGAACATGAACGGCGGAACGAACCTTACGGGTAATGGTGGTGGCCGTCCGACGGATCAGATCTTCGTGACCGAACGATTCACGCTCACCAACGCGAATACGCTGTGGTACGAGGCGACCGTCAACGATCCTGGAACATGGACGCGTCCGTGGACTGTCGCGTTTCCGCGGAAGCGTGAGGCGAACAACACGATGTACAAGTACGCCTGCCACGAAGGGAATTACGGCTTGCCGAATATCCTAAGTGCCTCCCGAGCAGCTGATAGGGATTCCGTTAAGTAGCACGCGTGCTCTGCAAAAACTCACGTGGCGAGCCTCGGAAATTCAAGGACACGGAGTGGGTCGGGGATAGCCTCATTCGGCCGGAGCGCGCTTCCGAGAGCGAAGGTTGGTAAGCCAAGTCGGTGTCGGCGAGCGACACCGCGTGCACACTCCAGCGCTACCGGAGAGCGATGTGCCTCGGAGTCGAGCAGATGCAGCGTCAGTCGGAGGTCGGTCGCTGAATGCGGTCGACGCATATGACGTCCACAGTCCCGTCCGCGGCACGCATTTGCAGGCCAAGTTGATCGTGTAGCGCCTGCCCAAATGTGAGATCTGCAAGGTCCGGCTTGGTGCCATCGGATACCGCGTCCGGATCAGCCGTCCAGTCGAGATCAACGTCGAACAGACCTGACAGAGCCGTCCGGTCAAAGACGGGTCGATCGATACCCGTCGCCGGGTTGGTTACGAAGGCGGCTAATCGTGCTAAGGAAATCGACCGACCGGTGATATGAAGGCGGGTGGGTGTCGACGCTGCACTCGGTCCAATCCGACCACACGGAATCAGATCCCGCGACGTTCCCGACGCGTCACACCGCGACGAATCCGCGGGTCGAAGATTCGGCCCGAGCACGCCTGGCTTGACCAGGATGAGCGCCAATCCGCGCGCGGCGCGCCGCTCATTGTGGACGGCCAACCCAAACCGCTCTTCCAGCAACGCTTGCATCATCACGCGCATCTCGTCCTTCGAGGGCATACCCGACGCTCGCGCCTCGATGTCGAACCGCTCGACACTCACCCATGATGGGAGTCGCTCGAAGTTAGCAACCTTGAAAGCGAAGCGAAGATAGGAGATCAGGGGTTGGTTTGTGGCGAGGAAGTAACCTCCTGGCGTAAACGCGTCTCCGATTCCCAACGGGAATCGCGACGTCGGGGGATTGTCAGAGCGATTCGGTTTGACCGCCGCGACCTCGAAGGCGAGATTGCGAGGCGCAGTCAGTGTCGAGATGCCTTGCCCTGCTAGCGATCCGCCGGCGCCAAGCATGATCGAAGCGGTGGCAACCGCGATAAGCGCCGCACGATGCGCGGCTTCATTGAGTAGAGCTCGCTGATACTGCGCCACAGTACGAGCGTACCTTGCGTTCCGGAGCGGAGGAGAAAGTCGGACCAGCGCGCTCGAACTGGAGCGCCCGTCACGTTCTATACTGGAACGTCGGAGCCCGACGGTTATGCCGCAGGCAACTTGCATCCGCAGCTCAGCTAAATCGCGGTAAGTGATTTTGGGAGATTCAAAGGTCTATCACAATCGCTATCACAAATCGCGTTCAGGCTGGTCGCTGATGTCGGTAAGCTATTGATCCTAAAGATACGGAGAGATGTCCGAGTGGTTTAAGGAGCACGCTTGGAAAGCGTGTGTAGGGGAAACTCTACCGTGGGTTCGAATCCCACTCTCTCCGCCAGTCCTTGAAGTCCGCAAACTCGACCGCGTTTTGCGATGGTCCGCGCAGTTCTGATCCAGAGCGATCTCTCAGAAGCTCGCGTTTCCATTCGCTAGAGTGTTTTTCATAACGCTGTAGATACGCGGTAGCCGCATGCGGTGGTCTCTTCAAAGACTTTCGGGAGTTCTGGATGGGGCTTGCCAGCGGTCCCGAAGCTGGCTCCATGTTCGCCGCCGGCCACACGCACCAACTTCACAGGAACGTTCACACGACGAAGTGCCGCCTCCATCGTAAGCTCCCCCGATCGATTGACAGCCGAAGGTAGACTGCTCCGGAATCAGGAGCGGTCATGCGGAAGTCGAAGTTCAGCGAGACGCAGATCGTCGCGATGCTCAAAGACGCGGAGAGTGGCGTCCCCGTCGCCGACCTCACACGGAAGCACGGGGTGAGCAAAGCCACGTTCTTTAAGTGGCGCAGCAAGTACGGCGGCGCGACGGTTTCTGATGTGAAACGCCTGCGGGAGCTCGAGGCCGAGAACGCGAAGCCTACAGCGTCGGTAGCGGCTAGAATGCCTGTCTACTCTGTGGGCAAGGTGATAACGAATGAAGCAGATGCTCCGCAGCTTTTTGCAGCGAAGCCTCAGTCCGGCCGTGAAGCCGTCGGTCGATCGTCTCGACAAGAAGCTGGCGGCCCGTCTCAAGCATCAGGACCGGCAGATCTCACGGCTGTCGACACAGCTGAAAGAGACGTTGCGCGCCCTGCGAAAGCTGCAGCGCAATTCGCACGAACTGCCCGACGCGACGCCATCGTCGGCGCGCCAGGAATGGGAAGTGGCTTTTCCTGTCGAACTCTTCGCGCAGACGCTTCTCAATCCTCAGGAGGTCCGATCGCAGCTTCAGGAGGTGGCACGAGCGCAGTTTGGCGAGAGCGCCGACCTTGGTACCAACGTGCGAGTCCGAGGCCCACTCGATCGGCGGGTACCTGTTCCGCATGACGAACTGCTCGGCGATCCAGCCGGCGACCTGATCGCCAGCACCACCGAGGAGCTGATCGAGGCGCTGCGAGGCTTCTCGCTCGACCTGTTCACGGATCACCTGGGCCCACACGTCGGTTACGACCTCGCCGGATACTTACGTCAGACACGCATTCGCGTGGTCGCCGCTGTCAGAGAACTTCGGCGCCGTGGCATCTCGAGCGGCCGCATTCTCGACGTTGGTTCGCTGTACGGGGCGTTTGCGTTGCCGCTGCAGCAGCTTGGCTACGAGGTGACGGTCATCGACCGCTATCGCGACTACCCTGGCCTGGAGATGGTCGTCGAACGACTCCGGAAGGTGGGCGCACACGTAGTGTCGACGTCTCGGAGCGACGAGGTCAGCATCCTGAAGTCGCTGGGCGAGTTCGATGTCGTCATGAGCATGGCGGTGCTCGAACACATTCCCCATACGCCACGCCAGTTTCTGGAGAGCCTGCTCAGTCACGTTCGCAAGGGCGGGCTTCTTCTCCTCGACACGCCGAATCTGGTGAAGTATTGGAACCGCGTTGGCGTGTCGCGCGGGCGCTCGGTGTTCATGGACATCAAGAGCCAGTACCTACGCTCAGGTGCCGTTCGAGGGGCATCACCGGGATACACCGGCGAGGAATTGCGCTGGATGCTCGAGCAGATTGGATGCTCCGACATCCGCGTGCAGCACTTCGAGTCGAACATCTTTCAGTTCGAGGCCATTGACCGGCCGCACATCGAGTGTCTGCTTTCGATCGTGCAGGACCCGACGCAGGCCGACACGCTACTCGCATCGGCGCTCGTCTAGCGTCAGCTCTCTTCGGGCGGGGGTCCTCCGACCTTTGCCACATCTTCCTGCTTCACACGATCCTGTGGCTATCGAGAAGTCGATACGGCTTCAGAACAAGGCCTATCCAGAGCGCTGTGATTCCTTGCTGCGTGCGCAGACGATGCGTTCAGGAGTGCGAACGTACGCAGCACCTCCACCGCAACGCAGAAGTGTTCGACCACAAGTGATTGAACTTGGTTGTGGCTGGGGCCGACGTCGTACGACAGCTATGCGGCGATGCGGTCGTAACGGTGGTGTAGACCACCGACTTCAGGGATGGCGACAATGCGTCCGGCCGACAGCGGTGAGACCGGACGCGTGACCGGTGTGTCCGCGCCGCTCTGACGACATCACCGTCAGGGAGCTGTCGCTCGACGTCGTTATGTAGAGGTGCGTCGGACGTTCTCGGCTCGAGGTCCCTTGGGCCCCTCGCCGACGTCAAACTCCACACTATCCCCTTCGCGCAAATTCTCAAGCCCTCACCGTAGACGGCACTCCTATGGAAGAAGTATTCCTTTCCTGTCTCGTCCTTGATGAAGCCGAAGCCTTTATCCACTTGCAGCGTACGAATCTTGTCTGTCACCATTGGCCTCCTGCTGCCGTCGTCACGACTGCTCCATGGCTAATCTCGACCTCGCCGCTCCCAGCGCTGCCATTCTGCCGAAGCTACGATTTTCATGTCCTTTCGCGGGCCTCTAGGCCCAGCTGCAACCAGTTGCGGAAATCGTCCCACACAGTCCGCCATCCCGTGGTCCCACCAAGAACGCGCGAGATTTACAGAATTCTTCGAGTGGTGAATCGAATGCTCGGTCAACTCCGGCCATCGTATTGCCTGGCCTTCGATCGCCGTCGTCTTGCTGGCGTTCCTCTCTTCTGGCGCAAGGTCTGCTCGCATTCATTCGAATCTCATTGACCGCTCATGATTCGGTGAAGACTTCGCGGCCGGTTCTTGGTCACAGTGGTTGACATGACATCCACTGTGATGAACAACGTTAAGGCGGCCGCCCTCATCGCCCTCGCCCTGGCAATCGGGGCCATGGGCATCTATGTCGCGGATGCGGACGACGCGCCCGGCGCGGCCGTCATCGGGCTGCTTCTGATGATCGGGGCGGTCGTGCTCGGCGTGAAGGCCGCGCGTAACCGGCTGCCGGCCTGGGCCTCGCGTACCGCACTGGCCGTCGGCGTCCTCATCGCAGCGTTCGCCGCATTTCTGACTCATGCGGTCGCTGTGACCGTGCCTCTTTTCGCGCAGCCGCAGGACGTTTCATCGGTCATCGATTCGGCGCCGTCGCCGCAATATGCGGCCACCGTCGAGCGCGCGCGGGAGTTCGTGCGCGCGGCCATCCTGGAGCAGAACCTGCCTGGAGTTTCGGTGGCGGTCGGTGCCGGCGGCACGATCGTCTGGGCGGAAGGATTCGGCTGGAGCGACGTTGACACGCGTACGCCGGTGACGCCGAATACCCGATTCAATATCGGCACGGCGGCGTCCGCGGTCACTGCCGCCGCTGTTGCGTCGCTCGGGCTGACCAGCACCGGCGCTGACTCGGCGGCGGAGTGGAGTCCGGAGCACATCGGCGAGCCGGAAGAGGACTTCCCGCTCTTCACGATCATCCGCCACGTCATCTTCAGGCCGATCGGCTTAGCCCCCGCGCAGCCATTGCCGGGCAATCGCGCGACGTTCTACGTCCCGCGATCTGATGACAATCCACTGCGTGGAAGGCGGCCGATGTCCATGCGCGACCTGGCGTGCTGCGCGGGGACGATGGCGTCCTATTCCACGCCGTCTGATCTGGTCCGCTTCGGCCTGGCGAACGACGGCAGGATCAACGGCGAGCTGGCGGGCGGGATGGTGATGTCGCTGATGACGCTGCGCGACAGCGGCATCGTCGTCGCCGTGCTGTCCAACATCGCGCACGCGAACACGTCTGCGCTCGGCGTGGAGATCGGAGATGCGTTCGCGAAACAGGCGCGATGAGGCATCCCACTCGCCCCTCAGAGCTGAGAGCTCTGAACTGCAAACGTGTCGCACTGGCGGGCATCGCCGCTGTCGAAACCGCGGCGGAACCATCGCGTGCGCTGTTCGCTCGAGCCGTGCGTGAACGTCCTCTCGTCGGAATGGCCGAGGGTGTCGTCGCCGATCGCGTGGGCGGCGGTGAGCGCTTCGCCCAGATCGTGGTCCGTGACCTGGAGCGACGCGCGCGCCGTGTGACCCCAGACACCGGCAAGGCAATCCGCCTGCAGCTCGACGCGCACCGAGTTCTGATTCGAGGTGTCGCCTCTCGTTTCCAGCCTGCTGGAGCCGATCAGGCTTTGAACGTGGTGACCGACCTCGTGTGCGATCACATACGCCTGGGCGAAGTCGCCGGGCGCGCGCAGGCGCTGTTCCATGACGCTGTAGAAGCTCGGATCGATGTAGAGCCTCTGATCCCCCGGGCAATAGAATGGGCCGACGTCGGAGGTCGCGTCGCCGCATCCGCCGGTGGACACGCTATTGGCAAATACGACGAGGGTGGGATGTCGGTAGGCGCCCGGAGAACTGCCGTAGTTCGGCAGCGCCCGGCGTTCGAATTGCTGCGTCCACACGTCCTCGGTCGACGCGAGGACGACGAGGGAGAAATCGCACGCGGCGCCGTTCGCCTCCGACGCGTCGCACACGCTGCCCGCGCCTGGCGTCGAAAGCGCTCCCTGGCCACCGCCCGTCAGAGCTCCTAGGATCTCCTGCTTGAGCCCCGCAGGCATCACGAAAAAGCCTATCGCGAGCACGGCCCCTGCGAAGAGGGTGCCCTTGAATCCGAGAAGGCTCACGAGAGAGACGAGCGCCTGAATCGGGACACCGCCCCCGCCACGGCGACCGGTGCCGCGATCTTCGAAGTTGCTGGACCTGCGTTGACCCTCAATACGCATGGCCGCCTCGCTGTGGTTACGGCGTGGCCGACGCTGGCGCTCTACGCAGCGACACGCCTACGTGCATTCGAACCAGGTTCCCCCCAGAGACGAGTCGAGCTCGCCGTCGGCAAGCGCCATTGGGTGTGGCTTGTCGTGTGCTCGCTAGTATGTCGTATACACGACCCGACGCACTCGGGAAGGCGCGCGGAAAATCCCGGGCGATGTCATCGAATTGCCGAGCTGATTCTCGGATCTGACGCGCTCCTGGATGGAGCTTCTTTTTCTCAGCGTCGCCGTGCTCTCGAGCGTGGGCCTGAACGACATCCTGCCGGTGACCGGAATGGCTCGTGCGCTTGTCATGCTGGAGTCGTTCGCTGGCGTGATGTACATCGCGCTCGTCGTCTCGCGGCTAATCAGCCTTACCATGCTCGGACGCGATCGGACGTAGTGGGCAAAGTCTGAAGGAGCAGTACGACCAAACATCAGAACGCGCGTGCAAATGCGAGCTCCATTCGCTGAATGGCTCGCGCACGTCATTCCGTCGCAAGCGCATCGAACGCGCTGTAGAACACCTCGTCGGGACACAGCTCCGGCGTAAGGATGCGCTGCATCACGAGTCCCTCGATCAGCGCATGGAGAACGCACACGAGATGTTCTGGTTTCATTGGGAGCTGACCTGGCTCGAACGTGCGCAGCCACTCGGCTCCGAACTCATAACTGCTCTTCGTCACCTCGTACACGCGCGAACGCAGCTCGCGGTTCTTCAGCGTATACGCAAGCCCGGTGAGTCGTCCGACAGCGACCGGCCTGCGTTCGTCGACAGCCGCCAGCGTCGCTTTCGCGAGCGCGCGCATCGCATCAGCAAACGTCGCGTCCGGTTTGATCTTCGGGCGAACCGGCGCCCAGTAGGTCTGCCCAAGCGCGATGAACAGCTCGTCGCGATTCTTGAAGTTCCCGTAGATGGCCCCGGTGGTCATGCCCGCGCGCTTCGCCACTTCGTCGATCGTCGTTCGCTCGTAGCCCTTCTCGCGAACCAGCCCCCTTGCGGCCTCAAGCAACGCCGCCCTCGTTCGCTCGCGCTTGTCCCCTTTCGGCTGGCGGCGAAGCGACGGTTGTCGGCTTGACATCGCATGTAATATAGTACATTTATTTTATAAACTCAATACGAAATATGGGGACATCGCGTAAGAATACGTTGGAAGACGCTCTCTCGAGGTACACAGCCGCCGGCGAGTTGGCTGGGGCGGCCGCGCTCATCTGGAGGAACGGCGAGGCCGTCCAGGTCACAGCAGTCGGAACACGCGACCTCACGACTGGGATGCCGGTGGAGCGCGACACGATCTTCCGGATCGCATCGATGACGAAGCCAGTGACGACGGTCGCGGCGCTGATGCTGCTCGACGAGGGACGATTCGCCCTGGACGATCCGATCTCGAGTCGCGCGCCCGAGCTCGCGCGCATGCGCGTGCTGCGCGATCCAGACGGTTCGCTCGACGAGACTGATGCGGCCGCGCGTCCGATCACGTTTCGCGATCTGCTGACGCATCGCTCCGGTCTCACGTATGGCGACTTTCATCGTGGCCCGATCGCTCGCGCGCACGCAGAAACACTCGGCACGCAGATCGACAACGCCCTCACGCCCGATGAATGGATCGCGCGCCTCGGCACATTGCCTTTGATCGATCAACCAGGTGCCGGCTTTCACTATAGCCTTTCGACAGATCTCCTCGGATTTCTGATCGCTCGGATCGAGGGCACGTCCTTCGGTGAGGTGCTGCAGCGACGAATCTTCACACCGCTCGCGATGCACGACAGCGGTTTCTTCGTGCCGCATGAGAAGCGCGATCGTCGCGCGGGACTGTGCGGCTTCGATGGCGATGGTCGTCTGGCGCCATTGACAGCGGCACCAGGTCGTCATGCGCTGGATGAACGTCCGGACGACATGACATTCGAGTCAGGCGGACAGGGTCTGTGGTCGACGCTCGATGACTACCTGACATTCGCACGAATGTTGATCGGCGATACCCGCGACGGTGCGCGTTTGCTCAGCGCCGATACGCTCTCGATGATGACGTCGAACCAGCTCACGCCAGAGCAGCGCGCGAACACCCGCATGTTTGGTCGTCCCATCTTCGCGGCGGGACATGGTTACGGGATGGGTGTTGCTGTCGTGATGGAACCAGACACGGCGGATCCGCTTCGCGGTCGTGGAGGTGTTGGTACGATTGGCTGGCCGGGCGCGTACGGCGGCTGGTGGCAGGCCGATCCGAACGACCGCTCGGTCGCACTCTTTCTCTCACACAACATGCTCGAGCTGCATCAGATGGCACGCGGAATCGGTCTTGGCGCGTGGAGCGCGATCGCTACCGTTCACCAGATCGCGACATCGTGAGAGCACAGATCCCTGCGGAGATTGAAGACTACCGCGACGCTCGCTGGCGTCGCGAAGCGACACGTTGTGTCGGAACAGTTCCCGAGGCTGAGCGTTTCGTCGAGCAGGTCGGATTCGCCGCCTGCCTGACCGACTCGCGACGGCCGGGACCGTCGTTGTACGTGGCCGTGTGCGGACGTCGCGACGCAGTGCTGCCGCGTCACGTGCAGAAGGATCCCGAGACATCGCTGGCGTGGACGCTGAAGGATCAGATGGTCCGTCACGGCAAGCTGTATTACGGCAAGCTCGCGCGCGGAAAGGCAATGTTCATCGCGCCGCGCATGGTGCCGCACTTCTACGCCATCTGGGGTGTGCGCCCGTCTGAGGAGCGAACGCGCCTGAGCGTAAACGCGCGCGCCGTGCTCAAGGTGTTGAGGAAGGAATGGGAGATGGCCTCGTCGGACCTGCGGAAGGAATCCGGGCTCACTGATCGGACGGCCTTCACGCGTGCGATCGACGAACTGCAGGCGGCGATGATCGTTGTGCCAAGCGAGGCGGTCTACCTTCCGAAGTTTACGTACCTCTGGACGCTCGGTCTCGGTCGATTTCCAGATGCGCTGCTCAGGCGCGGTGATCGCGATCTCGCGCTGCGAGAGATCGCGCGCTGCTTTCTCGCGGGCGCAGGGATGACGATTCCAGGTGAGCTCGCGCGCGTCACGGGCTTGTCGAGGCCCGAGGCCGGACGTGGCAACCGCGCGCTCGTCGCAGAAGGCTTCGCGACATCGTCAGCAGGGGGCTTCTATCAACTGGCCGCGCCACCGGCGCAACTGCTTCACTCGGCCTGAAGCGCAATCGTCGGATCGAGACGGAGCGCTCGCCGCGCCGGCAGCGCACTCGCCAGGAGGCCGGCCGCAATCAACACGATCGCCACACCGACGAACGCGGGCACATGTGCTCCACCGGTCCCGACGAGCATCGCCGGCAGGAAGGTCGCGACTGCTGCCGCGCCGGCTGTTCCAATCGCAAGACCGATCACAAGTTGTCGAAGCGTCGTGCCGGCGATTGCCCACCATACGGCGCGCGTGTCGGCTCCGAGCGCGACGCGAACGCCAATCTCGCGCGTCCGTCGAGAGACCGCATACGACGTCACGCCATACAGACCGCACGTGGCCAGCAGCATCGCGATCGATGCGAACGCCGCGAACATCGACCCGAACAGCCGTTGCGGCCAGAGCTGCTGCGTCAAGGCATCATCAACAGTGATGGCTGGCGCGATCGGGAGGTCAGCGTCGATGGCACGCACCTGTGCGGCCGCGAAGGCCGCTGCGGCACTCGGGCCTAACGGGGAACGCGCGATGATCTCCATCGCCTGCGGCACCGTCGATTCGTACGACTGGTAGACGATCGGATCGAACTCGTTGGAAGGCGGGCGACGCTGCCGGATGTTGCTCACGATGCCAACGATCGTCATCCAGTGTGCCTCGTCGGTCGTGTTTGCCGGCGCACGCTGGTCGAGCAAGGTGATTCGCTTTCCAATCGCCGATCCATCCTGGAAATGCATACTGGCAAATCGCTCGTTGACGACAACGCCGTCAGAGCCCGGACGGCCATCGTCTCCAGTCAACTGACGCCCAGCAATCACTGACGCGCCGACGACATCGAAGTAGCGCTGACCGATCTCGATCGCCGACACAACGGGAAGAGCGCCGGGCTCGGCAGCTGGCTGGCCTTCGATGCGAAGTCGTCGTACCACGGCGCCCTGGAGGGGCGCATTGCTGACCAGCGCCGCGCTGATTCCCGAGCTCGACGACAACCTTTCCTCGAGCTGACCGAAAAGACGCAAGCGCTGCCCCGCGTCATAGTCCCGTTGCCGAAGGTTGAACGCCATCGTCGTGAGACTACCTGTGTCCACACCGACGTCGATGCGCAACTGACCGAGCAGGTTCTGCATCATCAGGGCGGCTCCGGTCAGGAGCACGAGAGCCAGGGCGACCTGGGCGACGACAAGTGTGCCCATCCACCGGCGCCGACTTCGCCCTCCGGTGCTGCTGCGTGCCGCGTCGTTCATCGTCGCAACAAGAGCGGGTCGAGACACCTGCCATGCGGGAAGCAGGCTGCACACGAGCGCGCTGCCGACACACAGAGCAATGACATAGGCAAAGACTCTCGGGTCCATCGTGAACTGCACCCACGATGGCGGCGCAGATTCGGCTGGAAGATTCCGAAGCAGCTGAAGGCCGGGCTGGGCAAGTGCGAATCCGCAGAGGCCACCCGCCGTTGCGAGCAGCAGCCCTTCGACCAGCAACTGACGGACGATTCGCCAACGGCTGGCACCCAGGGCGAGCCGGAGTGTGACGTCACGCGCGCGATCGGCCGAGCGCGCCAGCAACAGATTCGCGACGTTCGCGCAGGCGATCAGCAGCACGAAGCCAACCGCACCGAGCAACGCATACGTCACCGCGACAAACTGAGCCGCGATGCCGAACGTCGTCACGCGAGGAACGATCCTGGCGTTCGTATCCGGATAACGCGCAGCCAGGGAGGCGGTGATGCCCGTCAGTTCATCGATGGCCTGATCAATCGTGACGCCGGGACGCAACCTCCCGAGACCGTCGAAGATGCGGGCGTTCCGTGATGTCCGCTGCGCCGCAGGCAACGCCGAGATTGGCAGCCAGATCGCGGAGCGATCCGGGAATCCAACGTCTGGCGGCATGACGCCAATGATGGTTGATGGCACGCCATTGACGCGGACCGTGCTTCCGAGCACCGCGCTGTCGGCGCCATAGCGACTGCGCCACAGATTGGCGCTGAGCATCACGACCGGTGGCGCGCCGCTTCGATCGTCCGCGTCTGTGAAGTCGCGACCCAGCTCCACTCGCTGCCCGATCAATGTGAACGTATTCCACGAGACGTAGGTGGCCTCTGCGACCGCGGGTGGGGAGCTCTTCTCGCTCGCTCAGTTCTTCCAGGGCGAGGCGACGCGCGTCGGCGTCGGAGGAACCCGATGCCCGAAGCTCCTCGTAGCGATCGTCGAGATGTTGCGAAAGCTCCTCGATGATCTCGGCTTCGCGCGCAGCCGTCAGTCCGAGGCCGGAGAGACGAGCGCGCAGGTCGGCAGTCCACTCAGGCATGGTCCACTCCGGTGATGAGGCCCATCGCTTCGACGAAGGCCTTCCATGTGCTGCGCTGGTTGGCCAGGACTTTCTTCCCGGCGGCGGTCAGGCTGTAGAAGCGGCGCCGCCGTTGTCCGGCTTTCTCGACCCATCGGCCCTGAAGCCAGCCGCGTTCCTCCAGGCGATAGAGGAGCGGATAGAGAGACGCGATGTGGAACTTGAGCGTTCCGTTCGAGCGTTGCTCGATCAGTTTGCTGATCTCGTAGCCGTGACGTGCACGCGCTTCGAGAATCGACAGGATGATCAACTCCGCCGATCCCTTCTTCAGCTCGCGATCGAGAATGCGCCGCTCAATAGATGGCATAGCCACATATGCTACAGGCAGGGACGTCACGCGGCAAGAGGCGCCGTGATTCGGGATCCGGGATCCGGGGTCCGGGATCCGGGATCCGGGGTTCAGGGTTCGGGGTTCAGGAGAAGTCTGGTAACCTTCGCCGCGGGTTGAGCGGCGGGCGCAGTGTGCCGACTGCCTACTGCCTACTGCCTACTGCCTACTGCACACCAAGAGCGGAGACTGCATGGCGAACGACGCGAAGTCCCAGGTGAACCGCCGTGGATTTCTCAAGGGTGCTGCCGCGGGCGCAGCAGGCGCCGCGGCACTGACGGTACCAGGCGTCGCGCCGATCGATGCAGAGTCGCACGTTCCCGCTCAGCCACGGGCCGCGTTCACGCCCGAACAAGCTGCGCAGACGCTCGCGCCCGAGACCGCGCCTCTGCCTGACGAGCCCGGCGTCATGACCGTCGACGACCCGGGCTCCGACTTCATGGTCGACGTGCTCAAGAAGCTCGACTTCGAATACATCATCGCGAACCCCGCGTCGAGCTTCAGAGGCCTGCACGAATCGTTTATCAACTACGGTGGCAACAAGTCGCCGGAGTGGTTGACCTGCGCGCACGAGCAGGCGGCAGTCAACATCGCCAACGGCTACTACGCGGTCGCCGGCAAGCCGATGGCGGTGATCACGTTCGCGCCATCAGGGCTGCACCACGCGATGATGGGCATCTTCGGCGCCTTCTCCGCGCACACGCCGACCTACATCCTGGTCGCGAACATTCTCGATGGCAAAGAGCGGCGGCCCGCGTTCGACTGGGGCCCGCACTCGGTCGTCGATCCCGCCGGCGCCGTTCGCGACATGGTGAAGTGGGACGACACGCCCTTGTCCTTGCAGCACTTCGCCGAGTCGGCGGTGCGCGCCTACAAGATGGCCATGACCGAACCGCGCGGACCGGTCGTGCTCGTCGTCGATGCCACGCTCCAGGAGAACCCGGCCGGCGATCGATCGAAGCTGCACATCCCGAAGCTGACACTCACCAGTCCTCCCGCCGGTGACTCCAGCGCGGTGGCGGAAGTGGCGAAGTTGCTGGTCGCTGCCGAGAGTCCATTGATCATCGCCGGTGACGTTGCGCGCAATGAGGACGGCATGCGTCTGCTGGTGGAACTTGCAGAGACGCTGCAGGCACCCGTGCAGGGCGGCGGCCGTGGCATGCCCAATCAGCATCCGTTGAGCGGTGGCGGGAACGTGCGTACAGCGGACGTCATCCTGGCGCTGAACGAAGACGGTTTGTATGGCCGGCTCAATCGCTATCGTGATCAGCAGGTGCGGAGTTCCACTCCGCTCACGAAGCCAGATGCGAAGGTCATCAGCATCTCGTCGTACGACTTGTACATGAAGGGCAATTACCAGACGGTCGAGCGCTTCCAGGAAGTCTCGATGTCCATTGCGGGCGACCCACAAGCCACACTGCCCAGTCTCATCGACGCGTGCAAGAAGCTGATTACACCCGATCGCCGTCGTGTGATGGACGAGCGAGGCAAACGACTGGCAACTGCGTCGGCGGAAGCGCTCGAGCGTGCCCGCATCGAATGCACGTATGGATGGGACTCCAGCCCGATCACGTTGCAGCGGCTGGCTCTGGAAGTCTGGGATGTGATCAGGGACAAGGATTGGGTGTCAGTCGGCGGCGGCGCCAACCGGCTCTGGAACGTGGACACGTTCTATCGGACGATGGGCGCGGTCAATGGCGGCGGTATCGGTGGCTCGCTGTCGATTGCCATCGGCGCCGCGCTGGCGCACAAAAGGCACGGGCGCTTTTGCGTGCGCTTTCAGCCCGATGGCGACATGCTCTACGTCAACAGCGCGCTCTGGACCGCCACGCATCACCGCATTCCGATGCTGTTCGTGATGCAGAACAACCGCGCGTATCACCAGGAGGTCATGCATTTGCAACGCATGGCCAATCGTCGCCAGCGCGGCATGACCGTCGCGCACGCCGGTCTGACTGGATCGACCATCAGCGATCCCAACATCGACTTCGCGCAGATGGCTCGAAGCATGGGGGCCTACGCCGAGGGACCCATTTCGAATCCGAAGGACCTTCGGCCCGCGTTGTTGCGCGCCGTCGAACGGGTCGAGAAGGGGGAAGTGGCGTTGCTCGACACGTTGACGCAGCCACGCTGACGAGGCCACGCGATGCGATTAGGGTTGCCGCTGCTGATCGTCGCCGCTGTCCTTGCCGCGGAGTTGCCGCTTCGTGGCCAGGCTCCCGCAGTGCCCGCTGGAAATGCCGAGACCGGCAAGAAGCTGTTCGTCGAACGCGCCTGCTGGCAGTGCCACGGGCTCGCGGCGCAGGGTGGCGGCATCGCCGGCCCGAGGCTTGCGGGTCGCGTCCCACCCTGGCCGGCGTTCTCGCGTTACGTGCGGCGGCCGACCGAAGAGATGATTCCGTACTCGACGAAAACGCTCTCTGATAGCGAGCTCGCGGATATCTACGCCTGGCTGCGTGCCATTCCGGCGCCACCGGCCGTCAACACCATTCCGCAGCTCAATCGAAAGTAGCGGCTGCACACACCCGAGGAGGCTATATGCGTGGAGCGATGTTGTTCGTGGTCGGACTGTTTACCGGCTTGGCCGTGCATGTGGCGATGGCGCAAAACGCCAATCGCGGGGTCGTGATGATGAATCACGTTGGCATCAACGTGCCGAACGTCGAGGAAGCCGTGAAGTACTACACGGACAAGATGGGGTATCGCGAAGCCTTTCGCGTCAACGACGACAAGGGACAAGTGCGTCTCGTCTACATGCAGATCAGCAAGAACACGTTTCTCGAGCTGAACCCGGCGAACGCGCAGCGGCCGGCGGGCTTCACGCACTACGGGCTGCACGTCGACAGCGCTGCAGACGCGGTCGCGATGTTCAGGAAGCGCGGTGTGACGGTGAGCGATACCAATACGAGCGACACGAAAGCCGTGCTCGCCAACATCACCGACCCATACATGGGCCGCATCGAGCTGGCGGAGCTCACGCCGGCGTCGATGCACTTCAAAGCGATCCAGAGCTGGAAATGAGAGCCGCTGTCACAACCGCGTCGGCGGTCGCTGCCTGCATCGCGGTCTTCACGATCGGCGTGCAGGCGCAGCAGCGCGGCGGGACTGCGCAGACCGACAAGGTCCAGCCGGTCAACAGCGGTGCGAATCCGTATCGCGTCGTACGCGACTGGGCGCGGCTCGATGTCGAGGGCCGTTCGTGGGGCGGCTCGAACGGCGTCGCGATCGATCGCGATGGCCGATCGGTGTGGGCCACCGACCGATGCTCGCCGGGCACGGCTCCTGGCTGCCTTGGAACCAAAGCGAACCCGGTTCATCACTTCGATGAATCAGGCAAGGAGATCAGAAGCTTTGGCGGCGGAATGTTCGTGTGGCCGCACGGGATCCATGTCGATCGAGACGGCAACGTGTGGGTCACCGACGCACGTGCTCCCAGCGCCGAGGATCTCAAGAAGTTCCCCGGCGAGGAGAGCAAGGGCAGTGTGGTCGTCAAGTTCAGCCCGGAAGGCAAGGTGCTGATGACGCTCGGCAAGCCTGGCGTGAGGGGGAATCCGCCGGACGCGCTGACAGATCCAACTGATGTCGTGACCGACCCTGGGAACGGCGACGTCTACATCGCGGAGAGTCACACCGATGTTGCGGATCCGAGCCTGGTCGCACGGATCTCGGTGTTCGATAAGAGCGGTAAGTTCCTGCGCGTGATCGGCAAGACCGGAACCGGACCAGGAGAGTTCCGAACGCCGCACGCGCTCGAATTCGACTCGCAAGGGCGGCTCATCGTCGCCGATCGCCACAACCATCGCATCCAGATCCTCTCGAAGGAAGGGAAGTTCATCGCGGAGTACGACGACTTCGGCCGCACGAGCGGTCTTGCAATCGATCGCAACGACGTGATCTACACCGCAGACTCAGAGTCGACCGAGCGCGTGCATCCCGGATGGCAACGCGGGATCCGGATCGGCAGTCTCAAAGACGGCAAGGTCACGATCTTCATCCCGCCTCACATGACACCGAACTCAGCTGATGGCGCAATGGGAGAAGGCATTGCGATCGATGCGGCCGGCAACGTCTACACAGCGGAGGCGCAACTGCGCGGCGTCACGAAGTACGTCAGGGAGCAGGCGACGCAGGCAGCCCCGCTGTGGCTCGATCAAGCGATGGCGTCGTGGAATCGCTCGCCGGCCATCGTCCCAGCGGCTCAGGCCGGAGCCGAAGCGCACAGCGCACTGGAGCGGCGATGTGGATCGACCTCGCTGACAGCGTCGCCCACAGCCGAGGCCGTTCGCAAAGCTGGATGGGTACCGTTCCTGCACTTCGATCGAGCGATCGCGCGCGACGATGTCGAAGTGCTCGGTGGCATGACGGCGGCCGCAACTCCCGGTTGCGAGCCGACCATGTTCAACCTGTTCGTGTTTGTCGGCGGCACGTTCGCCGGCACCATCTCTCCCATCGCCATGGGGCAGGGGCGCGACGGTGTTGCAGGTGTCGTTCGCGTCACAGGCGCTGACGCGCTCACTGCCGAGTTCGCGCGTTACACGACACAAGACACCACGTGCTGCCCGTCGTCTCGCGTCAGAGTGACGTACCGAATCGAGCGAGCAGGGTCACAACCGACGCTCGTTCCCGTCGACATGCGAACCGTTCGCTGAGCTGGGCTTGGTGGCGGGATCACAGAAGACTGGGAAGATCTGTTGTCGTAACGAGAAATAGGTAGATGATCCGGCCGGAATTCGCCGCCCGGCCCGTGCTATAACCGAACCCTAACCGCCTCGCCACGCGAGGCTTGCGGTGAGGTACGGCATGCGTGCCATGACAAAGGACGGCCACGTCGCCGGATCGGTTCTGCTGACGCTGCTGATGGTCGCGGGGACTGCAGGTGCAGCCGACGATCCTGGTCTCGTCGACGCAGCCAGAAGCCAGGACCAGACGAAGGTCCGCGCGCTGATCGATCGCAAGGTTGACGTCAACACGCGGTCGGCTGACGGGTCCACGGCGCTGCTCTGGGCGGCGCACTGGAACAACGTCGCGACTGCTGAACTGCTGCTGCGCGCGCGTGCGGACGCCAACATCGCCAACGATTTCGGCATGACCGCGCTGTCGCGCGCCTGCACGAATGGCAGCGCGCCTCTCGTCGATCTCCTGCTCAAGTCGGGCGCCAAGCCGAATACGCCCATCGCGACGGGTGAGACGCCGCTCATGACGTGTGCCGGAAGCGGCAGCGTCGAGGCGGTCCGGCTCCTGATCGCGCGCGGCGCTGACGTCAACGCGAAGGAGCCGACGCAGAATCAGAGCGCGGTGATGTGGGCGGCTGCCGAGCGTCACGCGGACGTCGTTCGCCTGCTCGTGGAGGCAGGCGCCGATCTCCAGGCGCATACGAAGAAGGGATTCACGGCGCTCCACTTCGCCGCTCGCGAAGGCGATCTTCCGACGACGCGCGCGCTGCTGGCGGCGGGAGTGAACGTCGACCTCCGATCGCAGCAGGATGAACCTGCGACGACCACTCGCGAGGTTCCCGTCACCGGGCGCAGTGTGTCAGGCGCGTCGACGGCGATCGGTTCGCCGCGCGGTCCAGCGTATCAGGCGACACTCTCTGCTGGAAGCACACCGCTGCTCGTGGCGACCGTGCGCGGGCATGTGCCGCTCGCGTTGTTCCTGCTCGAACAGGGCGCGGATCCGAACGTTCTCGATGCCGGCTTTACCCCGCTGCATTGGGCGTCGGCTGACTGGGAAGGCGGCATCTCGAATCCGGTCTACGGCTTCAGGGACGCCATGAGCGGGATTCCCAATCGTCAACAGAAGATCCAACTCGTCAAGACGCTGCTTGCGAAGGGCGCCAATCCGAACGCGCGCATGACGCGCCGGCCACCCGCATTCTCAGGCCTCGGTGGTGGCTATGAGGACGCGCCCGGAGCAACACCGATCCTGCTTGCGGCCGCATCCGCGGACCTCGAGATGGTGCAGTTACTACTTGCGGCTGGCGCCGATCCGACGCTCGCGACCGATACAAAGACCACGCCGGTGATGGCGGCGTCCGGGCTCAATCGAGGAATCGGTGAAAGCCCTATCACCGAAGAGCAGGCGCTCGCCGTCGTCAGGTTTCTGTTTGGGTTGGGTGCTGATGCGCGCGGCGCCACCACGAACGGTGAGAACGCGTTGTACGGCGCGGCGTATCGCGGCTGGAACACGCTGCTCGCGCTGCTGATCGAGAAGGGCGCCGACGTGAACGCGATCAACAAAGCCGGCGTGACGCCGTGGCTGGCAGCGTCCGGCTTTGGCGACCGTCTCGGCGGCGTGCTCTACAACAAGGAAGGCGCGGACATCCTGCTCGCGCATGGCGCCGATCCGAAACTTGGGAAGCCGTGTCAGGCGCAGAACAAGTGCCGATGATGCACGGACGACACTCGGTGCGGCGGACGGTGACGATATGCGTCTGCATCGCCTGGATGTTGGCTGTCTGTGTCGAGAGCTCGCGGTCGGTTCAAGCGAGCGCACCTCAGGCTACGCCGGCGCCGGCACTCGCCAGATCGACTGCGCCGGTGACTCCAGCTCGCGAGCTCGTCACGAAGTATTGCGTGACGTGTCACAACGAACGGCTCAAGACTGCGGGTCTGCTCCTCGACAAGGCTGACGCGGATCAGGTCTCGAATTCCGCCGACACGTGGGAGAAGGTCGTCGTGCAGCTGCGCAGCCGCGCGATGCCACCGGCGAGCATGCCGCGCCCGGACAACACCACCTACGACACGGTCGCGACGTGGCTCGAGACGGAGTTGGATCGGGCGGCTGCCGCGCGCCCGAATCCCGGCCGCCCAGCGGATCTTCATCGACTCAATCGCACGGAGTACGCCAACGCGATTCGCGATCTGCTGAATATCGAGATCGATGGCACCTCGATGCTGCCGCCAGACGCGCAGGCCCACGGCTTCGACACCAACGCGGACGCGCTCAGCATCGAGCCGGCGCTGCTCGATCGCTATCTGACTGCTGCCGCCAGGATCGCGCGCGTCGCCGTTGGTGACCCGACACTTCGCCCAACCGAAGAGCGGTATACCGCAGTCAAAGGCAACTCGAACGAGCAGACGTGGCTCTGGCAGACGGAGCGTCTCGGCGAGGCATTTTCTCTGGGGTCGCGCGGCGGGATCGCCGTACGTCACTACTTCCCGGTGGACGGCGAATACGTCATCAAGCTCCGGCTGCTTCAGACGTACGCCGGCGTGACTCGAGGCCTGAACAATCCGACGACGATCGAGATTCGAGTGGATGGCGTTCGCATCGGACAGTTCACGATCGGAGGGCCGTCGGAGCCCACCGACAACGCCGACGAGACGCTTCAGGCGCGCGTGCAGCTCAAGGCCGGCCTGCGCCAGGTACTGGCGACGATCAGCAAGTCCGAGGACGTCAAGGCCGAAGGACTCGGTCCAGAGCGCGTGCCGATCTGGAATCGCGAAGGCGACGTTCCCAGCGCCGAACTTGCCATCTCCTCCCTGCTGGTTGGCGGTCCGTACAACGGCCGCGTCCCGCAGGACTCACCAAGCCGGCGGCGAGTGTTCGTGTGCCAGCCGGCATCAGCGAGTGACGAAACCGCCTGCGCGACCAAGATCCTTTCGACGGTCGCGCGCCGTGCGTATCGCCGTTCGGTGACGAGTGACGATGTGAAGACGCTGATCGACTTCTATCAGCGCGGTCGCTCCGAGGGAAACTTCGACAGCGGCATCCGCGCGGCGCTCGAGCGACTGCTGATCAGCCCTGACTTCCTGTTTCGAATCGAAGCTGACCCGGATGCGATCGCGGCAGGCAGTCCGTATCGTCTGTCGGACGTCGAGCTCGCCTCGCGTCTCTCCTTTTTCCTCTGGAGCAGCATCCCGGACGATGAACTTCTCGATCTCGCGATTCGCGGCCAGCTGCGCGAAGGCGACGCTCTCGAGCGGCAGGCGCGCAGGATGCTCGCCGATCCACGTGCGCGCACGGCGCTGGTGGAAAACTTCTTCGGCCAGTGGCTGCAGACGCGCAACGTCTGGCTGCTCACACCAGACGCGAACACGAAGTTCCCGTGGTTCGACGACAACCTGCGCACGGCGTTGGTCAGCGAGACGGAGTTGTTCCTCGACGATCAGCTCAAGTCGGACCGCAGCATCGTGGATCTGCTGGACGCGGACTCGACGTTCCTCAACGAACAACTCGCGCGTCACTACGGGATCTCTGGCGTGTACGGCAGCCACTTTCGCCGCGTGACATTGACGGACCAGAATCGCTGGGGCCTGCTTGGAAAGGGGAGCGTGCTGGCGGTGACGTCGTACCCCACTCGCACCTCGCCGACGATTCGTGGAAAGTGGCTGCTCGAGAACATCCTGGCAGCGCCCGTTCCGCCGCCGCCACCCGACGTGAACACGAACCTGGACGAGAGCAAGCTCGGGAAGGCCACAACGGTGCGCGGGATGCTGGAGCAGCATCGCGCCAACCCCGTGTGCGCGTCGTGTCATGCGCGCATGGATCCGCTGGGCTTCAGCCTCGAGAACTTCGACGCCGTCGGCCAGTGGCGAACGACCGACGGGGAGTCGCCTATCAATGCCACTGGCGTCCTGCTGGATGGCACGAAGGTCGATGGCCCCGCCGCACTGAGGCGCGCGTTCGTGGCACAGAAGGAACAGTTCGTCAGGACAGTGACCGGTAAGCTGCTCACGTACGCCGTGGGCCGACAGATGGACTACTCAGATGCTCCCGCAGTCCGCTCGATCGTGCGGACGTCTGCGGTTGACGACTACCGCTGGTCGTCGGCGATTCTGGCGATCGTCAAGAGCATGCCGTTTCAGATGAGGAGGGCGCGGTCATGATCGTGTTGAAGAAGGCCTTATCGCGGCGAACGGTGCTGCGCGGCCTCGGCACAGCCGTGGCGCTGCCTCTGCTCGATGCGATGGTGCCGGCACTCACGGCGCAGGTGAACACGCCGGCCAAAGGCGTGCGGCGCCTTGGCGTTGTCTACCATCCCAACGGCGTCATCTACGAGAACTGGCTGCCCAAGGGCGTCGGGCGTGATTTCGAGTTCTCGCGCACGCTCTTACCGCTCGAGCCGTTTCGCGATCAGCTGAATGTGATCACCGGTCTCTCCAGCCATCAGGCGGAAGCGCTGGGTGACGGCGGTGGCGATCACTCGCGCGCGTCCGGCACGTATCTGACCGGCGTTCACGTCAGGAAGTCCGACAGCATCGTCGAGAACGGCATCTCGATGGATCAGATCGCCGCGCGCGCGCTCGAGAAAGAGACGCAGCTGTCGTCGCTGCAGCTCACGGCCGACGACAACAGCCTGGTGGGATCGTGCGATGTGGGCTACAGCTGTGCGTACAGCAGTACGCTGTCCTGGCGGACCCCGACCCTGCCGCTCATGGCGGAGAACAACCCTCGTGTTGTGTTCGAGCGGTTGTTTGGTTCAAGCGACAGCACCGATGCGCGCGTGCGCGCGTCGCGGCTGCGTCAGGACCGCAGCATCCTCGATTCTGTGACGGCGCGCGTGAAGCAGCTTCAGCAGAAGCTTGGCGCAACGGACAACACCAAGCTGACTGACTATCTCGAGTCGCTGCGAGATACCGAGCGTCGGATTCAGAAGGCAGAGGAACAGAGCGCGCGGCAGGGCCCGGAGATCGTGCAGCCGGCGGGTGTGCCAGACGGTTTCGAGCCGCACGTGAAGCTGCTCTACGACCTTCAGGTCCTCGCCTATCAGGCGGATCTGACCAGGGTAATCACGTTCATGTACGGTCGCGAGCAGACCGGCCGTCCCTATCCGCAGATCGGGATCCCCGAGCCGCATCATCCGCTCACGCACCACCAGGGTGACCCGTCGAAGATGGAGAAGTGCACGGCCATTCAGCTCTACCACGTCGCACTGTTCGCGACGTATCTCGAGAAGCTGAAGGCGACCCCGGACGGCGACGGATCGCTGCTCGATCATCTCGTGCTGGTCTATGGCGGTGGGATTAGCAACAGCGATCGCCACACCCATGGCCCGTTGCCGACGCTCGTGCTTGGCGGAGGCGCAGGCACGATCAGGGGCGGGCGTCATCTCGTCTATCCGGAAGACACGCCGCTCACGAACCTGCAGCTCACGCTCCTCCACAAGATCGGTGTACCTGCGGAAAAACTCGGAGACAGCACAGGACAGTTCCACGAGCTTTCCGAACTCTGAGTGTCTTCGCGATGGTGCAACCGACGACGCCATCGTGAAGCAGCTGTGACAGCGCGTTCGAAAAGCGGAGTGCTTTTCGAACGTAGCGTCGGCATAGCTGTTGCCTCCTCACTTCCGAACGCTTCGGAGGCGAACTGTGACTCTCACTCGAACATTTCTTCTTTCATTCATGACGGCGGCGCTGCTCTTGGCGCCGTTGTCATCAGACACACCTGCCTTCTTCGACGAAGAATCGTCGCTGCAGCTGCAGGTCACCCCGCGCGAAACGGAGGTGTTCATCGACAACTACTTCGCGGGGAGGGTCGACGATTTCGACGGCCGGTTCCAGCGTCTTCACATCCAACCCGGTGAGCACGAGCTGACGCTGTACCTCGATGGACATCACAAGGTCACACAGACCATCCAGGTTCGGCCGCGCGCCTCGTTTCGTATCCGCTATGCGATGACGCCGCTTGCGGCAGGTGACGCACCTGACGCAAGGCCCAGCTCACCCACGAGACCGCCTGCGCCGCCCGATGCACCAGCCGCGGAAGGTGAAGCTGCACGCGTCGAGGGTTACGGTTCGGTCGCGATTCGTGTGCAGCCGGCCGACGCCGAGGTTCTCATCGATGGCGAGCGCTGGGAGGGTGCGATCGAGAGGGCGCTCGTCGTTCAACTGGCGGCCGGGTCGCATCGCATCGAGGTCCGGAAGGACGGCTATCGCAGCTACACCACGCAAGTCGACGTGCGCCGTGGAGAGACCTCACCGATCAATGTCAGCTTGTCGACAGGAGAAGGCCGATGACGAGACTCTCGAGCGCGGTCTTCATCGTGCTGCTCGTCCCGAGCGCGGCGGCTGCGCAAACGCCGCCGCCGACTCAGGGCCCGTTGGTCCTCGAGCGCATCCACAATCCATTCGTGGTCGCGCCTGACTACCGGATCACCGACATCGATGGCGACACCGGGCAACTGGCGGGCGCCTACGCAGGAAAGCTGCTCGCCGACACGCTCTTCGTCGGAGGCGGTTTCTACTGGCTGCTCAATGGTGACCATGGCGAGGAGATGCGCTACGGCGGCCTGATGCTTGGCTGGTCGATGCCTGCCGGCCGCGTTGTGCGTTTCGGCGCGCGCGGACTCGTCGGGGTTGGAACGGCGACGCTTGGAGTCAACGGGCAGGTCATTGCTCAGCCGCGAGGGCGCGATCCCCTTCGCGGATTCCCTGGGCAGAGCGTGCGTTTCCTGGCACGAGACGACTTCTTCGTGTTCGAGCCGCAGGTGAACGCAACCGTGCAGGTGATCCCGCATGTCGGCGTCGAAGTGGGCGGCGGCTACCGTGTCACCGGGGCGACCAGCGTGCTCGAGGATCGATTGAACGGCGTCAGTGGCAGCGTCGCCGTGCAGTTGGCGTGGTAGAAAGGCCGGGAGAGGCGCGTCTAAAGGCGCGCCTCTACATGTAGCGGCGGAGTGTTATTGCTTCGGATCCGCGCTTCCCACGAGCTCGAGGTTGAAACCGTTGGGATCCTTCACGAAGACATTGCGGATCGTCTCGCTCCACTCGACCAGTTCACCGTTGCGCGAGAGCACTCGATGCCCTGCCGCCTTGTGCTTGGCGAGTACTTCGCCGATGTGACCGACGCGAATCGCCATGCCGGAAGCATTTGCGTCAGTGACGCGCAGGTCGAATGGCTTCCGCGGCACGCCCTTGATCTCCATCATCTCGAGCCGCGCCTTGCTGCCGTAGATCACGCCGCCGGCCAGGCGGTAGGAGGCGCCCTTTGGCAGCCCGAGGAGATCGAGCATGGCGGCGTCGTTCGAGAACGACTTGTCAGCCACGAGCTCGTTGCCCAGCAGTCCGTTCCAGTACTTCAGTGTCTCGTCGATGTCGCGGACGGTGAGTCCCTGGATGGCGCCGATGACCAGGCCTTCCGGCGAATCGGCAGAGGGCGTTCCCTGAATCGCCTGAACGAAGTAGCCGTCAGGGTCGCGCATCACGATCGCCCTCGCGTTGCCGATCGACGTGGGCACCGCGACCGGCACTCCACCCTTCGTGATGATTGGTGCGTTGACCTTTTTCGCCGCGGCGACGACCGCGTCGATGTCGCGGACGACGATCTTGATCATCGGCGCGCCGGGGTCAGCGATGTCAGGCTGCTTGCCCAGCTGTCGTTCGACGTTGCCGAACTCCGTCAACTCGAAGTTGAACCCGCCCTTGAGCTGTGTCATCGCCACGCGCAGCGTCGCGCCGGGTGAGTCAGTGAGGATCTGTGGACCGCTACTCGCGAACGGGCGGACCTGGCCGCCGGTTGCGAAGACGGCCTGGTAGAACGCGAGCGTCTTGTCGACGTCGTTCGTCGAGTGGATCGCGTGCATCAGGCCGATCACGCCGGTCCTATTTGTCGGATTCGCTGGCGGTTGCTGCCCCTGCTGCGCGGTCACGAGCGCGGTGGCGAGGAAGCAGGTGAGGACTGCAGTCGTAAGAAGGCGCATGTAACTCTCCCGGTATGTTCGTTGCGGGCCTGAGGATACTCCGTCTGGACCTCGGCTCGCCAACGGATAGGATACAGGCAGGGATGTTTCTCAACTTCGAGCACAGGTCATCGGACTCGCCGTTGGTCGAGAAGGTGTGGCGTTCGCGGAGCGAACGCCGCGGCTCGTTCGTGTCCATTGCGGCGACCAACTTCGAGATGGCCGTAACCCGGCTCCGGGGCAGGACGTTCCTCACGCTGCGTGGTCCGGAAGCGAAAGCGACGATAGCGGACTGTCCCGCGGAAGGGGAATGGGTGGGAATTCGCTTCAGGCTGGGCACGTTCATGCCCCGGCTGACGCCGGACGCGCTGCGCGATCACAACGATGTCACGCTGCCTGATGCGTCAAGCCGATCGTTCTGGCTCGACGGATCGGCGTGGGAGTATCCCGACTTCGACAACGCGGAGAACTTCGTCGCGAGGCTCGTGCAGAAGGGCATGATCACGCGCGACCCGACTGTCGACGCCGTCATGCGGAAAGAACCGCCCCGGCAGTCCCTTCGATCCGCGCAGCGTCATTTCATTCGGGCCACTGGGCTCACGTATCGCGATGTTCGCCAGATCGAGCGCGCCCGATACGCAACGAACCTGCTGCGCCAAGGCACGTCCATCCTGGACGCCGTTCATGAGGCCGGCTATTTCGATCAGGCGCACCTCACGCGATCGCTGAAGCTTCTGGTCGGACAGACGCCCGTGGAGCTCCGTCGAGGCGCCGCTCAGTTGTCGTTTCTATACAAAACAGAACCACGGGCCTGAGTCTATATTCGACTGCATGACAGTCGAATCTTCCGCGAAGAAACGCTCAATCGCCGGTTACGTGCTGACCGGGCTCGTTGCGGCGTTCCTGACGTTTGACACCGTGATGAAGCTGCTCCAACTTGCGCCTGCCGTGCAGGGCACGACAGAGTTGGGCTATCCCGCCAACACCGTGCTTGTGATCGGGGTCATAGAGCTCGTGTGTCTCGTGCTGTATCTCGTGCCGCGTACGTCCGTGCTCGGTGCGCTGGTACTGACCGGATATCTCGGCGGCGCGATTGCGACTCACGTGCGAGTCGGAAGCCCGCTTCCGACGCACACGCTCTTTCCGATCTACGTCGCCCTCATGGTGTGGGGCGGGTTGTATCTGCGCGAGAGCCGCTTGCGCGAGCTGCTGCCGTTCCGACATTGAACGGTAGCGGCGGGCCCTCAGGCCCGCCGTCTATGCCTTCGCAGGCGGGTCTAAAGACCCGCCTCTACTTGATAGGAATGAACGCCATCGCGTTGTTGGCGTTCATCGGGATCACCAGCTGGTTCGCGCCGGAGTCGTAGCACATCGACGCCGGGTTGGGGATGTTCTGCGCGATGAGCTCGGCCTTCTTGCCAGGACGAATGCGCGACACACCGCCGTTGACGACGCTGCTCACGTACTTCGTTCCGTCTTTCATGATCACCAGACCGTCGTTGCCGGCCTGCGCGGCGTTCTCGGTCTTCAGCAACTTGCCGTCCTCCCCGAACGTCAGCACCTCGTCGTTCCCGATGTTGACCACGACGATGTTGCCCTTCTCGTCGAAGGCGATGCCGTTGGGCTGACGCAATGGGGCGCCCTGAATGAAGATGGACGCCTGTCCGCTCGGCGTGATCTTCCACACCTGCCAGGTTGACGTATCCGGGTTCTGCCCGCCGCCGCCGGTCTGTGTCGCGTAGATCGTGCCGTCGTCGGTCGCCTCGAGATCGTTGAAGCCGTTCGATTTCTCGACGCGCGTCTCGCCCCTGGGCGCTCCGGTCTTCATGTCGAAACGGCGAACCACGGACACCACCGGGTCATTCGGATTCGTGCCGCCGTCGCGATCGGCGAGATAGAGCACGCCGCTGTTGATGTCGCTGCCGAGCGGTTCGTTCAACACGAGCGGCGTGGTCATGTTGCTGCGCTGATCGCCTGGGTTCTGAATGCCCACCCAGCGCGCCGTGTGAACCGATCCGTCGTGATTGATGAACGAGATCCACGCGTTGTTGACCTGTACGTTCTGTCCGACGCCGCGGTTGGGCACGACGATGACGTTGCGCGTGGGATCGTACGAGCAGCTTTCGGCCGAGTAGATCGCGCCGTAGACCTTCACGTTCGTCGACATCGGGTTGAACGCGCCATCGGGCGCCGGGTTGATTGGCAGGCCCAATCGGTTTCCGACGGAGTAGGGTTGCGGCGCAGCAGGCGCCGCCGCCTGCTGCGCCACGAGTGCGCTGACTGCGAGCGCGCTCAGCAACGCCGTGGCGCTCCATAGAGCTGGTCGTGTCATATACGGTTTCTCCTGAAAATCAGATCTCGAGATGAGTGCTGGAGGAGGGAATGATACTTTCACGAAGACCACGAAGAGAACCTGCGTGATCTTCGTGGTCTTCGTGTCGTACTAGAAATCGATCTGCGCGCCGAGCTTGAAGAACCGTGGCGTCAACACCGACTGCGGCGCCAGCCAGGCCTGCGAGCCCGTGGTCACCGCGGGGTTGAAGGTCTGGTTGTAGGTCAGGATCGCGTTCGAGTTCGTGACGTTGATGATGTCGACGCCGATGTTGTAGCGCATGCGACCGAACCGCAGGATCTTGGCGAAGCGCAGATCGAATGCGTTGACGCGATCCCCCCACACCTCACCAGGCGCCACGAGGCTGATCGGCACCGTCGTGCCAACGACGTTGGCCGGACGGCCGAGGGCCGCGGAGACCAGTGCCACCGGAGCATTCCAGGTCGCCCCGAGGACGCCGCCCTGGTCGCTTCGGAACGTGCCCGCGATCGAGACGTCGATCTTCGGCACGGTGTAGCTGCCAAGCGCCGTTGCCTTCGTGATGAATCCCGGGCTGGCGTGGCAGAACGGGTTGCCGGGGTTCACCGCTGGGCTCACGCCGGCGACGGTCGTCAACTCCGGAACCGCCGCGCGTACCTCGCAGTTGTCGTTGACGGTCTTGCCGCTGTTGATACCGCCCTGGAACTGCACACCCGCGCCGAGTCTCGCGCTCACGTTGAACAGCACGCCGTTGTACGTCTGATACTGATTGCCAATATCGTCCGCGAGCGTGATGTTGTTGCTCGTCTGGCCGAATTTGCTCGCCACGACGTTGTTGAGATCGTTGACTGCGTAGCCGCCGCCACCAGGCAGCCGCGGATCCGATGGTGCGGTGATGCTGTATGGCGTGTAGTCGGCCGCAGTGGTGAGCAGGTTGTCGGTGATGGTGAAGTTATTCAGCCACCGGCGGAAGTAGCCGAACTCCACCGACAGGCGCGGAAGCACCTGCTGCTGCACAGACGCGCCGATCTGCCAGTCGTTGGACCGCACGCTCCACCCGCTGAGGATCTTGGGGTCGATGTTCGCGGTGGTCTGCGTCGTCGTGCCGAATGTCTGCGCGTTGCTCGCCGCGCAGATGTCGCCACCGGTGGCCGTGAGGTTCTGTGCTCCCTGATTCCGCAGATCGCAATCGGGGGTCCGGTTGCCGTTGGAGTCGGTCCAGCCGCGCGCAGCCGTTGTTGCGATGCGGGTGATTGGGTTCGACAGGATGTAGTTGTTGTTGTTGCTCGTCGGCTCCAGGTACTTGCCGAAATTCACCTTGACGGCTGTTTTACCGTTGCCAAAGAGATCGTAGGCCAAGCCGCCTCGCGGAGAGAGGTCGTTGTAACCGGTCACGCCAGGCGTCTCCGGGAAGACCAGCGGGCTGGCAAGGAATGCCGACGCCGGGATCGTCTGCTCGGGGGAGAGGCTCCAGTTGTGATCGAAGCGCAGGGCGCCCTGGAGCGTCATGCGACCGAGCGTCCACTGATCCTGCACGTAGAACGACGCGTTACGTGTCCGATAGCTGGTTGTGAACGGCAGCAGACTCTGTGTGAGTGAGATGGGCACGCCATTGCTGAACGTGTAGAGGAGGTTGAGATCGTTGGTGTGGTTCTCCAGGTCGGACACGAGTGCCACACCGCCGTACCCAACTTTCAGGTTGTGCGCACCAGTCACGTACGAGAGCGATGCTCGCCATGTGTACTGCGCGTCCCAGCTATGTCCCCAGTTCGCCGAGCGATAGGTCAGGTTAGGAATGCCGCCATTCGCAGTACACCCAGCAGCGCACTGCTCGGTGACTCGCGCAAGCGGGCGCGTGGTGTTGCCCGGGCTCTCTCTCGGGCCGAATGGCGACTGATACGCACCGAAGCCTGCATCGATCAGCATGCGGTTGGTCAGCGTGGACTGATAGGTCAACAGGCGCACACGCGGGTGAGTATCCAGGTAGCCGCCGATCTCAGGGGACGTCGTCGATGTCAGGCCTCCCAGTCCGAGCGGACCGATCGCCGCTTCGGACTCGGGCTGCTGCCGGCACCCCTCGCCGTCGCTCGTGAACGTGGCGCCATTGCAGGCGTGCTGTTCGTCCCAGTGGAAATTGATCTTGTCGCGTGAGGTGGCCTGGATCGTTGCCCGCCCGCTATACAGGCGCCAGCTCTCTGCGCCACGAACCTCGCGGGTGAGATCGGGCGCATACAGAAACTTGGTCGGGTCGCCGGCATTCAGGTTGGGATAGACGTTCGGAATCGTCCGGTGCTGTCCCTCGTCACGGGCGGTGACGTAGTACCACACGCGGTCCTTGACGATCGGCCCGCCGATGCCAAAGGTGAAGTCCCACTGCTTGAGCAGCTTGCCGGGCGTGGTCAAGCCGAGAGCCTGCAGCTCCGGGCTGTAGTTGCTGCTCACCATGCCCTTGCTCACGCCGGACAGATACGCCGCACCTTTGAGCGTGTTGCCACCGCTCTTCGGGATGATGCTGAGCGAGGGCCCGCCGACTTCGACCTCACCCAATCCGCCGGAGGTCGTCGTCACGACTTCCTGTGCGTTCGAAATGTCGGCGATGTAGGTCGAGACGCCGCTGCCGCCGAGCCCCGCGCCCGCGTTCAGCCCGTCCACCTGCATGCGGCCTTCGTTGTTGCGCCCGCCGGCGCCGCCGAACACGGTCATCTGTGGCGTCACCTGGACGTCCGCCGGGCTGCCTCCGATCGTGACGATACCGGGAATCAAAAGAGCCGTGGCGGCCCACGACCGTGCCGTTGGAATGGAAGTCAGCACCTCGTTGCTGATCGTGGTCTGTCGTCGAATGCTCTGTACGTCGACGATGGGCGACGCGCCGGTGACCGTCAGTGTTTCGGTGACTCCACCAACAGTGAGGTCCGCATCAACTGTCGCGTTGAACGAACCCGAGAGCTCGATGCCATCTCGCTTCACCTGGTTGAATCCCGGTAGAGCGAACGTCACCGAGTAGGTTCCCGGTGGGAGATTGACGATACGGAAGAGGCCACGCTCGTCACTGACGGCGATGCGAACTTTTTCAATGAGGGCCGGGCTCGAGGCCTCGACGGTGACACCTGGCAATGCCGCACCAGAGGTGTCTCGGGTCGAGCCAGCGATTGATGCCTGGGCCGACGCCGAGGAAGGAAGAAGGAACACCGCAGCAACAACGAGAATGCCCCACAGACACTTGCGCATTACATGGCCTCCAGTCGGCTGCGCGTCACGGCGCAGCGCAGGTTCGTCGCGACTCGGCCGTCAAGCCTATCAGAAGGGCATGTAATGAGTGATATCGGCCTAGTATCCGGCGAGCGTGCGACGAATCAGCGCATGGACGTAGCCTGTTTCCTCGTCGGTCAGCCCCTGGCCAAAGGTCGTCAGCTCCTGGTGTGTCTTGATCGTGATGCCGTGCCCCTTGGCGTATCGGCTCAGGGTTGTCAGCAGCCACTGCGTGCGGGGGCCAATCTCGGTAGCCGTGGAGTTCATCCCGGATGATGCGCGCACGCGTTATTCCGCGGCGAGTCGCGCGGCCATCGTCACCGATTCGCTGGTGCTGAAGTCGATGTCCAGAATCTCCGCGGCCGGCAGCGAGTTCACCGGCCCCGTCCTCCAGGCGCCGCGCTCGCGGATATCGATGCCACGCGGCGATACCGTGACGATCGTGCGGCCGCGTCGCGATCGCAGGTATCCGTTCAGCGCGGTCATCGCCGGCAGGACGCCGAAGAAGAGCATGATGAAGCCGATGAACGCCCATCCCACGGGATCGGGGGTTCGTGTCTGGCGGAAGAATCGAAACAGCGGGCTGACGAACACCGCCGAGATCACGACGGGGATCAGCGTCAGCGCGATCGCGACAGGATGTGCGCGCGGATTCGGTATCGTGATCCGTATGCCGTCCGGCTCGCGAGTGACCTCCGAGCGCGCGTCTGGCGGGCGGCGCAGGCTCGTTCTGAAGTCCGTCCATCTGCAGCCGTTGCGGCAAAGAGATGTCTGCCTGATCGGGCGGCACGCGCACCGGGTGATCGGTGGTCGCGTCCTCGAAATCGAGTCGCAGGAGTGCGGCAACCGCCGTGGCGCAACTCCTCGCGTCGCCGTACTGAGTCGAGCTGTCCAACGTGAGGTCCTGTCCGGATCTCGATCGCAGCGTGACGGGAAAACTGTCGGCAGAATCGGAGTCACCGCGGACGAATCCGAGCACAACCGCCACGTATTCGTCGATGCGCTGCGCGCGGGTGTACATGGGGACCATCACGCCGTACTGCGTGATCACCTCGCGACGCGTGCTCTCGATGGTTGTCCAACCGCGACCGAACGACAGCGTGCCTCCGACGGCCGTAAACACGAGGCCCATCAACAGCAATCCAAGTTGTCCGGGCAGCGACACCGAGTCGGAATTCTTCATCTCGATGAGGCCGGACATGACGAGCAGCATGAACACGCCGGCGGCGAAGAACGGCAGGCCGAAGATCCCAAGCACCCCGCCGCCCTGGCGGATCTGAATCCGATCGGGTCCGATCTGCCGGAATGATGGCCGCATCGCTGTACTTATCGGACCCGCCGCGTCAGATCTGATTCACGCGGCGGCGCGGATGGTTCAGGATTGCGCTGTCCTGCCCGTTGGTATGATCGCCCTGCCGTGCCCAACATCTACGAAGTCGCCAGGCGAGCCGGCGTGTCCACGGCGACGGTGTCGCGCGTCCTCAGTCAGCCGGAAGTTGTCGCGCCAGACACGCGACGACGGGTGATGGCAGCGGTCGAACGTCTTGGATACACGCCGAACGCCGCCGCGTCCAACCTGCGAACGCTGCGAACACGCACGATCCTGGTCACCGTTCCCGACATTTCCAATCCGTTCTTCTCGCTCATTCTGCAAGGGATCGAAGACACGGCCCAGCGCGAAGGGTACTCGGTGCTGCTTGGCGACACGCAGCACGACGAGCGTCGCGAGGAGCGTTATTCGTTGATGTTGCGGCGCAAGGAGGCGGACGGTCTGATCTTCCTCGGACATCGCCTGCCGGCAGAAGCCGCAGCGCTCGTGCGCTCGCTGCCGCCGGGCCGCGCGCCGATTGTCAACGGCTGCGAGTTCAGCCCGCGCCTCGGTATTCCGAGCGTGCACATCGACAACGCGACGGCGGCGTCTGATGCGATGGACCACCTGTATCGTCTCGGTCATCGACGCATCGGTATCGTGACGGGTCCGCTCGTGAGCCCGCTCAGTCGCGATCGCCTCCACGGAGCGACAGCGCGCGCAAAGAAGGCGGGTGCCGAACGCGACTTCATCGTCATGAACGGCGACTTCTCGATTGAGTCTGGTGCTGTCGCGAGCGAGAGGCTGCTGGAACGGAAGCAGCCGCCCACGGCGATTTTCTGCTTCAACGACGAGATGGCGATGGGCGTCGTCGAGACCGCGAGACGACGACAGCTGCGCGTGCCGGACGATCTCTCGATCGTCGGGTTCGACGATATCCGCTTTGCGCGCTATCTCGACCCGCCGTTGACGACGATCGCGCAGCCGATGCGCCAGATCGGCGAGGGCACGGTGCGACTACTGCTCGAGATTCTGCAGGGAAGTTCCGCGCCGGAGTCGGTCACGCTGCCGCACGTTCTCGTCGTCCGTTCGAGCACGGCGCCTCCATCAGGCGCGCGCCGGACGTCGAGTCACAAAAAACGGTGACGTCAGTCGACGCCGGCCGCACTGGCCGACACCCCGAGCGGGTCTACAGACCCGCCTCTACCGGTACCACTCCTACATACTTCGCGCGCGGACGAATGAGCTGTCCTGTCGCGTACTGCTCGATGGCCTGGCCGATCCAGCCGATAGTCCTGCCGATGGCGAAGAGCGTCAGCGGAGATCCTGCAGGCAGCCGCAGGACGCGAGCCACCGACGCGAGGGCGAAGTCGAGATTGGGTCGTTCGCGTGTGATGGACGTTGCTGCGTCTGTGACGTCGAGGACGAATGCCAGCTCGCGTGACTTCGGATAGCGCTCGCGCAGCATCTCGAGCAGCGCCAGTGCCCGCGGATCGCCGTCCCGGTAGAGCGGATGTCCGAAGCCGTCGATCGACTCGCCACGACGCAGGCGCGCGGCAACGGCGCTGCCCGGCCGTCGCGGACGTTCGAGTGACTCGAGCATCGACTCGACGCGTGCGCTGGCGCCACCATGTCGCGTCCCTTCCAGTGCGGCGAGCCCGGCGATCACGACAGAGTATGGATTCGAGGCGGCCGAGGCGACGCAGCGGGCCGTGAACGACGAGACATTGAGCTCGTGATCGGCGCACAGAATCAGGGCCGCGCGCACGACATCCACGCCACGCGCGGTCACACCCCAGCTGTGGGACAACGCCTGGTCGATCGTCGGTCCTGACGAGCGGGACAGCCTCGCCACGCGGGTGAGGAGATGCAGGATTCTCCAGCCGGCGTGTGCGACGCTCGCGTCGCGCAGATCACAAGCCGCGTGATCGCGAACCGACGCGGCTGCCAGCACGGCCTGCGCGCGGGGCACGAACGGCAGTGCCCGATCCGGCCGGTGGGTGGTGGCGAGTCGGGGAGGCGCGGGTGAGAACGCTCCCTCGATCCGGCCGCTCCAGATGAGCGACGCCACCTCCGCCACTGATCGCGAGCGTGACAAGTGCATCGCGTCGTGGCCGCGGTAATAGAGCCGCTTGTTGTCAATGAACGTGATGGACGATTCGAGGACCGGAAGTCCCCACTGCAGCGAACGCGCCGCCGCCTTGTCCGGATCTCGTCGTGCCTCGGTCTGCCGGCGCAGCCGCGCGACATCGTCGCGCGAATAGAGCCGTTCACGCGCGGGGCCTGGCGTCGGCTGAGAGCGGACGTATCCGCGGCTGACATACGCGTAGAGCGTCGGGCGCGTGACCCGCAACAGGCGGGCCGCGTCCTCAGCGTTCAACCAGCCGTGATTCGCACTCATATTGATTGACCGATCAACGTTGACAGGATCATACATGGACGCGCACGATCGTTTCATGGTCACCTCTGGACTCGACGGCGTCGTCGCGGCAACCACTCGACTCAGCCACGTCGACGGCGAGCGTGGCGAGCTCGTCATCGCCGGATATCCGGTTGGTGAGCTTGCCGAACACGCGACGTTCGAGGAGACGACCTGGCTGCTGTGGCATGGAGAGCTGCCCGCGGCCGCTCAGCTCGAGACATTCCGGTCGGAGCTGGCCGCGGCACGGGCGCTGTCGCCGGCGACAGCGGCACTGCTGCGTGAGTGCGCGAAGGGCGGACTGGATCCGATGGACGCGCTTCGCGCGGCGGCAGGGACGATCTCGCTGCGCAGCGACGATCCCGTGAGCATCGTCGCGTGCATGCCCGCGATCGTTGCCACGTATTGGCGATTGCAGCGGGGTCAGGAGCCGATCCTCCCGCCGCACGATCTCGGTCACGCCGCAAGCTTCCTCTTTCTGTTGAGCGGGAATGCGCCCGATCCCGAGCGCGTGCGCGGGCTCGAGACGTATCTCAACACCGTCGTCGATCACGGATTGAATGCGTCGACGTTCACCGCGCGTGTCATCACGTCAACCGGATCTGATCTTGTGTCGGCTGTTGTCGGAGCAATCGGGGCACTCAAAGGGCCACTGCATGGCGGAGCGCCTGGCCCGGCACTCGACATGGTGTTCGAGATTGGTGAGGCGTCGCGAGCGGAGGCCTTCCTCAGGAAGAAGATTGAGGCTGGCGAGAAGCTGATGGGATTCGGTCATCGCGTCTACAAGGTTCGCGACCCGCGCGCCGACGTGCTCGCACAGGCCGCAGAGCGGATGTACACGCGCGCCGGAGACATGTCGCTCTACACGCTCGCGCGCAACGTCGAGGCAACGGCGATCAGGCTCCTCGACGAGTACAAACCCGGACGACGGCTGCAGACGAACGTCGAGTTCTACACCGCGTTGCTGCTGCACGGCCTGGGGCTGGATGTGCCGCTGTTCACGCCAACGTTCGCGGTCAGCCGGGTCAGCGGCTGGATCGCTCACGCCCTCGAGCAGCGGCGGACGAACCGGATCATCCGTCCGCAGTCCGAGTACACCGGACCGCGTGATCGGCAATGGGTTCCGGTGGCTGAGCGTCCAGGTCCGCTCACAGCCTCGGCCGGACTTTCCCGGTAAATGAACGCTCCGGTCTGCCGTAAGATACCGGCATGGCCACCATCAATCTTCGGGTGAACGGGAAACCGCACACCGTTGACGTCGATCCCGCGACTCCTCTCTTGTACGTGCTGCGCAACGACCTCGATCTGCACGGACCTCGGTTCGGCTGCGGCCTGGGTCAGTGCGGGGCGTGCACCGTCATCATCAAAGGGGAGGCCGTGCGCTCGTGCATCCGGCCGATCTCAACGGTGCAGGGTGCCGAGATCACCACGCTCGAGGGGTTGTCGAAGGATGGCAAGCTGCATCCGCTCCAACAGGCGTGGATCGACGAACAGGTGCCGGCCTGCGGCTTCTGCCAGAACGGTCAGATCATGACCGCGAAGGCGCTGCTCGACAAGACGCCCGCGCCGACTGACGCGCAGATTCGACAGGGCATGGCGAACACGCTGTGCCGGTGCATGACCTACTACCGCATTCAGGCCGCCATCAAGCGCGCATCGAAAACGGTCTCAACCGCCAGCAACGAAACAGGGACCGAGGTGATCGCATGACAGCCTCACGACGCGATTTCATCAAGACCTCGGGTGTCCTCGTCGTCGGCATCAGCGTGGCCGGCGATCTGTCGTTCGCGCAGGGCCTCGGTGCTGGTCCGTATCCAGATGTCGACTTCAGGCAGCTCGATTCGTGGATCGTGATTCGTCAGGACAACACCGCAACGTTCTTCGTCGGCAAGACGGACCTCGGCCAGGGCACCGGCACGGCGTTCCGCCAGATCATGGCCGACGAGCTCGACATGCCGTATGACAAGACGAGCTGTGTCATGGGCAACACCGACGTGACCGTCGATCAGGGCGGCTCCGGTGGATCGGATGCGCTCCAGACCGACGGCTATCCCATGCGTCGCGTCGCTGCCGAAGCGCGACGCGTGCTGCTCGAGATGGCGTCGGCACGACTTGGCGTTCCGGTCGCTCAACTCGTCGTCAGCGACGGCGTGGTGTCGGTCGCCGCGGATCCGTCCAGGAAGGTGACGTTCGGCGAGTTGATCGGCGGCAAGCGCTTCAACGTGACGCTGACCGGCAACAACATCAACGCCACCACCGGCACTGCGAAGCTCAAGGACGTGCAGCAGTTCAAGATTGTCGGCACGTCGCCGCAGCGCTACGACATCCCCGCAAAGGTCGATGGCTCACTCAAGTGGGCAGTCGATGCGAAGGTGCCCGGCATGGTGCACGCACGCAACGTGAAGCCGGCGTTCGCCGGCGCGAAGCTTGTGAGCATCGACGAGTCATCCGTCAAAGGCGTGCCAGGGCTGATCAAGGTGGTGAGCAAAGGTAACTACGTCGCCGTCGTGTGCGAGCGCGAGGAGCAGGCGATCCAGGCGGCGCGACAGTTGAAAGTCACCTGGCAGAAGCCGGCGATCGCGCCGTTCCCGGACTCGGAGAGTCTCTTCACGTTCATGCGTTCCGCGGCGACGACCTCGAGCACACCGCCGATCGTCATCGGCAACCTGGATGCGGCGATGAAGGGTGCGACGAAGGTCATCGAAGCCGACTACGACATCCCATTCCAGGGACACACGTCGATCGGTCCTGCGCATGCGATGGCCGATCCCTCCAACGATCAGCTGACGATCTATTCCAACGACATGAAGTCGTATGGCCTTCGTGACGGCGTGGCGGAGTTCCTCAAGATGCCGCGCGACCGCGTGCGTGTCGTCTGGATGGAAGGTCCTCAGGCATACGGACGGACCGCGGCCGACGACGCCGGGTTCGAGGCCGCGTTTCTCGCGAAGGAGATCGGCCGACCCGTTCGCATCCAGTGGATGCGAAACGAGGAGACGGCCTGGGACACGAAGGGACCGGCGTTTGCGGTGAAGGTGCGTGGTGGACTCGACGCGCAGGGCAACCTCGTGGCGTTCGACTACGACGCGCGTGCGGCCGACTTCAACCACCTTGGATACAACGAGCACGACACCGTGCTGATTTCTCAGTTGATGGGAAATCGTCGCGCGATGCCGGCTCGCGGCAGCGCGGCCACGCCCAACGAGATGTACGGAATTCCCAGCCGGCGCATGACCTCGTCAGTCGTCAGTCTGCCGCTCATCTGGGAAACACCAGTTCGAACGGGCAACCTGCGCGACCCGAACGGTCCGCAGTCCACGTTCGCGTCGGAGTCATTCATCGACGAGCTCGCAGCGGCCGCGAATGCCGACCCGCTCGAGTTTCGCCTCAAGCTGCTCAACGCGAACACCGAGGAGGACAGCGGCTTCAAGCGCGCGCGATCGATCGCGGTGCTCAAGGCCGCAGCGGAGGCCTTCAAGTGGGATCCGCGACCATCCCCGAAGCGCGTGAGCACTGGCGAGATCCTCACCGGGCGTGGCATCGCCTACACATTCAGGAGCCAGACCATCGTTGCCCAGATCGCCGAGGTCGAGGTCAATCGACGAACGGGCCGTGTCTGGGTGAAGCGAATAGTCTGCGCGCACGATTGCGGCCTGGTGATCAACCCGGAAACGCTGCGTCGCGTCGTCGAAGCCGGCACGCTGTATGGCGTGAGCCGTGCGCTCCACGAGGAGGTGCGGTTCGACGCTGAGAAGGTGACCAGCGTCGACTGGGTGTCATCGCCGACGCTGACGCACGCGGACACGCCGGAATCGCTCGAGGTCATCGTCGTGAACGGCGATCCGAATCCGAAGCGTCCCGATCTGCCGCACTACGGCGCGGGCGAGACGATGTGCAAGCCGACGATGGCGGCGATTGGAAATGCGATCTTCGACGCGACAGGCGTGCGGTTGCGTCGCGTGCCGTTCCGAAGCGCGAGGGTGCTCGCCGCGCTCAAATCCGCCAATGTGTGAAGCACATTGTTGATTTGATGATTTTTGATTGTTGAATCGTTGTTGATTGTCGAATGTTGATTTGTGATTGCAGGCAGGTTCGACCTGGCCGAATCAACAATCAGCAATCTTCAATCAACAACGATTCATTAATCAGAGATCAAAAATCGATTAATTCACTCCAGACAATCTGATTGACCGTCCGCGCCGCAGCGGAACAGCACTGGCACACTGCCAGAGGTCCACTCCCGCGTGTTCTTCCATACGCGCGTCTGGCTGTAGCGAACCGACGTCCATCCCAACTTGCTCTTCTCGATCCAGACGCCCTGGAGCGCTTCCCGTTCGTCGCCGCCAAGGAGGTGAAACGACTCGTGCAGCAGGATCGCCGAGCGTTCGACGTCGTCCACCGGGTATTTGAAGAACGTGGGATACAGCGTGACGACGGCGAACGGGAAGTTGGTCGCGGCGTAAGCGGTCTGATGCCCGACGTAGTTGTTCCACCAGTTGTCGGTGCTGCGGAAGCTGACGAGGTGACGGAGCGCGAACGATTCGCGTGAGAAGCCCGCGCGCTCGAGTTCGGCAATCGCGCTCGTCACCGCCTGCCGCTCCTCGACGCTGAGCCCGGTGGAGCTGGCGATCAGGGAAACGTAACAACTGATCAGGATCGTCGCCGTGACGGCGCAGACCCACAGCACCCAGCGGCCAAAGCCGCGACCCTCACCGATCGGGGCCGAGCTGGCCTGAACCTCGAGCCCTGGGGACGGCAACTCGGTGTCGCACCGCCGGCACGTCACGCTGTTGGCGAAGTTGATCACGCCGCAGGCGTGGCATTTCGTACTGCGGGCCATATCCTGCTTATCGGCTCGGTCCCCCGACAACACAGATCCGGCCTGCTTGACGCCGAACCTGCCTATTGCTATTAAAGCGTCCGCCAGAGACATATCAGTTTGCGTTCGTCGGTCCTTGATGACTGGAGGAGCTATGAATTGGCGCTCTGTTGTCGCCGCGTCCGTCATCGTGCTCTGCGCCTCGTCCGCGCACGCGCAGTTCGACTCCGCACAGATCTCCGGCGTGGTCCAGGACTCCACCGGCGCCGTGCTTCCGGGCGTCGACGTCACGCTCGTCAATGTCGGCACGCGCAATGAGCGGCAAGCCGTCACCAATGAGGCTGGTCTCTACACGTTCCCGAACGTACCGGTGGGCGAATACCGCATCACGGCGATGCTCTCCGGCTTCAAGCCGGTCGCAAAGTCCGGTGTGCAGGTGAATGCGGGGCTCAACATCAGGGTTGACGTGTCACTTGAAGTGGGCGCGCTTACGGAAACGATCCAGGTCGAGGCAGCGACGACGCTCGTTGACACATCAGTGCTCGGACGCACGGTCCGCGCCGAGCAGATCGCCGAAACACCACTCAGCGGACGGCGGGCCTCACAGGTTGCGCAACTGGCGCCTGGCGTCGTCGGTGGCAACATGGGCGGTTCGGTGCCGACGGGTGTCGGCACGTTCGCCACTGGCGTGACGTCGATCAACGGTGGCCGCGCCGATGAGTTCATGACGACAATCGATGGCGCGCCATCGATTCGCGTGCGTGCCGCAGGTGGGTTCATGATGGGCGCGCAGAACTTCGACACGGTCGCGGAGGTTCAGGTCCTGACCACGAACTACCAGGCGGAGTACGGGCGATCCTCTGCGGGACAGCTGCGGCTGGTCACGAAGAGCGGCACGCAGAGCTTCCGCGGCAACGTGTTCTGGAGCCATCAGAACGACGCGCTCGACGCCAACACGTGGACGCGAAAGCGCGCTGGTCTCGAGAAGTCGCCGCACAAGTACAACGCCTACGGCTTTACGCTCGGCGGCCCGATTTACATTCCCGGTGCCTTCAATGAGAGTCGTCAGCAGCTGTTCTTCTTCTGGGGTCAGGAGTGGCAACGCGATCGCACCGTTGAGGAGCAGCAGGCAATCGTGCCGACCGCCGCCATGCGGAACGGTGACTTCAGTTCACTCGGTCGCGTCATTCGCGATCCGCTCACAGGTCTGCCGTTTCAGGGCAACATCATCCCGCGCAATCGGATCAGCCCGCAGGGGCAGGCGCTCCTGAACGCCTACCCGCAGCCAACGCCGGGATTCCAGCAGGGAACGAACAACTGGATCGGCAATCCGTCGGTCTTCAACAACCAGCGAAAGGACAGTATCAAGATCGACTGGGTGCCGTCGTCGAATCACCGCGTGGCCGTGCGTCACACGTGGGCGCCCAACGTCTGGAACGATCCCGAGCCGATGGGCGTGTACTCGACGATCTGGGACTACCCGGGCCGCACGCTTGCTGCAACGTTGACGAGCACTCTCTCTTCGTCGCTCATCAACGAGTTCTCGTTCTCCTGGGGCTCGACGAGTCCGTCGAAATATTTCGGGCAGCGCAATTGCGACTATTGCCCCGGCGGCACTACGGCGTTTCTCTATCCAACGCAGAGCGAGGTCGGCATCAACTACCCCTACCTCTTCCCGGGGACCAAGCTCGATCCGGACAAGATTCCGAATGTCACGGCGACGGGACTCACGTCGATCAACAACGCCGCGTATCCCGGGTCATGGAACGACTTCGTGTTCCTGTGGGCGGATCACGTCACGAAGATCACGGGCAACCACACGTTCAAAGCCGGTCTCAGCATCGAGCGATCGGGGATGAACGATCGCATTCAACTCAGCTTCGCGCAGGCGCCAGCGACGACGAACCAGAACGGATCGTTTCGTTTCACTGACGGCCGGGCCAACGGTACCGGCGTCGCGCTGGCGAACATCGTGCTCGGCCTCTTCGACGACTACACCGAGTTCGGCACGAAGCCGAACACGAAATGGCTGGCGATGGCCTACGACGTGTACGCGCAGGACAGCTGGAAGCCGACCCGCGACCTCACCCTCGAACTCGGACTCCGCTACTCGCTGTGGCAGCCATGGGGTGTCAGGAATGAGGCGATGGCGTCGTTCCAGTCGCAGTTCTACGATCCCGCCACTGCACCGGTCATCGATCGCACCGGCGGCTTCGTCGTGAGCGGCGACAGGTTCGACGGCATGACGCTGCCCGGCGACAAACCGAGCGACGATGCGCTGGCGGAGTTCCCGCAACTCGCCAATCTGCAGCGGCTCTATCACGGTGTGCCGAATGGCTTCTCGGAAACGCCGACAAACGGCTTCCAGCCGCGGCTCGGACTCGCCTACGCCATCAACGATCGGACGACGTTCCGCGCGGGCGCCGGCCGCTTCCTGAATCGGGTGCAGATCAACACGACGGCGGCGTACGGTTTCAACGCGCCGCTTTCTGAGATGCAGACGGTGATCAACGGCGTCGTGGACACACCAGGTGGAGCCTCCACACGGAACTTCCCGCTGGTTGGCGCGATGCAGTCACCCGACTTCACCAACCCGACGTCGTGGGCATGGAACGCGACGGTCGATCGCGAGCTGTCGTGGGCGATGCGGGGAGCGCTGTCATACGTCGGGCGGTCCGCATCGAATCTCGAGCGCGCACGCAACATCAACCAGCTGCCGGAAGGGACGATTCAGCGAAACCCGGGTGTCAACTCGAATGCTCTCCGTCCGTACCTCGGCTACGGCAGCATCACGCTCTACGAGACGTCGGGCACATCGAGGTACAACAGCCTGCAGACGCAGGTCGAACGGCGGTCCACACGCGGTGTCGGGTTCAGCGTGGCGTACACGTTCTCGCGCACGACGGACAATGGCAGCGGACGTGGCGACATCCTGCCGAATGCCTACGACGACAGCGGCTACTACGGCACGTCGGATCTCGATCGCCCGCACGTGCTGGTGTCGCAGGCGCGCTATCGCTTTCCGTCGCTCGAGACGTCAGTGGCGCCGTTGCGGTGGGTGCTCGGCAACTGGGACGTGTCAGGGATCTTCCAGGCGCAGTCGGGTGCGCCCTTCGATATCCGCACACCTGCTGGCGTCGACGTCGCAGGCGTCGGGCCGGGCAGCGGGAATCAGTTCTACGAACAGGTGCTGGACGATCCCACGGCGGCTCGCACCGATTGGGATCCGGCGCTTTCGCGCGCGGTGTGGTTCGACCGCGATGCATTCCGTGCCGCAGCGGCCGGTACCTTCGCGACGACGCAGCAGAAGAACTCGCTGCGCCAGCCGGGGTTCTGGGATATCAACATGTCGTTCCGCAAAAGCTTCAACGTCGCGAACTCGTCGCACCGGTTCGATCTGCGCGTCGAAGCGTTCAACATCCTCAACCGCACGCGTCTCGGAAATGCCGTCACCAACCCGAGCCTTGCGGACTTCGGCTACATCACCTCGCTCGTCGGCAGTCGGACGATGCAGATCGGGATGCAGTACCTCTTCTGACGCTCGTTCACGTCCAATCTCCAACTTCCAACTCCCAGGTGATCGATCTGCCTGGGACGTTGGAGGTGGGAGTTGACTGCGGAAACCGATTCGGCAGAATACGTTCGTGCGGAGCGAGCAGGGGCGAGAAGGACACAATCAGCTACTGCGCGAGCTCAACGAAGAGCGCGCCGCCGCGCTGCGCCGCATCAGCGGCACGCTCGAGTCACTCATCCGTCAACTGCACGCCTCGCGCGAGCGGGTGCGTTGGGCATCGGGCACGGATCGCGATCGTGAAGTGGCGGCGCTGCGCGATGTGAGGGCGCGGGCGCTCAAGTATCGCTGGTATCTCGAAGTACAGCGCGAGGCGCTCGGCATCCGGCGCCATGAAGCGCTCGACGAGTTCTACAGGGTGCCGGCGATCGAGTAGCGCGGTTGCGTCGAGTGTTCTCCCGGCTTCCGATGTCCCCTGAACCCTGAGCCAGAGTGAATTGAACAGTGATCGTCGTCAGCACCGGAACGAGTTGGCCATTCAGGCGCGTCGGGGTGAATTCCCACTGCATGACCGCGTCGAGCGCAGCCTGATCGAGCATCGGAACGGATTGAGCGATGCGAGCGTTGCTGATCTTCCCGTCGATCCCGATTCGCGCTTCGATGATCACAACGCCCTGCACCCTCGCCGCCTGTGCGTCGGCCGGGTACTTCAGGCTGACACTCTTCGTCTTCACCGGCTGCAGAATCGGACCGCCTACTCGAACCGCGCCGCTCGCCCACGCCGGCGAGGGGCCGTTCTCCCTGGGTGGTGGCGGCGGCGGGGGCGGTGGGGGAGCGCCGATGCGTCCACCGGTTGCAGGAAGTCCTGCGAACTGGCCTGCGTACGCCACCGACCATCCGTCGTGTGACACGAGTCGCGGTTTGCCGTTCGAGGCGAACGCAAATGTCACGCGAATCGACAGTGGTGCGTCGGCAGGTGGGTCTAACTGCCACTGACGAACGGCATCGGCCGCAGCGTTCGCGAGTGCATCAAAGGCAGCTCTCAACAACTGCGGATCGTGTGGCGACGCTGTCGCGCTGGCGATGGGCGCGACACGGAAGGCTGTCAACAGGGATGTTCGAGGCCTGGGTTAGACTGCCCCCCTTGCGACTTCACAAGGAGCGTAACGATGGCGACTACCCGCGGGTCGATGACCGACGAACAGCGCAAGTCAGTCGCGCTGGAATACCTGAAGGCCTTCGACAACAAAGGGGTGACGTCGAGTGGCGGCAGCATCCTGGATCTGTTCGCCGACGACGCGCAGGTGTTCTTCCCGAAGTGGGGATTGGCGACCGGCAAGAAGCAGATTGGCCAGCTCTTCACCGACTTCGGCGGCGGAATCAGGCACATCCTCCACGACTACGCCACGTTCAACTGGATCATGACCGGCACGGATGTCTTTGCGGTCGAAGGCACGAGTGCGGGCGAATACCAGGATGGACCGTGGCGTGCCGGCGTGACTCACGCGGGTCGATGGTGTGATGTGTTCGAGGTCCGCGACTTCCTGATTCAGCGCTGCTTCATCTATCTCGATCCGGACTACGCCGGGCTCGATACTGCGCGCTATCCCTGGCTGTCGGCTGGCGGTCGTGATGCGTCGAAGCCGATGGGGTGATCAGGCTTTCGGCTCGTAGACGTCGGCGCGGGTCCACGAGGGTGGAGGCGTTTCGCGAGGCACGAAGACCACCTGGAACAGCTGCATCCATCCAGTCGCGAATGCGGCCTGCGAGCCGGCGAGGTAGAGCTCCCATGCGCGGCGGAACGCCTCGCCGTACATCGCCCGCACTTGATCCGTGGCTGACGCGAATCGCCCGCTCCAGTGCGCGAGTGTTTCGCGATAGTGCAGGCGAAGATTCTCCACGTCGATGACCGACATCCCGCCCGGCGCGAGGATGCCCTTCGTCACCTCCGCCAGCGTCGGGGGATACGCGCCCGGAAAGATTCGACGGGTGATCCACGCGTTCAAGGGGCGTGGGACGTCTCTGCCGATGAAATGGAGCAGGCCGCGGCCATGGTCGCGCTTCAGGCATCGGTTCAGCACGTCCGCGAGGCTGTCGTAGTGCTGAAGGCCCACGTGCTCGAGCATCCCCACTGAGACAAACGCGTCGAATTCGCCAGACACATTGCGGTAGTCGTCGTCGATGAACGCGACCCGATCGCTGAGTCCTTCACGTGCGGCACGCTCGCGCGCGTACGCCAGTTGCTCGTGCGAGAGGTTGAACGCCTTGACGTGCACGCCGTGGTTGCGCGCCATGTGGATGGCAAGCGCACCCCACCCACAGCCGGCTTCGACGACCGTCTCGCCCGGGTGCAATCGCAGCTTTCGGCACACCAGCTCCAGCTTCGCCACCTGCGCATCTTCGAGTGACATCTCCGGGTCTTCGAAGTAGGCGCAGGTGTAGACCAACTCGCGGTCGAGCCAGAGCTGGTAGAACGGATTCCCGAGGTCGTAGTGGTGATGGACGTTGTGCCGTGCGTGCGCCAGGGAATTGCCGCGCGCAAACGTCGCGCGCAGGCGGTGGAGCCATGAAGGCTGGAATGGGGAGTTCGCCGTGAGCGCCTCGACGACCGGCTCGAGTGAGCCTCGAACGTCGAGTCGCCCCTCCATGTATGACTCGCCGAACCAGAGTTCGGGATTGAGTGCCAGGCCGAGCAGCGTTTGACGATCTCCGACCAGAAGGTCGCCGATGGGCTCTCGGGCGCTCGCATAGGTGGAACTGCCGTCCCATAGCTCGAGGCGCACGGCGGCTGGCTCGATCATGCGCTGCACACGGGCAGCGAGCCAGCGATCTGCCGCGTGAACGCGAGCGCCCACTCGAGCCGAATCGCCGGTTGCTTTATCTGCCGCCTGCGTCAGTTCACCGCCGGCGCCCATGATCGGTGCGAATCATAGTCGAGTTTTCTAGTAACCTTACGGAGCCGGTCGATCCGGTCTCCAGATGGTCGTTCAGAAATTCGGCGGCACCTCCGTCGCCGACCCCGAGGCTATCAGACGCCTGATTGAAATTGTACGGGCGGCGCGGACGCGTGATGCACGCGGCCCTGCGGTCGTGGTGTCGGCAATGAGTCGCGTCACCGACGGGCTGCTCGGCGTGGCGGAGTCGGCCGGCGCCTCTCACGTAGCAGAGGCCTTGTCCAGGACGCAGCTGATTCGCGAACGGCACATCGTCACTGCTCGCGAACTCGTCAGCGGCGCTGCGCTCGCCCCGCTGCTTGCGCAGATCAACGCGGAGCTCGACGCCCTCAGCGACGTCGTCAAAGCACTTGCGGTCCTGCGGGAAGTCTCGCCACGCACGCTCGACGTCGTGGCGGCCGTCGGTGAACTGCTGTCCTCCCGGATCGTCGCCGCGGCATTGACTTCCGCCGATGTTCCTGCCGAGTGGGTCGATGCGCGTCAGGCGATTGCGACCAACAGCGAGCACACCCGAGCCACACCGCTGGGCAAGGAAACCAACGACAGGCTGCGCTCGATTGTCGGGCCGATCCTCGACAGTGGTCGAGTGGCGGTGCTCGGCGGATTCGTTGGCGCGACGCTCGCAGGCCACACCACGACGCTCGGTCGTGGTGGGTCGGACTACTCGGGTGCTCTGGTCGGAGCGGGAATCGGCGCGTCGGAGATTCAGATCTGGACCGACGTCGACGGGATGCTGAGCGCCGACCCACGCGTCATCAAGAGCGCGAAACTGGTCGATCACCTCTCGTTCGCGGAGGCCGCCGAGTTGGCGTACTTTGGTGCGAAGGTGCTTCATCCGAGCACGATTCTGCCCGCCGTCGAACGAAACATCCCGGTCCGCATCCTGAACTCGTGGAAGCCGGCTGCCGCCGGGACGCTGATCACCGGCGCCGGTTCGTCCACCCGATCGGGGCTCACCGGTCTCGCCTCCAAGCGAGACGTGACGGTCATCGACATCACGTCAACCCGAATGCTCGCCGCCTACGGGTTCTTGCGGCAGGTGTTCGAAGTCTTCGAGCGCTTCACGACGGCGGTCGACATGGTCACGACATCCGAAGTAAGCGTGTCGGTGACGGTTGACGATGTGCGGCACCTCAATGAGATCGAGGAGGCGCTGAGCGAATTCGCATCGGTGTCGGTCGAACGGAACATGTCGCTGCTGTGTGCAGTGGGCGACGTGCTGCAGCACGAGCCGGAAATGGCGGCGCGCGTCGTCGGCGTGTTCGAGGAGGTTCCGCTCCGGATGATCTCGCAGGCGGCATCGCGCCGGAACATCACGGTCGTCCTGCGCCAGGGCGATCTGCCGCACGCGATGGAGCGGCTTCACGAGGAGTTCTTTACATGAACATCCTTAGGAGTCCTTTACATGAACTTCCCTGGGAGTCCTCTACATGAGTGCCAGTGAAGCTCGCGGCATGAAGCTGCTGCTCGTCGGCTACGGCAAGATGGGACGGATGGTCGAGGAACTTGCCACCGGCGAGGGTTTCGAGATCGTCGGCCGCGTCGATCAGGGCCGCGACGAGTGGGCGGATGCCGACGTGGCGATCGACTTCTCGACCGCGGATGCGCTGCTCTCCAACTTCAAGGAATACACGTCGCGGCGCCTGCCAGCGGTCATCGGCACCACTGGCTGGAACGTGTATGTCGACCAGCTTCGTGCCGAGGCCCAGCGTGCCGGCATCGGCATCGTCGCCTCCGGGAATTTTTCGATCGGCGTGAATGTGTTTCAACTCATCGTGGCCGAGGCAGCGAAGTTGATGACCTCCCAGCCACAATTCGGGACGTGGATTCACGAAATCCATCACGCCGCCAAACGCGATGCCCCGTCGGGAACCGCGCTGCTCCTTCGGGATGCGATGCAGGCGACTGGATTCAACCGTCAGATCGACATCTCCTCAGCGAGAGCAGGTATGATCCCGGGCACCCACACTGTTGGATTCGACAGCGCGTCGGATACGATCGAGTTGCTCCACCGTGCGCGGGACCGTCGAGGCTTTGCGAGCGGCGCATTGCTGGCGGCTCGATGGATCCAGGGGCGCACCGGCTGGTTCAATATGCAAGACGTTCTCAGTAGGCAGTAGGCGGTAGGCAGTTGTAGAGGCGAGTCTTTAGACTCGCCTGAAAAGAAACCGGAGATCACCATGCGTACTCCTTTCACCGGCGTTGGTACCGCGCTCATCACACCGTTCACTCACGACGGTTCTCTCGATGAGGCAGCGGTCAAGCGTCTGGCCCGCAGGCAGATCGACGCCGGCGTGCACTTCCTGTCGCCGTGCGGGACGACGGGTGAGGCGCCGACGCTGACGCATCGCGAGAAGCTGCGCGTGGTGGAGCTGGTGCTCGACGAGGCCAAGGGCAGGGTGCCTGTTCTTGCAGGCGCGGGCGGCTACGACACCCGCGAGGTGATCGAACTCGCGCGCGACATGGAGCGTGTCGGCGCTGACGGCCTGCTGTCGGTGACGCCGTACTACAACAAGCCGACGCAGGAAGGGCTCTACCAGCACTTCAAGGCGATCGCCCAGGCGACGTCGCTGCCGATCGTGCTCTACAACGTCCCCGGTCGCACCGGCGTGAACATGTCCGCGGACACCACGATCCGGCTGTCTGAGATTCCCACCATCGTGGCGATCAAAGAGCAGCCCGATCTGCCGCAGATGTCGCAGATCATTTCCGGTGCTCGCGAGGACTTCATTGTCCTGAGCGGTGACGACCCGGTCACGGTTGCCGTGATGGCGATCGGCGGCAGGGGTGTGATTTCTGTCGCGTCCAATGAGGCGCCCGCCGAGATGGCGCAGATCGTCGAGCTGTGTGAGAAGGGCGACTTCGCTGCCGCGCGCAAGCTGCATCACTGGCTGTTCCCGCTCATCCAGGTCAACTTCGCGGAGACCAACCCGATCCCGTGCAAGACGGCGATGGCGGCGATGGGGCTGATCGAAGAGAACTACCGACTGCCGATGGTGCCGCCGACGGCCGCGACGCGCAGCAAGGTCCTGCACATCCTGCAGAACCTGAAGATGCTGGGTGCCGCCGCGCGCGTGTAGATGACGCTCGCGGAGTCCATTACCGAACTTTTCGCGCAGGGCAGCGCGGCATCGAAGGATGCGGCGCGGGAGTTGTTCGCACAGCTTCGAGCGGAGCTTTCCGCCGGTCGTGTCCGCGCGGCGGAACCCGACTCGGCATCACCCACGGGCTGGCGCGTCAACGTCTGGGTCAAGCAGGGGATCCTGCTTGGCATCCGTTTCGGCGACCTGGTCGACGTGGGCATCGGGAAAGGACGGCTGCCCTTCTTCGAGAAGGACACGATGCCACTGAAACCGCTGGACGTGGCCAACGATGTCCGTCTCGTTCCCGGCGGTTCGTCCGTTCGTGATGGCGCCTACCTTGGGAGGGGCATCATCTGCCTGCCCCCGATGTTCATCAACGTTGGCGCCTATGTTGGCGACGGCACGCTTGTCGACTCGCATGCGCTCGTCGGCACCTGTGCCCAGATCGGTCAGCGCGTTCACTTGAGCGCGGCCGCGCAGATCGGCGGCGTCATCGAACCGGTCGGTGCCATGCCGGTCATCGTCGAAGACGATGTGCTGGTCGGTGGCAACTGCGGTGTCTACGAAGGCGCGATCATCAAGCGCCGCGCCGTACTCGCCGCGGGCACGATCATTACCGGCTCGACACCGATGTACGACTTGCCGAACGAGCGCATCATCAAGCCCGAGCCGGGGCAACCACTGGTGGTTCCGGAGGGCGCTGTTGTCGTGCCAGGTGCGCGGCAGGTGTCAGTGGGTGCGGGCCGTGGGTGGGGCTTGTCGCTCGCGACACCCATCATCGTGAAGTACCGTGACGAGAAGACCGACGCCCGAACTGAACTCGAGCGCTGGATTCGCTGAGTCGCGCCGAGCAACATGACCGTTGATGCCGTTTCGCTCGCACGCAGACTGATCGACATCGATTCCACGACCGGCAAGGAAGGGGCGGCCGGCGCGGTCATCGCGCGTGAGCTCCGACAGCTTGGCTATCGCGTCACTGAACAGCCAGTGACGGACGGGCGCTTCAACGTCTTTGCTCACCTCGACACGGCGCCGCAACTGGTCTTCTCCACGCATTTCGACTGCGTGCCTCCGTTCTTTCCTGGTCGTGAGGAGCGCGGGATGTTGTTCGGCCGCGGCGCCTGCGATGCGAAGGGCATCCTGGCGGCGCAGGTGGCGGCGGCGGAGTCGCTCCGTGCGGTGGGTGAAACGCGGATCGCGCTGTTGTTCCTGGTCGGCGAAGAGCGGGGCAGTGACGGCGCACAGGTCGCGAATGACAGCGCGCCCGACGGTGTTCGCTTTCTCATCAACGGCGAGCCGACAGACAATCGCCTGGGCGCTGCCACACGCGGCATCCTGCGCGTGCGGCTGCACGCCGATGGACGCGCGGCGCATTCGTCGTTTCCCGAGCTCGGTGAATCCGCGATCGACAAGCTCCTCGACGCGCTGATGGTCCTGCGAGGCGTTGTGCTGCCCGACGATCCGCTGCTCGGGCGGACCCACTACACGGTGGGATTGATCGAAGGCGGCGTGGCGCCGAACGTCGTCTCGCCGCACGCGTCCGCGGAGCTCTCCTTTAGAACCGTTGGACACGGCGATGCCGTTCGCGCGGCGATGCACGTCGTCGAGTCGCTGGTCAGCTTCGAGCACGTGCTCGACGTTCCGGCAGTGAGGATGCACACCCTGCCTGGATTCGACACCGCTGTGTTTCCGTATACGACAGACGTCCCGCTGCTGACGCGCTGGGGAACACCGCTCCTGATCGGACCAGGTTCGATCCACGTCGCGCACACCGACGAAGAGCATCTTGCGATCGACGAGATGATGGCGGCCATCCACCTCTACGAATCGCTGGCCAAGCAGCTGTTGTAGGGGACATGTGGAGGCGGGTCTTTCCTGGCCTGAGCGAAGTCGAAGGCAGACCCACCTGTGCGCTTCAGCCCAACCGCGTTCGTACGCTACACTTGATGTTTGCCGGGGACGCCGATGGACCCGGCTGTGGGTGCGCCGCATCGCGGCCCGGACCCTGTGCAACTCCAGCCTGCGAACCGCGTCAGGGCCGGAAGGCAGCAGCGCTAAGTAGACCCTGCAGTGTGCCGCAGGTGCACCGGGTCGCGGTGAGTCGCACCCACGACTCCTCTCCATGTCCTATCAGGTCCTCGCGCGCAAATACCGCCCGCAGCGCTTCGACGATGTCGTCGGGCAGGAGGTGGTGACGCGTACGCTCCGCAACGCGATCGCGAGCGAGCGCATCGCGCACGCGTTCGTCTTCGCTGGGTCGCGCGGCTGCGGCAAGACGACGACCGCGCGCATCCTGGCGCGCGCGCTCAACTGCGAAAAGGGACCCACGCCCGATCCGTGCGGCGTCTGCGACGCGTGCGTCGAGATCGCGCAAGGACGCGATCTCGATGTGCTCGAGATCGACGCAGCCAGCCACACCGGCGTCGACAACATTCGCGAGGTCGTCATTGCCGGGCTCGTGTTTCCGCCGGCGCGCGATCGCTACAAGGTGTTCATCATCGACGAAGTGCATCAGCTCTCGAGCGCCTCGTTCAACGCGCTGCTCAAATCGATCGAGGAGCCGCCTTCGCACGCCGTCTTCATGATGGCGACCACCGAGCTGCACAAGATCCCGGATACGATCCTGTCGCGCTCGCAGGTCTTCGAGTTCAGGACGATCTCGCCGAACGACATCACCACCCAGCTCAAGCGGATCGCACAGATCGAGCAGATCGAGGCGTCGGATCTGGCGCTCGCGCTCATCGCGCGCGCGGCCGAGGGCAGCATGCGCGACGCACAGAGCGCGCTCGACCAGGTCATCGCATTCGCCGGCAAGACCGTCGGTGTCGACGATGTGTCGACCGTGCTCGGATTGGTCGGGCGCGATCTGCTGATGGACGTCCTCGATGCGGTCGTCGCCGAGGACGGACCGCGAGCGTTCGCGCTCACCGAGCGTGCGGTCGAATCGGGGACCGATTTGAGGCTCGTCTGCCGCGAGTTGTCTCAGATTGTGCGCGACATGATGGTGATGACGGTCGACCCGTCACGCGTCGGCGGCGCCGAACTCGCTCCCGACGAGCGCGAGCGACTGGCTGGACTGACCCGCGAGTTCTCGAAAGAAGATCTGATGCGCGCGTTCGATCTGCTCTCGACGGCGGAGCAGGAGATTCGCAACGTCTCGCACCCGCGCTACTACTTCGAGATGATCCTGCTGCGCTGGATGCATCTCAGGAAGCTGGTGCCGCTGTCGGAACTGCTCGAGCAGATGGGCGGAGCCGGCATCAAATCCGCGCCACGAACGCTGAACGCACCGACGAGCGCCAAGCCCGCACCGACAGGTAACAAAGTCGCACCGACAAGTAACAAGGTCGCACCGACAGGTAACAAAGTCGCACCGACAAGTAACAAGGTCGCACCGACAAGTAACAAGGTCGCACCGACAAGTAACAAAGTCGCACCGACAAGTAGCAAAGTTGCACCGACGAATTTCAAGGATGCGTTACTCGCAGAGATCAGATCGGGCAAAGGATTCTTCTACAACACCGTTGTCGCGCAGGCGCAGAAGATCGACGTCACCGACGATCGCGTGACCTTTACTTTTCTGCCGGCGCACCGAGCCCTGCGCGAGCAGTTCGATCAATCGCGTTCGTGGCTCGAGGCCGCCGCCGAGCGGCTGACGGGACGAAAGATTGCCGTGACCGCCGTGCAGGCCGCGGCCGACAACGGCGAACCCGCGGGTTCAGAGCTGACGACCGCGACACCTGGCACTGCCCCCAAGAGAGACCTGAAGGCCGAGGCCCTCGAGTCCACCGGTGTGCAGGCCCTGCTCGATGTCTTCCCGGCCGAGATCCGCGACGTGGAGGAGATGTGAACATCGCAACCGTGATGCAGCAGGCCAAGCAGATGCAGGAACAGATGCAGAAGCGGATGGCCGAGATGCGTGTCGAGGCCAGCGCCGGCGGTGGCATGGTTACTGTCGTCGTCAACGGCAGCAAGCAACTGCAGTCCCTTCGCATCGATCCCGAAGTCGTGTCAAAAGAGGACGTCGAGATGCTGCAGGATTTGATCCTCGCGGCCGTGAACGACGCGCATCGCAAGGTTGATGAGCAGCTCGGGCAGTCGATGTCGGGCATGCTCGGTGGTCTGAAGATCCCCGGACTCTTTTAGCCTTGTCCCTCCCTGAACCTCTTGCCAGGCTCGTCGAGCAGTTGCAGAAGCTGCCCGGCATCGGAGCCAAGAGCGCCCAGCGCCTGGCCTTCCATATCCTCAGGCATCCGCGCGAGGATGCGGAGCACCTCTGTCAGGCCATTCGCGACGTGAAGGAGCACATCACGTACTGCTCGGCCTGCAACAACATCACGGACACCGATCCGTGCGCGTTCTGCACCAGCGCCACCCGCGACCAGCGCTTGATTTGCGTCGTCGAGGAGCCGCAGAACGTGGCCGTTGTCGAGAAGACGCGCGAGTTCCGCGGCGTGTATCACGTGCTGATGGGTGTGCTGTCGCCGCTGCACGGCGTCGGTCCGGATGACTTGAAGATCAAAGGTCTGCTGACACGCGTCGGCGCTGGCGGCGTGGACGAAGTGATCCTTGCGACGAATCCAACCGTTGAAGGGGAAGCGACCGCGCTCTACCTCGCGCGCCTGCTCAAGCCGCTGGGTGTGCGAGTGACGCGCATCGCGATGGGCATTCCCGTTGGTTCCGATCTCGAGTACGCCGACGAAGTTACGATGACTCGCGCGATGGAAGGGAGGCGCGATTTGTGATGTGGCGATTTGTGATTGTTGATTCTTGATTGGTGATTGACCGGTGATGCATCGAACGAATCAACGATCAATATTCATCAATCAACAACAAATCCAGGATCAATAATCGCCCAATCAACGATGCTTCCAGCCTCCTACCAGCTTCCAGCAGCGATCGTGCTGCTCCTTGGCGGAACTGTGGCCTGCTTCTTCGGCTACCGCATGTTCCGTCTGGTGCTCGCCATCTTCGGCTTCATTCTTGGCGCGCTTGCGGCGAGCTCCGTGTTCGGCGCGAGTGACACCGGCCCCATGCTGATCGCGGCCGCTGTGGGTGGGTTGATTGGCGCTGGCATCCTGATCGCCGCCTATTTTGTCGGCGTTGCGCTGGTCGGAGCGGGCCTTGGCGTACTGGTGGCGAACCTCGCCTTCTCGGCGAGCGGCCGCGAGCCGCACTTTCTCGTCATCGTCTTCTGCGCGGTTGCCGGTGCCGTCGGCTCGATGTACCTGCAGCGCTACTTCATCATCGTGGGCACGGCGTTTGGCGGCGCGTGGACGATGATCGTCGGCGCGATGGCGCTGGTCGGCGATCGCGCCGCGCTCGCGGCGGCCGCGTCAGGTGACGTCTGGGTCGCGTATCCGCTCGATCCTGCGCCAGGTCGGCGCTGGGTTCCGATCGCCTGGATTGTGTTGAGCCTGATTGGTACGGGTGTGCAACTGGGCTTTACTGGCGGCGAAAAAGGCCGGGTCGGTCGACGGAAACCGAAAACTAGTAAAATCAAGTCATGAGGAAGACAGTAGCCATCTTTTCGGTGTGTGGGTTCATTTTTTCCGTGTCGTACGCCGTGCTGGGCGCGCAAGGCAAGGCCAGCGCCGGCGTATACACGGCAGCACAGGCAACGAGCGGCGAAGCGATCTACAAAGAGCAGTGCGCCGCATGCCATGGTGACAACCTCGAGGGCTCGGGTCCGATGCCGCCGCTGGCTGGCATGGACTTTCTGACCAACTGGCAGGGGAAGTCGCTTGGCGATCTCTACGAGAAGATCCAGACGACGATGCCGGCCACCGCGCCGGGAACGTTGATGCCCGCGCAGACGGCGGACCTGCTTGCGTTCATGCTCAAGTCCAGCAAGTATCCCGCGGGTTCGTCGGCGCTCGAAGGCAAGGTGGAAGCGCTGCTTCCGATCTCGCTCGACGCTCTGAAGTAACTGGGTGGCTCGGTAGCTGGGTCGCTGGGTAGCAATCTGATTCGGAGAGGCGGGCCTTCCGCCTTCGCCAAGGCTACGGCGGACCGCCGCAGTTCGAAGAGCGGAGGCTGGTCAGGCCCGCCTTTGTTGTCTCTACTTCGAGGGGCACGACTCAGGTAGGCGGTCCCATCCTTCGACGTCGAGCACGGCGTCGGTCTGAACGCCTTGCAGGCTCGGTCCACCGCCGACCTGAGACTGCGGTGCGCCGCCACCGATCCGCACGCGTCCTCCGCCGGTCGAGATCCCGCCTGGTCCTGCGAGTTCCGCTTTGCGCACCAGGCCGGTGATCTGCACCATCTGGCCCTCGCGTGCCTCGAGGTCTTTCAGGACGTCCTTCTTGCCTGACAACCGGAATCGTCGTCCCGGCCGGAGATCTCCGCTCGTGGGATCGTGACCCTCGCGCGCGGCGATGCGGAACGTGCGGCCGTCGACGCAGCCGGGCACCGTGATGCGCTGCGAGTCCTTGGGGACCTCTTTCTCCTGTGCGATGGCGAACGATCCGGCAAGGAGAAGGGCCAGCGCGGGGAGTACGTATTTCATGACTTCAGTGTACGTCCGGCCTTGGAAGTTGCGTCTCCCTGGACCTTTCGCTACGATCGTCAGGTTGCCCTGCGGTTAACGTCGCGGGCGTGCACCCCGCCATTCCTCGGTAGCTCAATGGCAGAGCATCCGGCTGTTAACCGGAGGGTTGCTGGTTCGAGTCCAGCCCGAGGAGCCAATTCCCTTCGGAAATTCGACGACCTTCGCCGGCCGCTGATCACGCGTCACGGCACGTTGCCCTTTTCTTGCCCTCTTCGCTGTGTGCGGATTTAGCGGCGGCGGCGTCGGAGCTGGCGCATCCAACAGACCCACTTCCGCTGACAGGTACGCCGGCGAGAGATGGGCGTACCGCATGACCATGCGCAGGCCGCGATGGGCGATGGGGATGTCGCGTTTGCCCGCTTCATAAAACTGTCTCAAAAACAAGATCGAGATCCGCTGTGTTGACTTCGGACGTGTTTTCCGTCCCAGTTCTTGGTCGCGATGTTGTGCAGTTGGCTTCGACACGAGCAGGACGACATCAGTGGCGGACGGCCCGGAATACAGGCGCACCTCCGTGCGTTAGTGGTTCGGATGGCGACTGAGAACCCCCACGTGGGCTACACGCGGATCCAGGGTGCGCTAAAGAACCTCGACCATCGGGTTGGTCGTTCAACGATCGCGCCCATCCTCCACGCACACGAGATCCCGCTGAGTCCGGCGCGTCCCATCACGACTGAAGTGTGGACGACACGAGGCTTGGTGACGTGTTACACGGCCTTTGTCATTGAGTGTTGAGTTGCATTCGCGCCGTGTATATACCTCGGCACCACGCCATACACGGATGAGGCGTTTGTGATGCAGACTCTGGGCAACTGACTGGTAAGGGCACCGGTATTTTACGCAACGGTCGCACCCTGATCTGCGATCGCGATCCGAAATGGAGTCGAGGAGCCGAGAAGCTGCTGATGACGTCGGGCGTCCCGCATGGTCCGGACGCCGTGTGCGACCAAATTGCAATGCCTTCGCCGAACGATTCGCACAGTTCGATCAAAGAGGAGAGCCTGAACCGGATCGTGCCGCTAGGCGAGTGGCATCTGCGAATAATGCTTGCGGAGTACGTCGCGCACTATCACAGCGAGTGGAATTACCAGGGCTCAGGAATGAGCTAATCCATCGTCGGCCGCTCAACGGACGCAAGGACCCGTTCGGCGGCGCCAGCGAGTCGGCGGGATTCTTTCGCACTACTGCCGGTCAACCGCCTAGCCGTATCGTTGGTTCGAGTTCTGGGACATGAACTGACGTTACGCCATTCCACCACGTTTGCCGGCCGGCACGAGTCCCGCTCCTCGCAGCCCTTTGCGAACGGTGGTCACCGACACGGCGACGCCGAGCCCGTAGATAGGATGAAGCGGCTGGTCTCCTCAGCGAGGTGGTAGCGTGCGCTCCACGTTGCTGAAACACGCTCTTGAGGCGCAAGGAGAAGACCAGCCATGGAGTATGGTGCCAATCGACCTTCACAAGAAAGAAAGCCAGATTCGGATCCTGCGGGAAAGCGGTGAGATCATCGACCGACGGATCGCGACGACGCGCGATCGCTTGACGGCCGTGTTTGGGGACGGCCGCGCATGCGCATTCTGCTCAAGGCGGCGACCGAGCGTGAGTGGGTTGCGCAGCACTGGAGACGCTCGGACACGAGGTGATCGTGGCCGATCCAAGTTTCACGGCGATGTATGGACACCGCAGCCGGCGCATTAAGACCGATCGGCGAGACGTCGCCGCATTGGCGGACGCGTGTCAGCGAGGGATGTATCGCCCCGCGCACCGGCGATCGGCCGCGCAGCACACGGTGCAGTGCCCACTGAACATTCGTCGAGACCTGACGGACGGTCGGACTCGCGCCATTTCACTCGCCCGCGCCATGATCCGGCGGCGCCGGATTTCGCATTCGGAGTGGCGCCACGCACAGCTTCCTGCACAGAGTCACCGAACCCGACCTTCCCGCGTCGATAACCGAGACGCTCTCGCCACCTCGACGTGTCATCGAAGTACTGGACGAGGAGCTCACCAAGGCGGATGAGACATTCGCCACACACGTGGTCGAAGACCGCGTCGTCAGCCGCCTGACGACGCTGCCGGGCATCGGTCCGATTACCGCCAGCGCGTATGTCGCCGCGCTGGATGACGCGGCGCGCTTCGGTGGGGCGGCGCAGGTACGTGCTGCGCAGTGCGCATCCGTATGTGCAAGCTTTGTTGGGGCACTACCACCGTTTCAGCGAGAGCAACAAGAAGGGAACATCGTGGCAGGGAACGAGAGCGCTTTATTGAAGGCAGCGAAGCCGGGGTCGGAAGCCAGGATCTCGCCGCGTTCAGGTGTGGTGTTCACCAATCCCGACGACCCAGGAACACCCTGGCGCAACGAACACGCGATCAAACTTGGGGACGACTTGTACCTGGCGCATGGCGTGAGCAACCAACCGGTGACCCGACGCGAGATTCTTGATCGAATGGTCGCGGAGCACGTGTCTCGGCAGAAGAAGCTGGGCGACGTCCCGGCGACACGCTCAAGAAGATTCAGATCAGCGGTGTCGTCCGGTATGCGACCAAGTGACGTGCGTGTCGCCGCATGGCTAGCAGCATCACGCCCGCCCGAGGTGGCATGCCGGTCGTCCGCGCCAGCCTGGGTGGCCGCTGTGAAGCGAGGGCCGCGCACCCTCACCCGGTGCGAGACCGTGCTAATCTGTGCCGTGCGAAAGGGGAGGGGCCGGAGCAACGGGAGGGGACCCGGCGTCGCATAACGGCCTACGTCGAACAACGTCCTTCTTAAAAGTTCGCTATCCGCCTCCGCTATGGTCGAAGTCACATCTGTACCGCCGCCAAAAGGTGGGACGGTTATGGGCAGGTTCTTAGGATTGCTCAAGAGCTTTCACGGCAGTCCGATCTGGATCCTTGTCGAAATCGGACTGGCATTCCTGGCAGTCAGTTCGTTAATCGATGCCCGCCAGCAGGCCGCATCCCTCACGTACATCCATGAATCGCTGACGACCAAAGGGATCGGCACTTTCCCGTCCTACCTACCGGACATTACCAAACTGATCACAAAAGCCAGAACTAGCGTGGAGATATGGGTGGATGTGATCGGTTATGGAAAGTTCTCGGCGACCGACGAGTTTCGCAAGTATCAACGCGCACTCGAGGATCAAGGCGCGAAGGTCACTATCCATCACTACGCCGCTGACACGGTTCTGCACAATCGTCTTCGACAGTTCAGGCCCGACGATCCTGCGCTGTACCTACGGGACGGCCCCTATCCCACTGGCAAGCCCGATAGCTACAACACAAGTTTCTCGAAATTCGAACGGGAAGACCGGTTCCAGCGGTACATGGACACTTTACAGATCGCCAAAGAGGAAGCACCGACCGAGTGGAAGAGCTTCTTCGATCTGCTCCAGAGACAGGATTTGGATCTGGTGCGCAGGCTCAAGGAGGCCAAGGTTCGTGTCATTCCCGACTACAGTCGCGATTCACGCGTGCAGCCGATTTTCATTTGGATGATCGATCGAGTGGAGGCCGGGGACCTGGTGAGTGGTGAAGCGATCTTCTCCATCGCCGGAGAGGGTGCCAAGGAAATCGCGTTTCTCACTAGCGATCCCAAGCTTTTGTTCGCGTTGTCCACCATCGTCGATCCACCCACCGCACCTTGAGGACTGGTGCGCTCGTCATCGCCGAGCTATCTCCACGAACATTCTGGATTTTCGCGCGCGAGTTCTCGTCATTTGAAGCGGCAAGGGACCGCTAACGGGCAGCCGAATCTGATCCCGGACACGGTTCTGCCCGTCCGCTCGAGCGACGTACGGTCCCCGGTTCTCCCGGCAGTCGCCTCCAGACGCACGGGCCTGTAGGTCCCCGTGATCAGACGAACGGTGAGCACTCGGTCGTCAGGCGGCTGCGTCGACTGACGGGCACGTCTCGCAGGCCGCCGATCGGTTCGCCTCAACGCGTGCCCGGCGCGCAGCGGCCGCGCGTGACGTCAGGTCTGCCGGTACCGCGTCGCCGGTGCCAAAGTACATCTCGTCCGGCGTTTGTCCCCGAAACGCCGAATGCGGAAGCACGCGGTTGTGTTCGTCGACGTAGAACGTCACGAGTCGACGGACGGTGGTGACGCTGTCGAGCGAGTGGAGGAAGAGCCATTGATGTTTCAGGGAGCGCCACCACGCTTCGATCATGGAGTTCGAGAACTTCAGCTCCGTCAAGGCCAGCAGCCGGCGCAGCACGCCCGTGGAGATGAGGGCGTCGACCTGGGCATTCACGTTCTCGACGCCTGCATCTGCCAACACGACTGGGGTGGTGTCTGAGGACGTCGCGCCTCGACTGGCGTCGAGCAACACGGCCACACTGTTCACCGGCGCGAATGTATCGGCGACTCGCCACGCCAAGATCCGTCGCGAGAAGTTGTCGATCACGGCATGGAGATAGGCGCGGGTCCCGTCGAGCAGGCGGATGACGGTGGTGTCGATGTGCCACATCTCGTCGGCTCGCGTCGTTCGAAGGCCCACCTTCGGCTTAGCCGGGTGCACGCGGAGCCGGGGGCGGCGCCAGCCGAACTTCCGCACCAGGTGGTACCAGGTCGAGGGGGAAGCCCAGACCGTGCCGAGCCGCTGCGCAAGGACGGCGAGCGTGCCGGTCGGGACGTGCCGGTACTCGAGCGCGGTCACCATGTCCTTGATCGCCCGGACCTCGAGTGGGGTCAGTCGATGGGGCGACGTGTGCGGACAGGACGACTGATCGTCAAGCGCACACGCGTGCTGCAGCCGTCGCCAGGCATGGAACCGACTCGGGGACAATCGCAGGAACCGCAGGAGCGCCCGCAACGGAACAAACTCACGGGCACGATCCACGGCTCGCAGGATCCTGATCTTGGCGCGTCCGTCGGGCAGACGCTCGTGCGTCAACGTGAATCCCGAGCTTCGAAGCAGGGCGAGGGCGAGCCGAAGTAGTGCCGTGAGCTTCTTCACGCGTCGCCGGAGCTCCAGGACTTCTTGCTGGAGTTCCGATGCCTTCAGGTCCGTCACGTCCAGGCTCACCACGACCTTCGGTGCCTTGCCGAGCCACCCACGGGCCGTCGAGCGAGGGACCCCGAGATCCGTGGCGATGGTCACGTCCCCGGTGCCTTGGACGAGATCCCGAAGCCGGTGGTCGTAGCGCTGCTGAGGGCGCCCCGTGGTCGTCATGGGGATGATCATCGGCCGTTCGCTTACGCCGCTCAACTCCTCGAGAACATTGGGGCCGTCCGCTGACGTGAGACGGTCCGCCGCAGTGACGACAACTCGCGCCGGAAGGTGCAGAATGTCCGTGGACACAGCTCGGCTGCCCTTTCGCGGCCCTTGCTGCCTGAATTAACGAGAACTCGCGCGGGAAAGTGCCGAATGTCCGTGGAGATAGCTCCGCAGTTGTCGACAGGTACGGGGTTGGCTGACAAGTTCTCGTTCGTCCAACTGGAACGTCTGCAGGTGTCCTCTCTGGCGCTCAGTCGGTATCGCGGCACGGCGACGGACTCCACTTCGAGCCGTCGGGTTCCTTTTTGAAGTGCGTGGTGATGATGAACTGCTGTGTGAAGTACTGGGGATCGTCGACGATCGTTGTCACGTTGATCCACTCCTCGCCGCTCGGACCGTGGAAGCGGTCGAAGTACTCGATCAGGACGGCGTTTGCGCTGTAGGGGACGCCGTTCTTCCGCACCCATCCCCCGGTCATGTTCGTGGTGGTGACCTTGAGGGCGCCTCCTTGCACACCACGGCCGCCAGCAGGTTCCCACTCGGCCCGCGAGAACCCCTGGAGCGAACGTGCCTCTGGCGGCCGAGTCCCGTCGAACACGAACCGCCGCGTCTGGACTCCGGCATCGGTCTCGAGCCTGAGGACGGTATCAGACTCCCACGAGAAACGCAGCCGTGTCGGGATGCGCAGGAGCCCGGCTGCGCCGTACGCCAGGCAGGATCCGTCCTTGGAGATGTCCCACGCGTCGGCCACCGCGCGCGCCTCGCGAGTCATCGGCACACTCGCGTAATCGCCCTTCGGCGGCGTGACCATGCGCCAGCGCCAGTCCTCGGTGACGACCGACACCCAGTAGCCGGTCAGGTCGATGAGGGCACCCGCGCGCGGATTGGCGGGGGGCTGCGATGGTCCTCCGCGGCCCTGCGCCAGCACGCCGCTGGCGCCGGTCACGGCAACGATCAACGCGAGAACCAGCGGCCTGTGTGGCATCGCCTGTCGCTACTCCTTCGGGACCGCTCTGCGCCCAGCCGGCGGCGCCGGGGCCGTCCTGGCCAGGTCGTTGTAGATGGCTTCGACGAACATGTCACCGGTGTAGGACGGCGTCGAATAGAGGCCGTCGTACTCCAGAGTCACCTTCGCCGCCTTGATCTGGTCCAGCGTTCGACCCATCGCCCGCGCGTCGCGGACGCGGTCGCGGACGATCGTCGTCATGTCGCGGAACTCGACCACGTCGGACTGGTTGGCGATTCCGCCGTGGCCTGGGACGATCCGGGTGCCTCCCTGCTGGTTGAACTCGGGCACGGCGAGATCGACCAGGTGATTCAAGCCGTCGAGGATGCCCTGCATCGTCCCGCCTCGCGCCGGATCGAACTTCGGATATGACGTCGTGGTGAACACGTCGCCCGCGGCGATCACGTCGGAGCGCCGGAACCAGACGATGATGTCGCCGTCGGTGTGCCCCGGAGCGTAATGGAACTCAATCGGCTCATGGTTGAAGGAGATCTTCTTCTTCCCACCGAAGAACGTGTCGGTCGGCAGGAGCGACTCCGGCACTGCCGGCGTCTCCCCAGTAGGCGCGGTGAGCCGGTTCGAGGCCTTTTCGTGGGCGAAGATCGTCGCCTGTGCACCGGGCCCGAAGCCCACATTGCCGGCGAACATCGGCTGGCCCACCACGGAGAGCTTCGCGTTGCCGCCGATGTGATCGGGATCGATGGTCGTGTTGGCGATGCCCTTGATGGGCCCCTTGGTCAGCTTCCGGACTTCCGCGAGCACCTGGTCGCTGACTTCGGCCAGGCTGGCGTCGACGAGCAGAGCGCCCTGATCGCCGACCTGGGCCACGATGTTGCTGCCCTTGCCAGTGGCGATGAAGTACACGTTGCCCTGCACGGGCAGCACCTCGATACCCGAGAGTGACAGGTCGGGTCGCCTCGGCTTGTACCTCTGTTGGTCGGTGGTCAGAGGGGACGACTTCCCGGTGGGCGCCTGCGCGTCTGCGACGAGGAGCGAGGCGGAGGCCACCACCGCGACGGCGACGGCGACGGAGGCGAGGGCTCTGGATCGATTCATCACGGAGGCCCCCCGCTCACTTCTTCGCCGTCGCGTCGGCGTCCTTCTTGGCGGCCCTCTCGGCGCGCAGCCGCTGGATCGTCTTCTGGTACTCCGGGTAGGTCGTCTCGGCGCCGCCCTCGATCGCTTTCAGTGGAATGTCGTACTTCTCTGCGGCTTCCGTGTGCTTCGTGCCAAGCGGATAGTGCGGCACCCAGCCCACTTCCTTGTCGCCCAGCTCGTCCACCGATTCCCAGGGCAGGGCGGGACCCACGTTCAGATTCGTGTCGAGCACCCACGTCTGGCTGCGCACGAAGGGCTCTTGCAGGTAGATGGGATCGTCCACGACCTGCACCATCGTTAGATAGAGCCCATGCCGGAAGTAGTGCTCTGTCATGACCGCATAGGGGCTGGCGTACACACCTACCTTCTGCAGCACGCCCATCTTCATGTGGGTCGTGGTGACCGTCAGCTCGCCGTCGTGGAAAGTGCCGGTCGAGAAGCCGTCCAAGGTGTGCTCGGCGTACTCGGACGGATGCGGCCGGCCGTCGAGCCATATCGTGCGGTCGGCGCGCCCGAACACGCCGACGATCTTCAAGGCGATGAGCTGCTCAGTGGCGGGATCGCGAATCTCGCTGATCCGGATGTTCGGTCCCTCGCCGCGCATCGCATACACGGCAGGCCACGCCTGAGTGGCCCGCTCCGGCTGGGAGAGGACGGAGGGGTCCCAGCTTTCCGCCATCTGGCGGGAGGCCGCGTTGATGGGCAGTCCCTCGTAGTCTCCGAGAAAACCACCTGCACCGCGGTAGACGGCGTCCTCGTGAACCCTTGCGGCCCATTCGCCGGTCAGGTCGATGACTTGTGCCGGTGGCGCGGTTTGCGCGAATGCCTGTGCAGTCATCAACACTGTGACGACGAGCACCCACAGCGCGATCGTTGCCGGAGGTCGTGTATGGTGCATGACGTCGATCCTTTGAGCAGCAGAACCTGCGTCGCTGACATGCGTCGCGGGTGCCCATCAAGGCCATGTCCCGAACGAAACATCGTCGGGTTGCGCTCAGCCCGTGCGTCACGATGTCGAATGACGAGAATGTCGACAACGATGTCTGCCTGGTGAACGGTTGATTCACTCTACGCTCTTACGCAACTTTCTGCCATTCCTTGGCGAGGAACGACGGCAGCTGGTGGTGCATCCCCGGGCTCACATCTCTCCATGATCCGCCAAGCGTATTTCGATCGCCTTGGCCACGATGGAAAGCCACATCGCCGTGTTTCGCGAGCGATCCGTCGCGTGCCCACCGCACAGCCGCTGGTCAGACGGGCGACGTCACCCGGGACCAGATCCCGTGCGGGTAGCGTCTGCCAGTGGCCGTCCCGCAGCACTCGAGCGTTCACCTGCAGGCCTGCAGTCCGGCGGCGCTCAGGACGATCACGCCGGTTTCGCCGACACGCAGTCACAGTAGCGCTTTCTCCTGAACTCATCATCCGCGAAGTCGAACCGAGTTCTCGGTAGGCACAAGTTGAACGGAATAGAATCGGCTTGTCAGAGTGAGAGGGATTGAAGGCATCGTCACTCTCGATCACATGGAGTTGCGCATGAGAATAGCTTTGGTCCTTACCGCAATCTTGGCTCTGTCTGGCTTGGCGTCTTCCGTCGCAGTCGCGCAGCACGGTATGCCGGGCGGCACGCCCATGACCTTCTTCGTCACCAGCGAGCCCATCGGCGACGGCGGCAATCTCGGCGGGTTGGCCGGCGCCGATGCGCATTGTCAGAAACTCGCCAGCGCTGTCGGCGCAGGTGGCAAGACGTGGCGCGCGTACCTGAGCACACAGGCCCGACCCGGTCAGCCGGCCGTCAACGCACGCGATCGGATCGGAACCGGGCCTTGGTACAACTTCGAGGGTGTGATGATCGCCCGCGATCTCGCCCACTTGCATGGAGACACGATCGAGCTCGCGCGGATGGGCAACAACTTGACGAAGCGCTCGGGGCTCACGGAAAAAGGCCAGATCGTGCCGGGGCTCAACGACTACCAGGTTCCCCGAGATAGCGATTGGGAGTTCACCAAGACAACGCCCTATACGAACCGACACGAGATGCTGACCGGTTCGCAGCTCGACGGACGAGCGTTCCCGCCAGGCATCGACTATGCGTGCAACAACTGGACGAGCAACAGTGACCCCGCTCCTGGACAGGCGCAAGGCGGGCTGGAAGGTGGCCCAGGCAGGCCGAATGCGCAAATCGGATTCCCCGATCGCAATGGCGGCGGCAACGGCTCGTGGAATTCATCGCATGGCACGAACGGTTGCAGTCAGACCGCGCTGAACAGGACGCATGGTGTCGGCATGTTCTACTGCTTCGCGACGAACTGAGAAGGCTCATGACGAACAGATTCCTGTGGATATCGATCGGCTTCTTCGTCGTGTCGAGCACGACTGCGGCACAAGGACCAGGGAAATTGCCGATGCCGACCTCGGATCGCATCCCCTCCAGCCTGATGACGTTCTTCGTGACGAGCGAGCCTATCGGAAACGGTGGGAACCTTGGTGGGTTGGCGGGTGCGGATGCGCACTGCCAGGCGATCGCCACCGCCGTTGGCGCGGGTAGCAAGACGTGGCGTGCGTACCTCAGCACGCAAGCCCGGCCCGGTCAGCCGGCCGTGAATGCACGAGACCGTATCGGAAAAGGTCCTTGGTTCAACTCGAAAGAGCGGATCCCGGACTATCTAGGCCGCCGGCTCTACCGGCCGATCATCCAGTCTGAAATACACGGAGACACCTTGGATGAAGCGCGTCGGGGCAGCAACCTGACGAAGGAGTTCGCAGTGACCGAAAAGGGCGAGCTCGTGAGCGGCATTAGTGACCCGTTGCCGACCCGGCACGACATCCTGACCGGCTCGCAACCGGATGGACGCGCCTTTACCGACGCGGCGGACCACACGTGCAACAACTGGACGAGCAACGGCGCGGGCTCCGCGCAAGTCGGCCATTCCGATCGCGTGGGCAACGGGAACCAGTCGTGGAACTCGTCGCACGCCACGACAGGCTGCAGTCAGAGGGATCTCGTCAGCTGGGGCGGCGTCGGGTTGCTCTACTGCTTCGCGACGGATCAGTGAGGTCCAGATCAATCAGCATCGCCCACCCGCGACCTTTCCGCGTTCGGTCAGTTCGTCGGCATGAGCCTGTGCATGGCGAATTCCAAAACTCGTGAGCATTCTTGGCGCGTGTCGCGATCTTGCTAGGATCGGGCGGTGCGCGATCTGGCCGTCCTGTTTCTGCATCTGCTGGCGGCCGTCGCCCGGCTCGCCGGTCCCGGTGGCGCCCGTTCCGTGGTGGCCGAATCCGTGCTCGTCAAGCACCAGTTGCTGATCCTCAATCGTTCTCGAAAACGGTCGCCCAATCTCCGTCCCTCGGATCGCGTGGTCGCCGGCCTGTGTGCCGCCTTCATGCGCCCGGGCCGGTTGATCCGTTCCGCGATCGTCCTCAAACCGTCAACGCTGTTGAGCATTCATCGAGCGCTGATACGGCGGAAGTATCGCCGGCTGTTCTCGTCGAAGCAGCCGATGAAGCCGGGTCCCAAGGGGCCCAGCCAGGACGTCATTGCCGCCGTCGTCGACATGAAACAGCGGAACCCGAGCTGGGGGTGTCCACGGATCGCGCAACGGGGCTGAATCACCGCAGTGACGGGTTCGTTCAGTCGCCTTTGCGGCATCACTGCTAATTCGCCACCAACACGTGGCCGATGCGTTCGACGCCCTGGGCGTTCACTACTACCTCCTCGTTGCCGCACTGGAACCGCATCACGTGGACTCGTTGGTGAGCCGTCTCGAGTCCACGTATCTACATCCTTGTGGATCGATTGCGGTCGGCCGTCGCGGCGCGGTCCTCGTGCAACTTCATCCACCTGGCGACGATGTTCAAGATCGATGTCTTCGTGTCAAAGGGTCGGCCCTTCGATCGCGAGGCCGCTGAACGCGCGCGCCTTCACGACGATAGGCCGTGCGGGGTGTCTTGGCCGAACTGGCTGATCAAGCCGCCGCGTGAAGTTGCTCATCGTCGAGAACCTTCCTCTACGTGGTCGTGGGGGGCAGTCCCTACCAAGCAATTTGCTATGATCGCTGCGGGTACTGTCTGTGCTCCCTGCACGGATCCAACGGAAGGACGAGAGCGTGGTCAAGACGGTCAACATTACGACGGACATCCCGGCGAGTCGTGAGCTGCGAATCACGTTGCCGACAGACGTGCCGATAGGGCCCGCCGACATTGTCGTAGTGGTCTCCTCGCCCGGTGTCGCGAACGGGCGCACGCTCGGTGATTTTGCGGACTCGGAGTTCTTCGGGATGTGGCGGGATCGCTCGGACATCACGGATAGCGTCCACTTCGCTCGTGGACTGCGTTCCGAAGGCTGGAAGCGCTCCGCGTAGATGGTGCTGGTCGACACCGATGTCGTGGTCGATTGCCTGCGCGGTACAGCTCCGTCGAGAGAGTGGCTTCAACGCACGTCAACTGAGGCCTTGGGCCTTCCGGGCGTGGTGGCGATGGAACTCCTCATCGGTTGTCGGAATCGGACGGAGATCCAACACCTTCAGAAATTCCTCGACACGTTTTCGATCGTCTGGCCGGACGCCTCCGAGTTTGCGCGAGCGTACGAGTTGCTTGCAGAGCATCGGCTCACATCGGGGCTGGGGATCCCCGATTGTCTCGTCGCCGCGATGGCGCTCGTCCGGAAGGCTCGCCTCTACACGTTCAACTCGAAACACTTTCGAGTGATTCCGGGTGTTGACGCCCAAGAGCCCTACTCGCGTCAGTAGTCCAACCTCGAATGGGGCTCGCTAGCGGGAAGTCGACACAGGCGGTCTGATAACAGTTGTCGCACCGTGCGTCGAAGCACGGACTTGTTGAGAGCACGCAGACTGTACCCAAAACTGTACCTGTACTCCGCAAGAATTCAGGCAGCGACGCGTTCAAGCCCGTAGTGTCCGAAAAGTCAGGCTGCACCTTGGCGTAAATTAACCCCGTGATGCCGTTACAGATGCTCCTTGCGGCGGTGCTCGGATGGCTCGATCGTGAGCACCGCGATGCGATCGCGTTCCTTCGCGAGGAGAATCGAACGCTGAAATCCCAACTGTGTGGACGCCGGCTGCGGTTGGTGTCGGTTCTCAAAACGTAGGGACCCTTTCCTAACGACTTTCTCAAAACCTTTCCCCCCTTGCGGGGCGAGATTTTCAAAACCTTTCCCCCCTTTCGCCTGACCGCGCGATAGAGGTCTCCGGTCCTGGGCCGTGCCCCGGGACAGGAGGCGTGGATGTATCGCGAGGTCACGATGATCGAAATCCGGGAAGTCCTTCGGCTCCGAGGCGAGGGCCTGCCGAAGAAACGCATCGCCGCCCAGCTCGGACTTGATCCGAAAACCGTGCGGCGCTATCTAGGCGCCGCCGCGACTGCGGGTGTGTGTGTAACGCCGACGGTCAGCGATGAGGAGGTCCGTCAGGTACTGCTCGCGTTGCATCCCGTAAGGTGCGTTTAATGGTGAAGGGTGCACAAATTCAGATCTGGTTCATTTCGTCGGACCCGGAGTGAAGGAGACAGGAGCCGATGCGTAGAATTGGCTCCGGAGGCTTCGTGTTTGTCTCGTTCTGCTACCTGGTGCTGCGTCGGCTCCTCCAACTCGCTGCCTTGCGGGTGCGGTCGAACGACTTCAAAGAGCTGGAAATCGTCGTGCTCCGCCACGAACTCGCCATTCTGCGCCGACAGCGCACGCGTCCCGTCTTGACGACGGTCGACCGTCTCTTCCTCGCCGCGGCGAGTCGGTGCCTCGCGCGGGAACGCTGGCGGTCGTTCCTGATCGCGCCAGCGACGCTGCTTCGATGGCACCGGCGGTTGGTCGCGAAACGGTGGACCTTCACGCATCAGGGTCGACCACCGATGCGACGCGAGATTCGAGACCTCGTGCTCCGTCTCGCGCGGGACAATCCGCGGTGGGGCTATCAACGGATTGTTGGTGAGTTGAAGGGCCTGGGCATACCGGTCTCCGCGACGACGGTGCGTACCTGGTTGAAGGCCGCGGGCCTTGGACCGTCTGGCACGCGTCGGGGAATGACCTGGCGCGAGTTCGTACGCACACACCGGCACAGCCTGTTGGCGGTCGATTTCTTTACGGTGGAGACGCTGTGGCTGCAACGGCTCTACGTCCTCTTCTTCATCGAGTTGGGCAGCCGTCGTGTGCATCTGGCCGGATGCACGCCGCATCCAGGTGCGCCGTGGGTCCTCCAGCGCGCTCGCCAACTGACCTGGACGTTGGCGTGCCGCCCGAAACCCGTGCGCTTCCTAATTCGCGACCGGGACCAGACATTCACCGCCCAGTTTGACGAGGTGTTCCGGAGTGACGGGATCGAAATCGTTCGCACGCCGTTCCGCACCCCGCAAGCCAACGGGGTGGCCGAGCGGTTCGTGCGTACCGTCCGCTCGGAGTGTCTCGACTGGCTGCTCATTCTGAACCAGACACACCTTGAGCGTGTGCTTGAAGTGTTCGTGACCCATTACAACGAACACCGGCCTCATCGAGCCTTGTCTCTCGCGCCACCCGAGCCACGACGTTCATCGGTCGCGACGGCGGCCGGCGAGGCTCGTGTTCACCGTCGCGACCGTCTCGGTGGTGTGATTCACGAGTACGTCTTGGCGGCGTGATCAGGTTTTTGCACCCTACACGAACAAGTAGTACGACGTTCGCCGGCAACGAGTGCCGTCTTGCTATCGTGGAAAGCGCTCGAACGTACATCCGTTGGCATCTGCGACGGGATCGCGCGGGAAAGGCGGTTGTGGACTATGTTGAGGGTGACCTGCATCTGAAGGCGAGGGCGACGTCGTCGGAAAGATCAGAGCAAATTGTCACCATCACGGTGCGGCCAACTGACATCCGCTTGGGGTCCAGTGGTGAGGTGCTGCCGCGACGCAGTTCAATCGGCCTTTGGGCCAAACTTCTCTTGACGGGACGCCCTGTGCCGACGAGAAAGGCTACTCAGCACACGGTACGCATTATGGACGGCGGCTGCAGTTGGACGATTCCCAAGGACGGCGGATCGCGGTGCTCGGGCAGCGCCTTGGACGCGGCGTTTTTCGAGAAGTGGCGACTCTAGTCCCTTCGCCTCCCTCGGCGTTATCCTACGGTCTGCTGACGGAGAACAGCGGTGGGAGTAATTTTCATCAGCCATTCCAGCAGAGACAACGACCGTGCGATCAAGGTTCGCGACTGGTTGCGCGCGAACGGGTGGGGCGAGACGTTTCTCGATCTTGACCCGGCCAAGGGGCTGGCGCCAGGCCAACGATGGCAAGAGGAGTTGAAGAGGGCTGGCGAACGCTGTTCGGCGATCGTCGCGCTTCTCTCGCCGAACTGGTTGGTTTCAAAATGGTGTCAAGTCGAGTTCCTACTTGCGTCCCAACTCGGGAAGCGGATTTTTGGCATCATCGTCTTTCCTGTTGCTCTTACCGATCTGCCGATCGAACTCACTGCCCACTACCAGATCGTCGACGTTTCCGATTCAGCCAGGGAGACTGAAGGTTTTGAGCGCTTGCGCTTGGGACTCAAGCGCGCCGGACTCGACCCGAAGGATTTCCCGTGGCTGTGCCTCGCCAATACTGCGTCCGGAAAGATTCGTTTGACGTTGGCGCGGTTGTGCTTCGCCAATATTCCGACCGTTCGCGATTCACGCACGCAGACGTTCGCAGCGCAGACCGAACGAGGACGGCTTGCGTCCGGATGACGCCTGTTCCGATCGCGATCGGCGAGGCGCAACGGTCTGACCCTCGTCAACGGTTGCCGTTTGCCCGGCTCGACCGGAACGAATCGACCTTCACCGCGCCCGCGGTGGTCGGCTGCAAGCAATCCAGTCCTCGGCGGAGCCCGGCCGGCGCTCCCTCGCATGCCCGTGCGTTCGCGAAGGTGATCCTGAGTGCAAGGTAAGCCAAGACATGGGTGTCTGGCCGAGGCACGCCCATCTGACACCACGCATAGCCTCGCCGCAGGCAGTCTGCCCGCACGAAATTGAGTGACACGTACTGGAGACGCGTCGAGGAGGTCGTCGCCCGACACGGACGGTGACAGCACTTGCGTATTGCATTCGAACTGGCCGAGGTGATTCGCAATAAATGTGCGCCAAGTCTGTGACGGTCTCTTCGGCCGTTCTCGCAGGTAACGCGACACCGTGCGTTCTGAGACGACGACTCCGAGCTTGAGCAGTTCGCCGTGAATTCGCGGCGCGCCCCACAGCCGATTCTCGTCCGCCAGGCGCCCAATTAGATCGCGACACGGCGAATCGATGCGTGGTCGCCCAGGACGTCGCGAACGGCACCACCACCAGCGAACGAACCGATCGCGGTGCCACCGGTCGACGGTGGCCGGCTGAACCAGCACCAGCGCATCGCGCCACCGCGGCCACACCCGTCGCAAGATCAGCCATGCGAGACGGTCAGACGGTCGAAAGCGCCGATTCGAACGCGTCACGACGGCCAATTGGTGGCGCAGGGCAAGCATCTCGAGCAGGAGGTCTCGCCGCGTCGACAACGCGAATCGGATCGCAGCGAAGGTCCGAACGACATGCTGCATCGCGCGTAGCACGGCTACTTACTATGTCAACGTCAATAGTTTTACCCGGACGCGATATTGGCGACGGACAAGCGATCCGTCGAGCACCTGCGTGTACATGTTCAGCGTCGTATCCACGTTGGCGTGACCCATCAGCTGCGCGACGACCTTGCCCGAGAACGCAGAGGTCGAGGATGTTGGGCCTGAGAACCCAGAGGTTCTTCAGCGCAGAGGCTGTCGGCCTCGACACCGATCGCTCGCGTGGTGCGGTCACATAACAGCGACTCCGTCAACCAAGCGCAGCGATCAAAGAAACGGCTCTAATACTTCACAATCGCTGATTCCGTTTCCCTCATCGCTCTGCGGTGATGGCGCAGGTCGTTGTAGAGTGGGCATCACTGGGGATGCTCAAGAGTCTCGTGCTCCTTGGTGGCGGGCATAGCCATCTGGCGGTCCTGAAGGGTGTCGGAGTAGCACCCCTGCCCCAGGGTGTACATCTCACTCTGATCTCGAAAAGCGTTGTAACGCCGTATTCGGGAATGTTGCCCGGTATGATTGCCGGGCACTACTCGCCGGACGCGTCACATATCGAACTGCCGGCGTTGGCGCGTTTCGCTGGCGCGCGGACTGTGTTCGACGAAGCGGTCGGCTTGGATCTGGAACGGCGGCAGGTGCTCCTCCGCGATCTGCCGCCAATCGCGTACGACGTGCTGTCGATCGACATCGGATCGACGCCGAACGTGACGGTGCCTGGAGCGGCTGAATACGCAGTTCCCGTCAAGCCAATCGACCACCTGGTGAGGCGATGGGCGTCCGTCCTCGAGCGTCTGCGCGCAGGTACTGCGAAGCAGAGCGTGGCCGTTGTCGGTGGCGGCGCTGCAGGCGTCGAGATTATTCTGGCGGTGCAGTTTCGATTGCGCGCGCTGCTTGCACGTGAGGGAGCACACGCGATGTCCCTCGAGTACCACCTCTTCACTGACCGTACCGAGGTCCTCCCGACGTACAACTCGTCAGTGCGCCGGATCTTCGAGCGAGTTCTTCGGGAGCGTCGCGTCACGGTGCACGCGGGCAAGGCAGTGACCGAGGTCGCCCATGGACGGCTTCGCACGGCCGACGGGGTGTGGCACGAGGCGAGTGAAGTGCTATGGAGCACCGAGGCAGCGGCGGCTCCCTGGCTTGCGCGTTCAGGTCTGGCCGTCGACCGCGCCGGATTCGTGTCGGTGTCGAACACGCTGCAATCGCTCTCGCACCTCGACGTGTTTGCGGCCGGCGACATTGCGTCGATGGTCGGCTATCCGCGTGAAAGGTCTGGGGCACTGGCCGTACACCAGGGGCCGTGGCTTGCGGGCAATCTCCGCAGCGCGCTGCAGGGAGAGCCGCTGACGCCCCATCGCCCCCGTCGTCAGTTTCTCTCGCTGATCTCCACGGGCGACCGATACGCCGTCGCGTCTTACGGGCCACTCGCCTGTGAGGGGAGGTGGGTCTGGCGCTGGAAGGACCGGATCGATCGCCGCTTCATGCGTGGCTACACGGGGTTGCCGGTCAAAGCGTAGAGTCGGGGTGTGCTCCGCAAAATTGATGCGACCATCACGCGGCCTCTGGCACCCAGCGATACTCGTGATGCAGTCCACTGAGAATGGGTGTCGCGATCACTCGGCATCGCGCAGGGAAGTGATGGCCGACGGCAACCAGCCAGTTCTGTGCGGCTGATGCCTCGGGGATTCCCGGACCTAAGCTGGCATGCGGACGACCCCGGTTGTAGTGCGTGACCCCGTACTGTCTGAAAACTGAGACGGGCTCGAGCAGGCGTTAGAGTTGACGCGTGATACCGCTGCAGATGTTGCTGGCGGCGCTGCTTGGGTGGCTCGATCTTGAGCAGCGCGATGTGATCGCCTACCTTCGCGAAGAGAACCGCGCGCTGCAGGTGCAACTGGGCAGCCGTCGGCTGCGACTGGACGATCGACAGCGCCGGCGTTTGGCGGTGCTGGGACACCGCCTCCGTCGCCGCACGCTGCACGAGTTCGCCACGCTCGTAACGCCCGACACGATTCTCCGATGGCACCGAGAGTTGGTCGCCCGCAAGTGGACATACGCCCGGCAGCGCCCCGGCCGACCTGGCGTACGAGGCGAGATCCGGCGTCTGGTGATCCGCATGGCGACCGACAATCCGAGCTGGGGCTACACCCGAATCCAGGGGGCGTTGAAAAATGTCGGGCATCGTGTAGCCCGGTCGACGATTGCGGGCATCCTCAAGGCCGAGGGCATTCCGCCGAGCGGTGAGCGGCCGACGACCTGGCGCACGTTTCTCGCTGCGCATTGGCCCGCCCTCGTTGGGGCTGACTTCTTCACGACCGAAGTCTGGACGGTTCGCGGGCTCGTGACGTTCTACACCGTGTTCGTGATCGAGCTGCAGTCGCGGCGGGTCCAGGTCGTCGGCTGCACGCGTCATCCGAACGAGGCGTTCGTTCTCCAAGCCATGCGGCATCTCACGGATGGCATTGAAGGAGTGCTGCGACCCGGCTGTGTGCTGATCTGCGATCGCGATCCTAAGTGGAGCAGGGCGGTGGTCGGGTTCCTTGAACGCGAGGGTGTCCGGATCATCCGGACGCCGGTACGCGCGCCGAATTGTAACGCCTACGCGGAGCGGTTCGTGCGCTCAATCAAGGAGGAGTGCCTGAACCGCGTGCTGCTCCTCGGCGAGCGCCACCTGCGACGCACCATTGCGGAGTTCGTGGTGCACTATCACGCGGAGCGGAATCATCAGGGCATCGGGAACGAGCTCATTCAACCGGCGGCTCGAACCGATGGCCTGGGTGTCGTTCGCCGACGGCAGCGCATGGGCGGCATGTTGAACTTCTACTACCGTGCGGCCGCGTAGCAGGTTGGGGAGAACGGGTGGGCGCAGTTCTCGGACAGTACGGGCATCGGTCCCGCGATTTGAACCGTGTTGTCCTGCCAGCAGCCGGTAGCACGTGATGCTGTGCTGCACGTGTCTAACGTGCTATCATGTAAGACGTCATGAAGACGAACGTCACGCTCAAACTGGACGCCGACCTGCTCCGGGAGGCGCGGGTGGTGGCCGCCGAAGAGGGTCGCTCGATCAGCGCTCTTCTGACTGATCGCCTCGAAGCCATCGTTCGGGAACGAAAGGCCTTCGACAAGGCTCGCCGTCGCGCGCTCGCCCGACTACGCGAAGGTCTCGATCTGCAGTGGACGCCCCCCAAGTCGCGCGACGAACTGCATGAGCGATAGATACTTCGTCGACACCAACATCCTGATGTACGCGCACGACAAGGCGGCCGGCGCGAAACACGAACGCGCCAAGGCCCTCGTCGAGGAGCTGTGGCGCGATCGAACCGGTGTCGTGAGTACGCAGGTGCTGCAGGAGCTTGCGGTCAATCTGCGCAAGAAGGTTCGTCAGCCTGTGGACGCCAAGGCGACTCGCGACATCGTCGCCGATTACCTGACGTGGCAGGTCATCGTAAACGGCGGCGAGGCGATTCTCGATGCGCTCGATATCGAGAAGCGATACCAGATTTCCTTCTGGGACGCACTGATCGTTCAAGCAGCGCAATCGTCGGGCGCGGAGGTGCTCTACTCTGAGGACCTGGCGGATGGACAGCGTTACGGATCGATACAGGTGCTCAACCCTTTTGTGGATCGCTGGTACCACATCCCGACCCCGCGACTTGAACCAGCACTGAACAATCTCTGAACAATTCTTCGCCAAACACCATGTAGTACCAGGTTCTCATCCGAGCCACCGGGACGAAGAACCCCCGAGTCCGACCACCCGCGTTACGCTGTTAACCGGAGGGTTGCTGGTTCGAGTCCAGCCCGAGGAGCCACCTCCTAAAGCGCTGCTAATCAACAACTTGCAGTACCGGACAAATCGCACTATCGAACTTCCACAACGTAAGTCGTTGATCTGGGAATCTCTAGAGGCGTGAAAACGGGTGAGCAGCGCTCCGCATCGAGTCTTTGAGTATCGACAGATCTGAGGACACGGTTTCCTGAGCCGCTGCCCCTTCCGAGCACCGCCAACGTGAGAATCACGAGGAGGGTCGGAACTATGAGGATCTCCCTTCAGCTGACGCGGAGGCACTACGCTACGGAGCGCTCGGTGATCGCGCCTCGATCATCAGTTCCTTTCATCTTGAGGAAATCGAGCACTCGCGCGTCCACGATTCGACATTGGCTGAAGCACATGTCGTGACGGCAATGAGGCACGAGTTCGCCTTCGAAATGAGGAATGAGACGATGTGCGCGAGCCAATGCCGTTGCCGGGGCCGAGATGACCTCGTGGTCGCCAATGAGCAGCAGCGTCGGTACGCGCATCACACGCAGTTCGTCGTCAGAGAACATCGTGGGCATGACACGTGCCGTCTCTGGCGGAACGCGAAAATGCTTCAGACCGAGGTACATCAACTCAAGCACAGGCCGCGCATTCGTCGCGGTAACTCCCAGCCACCTCATGAACGAGTTCACCGTGAAGCGTGTCGGGATGGCTACCATCAGTATCCCGCGCAGGCTGAACTGTCTGACCATCGGCAGGAAGCCGCCAGGAGAGAGCAGCACCAGCTTCCGAAGGCGCGCCGGCGCGGCCACTGCGTAATTGAGCGCCAACCACCCGCCGAATGACATGCCCACGAGGCAGACGCGGTCGAGATGCAACGCATCCAGCGTCGCCGTCAACCAGGCCGCATAGTCAGCGCCGTCTCGTATCGGCACTGCGGGAACGCTCTTACTGGGCTGACCCATGACGTCGACGGCATAGACTCGATAGTCCTTGCTGAAATCCGCGATGTTGGGCGCCCACATCGTCGATGTCGCCCAATATCCGTGCAGCAGCACCAGAGGCGGAGCATCCTTCGGACCGCTGACGACCACATGCGTCATCCCAAACTGCGTTGGAATGTCCATTTCCTCATACGGAACCGGCCACAATTTCATCGCGGCGTCATAGGCCGCCAGAAACGCGGCTTCACCTTCAGGGGTCTTGAACGCAGAAGGGCCAGACATGGTGCATCTCCGTTTCAATCAGGCCGCTCGCACGCTCGCGCCGTGACCGATGCCAGGGCGCCGAATAAGAATGACGCTGACCATCAGGAACCAGATCATGGGCGGGAAGTTCGCCACGATCGCGGGTCCCCAGCCGCCCGCGTTATAGAAGCCTGTGTAGTTGACCGGACCGCCGTACATCGCAGGTACCGCGGCTGCGCATAGCACGGCGCCGGCGACCGCGATCCATCCGGTCCAGCGCGGCAACACGCGGCTATCAAACGTCGCCCATGCCGCCGAGCCCAGAAACAGTCCGGTGATCGCAAACGCGATGGATCCGTTGTAGATGAGAAGCGTTCCGGCAACGAGCGCGCGCACGGTCGACGGATCAGGATTGCCGTTCAAGGTAGCGAGGACGGCGCCGCCCTCCAACCCGTCCGCGACCACGGTCACGGCCACCCAACCCAGAGCCGCACCGAAGAGCAGCGTGCCGATCCACTCGGTCTCTGAACGTGCCTGACGAATCAGATGGCGAAGACCAGCAGCGAAGACGAGCATGCTCACGTAAATGCCCTGGTCCATCAGGATGCGGGTGAAGGCGACGTTCTTGATGTCGAACAGGTGATGTGCGAATGCACGGCCGTCGTACACGGACGGCGGACTTCCCACGAGCCACAACGGAAACTGACCGAAGGTCAGTCCGACGCAGGCGAGGCCGAACGCACCGGTGATTCGCGCGATGGTGCGGTCGTTCATGTTCGTGTCCTCGGCGCACCCGGGCAAGCCCCCATCGCCGAAACCTTCGGGGCGCGCAACAGCGCGGTCGCCAGCACCGCCACGCACGACATGTAGGCCAGGCGTGCATTCGCCATGCCCCATGTGATTGAGCGCCGGACCGCAGACAACCCGGAGAATCGAGCCACGGTGTTCCGAGCCCGGGCCCTGAAGGTGTCGAAAATCCCCCACTGACGAGGGAAATCTCTCTGTGACGTCGACGGGTTCCGGCAAACACGAACTCGGGCCGTTGCGGTCTCGCCCCGACGTGTCGGCAAGATTCGTGCGTCACGTAAGACGACTGATTGCGTCCGTCCCGGAGGTGCAGGATGACACGCAAGATCCTGCTCATTTGCGGCATCGTCTCTTCTTTGCTCTACGTCGCCATGAACCTCTTTGTACCGATGCAGTGGGAGGGCTATAGCTCCGCCTCTCAGACGGTCAGCGAGTTGTCCGCGATCGGCGCTCCGACGAGACCGCTATGGGTGCCGCTTGGCGTCGCCTATACCTTGCTCGTGGCTGCCTTCGGGTGCGGCGTCTGGGCGTCGGCTCGTCAGAAGCGTTCCCTGCGTGTCGCGGGAGGTGTGCTGGTGGCCTACGGAGTCATCGGCCTCGCCTGGCCTCCGATGCATCTACGGGAGGTGTTGGCAGCTGGCGGGGGAACGCTGACCGACACCATGCACATCGTGTTCGCGATGGTGACCGTGTTCCTCATGCTGCTCGCGATGGGATTCGGAGCAGCCGCATTCGAAAAACGTTTCCGCCTTTACTCCATCGCGACGATGGTGATCCTTTTCGCGTGTGGCGCGTTAACCGTACCGGATGCCCCCAACATCCAGGCGAATCTGCCTACACCGTGGGTAGGAGTGTGGGAGCGCATCAACATCGGCGTGTTTCTGCTCTGGGTCGTGGTGCTGGCCACCATGCTCCTGAGCGCTCGAGATACTGCGGCCGTGGCCGGTCGCCAAGGCGCGTGGGCCGCGTGACGACACCCGAGGCGACTCCGTGACACTCCCTTTCACACCGAACGAATTCTTCGACGTGTTAGCCGCCTACAACGAGCAGCTCTGGCCCTTTGTTCTGATGCTGTGGGTGGTGACGGCGTACGCGGTGGTGATGCGGACTCGCGCCAGACCGGTGCAACCGTGGTTCATTCCGGGGTTGCTGGCGTTCCATTGGGCATGGTCTGGGTTGGCCTACCACGCCGCATTCTTTTCCAAAATCAACCCTGCTGCATGGATGTTTGCCGGGCTCTTTGTGCTCGAGGCCGGGCTGTTGGTCTGGTACGGCGTCGTTCACCATCGGTTCCAGTTGTCGCGCGGTCCCTTCTTCCAGCAAGTCCTCTCCTGGGGGCTGATTGCGTACGCGTTGTTGTATCCGGCGATCGCGCGCGCGGAAGGGCACGTGTTCCCGAGGCTGCCGATCTTCGGCGTGCCATGTCCTACGACGATTCTGACCATCGGGTTTCTGTTGGCGGCAGATCGGTCGTTACCACGGCTTGTCGCTGTCATTCCGCTGACATGGGCATTCATCGGTGGGTCGGCTGCATTCTTGTTCGGCGTGCGTGCCGACCTGATGCTGCTCGCGTCCGGAGTGGCACTGGCGGTGGATTTAGTCCGTCCAAGCCGCACGAGGAAGAACGTTCGAGCGGTGTCGCTGCCTCCTTACGCTGGCTGACTCCAGACACGACTCAACGACCCTGAGGCCGACTCTCGATTGGAGTCATTGCGACGCCAAGAACAAAGCCGGCCACGTTACGGCACGGGCAATGCTCAGGCACGCTCTGTAGTCAACGGCGCCGTAGGCCAATCGGCCGATGCGCCCTGGGCAATCGAATGGCCCGCGAAAAGGTCCACAGGCCGTGGCGGATTTCCCGCATGTCGGGTCACGGTGCGAGGCACGGAAGAGAAGGTTGATATGACCACAGAGAGGAGCGTTCCAGTCAACGCGACCAACGGGCCGTTTGACCGCAGGCTCCACGACATCGGCTGGGGGCTCTTGCTGATGCTGACGGGGATGATCTGGCTGGTGCCCGCCGAGCGCGTGCCGGAGGGCGCCTGGCTCGTCGGCGTTGCGGCGATTCTGCTTGGGGTCAACGTCGTCCGCTACTTGAATCACATCTCGGTCAGCGGCTTCTCCCTTGTGCTCGGGTTCGCGGCGCTCCTTGCCGCCTTCAGCCGGATCTGGCGCACGGACTTGCCGGTGCTGGCGATCTGTCTCCTCATCATCGGCGCGAGCCTCGTGGCCAAGCCGCTTCTAACGAAGACCACGTGACCGTCGGAACCAGAGGTCGCCCATGAAGGTCCTGACGGTCTTCGCCCATCCCGCTTCGCGGTCGTTCTGCCACGCCGTCCTCGAGCGCTTCGACACCGGTCTCCGAGACGCGGGGCACACGAACGAGATCGTGGACCTCTACGCGATCGGCTTCGATCCAGTCATCCGCCCACGCGACACCCCGAGTTGGCTGACCGAGACCATCCCGGATGACATGCTCGACCGCATGCGGTTGCGTGAGTCCCTCCTCGATGAGGCTGGTGGGCCTCTGAAACGCTTCGCGCTGAAGCGCCTCATCGGTGATCGGGACGCGCGGGGCATCATCCGGTTGCTGCGCGAGCGCTATAGGCCGAAGGACGTGCTCGTGCACCAGCAGAAGGTCGCGCGGGCTGAGGCGTTGGCGTTCATCGCCCCCGTGCACTTCCTGAGCTTTCCCGCAATGCTCAAGGGGTGGCTCGATCGCGTCTGGACGCCGGGGTTTGCGTACGATCTCTCTCCGGAAGCCTGGCGTGGCGACATCAACGGGCGTCAGCCGAAGCTGACGCACGCGAAGGCGCTGATCATCCAGACGACGATCTTCGACAAACGCGCCTATGACGCGGGCCTCCGCGACGCCATGCGCATGGTGATTGACGAGTTCACGCTGACGTATCCGGGAATCAAGAACGTCGAGCGCGAGTACTTCTACGCCGTGCACGGCGCGGACGACGCCACGAGGCGTGGCTACCTGGAAAGGGCGTATGACCTGGGTCTCGAGTTCTGAGGTCCCGTCGAAGATAGGGGGCTGCACTCGGGGTCGCTCTCAGTGAGATCGAAGGCAGTCGCTGTGACTTGTCGCAACGGCCACGCGTCATCGAGCCAGCTTGTGCCTAGCGGGGGCCGCCCGTCGGGCCGTCGCGGCGATTGGCGCGCGTGAAACCGGCTGGCGCTTCTGAGGAAGATGGGCGAAGCATGGCTCTGCTGGTACTCGGCGTCCTGATAGCGGTGTCGGTGGCACTCTTCGTCATTCCAGGGGCAACCCCGAAGATCGATGCTCGCCGACACCCGAACAGTGTGGCGGTTCTTGAGCAGGTGCCAGTCAACGACACTCGCCAGTGGGTGCTCATTCGTTCGGAGAACATGACAAACCCGGTCGCCCTGTTCGTCCACGGAGGGCCCGGCACGTCCCAGCTGACCCTGATGAGGAAGAACACTCAGCCCCTGGAGAAGTACTTCACCGTCGTCAATTGGGATCAGCGGCGCGCGGGCAAGTCCTTCGCCGCTGGCCGCGACGATAAGAAGATGACCAGGGCGCAATTCGTCGAGGATGTCCTGAGTCTGTCGTCGTATCTTGCGAAGCGCTTTCACAAGGACAAGATTCTGCTGGTAGGACACTCTTGGGGGAGCGTGATTGGAATACTTGCCGCCTCGCAGAGGCCGGAACTGTTCTCTGCCTATGTTGGAATCGGCCAGATGTCCAGAATGGCAGACAGCGAACGGCTGTCCTACGAGTGGACGCTGGAACAATCTCAGAAGGCGGGGGACAGGGCTTCCGTTGACAAGCTGACCGCGATCGGTCCGCCCCCGTACATCGACAGCGACTGGCAATCGAAGTTCATGACGGAACGACGGATCCTCGGAAAGCATGGTGGCGAGTACTACGGAAGCTCGATCGGCGCGTTTGGTGTCGTGCTCAAGAATCTGGTGCTCTCCCGCGAATACACGATGATGGACCGCATCAACGTCTTTCGCGGGATCTTCCAGTCGGTGAAGGCGCTCTACCCTGAGTTGTCCCGAACCGACCTGTTCGTGGAGGTCCCCGAAGTGAAGATACCCGTCTACTTCTGCCTGGGACGCCACGATTTCGAGGTGCCGTCGCCGCTATCAGCGAAGTACTTCGAGACCCTGAGGGCGCCTCGTAAGCAACTGATCTGGTTCGAACGTTCCGCGCACATGCCGAACACCGAGGAGAAGGACACATTCAACGAGTTCATGATCAACACGGTTCTACCTCTCGTGGCGTGAACCGTTTCTACCGAGGATGTGAGTCGGGAGGGCAGATGAGTGACGGACACAGCAGTGTGAGCAGGGCCTTTCAAGTCTTTCTCGAGCGTGCACCGAAACATGCGGGTGCCTGGATGTCGGCCGTTCAGGCTCTTGGGGAGGCCAGTGCGCTCGACAAGAAGACATCGGCGCTTGCCTATCTCGCGGTGCTGGCAGCGCTTCGCCTGGACAGCGGCGTGCCGTTCCACGTGAAGCTCGCCAAACATGCGGGCGCGTCTCGGGACGAGGTGATCAGCGCGCTCCTCGTGGGCCTGCCAGCGGCTGGTAACGGAGTCACGCAATCCCTGCCGGCGGCCATTGAGGCCTACGACGCGGAATAGCCACAGGTCGGCGCGTTTCGAGGCCCGACGGCGCAGCCAGACATCTGATTTACCGCAATCCCGTCACTCGCACGAAATAGTCCGGAACGAGTGAGGGCGTAGTGTCCGGCAAATCAGGCTGCACGTTGGCGTAGATTAACCCCGTGATTCCGTTACAGATGCTCCTTGCGGCGGTGCTCGGATGGCTCGATCGTGAGCACCGCGATGTGATCGCGTTCCTTCGCGAGGAGAATCGCACGCTGAAATCCCAACTGTGTGGACGCCGGCTGCGGTTGGACGATGCCCAACGACGGCGGCTCGCGGTACTGGGACAGCGACTTGGCCGCGGCGTTCTGCGAGAGGGGGCGACGCTCGTCACGCCCGACACGATTCTTCGATGGCATCGCGACCTGGTTGCGCGGAAGTGGACCTACGTTCGGCGACGACCAGGGCGGCCTGGAGTGCTCACTGAGATTCGGCGCCTCGTGGTTCGGATGGCGACGGAGAATCCGACGTGGGGCTACACCCGTATTCAGGGAGCGCTGAAGAACGTTGGCCATCGCGTGGCACGATCGACGATTGCGAGCATCCTCCGGGCGGAAGGCATTCCACCCAGCCGTGAGCGGCCGATGACCTGGCGCACGTTTCTCCGCGCGCATTGGCCCGCGCTCCTCGCAGCAGACTTCTTCACAACGGAGGTGTGGACCGCCCGCGGGTTAGTGACGTACTACACACTCTTCGTCATCGAGTTGCACTCGCGGCGTGTCCACGTGGCGAACTCCACTCCGTCGCCCGATCAAGCCTTCCTGGTGCAAGCCATACGCAGCCTGTCGAATGCGATTGACGGTGTCTTGGCCGACGGTTGCGTGTTGATATGCGACCGCGATCGGAAGTGGAGTAGTGCCGTGTTGGAATTCCTCGAACAAGAGGGCGTTCGGATCGTTCAGACGCCGTTCCGGGCACCGAACTGCAACGCGTACGCGGAGCGGTTCATTCGGTCGATCAAGGAGGAGTGCCTTGCGCGCGTGATCCCGTTGGGGGAGCGACATCTTCGACGCACAATCGCCGAGTTCGTCACCCACTACCATGTCGAGCGGAATCATCAAGGCATCGGCAACGAGTTGATTCAATCGCTCCGGCGAGCGGATGGCCAAGGACCTGTTCGCCGCCGCCAACGGATAGGTGGCATGTTGAATTACTACTACCGTGCCGCGTAGTCCACGCGACTCGCTCGAGTTGTCGGACATTACGAGCTCAATCCGACCGTTGATTCCGCGAGGTTCGTGAAGCCGGCATCCAAATAGACCTTGCGACGCGGAAGGTCACCGCGCCGACCGAGCCTTACGTCGGCGCGGGAGCCGGGCACTCGTGGCCCTGGGCCCTGGATCAATGCTCGTAGAGCAGTCACTTGAGCTCTCGAGACATCTGCTCCCCGCGGAGCGCTTCATCTTGTCGCGTTCGGTGGCCATCACGGCGGAAGTTGTCATGCGGTTCTTCGATTCGACCTCCAGCCGCGCAAGTCGCGATCCGATGAGCGCTAACCTGGCGGCGGCGAGGCTCAGAAGTGCTCCCATGTTTGTTTCCGCCAGCGCCGTGCCACCGGGATCCTGGGTCATCGCGCGTCGTGTGCCGAGTCAGCGTCGTGATGCCGCACTTCGTCACGAGCCTTCAAGGCTCCGAGCAGCAGCATCAACAGACCGACGAGGAGGAGCACGTGGACGAGATTCCCGGCTTCGTACAGACCAAGTACGCCGACGAGCCACACTGCCAGCACGATCAGCGCAGCCTTCAGCAGGCTCTTGCCCCCTTTGGCTTTGCTGTCGTCCCATTGTGAGTTTTCGAGAACCGGCGTGGAATTGCGCCGAGTGACTGTGCCTGCCACGGCATCCTCCTGATCGCGCGATCACGAGGATGGCGGCCCGACCATCCGAAGTTCCTGCAGCGAAGACTCGCTGCACCCACTTCAAGTGTAGGTCGGCGCGAGTCTCGGGGCAAGACGAACGCACGCTGCCCAATCAGATGAGCAGCATGTCGGATCAATCACAAGTGTGACTGCGGAACGTCAAGCCTGCAGGACTTTGGCGTAGATGATGTCGGTGTAGCCCTTCGGTCGGCCTTGGATGGTGTACTGCCTCTCGTAACCCATACGCTCATAGAAGCCTGGCGCCTGGAAACTATGCGTGGCCAGAACGACTTGAGCACATCCGCGACCGACAGCTTCGGCCTCGGCAGAGCGAAGCAGCACGGCTCCGAGACCCCGTCCTCGGTACCGTTCGTCCACCCAGACATGCGAAAGCTCGCAGCATCCGCCCCAGGTATATCCGTGGAATCCGCCGATGACGTCACCGGCATCATTCCGGATGCAGCCGCCAAGCAGCAGTCCGTCGAAGTATCCCGTCGCTTTCGAGTTGAACTCGTAAATACGATCCGCCAGCCACGTGCCGAGCGACTCGCATTCGGCATCGTCCTGGCACTGTATGACCTTGGTATTCATGACGTGTAGATCACTGAAGTGACCGGGCCGGGTTCGTGAGCCCCGTTTCATGACCACCCGTCGCGATGGGTCGAGCCCGCGACCAGTTTCGTCCTCGACGATCGCCCGGAGCGACGCGGACACCTGCTCTGCCGGGACGACGGAGAATCCGACTCGCGAATAGAACGGCAAGTTCCACGGGACGTCTCGAAACGTAGTCAGCGTGACGGCGCCGTACCCTTTGCCGGTGGCCCAATCACACACGTGGCAGATCAGTTTCGTCCCAAGGCCACGGCGCCCATGGCTGGGATGAACGTCGATCTCCTCGAGATGTATTGCGTCGCGCTCGATCACTTCGAGGTGCGCGAACCCGACAGGAACATCGTCGTCCAAAGCGACCCATAGACGTTCCTCGCGTTGGGCTTGTTCCAATACATCCAGGCTCGTCGTCTCGTTGAGAACTGAGTCGGGAGCGAATCCGACGAGGAGCCGAGCGGCTGCCAGCTCGATCGCTGCCAGCTGTGTGACATCCTGCGGGCGGGCTGCCGTGATCGTGTACGTTGGGGTCACGTCGTCAACCCGGATGACGCTGCCGGTCGTGTCCGGTATGCCAGATACGAGGCAGCCATCAACACCAGCCCGACGACGGCCGGCAGCCAGGCACTCGGCGGATCGTTGACCGAGAGATGCGAGGTACAGCGCGCCGAGCAGATCGAACGTCAGGCCGGCGAACGCCCACTCCTTCAGCGTCCGGACACCTGGAGCGAGAACGGCCGCGACGCCGAGCATCTTGGCCGTGCCCAGAAATAGCAACAGGTACGGCGGATATCCCAGGTGTTTGAACACCGTCATGGCCTCGGGAACCCGAAGAACATCGGGTACGGCCGACACCAGGATCAATGCGGCCATCAATCCCGTAGCCGCCCATCCAATCCAGACACGAGCGTTCATGGTCGACGCTCAGTTCCGATCATCGTCGCGCGGCGAGAGGATCGCCACGCCATTCGCGTCGGGGACGCCGACCGTGATCGGGGCGCCCCTCGCCACGAGCTCGCCAAATCGGTTGTACGTGAACACCGAAAGGTGCGACTGGCCAGCGGCGTGATCGATAACGCCGAGGACGCCCGAATCCGCGTCGATGTCCGCCGGTGCTCCTGTCGGAATCTGCGCAGCGACCAGACCGTCGACAAAGACGTTGGCGCCCGTTCCGACCAACCGGCTGATGGATCGGCTGCCGGTGTTGGCGACGAAGACATACTTGCCGGCTCTCGTCATCCAGCACGATGCTGCCTGGCCGGCAGCGATGAGGGACGTGAACGATCCGTCGCGAAACAGGCCATCCTGATTCGAGTGCGCCAGGGTGATCAGCGCCGTGCCGTCGGGGTACGTGGCGAAGCCGAAAGGCGCCAGCGCACCATCTGGAGCGGAGACCGCGGTCGGCGCAGATCCGCCGACGCGACCGCGATCGAGCGCGATAATGTCGACGGTGCCGGGATCCGGATCCGTCTTCAATGTCACGAGCAACTGTCTGTCGCCGATCACGCCGACTTGAGAAGTGCTGCCTGCGGGGGGAACCGCCCCGCCTGCGAGCGCGAGATCGGTGGTGCCGTCCAGCCACCCCACCGTGTTCTGATGAAGCACGAACGAGTCGACCGTCGTGGCGCCAGCGACGTAGAGATGATCGTTGCCAAAATCCACGCTCACCGGCGCGCTTGTCGTCAGCACGACCCTGTCAAACGTCAATCGATCCCCATCGCGTCGGAAGAGCGCCACGCTGTTCGACCCGTTGTTCACTGCAGCGACGAGTGTGCCGTCGTGCTGCTTGACTCCACGAGCGTTGCCTCCGACACCGCCCTTGCCGTGAGTGGATAGTGTCTGAAGCAAGACATGGCTCTGGGCATCGTAGACCCTAAGCTGATTTGCGTTCGGGTCGTTGGTCATCGTGATGACGAGCGTGCGTCCGTGGCGGTCGCTCGCGTGTATTCCAGCGCGACCTGCAGCGAATGCAAGAAACGCGACCGTCGCGTATAACACCTTCGATCTGGGCATGTCGTTCTCCTTGAAGGTGAGATACCCGCGCGTCAACGCAATATTCCGCGGTCGCACGGACGAGGAGACTGCTTACAAGGCGCGAGCGGTCTGCGTAGAACGGGCCAGAGCCGCAATTGCCGACCGCAGTAATTCCGACACATGGGCGTCCTGTGCAATGACGTTGGCATCCCATCCGGCGCCCTCAAGCGGAATGGTGACTGATGCCTCGCTGATCACGCGGCCAGACATTGTCGTGAGCGTCTCTCGTAGTGCCGCGTGTGCGTGAGTGGCGCGCGCCGAGGCGTTGATTAGTGCGATGGGCTTGTAGACGGTTTCTCCACTGCTCACAACCCAATCGAGTGCGTTCTTCAGCACGCCCGACACGCCGTGCGCGTATTCGGGACTTGAAATCAGGATCGCGTCAGAGGCTTCAATTGCTGCCCGAAGCCTGAGTACCGCAGCAGGCGCCGAGTCGGTGTCCAAGTCCGGATTGAACGGTGGAATCTCACCGAGCTCACGGTAGATTGCTATTTCAACTCCGACCGGCGCCAATCGAGCAGCGGCACCAACGAGTGCGCTGTTCGACGATGCGTGTCGAAGACTTCCGGAGATCGCGAATATCCGGACGATCTCTGCGTCGTCTTTCATTGGTTCACACCTCGCACGGCCATGCTGCGAGCAGGCATCTCATCGATCGGCGCCCGTGAGCGATAACCAGCGAGGGTCCATTCTCGCCACGTCAGGACGCCGTCGTCGGAACGCGGGTGATCCTCAAGCATTGCGATGTACTCCAACAGATGCCCATCCGGATCGCGAAAGTAGAGCGAGGCCGCCGGCATCCAGGCGAGCACTACGGGCTCGTCAGTTGGTTCCCCATCAAAATCAAGCGGCGTGATGCCAACCGAGTTGAGCTTCCCAGGTGCGGCGATGACATCCTCGAGGGTTGCTGCAAAGGCGATGTGAGTGGTCGTCTTCTGCGCTCCGACATTGACTTCCCACAGTCCCAGCATCGTCTTGCCGCGCGCACCGATCCAGAAAAACGCCGTCCGACGTGCGGGTATGACGTGGGCCAGTTCGAGTCCGAGACGGTTTCGATAGAACGCGATCGAGATGTCGAGGTCAGCCACGATGAGGTGCGCCTCGAACAAGCGGTCCACGGTGGCAGGCGAGGTCATCGATTCACCTGCTTGCGTTCTTGGAAATGCGAAAGCCACGCGTCGAGGGCAAACGGGCCCGATCCGCCGAGGGCCAACGTCGCCAGGGCAGCGATGTCGAGCAAGTTTGTCTCATAGCCCGGAGGACCGAACTCGGGTCCAGCCGTCGTGATGGCGCGAAGCTTGATCGAGGTAAAGCCGTACGGCAGGTGCACCGTTATGACCGCGACCAGGAGAATCACCGTCAGCGGAATACTAAACAGCGGTATGTACGCACCGACGAGAACGGCGAGACCGCCGAGGAGCTCAAATCCGATTGTGATCCACGCCATGAGGTGTGGCGACGGAACCCCAAGAGCCTGAAGCGACGCCGCAAAGTGATCCGGACCGTTGGCGACCTTCGCATAGCCGTGGGCAATGAAGCCGTAGCCTACGATCGCCCGCAATGGAATCGCCGACCAGCGTTTGAGGTGTGAAGCGTCAGAGCTCGTTGTCACCAGTTGCCTCCACCCCTCGTTAAGTCAATCGGCCGCGGAAATATTCCCCGACGCATTCCGGCACGCCCGCGACATCAGAAGACAGAACACTCAGACATCACGCGTAACGTTCCGAATCGGAGAGGCATCTAACGTTCGCGGGCCAATTGCGCTCGTGGCGCGGAATATTTCCGCAACGTGTGGTGATTGACGCATCGTGACGGCGCAGGTGTTCCGTTCTCGATGTGCGCTGAGTTTGCTATCGATGGCGAAACAGGCCGATCTGCGCGACGACTCCGACGGCAAGGCGACGTTCGAGGTAGAAGTGTTGCCGCATGCTGGTCGTCTCTTCCGGCTCGCGATGTGGTTCGAGCGGAACCGCGCTGATGCAGAGGATGTGGTGCAGGAGACGATGATGCAGGCGCTGCGTTCGTTTCATCGCTTCCAGCCCGGGACGAACTGCCGCGCCTGGCTGACCACTATTCTTCAACACATTGTCAGCAACCGGCGACGGGCGAAAGGTCGGTCGATTGTGGTGAGTGATCCGGATGATCGCATCGCTGACACCGTGCCGTTCGTTCCCCCGGTCCCACAAGATCTGACCGACGAGCTCCTCCTGGGCAGCCTGCGGCGCCTGCCGAGTGTGTTCCAGGAGGTCATTCTCCTGTGCGATGTCGAGGATCTGTCATACAAGGAAGCCGCGGAAGCGTTGCGGATTCCGATTGGAACCGTGATGTCGCGTCTCCACCGAGGCCGCGCGCAGTTGCGCTCCGAGCTCGTTGCTGCGGACACGCCGCACGAGCGAGTCGAGGCGCTATGAATTGCCGTGACGTTCGGGACGTCGCCGATTCGTTTCTCGGTGGGGAATTGCTGACCGAAACGAATCACGAGATTCTGTGGCATCTCGATACCTGTCCTTCCTGCCGGATGGAGATTGACGCGCGCCGGCGGTTGCGCGCGGCCTTGCGAAACGCCTTCAGTCGCGCTCCGGAACTCCAGCCTGTTGGGGAGTTTGCGGACCGGTTGCGCGATCAACTCCGCCAGACGGCGGGGCATAGACATCGTTCCTGGACAGTTTCCGGCCGATGGCTCACGCTCGCTGCCGGTGTGGTGCTGGCAGCTGGCGTGATCACTGTCATGCTCATCGCCAGATCGCCTGCAGCAGGCGATACGTTGGCTCGGGACGCGATGGGAGACCATCGCAACTGCGCATTGAAGTATCGACTCGCCAGGATGCCGATGCCGTTGGAAGAGGCTGCGCAGCAATTCGACAGCGCCTACCGGCTGCTGCTCACCGCTCCGCCCGATGATGTCTCCACGCCGAACGGACCCGTTCATGTCGTCGAGCGGCACTCGTGCGCATATGGCGCACGTCGATTCGGGCACGTCATCCTGCAGTATCGCGGTCGCGTCGTGTCACTGCTCATGACGGCGAACGGTGGAGCGACTGGCCCCGCTGCGCGTACGGATGTCATTCCGCATGTTATCGGGCGTCCTATGGACGGGCTCTCCGTGGTGTCCGTGAACGGGTCGCGTCACGCGGTCGTGCTGGTCAGTGATTTGGGAAACGCCGAGATGACCCAGCTGTCCCAGATGGTGTCATTGCCGTTGGCTCAACGCCTGGAAGGTGCCATCGCCCTTTCGTCCGGATTGGCACCGGTCGGTCGCCAGCGTGGCTTTCCGATTCCTCTTCTCGAATGGACGTGTCTGGCAATCCTGGCAGGACATGCAAACGATGCGTACGCCCGATGTGCATAAGCGATGTCCCGAGAGTCATGCAGATTACGCGCCGCTCGGGTGGTTGAAGGAGCGCCTTGGCGAACGTGTGAGAAGTACGTCGCTCCGAGACCTTGCCCTGACGGGCGCCGATACGGCCGGCGATTTGCGCGGTGATCGGCCCAGTCGTGCGTCTCGTGATTCCCCAAGATCGGCAACATGGGAGGATGATGTTTTGGGCCGAATCACGCGCGGCCCGTTGCATCAGGCAGCCTCGACGATGAGCCAGTTCGAGGAGTCGACACACAGGGAGGCGGGCGATGAAGGCGATCGTTGTGACGGACCAGGCGGCGGGAATGGCCGGGATGACGCTGGTGGAGCGGCCCGAGCCGCAGGCAGCGATAAACGATGTCGTCGTTCAGGTTCATGCGTCGGGATTTGTCCCGACTGAGTTAGGGTGGCCCTCGACCTGGGCCGATCGCTTCGATCGTGACCGAACACCTTCGATCCCTGGACACGAGCTGGCCGGAGTGGTCACCGCCCTCGGCTACGGCACGAGGGGCTGTCGGTGGGACAGCGGGTGTTCGGCCTCACGGACTGGTATCGCGACGGCACCCTGGCGGAGTACGCGGCTGTCGAGGCACGCAACCTCGCGCCGCTGCCGGGCGACGTCGACTTCACGGTGGGCGCGAGCTTGCCGATCTCGGGCCTGACGGCGTGGCAGGGACTGTTCGAGCACGGTCGCCTTCAGGCGGGGCAGAGCGTCCTCGCGCACGGCGCGGCCGGCGCCGTCGGGTCGATGGTGACGCAACTCGCACGAGCGGCCGGCGCCTACGTCATCGGCACCGGGCGCGGTGCCGACCGTCAGACGGTGCTCGACTTCGGCGCGAAGGAGTTCGTCGACCTCGAGAACGACGTCCTCGAAGACGTCGGCGGAGTCGATCTGGTGTTCGATGTCATCGGCGGCGACATCGGGAAGCGGTCCGCAGGCCTGATTCGAGCCGGAGGAACACTGGTGTCCATCGTCGGGCCGCCCGAAGCGCGGCCCGCCGACGGCGTGGCGCTCGACTTCGTTGTCGAGTCCGATCGTGCCCAACTGAGTGAGATCGTCCAGCGGGTGAGGGACGGACGACTGCGGACGAACATCGGCAACGTCTCGACCCTCGACGATGCCGGCGCCGCGTTCAACCGGACCGCGCGACGCAAGGGGAAGACGATCATCCGCGTTCGTCCGTAGCGACACGCGTCCATCGATGCACGGCACTCATATCTCTGTTACCCATCCGTCCGGAATTCACGACCCCGCGCAAGTGGCATCTTCTAGCCGCCGGGCGGGTGGTTCAGATGCGTGCTCGATGAAGGTGCGGCGGCCACGACCGCGCCGAAATCGGCCGGTGAAATCGTGCCAGCGTTCATCTGTGCGAAGCCGTCCATGGCCTTCTGATTGCCTTGTATCGCGCCGAGCAATTGCTGCATCTGCGGTGGCGGGGGTTCCAGCGTGGCGAGTTCACACGTGAACTCGTACATCGGGAGCACCCGCTCGTCGCGCTCGCGCTGGTACTCGGCCATTGCATCGTCGAACGGGCGATCGCCGTTGAAGGCCTGGTCCAGTGCAGTCGCGCAGCGTTCGGCGTCTCGGAAAGCGTCGCTGATTCCCTGAGCCGTAATCGGGTCCTTGTTGTACCCGGCGTCGCCCACGAGCGCCCAACCGGGCCCGTACGGCTGCCGAAAGAAGTTCGAAACGGCCGCGCCCGCGAATGGCGCCTCGCGCTTCGCACCGCGTACACGTTCTGCGAACTCTGGCGCGAGGTCGAACATCTTCAGAAAGTTGCCTCCGACATCCTTCTTGTTCGCTTCGAATTCGGCGTGCGGCCATCCTCCAACTGTGAGCGTCCAGCCGTCGTGTGTGGGCGCCGCCGCGAATCCTCGATGCGACCGGATGTAGGTTTCGAACCGCCCGTCCATTGGGAGGCCGCTCCAGTAGGTGTAATAGGCGGCGAGCAGCGGCGGTTTCTCGTTGTATTGTGCGGGCCGGACGGCTTCGGCCACGAGCGAGTACCGGCCATCCGCGCCGACGATGACCTGGGCACGTTCGGTGACCGTCGCCCCGCCCTTCGAACGACCCCTGATGCCGGCGACGCGTCCGTCTTCGATCAGCACTTCCTCGACGGCGAAGCCCTCGCGGATCTCCGCACCAGCCTCGGCCGCGGCGTCGACAAGCAATTTGTCCAGCACGGTCCGCCGGGGACAGTACGCAACCGGAGTGTCCTTCGGACCCGGCGCTCCCGAGATCGCCACGGGACCAAAGTCGTAGCTGTAAGTGTGAATCGGCGGGCAGCCGGTCGCCGTGAGGCGATCGATGAGTCCCCAGCGCGCGAGCGCGGCGACGGCGACTGGCTGCACCACGTGTGTGGAAACCGTGTCGCTCGGGAACGTCGCGCGATCGACCACGAGCACGCGGTAACCCTTGCGGGCCAGTTGCATCGCTGTTGGCGAACCGGCGCAGCGCGCCCCTACGATGATCGCGTCGTATGCGTGTCGCATCTCGTGGTCCTTATTCGTCCTTTTGGTTACCCTTGTCAAATGCGATCAGTCGAGCGTCGCAAGGTGGCGTCAGTGATTCTCGAGCCGGTAGCGACCGTCCGACAGCCGGAACGGCGCGACTAAGGAGTCGTCTGCGCACGATCGCGATCCGACGTCCGGATAGCGAGGATGGTCTCAGTTCGCGTCCGGCTTGGCTTCGAGGATCGCCTTCACGAGCGACTCGGGGACGTCGGGTGGTGCCGGATCATGTGCCGATGCCTTCGCCAGCAGCACGGTCTGCTCGAAGGTCTTGAGATACGCCACGCACGAAGGGCAGACGCCGAGATGGCGATCGAACTCGCTGCGCGTCTGCGCATCGAGTTCATCATCGCGATAGCGGCCGATGAAATCGATCAGCTGCTGGCAGGTGATATAGGGTTGGGCCGTCAGGGGATCCTCCCGCTCAACGTGGAGCGCCGACCGACGTCTCTACTGCGGCTGCGCTTGCATTCTGGGAAGCGCGACGTGTCGGCGCCGGGATCGGCGCCACCTCACAATACACCTTGATCGCATCCCTGGCATTCGTGAGCGTAGCGAGCAACTGCTCGTAGTTCTCCAGCCCGGCGATCGGATGCGTCAACAATTGGTGCAGCCACCCCGTGTACTCCGCCTCTGCGAGCGCCATGTCCTGCACCCCGCGCTCGAAATACTCGCGATTCGCGTTGACCGTCCCGACGAGGACCTTGTTGCCGAGCACGAAGTCGAGATTGATCTTGTCCGACGGCACTTCGACGTGGCGATTGCCACCCGTGACGCTCGACAGTACAAGCACGCCGTTCTTGCCCAGCGCCTGCATCGCCTCGAACACCATCGGCGAGAACCCGGTGGCCTCGAAGATCAGATCGAACGGACCGTACTTCGCTGCGCCCGCGGCGACCGACACCGACTTCGTGGAGACGTAGCGCGCGTCGACCTGTTCAAGCAGCTCGGAGTTGCGATAAGGACCCGATTGCAGCCCGAACACGGTGACATCCAGGCCCCGAAGTCGCAGCACAAGAGCAGCGAGAAGGCCGATGGTACCGGCGCCAGTCACGGCCGCACGCTTCGGCCGCCACACGCGCAACCGCCGCTGAATCTCGTACGCTTGCGTGATGCCCTTCTCGACGACGGTGAGCGGCTCGAGGAGCACGCCGACGTCGCGCAAGCCCTGCGGAACCCTGACGATGAAATCCGCATCGTCGACGTAGTACTCGGTGAGGTAGCCGTGACGCAGGTTGATCCCGCGCTCGAAGTACACATCGTCAGTCGTCATGTCCGAGGTGCCGATACGGTCATAGACACTCGTGCCGGGGCGGCGCACAGTGGCGACCACGAAGTCGCCGATCTTCAACTCCCTGACCTCAGATCCGACGGCTTCGATCTGACCGAAACCTTCGTGGCCGATAACGAGGAAGTCGTCGCCTTCTGGTGCGGCGCCGTATTCGGCGGCGTTGATCTCCTTGTCCGTCCCGTCGACGCCGACGCGCAGCACGCGGACCAGAACGCCGCGTCCATTGGGGACGCTCTCGAGCGAGGGCTTCTGCAAATCGGCCAGATGCAGGGTGTCGCGTTTACCGGGAAATACGGCGACCGCCTTCATTGCTGGACCACCTTTACTGCGTGATCATCCGGGTCGTGCACCAGAATGGCCTTCCGGAACCGAGGATCGCCTTGCAGCACGGCCACAACAGGCGAGACGAGGATGGCCGGCGTGGAGCGGAACCGTTCAAAAGAAAGCTCGCCGTCGCCCGTCGTCACCGTGGTCTCCCAATACGCCATGTCATTCGATTGGATGCCGGAGGCTGGCCGTCCGTTACTGGGCGTCAGATATTCGAGGAATTCGATGCCGGGACCGGTGGCGGCCCGGAGGCCCGTGATGTGGAGCCGAGCCCCGAACACGTTGTTGAGGCGCTCCTGCTCGGGCCCGTAGTTGGTGCTCTCACCGGCGACCCGCAGGCCCAGCAGATCCCGATAGAACGCCAGGCTCGTCTCCGTGTTGCTCACGACGATCGCCGTGTGATCGATGCCCAGAAACAGGCGATTCGATGGCGCGTGCCATTTCGGATCGCCCTTGCCGGCAGGGAACTCGAGAATTTCGAGCGGGTGTCCGTCGGGGTCCTTGAAGTAGAAGGCTTTGATGCCGCCGGCGTTGGGGTTCCAATCGGGTAGTCGCTGTGGCTCGGGCGACACATGCTCGACGTGATGCTGGCGCAGCCTGGCGTACGCGGTGTCCATGTCGGACACGATGACCGCCACATGTTGGAACCAGCGATCGTTACTGCGTGAATCTTCGGCGATGCGCCTGCCGCGCGGGGCCAGATACTCCGTGAGCTCGATCTGTTCGCTGCCAAGCCGCATCCGGACGATTCGCATCCGGATGCCGAAGAGGCCTTGAAGACGCTCGTACTCGCCGCCGGCCACCTCGATATCCGACGTCTTCTCGAAAGTTAGAACATCCGAAAAGAATGCGACCGACCGTTCCATGTTCGAGACGGTCATGCCGACGGCCTCGACCGACTGGACGAGCGACTGCGAGGAGGCCGTGAGTGTGCGCGCAACGGGCACGCACCACAGGGCAGCGGCGGCGCTGATCGTCAGGAATGCCCGACGAGGGAAGGCTGATACGCGCATGTCAGGCCAGCCTTTCCGCCAGATGGTCGCCGACCCGCAATGCGTTGGCGACGATGGTCAGCGCGGGGTTCACGGCGCCGCTCGACGGGAAGAAGCTTCCGTCGACGACGTAGAGGTTGTCGAGGTCGTGAGCCTTGCACATGGGATCGAGCGCCGAAGTCTTCGGGTCGTGGCCGAAGCGGATCGTGCCGTTCTGATGCGCGACGCCAGCCAGCGGAATGCGCTGGCCGACGAACAGGCTTCGTGAGAAGAGCCCCTGGTGGCAGCCGTGGCCGTGCTCGTGACACACCGTCTGCTGCTGCATCAGGTGTTCGAGCTTCGCGGTGAGGCGCCGGTGTCCTTCCTCGTTGTTTGGCGTGTAACGCAGTTCGATGTTGCCGTCGCCATCGAGCGTCACCCGGTTGTCAGGGTGAGGCAGATCCTCCGACGTCAGCCAGAAGTCGAGCGAGTGCTTCGCCATGAGGTCGAGCGTGAATCCTGGCGTCAGCGGCGGCGCTCCAGCGGAAAGCGCCGCGGCGTCGAGCTTTCCGACGAATGAGATGTGCCCCATCGGGAACGCAAACTCCTTCGAACCGAAGTAGAAATCGTTCACGCCGAGCGTCTTCTGAAAGACGGTCGGGTTGGGGCACTTCGAGACGGCCATCAGTACCGAGTTGATGTGTCCCATGTAGTGGCGGCCGACCACGTCGGAGCAGTTGGCGAGGCCGCGGGGATGCCTGGCGCTGGCGGAGCGCAGGAGCAGCGCTGCCGAATTGATCGCGCCACACGAGACCACGACGATGCCTGCGGAGTAGCTTTCCTCAGCGCCGTTGCGTTGTACGCGGACGGTAGTGACCTCGCGTCCGCTCGCGCTCGTCTCCAGTCGCGAGACGTACGCATTGGTCAGTAACGTGACATTCGGATGCTTCAATGCCGGATCGATGCACAGCACCTGCGCGTCGGACTTCGCGTGCACGAGGCACGGGAATCCGTCGCATGTATCACAGCGAATGCACGGGCTGTTGTTCGGAGTCTTCTCGTCGAGCCGTATGCCGAGGGGGACATGGAACGGCGAGAGCCCGAGCCGCGTGAAGTCGTCGTGAAGCTGCTGAATGCGCGGTTCGTGGCTGATCGCGGGAAAGGGATAGTCGCTGCTCGCACGCGGATCGGTCGGATCCTCGCCACGCGTGCCGCGCACTTCGTACAGCCGTTCGGCCCGCGTGTAGTACGGCTCGAGATCGTTGTAGCTGATTGGCCAGGCCGGCGATACGCCGCCGTGATGCTCGATCTGCTCGAAGTCGCGCTCGCGAAGCCGGAAGAGCGCAGCGCCATAGAATTTCGTGTTGCCGCCCACGTAGTAATTCGTGTGCGGGTGCAATGGCTTCCCGTCCTTGTCGTGCCACACTTCTTTCGTGTGGTACCGCGCGTTGACGTTGACGGCGCGCGAGTCCCAATTCGCCTTTTCGCGCGGCACGTAGTCGCCGCGTTCGAGGATGAGAATGCGTTTACCCGTCGGCGCGAGGCGATGCGCCAGCGTGCCGCCACCGGCCCCGGTGCCGATGATGATGATGTCGAACTGGTTCTGACTGACCATGACGCGTTCCTTGAAGGAGTTCACCGCGCCGCGGTGGCTTCAGCCGCCGCGACGCCTGGGGTGCCACAAAAGATGCATGGACCTGTATCGTGATGAAGCTTCGCGCAGCGGACGGCCAATCGCCCTCGGACGCTCACGTACAGCTCCGCCGCAGCGAGCATGCCGAGCGGGGGCGCGACGAAGTAGATCCAGAGTCCGCGCCAGACTCGGCCGATGAGGTCAGGGCCAAACGTGCGTGCCGGATTCATGCTCATGCCAGAGAGCGGCGCTTCGAACGTGATGAAGCTCGCAATGAGCACGCCGACGATGACCCCCGTAAAGGGCGCGAGGCGAGGCTGGTTCGACGCCGACAGGATGACGAGCATCAACAAGAACGAGATCGCCGTCTCGGCAACGAAGGCCACCTCGATACCCCGCTCCCCTGGGAGCGTGGCCACGAAGTTCACGTGCGGATGGGCGATCCAGTGACGCAGCAGAACGGCCGCGGTTGCGATGCCGACTACGCCGCCGATGAATTGTGCGCAGGCGTACCAGGCGGCGTCGTGTCCGGAGATCTTGCCAAGACGGAAGTACGTCAATGTCACGGCCGGATTGATGTGCGCGCCCGATCGTCGTCCCCACGGGGAGTACACGATCGCCATCGCGGTGAGCCCCATGGCTGTGCCCATCAGCATGCGGCGCATCGCGGGGCTGGGGAGCAAGACGTGAACTGGTGACGCCGGATGCTCGAGGATCGCGGTCATGGTCGCTGCCGACATCATGAAAATGCCGAGGCCGACCACTTCGATCAGGTACTCCGGCCAGTGGCGCGCAGCGGCGTTCATGTCCCTAGGCTTTCAGGAAACGGGCGCGGGCGGGTTCGGAGGACGAGACCAGATACGCACCGTCGGCCCGCTTGCGCAGGATGCCGTCCATTACGAGCGTGTTGAGCAATGCCTCGCTATGACTCGGATCGAGACGCCAGAGCCGCGTTGCCTGAGCGGCCGTCAGCTTCAGCCCTGGCATCTCCCGGAACTCGGCACGGATTCTCTGAAGAACCGTCGCCGCATCATCGAGCCCCCATCGCATTAGTCGCATCCTCCACGGCCTTCGATGCCGATTTGCGCCCACGGTTACGTGACGACTTCGTCTCCGCCAGGACGACCCGATCGAGGCGGAGCGCTTCGCCGACCGACCAGGCCTGGAATGGACAGCCGTTGGGGGAGTGGGGTAAATCGCCGTCGGCGATCTCGGCGATGTGTCCGAGTCCGTGCTCCTCGAGATGCCGAAGGAGCGGTGCGAGGAAACGCTTTCGTGCCTGCTCCTTGACCGTTGCGCCGCCGCCTCGCACGCGGACCCAGGCATCGACAAAGGCGGTGATCAGCCACGGCCAAACGGTGCCCTGGTGATAGGCACCGTCGCGCGACATCACGCCGCCACCATAGGTGCCGAGGTAGCCGGGTTCGTCGGGCGCCAGCGAGCGCAGACCAATCGGCGTCCAGAGGCGCGCCTCGACGGCGTTGATGGCCTGCTGCGCTCGAGCCGCACTCACCAGGACGACGGGAAGACCGCCGAGCGCGAAGATCTGATTTGGACGGAATAACGGATCAACTGTGCCCGGTTGATGATCGACGTCAACGACGTCGTAGAGGGCGCCGGCGGCTTCGTTCCAGAAGCGCTGCTCGAAAGCCGCTTCGCCGCGCGTAAACAGGGCGCGCCATTTCGGCTGCCGCCGCCCGGCGAGCCAGAGGGCGTTGAGCCACAACGCTTCGATCTCGACGGGTTTGCCGATTCGAGGCGTGATGACCTGGTCGCCGACCCTGGCGTCCATCCATGTGAGCTGTACGCCCAGGACACCGGCCGCGAGCAATCCGTCGTCGTCGAGGTGAATGCCGAACCGTGTCCCGCGCGCGTAGCCCGTGAGGATCGCGTCAACAGCGCCCTCGAGCGTGCGTCGATCGCCTTCGGCAATGTCGACGCCAGCGCGCACCGCAGCGTCGAAGAGGTCGTAGATGGCGATGACGAACCAGAGCGAGGCGTCGACCGAGTTGAACTCGGGCGCGTCACCGCGATCGGGAAAGCGATTCGGCAGCATCCCTTCAGAGATCGCTCCTGACCATTCGAGGAGGATCTTCCTGGCTTCGTCGATGCGATCCGCGGCGAGGCAGATCCCCCGCAGTGCGATGAACGTGTCGCGGCCCCAGTCGGTAAACCAGGGATAGCCCGCGACGATCGTTTTGCCGCTCCCGCGTGTCACGAGATACGCGTCCGCTGCGCGATGCAGCGACGAAATGAACCGTGAGCGGCGCACGGTCTCGCATGTGTGCAGCCTGGCCGTGAATTCATGAGCGTTCGTGGCTGGAGGGAGCGCTTCTTCTGCATCCGGCGCCGCGGCGACGATCAGCGAGGCGTCTGCCTGCCCGAGGTCCCAGCGGAAGATGCCTGGTGAGGCGAGGTCCTCCATCGCGTCGAGCCCTCGCGCAAGCTCCTCGTCGTAGCGGAAGTTGCGGTACCACTCCGGACGGTGTTGATAGTCGGCGTTCGACAGAACGTGGACAGCCGGGATTCCGGCGTATGGATGCCACACGAGGCGATCGCTGCGCCGTTCGGGCTCGAAGCCGAACGCGTTGTTCTCGTGGTGCATCGAGTGGTAGTCGCGTCCAGAGAAGAACGGTCGCAGCGTCAGAATCGCGCGGCTCATCAACGTCGTCACGCGCCAGGACACGCTGACGAGCGGTGCGCCGTGTTGCGCGACGATTGACTGTTCGATTGTCGTGCCGTCGTCGAGGGTGTAGGTCCATTGCGGCCACGGATCGATCGTGAAAGCCGTGATGCGATTCGCGCCGTTTGGATGCAGGACGCCGGGGTGGTAGCGCTGCGACGACAGTGCGAACGTGCCTGCGTCGGTCTCGACCCACGCGTCGAAGCCATTCACCAGGACCACACGTCCCGTTGGCGGCGTTGTCGCCGTCAGCAACAGCGCGTGGTAGCGGCGCGTGCGGATCCCACTTGCCGTCCCCGACGCGAAGCCGCCGAGTCCATCGGGTTCCAGCCACTCATCATGCTCGCCACTTGGTGTCATCGCAGTCCTTTGATTGGATGTGGACGGCCGGGTACCGGCCTACCAGGTCTTGAGATGACTGCTTTATCCGTGCGGTTTCACTCGAGCCTGCTGGAACCGTGTTGAAACCTTTTTCGAGCGGGCTCATCGAAGGAGGCAGTTAGCGGACGCGCCAGCCCACGGCGCTCAATTGCAGGAGGACACAGCAATGTACCCACGAAGAAGTTTCTTGACCGAGGCAGTCGGAGTCACCATGGCGATCGCGCTGGCGCTGTCGTCGCCCGTATCGGCGGCACAGGCGCGGACGAGTACGCCATTCGCCGGTCCAAAGGCCAACACCGGAACGGTGTCGCTCACGACCAATGGGAAGAGTCAGGTGCTGACCCTGTCGGAAGACTTCAAGGCGCCCGACGCGCCGGATCCGCATTGGCAGGTGGTCGATTCACACGGGCGGGTGTACCTGCTCCAGAAGTTGACGGTGAAGGGACTCGTCGGCGACAAGATGAATCGCTCGATCACGTTGCCGGCTTACATCAGCGACGTGGCCAAGGTGCAGTTCTACTGCGCCTACGCCGAGGTCGTTCTCGGCGAAGCCTCGTTCGGCCACACCAACTCAACCAACTAACGCTGTCGCCCCCGCGAGAAAGACGGGGCGTCAGTCGCGCTCACGGACGCGCAGGCCAAGGCCTGCGCGCGACCGGTTGGTCTCGTAAAGCGGAGGCTTCAGCCTCCGCGGAAACGGTCATCATGCACGCAGTCGCATCGCTTCTGGCCCGTGCCGTTCACGTCACTCCGCTCGGCCGCGCGTATACACGGGCCGCGTCGGGAGATCCCGGTACTGAATTCAGCACGCGCGCCCTGGCCGAGCTCGACGTGTCGATCGCCATCACTGGCGAGGACCTCCACAAGATTCCGTCGTCTGCGCCCCTCATCATTGTTGCCAACCATCCCCTTGGCGCGTTGGACGGCCTCCTGCTCCTGGCGCTCGTCAGCAGGGTGCGGGGCGACATGAAGATTGTCGGCAACTCGCTGCTGCGCTCGATCGAACCGCTTGCCAATCGCCTGCTACCGGTCGATGTGTTCGGCCGCACGTCGACGGCGGTCCGGCGCAATGGCGTCGCGCTGCGATCGGCGATCAAGTGGCTCTGGAGCGGCGGATGCCTGGGCATGTTTCCGGCAGGCGAGGTCGCCCACGACGAGACACCTGATGGACGGAGTCTCGACGCCGTGTGGCAACACACGGCCGCGGACCTCGCCATTCGCACAGGTGCGACGGTCGTGCCGGTGTTCATCGAAGGGCGCAACAGCCGCCTCTTTCGCGCGGCGGGCCGCATCCATCCTCTACTACGGACCGCGCTTCTGCCGCGCGAGCTCTGGACGAAGCGTCACAGCCAGATCGAGATTCGCGTGGGTTCGGCGATTGACAGCGGCACGCTTGCCCGGTTGCCCGGTTCGCATGAACGTACGGCGTTGCTTCGATCGCGCATTGAGGCGTTGGCCGTCGGGCGATCGCCTGCGAAAGTGCGGATTCCGCTCGCGCGCCAGTTGCCGATCGCTCAGCGAGGCTTTGCCACGGCCATCGACGCAAACATCGACGCGATTCAGCACGCTGTACTGATGGAGAGCGGTGCCTTTCAGGTGTTCTGTGCTCGCGCTGCCGATCTGCCTGCGGTGCTCCCGGAAATTGGGCGGCTGCGCGAGCTGACGTTCCGTCAGGCCAGCGAGGGCACCGGTCTCTCGCGCGATCTCGATCGCTTCGATGAGTCCTACCGCCATCTGTTCGTCTGGGATCGGACGCGCAAGGAAATCGCCGGCGCGTATCGCATCGGTGCGACCGACGAGGTCGCGACAGTCGATGGCCTCTACACCCGCACGCTCTTCGACTACGACGAGTCACTCTTGAAACAGATCGGTCCGGCACTCGAGCTCGGGCGATCGTTCGTCCAACCCGATTACCAGCGCGACTTCAGTCCGCTTCTGCTCTTGTGGAAAGGCATTTCTCGACTCGTCGCTCAGGAGCCCCGCTATCGTCGTCTCTTCGGCGTCGTGAGCATCAGCGATCGCTACGCATCTTCTTCGCGGCAGTTGCTCGTGAAGTTCCTGCAGACGACAAGGTTCGACAAGGACCTTGGACGCCTGGTGAAAGCCAGAAACCCTCCACCGCCGCCGCGTGCCGGCTTTGTCGAGAGCACTACCGTAGAGCGCATCGAAGACGTGTCGGCGCTCGTGCGGCGTATCGAGCCGGATGGCAAAGACATTCCTGTACTGTTGCGGCAGTACCTGAAGCTGAATGCGAAGTTGCTTGGCTTTACTGTCGACGAGACATTCGGGAATGTGCTCGATGGACTGGTGCTTGTTGATCTCCGTGACGTGGCGCCCGCGATTCTGTCTCGCTATATGGGGAAGGAAGAGGCTAGGCGCTATGTCGAAATTCCCGGTCGATGAGTGTGCGCAGCGCCTGGCGGGCGCGGTGCAGGCGGACTTTCACAACAGTCGTTGTCGTGCCCAGAATCGCGGCGGTCTCGGCCGTGTCGTGTTCTTCGATATCGCGCAGGACCAGGACGACGCGGTAAGCGTCGGGCAGCATCGCTATCGCCCGTCGCACCATTGACGCCATCTCCTTGCGCTCCAACACCGCGTCGCTCCAGTCACGCGACTCAGTCGTCTGATGGCCATCGGCGGCATACGAGGGAAGCAGATCTTCGATGGACTCCTCGGGCTTCCGGCGCCGTTGGCGCAGCTTCATTAGCGCGGTATTGACGACAATGCGATGCAGCCAGGTGTGGAGCTGGGCGCGCTCCTCGAACGTGTGGATCGCTTTGAACGCCTTGATAAACGCCTCCTGCACGGCATCCTCGGCATCCTCGTTGGTGCCGAGAAATCGCCGGGCGACGGAAAGCAGGCGGCCGCCATGTGTGCGCACGATCAGCTCGAAGGCAGCCTGATCGCCCCGCTGAAGTCTCGAGACGAGAGAGGCGTCGTCCTTGGATGTGAACGCCGCCATGGGCACTGTCGACTCGGAGGCGGAACTGAGTGCGGTTGTCATCATTGATGTGGCCTTTTCAGTTGATCTGCTCGGCGACAAACGCCGAGCACCGCAAATCGACCAGCGCCAGGCGACGCAGCATCCTGAGGTACTCGATGCCATCGCGATCGACGAACGTCACGTCGGTCAGGTCGAGCACAACGACGTGCTCGGGATCGCGATCGGTGAGCGAGCGTTCGAGCTCGGCGACCCACGGTCCCGACAGGCGGCCTGTCGCTCGAACAGTGGTGGCGCCAGACTCGTTCCTGGTGAGTTCGATTCGCAGCATCTGCTTCCGTCGCCCTCTAAGGGCAAGCGGACTGCCAGCTCTGCGCGGTGATTAACTGTGCGGAAAAAAGGACGGTAAGACCTTCTGAAACAACGGGTTGCTTGGATGACTAGAGCCGCGGCGTGGCCGCCTTCGAGGGGCGTCTACGACATTTCGTAGCTCAGGCCCCCTCGGCTTCAGGGGGCAACGATATTTCGTGGCGTCCTCGTTCGACCCCGAGTTTCTTCATTCGGCTGCGAAGCGTGTTGGGGTGCATCGCGAGAATCCGAGCGGCGCCGCGAGGGCCCTCGATGACCCAGTTCGTTTGGGCGAGAGTGGCGAGGATATGCGCCCGCTCGACGCCCTCGAGCGTGCCAGAGCCCGAAGGCGCAGTGGTGCCATGCGGCGTCGCGACGGGCCCGACGGCCGCGGCTGCCGGTCGTGCGACGGGCGGCAGTTCCAACGCCGGCAGGAAGTCGCTGCCGATGTCGAGGACTCCGCCCTGCGACAGCACGAGTGCGCGCTCGATCACGTTCTCCAACTCGCGCACATTGCCGGGCCACGCGTAGTGGGTGAGCCGCTCCATGCTTTCACGCGAGACACCTTCGATCGTACGGCCGATGCGTTTCGCATGACGCTGGATGAAGAACATCACGAGCTGCGGTACGTCGGAGCGCCGTTCGCGCAACGAGGGCACGCGAATCGGCAGCACATTCAGCCGGTAGTACAGATCTGCCCGGAATCGTCCCGCTGAAACTTCCTGCTCGAGATGGCGATTGGTCGCCGCGATCACGCGTACGTCGACCTTGACCGTGCGGCTACTGCCGACTGGCTCGAATTCCTGCTCTTGCAGCACGCGCAGGAGCTTCACCTGCATGTCGAGCGGCAGCTCACCGACCTCGTCGAGGAAGATCGTGCCCTTGTCAGCAAGCTCGAAACGTCCGGTGCGTCGCTCGAGCGCTCCAGTGAACGCCCCTTTCACGTGTCCGAAGAGCTCGCTCTCGATCAGTCCGGCCGCGATCGCGCCGCAATTCACTTTGACGAGGGGATGTTTGTGGCGCGGACTGCGACTGTGAATCGCGCGCGCGACCAGCTCTTTGCCGGTACCCGTCTCGCCGAGCACGAGGACGGTGGTGTCGGTCGGGGCCACGCGGTCGATGGTGTGCAGCACAGCCGTCAGCTGTGTGCTGCTGCCGACGATCTCCTCGAAGTTGTGCTCGCCGAGGATCTCTTCGCGCAGATAGATGTTCTCCCGTTCGAGCTGCGCCTTGAGCCGGCCGATCTCCTCGTACTCGCGCATGTTCTCGATCGATAGCGCGAGCTGGTTGGCCACTTCCTGCAGGAGCTCCGCTTCCGGCTCGCCGTACTGCATCGGGTGCTCGCTGCCAAGATTCAACGTGCCGATGCTTGTGCCGCGCACGATCAGTGGCACCACGATCAGCGAACGGAAACCTTCGTGAAAGAGGACGTCTTCGCCGGGATACTGGCGTTCCTTGGCGAGGTCAGGTCTGAAGAACGGGCGCTGGTGAAGGAACGTCCAGCCGGCGTGGCTGCTCTCGAGACCGAGTTCGAGGCCCGGCACGAAATGGTCCGAGGGGATGCTGCTTTCAGCGGCGACCAGCCGAAGGTTCTTCTTCTGGCTGTCGTAGAGAAAGATCGTGCTGCGATCGAATTGAATCACCGGTCGAAGTGCGGTGGTAATCGCCTGAAAAAGCGCGTCGCGGGTGAGATTGAGGACGACGGCGTTGTTGATCGTGAGCAGCGTCCGCGATCGATCCGCAGCGGCCTGGAGTTTCTGGTTGAGCGCGTCGATCTGTGAGCTGGAGCGCTGGCGCTGCAACTCCATGCACGCCCGGGCCGCACATGTGCGGAGCACGCTGCCATTGATCTCGGCGCTGTCCATGGGCTTGTCGCCCATGACCGCGAGGTGGCCCAATACCTCGCCGGACCCATCGAGCAGCGGAACGCCGAGGTAACTCTCGGCAGCCATGGCCACGAGCGGTCGGTCCTCAGGAAACTTCGTCTGCAAGTCGCTGGCGTGATACGCCACGGACCCATCGGCGATCACAAATTCACAGGGCGTGCCGGCGAGCGACCACTCGACGTTGTCGACCAGCGCGCCGCGACTCCAGAACGCCAGCGTGCGGACCCGGGTCTTGGTTGTGTCTGTGCACTCCGCGACGAATGCGTAGGGGACATCGAGCGCCGTGGCCAGTTGGCGAACGAGTTCTGCGAAGAAGTCGGCCCCGGCCACATGGCCGGTGCCGTCCATCACCGACCAGATCACGTCGCTGGCGCGCGCGGGCTTTGGTGGGTCCGATTGATCCATTGCGGGTCGAGCCGTCTGCCTCAGTGCGCGATCACGATATCAGATTCATTTGCGACTCCCCGGTAACCGCGGCTCGGTCCTCTGCATCCGATGGGTGTTCGGGGGGCCGACCCCCGCTAAAGGAGGAGTCATGGGAGCCAGTTGGTTGAAAACGATGGTCGCGGTGCTGGCGATCATAGGAGCTACGCGCGCGTCGTCTGCCGCGGAGCTCCCGACGAAGGCGGTACTGACATTGGAAGCCGCCAAGCGCGTAGGCGCCGCGGCAGAAGCCGAAGCGAACAAGCGCGGCGCGACGGTGGTGATTGTGGTGGTCGACGATGGCGGCAGCGTGTTGTGGCTCGAGCGATTGAACGACACACAGATTGCCAGTGTCGATGTCGGCATCGGCAAGGCGCGGACCGCGGCGATCTTCAGACGACCGAGCAAGGTCTTCGAGGATCAGATTCGAGACGGCCGCGTGGCGGCACTGGCGCTGCCGGGTGCGACCCCCTTGCAGGGTGGCATTCCGCTGACCGTCGGGGGCCACGTGGTCGGCGCCATCGGCGTGAGTGGCAACACGCCGCAAGAGGATGAGGACATCGCCAAGGCAGGTGCGGCAGCCTTTGCGGCACTGATCGCCGGAGAATCGCAGCCGGGAGTGTCGTACTGGAAGAGCCAGGACGTGACTGCGGCATTCGCGCAAGGCAGCGTGCTCTTTGGCGGCGAAGACGGCCGCAACTACATGGTGCATGCGAGTCATCGTGACGGTGCTGGCATGGCCGAAGTGCACACGCTCGACGCCGACATCATCTATGTGCTCGAAGGGTCGGCGACCCTTGTGACTGGCGGCACCGTCGAGGGTGATCGGGAAACCGCTCCGAATGAGATCCGCGGCACGTCGATCACCAACGGCGAGGTTCGTCGCATCGCCGAGGGCGACGTCCTCATCGTTCCGAGTGGTACGCCGCATTGGTTCAAGGACGTCACCGGTCCACTGAACTACTACGTCGTCAAGGTTCGGTGAGGGAAGTGACATCATGAAACGCAAATTCTCCCGTTCCGTGGTGGGAGCGCTCGCCGCGCTCTCTCTCCTCGCGACATCCGCCCGCGCGCAGATCACGACCGATGTCCCCGCCGTGCGTCCTGACGCCATCGTCAACCTGGCGTCGGATGAAGGGGCAGCGCTTGTGCGAGGCCAGTGGCGCTACAGCGATGCGGCCATCGTGCCGGTCGAACATCACGCGCCTGGCCCCGATCTGCGGCCGTCCGGTGCGCCAAACCGGACGTTTGATATCGCGCCGCACGCCGGTGCGGCCGATTTCAATGACTCCGCGTGGCAGTCGATCGAGCCGCGCGCTCTTGAGGCGCGACGCACCTCGGGCCGGCTGTCGTTCGGGTGGTATCGCATTGCCGTCACCGTCCCCGAACGAGTCGGTGGTTTCGACACCGCCGGATCGACGGTGGTGTTCGAGGTGGTCGTCGACGACTACGCGGAGGTCTGGGTCGATGGCAAGCTGCCGATCGCGCTCGGGCAGACAGGCGGTCAGTTCGTCAAGGGCTTCAACGCGCCAAATCGTGTCGTCATTGCGCGTGAGGCCGTTCCCGGCCAGCGCATTCAGATCGCCGTGTTCGGTGCGAACGGGCCCCTCTCGAATCCGCCCGGCAATTTCGTGTGGGTGCGATCGGCGACGCTCGATTTCTACAAGCGAGGCCGTCTCGGGTCGCTTGGCGAGACGAAGGCCGCAGTGACGCGCGTCGATCCGGCGCTCGATGCAATCGTGCCCGCGGGCCTGATGGTCGAGAAACTCGCTGGTGGTTTCCTCTTCACCGAGGGCCCGGTGTGGGTTCCCGACGGCTACCTCCTCTTCAGCGATCCGAACGCGAACACGATCTATCGGTGGACGCAGGACGGACAGGTCTCGGTCTTCCGGACCAAGAGTGGATACTCCGGTTTCGATGTCGCGGAGTACGGTCAGCCTGGGTCCAACGGCATCACACTCGATTCCGAAGGGCGCGTGACGATTGACGAGCACGGCAATCGTCGTGTCGTTCGCATCGAGAAGACTGGTGCAGTGACCGTCTTGGCCGACCGCTTCGAGGGCAAACGGCTCAACAGCCCGAACGATCTGGTCTATCGCTCGGACGGGACCCTGTTCTTCACCGATCCGCCGTTTGGCCTGCCCAAGGCGTTCGATGACCATCGCAAGGAGCTGCCATTCAGCGGTGTCTACTCGCTGAAGGACGGGATGCTGCGCCTGGTATCGAAGGATATGACTGGGCCCAACGGCATCGCGTTCTCGCCGGACGAGCGCTTTCTCTATGTGGCGAACTGGGATGAGAAGAGGAAGGTCGTGATGCGCTATCGCGTCAACGCAGACGCGACCCTCGAGAAGGGCGACGTGTTCTTCGACATGACGGCGGCTCCGGGCGAAGACGCGCTCGATGGGATCAAGGTCGACGTGCAGGGCAATCTGTACGTCTCGGGCCCTGGCGGTCTCTGGATCCTTTCGCCTGAAGGCAAGCATCTCGGTACGATCGTCGGTCCCGAGCATCCGCACAACCTCGCCTGGGGTGGTGACGATGGCCGCACGCTGTTTCTGACGGCGCAAACCGGTCTCTACCGCATCCGTCTGAAGATCGCGGGCGTCGGGCCTGGCCTCCTTCGATCGGAGCGCTGATTGGCGAACGCGCATAATTGAGGCGCGTGCCACGTCGACAGTCGTTCTACGAGCGTGTTGTCTTTCCCTGGTTGAACGACGCGCTCACGAATGCGCCGGAGCTCCTGAGGATACGCGCCGATGCGATGGCATCGGCGCGTGGTCGCGTAATCGAGATCGGATTCGGCAGCGGCGCAAACCTTCCGTATATCCCGCCTCCGTCACCGACGTCATCGCGGTCGAACCCAGTGAAGGCATGTGGGCGCGCGCGACCGATCGGCTCCGCGCGTTCGGTCGGCCGGTGAAATGGGTTGCGAGCGACGCAGAGCAGCTCGATCTTGCCGAGCGCAGTGCAGACACCGCCGTGAGCACGCTGACACTGTGTTCTGTCTCCAACCCTTCACGTGTGCTTGCGGAGCTGCATCGTGTGCTGCGCGATGACGGTCAGTTGATCGTCGTGGAACATGGGCTGTCGACGGATGCGAGCGTGGCGCGATGGCAGAAGCGGCTGAACGGTCTTCAGAACGTCGTCGCCTGTGGTTGCCATCTCACCCGACCCATCGTCGATCTGGTTCAGGAGAGCGGCTTCGAGTTCGCGGGAGAGACGTTTTTTGTGCGCGGGATACCGCGCACGCACGGTTACTTGACCGCCGGCGTCGCGAGGAAGGTTGGGGTCAGACCCCTGTGAGCGCGGGGACGATTACGAGCGACGATGGCATCATGCCGCCACCTGCACGACGGTGGGCTGAGCCGCGTCGGACGCCCGATACGATACTGCGATCGTCTCGAGCCCGATTTCGATGACCGTGTGGCTCACGGTGCGTGCGCCTGCCCGATCCATATTGACGCTGATCGCTTCACGGCCAGGCCAGCGATGTTGATGAAAGAGATCCTGGGTGCACCTGGGATCGATAGGCGCGTCGAAGACGCGCCGGAACAGCGTCCGCCGCGAGCCGGCGACGATTGCGTCGCCAAGTCCCGACGACGTCCGCATCACGGCACCGGATAGGAACGATCGGCGGTGGCGGAGGCGGCCGGTGTCTGGCCAGCACTCAACGAGCTGATACCGATCGAAGAGAAGAAGCTTGAACGGCTGGAAACGATCGACCCGCAGCGCTGCGGCATGTGCGAGCGCTTCGGACACTGTGGCGCAGCCGACAAGGCCAGGAATGATAGTGCCGCGACTGACCCCACTCGTGGTTGGGCCCGAGGCAGTGACTGGAGTGGTATTGAGGAGCGCAAAGACGATCCCCGTGTCGTTGACGGCGATCCATGTTCCGCCGCTCTGTGGATCGAGGGGCATCACCGCTTGTCGATTCCCCTTCGTCAGGCGAACGGGCGGCAGTGCCGCGGCGCGTGTGACGAGCTCATCGCGGTTGCACGCGACCCGCAGCAACAGTGGCGCAGCAGACCGACTGCGAGAGAGAAGCGAGCGAGGAAGGGCCGTTACCGTGCACATGCGAGTGAGTCGTGCTCGCTCGGTGTCGCCGGGGCCAGACCAAACCGCGAGCCCAGAGTGATGCCTCGCGCAAGAAGCATCTGCGCGACGATCGCGTGATGATGAATCGTGTGGCTGATGACAAAGGCCAATTCGCGCCCGACGCTCGATCGCGTCGTGATCATCGCGCCACTCTGATCGATCTGCGTTTCCACTGAAACCGTGCAGTCGAGAAGCTCCGGGCCGAAGTCCGACAAGGCTGACCTCAGCGTGGAAATCGCGCGCAGCGCAGCGCGGCGGCAGCTCTCGATATCGGTGCCACGGGCGCGCCGATCGTAGGCACAAACGCCCGTGTGTGTACTTGCGAGCAAGGCCATGACGTGGTCAAGGCAGTGACGCACATGACCACCCACGCCGCCCGACGACCGACCCGGCGCCGGCTGCTCGTAGTCGAAATCGTCCAGCCTCTCGATGAGCGCCTCCATCTGATGCAGCAGCTCGATGAGTGGTGCGACTGGTGATGCGGCGACCGGCACCATGACGGTTACCGGGACGCGAGCGAGTGCGTCACCAGCCACATGCCAAGGAGCGGGATGTCGCGGTGGCGCAACAGGAGTACAACGGCGCTTCCGACGAAGACTGTGAGCGCCAGGGCGAAGAGCAGGCCGCCATCGCCCTGGACTTCGATGCCAAGTACCGTTAGATGGCTCATGATGGCGCCGACCATCACGCCGAGTGAGAGCACGGCGCCGATCGCGATTGTCGCGGGTACGAGCAGCAGAATTGCTGCGATCAATTCGACGACCCCGGATCCGATGCGTCCCCAGGGCTCCGCGCCAAGCGTCGAGAAGATGTAGACCGACTCGGGAGCGCCGGTGAACTTGAAGAAGAGCGTCTGCAACAGGATGACCGATACCACGATCTGCAGCACCCAACTGACGACGACCGATGTGTTCAGCGACCTCATGACCCAACCTCCAGGTGGCCGGCTACTGTCCGGCACGCTGCGGATTGGATGTCGTGTCGCGATGTGACGTTACAGCTGCTCGGTCTCGGGGGGCAGTGAAACCGTGAACGGCTGCGAGCATCAAAGAGTCAAGGGGTGCCGTCATCGTGAAGCCGCTGCTGCTCCGGTCGTCGTGGGTCAGACTCAGCAGGTGGGAGTATTGGCCGCCGTGGCTGACGTATCTGCCGGTGGCGGCTTACATCGCAAAGCTAGCGGTCCAGCACCGCAGCCTCACGGTCTTCACAGCCGCGAATCCCGCCATCCTCGCCGGTGGGTTCATCGGCGAATCCAAGATCGATATCCTGCAGGGCCTATCCGGATCGCGCAGCTCTGTTGCGCGCAGTGCGTTCATCAGCAGAAGACTGTCTGTCGAAGCCAGGATCGCCGCGGCCTTGACGTTTCTCGAGCAGGAACAACTGTCGCTACCCATCGTGCTCAAGCCCAACGAAGGCCAGCGCGGTTCGGGCGTTGTCGTCGCCAGGACGCGGGAGGCGCTGATTGGATGCCTCGCGCGATCGACGGTCGATACGATCCTTCAGGAGTACGTGCCCGGGCTCGAGTTCGGCGTTTTCTACTACCGGCGCCCGTCGGAAGCGAGGGGGCACGTTCTCTCGATCACCGAAAAGCACTTGCCCGTCGTCGTTGGCGATGGCCGTCGCACGCTCGAACAGCTCATTCTGGAGGGCGAGCGCACTCGTGGCATGGCGCGCTTCCATCTGGAGCGCCATGTCGCACGACTACACGAGGTCCCTGCAGAGGGAGAGCGCGTGCCGCTCGGCGACTGTGGCAGCCATTGCCGCGGCGCAACCTTCCTTGATGCCCACGCGATATTCACCTCCGCGCTGGAAGACGCGTTCGATCGGATCGCGCAGGCCTACGAAGGCTTCTATTTCGGGCGATTCGATGTGCGCGTGTCGTCTGTCGATGAGCTGCAGGAAGGGCGTGGCTTCAAGATCATCGAGTTGAACGGCGTCACGTCAGAGGCGACACACATCTACGATCCTGGCGTGGGGCTGTTCGAGGCCTTTCGGGTGCTCTTCGAGCAGTGGCGGCTGGCGTTTGCCATTGGCGCGGAGAATGCGGCACGTGGCGCACGGGTGTCATCGCTGCGCGAGCTGGTCCGGTTGATCGCGCACTACCAGGAAGAATCTCGAGGCCACCTGCTCGACGCAACCGTTACGCCGCAGTCGAGCGCACCGTGTGAATCAACTGCACCAGGCAGAGGATCGTCACGCCCGCAAGCAGCATCGATGGCATGACCCGATCGGCGCTGATTCCCAGGAGCAGAACGAGCACAACAACGACACCAGGAACGGCAAGGCGAGTGACGGTGTGGTCCGTTCTGGCGCGATGGTGCGTGCGGCCAATCACCATCATTGCCAGCATCAGCGCCGCGATCGCTGAGCACAGAATCCAACCCTCGGTGGCCGTCAACGGTGCGGTGGTCGCTGTCACAATCACGTGTTCAACGCCGACGCCGGCGACGGCGATTCCCAGATAAAGAGGCAGGTGTGCGTAACTCCAGATGTGAAACCGGACCGCGTCGCTGTTCGAACGCATTACCCGTTCGGCAACCGCATCGACGCCGTCGAAGTACCACCACCACACGGCGAACACGAGTGTCATCCCGAGGATGGCCGATGCCGCCGCGTCCGGGCTCCAGTATTCCTGTCGGCCCATCCCTGTCATAACAGCCACCATCGACTCTCCGAGCAGGATGATGCTGAACAGGCCGTAGCGCTCGGGGAGATGCGCGCCGTCGTGTGGAACGTTGACCAGATGTCTGGTCGTCAGCAGCGGTGTGAGCACGTCGACGATCAAGGCGAGCGCCCAGATGGCGAATCGCCCCGGCGCTGGAACCACCGCGGACACCAGCCACATCAGCGCCGCAGTGCCGCAGCTTGCGGCGTAGCGAGTCGTCAGCGCACGGGCCTGACGCACGTGCCGTACTCGCAGATACTGCCCGACCAGGATGAATCGCATCACCGAATATGCTGCGGCGAATCCGGCTGAATCGCGGCTGTCGAGCGCTCCCGTCGCGTTGATGGCCATCACGGCGACGAGGAACATCTGGAGACCCGTCAGCGCGCGCTGGACGAGGTCGTCGGTGTCGAAGCGCGTCGAGAACGTCGTGTGTCCGAGCCACGCCCACCAGATGAGGACGAAGAGAAACGAGAAGCGTAGTAGTCCAGGAAGCGAATAGTCGTCACGCAGGTGCGTGCCGACCTGCGCGACTGCCGCGACGAAGACCAGATCGAAGAAGAGCTCGAGCCACGTGACCCTCCGTCCCTCCTCGATTCCATGCTCGGAACGAAGGCGAGGCGGCACGAACGCGCGGCGTCGAGCGGTTTCTACGGCCATGTCGTTATGCGAGGTGACGGCCGCCGTCCACGCGGATGGTCTCGCCGGTGATGAAGTCGGTCTCGATCAACGCGAGCACCGCCTTTGCGATCTCGATCTCACCGCCCCAGCGGCCCACAGGCGTGGCCTTCGCCACGGTGGCAATTTCCCCGGGATCCATATCCGGCGGGGCGAGAATCGGCCCTGGTGCGATCGCATTGACGAGGATCTGATCAGCCGCGAGCTCGAGTGCCAGGCTTTCGGTGAGCGCGATGATGCCCGCCTTGGCGACGTAGTAGGAGACGAATCCTTTGTAGGCCGGCCGCCCGCTTCGCGCCAGCCAGTCAGCGAAGTTGACGATGCGTCCGCCACCGGCAGCGCGCATCGGCGGGATCGCCGCTTTGGCGCAGAGAAACGCTGACTTCAGGTTGATCGCCAGGTCGCGATCCCAGCCAGCTTCGGTGAGCTCGTCGAACGGCGTGCTGCCATACACAGACGCCATGTTGACGAGCACATCGATGCGCCCGAGCGCCTCGCGTCCCGCGTGCACGAGCGCCGCACAGTCCGCCGCCTTCGAGACGTCCGCCGCGACGGCGATCGCCCGGCGTCCGCGTGCCTGCACGTCTCGAACGGTGTCTTCCGCCTCCTGCCTGGAACCGCGATACGACAGCACGAGATCGGCTCCGCGCGCCGCAGCCTCCTGCGCGACGATGCGTCCGATCCGCTTGCCGCCGGTAACGATGACAACCTTGCCTGTGAGATCCATGAATCCTCTCGCCCTCTGATGCCAATGCCTTCATCTGGTTTCAGCGCGAGCCTCCCGTAACCGTGCGGCCGCGGGAGCATCGAAGCGGCATGAGCGTAGCCGCTGCGCAGCTCCTTGTAACGGCCATGGCCTTGTATCTGGCCTCCGGCGCGATCTTCGCTCTAGCGTTTCTGTGGCGCTGGGTGGGTCGCCTTGATCCGCTTGCCGCGGAAGGAACGCTGGGGTTTCGCGTGCTCGTCTTTCCGGGAGTGACGGTCTTCTGGCCACTCTTTGCGACACGCCTCGTGCGCCGCGTGCCCGGGCCGCCCGAGGAGTGGACCGCGCATCGTGCGGCGGCTCGGCGGCGCGCCGGGCGGATCGAGAGTGCATGATGATCCGTCCTCTGCGCCGCGTTCATCGGATTGTCGTGATCGGCCTCGCGATCGTGCTGCCGCTTCTGCTCGGCGCCGCGCTCGCCGCGCGACGGCCGTGGTGAGCTCATGAGCACCGCATATCGCGCAGTTGGCTGGAATCGTCAAAAGGCGCGATACGACGTGACGATCCTGGCGGGCGTGCTCGTGTATCTCACGATCTTCATACTTGGCGGTTTGCTCGCCGACACGAACGCCACGATTGAGACGCTCATCATCCGCGCCTGCGGTACCTGCGCTGTCTTCCTGCTCCACGTGGTCCTGGCGATTGGTCCGCTGTGTCGTCTCGATCGACGATTTCTGCCGCTGCTGTACAACCGCCGCCATCTCGGAGTGACAACCTTCCTGCTCGGCGCGACCCACGGGGTGTTCGGGCTCGTTCAGTTCCACGCGCTTGGCGACGTGAATCCCATCGTCAGTGTTCTCGTCACGAGCCGCGACTATCGCAGCCTCGTTGACTTCCCGTTTCAACAGCTTGGGATGCTCGCGCTCGTCATTCTGTTTCTGATGGCAGCCACCAGCCACGACTTCTGGCTGCGCTCGTTGTCAGCCCCGGTGTGGAAGACGCTGCACATGCTCGTCTACCTCGCATATGCCCTGGTCGTTGCCCACGTGGCTCTCGGCGCGCTTCAGGCGGAACGCCACCCCGTCTTCCCACTTCTGTTGTTTGCAGGAATGGTGACCGTCCTCGGGCTGCATCTCGTTGCCGCGACCCGTGAACGTCGTCACGACGATGAGCGTGACCATGGCGCACCACAACCATTTGTGGACGTCTGCGCGGTGGACGAGATTCCAGACAGTCGCGCACGGACCGTGTGTCTTGCTGGTGAGCGCGTCGCTATTGTTCGCTACGACAATCGCATCTCCGCGGTGTCGAACGTCTGCCGTCACCAGAACGGTCCCCTCGGTGAGGGCAAGGTTGTCGGTGGCTGTCTCGTGTGCCCATGGCATGGGTATGAGTACGAGCCGGCGTCCGGCCGTGCGCCCGCTCCGTTCACCGAAAAGCTGCCGACGTTCTCGGTGCGCGTCGCCGGTGGGAGAGTCCTTGTCGATCCGCGGCCGCATCCGCCAGGCACCTACGTCGAACCGGCTCTTGTCGCCGATGCGAGCGAGCGAGGCATGGCGTCGTGAACGACGAGTTCTACATCGGCTACGAACCGCAGATGCCAGAGGGGATCGCGAAGCGGATTCGACCTGTCGCCATCGGATTGATCGCCCTCGCCCTGACGCTCCCCGCCATGTTCGTCGTCGCGCAGGGGCGGTTCTCGTCGGGGATCTTCGAGTACGGACGAGAACGGACGATTGAAGGACGGCTGATCGAGGCGCCGTATCCAGCCGTGCTCGTGGCTGAAACGCCGGCGCACGAGGCGATGACCTACTGGCTCGTCGGTCCTGGCAAACACGGAGCCGCGGACATCGTGCGGGGATTGGACGGCCATGCGGTGCGCGTTACAGGCTCGCTCATCGCGCGCGATGCCGACTCGATGATCGAAGTTGTGCCAGGACATGTGGTTGCGATCGATACGCACACGCCGCCGCCGCTCGAGCCGATCCGCTCAGTTGGGTCGGTGGTGTTGCGCGGAGAGATCGTCGACAGCAAGTGCCATCTGGGTGTGATGAAACCGGGCGAGGGTCCGGCGCACCGCGATTGTGCCGTCCGTTGTCTTCTCGGCAGCGTCACGCCGATGTTCGTGCCGAGTGGGCACGACCGCGCGACGGGGCGGGTTGCGCTCGTCGATCCCGATGGCCGGCCATTCACCGGATCACTCGAGACGGTTGCAGGCCGCCCGATCACCGTCCACGGTACGTTGCTCGCGCGTGGGCCACAGCGATTTCTAGCGACCGACCGCTCGTCGATTGCGGTCGGTGACGGCGCGAACCGATGACGTTCAACCGAAACAGGTTTCATTTCGAAAGGATGCATATGAGTAGTTCCACTCTCACCGCACCGGTCAGCAAGGGCAGCGAGCGACTGCTCGGCCGAAAGGTTCTCGTGACCGGCAGCAGCAAAGGTATCGGCCGTGGGATCGCGATCCGGCTCGCACAGGAAGGGGCCGATGTCGTGATCAACTACAACAGCGATCCAGCGGGCGCCGAAGAAGCGCTCGCTCAAATCGAGGCCCTCGGTCGACGCGGCGTCATGATCAAAGCCAACCTCGCCAGCGTCGCAGAGGTACGTGACCTGGTTGCCCGCAGCGCCGGTGCGCTCGGTGGGCTGGATGTGCTCGTCAACAACGCGGGAATCGAGAAACACGCGGCGTTCTGGGATGTCACAGAGAACGACTTCGACGCGGTGGTGGACGTCAACCTCAAAGGCGTGTTCTTCGCGACGCAGGCGTTCGTCCGCCAGTGCGTCGCCACGCGCCGTCCGGGCAAGATCGTGAACGTCAGCTCGGTTCATGAGGAGCTGGCGTTCCCGAACTTCGCAGCCTATTGCGCCAGCAAGGGCGGCGTTCGGATGCTGACACGTACGTTGGCTGTCGAACTTGGGCCGCTGGGCATCACGATCAACAGCATCGCACCTGGCGCGATCGAAACGCCAATCAACACCGCGCTGCTGAACGACCCCGTCAAACTCAAGTCGCTGGTTGGCCAAATCCCGCTCGGCCGACTGGGGAAGCCCAATGATGTGGCCGGTCTTGCCGTGTTCCTTGCCTCGTCCGACAGCGACTATGCAACTGGAACGACCTACATGATCGACGGTGGGCTCACGGTTTTCTACAAGGAGCAGTAGCTGCCCCGCCCCTGGCTTCGAGGCTCGGGCTCGGGGCGTTGTGCTCCGCGCTCGAGACTCGGGACGGGCTGCAAGTTGATCGTTCGGATGCAATTCGATGATTGACTGGGACGGCCGCCAGCATCGCCCTAAGAAAGGGTTGACGCAGGTGCGGTGGTCAGAGTCGTCTGCTGCGCTCCGCATCTGCTGCATGCGAGCGCTGCCGCGATGACAGCGTCACTCTCGCTGGCCGCAGCGGCCGCAGTCGCTTTGTCCGCATGATGCGTCATCGTCTCACCGCAGTTCGGACACGGCACGGGCGTGGCCGCTTCAGCCGCTTCGTCATCGATCGTCACCCTCTCGCGGCCATGGCGCAGCACCTTGGACATCCAGATCAATTCCTTGATGAAGCGATCCGAGCGTCGAATGAACGCTTCGTCGAGGAGCCGGCCGTCCTCGGCAAACACCTTACCGACCTGTCCGATGTTGATGTCCCAGAAGATCGTGACGAGACCCAGCTCTCGCATGACGGGCAGTAGGCCTTGCACGACGCGGATGCCGGCAAACGGCCCCGCCGACACACCCACGAGGCCAACGGCCTTGTGAATGTACTCATTGAGACAGCTGTCGAGCGCGTGCTTCAACAGACCGGGGAAGCTGTGGTTGTATTCGGGAGCGACGATCACAAGCCCGTCCGCAGCGGCAATCGCCGCCGAGAGGGCCGGGCTCTTGATCGCTTCGCCGGCATCGTCAACCGGCAATGGCAACGATGCGATGTCGATGACCTCGCTGGAGACGCCGGCCCTGCGGTTCAATAACTCGGCCAGGAGCCTCGCCGCGTGCGCACTCGCGCGTCCTTTGCGAGTGGTGCCGAGAATGACCGGAATATTCAGGTAACGCGGTTCGGTCATATGGGCCGTCCTCAACCTGTCACGCCACGGGCGCGAGCCGCAACGGGACGCTCACGTTCAGCGGGCGGTTGCCAGCGGCGATCCATGCTCGGCTTCAGTCTTCATCTCCGTGCGTTCAGCCGCACGATTTCTCGGTTGCAACAACTTCGCGATCAGGCCGGTCCATCCGGTCTGGTGCGACGCGCCGACGCCACGTCCCGAGTCCCCGTGGAAGTACTCGTGGAACAGCACGTGATCTCGAAAGTGCGGGTCGTCCTGGAGACGACGGTTGCTCCCGAACACGGGCCGTTCGCCACGGTCATTGCGTAGGAAAATGCTGGCCAGACGTGAGCTCAGGTCCGACGCCACCTCGTCGATCGTGTGATAACGGCCAGAACCGGTCGGGCACTCCACCATGAAGTCATCGCCGTAGTAGTGGTGGAACTTCTGAAGAGACTCGATGATCAGGTAATTCACCGGCATCCAGATCGGCCCGCGCCAGTTCGAGTTGCCGCCGAACAGACCCGACGTGGATTCGCCGGGTTGATAGTCGACCGAGAACCGCTGGTTGTTCCACTCGAACGTGTACGGATGCTCGCGGTGATGGCGCGAAAGCGCGCGGACGCCGTAGTCAGAGAGGAACTCTGATTCATCGAGCATGCGCCGAAGCAGCTTCTTCATCCGGCTCCCGCGAAGCAGCGACAGGAGCCGGCGTTCTCCCTTGCCGGGCTCGTTCCATCGCGAGACGAGGCCGGCAAGATCGGGGCGGTAGTTGAGAAACCAGTCGAGGCGCTCCGTGAACTTCGGCACCTTCGCACAGAGCTCCGGATCGAGTGTTTCCACCGCAAACAGCGGGATCAGCCCGACCATCGACCGCACCTTGAGCGGCAGCATCTGCCCGTCCGGCAGGTTGAGCACGTCGTAGAAGAATCCGTCTTCGTGGTTCCACAGCCCCATGCCGTCACCCATCGTTGTCATGGCTTCGGCGATGTGGAGAAAGTGCTCGAAGAACTTGGTCGCGATGTCCTCGTACACGTGATTGTGTTGCGCGAGCTCGAGTGCGATGCGCATCAGATTGAGGCTGTACATCGCCATCCAACTGGTGCCGTCTGACTGATCGATGTAGCCGCCGGTTGGCAGCGGTGCGCTGCGATCGAAGACGCCGATGTTGTCCAGGCCGAGGAAGCCGCCTTGAAAGACGTTCCGTCCCGCGGAATCCTTGCGATTCACCCACCAGGTGAAGTTCAGCGTCAGCTTGTGGAAGACGCGCTCGAGGAACTCGAGATCGCCCGGGTCGTCCGGTTGTGTCAGCCGGCGCCGCTTGCGATCCATCTGAAAGACGCGCCACGTGGCCCAGCCGTGCACCGGCGGGTTGACATCGCCGAAGGCCCACTCGTATGCCGGCAGTTGACCATTCGGATGCATGTACCACTCGCGCGTGAGCAGCACGAGTTGCTGTTTCGCGAAGTCAGGATCGACCAGAGCCAGCGAAATCGTGTGGAACGCCAGGTCCCATGCGGCGTACCACGGGTACTCCCACTTGTCCGGCATCGAGATGATGTCGGCGTTGTTCAGGTGTCGCCACTCGTGATTGCGGCCTCGTGCTCGTTCCCCGGGCGGCGCCGGCTGTCCCGGATCGCCCTTCAGCCACTGCGGCACGTCGTAGTAGAAGAACTGTTTGCTCCAGATCATTCCCGCCAGCGCCTGCCGTTGAACGAGTCGCTGTTCGTCGGTGAGGCCTTGCTGCAAACAGTCGTAGAAATCGTCCGCCTCGCGACGCCGGCGATCGAAGAGACGATCGAAGCCCTTGAACGGCGCGGCATGTCCAGCCGACGAGAGGCGGAGTCGAACCACGGCCTGCGCGCCAGCCGGAATGGTGAGTCGGTGATGCGCCGCGACCTTGGTTCCGCGACACCCTGGATTGATCGCGGCATCGTTGCCGTTGACGACGAGCTCGTGGAACGCGTCTTTGAAGTGGCCGCGAGTTGGGCGCACCAAACAGGCGGTGACCGTTGGTCTCGTTCTCCGTGAACAACCACGGTGCGTCCGACTCGCGGTACAGCCTGTACGTGCCAAGGCCATCCTGTTGCGCGAGCACGACGTCGTCGCCGAGCCTCAGTTCTGGTTTACGACCGGGGTAACCCCACGACCATGTGTTGCGGAACCACAACTGCGGGAGCACATGAAGGTCGGCGGCTTCCGGCCCGCGGTTGTGCACCGTGATGCGAATGAGGATGTCCGACGCCGACTGCTTCGCGTATTCCGCAACAACATCGAAATAGCGGTTCTGGTCGAAGGCGCCGGCGTCGATCAGTTCGAACTCCGGATCGAGATTGCCGCGGCGTCGGTTCTCCTCGACGAGTTGCGAATAGGGAAACGGGCGTTGCGGATATTTATAGAGCGCCTTCAGGTAGGAATGCGTGGGCGTCGCGTCCAGGTAGTAGTAGCACTCCTTGACGTCCTCGCCGTGATTCCCTTCGCTGTTGGTCAGGCCGAACAGGCGTTCTTTCAGAATCGGATCGCGGCCGTTCCAGAGCGCCAGCGCAAAGCACAGTAGCTGCTGGTCGTCGCTGATCCCGAGCAATCCGTCCTCACCCCACCGATACGCCCGGCTTCGGGATGCATCGTGGCTCAGTGCTTCCCAGGCCGTGCCCCCGGAACTGTAGTCCTCCCGGACCGTGCCCCACTGGCGTTCGCTGAGATACGGGCCCCACATCTTCCACCGGCGTTCCGCAGGTTCGTTCAGACGCGCTTCTTCTTCCATGCCGCTTGGATGCCGCCGCGCGTCAAACGTTTCGCGCGCATGCACGGCAGGCTTCTGATACCTCGTGACCTGGCAAGCATCGAACGTCGCGGACGCGTCATCGTGAGGAATCGTTTGTGGATGTAATTGGGCTTATCGCGGCGCATGGCTACTGGATCGTGCTCGTCGTGGCCTTCGTGGACCAATTCGGCGCTCCCATTCCGTCGATCGCGGTTCTGCTCGCGGCGGGTGCCGTTGCGGGCCAAGGACAGATCACCGTTATCGGTGTTCTTGCCGCTGCGTTGCTGGGGACCGTGGCGGGAGATGTCGTCCTCTACCAGGCTGGCCGCTGGCGTGGCGGCCCGGTGATGCGCGGACTGTGCTCGTTCTCGCTCGCGCCTGATACGTGCGTCAGGAAGACAGCCGATTCGTTTCAGCGACTTGGGTGGAAGGCGCTGGTTGTGGCGAAGTTCGTTCCCGGGCTGGCGCTCTTCGCGGCGCCGGTGGCTGGGACTCTGCGTATGCCGTTCGCCCCATTTCTCACCTTCGATGCCATCGGCGCTCTCTTATACAACGTCGTCGTGATCGGCCTTGGTTTCGCGCTTCGCGATCAACTCGATCGCGTCGTCGGGTGGTTTCGCGCCCTTGGCAGCGCCGCGCTTCCGCTTGCTGGAGCGGCGATCGTCGTCTTCTGGGTATGGCGGATCGTCAGGAAGCAGCGCGTGATTCGCGCGCTGCGCGGGAGGCGCGTGACGCCGCAGGCGCTTCGACAGCGGCTGGAGGAGGGCGATCCGGTGCGGATCGTCGACCTGCGGACCGCGATCGAGTACGACGTGACACGGCAAATCGTGCCAGGTGCAATTCGGATGGACCCCGAGGATCTCGATATGCGGCACGCCGAGATTCCGCGCGATTGCGACGTCGTTGTGTATTGCACGTGCCCCAACGAGGCGACCAGCGCCCGCGTTGCGCTCGCCCTGAAGCGGCGGGGCATTGAGCGCATCTTTCCGCTCGAGGGCGGCCTCGAAGCGTGGCTCTCGTGCGGCTATCCGGTCGACGTGCTTCCTCGAGCGGTCACACTCTCTTAGTCTTCTAATGCATTCCGGCATCTATGAGGAGTCGAGAAGAAGCGGGTGGTTGTCACCTGAACGTCTTCTTGTGGTCGCGAGGCTGCGCCAGTCCCGTATGTGTGGAACCTGCCTTTGGACAGCGCGCGCAGGATATCGGCTCGTTCAGTGCGAGTGACGTTGCCCTTTTCTTGCCCTTTGTATGCAACAAGGAGGAGCAAACGGCAGCAACGGCCGACACAAGGCGAAGGTCGCCAGTCTTCGAAGTCTACGAGAGTTGAGACCGAATCCGGCAACACTCGGCAAGCCTCCGCAAAGCGTGGCTAACGCTTCTTGTTCCGCCTGTTAACCGGAGGGTTGCTGGTTCGAGTCCAGCCCGAGGAGCCAATTGTTCAACGACTGAGCTCCGCGGCTTCTTCCGGTTTGTGAACAATCGTGAACAATTCGGATCCGACCGTGTGTGCCTACCAGAAACCCCGTACGCACTGCGTCGATTGAGTTACCCGAGTTCTTCGATAGGCTCGATCAGTGGCGTCCGTCGTCGTCTCGCTGCTCCACTCGCTTCGCTTCCTGGTCCGGTCGCGCGCGCTGCACCTCGAGATTCTGGCGCTCCGACACCAGCTCACGGTTGTCGATCGATCGCGGCGCCAACGGCTCCGTTTGACGTCGGCAGACCGGATGCTGTGGGCGTGGCTCTCGCGAGCCTGGCGCGGGTGGCAGTCGGCTCTTCACATTGTCAGACCAGAGACGGTCCTCGCCTGGCATCGACGCGGCTTTCGCCTGTTCTGGACCTGGAAGAGCCGCCGGCGCACCGGCCGACCCAGCGTACCGGTGGACGTGCGCACACTGATCCGCGATCTCTCGAGCGCGAATCCTCTCTGGGGTGCGCCTCGGATCCATGGCGAACTGCAGAAGTTGGGAATCGCCGTCAGTCAGTCGACCGTTGCGAAGTTCATGCGACGGCATCCGCGCCCGCCGTCTCAAGCCTGGCGGACTTCCTCACCAACCACGCGAGCTTGATCATGGCCGCTGACCTGTTCGTCGTGCCCACGGTCACGTTCCGACTGCTGTTCGTGCTGGTCATCCTTGAGCACGACCGTCGACGAATCGCCCATGTGGCGGTCACCGAATATCTGACGGCGGCCTGGACGGCACAGCAACTGCGAAACGCCTTTCCGGAGAACGAGGCGCCCCGGTATCTCCTGCACGATCGCGATTCGGTCTTTGCGCATGTCGCGACCACCCTCGAAAGAATGAACATCCAGGGGGTACGAACGGCGCCGCGCTCGCCCTGGCAGAACGGCCACGTGGCGCGAGTCATCGGCTCGATCCGGCGCGAGTGCCTCGATCACGTGATCGTCGTGAATGCGACAGGCCTTCACCGCGTGCTGTTGAACTATGTCGCGTACTACCTACGCTCGCGCACACATCTCGCCCTCGGGAAGGACACACCGATCACGCGCCCGGTCACACCGCCGTCCGCCGGCCATATCGTCGCCATTCCAGAAGTCGGCGGCCTGCACCACCGTTACGACCGCATCGCCGCGTAGGCGTTGCGCAGCGTCGATCCAGCAATAGCCGACCGTACTCGGTCCGTTCAACACATCTGTGTTGCGGTGATGTACTGGCGAGGGCGGCGGTCTCGCGACCACTGGTCGGACGTGGAGGCCTCGAAGTGGAGTGTCCTGTCCTCATTTCGACTTTTCAGTAGGCACACCGACGCGCCAGGGCACACCCAGATGTTCCTTGATGCGCTCAACGACCTGCCCCGCGGTCAGGGACGACTGCGCAGTTCCGCCTGCGGCGGCACCGACCAGCAGCGCGGGCAAGGCAGCAAATTACCGCCGACTGAGCGTCCATCCGCGAGTGCGATCGGTCATGGCGCGGTCCTCTGCATGAGTCGATGTTCAATGGCCTCGGCGATCTGCTTCCGAAATAGCTGACCGGCGCCGCAATGGCCTACGTTCGGTCATAGCCGTTGAGTCGTCGGATCCAGAGGTTGCGGAACTGGACCGGTGCCCGTCCTTGTATCGATAGCGGAAGCTCCGCTTCGTGGGGCGCGTACTGGTGCACCGTCAGTAGCGCCGTCGGCCCCGCAACCGCTTGGCGGTTGTGCACGACCGCGCCGTTCCACAGCACCGTGAAGTAGGCGGGAGCGAGGAGAGCCGTTCCTTGGAAGCGTGGCGCCTCGAAGACGATGTCGAACGTTTGCCACTCGCCGGGCGGAGCCGCGATGTTGATCATCGGCGGCCACTCGCCGTAGATGGCGGCGTTCATCCCGTCGGCGTACGTACGGTTGTTGTACGAATCCAGAATCTGGAGCTCGTATCGGCCCATGAATATGAGGCCGCTGTTGCCGCGCGACTGACTGCTGCCCGTGACTTGCGTCGGCATCGCGAACTCGACATGGAGTTGCACGTCGCCATAGCTATCGCGTGTCGTCAGCATGCCCGCGCCGGCGGTCATCACGCCATTGGCGATCGGCCAGTCAGCGGGCGTCGTCTCCCCGGCTTGATTGCGTACGCTCCAGCGTGAGAGGTCCGTTCCGTCGAACAGCGCGATCGCATCTCCCGGAGGACCGCCAGGTCTGACGGGCGGTGTCACCACTCGCGGTTGCGGCCGGTTCGCGTCGTGGATGCGCCAGGGGAGGCCAGGAATCAATGGCGTGTTGTCGAGACCCCACCACACACCATCGGGCCCAGTGACGCGCCCTTCGGGTGGAATACCCGCCCGGCCACGAGCGTCAGCCGGCGCCGAGGGCGGAGGCTGCGTTGGCGCTTGTCCCGCCAAAAGTGCGGCACTCGCGAACACCGCGACGGCGGCAATCGCCGTCAGTGCCGGTTGAGAAGCTCCAGTCAGAAAAGAACGCATGGTTTCCTCGCGTCGCACTTGAGACCAGCGCCCGACATTATGCCAATACATATATCCGCCAGCTATAGCAGATGAATCGAATGTGGTGTAAGTACAGCCACGGCTGCGCGCGCGGCTGAATGCCGCACGAGACAACAGGGAACGCGAATGCGACTGACGATCAGTGTGATGTGCGCTGCCGTGCTGTTTGCCGGCAGCATTGCCGCCATGCCCGCCGCGCAAAATGCGCCGCCGACACCACCGCGCCAGACGAGTGAACCATCCCCCGATGCGAGCGCGCAGGGGCGAGGTGGCCCGGGCGGCGGTCCGGCACGAGGTTTCCCCGCGCAGCAGCGACAACTGGCTCCCCGGGAGACGATCGACCGCGGCAAGCTGGTTTATGAGCTCAACTGCCGCTCCTGCCACGGCCCAGACCTTCGTGGTGGCGAGGCCGGCGGGCCCAATCTTCTTCGATCGGAGCTCGCGCTCACCGATCTGCATGGTGAGCTCATCATGCCCATCGTCAAGCAGGGGCGTCAGACGCCCGGGATTGCGTCGATGCCGCCGATCGCGCTGTCGGACGAGGACATCGTCGCCGTCGCCGAGTTCATCCACGCGGTTCAAGCGACGGCGCGTGGCCAGGGATCACCTCCTGCGGGTCCAACCATCCCGCTGAATGTCGTCGTTGGTGATCCAAAAGAAGGCGAGGCGTACTTCAAAACGACATGCGTGGCGTGTCACGCCATAGAGAGCCTGCGGGGCATCGCCAGCCGAATCCCGGATCCAATGCAACTGCAGAATGCCTGGGTCGCCGGCGGCGCTGTTGGCCCACGAGGCGGCGGCCGTGGCGGCGCGCCACGCGTGACGGCCATCGTGACCCTCGCGAACGGCGAGCGGATTGAAGGACCTCTGGTCCGCATCGACGACTTCATCGTCGCGCTGACGATGCCGGATGGTACGCAGCGCTCCTTCGCACGAAGTGGAGCTGTGCCGAAGGTGGAGGTGAACGATGCACGCCAGGCGCATTGGAAGCTGCTGCCCACCTACACGGACAAGGACATGCACAACGTGACCGCCTACCTGGTGACGCTGAAATGAGAGTGACACTTCTCGGTCTCGCGTGCTGCGTCGCGCTGGTGCCCGCGTTGTTGTTCGGTCAAGGAGCGACGCAGGGTGGTGTTCTCGATCCAGCCGCGCTGCTCAAGCCGCTGGCCGACGACTGGTCAAGTTATTCGGGCGACTACACGGGCCGGCGCTATAGCGCGCTCACCCAAGTGAACCAGACGACGGTGAAGAACCTCACGCTCGCGTGGGTTGCACGCCTGAGCGGAGCGTTTGTGAGCACTGCAGGAACGACGATCGTCGGTGGAGTCGGAGCCGGCGAGTTCACGAACGTGACGGTCAAGGGCGCGATTCTCAAAGCGAGCGACACGCTTTACGTCACGTCGGCGGATCACGTCTGGGCTCTCGACGCGCGCGACGGACGCGAGCTCTGGCACTTCGCGTGGCGGACACGAGGTGGGACGCACACCGGGAACCGGGGCGTCGCGATCTGGCACAACTATCTGTTCTTCGAGACGCCGGACAATTACCTGGTCTCGCTTGACGCGCGTACCGGCCAGGAGCGCTGGCACGTCGAGATCGCGTCGTTCGAGCAGCAGTATTTCTCGACCGCGGCGCCGATCGTCGTCGGCAACCATTTGATTGTGGGCACGGGCAACGACCTCGATGCACCCGGTTTCCTGCAATCATTCGATCCCGAGACCGGCAAGCGGAACTGGATCTTCTATACAGTGCCGATGAAGCCCGGTGATCCCGGACTCGAGACCTGGCCGAACCTCGATGCGGCGCAGCATGGGGGCGGACAGACCTGGATTCCCGGTGTGTACGATCCCGACACCAAGCTGTACATCTTCGGCACCGGCAACCCGACTCCTGGATACACGGGTGTCGCGCGGCCCGGGGACAACCTCTTCACCTGCTCGCTCGTTGCGCTCGACGTGGAAACGGGGAAGATGAAGTGGTACTTCCAGACGTCGGCGCACGATACGCACGACTGGGACTCGGCACAAACGCCGGTCCTCTTCGACGCCAGGGTCAACGGACGTGTACGTAAACTTGTATCGACCGCGTCGCGGAACGGCTACTTCTTCACGCTGGACCGGACGACCGGAGAGCGTCTGGTAACCGCCCGCTACGGCGAGCACGCGAACTGGGCCACGGGGCTGCGGCCCACGGGTGTCGTCAACCCCAACGCCGAGAAGGAAGCCACCATTCCCGGTTCGCTGGTGTCACCAATCGAACAGGGTGTGACGAACTGGCCGCCGGCCGCGTACTCGCCCGACACCGGTCTCTTCTACACGCAGGAGAAGAACGGCTACAACATCCTGTACCTGACGGATCCGGATCCGCGCGGCTCGATGGGGCTTGGCGGCAAGACGGTGGCAGTCGTCGGCTCCGGTGGCGACTATCTCAAAGCGATCGATCCGACGACGGGCAAAACCGCATGGCGTCACGAGTTTCTCAGTGGCATCGCGGGCGGCGCGGTGGGAAGCGGGGCGCTGGTGACGGCTGGAGGCGTGCTGTTCTTCGGCGACGGCGCAGGCAACGTGATCGGGTTCGACGCCGCCAACGGCAAGCCGCTCTGGCACACACGCGTCGGCAACATCTCGAACTCACCAGAGACCTACACCGTTGACGGCAAGCAACAGGTGCTCGTAGCGGTAGGCGACACGCTCTACGCGTTCAAGTTGTACTGAGGCAAAGTGGCGAGTGGTTCGTTGATGGCTTACAACGTCCGAAGATAGGCAATCAGCTGATCCCGTTCCCGGCCGGAGAGGCGAAGGCCGAATTCGTGACCGGGGATGGCTTTGGTCCGCACGCCCGGTGGACGCCATCCTCCGGGTATGTGCGTATCTTTCAGACGATCGGGATCGAACATCTCCTCCAGACTGGCCACGGACCCATCGTGCAAGTAATGCCCTCGATACCACAGGCCCTTCAGCGACGGCACTTTGTAGTATCCCGTCCCTTTTCGCGTTCTCAACGCGAGACCGGGGTCGGTGCCCACCGAGACTGGAAGGACGTCGAGTGAAGCTGTCGTGTCCTTCGGAGACACGAATCCTTTGGCCGGCGTCAGCTTGTTGTTCGTGAACAGTGGCGGTGTGTGACACGACACACACGACTCGCGCTGGAAGATCTTCTCGCCGGCCGTGGACCTCTCGTCGCGCGGGTTGGGGTTTGGAGGCGGTTCGAGCGAATAGAGATAGAGGGCCATCGCGTACAGCGACGAGTCGGGCAGGCGCGTCTGAAACCGTCTGCTGTCGGGCGCGAGCATGCGATAGGTGCCGAAGTCGGTGGCTTCCGCGAAGCTGACCAGGGCCGCGTAGCGCATCAGATCGCCGATGCCGCGATGCCGATGCGTAGCGGTGTGGTCGATGTATTTGCGATTCTGAATGCCGATCAGATCGGGGACTTTCGCGGGATAGAGAATGCTGCCATTCCACCGCGCGACGGCGCCGCCACGCAGGTTCGCCGCGACGTACTGCTGAAAGTCGCCCTCGGTCATCGTCTTCAGCCGCTCGCCGTCGGCGTCGGCGGTCCACGGAGCGCCATACGCCTGGTAGAGCCACGCGCCCATCGAGCCGCCCATGGTGAAAGGCGGTTCGCCGGGCAGGGTGCGTTCCGCCGATCGAATCTGTCCACCGAGTCCGTTGCGGAACCCCGTCGCCGCGAACGAGGACGCGCCGGGGACGGGCGTGTTGTCGGGCGGGAGATAGAGGGTGTGGCACGCGCTGCAGTTGGTGAATCCCAAGGCCAGGCCCTGCTTCGTCGGCACCCAGCGCAACGCGTTGACCGTGCCGTCGGGCAGCGGAACGACATTCAGCGATTGCCCGTCGCGTGCCATCGCGATGAGCTTCGGATTGAAGGTGCGGAGGACTACAGAGTCTCGAAACACCCGCTCGCCGGCGCGAATCCAGTCCTGCTTGGTCTTCAGGGTGTCCGGCTCGATCAACGGCTGTGGCCCGACCGTGCGAAGCATCTCGGCGTACCCCTGGGGCTCGCGCCCAGGCAGGTACACGGGATACGTCCTGAGGTTCTCTTCGGGCAACGCGTAGTACGCCGTCGGATTCATGTGAGTCGGACGAACGTTGAGACCGGCGACGGGAGTGGCCCAGTCCGCGAGCGCGGCTTCGTCCCATACTCGCGGGATCTCAGGCGTCCAATCGTTGGCGGGTTGCGCCGCCGCACCCGCAACGGCGGCGGCCACCAGCAGGAAGACGACTCTCCCCGGCGTCACGGCCGTCATGATCAGGCCGCGGGCAGATCTCTCGCGGCAAATTTCGGTCCAATCCCGCCGTTCGCGCGGATCGTCACCCGCGCGCCGACACATACTTGCGGCTGGAGGTTGGCGATTCGATGTACCGACGACGATACCTGCTCATCGGCCTCGCGTTGATCGTCGGCACGCCAGGGGCCACAGCGCAGAGGGGGCCACAGACCTCCGTGCCCAGGGGCGACCAGCAGCGACACTACCATTTCGCCGAGGCCGGTAAAGAGCTGCCGTATCGGCTCTACGTCCCTCACTCCTACGATCCCGTGGCCGGTGCACCGCTGGTCGTGGCGCTCCACGGTTTCGGTGGAAACCAGGACTACTTCTTCAATGCCGTGACGACGTTGCCCACGCTGCTCGAGAAGCACGGTTTCATCTTCGTTGCGCCAATGGGACTGGCCGTCGATGGCTGGTACGGGGCGCCGCTCTCGATTCCCGGCAACGCCCCGCGCAGCTCGGGCGCTCCACCACCGCGACCGATCAGAACGCCGGACGAGGAATCCACGTACCGTGCACTCAGCGAAGCGGACGTGATGAGCGTGCTCGCCCTCGTCCGCAAGGAGTACAAGGTCGACGCGAACCGGATCTACCTGATGGGCCATTCGATGGGCGGCTTCGGGACGTGGTGGCTCGGACAGAAATACGCCGACATATGGGCTGCGATCGCGCCGATGTCGGGCGTGCTGCCGGATGTGGATTATCAGCTTCCAAAACTGGTGGGCGTGCCCGTTCAGATCTCGATCGGTGGCGCTGAGACGCCGGCGTGGGTCGAGGCGAGCCGGAAGCTGGCCGAGACGATGACGGTGAAAGGAATGACCGTCTCGTACGTCGAGCCTCCAGGGGCCACGCACGGCGGGATGATCGACCCAACGACTCCGCAGGCGCTGGCGTTCTTCTCAGCGCATGTGCGGCGGACGCCACGCAAGTAGGGCAGGCGCAGGCATCGATACACCTCGTGGAGGACTGAATGAGCATCTGGCGAACAGTGGGAGTCGCAATCGTCGCAGTTGGCCTGACCGCGGCCGCCGGCGCACAGTCGAAGTTCACCCTCAAGGTGCACACTGGCAAGGGGCAGATCGGCTACGACGTCAATTCGACGATGATCATCGGCGAGCACGACATCGTACTCATCGACCCGCAGTTCTCGCTGAGCGAGGCGCACAAGCTGGCCGCCGAGATTCTCGAGACCGGCAAGCACCTCGCGACCATCTACTCGACACACGCGCACCCGGATCATCTCTTCGGGCTGGCCGTGATGAAGCAGGCATTTCCAGACGCGAAGATTGTGGCGCTGCCGGCCACGGTCAACGCGGCGAAGACCGGCTGGCCGGCGCGGCAGAAGTTCTGGGTCGCCACCTACGGTCGCAACATTCCAGGACCCGAGCCGGTGCTGCCCGAGGAGCTGACGACGCCCGTCCTGACGCTCGAGGGTGAGGAGTTCCCGATTACCGGCGGCGTTCAGGGGGCTGACGGTCCAGGCAACAGCTTCGTGTGGGTGCCTTCGCTCAAAGCCGTCGTCAGCGGCGACATCGTTTTCGATCATGTCTATTTCGGCGTGCCGCGCCCCGACGCGCGGGTGAACTGGCAAAAGACGATCGATCAGATCGCTGCGCTCAATCCCGCCGTCGTCGTGCCCGGACACGAAGGACCAGGCGCGACGCGCGACATGCGATCGATCGAGTGGATGAAAAAGTACATGGCTGACTGGGACGCGAACGTGGCGAGATCCAAGGACGCCGGGGAGATGCGTGCCAACGTCGTCAAGCAATATCCAGGACTCGGGATGGAGTTCACGCTCAACGATAGGATCGCCACCTACTTCCCGGCGAAGCCGGCGCAGGGCGAGTGACGACTCCCGCCGAGGAACAGTCGCGGCAGTTGACTACGCGGCTGATGCGACACCCGGAAGCGGTGTTCCGCGACGTCGAAGAGTCATTCGATGACAACCGTCGAGACATCCGCACGACGACGACAGACCAAGGTTAGCGATCGGAAAGCCGCGACGTACGGAGCATGTGCTCCAGGCCGTAGTTTCCCTCGTGGCACGCGTACTCGAACACGCCGCCATCGTCAGGGCGCCGCTTCATGTCGAGCGCCGCGGTCCTGTACGCCGCAAAAATCTATGCAGCGACAGTTTCCAGCTCGTAGTGATGATGCAGGCCGCCGAGACGCGCGCTGCCGACGACACGATGCGCGGCCGGTACGCGATGTCCGGTGAGGGTCGTTCGGCGTGTTGAGTTATCCGGGAGTCCAGGACCCAACGCGGAATGTGGTCGTTCACCGTTGTAGTGGGATATCCATTCCACAAGAACCGACCGAAGATGCCGTTCGTTGAGCGGAATCATCCAATCGAGACACTCGCGCCGTGCCGTCCCGATGAAGCGTTCACAGTGCGCGTTCGCTTGCGGCGCACGCACCGGCGTCTTCAACACCTGTAGGGACATCGATCGAGAGGCCTCGTCCACCTCAGGCGCGAAGATGCCATCGCGATCATGGATGACGAAGCGATAGGTGCCATCCAGAGGCAGACTGTTCCGGAACTGCTGGATCGTCCATTCCGACTTGGGATGGTCGGTGAGATTCCAGTGCACGATCCGGCGTGTGCCGACGTCGAGGAGGACGAACACATAGAGTCGTTGAAAAGTGGCCGTCACCAGGATGAAGAAGTCGCAGGCGAGGACAGCGTCAGCGCGATTGTGGAGGAATGTCGTCCATGATTGAGTCGATCGGCCACCGCGACTTCGCGGCCGTGACGGCATGTAGCGGCGCACGGTACGTGGCGACACCGTCAGACCAAGCTTCACGCGGAGTTCCGCCGCGATGCACTCCTCGCCCCATCTGCGGTTGTGAGTGGCCATCTCCGCGATGAGTCGCTCCTCGATAGGAATGCAGGGTCGCCCACGTTGACGTGATTTCCACCGACAGAAGAGACGAAAGAGATCTCGATGCCACCGCACGAGCGTATCGGGCCGCACAATCGTCAAGAGCTGGCGCCAGTCGACAAACGGCGAGAGCAGAACGAGTACGATTCGCGCGGCGTTGTCCGAGCGGCCGGACCTGTTGCAGTCGCCGCTTTCGACGCCGGGCGCCTAGCTGTCTTGACCGCGTCGATTCGTTACGAATGAGTCAAGTCTTCTTTCCCGGTCAAGACAGCTCGCCCGCGCGGAGCGCGGGCAGAAGATACTGTGACTAGCGAGGCGGAGCCACATGCTCGTCGGTCTGAGGCGCAGCCTCGCTAGCCTTACTCGGGACGCCGGCACACCATCTTCGACAGCGCCATGCCCTCTCCCTCCACCCGCATGCAGACCGGCCGATAGCGCTCACGCACGTAGTACGCGTTCTCGAAGTCCTCCTGCCGGGGATTTTCCATGCAGTCGTACTCGAACGGATGGCGCGCCGAGCTCTTCTTCCAGGAACGTGTGATCGTGAAGGGCTGCGTGTAGTACTCGGGATCCTCGATCGTCGTCTCGATGTCGATGTTGCCGCCATCGGTGGACGGCGTGACTCGTTCGACCGTATGCAGGCGCGGGCTGGTCGGCTGGCCGCGCGCATCGAGCTCGGCGTAGCCATTGAAGCCCAGCGTGTCGACCACCAGGGTGTTGCCATCCCAGCGTCCGACCGAATCGCCGACGTATCCGGGCTCCAGCCCCTCCGGATGCGAGGCGTTCATGCGGATGCGGCGGACCATGCGCGGCATCTCGAAAAGGATTGTGACCTCGTCGGCGGATTCGAGGATGACGATCTTCTCGCGCGGCATCGTCATGGTGGAAACAGCACCAGGGCGACACGACACCCATGCCGTCTGCATGATCTTGCCCGACTGCATGGCCGCCGCGTTGCGAGTCACGACCTCCTGACCAGCGCTGGACAGCGGTGCATTGGGAACCATGATCCCGAAGGTCTTCGGCTCCCATACGCCGGCCAGGCGCGGCGCCGGTGCAGCGGAATTCGCAGCAGCAGCCGCCCGAGAGGGGGCCGGCGTGGTCCGCGATGCGGTCGCTCGCCCCACCGGAACCTGTTCCGCCGGCTCGCCGCGTGCCATGCGATCGGGGCAGACATCGTCGGTCACCCGTGCCGCGGCATCGCGATGGAAGGTGAGCACGGTTTCCCATGTCTGCGTGTAGTGCTCCGGATCATCGATGGTGATGCGATCCTCGAGCCGGCCGTCGGGCAACACGCGCAGACGCTCGGTGAGCGTCAGCTGCTCGGAATGTGGCAGGCCCGACGCATCCATCACCGTGGTGTCGGTCAATCCGGCGGTGCTGATGACGAGAGTACTGCCCTCCCAATGCCCGACGGGAAAACCCATCGTAAGCGGCAAGGGCGGATCCGGGGTCCCGGCGCCCAGATCGACGATGCGGAACCATCGATACCAGCCCTGGATGAACGCGATCCGGTTGGCGTCAGCACGGATTTCCATCGGATATCGCATCGTGAGGATGCGGGGCATTCCGGGTCCCGCGCACCAGGTCGTCGGATCGAACGAGGCATCGCCCTTGGCGAGGAGTTGTCGCCGTTCGGTATAGAGCTTGGATGCATCGGCGGTGAGCGGCGGTGTCTTGCCCGTCGACGTCTGCAGGGCCCGCGGTGCAGCGTCGGGCACCCAGATTCCGAGCAGCGTTGCCAGACCTCCAGCCGATGCGCCAGTCTGGCCAGCCTTAGCCGAAGCACCGGCAGCCAGTGCGGCGACGCAGAGAAAAAGCGCACAGCGATGCAGGCACACGATCACGGCTCCTTCGATGCGGATGGGGTCGCAGGCGCCGGCGGCGCGGACGCCGCACCGCCTGGCCGTGCACCAATCCTCGCGGCCACACCCTCGAGTTTCCGCCCATCGGCAAACGTGAGGACGCGCAGAGTCCCGTACGGTTTGCCGTTGCGCGCGGGCGCGATGTTCATCGTGACCACATCACCCGCCTTGACGCTGGTCTTGCGCCAGCCCATGTTGATGTTGAGAGTGGGTGAGCCGATCTCAACCGACCACTGGACCTTCTCGCCACCCTCGCCATCCACAATCAGCTGGATGTAGGAGTGCGGATTGGTCCACTGGACTTCTTTCACGGTGCCCTTGATTGTGACCTGCCGGGTGTAGTCGAATTCAGTCGTGGAGTGATGGGCGGCTGCGACAGCAGTGAAACACGTCGCCAGAATCCATGGCAGCATCACCCGGGTCCGTACGCCTGATCGCATGCCCTGCCTCCCTTTACTTTTTTTCCCGGCCAACGTTACCTCAGGAGCGCTTCCGTGAAAATTCCTTTCTTGAGCGTGTCTCTCACGCTGCTGTGCCTGACGACGGCGTCATCAGGCCTCATGGCGGCCGATTCATTGCAGGCCATTGCCGACCGGACGCTGATTCGCGAACTCATGGACCGCTATGGGATCGTCCACGACTCCGGCACCCCCGAGGAGTACGCGGACCTGTTCACCGCCGACGGTGAGATCGCCGTCGCCCCCGGTGGTCCCGCCATCGTCAAGGGTCGGCAGGCGTTGATCGCGCAGGCCCGGCGGGATCACGAGCGTTTCGGCAATGAGCCCGCGGCAAACGGGAAGACGACGTCGATCATGCGGCACCTGATCAGCAACGCGCAGATCACGATCACCGGCGACGACACCGCGACGGGCATGTGTTACGTCACCACGGTGGTGAAGAAAGGCGATGTCGGGCCGACGATCCTCAGCATCTCCCGTTACACCGACCGCTATGCGAAACAGGGCGGGGAGTGGCGCATCCAGCGGCGAGAGATCACGATCGAATTCGGCAACAGCGCGCTTGGCAAGCAGCTCGGTTTCGGTGGCAATTGATGATCGACGAGTGTCGGGGACATCTGTACCGGTGGGAGGGCAGAGCCGCATGACGGGCATTCCGTCAACCTTCACGCAACGAACGCGCTGTTACTCGTTCGTATCGTCTCGGACTCTGGCTGATCTCGCCGAGATCTTCTGTCGGCGGCTTGATCCGGCGGCCCCTACGACCACTGCTGGGCACCGTGGAGAATGCGGACCACAAACACGACATCGTCTCGAACCGGTGTACACAACAACGTACGGCCTGGCTCGAGGCCGAGTGGGGCGTCTCTGACAACAACCGGCAGGTGAAGTTCTACCGGCTGACTCGTCGAGGCCGTGAGTATCTGCAACGTGAGAGCTCCGGCTGGAAGGAGTTCGCGGCGGCGGTGTTCAAGGTCCTCCAGACAACCTGAGAGCGCGACATGGCACGGACGCCCACCTCCGCCAAGGCGGCGGCGGACACGCCGATGTGGCGGCGATATCCGACGCGCCCGCCGATATCGACAACGAGATCTCGTTTCACCTCGAGGAACTCGTCAGGCATCTGCGCGCGGTTTGTCGGAGGAAGAGGCACGCGCCGAGGCCGCGCGACGGTTTGGCGACGTCGCCCGTGTTCGCGCGGAGTGCGTGACCGCCGAGGAACGTTCGGTGCGCGTCGCGAAAAGGCGTGATGCTCGCGACGCGGTTCGGTCGCTGACCAGGAATCGGGGGTTCACTGTCGGCGCGGCCCTGATTCTCGCGCTCGGCATCAGCCTCAACACGACCTCCTTCAGCTTCAACAAAGCGTTGCTCTTCCCGACGCTTCCCATCGGCGATCCGTCCAGCATCGCGCGCGTGTGGTCGCAGAACATGGCGCGCGGCATTTGTGCGACGCCGCTGTCGGAGGGACACCTCGCTGATCTCGTTGCTGCCAATCGTTCGTTCGACGACGTGGCGGCCTATGCTGTGGAGCGGTCACGCTGACCGGAGGCCGCGAGGCTGAGCGAGTCCCGGCGATGCGAGCGACAACGAATCTCCTTCGCCTGCTTCATGTGGTGCCGGCGCTGGGCCGCGCCTTCGAGCAGAAAGACGCGACCGCCGCGACGTCCGCCGCGATGCTCAGCGACCGCGCGTGGAGGAACAGATTCGGGACCGATCCCTCCGCGGTCGGCAGGGAGATCATCGCGGTCGTGATGGCGATCTCTGGTGTGTACTCGCTCGTCGCGTTTACCGTTGCACGCCGCCGTCGCGAGACCGCTGTGCGGGTCGCACTCGGTGGGACGAGGTCGGCAATTGTCCGCGCACTGCTCCGTCAGTCGCTTCGACCGGCAGGGATTGGTATTGCGCTCGGCCTGATATTCAGCGGGCTGGTCAGTCGCGCGGCTGCGCCGGTTCTCTTCGGAGTCAATCCGCTCGATCCCCTCACCTACATTCTCACGCCTACGGTGCGGTGCCTTGCCGCGGCCGCCGCGAGTTGCATTCCGGCGCTCAAAGCCACACGTGCCGACAGCGTTGTGGTGCTCCGCGCGGAATAGAGCCGCATGAGCCTTGAGAGGTCATCGCGGCCTGCGTGCGCGCGGCCGCTATAATCCGCACGATTCACATCACAGGTTGGAGGTGACCTCGTGCGCGCTCGACTGGTCCCGCTCTTTGTCGGTCTCGCGATCTCTCTGTCGGATGCCGCATCGGCGCAGTGGCTGAACTACCCGACACCCGGCATCCCGCGGACTGCGGATGGCAGGCCGAATCTCACCGCCGCCGCACCGCGAATGCCCGACGGTAAGCCCGATTTCACCGGGATGTGGCGCGTAGAGACCCTGCTCCCGTGCGACGACGTGCGCCGCATGTGCACCGATCTGCCGATCAGCACACAGTTCGGGAACCTTGGTGCCGGGCTGAATGGGGGAGCGCCGTACCAACCGTCAGTGCAGGAGCGGATGAAGCAGAGAGGACCCGCCGACGATCCGTACACGCGGTGCCTGACACCTGGTGGGCCGCGCATGCATCTGCTGCCGACGATGAAGAAGTTCGTGCAGACGCCGGGCCTGCTGCTTCTGCTGAACGAGTTCAACATCAGCTTCCGCCAGGTATTCCTTGACGGCCGGCCGTTGCCGGTCGATCCCAACCCGACGTGGAACGGCTATTCAGTCGGGCGCTGGGACGGCGATGCGCTCGTCATCGAGAGCATCGGGTTTCGCGACGATCAGTGGCTCGACGCAGCGGGTAGCCCGCTCACGAGCTCCGGCAAAGTCACTGAGCGATTCCATCGGCCCGATTACGGTCATCTGACGATCGACGTCACGATCGATGACGCGAAGGCCTACACGCGGCCGTGGTCGACGGCCATTCGGCTGATTGCCGTGCCCGACACGGAGATGCTCGACGCGCAGTGCCTCGAGAACGAGAAGGACGTGCCGCATCTGCTGAACGCCAAGTGATCACTTCTCGGGTGATCTACGCGGCGAGAGTTGCAGCGGTTGACTCCTCGGCGCGCATCGGGGATGCTGCGGCGTGTTCGTGCTCACAACGACGGACGATTGCCGCGCGACGTCGCCGCGAGGGCTCCAGGCTCGACGAGGCGGGCGATGACGCAGGTGGAGGCGGTCGCTGCGTCGGGATTCCTTGGCCTTGGCTCAATGGGGCAGGCCATGGCTCTCAACATCCTTAAGGCAGGACATCGACTTCGTGTGTGGAATCGATGCAGCCTCGGGGAGTTGCGAACACGGCGCCGAAATCGTCGGCAGTCCATCACTCGCTTTCTCTGGCGACGCTGTGGGTCTCGAATTCCGCATTCTCTCGCTGAATCCAAGATTGCGGCAACGTTGCGTGGCGCCTGACGTCTGACCTACGCTGGCTCGCGCATGAAGGACCTCCTGCTCGTCGTGCTTCACGTGGCCGTTATAACCGCGAGGGTGTGTGGCCCCGGTGGCGTGCGCGCGGTGATCGCGGAGAATCTCCTGCTCAAGCAGCAACTGATCGTCCAGCGCCGTGCTCGCCAGCGGGCGCCGAACCTGACGCTGAGGGACCGGCTACTCTTCGGATTCGGGTCGCTCTTCCTCAGTCCGGAACGAATCCGAAGTGTCGCCATCGGCGTACGCCCCTCGACGCTCCTGTCGTTTCATCAGGCGCTGGTGCGTCGCAAGTACCGCCGACTGTTCTCATCGAGCCCCTGCGCGAAGAAGACTGGACCGAAGGGGCCGAGCGAGGCACTCATCCAGGCCATCGTCGAGCTCAAGTCGCGCAATCCTCGGTTCGGCTGTCCACGGATTGCGCGCATCATCTCGCACACGTTCGGGGTCGAGATCGACAAGAACGTCGTGTACCGCGTGCTGTCGAAACACGATCGTACAGCCCCGGGCGGAACTGGGCCCTCGTGGTTGTCGTTCATCGGACACACGACCGACAGCCTGTGGAGCGTGGACCTCTTTCGCTGCGAGTCCATCGTGCTCCGGAGCTACTGGGTGCTCGTGGTCATGGACCAGTTCACGCGTCGCCTCGTCGGAGTCGGCGTGCACTGCGGTGCGGTCAAGAGCGCCGACCTCTGCCGCATGTTCAACGCCGCCATTCAGGGTCGGGGCGCATCGCGCCGTCTCAGTACCGATCATGATCCGCTGTTCGAGGCGCACCGTTGGAGGGCAAACCTTCGGATTCTGGAGATTGACGAAATCAAGACCGTGCCTCGTGTGCCCCTGTCACACCCCTTCGTGGAGCGCCTGATCGGGACGATGCGGCGAGAATTTCTCGACCAGGTGCTGTTCTGGAATGCTCGTGATCTTGAACAGAAGCTTGCTGACTTCCAGGCCTACTACAACGCGGCACGCAGCCACGCGTCATTGGAGGGCCACACGCCGTTAACCTTCGCCAGCGGACACACGCTGGCCCGAGCCGAGCTGGACAATGTGCGTTGGGTCTCACACTGCCGGGACTTGGTCCAGCTCCCAGTGGCGGCCTGACAACGAATTCGAGACGGACAGGCCGCGTGACTGTCGGCCCATTGAACGCACCTTACGCGATGCGCGTTGGCATTCCGACAATTGCGGTACTCAAGAACTGCGCGCTTGCCCCTTACCACATAGTAAGGTAAGCTAGTTTGTGTAAGGTGAACATATCATGCCGACAGCAACGTTGACCACCAAGGGCCAAGTCACCATTCCGAAGGAAGTGCGCGAACATCTCGGTATTGACACCGGTGATCGCCTGAGCTTTGTTGTTCAGGAGGATGGTACGGTCATGGTCAAGTCGCTTACACGGCATGTTCGAGAACTTGGCGGCCTGCTCCGTCGTCCAGGGCAGCGTCCCGTGTCGATCAGCCAGATGGATGCGGGCATCGCCAGACGCATGCATGCGAAGTTCGGACAGCGGCGATGATCGGTCTCGACACCAACGTCCTGGTGCGGTATCTGACGCAAGACAATCCGGCACAATTCGCGAAGGCGGCCGCTTTCATCGACGCTGCGAGCGAACGAGAGGAACGGTTTCTTGTCAACACGCCGGTACTCTGTGAACTTGTGTGGGTGCTCACGGCAGCGTACGACTATTCGCGAGAGGAGATTGCCGAAGCACTCGAGCAGATCTTTACCACAGCGCAGTTCGAGATCGAACGACTCGACGAAGCTCGGCAAGCGCTGGGTGATTTTCGTTCCTCAAAGGCTGACTTCAGCGACGCGCTGATAGGCCGCATAAATCGTTCATTGGGCGCCAAGCACACGGTGACGTTCGATCGCGATTTGAAGGCCGTCGAGACATTTCGGCTGCTCTGATCGACGAGCACCGCGAACCTTGTTCCGCAATATCTGATTGCTCCGGAGTCACTCGTGCCACAGACTGTTGGGTGGGATGGGACTGAACAATCTCTGAACAATTCTTTGCCGAATACCAAGGAACAACAGGTTCTCATCCGAGCTACCGGCACGAAGAACCCCGTGTCCGACCACCCACGTTACGCTGTTAACCGGAGGGTTGCTGGTTCGAGTCCAGCCCGAGGAGCCAATCCTTTCAGGTTCCCCCCATTCGCAAACACGTCGAACGGCTTGACGTAGGTAGGAGAAAGAGTTCCGCGATCGAATGTGGAGTTCGATACCACCGTTTTGACCAAGCGTGCCTGTTCGTGCGGATTTTTCGCAACGTAGGATGAATAGGCGGTTTGCGCGAGTTCTAGAATCTGGAGTCCTGCCGTCTCGTATGCTTGGCTGGCGACCTCGTGGCGCTCCATTTCGGTGCGCACCCTCCGAAGTCCCTCCTGTAGCTCCACTGACTTCGTGGTCCACAGCTCTTCGGGAATCTGATCGCTGAGACGGCGTAGTGTCCGAAAACTCGCGCAGCGCGTTGGCGTAGACTCACCCCCGGGTTTCCCTTACAGATGCTCCTCGCCGCGCTGCTCGGATGGCTCGAGCGCGAGCAGAGTGATGCGATCGCGTTCCTTCGCGAAGAGAATCGCGCACTAAGAGCGCAATTGGGCGGCCAGCGGCTCGGACGGGCCGTATTGCGCGACGTGGCAACGCTCGTGACGCCCGACACCATTCTTCTATGGCATCGCGAGCTGATTGCACGGAAATGGACTTACACCCGTCGGCGCCCAGGACGACCGGCGGTGCTCGCTGAGATTCGGCGTCTTGTGGTTCGGATGGCAACAGAAAATCCAAACTGGGGCTACACGCGTATTCAGGGGGCGCTGAAGAACGTGGACCATCGCGTCGCTCGATCAACGATTGTCACCATTCTCAAAGCCAAGGGCATTCCGCCGAGCGGTGAGCGGCCGACCACGTGGCGCACGTTTCTCCGCGCGCATTAGCCCGCCCTCGTCGCGGCCGATTTCTTCACAACCGAAGTCTGGACGGCTCGAGGGTTAGTGACGTACTACACGGTGTTCATCATCGAGTTGCAGTCGCGGCGAGTCCACGTGGCCGGCCCAACGCGATACCCGGATGAAGCCTTCGTGATGCAAGCCATCCGCGGCTTGGCGAATCCGATTGACGGCGTCCTGGTAGATGGGTGTGTGCTGATTTGCGATCGGGACCGCAAGTGGAGTCGTGCGGTGCTGGAGTTCCTCGAACGCGAGGGCGTTCGCAGTATTCGGACACCGTTCCGGGCGCCGAACTGCAACGCGTATGGGGAGCGGTTCGTTCGCTCGATCAAGGAGGAATGTCTTGATCTCATGATTCCACTGGGCGAGGGACATCTTCGCCGCACGATCGCCGAGTTCGTCGTCCACTATCACCGCGAGCGGAACCATCAAGGCCTCTCGAACGAGTTAATTCAGCCGCTCGGGAGATCAGATGATCAAGGACCTGTTCGCCGCCGCCAACGGATAGGTGGCATGTTGAATTACTACTACCGTGCCGCATAGTCCAAAGGACCTCGCTGGAGTTGTCGGACACTACGGGGGCCCGCGGCCACTACCTGTGGGCCGCGGGCCCGACGGGATTGGTCCTGGTCGAGTGCAGCGTCTTGACGGCGAATCGAGCGGGTGTCCGTTGACCGATGTGGCCGCTCGCTTCACGGACCAACGCGCGGACAGTCGCGGCGACGGCTAGTGAGGATGAGTGTGAACGATCCCCTCGGTTGGCAGATCCGGCTTGAACTCCTTGTGGCATTGCTCGCAGGTATCCACCAGTTGGCCGTTTGCTGTCACGAGCGCCTTCAGGTCCTTGCTCTTGGCGGCGGTCAGCGCCGCGACCCCAGCATCCGACATCCTCTGCGCGTACAGGTGCCACGACGGTGTCTTCACCCACTCAGCATCGCGCGAGCCGGCCCCTCCCACGGTGATCGCGGGTCCTGCGGCAGCAATCTGCACGGCGTGCTCCTGCACGACCAGCCAGTCCGCGTCGTTCCTCGGGTCCCGGCCTTCCTGCTCGACATCCCACAAGTTGTGCCCCGCGTGATCGATGAGGGCAACCATCACTTCATTGATACTGACGTTCAGCTTGGCCGTCGTGGGGGCCGCTGTTTCGACAGCCGCCGGTGGCGGCGCCGTCTGCTGAGGAGCGGGACCCGTGCAGGCGGACAGGCACAGGACTCCCACACCGAGCAGTCCAACTTTGAGCACAGTAGTCGTCATCGTTATCTCCCTTACCGACGGTCAGCGGCGTTACCAGAATCGCCGACGAGTCAGGAACTTCTTCCTGCATCTTGCCGAGGCTAAGGGTAAGCAACACGGAGGCGGGGCGCAGTTCAATAGCGGACATGCGGACAGTGGCGCCGCGCCCAGGAATCGCGCTCGCCCTTCTGTCCCTGTTCCGAACGGAACACCACTGCGCCGTACTCCACGCTAACCTCACTGTGTTAGGAGGTCACCATGACGTGGAGAGACAAGCTCGAGATCGGCTTGAAGGAAGACGCCCCGTATCGCAAGGACAGCTTGCCGGAAAGTCAGATCCGCGGTACGGAGATCCCGACAGGCCCTGGCCGATCACCAGAGATCCCGATGGCGCGAGGGGACAAGAACTACGTGCGGCCCACTGTGCTTGCCGACGATGAGCAAAAGCCGCACGACGAGTAGAGGATGCCGAATGTCTGGTGGTCATAGTTCGCGGGCGGAATGGAAGCCACTCTCTAGACCGACCGCCAGTTCTTGCCGTTCGTTTCAGTCCAGCACCGATGCCCGGCTGGTCGTCATGACACGAGGCGACGACCGGCGACGCAGGCTTCATCACCCGACTGGTGCGACATCCTGGTTGACGCTCGTGGCCGACAGCGAGACCGCCGCCCGCGGTAGGTCGATGATGAAGATGCAGCCGTGGCCTGGCAGATCGCGGGCGCAGATTCGACCGTTGTCGGCCTCGGCGCCCCAGCGGCTGATCGTAAGACCGAGACCCAACCCCGTTCGGTCTGCACCACGCTGCTCAAACGGCTGGAACAAGGCGTTGACGTTGCCGTCCGGCAGCCCGCCACATTCGTCCTCGACTTCGATCAGCACACGGTCGGGGGTCGCGCTGCTGCGCAGGGTGACAGTGGTACCGGGTCGGGTGAATTTGAAAGCATTCTGCAGCAGGTTCGCCACGGTCGCGGCCAGAATCGATCGGTCCGCGTCGACGTTCACTCCTTCGTTTCCCGCCTCCACGTTGAACGAGAGTCCACGAGCGCTTGCGTCCAGCGCCGCCGCGGGAGCGAGCTCCGCGATGAACTCGGCGATGCCGAACTGCGTGGGAGCGCGCATGTCACGCTGAAGGCGAACCTCGGCGAGCGATCGGGTGATGAGATCGCCAAGCGCCACGAGACTCCGTTTAAGCACATTTCCGGTACTGCCGCCGACGCCGACGTTCCCGGTCCTGAGCACCTCGAAGGCGACAGTCGCGGTGTTGACGAGATTCCGCATCTCATGCGCGAGGAATCCCAAGCGCTGGTCATCGCGATCGGATTCGGTATCAAGAGCGGACTGGTTGCCTCGTCCGTACTCCGTGACCGCACTTGCGATCGCGTCATCCAGGCATCGGTTTAGTGTGCGAAAGTCCTCGACGTTGATTGGCGCATTCAGTTGCAGCGCGAGGTCCGTGATGGACTGACACACATCCCCGTAGTCGTGTACCACTTGAGACACGGTGAATCCCTGCAGCTTGAGATCACGGCCATGAAGCGCAGCGCTTCTGCCGATCGCTGAATTCGGCGACAGGTGGTGCTGTAAAGCGTCGACCAGCTGATCGAGAAAACAAGGGACCCCGTATTCGAGTTCCGCTGGCGTAGGCGGAGGAACCGACCGCATCTCCACCTTCGCCCGGCAGCGGCGAATGAGCTCTTCGCGATTTTCGGTAACGAATTCATGAAGCATGGCTCGGACGCAGCTTTTCTGGCGTCTTACGACGCCGATCGGGAACAGCAGGACCAAGACCCCTTTGAACAGGGTCGGCCACGATTCGGGTTTGGGGTTCGAGGCGACGCCGTCGGAAACCTGACTGCTGAAGCCCCGGCTCGTCGAGAGCCGAGGCGCTTAACGACTCTAACTGTGCGTCGGCTGAGTCCGCTGTCTCTTTGTGGACAGTCGAGTTCGATTGTCAGTGTCGCGAGCCGGGGGAAGAGCCTTGCAGAAATGCCTAAGCATGTGGGCGCCCGTCCGCCGGTCGGCCGCCTTGACGTGCACGACGGTCGCGCTCGCGCGGCGGGCTTCAAAAACGCACAGCCCAGCCAACCGCTGGGTGTTAGGTTTATCTGCCATGTCGCAACTTGCTTGCACCCTCGCTGCGACGATTTCGTCCTGAACCTTGCCTACATGAGGAAGTTGTGGTTCGCGTTCGCCGCGGTCGTCGTGCTCTCCTTTGCGGTGCTCGGCTGGACCGGCATCCGCATCTATCAGCAGGCGCTGCCTGTACCGACGCGCGTCGTCACGGCAGACGGCCGACAGATCTTTGCGGCCGGCGCGGTGGCGCTGGCCATCTTCGTCATTGGATTGCGAACTGGGGGATCGACGCGGCGCCAACGACTCCACGTTGGTGAACCGGCATCGGTAACCGGTCAATCGTAGCCATGCAGGTTCTGCTGTGAGCCAGATGATTGCGGCGGGCGAAGCGCTGTCCTTGAGCGCGCTGATCACGCCGACCGAAGGCGGCATTGCGAGTCGCGTACTCTCAAAGACGTCCGGTGGCAACCTCACGCTCTTTGCATTTGACGTAGGACAGGGCCTGACGGAACACACGTCGCCCTTTGAAGCGCTGGTTATGGTGCTTGAAGGCGCTTGCACGCTCACGATCGGCGGGACTCCGGTCCGCGCGACGCCGGGGACTGTGGTGCGGATGCCGGCCGACGTCCCTCACGCGCTCGAGGCGATTGAGACGACACGTCTGCTGCTCGTGATGTTGCGAGAGCCGAAGCGCCAGTGAACGCCATCTCAGCATCGTACCGCGGCCGAACTCTCAAGCTGCCGGGGGCGCCAGAGCTGCAGATGACGTTGGTTACGACACCCGCAAATTCCACTTTCCAAACCACTGAGAACAAACGTTTGCAGGCAGTCGTCACGCATACAACGAGCGAGAGCCGATGACCAGGCCGCGACTGATGCGACCGCACGCGGAACGGAGCTCAGTCTTCGGGGTGCTTTTCGTCGGTGGAGGATTGCTTGTACTCGGGCGGATGTCCTGAGCGAGATGCCGAAAAACGCCGCCAGGTTGAGCTCCGCAAAGATGACGGTACGGCCGACGGGCTGCGGTCCATCAGACCGTGCACCCCGTAGTCCTTGTAGACCCGAAGTCGGTCGATGGTTCTTCAACAGGTTGTCGCTTCGCTCTTGTTGCGGGTATGGTGACCAGTCTCGCTTACGAATGTGCTCAATGGGACAGCGCGCATCGAGTGGGCGCCCCATACTGAGGGCTATGTCGAGTGAGAAGCGCCCGGGGTCATTGACGAACGTGCAGTCGGGAGACGTCCTCGTCTCTCATCCCACCGCCGTGCGCGAGCATGAGATCAGCATCGTCCCCAACGCGCCTCACACGATCTCTCCCACGCACGACGCCGCAATCAGCGACGGACGTTCCGAGGCAGACGCCTTGGGCGTCGATGCCTGGTTGACTGAGGATCAGACGCACGTCGTGAAAATCGCCTCGAATCGCACGCCGGACAAGTAGGTTCACGACGTTACCGGGCAGGTGATCGACCAGAGCCTGTCCGACACCTGATACAGGTCGGCTGCGAATCTCCTATGGCTCGTCCTTGCCGCATCGCGGTTATCGCTCGTGTCGATGGACGTCGCAAATGTTCTTGGCACCTGGCCGCTTCGCAACAGCCTGTTCGCAAAGAGACAGCGACTCAACCCCAAATCGAATCGCGGCGGCCCCTGTTCGTTGGGCTTCTTAGTCGTGCGGTCCGTTCGCCGGCGCGAGAACGTCACAAAGCTGCGGCGGTCATGCTTCATGAATTTGTTTCCGAGAACCGCGAAGAGCTCATCCGTCGCTGTCGCGCGAAGGTTGAGATGCGCCTTGTGTGGCGTCGTCGAATTCTGAGATCGGCAGAAGCGCTGCGCGCCACGGCCATGATCCGACCATCACCGCTTCGCACTGACACGATCCGAACGTGGGCACGCACGGACCTGTACGTCTTTCGCACCTGACGGTCCATGGAGAGTTCATGAATCATTCAGACCTGTTGGTTGTCGATGACGATGACGCAACAAGAACTGGGTTGAGACAGCTTCTCGCCGATGCCGGTTTTACAGTTGATGTCGCACGGGATGGTGCAGAGGCAATGGCGAAGATCGGCGGTCACGATTTCCGCATCGTGCTGTTGGACGTTCGACTACCCAAGATCGGTGGGTTGGATATCCTGGCTCACTGTGGCGGCAAACGGCGGCCTCCGAAGGTCATAATCATGACTGGCGCAGACACGACGGAAGTGATGCTCGATGCTCTTCGCCGACACGCGTACGATTTTCTTGCCAAGCCAATCGAACCTTCACGGCTTATCGAGGTCGTCACGCGCGCGTTCTCCGTGGGCTCAGGTGTTACAACCATCGACGTGATATCTGCGCGAGCAGACTGGCTAGAGCTGTTGGTGCCGTGCACTCGTGACGCGGCCGACCGGATACAGAGTTTCGTCCAACAGCTCGAGACAGATCTTCCTGCTGAAACGCGTGATTCAGTCGGTGTCGCCTTTCGGGAGCTGCTGCTGAATGGCATCGAGTGGGGGGGCCATCTCAATTCAGCCCAAAGGGTGCGCGTTGCGTGCCTCCGAACACGCCGGATGTTGCTCTATCGGATCGCGGACCCTGGTCTGGGCTTCGATTTCGACGACCTGTCCCATGCAGCCGTTCACAGCGCCCCCGGTGTCATCGCTCACGACGAGGTTCGGCGCGAGAAGGGACTGCGCCCTGGAGGGTTCGGGCTCGTGGTGATCCGCGCCATCGCCGACGAGCTGATCTACAACGAGCAACAGAACGAAGTGGTATTCGTCAAATACCTTGACTAAGCCGGATTCCAGTCGCCAGCAACAACCTGCTCGCGTCTGGATCGGGTTTCGAGATGTAGCTGTGCACGCCGACCGCTTCGAGATCGACCAGTTCCTGATCACTGTGAGAGCCGTAATGTCTCAAAACTGGATCGACGAGGCAGTGACGTAGACTGCCGCGGTGATTCCGTTGTATCTCTTTGTCGCGGCGCTGTTCGGATGGATCGAACGGCAACAGCGGGACGTGATCGAATTCCTGCGCGAGGAGAACCGGGTTCTCAAGCGACAGCTGCACGGTCGACGCTTGCAGTTGTGTGACGACGAACGGCGGCGTCTCGCCGTCCTCGGCGAGCGCCTGGGACGTCGAGTGCTCGCGGAGGTCACGTCGTTGGTCACGCCGGAGACGATCCTCCGGTGGCACCGCGAGTTGATTGCGCGCAAATGGACGTACGGATCACCGCGCCACGGACGCCCCGGCGTGCAGGTTGAAATCCGGCGGCTCGTGGTCAGGATGGCATTGGAGAATCCGAGTTGGGGTTACACGCGCATCCAAAGTGCGCTCAAGAACCTTGGTCATTCTGTTGCGCGAGCGACGGTCGCGAGAATCCTAAGACGCCAAGGCATTCCGCCAAGCCGGGAGCGCCCGATGCAGTGGCGCACGTTTCTGCGCGCACACTGGAGCGCGCTGATGGCCGCGGACTTTTTCACGACCGAGGTCTGGACCGTTCGCGGCCTGGTCACCTACTACACGGTGTTTGTCATCGAACTTCAGACGCGTCGCGTCCACGTGCTCGGCTCAACACCGTATCCCGATGAAGAGTTCGTCATCCAAACGATGCGTCACCTGACTGACCCTGTTGAGGGAGTACTCCGCACGCACTCCATTCTGATCTGCGACCGAGATCGGAAGTGGAGTGTCGCCGTTCAGCACTTCCTCGAGACTGCTGGCGTGCGAGTCGTACAGACACCGTTCCGTGCGCCGAACTGCAATGCATATGCAGAGCGGTTTGTCCGCGCGATCAAGGAGGAATGCCTGGACAAGGTGATCCCGTTCGGTGAACGCCATCTTCGCCGGACCGTGTCCGAATTCGTCGCCCACTATCACGGTGAACGCAATCATCAAGGTCTCGGCAACGAGCTTATCGACCGATTACGGCAACAGCCTGCCTGCGGTCTGGTTCGTCGCAGGCAGCGACTCGGCGGAATTCTGAGCTTCTACTACCGTGCGGCGTAGCTCACCGCGAGCGGTGACCTTGGGCCGAGTTTTGAGACACTACGGGCATCGCGAGAGGCTACTCGGCCGAGAGGCCCGATGCCAAACGGCCGCAACGATTCACTTGGCCTCGGCCGTTTTTTCGCACCCTACGCGGTCTCGACGAACACACTTGCCTGTCATGACCTGTCATGACTATAATGGGTCATGAGTGATGTCGGGATCGCAGAACTCAAAGCCCACCTCAGCGAACATCTGCGCTCCGTGCGGAACGGTGGCACGCTGACCGTGCTCGATAGAGACACGCCGATCGCGCGGATCGTTCCGTACGCGACACAACCGCTCGAGATTCGCAAGGCGAGACGGCGTCTCGGCGATCTGAAGCTTCCACCCAAGCCGGCGAAGCGCACCGATAGTGTCGCTCTTCTCGTTGACGACCGGCGCCGGCGGTGATCGCCTATATCGACACATCCGCGCTGTTGCGCATCGTCTTGCGTGAGCATGGCGCTCTCGAGGAGCTGCGAACCTACGATGGACTCGTTTCCAGCGAGCTGATCGCCGTAGAAAGTGCGCGCACGATCGATCGGCTGCGGCTGCAGGGCACACTGACGACCGAAGAGGCGGCTGCTCGACTGCGCACCGTCCACGAATGGCTGGAGGCGATCGATCTCGTTCTTCTGCGAACGCCTGTGCTCAGCCGCGCCAGCGAACCAATGCCGATGCCACTCGGAACACTCGACGCGCTCCATCTCGCGACTGCGCTCATTTGGCGAGATCGCGTGGGGTCCCTCCCGACGATGGCGACCCACGATACAGCTCTGGGTCTGGCTGCCCAAGCGTTCGGATTCGACGTGCACGGAATATGAACCGAATGACCGAGACGCAGCTCACGATTGCGCTCCATGCGTGGCGCACACGATGGACCGACGTGTGCGTCTCGAATTCCCAATTTTCTCGCTGAATCCCGTACTGTCTGAAAACTGAGACGGGCTGGAGCAGGCGTTAGAGTTGACGCGTGATACCGCAGCAGATGTTACTGGCGGCGCTGCTTGGGTGGCTCGATCGGGAGCAGCGCGATGTGATCGCCTACCTTCGCGAAGAGAACCGCGCGCTGAAGGGGCAACTGGGCAGCCGTCGGCTGCGACTGGACGATCGACAGCGTCGGTGTCTGGCGGTGCTGGGACACCGCCTCCGTCGCCGCACGCTGCACGAGTTCGCTACGCTCGTCACGCCCGACACGATTCTCCGATGGCACCGAGGGTTGGTCGTCCGCAAGTGGACGTATGCCCGGCAGCGCCCCGGCCGACCTGGCGTCCGACGCGAGATCCGGCGTCTGGTGATCCGGATGGCGACCGACAATCCGAGCTGGGGCTACACGCGGATCCAGGGGGCGTTGAAAAATGTCGGGCATCGTGTGGCTCGGTCGACGATTGCGGGCATCCTCAAGGCCGAGGGCATTCCGCCAGCGGTGAGCGGCCGACGACCTGGCGCACGTTTCTCGCTGCGCATTGGCCCGCGCTCGTTGGGGCCGACTTCTTTACGACAGAAGTCTGGACGGTTCGCGGGCTCGTGACGTTCTACACCGTGTTCGTGATCGACCTGCAGTCGCGGCGGGTCGAGGTCGTCGGCTGCACGCGTTATCCGAACGAGGCGTTCGTTGTCCAAGCCATGCGGCATCTCACCGATGGTATTGAAGGAGTGCTGCGACCCGGCTGTGTGCTGATCTGCGATCGAGATCCGAAGTGGAGCAGGGCGGTGGTCGGGTTCCTTGAACGCGAGGGTGTCCGCGTCATCCGGACGCCGGCACGCGCGCCGAATTGTAACGCCTACGCGGAGCGGTTCGTCCGCACCGCTCGGTCGGAATGTCTCGACTGGTTGCTCATTCTGAACCAGCACCATCTTGAGCGCAGTCTCGAGGTGTTCGTGACCCACTACAACGGCCATAGGCCCCACCGAGCTTTGTCCCTCCTACCGCCAGAGCCAAGACGCGCACAGCGACGCGCGGCGTGGCTCGTGTCGAGTGTCGCAATCGTCTTGGTGGTGTGATTCACGAGTACGTTCTGGCAGCGTAAGAATGTTTTCGCACCCTACAGGTCAGTGCCAGCGGCACGATCGTCTGGGCGGAAGGATGACGATAGACGCTATGAACGGCCTCCCGGTACGGTTGACGGAAGGTCCATTATGCGATCTCGCCTCGCCCCCCTTGACGGATGCTTTGTCGCTGAGCTTGCATCTCAGACGCCGCATGACCTGAGTCTCCCTATAATTCCAGCTGTGGCTCTCGTGCCTGCCACCCGGCTTGGCCCTTACGAGATCGTCGCCCAGATTGGCAAGGGCGGGATGGGTGAAGTGTATCGAGCGCTCGATACGAACCTGGGTCGTCAGGTCGCGATCAAGATTCTGCCGGAAGTCTTTGCCTTGGATCCCGAGAGGCTCGCGCGCTTCGACCGGGAAGCCAAGACGCTCGCGGCGCTGAACCATTCGAACATCGCGCACCTCTACGGCTTCGAGAAGGTAGACGACATTCGTGTCCTGGTGATGGAACTGGTCGAGGGCGACACCCTCGCAGACCGCAGCGCGCGAGGCCCGATTCCTCTCGATGAAGCCCTTGCCATCACCAGACAAATTCTCGAAGCGCTTGAAGCCGCGCACGGCCAGGGCATCGTCCATCGCGACTTGAAGCCGGCCAACATCAAGGTTCGCGACGACGGCACGGTGAAGGTGCTCGACTTCGGCCTCGCCAAAGCGCACGTGCCGTCTTCCCTGGATGTGGCGGACCAGCCGACAGAGGAGATGGTGTCCAGCTTGGGTGCCATCGTCGGCACTCCCGCCTATATGGCGCCGGAACAGGCGAAGGGCGGAACGGCCGATCGCGCAGCCGATGTGTGGGCCTTCGGCTGTGTGTTCTTCGAGTTGTTGTCGGGCGAGCCGCCGTTCCGTGGCAAGACAAGGACCGAGGTCCTTGCGGAGGTACTCAAGGGCGAACCGCGCTGGGATGCCTTGCCTGTCGGGACGCCGGCAGCGATTCGCCGCACGCTGCGCCGCTGCCTGGAGAAGGACATTCGATCGCGATTCCACGATGTTGCGGACGTCCGGATCGCAATCGAAGACGCAGAGCAGATGTCCACGCCGGTGAGTTCCACTGAGCGTTCCAGATGGCGGGATCGTGCAGTCTGGATCGTGGCGCTCCTGGCCATCGCGTCAGCGGGGCTTCTCTTCGTACGACAACCGTCGACCCCGGCTCAGAGGCGTGTTGATATCGTGACGCCACCTGAAGCAGACGCGGGCGGAATCGCCTTGTCGCCCGACGGAACGAAGATCGCCTATACCGCGTTGAACAAAGGCGTTCCGTTCCTGTACGTGCGATCACTCGAGAACGGAGCCGTTCGTGCGATTCGGGGAGCAGAGGGCGCAGCATTGCCGTTCTGGTCACCCAATAGTCAGTTCCTTGCGTTCTTTGCCGAAAGCCAATTGAAGCGCGTCGATCTCGGCACCGAGGCCATTCAGGAGCTTGCGCCAGCGACGTTGAGTCCTGGATGCCGGCAAGGGCTTTGGCGCTCACAGCGATCAGGAACGCCGCGCCATCAGAGCACATCACGGGTTGGAACCGACGAGGCCTCCTCGACTGCGCCGTGGAAGCCAATGGTCTGTGAACAACAGATCGATCGGCGAATGAGCGCGACCCGTCCGCTCGATTGTCGGCGCTGAAGATTTATCGATCCGTCTGGCCGGGGGCCATGGCAAGGATTGCGATATGGGTTCTCATCGTCTATCGGCGGCTCGATCGGGGGACCCTACGGCCACTGCTGTGCACCGTGGAGAATGCGGACCACGAGTGAGCGACGAAGGTGAACTTCGATCGGGCGGATGAGCGTTGCTCCCTGTCGGCGCGCCTGCTATAACGGCTGCGCACGCTGAAGTAGGACTGCCTTCGAGAGGAGCCCGGAATGTCGCCGTGGAAAGTGAGAATGCTTCTGGCCGTTGTCGCCCTCGGGTCGGCGATAGGACTGTCGGCCACCCTGGCTGGGCAAAGCGGAGCCGGCTCGTCCAAAAGCGATATCGAATGGCGGTTCTTCGGCGGCGACGCCGGTGCGACGCGATATTCGTCCGCGAATCAGATCAACGCCGCCAACGTCCGCGATCTTCGCGTGGCCTGGCGCTGGTCGGCGCGGAACTTCGGTCCACGGCCCGCGAACCAGATGCAGGTCAGTCCGCTGATCGTCGACGGCGTGATGTACACGACGGCGGGCATCAACCGCGATGTCGTGGCACTCGATGCCGCCACGGGCCAATTGCTGTGGCACTGGCGCCCGACCGGAGAGTTGCTGCGATGGTTCAACATCATCGATCCGCTGGCGAGAACCTCTGGCCGCGGCGTCACCTACTGGACGGACGGCGCGGGCGACGAACGGATCTTTGTCGTCATGAACAGCTACATGCTCGTCGCGCTCGACGCGAAGACCGGGCGACAGGTGTCGAGCTTCGGGAAGGATGGCGTGGTTGATCTGGCAGCGAATCTGCGCTGGAACGAGCGGCCGGGATTGCCTCGTGAAGGCCGGGTGTCCAACACGTCTCCCGTGGCCATCGTCGGCAACGTCCTGGTTGCACCGATCTCGATGCATACCGGCTCGACGCCGAATCTTGCCAACGCGTCCATCAACGAACAGTGGCCGATGAACATCCCGGGTGACGTGGTTGCCTACGACACCAGGACGGGCAAGATGCTGTGGCGCTTCAACGTCATTCCGCGGCCGGGGGAGGAAGGCGCCGAGACGTGGCTCAAGGCGGATCCCAAGGCGTGGGAGGTCCCTCGCGGTCTGAACGCCTGGGCGAAGGAGCGTCCAGAACTCCGCGAACGGTCCAACCTGTACACCGGCAACGCGGGCTTCTGGGCCCCGGTCACGGCGGATCCCGAGCTGGGCTTGTTCTACATCCCCACGGAGTCTGCGACGAGCGACTACTACGGTGGATATCGCCCGGGCAACAACCTTTATGCAAACTCTGTGGTCGCGCTCGATGCGAAAACGGGCAAGCGTGCCTGGCACTTCCAGCTGACCCACCACGACATCTGGGACTTCGATCCGCCGACCGCGCCGATTCTTGCCGACATCACCGTGGATGGCCGTCCCGTCAAGGCCGTCGCCCAGCTCACCAAGCAGGGATTCGTCTTCGTGCTGGACCGCGCAACGGGCAAGCCGGTGTGGCCGATCGAGGAGCGGCCGGTGCCGAAGTCCGACGTGCCGGGGGAGTGGACGTCCCCCACGCAGCCGTTTCCCACCAAGCCGGCCGCCGTGGAGCTGCAGGGGGTGACCGAGAACGACCTCGTGGACTTCACGCCCGAAATCAAGGCCGAAGCACTTCGCGTCGCACGTCAGTATCGTCTCGGCGGTCTCTATACGCCGTCGTCGCCACCGAATGCGGCTGAGGGCACGCTCGGCACGTTGACTGCGCCTTCCGCGGTGGGCGGTGTCAACTGGCCGGGCGGCGCGGTCGATCCTGTTGACGACGTGCTCTTTGTCACAAGTCAGAACACCTTATTCCGCGCGCTGTTGTCCGAGGGATCGCCGAATACCGGCGTCCTGTATCACGACACGCGCGGCCAGGCCGTCGGCCCAGCTCCGACGGTGTTCGGCCTTCCGCTCCTCAAGCCGCCGTATGGGCGTGTCGTCGCTATCGACTTGAAAACGGGTGAGCGCTTGTGGTCGGTTCCGCATGGCAACACTCCGGAAGCCATCCGGAAGAACCCGAAGCTCCAGGGCGTGGACATTCCGAATACCGGGGCACCCACGAGAGGCACGGGGCTCCTCGTCACCAGCACGCTATTGTTCGGAGGCGGCGAGGGGGGCGCGGTTCCGGTGCTTCGCGCGTGGGACAAGAAGACGGGTGCTGTCGTCGCAGAGATTCAGATACCTGGGCCGACCACTGGATTTCCCGTCACGTACACAAAGGCAGGACGGCAGTACATCGCCGTGGCAGTGCGCGTGGCCGACGCCGTGGAAATCGTGACTCTCGCACTTCCGGCCGCGACGGCACCATCGGGCCCTGCCGGGCGTTGAGCCAGTCGGAGATGATGACCGCCGAGCGGTCGTCGCACGGTCGTATAGCGATAGAGCTGAGAGCACCCACCGCCACCCGGACGGGGACTGTCTCGAACTATCGCCCTCGCTTTACCAGAACACACGCGCGTCAGGGACTGGACGTCACCTGTTCCGGGATCATGGCTGTCGCGCTCCATCCGCCGCCGAGCGCCTTGAAGAGCCGCACGAGATCGCTCGACACTGCGGTGTCGCTCGACGCCAGCGAGTCCTGCAGGTTGAGTAGCGAGCGTTGCGCATCGAGGACATCTCTGAAGTCACGCAGACCGGTGTTGTAAAGCTGCAGTGAAAGATCGGCGGCCTGTTGCGCCGCATTGGCGGCAGCGGCAAGGTGGCCGCGACGTACCTGCTCCTGTGCCAGGTCAGTCAGGCTGTCTTCCACTTCCTGCAATGCCCGCAGAACCGCGGTTTCATAACTGCGCGCCGCCTGCTCCTGCCGTTCGCTTTGCACGACGAGGTTCTCGCGAAGCTGTCGGCGATCGAACAGCCGTGTGCTGACCGAGGGTCCGACGTTCCAGAATTGCGCGCCCGGCACGAGCAGCGTGGCGAGCGACAACGATTCGAGCCCGATCGATCCGGCAAGCCTGAAGCTCGGATAGAGATCCGCGCGCGCGACATTCACCTGCGCGAACTGCGCCGCCAGCTGTCGTTCTGCGCTCCGCACATCCGGACGACGGCGAAGCGCGTCGGCAGGCAGGCCGAGTGTGGTCTCGATTGGTGCTTCAGGGATGGGAGCCGCCGCGGTGAATTCTGCATTCAGCTCTGCCGGCGGCCGGCCGAGCAGGATCGCAATCGCGTGAATGGATTGTCCAACCTGACCTTCGAGCGATGCGATCTGCGCACGCGTGCTCTCCACGTTCGAGAGTGCCTGTTGGACGTCCAGGTCCGTGGCCAGCCCGGCCTGCGCGCGGAACTGCGTGAGCTCGAGCGTCTCCTGCTGCAGATCCACATTCGATCGCGCAATCTCCAGACGGCGCTGCAGTGAACGGATGTCGATGTAATTCAGTGCGACGTCAGCCGTCAGGGTAATGAGCACGTCCTGCAAGTCGGCGGCACGTGCGTCGGCCGTTGCGCTCGCCGCGTCTATCGTGCTGCGAATGCCGCCGAACGCATCGATCTCCCAGCTCGCGTCAATACTCAGGGTGTACAAACCCGTGACGCCACTGACCCCGGCCTCGTTGCCGGTGCCGCTCGCCCTCGCAGAGCCGCCCACGTCGGCCGACGGCCACAGCTGTGTCCGCGTCGATCGTGTCGTGGCCCGCGCTTCACGGACCCGGGACATCGCCGTGCGCACATCGAGATTGCCTTCGACCGCGCGCCGAACGAGCGCGGTGAGTTGCTCATCGCCGAAGGTCTCCCACCAGCGCGACAGACTCTCCACATCAGCGGATTCGGTGACGGGTGCCGGTGCCGACCATGCCGCCGGCGCGTTCGGAACCGGTGGCTGATAGGGTCGGCGAACGCCGCATGCCGCGCCCGTGGCGATCGCCACGATGATCGTCAGCAGCGCGTATCGACGGGAATGTCCGCCGGATTGTGTCGTGTCATTCATGCCGGAGCGCTTCGATGGGGTTGAGGCTTGCCGCTCGCCTCGCGGGGAAGAAGCCAAAGACGATGCCGACCGCAGCGGAAAACACGAACGCCAGCGCGATGATGCTGTAGTCGAGCGTGAATGGGAGCGAGAGCGCTCGCGCAGCAGCATACGAGGCGGCGAGCGCGAGCGAGATGCCGATGGTCCCTCCGAACAGCGACAGCACGACGGCTTCGATCAGAAACTGGGTCAGCACGTCACGCTCGAACGCGCCAATCGCCAGCCTGATGCCGATCTCGCGCGTACGTTCTGTCACCGACACCAGCATGATGTTCATGATCCCGATGCCACCGACCAGAAGGCTGATCGCCGCTACTGCCGCAAGCAGGCCCGTGAGCGTGCGAGTCGTACCGGAGATCGTGTTCGCGATCTCCTGCTGGTCCATGATGTTGAAGTCGTCGTCTGCATCGCGCGCCAGCCGACGGCGCTCGCGCATCAAGCGAGTAATATCCTGCTGCGCTTTTTCAGTGGATACGGTGCTGCTGACCGAGAGCTGCACCTGTTGAATGTCTTCGCTCCCGCTCAGCCGCCGCTGCATCGTCCGCAGCGGGATGACCACGGTATCGTCACGGTCCTGCCCGAAGTTACTTTTGCCTTTCGATTGCAGCAGTCCGATGACACTGCACGACAGCGAGCGCAGCCGGAGCCGGCTGCCGATCGGATCGACCGCTCCGATCAGCTCGTTCTTCGTCGTCTGGCCGATGATGCACACGGCGGCGCCGGAGCGCAGCTCGCTCTCCGAGAACCAGCGGCCGCTCGCCAGCTTCCAGCCGCCCGATTCGAAGTAGGCGTTCGTCGTCCCGGTGACGTTGGTGGAGCGGTTCTTTGCGCCACTGATGACACTGAGATTCGTCGTCGCCACGGGTGCGATTGACGTCACCGAGTCGACTTCACGGGTGAGCGCATCGACATCCTGACGCCGGAATGGTTTGGCGCTGCTCGATGCGCCCCCGGGGCCGACGCGCTGACCTGGCATCACGGTCAGCAGATTGCTGCCCATGCTGGCAATGTCCGCGCGAACCTGCGCAGTGGCGCCATTGCCGAGCGTGACCATGATGATCACCGACGCGACACCGATGATGATGCCGAGCGCTGTCAACGACGAGCGCAGCACGTTGCGCCGTATTTCGCGAAGCGCCAGGACGAAGGCATTGAACAGCATCAGTGAACTCCCTCGGTGCGCATGTCGCTTTCCACGTGACCGTCTCGAAAGCGAATCGTCCGCGACGCATAGGCGGCCATGCCGGGCTCATGGGTGACCATCACGACGGTAAGCCCGCGCGTGCGATTGAACTCCACGAGCAGGTCCATGATCTCGACGCTGCGCGCCGTGTCGAGATTGCCTGTCGGTTCGTCGGCGAACAGGACCGACGGCTCTGTGACAATGGCCCTGGCGATCGCCACGCGCTGCATCTGTCCGCCCGAAAGTTCCGCCGGTGTGTGCGATTCCCAGCCGGTGAGCCCAACCGCGGCGAGCGCTTCGCGCGCACGCTTGTGCCGTTCGCGCGCGCCGACGCCACGATAGAGGAGCGGGAGCTCCACGTTCTCGAGCGCGGTCGTTCGGTTGAGCAGATTGAAACCCTGAAAGACGAATCCGAGATAGTGGCGCCGTAGCAGCGCGCGCTGCTGGCGTGACAGCGAGCCGACGTCCACTCCGCGAAAGCGATAGATGCCGCCCGTCGGGAGGTCGAGGCAGCCGAGGATGTTCATGGCCGTGGACTTGCCAGACCCGCTGGGGCCCATGACGGCGACGAACTCCCCTGGCACAACTTCGAAGTTCACGCCGGCCAGCGCGTGAACCGCGGCTTGCCCGCGCCCGTACGTCCGGACAACGTTCTCAAATGCGATGACTGGTTCCGTCATGATCGGTTTCAGTTCGCGCTCGCGACATCGACAATCACGGCCGCACCAGCGATCAGATCGCCGCTGCGCATCACCGTTACCCGGCCGTCGGTCGGACCGAGCTCGAGTGGAACCGGCTCGACCCCGTCACTGGACATCCGCCAGACCCGCGACTGGCCATCCTCGAGCGAGCGATCGCGCCGCTGCAGACCCGGCGGGCGTGGCAGCAGGCTGAAGCCACCGCCTCGCCCTTGCGCCTGCTGCGCCTCCGGCGGAGTAAATCTGAGTGCGGCATTCGGGATGAGCAACGCATCAGCGATATGTGTGACCGTGATTTCCGCCGTCGCAGTCATTCCCGGCTGGAGGAGCCGCTCGGAGTTGTCTACGGCAAGGACCGTTTGATAGGTCACCACGCCATTCGACGTTTTCGGTGTGCTGCGGACTTCGCTGACTTTCGACGAGAACGATCGATCCGGGTACGCGTCAACACGAAAGGTCGCCGCCTGTCCGACTCGGACGTTGCCGATGTCGGCTTCGTCGACGTCGACGATTAGCTTCATCTTGGTCAGGTCCTGGGCAAGCGTGAACAGCGTCGGGGTTTGAAACGAGGCCGCAACGGTCTGGCCAGGATCGATTTGCCGGTCGAGGACGATACCGCTGATCGGCGAGCGGATGATGGCTTTCCTGATGTCAGTGTCGATGGCGTTGAGGCTGGCCTGTGATTGCGCGACCTGTGCGGCCGAACTTGCCTGATCGGCGTGCGCTCGCTTGACCGTGGCCTCCTGCGAATCCATCTCCTGCTTCGAGGGGACGCGCCCTCCGCTCAGCTCGCGAACATGCTGCAGCCTGGCCAATTCCGCTTCGGCTTCGGCCACGGTCGCTTCCGCCTGCTGTTGCTTGGCCTCCGCGGAGCGCAGACCAGCGCGAGCCTGGGCGGCTTGAGCTTCGAGCTTTTCCGTGTTGACCCTCGCAAGCGTCTGTCCAACGGTCACCGCGCTGTTGAAGTCCACGGCGACCGACTCGACGATCCCGGAGATCTCGGTGCCGATGTTGACCTGTGTGACCGGCTTCAGCTCACCGGTGGCCGTGACGGACACGGTCAGCGCGCCCTGCTGCACCGCTTCGGTCTTGTAGGGACTGGCAGCCTGTGCCGGCGCTGCGCGCATGCGGATCAGAACGACTGCCAGCGCGACAATCACCAGCGCGGCGATGATCCAGCGCCCAATGCGTTTCCGTCGGCCGCGAGGCGTGAGTCCAAGGGTGTCGTGGATGTCGGAGGTCATACTCACGATCCACCTTAAGAACGTCCCCCGACGGAGTCGAGTTAAGTTTTGTAAAGATCGCGGTGCGTGTGGCTTCAACGCGCTCATCTCGCGGTAGCGTAGGAGGCACGAAGCCGACCCAGCAGCATGGACGATCGAGCACGCGCGATCCTGATGGTTGATGACGATGAGGGCTTGTGCGAGCTGGTGCAAGAATTCCTCAACAGGGAGGGCTATGAAGTCACCGCGGTACATGACGGGGCGTCGGGACTGGGTGCGGCCCTCGAGGGTGGCTTCGCGCTGGTGATTCTCGACGTGATGCTGCCCGTGCTCGATGGGTTCGCCGTATTGCGGCAGCTTCGCCGGCAGTCGAACGTGCCGGTGATCGTGCTGACCGCCCGAGCCAGCGAGCAGGACCGCGTGGGTGGTCTGGGCGAGGGCGCCGACGACTATCTGGTCAAACCATTCGCGGCCGCCGAGCTGCTCGCCAGAATCCGCGCAGTGCTGCGTCGGACGCTTCAACGGGCGGATCTGGTGTCCAGCGTGGTGCAGGTCGGCGATCTGCGGGTCGATGCGCTCAACCGTGCCGTCTCGTACCGCGGTGTGTCGATCGAATTGACGCCCACCGAATTGACGATTCTCGAAGTGCTGATGCGAGCCGTTGGCCGGATCGTCTCGCGCAACGAGCTCGCAAGCGTGCTGTATCAACGCGAGTCTACGCCGTACGAACGATCACTCGATGTGCACGTGAGCCACTTGCGGCGGAAGCTCGAAGCTGTAGGCTGGACCGCGATCCGAACCGTCCGAGGTCAGGGCTACATCTGTGTGACCGATGCTTAGTGGTATTTGCCTCCTGAATTACGGCCGGCCGCTCCGTTGTCGCGGCCGGAAAATCGCCGTCGAAGGCTGGGTGTGACTGGTGCTCCTTCAGCGTATACGGTCCACTAAGATCTTGCGCTCTCTGACGGCGCGGATCGTGATCGCCGTGCTCGGCACGCTGCTGATCTCGTTGGTGGCGTTCATGGCGACGTTCCTCGCCATGTCGGGACCGGCGAATGTGCGTCTGATTCGTCAATTTCAGGCGCGCCAGATCGAGGACGGGATCGCCGCGTTGCAGCAGCAAGGGCCGGCGGCAGCCGCGGTATTCATCAAGCGGCTCGATCAGTCGCTCGGCGCTACGCATTACCTCACCGATGCCGCGGGTCGCGATCTGATTACCGGTGAGGACCGGTCGGCATTGCTGCGGGTACCGCGGCCATGGTTCGGCCCGCCGCAGATCGATGACCGGCTCGTGGTCGTCGAGCCCTCGCTGGACGGACGCTACCGGCTGATCGTCCTGGCGCCGCCCCCGTTCAACATCTGGTCGTTCGTTCCGTACTACTTGCTCATTCTCGCGACCGTCGTCTGTCTCACCTGGCTTCTGGCGATCGGTATCGTGCGGCCGGTACGGCATGTGGCCCGCGCCGTCAGCCAGTTCGGCCGCGGGGATTTGAGCATGCGCGTGCGCGTCACACGCAACGACGAGATCGGTGACCTCGGCCACGCGTTCAACGATATGGCCGAACGTCTCGAGACACTACTCACCGCTGAACGGCGGCTGTTACAGGACATCTCGCACGAGCTCCGATCACCACTCGCGCGGCTGAACATCGCCATCGAGCTCGCGCGACGCGCAGACGATCGCGACGCGGCGGCCCTGCGGCTGCAGCGCGAGGCCGACCGTCTGACGTCGCTCGTCGGATCACTGATTGAGGTCACGCGGATGGAGGGCGATCCGAGCGCGGTGAAGCTAGAACCGCTTTCCGCCGGCGCCATCGTCGATAACGTGGTCAAGGGATGCACGGTGGAGGCGGACGCGCGGCAGTGCCGCATCGTGGTGCGCAACGAAATCACCCGTGTTCTGACCGGACACCCTGAGCTGCTCCGTCGTGCGGTCGAGAACGTGCTTCGCAACGCGATTCGCTACGCTCCCCGGGATACAGACGTCACCGTCGAAGCCGTGGACTCGTCGTCAGAGATCACCATCACCGTGCGCGATCGTGGACCGGGTGTTCCTGAAGCCGACCTCCCACGCTTGACGCAACCGTTTTTTCGAGTCAACGAGGCGCGCGACTCGGCCAGCGGCGGGATCGGGCTGGGACTCTCCATTGCGTCCAGGGCTGTACGTCTGCACCACGGATCGCTGGCCGTTGAGAACGCACATCCCGGACTTCGCGTATCGATCATCCTCCCTGAATCAGTGGACTATCAGGCGGCGTCGTAGGGTGGCTCACGGAAGCTCTCCGCCACCCAGGCGGGCGAGGTCCAGTGCCGTTCATTTCTCCTTGAACTGTTCCGCCACCTTCTGCACCTCCGAAGCGGCGTTCATCATCTCCATGAGGTCGGTTGTCGGTGGGATCTGGACGAACTGCACCTTATCGAGCGCTACCCACGGGCGGGTGTAGGCCCTGGGATCGTCGAGCGTAACGGTAAGCTCCAGTCTCTTCTCGCTGATGCGATGCCAGCGTTCCTCGACGCGGAGATCGCTGCTGTGTGGATTGCCGGCGTTGTCCAGCCACGTCCGTTCGTCGGTTCCGTTCGAGTTGACGACGAAGGTGGAGTCGTCTTCCCATCGACCAACCGAGTAGCCATACCAACGCGGATCCGGATCGGTGGGAAGCTGCCGGCCATCGGTCCAGATGACCCGCCACCGCCGTTCCCACATGAACAGCGCCACAACCGATTGTGGCGTGCGCAGGAACTGCACGTGGCGTAGCTCGAACAACAGTTGGCGCGGATAACCGCCCGGGTCGCCCAGCGTCGAGAGCGGATCGTTGATCTGATCGGCTGGAACCTGCCTGACACCATCGCCGGATTTGTGCGTTCCACCTTTCTTCTGGCCCCACTCGGTCAGCGGCGCGGGGTTGCGGGCACCGCGGGCACCGATACCTCCGCGCGCAGGATCCCAGATGCCTGTGAGATCGCGGCGCGGAGCCGGGCCATCTGGCTCAACGTTCTGGGGAATCGCGCGCAACCCGGTGTTGTTCCAGGGTTCCCACTTCACCTGCGAAAGCGGAACCGGAGGAGGTCCGCCGCGTCCAGGAGGGGCGCCTTGTTGCGCAGGCGCTTGAGCCAACGTCACCATTGAAAAGATCACCAGCCCGACGCTGGCACTGATCAGGAGCGTGCATGCTCGTCGCATGGCGAGAACCTTCATTGCCGGGGAAGTGTCTGTCCGTCCGGCAGAACGACCGACCTCAGACGTCCGACCGCCGCACCGCTCTTGACCGGCGTGATCGTCACCATCACCTGATCGCCTGCTTTGAACGTTGTTCTTCGATAGCCGGCGGGAGTGATATCGGTCGGGTTTCCGAGCTCGAGATTCCAAACGCGGGCGGCGCCACTGTCGTCCTTGACGTCGACCTTCAAGAAGCAGTGCGGATTGGCCCAGAGCCATTCCGTGACTGTTCCTTTCATGGTGAGTGTTTTCTCATTATCGAAACTGGCCGCACCGTGATGCGCGACAAGCGGGGTTGAGAGAACGAGAAGCACGGCGGCAGCCAGCCGTCCACAGGTTGTCTTGTTCATGCGACACCTCCGACCCGTGATTACTTCCAGCTTTCCGACGCCTTGCGCAGCTTGCCATCGGGCGGCTGCTCGGTCAGCTCGATACGCCCGTAGACCGGATCGTTGATGTTGGCGAGGATACCACCCGTGAACGCGCTTGGCGCACCTGGTTCGCTGACCATCAGTCCGCGTTGACGGAACGTCGCGACTGTGCCCTTGATGTCCTGTGCCTCGAGGCCCCAATGGTTCAATCCAACCAGGCTTGGGTCCTTCGCCTGCTGCACCTCGAGAAACGTATCTCGGCTGATCTGGATGTAAGCCGATTGCCCGTTGGGGTTGCGAACCACCTCACGGAATCCAAGCTTGTCCTGGTAGAACTTCAACGCCTCGGAAAGGTCCTTCACCGCAATCGCGACGTGGTTCAAACGCACCGCAGGCTGGTCGGGCGGTCCCTGAGCACTTGCCGTCTGAATCGCAGCGCCGACAAGCACGCCTGCAACGAACAGAACAAGACTCCGCATCGGCGTCCCCTTTCACTCCAAAGACACCGGGTGTGATTTTCTCTTGGATCTCTGGGAAATCACATCCGGTGTCACTATTCGACGTAGGTATCGTAATCGTGTACAAACACAACGCGATACTGATAAAGGAAGTCCGGGGCGAGCACTTGTACTCGGCGTGGAAGTAAGGCGAAAAGCGCGGGAGAACGCAATGATCGTGGGCGCCAGGTCGGTCGCGAGGGCGACGGCGGTGACAGCCGCTCTGTGGCTGGCGAGTGCAGCCATCGTCGCACAGGGCACGTCCGATCGCCCGCAAATGGCCGAAGAGGTGTTCAAGAACGTTCAGCTTCTCAAAGGAATTCCCGTCGACCAGTTCATGGGAACGATGGGACTTTTTTCCGCGTCAACCGGCCTCAACTGCACCGACTGTCATGTCGACGAAAGCGGCGGAAATTGGGCGAAGTACGCCGACGACAACGCGCGCAAGCAGATGACTCGCCGCATGATGCAAATGGTCGACACCATCAATCAGACCAACTTTGGTGGCCGCCAGGTCGTCACATGCTTCACGTGCCATCGCGGCGCATCGCGCCCCAGCGTCATGCCAAGCATCGATCTGCTGTACAGCAGCCCGCCCCCGTTCGAGCCTGGCGATCCGATCGCACCGGCGCGCGGCCAGCCCTCGGCCGACGCGCTCCTCGACAAGTACATCACCGCGCTCGGTGGTGCTGCACGCCTCGAGCAGCTGAAAGGCGTTACGGCCAAGGGCAGATATCTCGGGTACGACGATGCCGAGAAGAGCCCGATGGAGCTGTATGCCGCTGCGCCGGCGCGTCGAACTGTTGTCAGCCACACCGCGTCGGGTGATCTTGCGTGGGTCTTCGACGGTCAGTCGGGATGGGTGGCTGCCCCGCCCACCGATCGACCGCTGCCCGTTATCCCCGTGACTGGGCAGGAGCTCGAGGGACTCGCCATCGAGGTGCAAGTGCACTTTCCGCTCGGACTGAAACAGGCACTGACCAACTGGCGCGTGGGAGTTCCGACTGAAATCGACAACCGTGAGGTCAACGTGGTGCAGGCAACCACGCCCAAGGGCGGCACGGTCACACTCTGTTTCGATGCGGAGACCGGCTTGCTCACACGGCTGGTCCGGTTTTCGGCCTCGCCGGTCGGACGGCTCGTGACGCGGGTCGATTACGCTGACTACCGCGAGGTCGCCGGTGTGAAGATGCCGTTCAAATGGACGGTGAGCTGGTTGAATGGCAAGTCGATTTTCGAGATCGAGTCTGTGCAGCCCAATGTCCCCATCGATAACGCTCGTTTCGCGCGTCCGGCACCACCGAAGTAGCCGGGCTGCGTGCCGCCACAATCATGAGCGGTGGAACAACTCCACGATGAGCGCTCGCACCCAGCGCAGCGACAGAGCGACGGTCGTCGAACGGTTTACGCGGCACGGTAACTCACGCCCGGTCGGGAAGCGCGGGTTGTCATTGCTGGCGCACGACACCTGAGGTATGGTGCGCGGTGCTGCGATGCCTCATGAGTGACGCTCGCTCGAAAGTCTCGCTCGTCGCGCCGATAATCGCGGCGTGGCTGTTGGCAACAACAGTCGCTTCCGATGGTGCGGGGGAGAGGTTCTGGCCGCAGTGGCGGGGACCCCACGCCACAGGCGTCTCGCGCCACGCCACTCCCCCCGTCGAGTGGAGCGAAACGAAGAACGTCCGGTGGAAGGTGGAAATCCCCGGGCGTGGCTCCTCGTCGCCCGTCGTGTGGGGCGATCACCTGTTTCTGCTCTCCGCGGTGCCGGTGGGCGTCGCGGGACCTGGGTCTCACCAGTCGCGCTCGGCAATCCAGCCGCGCGATGTGCATCGCTACACCGTGCTCGCCATCGATCGACGGACCGGCCGCGTCCTGTGGGAGCGGACCGCCCGAGAGGAGCGTCCGCGGGCACCATCGATGAAGGATGGGACGTGGGCGTCGAGCTCGGCAATCACCGACGGCACTCGAGTCTTTGCGTTCTTCGAATCGAGCGGGCTGTATGCGTACGACATGAACGGCTCCCCGCTCTGGCAGAAACACTTCGGTGACAAACAGATGTTCGCGGAGGTCGGCGAGTCGGGGAGTACTCCCGCGCTGTACGGCGATCGCCTGGTCGTCGTCTGGGATCATCGGGGAGAGTCGTTCATCGTGACGCTCGATGCCCGGACCGGGGCGGAGCTGTGGCGCCGATCCCGCGCCGAGGTGGACTCGTGGGCGACCCCGCTCGTGGTGACGCACGACGGCCAGGTGCAGGTTGTCACGGCCGCGGAGAAGCGGCTGCGGAGCTACGACCTCGAGACCGGCGATATCGTCTGGGAGAGCGACGGCCTCACGATGAATCCCATTCCATCGCCGGTCGCCGAGGGTGGAATGGTGTTCGCCATGAGTGGATTCCAGGGCAACCGCCTCAGCGCGATCCGGCTGGCCGACGCCAGGGGCGATATCAGCGGCGGGAAGGGCGTCGCATGGACACTCGACCGCGACACCCCCTACGTGCCTTCGCCGCTGCTTTACGACGGCGTGCTGTATTTCCTCAAGAACAACGCCGGTATCCTGTCGGCCTTCGACGCGACCTCGGGCCGGCCGCACTACCAGGCGCAGCGGATCGACGGGATTCCCGAGGTGTACTCTTCACCAGTGGCTGCGCAGGGCCGTGTGTACATCACCGGACGTGACGGCACCACCGCGGTACTCCGCCACGGGTCCACGCTCGAAGTGCTGGCGAGGAACACGCTCGACGATGGCTTCGATGCGTCGGCAGCACTCGTCGACGGGCACATCTACCTGAGGGGTTACCGCTATCTGTACGACATATCGGAACGCTGAGCGGCCTCGAACTCTCGTACGCTTCTCTCGAACGCGAAGACCTCTGCCACTGTTGCGACAGGCCAAGGCCGCTCGAACGCGTCGGGGCCACACAGAGTCGCTATCGATTACGGAAGCTCGAGCTGCAGGCGCGTGCCGAAAGACCAGTAGACGCCGGACTTGCCTGGCTCCGGTGCCGAGCGCGCCTCGGTGTAGTGATCTGCTGCGGTCTCCGCTAAGACCCGTGCCCAGCGAGAGAAGTTCCACGACACTCCGGTCGTGAGCGTGCGTCCACCCCGCGCACGTACGTCGGTCGCGCGGGGACGGACGCTGTCGCTCTCTGTTTGCGGGCCATCATCGTCGAGCGCGAGCGAGTCGAACCTCACTGCCAGATCCCATTCGTGCGGTCGCGAGCGGTTTGCGCCGGGTCGCCGGCCGAACTCGCGTGTCACCGCGGAGCTCCATCCGAAGCCAATCAAAGTCGGCAAGTCCTCGAGATCGAGACCCTGGCCGTTGCGCGCTTCGGACACGCGCAGCATTTCCGCCGTCACGCGCCAGGGGCCTCGACGCCAGTTCGCGTCGGCGCCGAACCGCGTGCGCAATCCGTCCACGTAGAGCCGCTCGAAGAAACGGTATCCCGTCGATGTGCGGCCTTCGAACCCGTTCGGCGGATCGCTGTCTACCGTGCCCGTATGGCCAACCGAAAACGAGCCCGTCACGTCGAGACGACGGATCACAGTCCACGTGACGGAGCCCGCAGTCGTCACGCCGGCGCGTTCTTGTCGTCCCTTGCCGTCGCCCGCGAAGACTCCGGCCTCGTACTCGAGCGACCGACCGATTTCACCAGAGGCCATCCCGCCAATGTCGCGCCTGGGCGCAATCGATTCCGCGAATGCCGCTCGCTCGAGGAAGTTGAGCGACGCCGCCGACGTGCCGTACTCGCGCCCGCCCGGCAGTTTGAACTGCCCGCCGCGCAGCCTCAGCTCGCGGCTCACTCGGTACTGCACGTAGGCATCCTTGATCAGGGTGTCGTCGAGGTCGTCCAATGGATCGACGCTCGCCTCGAACGACCACTGGCGCCAGCGCCCGTCAATTCCCGCGCGCAGGCGACGGACATCCAGGGTGTCTGGCTCCAGACGTCCAGTGTCAGGTGTGACCGTCCAACCGGGAAACCCGCGCCAGTCGAACTGCACGTAGCCACGTGGCGTGATCTCGAAACGCTGGTTCGCCGGCGTCTGCGTTTCAGCGGTAGTCGGCTGTTGCGCCTCCGCACGACTGGCAGTGGCAACGACGAAGAGCAGTGCGACGATCGTGGCGATGTTTCTCATTGCGTTGCCAATGCGCGCCGGATGGCGGTGGCGCGGCTCGAGACATAGGCCAGCAGGCCGGTCGGACCGTAGAGCGAGGCGTCGAATTGCGCCGGCGTTCCGGCGAACGAGCGTCCTGCCAGCTCGCCTTCTCTCCCGATCACGAACGGCGCGATGCGCGCCTGCTCCGACTGGAGGATGGCGTTGACGCGGGAGGGTTCAAAGACTGTCGCGAGCAGATCCACCACGTGCGCGCGGTACTGTGCGCGGTAGACCGGGTCGTCCATGAGGAAGCGGATCAGCGGCCACGACGCCGGGCTCGCGTTGTTGAAGATGTCCACTGTCTGCGCGCCGCCGGCACCTCCGCCGGGGTTGCCACCACCCACTCCGCCAAGGTTGGCGCCCCCGCTCATCGCGAGGTCGTGATCCCAGGGAATCCAGAACACCCGATCGCGATGACGTGGGCTCCCGTAGAGGTAGTAGTTGTGCGCCGACAGCCCACCGTAGGCGTCGGTGTTGCCCACCATCGTGTTGAGCGCGAGCCAGCGAAGGAAGCTGTTGACGTCGAAGCGCGCTTCGAGGCGGCTGCGCCACAGCGCGCGGTCGGTCTTCGACGCATTGAGGGCCGTTATCGCCCCCTCAATATCGGTCCAGTCCTCGTCGGTGTCGTTCGTCTTCTTGGGGAAGTTCTCCTTGATGAAAACGGTCCAGCGCCCACCCGTGCTGTGCGGCTTGTACAAGTTGCCGTTGTCAGACGCAAACAGCGCGCGGAGCATCGGGCCGCCTGGCACTTCGATCATTGTGTAGAGCCCGAGATAAGAGGCCCCGGCGCCGCGGTCGAGGAAGACGCGCATGAACGCCGTACGCGCGACGGGAAGGCCCGCGTCGCGAAACAAATCGGTGACGACCTTCGCTCTCAGGTAGCTCGAATCGAGGGCGTTATTGCTGAAGCTCAGATTTGTGAAGCCGAAGAACGTCTGATCCTTCGACTCGGGAAAGCGCGACTCCAGGCCGTCGATGTTCAGGCGGAAGGGAAGCTTGTCAGTTCCGCTCCGCCAGCTCGTGGCGAGACTCGAGTTGCCCTTCAGGCGAAACGCGACGCGGCGGAATGTCTCACCATCGAACGCCACGTCGGCCGGGATGTAGACCGGCGTTCGCGGAAACAACTCGACGTCGTCGCGCGCTTGATTTACGCCGCCGCCGCCGCCCGGGTTTGGCGCCTGCCCACCTCCCCCAAGCGGAATGCAGGCAAGCGGAGCGGCATTGCCGGTCTGCACACACCGGCCGCTCACTGGTGGTGTGCCGTAGCTACATGCGCTCCCTTCGATCAGTCCCGTGCACGCGGCGATCGCCTCCTGCGGAAACGTGACGATCGGACCCCCTCCGCCTCCTGGCCCTGGCCCAGGGTTCGGGTTGCCGCCAGGCCCTGGGGCACCCGTGGTCTGTCCGCCTTGCGCGCCGGCCATGCTGATCATGTCGTCAACAAGAGCCTGCCAGTCGCTGGCGGTGATGGTGACGTCGAGGCGTCCGACCTGCTCCTGGTTGAAGACGCGCGCGTAATCGGGCGTGGCATCGCGACCGTGTGTGTCTTGATCGGCCGAGCGTGCGCCCACTTGTTCCACGCCGGAAATGCCGAACCCTATGACCAGCGCGAAGCTGGCCAGAGTTGCGACCCGAAGGTATCTAAGATCGATCTTCATTACTTCTCCCCGAGCAGGAACGCGCGACGCCCATCGGCGAATGCCTTCACGCTCTCGTCGCCGTTTCCGCTCGCAGCTTCGAAAGCGTCAGAGGTGTAGAGCTTCTTCGTGTCGGCGAGAACGTCTTTCGCGATGAGCGCGCGATACTTGGAGGCCAGCGGCCCGAGCGTGCGCCAGTCGAGCCAGTTCTCAGCGATCTCGCGCACGTGGGCCAGATACCGTACGCGTAGTGCCGGCACGGCGAGCAGTTTTGAGCGTAGTGGCTTGCTGGTGTCGTCGAGGCCGATCAGTGGATCCAGCATGATGCCGCCTTCTCCGCCGCCGAATCCACCTCGCCCTGGGCCGGGGCCGCGATCCTCGGCCAGCCCTTCGTTGGTATCGTGTGGAAGGACGTGAAAGCGTCCGCGCTCGTCGCGATACAGGCTGTAGTCACTGGCGCGCGTCCAGTAACCGTCGCTGTTGACCAGCGTGACTTCGAGTGCCAGGAACTTCAGGGTCTCGTCCACGTCGAGCATCGGCGCGAGCGCTGCTTGGAGCGCCGCGGGCGACGTCGTGTTCAGGACGCGACAGAGCTCGATGAGCGCCTGCCAGGGCTCAGCGCTGTCCTTCGTCTTGATCTCGTAGATCCGCCGGTAGGCGTCGACGCTGTCGCCGAGATACTCGAGCCCCCCGCGTCCGCCGGGCGAGCCCGGAACCTTCCACCGCTCGCCCTTCGTGCTCGCGAAGAAGTCGCGCGTAAAGTCGGTGTTGAACTGCTGTGCGTTGATATACACACCCCAGTACTCCCCGTTGATGACGACGCGGACATAGTTCGTGCGTGGGGTGGGGATATAGCGGCGCGCGATCTCCGTGTAGAGCATCGGGCGGAGGAAGCTCGGATCACCGTTTACGTTGAGCAGGTTGAGCGTGCGGTAGCCGAGCAGGCGCTGATCGTTGTCGGCGAAATCGAACGACAGATTGAGCGACCGCTTCGAGCCGGCGGGCACCATCATGAACGACGACATGCCGCGGAAGTGGATGCCAACGTCGGCATAGCGACGTCCGTCGACAGTCACAGTTGCGGGGACGTCCACGTCGGTGTCGTAGAAATCGGCGAGCTCGCGCTCCCAGTCGGCCGCGCGAAAATCGATGAAGATGGTGCGAACCGTCTCCGGGTCGTAGAGCGGCGCCGAGCCCGCGGATGTCACGTCAGCCGGAGACACACGGGGGCCAGGCGTCGCCATCGCGAGCCCACGGCCGCCGCGTCCACCCGGCGGAGGCGCAAACGGAGGCTGCCCTCCGAAGCGGCCGGCAAATTCCGGGGGCGGACCGAAGCCGCGTCGTCCGAAGCCCACTCCGCGCTGCGGTTGTGTCGCAAGCCATGTGCGCGCTTCGGCGCGCTCCGCGTCATTCAGCCTCCCGTTGCTATCGGCGTCGAACTGCTTGACCACCGACCGCTTCTCGCGCGCCGGAGGACCGAAGCCGAAGCCGCGCTGAGCGCGGACGTGTTCACCACCGAGAGCGGCAGCCACCGCAGCTACACCCACCGTGGACCACAGGAGCCAGCCTCGTGAGGTCATCAGGGTTCCTCGCTTCCACCGTTCACGCGTTGGACAGATGCGCTCTGGACGCCTTCGAGACGATTCAGCGCGGCGATCAATGCGTGCAGCGACTGGTCGTCTTTGAGCGCCGTGCGATAGGACACGTCGATTGCCGCTCCCTGACGTGACGTCATCACCTCCATCACGCGGTGCGTGCGCGCGAAAGTATCGAGCGTCGGTCCGAGCAGCGTCGTGGGGTCGAGACCCAGGCCGATACGGACCTGGATCCGAAAGGGGAGCTGTTCGTCCGACACCGCCCGGCCGCGCATGATGAAGGCTGCGAGGGTGACAACACTGACGCCGGCGAACGCGACCCAGAAGTGATGCGCGCCGATGGCCATACCGACCGCGACGGCGAAGATCACGTATGCCGTGTCCTGTGTGTCGCGCACGACGGTACGGAAGCGGACGATCGAGAGCGCGCCGACCAGGCTGAATGCGCGCGCGACGTTGTCGCCCACCACCTGCGTGACCATGGCGATCAAAATCGAGAGCAGCACCAATGTGACGGTGAACGACGACGCGGGCTCGAAGCGCGAGCGGCGGTAGACAAGCGCCACCACTCCGCCGAGGAGCGCCGCCAGCACCAAGCGCAGGAGGACTTCTGCAGGGCCGGCGATCTCGGCCGCGGATCGACCGAAAAGCTCAGACACGGATGTGGCGTTCACGCTCGTGCGCGTCGATCGCGTTTGGCACTGGCAAGCCACGCAATGCCGCCTGCCCGAGTCGATACTTCGAGACGGCATGCGGCCTCAGGCGAAAGTCTTCGATCAGCCGCTTGAACACTGCCGGCACGTGCGAGCGATACTTGAGCTCGAGAATGTGCCGGCCGCGGAGCACCGGCAACCCGTCGTCGGCCGAGAATCGCGGACTCGTGATTGCTACGGCCTCGATTGTTTGGTCGAGAGTCAGTCGCGCAAGACCGGTTTCGGTTGCCGTACCACGGGCCAGACGGTGATATGAGAGCTGACAGACGGCCTCCAAGCCCCGCGCGGCAAGCCGCCGCTCGAACCAGCCACCAAGCCGGCGCCAGTGTTCGCTCGCATCACCACGACCATCGAGAAAATCGATCGGTGCTTCAGTGCGACGCTTCACCAGCAGGCCAGGCTGACGGAGCTTCCGCTCGAGGAAAATGACGTCGCTCCGGCCGTAGCGACGGATTCGGTACTTGGCACGCCCGAATGAGCCGCGCTGATGGAAGACATCGCCTTCGGCGGTATCGAAGTACAGCGTCGACGTCCTGTACTCGTCGCCGAACGCACCGGCGCCGTGAGGGTCGGGCTCGAGGAACGAACGTGCCCAGGAGCGGATGCGTTCCCCTGTGTCGGCATCTACTACGAACTTGATCTCCGAGGCCCGCCATCGGACTTCCTGCGTATGAGTCATCGGTTCACTTGTAAACGGAGTGTGACGTCAGACTATCGTTTGCTTCTTGTGACAATGGTGTGGCGGGGGG
>CAVYZF010000022.1:0-20682 GCA_963772955.1 uncultured Acidobacteriota bacterium | reverse complement strand
AGCAGTTCCTTCCGAGGAGAGCAACCATCGTGATGCGACGTCTTGTCGTTGTGTGTGTAGTGGCATGGTCAGTGGCTATGGGCGATGGCGCGGCAGCGCAGGCCGTCCGCGCGACTGTGCTGGGCACGGTAAGCGACCCGACCGGTGGAGTACTTCCTGGCGCCAGCGTGAACGTGACGAACACCGAAACCGGAGTCGTGCAGAGCACGGTCGCCGATTCGCAGGGTCGCTACGCCGTGACGGATTTGCTACCAGCGGCGTACAACGTCGAAGCGTCGCTCTCGGGATTCCAGACCGTTGTTCGCCAGGGTATCCGGTTGGTGGTGGGTACACAGGTCATTGTGGACTTTACGCTGGGACCCTCTGCCGTGCAGGAAACCATCACCGTGAATGCGGGCGCACCAGTGGTTGACACTGTGTCTGTGGCGCTCGGTACGGTGATCGAGCAGAAGCAGATGGCCGAGCTTCCGCTGATCGATCGCAGCTACTCGAGGCTGATCGTCCTCGCGCCAGGAGCCAACGAAGTGCCTGCGTCGACCGCCGGCGGGCAATTCCAGCAATTCTTCGGGCGACAGCCGCAATACACCGTCTCCGGTGCGCGTCCCGAGGGACAGGTGTTCCTGATGGACAACACCAACGTGCAGAACTATTGGAACCGCGGCAGCGGGTCAGGGCAGCTTGGAACGACGCTTGGTGTCGAGGCGATTGCGGAATACCAGGTGTTGACAAACACCTACAGCGCGCAGTTCGGCGGCAATGGCGTCGCCATCAACGCCATCACCAAGTCAGGCACGAATCAGTGGCACGGCTCCGCGTTCGAGTACTACCGCAACGACAAGCTCGATGCGTCCAACTACTTCGACACGCTGCTCGGCCGTCCCGACCCGACCCTCGATAAGAATCAATTCGGCGGGAGCTTTGGCGGTCCGCTCCTCAGGAACAAGGCGTTCTTCTTTGTCAACTACGAGGGGCTGCGACAGACGATCGGCCAGACGCAGGCGATCAACGTGCCCGACGCCAACGCGCGTAACGGAATCATCAACGGCGTGAACGTCGGCGTCAATCCAGCCATTGCGCCGCTGTTGCAGTTGTACCCGCTGCCGACGCGGCAGACGCCGGCGCAAGCGGCGCAAGGGATCGGCCGTTTCGACATCACTAATGAAGTTCCTGCAGACGAGAACTACTTCGTCGGCCGCTTCGACTACACAATCACCGGGACGACCAACCTCTTCGTGCGATACACGTCGGACCTGGCGTCGGTGTTCGAGCCAAACTCGGGGTCACCGATTCCGCTGTGGAACAGTGACGATGAGACGGGCAACCACTACCTCACAGCGGAACTCAGGCAGATCGTCAAGCCCACCATGACCAACACGCTCCGCTTCGGTGCAACGCGCACTCAGGAGCTGGCGAGCCGCACGGACCTCGACAACGGACTGCTCGTGTTCTTTCCCGGTCGCATGAGCGGCGTTGTCAATCCCGGTTCGGGCGTGGTCAGCGTCGGGGGCAACCAGGTGTTGCCGTTCGAGCAACGTCAGACCCGCACGATCCTCGGTGACGATGTCGCCTGGGGCGCAGGCGGACACTCCATCAAGTTCGGTGTCGAGTACGAGCGTCAGACGACGTTCGTCAACCTCCCGCTCTTTGGTGACGGGTCGTGGTCGTTCCCGAGCCTGACCGCATTCCTGCAGAACCAGCCGTCGATCTTTCTCGGGGCGCTGCCGGGAGCGACGGACGCAGCCCGAGATATCGACGAGTGGCGCATCACCAGTTATGTGCAGGACGAATGGCGCCTCGGAAACCGGTTCACGCTGAATCTCGGGCTGCGGTACGACCCGCGCGGGATCCCGACGCTCGACAAGGCGTCGGCGTTGGTGGACCTGGCGCAGTCCACCGGGTTCACACCGATCACCGAGGCGTTCTCCCGGAACCCCACACTGAACAACTGGGAACCGCGAGTGGGCGTCGCCTTCGATCCGTTCAGGGATCAGAAGACGTCGATTCGCGCCGGCTACGGCATCTTCCACAGCCCGATCACCGCCAATCGTCTCGGGCCTGCCTATGCGCTCAATCCGCCGTTCGCGCTCGGCGCTCAAGTGCGTTTGCCGTTCCCGCCGTTTCCGGTCTTTCCGACGCCGAACCCGTCCGCGTCGCAGATCTCGCAGATGCAGGCACTCGATTACGACATGGGGGACGCGCCGCGACTTCATCAGTGGAACGTCAACGTACAGCGCGAGTTGTTCAGTGGAACGAGCGTGACGCTGGCGTACGTGGGCAGTCGAGGTGACCATCTCCAGCGGCAACGCGATACGAATCCCGTGACGCCGCGCACACTTCCTGACGGGACTGTCGTCTATGGTTCGCGCGTTGGTGCGCAGACGATCTCGAATCCGCGGGTGAACCCGCAGTTTGCCGCACTGGTCAGCGCCAATACGTATGCGGAGTCTGACTACCAGTCGTTCCAGGCAGCGTTGAACCGGCGGTTCTCGTCGAACATCCAATCGCAGCTGTCGTACACGCTGTCGCGCTGTCGCGATACGACATCAGGTAACTCGTTGTTCGAAGGGGGCACTGCGGCGACGAACCCGTACGATGAGGAGTACGACTTCGGTCCGTGCCAGATCGATCGCACGCACAATCTGCGAGCGAGTGCGATCTATCAACTGCCGTTCACGGCGAACGCGTTCGTGACGGGCTGGCAGCTGTCGGCGATCGTGAGCGCTGTCAGCGGCGCGCCATTTACTCCGCTCGTCGGTTTCGATCAGTCCGGCCTGCAGACCGGCGGCACGCAACGTCCGAACCTCGCGGCGGGCCGCTCCCTCGAGGACGCTGTGACTGGCGGACGTCTCGACACCACGTGCGGTTGCATTGCCGGCTACTTCGATCCAACGTTCTTCACGTTGCCGGCGGCCGGGACGCTGGGCACCGGGGTCGGTCGCGATTCGCTGCGTGGCCCCGGCCTTTTGACCGTGGATTTCGCGGTCAGCAAGAACATTGGTCTGGCTGGTGGCACGTACCTTCAGCTGCGAGCCGAGATGTTCAATCTGTTCAACCGGGTGAACTACGGCTTGCCGAACGCGGCGGTCTTTGTCGCCACCGCCGACGGTGCTGCCGCCTACAACGCGAATGCTGGGCAGATCACGACGGCCGGTGCACCACGTCAGCTGCAGTTCGGCGCGAAGCTCGTCTTCTGACGTGTTGATGCGGAGAAAATTGAGATGACGCGAAGAATCGTGTCGGCCGCGACGATGCTGTGGCTCGCGGCCATCGCGTTGGCTGCCGTCGTGAGTGATGTTGTCGCTGCGCAGAGCACTTCCAAAACTCCAGTCACGTTCTACAAGGATGTGATGCCTCTGCTGCAGAAGAACTGCGAGACGTGTCACAGGCCTGGCCAGATCGCGCCGATGGCGTTTCAGACCTATGAGTCCACGCGCCCATGGGCTCGTGCGATCAAGACTGCGGTGTCGTCGAAAAAGATGCCGCCCTGGTTTGCCGACGCGGGTTCCGGGCACCTTCTCAACGATCGCTCACTCAAACCTGCCGAGATCGACACGCTGGTCAAGTGGGCTGATGCCGGCGCGCCTGCTGGCAATCCTGCTGATGCACCGCCCCCGATCACGTGGCCAGACGGTGGCTGGCAGATCAAGCCCGACCTCATCGTGGACGGTCCGACGTACGACGTACCTGCGAGAGGCATCGTCGAATGGACGTGGTTTGTCATGCCCGGTAACTTCAAGGAAGACACGTGGGTCACCTCTGTTGAAGTGAAGCCATCTGAGCCGGCGGTGACCCATCACATCTGTCTTGCGTACATCCCACATCATCCCGACACGAAGTACTTCACCGCGAGCGCACGGCGGGTGCCGCGCGACGATGACGGAGTCGAGATCGCGCGCGGGCGCGGCGCGGGCGCGGGTGGCGCGCCCGCGCCTGCAGGAACGTCTGCACCGGCTGGGGCCAGGAACGGGGGTCCGCAACTCCCATCTGATCTCTTGAACACGCCGTTCGGCATCCTCGCACGGAGTAACGGTCTCGAAGAGTGCTACGAGCCTGGCCGCACGCCCGCTGATTTCCGACCGTTCAGCGCTGCGAAGCTGATTCCTGCTGGCACCGACATCGCCGTCAACGTGCACTACACGCCGAACGGGAAGCCGGTGACGGATCACGTGCAGATAGGTTTCACCCTGGCAAAGACGCCGCCGAAGCGGCGGTATCTGGCGCTCAGCACCAGCTCACCCTCCGATCGGAAGCAGTTCGCTATTCCACCAATGGAGTCGAACTGGGAAGCGCCGCCGGCAGTCGTGACGTTCACGCGGGATGTCGAAGTCGTGGGGCTGATGCCGCACATGCACGTGCGCGGCAAGGCAGCACGTTTCTATCTCGATCGCCCCGACGGGAAGACCGAGACGGTCCTCGACGTCCCGCGCTACGACTTCAACTGGCAGCTCTGGTACGACACGTCGATCAAGGTGCCGCGCGGCAGCAAGATGCGCGTGATCGCGTGGTACGACAACTCCCCGGGTAATAAGTTCAACCCGAATCCAAAGGCGACGGTCTACTACGGCGATCAGACGTGGGAAGAGATGCACTTCCCCTCGTACGGGGTTGTCGTCGATGACATCACGCTTTCGCAGCGCGACGTTGTGGCCGCCGGCGGATTCGTGGGTGGCGGAGCGGCGCCACCGGCACAGCCGCGAGCCGGGAACTGACACGTGATAGTCAGGCGCCAGGGCGCGGCGGAGCGCCTCCCGGACTCGAGGGTGGCCGGGGGGCTGCGCCGCCCGTGCCGCCACTGCCGGCAGGCTTCGGTAATGCGAGGCAGCCGCAGCCGACGATCGAAACGATCGACTCAGGACGCCGAGACGACAGCGATCCCGATTTCTAGGCAGTCCGACGATCACGGTAAAGCTGACGGGTTTCAACTACTTCCAGCGCTCGCAGGTGTACTTCAACAACGTTCCCGTGCCGACAACCGTCAACAGCCGCGTGGAGATCGTTGCAACGATTGCCGAAGCACTTCTACGCACACCAGGCCGCTATCCGGTTGTCGTTCGCAATCTCGGTCTCGCCGATCCAGCCAATCCAAAACTCGGTGATGGCGGTTCGAATCGTGCCTGGCTCATCGTTGGGTATCGATAAGCCAGCCTCACGATCCTCTGATGTCGCTCAATTCGAGGCCGCCGGCGGCAGCGGCCGGTTGTACTGAATCGGGCAGCCTGGCTGGAAGAACTGCGCCTCGGCGGCACGGCGGCAGAACGCCTGCGTGTTGCGCACCTGTCTCTCGATGGCCGAGACCACTTCTGGCAGCGGGAACGGCTTCTGCGAGTGCACGGCCAGATTAGTGGCGACTTTGATCTTGCGGTAGTCGATGTTGTTCATCAGGCTGTCGCCCCACCAGTTGAAGTCCCAGTCCTGAGTGGTGAGATCCGCTTCGACGAGCAGGTTCGATGCCGGGACGTGGACGATCACGCCGTCGGCCATGTGGTAGTTGCCGATGATGTGGTAGATGTCGACCTCGTTGGTCGCGTCCTTCAGCTTCAGATGATCGTCGACCGGGATGAATTTCAGCGGCTTGGGACTGCGTCCGAGGGCGTCAGGAAACAGCTTGGCGGGACGCGTCACCATCTCGCGGAAGATGCCTTCGTTTCCTCGACGGGAGATGACCGTCAACCCTTCAGCGACAGCGGCGCGAAGCCCCACGCTGTGGTCGAAGTGATGGTGCGTCTGAATGACGTGTGTGACGCGCTTGCCTGGCACGAGGCCGTTGACCACTTTGAGGATCGCCTGCAGTGCGGCATCCGTACGGTTGGCCTCGACCATGGTGAAGTGGTCGTCGAACTCGAAGAATGTATTGCCGTTCATGAACCACACGTGGTCGGCGACCTTCATCGGCGTCAGGTTGGCATTGGCTCCCGCGGGTGGGCCCTGCGGTGCCGCCGAGCGCATTGATGCTGGCGCAGTCAGATCGTCAATCGACGCATCGACGATGTTGCGATCGACGTAGAGTTTGCTCTGCACCACGTTACGGAAGTCGATCGTGGTCGCGATGCCAGTCGGCAGTTCGATGCCTTTTTCCGGTACGTAACCAGCAAAGGCGGTTCGATACGTCACGTCTCCAAGGTTGGCGTTTGGGCCGACGTAACTGACCCACGCAGGAAGATTCGACGTGCCATTCACCGCCAGCGTCAGCAGGTCACCCTGACGCACGGTGATGTCCACGAGCTGCAGGTCTCCCTGCTTCCGGAGATTAGACAGCTTGCTCGCCGGATCGAGCGCGGCCCGTACGATCGTGAGTGGGTGGGCGAGCAGCTCCACGCGACGCTGGCGGGCGGCTGCGGCACCCGCGGGTTGTGGCTGTTGCACACCCGTTTGAGGAGCAGCCAGGAATCCTCCGCCGATGTTGTAAGCGATATCGCCATCCAGCGTTTCGCTAGTCCGATTGAGTCCGAGTTGCCCGGCCGTCGATGCGAACACGAAATCCATTTTCAGGCGTTGCTGCACACGCGTACGCCAGTGCTCGAGATCGATGGTGCGTGTGTGCTCGAGTACTTTCTGCCACTTCTGAGGAGCGGCCGGGTCGCCGGTGATGTTCCCGCCGCCGTTGAAGTACGCCAGCTCGCCGTAGCCGATGATCTGCAGCGTCTTCACTGCCATGACGCGGTCGCGGCCGCCGAGCGCATCAGCGGCACGCGTCACGAGCTGCAGTTCGGAAGTGCCCTGACCCGCGATGCGAATCACGAGCGCCATGGAGATCGTCAGTGCCAGTGAAAGAACAACGGTCCTGTTGGGCATCGCCACTCCCTCTTCGCGAACGTGACAAGCATAACCACAGTTGTTCGTCTGCGCAGCGCAATCCGTGGGTCATCGAGTCGACCGATGGCAGGTATCGCATCTGGCGATGCACGCGGAGCCTTGCTCTTGTGCGAGCCTTTCTCCGTGCACAACCTTGCGTGGCCACACATTCACAGACGGGCGAGGGCATTCCTGATGATCGCCGTCATTGTCGGAGCATCAGGATCGTCGGCGGCTCAGTGGTTCAAGATCCCGAGCCCGCGCGCGCCGCGCACAGCGACTGGCGAAGTCGATCTGACGGCGGCGCCCCCGCGACTGGCGAATGGAAGACCAGACTTGTCTGGCGTGTGGATGACAGCGGAGCCTCTCTGCGTCATCCGAGGGACAGCACCGATCAGCGAGCTTCTGAAGATGAACCCTGCGTCGCGAACGTGCCCGCCGCGCACAGCCAGCTTCTCGCGTCAGAGCATCAACATCGGGATCGACATGCCGGGCGGGTTGCCATACCAGCCGTGGCTCGCCAAGCTCGTTGACGAGCGCACGGCGAACCAGGCGATCGATGATCCGCACATCCGATGCCTGCCCGACTTCTTTCTCCGTGCGTACGGGCTTCCTCACTATCTGAAGTTCGTCCAGACACCGGATCTGCTGGTGATGCTGAACGAGTACAACGGCACCTACCGCCAGGTGTTCACGGACGGCCGGCAGCTGCCGGACGCCCCGAATCCGTCGTGGCAGGGGTATTCGACGGCGACGTGGGCCGACGACATGCTGGTCGTCGACAGCATCGGATTTCGCGACGACCTGTGGATCGACTGGGACGGCAGCATGATCACGGAGACCGCAAAGGTTCGCGAACGAATCCGACGGCCCGACTTCGGCCACCTCGAGATCGAGGTCACCGTCGATGACCCCAAGGCATATACGAAGCCGTGGACGGTGACCCTCCGTCAGCAGTTCGCCGCGGATACCGAGCTGATTGACGAAGTGTGTGCGGAAGGCGAGCGGTTCTCGACGAAACTCAAGTGACGACCACTCAGAGCCCGCGACGCGCGAGGGCGATCCGGCTGCATCCCTCGATCACGTCGAGAAACCTCTGATACTCGTCGCGGCCGACGATAAAAGGATGTGCGGCACCGCGTCCGCGCGACGAGAGCCGCGTCAGCCAGTCCTGGAACGGCACCATCAGCGGATGGTTCTGCAGCCACGCGTCGACACCTGCGTCGACCGTCGCCTGCCTGAAGTGCGCGACCGAGGCGATGTAGGTCTGCATCGCCTCGTCGTTCAGCAGTCCCGGCGTCAGCCACGACCCGCCGAACAGCGCGGCGACGTGCCGCTCGCCTCGATCGAGGACTGGAATGATGAAAGCCATCGACCCGGGCGTGTGCCCGGGAACTGCGACAGCGCGCACGGTGACATTCCCGAGCGTGACCGACTCGCCATCCCGCAACTCGCCGTCGCGCTTGGGTGGCGCGGCGGGCGGCGGTCCCCCGGGACCGCGGCCGCGCGGCGGCGTCTCCATCAGCGTCCAGTCAGCCGCCGACACGTAGACCTTCGAACCGAACTTCTGCTGAAAATAGGCCGACCCTCCAAAGTGATCGGCGTGTCCGTGCGCGACCAGAATCGTCTTCACCTGAGCCGGATCGAGGCCCAGCTTCGTGAAGCCTGGCAGGAGATCCGACTCGACCTGATTCGCGCCCAGTGCGTCGATCATCATGAGACCCGCCGACGTCTGGATCACATAGGCGACCGTGCCAACGTTGCCGATGGCATACACGTTGTCGAAGATCCTCGCCGGCTGAATCGCCGGATCGTCCGCTCGATTCGCGCGCGGCGCCTCGCACCAGAAGTGCACGGCATCGGCCCAGCGCGGACCCACCGACGTTTTGAGTCGATTGAGCTGCTCGACGATCGCCGGGGAGTCTGGCTTGGCGGGTGGCGAAGGCTGGCCCTGCTGCGCCGCTAGGCGAGCGGCCGCAGCCCACATCATCACGATGATGATCGCGCAACGCATCGATGTCCTCCCGCGAACGATACGCGAGCGCGTCATGGCACAGGACGCGGGGCTGCACCCGGTGAAGGCCCGCCACCGAGGAGCTCCTCACCCTTCTCATTGAGAATGCGCATGATCAGCACGACCATCCCGCCGGCGCGCGCGGGCGCGACCGTCACCGTAATCGTGGTCCCCGCCTGTAGCGCGTCCATCGATCGTTTGCGCGTCCAACCGCTGGCGATGAGCTGCGCTGGATTGGGGAGCAGCTCACCGCTCCAATGCCCTGCGTGGTTCTTGTCGTCCTTGACGTCGAAATAGAGTTGCGCGTGCGGGTTCACGTAGCGGAACTCGGTCACGACGGCCTTCGCCGTCCATGCCTTGTCGCGATCGTATGACACCAGCGTCCCGTGGTGAGCCGCCAGCGAGCGTGATGCCGTCAGACATCCCAGCACCGCGACGACACACCAAACGGCTGCGTGCGAACGGGTCATCGTCTCTCTCCAGGCTCGGCCGGCTTGCCGGTACCTGCCGGGTCGCGAATAAGCCGGTTGAACTCCAGTTCGTTGGCCGGCGCGCAGAGATCCTCGAGCAGGCCGGCCCATCCCGACGACTGGATGAACGTCTTCGGGAGCAGGTGCATGCGTTTGGTCTCACTCGTCCAGGGCTTCGTGTAGTACTTCGGGTCGGTCATCGTCATCTTCAACTCGATGGTGTCGTAATTGATACGCGTGTAGCGTTCCTCCAGCACCATCTCGTCGCTGTGTGGATAACCGAAGTGATCGATCCACGTCCGCTCGTCATGGCCGGTGGACTCGACCACCAGCGTGTTGCCGTCCCAGCGGCCGACGGCATAGCCCCACCATCGAGGAATGTCGATGTCCTCGGGCGCCGGCAGCTTTCGTCCATCCATCCAGATCGTACGCAGCCCGTATCCCCACTGGAAGTGCTGCAGGATGCGATCGGGCAGCACGATCAGTTCGACGGGATCGGGATACAGGGCCGCTCGTGGCATCCCCATCGGATTGCAGGTGCCATACGTGTCGTTGCCCAACCCGGGCGCCTGCGCACGACGCCGGCCGATGTGCTCTTCCGGATGCGCCTTCGCGTCGTCACTGTCCTTGGCGCGGCCGTACGACGGAATGTTCCGCTCGAATGCTGCCTGGCCCGCCGGAGTGAAGACGGGGAACTCCATGCTGAAGCCGCGGTCACCGCAATCGCGGCACCGGCCGCCGCCGCCGAAGCCATTGCCGTTCGGCGTCCAGATACCCGACATATCGCGCGGCTGGAACGGCAGGTTCGAATCATAGAGCTTGGGATAGCCGGGACCGGTGGCACGGCCTCGACCAGGCGGTGCAGCGGCGCCATTGCCTGGCGCTTCGCCGCGGCCCCGGTCTTGTCCGGAAGACGGCACAGCGAATGCGACGAAGATGACGGTGGCCAGCACAACCGCAGTAGGTGACACGCCGTCTACTTTGCGGCGACGTCTGCAGGTGGGCAAATCGTTTCTTCCAATGGCTGGCATCGAGCCGGCCAATGCGGCCGGCGATTGAAGTAGGATGCTGCGCAATCCGGCCGCCATGGACTTACACGGTTTCGATCTCAACCTGCTCGTCGCCCTCGACGCGCTGCTCGCGGAGAGGAGCGTCACCAACGCGGGCCGCCGCGTCCATCTCAGTCAATCGGCGATGAGCGGTGTGCTGGCGCGTCTGCGCCATGCGTTCAACGACAAGCTGCTCGTCGCCAGCCGCGGCGGCATGACCCTGACCCCGCTCGGCGAATCGCTGATCGAGCCGGTCCGTTCCATCCTCGAGGAGATCCATCGAACCATCATCGTCAACGTGCCGTTCGATCCCGCGACGTCGCGACGGGTCTTCACCATTGCGGCATCGGACTACGCAGTCACCGTACTCCTGACCGACGCGCTTCGTCGAATCGGTAGAGATGCTCCCGGTGTCACGGTCGTCATCATCCCGCTGCGAGAGCGGACACCGGAGTCGGAGGACCTCGGGCTCGATCTCGTCATCGTCCCGAAGACCTACGCGCCAGCCGCCCTGCCGCACGAAGTGCTTTTCGAGGATGCGTTCACCGCCATCGTCTGGAGCGGGCATTCGAGCGTGGGCGACACGCTTCACCCGGATCAGTACCGCCGCCTCCCGCATGCGGTGGTCAGCTTCTCCGACGACACGCGCATCAACTACGACGAGCGCCTGGGAGAACAGGTTGGCATCGAACTCCACGCACAAGTGGTGGTGCCGAGCTACCACGCGCTGCCGGCGCTGATCGTCGGAACGGATCGCATCGCGACGCTGCAAATGCGGCTGGCCGAGAAGCTGGCGGTGTCACACCCGATCCGCCTCGTTCCGCTGCCGACGCCGATGCCGGTGCTGCAGGAAGCCATGATGTGGCATCCCCGATCGGAGAAGGACGGCGGGCACGCGTGGCTCCGAGGCGTGCTGCGCGAGACAGCGGCGTCGTTATCGGCGATGGGACGCGCACCGCACAGTGCGGTACAGCACAGGCCGCGACGTCACCAGGCATCGCGATAAGTGGGAAACCTCATGTCCACGTTTCTTCGTCTGTGTGTGGCGGTTGTTTTCGCGGGCAGCGTCGTGACGTCCTTGCTGGCCCAGCAATCCCCTCCGCGTCCAAGAGGGATTCCACGACCGCCGGATCCGGGCCCACGGTTCTTCAGTGAGAACTGGCGGAATCCCAAGACCTACGATGCCGACACGCTTCCGCTCACCAACGTGACGCAGGAGGTGGTGACGACTCCCGACCTGGAGTTGCACGTTTACGACCCGAACGCGAAGTACATTCCCGAATACAGGAAGACATTGCGCTGGGGTTCGTGGGCAGAGGACTGGGGCGGTCCAACCTGCCTCATGATCTACGGCATCGAGAGGCCCGAGCTCTGGGGCGGCTCGTGTGGGGCCGTGACCGTGACGCTGCGTCACAAGAACAACTTCGTGGATCTGTCGAACCGCGGTCGTGTCATCTGGGGCACGTATGTCTCGGGGTTTCACGTGGCCAGACTCGTCGTGAAGCTGGCGGACGGGACGTTCCTCGTGGGCGATCCGGGCACTGGCCAACCCGACGTCTCTCACGTCGAGAGCGAGATCGTGTTGTCGTCGCTTCGGTGGTTGAAACTCGATGTGCCTCAGACGGTCACTCGCGGCAGCTGGGTGGAGAAGCCGGATCTCTCCAAGGTGGACGAGATCGGTTGGGCGCAGCTGATGCCGGGTTCGGGCCACGGCGTTGGTGGTTTCGTTGCCATTTCCAAGTTCGAGGTCTGGGGCAAGCCCGTCCCGCGGAACGCGCTCAGAACATCGCCAAAGGATTGACCAACTCGCCGGTACTGCCTGGCACGTTCGGCGGCGCGATGACCAGCAGGAACTCCCACTGGTTGAGCCGCGCGGCGGTCTGGGCGAGCTCGTCGAGCCGCGGGCCATCCAGCAGATGTAACCCCATCGCCACGAGCGAGACGACATGGTTGGCGCGCGGGTCTTCAGGGATCGACCGGATGGCGCTGGTGATCGACACGCCGCGTGCCTTCATCCACGGCAGCACCGAGATGTCCATCGAGCCTCCGAGCCCAGTCCGATTGCCCGGCGGCGCCGGCGCGTTATAGACGAACAGCGCGTCGCCTGGCGATACCTTCAGGCCGGTCTGCCGCTCCCACGCTTCGAGGTCCTCGACGTAAGCGCGCGCTCCGGCTGGACGCGACGGATTTTTCAAACGGGTCATGTCGACGAGGATGCCTCGTGTCACGATGCCCTGCTTCACCGCTTCCGTGCCCAGCTTCGCGCAGCCCGCCTGGTCGCTGAACCCCTGGGTCAGCACGAACCCGTTGTACCACTTGCCCTGGTAGCTCGCGTGGCACAACGCGTCGAGATGCGTCATCGGGCCGTGGACGTGGTACTCCTTGATGTCACTGCTGAAGCCGGGATTACCCGTTTCGAGATCAGGATCGGGGAAGGTACGAAACCGGATCTCGTAGAACGAGATCGCGTGGGAACGGCCGTCGCGTTTGGTGGCCTCCGGCATGGGCACCAGCGCCACCGGCTGCTCGAGCGAGACGACGACACCGCGTTTGGCCAGTGCCTGCGCCTGCCGGCGCTTTTCAGGAGTGATCAGATTCAGCGTCCCGAGCTGATCGTCCTTGCCCCAACGACCCCAGTTCGAGAGCTCGGTCATCCAGCGCTGGACTTGAGCTTTGGTGACCTCCGGACGCGGCGTCTCGGCCGAAGGCGTCTGCCGGGCGTGCACCGCCAGGCCGCAGCAGATGATCAAGACGCCCGCGCCGAAAGTCGGTTTCAGGATCATGTCGGCCTCCTCCTGACATCAGCTTCTCGATCATGCATTGAATCACAACGGTGCGTTCGTCTTGACGTGAACGGGTGTTGTCTGTAGGCTCCGGCCGAGTCGCTTCGCACGTGAACTCCGATTCAGCTCCGCGAGCTTAGGCGTGTCGATGTTCTTCACCCGGCGCGAAGTGTTGGCGATGATCGCGTCGGTCCCCGCGGCGTTGGCCGCCCAAGGGCCGTCGCAGTTGCCGCTCAAGACCTCCGGTCTGGAGCACATCGGTTTCACCGCGCCCGATCCGCAGAGGTCTGCCGCCTTCTACGGCCGGATCTTCGATCCGCAGATCTTCCAGGAGATGAACCCGCCGCTGCGCTACTACTGCCGGCTGGGCATCGGCTACGTCGCCTTTGGCCCCAACCCCAATGCCAATCCCAATGCCGCAGCGCGGATCGACCACTTCTGCGCGACGGTCGAAGACTACCGCCTCGACGAGATGCGTGCGGAACTGAAGACGCATGGGCTGAATCTTGTCGGCGCGCCCGGCTTCAACGCGGTGACGGATCCCGACGGCGTTCGTATGCAGTTCATGGCCACGCCCGGCGGTCTGCTGCAGACGATCATCCCGTCGACGCGCGTCACTCAGGACGATGCGATCTGCGAAGCGGTCGGCTTGGACCACGTCGTCGTGCAGGTACCGGATGTGGAGAAGTCGGCCGGCTACTACCGCACGTTTTTCGGCAAGGAGACCTCCCGAGACCGGACGCCCGAGCGCATCTGGTTCACCGCCGCACGCACACGCCTGGGGCTGGAGAACGTCGGCGAAGGTCAGATGCCGCACATCGATCGTTTCGGCATCCGTGTGGCGGCATTCGATCAGCAGGCCGTCACCCGCAAGCTGGGCGCGATCGGCGTCACGGTGCTCCCGTCCACCAACAAGAATGGCCTGCGCTTCCGCGACGCCGATGGGATCGCCGTAGAGCTTCGAGGGGTTAAGAGTCCACCAGATTGAGGCACGAGGCGTAGGTCTACGTGAAATGAAACTGGAGTAGGGGATGGCGTAGGAGCCATCGCTGCACCGGTGGTGCGCGATGTGCGGAGAGATTGTCACGGACGCTTGGATTCGAGACCGGGCTCGCCGCGCGAGTCGATCTCGCTCAGAAAGGCCACGAAGCCTGGCGCAAGAGGTCAGCGAGGAGGGCGAGCGTTGTTCGCAATACGTGCAACCGATGCGCGTTACGTCCGGCTTGCGAGTGGTAGAATGCGCCGTTCTTTGTCGTGTCGGAATCCCGGTCCTCCACCCCGTCCGGCGACCCGTCTGAGCTTCTCCTCGCCTGGTGTGCCGGCGACGAGAGCGCACTCAGCGAGTTGATACCGCTTGTTTACAAGGAACTGCGCTGGCTCGCGCGTCGCCAGATGCGCCGAGAACGGACGGGTCATTCGCTGCAGACGACTGATCTCGTCAACGAGGCTTATCTTCGGTTAGTGGATCAGAGACACGCCCGCTGGGAGCATCGGTCGCAGTTCTTCGCGGTGGCCGCCGCGATGATGCGCCGAATTCTGGTTGATCACGCTCGGCGGCAGCGGTACCAGAAACGTGGTGGGAACGCGATTCGAATCGACATCGACGACGTCGCGCTCATGTCAGCGGCGCGTCCGGACGAAGTCGTCGCGCTTGATGATGCGCTGCGCAGACTGGAGCAGTACGACAAGCGGAAGTTTTCAGTAGTCGAGCTGCGTTACTTTGGCGGTCTCACGGTCAATGAAATCGCTGAACTGCTCGGCGTGTCTCCGATCACCGTCAAGCGAGACTGGTCGATGGCGAAAGCGTGGCTCTATCGTCAGATGAGCCACGAGGGAGACAAATAACGGCGGACGGATCGAGACCATGCGTTCTGAACCGAATCCGAAGGATCGCTGGCAACATATCTCGCGCCTGTATCATGCCGCGCTCGCGCGGCCGGCATCCGAGCGCGCCGCGTTCCTGAAGGAGGCGTGCTCCGGCGACGAGACGCTTCGCAGCGAAGTGGCATCGATGCTGGAACACGAAGAGGCGGGAGGGTTTCTTGACCGATCCGGGCTCGCTGGCATTATGACGCCCGCCGAGGCCCCGGAAATCGATGACCTGATCGGGCGCGATATTGATGGGTACCGTGTCACCGACCGGATCGGCGCCGGCGGCATGGGTGTCGTCTACAAAGCCGTCGACGCCAAGTTCCAGCGACCAGTCGCGATCAAGTTGTTGTCAGCAGCGATGGCAGACACGGCGGCGCGGCGCCGCTTCATGCGCGAGGCGCAGACCGCCTCCTCGCTCAATCACCCACACATTCTGACAGTTCACGACATCGGAGATGTGGACGGCCGGCAGTATCTGGTCACTGAGTTCGTCGATGGCGGCACGTTACGGGACTGGGCAAAGGCGGAGCCGCGCACGTGGCAGCAGGTCGTCGATCTGCTGGTCGGTGTCGCCGACGCGCTTGCGACGGCACACGAAGCGGGCATCATTCACCGGGACATCAAGCCTCAGAACATTCTGGTGTCCACGAGCGGGTACGCGAAGCTGGCCGACTTCGGCCTTGCCAAGGTGGCCGAAGCTTCCAACGTGACGAAGACGGTGGATGCCGCGTCCGAGGCAACGCGCTGGGGCACCGTGATGGGCACGGCCGGCTACATGTCGCCGGAGCAGGCGGCAGGTGCAATTGTAGACGCCCGGAGCGACATCTTCTCGTTCGGCATCGTCCTGCACGAAGTGCTTTCGGGGCGCCGGCCGTTTGCGGCAGCGAGCACCGCACAAGAGCTCCAGCGCATCATCAACGGCGCTCCCGATCCGCTTCCGGCATCGGCACCGCGGCGGCTGCACCTCATTGTGGAAAAGGCGCTCGAAAAATTGCCCGAGCGCCGCTATCAGACAATGCGGGAGCTCGTGGTCGATTTACGTGATGTCATTCGTCAGAGCGGCGATCACGCGGTTGCTCGGCTTGAAACACGGCGATCGAAGTGGGTGGCCGTGGCGTTTGTCGTGGTGCTGGCTGGGGCCCTGGCGCTATGGTTCGTGAGCGACATGCGGCAGAGCGTCGCGCCTGATCCCGGCACGATCCGTTCGCTTGCAGTGCTGCCTCTGAAGCCACTCGAAGCCAGCAAAGAGGACCACTATCTCGGGCTGGGGCTCGCCGACACGATCATCACGCGAATCGGCCAGATCGAGGGAATGACGGTGCGGCCGACTGGCGCCGTGCGGAAGTTTGCTTCCCTCGATTCGGATCCATTGAAGGCCGGCCATGAGCTGCAAGCCGACGCGGTGCTCGACGGAACCGTTCAACGATTGGCCGGGCGCGTGCGCGTGAACGTGTCCCTCTTTCGCGTGCGCGACGGAGCCGCACTCTGGAGCGATACGTTCAACGTCAGCGTTGATGACCTGTTCGCCCTCGAGGACGAAATTTCGCAACGCGTCGTTTCGCAGTTGCGGCTGCAGCTCAGCGCGGCCGAGCGGTTGCGACTCACCAAACAGCACACGTCCAACCCGCAGGCATACGAGTACTACCTGAGAGGCGTCGCGACCTTTGGCACGGTGGGCCCCGCGTCACCAACCCTTACCGGCGACGTTAAGGCAGGCCTGTCAATGCTCGAAGAAGCAGTGAAGCTCGACCCGAACTATGCGGTCGCGTATGCCCAATTGGGCTGGGCATACACGTGGATTGGGCTGTCAGAGGGCGGCCCGATGTGGATCGACCGCGCACGCGGAGCATTGGCTCGTGCCGACGCCCTGGATCCGAATCTCGCCGAATCACATGTCGTGCGCCATCTGCTCTTGTGGAGCGCCTTCGAGGGGTACCAGATTCTTCCCGCTTTCGAGGAGCTTCGGACGGCGCAGCGCATCAACCCAAACGTGGGCCATTTCGAGCTTGGCGAACTCTACACGCATGTGGGACTGCTGGACCAGGGGCTGCACGAACTCCGACGCGCTCTGGAGATTGACCCCACGAATGAATCAGTTCAGGCGGACATCCCGAATAGCTACTGGTACAACGCCCTCTACGAGGAAGCCATCGCGGCGGATCAAAAGCTCGAGCGGCCCGTGCCCTGGAATTACTTCTACTATCTCGGCGCGGGCCGGACGGACGAGGCGCGGCGGATGGTCGACCAGGCGCTGAGCCGTAACCCAAATGATCCAATCGCGCCCGGTGGGCGCTATTGGCTGTTTGCGCTGGAAGGGAAGTACGCCCAAGCGCGAGAACTGTTTACCAGTGTTGGCAATGAGATGAGTCGTACTTTTCACCACGCAACGTACCTGAGAGCATGCGTTTCCGCGCTGACGGGTGATGCTATGAGCGCGGTGCAATGGCTCGATGCGACGGTGAAGAACGGCATGCCGATCTATCCCGCGTTCGCGCGCGACAAGTGCTTCGACAAGGTCCGCGGCACGCCAGAATTCGCCGCCTTCATGGCTAAACTGAAGCCTGTCTGGGAGGAGTACGAACGCGCGATGCGCTGATGTTCCCGATTTGGCTGTCATTGCCACACCCATGGACCACGCCCAGCGACCGACGTTATGTGCTCCCCGCACGCAGGCACCCGAAGAGCAAAGAGTTATCGATGCCGCCGGAAGAGAAGTGGGTTCTTGAATGACTCATGGCCGGGCGGCAATCGAGGCGTACCCCTCAGCAGTAATAGCCCTGCAAGTCACCGCAACAGATCGGCTTCACCACAACCCGCAGATTGAGTGTGCGCACCTCCGACAGGCGGACCGTCGACACCTGCCTTCAGTCTCGCGCTGCGCGGGTGGCGGAACTCTGCCCTCAATGAGACGGATGCCAACGAATTCTCGCGTATAGGAAATGACGTCGTGGCAACGTGGCAAGGGGGAGATCACATGAACCCATATCTTCGGTTGGTGCTCTGCGTGCTGGTCGTCGGCGTGACGACGACGGCGTCGGCTCAGGTACTCGACATTGAAATCGGCAATGGTGTGTTCTACGTGTACGACACCACCGATTTGTCCAAATTAGCGACCTCGCCCGCTGTTGTCCCGCCTTGGTCCGGCGGACCGAGTCCTCGGAATTTCTTCGGCGGGGTATTCATCGCCGATATCGTTTCTGTGAATGGCCGGCCCGCGCGGGGCGTCATGGTCCGTCGGGGAACGCGAGTCGGCTTGACAACGAATCAGGCGCCGGGGCAAGCGATTTCCGACACGATTCGCGGTTTTATCGATGACGGCGTGTGGGAAATTCAGACCGCCGATGGCGCCGCAATCGGAACGTTTACGACACACGGGTTTATTGGTGGGCCTCCACCTCCAGGCGCGCCGGCTGCAGCCGCCGGTACCAATCTCGCAGTCACGGGCGGAACCGGAGCTTATTTTGGGGTAGGAGGGCAATTGACGGGCGCTCCTGTAACTGGCAGTCCGGGAACACGCGTTCAGGCGTCGGTGACCGAGGATCCGGCCAACCGTCGCATCAATGGTGGAAACAGGTCCCGGTTTCTGGTGCAATTGCTTCCGGCGTTTCGACCGGAAATTGTTGTTGGGCACGCCGGCCGGGCAGTCTTTCACGCTGCCGATGGCCGTCCGGTGACCACGGGACATCCGGCGACGGTCGGTGAAGAGCTCACGCTGTATGCACGCAGTTTAGGTCCGCAGCTACCATCAGCAGCCGGCGGAAGTGGGCAGCTTGCCACCGGCACTCTGGAAGTGAGAATCGATGGAGTCGTCGCCGAGGTCACCTCGGCTGCCGTCGACCCACAGACACCGGATGCGTATCGAATCAACTTTGTCGTGCCGGATGGCGTGATGTCCCCTCTCGCCACCCTGACCCTCAGCTCCGCGTGGGTGAGTTCCGCCCCCGTGCAGTTTCCTTCACGATGAAGGCAGGCCATCGCTCGCATCGGGGCGGCTCTGGTCGCCATGCCGATGCCCCGGCGTGCCGGCACATATCGATTCGGTGGCGGGCTGCACTGCACGTCGAATCGGTGTACGCGATCGCTCACACGCTTCGGCGTCGGTGATCTTTTCGGAAGCGCTGTCGCATTCGTCGGAGGATATCAATCATGATGAGCCGTTCTGTGCGCCTCGCGTGCCTCGCCGCATCGTTCTTTGTATCGGCCAGCCCCGCGCGCGCCAACGTCGTCACCGACTGGAGCAAGGTGGCTGAGGATGCCGTCGTTCGCACGGCAAGGAAAGCGCCTGCGTCAAGCTCGATCAATATGGCGATGGTGCATATCGCGATCTACGACGCAGTCAACTCGATTTCGCCGTCACGATTCAGCAACTTTGCCATCACCCCGATCCCGCGCCCAGGTGCCTCGCTCGAGGCGGCGGTTGCGGCCGCGGCGCACGGCGTGCTCGCCGGCATGTTCCCGGAGCAACAGTCGAATCTTTGATTCCATTTACGCCGCCGCGCTGGCGGCGATTCCCGATGGTCTCGCCAAGCTCGATGGTGTCGCCGTCGGTACCGAAGTCGCCGCCGCCGTGCTCGCGTTGCGCAGTAACGATAATCGCGATTCGCAATACCTCTACAGCCAGCCCGACGTGCCGGGTGTGTGGCAGCCTACCGCCCCGCCGGTCGGTATCGAACTGCCACACGTAACGCCATTCACGCTGATCACCCCCTCGCAATTCCGGCCCGGTGGGCCTCCGCCACTGCGCAGCGCGAAGTACGGCGCGGGACCTGAAGGGGGTGGAGCAGGTCGGAAGAAACGACTCCGAGAGTCGCACCGACGCCCAGACCGAGATCGCGCGCTTCTTGACCGAGCACACCCAGCTCCAACTCAATCGAGCGTTTCGCCGGCTTGGGGAGGAACACGCGCTCGACATCGTCGACACTGCTCCTATGTTCGCCATGATCCACGTAGCCACGGCCGACAGTTCCATCGCCTGCTATGATGCGAAGTACTACTACAACTTCTGGCGGCCCAATGCGGCTATTCCACGCGCAAACGAGGACGACAACAAGCGCACCGCGTCCGATTTGTCGTGGGCCCCGCTCATCGCTACGCTTTCCCACCCAGAGTACCCGTCGTCGCATGCCTGTCACACTTCCGCTGCGATGCTCGCTCTCCAGAAGTTCTTTGGGACTGACCATGTGCGCTTTACGGTGGACAGCACTGTCACCGGCACCACGCATACGTACGACGCGTTCAGTCAGTTTACCGATGAGGTCATCGAAGGACGCATCTGGGGCGGCATTCATTTCCGTTTTTCAACGGAAGCAGCGGCAAAGCTTGGCCGCACGACGACGCGATGGATGCTGTGCAGCAAGTTCCAGCCCGTTGACGCGACGGCGGCGGCTTGCGGCGATTGAAAACGGCTAAGCACTGGTGTTCTATGGCTGGATCAGGTCTCGGGGAGTCCAGGGGACGCATTGCTCTGAGGCAATGCGCTGGCCATTGAACGACGGACTTCAACCAGAGAGCGACGACGAATGTCAAAGATCGTCGGCTCTCTGGCTCTGACGCGTCGACGACAAAACCTGCGTTTCACTGAGCACTCAGGCGAGTTAAGACTCAAACGCATCCGCGTAGGCTCAGCCCATGGTGCATCGTAACGACAGACAGGCTCAGCGCTGCGGGCTCTTCTCGCTCATGAAACTCCGCGCTATCATTCG
>CAVYZF010000021.1:0-69084 GCA_963772955.1 uncultured Acidobacteriota bacterium | reverse complement strand
TTCTTGCGAACGCGCGCAATCAGGTGGCGCTGCTGTTTCGCGATCTCGGCACGGAGAACGTGTTCGCCTTCCATCTGACCGGCGATCCATACGTGACGCCGAGCGAGACCGAAGCGGGACGCAGGCCGCTGAAGCTCGAGTTCGTGCGCGCGATCAGGCAGATGGGAACCGCGGTGCGCGATGTCGGCGCGCAGGTGATCGTGCCGACGGCCGTCGAGGGGCAGGTCCTTGTTGCGCGGGCCGGCGGCAACGAGTCGGACACCGTGCTGGTGGAAGGCGTCACCGCGTCGCTCTTCGACATCATCGGCGCTGACTTCGCGCGTGGCCGGCCGTTCACCGATCTCGAGGATCGGGAGGGCGCGGGTGGCCGTCGTCGGTGCGAATCTTGCCCAGGCGCTGTTCGGGACGTTGTCGCCGCTCGGCAGAACGCTGACGCTGGCCGGGAATATGTACACCGTGGTGGGCGAGCTGGCCAAGCGGCGGGGTGGATTCTTCGGCGAGAACCGGCAGGACAACGTGCTAAACCTGCCGGCCGGGACCGCCCGCAAGCGCTTTGGTGATCCGGAGCGTGTCGTGATCTACGTCCAGGCGAAGCCGGGGATGCGGCAGGCCTGCCTGCGCGAGACTGAAGTGATGCTCCGGCTGCTGCGAAAGGTGCCGCCGGATGCCGACAACGATTTCACGCTCTCTACGGCCGATCAGATCATCGCAACGTTCGACAGCCTCAGCGCGCGCATCGGACTGGTGAGCGTTAGCCTGGCCGCGGTGAGCCTGCTGATCGGCGCCATCGGGATCGCGAACGTCATGTTCATCAGCGTGACGGAGCGCACTCGCGAGATCGGTTTGCGCCTCGCCGTCGGCGCTCGACGGCGGCAGGTGCTCGTGCAGTTCCTGCTCGAGTCGGCGTTCCTCGCAGCGATCGGGGGTGCGGCGGGAGTCCTGGCGGCCCTTGCGGTGGGCGCGTTGTTGACGTTCGTGATTAGCGGCTTCTCGGCCGTTCCGCCGCTGTGGGCGGTGGCGGCAGGTGTGATGACCTCGATCAGCGTGGGTGTCGCCGCCGGTTACTGGCCGGCACGGCGCGCAGCGACGTTGGAACCGGTCGAGGCGCTGCGCCATGAGTGATGCGCCGACTGAACCGCTCGGTCGCCTCACAATCGAGATCGAATCGTCCAGGTCAGCGATGCCTGGACGCGATTCGCGCTCGAGAATGAGGCGCCGGAGCTCACAGCGCAACATGTCCTGCAGCGATCGTTCTGGGATTTTCTCGACGATCCGACGACCCGCCAGGTCTACATGCGCCTCATCGCTCGCGTTCGCGAGGGCAGGCCCGTTCGGTTTTCGCTCCGGTGCGACTCGCCAACCGTCCGGCGCTACTTGCAAGTGCACGGTTAGGCCCGCCGATTCAAGCCGCGTCGATTTCGAGAGCGTCGTCGTCCGCCTCGAACCGAGGTCGATCCAGCGACTCTGGGATCGCCGGACGATCCGGACCGGCGCGCACGTGCGCTCGTGCGCATGGTGCAAGAGGATACACGTCGGCAGCGAGTGGCTCGAGGTCGAAGATGTGCTCGAACCGCTGAGGATATTCGAGATGGAAAAAATCTGCAATTACGCACGGGATCTGCGACGACTGCCTGCGGGCATTGGAGAGGGCCGTGACGCCATGAAACGGAAGGTCGTCAAGGACAAGATGCAGCGGGATTGCGACATCCACCTCCTGTGCGATTCGCCACAGGAAAGAGGTCACTTGAAATCCAAGCAGGACCCCCGCGGCGGTCCACAACTCGCTGATGCCCACGGTCCTCGGCCCTTCGTCGTGCAATTCGGAGGTAAGCGATTCGCCGAACGTGGCAAATGAGCCGCGCGCGTCAGGACGCGGTCCTACAGTAGATCAAATGGAGTAACGATACCGAAACCATGACCTTCCACGACAAGGACGGGGCGCCCTCCCCACACTTTGAGAGCTTCGCGGACCCGAAACTTGCATCCACGACCACAGCCCGCTCGAGAGTCAGCACTCCCTGTTCGCATGCAGCAGCGATCCTTTTGCGAACGGCCTCTCTCGGATTGGCCGACTCGGTGAGATACGAAGCGATCGCATGATCTGACAGCAAGTGCCACTGGTTCTTCCACCAGATTGGCAGATACGAGAAGGAGTTCGTCAGCATCTGCTGACGGGCCAACGCAATCGGCTGCCACGCCTCTGCACATGCCGGAGTTCGGACCATGTAGTCGACGACACGATTCGCGCCTGCCATCAGCCCTTCCTCAACGAAGAGCGCCAGCTCGACGCAGTGCCGAACGAGATGACGCGCATACGCCCCTTGATGCACGGCGTCGTTCCGACCTTCCCTGACGGCCGCAAATAGTACGTCAAGGGGAGTGTAAGTGCCTCGATCGTCTTCGTCTACGGGGGCAGCCTTCGCATCGCGCGCGACCATCAACAACTTCTCGCGAAACTGCCCAAGGTTCTTGCCCCCGGGATTCAGAATCGAGCCAAGCCGCTCCAACGACGACACAATGAGCTGAAAGCCCTCGCCGTCCAGCAAGGCGGTCGCGCGGGCCTCGCGCAACTGATCCCTAAAGAATCGCCGCTGATCTAATGGAGTTGAGGTTCCATCTGAGTCCGCGGCCTAACGGGCTGGTGCTCACCCGCGCCACGTGCCGTCACCATGCGAGCGGCGCGCGGCGTCGGGTGCAGCACTGTTAGGCGCCTCGCGTGAGCTGCCTTGGCACTGTGAAAGCGAAGAATCGCACATCTCCGTAGAACGAACAACCAACCGGTCACATGCTCGCGATCACCGGTCGCGGACCCTACCGAAGAACGTCGCGGGCGATTGAACGCCTCGGGTTATCGATAACCGGATCCACCAATGTCTTCCGGAGGTCCTCAACGTCCTGCCGACTGATGTCCCGGAGCCCGTCCTCTGACCAGACACCGACTTCGTGGTCACTCGGTAGTCGCGTGTGACCATGGTGATGCCAGTACAAGCCGTGCGTAATCCGTGCGACCACGCGATCAAGCCTGGCCAGATCGTCAGCGAGCCGATCTTGAACCCATCGTTCGGTGAGTTCTGGGTGTCCTTTCAACACAATCCGATCCGGTTTGACGTATCGCATGTTCCTTCCGTCTTGAACGAGTCCGGCTAACGTTGTATGGGTGGAGAGCGCCAATTGCTGGTTCTTGCTACGAACTACGCGCTCAAGCACCATCCGTCTCGAACCTGTCGCCGGCATTGTCCTGGGCGCGTAGTCGGCGGTCAACTCCTCTCTGTGCGGTTACTTGGGCGCCGCGATCAAACCAGATCATACGGATTGGTTCCGGCGGCCTAAGCATGGCGGGGCACGGATATCTGGCGAGCGCCATTTGGTGGTCCGAGTGCCTGCTTCATTCACGGTGTCTGTCAGCGCTCGGGTCGAGCTACTGCCCACGGGCACCACTTGGCCTGGCATGGACGGCACTTAGGACCGACAACAATTCAGGAACTAACGGGCGGAGGTCTGAAAGCCTGTTGCCCTTCGCGTGGAGTACGACGACGGCGATCGCGAACCGATTCACCTCGTTCTGAAACGCCACGTTGCGATCAACGGTTAGGAACACGTCGAACTGCCCCTGTGCGAGCGTCAGCAGCTCACCGTTCCGCTTACTCGCCCAACCCATTTCGGGGACGGTTCGCGCGTCGTGTCCTGCCAGCTCGCCCTTGAGGCGCTTGGGCAGGCACTCATCGAGCAGGATTCGCACGGGCGAGAAGCGCGTCTTTGGCCTGTTCGAGGGCGGCGACCGCCTGCTCGCGACTCACAGTGGGAAAGTCGTCGAGGAACTCGTCTAACGGGTCGCCCGCCTCCAGGTAGTCGAGCAGCGTCTGGAACGGCACGCGGGTCCCGACGAATACGGGTGTGCCACCCATGATCTCGGGATCGCAGTGAATGACCGGCGCTGGACGGTCAGGCATCGATAACCACCTGTCGACAGGATAACGCCGTTGCCATGAATCCGCGCGGGCGCAATCGCCGGCCCGCGGACAGCCTATTAGCAGTAGCTACGCCTGGCCGCACTCAACGTGTAGTGGGGAATTGTCACCTACGCGACATTGTGGCGTCAGTGACAGAATCTCCTCCACCGGTTCCGACATTCTCCTGTCTCCGGCCCTCTTCCGGAGTGCGCCGGATTCGACACGGAAGTGGAGGGGCCGATGTCATACCACAGCAAGAGCGAGAGCCGGATTCGTTCGCTCGATGAGCGACTGGCGCGCCTCCGTTCGGAGCGAATCCGCCTCGCCGCGCGCCTGAGCCACACGGAGCGCAAGCGTGACACACGCCGCAAGATTCTGGTCGGGGCGGCCATCCTGGCCGCGGCGGAACACGACGGTGTTCCCGCGCTCCGTGGCGCGACGGACCTTCTGCAGTGGCTCGATACGCGGCTGACGCGTCCGCACGATCGAGCCGTGTTCGACCTCAGGCAACAAAAGACCGCGGCGCACGACCGCTGAAATCAAGCGGTCCACAGCGAGTGCTTTCGCAACAGGCGCGTCCGCCGCGGCCACGTCGGGCGCACGGCGTCCCTGCAGGACGGCGAGAGCCGGCCAGCAGGCGCACTTTGGCGTTTCTGCGAAACGTCGGCGTGCGCGGCTGGCCGGCTGGAGAACACCATGGATTGGCTCGATCGGAAATCGCCAGAACCAGGAGGCGGGAAGGCCTCGAACGGCGGTCGCTTTTACCACCTATCGTTTCGATCGGGCTCTCGCGCGAATGGCGCATGTGCGAGTAGCCTCGTACAACTACCTCACGCGCGAGGGCGAGTATGCCGGCGATGACCGCGACCCGGCGATCTACGCCGAGTCCGATCACATGCCGACGTGGGCCGCTGACGATCCCCGCGCGTACTGGGATGCCGCTGACCTCTACGAACGCGCGAACGGGCGCTTGTACGTCAGCGCGGACTTCGCCCTGCCCCGAGACCTGAGCACCGAGGATCAGATCGCGCTCGCACGCGAGTTCGCGCAGGAGCTGACGAAGGACGGCTCACTCCCGTACACGCTCGCGATCCATGCGGGCCGCGACAGAGACGGGTTCGAGCACAACCCGCATGCGCATCTGATTCTCCGAGCGCAAGAACGACGGCATCGAGCGCAGTCCGGACCAGTGGTTCGCGCGTGCCAATCCGACCGACCCATCCAAGGGTGGCGCGGAGAAGACACGTGCGATCCACGGCCATGCCTGGATGGAACACGCTCGATCACAGTGGGCGAATCTCACCAACAAAACGCTGGAACGCCTCGGACGCGAGGAGCGTGTCGACCATCGCAGCTATGCGCGTCAGGGTATCGAAGAGGAGGCAGGGCGTCACTTCGGTCCAGCCGCCGCCTACATGGTCAGCCGCGGCGAGCACCATGACCGGCTCGAGAGCGCGGCGCATGCGGTTACCGATTCCGAGCGGCTCCAGGCCGTGGACCGGGCGATCGCGGACCTCGAGACCGAGCTCCAGGCTGTTATAGCCAGCGAACAGAAGCGTGTCGAGTGGGAATGGACTTCGAGTGGCGGGACCACTGGTGGCGGTGGATCGAGCCGCGACCAGGACGAGTCCCGATCGAGGTGACGACGATGAGCAACGCGATAGACATGTTTCGGGAGCAGCAGGACGCTGCCAGACAGGTACACGCGCAGCTCGTCGAGGTCGCTACGCTGCTTGAACAGCTGCAGGCGCAGGTTGCCGGCATCGCGGATGACCGATCGCTACGGGAAGTTCTGCGTGAAGAGCGCACCTGGCTTGAATGCGCGCAACGAACGATCGCTGATGCGCGACGGTGGCGCGAGGAAGAGCAGCGACGGTACTGGCCCGGCGTGGCCTACAGATGGATCACGGCGTTGGCTTTTGCGCTCCTGTCCGCCGTGGCGGTGGGCACGGGCTACGCGTGGATCGCCAAGCCGTACGCCTCCGAGCTCAAAACGCTACGGCCGCACGCTGAACTCGGGGCCCTCGTCGAGCAGCGTATGAGCACGATGACTTCAGCGGAACGTCGTCAGCTCGACACGCTCATGAAATGGAAGAGAGGTGCACGATGAGCACCGACAACTCCTTGCCGCTCCTGTTGACTGTGAGTGAGACCGCGACGCTTCTGCGAACGACAAGGAAAGCGGTCTACGCCATGATCGAGCGCGGGCTGCTGCCAGGCGTCACGCGCATCGGCAGACGCGTGCTCGTGCGCAGCGGAGACTCTGCTAGAATTCCTCGACCACAAACGCGCGCCGTCGCCACAGGAGTACAGGCGATGAGCGTGACAATCAGACCGTATCGACGCGGCGGCTGGGAAGCGGACATCCGCCTTCGGCTGCCGAACGGCCGACGGTACCGGGAGCGTGGCAAGGCGCCCGGAACGTCCAGGTCGGCCGCCCAGCGATGGGCCGAGGACCGTGAGCGGCACTTGCTGCTGCACGGCCCACAACCGAAACCTCAGTCTGCCAAGGAGGTGCCCACACTCAAGGAGTTCGCGACGACGCGTTCTGGAGGAGCACGCGGTAGCCAATCGACAGAAGCCGAGCACCGTTGCCGCCAAGGAGTCGATTCTCCGAATGCATCTCTTGCCGGCGCTCGGGAGCAGGAAGCTCGACGCGATCAGGAACGAAGACGTACAGCGCCTGAAGGGCACGTTGCGGAGAAAGGCGACGAAGACGGTGAACAACGTGCTGACGACTCTGAGCGTGTTGCTGAAGAAGGCCGTCGAATGGGAAGTGATCGACGACCATGCCGTGCACGATCAAGGTCCTGCCAGTCGTTCGAAAAGAGGCATCGTTCCACGACTTCGACGCGTACGAGCGTCTGGTCGAAGCAGCGCGCCTCAAGGGCTGGCGGACTCACCTGATCGTGCTGCTCGGCGGAGACGCCGGGCTTCGAGCGGCGAGATGGTGGCACTGCATTGGGCCGACGTGGACTTCTCACGCAGGCGGCTCGCGATCAGGCACTCGGATTGGCGAGGGAAGCTCACGACACCGAAGAACGGTCGCGTGCGCTACGTCCCACTTACGGAGCGGCTGTTCGAAGCGCTTCGCGAGTACCGTCATCTCCGAGGGCCACGGGTGATCTGCAAGGACGATGGACGGCCGCTGAGTCGTCAGTCGGCGTGGACGCGCGTTTGGCGAGCGGTGCGGCTCGCGGGCGTGCCGACGGGCGTGCACATCCTGCGTCACACGTTCTGTTCGCACCTGGCGATGCAGGGCGCGTCAGGTAAGGCGATTCAGGAGCTGGCGGGGCACCAGGAACTGTCGGTGACGCAGGGGTACATGCACCTGAGTCCTGACATGCTCGGGTCGTCGATTCGGCTGCTGGACTCGCGTCCGAGGCCGCACGAGCGTGGAGACATTGTGGAGACGGCCTCCACGCAAAATGGAGGTCTAATCGAATCAACTAGTTAAGTGGCTGGGAGGCAGGGATTCGAACCCCGATAACGGCGTCCAGAGCGCCGTGTCCTACCGTTGAACGACCTCCCAGTACTGGCCGCGAACTGTGCGAGGCAGGAACCTCCAATTGTATCGGCTCGTTCGCAAGCCACGCAAGCCGCGGCGGCCAGGCACACCCGCGCGTAAGCTAGAACCCCATGAATCCCATCGAGATCGCCGGCTTCGTGACCGGTGCGCTCTCCGTCTGGCTCGCGGTTCGACAGAACCCGTGGAACTGGCCGTTCGGCGTCGCCAACGCGGTCTGCTTCCTCATCCTCTTCTGGGAAGCCCGCCTCTATGGTGACATGGCGCTGCAGGTGCTGTTCATCGTGATCTGTCTGCTCGGGTGGTATCGCTGGCTCTTTGGTGGGGCCGGTCATTCGCGTCTGCGTGTGACGCGCATCACGCGTATGGGAGCGCTCGCTTACGCGGGCGTCGGCGCGATCGCGACGGCGCTCTTCACGCCCTACCTCCGTAGCGTAGGCGACGCATCGCCGTTACTCGATGCGCTAACCACCGTCCTGAGCGTTGAGGCGCAATACCTGATGACTCGCAAAGTGATCGAGCACTGGTGGGTCTGGATGGCTGCCGACGTCATCTACATCTGGCTCTACGCGAGCCGCCACCTGTATCTGACCAGCCTGCTCTACGTGGTGTTCTTTGCGATGTGTGTCATCGGACTGCGGGACTGGCTGCGCGACAGCGCGGCGACACAGGCGGCGGCGGCATGAACGCGGCGCCGGTCACGCGCGTGGTCGTCATCGGATCTGAATCGAGTGGAACCACCACGCTCGCCCGCGCGCTCGCCGAGCACTATCGCACGACGTGGGTGCCTGAATACGGGCGGACCTATTCAGAGGGGCGGCAGCCTGTCGGTCGACCCTGGCGCAGCGACGAGTTCACGTTCATTGCGATCGAGCAGGCGCGGATGGAGGACGCGCTCGCGTCGTTGGCGAACGGCGTGTTGATCTGCGATACCGATCCGTTCGCCACCGCAATCTGGCACGAGCGCTACATGGGATCGTCGTCCGACCCGGTGCGTGCAATCGCCGGCCAGCGCCGCTACGACCTCTACGTCGTGACCGACGCGAGCATCCCATTCGAAGGAGACGCCATCCGGGACGGTGAGTCGTTCCGTGAATGGATGCAGCGACGATTCATCGAGGAACTGTCGAAGGGGCCGGTGCCGATGATCGTCGTGTCAGGGCCGCATGAGACACGCTTCGCGGCCGCGGTGAAGAGGATCGACGAGATTCTCGAGCAGTCAGACGCGCGTTGACAGGAAATCGAGAAGCCGCGACAGGCGAGCGTGTGTGCGCTCGCGGCCCAGCCACGTCAATACTTCGAAAAGCCCCGGACTTTGTGTCCGTCCCGTGACGGCGACGCGCGTCGCATGAATCAGCGCGCCCGCCTTGATCCCGCGCGCTGACGCCGTGCCGCGGACGGCCGCTTCAACCTGCGCCTCGTCGTACGGCATCACTGCAGCGAGCGCATCAACGAGCGCTGTGATGTGACCCGCGAGGTCAGCTGACGACAGATGCGTGTCCACGGCCTCCTGCTCGGTACACGACCTCGTCGGTGAGCAGTGGCCGCGCCTGGTCGACGAACTCCGTCAGACGTTTCGCGCGGGGTCGAAGCAATTCGAGCAATCGATGAAATGCGCGCGTGTCGCTGATCAGCGCAGGCGTTCCAAGACCCGCATCGGCGAAAAACGGCTGTACGGCTGCAGCGAGATCCTCGATCGACATCTTCGCGATGTACTGCCCGTTCATCCAATCGAGCTTCTCGGTGTTGAAGACGGCGTTCCCGCCGCTGATGCCTTCGAGCGCGAAGCTGTCGATCAATTCCTGTGTGGTCATCAGCTCGCGATCGTCGCCCGGCGACCATCCGAGCAACGCGAGGAAGTTGACGACGGCCGGAGCGAGATAACCCTGCCGCTGATACTCCATCACCGACGTCGCGCCATGCCGCTTGCTCAATCGTTTCTTGTCCGCGCCGAGGATGAGCGGCACGTGCGCGAAGCGAGGCACTGACGCCCCGAGCGCCTGGAACAGCAGCACGTGTTTCGGTGTGTTGGAGATGTGATCGTCGCCGCGAATCACGTCCGTGATGCCCATATCCGTGTCGTCAACGACAACCGAGAGGTGATAGGTTGGATACGAGTCGGACCTCAGGATCACGAAGTCTTCGATGCTCGCGCCATCGAACGAAATCAGCCCGTGCACCGCATCGTCGAATGCCGCACCTGACACAGGCACCTTGAACCGGATTGCCCTGGCGGCGCCGGCGGCGTCGAGCGCGCTGATGCGATCGGCGGACAGACTCAGGCACGCGCGATCGTATTGCCACGCTTCACCGCGAGCGTCCGCCCGCTCGCGTTCCTCGCGCAGCCGCTCCGGAGTGCAGTAACAGGAGTAGGCGTGCCCGTCCTTCAACAGACGATCAGCCGCCGCGCGATACCGCTCGAGCCGCTCCGACTGGAAGTACGGCGCATGCGGCCCTCCGGCCTCAGGTCCCTCGTCCCACGTCAGCCCAAGCCACCGTAGTCCGTCGAGAATGCCGGTGACCATGTCCTGCGACGATCGCTCGATGTCGGTGTCCTCGATGCGTAGCACGAACGTGCCGCTGAGACGGCGAGCGTAGAGCCAGTTGAAGAGGGCAGTGCGAGCACCGCCGACATGGAGATAGCCGGTCGGGGACGGCGCGAAGCGGACGCGAGGGACCACGCTGCTTATGCTAACGTGATCGGCTTACAGACCATGATCCGGCACGCCAACCACCGAAGCGAACCGCTCGTCCTTTCCAGACTCAGGTCGCTCCTGCTGTGGACGCTCCTGCTTGGCGCAGGCGGCACGATGGGAGAACTTCTGCTCCTGGGTCACGACGAGTCCGCCACCCAGTTCGTACCCCTCGTTCTGCTCGCGACGGGTGTGCTTGCTGGCGTCGTGCTGCTCGCGGTACCGACGGCAGCAGGGTTCAGGGTGTTGCAGGCGCTGATGATTTTGTTTCTGGGTAGCGGAATCCTCGGGGTTGGGCTTCACTATCAGGGTAATACTGAGTTCGAGCTTGAAATGCACCCGGCACTCTCCGGAGTCGAACTCGTGTCGAAGACGCTGACCGGTGCGACACCGGTGCTGGCACCAGGCTCGATGTCGTTGCTCGGGGTCATCGGGCTGGCATCGACATATCGCCACCCGCTCCTGCGCCGCCACGCGCCGGAACATGCTGAGGAGGCATAAACATGAACCGCGTACTGCTGATCGGATGGTTCGGTGTCGCATTGCTCGCGAGTGCGGGCATGGCACACGCGCAGGTAGGCAAGTCCGTGACCGTCGTCGATGCGAACACGATTGGCGAAGCCGACCTGGCCAGGCTTCCCGGCATGACGCCGGCGAGCGCCAAAGGCATCGTTGCCAAACGACCGTTCTTGTCGGTGACGGCACTCGACCAGGCGCTGACCGCCGCCGGGCTGACGCGTGAGCAGATCACCGCGCTCTACGCGCGAGTCTTTGTTCACGTCAACCTGAACACGGCGTCGAAGGAGGAGATCCTGCTCATCCCCGGCGTCGGCAATCGCATGCTTCACGAGTTCGAGGAGTACCGTCCCTACGCCGCGCTCGCCGTCTTTCATCGTGAGATCGACAAGTACGTGGACGATGCGGAGCTGGCGCGATTGGAACAGTACGTGTTCGTGCCCATCGATCTGAATACCGCGAGCGACGCCGACATCCTGACCATCCCGGGTATGGGGAACCGGATGTTGCACGAGTTCAAGGAATACCGCCCCTACGACGGCATCGAACGTTTCAGGCGTGAGATCGGGAAATACGTCAGCAAAGAGGAAGTCGCGCGCTTCGAGCGCTACGTCACTATCGGCAAGAAATAGTCGGATCTCTCGTAATGCAAAATGCAAAATTCAAACTGCAAAAAGGAGCAGTTCCCTTGCCTTGCATTTTGCCTTTTGCATTTTGAATTACAGATGTGCTCGTAAAGGCTCGTGCATCCGTCGCCCGTGCTCTAGCGACATGAGCACGATGTCCGCGGTCACAGGCGCGCGACGGAATGCATCGACGCCGATCGCGTCGGCGATCGCGTTCAGCACCGCACCGTACCCGGCACCGACCGGAGGCTCACCAACGCCGCGCGCGCCGACCGGCGTCTCCGGATCCGGCAGATCGAGCGCCGTCGCCTGCAGGCGATTGGGGATGTCGAGTATCGTCAGCGGCTTGTTGTAGTGGAACCGCCGCGCGAGCGTGACGCCGTACTGCGGATCGATCACCCACTTCTGGCAGAGCGCGTGCGCGATGCCGAGACAACTGCCGCCATTGAGCTGTGCCATCAGGCTGCGCGGGTTGACGATCGTCCCGACGTCGCCGACGGAGAGATAGTCGACGAGCGTCACCTTCCCGGTCTCGACGTCCACCTCGACTTCAGCGAAGCCAACGACGAACGAGAAGGTGTTGCCATCGCGCGGATACGTGTCCTTCGCCACGCCCATCAGTCCAAGACCGACGAGTCCGGCGGCTGACGTCTTCGTGATCTGGTGGATCTCGTCCGGTACGACGTGACCGTCGAAGCGTCCGCCAAGTTCAATCGCGCGCTTCGCGGCCTGCGCGTAACTCAGTCCGCGACCAGCGTTGCCGCGACGGAACACGCGCTCGTTGCCGATGTCGTAGTCGTCCGGCGAGCCGCCGAGATCCATCGCGGCGATTTCCTGCAGCTTTCGCTTCGCGTCCATCGCGCCCGCGTGATTGGCACGTGTCATCGCGTGCGTCGTCTGGCTGCCGACCGAGAGGCAGGTGTTGGGCAGATGCTTGCCGGTGTTGCCCCAGATGACTTCGACCTTCTCCCAGGGCATCGCCAGCACGTCAGCGGCCGCGCGCGCGAGGTCGAAGACAGAATGCGTGCCGAGGTTGCCGACGCCCGACTGCACGTACAGCCTGCCGTCGGGACGAATCGTCATGATCGAGTCGAAGCCGACCGAGTCCGGCACCGTGTGGACCGACCGCCACGCCGATGCCGCGAACCTTCGGACCGCGTCGCTGTCCGCTGCGCGTCTTGCGTGTCTTCCCAATCGAACACCTCGACACCCCGATCGAGCGCTTCCTTCACGAAGGCGCTGGTGGTGTGCAAGCGAGTGCCGTTCGGATTCGGCGGCCCGTAGATCGCCTTGCCTTCGGGCGCGTTGAGGCGACGGATCGCAACCTGGTCGAGGCCGAGCTGCTTGGCGGCCTTGGTAACGATGCCCTCCATGATGCCGTCGGCCTGCATCGGGCCTGGCGAGCGCTGCTGCGTCCTCGGCGGCGTGTTGGTGATGACGTTGATGGCTCGCCAGCGCATCGCGCCCGGCTGATAGATCAACGACGCCGCGTTGCCGCAGGATCGATGATCGCCCATCGGTCCATAGGCACCTGAGTCTTGGACGAGGAATAGATCCAGCGCCGTGATCTTGCCGTCCCTGGTGAAGCCCACGCGGGCGCGGCCCGACATGTTCGTGCGCGCGCGGCCGATGTAGCTCTCTTCCTCGCGGCTGATGCGCATCATCACCGGCGCATTGGCCTTCTTCGAGAGCATCGCGGGAATCGCACTCGAGACCGCTCCCGCGCCCTTGCTACCGAATCCGCCGCCTGTGAACTCGCAGATCAGGACGACGTCCGCGGGTGTGATGCCGCACCAGCGGGCGATACCCGCCACCGTTGCTGCGACGCTCTGCGTGGACGCATGCAGATACAGCTTCCCGTTCTGCCAGTAGGCCATTGCGCTGCGCGTTTCCATCGGGTGGTGGCCCGTGGACTGCACGACGAAGGTCTCGTCGAGGACGAGGTCGGCCTTCGTGAAGCCACCCTCGAGATCGCCGAACGACCATTCCTCGAGCGTGCGCCCCATCGGCAACCGACCGCCCTCACCTTCGTCGTCGGCGAAGTCCTGTTCGGTCCACTTCACCGTGTCCACCGGCGGCGGCGCAGGCGGCGCTCCAGGAACTGGCGGCTGCGGCGCGGCCCAGACGTTGCCGTTGCGGCGCGCGTTCGGTCCGCCGGGACGAAGGCTGTCGAGCGGATCGATCACCCACGGAAGCGGTTCGAGATCGACCTGGATCGCTTCGATCGCCGCCGCTGCCGATGCTTCATCGACGGCCGCGATCGCGAGGATCGGTTCGCCGGCGTAGAGGGGCTCGTTGGTCAACGCCTTCTCGGCGCCGTTCAGATCCGGCAGATCGTCGGCGGTGAGAATGGCCTTCACGCCGGGCAGTGCGAGCGCGCCTTCCTTGTCGATGTTGAGCACGCGCGCGTGCGGCATGGGGCTGAGCAGCAGCTTGGTGAAGAGCATGCCGTCGGCGCGGAAGTCCTCGGCGTACTTCGCGCGCCCGGTCACCTTGGCGATGTGATCGGGCGGAATGTAATTGCTGCCGACGAGCTTGCCGTCAGGCATTGGAGGCTCCCCGCATGTTCTCAGCTCCCTTCGTCAGCGCGGTGAGAATCTTGTCGTAGTCCTGGCAGCGGCACAGGTTGCCCGAGACGCCGTGCGCCAGTTCCTGCCGCGTGGGATTCGGATTCACTTTGAGGAAGCCGATGGCTGACATGATGAATCCGGGCATGCAGAACGCGCACTGGAATCCCTGCTCTTCAACGACGCCGCGCTGCATCGGGTGCAGCTCTCCGGTCGCCGGGTTCTCGAGTCCTTCAATCGACACGACCGCTCGCGACCGCATGGTGTGCGTCAGGATCGAGCACGAATAGTGCGGCACGTCATCGATGAGCACCGTGCACGCGCCGCACTCGGCGCGATCGCATCCCAGCTTCGTTCCCGTCAGCCCTAGCTTGTAGCGCAGCGTCATCGCCAGCGTTTCCTGCTTGAGGACGTCGACGCGGCGCATCCGACCGTTAACGTTCAGCGTGATGAGACGCTCGACGGCTCCTGGCGCCGACGACTGGCCGATGACCGCATTCGGCCCGCGGAACAGGTAGCCGACGGACGAGGCGGTCGCGCCAGCCGCGATGACGCTCTTGATGAAGTTGCGGCGTGTAACGGGATCCATAAGCGTATCGAGCGGACTCTAGGACCCGGACCCCTGGCCTGTCAATGGCGCGAAGGGATAGGAGCTAACGACCGCTGAAACTGCCCTCGCGTGCGTTGCGCGTTGGAGGCACACGCGAACAGCGGACGGGTGCGCGTCGCGCAAGGCCGTTGCTAAAACCCTGCGCCGTTGCTCATCACCTATCCCGTTGATTCACCGCAACCCCGTATAATCACCGCGGTTTCGAGCGATCGCCGTGTCATTGACCCCCGGTACGCGCCTCGGCCCGTATGAGATCACTGCCCTGATCGGCGAGGGCGGCATGGGCAAGGTCTGGCGAGCGCAGCACACAGCGCTCAAGCGCGACGATGCCCTGAAGGTGCTGCCGGATTTGTTCGCGTCTGACCCTGGCCGCCTCGCTCGTTTCCGGCGAGAAGCGCAAGTCCTCGCCTCCCTCAATCATCCGAACATCGCCCATGTCTATGGCCTGGAGCAGGCAGACGGAGTGCAAGCGCTTGTCATGGAACTGGTCGAGGGGCCGACACTCGCTGACCGAATTGCACAAGGCCCGGTTCCAATCGATGAGGCGCTCCCGATCGCGAAGCAGATCGCGGACGCGCTCGAAGCCGCGCATGAGCAGGGGATCATCCATCGCGATCTCAAGCCCGCGAACATCAAGGTGCGAAGTGACGGCACGGTGAAGGTGCTCGACTTCGGTCTCGCGAAAGCGATGGAGCCGGCCGGCGCGATGCCGGCGAGCGTGTCGCAGTCTCCGACGATTACCACACCCGCGATGACGCAGGCGGGGATGATCCTCGGCACGGCGGCCTACATGTCGCCGGAGCAGGCACGCGGGAAGACCGTCGACAAGCGCGCGGACATCTGGGCGTTCGGCGCGGTGCTCTACGAGATGTTGACGGGCACGCGAGCGTTCGGCGACGAAGACGTGGCGATCACGCTCTCGAAGATCTTGCAGAGGGAGCCGGACTTCGACGCGCTTCCGCCGTCCGTGCCCGCACGCGTCAGTCAGGCGCTCCGCGTGTGCCTGCGGAAGGAACCGAAGCAGCGCGCCGGTGACATCCGCGACGTGCGTCTGGCGCTGGAGGGCGCGTTCGAGACGGTGGGTCCGCAGACGACATCGATGGCCACGACGGCGTCACGCGGACGGCCAGTGGGGATGACCGCACTCGCCGTCGCCACGGTGATGATCATCGCGCTCGCCATTCCCGCGGTACGGTATCTGCGCGAGGCACCACCGCCATTGCCGCCAGAGACGCGCCTTGAGATCGTCACACCCGCCACCGACTACCCGACGATGTTTGCGCTCTCACCCGACGGCCGACAGATCGTCTTCGTCGCCCGGGGCGACGGGGTGTCCCGCTTGTGGCTGCGGTCGCTGGCGACAGCGACGGCCCAGCCACTGAAGGGCACCGAGGGCGCGGTCTATCCCTTCTGGTCGCCCGACGGCCGGTCGGTCGGCTTCATGGCCGGGAATGCGCTGAAGCGGCTCGACCTCGGCGGCGGCGCGCCGCAAACACTCGCGCCGGTCACTTCCGGTGGCGGCGCGACGTGGAACGCGGACGGCGTCCTCGTCTTTGCTCCAATTACGAGAGGCACCCTGATGCGCGTGTCCGCCACTGGGGGCGTGGTGGCCGCTTTGACAACCTTCGGCCCGGGGCAGGTAGCCCACCTCTATCCGCAGTTTCTGCCGGACGGCCGCCGGTTTCTGTTTACCGCACTCGGCGCGCTGAACGCGACCGGGATTTACCTCGGCACGCTCGACGGCAGCGCCCCGACGCGGCTGACGCCCGACGGCAGCTCCGGGATCTATCTGCCCGAGGGGCCTGGGCGCGCCGGACTGTTTCGCGGAGAAGGGTGGCTGCTGTGGGTGCGGGCGGGTACGCTCGTGGCGCAGCGGCTGGATGGCGCGAAGGCCGCGCTCAACGGCGAGCCGGTGACAGTGGCCGACGGGGTGGTCGATACACTGGATCAGAGCGCAGTCTCTGTGGCGGCGACGGGGCTGGTGGCCTACCGGACGGGTACGGGTGGCCAGCGGCAACTGACCTGGCTCGACCGGTCTGGCGCGGCGCGGGGCACTGTCGGTGATCTGGACGCTACGCTTGCCTATCCCAACGTATCCCCCGACGGCCGTCGCGTCATCGTGACCCGTGGCGTGCGGGGCAACAGGGACCTCTGGTTGCTGGATGGCGCCAGCACGAGCCGGTTCACATTCGATGTGGCGCCCGACACGAATCCGGTGTGGTCGCCCGACGGCACCCGGATCGTGTTCCGATCGAACAGGACGGGTGCAGATGACCTCTACCAGAAGTTGGCCAGCGGTGCGGGCGTGGAGGAGCGGCTCGTGGCCTCCGACCAGGTCAAGACCCCCGAGAGCTGGTCGGCAGACGGCCGCTTCCTGCTGTATCGCAGCATCGACCCGCAGACGAGCCTCGACCTCTGGATCGTGCCGATGGTGGGCGATCGTACGCCGTCGGTGTTCCTGAAGACCCCGTTCCGCGAGGGGTATGGCGCGTTTTCGCCGGACGGGCGGTGGGTGGCCTACGAGTCGAACGAGTCGGGGCGGAACGAGATCTACGTCCGGCCCTTTGTCCCGCCCGCGACGGCGGGCACGCCCCCGACACCGGCTGGAGGGCAGTGGCAAGTGTCCACCGCGGGCGGCATCTATCCGGTGTGGCGGCCCGACGGCAAGGAACTCTATTACCTCAACCCAGCGGGCGCGATGATGGCGGCGCCGATCACCGTCACCGGGGCCACGTTTGCACCGGGTGCGCCAATAGTGCTCTTTCCCACGCGCATCGTCGGCGGCGGCGAGGACGCGGCACAGGGCCGACAGTACGACGTCGCCCCCAACGGGCGCTTTCTCATCAACACGGAACTGGACACCGTCGCCGCGCCGATCACATTGCTGCAGAACTGGGATCCCGAAGCCAAGAAATAGCTTCGCGAAAATCACTCCACACGTCGCCGTATGTTTCCACGCGTGCGGTCCGCCGGTCGCCGTGATGTCCCTTCGTTGTAATGCTGAATCGTTTGCCAGAACACCGGTCAATCCACTCCGTCTTCACCGCGTTGCCTCCGGAGTTTTAGAGTCGCGCCGCTAGAGCGTTTTGTACTTGTACGTAGAAGCGCGTCATGGTACCTCTTCCGTCCGGAGGTGCTATGGCCGCGTACTCAATGGATCTTCGGAAACGCGTGGCTCACGCGTGCGATAGCGGGATGGCAGTGGCGGCGGTCGCGGCGCGATTCGACGTGAGCGTCGCCTGGGTGTATCGCTTGCTGCAGCGCCGACGAGAGACTGGATCGATCAATCCGCGCAGACAAACGAAGTTTCGGGGCCGGGCCTTGTCGAGCGACGAGGAGAGGCGGCTGGTCTTCTTGATCACGGTCCAGCCTGATGCGACGCTGGCCGAGTTGCAGCAGGCCTTACCGACGCGCGCCGCGCTCAGCACGCTCTGGCGGACGATTGATCGTCTCGACCTCACGGTTAAAAAAAACCGTACACGCCGACGAGCAGCGCCGTCCTGACGTCGCCGCCGATCGCCGCCGGTGGCAAGACACCCAGCCCCTGCACGACGCGCGCGCCTACGTCTTCATCGATGAATCGGGCGTCACGACGGATCTCCTGCGCCGGTATGGTCGAAGTCCCCGGGGCGTGCGCCTGCGCGATTACGCGCCGTACGGCCATTGGCAAACGCATACCGTCATCGCGGGACTCCGCGTCGATGGCCTGACCGCGCCCGCGGTCTTCGACGGCCCGATCGACAATCCCTCGTTTCTCGCCTACGTCGAACAAGTGCTCGCCCCGACGCTCCACCCCGGCGACGTCGTCGTCCTCGACAACTTGGCGATGCACAAACAGCCGGAGGTGCAGGCCGCGATCGAACGCGTCGGCGCGCACCTCCGGTTCTTGCCCCCCTACAGTCCCGATTTCAATCCGATCGAACCGGCATTCGCCAAGCTGAAAGCGTTTCTCCGCGCCGCACGACCGCGCAACTTCGACCAGGTCGTCGAGCTCGTCGCGATCGCGTTAGGGCTCTTCACCCCACGCGAATGTCTGAACTTCGTCCAGCACTGCGGCTATCGAGTTTCTACGGCGGTATGAAAAACGCTCTAGGGCTGCGGAGGCTTCTGCGGAAGTGATGACTGGAATGACCTCGAAGTCGGTGACGTCATCCCAGTTCGCTATCCACTCATCGAGCAGGCGTCGATCCTGGCACTCCATGATCTGGAAGCACTGGCGTAAGTCGTCAGTGACCCAACTGCCACGGTAGTCGATCCCTTCCGGCATGAGGCGCCCGTGATCTCGAAATCGCCGGTACACCGGAAGTGGATCCCCGCCTCGAAATGTCTCTATGACCATGTACAGCATTTGAGTGTCGCAGGAGAGAAAACTGTCTACTGGCCGGCGCGTGACTGGCCGCGAAGATAGAGGACGACTCCAAGGCACCAACATCCGATGCCAGCGTAAAGGACGGTGTGGCACACCGCATGGACGACGTGCTCGTACTTCAGCGGCCCCAGAACGCACAACGCCTCGCCACCGAAGATGCATGCGACTCCGGCGAGAAGTAAACGCCGGCTCGTCGTCGACCGTTCCGGCTTCAACCTTTCGTTGTCCTCACTCGTTGCCCGCCATTCTCCCCTCATTCTCCGGTGACGAGCGCTGGTACCGACGGGCATCGTCGACCACCCGGGCACTGACTTTGAGGCCCTGCGTCATCCAGGCGTGAACTCGACCCTGCCTTGAGGCGTTGATACCAACCGCGGCGATCGCGGCCGTACCCATTGCCCGGGGATCGTTGCGATGTTTCGATCCTTCGCCATGCGCGCCAACGTGTGTCTGGTCGTCGTATTCGTCAGCGCGATCGCCCATCATCTGATCGCTCTTCCTGCCGCGGGCGGACCTCTGGAGACCGCGCCCGTCACCACGTCGATGAACGAGGACGCCGTCGTCCTCGATCCTCTCCATCCGCCGCTACCATCGCGGCCCGTGAAGGTGCGGGTGTACCGATCGTCTGAAGTCACGTCGGAAGCACTCGGCGCCGCGCTCAATGTGGCGGAGGCCACGTTCGCCGCGGCATCGGTCAGCGTCGTCTGGAAGGTGTGCGGACCCGGCGAATGCAACACGCCCCCGTTGCCGACGGAGCGCCTGGTGCGATTGGTGCGCGCACCGCAGGGCGGAAGCCTTGATACCCGATGCCTGGGCGATGCTCTGATCGACGCGCAGAAGGGCACGGGCGTGCTGGCCACGGTCTACGTCGATCGGGTCCTCGACCTTGTGCGTCGTCTCGACATCGACCACCCCACGCTCCTCGGTCGGACGATCGCTCACGAGATAGGGCACCTCCTGCTGGCGACCAACACGCACAGCGCAGTGGGGTTGATGCGCGAGCTCTGGTCGCCAGATGAACTGCAGACGAGCCGCGCAAACGACTGGGCTCTGCGTCCGGCCGAAGTCGCCGCGATCCGGCACCGCTTGACGATGTCTCCTGCGTCGTAGGACCGTTCAAGGCCGCCAGGCGGTGCGGAGCGTCGAAATACGAGCGCGATGCATCGCATCATCTGGTCTTCCATCATTGCCCTCTGCACTGTCTGGGCTAGTTGCGCTCAACGGTCGCCCGAACCACCGTTCACGTTGAAACACGTTGGCCCGAATGCCTGGGCGGCGATCGACAACCCGAAGGCGACGAGTCCAGCGGCAGCGAATGCGGGCTTCGTCATCGGTGACGATGGCGTTGTTGTCATCGACACCTTTTTCAGCGAGGACGCCGCGAAACAGCTCCTGGCGGCGATCCAGGAGCGCACGAAACTGCCGGTGAAGTACGTGATCAACACGCACTACCACATCGATCACGTCGCCGGGAACCGTGTCTTTGCGAACCAGGGCGCTGGCATCCTCGCGCAGCGCAACGTCAGAGGCTGGATCCACTCCGAGAACCTCAGGCTGATCGGCGACTTCCTGACACCGGAACTGAAAGCGCAGACGGAATCGCTCGTGGCGCCGAGTGTCGACTACGAGGCCGCGAGCCATCTCTATCTCGGCTCGCGCGCCATCTACGTGCGCAGCTTCCCCGGGCATACAGGTGGTGACTCGATCGTGTTCGTTCCCGATGCGAAGGTCGCATTCCTCGGTGACCTCTTCTGGCACAACATGCTGCCGAACCTGATCGACGCATCGACCGGTCAATGGGTCGAGACGCTCGATGCGATCGCGGCGATGAACGTCCCCAACTACACCTTCGTTCCGGGGCATGGCGATGTCGGCAATGCGAACGACGTCGTCGCGTTCCGTGAGTATCTGACGACGCTCCGTGCACTTATCACCGACGCGCGGGCTCAGGAAAGGAGAGGCGAAGCGCTCACCCAGTCAGTAGTGCCAAAGCTGAAAGAGAAATTCGGCCGGTGGGAATTTGCCGAGCCTCTCGCGAAGAGCAACGTGCTCGAGACCGAGGCCGAGCTCAGCGGCACGAAACGCGTGCCGCAGCCTTAGCGCATGATGCCCATGAAGAAAAGGATCAGCTCGAAGACCAGGATGAGGACGATCATCAGCTCCAGCGTCTCACCGCGCGCCATGCCCGTCTGCTCGACCGCGAACCGGTAGATGTCGTCGAGCGTCTTCAGCTTGTCCTGCACGTTGGCCTTCCACTGATCCAGCCCGAGACGCGAACCGGTCAGCGTGAGCACGCGCGCCGTGTAGATGTCGCCGGCCACCCTCAGCGCGTTCTCCGCGCGATCGGTCAAATCGTTGACATCGATGAACAGCGCGTGGACCTGCTGTGCGGCGCGAGTGTAGCGGCGCCCGCCCCAGCCTCTGAACCACGCGGGCGTTTGCAGGTCTGCATAGATGCGAGAGAGCTCACGGGCGAGCAGTGCGTCGTAGTAGCGAAACTCGAGGAGCTGTGAGTTGGCGAACTCGAAGATCTCCGACGCCGCTTGCGCGCCGCTCTCGTTGTCGTAGACGAATGCCGCATTCCACGTTGGCACCAGCAGGTCGTGCTCGAAATACGAGATGTGGTGCCGGAGCACTTCGTCGCGCTCTTCCCGGCTCAGCGTCTCCCGCTCGCCGCGCAGCAGGCGAGCGATGTCATCGCCATGGTGTTCGATCAGCGTTGGCGCTGTCGGCCGGTTCTCGAGCGCGGTGATCGAGAAGACGAGGTAGTCCTCGGCGACCAGGTCGTCACGCGGTGACGTCATCGCCGGTCGCAGCCTGGTCATCAGAGCGCGACACAGTGACTCGCAGGATGCCAGAAGACGCGGATCGTCCTGCAATGCGATGCCGCTGTTCACGAGCTCGCTCCACGTGTCCGGGAGCGCTCGCGTGAGCGCCACCGACACCACCCCGTAGTCGAACAGCTTGAAGCGAACAGTGAAGCCAAGCGACTCAGACAGACCGATCGCGCCGCCGTCGATCGTCAGCGGTGGTTGTTCGTACTGCACGTACGACGGGGTCGTCGTCTTTGGTGTCAGCCGCGCACGACTGGCACCGCCGATCAGCGAGCCAGCCGCCGCGAGATCGATGACCTCTGCAGCGTCGAACAGAAAGAACGCGGTGACGTGGCCGGCGACGATGGCGGGCATGACCTATCAATTAGACACTCTCCACTTCAAAACCACACGAGCTGCCATGTCACATTGAAGGTGTTGAAGTCGTTCCCGCGTCGCGTCGTCGCGCCCGTGCTGTAGACGAACTTGATCGACTGCTGGCCGGACGCGGGCACGGAAAACGTGAGCCCGAAGCGACTGTTACGCTGTTCGTCCGGGCTCGCGGTGCGTTCGACGCTCGTTTGGCCGCCGGCGAACCAGGTCCCGTTGAACGCAACCCACGTTCGACGAGGAAGTGCGTAGCTGATGTGCGTCTGCCAGGCGACGACCGGGTCTTGTCGCCGGTGCGTATCTCCAGGGAAGTACTCATCGTTTACGGTGAAGAGCCAGACTCCTGCATACACGTCAAACGTCCAGCGCCCGACCTGATGCGACACACCGGCCTCAGGTTTGAAGGCCCAGCGGTTGTATCCAAGATTCACCAGTTGTGTGGATTTGTACTGTCCGATCGGCGGAACGATCGTGATGCTCGCGCCCACGACGACCGGGCGTGGCGCGCGTGCGAATTCAGCGGGCGAGAGCGCAGGCGCACCGCGGAGCGCGATCGAGAGCTTGAACCTCGGGTCGACGAGTCCAGCGAGATCCTGGCGCTGCGCCTGCTGACCGACGTCGCCGGTAATCGCGCCCCACGCGAGTGGGAACACCGCGAGCATGCGAGCCTGTTGTCCGGCGATCCCGAAGACGCGGCCCGCACCGATGGTGGCGACCCAGAGATCGCCCTCCACATGATTCACGTCGAGCGACGGGTCGAGGAGGATCGCACCCTGCGAGCGGCCGATGCCTCCAATCACGAAGGTCGTTCCCACGGGCGCTGGCGAATACGCCCGCGGCTCGAGTTCCTGCGCGCCAGCGGCACCTGCGGCCACCAGCAGCGCGATGCTCACCAGGAGGCAAGGGCTAGCCAAGCCGGCACGCCTTATCCCGCGACTGAGCGTACGTCGGTTTCCGTGAGGACATCGATTTCGACGCCGAGCCTTGCACCGAGTGTGCGCGAGAGATCACCGTTCAGAAATACCACCGCATCGGCGTTGTCCTTGAGGTGAGCGTCCATGTGCGCAAGGCACAAGCCGCGCACGGTGGCGCCCGACTGTGCTTCGGTGCAGAGCTCCGCAAACGGGCGCATCGCGGTGCCGAGCGCGATCCCATCAATCTCCGGATCGGGCCACGAGCCACTGAGATATCCCTTGCGGAACCACTCGTGGCCGAACTCCGCGTTGTCGGCGAAATGCATATGTCCCGCCTTGCGCAATACGACGAGCTGCTTCGGTGACGCGATCTTTGTGTAGAGAAGCCTGATGTCTTCGACGTTGACGAGCGGATCCATCTCGCCTGTCAGTAAGAGCGTCGGCACCTGACTGAGCCAGTTGTCCACCCTCAGAAGTGTCTGCAGGCGTCGAACCTGCGGCAACAAGCTGCGGTCGCCAAACATCGGGCACATCGGAAACGTCGCCCGAAGCCGCGGATCGCGTGAGTTGATTGCAAGCGCCGTGTAGCCGCCCATCGATATTCCACTGGCACCGATACGATTGGCGTCGAGGTGTATCCCTGGGACCGACCCTCCCAGTAGCAGATCGATGAAGCGTGACGCCTGTGATGGGCGGCGTTTCGCGGATTCGTCCACAGGCGTTTTCGCAACAGTCGCTTCGGCGCCGTCAACCGGGATCAGATCGACCATGTTGTCGCCGGGAAAGTTCGCGGACGCCGCGACGTAGCCATGGCTCGCGAGGTGTGTGCAGAGATGCGACGCCTCACGCCGCTGACCGTATCCGCCGTGGAAGTACATGAAGAGCGGATACGTACCAACGGCGGCGTCGGCATCTCTGATGGCCTGCTGCGTCATCGCTGGGAGTCCAGGTGCAGCGGTGTATCGATCCCAGTTGGCCTCGTCGAGATCCCTGCCGGCGAAGCGATTCGTTGCTGGATACCAGATTTCTGTCGGCACAGGACGTGGCGACAACGCTGCATCATGAAGCTCGATGGTGCGCACGCCGACTGGGTGTGGGCCGCGAGCGAATGGGTCGTATGTCATACGTGGTTCTCCCCGAAGAGGCCCTGGATTGCGACGTCGTTCGAGACCTTGGTGTTTTCGAGTTGAGTGGCGGTCATCGCGATACCCTCAGCGACTGATAGGTCGCTTGAATCAAGTTCCGAGCCCGATCAGTTTCGTGTTGTCCGCTGATCCAGCGGTTCGGGTAGAACCCGAGTGACATCCTGGCGTCGAGGTCGATGAACGCCATCGAGCCACCATTCCCGGCCCACCAGGCTGCGCGTGCGCCCTCGGGCACGCCGGGGAAGTACGAGGTCTCGAGCGAAAAGCCCATCGCCCATCGACACGGTGCGCCAATGACGAGGTCCTCGCCGTCCGATTGCTGTTCGAGCACATGTGCGCGGCCGGCATCCGACATCAACCGCACGCCATTCGCCTCGCCCGACGCCAGCAGCGATTGCATCGTCGCCAGCCCGCGCGCGTTGCCGTGGCCGTTCATGGCCGGCAGCTCCGCCCGCCGCCATTCGAGCGCCCACGTGTCCTGCGGCGTGGGATGAGGGTTGTAGAGCGAGAGATCGTGGAATCGATTTCCGTTTGGGTGATCCTGCGGAGCCCCCTGAATCAGCAGCGACACTCGGTGGTCGCATTCCGCGGGAGTGCCGATGTAGTAATCCTCAGCTACGCCGAGCGGGCCCGCGATCTCTTCCTGCAGGAAGCGTCCGATCGTGTTACCCGTCACGCGCCGGACGACTTCGCCAACGAGGTGGCCCTGCGTGTAGCCGTGGTAGCCGCTGGTCCGTCCCGGCTTCCACAACGGCGCCTGCCGCGCGAGCAGCGTCGTCGACTTCTCCCAGTCGTAGAGGTCGTCGAAGGTCATCGGCACGTCCCAGCCGCACAACGCGGCTGTGTGGCCGAGCAACTGCTTGACGACGATGCCGCCTTTGCCTTCAGCGGCGAACTCCGGCCAGTACTTCGCGACAGGTGCGTCGAGATCGATCTCGCCGCGATCAGCAAGGTAGAGCGCGCACAACCCGGTGACTGTCTTCGTCGACGAGTAGCCCTGCGCAATCGTGTCGCGCTCGTACGGCCGCGTATACGTGCCGTCGAAGTGACCGCCCCAGAGATCGACGACAGGTTCACCATCGACGAACACCGCGACGGAGGCCCCGACGTCCTGGCCAGACTCGAGGTTGTGAGCAAAGGCTTCTCGGACCGGCGCGAATCGCTCGCTGCACGTGCCCTTGATCTCGACCTTCGCGTGCATCACTGCAGCTTCCATGGCCTTCATGACAGTGCTCCTGTCTGCTTGCGCTTTGATGTCACTGTTTCAGCGGTGCGCGGTGGCGAGCGTTCTGGCGCTGGCGCCCTCTCGTTTGAACTCACGCCAGACGGCGGAGACCAGAAGCGCGCCCACAGCGGCGTAGGGCACGCAGGTGATCACGCCCGGGTCGTACGCGCCCTTCAGGAGTGATTCGATGACGTGATGCGCTTCGGTCGCGCCGAAGACGCCAAAGATGGCAGGGACGATCGTGTGCAGCAGGAACAACGTGCGAATGCGAGGCATGTGAGTCTCCTTACTCGACGGGTGCGATTGATTCTGGGGTGACGGCGGCGCGGCGGATTCGGCGATCGAGCGAGTCGGCAAACGAACGGATGGCGTCGCCGTTGGTCGAAGCCAGCGCCTCGATCTCGACGGGCGTCAGCTCGTAGCCCTGTTCGGTGAGCTCGCGAAGCACGCCGCCCGGGTCGTCAACGAATCGCTTCCGCATGGTGGGGTCCGTTGCCAGCCGGCCGAGCAACGCTTCGACGTTTCGATGGGTCACGGGGAGCGGTATTGCGGGCGTCGTTCCCACCTCGTTGCGGGGAAGCCGGGTCGTCTCCGACGGCTGAAGTCGCTGTCAGCGTGTGACTTGTGCCGATTCAGGCGTGCGCGATGATTGCGGTGAGACTGACTCGATCTGGACAACTGCTCGATAGCGGACAAACAGTCGGTCGCGGATTAGACTCGGGCGATGTCCGAGCCAACGGAGTACGAGCGCCTGTTCGCACGCGAACAGGAAAGGCGGCGCAAGTCGGAGAAACTCGAGACGCTCCTGCAGACGATCGCGAACGCGCTCGACATCCGCGCGGTCTTCCCGCAGATGTCCGACGTCATCCAGGACGTCGTGCCTCACGTGACCGTCGCGCTCGCGTTGCTCACGCCGGATCGGATGGGCGTGAAGATCCACGTGGCGTCGAACTACGACGTCGGCGACCTCCCGGTCTATCGATTCACGACCGACAGCGAAGCGATTCGGCCCGACTGGCGATCGTTCATCGTCTACGACGCCGCAATTGTCGAAGAGGGCGTCATGCGCGCGCTCGTCACACCGCCCGAAGTGGCGGAGCCGAAGTACGTCGAGCTTCGTCCCGGCCCGGCCTGGACGCGCATCTTCGCGGGGATGAAGCTCCGTTCCGTGCTTCGCGCTCCGGTGCGCATCAAGGGCGAGCCGATCGGAGCGATCTCGTTCGGCATGGACCAACCGGCGGCCTATGGTGCTGACGATGTGGAGCTGGCAACGCGGATTGCGGATCACATTGCCCTGGCGCTGGCACACGAGCGTCTGGCCGAGGAGGCGGGTCGCGCGGCTCGTGCGCAGGAGCGTGCGAGCATCCTCGAGGAGCGGGTCAGCTCGCTCGTACAGGAGCTCGAGAATCGCGGCGGACACCGTGCGCTGGGTGAGTCGGCGCAATGGAGGCGCGTGCTCGTCGATGCCGCGAAGGTCTCGGGCACCGACACCACAGTGTTGATCACCGGCGAGTCGGGCACGGGGAAGGAAGTCGTCGCCCGCTACATCCATCGCGGCTCGCAGCGCGCGCGTGGACCGTTCGTCGCCTTGAATTGCGCGGCGCTGCCGGAGCAGTTGCTCGAGTCGGAGCTCTTTGGCTACGAGCGCGGGGCGTTCACCGGCGCGAACGTCGCGCGCGCCGGAAAGATCGAACAGGCCGCCGGTGGCGTGCTCTTTCTCGACGAGGTCGGAGAGATGGTGCCGGCGATGCAGGCAAAGTTGCTGCGCGTTCTGCAGGAGCGCGAGTTTCAGCGGCTCGGCGGCACCAGGACGATCAAGGCAGATGTACGTGTGCTCGCGGCCACCAACCGCGATCCGCGCGCGGCGATGGAACGCGGACTACTTCGCGAAGATCTCTACTATCGTCTCAGCGTGTTCGAGATTGCGCTGCCGCCACTGCGTGAGCGGCCGGACGACATCCTGCTGCTTGCCGCCGCGTTTCTGAAGGAGGTTGGGACAAGCGTGGGCCGGCCGTCAGCAGGAATCTCTGAGGACGCGCGCGATCAGCTCGTTCGTCACGCGTGGCCGGGCAACGTTCGCGAGTTGAGGAACGCCATCGAGCGCGCGGTGATCCTGTGCGAAGGCGGTCTGGTGACGAGCGAGCATCTTCCAATCTCGATCGCCCCGTTGCCGAAACCGGCGCCCCAGGCTTCGACACTGCAGTTCGCAGATGCGTTTCCCGTCGGTGGCGTCAGCCTCGAAGCTGTGGAGCGCGATCTGATTCGTCAGGCGCTCGCCAATGCGAAGAACAACAAGTCGCAGGCGGCGCGGCTGCTCGGCCTGCCACGTGGTCAGTTCTACTCACTCCTCCGGCGGCATCGTCTGACCGACGCACGCCGCTGAGGCGACGCTTCAGACAGCCTTCAGCCCGGCGCTTCTGAAGAGCGCACACGTCTGCTCGACGACCTCGTTCGACGGCGGCGCGGTGTTCTCGAGCGTGTACTCGAGGCCGAGCTTCTTCCACTTGAATTGACCCATCTGGTGGAACGGCAGGACGTCCACGCGCTCGACGTTGCCAAGCTCTCCGGCGAACGCGGCGATCTTCGAGATGTCGTCCACATCGTCGGTCAATCCCGGCACCAGCACGTAACGCAGCCAGATCGGGCGTCGTCGCTCGGCGAGCCGCCTCGCGAACGCCAGCGTCGGGGCGTTGTCCATGCCGGTCAGGCTCCGGTGGCGTTCCGGATCCCACGTCTTGATATCGAGCAGGACGAGGCTGATGGTCTCGAGTGCCGCGTCGCTCAACTTGTCACCGTAGAAGCCGTTGGTATCGAGCGCAGTGTGGACGCCCATCCCCTGCGCGGCCGCAAAGAGCTTCTCGACGAAGCGATGCTGCATCAGCGGTTCGCCGCCGCTCACGGTCAGGCCACCGGACATGATTTTCAAGCCGTGGCGATACTTGCGCAGTTCCTCGACGGCCTTCGTCACCGTGACCGGAATGCCATTGCTCATCGTCCACGTGTCGGGGTTGTGGCAGTAGCGGCAGCGCCACATGCAGCCGGCCGTCCACGCGACAACGCGCACCCCGGGACCGTCTACGGTCGCACCGGTTGTGAACGAATGCAGGAAGCCCATGTCGCCGGTGGCGAGCGCCGTACGGACGTCCGACTCCGGGACGTTCGTCCCGAGATTGACGCGCAGTTCGAACGGACTTTTCGCTTCGAGCGGTACCTGCGGCAGCGTCTGATTCTCAGGCATGACGTCCTCCTCCGTGGAACGTGCGGTTGATGACGTCCATCTGCTGCTCGCGCGTGAGCCGTACGAAGTTGACCGCGTAGCCGGAAACGCGGATCGTCAGGCTGGGATATTTCTCCGGGTGCTCCATCGCATCCATCAGCGTTTCGCGGTTCAGCACGTTCACGTTCATGTGATAGCCGGTGCTGCTGAAGAACGCGTCGAGCATGCTGGTGAGATTCGTGATGCGATCTTCCGGCACACGTCCAAGACCCTGCGGTACGAGCGAGGCCGTCAGCGAGATGCCATCCGCGGCGTCGCGATAGGGGATCTTGGCTACCGAGGCCGCCGATGCGTGGATGCCGTGGCTGTCGCGGCCGTGCATCGGGTTCGCTCCGGGTGCGAACGGCTCGCCCTGCCGCCGGCCGTCAGGTGTGTTGCCGGTGGCCTTGCCGTAGACGACGTTCGACGTGATCGTCAGGATCGACTGCGTGTGGACCGCGTTTCTGTAGGTCGGGTACTTGCGCAGCTTGCTCATGAACGTCGAGACGATCCATGACGCGAGGTGATCGACGCGGTTGTCGTTGTTGCCGAACATCGGGAAGGTGCCTTCAGTCTGATAGTCAGTCACCAGCCCGGTAGCGTCGCGAGTGACGCGGACCTTCGCGAACTTGATCGCCGAGAGGCTGTCGGCCACGACCGACATGCCGGCCATGCCGAACGCCATCGTTCGCAGCGGCGCGTAGTCGTGCAACGCCATCTCGATGCGCTCGTACGCGTACTTGTCGTGCATGTAGTGGATGATGTTCATGGCGTTGACGTAGACGCCCGCCAGCCAGTCCATCATCTTCTCGAATTTTTCGATCACCTCGTCGAAGTCGAGCACGTCGGTCTTGATTGGGTCGAACTTGGGTCCGACCTGCTCCCCGCTCATCTCGTCGCGTCCGCCATTAATCGCGTAGAGCAGACATTTCGCCATGTTGGCGCGCGCGCCGAAGAACTGCATCTGCTTGCCGACGACCATCGGCGACACACAACACGCAATCGCGCCGTCGTCGCCCCAGGCGCGACGCATGATCTCGTCGCTCTCGAACTGGAGTGAGCTCGTGTCGATCGCCACCTGTGTGGCGAAGCGGCGGAAGCCGTCGGGGAGGCGTGGCGAATACCAGATCGTCAGGTTCGGCTCGGGCGCCGGACCGAGGTTGTACAGGGTCTGCAGGAACCGGAAGCTCGTCTTCGTCACCAGGGAACGGCCATCGTCGCCCATCCCGGCGATCGACTCAGTCACCCACGTGGGATCGCCGGCGAAGAGCTCGTCGTACTCCGGTGGTCGCAGGAAGCGGACGATGCGCAGCTTGATGACGAAGTCGTCGATGATCTCCTGGGCGAGTTCTTCGGTCAGCACGCCGGCGGCGAGGTCACGTTCGAAGTAGATGTCGAGGAACGTCGAGGTGCGGCCGAGCGACATCGCGGCGCCGTTCTGCTCTTTCACGCCGGCGAGGTAGCCGAAGTAAAGCCACTGGACGGCCTCTCGCGCACTGGCTGCGGGGTGCGAGATGTCGAACCCGTAGCTCTTCGCCATCTGCTGTAGTTCTTTGAGCGCGCGGATCTGCTCGGCCAGCTCCTCCCGGTCGCGAATCACGTCATCGGTGGAATGGAGGGAATCGAGGGCGCTCTTCTCTTCCTGCTTGCGCTCGATCAGCCGCGTGACGCCATAGAGCGCGACCCGTCGATAGTCGCCGATGATCCGTCCGCGGCCGTATGCATCCGGTAATCCGGTCAGCACGTGTGAACTGCGGCAACGCCGGACATCTGCCGTGTAGGCGTCGAACACGGCGTCGTTGTGCGTCTTCCGGTACTTGCTGAACGCTTCCACGACGTGCGGGTCCGGCTCGTAGCCGTAGGCTTTCAGCGCGTTGATGACCAGGCGCAGGCCGCCGTTGGGCATGATTCCGCGCTTGAGCGGCGCGTCGGTCTGCAGGCCGACGATGACCTCGTTGTCTTTGTCGATGTAGCCAGGTGCGTGCGCGGTGATCGAGCTCGGTATCTGGGAGACGTCGAGGACGCCCTTCTTGCGCTCTTCCAGGAAAAGTTTCTTGAGGATGTCCCAGATATGTTCGGTGCGTGCCGTGGCGCCTTTGAGAAACGAGCCGTCGCCGTCGTACGGCTCGTAGTTCTGCTGGATGAAATCGCGAACGTTGATCTCCTTCTGCCAGAGACCCGTCCGGAATCCGTTCCAGGGTGAAACGCCCCCGTCGGCTGGCTTCGGGTGCGAGACCGTCGCGGCCATATGTGACTCCTTTGTGCGGGGTCAGACCCCCTTCACATGTGCAAATTCGAGACGGGGTCTGACCCCCAAGGCCCAGCAGGGCGCCTGTGTGCCGGGCGATCATCAATTCCTCGTTGGTCGGGATCACCCATGCCGGCACTTTGCTGGCCTGGCTGGTGATGCGCGGCGCTTTTCGCGCGTTCGCGTCTTCGTCGAGCTCGATGCCGAGCCACGCCGACGCCGCGCAGATTCGTTTGCGGATCTCAGGCGAGTTCTCGCCGATGCCTGCGGTGAAGACGAGGCCGTCGATTCCGCCGAGCGCCGCCGCCATCGCCGCGATTTCCTTTGCCGCGCGATAGACGAAGTAGTCGAGTGCCAGGCGCGCGGCCGGCTCGCTGCTCGCGAGCAGACTGCGCATGTCGTTGCTGATGCCCGAGATGCCGATCAGCCCGGACTTCTTGTAGAGAATGGTCTCGACGTCTTTCACCGACAGGCCGAGAGCCTGGAAGAGATAGAGGACGACGCCCGGGTCGAGTGCGCCTGGCCGCGTTCCCATGCAGAGACCGTCCAGCGCCGTGAAGCCGAGTGTGCTGTCGACGCTCTTTCCGTTTTTCAACGCACACAGGCTTGCGCCGCTGCCAAGGTGAGCGACGACGACCCGCCCGGCGGCAATCTCGGGCGCGACCGATGGCAACACCGACGCGATGTACTCGTACGAAAGCCCGTGGAATCCGTAGCGCTGGACGCCCGCATCCCGGATCTCACGTGGCAGCGGAACGAGCTGGGCTACCTCGGGCTGGCCACGATGAAAGCTGGTATCGAAGCACACGACCTGAGGCACTCCGGGCAGACGCTCCCAGACCGCTTCGATCGCCGCGAGGTTGTAAGGCTGATGAAGCGGCGCGAGCGGGATCAGCGCGCGAAGCTTCTCGAGCGCCTCCTGCGTCACGATCGTCGGCCCGGAGTACTCCGCGCCGCCATGCACGACGCGATGACCAACGCCGACGACGTGTGCACCCGGAAAGCGCTCGCGGAGCCAGTCGGCGACGAAGCCGAGCGCGGCCTTGGCGTCACTGAGTCTGGGATCCAGCGCCGTGTCGGCGACGCGCTCACCGGCGCCGTTCTTTGCCGAGAACTGCGGCTTCGTGCCGAGACCCTCGACCTGACCGCGCGTGTCTGCTTCCCACGAGTCTGTGTCGGTCTTGTGGAAGACCGAGAACTTCAGGCTCGACGACCCGGCGTTGACGACGACGGTGTAGTCGTTCATGGTCGTCACACCGCGTCTTGAAGGGCCTGTCGTCGCGCGTGGGCTGCAAGCATCGCGACGGCGCAACTGGCGCTGCGCGACCGCACACTGTCGGCGCGGCTCGTGAGGATGATCGGCACGCGCGCACCGAGCACAATCCCGGCGCTATCTGCGTTCGCCAGGAACGTGAGCTGCTTGGCGAGGATGTTTCCGGCCTCGAGGTCGGGAACCAGGAGAATGTCGGGATCCCCCGCAACCTCCGATCGGATGCCTTTGATGCGCGCGGCGTCCTTGCTGATCGCGTTGTCGAAGGCCAGCGGCCCGTCGACGAGCGCGCCGGTAATCTGCCCACGCTCCGCCATTTTGCACAGAGCTGCGGCGTCGATTGTCGCCGGCATTTTCGAGTTGACTGTTTCCACGGCTGCGAGCACCGCGACCTTTGGCAGGTGGTTGCCGAGCGCGATCGCCAGGTCGATCGCGTTCTGGCAGATGTCGACCTTGTCTTCCAGCGTCGGGGCAATGTTGATCGCCGCATCAGTGACGAGCAGGACCTTGTGGTAGGTCGGCACATCCATGATGAAGACGTGACTGATGCGGCGGGCTGTCCGCAATCCGGTCTCGCGCGCCACCACGGCGCCGAGCAACTCGTCGCTGTGCAGGCTGCCCTTCATCAGCAGTTCGGCTTCTCCCAGTCGCACCAGTTCGACCGCCTTGGCGGCCGACTCGTGGCTATGCGCCGCATCGACGATGCGCGTCTTGCCGAGATCGATCCCATGCCGCTGAGCGACGTCGCGGATCTTCTTCTCAGGACCCACGAGGATCGGGATAATCAGCCGGTTTGCCATCGCCTCGAATGCGCCGGCCAGCGACGTTTCGTCGCACGGGTGTGCAACGGCCGTGGGGATTGGGTCCAGGTGACGGCACTTGGTGAGCGCCTGCTCGTACTTTCCGGTACCGGTTTCTCGCGTCATGTTGCCTCGCGTTGTGCAACCGGGACTCCCGCTGGCGCGGTCCGCGCCGCTGGTCCGGTCTCCTTGAGAAGGACAGTGAGAACGAGTGCCAGCGCCACGCCGTAGAGCAGCGGCTGGAACGCCATCTGGTAGTGATCGAGCGTCATCGTGGTGGCGCCGCCACTGACCGTGACGAGCAGCCAGGCGAACACCGGACCGAGGAGTGCGCTGAACGTGAAGTTGAGGAAATTGACGACGCCCGTCGCGGTGCCGCTCATCGTCGGGGGGTTCGCTTCCTTGATCACGGTGTAGGGCAGCATCGCCGCGCCAGACGCGATACCGGCCACGAGTCCGAGCACATACGGCGGGAAGAGGTCTACCCGGCCGTAGAGGATCCACACGAGACACGCGAACAGCACGACGGCGCCGCTCGCGATCACTGGCTTGCGGCGTCCGATGCGATCCGAGATGAACCCAAGAAGCGGACAGCCGATGATCCAGCCGAGCGGGACCATCGACGAACGCATGACGGCGGATCCGTAGTCGAGACCGCGCGCCTCCTGCAGGTAGCGCACGCCCCAGACCATGTCGAAGATCGTGGTCGGGATGAACAGCAGGCCCGCGATCATCCCGCACAGGATTGACTGCGGATTCAGAAACACGACGCGCATCGAGGTGGCGGCTGTCTTGAGCCAGTCGTCGCGACGTTCCTTTGCAGCTGGCTTGGGGAGAAGAAAGACGAGGAGCATGCTGATCACGAGGCCGAGGACACCCATCGCAATCCAGAACGTGTTCCACTGAAGGCCGGCGCTCATCGCCGGTCCAACGAGCACCTGACCTGCGGAACCACCCGCCATGCCAAACATCTGAGTCGCGCCGATGAGCGTCGCCGCGCTCGAGGCAGGGAAGTTCGACGTGGCGATGTAAGCGGCGCCAACGAGCGCGAAGACGCCGCCTGCCCCCTGGATGAACCGGCCGACGCTGGCCACCTCACCGCTGCCCGTCCCGAACAGGAGTGCGCCGATGCCCACGAGCGCCGCGCCGATCGGGATGACCTTGCGTGGCCCCAGTTGATCCATCGCCACGCCGGCGACGAGGCTGAACGGCGAGTACCCGTAGTAGAAGAGCCCGACCATCGACGCGACACCGAGTGCGTCGAGGCTGAACGCTGCCGACAACTGCGGCATCATCACGGCAGGCGCCGACCGCAGCGTGTACTGATAGAAGTAGTAGATCGCCGTGATGAGCCAGGCGATCACGACTGTCCTCGAGCCGGCCTTCATGGGTCGTGCCTGAACGTGTTGAGTCTCCGTGTCAGCAGAGCACGACCGACACCGCGAGACCGCCCTCCGACGTCTCTTTGTACTTAGAGTTCATCTCCTTGGCGGTGAGCGCCATTGCCGACACGGTGGTGTCGAAGTCCACACGGCGGTTGGTCGGGATCTCGTTGCTCGCGATCATGAAGCCGGTCCACGCCTTTACCGCACCGAACGCACACCGCTCGATGCATGGCACCTGCACGAATCCGGCGACGGGATCGCAGGTCATGCCGAGGTGATGCTGCAGTGACGACTCCGCAGCGTTCGCGACCACCTGGTGATCGAAGTCGTGCGCCTGCGCGATGAGCGCAGCGCCCATAGCTGAGGCGACGCCGATCTCCGCCTGGCACCCACCTTCGGCGCCCGAGAGTGTCGCGTTGTGCTTGCAGAGATAGCCCACGGCTGCTGCCGCAAGGAAGCCGTCGCGGATCTTCTCCTTCGGCAGATTGCGGCCACCCTGGCCAAGCGCGTAGACCAGCGCCGGGATCACGCCGGCAGACCCGCCGGTTGGCGCCGTCACGACCAGATGTCCGCGTGCGTTCTCTTCAGAGCCCGCGAGCGCGTACGCGGCCACGACTCCGACGCCACGCTGCCTCTCGTACTTATCGTCCATCGCGCGCTTGTAGACGTCGCCAGCCTTGGTCTTCAGCTTGATCGGGCCCGGCAGAGTGCTCTCCGGCGCCTTGAGTCCCGCATTCACGATGTTGACCATCGCGGTGTGAATCTTGTCCACGAAGGCATTGATGTCGGCCTCGCTCTTCCCCGAGACCGCCACCTCGTTGGCCATCACGACCTGCGCGATCGACAGCTTGTTCTGCGCTGCATGCGACTGCAGCTCTTTCATCGTCGAGTACGGATACTTGGGCTGACCCTTCTTGGGTGGCTCGTAGCCTTTCCACTCGATGAAGCCGCCGCCCACTGAGTAGTACTCCTGCTCGTAGAGGACAGCGTCGCCGCCCATCAACTTGCAGGTCATCGTGTTCGGGTGCGGAAAATTCCCCTTGGTCTCGTCGTAGACGACGTCCTTGAGCGACATGGTCAGGGTCTTGTCGCCGATCTTCACGGGGAAGGTCTGATCGGGCTTGGCTGCGAGGCCGTCGAGGAACTCCGGCTCCACCGTCGCAGGTTCTTTGCCGATGATGCCCGCGAGTGCCGCGCGTTCGGTGCCGTGGCCCTGGCCGGTCGCGCTGAGGCTTCCAAAGAGATGCACCTTCATGCCCGTGACCTTGGCGAGCTGGTCAGCCGGCAGCTTGATGCAGCGCTGATAGAAATCGTAGGTGATGCGCATCGGCCCGATCGTGTGCGAGCTCGAAGGCCCGGGTCCCACCTTGTAAAACTCGTCGAGCGTCGTCATCACCGGGCCCTTGGACTTCTTGACGACATTCAGATCCTCGGCAAGCGGGGGCGCCACAGGAGCCGGCGGCGGCGGAGGGGTTGCCGCGACCTGTTGTTCGGTGGGCGCCGCGCACCCGGTGATCACGGCTGTCGCGCCGAAGAGTGCGCTGCGCATCATGAACGCGCGGCGATCGAACCCTGCGGGCAACTCGGGGATGACGGGCTTTGTGTCAGGTGACAGGACGGTCTCGTCCCCGCGCTTTTCGGACTTCATATCGGTGCCTCACACTCGAAAAACGGTGTTCGATGGACGAACGCAGACTTGGCGGACGGTAAGGAGCAGAGGTCGTGCCGGATGAGACGATCACCGTCACGAGGTTGGAAGTGCTTGTCTCAGCGAGAGTTCGACCGGTACACATAGCGGTCATCTATCGGCGAGTGATGGAGCGCCTCCGTCATGTCGGAGGACTGCCGGTATTTTGGAGGTTGACTCCGATCAAACCCTAAGCGAACTCGATGACGCCCGTGATGATCGTGCGCTCACCGGTATCCACAATGGCCTGCCGGCCTTCGTCGAGCGTGTACTTCTTCGTGATCACCGAGGTCGCGTCGATCTTGCCCTTCTCGATCAACTTCACGTAGCGCGGGATGTCGCGCATGACGTGAAGGCCACCCTGCTGCCCCGGGTGAATCGTGCGCCCGAAAAGCGCCAGCGAGGCGCCGGGAAACGGGACGGGCTGCAGGGTGAATCCCATCAGCATCGTGTGGCCACCGGCGCGCGTGCAGTCCCACGCCTGTAGCACGGTCTTTACATTCGTGGGGTCGGGCTGGGTCTCGACCTTCGGGGGATGCGCCTGATAACCAGCCGCCTCCACCACGAAGTCAGCGCCGCGAGAGATCACGGCATTCGCAGCGCGTCCCCAGCTCGTTCCGCCGGCGAACCGGCGATCGTTTGGGCCCCGACAGATCTCTCTGATGCGCTCGACGATGCCGTCCCCTTCGGCGTTAGGATCGAGTGTCATCGTTGCGCCCATCGTCATCGCGAAATCGCGGCGGTACTTGATTGGGTCGACGACGATGACCTGCGCGGCCCCGGTGACGCGAGCCGCCTGGACGGCACCGAGGCCGACCGGCCCGGCGCCGAAGACGACGACGTCGGAGCCCGGTTGAAAGTGCACGTCGGCATGGCCTGCAGCGAAGCCCGAGGCGAGCTGATCACCGAGGAGCGTGAGCTGTGCGGCCGGCAGATCCGTGAAGAGCGGGACGCAGTACTCCTCGAAGGCCGTCATGATCTCGCTCATGCCGCCGATGCCGGCTTGAGCGTACACCGGCGTGCCGTCGAGCATCTGCGCGAATGGCGGAAACGCCTCGACCCCCGGCGCGTTCGAGAAAAACGTGAACTGACAGTAGTCGGGCCGGCCATGCAGGCACTGGTAACACTGCCCGCACTGCGACGTACCGGCGACGAGGACGCGATCGCCGACCTGCACGCGTTTGACCATCGCGCCGACAGCCTCGACGACGCCGAAGCCGCAGTGATTGGGGACCTCGGCGCGACGGATGGCGTTGGTGGCGAGGGCACTGCGCACGATCGTGTAGCACGGTGCCACCGCCGTTGAGCGGATGACGACTTGCCTCGGATCGATCGGCAGCAGTCTCATCTGCTGAACGTCGATCGTGCTGTCGTGACGCACGAGCCCTCGGAACGTACGTCCGGTCTGCGTGTTCGTGGCGACGGCTGGAGCCTGCGCGTTCTGCGCGCCGATGCCTGGCATGCCAGTGAGAAGCGCTGTGCCACCGCCGAGTGCGGTCGCTCCTGCTTTCAGAACACGCCGTCTCGTCAGACGCCGCTTGCCGTTCGACTCGGTTCCCATCCCGTCCTCCGGTGCCGCGTATTCTACCGTCCGTCGCGCACGGTCGTCTGAACGCAAATTAATCACCGGTTCACGACGCGCTTATCTCGCACCCCGTCTACCTTCATAGATGACAACGATCTGGAGTGGACATGGGGATTCACAGCCGGAAGACGGCAATGGTGGGAGGGGCAGCGTGTGTTCTTTTCACGCTGGTCGCGTGGGAATGGCTTGAAGGTCGCGCTGACGTCGAGTACCCGAACGGCGACGGTCGGCCGCGGTGACATCGATATGACAGTGTCGGCGACCGGCAATCCCAATGCGGTCGTCACCGTTCAGGTCGGATCTCAGGTATCGGGCAACATCCAGGCGCTCTTCGCCGATTTCAACACGAAGGTCAGCAAGGGACAACTGATCGCGCGTATCGACCCCGCGCCGTTTCAGACCAAAGTGAACCAGGCGCAAGCCACGCTCGATGCGGCGCGCGCGTCCGTAGCCAACAGCCAGGCAGTCGTCGAGCAGGCGCGCGCCAACATTCAGGCCGCGACCTCGTCGCTGGCCGCCGCGGTGGCGAACGTCACCAAGGCGGAGGCGCTGGTCGAGGACGCGCGCGTCAAGGTCGATCGTCGCGTCGTGATGCTCGCGGAGAATGCCACGGCCAAGGAGGACCTCGAGACGGCGCAGACGACTTACGCGTCGGCTGTGGCCGATCGTGACGCGCTCGTTGCGCAAAAACAGGCCGCGGAAGACAACGTGAAGGTGGCCAGGGCGCAGCTCAACGTCGCGAACTCGCTGGTCGCGGCGAACCAGGCGCAAGTGCAGGAGTACACGGCCGCGCGGCAGTCGGCGCAGATCGACCTCGATCACACGAGCATCACGGCACCAGTCGATGGTGTCGTGGTGTCGCGAAACGTTGACGTTGGCCAGACGGTCGCGGCGAGCCTGTCTGCGCCGACGTTGTTCCTCATCGCGCAAGACCTCACCAAGATGCAGGTGGATACCAACGTGTCGGAGGCCGATGTGGGCCGCGTTCGCGTGAACCAGCCCGCGACGTTCACGGTCGACGCATATCAGGGCCGGACGTTCACTGGCACCGTCACATCGATCCGTGAGGCACCGATCAACGTGCAGAACGTGATCACCTACGACGCGGTGATTGGTGTCTCGAACGCCGACCTGACACTGTTCCCAGGCATGACGGCGAACGTGAAGGTGCTGGTGAGCCAGCGTCCGAATGTGTTGAGAGTTCCGAACGCGGCGCTCCGTTATCACCCCGCATCGGATGCGTCGCAGAGCGCGCGGCCGACAGGAAACTCTCGCGCGCCGGCGTCTCCCGACAAGGCGGTGTGGGTGCTCGACGGCAAGGACAGGCCGAGAAGAGTCGCCGTGACCACTGGCGACACCGACGGCACATTCACCGAAGTGACAGGCGGGGCGTTGAATGAGGGCGACCGCGTGATTCTCGCGGCGTTGGCGAAGTCCGCAGCCGCTGCAACTCGAACTCAAGGCGCTGGAGTCGGCAGGGGCCCGGGGTTCTGAGGTGGAACATGCCAGCCATCATCAGCGTTCAGCACCTGGTCAAGGACTTCCGGCTTGGCGAAGTTCCCGTGCACGTCCTCAAGAGCATCTCCTTCGAGATCGAGCGCGGAGACTTCGTCGCAATCATGGGCCCGTCCGGCTCGGGGAAGTCCACGCTCATGAACATCCTCGGGTGCCTCGACATCCCCACCTCGGGGACCTACACGCTCGACGGGATCAGCGTCGGTCTACTCGAGAGCGACGAGCTTGCTGAAATCCGGAGCCGCCAGATCGGGTTCGTGTTTCAGCAGTTCAACCTTCTCGCACGCACCAGCGCGGTCGAGAACGTTGAGTTGCCTCTCTTGTATACGGAGACACCCGCGGCAGTCGGACGCGAGCGGGCGCAGAAGGCGCTGCTCGCGGTGGGACTCGCCGGTCGTTCGGACCACCAACCCAGTCAGCTCTCCGGTGGGCAGCAGCAGCGCGTGGCTATTGCCCGGGCGCTCGTCAACGATCCCGGAATCATCCTCGCCGACGAGCCGACCGGAGCGCTCGACTCGCGGATGGGCCTCGAGATCATGGCGATCTTTCAGCAGTTGAACCGCGACAAAGGCATCACCCTGATTGTCGTCACCCACGATCCGGAGATCGCCGCCTACGCGCATCGGACACTGCACTTCAAGGACGGGCGTTTGCAGAAGGACGAGCGCGTCGAGCATCCGCGCGACGCCGCTGAAGATCTTCGTGCCGTGCCCGAGGAGGCCGCCGACACGCGGAGTTCGTCATGAAAAAGCTGCTGACCAGTTCACGCATCGCGCTGCGCGCGCTTCAGGTGAATCGCACGCGGTCCGCACTCACGATGCTCGGCATCATCATCGGCGTCGGGGCGGTCATTGCCATGGTGGGCGTTGGCGCCGGCGCGACCGAACGTATCCAGGCGCAGATCCAGAGCATCGGCAGCAACCTGATCATCGTCTTGCCCGGCAGCATCAGCAGCAACGGCGTGCGACTGGGGTCGGGAGGCGTCGCGACGCTGACCACCGACGATGCGAGAGCGATCGCTGACGAATGCCCATCTGTCGCTTTGACGGCGCCCACGGTTCGCGGCGGCGCGCAGGTCGTCTACGGGAGCAACAACTGGGCGACCGTCGTTCAGGGCGTGACACCTGACTACATGACGTTGCGCGACTACACGATGACGTCGGGCCAGTTCTTCACGACGCAGGATGTCGACGCCTTCGCCAAGCAAGCCGTGCTCGGAGAGACCGTCGCAGAGAATCTTTTCGGCGACAACGATCCGACCGGTCAGGTGATCATCATCAAAAACGTGCCGTTCACGGTTGCCGGTGTGCTGACTCCGAAAGGCCAATCGCCCACCGGTCAGGATCAGGACGACGTGATCCTGATCCCGATTTCAACGGCCACGCAGAAAGTCCTCGGCGTGAACAAGGCCAACGCAAAGGCTGTCGGGTCCGTGATGGTGCAGGCGGTCAACCCACAGGCCATCGACCAGGCGATCCAGGAGATGGATGCGCTGCTGCGCGAGCGGCATCGGATCCTGCCGGGTCTCGATGACGACTTCTCGGTACGCAATCTGGCCGAAGTGTTCGCGGCTCAGGAATCGTCTGCGCAGGTGATGGCGATCCTCCTCGGAGCGATCGCCTCGGTCTCGCTCATCGTCGGCGGCATCGGGATCATGAACATCATGCTGGTGTCGGTGACGGAACGGACGCGCGAGATCGGTCTGCGGCTCGCCGTCGGCGCGAAGCGGCGCGACATCCTCGCGCAGTTCCTGGTGGAGGCCGTGACGCTCTCGCTGTTGGGCGGCATCATCGGCATCCTCGTGGGCGTGGCGACGTCGTTCTCGATCTCGTATTTCGCCCAGTGGTCAACCGACATCGGCGTGCTGGCAGTCGCGGTGTCGTTCCTCTTCTCAGCGCTGGTTGGCGTGTTCTTCGGCTACTACCCGGCTCGCACGGCGGCCTTCCTGAATCCGATTGAGGCACTTCGCTATGAGTAAAAGAGTGAGTCGCAATGGGATGGTCGTGTGCGCCTCGGCAGCCATGCTGCTGTCGACGACGGCGTGTGCCATCGGACCGAAGTACATGCGTCCTGAGATGCCCAATCCGCCGGCGTATCGAGAGGCCCCGCCTTCAGGATGGGCGACGGCACAGCCCAACGATGCGGCGGTGCGTGGACAGTGGTGGCGGACGTTCAACGAGCCGGCGCTCGACACGCTCGAGGATGAGGTGAGCATCTCGAATCAGAATGTGCTGGCGGCGGAAGCGCAGTATCGCGCGGCGCGGGCGGCGGTGCGCGTCACTGCGGCCGATCAGTTGCCGACGGTCACGGCAACCGCATCAGCCACGCATGCTGGCGGCGGCGCGGCACTGCATCAGGGTGACCTCTATCAGGTTCCGGTGGACGTGTCGTATGACGCCGACGTGTGGGGCCGCATTCGTCACAGCGTCGCGGCGAATGCCGCCATCGCGCAAGCGTCCGCTGCTGATCTCGAAAGCGCGCGCCTCCTGTATCAGTCCGAGCTCGTAAGCGACTACTTCCAGGTGCGGGGCCTCGATGCCGATCGCACCCTGCTCGAACAGGCGGTCGGTTCGTACGAGGAGTATTTGAAGCTGACGCAGGATCGTTTCCAGGGCGGGGTCGTATCGATGGCCGACGTGGCGCTCGCTCAGACGCAATTGGAAAGCGCGCGCGCGCAGTTGGCAGACATCGGCATTGCGCGCGCTCAGTTCGAGCACGCTATCGCTGTGCTGGCGGGCCACGCGCCGTCAGAGGTGTCGATATCCGCCGCAGCGGCACAACCGTCACAGCCGGTGGTGCCAGTCGGGTTACCTTCGTCACTGCTGGAGCGACGGCCCGACATCGCTGCAGCCGAGCGGCGGGTCGCTGCCGCCAACCAGCAGATTGGCGTCGCCAAGGCTGCGTTCTATCCCGACCTGAGTTTCGGCGGCAGTGCGGGTTCTCAGGCCGTCGCGATTGCTGACCTCTTCGCCGCGCCGACGGGGTTGTGGTCGGTCGGCGCGCAGCTCGCCGAAACGATCTTCGACGGCGGCAAGCGTCGCGCGCAGGTCAAGGTGACCGAGGCAGCGTACGACACGACCGTGGCGAACTACAAAGAGACGGTGCTCACGGGATTCCAGCAGGTCGAGGACGCGCTGTCGGCGCTGCGCATCCTGGCCCAGGAGACAGAGATCGTCGATCGAGCCGTCGTTGCGGCGCAGCAGTCGCTCGATATCTCGACTACGCAGTATCGTGGCGGCCTCGTCAACTATCTTCAAGTCATTACCGCGCAGACGAGCCTCCTCGAGAACCAGCGTGACCGAGTCGATCTCCGCACAAAGCAGTCGCTGGCGAGCGTGTCGTTGATTCAGGCTCTGGGCGGTGGATGGAGCACGTCGCAGCTACCCACCACTCAAGAGGTTCGGCGCTGACTGGCGAGACGATCGCCCCCGTCGAGCGCAACGACCACGACGGTCCGATCGTCAGTCCAGTTATCGACACCGCGAGGCCCGTGGCCCTCGCGCGCATCAGACATCACCGCGTTGCAGATGGCTTGCGCCGATCGTCCGTTTCGCACGGCGTCCGCGATCACGGTTCGCCATGGACGCGACGGATCGTCGAAGGCTTCTGTGACTCCGTCCGTGACCAGCGCGCACACGTCTCCTGCGATCAGGTCCAGCTGTTCCTCGGTATAGGTGGCGTCTGCCAGCAGGCCGAGCGGCGGTCCACCTTCGGTCAACTCGTGGTTTCCTCGATTGCGAACGAGGATGCCAGGCGGATGCCCGGCATTCGCATAGGTCAACGTTCGCCCGACGAGATCGATTCGTGCGATCAGGCAGGTCACGTAGGGCTCGCCGTGCCACTCTCCGTAGAGGGCTGACGACATACGAGAGGTGAGATCGGCAGGGCTCTGCGTGTCGTGCGCGACGTGGCGAAACGTGAACCGAAGCAGCGTGAGCGCCATGGCCGCCGAGATCCCTTTGCCGGAGATGTCGGCAACCAGCGTAAGGCGAACGCCAGGAACGGGGTCGATGAAGTCGAAGAAGTCGCCGCCGATCCTGCCAGCGGGCGTCAGCAGGGCAGCCCATTCGAAGCCATCGACGGGTCCGGGAACCGGCGGCAGCAGCCGTCGCTGCATGGCCTCAGCCATCGATAGTTGAGACTGGATGACGAGCTCGGTGCGCTCGTGCTCCGTCAGCGCGCGTCGCGTCGCGCGCAGATGCAGCCAGAGGTAGACGGCGATGCCGAGCGCGCTCGAGAGAACAGCGTCGCTGATCCAATCCAGTTCCAGTTCAGTGGGCTGAAGTACACGGATCAGAGTGGCTTCGGTCAGTCCCGCAACCGCGTAGAAGGCGATCGTGACGACGACGGCGAGCGCGAGGGCTCGAGCGGCGAACGCCGCCGACGAAGAACCGTTCGAACCCTCGCGTCCGTCACACATCTACTGCCTGTCGAGAAGTAGACGATTAACCTTCGGTCGGCGTCTGGACTGGAGCACTGGTCTCGCCAGGTGCCAGCCGCTCCATGTTCTCGTTCATCTTGACCGTTGAATCCGGTCGCACGTAGACGTCCTGCGTCACGGTTCGGAATCCATCAAGGTAGAACGTAATGCTGTGACCGCCGGGCGCGACGTGCAGGCGCTGTAACGCACCATCGAAATCGCTGACGCGGCCGGCGTAGTAGCCATCCACATAGACCGCGGCGTCCTTCGGCGTCACTTCAGTGCGGATGTCGGATTGTGGATACGCGTTGTAGGCATAGGGATACGTATACGCGTACGGCCCCCACGGTCCCCAGAACGGATCGTAGACAAACGGTCTGTGCACGACGATTCGAGGAGCCACCACAAACCCGTGGCGCGGTGCCGCACTGGCTGCGACAGCTCCCAGCGTCGTGAGACCGACGGTGAAAATGACAACTTTCTTCGTGACAGCACCCATAGAGCCTCCTGCGGACGATGTCCATTCGGCGAGCGCTTCTACTCAGTTGGACGAGTGTTCCGGGAGGCGCGACATGACTGCCGGATTAATTCTGGTTAAGTGTGCGGGGTCAGACCCTTCACAGTTCTGCTCTACAATCCGTGCCTCCGATGATGAGGTGTGCTCGCATGAGACTCCCAATCACTGCATGTGTCGCGGTGATGTCATTTGTGTGTTCGATCGTCCCGGCCGCGGCGCAGGGCCAAGCGCCCTGCGATCGAATGTGCCTGACCGGCTTTCTCGATCGCTACATCGAGGCGCTAGTCGCACGTGAGCCGTCACGGCTGCCAGTGGCAGCGACCGTCAAGTTCACGGAGAACGGACAGCGGCTCGCGCTCGGCGATGGGCTCTGGCACACGGTGACTGGCAAGGGCGGCTATCGCCTCGACATGGCCGACCTGGACGCCGGTCAGGCTGTCCTGATGGGCACGATTCGCGAGGCAGAGACGCCGACGATTCTCGTGCTCAGGCTCGGAGTCGTTCAGCAGAAGATTGCCGAGATCGAGACGCTCGTCATCCGCAACAAGGACGCGGCAGAAAGTCTCGACCGGATTGCGGCACCGCGGCGCGCGTGGTACACCGCCGTGCCGGAGGCCGAGCAGCACTCGCGCGCCGATCTCGTGCGCATCGCCAACATGTATTTCTCGGGGATCGAATTGAACGACGGCACGGGCGTGTATCCACTGCACGAGTCGTGCGCTCGACTCGAGAACGGAGCGGTGACCGCCGGCGATCCATCGTCCATCCCGGGCGCGCTCCCGACGCCACCAAATCGTTCGCGAACGAGCTGCCTGCAGCAGTTTCAGTCCGGCGTGTTCTTTTACGTCACGCGCATTCGCGATCGCCGCTTCGTGGCGATCGATCGCGAGCGCGGTATCGCATTCGCGTTTGCGTTCTTCGACAACGGATCGGGCGACGCTCGCAATGGCACGCTGGCAGACGGTCGCAGAGTGTCGTCAGGCCCGAGTATTCCGTGGACGTGGCAGATTGCCGAGTTCTTCAAGATAGAGAAAGGACTGATCGGTCCCGTCGAGTCCGTGCTCCATCAGGTCCCCTATGGGATGGGCTCCGACTGGAGCACCTGGGAGGACGCGATGTCGAGCCGGCCTCGCTGATTTCGTCAGGTTGACGCGGTGCTCGTCGCGCGTGGCCGATACGTGCCAGGCACGGTGCGCGCCGCGATCGCGAGTCGGTTCCACGCGTTGATGGTCGCGATCGCAAACGTGAGGTCCGCGAGCTCTTTCCCATCGAAGTGCGGCCGCACGGCTTCGTAGTCTGCATCCGACGCGTGGCCGTCTGTGATCAGCGTTACGGCCTCTGTCCACGTGAGCGCGGCGCGCTCGCGCTCGGTGTAGTACGGGCTTTCACGCCAGGCATCCAGGCCGTAGAGACGCTGCTCGTTCTCACCGGCCGCGCGGAGATCTTTCCAATGCATGTCGATGCAGTACGCGCAGCCATTGAGTTGTGACGCCCTCAGTTTGATGAGATGAATCAGGTTCTCCTCGAGGCCGCAGGTATGGAGATAGCTCTCGAGACCGCGCATCGCCTTGTAAACGCCGGCGGCCTGAGCTTGATAGTCGACTCGTTGCTGCATGAGGTCTCCTTGCGAACTGTCGATCTAGACTGACTCTTTCCACGAGGTGCCAGCATGATGACTCGTAGAGTGTTGATCGGAAGTGCCGCTGGTCTGCTGTTGGCCAATGAACTCATCGCGGCGCAGGCGGCCGCGACTGGCCCGAGGGTCGTGTTCGAGCACGATGTGCCGGATCTGACCATGAAGGGTTGGACGGCGTCCGCAGTAGAAGTGTCGTACGGGCCGGGTCAGAGTTCACCGCCGCACCGGCATCCCGGGATCACGATTGCTTACGTCCTCGAAGGCGAGATTCGATCGAAGATCGGCGACGAGCCCGAGAAGACCTACAAGGTCGGCGAGATGTTTCTCGAAACGCCGAACCAGCTTCACGGCGTTTCGGGTAATGCGAGCACGACGAAACCGGCGAAGCTCCTCGCCGTCATGCTCTCGGAAAAGGGCCAGCCGCGGACGACGCCGGAGAAGTGAAGTCCGCAGAGCGGAATCGGATGAACGTGTTGTCGCAGCTCGACAAGGCCGGGCAAGCGCGGCTTCTCGAGGAATTGAATTACATGAACCTCGAAGAGATTCGCGGCTTCTGCTCGGAGCGCGGGATCCCGTACAGGGTCATGGCCGAGTACCCCGACGGGAAAGTCAAGGCCACGAAGGATACCGATCGCAAGCCGATCGTGTTGGCCCGCATTCGCCGTTACCTCACGAGAGGTGACGTCGGTCGCTCCACGCTCATCCCCGCGAAGATCGTCCGTGTGGAGGATCCGCCATCGCGGCTCGGACCTCGCGATTGTCTCTACTACCGCTGGTACGCGAAGGAACACGAGGGTGTCATACGCCTGCTCCGCGACCTGACCTCGGGCCGGTTCAAGGACGGCGCAGTCGCCCGCGTGCTGGCGATGGAGTTCTGGACTCGCGGCGAAGCGCCGACACTCGCTGATTTCGCCCGGTCGTGGACACGAGCCAAGACTGAAGAGCACCGGCTGCTCACGCCGGAGTACGCTTACCTCACCGACCTCAAGCACCAGCGCGCCGACGGCAACTGGAAAGCCCTGCGCAAGGCCAAGGCGCAGTCGGCTCTCGAGACGCTCGAGAGAATCGCTCCGGCTCGATGATCGCCGTGATTGGCGTGCTTATCGGCGAGAGGACCATTGGTACAGCTGATGGTGGCAAGAACGCTGCTGATTGTGACTGCGTTAGTCGAGACGCCGATCGGCTTGATGCTGCTGGGATCACCGTCGCTTGTCGTCGCGTTCTTGCTCGGGGTATCGCTCGATGCGCCGGCCGCGTTGATCGTGGGCCGCATCGCCGGCGCGGCGCTGATGTCGTTGGGCGGCGCCTGCTGGCTGGCGCGCGATGATGGACCGAGCCGCGCTCAGCGCGGGTTGGTCGCGGCGATGCTGCTGTATAACTGCGCTGCTGGCGCGGTTCTCGCAACCGCGGCCGCGGGCGTGAGGCTCGCCGGCGTTCCGATGTGGCCGGCGGTTGCTGTGCACGCAGTCCTCGCCGTCTGGTGCATCGCGTGCTTGCGCAGTGGGTCAGCGAACGCGTCTAGCGGTTGATGGACCGGTGTACCTGGACGACAACTCAACCTGCGCAGTCGCTGTGCCAGAGGCCCTTGCGTGAATGACAGCTGATGAACAAAACCGCTGCCTTCGCCGTTGGTCCGAGCGCGTCGCTTAAGGTCTCATCCGGCCAGATTCCCGGCGAGCAGGCGAGGACAATGGCAGGGACAATTCTGGGGACAGTCTCTACGGCGGTTGATTGCGCCTGCATCATCGTGTGACCATTAAATTCAATGCGAATTTGGTGAGGAAACGATGCTCGATCTAGCCAACGACATTCGGTCGCTCAGTGAGTTCAAGCGGAATACCGTCGACCTGCTCGGCCGCCTCAGAAAGACCGGGCACCCGTTGGTCCTGACTATCAACGGCAAGGCCGAGCTGGTAGTTCAGGATGCGGCGGCCTACCAGGCGTTGCTCGACCGCGTCGAGGCCATCGAAGGGATTCAGGAGGGTTTGGCGGACGTGAAGGCCGGCCGCGCCAAGCCGGCGCGGCAGGTGTTCGATCGGCTGCGCCGCAAGCGTGGCATACCGCGTTGAGATCGCGCGGCGCGCGGAAGCCGATCTCGAAGAACTGTACCTGTGGGTCGTCGAGCGGGCGCCGGATCAGGGTGCCCGGTGGTTCAACGGTCTCGAGCGAGCGGTCCTGTCACTCGACCAGCATCCGAAGCGGTGTCCCATAGCGCCTGAGAGCTTCGACGCCGATCGGTCCTGTACGAGTACTGATCTACGGCCGGAAGCCGAACGCATACCGCATCTTCTTCACGATCGACGACGACGCCGAAGTTGTGCGCGTGGTGCACGTCAGGCGTGGCGCGAGAAAGCCGTCTCTGCCCGGCGAATTGAAGGGCGAATAGACCCAGCAATCCGCCAACGGCGTGCTTGGGTGACCGGTGCGCCGTACTGGGTCGTCTGGGTACTCCTTGCTTGGGGAGCCGGGATGCTGTCTCACTGGCTGGCCGTGCGGAGTCATTTGGCTCGTAGGCTCTGCACGAACAGCGATTTCGGTGGATGAGCCGATGTCCACTTCTTGACGCACCCGAGGCTCTCGAAGGATCAGCGGGCGCCGGATGTCGCTGTCTGAGTCGTCGGAAACACGCACCGGTTCTCTGAACCGCAGGCTTCGGCGACGACGTCGGGAGAGGTCGAGAATTGGCTGGAAGCTTGATCGATGCGCTGGCTTGAAGGGCCAAGGCAGTAGTCGGAAGCGTGGACCGCGAGGTCCATAGGACTACATCGTCGCCTCAGCTAACGTCGGCACTGGCCGGTCCGGCTGATACACCATCGTGCCAAGTCACGATGCACGACGTGGGTACGCAGACGTCAAGTCACGGAAAAGACCGCTACGTTTTCCATCACCAGTCGGTTGGCCAGACTCGGACATCTTCGATTTTCCTAGCAAATTCCACCGTCTCAACCACTTCCTCGATCGACTGACTTGGCCAAAGTTGGCTCTGGAAGCGCGGTTTTGGCGGCTCACAGGGACAATTCCAGGGACAGCGTCGCGATCGTACGCGTGTCCGTTTATGTCAAATATTGACAATTTACGCTATGCCGTCTAGCCTCGATACGAGGGCAGATTCACATGAACGTCTCGCTCACGCCAGAGCTCGAACGACTCGTGAACGAAAAAGTTGAAAGCGGGCTGTACCAGACAGCCAGCGAGGTTGTCCGCGAGGCACTGCGACTGCTCAAGGATCGCGACCAAGCGCGAGAACAACTTCGAACCGACGTGCAGGCAGGCTTTGACCAGTCGGCTCGAGGCGAGGGTCGTGCCTACGACAAGACCACAGGTCGGAAGCTCGCCGAGCAGATCAAGTCGCGCGGTCGGGCGGCGCGCGCCAAGAACTCGTAGATGCCCTATCGGCTCTCCGGCTCGCCGAGCGGGACCTCGAGGATATCTGGTCCTACGTCGCCGAGGATGCCAGCCCCGTCACCGCGGATCGACTCATTGACGCGATAGTCGAGCGCGTCGAACTACTGGCCGAACAGCCTCGGATGGGTCGCCTGCGGCCGGAGTTCGGCGAAGGCGTTCGGTCGTTCGCGGTCGACAGCTATGTGATCTACTACCGCCATGAAGGCGCGCTCTTGGTAGGCAGAGTTCTGCATGGCCGTCGCGACCAGTCCGCCGCGTGGACGGAACCCGACGCGAGCTAAAAGTCAGTCAGTCGTGCCTTCGAGCCTTTAATTAGCGTCGCCGTCTGGCGAGCGCCTGGCGCTTCTCAGAGTCCCGGTACTCTTGGATAGCGCCGCGAATCTCCGTGAGCGCCTGGTCGGACGACAGGCGCTGAAGCGCGGCGTCGATCTGCGCGATCATGCCGTCGAGTCGTTCCACTTCGCGCCGACCGTCGATGACCATCGGAGCACCGAACGGGCCCTCGAGGATGAGGGCCGCATAACGCGGCTGGAGCCGCAACAACTGCAGTTCGGCTTCGAGCTCAGTCGCTTGCTCCTTCAATATGGCGGTGTAGGCTCGCAGCTTGTCGCCGCTCAGACGAGCCGCGGCACCGCTCGGAACGAGCCATTCGACTTCGAGCTGGAGCAGTCCATGTAAATCGCCGCGGGTGTACGCCGCGGTGACGTCCTGCATGACGCGGCTCTTTCTTTCACGCTCGGCCGGATCGCGCTCGAGATCGGGATGCAGCTCCTTGGCGAGGCGCCGGTAGACGGCACTCAGGCTGTCCTTCCGCAACATTTCGTGCCGGCGGGCCCGCTCCTCTGCAGCTCGGGCCGTTGTCTCGTGTCGCGGTTTCCGCTTCGCGGCGTCGTGGCTCTCCTCGGCGCGGCGAAGTTCATGTGCCAACTGGGCGGCCGCCGCCGCGGCGTCCTCTTCGGTCATGTCCGCGTGCAGCTCTGGCACTTCAACATCGAGACCGAGCTCGTCGAAGATGGCGGCCATTCCGGCCTGTGCCTCCTCTATATCGTCCTGCACCGCCTGCGCATAGCTGACGTCGTGTAGCCGCTCGAAAAGAGCCTGCAGATCCGGGTCCGGCTTGTCGGCGAGGTGCGTCAACACGTCATCGAGCTGCTCGATCAGGATCCGCCGCAACACGCGGTGTTGTCCCTTCGTCAGCCGGCGATCGTCGAGGAATGGTGCCAGCGCCCGTACGAGCCCGATGCGCAGCGCAACGCCTCGGTCGATGCGCGGACGGATCTCCGCGGCATGGAAGACCAGCAACCGATCGAGCCGGCGGTTCTCCTCATCCAGTGCGCGGCTGAGCGCCTGAAGCCTGGCAAGCGCGCGATTGAACGCGCGTTCCTCCTTGCCGAGGGGCCGCCCGGGTGCGGACCGGATGGCGAGCGACCGATCCGCCGGCAATTGACGGAGATCGTCGGGATCGAACAGCCACTGTTCTGTCGGAAGCATGGTGCAGAATACGAAGCCGCCGCGACTCTGGCCACTGCCCAACGCTTTGACACCGCCCAACGCGACTCTTGCGCCTCGGTTGCCACGCCGGTATATTCACTCCCGCCATGCGCTTCGAGAAGATCTGGATCGAGCAGTGCCGCGCCACGCGGGCGATCAAGCGGCGCTTCGGGGTGAAGGACGCCCTCGACTATCTCGTCGGCGAGAAGCTGCGAGTGTTTGCAGAGGCCGCCCGGCAGGACGCCGCATTCGCGCGCGAGCTGCCGAGATTCCTCGCGGCGGTTTGGCGAGTGTTCAACGAGTACGAGCTCGCCGGCTATGTCGCCGTGCAGAAACCGACCGTGCGCAGGCAGCTCCGCTCCCTTCTCTACTTCACTTGACGCTTGGGAAACGCACCAGTCGTCTAGCGGACCGCTACCGCTGCCGCTGCCGCGGTAGCTCTCTGAGCGATTCCCGGCGACTTGAATCGGCAACGGTTTTTCGGACCGATGCCTGTCGCGCGGTGTGTCCGCCGGGTGCTCTCCCCTCGCGTCTGATCGCACAAGCTCGCTTCGTCACGAAAGTGGACAGAAGCTCATGCCTGGAAGTCGCTGTTGGGTAGCGGATTGTGGGATTGCTTGCCGACAAAAAAGACCGCAGCGTTCTGGTGATCAGGTCCGATGGTGCAGTCGTCAGTGGTTCGAGCAATGTTACGGGACCCGGCAGGGACAATTTCAGGGACAATCATGGGGACAATCGCGTTCGCGTAACTCATGATGTCGTTTATACTTAGGTTTCCAGCGCGGTGAGGTGGCCGAGAGGCTGAAGGCGGCGGTTTGCTGAGGCTGCCAGGAATCACAGAGCGGGCCTGAAATCGATGATTTCAGGCCCGTTTTTTGTTGGTTCCTTGGTTGGCGTTGGCTCCCGAATGATGGTCGTCGGACCGCGTTTGGGCACACGGGTAGGCACACTGGAGCCGATGCCAATGTGTGCCTTGTGGGCACACGCCAGGGTTGCGCCGGCCAGCGCATTTTCGTCGTCCGACGCGAGGACCGCGTTGTTGACCCTGGATCATCCATCGGCGATTCCTGCTACTGCCCATCGGTGTGCTCGTCGCGCTGGCGTGGGCCAACACCGCCGGCGAGAGCGACTTTCGCTGTGCGCATGCCCTGCGGTTCTCCGTCGACGACATCGGGATGGTGTTCGTCGTCGGTCTGATATGTGAATGGAATGTTCACGCTATTCAGACAGGGAGCGCCACCATCGGGCGTCAGGCTGGCGGGCGGTAGTCAGGGCTGGCAGCCGGGGATCCCGGTTCGGCGAGCGACGTGCGGAACGCCGTGCCGAACATTTCCCAGGCGGTGACGAAGAGGGCCGCCAGAATGGGGCCCAGGATGAAGCCCATCGCGCCGAAGAACATGAGGCCGCCGAGGGTCGAGAAGAAGATGAGCAGTTCGTGCATCTTCGTGTCCTGCCCGACGAGCCGCGGTCTCAGCACATTGTCCACACTGCCGACCACGAGCGCGCAGAACAGGGCGAGGGCGATGCCTCGCCAGACCTCGCCCGTGGCGATGAGCATGACCGCCGCCGGTACCCAGACCAGCGCACCACCCACGCCAGGGATGATCGACAACACGGTCATCACCGTTCCCCAGAAGATCGGCCCATCGAGACCTACTGCCCGGAACGCCAGACCTCCAAGGATGCCCTGAATCGCGCCGATCAGGATCGTGCCCTTGAGGGTTGCGCGGGTGACTGACACGAACTTCTCCACCATACGCTGCTTGTCGGCCTCCGTGAGCGGCAGGTACGCGAGAACGGTCCGGAGCAGGCCCGGGCCGCCGGTCAGGAAGAAGAACATCGTGTAGAGCAAGACAAAACAGTGAAAGATGAAGACCGCCGTCGCGCGCGTCGTGGCGGAGAGCGCGGCGAAGAGAAACGCACTGGTGCTCCCTACGAGTTCGCCGGCCTTGGTGAGGATCTGGGCCCGGTACGGCTCGATGCGATGGTAGCCAGGGAGCGCCCGTAGTAGGCTGTCGAACGCTCCCGGCTGATCGACGAGTTGCTGCAGGCGTGGCCGGATCGTCTCGGTGACCCGCAGCGCTTCGTTCGCGCCGGCGCCGAGCACCGCGAGCAGCGGGGCCATCACCAGCGCCAGCAACAGTACGAGCGTCGCGATCGCCGCAACCGCCTTGCGGCCACGGAGCCAGCCGAGCGTCCATTGATACACGGGGTAGCTCAGGCCCGCAAAGATGGCCGCCAGCAGGATCGTGAGCAGGAACACGCGGATCATCGCCACGAACACGGCGGAGATCGCCGTGACTAGCAAGAGCAGAAACGCTTGGCGGAAGTGGGTCTCTGTCATGACGAGGTCAGAGCGACCTGTTCACTGATCCGAACAGCGCCTGCAGCATTCTACGCGCCGCGCGTTGCGGAGAATGAGCGTTCTACATGTCACCCTGGACCGGCCGATCACGGTCGCGCGTCGTTGCGAGCGTCTCGAACCGATTCGCTTTCTGCCTCGCGAGCCAGAGAGACTGGCCGCCGGTCCCGCATCAACTGCTGATGGATCGCCGAGTCAGAAGATGTCACGACGCCAGTAGAGCAGCCAATCCAGACACTCGCGACGGATCGTGCCGATCAATCGCTCGCAGAACGCGTTCGCCTGCGGACACTGCACGGACGTCTTCAGCACTGTCTGACCCATCGCGGCAACCGCCTGATCGAGCGCCGGCGCAAGAATGCTGTCGCGATCATGGATGAGAAATCGGTGAGTTTTGATCGGTCGCGGGCCCTTTCGGGGCCGCGTCTCACTTCGGCTTCAGCGTCTTCCCAACATCCAGCCCAATGTCGGGCTTGTCGGCCGTGCCACGGACATGGCCGCCGCCACGAAGACGACCAACACCGCCACTCCCGCCGCGATGAGGAGGCGGCGTGGTGAGAAGAGCGCCGACGCAGATGCCGTCGCCCGCATATGGGTTGAGCCCAGTATACGTCCGGGCCGAAAGGTCAGGCGGTCATGGCGTAACGACGATGTTCACCCCGAACCTGGTGTTGTCGTCACGCTGGAAGCGCTTGTTCAGTCGTAATCCCACTCGCACCCGTGATCTGGAACAGCGGCATCTGCACCAGTTGTTCGTAACGATTCAACGTCGGCCACAGTATCTGTGGGCGCCGTGGACGAGGACGGCGATGTCATCGACATCCTCGTGCAATCGCGACGGAATCGGCGCGCAGCCGCCCGATTCTTTCGGAAGCTCCTCAATCGTCAGGGTGGTGTCCCACGACGGCTGATCACTGACAAGCTGCGCCGCTACTCGGCAGCGCGCGTGCGGTGATGCCGTCGGTGGGCCACTGCACCGATCGGTACGCGAACAACCGTGCCGAGGTCTCGCATCAGCCGACCCGACAGCGCGCCAGATGCGCGGTTTCAAGTCAGCTGCCCACCTGCAGCGCTTCGCGTCCCTGCATGGCGTAGTGCAGGATCTCTTCCGGGTCGGCCGACACCGGTTGCGGTCGGTTCACCACCGCTTGCTCCGGAACGCGGGCGTTCGTCGAATGGGATGCGGTGACGTCCGCTTGCTGAACGCGCGACGGCGCTCGACCTCGAAGGGGAGAACCCCCGAGCGCACAACCGATGCCAACGAGACATCTCCGATCAGCGTTCCGTTTTCTCGAATGTGCCCACGCGTGGCGATCTGCACATGAAGAAACGAGGCTGTTTGCGCAGCGTTTTGCTCCTTACAACGGTTTGAACGGGCCTGAAATCGATGATTTCAGGCCCGTTTTTCATTGGCAGCTTGGTTGGCGTTGGCTGCCGATTGATGGTCCTCGGACCGAGTTTGGGCACACCGGCGGGCACACTGGGACCCGACGCCAATGTGTGCCTATCAAGCACACATTGTGCTACGCTGAATGGCGGTGAAGTACTTCGACTGGGACGACGCGAAGAACGCGAAGCTCAGGGCGGAGCGCGGCATTGGGTTCGAGGACGTCGTCTTCCACATCGAGCGCGGCGATCTGCTCGACATCCTGGAACACCCGAACCCCAGCCGATACGCCGGCCAGCGCATCTTCGTAGTTCGGCGCGAGGACTACGTGTACCTGGTGCCGTTCGTCGAAGACGAGCACACGGTCTTCCTGAAAACGATCATCCCGAGTCGGAAGGCCACGAAGCAGTACATCGGTGAGGAGTCCGACGATGAAGATGGACGCTGACGAAAATGAGTTGCTCGACTCCGTCGAACGTGGCGAGTGGAAGTCTGCCAAGGGTGGCAAGCGCGAGCGCGCCCGGTACTCCCGTTATGCGAAGGCTACCTTTCGCAAGGACCGGCGGTTGAACATCAGGCTGTCGAGCAAGGACTTGGAGGCGATCCAGAAGCGAGCGCTTGCCGAGGGCCTGCCGTACCAGACGCTGATCTCGAGCCTGCTGCACAAGTACGCTTCGGGCCGCCTCAAAGAAGTCTGATTCCCTGCCTTGTGGCCCGAATCACCGGGGCATCTGAGCGGACTCATGAGCGACATTCCCCTTGTCGGAGATTCCTGCGGAACTCCTCGCGGAGATGCGAGAAAGAGTTTGGTTTCACACCGCATCGCTCTTCGCCGTTGCGCGCAGCCCGCCCGTCTACAAGGGCACTGCGACATGCGTCGTGGTGGCCAAGAAGGAGTACGACCGGCTCCTTGTTCCTATTGAGCCGAGTGTCTGTCGATTGCGGGCGTAGAACCTTCGGAACACTCAATCCGTCTGAATCGGCGCGTCTGATCGGAACCCTGGGCGTGAGGCGCATGCCTGGACGAGCAACTCCTCCAGGTCCTGCATCTCGAATGGCTTGGTGATGACCTTGTGCGCGCCGAGGTCGAGTGCGCCCTTGGTGACCTCCGGGTTTCCAAAAGCCGTCATCAGAATCACAGGGCTGTGAGGCGAGAGCCGGCGGATACGTGCGAGCAGCGTCAGATCGCTCGAATCAGGCAGGCGATAATCCAGGACCACCGCGTCGACCGGCGGTGCAGGACTCGTCACGGCCCGCACCGCCGTTGCTCCGTCTTCCGCTTCGACCACGGTGTGCCCAGCGTGTGTCAGCGTTTCGGCGATCGACCACCGAATGAGTAGCTCATCGTCCACCACGAGCACCCGGAGCGCAGGGGATTTTTTCATCATCTGGGGAAAACCACACAAGTAGATCTCCGCGTCGAATATCGTTGAGGGCCGCGATCATTGGACAAGAACCCGGATCGCCTCCCCACGACCTTGAACTTAGTCAAGAAGTGATCCAAGCCGGCCGGGCGCTTACGCGGTGGCGGCGCTGTGTGCGGGGAGTCGAATCGTGACGGTCGTACCTCCACCAGGCGGGCACGCGACACTGATCTGCCCACGATGCGCTTCAATCAGGCGCTTGGCCGTCGGCAGCCCCAGGCCCGATCCCCGAACTTTGGTGGTGAAGAATGGCGTGAAGATCTTTTCCCTCACCTCGAAGGGAATCCCCGGACCGCTGTCGCTGAACGCGATTTGACAGGTGTCGTCCATCGACGAGAGCGACACGCGAATCGTGCCACGCCCCTGCATCGCTTGTGCGCCATTGACCAGCAGATTCTCAAACACGATTTTGAGCAGGTCGGCATCCGCCTCGATGGGCGGCGCTGACCCGTCAACAGTCACCTCGATGTCCTTACGCGCCGGATTGGCAAGGAGTAGGTCCCCGGTCATTGCTACAAGTGCCGCCACGTCCACGGGCGCCGGCTTCGGCTGCGGGGGCCGGGCAAACAAAAGGAGGTCCTGCATCAGGCCGTTGAGCGCGTCGATGCGCGTCACGATCTCTTTGACGATCGCGGCGTCCTTGCTCTCCTTCGGCAGACGCGTGCCGATGACTTGAATGGCGCCGCGCACGCCTGCCAGCGGGTTCTTCACTTCGTGGGCGACGACTGCGGCCATCTCGCCGAGCTTCGCCAGGGCCGTGTGTTCACGCAGCTGCGCTTCAATGCGCACGCGCGCGCTGAGGTCGTGAATGATCCCGGTGAACTTGCGTTCGCCGCCGACCGTCATTTCACCGACCGACAGGTGCAATGGAAACGTGGTGCCGTCTCCACGAAGGCCCGTGACCTCTCGGCCAATGCCAATGATCTTCTGCACGCCAGTCTCGAGATACCGGGCGAGGTAGGCATCGTGCTCCTCGTGGTACGGTGAGGGCATCAGCGTAGTGACGTTCCGGCCGATGACTTCGTGCTCGCCATATCCGAACAGTCGTTCGGCTGCCGGATTGAACGCTTCAATGCGCCCGTGAGCGTCGATGACGACGATGCCGTCCACAGCCGATTCGATCACCGAACGCCAGCGAGCCTCGCTCGTGCGGAGCCGCTCTTCGAGCAACACGCGCTCGGTGAGATCGTGGAGCATACCCGTGAACTTGGGCTCACCACCGGTGGACACTTCGCCCACGGACAGATGGAGCGGAAACGTCGTGCCGTCACGGCGACGGCCCGTCACTTCGCGGCCAAGCCCGATGATCTTCGCCACGCCAGTATCGACATACCGCGCGAGGTACCCGTCGTGTTCCTCGTGATAGGGCGACGGCATCAGCATCTTGACGTTGCGGCCCATTACCTCCAACGCTCGGTAGCCGAACAAGCGCTCAGCCCCGCGATTGAACGCCTCGATCCGCCCTTTGGCATCGATCACGACGATGCCGTCGACGGCCGAGTCGATAATCGACCGCCACCGCACTTCGCTCGTGCGAAGCGCCACGTCCGCGCGCTTGCGCGCCGTGAGGTCTCGTGCGATGGCCGTCGCGCCGACGATTGACCAGGTCGCATCGTGAACCGGCGCCACGGTCAGGGACACATCGACGAGGTGCCCGTCCTTCGCCTGTCGAACCGTCTCGTAATGCTCCACACGCTCGCCGGCTTTGATGCGGTCCAAAATGGTTGCGAGCTCCTCTCGGCGGTCATGTGGGAGGATCAGAGACATGGGGCGTCCGGTGACCTCTTGAGCCGTGTACCCGTAGAGGCGCTCGGCCGCGCGATTCCAGGAACGGATCACACCATCCAGATCTTCACTGATGATGGCGTCGTCGGATGCGTCGACGATCGCGGTCAGGATGCCGCGAGTTTCGTCCTCAGGCCGGAAGGGTACCATCTCGAGACTGGCCGTCGTTTGCCGGATCGGTGTGCACGGTCAAGACCCGAGTGCGCACGTGCATCGCTCTCAGCCTAGTTCAATGACTCACTCGGATCGCGATCAATGCATAGGTGTTGGGCCGCCATCGCTGCTCTTCTCATGAAGCCTTCGCGGCACGCGTGCCGGCTCCAAGGTCTGCTTTCGCGGGATGCGGCCGTGGACTGTCGGCACCGTCGGTGAGCCGCGCATAGGCTCCGTTGGGTTTGACGCACAGGAACTTCATATCAACGAGCATGTCGAGCACGCGTTGACACAGCAATCGGTCGGCGCCGCAGAGCCGTTGCGCCTGGTCGCGAGTCAAGCGCAGACCCGGCATTTCCAGATACTCGGCACGGATACGTGTGAGCAGTGCGGTGTGCGGCATCACGGCCTCTACACGTCAGTCGAACGTCGCGAATCTCGCAGTTCACGCTCCGCCTGTAACCAGTCGTCCAGGTCGTGTCCGTGCGCGTGGCCGCGGGCGAGGTAGAAATCGTACGCGCGACGAGCAATGTCGAGCTCGGCCACGTTCGCGGTTGCGTCGGTCAGCACCTTCGGTGAGTGGTCGGCAGCCGTTGTGAGCGCATCGTCTGTTCTTCTCTTCGCTGATTTCGCCATCACGATGACCTCTCCGGTGCCGCGTGTTCTTTTCGGAACGTGCCGAGCAACACGAACTCGTCGTCGCCGTTGGCAAACCATGCCCGCACCTGCTGCCGTTTGGCAAACGCAAGCGCTTGCGAGACGGCCTCGTCGCGCTTGCGGAGTGTGAACTGGTCGGGAGCCGACGGTGTGCCAAGCAGGTAGACGGTGCTGGGGTTGCCGCGCTTCTGCCGGACGACCACATCTCCGTCTTCGGGTGCTACGTGTGCAGCCATAGGATTTCGCTCGCGCTGAAGAGACGACGGACAGCGGAACATCCCGTCCAGAGCGGCGTCCTCGTTGGCGAGAGAACGGTCGTCGGCGTTGATACCTGCGGAGGGCGGTAACGCGACTGTAATGTAGCTGACAGTCGTGCGTCAAGACGATCGGACACACGTCACGGAAAAGTTACCCGCAGGCAGCGAGAGCCGGCGCAGTTGACGCTCTGACGCCAGAGGAACCTGCCATCGCTTACTGTCGCAGTCGATCGAAATGGGCGCGGATGCTGGAGTAGCACTCGCAGGACGCCGTTTTCAGGCCTTTGCGGTTCCGCACCGTGACCCACCCATGCGTGTAGCGGATCAGTCCGGCCTCTTGCAGCGCGGCGGCAGCGATACTGACAGTCGGACGCCGAACACCGAGCATGACGGCCAGAAACTCATGGCTCAGATTGAAGTCCTGCTCATGCATCCGGTCGTGCGTCATCAGCAGCCAGCGGGCGCACCGTTGTTGCACCTGATGCCTCACCCTGCAGGCCGTTGATTGCATCAGCTGCGCGATGAGTACTTGTGTGTAGCGTCCCATCAGATCGTGCAAAGCGCCACGTGCCGCGACTGCGCGGCGGAAATCCACAACACTCAACATTTCGGCGTCCGTGTCGGGCACCTGCATCACGGTTGTGCCCGGTGCGACCGCATCAACACTGAGGAATGCTTCAATGCCGAGCATGCCTTCATTCCCGACTGTCGTCGCTTCGACCATCGTGCCGTCCGCGAGCATGGTCACGATCGACGCGACGCCGCCATTCAGGAAATACACGGCTCGGATCGGTTCACCGGGGATGTGAAGTACCTGCTTGAGGCGAATGGGAACGGTCGTCAGATACGGCAGCAGCCGGCTGAAATCTTTCGCCGGCAGCGCGGCGAGCAGATGGTTCTTCGGTCGTCGATCGGTGGGCGGCGGGCGCACGGCACCCGGTCGGACGGACGATACACGGTGCTTGGACATGAGCTGATGCGCTCCGATAGCCGCGAGGTTGTGCTTTGGGGAGTCTGGAGGCGAGCCGATTGTTTCCGCGTAAGCGGCGGGGCGGCAGGCTCAGAAAAGCAGGATGAAGAGCCTGAATCTTACCACGCGGTGTTTGGCGGGGCAGGAAATCAAACGGGAACTTTTGCGTCCCGGGCAGGTTTCACAGCAGCGTCCTCGCCTACGCCGCGTGCTGCAACACGCCGCAAGACTGACGACACCTGCTAGTCCTCGTCCCGCCGGCTTCGAGAACGTTTGACCGCGCCTTTGCGCTTCTTGGAGATGAGCCTGTTCTCGCGAGCAGCCGCGCGTGGCGTCGTCGGCTTGCGTTTCGCTGGAGGCTTGGCGGCACGTTTCAAGAGCGCCACGAGCCTCTCGCGCGCAGCGTCACGATTCTGCGCTTGTGAACGGTGCACCCGGCTCACAAGAACGAGCACCCGATCTGTTGTTACAGGCTTCCGGCGAGCGCGATGAGCCGCTCCTTCACATCTGGCGGCAGCGATGATCTCGGGATATCGACGCGCAACTCGACCGCGGTCGCGACCTTGTTGACATTCTGGCCGCCAGGAGCCGCCGCGCGGACGAAGCGCTCGTTGATCTCGCGGTCGTCGAGCACGATCGTGTCGGTCACTCGAATCATGGGGAAGAACTCTGACGCGTTCTCCTGGGCGCTGCAAGGATGCGCTGACTCGTCATCATGTGACCGGTCCGCAAGGCGTGGCGCGCCGTGGCGTCGCCTCGCGGATGGGCGCTTAAGCTTTTCAGGAACCCTGACGCGCACAACCGATGCCAACGAAACATGTCTGAGTAGCGCTCCGTTTTGTCGAGTGTGCCCACGCGTGGCGACCTGCACATGAAGAAACGAGGCTGTTTGCCGAGCTCTTTGCTCCTTACAACGGTTTGAAAAACCGTTGTAGGTTCGACAGAAAAAGTTGGATCCGGCAAGTGCTGATTTCACGTACACTTAGCGTCTGCGGTGAGGTGGCCGAGAGGCTGAAGGCGGCGGTTTGCTAAACCGTTGTAGGGCCTTTAAAGTCCTACCCAGGGTTCGAATCCCTGCCTCACCGCCAGTTTCCTGCCCGGTTTTATTGATCGTTTTTGCTCTCTAGTGCCCGTCTCCAACATGTCTCCACGAGTGCACTAGTAGAGACCGGCTTCGTACGTAGTGTCCGCCTTCAGGCGGACCCGTGACGCTTCACTCCCGCCGGACCAGCGGGTTCCTCCAACAACCGAATCGCCGCGTCGAGTGCCGCAGGGCTCAGATGCATGTAGCGCTGAGTCATCGACAGGTCCACGTGTCCGGCGAGCTCCTGGATCGCGCGCGCCGGTGCGCCGCGCATCGCCAGGTGCGAGCAGAACGTGTGACGAAGGATGTGCACCCCTCCGCCACCGCTCGTGGGTGATCCGCGCAACACGCCTGCGCGCCGCGCCGCTCGTTTCGCACGCGTCTGTACGATCTGTCGTGTGAGTGGCTCCGCGTTGTCCTGACAAAGCACGCGCGTGCTCCGCAGGTGTCGATGCTCGCTCAACGCAGTGGCCAGTCGTCTCGTCATCGGTACGTGCCGGATGCGCCCGCCTTTGGGTACCGTCACATGACCGTTCCAGTCCGACCGGCGAACTGAAAGCTGCCTGTTCGCGAGATCCACATCAGTCCACTCCAGCGCAATCATCTCGCCGCAACGCATTCCCGCCTCACCACCGAGGAGGATGATGAGATGTGTTCGTTGATCGAGCTCACGCGCTGACTCGACGAGATGCTCGAATTCGTCGAAGTCGTAGAACGCTGTTGATCCCTTCGACACCGGAAGCAGCTTCACCGTGCACGGCATTCGCTCGATGACCTCCCACTCCACGGCTTTCTTCAGCAGTATGCTCAGCACGCTCAAGACGTTGTTCACCGTCTTGGGCGACTTCGCTTCCAGATCGCACTTCAGTCGCTGCACCTGTTCGCTCTTGATCGCGTCAAGCTTTCTGTGACCCAGCGCCGGAATCAGATGCACGCGCAGGATCATTTCCTTGGCAGCGATCCCGCTCGGCTTCTGACGATTGGCCCGCGCGTGGCCGTCGAGGAAACGAGGCGCGAACTGTTTCAGTGTGGGTACCTCCTTTTGTACGTTTGCGAGTTGGGGGTGCGTGAGCTTGTGGTACCAGTGTCGCTCACGCTCTTCTGCCCACCGTTGCGCCGCTGACTTCGATCCGAGTGGCGCCTTGAGACGCATTCGGTGTTCCGATTCGTCAGGCAGCGTGACACGCAGGTCCACTTCCCAACCTCCGCGCCGATAGGGTCTAAGGGTCACGCTCATCGCTCTACCTTTCCAGCGATGGCGCGGACTTTTGGCTGAGCCAATGTAGCAGATCGTCGCGTTGAATGAGCACGCGACGACCGATGCGCACGACGCCTGGAAGCAGTCCGCGTTCGATCATCGCGTAGACCGCTTTCGGACTCGTTCGTAGGATTGCAGCAACCTCGCTGACGAGAAGAAGTGACGGTCCTCCAACGTTCATCCAACTGGTCTCAGTCATCGCGTCCTCACTGAATGGCGTTCGTCGTCATTGGTTCCCATCCATGTGATTCACCCGAAGGGTTCGCCGGCGGCCAGGAAGTGTCGGCCTGGGCTCGCCGGCGTCAAGGCTCTGCGCTTCGCTTCGACCCGCCATGCGGCGGGCTTCGGCCTTGACACCGGCTCCGCGCAGGCCATGTTTAGCAATTGCCGCCGGCTCTCGGTTTCGTCGTCTCCGTGCACCTTGTTGATCATTGCGATTACTCCGAACTGATCACGCGCGATGCACGAAAGTGATCACGCTCGTGATCAACATTCGATCACCGACGTGATCACGGACGCGTCGCGCTCGTGCGCGATTCAGTGATCTGCGGCGTGATCGCGCGATAAACGCTCGTCATTCGTGCGTCCTTGCGGCTTCCCAAGTTCCACAGATTTGCGACCGTCAGCTCCCGAGGACGCCCGTTCGCTGGAGATGACACCCAATGTCGTTTCTTCACTCGAGCCGTCCATTCCCGCGCGTCTGGAGTCGGTGGCTTCTGGCGTTTCCACGCGCATTCAGAAATTCCATGACGTCTCATCACGTCCGCCCGATTCCTCACGTGTCTCACGAACGGCGCGAGCATCTGCCGCCGTGCGTCGCGCATTGAGCAACTTCCGTGCTCAGCACACTCCTTGCTGTTCGCGTTGAACCTGTTTTGACGTTCACACGTTCACTGACGCTCGCTGCTCGCGGAGGTGCCACATGCCTGAAGACGTATTCACTCGCATTCGATCGATCGACGAACGCCTCGCGCGTCTGCGACAAGAGAGAGGTCGATTGGCGGCCCGCGCGAGCCAGGCCGATCGTCGTCGCGACACGCGACAGAAGATCCTGGTCGGCGCGATGGTGCTCGCCGCAGTCGAGCATGGAGGCGTCCCTGCGCTCGGCTCGCGTGCGGAGTTGGAACGGTGGCTCGAGCCCCGACTCACTCGCGCGTACGACCGCGCGGCCTTCGGATTTCAGACGCGAGCCACTGCGAAGTAACGAAGTCAGTCGGGCGCGTTGACGAGCGCGTCGAGGCGGGCGCCGGGCCTGTGGACGGCGAGAGCCGGCCATCAGGCGCACTTTGGCGTTTCTTCGAAACGGCCCTTCGTGCGCCCCTGGCCGGCAGGAGATGACGATGGATTGGTTGTATGAAAAGTCGCCCGAGCCGGGCGGCGGCAAGACTTCGAGTGGTGGGAGTTCCTTCCACGTGTCGTTTCGATCCGGCTCGCGAGGCGTGGGCTCGCGCGCAGGGGCGTCCCACGACTACATCACGCGAGAAGGGGAATACGCGGACGGCGATCGTGACCCGGCGATTTACACCGAGTCAGATCACATGCCGTCGTGGGCCGAGAACGACGCGAGCGATTACTGGAACGCGGCCGACCTGTATGAGCGCGCCAACGGGCGTCTCTATGTGAATGCTGATTTCGCGCTCCCCCGCGACTTGAGTATCGAGGACCAGGTTGCCCTCGCGCACGAGTTCGCCCAGCACCTGACTTCAGAGGAGTCCTTGCCCTACACGCTCGCCATCCACGCCGGCCGAGACGCCAACGGGCAGGAGCACAACCCGCACGCGCACCTGATGATCTCGGAGCGGAAGAACGACGGGATCGAGCGCAGCCAGGAGCAGTGGTTCTCGCGCGCGAACCCGACCGACTCGACGAAGGGCGGCGCCGAGAAGAGTCGGACCTTTCACGGACGCGAGTGGGTAGAGAACGCGCGGCGGGAGTGGGCCGAGCTCACGAACAAGACGATGGCCCGCCTCGGGCGAGAGGAGCGCGTCGACCATCGGAGCTATGAGCGTCAGGGCGTCGATCAAGAGGCGGGCGAACACTACGGCCCGAAGGCTGCCCACATGGCTGCTCGAGGTCAGGCTCACGACAGGCTCGAAGCCGCCGCGACCGTCGTCGACGAGCGCGACCAACTCCGATCCGTCGAGCACGAGATCGCGGCGCTCGAGTCCATGCGCACTGCTCTCGTGCGCCACATCGAAGAGCATCCCGAGCTTGCCCGAGGCTACGCCGGATCCGGAGGATCAGGCCGCGGGCGTGACGACGATTCCCATCCCGGGAGGTAGCTATGCAAAGTGCCCTCGACACCTTCCGCGCGCAGCGTGAAGCGGCTGATCAGGTCCATGCTCGGCTCACTGAAGTGGCGCAGCTCCTCGAGCAGTTGACCAGACAAGTCGATGCTATCGCCGGCAACGAGGACTTCCGTGCCGTCCTCCGCGACGAGCGCGACTGGCTTCGCGAGGCGCAGCAACTCTTGGTGGACGTCCGCCACTTTCGCGAGCAGGAGAGACTTCGGTTCTGGCCAGGCGTGTGGCGGCGCTGGTTGTTGGCTCTGGCCTTCGCGCTTGCCTCCGCCGCGGCCGCCGGGGCCGGTTACGCCGCGTGGACCGAGCCCCATGCGAGCCAGCTGACGGAGCTCAGGAAACGAGAAGAGCTCGTCCACGCCATCGAGGCGCGGATGGCGACTATGACGCCGACCGAGCGTCGCCAGCTCGAGAAACTCATGGGATGGAAGCCAATTCGATAGATCACCCCCGACACAGGCCGCCAGCTGAACTTCGCGATGCCTCTGAACCGTTCGACGGAAATCTCTCTAAGTTGCATAGCGGTCGTTGATGGAATTGGAGGAGGCTCTCTACAGTGACGACCAAAAGTATGAGTCTGAATCAGATTCGACAAAGCGAATTGTTTTTCAGGAGATGCCCGACATCGCGAGTGCCGTGGAGAACGCAACGATCACGAGCGGTAGCGCGAATAACAGGCTTAGCAAAAATTTGTGAGCTGTAGACATCAGAACGCTTGACCGAAGGTGTAATTCCCCCTACGCTCGCACGCGTGGAGCACAGCCACGTGATGAATCGTGTACGACGAGGAGTCACGTGAGACGTTACAGCGTTCTACGTCGGAACAATATCGTCGCCCGCATCGAGACGGCACTCCGGGAGTGCGGCGCCGAGACTCTCGTGCGAGCGAGCCCGACGACAGGCCCATTGGAATTCACCGTCGAGACGCCAAGGGGCGACCGACGCGACCTGGTCTGCTACGCCTTCACAGCTAACAGGTATCGAGGTGCGGGAGGGCCGCCCGACAGGCACCGTTTCCAGATCAAATACGGCCGCGGCTTCGATCGCTGCCACCGACTCTATTTCGACCCTCGTGGGAAGAAGACCACCTTGCTGTTTGGCGTGCACCTGGAGATGGGCCTGTTCGTCGGCGTTGACCCAAGGATGCACAGTCCCACGAGGTTCCCACCGTCGGTTGAGTTCGAGACCAGCGATCTTGAAGCTGCCCTGACACAACGGTGGCACGGATGGGAACGGGAGCGCTCCGACGCGAGACGCAAGGTGCGGCCTGAGGAGAGCCTGCTGACTGAGACTGTCATTGCATTCCGGCCGGACCAGTTTCTCCGCTACGTCGAATTCGAGCGTTTGGCCAGCGGTCTTGACTGCGGCGAGCGATGTCTTCTGTCGGACCGCATCGAGCAGGGCCTGTCTCAAGGCGAAACAGTAGGCTCAGCGCCCGGGCGACACCCTCTTGAAATACAGCTCGGGCTTCCCGCCAGCGACATTCTGGACATGGTTATGGGGCGAATCAGCCTCGAATGAACGTGCGTCCTCGCGGCCTGTACGAAGTCCTCCTCACAGAGGCGATTGCGTCACAGCTTCGTGATCTCGGCGACGACCTCCACGCGATCCGCGATGGCGTACGGCCCGCGGAGGCGCCGGATCGGCTCGCGCTTCATCTCGGCCGGATTGTGCAGCGAGTCATAGCCGGCGTGAATGATGCCGACCGCGTTGCAGTCGGCGTCGCGCTCGCCCGAAAGCTCATCGAGCAGATCGATCAGACGATCAGTGGATCGCAGGCCGGCCTCGAAGCGCCGATTGAGCCTGGAACCGTCCTGCGTGCGGTTTTGGGCAGGACTCCGGATGGTCGCGTCGAAACGATGCCAGCGCCGCTCATCCCGCTGCTCGACACGACGCTACTCACGAATGCTCCTGGTGAACCCCGAGTCGGCAACCAACTACTCACCGAACTTCATTCAGCCGATCGCATTGACCTTGTCATGGCGTTCATCCGTAGGAGCGGCATCGCTCCGCTGCTCGACACGCTTCGCAGCCATTGCCAGAGCGGTCGTGAGTTGCGAATCCTCACGACGACGTATACGGGGTCGACTGAAGGCCGTGCCCTTGATGCGCTCAGCGATCTTGGGGCGGACATCCGCGTGTCGTATGACATGAGTACCACCCGATTGCACGCAAAGGCGTGGCTGTTTCATCGACGGTCCGGGTTCTCGACGGCTTACATCGGCTCATCGAATCTGACTTACTCAGCGCAGATCAGCGGTCTCGAATGGAACGTCCGAATGTCCGGCGCGCGAAATCCAGACGTCATCGACAAGGTCGCCGCCGTGTTCGAGAGCTATTGGAACAGCGGCGACTTCGTCCCGTATGACGCCGTGACGTTCGCCGCCGAAACCGCTCGTTCGCCGTCCGGACCGGTCGTCTTTTTTAGTCCGATCGAGCTTCGGCCGGAACCGTTCCAGGAGCGCTTGCTCGAGCAGATCGCCCTCGCGCGTGCACGTGGGCACCATCGCAACCTGCTCGTTTCTGCGACAGGTACAGGTAAAACGGTCATGGCTGCGATCGACTACGCGCGGCTTCGAGACCACCTTCAGCGCTCGCGACTGCTGTTTGTGGCGCACCGTGAGGAGATCCTCGACCAGAGCCTGGCGACGTTTCGTCACTGCGTACGCGACCATGCGTTCGGAGAGCCGTGGGTCGGCGGGCAACGTCCCCGGCAGTTCAACCACGTCTTTGCTTCGGTCCAGAGCCTCAATGCGGCCGGCTTTGGATCCCTGGATCCCGGTCACTTCGACGTGGTCATCGTCGATGAATTCCATCACGCCGCCGCGCCGTCCTATCGCGCGCTTCTCGAGCACGTCAAGCCAACCGAACTTCTGGGGCTCACCGCGACGCCGGAGAGGAGCGACGGCCTCCCGCTGTTGGCCTGGTTCGACAATCGAATCGCCGCCGAGCTGCGCCTTTGGGATGCGATCGATCAGCACCGGCTCTCGCCGTTCGTGTATTACGGGATCCACGACGGGATTGATCTGCGTCAGGTGCCATGGCGGCGCGGTCGAGGGTACGACGTCGAGGGGCTTTCGAATCTCCTGACCGCCAATGACGCCTGGGCCAGACATGTGCTCGCGCAGATAGTGTCGCGCGTCGACGATCCACGCCGGATGCGAGCGCTCGGCTTCTGCGTGAACGTTGAGCACGCGCGGTTTATGGCGAGAGTGTTCCGAGAAGCGGGCGTCGACTCGACGGCGGTCTGGGCAGACAGCCCAGCCGAGGAGCGGACGGGAGCGCTCGCAGATCTTGCCGCGCGCCGCATCAATGTGCTCTTCTCCGTCGATCTCTTCAATGAGGGCATCGACATACCGGCCGTGGACACGCTGCTGTTGCTGCGCCCGACAGACAGCCCAACGCTTTTCCTGCAGCAACTTGGACGAGGGTTGCGCCGACTGGCGGGAAAGACGGTCTGCACGGTGCTCGACTTCGTCGGGCATCATCGCAAGGAGTTCCGGTTCGATCGGCGATTCCGGGCATTACTCGGAGGAAGCCGCAAGGATCTCGAGAAGCAGATCACAGAAGGCTTCCCGTTTTTACCGGCGGGCTGTCACATCGAGCTGGACCGCGTCGCGACAGAGCTTGTTCTCGAAAACATTCGCGCTGCGGTTCCCTCTCGATGGCCGGAGAAGGTCGAGGAACTCCGAGCGGTCGCGCGAGGCGACAATGGCATTACGCTACAGCGTTTCCTCGACGAGACAGGTCTCGAACTGGAGGACGTCTACACGAGTAGGAAGACGTTCTCTGATCTTCGTGCGGAGGCGGGCCTTTCGGTCAGGCCCTCTGGACCCAACGAAGAGGTCCTTCGACAGGCCTGCGCCCGACTGCTACACATAGACGATTTTCTCAGGATCGATACGTACCGCAGATTGCTGTCGGAGGGCCAACCTCCAGATCTGGCGTCACTATCCCTGCGTGAACGGCTGCTTGCTCGCATGCTCGTGGCGTCAGTTGCGGATCGCGCAATCAATAAGGCCACGAGTCTCAAGGACGCGTGTGAAATTGTTTGGGCGCACCCCCAGGTTCGAGCGGAGTTGTTGGATTTGATCGAGGTCCTCGCGACCCGCGTCGATCATGTTCAACAGGCTTTGGTCACGCATCCTGATGTTCCATTGCAAGTTCACGCCCGGTACTCGCGGATTGAGATCCTCGCTGCGTTCGGAATCGGCGAACACGCGAAAGTCGCCCCATGGCAGACTGGCGTTTATTGGGCGAAGGACGCGGGTGCTGATTTGTTCGCCTTCACGCTGGATAAGACTACTGGGCAGTTCTCGCCGACGACCCGCTACCGCGACTACGCTGTCAGCCGCGACCTGATTCACTGGGAGAGCCAGTCGATCACGCGAGCCGACAGCGAAACCGGACAGCGGTATCAACAGCATGAGGCGCTCGGAACATCGATCATGTTGTTTGCCCGACTCCGCAGCGACGACAGGGCGTTCTGGTTCCTCGGGCCGGCAAAGTACGTGAAACACGAATCCGAGCTGCCGATGGCGGTCACCTGGCGTCTCGAGCACTCGCTGCCAGGCGATCTGTTCGCCCACTTCGCGGCGGCTGTTGCTTGAAGATTCGACCGCGCGGGTTGCGCAGTATCGAGCCAGCGGGCAGCTGCGACGCTGGCGCCTATGAAGACGCGCCATTCTGCATTCGCGAATATCCGCCCGCGTACGGTTCAACGTTGCGTAAGCTCACCCCGTCAACTAGACAGTGCGAAGAGACTGACCGACCCTCTGACGACTGCGACCGGCCGGCACGATCAGGCTGATGCCGATGGACGAGGGCAGGCACACGCGGAGTCCCGGTGGCGGTCGGCGGTCTCGGCGTCGTCCGTCCCGCCACCGGC
>CAVYZF010000020.1:0-64497 GCA_963772955.1 uncultured Acidobacteriota bacterium | reverse complement strand
TCCAACGCGAACCGTGAACGTGTCCGGCCCCGACCCGACGGAATCGCTTTTCACCTCGGCTTGCGACTCGGGCATCCGTCCACCGCGCTGCACTTCAGCGGGAAGACTATCGACGTCGATCAGCTCTTCGGAGAGTACATACGCGAAGTGCACGACGTTTCGAAGTTCTCGCACATTGCCAGGCCAGCTGTACTGCGCGAGCATGTCGAACGCGCGATCGCTGAAACGCTTCGTGCGCCCTTCGGTCCGGATCAGATCCTCGAGGAACGCCTGCGCCAGCAACTTGACATCATCGCGGCGATCCCTCAGCGGCGCCAGATCGATCTGGAACACCTTCAGGCGGTAGTAGAGGTCTGCGCGCAGCTTTCCTTCGTCGATCGCCTGCTGAACGTTACGATTGCTGGCAGCCAGAATGCGCACGTCGACCTGAATGGGCGTCTCGGCGCCGACGCGGACCAGTGAGTTCGTCTCGAGCACACGCAGGAGCTTGACCTGGAGCTCGATCGGCATCTCGGTGATTTCATCGAGGAAGAGCGTGCCGCGCGAGGCCTGCTCGAAGTAGCCCTTGTGCCGTCGCTCGGCGCCGGTGAAGCTGCCGCGCTCGTGACCAAACAGTTCGCTCTCCATCAGCGATGGGGTGATCGCGCCGCAGTTGACCGGCACCCAGGGCCCATGACGACGACGACTCAATTCGTGAATCGCGCGCGCGACCACGTCCTTGCCCGATCCGCTTTCACCGGTGATGAGCACGCTCGCGCTGCTCGGCGCGATGCGAGTGATCAACTCGCACGCACGAACGATCGGGTCAGATCGCCCGACGATGCCAACGAAACGTCCGGTTCGCTGCTGTTCGGAACGCAGTTCCCGCAATTCGTCAGGGAGTCGCTTCGTCTGGGAAATGTCCTGAAGAATCTTGCGCAGCCGTTCGACATCGAGCGGTTTGGTCAGGTAGTCCGACACACCACGGCGTAACGCCTCGACCGCAGAATCAAGGCTCGCCTGTCCCGTGATCAGGACCACAGCGGGAGGACTGTCCAACAGCCCAATGGAATCGAACAGGCTGAGACCGCTTCCGTCCGGGAGGTTCAAATCCACCAGCACCACGTCCGGCGCCTGGTTGGCGAGTTCGACACGCGCCTGGTCCATGGTCGCCGCGGTCGCAGTTGTGAAGCCTTCCAGCTTGACCAGCTGCTCAAGGCTTTCGAGCGTGCTGGCGCTATCGTCAACGATGAGTGCGTGAGCCATGTAGGAGTCTTCCTGTCGAAGCCGCCGCTGGAAACGTCAATTCGATGCACGTCCCGCTGGGGACGTTCGACGCGCATTCGATGCGACCGGCATGCGATGCCACGATCGCATGGGCCACATACAAGCCTATCGCAGTCTGTTGTCGATCGTTGACGAAATGTGGACGCCACATATGCTCGGTCGGCTGAGGTTGCATTCCTGCCCCACTGTCACTAATCCGAACACGCACCTGCGTTTCGTCACTGTCTGCGCTGATGGCCAGTCGCCCCTGTTCAGGCATGGCCTCGAGCGCATTCACGGTGACGTTCATCAGGGCGCTTTGAACCTGATCTTCGAACCCCACTATCTCCATCGGACCGCGCTTCAACTCGAGGACAACTTCGACGCGCTGACGCACCGCGCGCGCCGCGACGAGGCTCTTCAGACGCTCGCACATCGCGCCGACGTCGAACGTCGAAGGCTGCTCAGCGGACCGCGCGTGGAACATCAACTCAATCGCACCGTCGAGGCGCTCGACTTCGCGGGGGATCGCGTCGAGGCACCTGGCGACCGCCGCGTCCACCGTCACCGGCTCACGCTGAAGTAAGCGTCCGAGCAGCGCGCTGTTGATCCGAATTACGTGGAGCATGCCCTTGAGGTCGTGGACCCAGTCGCGAGACAGAAACGAAAACGTGCGATGCCGTGCCGCCTGCTGAAGAAGACCTTCCGTGCCCGACAACGAGCGGCCATCCCTCACGAGCAGCACCCGTCCAGCGCTGTTGACGCCGGCGACGTCGTAACTGCGGACGCTGAGGGAACCGAGATCAGGCACGAGGACAGGCGTCTCGTCCATCGACGTGCTCTGCCGTGCCGGGTGCGAGACCAGCGCGAGTTGCAGATCCTTGACGCGCTCGCTCAGAGCGGGCTGGGACTCGGCGCGCAGCAATTCCCGCGCGCGGGCGTTCGTCGAGGTCACTCGCCCTTCCGAATCCAGCACGACGATGCCGACGCCGGAGAGATCGACGTCGACGGTTCCGCCAGCCCCGACGGAGCCTGGGATCATTCCCTGGTCGACCCACACGAGGTTACTTTACCCCTCGCCACGGCTGAACTCGAAGCACGTCCTGTACCGTATCCGGCGCCTGGGTCAGGCGCCTCCGGCCCGGCCATTGACCCTGCCTGCCCCACGCGGTAGCCTCCTGTCAGCGTGCCATCACCAGAGGTTCCGAGATGAGATCACAGACAGCGCAGACGGCCGCGTCGCTGCTCGTCATGGGGATGCTCGCCTCCTCGTGCACGACAGCAAACGCGCCCGCGGGTAGTCCGGCCCAATCCCCACGGCCGGAACGGACGAAAGAGGAAAACATCGCACTCGCCCGGCAACACACAACCGCAGCGGAGCTCTATCAAGCGCTTCGCGATCACGCCAACGGTGGAAAGCCGCTTGAGTGGACGAGCCTTCCTGACTGGCGCGGTGTCTACACCCGCGCTCCCGTTGCCGGTTTCGCCTTCGATCCAGAGACGCCGGAAGGCGGCCCTCCCACGGCAAGGCTGACACCCGAGTACCAGGAGCGCATGCGCAAGCGAATCGACGGTGTGAAGAACGGAATCGAGTGGGATCCCATCTCCACCTGCGCACCACCGGGCCATCCACGCTGGCTGACCGAGCCCTTCCTGCGGGAGTTCATCGTCACGCCGGGACAGACATGGCTGATCAACGAGATGGTCAACGACATCCGCCGCATCTACACCGATGGCCGCGATCACGTCGCACCCGGCGACCGATATCCGCTGTACAACGGCGACTCGATCGGCTTCTGGGACGGTGACCATCTCGTCATCTACACGAATCAGTTGCGCGCCGGCATCTACCAGCGAGCCCACCCCGACTACACCGATCAGGTCGAGACGGTGGAAGTCTGGTACAAGGCCGATCCGAAGACGCTGCGCGCCGACGTCTGGGTCTACGATCCGCCGGCGCTCGCCGAACCGTGGGTCACGCGGCAGTCGTACCTGAAGCTCGATGACGAAGACCAGATGCTGCGCATCAGATACTGGAACTGCGGCGAGAACCAGAACAACTCCGTGTTTCAAACGCAGGACGGCTCGACCCAGTTTCAGGATCTGACGTTCACACCGAGTGACGACAAACGAGGAGGTAAGCCGTGACCGCACGTCGTGTCTGCGTCGGCCTGCTGATGGGCGTGTGCCTGGCGGTCGCATCCGCGCCGGCGCTGGCGCACCATTCAGCCGCGATGTTCGAGGAGAAGAAGACGATCACCGTCGAGGGCGTCGTCAAAGAGTTCCAGTTCACGAACCCCCATTCGTGGCTGCTCGTCGACGTCAAGGACAAGAACGGCAAGGTCACCACGTGGGGATTCGAAGCGGAAGGGCCGAGCACGCTGCAGCGCGCCGGGATTCGTCCGAGTGAGTTTCCCGTGGGCACCAAGCTGACAATTACGGGCCGCCCGATGAAGGATGGTCGCCCCGCGGCGATCTGGGAGTACGCTGTGAGAGCGGACGGGAAGAAGTACAACCCGCGCGAAGGGTTCGCAGTGCGTTGACTACACGTGTGAAACGGTCACCCCTCTTCGGTATGGCATTGGCCGTTGCTGCGGCGCTCGCAGCATCGGCCGTCACTCGGGCCGCCAGCGACTGGCCCCAGTTCCTCGGGCCATCGCGCAACGGTATCTATGCAGGGCCAGCCCTCGCCGACAGTTGGGGCACCGGCGGGCCCAAGGTGGTCTGGCGCAAGCAGGTCGGCCAGGGCTTCGCAGGTCCTGCCGTCATCGGAAATCGCGTCATCCTCTTCCACCGCGTCGGCAACGAGGAAGTGCTCGAATCGCTCGACGCCGCGACGGGGAACTCGACGTGGCGCTATGCCTACCCCACACGCTATCGAGACGACTTCGGATTCGATGAAGGTCCGCGTGCGGTACCGGTCGTTGCCGACGGTGTGATCTACACGTTCGGCGCGGAGGGCCAACTGCATGCCGTCGACCTCGCAAAGGGCATGCGGATCTGGAGCGAGGACACGATGAAGCGCTTCGGCGTGCCCAAAGGCTTCTTTGGCGCCGCCGGCTCACCGCTGGTTGAAAGCGGGCGCGTCATCGCGAACGTTGGCGGCGACAAGGCGGGCATCGTCGCCTTCGACGCCAGGACCGGCAAAGTTCTCTGGACGGCGACCGATGACGACGCGAGCTATTCGTCGGGAATCGCTGCGACGATCGGTGGACACAGGCTGGGCGTGTTTCTGACGCGCGACAGCCTCGTGGGCCTCGATCCGGTGTCCGGCATGGTGCAGTTTCAGCGGCGCTGGCGTGCGCGGCTCGCAGCGTCGGTCAACGCGGCCACTCCGGTCATCGTGGGCGATCAGATCTTCGTGTCCGCTCAGTACGGGCCCGGTGCTGGTGTGTTGCGTGTGAATGGTTCGCAACTCGTGGACGTGTGGACATCCGACGAAGTGCTCTCAAATCACTACGCGACGAGCGTTTTCTACAACGGCTATTTGTACGGATTTCACGGCCGCCAGGAATTCGGCCCGAGTTTCCGCGCCGTGGAGTTCCAGACGGGCACGGTCAAATGGAGCCAGGACCAGTTCCGCGCCGGCAGCGTGCTTCTGGCGGGTGACCGACTTGTCATCACGCGTGAAGGAGGCGAACTCATTCTGGCTGCTGCGTCGCCGCAGGCATTCAAGCCGATCGCTCGCGCACAAATCCTGCAGGGAGTCGTCCGTCCCTATCCGGCGCTCGCCGATGGTCTGCTCTACATCCGCAACGAAAACACGCTCGTCTGCCTGGACCTCCGGAAGTGAAGGGCCTCGTCATCATCATCTCGATCGTGGCCCTTGCCGCGATATCCGCGCAGCAGCCACCCGCTGAGAATCCTCGCAGCGTGCTCGACCGGGCCATCGACGATTTCCTCGCGGGACGGATCAAGGCATCGGTCACTGGTTTCGATCGAGTCGTGACGCTCGTCCCGGACGCAGCCCCGGAGCTCTGGCAGCGCGGCATCGCGTTGTACTACGTCGGGCGTTACGACGACTGCAGGAAGCAGTTCGAGTCGCATCGCACCGTCAACCCAAACGACGTCGAGAACCCGGCGTGGCACTTCCTCTGTGTGGCACACGCCGAGTCGCCTGCAAAGGCGCGATCGGCGCTCCTGCCGGTCGGACCCGATCAACGCTCGCCCATGCGCGAGGTCTACGAGATGTTCAAAGGGAGCATGACGCCGGACTCCGTGCTGGCCGCTGCGGGACAGTCCGCATCAGCGCGCTTTTACGCCGAACTCTACGTGGGGCTTTACTACGAAGCGACGGGAAACAAGACGGCGGGACTCACACACCTGAAGGCGGCCGCGTCGCAACAATATGCGAGCACGGGCGGCTATATGTACCGCGTCGCCACGTTACACCCTCTATTGACCACTGTTCGCTGATCGAGCGGACGCTCGCTTCAGGATGGCTTGATAGTGACCGGCGTCTGGCGATCATAACGTCGGCTTCGCGTCGCGAGCGGCGATCCGATAGAGGTGCGTGTCTGTACGGATGAAGAACGAGCCGTCCGAGACCGCGATCGAGGCGAGTGTCGTCCCGTCGAGCCGATTCACGCCGAGTCGTTGAAACGCCTTACCCGGCGCGAAGACCGTCGTCATGCCTTCTTCGCTGAGAGCGTAGATCCGCCCGTCAGCGAAGATCGGCGACGCGGAGTAGTTGCCGCCGAGGCGCTGTTGCCAGAGCATCTGTCCTGTCTTCGCGTCGACGCACGACAGGACTCCGGTGTCGCTGAGATAATAGAGCTCGTCACCCACGAGGATCGGCGACGGAGTGTATGGCGCGCCGCGCGTCAGCTTCCACGCGACGTGCGTTCGCGTCACATCGCCGCGGCCGTCCGCGCGAACCGCCATCAGCGACGGCTCCTGAAATCCTGTTGCGATGAACACGAGCCCCTGGCCGAACACGGGACGCGGGACGTTGGAGAAACCCTCACCGTAGCTGACGCGCCAGATTTCTTTTCCGGTCAGAGGCTCGTAGGCCACTGCGCGATAGGCGCCGACGGAGACGACCTGATCGTCATCGCCAACGCGGATCAGGAGCGGCGTCGAATAGGCCTGGCTCCACGGGCGCCGGCGCGAGGTGTGCCACCGTGACTTCCCCGTCTTTGTGTCGAGTGCGACGACGTACGCTTCGTCACCCCATCCATCGCAGTTGACGATCAGCAAATCGCGGTAAAGCACCGGCGAGCCGCCGTTGCCGTGCTGCGCGTCGTAGCGAAGCCGCGTGGACCACAGCACCTTGCCAGACGTCGTGAGTGCAGCGGTGCCGTCGGCACCGAAGTGGACGTAGATGCGATCGCCGTCGACGATCGGCGTCGGCGATGCGCGGCTGTTCTTCAGATTGATCGCGCCGGGGCCGGCGATCTTGAAAACTTCAGCGTTGACGACCTCGCGTCCCGTGGCGACGTCGAGACCGATCAGACGGAGCGAGACGACGGAGTCTTCACCCCTGTTGTTGCGAGTCGCATCGACGGCGGTGACCCACACGCGACCGGCCGCTATCACCGGCGAAGACCATCCCCCAAGGAGCGGAACCTTCCACGCGATGTTCTGTGTCTCGCTCCACTGGACGGGCAATCCTGATTCGCTTGAATGGCCCTGGCCGGTCGGCCCACGAAACTGCGGCCAGTCTTCCGGTGCTGCGGCGAGCAGAGGCGAGCCCTGAGGCCCACCTGAAAACAGGAATGCGAACAGACATGCGGCACCGCATGCCTGTCTGCATCTACGAGCGCTGAAGTTCGAATCCCTCAACCGCAACATCGAGCTGATGGTTGACGCGGAAGCCAACGGTGCCGTCCGTCGTCACCGCGTTCCGTGCCAGGGTATGCACGACCGTTCCGTTGACCACGTACGACACGGAGTCAGCGGCGACGCGCACCTCCAGCGTATTCGAAGACTTACCCGATGCGTCGGGGCGTTTCACGGACGCATGCGGTGCACGCGCGACGTCCTTCAGGTCGTTCCCATTGCGGTGGCGAATCAGGAATGAACCGTCCTGCGCGACCACGAAGTAGGTGTAGGCCTGGGCGGCGGCGTCCAACTGAGATCCGCCAAAAACCAGACCGTAGAAGTTCGGGTGACTGCTCGGCTCGTTGAGGTTGAACGTGGCCTTAAGGGTGTAGCTACCGGCAGCGTTATTGCTGGCGTTCCAGAAGGTTCCAGCCGGACCACCCTTCACGAGGAAGCCCTTGCCCTGCGTTTTGAAGGCAAGGTCCGGCCGATCGTCGGGATCCTGAGCATTCTGGCTGCGATCAACGCGCATCTTCCAGCCTTGAGGGGACTGCGCCGAGAGTGGCAGAGTTACACAGCTAATCAATAGAAGGATTACAAACGAGTGACGCATTCCAAAGTCTCCATGTGTGATCGGCGTTCGGGTCCTCGTTGGACCCCGCTCGTGCGTGAACCGCGTGTCGGGATGAGATACGACGGACGTCAACTCTATCGTTTCCTCACCCGGAAGATGCCACACTACGGGGCTCGCGCCGACGACTGAACCCATGTCCACGCACGCTTTCCGCGGTCGTGTTTCGCGCGAGACGCGTCAGCTGCTCGCCGCAGCCCTCGTCGCCTTGCTCGCGCTCTGGGTGCTTGCGCGTATCCGGTTTCCTGGGCAGTCGCCCAGCCCCAATCCGATCCCCTCGCTGCTCTCCCAGTTATCGTCCGCACCGCGATTTGCAAACCTCGCCGGAGAGATCGCCGAGTTGCGGGACAGGCTGTCGACAACGTGGCTGACAGTCGCGGCATCGAGCGGTGGGGACATCACCGACTCGACTCCCAAACAGTTGACGGCGATGCGACTGCGGAGCAACGCCGCCATCGTCCTTCTTCGACGCGGCGACCAGCTGTCGAACCAGGAGGAGGTCATCGCCGCCGATCGTGTCACGGGCCTGGCCATCGTTCGCACGAAGGAGGATGTCACGCCAGTCGGTGTCCCGCCGTGGATGCCGCCCTCTCTCAACAGTCCCCAGTACTTCATGGCCACGCTCGGCACACCTTCGGGGGTTTTCCTGCGGCCTGTTCTGGTCGGCTCACTGCACGAGACGCACAGCCCCGCATGGCCAGGCGCCATCTGGTCGGTACCCGATGACACAGACCTGACGACGTCGTCATTCGTCTTCACCACATCGGGAGAGATCGCCGGCCTCGTCGTGCAAGAGCCCTCAGGCCTGGCGATCGTGCCGTGGGAGATCGTGCGTGAAGAGGCGACCCATATCATCGACGGCGAACGGGCGCCGGCCGTGGACCTTCACCTCGAGGTTCGGCCGTTGACGCTGACGCTTGCGAAAGCCACCGGCGCAAATCAAGGTGTTGTGGTTGCGTGGGTCGATCCACGTGGGCCCGCAGCAAAACACATCCACGTCGGAGATGTGATCGAGTCGGTGAATGCCCGCGCGATCGCACACGCGAGAGATTGGGAGGTCGCGAGCAGCCGCTTGCCAGTCGGCCCACTCGTCATGCACGTGCGACGAGGCGGCAAGTCGCTGGACGTTCAGTTCACGGTGCCGGCCGCGAGCACCTCGGCGCCGGGTTCCTCGTTGGGCCTGGAAATGAAGACTGTTCCGGGCGTCGGCACGACCGTCGTGCGCATCGATCCTGGTTCGGCGGCCAGTGCGGCGCGCCTGCAGGAGGGAGACATCATCACTCTCGTCGGACGGATCACCGCACCCACGGCGGCGCAGATGAGCAACGCTTTCCGATCGGCTCGGACGGGCGAGGCGATCATGCTCGCGATCACGAGGGGCCGGACGCACCTCGTCGTGGGGCTGGTGAAATGATGGCGGATTCATTCCACTCCGAGGTCATCGCACCGGACGTTCAGACAGGCGAAGTGGAGCTCGATCGCATCGATGCGACGCGCGCGCTTCCTCCGCGCGACCTGCCTTGGCACGTGCGCTTCGGTCTCAGCTGGTCCACCGGTGCCGTTCCGGTCGTCCTGATTCTGCTGCTCGGTGTGGCACTCGGTCCTGAAGGCCTCGCCATCATCACGCCCGGCGTACTGGCCGTTCTCGATCCCGTCATCCCCGTCGCTGTCGCGGCGCTCGGCATCCTTGCTGGACTCGAGCTGATGCGACCGGCCGCGCCACATCGCTGGTCGCTACTGCGCAAGGCGAGCCTCGAATCGCTGGTGACCGGCGTGCTCGTCGCCGTCGGCGTGTGGCTCGTCATGCCCGCGTCGCCGGAATTCGAAGCCACGCAGCTGATCGCCGTGCTGGCCGGCGTGTGCGCGTCGATGTCGGCCACGCTCCCCGACGCCGACCCGGATCGTCTCCGCCCCGCAGCGATTCGCATGCGCGATCTCGACGGGCTGCTTCCGTCGGTCGTCGGCGGCGTCGTACTCGCATTCCTCCATTCGTTTTCTCCGCTCGCGTCTCTCGGCCTGACGATTCAAGCCGCGATCCTCGCACTTCTGATCTCGGGGACGGCGTGGCTGCTACTCGCGGATACATTGCCGAGCACCGAGCAGCGCGTGTTCTCCATCGCCGCACTGCTGCTCGTTGGCGGAATCGCCGACTACCTGTCACTCTCCGCACTGGTCGGCGGGCTGCTCGCCGGTCTGTTCTGGGGATATGTCGGTGGCGTCGCACGAGACTGCATCGAGCGGGACGTCCGCTATCTCCGTCATCCGCTCGTCGTGCTCATGTTGCTGACTGCTGGCGCGAAGACAACGTTCTCCGGCTGGATTCTGATACTCGCCATGGCCTACCTGCTGCTTCGTGTCGCCGGCAAACTCGTGGGCGCGTGGCTGACACGGCGAGCCCCGGGCGTGGTGATTCCTGAACGCGTCACCTCGACGCTCCTGCCTCCCGGAATCTTCGGCATCGCGTTCGCGCTCGACGCCTCGTCGATGATGGGCGGAGCGGCGGCGGCCGTCCTTGGTGCGACGGTGCTTGGCAGTATCGGCTCACAGTTGGTTGCGGCGCTGTGGCGTCCCACGGAGGCACACGAGTGAAGCAGGTCGCCGCGCTGATCCTTGCCGTCGTGGTCGTGTTGTGGGTGCGCGCCATCGGGGGCCCGATTGCCTCGGGGACTGCCGGCGCCGCGCTGGCAATCGGATTCGTTCTGCTCGGTGCGTGGATCTTCGGCGACCTGCTCCGCCGGTTTCGCCTTCCTCGCCTGAGCGGCTACATCCTGTTCGGCGTCCTGATCGGACCCAGTGTCGGCGACGTCATCACCGAGACGATGACGTCCCAGCTCCATTTCGTCACCGGCATCGCGACGACACTCATCGCGCTCATCGCAGGCCTTACGCTCAACCTCGAGCGCCTGAGCCACCAGTTCACCGCCATCGCGCGCCTGACGGCGACCACGCTCGTCGTGGCCATGACCGGCATCGGTCTGGTGATGTGGATCGCGTGGCCCTGGCTCTCGATCGCACCAGACGCGAGCGGCATTGAACGGCTCGCGATTGTGACGCTCCTGGTCGTCATCACGATCAGCTTCTCGCCGACGATGACCGCGGCGGTCACGACCGAGACCGGCGCACGAGGCCGGCTGAGTGAGACGGTCTTGACGGTGGTCGTGCTCGCCGACCTCGTGCTCCTCGTCCTGTTCTCGTTCGCGATGCTCTTTGCGCGCGTCGCCGTGGGTGCGACGACGAGCGACGGCGTCAGCCTGCTCGCGCGATTCACGTGGGAGATCGGCGGAGCGGTGGCGTTTGGCGTGTTCGTCGGTGCGATGTTCGCGCTCTATCTGCGCTACGTCGGCCGCGAGGTCGCGCTCGTCGTGATTGCCGTCTGCGCTCTTTTGAGCCAGGTCGGCAACACGCAGCAGTTCGAGCCGCTGCTGGCCGCGGTCGCCGCTGGTCTCGTCATCGAGAACCTGTCTCTCGCACAGGGTGATGCGCTGAAGACGGCCGTTCAGGGCGCGGCTCTGCCCGTGCTCGTGATCTTCTTCGTCGCCGTCGGCACCTCGCTGCGGCTCGACGTGCTCGCCCAGAGCGGCGTCATCGTCATCGCCTTGTCTGCGCTGCGACTGCTCTTCATCAGGCTCGGCGTGGCTCTGGGCGTGCGATCGTCGGGCATCGACCCGACGGTGGGTTCCTACATCTGGACAGGGCTCGTCTCGCAGGCGGGAATCACGCTCGGATTCGCGGCGCTCGTCGCGTCGGAGTTCGCAGACTGGGGACCGCGAATCCAGGCGCTGCTCGTCGCGTTCATCGCGGTTCACGAGCTCTTTGGTCCGCTGCTCTTCCGCTACGGCCTGTCGCGCAGCGGCGACCTCAATCCTCCGCCGCGCAGCCCTCTGGTCGTGGTCTCGAATCGCGAGCCGTACCTTCATCGTCAGGATGAACGCGGACGCATCGTGGCGACCGCGGCGACTGGCGGTGTCGCCGTCGCGCTCGACGCTCTCATGCGCGAACGCAATGGTGTGTGGGTCGCGCACGGTGCGGGACCCGCCGATCGTGAGGTCGTCGACAAGTCAGACCGGGTGCTCGTTCCACCCGAGAGCCCGTCGTACGAGCTGCGCCGGCTGTGGCTCGAGGAGCCGACCTTCTCCGCGTACTACAACGGCTTCGCGAACGAGGGGCTCTGGCCGCTCTGTCACCTCGTGGATGTGCGGCCGCAGTTTCGTTCTGAAGACTGGGCCGCCTACCGTGACATCAACACCCGTTTCGCCAAGGCCGTCAGTGAGGAGGTGGGCAACTCCAACATTCCCGTCTTCATCCAGGACTATCACCTCGCGCTGGTCGCCCCCGCGCTTCGCGCCCGCCTGCCGGAGGCGCGTACGGCGCTCTTCTGGCATATTCCGTGGCCGTATCCCGATCGCTTCCGGATATGTCCGTGGGGAGCGGAGATCCTGACGGGCCTCCTTGCGAACGATCTGCTCGCCTTCCAGTTGGAGCGCGACCGCCGCAACTTCCTCCTTGCCGTCGAGGAAGAGCTCGACGTGGAAGTCGAACACGAGCTCTCGCGCGTGCGTTTCGGGGATCGCAGCACGACGGTTGTCTCCGTGCCGATCGGCGTCGACTACGATCGCATCCAGGCCATTGCCGCAGAGCCCTCGCTCGCCAACGAGCAGGCGCGCCTCGCGCGTCTGTTCAAGCTGTCCGCCGAGATCATCGGCATCGGCGTCGATCGACTCGACTACACGAAGGGCATCCCCGAGCGGCTCGATGCCCTGGATGCGCTCCTGACCCGCCGGCCCGCGCTTCGTGGCAAGCTGACCTTCGTGCAGATTGGCGTGCCGTCCCGATCCGAGATCGACAGCTACGCCGCGATCGAAGCTGAGATCGGGCAACGTATCGCAGCCATCAATGCCCGCCACCGGGTTCCCGGCGGTGCGCCAGCCGTGCACTACCACACCAGGGCGCTGACGATCACCAGCCTGGTCGCGCTCTATCGCCTGGCTGACTTCTGTATCGTCAGTTCGTTACACGACGGTATGAACCTTGTTGCCAAGGAATTCGTGTCCGCGCGCGATGATGACGATGGCGTGTTGGTGCTCAGCAGGCTGGCGGGGGCGGCACAGGAACTCCGTGAAGCCGTGATCATCAACCCGTACGACGTGGACGGATTTGCCGACGCGTTGCTCCAGGCGATCGACATGCCGCTCGACGAGCGGCGGGCGCGCATGCGCGCCATGCGTCGCATTGTCGCCGGCCGCAACGTCTTTGGCTGGGCGTCGGACATTCTCGAAGGGCTCGAAAGTCTTTGGACCAAACCACTCCACTATTCGGTACGCAGGTGGGAGGACATGCCGGTGTGAACCGGACTCACGACATCCTGGCTGCGCGTCACATCCCTTCGCTTCGGACGTTTGCGCGAACCCACGTTCTCCTCGCTTTCGACTACGACGGAACCCTGTCGCCGATCGCGCCAACGCCGGAGCGTGCGCGCCTGCCGGCGACGACGAAGCGGCTGCTCGTCCGCGTGGCACAGACGTATCCGCTGGTCGTGATCTCCGGCAGAGCGCTGGCCGACATCTCCGAGCGAGTCGCAGAGATTGGCGTGCAGCAGGTCTTCGGGAATCACGGGCTCGAATGGTCTGGTGGACCGTCGCGCCCACGTGCGCACGTGCATCGATGGGTCCGCCCGCTCACCGAGCAGCTTTCGGGGCGCCCCGGCATCGTCATCGAGGACAAGGTGCACTCCGTGTCCGTGCACTATCGATCCGCTCCGAATCAAGAGGAAGCGCTTCGCGTGATCATGCCGGTTGTTCGCAAATTGCCCGAGGTGCGGATCATCTGCGGTGCGGCAGCGGTCAACCTGTTGCCGAAGGACGGCGCGAACAAGGGAGTGGCGCTCCGACGCGCGCTCGAGCTCACGGCGTGCGAGGCGGCTATTTACGTCGGCGACGATGAGACGGACGAAGATGCGTTTGGCGCGCTGAAGCCGGAGAAACTGCTCGCGATCCGCATCGGCCGTTCCGATGCCTCCCGCGCGCGGTATCACCTGGAGTCGCAGGAGTCGATCGATTCGCTGCTGACTGCGCTGATCGAGTTCAGATCTTGAGACGCGTATGGCTTGACGACTCGCCTGAATCGTCGCTGGCCGCCTGCCGGCGCTTGATGAGAACGACGACGCCGGCAACGATCAGGCATCCGACTGCAGCCACCGCGAGCAGCACGCCCGCCATGGCGAACATGCCGACGACGAAGTTCAGGCTGATGTCGTCCGTCGGATCGGGCTGCTTCCCAACGTCGACGATGATCGGATTCTGAACGAGCGAGAACAGCCAGATCATTCGTCGAGAACCCGCCACGCTGCGACGTCGCTCGCGAGTTCCACCAGGGTTCGCACGCCGACTCCTGTCGCACCTTTCGGCTGATACGGCTTCGGCTCTTCGGCCCACGCCGTTCCGGCGATGTCGATGTGCACCCAGGGAAGATCGCCCGTGAACTCCTTGATGAAGAGCGCCGCCGTGATCGCACCACCTGGACGCCCGCCGGTGTTGCTGATGTCCGCGATGTCGCTCTTGAGCGCTTCCTTGTAGTCGTCGAACACCGGCATCGGCCACGACCGGTCGCCGGCGCGCTCGCTCGCGCGCCGCACGTCCTCCACCCAGGCGGATGGCGTGCCGAACAGCCCGCTCGTACTCTTTCCGAGTGCAACGACGCACGCACCGGTCAGCGTCGCGACATCGACGAGATGTGTGGCGCCACGCTGACGCGCGAGCCACAGGCCATCGCCGAGGACCAGACGACCCTCCGCATCGGTGTTGAGGATCTCGACCGTCTTCCCCTCCGCACTGGTGAGAACATCGCCGGGCTTGAACGCGCGCCCGCCCGGCATGTTCTCCGTCATCGGGATGACGGCGACACAGCGAATGGGCAACTGAAGACGCGCAATGGCAGCCATGGCACAAATGACCGCCGCCCCGCCGGACATGTCGTCCTTCATTTTGTCCATGTTGTCCGCCGGCTTGATCGAAATGCCGCCGGTGTCGAACGTGATGCCCTTGCCCACCAGGCCCAGGACCACTCCGGCCGCCGGCTTCTGCGGTTCGTGGCGCAGCACCACGACGCGCGGCGGTTCCTGGCTGCCACGCGCGACCCCGAGCAGCATCCCCATCTTGAGCGCCACGATATTCGGTTCATCGAGTACTTCGACACCGAGTCCGGCCGATGTGGCGATCTCGCTCGCGCGCTGAGCGAAGGCACGCGGCGTCAAATCGTTACCAGGCTCGTTGGCCATGGCCCGCGCCTGGTTCGTGCACTCGCCAAGGATGCGACCCCGCTCGATCGAGGGCGCTGTGTCCGCAGGGGCGTCGCAGAGCCTGATATCGACGCTCTCGAGCCACGTCGGCGGAGGCCCGGCGGTCTTGCGCGCGCCGCCGTCATAACTGGCGAGCACGACGCCCTCGGCCATCACCTGGGCGGCGACGACCGGTTCGACCGGCGTTCCCGTCCGGAAGAGCACGGCGATACGCGTCATGCGGCGCTGCCGTGCGACGAGGCCACCGATCGCCGCGATGCGCCGGAAATGATCGGGCGTGACCTCCATGCTCTTACCCGCTCCGACGAGCACCGCACGAAGAGACTTCCAGCCGGACAGTGCAGTCACGAGCACTTCGTACGGCTTCCCGGAAAACTCTCCCCGTGCGCGGGCTCGACCGATTTCCCCACCCGACGCGCGATCGAGGTCCGGTTCATCGACGAATTCGTCATCGACGAACGATGGGATGACGAGCAAGTCCACATCGAGCTCGGCCGCGGGTTGACCAGTCAGGTTGAGGGGAGGTGTGTTGTAGGCGGTCTGCATCGTGTCGCTATCCCTGTCCTCCGGAGCGGAATCCACCGGAACGTGGCTTGTCCGACTGAGGCTTAAGGCTTAATATCGGATCAAGCCCCTGCCCGGGAGATCGACATGCCCTATTCGCGACGCGGATGTTGTGCGCTCTCGGCCGCAGTTGCCGGATTGCTCTACGCCGGAGTCTCGTTCGCCGGCAGCGTGCAAAACGCGCAGCCTGGCGGCGAAGCCAAGAAACCCAGTTTATCACTCAAGATCACGCCACCGGTTGGCTTCGCGCCGCTCAAGACGCGTCTCGTCGTCGATGTGCGCAACGGTGATGATGATTTTGCGGAGTTCTACTGCCCGACTGTTGAATGGGATTGGGGTGACGGGACCGTGTCAGCGAATGCTGAAGACTGCGATCCCTATGAAGCCGGCAAGAGCGTCATTCGCCGGCGTTTCTCAACGGAGCACACGTTCCGGCTGCCGGGTGCGTATCGAGTCGCGTTTCGACTGAAGCAGAAAGATCGCGTCGTCGGCTCGAGCAGTGTCAACGTCCAGGTGCGCGCAGGAATCTCGCAGTTCTAGCTACACCGGGATGGGTGGCGGGTTGATGCGCCGAGGTGCTATCAGGCTCGCCACCGCCGCACCAAGTCCGACCGTCCACGCCAGGTACTCGACCAGCAGTCCCGCCGATCGCAACGGCCACGTCGTCGGAGTCAGCCAGCCAAGACCATACGCCATCGCCTGCGCGAGCACCGTGATGCCGATGATGATCGTGTAGCCGATCAGGAGGTCGACGACAGAGACGTCCATCATGTCGCCACGGCCGCGCAGCGCGCGCCCGATGCGCACGGCCACGCCAGTGAACCCGGCCACCCAGATGAACGCAAACGCGGCGAGCAGGAACGGAATCGCTGCCAGCAGCGGGATGCCGACGATCGACACCGTGAGCGCAACAACCAGCACCACAAGGGCAGGAACGAAGAGCACTTCGACTGCCAGACCCGTCAGGATCGACGCACCAGGCGAGCGTCCGGAGATCGACGCGATCCATCCGGGCGCGAAGAGCGTGAGGATCAGAGCAACAACGAGTGTGAACGTGAGCCGGAGCACAGATCCCCAGAAGGCAAATCCGGTCCATGAGCCGGTGCCCCAGTCAGAACCAAAGGAGAAGACAGGACCGATCGAGATGTTAGGGAAGCTGTTGTCGTCGATTGAGCCGCGCACGGTTGCGCCCGGCTCCAAGATCACACCGCCACCAACCGAGACGGCGTTGCCTTCGACCACTGCCTTCGGGCCGAGGTGCAGGCTGCCGCCCACGACGACCACATCATCAGCGGCACGCCCATCGATCCTTGCGGACCCACCGATCACGACGATGGGCTCGTTCGAGGTTTCACCCTCGGCAAGCGTGTAACTGCGGAGGAAGCGGAGATGCACGCCGTCGCCTCGAAAGCGCTCACGGAACTGTTCCATCCGCTCGCGACGCGCGTCACGCCGCTGCTCGCGCCATTCCTCCATCCGCTCGCGATATTCCTGGCGGGCCTCCCGGATACGCTCGCGCTGCTCCTGGCGAGCTTCGTTACGGTCCCACCGAAAGTCGTCAGGTCGTCGATTGGGCTCCTGCGCCCAGACCACCGATGCGGCCAGGAGCACGAAAAGCGCGGCATATCCTCGAGTCACTGCGGCTCTCCCTCGCCCGGTTCAGACGGAGTGCCCGCCGGCGAAGTTCCCGGACACTATACCGACACAACCATGGCAATGCCCATTCCGCCCCCGATGCACAGCGATGCGACACCTTTTCCCCCGCCACGGGCACGAAGCGCGTAGATAAGGGTGGTCAGGATCCGCGCGCCGCTGGCACCGATCGGATGGCCGAGCGCGACCGCCCCGCCCCTGGTGTTGACCTTCGACGGATCCAGTCCGAGCTCGCGCGCGACCGCCAGTGCCTGCGCGGCAAAGGCTTCGTTCAGCTCGAAGAGATCGATGTCAGTCATGGCGAGGCGCGCGCGCTCCAATGCCTTGCGAACGGCGTCCACCGGCCCCATTCCCATAATCGCTGGAGCCACTCCCGTGCTTGCGAATGAGATGACCTTTGCCAGCGGCGTCCGCCCGAGTTGTCTGGCTCGCTCCTCACTCGCCACGACGAGCGCAGCAGCACCGTCATTGATCCCGGATGCATTGCCAGCGGTCACGCTGCCGTCCTTCTTGAAGGCAGGCTTCAAGCCAGCAAGCGCTTGCGCGGTCGTGCCTCGTCTTGGATGTTCGTCGATTTCGAACTGTGTGACCTCGCCCTTCTTCTTCACGGGCTCGACGCCCACGATCTCGCCTTTGAAGAAACCGTTGGCGATCGCTTGCTCGGCTCGCGCCTGACTCTCGGCCGCGAACGCGTCCTGATCGGCGCGCGAGATGCCGAATCGCTCGACGATGTTCTCGGCGGTGACGCCCATGTGACAGCCTTCAATCGCGCACGTGAGCCCCTCAGCAAGAACGGAGTCGAACACCTCCGCGTTGCCCATGCGATAGCCCCAACGAGCGCCCTTCAGGTAGTAGGGCGCACTCGACATCGACTCGGTGCCGCCTGCAACAGCAAGGTCAATATAGCCAGTCTGCATCGCCTCGACGGCGTGCACGACAGCCTGCAATCCTGAGCCGCACACTCGATTGACGGTTTCGCTGGGCACCTCTTGCGGAACGCCGGCTTTGAGTGCTGCCTGTCGCGCGACGTTCATCCCCGCGCCTCCCTGCAGTACGCAGCCCATGATGACGTCGCCAATGGCGGCTGCGTCGACTTGCGCGCGCGCGAGCGCCTCGCGGATCACGACCGCGCCGAGATCGGCGGCAGAAACGTCCTTCAGGGATCCACCGAAGGATCCAATGGCTGTGCGGCATGCGCTCAGGATGACCGTGGACTCTTTGAGCATGCGATCATTGTAGGCTCTCATCTATGGACCACTTCGAGTTCGGCGGCGCCATTGCCTGGCGGCCGACACCAGAGCAGATTGCGCACAGCAGGCTCAGTGCCTTCATGAAGAAGCACGGCCTCAGCAGCCTCGACGAGCTGATGACGCGATCGACGACCGATCTCGAATGGTTCTGGCGCGCCGTCTTCGACGACCTCGGCATCGAGTTCTACGAACCATACAGCCGCATCGTCGATCTCTCCTCGGGAATCGCACAGCCCGTATGGTGCGTCGGCGGACGCATGAACATCGTCCACAACTGCCTCGAGAAGTGGATGGCTACGCCGACCGAGCATCGCCCCGCGCTGCACTGGGAGGGAGAAGAAGGGACGACTCGCACGCTGACCTACGCTGAACTGCTGCGCGACGTGAATCGTGCGGCCGGTGGATTGCGCGCGCTCGGCGTCAAACCTGGCGACCGGGTCGCGCTGTTCATGCCGATGTGCCCCGAGCTCGTCGCCGCATTTTTTGCGGTGGTCAAGATCGGCGGGATTGTGCTGCCTCTGTTCTCCGGTTACGGCGTCGATGCTGTGACGACACGTCTGCAGGATGCCGGCGTCACGGTGCTGGTCACCGCGGACGGCTTCTGGCGTCGCGGTCAGGCCGTGCGCATGAAGGAGGTTGCCGACGGCGCGGTCGCTGCTGCGCCCTCGGTCGAGCACGTGGTCGTCGCGCGACGACTCGGGACCGATGTCTCGATGGGACCGCGCGATCTGCGGTGGAGCGATCTGCTGGCGAATCGACCAGACACCTGCGTCACCGAGCGCACCGGCGCCGACGATCCCTTCATGATCATCTACACGTCGGGCACGACGGGGCGACCCAAAGGCGCCGTGCACTCGCACTGCGGCTTCCCAATCAAGACCGCGCAGGACATGGTGCACTGCTTCGACGTCCACGATGGCGAGACGATGTACTGGGTCAGCGACATGGGCTGGATGATGGGCCCGTGGGAAGTGCTTGGCATGACGCTGCTCGGTGGAACCGTCGTTCTCTACGACGGCGCACTCGACTTCCCTGCTCCCGATCGACTCTGGTCGCTCGTCGAGCGGCATCGCGTCAACATTCTCGGCGTCTCGCCAACGCTCATTCGCGCTCTGATGAAACACGGCGAGGAGCCCGTTCGCGCGCACGATCTCTCGTCGCTTCGCATCCTCGGCTCCACCGGCGAGCCATGGAATCCTGAGCCTTGGAAATGGTTCTTCGATGTCGTCGGCGGCGGCCGCCTGCCGATCATCAACTACTCGGGCGGTACGGAGGTGTCCGGCGGGCTTCTGTCCGGCAATGTGCTGACACCGCTGAAGCCGGCGGCATTTGCTGGACCGCCGCCCGGAATCGCCGCTGACGTCGTTGACGATCAGGGCCGGCCGGTTCGCAATCAGGTCGGCGAGCTGATCGTGCGTGCGCCGTGGATCGGCATGACGCGTGGCTTCTGGAACGACTCAGAGCGCTACAAGCAGACGTATTGGTCGAGATTTCCTGACGTGTGGGTCCATGGCGATTGGGCAGCGATCGACGAGGACGGACTCTGGTACATCCTCGGGCGCTCCGACGACACGATCAAGATTGCCGGCAAGAGACTTGGCCCGGCGGAAGTCGAATCAGTGCTCGTCGATGATCCCGCGGTGCTCGAAGCCGCCGCGATTGGCGTGCCGGACGAGATGAAGGGACAGGCGCTGGTCTGCTTCGTCGTGCTGAGGCCGGGCGTATCCTCGAGCGCCGAGCTGATAACCCGCTTGACGATGCTGGTAATTGATCGACTCGGCAAGCCGCTCAAGCCGAAAGCGATCGAGTTCGTGCGCGACCTGCCGAAGACGCGCAATGCCAAGGTGATGCGCCGCGTCATTCGATCGGCCTATCTTGGCGAAGCGCCGGGCGATCTCTCGTCGCTCGAGAACCCGCAGGCGGTCGACGAGATTCGCCTCGCTCGGCGCACATAGCGGTTATCTCTTCTTCGAGAACGTCGTGCTCCAGGTGGGCGCGGCCTTGCGCACCAGTTCGAGCAGGTTCGGCGGAATATCCCCCTCGCCCGTCAGCGCCCTGATTTCGAGGACGTCGTCGAAGCCGAGGCCTGTCGGGCAGCGTAGCGCCCAATGAATAGCCTCTTCCTGCGAGTCGACCTCGATGATGTAGAAGCCGCCGACCAGCTCCTTCGATTCGGCAAACGGCCCATCGACAACACTACGCTTCCCCTTTTTCGCCTCGATACGCGCGATGTCGCCGCCTGGCTTCAGCCCTTCGGCGGCCACGAGGATGCCGGCCTTGTGCATTTCCTCGTTGAATGTCATGTAGGCACTGAAGAGCGCCTCGTCGAACGCCGCGCTGGGGTCGGGCTGCGGGCTATTGGGTCCGGGCTGGGCAGTGATGATGAATCGCATGTGTGGCTCTCCTCCGTCCTCACGACGAACGAGGAGCAGTCAGATCGACATGTGCGGGGTCAGACCCCGTCTCGAAATTGCACATGCGCAGATCTAGGAAGGGTCTGACCCCACAAAGGTTCCGTCGGCGTGGGGCAAGAACGGTGTGACGTTGAGCACAGCCGCGATTGGAATCGCGCCGTAGACGTGCGGGAAGAGAGGCGCCCCGCCTTCGAGATTCTCGTAGCGAACCTCGGAGCGGAGGCGCTTCTCGTCGATGTGCAAGAGGACCAGGTCCGTGCGTCCCCGGAAGCGCTGGTTGGCGACCCAGACGTACTGGTCGGCCGTCGAGCAATGGATGAAGCCCTCCGACTTCAACGAATCCGCTTCGTAAATGCCCGCCCCGAGGGCGGACTCCCATGTAGCGCGTGACGTGATGTGAAAGATCATCTACTCGCGCCCCTTCATCAACTCGGATCGCCAATGAGCGGCGCGCTCGAAGACACGATCGACACTGGCAGCATCCGTGAGCCCCGCCCTGAGGTGCTGCAAGCGGGCGATCAGTTGATCGAGCGCGGCCCCGATGTCGCCCGCATTCGATGCGCACACCTCCCGCCACACATCCGCAGGGCTCGACGCCAGACGCGTCGAGTCAACCAGGCCGCGCCCGGCGAGTCGCAGGCCATTCGAAGCCGTCGCCTCACCGACGACCTCCATCAACGCGCTGATCGTCAGTTGCGGCATGTGACTCAAGAACGCCATCAGCCGATCGTGCTCTTCCGCGTCCATCGTCGTCGGTCGTGCGCCGAGACTCTCCACGAATCCGGCCAATCGACTGACGACCGGCGCGGGGCTCGTTCCATTAGGCGTGAGAATCCAGGGCCGCCCTCGAAACAGATCCGCCCGCGCGAACGCGAAGCCTCCCTGTTCGGCACCGCCGATGGGATGCCCGCCCACGAACGCCGCACGAGCGCCAGACAGCGCACAGGCCGCATTGACGATGTCACGCTTCGTGCCACCGACGTCCGTGATCACGCCGCCATCGCCGACGACGGTAGCGGCCTCGGGAAGTAGCCGCAGGTTCTGCTCGACCGGCGCTGCAAGGATGACGAGGTCGTGGCCGCCAAGATTGGCAACACCCTGCGCCATCCGATCGATCGCGCCGCTCCCGGCAGCATGCGCCAGCACGGCTGCACGATCGACCGCCGTGATACGAATCGCCGGCCAGCGTTCACGAATGGCGAGCGCGATCGATCCGCCGATCAGGCCGAAGCCGACGATCGCGACGCTGTGAAAGGCAGGCTCGTCCGAGGACAAGACCTACCGAGCCCAGCCGCGGCGCGCCATTGGCTCGAGGCAGATGCTGCGCCCGATCGCCGGAGCGATGATTCGCAATTCCGCCATCAAGCGATCGAACTGGGCTGGATACATCGACTGCGCGCCGTCGCTCAGCGCGCGATCGGGATCGTTGTGGACTTCGATGATCAGGCCGTCGGCCCCGGCGGCAACCGCCGCGCGCGCCAGTTGCGCGACCATGTCACGACGGCCCGCGCCGTGACTCGGGTCCGCCACGATCGGCAGGTGACTCAGTTTCTTGACGACCGGAATGGCGGAAATGTCGAAGGTGTTGCGCGTCGCCGTCTCGAAGGTTCGAATACCGCGCTCACACAGGATCACGTCGTTGTTGCCGCCAGCAAGGATGTATTCAGCCGACAGCAGCCACTCCTCGATGGTGGCAGAGATGCCGCGCTTGAGGAGCACCGGCTTCCGCACGTTGCCCAGTTCGCGGAGCAGCGTGTAGTTCTGCATGTTCCGCGCGCCGACCTGGTAGATGTCGCAGTACTTGTCGATCAGCTCGATCTGGCTGATGTCCATGACTTCGGAGATCACCTTCAGGTTGTGCGCATCGGCCGCGCGCCGAAGCATCTGAAGGCCTTTCTCCCCATGGCCCTGGAAGCTGTACGGCGAACTGCGCGGCTTGAACGCGCCGCCGCGCAGAATCTTGGCGCCGGCGCGCTTGACGGCGGCCGCGCTCGCCATGACCTGCTCGTCGGTCTCCGCCGAACACGGCCCGGCCATCACGATCACTTCGTCGCCGCCTATGCGAACGTCATCGAGCACGACGACGGTATCGTCCGGCTTGAACGTACGGCTCGCCCGCTTGTAGGGCTCGGTGATCCGCAGCACCTCGTGCACACCATCGAGGATGCCGATCAACTCCGGATCGACCTTGTGTGCGCCGACGACACCGAGGACGGTGCGGGTCGCTCCCGACGACCGGTGCACGTCCATGCCCAGCTCGATGAGGCGTGCGATCACCGCATCGATCTGAACTTCAGTGGCCCGCTCCTTCATGACGACGACCATGACTACTCTCCCATCCGTGAATCAGGACCGTTCCTGTGATCGCTGGCGACGCGCTCGGCCCGCCTCGCTTCATCGATGACCCGTTCGAAGATCCGCACAACAGCCTCTGCCGTCAGCGGTCCCGCCAGCTCCGTCGCCGACTGTCTGACCTTGTTGAGAACCTCGGCTTCCCGATCCGGCTGATAGATCGGGAGCGCCGCTTCATGCTTCAACCGTCCGACTTCCACGGCGCACGCCACGCGTACGTTCAACAGCCGCACGAGTTGGTCGTCGATGACGTCGATTCGGTTGCGCAACTCTTCGATGCTCAGGACTTCAGCCAACGCACGTACTCCTCTACTTTCGAATCGAGATCGTTCGACACACCAGCCTCGGCCACGACGCTGACGAGGGCGCTGCCCACGACGGCGGCGTCGGCCCACTGGCCGACTTCCCGAACATGCTCAGGCTTGGAGATTCCAAACCCGAGCGCTACTGGCAGCGGACTGGCGCGCCGGATCCGTTCGACCATCTCGCGCGCCCCGTCGGCAATGTGATCGCGTGCGCCGGTGACCCCGAGGCGGGAGATCGCATACAGAAATCCGCTGCCGAGGGCGGCGGCCTTCCTCAGGCGGTCATCGGTCGTCGTCGGGCTGAGCAGGAGAATTGTATCAATCCGCCGCCTGGCCAGCATGTTCCGGAAGTCGTCGGCCTCTTCGATCGGAAGGTCCAGAACGAGCACCCCGTCGACACCGGCTTCCTTCGCGCGATCGGCGAACCGCTCGGCACCGAGGCGCAGAATCGGGTTGGCGTAGCTGAAGATCACGACCGGGGGGCGAAGGCTCCCGCGCATCTCACCCAGCAGATCGAGGACGCCGCTCAGCGTCGTGTGTGACGCAAGCGCACGCTCGGTCGCGCGCTGGATGACCGGACCGTCCGCGAGCGGATCCGAGAACGGAACGCCGACTTCCAGAACGTCGGCCCCGGCACGATCGAGTGCCTCGAGCACGCCTCGAGTTCGAGGCAGCGTCGGGTCGCCAGCCGTGACGTAGGTCACGAGCCCAGGCGTCTTCGTCTCGCGCAGGCGCGCAAAGGTCGATGCGAGACGACTCATCGAAGCGCCTCCACCACACTCTGCACGTCCTTGTCTCCGCGGCCCGACAGATTCACGAGGATCACTGCATCGTCGGCAACTTCCTTCGCGAGCCGCATTGTGTAGGCCACGGCGTGGGCGGACTCGAGAGCGGGCAGAATGCCTTCAAGCCGCGCGAGTGCCTGAAAGCCGTCGAGCGCTTCGGAGTCGGTGATGTAGCCGTACTCAGTGCGTCCGAGATCGCGAAGCCACGCATGCTCGGGCCCGACGGCTGCGTAGTCGAGGCCTGCCGAGATCGAATGCGTCGGCTCGATGTTGCCCGCGTCATCCTGCAGCACGAAGGTCCGCGTCCCTTGCAGCACTCCGGTACTTCCGCCGGCAAACCGTGCGGCATGCCGCCCGGGCGCGATCTTCTCACCTCCGGCCTCCACGCCGATGAGGCGCACCGACGTGTCGTTGATGAACGCATCGAAGATCCCGATCGCGTTGCTTCCACCGCCGACACACGCGACGACGATATCGGGCAGGCGGCCGACCTGATCGAGCATCTGGCGACGAGCCTCGCGACCGATCACGGATTGAAACTCACGGACCATCAGCGGATACGGATGCGGACCGAGCGCCGAACCAAGCAGGTAGTAGGTGTCGCCGACATTAGCCACCCAGTCACGCATCGCTTCGTTGATCGCATCCTTCAACGTCTTGCTTCCCGAGTCCACCTGGTGGACGGTCGCGCCGAGCAACTGCATGCGGACGACGTTCAGCGCCTGACGCCGCATGTCTTCGGCGCCCATGTAGACGCGGCATTCGAGGCCGAGCAGGGCGCACACCGTCGCCGTCGCCACGCCGTGCTGACCCGCGCCGGTCTCGGCGACGATGCGCTTCTTACCCATTCGCTTCGCGAGCAGCGCCTGGCCGAGCGCGTTGTTGATCTTGTGCGCACCGGTATGCGTCAGGTCCTCTCGCTTGAGCAGGATGCGGACGTTGGTCGGGCCGCCACGCGCCGAGACTGCGAGGCGTCGCGTTTCGTAGAGAGGCGTCGGTCGGCCCACGTAGTGACGAAGCAGGCTCGACAACTCGTCGCCAAAGGCCGCATCGGCTCGCGCCGTGAGGTAGCCCTGAGTCAGTTCCTCGATTGGAGCCACCAGCGTTTCGGGGACGAAACGGCCGCCGTACACGCCGAAGTATCCACGAGCGTCCGGGTCGCGCGTACCGAAGGCGGGCTTCTCGATATCCACTGCGTTGACGGTATTCATGACCTCACAACTCACAACGCCGCGAAGGCGCGGCGTGCGTTGGTGAGGAACGCCGACACCTTCGCGAAATCCTTGACGCCGGGCGACGATTCAACGCCCGACGCCACGTCTACCCCAATGGGACGCACAGTGCGAATCGCCTCTTCGACATTGAGAGGCGTCAAGCCACCGGCGAGCACGACCTTGTGACTCCTTGCCGCGGTGGCGGCTTTCCCCCAGTCCACCACGACGCCGGTGCCGCCTCGCTTCACGCGATCGGCGGCGTCGAGCAGCAGCATGGTCTCCGCCGGCCACGCGCGCGCCGTCTGCGCAAGGCCATCCAGCGTTGCGGATTTCAGCAGAGGGCACTCGATGAACTCGTAGTCAGCGAGCGTCTCGTCACCGTGAAGCTGTACCGCCTTCACTCCCGTGAGTGTCAGCACCTCTCGAAGCGTCTTCGGCGATTCGTTCACGAAGACCCCGACCGGTGTCACTTTGGGTGGCAGCGCTGCGATGATGCCCTTCGCATCGGCCGGAGCAATCGCTCTCGGACTCTCCGTCCAAAACACGAACCCGACGGCCGTCGCTCCCTGCTGCACAGCATGGAGCGCGTCCACCAGTCGCGTGATGCCGCAGATCTTCAAAATGGGGTCGGGAGTCATTTGTTGAGGACACTCCTATTCTGATTGGCACTGTCCTGATCAAATGACTCCCGACCCCCTAACAGTTCTGCAATTGCCTGAGCCGGATTCGGGGCTGTCATGAAGCGCTCGCCTATGAGAAACGCACGATAGCCCTGGCCAGCGAGGTCCTCGAGGTCGGCGCGACTCGTCAGACCGCTCTCGCTCACCCCGACCACGCTCGCGGGAATGCGCGCGCCCAGCCTGCGCGACGCCGCCACGTCAACCGCCAGCGTCCGCAGATTCCGATTGTTCACGCCGATGATCGTCGCGCCGCTGTCGATCGCGCGACTCAGTTCCTCGTCATCGTGTACCTCGACCAGCGCTGCCAGACCCAACTCCCACGCCCGCCGTTGCAGCCGCACGAGATCTGTCTGTTCGAGCGCCGCGACGATCAATAACGCGGCATCGGCGCCGCTCGCTCTCGCCTCGACCAACTGATACTCGTCGACGATGAAGTCCTTGCGAAGGAGTGGGAGCGTGACCGCCTGACGTACAGCGGCAAGATGTTCCAGCGCGCCATCGAAGAACGTCGGCTCAGTGAGGACTGAGATCGCTGAGGCGCCACCGGCTTCGTACCTGTCTGGCGATGGCGACGGGGTCGTACAGCGCGGCGAGCACACCGCGGGACGGCGACCGTCGCTTGCATTCAGCGATCACGTTCGTGTGTCCTGGTTTCGACAACGCTGCCAGGAACTGGTCGCCACGCGGGGTCCGCGTCGCGGCACGCTGTTCGAGCGCCGCAAGACTCTCCTTCTTTCGGCGCAGTTCGGTGATCGTCTCCGTGGCCGCCACGATTGCTGCGAGCAGGTCTGGCGTGGTTGTCATGCCACCGCCTCCGCTCGCGACAATCGAACCATGCGCTCGAGTGTGTCTTTCGCCGCGCCAGAATCGATGGCCTCCGCCGCCCGTGCAATCCCTTCGCGAACTGAGGAGACACGGCCAGCGACAAGCAGCGCGGCGCCGGCATTGAAGAGCACGATGTCTCGTGGCGCGCCTCTCCGGCCGTCGAGTACGCCGCGGACGATCGATGCGTTCTCGGCAGCGTCACCTCCCCGAAGATCGGAGGCACTTGCTTTCGCCAGCCCGAACTCACCGGGATGAATAAAGAACGTGTGCACGGCGCCGGCACGACACTCGGATACTTTTGTGTGCCCCGTCGTCGAGATCTCGTCGATACCGCCGGCCCCATGGACGACCCACGCGCGAGTGGCGCCGAGCAGCATCAGCGCACGGGCCATGACTTGCGTCAGTTCCGGCCTCGGCACACCGACGATCTGTCGCGTGGCGCCCGCGGGATTCGTCAGCGGTCCAAGCAGATTGAACGTGGTGCGGATCCCCATCTCCTTGCGAATGGGCGCCGCATGCCTCATCGACGGATGAAACGTCGGAGCGAAGAAGAATGCGATGTTCGCCTCGCGCAGCGTCTGCTCGACGACGAGCGGAGGAGCCGCAACGTTGACGCCAAGCGCCTCGAAGACGTCGGCGCTCCCGCATCGGCTCGACACAGATCGATTGCCGTGCTTCGCGACCTTCACGCCGCAGGCGCCAACGACGATGGCAGCCGCCGACGATACATTGAAAGTCCCGGAACGATCGCCACCGGTACCGCACGTATCGAACACATCGCCCGGCGACGTCGTCAGCCGTACGGCATGCTCGCGCATCGTTCGCGCGAGGCCGGCAATCTCCTCCGGCCGCTCCCCCTTCATGACGAGCGCAGTAAGAAGCCCTGCCAGCGCACCTGGCGCGGCACGCCCTTCCATCACCTCGCGCATGGCCTGGGCGGCCTCGTCGGTGGTGAGATCTTCGTGGCGAACGAGCTTTTCGATGAGCAGCGGGAACATCACAGGTCGAGGAAGTTCCGGAGAATCTTCCGCCCCTCCTCTGTCAGTACCGACTCGGGATGAAACTGCACGCCGTGCACCGGATAGACGCGGTGTCGCACCGCCATGATCGTTCCGTCCTCCTGCGTGCGAGCGGCAACCTCGAGATCGGCAGGCACGCTGTCGGTCGCGATCACAAGCGAGTGATAGCGCCCGGCCGGAAACGGCTCTTTGATCCCTTCGAACACGCCTTTGCCGTCATGGACGACAGTGGACGTCTTTCCATGCATCGGCGCCTTCGCTCGACAGACGACGCCGCCATACACAAGCCCGATCGCCTGATGACCGAGGCACACACCGAGGATCGGCGTCTTCGGCCCGAATCTCCGGATGACATCTGTCGTGATGCCTGCGTTCTCGGGGCGACCGGGGCCCGGCGAGATCAGAATCTGCTCCGGCGACATCGCCTCCACCTCGCCAAGCGTGACCTGATCGTTTCGACGCACGCGCACATCGGCGCCCAGCTCGCCCAGGTATTGCACGAGGTTGTAGGTAAAGGAGTCGTAGTTGTCGATGACGAGGATCATGACAGGCCCGCCTGTGCCAGTTCGAGAGCTCGGATGACGGCCCTGGCCTTGTCGCGCGTCTCTTCGTATTCGGCCGCCGGGTTCGAGTCGGCGACGATTCCGGCTCCGGCCTGCACGTATGCCCGGCCCTCTTCTATCACTACAGTTCGAATCGTGATGCAGAAGTCGAGGTTGCCGGCGAAATCGAGATACCCGACGGCACCGGCATAGGCGCCGCGTCGGCGGTTCTCGAGTTCCGCGACGATTTCCATCGCACGCACCTTGGGAGCGCCGGACACCGTCCCGGCGGGGAAACAGGCGACGAGTGCATCCAGGCGATCGTGCTCCTCCTTCAATCGCCCTTCGACGATCGAGACGAGATGCATGACATGCGAGTAGCGCTCGAGCGTCATGTACGTCGGCACCCGGACGCTGCCGTATTCGGCAACCCGGCCGACGTCGTTGCGACCGAGATCGACCAGCATCACGTGCTCGGCGCGTTCTTTCTCGTTACGCTTCAACTCCTCGGCCAGGCGCACATCCTCTTCTTCGTTGCGCCCGCGAGGACGGGTCCCCGCGATTGGATGCGTCTCGACCCGACGTCCCTCGACTCGAACGAGCATCTCGGGCGACGAGCCAACGATCGAGCGACCGCCGATGCGGAGAAAGTACATGTAGGGCGACGGATTCACGTGTCGCAGTGCGCGATAGACGGTGAACGGGTCGGTCGCAATCGAGGCTTCGAATCGCTGCGAGAGCACGACCTGATAGATGTCGCCGGCCGCAATGTATTCCTTGGCGGTGCGCACCATCTGCTCGAACTGTTCGCGGCTGACGTTCGATGTGACCTCCAGGGCCTTCGCGTCCGAACGCGGCGCCTTTGACAGCGTCCGCTCCAGCTCACGCTCCACGAACTCGATCTTCGTGCACGCGAACTGATACAGCGACTCGAGGTCGTCGTCTCCGGTAATGCGCGCGTTCGCGATGATCAGGATCCGGTGTCGCACGTGATCGAACGCGAGCACCGTGTCGAAGACCATGAAGCCCGCCTCTTCGTCGGTGTCCGCGGTCGGCTGAAGCTTGACGGGCTCGAACCAGGCGGCGGCATCGTAGGCCATGTATCCCACGGCGCCGCCGGTGAAACGCGGCAGCCCGGCGACGAACGGCGAATGGAATCCAGCCATCAGCTCGCGCATGGTGGCGATGAACGGTTTTTCGCTCTCCGTCGCCTCACCCATGCGGTCGACCGTCGTCTTACCGCCCTTCGATCTGAGGATGAGGAATGGATCCTTGCCGAGGAAGGAGTAACGGCCCACCTGTTCGCCGCCCTCGACCGATTCCAGCAGGAACGCGTAGTCCGAGTGCTCCGCGACCTTCAGGAACGCAGAGACCGGCGTCAGCATGTCCGCGACGATCTCCTTGTAGACCGGCACGAACGTTCCCCGCTGCGCCAACTCCTTGAACTCTTCAAACGACGTGATATGCATATCTGTAATGGGGTCAGACCCCGTCCCGTTTTGTCACACGCGTCGCCGCGCGGCGGCCTCCATCACTCCCGGTTCCGGCTTGCGTCCCGTCCACCATTCGAACTGCCGCTCCGCCTGCGCGACGAGCATCGAGAAACCATCGAGCGTCTTCAGCCCGGCGATGCGCGCATCACGCAGCAGCGTCGCTTCACCGGATCCGTAGGTCAGGTCATAGACGAGCCGACCCGTCAACCTGTCTGCCGGCATCGGCGACTCCCCCCGACGCGCTGCACCGCCAAGCGGCGTGCAGTTGACGAGCAGATCCCACGACCCAGACTCCGGCGGATACGCACCCGACCCGACGTTGAAGCTCGACGCAAGCTCCTGCGCCTGGTCCTGTCGCCTCGCGTGCACGGTGACCTGCGCGCCCTTTGATGCGAGCGCGACAATGACTGCGCGCGCCGAGCCGCCGGCGCCGAGCACGGACGCGCGAACGCCCTCCACCGACGCGTCCCAGGCCAGGCCAAGTGGCTGAAGAAATCCCTCGACGTCAGTGTTCGTGGCGTCCCAGCCACCGCTGCCCTTGCGCAGCGTGTTCGCAGCGCCGACCTGCTGCGTCAGCGCATCGGATGAAGACGCAACCCTGAGCGCGTCGAGCTTGAACGGGATCGTGACGCTGACGCCTTCGACGCCCATCTCTTCCGCGAACGAGAGGAAGTCCCCGAACTCATGCACCGGCAGCGGGACGTAGACGGCATCGAGACCGGCCGCCTCGAACGCCGCGTTGTGCATCACCGGCGACAGCGAGTGGAGCGCGTTCGTGCTGACGACACCGAAGATCCGCGTCGACGTGCTCACGCGCCTGAACCCGTAGTCGTCGATCATCCGACGTGCAGGGATCTGCCCCGGTGCGATACCGTCGCCCGCGTAGGTCCATGCCGACCCGAAGCGGCCCGCAAGCAGCCGGGATGCAACACCGAGCTCGCCCATGCCGATCACCACAGCGCCGCCATCCTTCGCGATCGACCTGAGGCAGAGCGTCTGGCTGATGCTATTCACCGAAACCGCGATCTTGATCGTCCCGGCGCCGGTCCCTCGCATCGCGCGCGCCCTCGACTCGAGATCGACGGGCACACCATCGAAGTCGTGCGACGAGACGACGATGCGATCGGGACTCTTCGAGAGGAGATCGCGGAACGGAACGCCCGTGGCCTGACCCTCGACCGCGCGAAACTCGACGTCTACCCGTTCAGCGCCACGCTCCAGGGCGGCGGCAAGAATCGATCGCCGCTCCTCTTCGGTGCCGTCGAACAGGCCGCCCTCCCACATCGCTCGGCACGTCACGATTGCAGGCACACGCCGACCGTCGAGCGCGCGGCCCACGTCGAGGTTGGCCACGCCATCGAGACGCAACTCCACCATGTCGCCGCTCACCGCGGAATCGCGGGCAGCCAGGAGTTCGGCCATCGATCGGCCGGTCACGGTCTCGCACAGAGGCGTCATTGGCAAAAAAAAAGCCCCGTCAGCTGTAGCTGAAGGGGCTCGGTCTGTCGGATGTTGAATCGTCTTAGACGCTGGCGGTCCCTTCAGCTGCAGATCTGTGCCACCACCAGTAACCACTGGCAAAGGTCGGCACGAAACGGCTAAAGATGCGCGACATGACGTCTGAACTAGTGAAGGGACAGTAACCCAGAGCCGAAAGGTCTGTCAACCGAAAGCCGTTCGGACCCTAGCGATTTCAAAGGTTTACCCGTATCATCACACCAGGTCTCCCGATGTACATCCGCACGATCGGCGTCCTCCTCCTTGTCGTGTCAGGTCTGGTTGCCGGGCTTCCCGCGCAGTCGAAGACCTTCCCTGTCAGCGAGCTCAAGCCAGGGATGGTGGCGACCGGTCGAACGGTGTTTCAAGGTGACCAGCTCGAGGAATTCAAGGCACACATCCTCGGCGTCCTTCACAACAGTATCGGCCCACGACGCGATCTGATCCTGGCGCGCCTCGAAGGCGGACCGCTGGCCAACACCGGCGTCATCGCCGGGATGAGCGGCAGCCCGGTGTACATCGACGGCCGACTCGTCGGCGCGGTCTCGTACTCGCTCGGTGAGTTCTCGAAGGAACCGCTCGCAGGCATTACGCCCATTGAAGAGATGATCGCGGACGCGACGCTCCCCGGCGGTCAGCAGCGTCGCGCTCAGGTTCCGCGTGCGCAGCTCACGCTCCCGGTTACGCAGGAGGGGCTGCGCGACTCGCTGCGCCAGGCATTCTCATGGGTGCGGCCGTTTGCCGATAGCCCGGCTGACGTGAGCGTCATCGGCACCAATGCGGTCAACGCCGGGATCGCCACGCTGCTGCGCCCGATCTCCACGCCCATCAACTTCTCCGGCTTCGACACCCGGACGATAGACCCGCTGGTCTCGGCATTCAGAGAGCTCGGCTTCCTGCCTGTGATGGCCGGGGCCGCGCAGCTGGGATCGCAGTCGTCCACGACATCCGCGCCATCAGGCGCATCGTCAGCTCCGCTGCGGCCGGGTGATCCGATCGGCGTCGCGCTGATGAATGGCGACCTCGAGGTCGGCGCAACTGGAACCGTCACGGAAGTGGATGGCGACCGCGTCTACGCCTTCGGCCATCCGTTCTACGGACTCGGGCCGACGCAGTTCCCGATGACGCGTGCCCATGTGATCACCGTTCTGCCCAGCCTCTCCAGCTCGATGAAGATCGCGAGCACGGGCGACGTGATCGGCATCGTCCAGCAGGATCGCGCGACGACGATCGCTGGCACGCTCGGACCTGGACCGGCGATGATCCCCATCTCCCTCACGCTCAACTCCGAGCGTGGCACGCGGAAGAAGTTCTCGATCGGCATCGTCAACGATCAGCTCTTCACGCCACTCCTCGCCTACGTCGCGATCCTGAATACGCTGACGTCGTACGAGCGGCAGAACGGCGTGGGCACTTACACACTGAAGGGCGCGGCACGCGTCAAGAACCACAACGACGTCGCCTTCGAGGATTTGTTCACGGGCGATCAACCGTCGACGTATGCGGCGGCGTCTATCGTCGCGCCGCTGAATGTGCTGCTGCGCAACGCGTTCGAAGATGTGCAGTTCGAAGGGCTCAACCTCGAAATCGAGGCCAGCGAGACGCCGCGCAGCGCAACGCTGGAGCGCGTGTGGATCGACGGCACGAAAGCCAAGGCTGGAACGTCGGTCGATCTCCGCATCCTGCTGCGGAGTTATCGCGGTGAGGAAGTGACGCAGTCGCTGCCGGTGCAGGTCCCGGCGAATGCGCGCGGCAGCATTTCGATCATGGTCGCAGACGCGAGGAACCTGTCGCAGTTCGAAGCGCGCGAGCTGCAGGTGCAGCCGATGCAGACCACCGGCCTGCCGCAGATGATTCGGGTGCTCAACAGCGCACGCAAGAACAACCGTCTCTACATTCGTCTCGTCACCCGCGACGGCGGGGCCGTCGTGAAGGGTGAGCCGCTCGCCGCCCTCCCCTCGTCGGTGCTCGCGGTCATGGAGTCCGATCGAAACGGCGGCAGCTTCCGTCCCTTGCAGAGCGCGCTCGTCGGCGACTGGGAGATCACTGCCGGCTATGCGGTCACCGGGTCGAAAACGCTCACGCTTCCGCTCGAGGAGTAAATTGTTCTCTCGCCTCTCCATCGCGGCCCTTCTGATGTTCGCGACTGTGACCTTGCGCGCCTCGACGCCAACCTTTTGGGAAGTGTCGACGGAGAGCGAGTTCCTTCGCGGTGAGATCGAGAACCTCTCGATCGATTCATTCGGACGACTCACACTCGGTCCGACTGCTTCGCCGGTCTACGAGGCCAATGCGCCCTTCGTCTGGACGCTGGTCAGCGGACCTGACGGCTCGGTCTACGCGGGCAGCGGCAACGAGGGCCAGGTCTACAAGATCGATTCTGCGGGCAAAGGCACCGTCTTCTTCGATAGCGAAGAGCTCGAGGTCCACGCGCTGGCTCCGGCCCCGGGTGGCGGACTCTACGTCGGAACGTCTCCGAACGGGAAGATCTACAAGGTCGACGCGAAGGGCGCGGGCAGCGTGTTCTTCGACCCGGGTGATCGCTATATCTGGAGTCTTGCCGTCGACAAGGCCGGTAACGTCTTCGCCGCCACTGGCGACAAGGGTGTCATCTACAAGATCACACCAGACGGAAACGGCACCACCTTTTACGCGACGAAGGCCACCCATGCGATGACGCTTGCCTTCGATCAGAACGATCAACTGCTGGCAGGCACAGAATCGCCGGGCCGCGTCTTCCGTCTCGACGCGTCAGGCAAGCCATTCGTGTTGCTCGACTCGAGCTACAACGAGATCCGCACTCTGCGCGTCGACAGCCGCGGCAACATCTACGTGGCGGCGGTGAGCGGCCGGGGCGCGAGCGCCGCGCCTGCGCCTGCTGCCCCGGGCCCGGCACCTGTTCCGCTCACGCCAAACGTCTCGACCGAGATCACGGTCGTCGCGGTCGGCGATGCCGTCGTCACGTCGTCGCCACAGGGGCAAGCGGCGCCATCAGGACGTGGCCCTGCGGCCGCTGCAGCCGGCGCGCTCTATCGAATCCTGCCCGATGGTGCGTGGGATCTGCTGTGGGAGTCGCGCGCCGACACACCGTATGACGTCGCCGTTGACGCCGACGGAACGATCCTCGTGGCCACCGGCAACTCAGGAAAGATCTTCCGCCTGGCGGGTGATCCGTTCCAGCCCACCTTGATCGCGCGCGCGAACGCGCAGCAGGTCACGGGACTCCTGCAGCAGTCGGAAGGACGCGTCCTCATCGCCACGTCGAATCCGGGCAAGCTTCTCAGGCTGACTTCGGCGCGTGCCGATCGCGGCACGTATGTCTCCGATGTCCGCGACGCGCAGACCGTTGCGCTCTGGGGCACGATCAGATGGCAGTCGCAGACTCCCGCCGGCAGCAGGCTCGAGATCGCCTCGCGCTCGGGAAACACGAACACGCCGGATGAAACGTGGAGCAACTGGAGTCCGACCTATACCGACTCGGAAGGCAGCACCATCACGAGTCCGCGAGCGCGCTACCTCCAGTGGCGCGCAACGCTGAGCGCGGGCAAGGGTGACGCTCCCCTTCTGACCTCTGTCACGGCTGCATATCTGCCTCGTAATATGCGACCGCGCGTCACGTCGATCACGGTCCATCCGCCCGGGACCGTGTTCCAGCGCCCGTTCCCGGTCGACCCGGAGATCGCCGGCTTCGAGGGCGATCTGCCAGACAAGCGAGCCAGTCAGGGACAGGGCTCCTCATCACCTTCTCTCGGACGACGAGTCTATGAGAAAGGGCTGATGACGTTCGTGTGGCGCGCGGAGGACGACAACGGCGACGGCCTGAGCTACGACATGTTCTATCGCCGCGAAGGCGAAACGGCATGGAAACTGCTCAAGCGCGGGATGAGCGACCAGATCCTCGTGTGGGATACGACCTCGGTGCCCAACGGCCGCTACACCGTACGTATCGTCGCGTCGGATGCCTCGTCGAACTCCGCCACCAGCGCGTTGTCAGGTGCGCGCGAGAGCACGGCATTTGCGATCGACAACGTCCCGCCCGTGATCACGGTGACCTCGGTTCGACGAGACAACGGCCGGGCCACGATTACGTTCGACGTCCGCGATACGAACTCGTCGGTGCAGAAGGTCGACTTCTCGCTCGATGGGGACAAGTGGCAGTCGGTCTATCCCAAGGACGGCATCGCCGACTCGCGGTTCGAGCAGTTCGAACTGGTGCTCGAGGGGGATGCGGTCTCGCGCGGAGTCACCCTGCGAGCGACGGATGCCCTGAACAACACCGCGAGTGCGCGAGGAGAAATGTCGGAACCAACGGCCTCAGGCCGTCGGTGATCCGCTGATCCGGGACGACTGACGTCCGACTGGCAACGGCACGGCGGGGTCGGCTGCCGGCAGACGCCGCGTACGAGCAACCACGGGGGCCTCCTGAACGACGGCTTGGGCCTGTGGCGTCTGCACTGTGGTCACCACGATCAACCACACCATGTTCACGGCAACCGTGCGGCCGATCGGCGTCTGAGCCGGCGCGAAGCGCGACTGCCTCACTGCGTCCAGCACAGCCTCATTGGTGTAGAGCCCGTGCTCGGCCTTCGTGCTGCTGACGCCACGCTCGGAGTTCAGCAACTCCGCCGTCGTGATCCGCCCTTCGCGATTGACGACCATCGCCATCGTGAACGTCGCTTCTTCGTCGTTGATGCCGATAACGGAAGCGCCATCGTCCATCACCCGCGGGATCGAAATCCCGCCGGCACGGTCGCTGTCCACGAACTTGTCGAAGTAGCGATCGACGCGCGCGTTATTGTCCGGCCGCAACGGATTGCCTTCCGACCCGGGGTTCATGGCCTCGAGCCTCGTCGCCAACGACGACGGCCGCTCGCTGGACGTGCTCTTCAGGACGCCAATCGCCACGCTGAGGCACACCAGCACGGCCATCGTCGCGCCGAGGGCCGGCCACAGCAGCCGCATGTCGATGAAGAGTTCCCGCATGCGCACGGTGAAAGCCTGATCGTGCTCGGCGCGCATCCGCATCAGCACGCGTGAATACACCGCGCTCAGTGCGGGCTCCAGTTCCTTCACACGAATGCCGCTTGGGCCGACTCGGATCGACGCTCCAATCAGCTGGAAGTCTTCGATGCGATCGGCGCACGTCCGGCACCAGCGAACGTGACTCTCCACGAGCACCTGTTCATCGACGGATAACTCGTCGTCGAGGAGCGCTTCGAGCCGCTCGCGCGCGTACTCGCAGCCGACATAGGGCGTCATGCGTGCAGCCCCAGTAGCTCGGCACGCAGCGCCTGTCGCGCGCGTGTCAGCCGCGATTTCACGGTGCCGACCGCGACGCCCAGAGAGAAGGCGATCTCGTCGTAGTGAAGGCCATCCACTTCGCGCAGGATCAGCGCCGTCCGCTGATCGAAGGGTAACCGGTCGAGCGCCTGCCAGATGAGCGAAGATGTTTCCTTGCTGGCGAGCAACCGGTCAGGCAGGACGTCAGTCTTGGACTCGACGTCGCCGAACTGCTTCAAATGCTCATCGAGAGAAACCTGGCTCGAACGATGCCGCCGCCGCCACCAGCGCTGACGGTTGCGGGCTTGATTGATGACGATCCGATAGATCCAGGTCCGGAGGGCCGATTGGCCCCGGAAGCTGGGAAGCGTCCGGAACACTCGCAGGAAGACCTCCTGCGACAGGTCCAGGGCTTCATCAGGGTCCTGAAGCAGGTGCAGCGCCAGGGTGTAAACCATGCGCTGGTGGGCACTCACCAGGTCGGCGCAGGCGGTTTCGTCCCCGGTGTTACACCGTTCAATGAGGGCGGCTTCCGCAGTGCCTACGTCGGACCAACCGATAGCGCCAGCGTTCTTCACCAACCCTCCGTATACAGGCGTCCCCATCAGTCTAGCACCGTCCTTGAACCCATTAGACCCCGCCACCCGGCGTTGGTTCCTGCGCTACCATGACCCCGTGAATCGGCCGATTGTGGCGGCGGTCGGAGCGATGGCCCTGGCCGCATCCCTGGCGTTTCTCTGGTTCGACGCCCGCCAACAGGGCGAATACCGCCGGCTGCTTGCCGCCGGGGACGAGGCCGTCACCCGCGGCCAGACGCTCGAGGCCATCGAGGCCTTCAGCGGTGCCCTGACCCTGAAGCCCGACTCGATGATCGCGCGCCTGATGCGCGGCGAGACCTACCAGCAACGCGGCGAGTTCGCATCGGCCGTGCGCGACCTTACCGAAGCCGTAGCACTGGACCCGTCAGCTCCGCGCCCGCTCGAGCTCCTCGGCGATGCGCATGCCGCAATGGGCCAGCCCGCCTCCGCGGTCACTGACTACGAACATAGTTTGCGGCTCGATGAAAGCGCTCCGCGCGTAGTCTACAAGCTGGGACTTGCCCACTATCGCAATGGCGACATTCCACGTGCGATCGAAGCGTTGCGAAAAGCCGTCAGCCTCGACGAGAAGATGCCGCAAGCGCATTACCTGCTCGGCCTCTGTCTTCGCGATCGTCGTCCGCGCGAACAGGCGGAGCGCGCGCTGCTGAAAGCGGTCGATCTCGATCCGACGTTCGCCGCTGCCCGCGAGGAGCTCGTCACGCTCTACACCGACTCGGGCCGCCATCGTCAGGCAATCGAACAACTCGAGGCGTTGTCAGCGCTCGAACCGGCACGCCCCGAACGGCTCGTCAGCGTCGGTCTTGCCTACGCTCGCCTGGGACGACGAGATGCCGCAGTGTTGACACTGGGGCGCGCAGCGGAACGTCATCCTGATTCGACCGTCGTCTACACGGCGCTTGGCCGTGTCTGGCTCGAAGCGGCGGTCCGAGACGACGATCGAGTCGCTCTAAACAAAGCGCTCGAAGCACTCGCGCCCGTTGCGGACCAGCCGAGTGCGACGAGCGATGCGCTGACCATGTATGGCCGCGCGCTGTTCTTGTCCGGGAGCACGAGCGCCGCGGAGCGAGTGCTCCGCCGCGCCGCCGAGCGGTTTCCGGTCGAGCCGATCGCGTTCACGTACCTGGCGGCCGCCGCACGGCGACTTGGACACGCTGCAATGGCGCAGGAAGCGGAAGCCAAGCACGCCGCGCTCGTCGCCGAGTAGGGGCCGTACGCCACCGTCATAGTGGAGGGTTTTAGCCGGACTCTGCCCCGTCAAGCTTGTCGCGCAGGCTGTCTCCCAGCAGATTCAATCCCAACACGACGAGCGCGATCGCGAGTCCCGGAAACACCGTGAGATGTGGCGCGTCGAGCACGTGCGCACGACCGTAGTTCAGCATGGCTCCCCAACTGGGAGTCGGTGGCTGCACGCCGAGACCCAGGAAGCTGAGGGCGGCCTCAGAGAGGATCGCCCCGCCCATGCCGAGTGTTGCTTGAACGGTGAGCGCTGGAAGCGCCGCTGGCAGCACGTGACGAATCAGGATTCGAGGAGTCGCCGCGCCGATCGCACGGGCTGCAGCGACGTATTCGAATTCGCGAGCCTGCAGGACTTGCGCGCGAACGACGCGCGCGTATCCGACCCACCCGATCAGCGAAAGTGCAAGCGCAACGTTGGTCAGGCTCGGCCCGAGCACCGCGACGAGCGCGATCGCGAGCAGCAGACCGGGAAACGCCAGCAGGATGTCGATGACTCGGCTGATCACTTCGTCGACGATGCCGCCGTAGTAACCCGCGAGCGATCCCATCAGCGCCCCGATCGACGCTGACACCGACACCACGACGAGCCCGACGAAGAGAGAAACGCGCGCTCCGGACATGATGCGCGCAAGGATGTCGCGGCCCAACTCGTCGAGCCCCAGCCAGTGAAGACGACTCGGGCCTTCGAGCCGCAGCGCCAGTTCCTGCGCTGACGGATCGAACGGCACGAGCCACGGTCCGATCACCGCCGCAAGAACGGCAAGGCCGACGATGAGGGCGCCGGCGTGTTTCATTGGTATCTGATTCGTGGATCGAGAACGACGTACATCAGATCGACCACGAGATTCACGCCGACGTACGTGACCGCGATCAGCAGGATGCATCCCTGCACCATCGGGTAGTCGCGGAAGCCGATCGACTGGATCAGCAACCGGCCGACACCCGGCCACGCGAAGATCGTCTCGGTGATGACCGCGCCTGTCAGAACAGCGCCAACCTGTAGACCCGCGAGCGTCACGATCGGGATCAGGCTGTTTCGAAATGCGTGGCGAAGTACCGCTCGCGTTCGAGAGACGCCACGCGCGCGCGCCGCCTGCGTATAGGGCTCTCGTAGCTGATCGACCAGGCTCGCGCGCGTCATGCGCGCGAGGACCGCCGCGAGCGCCGCGCCGAGCGAGACCGCCGGCAACACCAGGTGGTCGATGCCACCTCGCCCGGATACCGGAAGCCAGCCAAGCTCCACGCCAAAAACAATCGCCAGCAACGGTCCGAGCCAGAAGTTCGGCATCGACACCCCCGCCAATGACAGCGTCATCGCTGTGTGATCGACCATGGTTCCTCGCCAGACGGCGGCGACGATGCCAAGCGGAATGGCAAAGGCGAGCGCGACGAGGATCGCGGCGCTCGCCAGCTCGAAGGTCGCAGGCAGGCGTTCGAGAATCTGGCCGGCGACCGGTGTCCCCGTTCGCAGAGACGTTCCGAGATCGGCGCGAACCAGCCCGCCAAGAAACGCCACGTATTGCGCCGCCAGTGGCCGATCGAGGCCGAGTTGCTGGCGCAATTGCGCGATGTCCGTCTCCGAGGCGACGTCGCCGAGGATCGCGCGCGCCGGATCGCCGGGGATGAAATGAATCAGGGCGAAGACGAGCGTCGCGACGCCGAGGAGCACGGGCACCGTCAGCAGAAGACGCCGCGCGAGATACGCCCACACGCGGTCATTCTCTCCTGTCTTCGGTCTCCGGTCCTCAGTCCCCGGTCTTCACACTTCGTAGAGGCGGGTCTTTCCTGGCCTGAGCGAAGTCGAAGGCAGACCCGCACGGCCCTGCTTTACAATCTCACGCCATGAATACGTGCACGGCCTGCGGAGAGAAGTTGCCGTCCGGTGCGACGAAGTGCCCGCTGTGTCTGGTGCCGGTCCAGCCCGAGGAAGAAGAGATCTACAACCTCGAGGCCTCCGCCGAAACGATTCCGGCGGAGTGGGAGGGCGGAGCGGTCTACACGCTCGAGTTCCCGGCAAGATGTCCTCACTGCCGAGAGCTCGTTCGCAGCCTGCGCGTGCTGCGCCTCAAACGCTCGCAGGTCAGCTTCACGTCTCCCCTTCCTCGTGGCGGCCGCGCGATCGTCTGCTCGGCATGCCAGGGGATCATCTCTGCGGACGTCTCGACGCTCTAGACTTGTATCGATGCATATCGATATCTGGTCCGACATCGTCTGCCCCTGGTGCTTTCTTGGAAAGCGCCGACTCGAGAAAGCGCTGGCATCGTTCGAGGGGAAAGCCGATGTGACGATTGCACATCGCGCGTTCCAGCTCGATCCCACCAAGCCCCGGGGTGAAACGGCAAACCGGCGGACGATGCTGATGTCGAAGTATCGGCTCACGGAGGATCGTGTCCGTGAGATGGACCACAACATGGAGGTCATGGCAGCAGCCGAGGGCCTCGAATACCACCTGACGGAAAAAGGCCAGACCGGGAACACCCTCGACGCGCATCGCCTCGTCCAACTGGCCAAAGGACATGACCGCGAAGATCAGATGCTCGAGCGGCTGTACAAGGCGTACTTCAACGAGCAGCGGTCGGTCTTCGACGTCGAGTCGCTTGTGAGTCTCGCGGTCGGCGAGGGCCTCGACGCTGCCGAAGTGCGTGAGGCCCTGGAAAGCGATCGCTACCTGGAAGACGTCAGGCGGGACCTCGAAGAGGCCCGGATGCTCGGCGTCACCGGTGTCCCCTTCTTCGTCATCGACGGCCGTTACGGCATTTCGGGAGCGCAGGCGACTGACGTGTTCAGCCGCGCACTCACGATGGCCCGCCAGGCCAGCGAGGCTCCGTCTCGCTAGCCTGCGGGATCTCTTGCCCGCGCGCCGGACCGCTACAACGTCCGCAGCCGCACGTTCCGGAACTTCACCGTGCCCGCACCGTACTGGAGGGCGATGTTGCCCTTCGCGTGCTTGGTGTCGTCGACGTCGACCATCTTCATCCCGTTGATCAACACGGTCAGCTTCGTGCCTTTGGCCGTGATGTCGATGGTGTTCCATTTGCCGCCAGTCATGATGACGCTGGCCGGCTTGGCCACATCGACAATCGCGCCGGTGCGGTAGCTCTGATCCGGGCGCTTGTCGAAGATGTTCACCTCGTACGCGTTCATCGCGTTGATCGTCTTCGGGTCCTCGCACCGAATGAAGATTCCGCTGTTCGCATCGTCGGTCACCCAGAAGTCCGCAGTGATCTGAAAGTCGCTGTATTGGGCGGGCGTCACCAGAAAGCTGGCTCCGCCTTTGTTGGCCTGCACGACCTTGTCCACGACCTCCCAGTTGGCGTCGCCGACCTTGTTCCAACCCGCCAGGCTGGTACCCTCGAGGAGCGTGGTCCAGCCTCCCTGGGCATTGACCGTTGATCCAGCGATCGAGAACGAGAGCGCACACACCGCCACGCACAGTGGTGCTGCCTTTCTCAGTGCCATCGTTTTCATAAGACCCTCTCCGGCGCGGATTATAGGCGAGCGAACGTGATCATTCGAATATGTATCCACATTCAGGACGTGCGACGTTCTTGTCTGCTCTGGCGTGAAAATCGACAGCTACGTCGTCCGCTGTAAGTCCTTCCACCTCACCAGATGGCCCTCAGTGCAGCACAACTCGTGTCGGGCACTCCGATTGCTACGGCCGGGCGCATCCATGTCCATTTCAGACGCAGGCAGCGTGGTCGCGCGCGGGCACGAGCTCCAGATCATGATCGACGAGGTCTACGAGAAGCACTTACCGCACACGACCGGCGAGGTCGCGACCTACATCCCCGAGTTGAGCAAGGCCGATCCGGAAGCGTTCGGCGTCTGCCTGGTGACCGCCGACGGCCGGACGTTCGAGGCTGGCGACTGCGATCGTCAGTTCACGATTCAGTCGATCTCCAAGCCATTCACCTACGGCATGGCACTTGAGGAATTCGGTCCCACCAAGGTCTTCGAGCACGTCGGCGTGGAGCCGAGCGGTGACGTGTTCAACTCGATCGAGCTCCAGAACGGCAGCAACCGGCCGTACAACCCGATGATCAACTCGGGCGCAATCACGGTGACGGCATTGCTCCACGCGCGCTACGGCCATCGAACGTTCGAATACCTGCTCGATCGGTTCAGCGTCATCGCAGGACGGCAGCTCTCGATCGACCGCGCCGTCTACGAATCCGAACGTCGCACCGGGCATCGCAATCGCGCCATCGCTCACCTCCTTCTCAACTTTGGCCTCGTGCACGAAAAGGCTGAAGCGGCGCTCGACTCGTACTTCAAGCAGTGCTCCATCCTCGTGAACTGTCGCGACCTGGCCATGATGGCGGCGACGCTGTCCAACATGGGACGCCATCCGACGAGTGGGCGCATGGCCTACTCGCCCACGCACGTCAAGGACATGTTGTCGATCATGTTCACCTGCGGGATGTACGACTACTCGGGGCAGTGGGCGTATCGCGTGGGCGTGCCAGCGAAGAGCGGCGTCAGCGGCGGCGTGATCACGGTCGTCAATCGCCAGCTCGGAATCGGCACCTACTCACCGCGACTGGATCCGTATGGAAACAGCTGCCGCGGCACCGAGGTGTGCGTTGACCTCGCCTCACGTCTCGGCCTGCACGTGTTCGATTGCCTGAACGTGGGCTCGAGCTTCCTGGATGCAATCTTGTAGTAAGCAGTAAGCGGTCTGCCTACTGCTTTCCGATTCCCAGCCTGGCCATCATCTTGAGCAGGCCCTGGCGAGACAGGCCAAGTTCGCGCGCAGCTTTCGAACGACGGCCGCCAGCACGTGCCAGCGTCAGCTCGATGAACTTGCGCTCGAACTGGTCGCGCGCATCGGATAGGCGCGTCGTCGATGGCGAGACCGCACCCGTAATGAACGGCGGCAGCAACGCCGCCTTGACCTGCCCTCGCGCAGGTGCGCACACGGCCACTCCTGCCAGCACGTTCTGAAGTTCACGCACGTTGCCCGGCCAGTGATAGCGCGCGAGCGACGCCATCACGCCGTGGGTCAATGTGGCCTGCGATCCCACGCGCGTGGCCGACGCTCGCCAGACGTGATCGGCCAGCACGGGAATGTCTTCGGGACGCTCACGCAGCGGCGGAACGCGGATGCGCACGACGTCCAGACGATAGAGCAGGTCCTGGCGAAACCGGCCTTCGGCGACCTCGTTCCGCATGTCGCGATTCGCGGCGCTGACCACGCGGATGTCGACCTTCCGGCTGACCGTCGCGCCGACGCGACGCACTTCCTGCTGCTGCAGGACCCGCAGCAGCTTCGCCTGCGCACGCGGCGACAGATCGGCGACCTCGTCGAGGAACAAGGTCCCACCGTCGGCCTCCTCGACGAGGCCGGCGCGATCGGACATCGCCCCAGTGAACGCGCCCTTCGTGTGGCCGAACAGCTCCGACTCGAGGAGCTCGTCGGGCAGCGCCGCGCAGTTGACGTCGCAGAATCGGCGCTCGCGTCTTGGGCTCAAGTGGTGCAACGCACGAGCAACGAGCTCCTTTCCAGATCCGCTCTCCCCTTCGATGAGCACCGAGAAGGGCGCCGCTGCCGCGCGCGACACCGAGCGGCGTACATCCGCAATCGCGGGACTCGAGCCAACGAGCTCGGGGATCGCGATCGACGCGCTGGCGACTTCGCGCGCCGTCGCTCGCATCGCGTCGATGCGTGGCGCCGCAGCTGCCGCCGTCAACTCGAGGAGGTCGCGTGCCTGACCGGGCGGCACCCGATCGATCGGCCAGCGTGCGACGATCGCGGCAACGAGTCGCGAACCGACCCGCACCGGAACACCCAGCTCGCCTCCAGCGCCTCCCGCGCAGGTGCTGATGGCAATGCCTGCCTCGAGCACGCGCGAGCCAAGCGCTGTCGCGATGCCCGATCCGATGCTCAGCACCCTCGTGTCCGGACCCGCATCTGCCGAGTAGACATCGATGCGACTGGCCTGAAGAGGCGCTGCTGCAAACGCCAGAACTTTCCGCACGGCGTCGCGATCCTCATCCTCGTCCCGCGCCATGACGACCATGGTCGCGGCGGCGCTCGGAACAGTGAGCGTCACCGGCTCGCGACGAGGCCACCGCACGTCGCCTCGCAACCGGCCGTCGATCGCCGAGCGCAGGAGAGGAGGCGTCGCGCTCCGAAGCCGGCGCAAGTCTCGCAGCTCACGTTCGGCGTCGCGCTCTCGCCCCGCCCGTCGCAACGCGTCTACCCAGAGCAAACGGGCGCGCGCGAGGCGAAGCGGTGTTCGCGCCACTCGCGCCGCGTCTCTGATCTCGACAAGCATCCGCTCGGCCAGCGTCAAATCGCCGGCCTCGAGCAAGACACGCAAATGAGCGGACAACGCGATGACGCGCACCAGCACGTGGCCCGACTCGCTCGCCAGCGTCAACAGCTCGCGGGCACGCTGGCCGGCCGCGAACACGTCTCCATTGGCGATCGACACGCGAACCGCCGTCGCAGCCACGCACGCCGCCAGTTCGTGATCGTCGGTCTCGACGCGCAACTCCCGCGTCGACGCCTCCCATACACGCCCCTGCCACAGCAGCGTGCGCGCGAGCGTCGCTTCGCCCCGCGCGCGTTCACCCCCAATGAGAGTGCCAGCCAGGATCGCAGCGCGGCACAACGACTCCGCGGCCGACAATTGCGCGGCATCGGTCCTGGCCGAGGCCTGCCAGACTCGCGCCGTCGCGGACAGCGCTTCGTGCTTCGCAGCCTGCGCATGTGTCGCAGCTTCGCCAAACATCGCGTCCGCGTCTGACGCGCGGCCCCGCTCGAGCATCAGCCGGCCGAGCGCAATCAGCACATTCGCCGCAGGCACGAGCGCCCGGCGCCTGAGCACCGCACCGGCGACGTCGCGCAGGAGCCGTTCCGCAGCCGCATGTCTTCCCGACCGCCACAGGTCGACCCAACGCGATCCACGCGCCATGTGTTTGACGACGTCATCCGGAAGCGCAGGGAGCGCAGGCCGCGGCGCAACGCCGGCACCGTACACGGCTCTCGCCTCCCGTACGAGATGACCCGACGCAGAAGATGTTGTATCCCTGCTCGACGGGGACACGCGCGAACCCGGCGGGTACGACGAGACACGGCCGCTGCGAAACGACACGAGCAGATGCGGACGTGGCGAAAGCGCAGCCGCACACAACGATGCTTCACGCGCTGGGTCCAGCGCGGCACCGGGCGGCAGAATCAGCATGAGCGCTCGATGCCTGAGGTCCTCATCGAGCAGGCCTCTCAGCCGGAGATAGACATCGACCGCGATCGGCACGAATCCTCGTGCGCGCGCATCCTCGGCCAGCCGCCTGGCGACTGCGAGCGACGACTGACCCGTCGCGGTCTCCACGACCACCCAGCGCGGCTCACCGTCTCGCCCGTGATCGAGCACCTCGGCGAGCGACTCGACGACCGGTGACGAGTTCGACGGCACCGTTGCGATCGTGTCGATCGTGACGCTCTCACCCGTTGCGAGGTCCCACGCGTGCTGCGCTGCGTAGGCGTAGTAGCGATCGTGCAGAAGTCGGCTCATGCCCGCAGCCATGCAACCTCGAGCCCGCGCCATTCTTCGGGCGATCGCGCGCGAGGCCCGGAAAGTGCGCAATTTCTTCGGTATAGAATTGAGATTCGAATGCTGAGATTTCTCACCGCGGGTGAGTCACACGGCCAGACGCTCGTGATGACCCTCGACGGCATGCCCGCGGGTCTCGAGATCGATATCGACGCCCTCAACGCTCAACTTCGTCGTCGTCAGGGCGGCTACGGCCGCGGGCGCCGGATGCAGATCGAAAGCGACCGCGCGGAGATCATCGCCGGCGTGCGGCACGGCCGTTCGACAGGCGCACCGATCGCCCTGCTCATTCGCAATCGTGACTGGGTGAACTGGCAGCAGACGATGTACGTCGAGCGCGAGATGCCAGAGGGGTCGACCGGGAGCCAATCGTCCTGATGTCACGCGTCCTCGACCGGGACATGCCGACCTCGCCGGCGCAATCAAGTACGGCCACACCGACGTCCGCGATGTGCTCGAACGCGCGAGCGCACGAGAGACGGCTGCGCGCGTTGCGGCCGGTTCGCTGGCGCGCCAGTTGCTCGGGCGATTCGGTGTCCGCGTCACGAGTCACGTCTCGGCCATTGGCGGGATCGCATTGCCGGACACACGAGCCGTCTCCTTCGACGAAGCGCAGGCGCTCGCGGATGACTCGCCGCTCCGATGCGTTGACGAAGGCCTGCAGCAGAAGATGATCGCGGCGATCGACGCCGCCAAGGCCGCTGGCGACACGCTCGGCGGTGCTTTCGAGATCATCGCGAAGGGACTACCTCGTCGGTCTCGGTTCCTACGTGCAATGGGACCGGAAGCTCGATGGCCGTCTGGCGCAGGCGATGATGTGCATCCACGCCATCAAGGCGGTTGGCATCGGCATCGGCCCTGACGTGGCCTTCCGTCCCGGGTCGCGCGTGCACGACGAAATCCTTCCGTCCTCTCGGGACGATGGACCGCTGACCCGGCCGACGAACAACGCAGGCGGTCTCGAGGGCGGCGTCACCAACGGTGAGGACGTGCGCGTCACCGGCTTCATGAAGCCGATTGCCACGCTCATGCAGCCGCTTCGATCCGTCGACCTCACCACGATGCAGAATGCTGAGGCTGCCATCGAGCGCAGCGACGTGTGCGCGGTCCCGGCGGCCGCTGTTGTTGGTGAAGCGATGGTGTCCTTCGTCCTCGCGGACGCCTTCCTTGAAAAGCTGGGCGGCGATTCGATCGACGAGATCGCCCAGCATCTGGCAGGCGACCAACGAGGCGGTCGAGCGGCGATTTGCCGCCGCGCGTTCGTCGGTGTCGCCGACTCGCTGAGCCGACCGATTTCGATGATACGTCCCATAGTCCGATACGGCGCCGATGTGCTGCATCAGCCGGCGGCACCAGTCGAGGCGGTCACACCGGAAATCCAGCGACTCATCGACGACATGATCCAGACGATGTATGTCGGCGCCCGGCGTGGGACTGGCTGCACCGCAGGTCGGTGTCGGCGTCCGCATCTTCGTGTGTGACATCTCGCTGGGCCGAAACGCCGGTGAGCTGCTGACGTTCATCAACCCGTCGTTCGTCGAGCGCGATGGCATGCAGCTCGAAGAAGAAGGCTGCCTGAGCGCACCCGGCTTCAACGCGACGGTGGCGCGGCCTCTGCGAGCCGTGCTGAAGGGGCTGGACCGCAACGGCGAAGAACAGACCGTTGAAGCCACTGGTCTCCTCGCGCGCTGCTTCCAGCACGAGATGGATCATCTCGACGGCACGATCTTCATCGATCGACTCCGAGGCCTGCAGAAGGACCTCATCGTCCGCAAGATCAAGAAGCTCGCGCGCGCGGGCAAATGGTAGCGAATGCGCGTCGTGTTTTTCGGGACGCCGCAGTTTGCAGTTCCCTCGCTCGAACAGCTCATTCAGTCGCCGCACGACGTCGTCGGCGTCGTCACGCAACCCGATCGCCCGCGCGGCCGTGGACAGAAGGTCACCGACGCGCCGGTCAAGATGACGGCGATTCAACACGGGCTGGCCGTGTTTCAACCGGCGCGGCTTCGCGATCCCGAAGTCAGCGAGACGCTCACGCCGCTGGGCGCCAGACCTCGGCGTGGTTGCGGCGTACGGGAAGATCCTTCCTGAGAGCGTGCTGAACCTTCCGCGATCTCGGGATGATCAACGTGCACGCCTCGCTCCTGCCCCGCTATCGAGGTGCGGCACCGGTGCACAGAGCCGTCATCGATGGCATGCCCGAGACCGGGGTCACGATCATGCGGATGGTGCTCGGCACTCGACGCGGGCGGCATGTTTGCCAAGGTGACGCGACCGATCGGCCCGACGAGACCAGCGACATCGTCGAGCGCGATCTCGCCGACCTCGGTGCATCGCTGCTGCTCGACGTCATCGACGATCTCGCCGCGGGCCGGGCGGTCGAGGAACCGCAGGATGACTCACTGTCGACCTACGCGTCGAAGATCACGAAGGACGAAGGGCCTCATCGACTGGACGCTGGCGGCCATCGCCATTCACAACCGGGTCCGCGGCCTCTATCCATGGCCACACGCGTTCAGCTACCTGAATGGCGAACGGCTCATCGTGATGCGCAGTCACGTGGCACCGGAGCCGACAAGCGCAGCCCCGGCCACAATCGTGGACGTATCGTCCGGCGCGATTCACGTCGCCACCGGCCATCGGCGGACGACTCGCCATCGACGAAGTCCAGCCGGAAGGACGACGGGCGATGAAAGTGCGTGACTACCTCGCGGGCCACCCGATTCAACCGGGCACGTCGCTTCGGCGATCGATGACCGCGCCTGCGCGCACGGCTGCGTTCCGTGCGTTGGTCGGCGATCGCGTCCAACCATCGCGACCTGCCCACCGCGCTCGTCGGACAGTCGCCGCCATCTCACCGACGAACGAGATCGCTCGCTCGCAGCGGCCATCGTTCACGGCACGCTTCGCTGGCAACGAGCCTGCGATACCTGGTCGACTCGAGTGTCGGCTCGCTCACTCGAGTCTCTCGACCAGGAAGTCCTCGTCATTCTGCGCCTGAGCCTCTATCAAATCCTGCACCTCGATCGCGTGCCGTCAGCTGCGGTCGTCGACGATGCGGTGAGCCTGACGCGGGCGGCGGGCAAGAAGAGCGCAGCGGGCTTCGTCAACGCCGTTCTGCGATCGACACTCCGCCAGCGCAACAGTCTGCCGCTGCCGGCGCGCCCGGACGATCCCGCCGATCGCGAGGCGGCGCTGCTCTATCTCGGAGTGAGCTGGTCGCATCCTGACTGGCTCGTGGCACGGTGGCTCGATCGCGTATGGCTTCGAGCGGACCGAGAAGTGGGTGCAATTCAACAACGAGCCAGCGCCTCTGACGTTGAGCGTCAACCGGCTGCGCGCGACGCGAGACGACGTGCGGAAGGCGCTCGCGGTGAACGATGTCGAGTGCGAGAACACGGCACTCGCTCCGCATGGACTTCGCGTCGTTTCAGGCAACCCGCTTCGACACGGAAGCCACGAGCAGTTCCTCGTGCAGGACGAGGCATCGCAGCTCGTGCCGCTCGCCGTTGACGCCCAACCGGGTGAGCGCGTGCTCGACCTGTGTGCCGCGCCCGGCGGCAAGACCGTGATGATGAGCGACGACATGCGCGATAGCGGCGTGCTCGTCGCGTGCGACGTGCGCGCGCGCCGCGTGGCGCTCTGCTTCGCGACACCATCCGTCAGGCCGGTGTGCCATCACGTGCATCCGACTGCACGTGCCGACGGAGGGAGCACTGCCCTTCTCGGCCGACTTCGATCGAATCCTCGTCGATGCCCCGTGCTCGGGGCTGGGCACCGTGCGGCGCGACCCCGACATCAAGTGGCGAAGGCATGAAGACGAACTCGCAGGGCTCGCCGAGCGTCAGCTCACATTGCTCCGTCGCGCAGCCACCGTGCTCAAACCGGGCGGACGGCTGGTCTACGCGACGTGTTCGAGCGAGCCCGAAGAGAACGAGATGGTCGTCGATCGATTTCTCGCCGCGGAGTCAGGCTTTCGACCTGCTCGATCTTCGACGTGACGGGCGCGCGGAGCTCGCCCCGGTGCTCGACGACGCGAGGGATGCTCCGCACGCTCCCCTTCGACCATCATCTCGAGGCCTTCTTCGCCGCAGCGCTCCAACGCACAGCCTGACTCCTGCGGTCAGGTACAATGTGGATGTTGACCCCTCTACGTTCCCGCGTCTGGAGCCTCGGCAAGTTCTTCGTCCTGATGGGCGCCCTTGGCGTCGACTTTCCTGGTGTTTTTCGGCGCATCGATGCGGGTCGCGCTGTGGGCCAGGGAGGTGCAGGTGCCGTCGCTCGTCGGTCGCACGGTCAACGAAGCCACGGCCGCGCTCGCCGACAGCGACCTCGCACTTCGTGTCGAAGAGAATCAGCGCCCCGACGACAAGATCGAGGTCGGGAAGGTGATGCAGCAGGAACCCGAAGCCGGCGTCACCAGCCGGCGGGCAGCGGACCGTGCGCGTCTGGATCAGTTCAGGACCGAAGCGCACGATCGTGCCGCCACTGGTCGGTCAGAACGAACGCGCCGCGCAGAGCAGCCTGCAGCAGCAGGGGGTCGTCGTATCGTCCGTGTCCGAGTTCCGATCCGCCGACTATCCGGCCGACGTCGTCGTGGCGCAGGATCCCGGCGGCCACGTCGCGTGCTCCGGAGGTGTCGATCCTGCTCAATCGCGGTGAACTGTCGGCGACGTACGTGATGCCGGACGTCATTGGCGTCGACGGCGAGCGCGCCGCCGATGCGCTTCGTCGTCAGGGCTTTCGTGTCTCGATCGTCGGCACACAGCCTTATCCCGGCGTGCCTCCAGGCACCGTCGTACGGCAACAGCCGGCAGGCGGCTTTCGCGTGGGCGGCGAGCGATGCCATCTCGCTCGAGGTGAGCCGGTGAGATCGCGCCCGGTTCAGATTGCGCCATCGATTCTGTCCGCCGACTTCGCCGCGCTCGGGCGCGACATCGCGGCCGCCGAACGTGGCGGGGCGGACCTGATTCACGTCGACGTGATGGACGGGCACTTCGTGCCGAACATCACGATCGGTCCGCCGGTCGTGCGCGCGATCAGGCGCGTGGCCACACGGCCGCTCGATGTGCACCTGATGATCGAGGAGCCGGATCGCTACATCGAGGAGTTCGTCGCTGCAGGAGCCAGCATGGTGTCGGTGCACGTCGAGGCCGTGCCGGCATCTGAACCGCACCGTCGCATTCATCCGTAAGCTCGGCGCCAAAGCTGGCGTGGTGATCAACCCGGGCACCCCGGCCGTCGTCGCTCGAAGCCATCGCACCGGACGTCGACTTCGTGCTCGTGATGTCCGTCAACCCGGGCTTCGGCGGGCAGGCATTCCTTCCGCACAGCCTGGATAAAGCTACGGCGCGTCCGGGCGTTGCTCGACGCGCTGGTTCACAGGCCGTCATCGAGATCGATGGCGGCATCGATCAGTCCAACGTCGGCGACGTCGTCGCGGCCGGCGCGAGCATCCTGGTCGCCGGTCAGGCCATCTTCGGCACCGCCGATCCCGAAGGCGCCACGCGCGCGCTGCGTGCATCCGCCAATCAACTGGTTGGTGGATAGTGGTCGTCGTCCGATCCACGCGTGTGCGGGTCCGTTATGCGGACACCGACCAGATGGGCGTCGTCTACTACGCGAACTACCTCGTGTGGTTCGAGGTCGGCCGGACCGAGTGGCTGCGCGATGCCGGCTGGAACTACCGGGACATGGAGGAAGCCGGCATCTCGCTTCCCGTGATCGAGGCGCACTGCGAGTATCGGCAGTCGGCGCGCTACGACGATGAGATCGAGATCCGGACCCGGGCGACCGCGCTGACACCGGTTCGACTCCGGTTCGACTATCAGGCGGTGAGGACTGCCGGTGAGGTGTTGGTCGCAGAGGGTCACACCGTGCACGCGGCGGTGGGGGTAAATGGGCGGCCGTGCCGCCTCCCGGCCCGGGTCAGGGAATTCCTCGGATGAGCGATCACAACCATGCGCGGCTGTTGAGCGTCTGTTTCTCTGCCTACTACAATAGGAATTAAGGCTCTTGAGGACTCGATTGACTGACGGTTGCACTGTTCTACGGCGTTCGCTGCTCCTGCTGCCACTGCTCGTCGCGGCGTGCGGAGGCAACCGGAACGCCATTCCGACCAACGTCACCAACCCCGACAAGTTCCTGTACGACCGCGGAACGGCGTCGCTGGAGGACAAGAAGTGGTCGAACGCGCGCGAGTACCTCCGCCAGGTCGTCGACAACTACCCCAACAGCGCGCTCAGGCCGGACGCCAAGCTCGGGATGGGCGACTCGTATCTCGGCGAGAAGACCACTGAATCGCTGGTGCTGTCGGCGAACGAGTACCGTGAGTTCCTCACGTTCTACCCGACGAACGCTCGCTCCGACTATGCACAGTACAAACTCGCGATGACGCATTACGCGCAGATGCGTGCACCCGAGCGAGACCAGACGGAGACCAATGCGGCTCTGAAAGAGTTCCAGACCTTCTTCGATCGCTACCCCATGAGCCCGCTGATCGGGGAAGTCCGTATGAAATGGCGTGAAGCTCGTGACCGTTTGAGCCTCGCCGAGTTCCGCGTCGGCTTCCATTACTTCCGCATCAAGTGGTATCCCGGTGCAATTCCGCGCTTTCGCCATCTCCTCGAAGAGGACCCGATGTATGCGGGCCGGGACGAGATCTATTTCTATCTGGCGGAATCCCTCGCCCGGACCGATAAGAAACCTGAGGCGATCCCGTACTTCGAGCGTGTGCTCACGGAATTCGATTCCAGCGAGCACACGGAAGACGCGAAGAGGCGCCTCGCGGAACTGAAGACGCAAATTCAGGCTCAATAGAGGCGGACGTCAGGAGGTCCGCCCTGAAGGTTGGGGGAGACCGATGACGTCGAGAACGTTTGCGGCCGTGATCCTGGCGGGTGTGCTGGCAGGCACCACGGTCGCGGCTCAGCGTGGCCCGGCAGCCGCCGCGGCACACTTGCCCGCTGAAGTCCTGGCACTGGCGTGCGCACCCAAGGCTGCGCTCGAAGTGCCCAATACTCCACTCAGGATCACCGGCGGGCAGGACTCATCCGTCCGGCGGAGCCACGCGCCCGGGGACATCGTCACCATTAACGCCGGCTCCCAGAACGGCATCGAGGTCGGGCAGGAGTACTACACGCGCCGCGCTGCTGATCAGCAATCGCGAGAAGATAACGCAGGCCACGCCGGCGACGATCGTGACCTCAGGATGGATTCGTGTCTGGGCCGTTGACGACGCGATGTCGCTCGCGACGATCACCCACGCCTGCGAAACGATCAACATCGACGACCACCTCGAACCGTTTGCCCTTCCCGAGCTGCCGGTCGTGTCATCCAACAAGCCGAAGCCGCAGCGTGACAACTACGGTCACGTGCTGACAGGCGAAGCACGCCGCCGCACGTTCGGCAAAGGTGACTTCTTCCTCCTCGACCGCGGGAGCGATCACGGCATCACGAAGGGATCACAGTTCGTGCTCTATCGCGATAAGCAGCAGGCGGAGAACTTTCTCTACGATCTGGGCGAGGCCGTCGCCGTGGAGGTGACGTCGCAGTCGTCAACGCTCCAGGTCACCGTGTCGCGCGACGCGATTCAGTCGGGCGATCTGGTCGCGCTCCGTAAGTAACTCTTTCAACTCCCAACTTCCAACAAAGCCTACGGCGGGTCTTCGCACTCGCCGGGGGAGTTGGGCGTTGGGCCTTTGGGAGTTGAGCCCTCTAGGACACTCTGCGCTGGCGCGCGATGTTGACGTCAGCCACGCGGGCATTCAGCAGCCGCTGGAAGCGACGATAGTAGTCTACGGCCGACACCACGGCGGCGAGCATCACCACCCACAGCGCGACGTGACCGATCGGCGCCAGCCACGGAACCGGCCGCCATCCCAGGATCAGCAGCAGAATCGCCGTGACCTGCGACGCCATCTTGATCTTGCCCAGCGGCGAGGCGGGAATGGTGATGCCTTTCGTGTAGGCGAGACTGCGAAGCGCCGTGACCGCGAACTCTCGACCGATGATGAGTGCCACCATCCATGCCGGCGCCAGGTCCAGTTGGACGAGGGAGATGAACGCGGCAGAGGTCAGCAGCTTGTCCGCGATCGGATCGAGCATCTGACCGAGCCAGGTAATTTGACGACGGCGACGGGCAATGTAGCCGTCGAGCCAGTCAGTCAGCGAGGCCAGGCCAAAAATCGCCGCACCCGCCAATTCTTTCGGCACACCGAGAATCTGCCGCCCTTCGAACTCCGTCAGCAGAACGACCACGAGCAGCGGCACGAGAAACATCCGCACGAGCGTGAGCGTGTTCGGCAGGTTCATGCGTCGAGGGGCATTTTACTCTTAGAACTCGCTCGTGTTGGTGATATTACTCGCGCTCATCCTTCGTGAGACCGGCCGTCGTGTCAGAGAGATGGGGCCGTACTCGCCCGACACAAGCGAGGCTGTGGCGTAACCCATCGTGTAAGATTGGGGATTGTCATGAAGGCTATCCTCCTCGCCGGGGGCAAGGGCACCCGTCTCCGACCGCTGACCATCCATACGCCCAAGCCCATCGTTCCCATCTTCAACAGAGCCTTCCTGCACTATCAGATCGATCTGCTGAAGCAAGTACCCGAGATCGACGAGGTCATTCTGAGCCTCAACTACCAACCTCGCCGCATCGAGGAAGTGTTCGGCGACGGCGCCGATCTGGGAATCAAGATCCGTTACGTCGTCGAACCAGTGCCGCTCGGCACCGCCGGAGCGATCAAGTACGCGGGTGACAAGCTGACCGAATCGGTCGTCGTCTTCAACGGCGACGTGATGACGCAACTCGACCTGGCCGCCGTCATTCGCATGCACCGCGAGCGCCAGGCGCGCGCCACCATCGTCCTGACGCCGGTCGACAATCCCTCCGCGTACGGGCTGGTGGAGACCGACGATCAGAACAACATCCGGCGATTCCTCGAGAAGCCCAAGCCCGAGGAAATCACGACGAACCACATCAACGCGGGCATCTACGTGCTCGAGCCGGATACCTTCGATCGGATTCCGAGCGAGGTTCCGTGGTCGATCGAGCGCAGCTACTTCCCCTCCCTCATCGAACGCAGCGAGACATTCGTCGCATACGTCTACAACGGTTACTGGATCGACATCGGTACGCCGGAGAAGTACGTCCAGGTCCATCACGACATCATGGACGGCCGCTTCGTCGCTCCGCCGTTTGCCGGCCTGACGAGCCCGGGGCGATTCATCGCGCCGGACGCTCGTATCGAAGACGGCGCGACCATTGAGGGCCCGGTGTTCATCGACGAGGGCGTGCTCGTGAAAGCCGGGGCACGTATCGGACCGTACGCCGTGCTCGGCCGCCAGACGCAGGTCGAGGAAGAGGCCGTCATCGCGCGCGCGATCGTCTGGCCGAACTGTCGCATCGGCAGCCAGACGTCGATCACCGACGCCGTGCTTGGGCGACAATGTCACATTGGACGAAACGTGTCGCTCAACAGTGGCGCGGTTCTCGGAGACAAGACGACGCTCACGGACTTCACAAAAGCATGAACATCAATCCGGGCATCTTCAAGGTGTACGACATTCGTGGCGTCTTCCCAGACGAGATCGACGAGACCACTGCGAGGCAGATCGGACGCGGCTTCGTCACCTACCTGAACGCGTCGCAGATCGCCGTGTCGCGCGACATGCGCGTCTCGTCGCCGGCGCTCGCCGCGGCGTTCATCGACGGCGCGCGCGAACAGGGGGCGTCGGTCGTCGACTACGGCATGCTCCCTACCGACGTGCTCTACTACGCCGTCGTCACAGACACACTCGAAGGGGGCGCGCAGATCACCGCCTCGCACAATCCGGGGAAGTACAACGGCATCAAGATGGTCCGGGCCGAAGCCTTGCCGCTCAGCGGCGATGCCGGCATTGGCGACATCCGCGACATGATCGCCAGCGATCGCCTGCCGGCTCCAGCGGCAACGCGCGGAGACATAACGACTCGCGATGTCTTGCCCGGATACGTGGACAAGGTGATGTCGTTCATCGATCCGTCGATTATCAAACCATTCAACGTCGTGCTCGATGCCGGAAGCGGCATGGCCGGGCGCGTGGCACCGCTGTTCTTCGACCGGTTGCCCTGCCGGACGACGAGACTGTGCTTCGAGGTGGACGGCACGTTTCCCAATCACGAGGCCAACCCGCTCATCGAGGAGAACCGTCGCGACATCACGGCGGAAGTCGTGAAGCAGAACGCCGATATCGGCATCGCGTGGGACGGCGACGCCGATCGCTGCTTCTTCATCGACGGCAGCGGCGAGTTCATCTCCGGCGATTTCGTGACCGCGCTCCTGGCCGAGGCGTTCCTGCTCAAGCATCCTGGCGCAACGGTGATCTACGACCTGCGTGCCAGCCACGCCGTCCGTGACACGGTGGAGCGCTACGGCGGCACCGCGCTGATGAACCGCGTCGGTCACGCATTCATCAAGCAGCGCATGCGCAAGGAAGACGGCATCTTCGCGGGCGAGGTCACCGGGCACTACTACTTCCGTGACTTCTACTACTCGGACAATGGGTTCATCCCGGCAATGCTCATCCTGGAGTTGATGTCGAAGAAGAACCAGTCGCTGCGCGATCTGCTCAAGCCGTACCGCGAGCGCTATTTCATCTCAGGTGAGATCAACACCAAGCTGAAAAGCATCGAGGAGGTGCCGAAGACGCTGGCGGCGATCGAGTCGCACTTCAAGGACGCAACGCTGGCGCGGCTGGACGGCGTGTCGGTGGATTACCCGGATTGGCACTTCAACGTGCGCGGATCGAATACCGAGCCCCTTCTGCGCCTGAACCTCGAGGCGAAAACTCCTGAGCTGATGGAGCGGAAACGGGACGAGGTCCTGAGCGTGATTCGCCGGTGATCAAAAGAACTGCTTGCAGGCCCAGCTAGTCCACACGCTGGACGATTGTGACGCCTGTGCGCTGCTCGATCTGGGACAGGATCAACAAGTGAGTCTCGTCGGGCAGTCGCAGCACGATGTCCTCACGGCCCACGCCCAGCGTCAGCCAGTGCCGTGTGGTTCTGACCAACATGATCCGACGTTGGGTGCGCGAATAGGTGGCCTTCTGGATATTGCTGTAGGGCAGCGTGCGCACGACATTCGAATCCTCATCTTTCAGCACGAGGCTCGTGTCGCCGAATAGAAGGAGCGTTTCCAGCTCTTCGGTCTCGCCTTCCTTGGTGACCATCAACACGATCTCCTCGAACTGCTTCGGCGAGGCGGCAGGCAGGTTTGTGGTTCGTACGGGTGCGGTCGACGATTCCGATGGTGCCGCGGCGGCGGGCGTGGTTGACGATTGCGGTAAAACCGTTGGCGGGGGCGCAGTCGGCGATTGCGGCAAAGCCGTGGGCGTGCCCGGCTTCACTTCCACAGGCGCAACGCCTGCGGGCTTGGATGGTTGCGGCGCGTTGGATGCGTCCGCGACACGGCCTGGCGGCTCTCGCGACGCAGGCCGTGGAGCAGTGGCGGCAGCGGGCCGATCGGTCACGCGCGCGTCGGCAGCTGAAGGCTGGCGCACGGGTTCGAGCGGCTTCACCACATCCGGGACGGCTGGGACAGAACGGCTCGGACCAACCTCCTGCGCAGAAGGACTGACGTTCTGCGCGTTGCCCGGCAGAGCGGCGTTGCCCGGCGGAGCGGCCGTGTCCTGCTGAGCGATCCAGAGTGTGAGGCCAGACGCGGCGCCGACCAGTGCGGCAACAGCGGCAACCGTGGGCCACGTGGGGCGCGTCCAGCGCCCAGCCGGAATGGGGGTCGGCGGGTGAACTGGCAGCGGGACTGCAGGAGTCACGGGACCCTCGGTCACGCCGCTGCCCTGGATCTTCCTGTCGATGGACTGGAAGAATTCCTCCAACCCCGGGTGGTCGGGCTCGCCGCCCCAATGCGACAAATCAGCCGCCTGGAGACGCCTGAACTCGAGCGGGATCTTCACGTCCTCGATCAAGGCGGGCACCAGGATTTTTCTCCGCATGGCCTCGGCCGCCTCGGTTTTCACCCAGCTCGACGCCACGGAGGCTTGCGACCAGAGCACGACCACGCACCTGGAAGAGTCCAGCGCTTCCTCGATGACCTGGTCGTACTCTTTTCCGGGTGGAATCTCGCGGTCCCACCACGCCGCCCACCCACGGCGCTGAAGTACCTTCGCGAGCATCCTCGCGCGTTCCCTGTCAGCGCTGGCGTAACTGATGAAGATGTCGCCCATGCATTGACAAACGGCTTGACGGCGCCACCCAAACACTGCTGGGTCGCGATTGGCTCGATTATCCCTCCGGAGAGGAGGTTGTCAACGCGAATGCCCACAAATGTGAAGTCACAGGCGCCGGCAGGGACACGAGTTCGTGGGTGATAGAATCAATTGTTCACTGGACGCGGGAGTAGTTCAGCGGTAGAACGCGAGCTTCCCAAGCTCGATGTCGCCGGTTCGATCCCGGTCTCCCGCTCCATCCTTCGCTCACGCTTGCCACTCGCGTGAGCTACGAATGGCAAGCCACGCGGAGGTGGGCCTCATTCACTTCAACGACAATCCGGCTCCTACCGACACGGCAGTGCTTTTCGGAAGGACGTCACCTGCCGCGAGGTGATGAATACGGATGTCGAACCCGACTCCGAGATGCGGTCTGATGAACCAGCGCGCGCCGCCGCCCCAGTTGAACGAGCGCACGCTTTCCGAGACTCCCCCGGGATCGGCGCTGATGCGCGTGACTCCTACGCCCGCGCTCAGGGTGCTCCACCCTTCTGATGTCCCGAAGTTCATTGAGACCTGCGGGTCGACCGAAGTCATCGACGAATCGGCATCCACCGTCGAGCCGCGTGCAAAGAGCACATCGACGCCGAGGCCAAGCCGACCAGGGCCAATCTGAAACGGGTAGACGTGCCCGCCGGCGCTGCCGCCGAAGCCGCGAGCCGGGACCGTGGCGTCCGCAGCGAGATCAGGAAACAGCACCACGTCGCTCGGAAGGTTGGTCGTCAGAGCTCGCAGATCGAACACGAACGGCCCGGGCGGACCGGGATTGAGCGACTGCGCGTTCGCCCCGGACGCCAGGACGAACAGCGTCAGCATGAATGCGAACGCGAGTCGGCGCACTACCTCTTCCTGACGGGGGCGACGCTCACACCAACCAGCCGCGCGCGATCGATCGACTGTTTGATGAATCCAGACGCACTGATGTCGCCGACGAACTGTTCGATGGTCGCGAGACGATTGGCATTGCCTTTCGCAACCACGACACATTGGTCGACGTCGAGAAAACTATCAGGAAGCGTACGCAGCCTTCCTGCCGCAGACGACTCCGCTTCGAGCGCGCGCTGGCGGTTGATGGCGAATGCGTGGACATCGCCGCTACTCAGGAGTGTATCGACCTCAGCTTGCGGAGGCATGGCGTCAAGGACCCGGACGCGGGCACGCGTCATCGTGGCGCTCACGAAGTGCTCCTGCGTCTGTCCCTTCACCGCCGCAACCGTGACGCCCGCGCGATCCACATCCGCGCTCGCCTTGATCGATGACGAGGCCTTGACGAGATAGCTGTTCGCCATCACGACGAACGCCGGTCCGAAGCTCACCTCGCGCGAACGCTCCTCGTCGAACGCGAGAAACCCGATGTCCGCGATGTTGGCGTTCAAGGCACCGATGACGTCACCCGCGTTCGGCGCGGATACGAGGAACACTGGCACCCCGAGTCGTTTCCCTAGTTCCTTCACCAGATCGGGCACGGTACCGGTGGCCTCGCCTGTCTTCGGATCGACGCGACCCTGAACCGGGTTCCCGCCGAGAAACACCGCACGCAGGGTTCCGGTTGGCGCCAGCGTTGCCGCCGGTGACTGCACGCTGACATCGGCAACGCAGAGTGCGAGTGCCGTCGCCGTGAGCAGCCAACGTGTCCGCCACAAATATCTCGCCATCGCTAGTACCCTTTCGCAGCCTCGGCGGGCTGCTGACCTCGCGACTGCTGAACAATCCGCACGCCAGCACTGGCACCGATGCGCGTCGCGCCCGCGGCCACCATCGCCTTGACACCTTCGAGCGTGCGCACGCCGCCCGACGCCTTGATGCCCATGTCCTCGCCGACGACGCGCCGCATGAGCGCGACGTCCTCGGCGGTTGCACCACCGGGAACGAAGCCGGTTGATGTCTTCACGAAATCAGCCGCCGCGGCTTTCGCAAGCGTGCAAGCCGTGACCTTCTCGTCGTCGGTCAGGAGCGCGGTCTCGATGATGACCTTGCTCACGACGTTCGACTCACGGCACGCCGACGTCACCGCGTGGATGTCGTTCTCCACGAGCTGCAGGTTGCCGGACTTCAACGCACCGACGTTGATCACCATGTCGATCTCGCTCGCGCCATCGAATATCGCGCGGCGGGTTTCGTACTGCTTCGTGTCGGCAGTCGTCGCACCGAGCGGGAAACCGACGACGGAACAGACCGCGACCGGGCTCCCACGCATCAGCCGTGCGCACGTGGCGACCCACGTGGGGTTGATGCAGACGCTGGCGAACCCGAATTCCTTCGCCTCACGGCACAGCGTTTCGATCTCGCTTCTCGTCGCGTCCGGCTTCAGCAGCGTGTGGTCGATCATCGCGGCCACGTTACCGGCTCCCCCACCGACGGCATGGAGGCCAAGCCGGGTGGCGCCAGCCTCGACAACCGGCGCGACGCGGCTCGGGCAACATTCGTACAGCACAGAGTGACAGGAACACCGCGTCGGCGCACGGCCGCCGCCTGCGGCCGCCATCTCCTCGACGATGATTTGAATCAGACGTTCGAGATCGACAGGTCCCATCAATCGCGTGGACGACGTTCCAGGTCGCGAATCTTCGCGAGTCGCCTGATGTAGCGAGCTTCGCGCATCGGTGTATCGAGAAAGGTATCGACGATCGCCAGTGCCTGTTCCTTCGTGACGAACGTGGCCCCCAGTGCGAGCACATTGGCACCGTTGTGCTGCCTCGCGTAGCGCGCGAGCGTCTCGTTCAGGCACATCGCCGCACGGGCACCCGGCACCTTGTTCGCCGCGATCGTCGAACCGAGCCCGGCGCCATCGATCACGATCGCGGCATCGGCCTCGCCGCGGGCAACAGCCACTGCAGCGGACGCAGCTGTGTCCGGATAGTCCACCGGGTCAGCCGTGCTCGTGCCCAGGTCGTGCGCACTCACCCCCCTGCTTCGCAGGTGCTGAACGATCGCAGCCTTCAACGCCAGCGAACTGTGGTCACCTGCGATCGCCACGGTGCGAATCGTCGCGGCAGGCGCCAGATCCGCGGCGTCAGGATCCGTTCCCTCGCGGACGACGGAGACGCGGCGCGCCTTGAGCGTGTCCTGTGCGAGTGGAGTGATGTGACCACCGGGCACGAGGACGACCGTGCTGCCGGACTCGAGCACGCGCGCGTCGGCCTCGGTGATCATCTGAAAACGTTTCACGATCCGGCGCTATGTTACCCTTGCGCCTCCGCCTCCGCCAACGTCGCGTCGCTAGGCGACGCGACATGACAGCGCTGGCGTGTGCGGCCCCCATCGGGCCGCACTGGCGGACCAACTGGACGCGCTCAAGGATGCAGACGCTCATCGCCCACGATCAATTGCAGCAACGCGTCGCCGCGCTCGCACAGGAGATCTCGAAGGACCACCCGAATGGCGTGCACATGGTGTGCGTGCTCAAGGGCGCGTTCATGTTCCTCGCCGACCTCGTGCGCGCGATGACGTGCGAGGTCACGCTCGACTTCATGGCCGTCTCGAGCTACGGCCTCAGCACTCGGTACGTCTGGACAAGTGCGTGTACTCAAGGACCTGGACACCACGCTCGAGGGGCGCTCGGTGATCATCGTCGAGGACATCGTCGATACCGGGCTGACGCTGACCTATCTCCAGGCCGTCCTGCGCGCGCGCGGTCCGCGCACGCTGAAGACCGCCTGCCTCCTCAGCAAGCCGTCACGCCGGCAGACCGAGGTGGCTGTGGACTATGTGGGATTCACCATCGACGACCTGTTCGTCGTCGGTTACGGGCTTGATTCCGGGGAGCGTTACCGCAACCTCCCCTACCTCGCGGTCGTCAACGACTAGTCGCTGGCAGCTTCACTGCGGCCCGGACCTTCTCTGCCCACGATCGCGCTTCGGCAATCACGGCCGTGGCGTCGAGCGTCACAACCTTCTTGTCGCGCATCAGCACCTTGCCGTTCACGATCGTGTTCCGCACATCGTCACCATGAATCACGTAGACGAGATGCGAGATCGGGTCATACATCGGCGTCTGGCGAGCCCCGGCCACCGACACCGTGATGAGATCCGCCCGCTTCTTCGCCTCGAGTGATCCGATGCGTGCCTCCATGCCCGAGCGCTCGCGCACCGCGAATGGTCGCCATCTCGAGCACCGTTCGTGCGCTCAGCGTCGAGGGATCGTTGCTCTCCTGCTTGGCGAGCAGCGCCGCAAAGCGCATCGCCTCGAACATGTCGAGGTCGTTGTTGCTCGCAGCGCCATCCGTGCCAAGTCCCACTGACACGCCTGCGCGCAAGTAAGCAGGCACCGGCGCCGCACCGCTCGCCGTCTTCATGTTGCTCTCAGGATTGTGCGAGATGCCAACGTTGTGCATCTTCAGCACCTGAATGTCGGCATCGGACACCCACACGCCGTGGGCCCCGACGACGCCCGGACCGAGGAAGCCGAGCCCTTCGAGGTACGCGACCGGCGACGGCGCGCGACGCTCCTCGGCAACCTTCGTCTCGTCGCGCGACTCCGCGAGATGAATCAGCGTCGGCACGTTGTGCCGCTTCGACAGCTCACGCGCCGCCCGCAGGGTCGGACCATCCAGCGTATAGATGGCGTGCGGCGCGACGGCTGGAGTAATGAGGGGATCACCCGTGAACTCCGTGATGAACTTGTCCGCACGCGCGAGCGCGTCCGCGGGAGTCTTCGCGTCCGCGACAGGGAACTGGATGATCGTCTGCCCGAGCACTCCGCGGAGGCCGGCGCTTCTCGTCTCGCGGGCGATCTCCTCCTCGAAGTAGTACATGTCCGTGAACGTCGTCGTGCCCGACTCGATCATCTCGAGCGCGGCCAGCCGTGTGCCCGCGCGGACGAACTCGGGTGAGACGGTCTTCGATTCGGCCGGGAAGATGTAGTTGTTCAACCACTCCATTAGCGGCAGGTCATCGGCCAGCCCGCGAAAGAGCACCATCGGCGCGTGCGTGTGAGTGTTGATGAGACCTGGCAGAACGATCTGGCCGGACGCGTCGATGGTCGCGCGCCCGCGAAACTGTTTTGCGATCGCCGCAGCGGTGTCGACGCTGGCGATGTCCGCGCCATCGATCGCGACGGCGCCGTTCTCAATGACCCGGCCGGCGGCATCGACCGTGACGACAGTTCCACCGGTCACGATCAGGTCGACTTCTCGCGGCGCATTCTGAGCAGACAGAGCAACCATCGCGAGGAGAGCGATGGCGGCCACGGCTGGGAGCCGGGTGCGCATGGCTCGATTTTAGTAGTATTTCAACCGTGTCCCTTCACATGATCGACCATCCATTGGCGCATGACGCGCTGATGGAACTCCGCGACGTCCGCACCGCTCCCCCGGAATTCCGCCGGGCCGCCCTGCGAATCAGCGTGCTGCTCGCGGCCGAAGCGCTGCGGTCGGTGCACACAGTTGCCACGACTGTCACGACACCGCTCGGTCCTGCAGAGGGACGGGTCGTCCGAACTGACATTGTTGTTGTACCCGTGCTCCGCGCCGGCCTCAGCATGGTGGACGCAGTGCTCACGTTAGTCCCCTCGGCTCGAGTGGGTCACATCGGGTTGCAGCGGGATGAGTCGACGGCGGTGGCATCGCGCTACTACTCGAAGCTGCCACCCGACATCGGCGACAGCTATGTGCTGATGGTCGATCCCATGCTGGCGACGGGTGGAAGTTCGGCGGCCGCAATCGACCTGGTCAAGAGGGCCGGCGCGCGCCGCATTGCGCTCGTCTGCATCATCTGCGCACCGGAGGGCGTCGCGCTCGTGCAGAAGACGCATCCCGATGTCGACATCTACACACCGGTCGTGGACCGCGAGCTGAATGCACACAAGTTCATCGTGCCGGGGCTCGGTGACTTCGGGGATCGATCTGTACGGGACGTAGTCTCGGGATTCGGGATTCGTAGAGGCGAGTCGTCAGACCGCCTGCCAAGTTGTCTACGCCGCCGTGGCCGAGGTACACTGAACCTTCGGTCGGGCGCGTGGCTCAGCGGTAGAGCATTCGCTTCACACGCGAGGGGTCGGTGGTTCGATTCCACCCGCGCCCACCA
>CAVYZF010000019.1:0-381996 GCA_963772955.1 uncultured Acidobacteriota bacterium | reverse complement strand
ATTAAACAGGTCGATGGCGCCTTCAGCGCTTCCCCATGAACTTGAGGATTTCGTGCGCGACGAAGACCTGGTCGCGCTTGCGTCCGGTCACCTCGCGCAGGACACCGCCCTCCGTCAGCTTTCGGATATTCGCTGACGCTGCCGCCGGAGTGATCTTCAGCGCCTTTGCCGTCGTCGTCATCGTGATCGACGGCGAGACGAACAGGTTGTCGATCAGCTGTTGCAGGACGCCGAACGATCGCGCGGACCGGAACTGATTGTGATACCGCTCGCGCAGCGCCAGCAGCGTATCGGTCTGCTCGAGGCTCTCGCTCGCCGATTCCTCGACGCCCTTCAGGAAGAACCGGACCCACTCGAGCCAGGCGCCCTTCTGGCTGACCGCCAGCAGCAGGTCCATGTACTCCTTGCGGTTTCTCTCCAGGTAGGCGCTCAGATACAGGACCGGTTCCTCGAGGCGCTTCTCACGCACGAGCAGCAGCGGCAGCAGCAGGCGGCCGATACGGCCATTGCCGTCGCGGAACGGGTGGATCGCCTCGAACTGGTAGTGGGCGACGGCGAGCTTGACGAGGATCGGGAGGCGTTCGTCGCGCGCGTGTAGCCGTCGCTCGAACACGTCGAGGCAGTCGCGCATTGCGCCGGCAGGTGGAGGCACGAAGCGAGCGTCGCCAATCGACGCGCCTGGCGAGCCGATGAAATTCTGCACGTCGCGGAACTCGCCGGGGCGGTCCTGTCCGCCGCGCACCCCTTTCATCAACACACCGTGTAGCTCGCGAATCAGGCGCAACGACATCGGCAGTTTCGACCGGAGGCCGTGGCGCATCGCGCGCATGTAGTTCACGACCTCTTCGGCATCGCCCACGTCTTCACCCGCATCGGATGGGCCAGCGAGCTCGGCGAGCACGAGCTGCTCGGGCGTAGCGATGGTCCCCTCAATGCGGCTCGAGAGGATCGCTTCACGATGCAGGAGGGGAGAGCCGATGAGGAACGGGTTCACGGTCCGCCCGACGGCGCCAACCAGGCGGCCGATGGCGTGCTCGGCGTCAGACAGCAGCTGAATCGCGACGTAGTCGAGTGTCAGTTCGTCCGGCATCGGGTCAGGGACGAACGCCGGTACGCCAGGTGGGATTTCGACCAGCCGGCCAGGGCTATCAGGCGAGAAGTCGGCAGTACGCACGTTATTTTAGGAAGCGCGGGTATCGGCCGCGTTATTTTAGGTTTCGACGTCGAACCTAAAATAGCATGGACGGGCCGCGACCCTGAGTCATCGCTGTTGTCGCGGACGTCCGAAGCTTGTCCCGAGACGCGCTCGTGGCGCGTGCTGCGCCTTCCTTGCGTGAAAGCAATGGTCATGTTATCGTTAATCGACGATTGACGATGTCTACTAAGACCATTCCTGCCACACCGGTAAGCGGCTCGGACGAGGCGGTGTGTTGCCCACCCGAGAGCGAAACCATTGAGCTCTTGGCGTCAGTTGAGGGACCTGCTGCCGATGACGAGCTTGCCGCATTCGCCAAAGCGATTGCGCATCCGACGCGTGTGCGCATCCTTCGGATGCTGGCCCAGAGAGAAGCTCGGATGTGTAGTCACATCGTGGACGAACTGCCGCTCGCGCAGTCGACAGTGTCCGAGCATCTCCGCATTCTCCGAAGCGCCGGTCTGGTCCAGGCGAACGAGGACCGTCCGCGCGTCAGCTACTGCATCGTCCCGTCGGCGTTGAAACGGCTCAAAGCGTTACTCGAGGCCGTGTAGGAAGGGTACTCATATGACTCATGTCGATGTCTTCGATCCGCCAATGTGTTGCTCGAGCGGGGTGTGTGGCCCAAGTGTGGATCCGCTGCTTGCCGCGTTCGCCGCCGATGTGGATTGGCTCATCGCTCAGGGCGTGACGGTGGCTCGCCACAACCTCTCCCAGAATCCGCAGCCATTCGTCTCGAACACGCACGTCCTGGATCTCATGCAGCGTGAAGGCACCGCGTGCCTGCCTATCGTGCTCGTCAATGATGAGGAACTGGGCCACGGCGCGTATCCACGACGGGAGGAGTTGGCGCGCGCGGCCGGACTCGTCGCCAGCGCCTCGCAGACCAAGCCGCGGGTTCGCCTGTCCGCTGAACAGTGCTGCACGCCCGGTTCGGGGTGCTGCTGATGAGCGCCCTGCCGTTCGTCCCGACGCGCGTGCTGTTCTTCACGGGCAAGGGCGGCGTCGGCAAAACCTCTCTGGCCTGCGCGACCGCGATTACGCTGGCTGACTCCGGTAAGCGTGTGCTGCTGGTGTCGACCGATCCCGCATCGAATCTCGACGAAGTCCTCGGCGTCACTCTGGATGCGGCCCCGAGGGCGGTGCCGGGCGTGCTCGGACTGTCCGCGCTCAACATCGACCCCGAACAGGCGGCACGCGCGTACCGCGAGCGCGTCGTCGGACCGTACCGCGGTGTGCTGCCCGCTGCCGCTGTAGCGAGTATCGAAGAACAACTGTCCGGGGCGTGCACCGTCGAGATTGCCGCGTTCGACGAATTCTCGAAGCTCCTCGGCGACCCGGATGCGACGCGCGCCTTCGACCACGTGATATTCGACACGGCACCCACCGGTCATACGCTTCGTCTCCTCGAGTTGCCCGCGGCCTGGTCGACGTTCATCGAGACCAACATGGGCGGCACGTCGTGCCTCGGTCCGCTCTCGGGGCTCAAGGCCCAGCAATCGCTGTATGCCGCCTCACAGGCGGCATTGCGCGACGACCAACAGACGACGTTGGTCCTAGTGGCGCGTCCAGACACGCCGTCGCTCAGAGAAGCCGAGCGCACGCGCGGCGAGCTTCATCACCTCGGCATTCGGAACGTGCGGCTGGTTCTCAACGGTGTGTTCCACGCAAAGGGGACCAACGACGCTATCGCCGTCGCCCTGGAGGCGCGCGGGCGCGCCGCTCTCGACGACATGCCTGCAGCGCTTGGCAGGCTCCCGCGCATCGACGTACCGCTGCTGCCATTCGGCCTGGTCGGGGTCGATGCTCTCCGCCAGATGGGAACCGATCGGGGGGCAGCCGCCACACGTGTCGAAGTCGTGGCGAAGTCTGCTGAGCAGGGCGAGACACTGAACCAGCTCGTCGAGCAGATCGCGGCGCGCGGCAAGGGTGTGGTGATGACGATGGGAAAAGGCGGCGTCGGCAAAACGACGCTCGCCGTGCGCATCGCCACCCAGCTCGCCCGCGCTGGCCACCAAGTAACCCTCACCACCACGGATCCGGCGGCCCACGTGGACGCGGCGGCTCGGGAGCGACCCGCAACGCTACATGTCACGCGTATCGATCCCGCTGCCGAAACGCGACGCTATACCGAGGAGGTGCTCGCAACGGCCGGACAGGGGCTCGATGCGAAGGGTCGCGCGCTGCTCGAAGAGGATCTGCGCTCGCCGTGCACGGAGGAGATCGCAGTCTTTCGCGCCTTCGCCGACACCGTCGCGCATGGCGCAGATCAGTTCGTCGTCATCGACACGGCCCCGACCGGCCACACGCTACTCCTGCTGGACGCGGCCGAGGCGTATCACCGCGAGGTGCTGCGGAAGGCCAGTGGGGTCTCCGATGCCGTGCAGCGGCTGTTGCCTCGCCTGCGGGACCCGCAGTTCACGATGGTGCTGCTCGTCACGCTGCCTGAGGCCACCCCGATTCACGAGGCGATGCAGCTCGAACGTGATCTGGCCCGCGCCGACATCACGCCGTTCGCGTGGGTCGTCAACCAGAGCCTGACGCCGCTCGACGTCACCGACCCAGTCCTGCGGGCGCGGCGGAACCATGAAGCCGTCCATCTTCGCGAGCTTGCGACCCATGGGAAGCGCACCGTGCTCGAACCGTGGCATGCCGACATCCTCGATGCCGATCTTGTCCGCGCGTGAGGTCTGGGGGACAAGGTATGGAGGGTTGGGCGGCGACGGTGAGACACATCGCTGGCTCAAGGAGGATGTATGACAGCGAAGCTGGAGTTCTTCGTGACGGCGCGGCGCGGAGATGCGTCGGGCAGCACGGCAACGTGCAAGGACGCCACCCTGCCGCTCGACACCGCGCTCGCCGGTCGCCGTGATGCACTCAATCCCGCTGAACTCCTGCTCGCCGCGATCTCCGCCTGCATGATCAAGGGCATCGAACGGGTGGCGCCGATGCTGAAGTTCGCGTTTCGCGGCGTTGAGATCCGTGTGCATGGCGTCCGTCAGGACGTTCCGCCGCGCCTGGAACGCATCGACTACGAGATCGTGATCGACACGGACGAACCAGACCGCCGTCTGAAGTTGCTGCACGATAACGTGAAGAAGTACGGGACGGTCTTCAACACCGTGGCGCCAGGCACCGATTTGCAGGGCGTCCTGGTTCGCGCGATGTGAGATGCACACAGACGGGAGAGGGCCCGCATGCAGCCGTTTCCGCATCACTATTCAGTGGCCGCAAGTGCGGTCGCGCAAGGCGACGTCACGCTGACCGGCGACCGGCTTCCCGCGATTCCGTCCGCTCCACCAGCGGAATTCGGTGGGCCTGGCGACCGATGGTCCCCAGAGACCTTGTTCGTGGCCGCCGTCGCCGATTGCTTCGTGCTGACCTTCCGCGGCATAGCCGGCGTATCGCGCTTTTCATGGGTGTCGCTGGAGTGCAGCGTGACCGGAATCGTCGACCGAGTTGATCGGGTCACCCAGTTCACGGCGCTCAAGGTCCTTGCGCGCCTCAGGGTGCCATCGGGCGCAAAGGAGGATCAGGCGCGACGTCTGCTGACGAAGGCGGAGGAAACGTGCCTGGTCACGAATTCGCTGAAGGTTCGGCCACACCTGGAGTGTGTCGTGGAGATCGAGCAGCCGTGAAGACCGTCATCTTCGCGTGTGTTCACAACGGGTCGCTCGCAGTTGGCCGCCGCGTTTCACCGGGCGTCAGAGACGATAGCCGCCTTGGCTGCTAGCCGGAATCCCGAGCACCCCTTTGCGCTCGTAGTGGCGCAGCGTATCCGTGCTGACGCCCGTCAACCGCGCGAGTTCCGACGGGCTGAGCATTGCGTGCCCTTCGAGAACGTTAGATTCGCCGGGCAGTCGCGTTCGTGAAGGCTTTTCGGGCATGCGGTGTTGCCGCCATTACCTGGGCTTCGGCGCCTTTCCCTTCGGCGCGGTCTCCATCATGCCACCGTGCATACCGCGATGCATCATGCCGCCATTCTTCATCATCGCCGCATGCATGGCGGCCATGCCGTCCTTGACGAAATCGGTCACTTCCGAGGCGTGCTGCTGGAGCGCGGCCACGGTCTCCTGGTCCGTTGACGTCTGAACAACGACCATGCCCGTCGTCGTCGGTTGAAACGTCGTGTGGATTTTTTCGTAGTTGCGGTAGATCGAACGCAGGGCCTGGCTTTCGATCGGCAGACCGGGATCGCATCGGTCGTGGCCCATGGCTGAATGCTGCGGGTGTTCAGATTGCAGCAAGTGTCGATGACCTCCACGGCTCTGGAAACAATCTTGGGGCAAACACCGCGGTCAACGAGGAGGGAGAGCCAGTTGGCTACTTCCACGACATGATGACTGGCTCTAACCCCGACGGGACCTTGGCAAGCGGCGATGCCACGTGCCGCAACTGGACCAGCACGTCGGGGCGCGCCATCGTGGGTCACAGTAACAAGCAAGGAAGCTGCTGCGGTGATCACGCGCAGTCTTGGAACTCGGCGCATCAAACCGAGGGTTGTAGCGTTTCAGCGTTAGAGAGAATGGGCGGGCGGGCGTTGTACTACTGTTTTGCGGCTGACTGACGCGTCCACGTCGCCGATCAACCTTCGCGCTGAACGCCCCTTAAGTAAAGGACCAGTCGTGAAACTGTGGTCGCTACTCGCTGGCACTCTGCTCGTCATCGCTCCGGTTTCTGCCCAACGCGACGATTCCGCGACGGCACCGCAATTCGAGGTCGCGTCGATTCGAGTCAACCACGATCCATCGGATCGCCCAAGACTCATGCGCCCGATCCTTCAGAAGGGAGGACGGGTATTGATGACGAATCAGACGCTGCGGGACCTGATTCGCACGGCGTACGGCGTCAGAGAAAACGAGTTGATCGGAGGTCCAGGCTGGAGCCGTTCCACCGGCTTCGATCTGGAGGCGCGCGGCACGGGTGACATGTCCGCTGAAACAGCGCGCGGGATGCTGCGGGCGCTGCTCGCCGAACGGTTCTCACTCGCAGTCCATCGGGAACAGCGCGACCTGCCGATCTACGTGCTGACGATGGCGACCCGCAACCGATTGGGTCCTCAGCTAAAGGCGGCAGACGCCTCGTGCGCGCCGGTGACGCAACCGAAAGGTATGCCGCCGCCTCCTCCGCCGCCCAAAGGAATTGTGGAATCCGTTCCGTTGATGGTTGACCGCGCGCCGCTTCGATGCCCGTCGATATTCCTGGCCGGTCTTTTTTCCGCGCGATCAGTCTCGATGGATGTCCTGGCGACGGAACTTGCCGAGCCGATCGGACGGCCGGTCGTGAATCGAACGGGCCTGATGGGAGAGTTCGATCTGGACTTGACCTACGCGCCGGATCTGAATGCGCTTGCAGCTCCTGACGCTGCGGCCGCGCCAGGACTCACAACGGCACTGCAGGAACAGCTCGGTTTGAAGCTCGAGGCCAGCCGTGGTCCGGTTGAAGTGCTGGTCATCGACCGAGCATCGATGCCGACGGAGAACTGAACGAGGCCACCGTGATAGCCGCGTTCTGCTTAACCCCACAACGCGCGGCGACAATCGGTAGACGCTGGGCCACAAGGCGGGACTGAGCCTCACGCGCGCGTGCCCCCCGGGGGTCATCTGGGACGAGTGAAATCCGACAGCCCGCCTCTCTCCTCCGAATTCCGACGACCTAAATGCCGTCTTGCCGAGCCATGGGAACGGGGCCAGTTCGATCGCCGTACAGCCCGCGCGGCCGAAAACCCGCGTGCGAGCGTAGACTACTGCGCATGCGAACCAGAGTTGCCGCCGCCGCGTGTTTCGTCGTGCTCGCCGCCGTCGCGATCGCGCAGCAGTTTCCGCTGAGACAGAACGTCGAGGTGCTCACGGAAGCGCCGATGCGCCCCGTTAAAGTGAAGGACGGCCTCTACATCATTCGCGGGCCAGCCATGCCCTGCATGACGGGCTGCCGTCCCGGCGACAAGGGCGATGGCCTCATCCACGAGTCGGGCGACGTCGCCGTCCGCGTCACCACCGACGGCCTCATCGTCGTCGACGACAAGTTCGCCAGCCAGGCCGCCGACGTCTTCGCCCAGGTGAAGAAAGTCAGCCCACTGCCTGTGAAGTACGTTCTCAACACGCACCACCACGCCGACCACGCGAGCGGCAACCAGTACGCGCGCGACACGTTCGGCGTGAACATCATCGCGCAGAAAAACATCCGCGCGAACTTCCTCCGGATCAAGCAGCCGGGCGAGCCGAACATCACGTTCGGGAACGAGGCCGAGGTCTACCTCGGCGGTGTGGAGGTCAGGCTGCACTGGTTTGGCCGCGCCCACACCAACGGCGACACCGTCATCGAGTTTCCGGACCTGAAGACGATCCATACGGGCGACATCATCATCGATGCGATTCCCGTCATCGACTACCCAGGCGGCGGCAGCGCGATCGAGTTCCTCACGACGATCGACCGGATGCTCACGCTCGATTTCGACACGGCCATCCTCGGCCACGGGCGGACGATGACGAAGCAGGAAGTGCGCGACTACCGGATGCGATTCGCGGAGATGAACCGCCGGCTGAAGGCCCTCATCGACCGTGGCGTGACGAAGGACCGGCTCAAGACGTGGGATCAGGCACGCGCCGCGCTGAAGCTCGAGGAGCTGGGCTGGGAGAACACCGTCAGTTGGACGACCTTCTTCGCCGGCTTCCCGGCCTATTTCGACGAGATCGCGGCCTCGAAATAGCGCAGATCGTCGCTGAGGATCGAACGATGGTGCGACCAAGACCGGCACGGTCTGTCGCAGCCGGCAGATCCGGAATGAAGGTTCCGAGGGCGTCCGTGAGGCGGACGTCCAGTTGAACCTCTGGAGATGACAATTGACGACCCGGGCGCCTATGTTCGCCCGTGGACATTCACCATCGCCTCGTATTCCAGCCGGACACGGAGCTGATGGAGCACGCCTGCAGCGAGAACAAGAAGTACATCGTGCCGAAGTGAGACTGCTAGACCGAGGTGTCGAACCACGCGATGAAGCCGACGCTTATCGCGGACGTTAGGGCCTCATAAACGCCGCAGTGGCTTTCCATCCTTGCCGTGCCGGTAGAAGAACACTGGCCGACTAGACAAGGGGAGGAGCAATGCGAAAAAGCCGTCAGCGCCATTGCGATCTGCTTGAAGACGCGACCCACACGACGCAGCTCACTCAAGGCTTAGCGTCTCACAAAAGCAAAGGGCCTACGCGGGCGCGAGCTCTAGCCTGAAACTATTTGGTTTGCACACGACGCGAAGTAGCTCGACTCGCGGCGAACGCTTAGCCAGCCATCCGCGAATGGCCTCTTCCTCCCTCTGGCCGATCCGCATACCCAGAATCACACCGGTGATGATCTGCGGCGGAACCTTCAAATAACAATCGCACCGACCTGGCAAAACGATCCGCCACTCGCCCTCGTGTGTCCACGCCGCCGACTTTGTGCCGAGGACGACCTTGAGGCGCTCGTGCTTGTCGGCCGTGTAGTAGTTGCAAATCGGAAATTCTTCCTTGTACGCCACTTCAAGCGGGAAGAGACTCGTGCCTTGCTCTTCGAAAGCCGTACCTAGCGCCAATATTCGGTCGAGATCCATTCCGAACCGCACCGCCACGCCCTTGTGACTGTCTGCGTAATACGACCACATGAGCATGTTGGTCGGGTCGGTCGCAAAGCAAGCAGTACCGTTGTTTGCCAGTACGCTGAGGAGCTTTTGCTCAAGGCGCTTCCGACCCTCTGACGTTCCGGAGTCTCGGATAAGACCTTGAATCTTGGCTTCCTTCTTTTCAGCGGGCATGGAGGCAAAAGATTTCTCAGCGATATCTCTCCAGTGCTTCTCGACAACGTCGCCGGGCGCGTCAAAGCTTGTCGGAATCTTGAAGTCGAGAGGATCGTTGAACAGACTGGGCGCAGCGAAGTACAAGTCGGACTCGACGACGAGGCGCCGCATCCACTCGAGTCGCTCGCCGCCAAGTCCCGAGTATCGATAGAGCAACAACGGAATCCGTTTGAGGAGTTCATCGACGGTCGAATCGGCTGACAGCCGTCCAGACGTCGGGCGTTCGGCAGTGTCGGTCACACGGATGTCGCGTTCCGCCTGGAACCAGTCGGCCCAGTCCTGGCCGTGTTGCTCACCTCGTGCCTGAAAGATCTCGTATGCGCGTCGTGCGATCCGATTGTGTGAGGTAGACATGCCATTCGACGCGGTTGGTAAGCCTAATCCACATCGTCAGCGCGCGCGACGCGTCTCTACATCCAGGACAGCACTTCGCGAGCGGTATCCAAAAACGCCGCAGGGATCAGGAATGCCCTCAGACGACAAGATAGAAGCGGCCGGCGCAAGTGCCGACCGAGCCCTGTGCGGAGCGCGGGTCAAGGCCGAAGCCCCGGAGGGGTCGAGCGCAGCGAGAGCCTTGGACCCGGGCCGAGCACACGGCCACGATGTCGGGCGATGGCCGCGCCGAAGGGTGATATTCTGTATTCGCGAATCGCGAATATCGAATGGTGCAGCCAAGCCTCCGGCCCCAAGACGTGGTTGTGCTTGCGAAACTACTGAGCTACGACGGCCCCCGTCCGTCCATGGCCCAGATGGGGACGGATCTGAGCATCAGCCCGTCGGAGGTCCACGCGGCGTTGAAACGGCTCGCCCTGGCCCGTCTCGTCTCCAGTGATACGGACGGGCACCGCCCGCTGCTGGACGCCGTCCTGGAGTTCCTGATTCACGGATTGAAATACGCCTTTCCTGCGAGGCGAGGCGAGTTGACGCGCGGGGTGCCGACCTCCCATGCTGCGCCGCCGCTCAACAAACACATCGCGCAAGGGGGCGACCCGCCTCCCGTGTGGGCGTACCCACAAGGCAATCAGCGAGGGGTCAGCCTCGAGCCGCTGTACAAGACGGTTCCTGCGGCAGCTCTTCGCGATGAGCGACTGTACGAGTTCCTCGCGCTCATCGACGCGCTTCGTGATGGACGCGCTCGCGAGCGCAACCTTGCCGAGAAAGAACTCACTGCCCGTCTTCGGCGCTTAGGCAATGCACGATCCCAATCGCGCCCAGCTCGAAGCCGCGGTTAGAGTCCTGCAACCGCTGCTCGACGAACTCGTGTTCGCGGGCGGCTGTGCCACTGGATTGCTCATCACCGATCCAGCAGCGGGAAGCATCAGGCCCACGATGGACGTCGATGTGATCACCGAGGTCGCGTCGTACGCCGAGTACGCGTCACTGTCAGAACGATTACGAGATCTGGGTCTCAGCGAAGACTCCAGTGAAGGCGCGCCGACGTGTCGATGGCGGTACCGCGATCTGATCCTCGACGTGATGCCGACCGATGAACGAGTCCTTGGTTTCAGCAATCGATGGTACGCGCCGGCGATTGCTGCTGCGCAGCGCATCACGATCGCCGGCATGGACATCCGGGTTGTCACGGCGGTGTATTTTCTCGCGACGAAACTCGAGGCATTTCGAGGGCGGGGCCGCAACGACTACAGGGCTAGTCACGACCTCGAGGACGTCGTCGCTCGTGGTCGATGGACGGCCGGAGCTTCTTCGAGAAGTGGCCGAGGCTCCCGACGATGTCAGGACCTACATCGCCACTGAAGCGGGGAAGCTGCTGGGCACGCGTGCCTTCGTCGATGCGTTGCCAGGCTTCCTCTTGCCGGACTCCGCGAGCCAAGGTCGCGTGCCCTTGCTGATGGAACGTCTGACCACCCTCGCGCAGTCAGCTCGGTGATCGCCGCCGCCACCTTCCGACCCTGAATCCGTGCGATGGGACTCAGGCAGGGATGCCCGTCGTCTCCATCGGACTGAGGCAGGGCTTTTTGGGACTGAGGCAGGGTTTTCTGGGAGTGAAGAACGGTTCTCTGTCTGACTCCCTGGGGCCGAGACGCCGTCTCCAAAATGTCTCCAAAACTCCGGTGGAAACGCGAGGAATTGGGGAGGATGCCAGAGAAACAACCCGTGGAGACAAGCGGTTGGGATTCAAAGCCTTAGAGCCATAAGTCGCGCGCCATCACTAACTTAGAAGCACGTTTCTTAGGATTCGAATCCCTGCCTCACCGCCAGTTTCCTGCTACACGTCAGGCTCTACCGCACGCACCCAAACCTCGCTGAACTTCTGGACCTTGCTACTGCGCTGTCACGACGATCGCGCTGCAGGCTCGACCGGCGCTGCGCCGGTAGGCGTGGGGAACGCTCGAATCGAAATACAGGGAGTCGCCAGCCTCGAGCACATGCTCCTCGTCGCCCAGGTGCACGCTCAGTGTGCCCTGGACCGCGTAGATGAACTCGACTCCACGGTGATCGTGCGGCCGTAACCGATCCGCGGCAATCGGGAAGAACTCGGCGTAGTGGCAGTTGAAACGCCGCTCGGTTGCAGGATAGTCGAGCGACTCGAATCGATACGCCACCTCGCGCGCACCAGGACGATCCGGTAGCTGCACGCGATCGCTTTTCCGCACGACCGCGACCAGCGGCTTGTCGCGCGCCCCCGCGAAGAAGAACTCGAGCCCCACCCCGAAGACGAGTGCGATGCGCAGCAGCGTCGGCAGCGTCGGAAACATCAGGCCGCGCTCGATCTTCGAGAGCAGCGCTGGTGACAGGCCCGTGTGTTTGCCGAGTTCGACGAGGCCGATCTTCTTCTTCAAACGGAGCGTCCGCAGCTTGTCTCCGATCGCGTAGTCGTTCAGTCCATCCTGCAGAGTCTTCGACAGCATCACGCCTCCGTTTTTACTGTGGCTCACATTCAGCGTCGGTTTTCTCTTGAGACGCAAACGACTTTCATGGTCGCGGTCCGATTTTACTTTAAATCAATCTGAAGTGCCCTAAAGTCAAAGCATGGCTCTGGATTGTCCAAGCCTCAAGGAGAAGTCATGAAGCAGTTCGACATCATCGCCGCCGTCCTCGTCGTCGTCGGAGCACTCAACTGGGGGTTGATCGCCGTCGCCCGTTTCGATCTCGTCGCGGCGCTGTTCGGTATGCGCTTCGGCGAAGTCTCGGCGCTGAGCGCAGCGGTCTACGGGCTGGTCGGAGTGGCCGGTCTGTATCAGGGGTTGTTCTGGAAGCGCGTGCAGGGCCGCTGGATGCGTCCCGTCACCGCCCACGCACGGTAACCATCAGTCATCACACACATCGAGGAGTACTGAAACCATGTTGAAGAACACGTTTGCATTCGCGACTATTGCTGCTGTCGTCCTGACAGTTGCCACGTCTGGCACGACAGCTGTACGCGCCGAGACGCGAGACGTCGTCGACACGGCCATCGCGGCCGGATCGTTCAAGACGCTCGCAAAGGCCCTCGACGCTGCTGGTCTCGTGACCACGCTGAAGGGCACCGGCCCGTTCACGGTGTTCGCGCCAACCGACGAGGCGTTTGCGAAGCTGCCAAACGGCACGCTCGAGACGCTGCTCAGACCGGAAAACAAGGAGAAGCTCCGTCGCATCCTCACGTATCACGTCGTGGCCGGAAAGGTCATGGCCTCGGACGTGGTGAAGCTGCAGTCCGCAAAAGCCGTCAGCGGCGACACCATCACGGTGAAGGTCCAAGATGGTGTGGTCCACGTGGACAACTCGACCGTGACGAGCGCGGACGTCATCGCGTCAAACGGTGTCATCCACGTCATCGATTCAGTCATCCTGCCGAAGGGCCTCTAGCGAGCGAGGCACAGAGAAAGCGAGTCATATGAAGGCCGACGTTCTGCTCACCGGCGCGACTGGGTACATAGGCGGCCGCCTCCTTCGACGTTTCGAAGAGGCTGGCCGAGCTGTTCGATGTGTTGCGAGGCGACCCGGAGAAGATCACGCCGGGCAGGCCTGCCACAGAGGTCGTTCAGGGTGACTGTCTCGACGAGGCCTCACTCGTCCGCGCCTTCGCGGGTGTGAATTCGGCGTACTACCTCGTTCATTCGATGGCCGCCGGGTCGCAGTTCGCGGAACTGGACCGGCGCGCTGCCGGCAACTTTGGTCATGCCGCCGCGCGTGCCGGCGTGCGGCGCATCATCTATCTGGGAGGCTTGGCCGACGACATCGGTGGGTCCTCCGCGCATCTGAAGAGCCGGGCAGAAACCGGTGAAGCACTTCGTGCCGGCGGAGTCCCGGTCATCGAGTTTCGAGCGTCGATCGTCATCGGCGCCGGCAGTCTGTCCTTCGAGATGATTCGAGCACTGGTCGAGCGGCTGCCGGTGATGGTGTGCCCGCGGTGGGTCGAGACGCTCACGCAGCCGATCGCGATCGACGACGTGGTCGCGTACCTGGCGTCGGCGCTCGATTTACCGGAGAGCCGGGGCAGAGTGTTTGAAATTGGTGGACCGGAGGTCGTCTCCTATGGCGACATCATGCGGGAGTATGCACGCCTTCGCGGCTTGCGCCGGCTGCTGCTGCCGGTGCCAGTTCTGACGCCGCATTTGTCCGGCCTCTGGCTCGCGCTGGTGACGCCGGCGCAAGCTCAGGTCGGACGCGCGCTCGTCGAAGGATTGAGGAATACGACCGTCGTACGGTCGCCGGCGGCTCGCGAGACGTTTCCAATTCACCCGATGCCATTACGGACAGCGTTCGAGAAAGCTATCGACGATGGCGCCGCAGTGTGGAAGGTGGATACGCGCGAGGTGGTCGTCGACGTGCCGCCCTCTCAAGCGTTCGCGCCAGTGCGACGCATCGGCGGTGCCAGTGGCTGGTACTTCGGCAATGGCCTGTGGAAGATGCGTGGCTGGCTGGATCGGCTGTTCGGAGGAGCCAGCATGAATCGCGGGCGGCGCGATCAGGACTGTTGCATCGTCGGTGATGTCATCGACGGCTGGACGGTCGTCGCGTACGAGTCCGATCGAGTGATGCGTCTTGCCGCAGACATGAAGCTCCCTGGTCGAGGCTGGCTGGAGTTCGAGGTGACGCCGGTCGATGGGGGAAGACGCTCGAGGATCCGGCAGACGGCCACCTTCGATCCGCGAGGCCTGCTCGGCCGGTTCTACTGGACCGCGATTACTCCGATCCATGCGCTGATGTTTGGCGGCCTCCTGCGGCAGATCGCACAGCGTGCTGAACGTGGTGATCACTCGCCAGACGTGGCGGTCGTCGTGCACCGTTCGGTGATTCCCGCGTCTGCGGACGACGTCTTCGAGTGGCACGAGCGCCCCGAGGCGCTTTTGGACCTGATCCCGTCAAGCGGGTGGGTGCGAATCGAGCGCCGCGCGGGCGGTGTCCGGGACGGTGGGCGCGTCATCTTCTCCATAGGGCTGGGACCACTGCGGATGTTCTGGGAGGCCCGTCACTATGGCTATGTGCGTGGGAAGCAGTTCTGCGATGAGCAGGTGCGGGGCCCCTTCAGAACGTGGCGGCACACACACCGGATGGAGGCGATGGGTGCGAGCCAGAGCATTTACGAAGATCGAATCGAGTATGCGCTACGCGGTGGCTCGCTGGTCCGTCGTCTGTCAGACGGCATCGTTCGGCATTTCCTCACAAGCATGCTGGCGCGGCGGCATCAACTTGTATGCGCCAGTTTTTCAGGCCCTCGCGCGCTCAGCCTATGACGTCACGCATGCGTGGGCTCTACGGTGACGACGACGCCCGAATCAAAGAGGAGAGAGTTGTCGTCATCGACAAGATGCAGCGCGGGTACGTGTATCACCGCAGCGAGCCGATCGGCCGTAACTTCGCGCCGAACTTCCGCCCACAGCTGTCACCGAAGCAGATGCTCCGGCTCGGTGTGTTCGGGGGCAAGTACATGACCGACTGTCGGCGTGAGTTTCCCGCCGACTGGTTCGCAGGTGCGAAGCTCTGCGCCGAGCGTCATGATGCTCGCCTCAACTACTTCGGCGTCAACGCCTCTCAGTCGCTCGCCACGTGGCGCGGCAAGGGCTGGATTCGTCCGCAGGACCCGCGCGGCTGGTTCCAGTGGTACTGCCGCTATTACATGGGTCGCCGGACGGCGGACGATGTGCGTCAGATCCGACGATGGCGGGCAATCGCTCGCCACGTTGCCGCGATTCGGAAAAACTGCGAGCCCGGCGATCTCGAGTGCCGGCGCAGGCAGCGCCAGGCCGTGCTTCACTGGGCCTACGACAGCCGGAAGATCTAGTGGCGGAGATGCCATGACCGATGTACCACTCCGGCGCCCTATTCGCATCGGCATTTCAGCATGCCTTCTGGGAGAGAAGGTCCGATTCGATGGTGGCCACAAGCAGGACGCTTTCCTGACCGGGACATTCGGACGATTCGTGGAATGGGTGCCGGTCTGCCCCGAAGTGGAAGCCGGTCTCGGCACCCCACGGGAAGCGATGCGCCTCGTGCGCACGCAGGATGGCGTCCGCCTGCTGACGGTCAAGACCGCACGCGATCTGACGGCGACGCTGGACGACTACGCCGAGCGGAGAGTCGACGAGCTGGCGGCGGAGGAGCTGTGTGGATACGTGCTCAAGAAGGACTCCCCGAGCTGCGGATTGGAGCGAGTCAAGGTCTACGGCGCACACAGTGTTCCCACGAAATCCGGACGCGGACGATTCGCAGCCGCCTTGCTCGAACGCTTTCCCGATCTACCGGTGGAAGAGGAAGGCCGCTTGTCGGATCCGCGGCTTCGGGAGAACTTCGTCGAGCGAGTGTTCTGCTACTGGAGGTTGCGTGCGCTGTGGGCCGGAAGGCGGAACGTGGGGGAGCTCGTACGGTTTCACACCGCGCACAAACTGATCCTGATGGCACACTCGCCCGAGGCGTACCGACAACTCGGACGCCTGGTTGCGCGCGCGGCGGCGTTGCCGCATGAGGAGCTCGAACGACGCTACACCCGGGCATTCATGGCTGCGCTAACGATGCTCGCCACGCGGCGGAAGCACACCAATGTGCTGCAGCACATGGCGGGGTACTTCAAGGACCACCTCGATCGCGAGTCGACGGCGGAGCTGCACGCCGCGATCGAGGAGTATCGCCGCGAACTCGTGCCGCTCATCGTCCCGATGACGTTACTGCGACACCATGTTCGTTCTCACGGAGTTTCCTATCTGGCCGGACAGCTGTACCTCGAGCCTCACCCCAAAGAGCTCATGCTTCGCAATCACGTGTAACCCGACGGGTCGGTCGAACAACACAGTCCGCGTTCAGCAGCCGCTGCTCGACGAGCCCGTGATCGCCACGGCGCTGCACTGGACGACGGCGCCGTCTCCAAAATGTCTCCAAAACGCCGGTCGACTCGCGAGGATTGGGGAAGATGCCAGAGAAATAACCGGTGGAGACAAGCGGTTGGGAATCAAACTCTTAGAGCCATGAGTCACGCGCCATCAATGCTGAGTCCGCTGGAATCTCCACCGCGCCAGGCGGCAGTGTTCTGCACGAGGCAGGCCACGGCACCGACAGGCGCAGCGGAGACCCGGTCACAATTGAGCACTACAACGGCCAATTCGTGCGTCCCCACGCCATCAGGTTCGTGAACCCTGACCCTCCTGCGCAGACGTTGATCTTGTCGATTGAAAACGGGAACGAATACTCCTCCTCTTGTCCGCTCACCACTCCAATGAGCCGCGGATCGCCATTCCACCATCCGAAGAACGGCCCCCCTGAATTGCCCGGCGTCATGTCGGCATAGGACTCGATCTCGAGCCCCCCATTGGAGTCGCCGTCGTCATCCGCTACCGAGATCGAACCTTGATAGGACGGTCTCTGTCCGGACGCCACTCCTGTTGGATAACCGAGCAACGTCCAGTAGGGCTCGTCTTCCCAGTCGTCGTCATAGCCGTTGTAGCCGAAGTAGCCGAGTGAATCGCCCAGCGGGGTGTAGAGGCGGCAGACCGCAAAATCGTAGCCAGTGACGCCGCCGCTCGTGTTGTAGCCTCTGGCGTCGGATACGTAGGACTGAACGCCTGCGCCGAACAACGACGATCCGTCGTAGAACGCGGGGACGAAACGCATCCACCATGACCCTTGCGCCACGCTGTTCCATGGAATCATGTGTCCGGCGGTGGCAATGAGCCGCTTACCAATCAACGCGCCGGTGCCGACCTTTCCATCACTGTTGAAGACCTTGCCGACGAGTCCCCACGGCCACGTGCTGTCTCTGTAGGGCACGCGGTTGTCGGCCCCAAACACGTAGAGCGGTTCTACCATGCGTCCGTTGAACCGACGCATCGGACGGTTAGGCTCCTCGACGGCGAACCGCGGTGCGTAAAAGCTGTTGGCCCACTCAGGGCGATAGCCGGCGAATGTTGTCTGCGCGTTGATTTCCTTCAATAGCTTCTCGGGATGTTCGCGGATGGCCGTCCGGCCCAGCCGTGCATCCTGCACTGCATCGGCAATGACCACGCGCCAGGTGTGCTCATCGTCGGCGACCCGCTCGAGTGAAATGTCCGGCTCTTTGCCGGTCACACTCTGAATGTCGTACTCGCGCATACGCGCGGTCCGAAGCAGTTCTGCAGGGGGTTCACCCCTGCCTAAGATCGGCGCACGATTCTCGATTTCGCGAGGCCGCCAAGGCTTGGTTCGTTCTCCAACGAAGTTCAGCAGCCCGGCTGAGGAATCGCTCCTATCGTCCGGTGATTTTCTGATCGGCATGTGTCCTCCTCCTAAACTGGTAAACGAACCGTCAGGACTGGAGGAACACAGCCTTCATCCGCACTATCACTGACATCACCCCGTCGCCAACTCAGGCCTCATCCTTTCGCGTCCTGAGCCTCAGCGTTCGCAGGGGCAGCACGTCACGGCCGTGCCAGGCCAACACGATCAGCACTCCGCAGAACAGCGCGAGCGCAATCCACCATTCGTATCGTCGCAGGTCATCGAGCAACCGATCGAGCAGCTGCCCGATCGCGAAGCCTGCGAGGCCGACGACGACCGACCAGACGACCGATCCTGCCACGTCGCCGATCGCAAACCTGGCTGGTGACATTCCGGTCGCACCACACGCAGCGGGGATCGCGATGCGAAAGCCGTACACGAACCGCGAGAAGAAGACGAGCACTGTGCCGTGGCGATCGATGCGATTCAGAATCGGGTGCATCGTGCGAGAGGCGCGCCACGCCGCGACGCGCTGCTGTCCGTACCTGCGCGCCAGCCAGAAATACACCTGGTTGATGGCTACGGTCGCCGCCGCAGCGACGACGATGACGAGATGGAGTTGCAGGTAGCCGCGATGCGCGAGGAAGGTCGCAGTCAGTAAGGTCGCGTCACCTTCGACGGCGGCCGAGACGAACACCAGCGTGTAGCCATGTCGCAGAATGACATCGGCCAGCATCGGCATCGGGCCGCACTCGAGTCACGCGCCACTTCAGTTAATCGTCCATAGCGTGAGCGACGTCACGTCCTTCACGAAGATGCGATTGCCCGAGACGACCGGCTGAGTCCACGTGTCGCTGCCGGCGACCTTGTAGCGCGTCACCGGCTCGAAGCGCTCCTTGTTCAAGCGAATGACGATGAGCTCGCTGTCGTCTTCGAGCGAGAAGATCGTGTTGCCCGAGCGCGCGATCGCCGCGTGATTCGCCTGACGCGGGTCGCTCTTCCACAGCACCTTGCCGGTCTCGAGATCGAGCGCGAAGTACTGACCGCTGTTCAAGTGAGACAGACCAAAGAGAACATTGTCGATCGCGACGGCGTCGCTCATGTGCGCTGAGACTTCGTCGGTATGCCAGACGTTGTTCGTGGTCCACTCGCCGCTGCCAGGCGCAACGCGGAACGCAGTGATGCCGTTGCCGCGTCCGGTTTCGATCACCATGTCCTTGTAGAGAATGGGCGTCTGGCTCGTCGTCGTACTCGGCGTCGTGTAGGGACGCCGCCAGAGCAGCTTTCCACCCTCGAGCGACACGCCAACGAAATATTTCTGCGTGAACGCGACGACCTGCGGAGTGCCGCCGAGATCGAACAGCAGTGGAGATCCGTACGCCGGACCGTCGCCGGTCCAGCTCCAACGCACCGCGCCTGTTGCTGCGTCGAACGCTGTCAGGGCGCCGTTATCGTGCCCGCCGACGTGAAGGATCATCAGATTGCCAACGACGAGCGGCGACATCGCAGTGTGATACAGCGGCTCGACGGCGTCGTGCGGTCGCTGCCAGATCTGCTTGCCGCTCGTGGCGTCGAACGCGGTGACGATGCCGCTGATGCCGAGGGTGAAGAGTCGATTGCCCGCGAACGTGGGCGTTGACTTGGGGCCAGGGCCGTGAGGCGCCGTCGCCGGGTTCATCTTGAATGGCGCCGGATAGCTCGTGCGCCACAGCACCTTGCCCGATGCCGCATCCATCGCGGCCATCACCTCGTCGTCGCCCTGTCGCGTGAACACGTAGAGCCGGTCACCGACGACCAGCGGCGTCGCGTAGCCGAAGCCGATCTCGGCGTTCCATCTCTTGGTGAGCTCCTTCGGCCAGGCCGCAGGCTCTTTGAACCCGCGAATCACTCCGTCGCGAGCGGGTCCGCGCCACTGCGTCCATTCCTGGGCCGCTAGCGGAACCAGTCCAATTCCGAGCAGGGCCGCCACGAGAGCGAGTCTGGTGTGCTTCATCGCCATAACAATAACCCGCCCGCGCTACGCCGGTGGGTGCAGTGGGACGACGGGCGCTCAGCGAAAGAGCTCGGCCAGACGAATGACGAGCCCGTGCATCAGCGGCGTCGTGAGGACATCGTGCCCATCACTCGTGAGCTGCGCGACCTTTGGGAACGAGCGATCCGGCTGCCGGCGAAACACAGTGACGGAATCGCGGTCGGGATCGAGCAGCCAGTATTCGCGGACACCACCGCGGTCGAAGAGGCGGAGCTTCACTTGTTCGTCCACACGACGTGTGCCGTGCGAGAGGATCTCGATGACGAGCGCCGGCGGTCCCTGCACGTTCCTGTCCGTCAGAATATCTGCCTGGTCCTGGGCGATGAAGAGCAGGTCCGGCTCCACGACGTCCCATTTCGTAAAGATCACGTCGAACGGCGCCAGAAACACCATCCCCGTGCCGGGGTGCTGTCGCAGGAAGAATTCGATCTCGAAGTGCAGGCGGCCAACGAGCAGTTGATGCCGCGTTACGGGGCACGCCGTCACGTAGTGCTCCCCGTCGATGATCTCGTGCCGCATCCCATCGTCCGGGAACAGCACGAAGTCGTCGTAAGTGAGCCGGCCGTCGCGCGGTTCAGAGCTTTCCATGCCCACCCCCTTCGTGCGCTCATCGTACATCGTCCCTCTCGATGTGACGATGGGTGCGAACACGATGCCGCACGGAAACATTGAGGGTTTGAAAGAGGGTGTCATCAGAGTTCGCAGTTATCGCCGCGTCAAAGACGCGCGATTCTGGCAAGAAACTCTAGAGGCCCGCCGCTACCGGCTTTTGTGAAGGCTGTGTCGCAGATGGTTCGAGCGGCGCGTAGCGGGGCAGGAACAGCATGAGAGCTGCGACGGCGAGTGTCACGAACGCGAGTTGTGTCAGAAGCGTTTCATACGACCCGGTGATGTCGAACGCCTGTCCCATGAGCACGGGGCCGATCGCGCCCGCGACCGCATAGAAGGTCCACGTGAGCCCGTAGAGGACAGTGAAGGATCTGAGCCCGAAATAGCGGGAGATCAAGTACGGAGTGACATCCGCCTCGCCGCCCATGCCGACACCGATGAGCACGGCCGCGAGCAGCCCCATTTCAAGCGAATCGGCTCTCGACAGCAGGAAGGTGCCGAGCGCCGCGGTGGACAGCAGCGAAAACGATACGCGTGCGGCGAAGAATCGATCGAGCAGCCATCCGGTCATTAGACGTCCGGCGAGACCGGCGCCGCCCATTGCGGAGAGCGCGAGCGCGCCACCGGCCGCCGAGACGCCGCGGTCCGTCAGCAATGCCGACATGTGAGCGAGCGCCCCGTTCTGCGCGATCGACGTGCCGAACAGCACCGTCACCATGATCCAGAACGCTCGCGTGCGCAACCCCTCGCCGACGGTCAATCCCGATACCTGACCGCCGTGCGCGCGCGGCATCGTGTCGCGGTTGCGCACGAAACGAGCCACGACGGGCACACCAAGGACGATGACCATTGTGCCGAGCGCGACGGACGCACCGCGCCACCCGACTCGCTGAATGAGTGCCTCTGCCAATGGGGGCAGCACCATAGCGCCCACTGCACCACCAGACATGACCAGGGCGAGAGCGGCGCCACGACGACGCTCGAACCAGCTCGAAACGGCGCGCGAGTACGCCATCTGCGCCGTCCCGTTGCCGACGACACCGAGGAGGAAGAACACGGCGTAGAGATGCCACAGGTGTGGTGTGAGCAGCGAGAGCGAGGCGAACCCGCAGCCGAAGATCACGAGGCACGGAACGATGATCCGTCGCGGACTGTAACGATCGAGCAGGGAGCCGAGCGGCGGCGAGCAGAATGCGACGGTCATCGCGCTCACGCCGAATGCCGCCGACACCGACTCGCGCGACCAGGAGAACTCCTCCGCGAGCGGCTTCAGGAAGATGCCAAAGGTGTAGACGAGCAGTGACGCGAAGCTGACAAAGACGCCGACGCTGGCAGCGGACGCGACCCGCCAACCCTCGTAGCGACAGTCAGTCTCGTTGTGTGCGGCCACAGCCGGGACGATGAGCGTGACGTGTCATTCAGAAGTCGTCTGAAGAGTGGAGGCGGCGTAGCCGTTCTGCGCGACGAGGGCCGCGCGCGTGCGGTAGAAGTCGGGATCCTCGGGCGCCCAGGTGGCGAGCCCGTCGACGTAGCGATTGCACATGCAGAAGACCGCGGCGATGAGCACCGTGTCGTGAATCTCGAGGTCAGTGGCGCCTTGTGCGCGCGCACGAGCGATGTCCCCGGCGGTCACCGACGGACCGCTCTCGGCGGTCTTCCCTGCGATCACCAGCAGCGCCTTGAGCTTGTCCGAGATGGCGGCGTGTTGCGGATCGTCCGTTACTTTCACGACGAGGTCTTCATCTTTCAGGTGGTGAGCGGCGATCGCGCCATGGATGGTCTGGCAGTAGCGGCAGTCGTTCTGCGCGGAAACGAAGGTGGCGATCAGCTCTCGTTCGCCCGGCGACAGTGTGTGAGGCCCTCGCAGCAAGACATCCACGAGCTCGTTGATCGGTTTGGCCGTCTCGGGCCGAAAGGCCATCGGACCACGGATGCCGGGCAGCCCTTCAGGAAGTGCGATGTGTGGCATAGCCTTCCTTCGCCATGCGTTGCCCCATCTGGTCGTAGCTGTCTTCGTCGCGCGGCGTGAACGTCGCCAGACCGTCGACGTAGCGGTTGAACATGCAGAAAGCGGCGGCGATCAGGACAGCGTCGTGAATTTCCGTATCGCTCGCGCCGGCGGCGCGCGCGTGCTCGACGTCGGATGCGGTGACCTGCCGGCCGCTCTGCTGCACGTTCGCGGCGATGGTCATCAGTGCTCTCAGCTTCGGCGAGATCGGCGCGCTGTGAAAGTCCCGCTTCACGGCGTCGACAATCGCGTAGTTCCCATCGAGATGATGAGCGGCGGCCGCACGATGGCTGGCCTGACAGAAGTGGCAGTCGTTTCGATCCGAGACGAGCGTCGCGATCATCTCCCGCTCAGCGCTCGTCAGCGTATTGGCGCCGCGCAGGAGGACCTCGGCGAGCTCGCGCATAGGCTTCGCCGTCTCGGGCCGGAACGCGAATCCACTGGTGATTCCGGGAAGACCTTCTGGAAGTGAGATATGTGGCACAGAGCCGCTGATCATGGCAGTGTCGGCGACGCGGCTCAATAGCGCGAACGAACTAGGGTGATGAAACCGGGGCGACTCCCCGCGCTATGCTGAAGGCGGTTGACTACTTTCGACTCCGTTCTCGTCGTGTCGTTCGGCGGACCCCAGGGGCTCGGCGACATCCGCCCGTTTCTCGCGAACGTCCTGCGCGGCCGGCGCGTCAGTCCTGAGCGCGTCGAGGAGGTCGCTCGCCACTACGAGCTCTTCGGGGGCGTGTCGCCCATCACGAAGATCACGCGTCAGCAGGCTGCAGGTCTGCAGGATCGGCTCGCGGCGCAGGGTCATCCGCTTCCTGTCTACGTCGGGATGCGCAACTGGCATCCACTGCTTCCAGACACGCTGCGCGATCTGCGCGCAGCCGGTCTGCGCCGGGCCGTCGGTTTCATCGCGGCCGCGCAGCACTCCTATTCGAGTTGTCAGCAGTATCGGGAGAACGTCGCAGCCGCGCGTGCCGAGTTGCGTCGCGATGGCGACGATGTCGAGGTGACGTTCGTCGGGAGCTGGTTCGATCACCCGTTGTTCATAGCGGCCAACGCAGCGCATGTGGGCGAGGCGCTCGCGAAGGTGCCAGAACATCTGCGCGCATCGGCGCGACTGGTGTGCACGGCTCACAGCATCCCGGCGCCGATGGCGGCGGCATCGAGGTATGAAGCGCAACTGCGGGAGTCCGCGCGACTCGTGGCGGAGAAGGCAGGCATCCGCGAGTGGACGGTTGTCTTTCAGAGTCGAAGCGGCAGGCCGGGCGATCCATGGCTCGAGCCGGATGTCTGTGACTACCTTCGACGAGAACGCGCGGCGGGCCTCGAGGCGGCCGTCGTCTGTCCAATCGGATTCGTGTGTGACCACATCGAGGTGTTGTACGACCTCGATCGCGAAGCGGCGGATGTGAGCCGCGAGATCGGACTGGCGATGGCGCGAGCCGAAGCCGTCAACGATGATCCGTTGTTCCTCGACATGATGGCGGACGTGGTCCTTCATACGATTGCGAAGTACGAGCACGGGCGGCCGTTGCCGATTGCGGCTTCCGGGATCCGGGCTCCGGGATCCGGGCTCCGGGATCCGGGATCCGGGCCCCGGGATCGCACGAGTTCATAGTTCCCAACGCCGCAACACGCGACGACAAGTACAGAACCTTCCGAGGTGACACGCTGCGATCGTTGAAGCGTCGAACGCCAGCGGCTCGATCGCGGGCAACGTCGATGAGTGTCCCAGCGTGATGTGCGGCCGGAAGGCCGCGTAGCTCGACGTGCGGCGAAACCCAGCGACCCAGGCGACATCTCCGGAGCGAGCATCGCCATCAACGAACGCGGCGCTCGTTCCGTCAGGCCGCTCGAAGTGGCGCAACGCGTCCATCAATTCTCGATGAAGCTCTACGAGATCGGGTGCCGCCGCAATCGCCATCCAGACGGAGTGCTGAGCTCGCCCAGGCCCGGTTACGTTCAGATGCAGTGTGTCGTAGTTCGTAATGGTTGACTCTATCTTCGCGAGCACGTCATCGATGTCCTGCTCCTGAACGAACTGCTGCGTGAGCGTGATATGCGGCAGACGATCGTCATCCAAGCGAAGGCCGCGGGAGTCGGCCGCGGGAAGCGCTGCGCTCAATTCGATTGCGCGATTCGACACTGGGGGTGGAGGAAGGATCGCGACATCGAGAGCCAGCAGCATGAGAAGCGGCAATGTACCACTCGAAATCGAACCACTGCCGAGAGCCCGGAGCCTAGGAGTCCGTCCGAGTAATCGCCGTGATAGTCACATTACCTCGTGCTGCGCGCCCACAATGTCGGTCGCCGCTCTCGGCGATGGCCGCGTCGGCGTCCAGCGCGTGCCCGAGCTCGACGACGGTTCCAGGCTCGCCATCAGACGCAGAGGCGATACAGCTTGAGAATGTTGTGCGTCGTGCACACCAGCGACCATTCGCCTTGCACCTTCTCGAATCCCCGCAACAAGAATTGCCGGAAGCCGCGCGCCTGCTTGATCTGGCCGATCACCGGTTCGACGATCCCTTTGCGCGCGGCATAGACCGCCGCGCCGGCCTTCGTGTGCAGCTTGCGGGACATCCGGTCGACGATCGTCGCGGTCTTCGGCAGCGGGCCGCGCGGACAGGGCCCCGGCCGCTCGCCATGTTTCTGCTTCCGCGTCGAGATGTACGCGTCGATCGTCGTGTCGGCGATCGCGGTCAAGTTCGCGTCCGAGCAATAGCCCGCGTCGGCGAGCAGCTGCGAGGGCGTGTCGCCCGACTGCTGCTCGATGGTGGTGATCATCGGCATCAGCTGCTTCTTGTCGTTCGTCTCCTGCGTCACGGCCTGGCCGACGATCAGTTGCAGCTCGTCGACCGCGACCTGCACGTTGTAGGCCTGGACGAATCCGTCGGGGCCCTTCATGATCCGCGACTCGGGATCCGTGAAGTTGTATTGCGCCTTCGGATCCGGCTTCGCCGACTCGGCGGGCTTGCCCGCGGCGGCGGCCTCGTCCTTCGCGCGGGCCTCCAGCGCCCGTTTGGCTTCGCGAATCCGTTTCAACCGACTCTCGCGCCGTTGCAGTTCCGCCGGCAGCTCGTCGCCGCGTCGATCGGGGCCGTACTCCGCGTCCTCGGCCGCGTCCGCCGCCTCCGCCTGGGCGAGCAGCTGCTTCACTTCGTCGCGCAGCTGCCGTTGCTTCTCGCGCATCCGTCCGTAACTCATCGCCTTGTGCTTCGACGCGTTCGCCTTGATCTTGCTGCCGTCGAGCGCCACGCGGCCGACCCGCGGCGCGCCCAGTTCGCGCGCCAGATCGCAGCACCTGCTCGAAGAAGCCGTGCAAGGCGGTCAGGTGCGTCTTGCGAAAATCGGCGATCGTCCGAAAGTCCGGGGCGTTGCCGGCCGCCAGCACGCGGAACGCCACGTCTTCGACCAGCCGCCGCTGGATCTTCCGCGACGAAAAGACGCCGACGCAGTAGGCGTACACCAACACCTTCGTCAGCATGACCGGGTGATACGGCGGGTAGCCGCGTTCCTCGTCTTCGTACACCGTCGTGATCGCCGACAGATCCAATTGATCGATCAGGTCGCTCACGAAGAACGCCAGGTGATCCTCCGGCAACCAGTCCCGCAGGCTCGGCGGCAGCAGCAGATCCTGCTCGGGCACATACGGGCGATAGGTCTTGGCCATCGCCCGCAGTGTAGTACAACCCTCGCGCGGCGCGCAGCGTGAGAATGGTCATGTCAGAGACGATTACTCGGACACGCTCCTAGAGTCCGGAGCCACGGCAGTGCTAGCATCGCCCATGGCTCGCCGGCACACCGTTGTTGCGTTCCTGCTGGTCCTCTTCTTCCAGCCAGGCGCCTTCGCGCAGACGCCGGTTGCGTATCGTCTCTCCTTCCCGGAAGCCGCTCACCATCTGATGCAGGTCGAGGCGACGTTCACGACCGTTCCGGCCGGTCCGCTCGAACTGCGAATGAGCCGCTCGTCACCGGGGCGCTACGCGCTCCACGAGTTTGCAAAGAACGTCTTCGACGTCCGCATCACCGATGAAGCAGGGAAAGAACTGGTCGTGATGCGTCCCAATCCGCATGAATGGGATGTCACCGGGCATTCCGGGACCGTGCGAGTGAATTACAAGGTCTTCGGCGATCGCCTCGACGGCACGTACCTCGCGGTCGATTCCTCGCACGCACACATCAACATGCCGGCCGCGATCATGTGGGCGCGCGGCCTCGAGCGGCGACCGATGACCGTTCGCTTCGAGCGCCCAACCGGCACGTCCTGGCGGGTAGCGACGCAGCTCTCGCCGGGCACCGACCCGCTGTCGTTCACCGCACCGAACCTGCAGTACCTGATGGACAGTCCGTCGGAGTTCGGCGCGTTCACGCTGCGGTCGTTCACCGTACCGGACGATCGCCGGACGCCGGTCTTCCGTGTCGCGGTGCATCACACCGGTACAGACGCCGATGTCGACGGTCTCGTTCGGGACGTCGAAGCGATCGTACGCGAGGCACGGCACGTCTTTGGCGAGTATCCGCCGTTCGAAGGCAACACCTACACGTTCATCGCCGACTACCTGCCCTGGGCGCACGGCGATGGCATGGAGCATCGCAACAGCACGGTCCTCACGTCAGCGACATCCATCCAGGCGGACAAGCTCGATCTGATCGACACCGTCGCGCACGAGTTCTTCCACGCCTGGAACGTCGAGCGCATCCGGCCGAAGTCGCTCGAGCCGTTCAATTTCGAAGAAGCAAACATGTCGGGCGAGCTGTGGCTCGCTGAAGGCTTCACCAGCTATTACGGTCCCCTGATGCTGCGGCGCGCCGGGCTGATGAACCTGCGCTCGTTCCTGAGAGCGATGGACGAGGCGATCGAAAAAGTCACGACGAGCCCGGCTCGACAGATTCGGTCGGCGGTCGACATGAGCCGTCTCGCGCCGTTCGTCGACGCTGCGACGTGGATCGATCAGACGAACTTCGCGAACACGTACATCTCCTACTACACGTGGGGCACGGCACTGGGTGTTGGCCTCGACCTCTCGCTGCGCGATCGCTCGGACGGCAAGGTCACGCTCGACGACTTCATGCGCGCGCTCTGGAGTCGCTTCGGCCGTCCTGGCATCAACGTGCCCGGTTACGTGGACACGCCGTACACCCTCGAGGAGGTGAAGTCCGTCCTCGGAACCGTCGCTGGTGATCCGGAGTTTGCCCGGGACTTTTTCGCACGCTACATCGAGGGGCACGAGGCGCCGGATTACGCGCGCCTGTTCGCGCGAGCTGGAATCGTAGTGAAAGCCAATACCAGTCGCGCGTTTGCCGGAGAGCTCACGCTGCAGGACGCGCAGGCCGGCGTTCGCATTACCGCTGACGTGCCATACGGCTCACCGGCCTACCAGGGCGGTCTCGAGCGTGACGACGTGCTGGTGACGGTGGGCGGCACGAAAGTCACACGCGCGGCGGAGGTCGAGAAACTCGTGACCGCGCGCAAGCCGGGTGAGCCACTGCCGATCGTCTACGAGCGTCGTGGCGCGCGCATGTCGACCGCGTTGAAGCTGGTTGACGATCCGCGACTGACGCTCACACCGGTCGAGGAGTCAGGACAGCCGCTCTCGGAGGCGCAGCGCCGCTTCCGCGAGGCGTGGTTGAGCTCCGCGGCACGAAACTCGTTCTGAATGAGGTTGAGATGAGGGCTGTCACTGGCGGGTTGGTTGCGTCGCTGTGCCTTGTGCTCTCGGTCGCCGTACAAGGTCAGGACGTTGGCTTCGGCAACGCGTGGCCCGAACTGACAGTCGCCGATCAGGACCAGGTACAGAAGTTCGCCGAGGACGTGAAGACGTTCCTCGGCCAGGCGAAGTCCGAGATGCTGTTCGTCCGAAGCGCGACGCAGTTTGCCGAGAGCAACGGATTCCGCAGGTGGGATGCCGCCACGGCCGCCGGGAATCTGAAGGCAGGCTCGCGCTGGTACGCCATCAACCGCGATCGCACGATCGTCCTCTTCGTCGTTGGCACCGAGCCCATCGAGAGTGGCCTGCGCATCGTCAACACGCACATCGACTCGCCGCGGATCGAGTTCAAGACGAAGCCGTTCCGGGAAAGTCAGCAAGCCGTTCTCATCGACACGCAGGTCCATGGCAGCATCAAGAACTACCAGTGGGTCAACGTGCCGCTCGCGATCACCGGTCGCGTAGACAAGGCGGATGGAACGACCGCGTGGATCGACATCGGAAACGCGCCCGGCGATCCGGTGCTGCTCATCACCGATCTCGCGCCGCACGTCGATCGTGACTTCCGGGGCCGGCTGCAGCCGGACGTCATTCGCACCGAAGAACTCGACCCGCTGATCGGGTCGCTGCCGCCGGACGCGGCCGCGGGACAGCGGACGGCGACCGAGCGCGTGCTGGCGATGCTGCATCAGAAGTACGGAATCACCGCGAAGGATCTGTTGTCCGCTGACGTGCAGATCGTTCCGGCGACGATGCCCCGCGACGTCGGGCTCGACCGCGCGTTGCTTGGCGCGTACGGCCAGGACGATCGAGTGACCGGCTACGTGAGCCTGCGGGCGATCGCCGACGTCAAGACACCGCGCTACACCTCAGTGGCGTATGCGGTGAACAACGAAGAGGTCAATTCCTGGAACACCGGCGTCAACTCCGAGTGGTTCGGCACCCTCGTATCCGAGATGCTGATGGCGCAGCAGGGGAAGGACTTCAATGCGCTGTCGTTGCGGCGCACGTACTCCCGGACGAGCGTGCTCGTATCCGACTGCACCACGGCGATGGATCCCCTCTTTCCGCAACCGCTGAATCCTGTTCTCGCGTCGCGGCTCGGCTCCGGGCTGGTGGTGAAAGAGTACGGGGCAGGCCGCGAAGCCAACTCAGAGTTCTTCGCGAAGATGCGTGGCGTGTTCGATCGGGAGAAAGTCCGCTGGCAGACGCACTCCTACGATGCCGGTTACGGCGGGTCGACGATTGCCGCCTGGTTCGCGGGCCAGAACATGGACGTGATGGACGTAGGCGTCGGGCTTCTCAGCATGCACTCGCCGTTCGAGGTGTCGTCGAAGGTCGATCTCTGGCACTTGCGGAAGGGGTTTGTTGCGTTCTTTGGAAGCTAGCCAGGCTCTGGGCTCTAGGCTTTGGGCTCTGGGAAGAGCACACCAGGAGCGAGTTTCCATTCAGGATCGAGCGCGCGCTTGACGGTGCGCATCTGCTCGATCCCTTCCGTTCCGTAGAGCTCTCGCAAGAGCTGCTGCTTCAATGCGCTTCGGCCGACGCCGTGCTCGGCAAGCGGCGCGCCACCCATCGCGACCACCTCTCGCCCGATCTCGAGGATCGCTTCACGCCCACGGCGTACATCGACGAAGTTACGTGGCACGACGTTCGGGTGAAGGTTGCCGTCGGACACGTGACCCCAGATGGCGTAGTCGAGCCCGTGGCGCTCGAGCGTCGAGCGATACAGGTCGATCGAGTCCGCCAGGCGGTCGAATGGCACGACCATGTCGCCGGCCGTCTTCTCCACGTCGGGATGCGCCTGCTTTGCCGCCGCCACAATCGCGTTGACGCTCGATGGAACAGCCTCGCGCAGGTTGGACAGTCGCTCGGCACCGCGGTCGTCGCCGGGCAGTGCAAGGTGTGGATCGTCCTCGATTCCGACACTCGTGAAGACCGACTGCAGTTGGCCGAGCACGCGCTCGTCATCACCGCTGATCTCGATCTGCAAGAGGAGCATCACCGACTGCCCGGAGGGGCGCACGACGCCTGCCCTGCTGAACCCTTCATCGGTCACCGCTCGAAGCGCGCGCGTGTCCATGTATTCGATCGCGGCAACGTCCAGAGGGCCACGCCCCTGCCACGCGGATCGCGCTTCCCGACGCAACGCTGCCGTCAACGCAACGGCCTGGCTGTCGTCGGCACACCGCACGAGGGCCGCGATTCGCCTCGGACGCGCGACGACATTGAGTGTCGCCTCGACCACGACGCCAAGCGTGCCCTCCGCTCCGATGAAGAGGTCTATGAGGTCCATTCCCCGCGCCGCAAAGTAGCCAGCCGAGAGCTTTGGAACATCGGGCATGGCATAGGTGGGCACGGGTAGGCGTCGAACCTCGCCCGACGTCAACGCGATCTCGAACCAGCCGTCGTCGCCCGCGACGGTATCGCCGCGCGTCACGTCCAGGACGTCACCGTTGGCCAGCACGATAGTCGCGGCATTCACCCATCGACGTGTCGAGCCGTGCTTGAACGTCGCAGCCCCCGCGGCATTCGTGGCGATCGTGCCGCCGACGAATGCGCCGTCGAATGTCGGGACGGGCGGGTAGTAGAGCCCGACCGCGGCGAGGGAGCGCTGCAGTTCCTTGAGCGGTACTCCCGCGCCGACGCGAACGCTGTCGCCGGCTGCACTGCTGATATGCGACAGCGCTCGCGTGCTCAGCACGAGCTCACCGCGCGGTGTCGCCCCACCAGTCAGCGACGACTGCGCACCAATCGGCAGCACGCGCGTCGCGTGCGCGACAGCAGACGCAACCTCCGCTTCGTTGTGCGGGAACGCGACGCCAGCCGCGAATCCGCCTGGCACGTGCGCCGCGTCGCTCAGGAACGACGCGACGATCGCGTCATCCGTGTCGATGTGTGGCGCCGGTGCTGACTGCGCCTTCCGCGCCTTGATGCGATGTCCCAACGGCAACTCCGGGCTTCACAGCTATCCTAGAACTGTTTGCAACGTAGAGGCGGGTCTTCAGACCCGCCTTGATTGGTCAGCCCGTTCCCACGGCGAGTCTGAAGACTTGCCGCTACATCGACCACCTGGAGCCCAGCGCCCAAGATGGATCCGATTCGATACACGCTCAGCTTTACCGCGCCTCATGCGCACTACGTCGAGGTGCGTGTGGAAGTCCCTACTTCCGGCCGCGATGAGGTGGAATTGATGATGGCGGTCTGGACGCCGGGCTCGTACCTCATTCGTGAGTACGAGCGCCACGTCGAGAACATGGCAGCGACGGGATCGGGTCGTGCGCTGGCCGTCACCAAGACGGCCAAGAATCGCTGGGCGATTGCGACCGGCGGCGCCGAGACCGTCGTCGTGACGTACCGCGTGTACGGTCGCGAGATGTCCGTGCGCACGAACTGGATCGAGTCCGGCTTTGCGCTGATCAACGGAGCGCCGACATTCCTTACACTCGCCGACTCACACACGCGGCCGCACGAAGTCACGCTGACCCTGCCCGCGTCATGGACGCGCGCGACAACCGCGCTGCCAACCCTCACTGGCAAGCCACACAGCTTTAGAGCGGAGAGCTACGACGTGCTAGTCGACTCGCCGCTCCTGCTTGGCAGCCCATCGATCTACGACTTCGAGCTCGACGGCCGGATCCATCGACTCGTCAACGAAGGCGAGGCTGGCGTCTTTGACGGCGCACGCGCGGCGCACGACTTCGAGTCGATCGCCCGGGAGCAGCATCGCTTCTGGGGAACCGTTCCGTATGACCACTACGTGTGCCTCAATCTGATCACTGAATCTGGTGGTGGTCTCGAGCACTGCGACTCCGCCGTGCTGATGACGAGCAGATGGGCGACGCGCACGCGAAAGGCTTACCTCGGGTGGCTCGAACTCGCGAGCCATGAACTGTTTCACGTCTGGAACGGCAAACGCCTGCGGCCGATCGCCCTGGGGCCATTCGACTACGAGCGCGAGGCACACACACGTAGTCTCTGGGTCGTCGAAGGGATCACCGACTACTACGGCGATCTGCTCGTGCACAGGGCCGGACTCTCGACGCGCGAGGAGTTCCTGGCGTCTCTCTCGAACAAGATCGAGGCGCTACAGACGACGCCAGGGCGTGCGGTTCATTCGATCGTGAACGCGTCGTTCGATGCGTGGATCAAATTCTATCGACCCGACGAGAACTCGCCGAACACGTCGATCAGCTACTACATCAAAGGCTCGATCGTCGCCTTTCTGCTCGACATCAGGATCCGTCGCGCCTCGAGCGGCCGGCGCAGCCTCGACGATGTGATGCGGGCGGCGTATGCGAAGTACTCGGGCCAGCGCGGATACTCGGAGCACGAGTTTCGCGCGCTCGTGGAGGACGTGGCAGGTGCAAGCTTCGAATCATTCTGGTTGTCGGCGTTGGAAGGCACCGGCGAGCTCGAATATGCCGACGCGCTGGACACGCTGGGGCTTCGATTCAAGACCGCAGAACCAGAAGCCGGGAAGACGCCACGACGAGCGACGCTCGGAACCGTCACCAGGATCGATGGTGGCAGGCTGGTCGTGGCGCAGGTCAAGCGCGGCACTCCCGCGCACGAAGCGGGCCTCAATGTTGACGATGAGATCGTGGCAATCGACGACTTCCGTGTGCGGCCCGATCAACTCGACGCACGGATGGAGCAGTACGTCGCGGGGGATCGCGTGTCGATGCTCGTCGCGCGTCGCGATCGACTGATTCGCCTGGACATCACCCTGGGCGCCGAGCCCTCGAAGTCATGGCAACTCGAACCCGATCAAGCCGCGACACCCGAACAACGCGCCGGGAGGGACTTCTGGCTGGCCCCAGGCGGAAATCCCGTGCGAACGGGCTGAGCCGCGCCCTCTGCTGCGGCCCTGCCTCGCGGTATCGCTCTTGCACTGACCCCCACGCTGCAGAAGGGGACGTGGGGATGTCAGCTGGCGCCGTCGTCGTTGATTTCGAGATAACCCAGAGACTCAGTCATTTAGCGGTCTCGGACGCGTCGTCGGCCCTCGTCCTCTTCCGGCTGCACGGACGTCCCCTCGGCTGGGGCGCGGGCCGTGTGACGGATGGCCGTCTCGACACGACCTCCCTCATTCGCCGGTTTGTTCGCCAGCATGCGTGGAGCTGTGCCTTGCCGCTCGCAGAGCGCGCGATCCAGAGCGGCCGTCCGCTTCGAATGCCCGATGCGACCACGTTGATGCAGTCGCCCGCGCCTTCCTCGGTGTCGGGAGCGCTCGTGACCGTCGCCGTTCGAAGCCGGACCGCCGCCAGCCGATTGCAGCCGTGCCTCGACTCGTTGCTGCGTCTCGATTACCCGGCGCTCGATCTCGTGCTCGTTGACGCATCCGAGGATCGCAAGCACGTTGAAGCACTCGTGCGCGATCGGTATCCGCGGATTCGATACACCAGTGCGCCGGGTCTTGGCATGGCGTCGCGCCACGCGATCGCCGAGTGCCGCGGAGACATCCTCGCGCTGACCGATGGTGATAGCGTTGTCGATCGCCATTGGGTTTCGGCGCTGGTCAACGTGTTTCTCTCGGACCCCGAAGTGATGACGGTGAGTGGCCTCGTTATCCCGCAATATCTCCGACGCCCCTTCAGGCCAAAGCTGCCGGCGGGCGCACCGTTCTGCCGCAGCTGGTGGCGTGTACGCGAGGACTACGAATCGATCGACGGTGCCACGCAGCGCGCACTGGAGCGAGCCAGCTCCAACGTCGCGTACTGGAGGCCTGGCGGAGCTCCCCCAGTGAGGTACACGCGTGTGTGGGAGCCTGCCGCCATCGTTCGCGCGCTGACGGTGACGCCAACATCGCATCCCTCGACCCGCCGCGGGTCCGTGCGCATACTTGATTGCCACGTCGATCTGCGAGACGGCGTCGTCCCAATTCCGGACGCGGCAACACACGATCGTGTCCGCCTGCACGTCACCTGGTCAGGGGAGCCACTGGGCACGGTACAGATCGCCCACCATGGCGCGGTCATCAGTCGCCTGTGGATTGAGGACGCGATTGCGCAACAATTGACGGCACCGGTCCTCGATGCCGGCCTGCACCTTGGCCCGCAAGTGTTGCAAGCTCTACTGACAGCAGACTTGGTCCGATATATCGTCGCGAAGCGGGAACCGTCTGTGCCTGGGGCGGCCCCGGCCACGGTTCGGACCGCCGCAGCGTAGCATTCCGAATCCCGGGTTTCTTCCGTTCGTAGTCAACCAGCCGTAGTTGTCAGTCGTCTTATGCTGCTGTGGAGAGGCGTGTCCGCTAGGCTCGTACTCACAGTCATCGTAGTGGCGGTGATGGGCGTGTGGACGTCGGCGCTTGCCCAACTGCCGGTCGCGCAGATGTCGGCTGTCTCCATCCACGAAGGCACACTCCCGATCGTTCTCGACGGAGACTTGAGCGATCCCGCCTGGCAAGAGGCGACCCCCATTACCGCATTCGTTCAACGCGAACCGCTCGAGGGCGCGCCGGGAACGATGAGGACGGAGGCGCGCGTGGTGTTCGACGCCACGGCGATCTACGTAGGCGTGCGTGCCTCCGATCCCGATCCCAATCAAATCATGGGCTTCCTCACTCGACGTGATGTGGAGTCGTCGTCGGATTGGGTTCAAGTGCTGATCGACTCGTATCACGACCGGCGGACGGCGTACCAGTTCGGCGTGAACCCGGTCGGCGTCAAGCAGGATTCGTACTGGTTCAACGATTCGAACAACGACGACAGTTGGGATGCGGTCTGGGACGTCGTGTCGCGACGCGATCCCGACGGGTGGTGCGCGGAGTTCCGCATTCCGTTCTCGCAGCTTCGATTCAGCCACGGTGGCGACGGTGTGCTCGGCTTCGCGGTGATGCGCAGCGTCGCGCGCCTGAACGAGACAACTACCTGGCCGCTGCTGTCGAAGAACGCGAGCGGGTTCGTCTCGTCGTTCGGTGAATTGAGTGGCGTGACGATCGGACAGGCCGCGAAGCGCCTCGAGCTCGTTCCGTACGTCGTCGGCGAGATCGGCACGACGCCGTTGGATGCCGGGAACCCACTGCAGAACAGCCCGGACCACGACATGTCGGCAGGCGTCGACCTGAAGTACGCCGTGACCCCTGCCTTGAACCTGACGGCAACCATCAACCCGGACTTCGGCCAGGTCGAGGCCGATCCGGCCGTCGTCAACCTCAGCGCGTTCGAGACGTTCTTCTCGGAGAAACGTCCGTTCTTCATCGAAGGATCGGGCACCTATCAGTTCGAGTGCCGCGACTGCAGCCTGTTCTACTCCCGTCGAATCGGCCGCGCTCCGCGCGGCGCGCCCGCGATTGGTTCCGACGAGTTCATGGTGCACCCGATACAGACGACCATCCTGGGCGCGTCCAAGTTGACCGGGCGCGTGCGCGACTTCTCAGTCGGCGTGCTCGCCGCCGCGACGCAGGAGGAACACGCCGACATCGCGTTCGGGTCCCTGCGCCGCAGCGAGGTGATCGAGCCCGCCACGCTCTACTCAGTCTCCCGGGCGCGACGGGAGTTTTCGGATCAATCGTCGCTGGGCTTCATCTTTACGACGACGCATCGCGATCTGAAGGAGGGCGTGGAGTTCCTACCGGAGAGCGCGATCACCGGCGGTATCGACTACGACTGGCGCATCGGCAAGCGCTGGGGTCTCAACGGGTACTGGGCTGGCAGCGATGTCAATGGAACGCCGGAATCGATCACCCTGCTCCAGCGGAACAACGTGCACAGCTTCCAGCGTCCAGATGCCGATCACGTCGAAGTCGATCCGTTCGCAGAGACGTTGCGCGGTCACTCGGGGATGGCGTCGTTCGGCAAGATCGCCGGCGAGCACACGCGGATGAACGTCCAGGTCGCGTACAAGTCGCCCGGCTTCGAAGTCAACGACCTTGGCTTTCAGCAGCGCGCTGACGTCATCACGCAGAACAGCTGGTTTCAGTTCCGGAGGCAGACGCCGGGGAAGTACACGAGGAACAGGTTTCTCAACTTCAACCAATGGTCGGCGTTCAACTATGGCGGTGACCGGTTGGAGACTGGTGGAAACGTCAACGCGAACTGGGAGTTCCAGAACCTGTGGCGGGCAGGGGGCGGAATCAGCTTCAACGCGCGGACGTTCGACGATCGACTGACGCGCGGAGGTCCCGGCGGCTACAGCGAACCCAACATCAACAGTTGGCAGTGGGTGAACACGAACGATCGGCGCGTTGTGAGCCTGCAATGGAACTCGGGATTCGGAACCGATGGGCACGGGCGGTACTGGGAGCTCGAGCCGAGGGTCGTGATCCGCCCGGTCTCGTCGTTCTCGACCGAAGTGGGCTTCCGCTACAACGACAACATCACCGATGCCCAGTGGGTTGCCGCAGTACCGGACGTGGGCGGATCGCACTACGTCTTCGGCCGGCTCGAGCAGGACACGCACGCGCTCACGCTGCGCGTCAACTACACGATGACGCCGAGCCTGTCGCTGCAGATTTACGGACAGCCGTTCGTGAGCGCGGGACACTACGTAAACTACAAGGAGCTCGTCGACGGCCGCGCCGAGCACTACGAGGATCGCTACGCGCTGTACGATTACAACGGCGACGCTGACTTCAACGTCCTGTCATTCCGCACGACGAATGTGCTGCGCTGGGAGTACCGGCCCGGGTCCACGCTGTTCGTGGTCTGGCAGCAAGGTCGCGAAGGGCAGGGCGAGCCCGGGCGCTTCGCGTTCGGCAGCGACTATTCAAGTCTGTTCTCCACGCCGGCGAGCAACACGCTCCTCGTCAAGTTCGCCTACTGGATGAACCCTTAGCAACCCTCCAGATATACTCGGCCCATGCGGTTCGATCCGGAATACGTGTCCCAAGTCCTCAACGAGAATTTCGAGGACGCGAAGGCGCTGTTCCTGTCGCCGCTGATGTCGATTCATTACGCCCATCTCGTCATGCTCGCCCACTGCGGCATCGTCGAGGCGGCTCACGCGCGCGCGATTCGGGACGGCCTCGAGTCGATCTCCGTCAACACGATCCGCAAGACGCCCTACGACGGCAGCTGCGAGGATCTCTTCTCGCACATTGAGCGCCTGCTCATCGACGTCTGCGGTGAGGATGTGGCCGGCCGGCTCCACACCGCACGCAGCCGCAACGACATCGACATGACGATGTACCGGTTGCGACAGCGGGAGTTCATCAGCCGGTTGATCGATGCGACTGCGGGCCTGCGTGAGGTCCTCATTGCGCACGCGTTGAAGCACCGCGAGACGCTCTTTGCCGCGCACACCCACACGCAGCCGGCGCAGCCGACGACGCTCGCGCACTATCTGCTCGGCGTCATCGAGCAACTGGAGCGCGATGTCGTCCGGCTTCGGGCCGCGTATGCGTCGACGAATCGCAGCCCGCTCGGTTCGTGCGCCATCACCGGGACCGGCTTTCCGATCGAGCGTCAGCTGACGAGCGATCTGCTTGGCTTCGATGGCCCGACCGGCAACACCTACGGAAGCATCGCGACCGTGGACTATCTGCTCGAAAGCGCGTCGGCGGCCGCCGTGCTGACGACCGGCCTTGGCCGATTCGTCCAGGACCTGCTGCTCTGGTGCACCGTGGAGTTCGGGTATCTGCGGTTGGCCGAGGGCTTCGTGCAGTCGAGCACGATCATGCCGCAGAAGCGCAATCCCGTCGCGCTCGAACACGCGCGTGCGATCGGCAGCAAGGCGCTCGGTCAGGTCTCGGCAATCATGATGATGGTGCACAACACGCCCTTCGGCGACATCGTCGATACCGAAGATGACCTGCAGCCGCTCGTGGCGGCGATGTTCCGCGACGCCACACGCGCGGCAACGCTCGTGGGCGCGGCGATGCGAGCAGCTGAGTTCGACATCGCCCGGATGGAGGCGCGCGCCGCAGACGGTGGCACGACGTTGACGGAGCTTGCAGATTCCCTGGTCCGCGAGCGTGGTGTGCCGTTCAAGACGGCACACACGATTGCTGGCCGACTGAGCGGATCGTGCAGGCTCAACGATCCCGCTGCGGTTGCCGTGATGTTGCGGGACGTCACCCGTGACGTGCTCGGTGCGCCGTTGGAGCTGACGGCGGCGGAACTCTCGCAGATCATGAGCCCGCGGCACTTCGTCGATGTGCGCCGGACGCCGGGCGGACCCTCACCCCTCGAGACCTCGCGCGCGCTCGAACAGGCTGGCGCTACTCTCGCCGCGGACCGTGCCTGGCTGACACGGACTCGCGCCGCACTGACGGCCGCCGACGAACGCCTGCGCGCGAGGAGTCTCGCCCTGTGACGGACATTCAACGCCAGTACGTCCGCGTCCTCGTCGTGTGGGCCGGTGTGCTCGTGGCGCTCTACATCTTTCAGGAACTGTTCTCGTGACGGCGGTTGACTGGACGATCGTCGGTCTCTATCTGGTCTGGATCGTGTGGGACGGCCTTCGTCTCACCAAGCGCAGCCACGAGCTCGAGGGCTATTTCCTCGGCGGCCGCAGTCTGCCGTGGTGGGCGGTCGGGTTGTCGGTGATGGCAACTCAGCTCAGCGCGATCACGATGGTGGGCACGACGGGGCAGGGATACGCGGACGGCATGCGCTTCCTGCAGTTCTACTTCGCGCTGCCGATCGCGATGATCATCCTCTCCGTCACGCTGGTCCCGTTCTTCCACAACGCCAAGGTCTACACCGCCTACGAGTACCTCGAGCGCCGGTTCGACGCGAAAACGCGGGCGTTCACGAGCCTGCTGTTCCTCTTGTCGCGCAGCATGTCGCTCGGCGTCGTGATCTCCGCGCCCGCGGTGGTGCTGTCCGTCGTGCTTGGCACCGATGTGACGACGACGGTTCTGCTCATTGGCGTGCCGACGGCGATCTACACGATGTTCGGCGGCGTGCAGGCGGTGACGTGGACGGACGTGAAGCAGATGGTGCTCATCGTGTTTGGTCTCGTCGCGGCGGTGGTGGTGTTGATCATGGGGCTACCCGACGACGTCGGACTGCTTCCGGCCTTGCGTATCGCTGGCGCTGCCGGCCGTCTTCAAACATTCGATTTCTCGTTCGACCTCACGAATCAGTACACGTTCTGGTCGGGCACCATTGCGGCGCTGTTTCTCTTCTGCTCGTACTTCGGGACGGACCAGAGCCAGGTGCAGCGATATCTGACGACCCCGTCGGTTGATGCGGCGCGCGAGTCGCTGCTCATGAGCGCGTACTGGAAGATTCCGCTCCAGGCGCTGGTGCTGCTCGTCGGCGTGCTGATGTTCCTCTTCTTCCTCTACACGCCGTCGCCGATGCTCTTCAACCGTGTGCACGAGCGGGAGGTCCGTGCGGGGCCGCAGGCGACTGAATATCGCGCGCTCGAGGGACGCTTCGAGGCCGCGACGGCATCGCGATCAGCTGCCGCGCGCGTGATGACGAGAGCCGAGGCCGCCGGTGACACGCGCAGCGTGGATCTCGCGAAGTCGGAGTTCCGGCGGCAGGATGCGGAGACGCGAGCGATCCGCAGTGAGGCGATCGCGCTCGTCCGCAAATCGACCGGTGACGCCGCCTACAGCGACGTGAACTACGTCTTCCCGACGTTCATCACCGAGCACATGCCGATCGGCCTGCCCGGGCTGCTGGTGGCGGCGATTCTCGCGGCCGCGATGTCGACGATCGCCGGCGAGCTCTCTGCGCTGTCCACGGCAACCGTGATCGATTTCTATCGGCGCTTCGTCCGCGCTGAAGCGAGCGACGCGCACTTCCTGCGTGTCTCGCGCGTGGCGACCGGCTGCTGGGGGCTCTTCGCCTGTGTCGTCGCCGTATGGGCCGCGGAGCTCGGCTCGCTCATTGAAGTCGTCAATCGCTTCGGGTCGTTCTTCTACGGCTCGATCCTCGGTGTGTTCATCCTGGCCGTCGGGTTTCCGCGCGCGACGGCGAACGGCGCGTTCGTCGGTCTGCTCGGAGGGATGGGCGCCGTCGCCTGGGCGGCGAGCTCAACGAACGTCGCGTTTCTCTGGCACAACGTCATCGGCGCTGTTGCCGTCGTCATCGTCGGGATGGCCGTCAGCCTGGTCACGAAGCGGTCGTAGCCGATGCTGCGCGTGTTCGTGACCGGCGGCACCTTCGACAAGACGTACGACGAGATTCGAGGACGACTGTCGTTCGGCGAGACGCACGTGCCGGAGATGCTGCGGCTCGGGCGCTCACGAGTGGAGCTGACGATCGAGACGCTGATGATGATCGACAGCCTCGACATGGCCGAGGACGATCGGGCACGCATCGTCACGCGGTGCAGCGAGTGCGTCGAGCGCGCCATCGTGGTTACGCACGGAACGGACACGATGGTGGACACGGCCCGCGCCCTTGCCGAAGGCGTGACCGGCAAGACCGTGGTGCTGACCGGCGCGATGATTCCGTACGCCTTCGGCAGCTCGGATGGTCTCTTCAACCTGGGCAGCGCGTTGTCGTTCGCGCAGGTGCTGCCGCCAGGGATCTACATCGCGATGAACGGCCAGTGTTTTCCGTGGGACCACGTGCGGAAGAACACGACGAGCGGCGTCTTCGAGTCGATGTGAATGGGTCCGGCTTGAGGCGGACCGTCTGCGTCAATCCAGGGTTTCGGTTTCTGGCGCGTAGAAGAAGTCGTGATCGCCCGGCGGCTCGTGACCGGCAAGTCGTGCGGCGTACGCGATCTGCGCGAGATGCCGGATCTCGTGGAGCAGGATGTGCGACGCGAGCTTGCGTCGTGTCATCGTGAACGTGCCGCTCTGGACCGTGAACGTCATCCACTGACCGGCGCCCTCCTCGGTCAGTCCGCCCAGATAACTTCGCAGGTCGGCCCTGACGAGGTCGGCGTAGGAGAGCAGTCCTGCCCAATCTCCCGGAGCCACGCCCGTCTTGTCCGGCACGGAGCCTCCCTGCATGCGCGTGAGGTGACGTCGCTCGACGAGAAACATGTGGTCGAGCAGGTTACCGACGGTCGGAAATCGGCCACCGCGTTGAAATGGAATCGACAGCCGCGACGGGTCGGCTTCGATCCACGTTTTCCACTTCCTGCGCTCCTGATCCGAGTAGGCCATCAAGGCCGCCAGCTCCAAGGCCACACTCATTCGCCCAACGCCTCCTGGACAGACAGCGTGCGAACCATGCCGAGATTGAGCGCACGAATGCCGGGCTCGATCACTTTGCGGTCCCCTACGACGACGACGAGAAATCGCTGCGGCTGAATATACGTGGCGGCCATCTTGAGCACGGCCTCTGCGGAGACCGCCTGAATGTTCTTCACGTAGTCCGCGTAGTACGAATCAGGCAAGCCGTAGACGAGGAGCTGCTCCATCTGGGCGGAGAAGTCGCCGATCGTCTCGAAGTTGCCGGGGAATCCGAAGGCGATGTAGTTCTTCGCCTTCGTCAGTTCATCGGCCGGGACAGGCTTGCTGATCGCCGTGAGCTCGTTGAAGAACTCACGCACGGCCTCGGACGTCTTGTCGGTCTGCACGCCCGCGCCGGCGAAGAAGGGACCGGCGGACAGACGCATGTCGAAGCGCGAGCTGGCCCCGTAGGAGTAGCCGTGCGTCTCACGCAAGTTCTGATTGAGCCGCGACGTGAACGACCCGCCGAGAATCGTGTTGAGCACCTGCAGCGGGAAAAAATCAGGCGTCGATCGTGGCACACCCACCCAGCCGATGCGGACCTGTGACTGCTCGGCTCCCGGCATGTCGACGATCACGATCTGGCGCTGCGTGGGCTCCGGGGCCACCGGCACTGTCGTGTGATGTGGCCCCGTCGCACCCGCGCGCCAGGATCCGAATACCTTCTCGAGCTGCGGCACAACGCTGTCCGCCGTCAGATCACCGGCGACGATCAACGTCGCGTTGCCCGGTTGGTAGGCCGCTGCGTGAAACGCCTTCAGATCCGACGTGGTGAAACTCTTGATCGTAGCCGTCGTGCCGACAGCTCCCGTGCCGTAACGATGCGTCGGCCCGAACAGCAGCCGCGCATACGCCATCGGCGCAACGGTTGCCGGATCGTCTCTCGCCTGCAGCAGATCGGTCAGCCGTTCCTGGCGCACGCGTTCGAGCTCTGCGTCGGGAAAGGTCGGTCTGAGCGCGACATCGGCCATGACGTTCAACGCCTGACCCAGGCGGGCAACGGGTACGCCGAGCCTCACGGCGGAGGAGTCGAACGAGCTGCTCGTGCCGAGGTCGGCGCCGAGGAAGTCGATCTCGTCGGCGATCTCGAGGGCAGAGCGCGAGCCCGCGCCCTCGTCGAGCATGGCTGCCGTCAGGCTCGCGAGACCGAACTTGCCGGCCGGATCGTCGCTGCTGCCTGACTTCAGCAGGAGTGTCACCCGAGCGAGCGGCACCTCGTGTGCCTCGATGACCAACACAGGCACGCCGTTGGAGAGTGCCCGCTTCTGAATCGCCGGCAGCTTCAGTTGCGGCACGGCGCCAAGCGCAGGAGGTTTCGATCGGTCGGGCGCGCTCTGCGCTGACAGCGTCGAAACCAGCGCGAGCGCTATCAGTAAACTCCCAACTCCCATGCGAGTCGTCATCGCTTTTCCCCCGGTTCCACGACGAGCTCGACGCGCCGGTCAGCAGGCAACCACTGAACCGCCGCGGATTGAATGTCCGAGGGGCTGAGCGACGTGTATCGCGCGAGGTCCTCGGCGAAGTAATCAGGCCCACCGCCCGCGAACATGTACGCGTTCAACTGATCGGCCTTGCCGCCGAAGCTGCCGATGCGCTCCATGCGCTGATAGAACGACGCCTCCATCTGGTTGATCGCGCGCTGCACCTCGCGTGGTTGCGGTCCCTCGCGTCGCAGGAGATCGAGCTCTTCGTCGATCACTTTTTGCAGTTCCGCGGCCGTGTGACCGGTGCGAGCCGTGGCGACAATCTGGAACTGGCTTCCCAACGCACCCGATTGCTGGAACGCGGACACGTCCTGCGCGACCTGCATGTCGTAGACGAGGCGCTTGTAGAGACGCGAGTTCTTGCCGCCGGCGAGCACTGATGACGTGACGTCGAGCGCGGCATCGCCCGGCGCGTAGAACCGCGGCGTCAGCCAGGTCAGATACAGGCGCGGCAGCGTGACCTTGTCGGTCAGTGTCTTTTTCTGCACGCCAGTGAGAACCGCGGCCGGCGGCGCGATGGGTTCCACCGCCGCTCCGCGTGGAATCTCGCCGAACCACTTCTCGACGAGGGCGCGCGTCCGGTCGAAGTCGATGTCTCCGGCGACGACGAGGCTGGCGTTGTTCGGCGCGTAGTACTTCTTGAAGAACTCGACGACGTCCGAGTGGCTCGCCGCGGTGAGGTCTTCCATGTAGCCGATCGTCGGCCAGCTGTATGGATGTGTCGGCGGCCACAGCATCTTGTCGATCTCGATCGACGCCATCCCGTACGGCCGGTTCTCGTAGCTCTGTCTGCGTTCGTTCTTGACGACATCGCGCTGTCCGTCCACCCGCTGCGGTGTCATCGTGTCGAGCAGGTAGCCCATGCGATCCGACTCGAGATAGAGCGCCAGCTCCAGCGCATTCGAGGGGACGTCGATCACGTAGTTGGTGCGATCGTTCGAGGTCGACCCGTTGTTGTCGCCCCCGGCGCCCTCGAGCAGGATGTCGAACTGCCCCTCGGGCACGTGCTTGGAACCCTCGAACATCAGGTGCTCGAAGAGGTGGGCGAATCCGGTCCGTCCCGGCTTCTCGTTGGCGGACCCGACGTAGTACCACATGTTGACGGCGACGACCGGAATGCTCGTATCCCGATGCAGGATAACGTTCAGGCCGTTGGCGAGCTTGAACTGCTGGTAGGGAACCTGAAGAGGGGCCGGCGTCTGCGCGCCGAGCGGAACGAGAAATAGTGCGAGCAGAATCAGCAGGATGCGGACGCGCATGCGGCCTCCTAGGACTGTGGGTAATTGTCCTTCATTTCGATGCATAATCCCCCTCGCACAGGAGGGCCGTATGCCGCGTTTCCTATTGGTTGTTGCCGTCGTGCTCGCCGCCGTTGCGCCTGCACGGGCTCAGCAGCCCGCCGCTTCGTCATCGTCTCCCACGCTCGACTACGACTACTTCAAGGTTCGCGTCCAGCCGGTGTTCACGACCAAGCGCGCCGGCAACGCGAGATGCGTCTCCTGTCACGACTCCGGCACGCCGATGCGGCTGCAGAAGCTGGCACCGGGAAACGCGACCTGGAGTGAAGAGGACTCGCGCAAGAACTTCGAGCTCGTGAAAACCCGAGTTGTCGCGGGTCAGCCAGACGTCAGCAAACTGCTGCGTCACCCCCTCGCGGAAAGCGCAGGAGGCGATCCGCATCACGACGGTGGCAAGCACTGGACGTCGAAGAACGATCCGGAGTGGCAGATGCTTGCCGCGTGGGTGAAGGGTGCCACGTTAAGCGGTTCGTCCGCGTCGCACAACAACGTGCGGATCATCCAGACCAACAGCGCCGGCGACAACGTGCACATCATCGATCCGGCGACCAACAAGGTCGTGGGCACGATCACCGGAATCGAAGTGGGCCACGGAGCCGCTGCCGCGCCTGATGGCAGCCATATCTACGTGAGCAACGAGGCCGACAGCACGCTCGACGTCGTCGACGGCAAGACGCTGCGCGTCACGAGCAGCATCCCGCTCAGCGGACATCCGAACAACATCTCGATCAGCCGCGATGGCACGCGAGTCTACGTTGCGATTCGCGAGCAGGCCGGCCTCGTCGATGTGATCGACACCGTCGCCCTGAAAAAGGCGAAGAGCATTCCGATCAAGGGCGCGGTGCACAACACGTACGTGACACCGGATGGGCGCTACGTCGTGGCCGGCAGCATCGCCGGCAAGACGGCGACGGCCATCGACGTGAAGACCGAAGAGATCGCGTGGGTCAAGGACTTCGATCTTGGCGTGCGCCCGATGGCGTTCGAGACGAACCCCGATGGTTCGACGAAGCGGATGTTCGTCCAGCTGTCGGATCTCAATGGCTTCGCCGTCGTGGACTGGGCGACGCAGAAGGAAACGCAGCGCATCGATCTGCCGAAGCTCGCTCCGGGCAAGAAGCCGGTCCTCGAGGGAGGGAACGCGTCGCATGGCATGGCGGTGACCGCGGACGGCAAGAAGCTGGTGGTCGACAGCCGGCTGAATAGCGCGGTGTATATCTATTCGCTGCCCGACCTGAAGCTGCTCGGGGCGGTTGATGTGGGCCGCTCGCCGGATTGGGTAACGCTGACGCCGGACAGCAAGAGCGCCTATGTCGCGAACGCCGGATCGAACGACGTGTCGGTTGTGGACCTCGTCGCGATCAAAGAAGTGACGCGCATCCCGGTCGGCCAGGTGCCGAAGCGCAATATCACGGCGATGCTTCCCTAGACGATCTGTGATTGAGCGATCTGTGATTGTTGACTCCACGATCACAGATCGCACATTCAACAATTCGGCCATTCCCGTCACAACGAAAGAGGAGATCGCATGGCGAAGAGATTGTCGCTGGTGATGGCACTCGCGCTGACGCTTGTTGCGTGCAGCTCACCGAGGGACGCGGCGAGCGTGTTGCGCGATGCCCAGCAGGCAATGGGCACGGTGAACTCCATTCAATACTCGGGCACGGGCATGAACGCGTTCTTCGGACAGGCACTGACCGCCGGCGAGGAGTGGCCGCGGCGCGACATGTCGAGCTTTACGCGTGCCGTCAACTACGAGCAGCGCTCAGCGCGGGATGAGATGAACTTCGCGCAGCCCACGTTCGGTGGACAGCAGCAGAACGCTCAGGTGAATGGCGACAAGGCGTGGAACGTTGGCGCCAACGGACCAGCGCCGCAGCCGCCGGCAACGGCCGAAGAGCGCCAGCTCGCGATCTGGATCACGCCGCACGGCTTTCTCACGGGTGCTGCCGCCGCCAACGCCACGCTCTCCGGGACGGAGGGGGCGAGCGTGCTCTCGTACACCGCGCTTGGGAAGTACAAGCTCGAAGGCACGATCGACGCCCAGAACCATGTGTCGAAGGTCGCTACCAGGATTCCCAATCCGGTCATGGGCGACACCGACGTCGTGGCCACCTACTCCGACTACAAGGATTTCAGCGGTGTTCAGTTCCCCACGAAGATGGTTGTGACGCAGGGTGGGTTCCCGCTCTGGGATCTGACGGTCACGAGCGTGACGCCGAATGCCCCCGTTGACCTCAGTGTGCCGGCGCCGGTCGCCAACGCCGCGCCACCGTCAGCGCCTCAAACGATGAGCACGAAGCTGGCGAATGGCGTCTGGCATGTGACCGGTGGGTCGCACCACAGCGTGGTCGTGGAGTTCGCCGATCATATGGCCGTCGTGGAAGCGCCACTCGACGAGGCCCGCTCGCTCGCGGTGATCGCCGAAGCGAAGAGGCTCGTACCCAACAAGCCGCTGCGATACGTCCTGACGACGCATCATCACTTCGATCACACAGGCGGGCTCCGCACGTACGTGGCCGAGGGCGCGACCGTGGTCACGCATCAATCCAACGTGGCTTACTTCGAGAAGACGCTCGCCGCTCCGGCGACGCTCAGCCCGGATGCCCAGAGCACGGCGGCCAAGACGCCGACGCTGCAAGGAGTCACCGGCAAGGACATCCTGACCGACGGCAAGCAGACGATTGAGATCTACGCCACGGCGGGCGATACCCACACCAACGAATACACGTTGATCTATCTGCCCGGTCCGAGAATCCTGATCGAAGCCGACGCGTACAGCCCGGGGCCGCCCGCTGCCCCGGTACCGGCGACCCCTCCGCCCAATGCGGTCGCACTCTACGACGAGGTGCAGAAGTTGAAGCTGAACGTGGCGACCATTGCGCCGATCCACGGCCGCGGTGCGGTGCCGTTTGCGGAATTGACGAAGTTCATCGGCAGGAAGTAATCATTCTTGATTGGTTGATCTGTGATTGGTGATTAGTTGTTGATTGGTGATTCGGGATTGTCGATTTGGAGCTGACTCGTTGAAACGAGAACTCAATCAACAATCGCCAATCAACAATCCTCAACGAATCGACAATCACAGATCCTGCAATCAAGAATTCAGGGGTTCATACCGTCGATGATGGCGTTGAGTGTGACACTCGGCCGCATCGCCTTCGATGTCTTCGCAGGGTCAGAGTGGTAGTAACCACCAATCTCTACTGACTGACCCTGCACCCCATTCAACTCGCCGACGATCTTTGCCTCGTTCTTTTCGAGCTGATCCGCGATCGGCTTGAAGGCCGCGCTCAACTCGGCGTCCGTCGTCTGATCCGCCAGCGCCCGCGCCCAGTACATGGCGAGATAGAAGTGGCTGCCGCGATTGTCGAGCTCACCCACCTTGCGCTGCGGTGACTTGTCGTTGTCGAGGATCTTGCCGTTGGCCTTGTCGAGCGCGTCGGCGACGGTCAGCGCCTTCTGGTTGCCGGTCTTGGTTCCGAGATCCTCAATCGACACGGCCAGCGCGAGGTACTCTCCGAGCGAATCCCATCGCAGGTAGTTCTCCTGCACGAACTGTTGCACGTGCTTGGGCGCCGATCCGCCGGCGCCTGTTTCGTACAGGCCGCCGCCATCGAGCAGCGGAACAATCGACAACATCTTGGCGCTCGTGCCGAGCTCGAGGATCGGGAAGAGATCCGTCAGGTAGTCGCGCAGCACGTTGCCGGTGACCGAGATCGTGTCCTGTCCCGCGCGAATGCGCTTCAGCGTCGCAGTGACGGCATCGATGGGCGCGAGGATCTGGATGTCGAGACCAGACGTGTCGTGGTCTTTCAGGTACTGGCGCACTTTCTCGATCACGTTGCGGTCGTAGGCTCGCTTCTCGTCGAGCCAGAAGATCGCGGCGTGGCCGGTCGCGCGCGCGCGCGTCACCGCCAGCTTGACCCAGTCTCTGATCGGCAGGTCGCGTGTCCGGCACATACGCCAGATGTCTCCAGGCTCGACGGCGTGCTCGAAGATCGTTCGCGCGTTGCCATCGACCACACGGACCGTTCCCGCTGCGGCGATCTCGAATGTCTTGTCGTGCGAGCCGTATTCCTCGGCGCTCTGCGCCATGAGCCCGACGTTCGAGACGGTGCCCATCGTACGAACGTCGAACGCGCCGTGCTGCCGGCAGTCGTCGATCGTCGCCTGATAGATGCCCGCGTACGAGCGGTCCGGGATCATCGCCTTCATGTCGTGCAGCTTGCCGTCCGGTCCCCACATCTGCCCGGACGAGCGGATGGCCGCCGGCATCGACGCGTCGATGATCACGTCGCTCGGCACGTGCAAGTTAGTGATGCCCTTGCTCGAATCGACCATCGCGAGCGAGGGGCGTGTCGTGTAGACGGCCTGGAGATCTGCCTCGATGGCTGCGCGCGCGTCGGCAGGCAGCGCAGGAAGCTTCTTGTAGACGTCGCCAATGCCGTTGTCCGGATCGACGCCGAGCGATTCGAACGTCGCCGCGTGCTTGTCGAAGACGTCCTTGTAGTACGTGGTCACCGCGTGCCCGAACATGATTGGATCGGACACCTTCATCATCGTCGCCTTGAGATGCAGCGACAGCAGCACGCCGTTCGATTTCGCGTCGGGGATCTGGCTGACAAAGAAATCGACGAGCGCTCGGCGGCTCATCATCGATGCGCCAAGCACATCACCGTCGGTGACAGTGACGCCGTCCTTGAGAACGGTGACCTTGCCGGTAGAATCAACCAGCTCGATCCTGAGCTTGCCGCCGTCCGTGATGACCGCCGACTTCTCGTTTGCGTAGAAGTCGCCGCCGGACATGCTCGAAACGTGCGACTTCGAGTCCTTGCTCCACGCCCCCATCGAATGTGGATGCGATTTGGCGTACTGCTTCACCGACGTCGCCACGCGCCGATCCGAGTTCCCCTCGCGCAGCACCGGATTGACGGCGCTGCCAAGCACCTTGGCGTACTTCGCCTTGATCTTCTTCTCCTCGTCGGTCTGAGGATCCTCGGGGTAGTCGGGAACGGTGAAGCCCTGCTTCTGCAGCTCCTTGATCGCGTTTTTGAGCTGCGGGATCGACGCACTGATGTTGGGCAGCTTGATGATGTTGGCGTGCGGTGTCTTGGCGAGCGCACCGAGCTCGGCAAGATCGTCGGCCTGCCGTCGTTCGGCGGTCAGGCTCTCCGGAAAATTGGCGAGGATCCGACCGGCAAGAGAAATGTCGCGCGTCTCCACCACGATGCCAGCGGCCTTCGTGAAGGCCTGGACGATTGGCAGCAACGAGTAGGTGGCGAGGGCGGGCGCTTCATCGGTGTACGTGTAGATGATTTTTGCGGTTGTCATGTGTCTCCGGAAAGCGTGAGGACGTTTCATTGTCCATCAATTCAGGTAACATTTCCGTTTTGTGACCCCTCTAGTAGCCGTGATCATGGGTTCGTCGTCCGATTGGGAGACGATGCAAGCCGCTGTCGACGTGCTGGAACGCTTCGGCGTTTCCTATGAAAAGCACATTGTCTCGGCGCATCGAACGCCGGTGTGGATGGCGGAATTCGCCTCGGGAGCAGAAGGGCGCGGGATCGAGGTCCTGATTGCCGGCGCGGGTGGAGCGGCGCATCTTCCGGGCATGGTGGCCGCGCACTCGGTGCTTCCGGTGCTCGGTGTTCCGGTGCAAAGCGCCGCGCTCCAGGGGCTGGACTCGCTGCTCTCGATCGTCCAGATGCCGGGCGGTGTGCCGGTCGGCACGCTCGCGATTGGGAAGCCGGGCGCGACCAACGCGGGGCTTCTCGCCGTCTCCATCCTGTCGAATTCGCGCCCCGATCTGCGCGAGAAGCTGCGCGCGTTTCGCACCGAGCAGACGGAGAAGGTCCGGCAGGATCGCCTGCCATGATCATCGCGCCGGGCGCAACGCTCGGTGTGCTCGGGAGCGGTCAGCTTGGGCGGATGTTCACGATCGCCGCCCGTCGCATGGGGTACCGGGTCCACACGTTCTCTCCCGACCAGGACACGCCGACGGGGCAGGTGGCTGATCTCGAGGTGACAGCGCCGTACGAGGATCTCGACGCGTTGCGCGCGTTCGCGACAGACGTCGCGGTCGTGACCTTCGAGTTCGAGAACGTGCCGAGCGATGCCGTGCATGCGCTTGATGGTGTCGTGCCGGTGCGACCGTCTGGCGCGGCGCTCTACACGGCGCAGCAGCGCGGCCGCGAGAAGGCATTCCTGTCCGACCGCGGATTTCCAACAGTGCCCTTCGCGCGCGCGACCACCTTGGAAGAACTGCAGGACGGAGTCACGCGCCTCGGGACTCCCGCTGTGATCAAGTCGGCGGCGTTCGGGTACGACGGCAAAGGGCAACACAAGATCACGAGGGCGAACGAGGTCGAGCGCGTGTGGACAGCGCTCAAGGGCACCGAGGTCCTCGTCGAGAAGTTCGTGTCGCTCCAGGCAGAGATCTCCGTGATCGCGGCGCGTGCTCTCGATGGTGCCGTAGCGGAGTATCCACCGTTCGAGAATCGCCACAGCAATCACATCCTCGATGTGACGACGGCGCCGGCGGCAGTGCCGGCGGCGATGGCGTCACGTGCGCGCGCGATCGCCCGCGCGATCCTGGAGGCGCTCGACTACGTCGGCGTGCTGTGCGTGGAGTTTTTCGTGACGACTGACAACGAGCTGCTCGTCAACGAGCTCGCGCCGCGGCCGCACAACTCGGGTCACCTGACGCTCGACGCGGCGGTGACGAGTCAGTTCGAGCAGCAGGTGCGCGCGATTTGTGGTCTTCCGCTGGGGTCGACCGAGCTGCTCAAACCCGCAGCGATGGCGAATTTGCTCGGCGATCTGTGGGTCGACGGCGAGCCGAACTGGGCGGCTGCCTGCCGCTTCCCCGACGTCAAGCTGCATCTGTACGGCAAGAGCCAGCCCCGTCCGGGCAGGAAGATGGGGCATCTCACAGCCACGGCTCGTACCGTCGCCGAAGCGCAGGACATTGTCGTCGCGGCGAGGGATGCGTTGCTGTCGTAGGCTCTGGGCTCTCGACTCTGGGCCCGCCTCGCTTCGCACGCAGGCGAGCGGGAGTATGATTCGGGCCGAATCAAGGTCAAAGGTCAAAGGTCAAAGGTCGAAGGTCGAAGGTATGAGACGCCTCTTTGCATCCGTTGCAGCGCTCGGCATGGCTCTGTGCGCGTCAGTCGCGGCACAACACGGAGCGGATCAGCGTGATATGGCGCTCGTCGGTCACGATGATCTGCAAGCGCGAAGCGCCTACCAACCTGCGATTCACCATCAGGGTGACCGCTGGATCGCGTATATCGGCCATCACGGTGGAACAAAGCGGAACCCGCTTACCGGCAAGGACGAACAGAACGGCACCTCAATCGTCGACGTGACCGATCCGAAGAAACCGCGATATCTCGCTCATATTCCCGGTGAAGCGGGAGAGGGTGAGAACGGCGGCGCGCAGATGGTTCGCGTCTGCAGTGGAAGCACGCTGCCGCGAGCGGACAAGAGCAAGGTGTATCTGCTTCGCTCGTTCGGCAACTCGGGACACGAGATCTGGGACGTCACTGACCCCGCGAAGCCGGCTCGTCTCCTGATGCTGGTCGATGGCCTCGTCAACACGCACAAGAACTTCTGGGAGTGCGATACCGGTATTGCCTACGTCATCTCGGGCCCGAAGGAGTGGCGGACCCGGCGGATGACGAAGATTTACGATCTCGGCGATCCAGCCAACCCGCGGTTCATCCGCGATTTCGGCCTCCCAGGCCAGCAACCCGGGTCGACGGTGATGCCCGTCCCGACCGAGCTTCATGGACCAATCTCGCTCGGGCCGAAAGGCAACCGCGTGTACTTCGGTTACGGGACCAGTCGCGCAGGCGTCGTACAGATCGTTGATCGGCAGAAGCTGTTGAATGGACCGAAAGAGCCGACGGATGCCAACCTGCTCTATCCCCAGATCGCGCGGATGGATCTTCCTCCTGACGCGGGCGCACACACGGCTTTCCCACTTCTCGGCATGACGCTTTCGGAGTTCGCGCGGCAGAAGCTCCCTGCCAATACTCCCACGCCGGGAGGAGGGCATGACCATGGCGAGAGCGTCCCGATCCCAACGGCACAGGCGCATCGGGATTTCATCGCGGTCGTCAGTGAGTCGCTCGCCAACGAATGTCAGGAACCGAGGCAGATGGTCCGCATGGTCGACATCACCTTCGAGTCGGCGCCCGTTGGCGTGTCGACCTGGACGGTGCCGGAGGCCAGCGGAAACTTCTGCGGCCGCGGCGGCCGCTTCGGCTCGCACTCGTCAAACGAGAACTTCACGCCGATCTATTACGGCCGCGTGCTCTTCGTCACGTTCTTCAACGCCGGTGTGCGCGCGCTTGACGTCCGCGATCCGTTCAACATTAGGGAGATCGGGTACTACATCCCGGCCACGACGGCGAACACCGATCGGCGCTGTGTCGGCGAGGGCGCCAGCCAGAACTGCAAGGTGGCAATCCAGTCCAATAACGTGGAGGTCGACGATCGCGGCTACGTCTACGTCGCCGATCGTGCGAACACCGGCCTCCACATTCTCGAACTGACGGGCGCGGCCAAGAAGGTCGCGAAGTTCTAACTAAAGAACAAGACCCGGCCCGCGGCATGACGCCAATCACCTGCACGCTCTGACCATCCAGCTGAATCGTCTGTCCGACGATGGCGGGGTTCAGCACGCTGAACATCGCGGTGTTCGCTCCAATACCGAGGCGTGAATCGCGCCGTTGTCGCATGACGGGCCAAGCGCGCAGAGCGCGCGAGGAGACGCTGGCAACCAGCCGAAGACGCGCGGAAACATCACGCGCGCAAGGTGGGCTGGTTGGAGGGACTCCGGATGGGAAAGGTTGGTAGACTCCCACGTCATGAAACGCCTGCGTGGTGCCGTGACCGCCCTGGCGATGAGTATCGCCGCGTCCGTGCTGACCCATGGGGCCGCACCTGGACAGCAACCGCAGCCACCCGCCGATCCACCGATGCCGACAGTCCTCAAGGACTATAGGCCGGTCACGGCCGATCGGCTCCGCACGCCCGACGATCAGGACTGGCTGATGATCCGCCGGACGTACGACGGATGGGGTTTCAGTCCGCTGAGTGACATCACACCGGCCAACGTTCAGCGGCTGAAGCCCGTCTGGGTCTTCTCCACCGGCGAAGCGCGAGTCCATCAGGCCGCGCCACTGGTCAACGGTGGCGTGATGTTCGTCACCAGTCCGAACAACCAGGCCATCGCGATCGATGTGAAGAGCGGAAACCTGCTCTGGCGCTATCGCCGGCCGCTCGAGACCGGCATGAACGTTCCGCATCAGACCAACCGCGGCGTGGCGCTGTACGGCGACAAGGTGTTCTTCGCGGCGGGTGAAGCCGTGCTCGTGGCCCTCGATGCGCGAACGGGACGAGAAGTCTGGACGTCGGTCGTCGCCGACAACAAGGCGGGTTACTACACGACGCTCGCGCCGCTCGTCGCCGGTGGTGTCGTGATGGTGGGCGCGTCAGGCGGAGAGTTCGGCATTCGTGGTTTCGTGGCGGGATTCGATGTCGAGACCGGCCAGGAGAAGTGGCGCACCTACACCGTGCCGGCACCAGGCGAGGCCGGGAGCGAGACGTGGCCGAAAGGCGATCAATGGAAGACCGGCGGCGCGCCGGTGTGGGTCACGGGCAACTACGATCCCGAGACGAACCTCGCGTTCTGGGGCACCGGCAACGGCGGGCCGACGATTGGCGATCAACGACCTGGCGACAACCTCTATGTGACGTCGACGATCGCGCTCGATGTCGCGACCGGCGCGATCAAGGGCTATCACCAATATCACCCGAATGACTCGTGGGACTGGGACGAGGTGTCGCCTCCGATCCTCGTTGACTACCAGCGCAACGGACGAACGATCAAGGGCCTGATCGATGTCGCGCGTGATGGATACATCTGGTTCCTCGAGCGCAGTGCGGGTCCGATCACGTTCGTCGAGGGCAAACCCTTCGTGTATCAGGACGTCTTCCGCAGCCTCGATCCCGTGACGGGTAAGCCCGACGTCGATCCAGAGAAGAAGCCGATGACGGGGAAGCGTGCCGACTTCTGTCCCGGTGTGCACGGCGGCAAGAACTGGCCGCCAATCGCGTTCAGTCCCCGGACGCGAATGATCTACATCCCCGCCAACAACAATCTGTGCGGATCGAACCTGGGCACGATGCCGCAATATACGCCAGGCCGGCCGTTCGTCGGTGTGAGCGGTAGTCGTCCGTTCATCAGGCCGGGCGCCGATCACGTCGGTGAAGTGCAGGCGTGGAACGTCGACACGGGGCAGAAGGTGTGGACGCACGTCTACGACAAGTCGCCGAACTGGGGAGGCATGCTGGTCACTGGCGGTGGCATCGTCTTCAGCGGCGGCACGGCGGATCGCAAGTTCCACGCGTTCGACGCGGCGACAGGGAAGCTGCTCTGGGAGTTCCCGACGAATTCCGGCATCCTCGCTCCGCCGACGACCTTCAAAGTCGACGGCAAGCAGTACGTCGCAGTGGAGTCAGGGTGGGGCGGCGACTCGCGCGGTATGCAGGCAACGTTGAACCGGCTCTTTCCAGGTGAGTATCCCGAAGTCCCCGAGGGTGGGGCTGTATGGGTGTTCGCGATCGAGTCGCAGTCGTAGAGGCGAGTCTTTAGACTCGCCTGCGGAGGAATCATGCGCACGCTCATCACGGTCGCGGCAGCCATTCTGTTTCTGACGCCCCCGGTGTTCGCGCAGCCGAGCCCGCCACCAGACCCTTCGAAGATCCAGGTCCTCCTGATCACCGGTCAGCATGTGCACGACTGGCGTGGCACCACGCCGATCCTGAAGCAGATTCTCGAATCGACGGGACGATTCGAAGTGCGCATCAACGAGGAGTTTCGTGGCGCGGGTCCCGAGACACTCGCGAACTACGATCTCGTTGTCGTCAACTATTACAACCGCGGCGACAAGGATCGCTGGGGCGATCGCGCAAACGCGGCGCTCGAAGCGTTCGTCCGCTCGGGCAAAGGTCTCGTGCTCTATCACCTCGCTCTCGGCGCGTTCGATGGCTGGACGGAATACGAGAAGATGAGCGGCGGCAACTGGCGGCCGAATAACGGTCATCATTCCGCTCGACACGATTTCACGGTCGACATCAAGGACACCGAGCATCCGATCACGCGTGGACTGAAATCGTTCCGCGTCACGACCGACGAGTTGTACGCCAACCTGCGCTGGCAGCCCGAGGGCAGCTATCACGTGCTGGCGACCGCATACGACGATCACGCGCTGTATCAGGGCAAGGCTCGTCAGCCGATTCCTGGACCTGGCATTCATCAGCCCATGCTGTGGACGACGCAGTACGGGTCGGGCAGGGTGTTCGTGACGACCCTTGGACACGGGCCCGACGAAACGCGCGAGTCCGGATTCGGTACGACGTTCGCGCGCGGCGCGGAGTGGGCGGCGACAGGCAAGGTGACGCTGGCGATTCCAGCGGAGCTCGCGGCTCCCAGCGACGCACCGAAGTTCCGTGTCGATTCCGCGTGGCCGAAGATTCCGACCGGCTGGCAGTTCGGACAGGTGTCGAGCGTGTCGATCGACGCAGACGATCACGTGTGGGTGCTGCAACGCCCCGGCACACTTGGGCCGGAGGAGAAATCGAAAGCGGCGCCACCGGTCCTCGAGTTCACTGCCGACGGCACCTTCGTCCGCGCCTGGGGCGGACCCGGCAAAGGCTACGAGTGGCCATCGTCCGAGCACGGGATCTACGTCGACCCGAAGGGCTTCGTGTGGATTGGCGGCAACGGCACGAACGACCATCAGATCCTGAAGTTCAGGAAAGACGGCACCTTCGTGATGCAAATCGGGCACGCGGGGAAGAGCCGCGGCAACGCGGACACGGAGAACCTCAATCAGCCGGCAGATGCGTTTGTGCACGCGGCGACGAACGAGCTGTTCGTCGCGGATGGCTACGGCAATCGCCGCATCATCGTGTTCGATGCGGACAGCGGCAAGTTCAAGCGCATGTGGGGCGCGTTCGGCAATGTGCCGAAGGACGATCCGCCGAACCCGGCGCCGCCGGACGCCGATCCGCGGGGCGCATCACAGTTCGTGCAGCCCGTTCACGCGGCACGTGTCTCGAAGGACGGCCTCGTCTACGTCTCGGATCGTGGCGGCAAGCGCGTTCAGGTCTTCAGGCTCGATGGCACCTATGTCACCCAGGTGTTCATCGGCCGGGAGTGCAAAGCGCCTGAATGTGGCAACGGCACGACGGCGGCGAGCACGGCGTTCTCGACCGATCCCGAGCAGCGCTTTCTCTACGTCGGCAATCGCAGCCAGGCGAAGGTGATGGTGTTCGACCGGCGCGGGCTCGAGCTCCTCGACACGTTTGGTGAATGGGGCTCGGCGCCCGGCCAGTTCGGCACGCTGCATCACATGGCCGCCGATTCGAAGGGCAATCTCTACGTGACCGAGGTCACGCCGCTTCGCCCCGAGAACCGGCGCGTCCAGAAGTTTGTGATGTTGCCATAGTGTGAAGGGTCTGACCCTTCACAGTTTTGCCTAGGGGCGCGGACCGTAATGCGGCAATGGCTGACCGACTTCGTACGCGCCCAGATCGGGCGCCGTTCCGGTGAAATCGTCGTTGATCCCGCTCAGCCGAACGCCCGCGTCGACGGCGACTGAGCCGGCACGAAGCTGGAAGTCGAAGTCCGCCGGCTTGTAGAGCGTGCGCGGGTCTGGCCCGGGCGCGGCGACCTTTACAAAGACGTCGTAGTCGACGAGGACGCTGTGCGCGTCCTGACCGGTTGCCTCACTGAACTCTTTCAGCGTCTTGAACCGGCGCCGCTCGCGTGACGAGGCCTCGAGCTTCGTCTGCTCCTGCACACCAAGCTTGCCCGGCTCGCCAGGAAAGCTGGCGCGCAACGACCGCGCCGGAGAGCTCCATTCGAATGAGAACTCAGCTCCCTCGTTTGGCCGGAACCCGTTGTAGTCGGAGCTCGAATAGTTGGTATTCGTCTCGACCGCAAACGTTTCGAGCGTTTCGCTCTTGCCGAGGATCAGATTGTTTCGGTAGTGCACGTTGGACGCCGCCAGCAGCATCGGCTTCACCGGCGCGATGAGCGTGTTGTGCCACACGATGATTCCGGATGACGATGCCGTGAACTTGACGGCGCCGCCTTCCGGCGCGTGATAGACGACGTTGCGAACGAAATAGACCGGTCCGCCGAACATCGGCTGGACGCTGAGCGCGCGGTGACCGTGGTTGAAGCATCGATTGCGGAAGATGCGGATGTTGTGCGCGCCGCCGTCGGCCTCGAGACAGTTGTCTTCGACGTTGGAGATGTCGTTGCCGTAGAAGTCGATCGAGACCGGCAGCCGATCGCGAATCGGATTCGGGCTGCCGTCCGGGTTTCCGTACGTGGCGACATCGACGCCGTCGTGGAAGTTGGCGATCGAGTTGTAGGCGACCACGTGCCCTGAGCCGTAGACCTTGATCGCGTACTCGGAGACGAGCTTCGGATTGAACTCCGGCAGCTTCTGCCACGTGCGGCCAGTGAATCCCATCAGGTAGTTGGGATTGAAGCGGCCGATCATGACGTTGTCGGCGATGTAGTAGTCCTTCGATCCCGACCAGTCCGTGTAGATCGCCCGTCCGACATTCTCGAAGCGGCTCCGCTTGATGGTGAGGCCGCTCGATCCCGTGATGTTCTTCAGCCCGCCTTGGAACGCGAGGTCGGTGTTTCGAATCGTGAGGCCTTCGAAGTAGTTGTGGTTGGCGGCCATCACGTTGAACAGGTTGTAGGCGCCGTCACCGTCGAAGATCGCCTCGCCGTCACCGGCGGCTTTGATCACGATCGGCCGTTCCGCCGTGCCGCTCTGCGTGAGGAAGTAGGTCCCGCTCGAGACGGTACCGAGGCCGCCGCCGTAGCGCAGGCGATCGTCCTTGTAGAGGCCGGCGTGAACCAGGATCGTGTCACCAGGCTGCACGCGCGGCGGATAGGTGTTGAAGTTGTCCGAGTGCGAGGAACCCGTGTAGTAGGCCGCGAGCAGTCCGGTGAACGCGGGCTCCTGTCTCTGGCCCTTATGGTCCGGCGGATAGACGTGATAGACCTTGCCGCCCGCGGCCGGCATCGGTTCGGCGCGCGTGCGCACGGACACGACGCGCTCGGCGCGCCCGTCAACGCCGTCAGGGTCTGACAACACGAATCGCGCTTCGTAGGCCGTGGCGGGCTCGAGCTCGAACACGCTGCCGGCGAAGCCGTTGGGCGTCACGTACTGGAGGGCGTTCTCGTTGATGCGCTCGTTGCCGATGCGCAGGAGCGGCGGCCCCATTTTCCACGCCTGCTGACCTTGTTTGCGGTAGCTCACCTCGACGCGGGCGTTGCGATTGTCGTCGCCGTCGATCCGCCACTCGAACCCGAGCGAGATCAGCGTGGCCGGTTCGGTGATGAATTCACCGGCCTTCGATTTGTCGGCGGCCGCAACCGTTCGGGCACTGAGAATCAACAGAAACAGGATCGTGGCAGTGCGCACAGCGGCGGCCTCCGCGGCGGCGGCTCAGGCCGCCGCCGCAACGCCAGTGTTTACGAATGACACGCTTACGCGTGGCGGCAGACCCAACGTGATGTCGAGCTGAACCCCCTTGAGTGGTACGTCGGGGATCTCGCGCTTGATGTTATACGCCGCATATAGCCCCTTGAGGGCGGTGACGAGGAGCTTCTTCTCCGCGTGTCTCTCAATGAGCTCCTGAAGCTTCTTTTCGTCGATCGAGTCGGTGGTGGCCACCAGCGTGGCGCCGACTTCCGGCAGCAGCCCCATCCCGACGTGCAAGTCTTTCACGACGAACCCGAGCGCGCGCATGGTCGGCAGCGCCTCGTTGAATTCATCCAGCATTTTGCCAGCGGTCGTCGTGGCTGACGCGGCTGCGGTTTCGACCATTCCCTTCGCCTTGTCGCCAAAAGCCTTGAAATCCATAGCGAACCTCCTTCGTCGAGTCAACCTCGTCCCCGCGGACGCACACGTCGCCTGGACGCGCGGGGCTACTAGAGTCAACGTGGCTGGGGAGTCAGTCGAACGGCCTTCGTGTCGCCCTCCGATGTGCGGACTACGAGGTGCATGGCCGCGCCTCTCGGGTCGAGTACCACCTCGACGCGACCGAATGGTCCACCGAAGGTCGTGTCAGAGAGCGGAATGAGCGGCGCGCCGTCCAGGAGCAGTTGGTCTCCGTCGAGTGTGAGGGAAAAGAGGAGTGGCGTTGTTGGATTCTCGGGGATGCGAAAGTCGTAGGTGCCGACGTAGCGCGCAAGAATGTCCGGGGACACCTTGACCGCCATCTCGAGATATCCCTTGAACACGTCTGACGCCGCGCCAACGAAATGGACGCGACTCTTCTCGTTTTCGCCGCAGACGAACTCGAGCAACTCGGTGTCCGGCACGTACTGTGCGCCGAGGCGTACGGTGACAGGCCTGCTGAACACTGACGGGTCGGTGATGGTTTCCTCAATCTCGAGATGGCCGAATGTCGTGCGGCGAATACGCTCGATGATGTGAAGCGCTTCAGTGTGGGGCAGACCACTGAAATCGAGCCACGTCCGATCCTTGAAGCCGATGGTCTCAACCATGAGTGTGTCGCCGTCCCAGCGTCCAACAGAGTAGCCCATGAACGACGGATCGGGATTGACGGGAAGCGTGCGGCCGTCGAGAAAGATCTGTCGATACGTCAGGTCCTCCGAGAGCATGAGCAGGAGCTGCGGTGTCTGGACGAACTTGACGGGCAGCGGCGCGAACAAGTTCATGCGCGGTCCCTGCGGCAGGCAGTCGTACATCGCCGGGTCGTCCTTGCCGTACGCCTCCAATCGACGGGATCTCAGTTCCTGCGCCCACGGCGCAATCTCTTCTGGCTTGAGGTCTGCCGCTACCGTCCCGAAATAGCGACCCGGTTGCCAGCCCCACAGACCTGAGAAGTCGGGCGTCCCGTCACTGCTACGCGGCGGAGGCGCTGACAGATCGACCTCGCCGCCCGCGGTTCGTGGAATGCCGGGCGTCCGCAGCGTGATCCATTGGGCGCTGGCCGACGTCGCCGACAGACACACCGTCAACGCTGCGCTGAGAACCACCGTGAATGAACCGGGCATGACTGTCCTCCTGTAAGCAGTGGCGGGAGAACAATCGCGGCCGTATCACGCCGTACGCATCACGACTGACCGGGACCAAGGCGACCCATAAGCCAGGCCCGTGCCGCTTTCCAGTCGCGCTTCACGGTGATCGTCGAGATGCCGACGACTTCGGCGACTTCGTCTTCAGTGAGACCGCCGAAGAACCTGAGCTCAACGACGCGCGCCGCGCGAGGATCGAGGGTCTCGAGTTTCGAGAGCGCGGTCTCGAGCGCCAGCAGATCTTCATTCTGCGCGATCGGGCTCCACTGGTCGACGGCGCTCAGGCTGACCTGCTGCTGCACGCCGCCCCGCTTTTCGGCGTTGCGCGCGCGAGCATGGTCCACGAGGATCCGTCGCATCGTCTGGGCGGCGATGGCAAAGAAGTGCGTGCGGGCCTCAAAGGTGATCGGCTCACCACCGAGCAGGCGCACGCAGAGCTCGTTGACGAGCGCGTTCGGCTCGAGCGTGTGGTCGTGACGCTCGTGATGCAGGAACCGTGATGCGAGCTGGCGCAATTGTGGATGGACGACTTCGAACAGGCGATCTCGAGCGCGCTCGTCGCCCTGCCGCCATTCAGTCAGCCAGACGGTGATCTGCTGCGAGACGGAGTTCGGTTCCACTCGTTCGTCCTGAGAAGGCGCCTGCTACTAGTGGCGTAAAGCGCGGCCGGAGCGTCTCACGGTATCAAAGTATCCGTCCACGGGTGCGTGATACGCTGCGCGCGAGAAATCCGCTAATTACGTCAGGGGATGCTTGTGGACGACACTCCCACCATTGGCACCGTGACGCCTGACGACTTCCGGAGAATCCGGGAGGTTTTCGAGCTGGCGCTCCAGCGTCCAACGCACGAGCGGCGCGCGTTCGTCGAGCGCTCATGTCAGGGCAACACGCTACTCCTTGTCGAAGTCGAGCGGATGCTTGCGGCCGAAGACAGCCACCACGGACTGCTCGATCGCGCCCCGCAACGGAAACCAGAAGAGCCGTCGCCCGCAGCGCCCGCCTTCTGCCCGTCATGTCGCATGCGCCTGGAGCACTCTCCTCGCTTCTGCCCGTCCTGCGGGACGCCGATCGGCGCCGCATTCGCTGAAGAAGGCCGGTTTCGGGCCGGAGCGCTCTTCGCCAATCGCTTTCGCATCGTCGCCGCGCTCAGACCCGGCGGTATGGGTGAGGTCTATCGCGCCAACGACCTCCAGCTCGGTCAGCCGGTCGCGTTGAAGTTCCTGAAGGTGTTTCGATCCGATGAGCGGGCGCGCACGCGACTGCGGAACGAGGTGCGACTGGCGCGCCAGATCGCTCATCCCAACGTGTGCCGCGTGTATGACATTGGCGAGGCCCAGGGTGAGCTCTATCTCACGATGGAGTTCGTCGACGGGGAGGATCTTGCGGCGCTGCTCAAACGCATCGGCCGGCTGCCGACGGACAAGGCCGTCGAGATCGCGCGGAAGCTGTGCGCCGGCCTTGCGGCGGCGCACTCCAAGGGAGTGCTGCACCGCGACCTCAAGCCGGCGAACATCATGATCGACGGCGATGGTGAAGTGCGCATCATGGACTTCGGCCTCGCTGTCGTTGCCGATCAACTCGATGCGACCGATGCCCGCAGCGGGACGCCGGCGTACATGGCGCCGGAACAACTGGCCGGCCGCGAATTCACGCGCCAAAGCGATCTCTACGCGCTTGGTCTCGTGCTCTACGAAATGTTCACGGGCCGGCCGGCTTTCGAGGCGAGAGATCTTCAAGAGCTCCTGCGTTTGCGCGAATCGCACCCGGTCGCGACGCCGTCAACGCTGATTCCTGATCTCGACAATCGGATTGAGCGCGCGATCCTCCGCTGTCTCGAGCCTGATCCGCAACTGAGGCCATCGTCCGCGCTCTCGATCTCCGCATCGCTGCCCGGCGGTGATCCGCTGGCAGAGGCATTAGCCGCAGGCGAGACACCGTCGCCCGAGATGATCGCCGCCGCCGGTCCGACTGAGGGTTTGCAGCCGCGTGTGGCGCTGTCCCTCCTCGCCGGTATCGTCCTGTGTGTGACGACGGTGCTGCTGCTCACGCCTTCGACCAACGTGCTTGGAAAAGTTCCTCTTCTTGTGCCCCCTGAAGAATTGACGATACGCGCCCGCGACCTCGCGCGTCGTCTGGGTTTCACAGACATTGCGGCTGATGTCGCGTCCGGCTTTGACTACGACGCTGGATACCTTGCGCGCACGGCGCAGACGATCGGCGAATCGGGTGCCGACAGGCGACAGCGGTGGGATGCACGATTGGCGTCGGCACCGTGGCCGATTTGGTTCACGTACGTCCAAAGTCCCGGAATCCTTGCTCGACGCCCTGGCGTAGGCGCGGAATCGTTGCCGGTGAGTGGAGGACCGCTCGAGCCGGGACGGATCTCTACGTCGCTCGATCTCGAGGGCCGTCTGCTCAGCATCGAGCGGACACCCACGTCTGAGGACCTTGTGCTTCCAACCGGTAGTGAACCGGACTGGGGCGTGATGTTCGCGGCCGCCGGTCTCGATATCACGCGCTTCAGTCGATCGAGTGCGGAACCCAAAATCGAGATTGCCGACACTCGCATCGCCTGGACTGGCCCGTACCTTGACGACAACCAGACGCCGGTCCGAATCGAGGCGTCGAGCTTTCGCGGTACGGTGAGCTCGTTCGCCGTGGTCTTTCCATGGCAAGCGGCATCGCAGCTCGATGGCTTTCCAGTCCTGTTCTTCCAGGTGTACCTGTTGGGTCTCGTACTGCTAGGCCTGCTGCACCTCTTCCAAGGCAGAGGCGATACGCGAAGTGCGTGGCACTTTGGCTTCTACGCGTTCAGCGTCATCACGGTCGTCGCGCTGTTCGCTCCGGTGCCGGGTGGCCTGATGCTCAACGTCTTTGGCGTGGTGGGGGCCAGTGCCATGGCTGCACTAGCGTACCTCGCGATCGAGCCATGGACCCGCCGCCTATGGCCGCACGCGTTGATTACCTGGGCACGCCTGCTGGCAGGACGCTGGCGTGATCCCGTCGTTGGCCGTGATCTGCTTGTTACGGTTACCTGCGTCGCGTTGAACTATGCCGTACAGCGAGTCGTGATGTTCGCGGCGGTGCAGGCTGGGGCTGCCCCACATGCCGTGAGTCACCTCGGGCACTTCGGCATCGTGCTCGAAAGTCTCAGCAGCGGGCGGGTGATGACGGCGAATCTCGCGCTGCCGTTCTTCCAGGGTCTCACTGTGGGCATGGGGTTTTTTCTGACGCTGTTTCTTTGCAACATGGTGGTCCGCAAGAGGTGGATCGCCGCCATCCTTATGTCGCTGCTGTGGTTTGCCGGCAATCCGGGAGTGTTGTCGTACTGGATGGACACACTGCAGTGGGGGCTCGAGTTCGCCTTCCTGCTGTTCCTGACGCTGCGCTTCGGCATCTTCGCAGCTGCTTTGTTCTCGTGTCTCTCGATGCTGTTCGACTGGTCGATGTTTACGAGCGATTTCAGCGCGTGGTACGGGCGACCATCGCTCGCGGCCACGATGATCCTCGCGGCGTTGACGCTCTACGCCTTCCGCACGTCGATCGGAAGGCGCCCGGTTCTTTCGTCATTGATGGTGTCGTAGCAAACGAGTGAGCGCTCGGTACGCCCGGAGCATCTCGTCATACGAGTAGTTCGCGTTCCTGCCACTCGGGTTCGGCAGCACGAAGATAGCGGTCTTTCCCAGCCGTTCCTTCTGCAGTCCCATTGCTACCGGTCCACGACGCTCGGGATACATCGCGCGATACACGGTGATGCCGACGAAGGCAACGATCTCAGGACGATAGCGGCGCACCTTCGCGCGAAGACGCAGTCGTCCGGCCGCATACTCCTCGGGCTTCAGCTCGTCGATCCCAGGCGTCGCTCGCGCGACGACGTTCGTGATGCCGAAGCCCCACTCAGGCAACCGGTCATCGTCCACGTACGTTACGAGTTCGGGAACGAGACGCGATTGAGAGAGCAGCTTCCAGAATCGATTCGAGAAGCCGGCGAAGTGGTGCCCTGTTAGCGCCGAGCGCACGCCGGGATTGATCCCGACGAAGAGCACGCGCAATCCAGGCCGAATCCGGTCGCGAAGCGGGGGCAGTTCCCGCGGTGTCTTACTTGCTGCCAGACGTCATCCCTTTGAACGTCAGCTTCTGCAGCCCCATCGTCGTCTGCGCCAGATAGAGATTGCCCTTCGAGTCGGTGGCGATCTGATGTCCCGCGTTCTTGAGTCCCGCCGGCTTGATCGCGCCGATGATCGTCAGCGTTTTGCGATCGACGACCGAGATATCGTCGCCGTTGCCGACGTAGAGAAACTGTTGCTCACGATCGGGCGATAACGCGACGTTTCTCGCGAACTGCGTGTCGGCCTTGACCAGCTGTTTGATGAACTTGCCATCTTTGGTAAACGACTGAACGCGGCGGTTTTCACGATCGGCGACGTAGACGGTCCCATCGCGTGCGACGCGAAGCGCGTGAACGATGCTGAAGTTGCGCGGGCCGGGATCCTCGACCGTCTTTGGCGTGACAACCTCGCAATGGTCATCGTCCATCGGACGATCGCCAAAGGCTCCCCACATTCTCTTGAATGCGCCTGTATCTGCATCCAGCACGATGACGCGATGGTTGCCGTAGCCATCAGCAACGAACACTTCGTTGGTTGGCGCGTGCACGAACGCATCCGCGGGGCGATGCAGATTCTTCGTGTCGGCGTTTCCCTTGCTCTGGTTGCTCTTTCCGACCTGCATGACCAGCTTGCCGTCAGGCGAGAACTTCAACAGCTGATCGTCGGCGACGGGTTTGAGACCGCGAATGCCGTTGGTCGGGCAATTGTTTCCGCCGAGCCAGACGAAGCCCTTCGCATCGATGTGAATACCGTGCTCGCGCTCGGGCCATTCGTATCCATTGCCGGCACCGCCCCACGCCTTGATGAACTTGCCCGACGAGTCGAACACCATCACCGGCGGCGCGGCCATCGACGCCTGCTCCGGCGGAAGTGTGCGCGGACGATGGAGGAGCCAGACGTTGTCCTGCGCGTCGATCGCAAAGCTCGAGGAGTCGCCGAGCTTCCACTTCTCAGGAACCTTTGGCCAGGCTGGATCGACCTCGAAGATCGGCAGGCTCCGCGACTGAGAGCTCTGTGCGACCAGAGGCGATCCGATGAACCACTGGAGTGCCGCCGCCGCGACGATCGCTGCGAACCCAACCTTTGACCTTTGCCCTTTAACCTTTGACCTTGCCATAGCTCACTCCTCAGACTGGTGGAGGATACTCTCGAAGACCGCCGTGCCTCGCTACTCTTTTGGTGGCATCGTCGTTGACGCCGAAGCCCGCCGGGTGACGCGGGACGGCGAATTGCTGACGATTCCGGAGCGCCACCTCGCCGTTCTTCTCGAGCTCCTGGCTCGACGCGAAACGATCGTCTCGAAAGACGCGCTGATCGAGGCCGTCTGGCAGGACGTGGCCGTGACGGACAACAGCCTCGAGCAGGCGGTGTCGGCCCTGCGCCGTGCCCTTGGAGCCGGACCGGATGGGCAACCGTACATCCAGACCGTTCCGCGCCAGGGATATCGCTTTGCTGGCAGCGTGACGAAGGTCGCCGCGCGCGCCAGCGCCAGCGCGCTCGAAGAGCTACTGGCACCGCATCGCGCGTGGATCGAAGGGCGAGCCGCGCTCGAGTCGCTCGAGCGCGATCAGATCGTGCGCGCCCGTCGTGTGTTCGAGGGTGTCCTCGAACATGCCGGGGATCACGCGCCCGCGCACATCGGACTGGCCAATGCCTGCGTCATGCAGTTCGAGATGACGCGCGCGGACGAGAGGCCGGACGTCGCGTCGCTCGAACAGGCGACGCGGCATTCGCGCGAGGCCTGTCAACTGGCTCCCGATTACGGCGAGGCCTGGGCGACGCTCGGGTTCGTACTCGATCGCACCGGTCAGTCTGTCGATGCGCTCGCTGCGTCGCGGCGCGCCGTGACGCTCGAGCCTGATAACTGGCGGCACCACTTTCGGCTGGCGTACGTCGGGTGGGGTGAAGAGCGGCTGCGAGCAGCGCACCGCACGCTCGCGTTGCTGCCAGGCTTTCCGCTTGCGCACTGGTTGATCGCCACGGTCCACGTTGCGCGACACGCGCTCAGCGAGGCCGATCGCCAGCTGGTCCTCGGGATCGCGAGTCAGCTCAATCAGCCTGTGGGGAGGTCGAGGTTCAGTGCCGTTGCCCTTCACTGGTTGCGCGGTCTCATCTGTCTCGCACGCGGAGACAACGACGACGCGTTCGCAGCCTTCGAGCACGAGCTGGCGTCCGAACGCGACGGGCATCTGTACGGACGTGAGTGTTGCGCGAATACGTGGTACGCGATCGGCGCGCTGCGGATTCAGCAGGGCGATCGTGAAGGCGCAGCGGCGGCCTTTCGTGAGGCCGTGGCTCGCATTGCCGTGCATCCGTTGGCGAAACTCGGGCTCGTGGCGGTCGGAGCATCAGACGCGGCGGCCATGCAGGCCGCGCGCCCGGCCTCAGTTGACGGAGCAATCGGACAGGCGATCGCGCTCGCATCTGCCGGCAACCACTCCGCCGCCGCAACGATCGTCGACCAGGCACTGGCCGCAGCCCAACCCGGCAACGCAGGTTGGCTCCTGCCCGTGGAGCCGATGCTGCAGGTCTCTTCGCATCCCGACATCTGGGCGCCCGCGCTGGCACGTCTTCGTGCTCGCGCGGCGTAGCGTTCAGAACTTTTCAGCCGCACGATCAAGACATCAGTCGCACTGACCCTCCACCATGACCGTAATGGAGGTGCCTATGCGCGCTGCTGTTTTGATGCTGCTGTTCACAACAATCGCCCTGCCTGTGGGTGCACAGACGTCGTCCTCTGACGTGACGATTCCGCCGCCGCGCCTCAAGACCGTCAGCCTCTCCGGCCCGCGTTTTGGCGTCACGGCCCTCAGTGACGGCGTCGTGGAGAAGCTGCGGGAACGGTCGATCGAGGTGGGTTCAAACATCACGCAGTTCGGGTGGCAATTCGAGAAGGAGTTCTACAGCAAGGGAACCGGGATCGCCGCCCTGCACGAATTCGTGTTCCTCGTCGGCGGCCTCGAGCAGGGCGTGGCGCTGCCAAGCCTGAACTGGCTGGTCGGGCTTCGAACCGCCAATGGGGCGGAATTCGGAATCGGTCCGAACGTCACTCCAGTGGGCGTGGCGCTGACGCTTGCCGCCGGCGTGACGTTCCGTTCTGGCGCGCTCAACGTGCCGATGACGTTTGCGGTCGTTCCCTCGAAGGCGGGCACACGCATCAGCATGCTCACCGGCTTCAACCTCCGAGGCAACCGGTAGTTGTGAAGAGTTGTGAAGGGTCTGACCCTTCACGTTTCTGCGCTATGGCGTCAGCGTCAGGGTGTACATCGCCGGCCCTGGCAGGAACGGCGTCGCATCGCCGTTGACCCAGGCCGGGTGAGAGTTCGCGTAAAAGGGCGAGAGCGGATGGCCGCTCTGCCCCGTCGGCATGTGCATGATGCCTTCGCTCTCGTGGCCGGGCGAGACGATCATGCGCTCGGACGAGGCATTCGCATTCCAGTGCATGTTGGGTGTGTAGAGGTCACCCGGCAACGTCTGCCGTGGCATGTCGAGCCATCTGCCGAGGACCGGCAGGCCCGTTGAAAGTGGATGCCGGTAGGTCGTGACATTCCACGTCGACCACGGCTCTTCCAGTCCGCCCTCGCGCTCAGCGCGGACGACGACGTCTGTGGCCGCTTGCAGGATCAGCGCATCCCAGCTCGCGTACTGGGGGTCGAGCAGGTGCAGCGGTTTCTCCGACACGAGTTTCCAGATCGGTCCTTCACGCCGACGTACGTTGCGGTAGTCGAACGTTGCGTCTGCCTCGTCGCACTCGATCAGCAGGAACGCGATGACTTCGTCGGAGACTTCTTCTCGGAACATGCGCGTGAGGCGGTATCCCGCCGATCCCGGCGACGCCTGTCCGTCCCAGTCGCGCTCGACGATCTCGCGCAGACGGATGCGAGGCTGGTCGGTCACTGTCTTCAGTTCCTGGAGCAGCAGGCTGCGCCACCGCGTCAGAAACTCCGCGCTCGTGTCGAGCTGAATGCTCAGGAGATCTGCGGCGGTAAATCGATCCTGGCTCTCGAGACGCTCGCGGATGATGCGCGCCCGCGACCCGACTTCGTAGTTCCCGTCGCCGATTCTCGCCAGCATGTCGCCATCGACGACGCGCGCGTTGGCCGTCCAGATGCGGCCACTCTCCGGGTTGACGACGCGCGGATACTCGTCGCGATTGAGCCAGCCGCTCCAGCCACGCGTGCCGTTCGCCCACGACGTGGGAATGCGGCCGTCGAATCCGACTCGTCGCGCGATCGAACCGTAGATCGTCCAGCCGATTTGCCCCTTGTCATCCGCGACGACGAAGTTCTGGCCGGGTGTGCCGAGGCCGTTGACCGCGCCGAAGGCTTCCTCAACCGTGTGCGCCGACTCGAGGGCCGTGATCGAACCGCTCAGACGGTCGACGTCGTGCGCGCTCCAGCGAAACGCACGGAGGCGCCCTTTGTGATCCGGCGGCATGACCGGCCCCCAGATCGTCCATCGCACGGACTCTTTTCGGGGCTCCTGGCCCGCGATTTCAATCGTTTCCTCGTAGCGCTCGAAGGACCGCCAGCCATCGGGCGTCCGATAGCGATTCGAATCGGTCGGATCGATCTCGAGCAGGACGATGTCGCTCCAGTCGCCTTGCGAGTTGGTGAAGCCCCACGCGACGTGTGTGTTGCTGCCGACAACGACCGCAGGAACACCAGGAAGCGTGACGCCAATCAGGCGATGCGGCCGCGCGTTGCGTCCGTCCGGCCACTCGAGCGACGCGCGATACCACGTGTTGGGCACTCGCACGGTCAGGTGCATGTCGTTCGCGAGCAGGGCGCGCCCGTCGTTGGTGAGTCGGCCAGAGATCGCCCAGTTGTTGCTTCCTATCGATTCGTCTCTGTCACTTCCCAACTCCCAATGCCCGATTCCGCGTGCATCCTGCTCGATCGGGCGGGCACTGGGTGTCGAGTTCTCAGGGTCCTCAGGCCTCGGTGGGCGCTTGCCGGTGCGACGCGACCGCAGGTCGTAGACATCAGGCCCAGGAATTGGGGGCACCTCGTGTGCGCTCCCGACGATCGGCGAGTCCCACTCGGTGCCTATCGGTGCGAGGAAGTTCGCCATCACCTCCGGGAGCACGTCGTGCATCGTCCCCAGCGTGGCCTCGTACAAGCCATCGGGATCCTGCAGCGTAATGAACATCGAGAGGACGACGAGCACCGTGTCCTCGGCGAGCCACTTGCGAGGCTCCTGCCCAAACACCGTGTACTCGAACGGACGCTTGCGCAATTGACTCAAGCCGCTGTTCACCCCGGACGTGTAGGCCTCGACAATGGCGTGCCATTCCGGATCCATCGTGGTGAGTGCGCGCTGCGCTTCCGCCCGGAAGCGATGGATGCGAATACCGCGATCGGCGGTGAGCGCGCGTGGCCCGACCAACGCAGATAGTTCGCCAGCCGCTCGCCGTCGCGCGAGATCCATCTGGAAGAAGCGATCCTGCGCGTGCAGGAAGCCGATGGCGCGTGCGACGTCCAGGCGGGAAGCGCCCCTGATCGTCGGGATGCCGAGGGCGTCGCGCGTGACGACGACTGACGCCGAGAGCCCTTCGAGTCGAAGCTTGCCCGCAAGCGTCGCCAGGCTGCCTCGCAACTCTGCCCGCGCCCACACGACGGCCGCGGCTGCGCCCATGGCCAGCAAGATCGCGATCGCGAGCCCTACTATCCACAGTCGACGACGCATGATGATGATTATGGCGATTATGGGCCCAGACCGCTGTACCACTCCACAGCTCGCTTGTGTTGGCGGCCTCGGCATCCGTCGAGGTGATGGAAGCGACGGTTGCAGCCGGCCGGTCGCGGGCAATGCCACCGAACACAAGCGAGTTCAATGAGTAAGATGATCCAGAATCTGGCAGGGGCATGGCCGTGCGTATGCCTGGTTGGTATCTTCGCCCGGCTTTCTGCCGCACGTGCACAGTTCTTTGGAGTCTCACGGGTTGACGCCTGATGCGTACACGCTACGGAATTTCGCCATGGATCGACAATTTTCCACGTTCGCGTCGCCCCGACCACCCACGGCTTCGCGGTGAGCTCACCGTTGATGTCGCGATCATCGGCGGCGGGTTGACCGGTTGCGCGACGGCCTACGCGTGTGCCGTTGCCGGACTCAAGCCGATCCTGATCGAAGCCGAGCGCCTGGGCCAGGGGAGTGCCGGCCGCGGCGCGGGTTTGCTCCTGCCGGAACCGGGCCCGTCTTTTCGCGACGTCAGCGAGCGACATGGTCTTCGCACGGCGCGTCGCATCTTCGAAGGCTGGCGGCGTGCGTCACTCGATGCGGCGGCTCTCATTCGGCGTCTCCGGATCCAATGTGGCCTGGAGGCGTGCGACTACATCGAGGTCGCATCACGCAACGACGGGAAAGTGTTGCGGCGTGAGTACGAGGCGCGCGAGGCCGCTGGATTGGACGCGCAATGGGTGGTGCCGCCGAACGTGCGCAAGGCGACAGCGCTGGACGCGTCCGGAGCGATTCGACTAGGCGCCTCGTTCACGCTCGACCCCCATCGTGCATGCCTGGGCCTGGCCTCCGCCGCCAGGTCGCGCGGTGGAACCTTCTTCGAGCGATCGCGCGTCTCAAAGGTTCGTGCGAGCGCCAAGCAGGTGGAGATTGTGACGGACGGTGGCCTCGTCACGGCGCGAACCGTCATCGTATGCACCGGTACCGCCACGAGCGAGTTCAAACCGTTGCGGCGGCACTTCAAGCCTCGCGAGCAGTACTTCGCGATGACTGAACCGGTGCCGGCCGCGATCCGCAAACAGCTTGCTGGTCCTCAGGTGACGATCAGCGACACCGCATCGCCACGCCATCAGGTCCGATGGACGCGTGACGGCCGGCTGCTCGTGACTGGCGCCGCCCAGGATGAACCACCCGCGAAGAAACGTGATGCGGTCCTCGTGCAGCGCACTGGTCAGCTGATGTACGAGTTGCTGATGATGAACCCTGCCATCTCGGGTCTTCAGCCGGAGTACGGCTGGGAGGGTGCGTACGGCGAAACCGCCGACGGTCTGATGTACATCGGCCCCCATCGCAACTACCCGCGTCATCTGTTTGCTCTGGGTGGCGACTCGCTGTCAGGGGCGTTTCTCGCGGCGCGCGTTCTCGCGCGTGCGGCGGGCGGCAATCCCGACAAATACGACGAGGACTTCGGCTGGACGCGATGACGAGATCCCTTTCGCCAGTCGATCTGCTGGCCGTTGGTCCCCATCCGGACGACATCGAGATCGGCATCGGCGGTCTCGTCGCCAAGCACGTGACCCTCGGGCACCAGGTGGGGCTCTGCGATCTGACGGCCGGCGAGATGGGCAGCAACGGAACGGTGACCGAGCGGCTTGCGGAAGCCGACGCTGCGTGCGACGTCCTGGGTGCCGCGTGGCGGATCAACCTTCGTCTTCCGGATCGGGCTCTCGGACGAGACGCGGATCAGATGCGCGCGATCGCAGGTCTCGTCCGTCAGGCGCAACCGCGCGTCATCGCCGTGCCGTACTGGTCCGATCGGCACCCTGACCACGTGGCTGCGAGCCATCTGCTGACGGAGGCCATCTTCAGCGCGGGCCTCAGGAAGTACGATGCGGATGGCGACGCGTGGAAGCCTCAGTCAGTCTGTTACTACTTCATCAACGACGCCGCTCCGCCGTCGTTCGTCGTGGACGTGAGCGAACATTACGAGACGAAGAAGAAGGCGCTGGCCTGCTTTGTGAGCCAGTTTCGTCCAACGCAGTCGGGCGCGGTCGCCACGCGCTTGACCTCGACGAGCTTTTCGCAGTTGATTGAAAGCCGCGACGCGCAGTTCGGTGCGCTCGTCGGCGTCGCGTTCGCAGAAGGAATCGTCGTGAAACACCCTGTTGTTCGGCCTCACCTGCTCCCCTCGTGACACGCCCCCTCAACGTCGGCATCGTCTGCTACGCCTCGGTTGGCGGAAGCGGGATCGTGGCAACCGAGCTGGGGAAGGCGCTGGCGCTGCGCGGGCATCAGGCGCATTTCATCAGCACGGAAACGCCGTTCAGGCTCGGAGACTTTCAGGAAGGATTGTTCTTCCACCAGGTGATGACACCGACCTATCCGCTGTTTCGCGAGCCGCAGTATCTGTTGTCGCTCGCCAATCGGATCGTTCAGGTCGCACGCGAGTCGAATCTCGACATCATCCACGCGCACTACGCGGTGCCGCACGCGACGGCAGCATTCCTGTCCAGGCAGATCCTGAGCGCGAATGGAGCAGGGCCGAAGGTTGTCACTACGCTACACGGGACCGACATCACGCTCGTCGGCAGCGACCCGTCCTACTCGCGCATCGTCGCGTTCTCGATCGAACAGTCGGACGCAGTGACGGCAGTGTCCAACAGCCTGCGATCGTCGACCTATGCCGAGCTCGGCGTGAAGCATCCGATCTCCGTCATTCCGAACTTCCTCGACTGCGCGATACACCGGCGACGGCCGCGGCCGGATCTGAGAAGGCGCTTCTCGGGCGGCGACGATGCAACGAAGGTCGTGGTGCACGTCTCGAACTTTCGCCCCGTCAAGCGAGTCGATTCAGTGGTGGCAATCTTCGATCGCATCCGCAAGAAGGTGCCGGCGCGGCTCCTGCTGGTTGGCGACGGTCCCGATCTGGCGATGGCGCAGCAGACGGCGCGCGACCTTGGCATCAGCGGGATCGTCGATGCCGTGGGTGCGCAGGAAGAGGTTGTGCCGCTTCTCTCAATTGCCGATCTCTTCCTGCTGCCGTCGGCGCTGGAGAGCTTTGGTCTTGCCGCGCTCGAGGCGATGGCGTGCGAAGTGCCGGTGATCGCCTCGCGCGTGGGAGGGCTGCCCGAGGTCATCGAGCACGGTGTGAGCGGCTTTCTGCATCCGCTCGAGGCGATCGACGAGATGGCTGCCAGCGGCGTCGAACTGCTCACCAACCCAGTCCTGCACAAATCGGTCGCGCAGGCGGCCTGCCGTCGCGTACGCAGCGAGTTCTGCGTCGAGCGGGTCGTCCCGATGTACGAAGCCTGTTATCGCGAGTTGTTGTCGTAAGTCGGTCCACAGTCCACGGTTGCAAGTCCGCAACCTGAATCAAAACGGGTTTCCTAGGATCGCCTTCGTGAGTGGACAGACAACACGGACGAACGACTACGCGAGCCGGCTGGAACGCGTGTTTACGTGGCTCGCCGGTCACCTCGACGACAGTCTCGACCTGGCCACCCTGGCGGACGTGGCCTGCCTGTCGCCGTATCACTTTCATCGGATCTACCACTCGATGCAGGGTGAGACGGTGACCGACACCGTACGGAGGTTGCGGCTTCACCGTGCCGCGGTCGAGTTGATCACAGGTGAGTTGCCGGTGCCGCGTATCGCGCGCCGCGCCGGCTACGGCAGTCAGGAAGCGTTCACGCGAGCGTTCAAGACTGCGTACGGCGTGCCGCCTGCGCGGTATCGCGCGTCGTTCGTCCCCATGCCAACGACTGGCAGACCGGAGGACGCAATGGAGACGACACTGACGTATCGGGCCACGATCCGCGAAACGCCGGCGATTCGAGTCGCTGCGCTCCCGCATCGCGGCGACTACCAGACGATCGGGACGACGTTCGAGCGACTCGCCGCGCTTGCTGGCGGGCTGAATCTATTCGGCCCTTCAACGCGCTCGTTCGGGATCTACTACGACGATGTGTCCGCGGTGCCGCGAGAGGCGCTCCGGGCGGACGCGTGCATGACCGCGCCGGATGGCTGGACAGGAAGTGGCGAGCTCGAGCTTCGAGAGATTCGAGGCGGACGCTATGCGGTCCTGCTCCACGTTGGTCCGTATGCGGAGCTGGAGCACGCCTATAAGTGGCTGTATGGGACGTGGCTCGCGCAGAGCGGCGAGGAGCCCGGCGATGCGCCGTGCGTCGAGGAGTATCTGAACGATGCGCGCACGGTTCCGCCAACCGAGCTCAGGACTGAGATCTGGTTGCCCGTGCGTTGACGTCTACACGATGCCGACTTCGAGATCCTGTTCCTCGGCCTGCGTTTTCTCCACGCGCTCGCCGCTTTGCTGAAGCAGTTTGGCCACCAGGCCAGTCCATCCGGTCTGGTGGCTGGCGCCCACGCCGCGACCGCTGTCGCCGTGGAAGTACTCGTAGAACAGCACCAGGTCGCGCCAGTTTGGATCGTCGCGAAATCGCATGTCCTCCCCGTGGACGGCACGCCGGCCGCTCGCGTCCCTCAAGAACGGACGCGCGAGTCGGCGAGATAGCTCGGACGCGACCTCACTGAGATTCATCAAGTGGCCCGAGCCGGTCGGACACTCCACCTTGAAGTCGTCGCCGAGGTAGTAGTGAAATCGCTGAAGCGACTCGACAAGCAGGAAGTTGGGTGGGAACCAGATCGGGCCGCGCCAGTTCGAGTTGCCGCCGAACAGGCCGGACTTCGACTCACCGGGCTCATAACCGACCTCGTGCAGCTGTCCGCCGATTTCGAGCTTGTAGGGTTTCTCGAGATGCGCCCGCGACAGTGCACGGACGCCAAACGGCGAGAAGAACTCGTTCTCGTCGAGCATGACCTTGAGCACGCGGCGCAATCGATCCTGGTTCACGATCGACAAGAGCCGACGTTCCTCACTCCCGGGTGTACGCATGCACGCGGTGTGATCGGTGAGATCCGGACGATTGTCGATGAACCACTCGAGACGCTTCTTGAAACCTGGAAGCCTGGCGAGCACTTCGGGTTCCAGTGTTTCGACGGCGAAAAGGGGAATGAGCCCAACCATCGAGCGCACCTTCAGCGGGAACTGATCGCCGTTCTCTGCGTGGAGGACGTCGTAGTAGAAGCCATCCGCGTCGTCCCAGAGCGACACGCCCTCCCGACCGATGTTGTTCATGGCCGCAGCGATGTAGAGGAAGTGCTCCCAGAACTTGCTGGCGACATCCTCATACGTCGAGTCGTCGTGCGCGAGCTCCATCGCGATGGCGAGCATGTTCAGCGCGTACATGCCCATCCAGCTCGTGCCATCGGACTGCTCGAGATGTTCACCGGTTGGCAGCGTCGTGTTGCGATCGAAGACGCCGATGTTGTCCAGACCGAGGAAGCCTCCCTGGAAGACGTTCAACCCTTCGGCATCTTTGCGATTCACCCACCACGTGAAGTTGATCAGCAGTTTGTGGAAGACGCGCTCGAGGAACTGGCGGTCGCCGACGCCACGACGACGTTTCTCGATCTTGTAGACGCGCCAGGCGGCCCACGCGTGCACCGGCGGATTCGCGTCGCTGAGCGCCCACTCGTAGGCGGGCAATTGCCCGTTCGGATGCATGAACCACTCACGCAGCAGCAAAATCAGCTGGTCCTTGGCGAACTCTGAGTCGACGAGCGCGAGCGCGACGCAGTGAAACGCCAGGTCCCACGCTGCGTACCACGGGTACTCCCATTTGTCCGGCATCGAGATGACGTCGGAGTTGTGGAGGTGCATCCACGTCCAGTTCCTGCCGCGCCGTCTCGATTCAGGAGGAACCGGTTGGCCGGGATCGCCAGTCAACCAGTCGCGGACGACGTAGTGGTAGAACTGCTTCGACCAGAGCATCCCCCCGAGCGCCTGGCGCATGACGTTGGCGGCGTCGGTCGAGAGCGCATCCGGAATCACCGTTGAGTAGAACTCGTCGGCTTCCTGCTGCCTCGCCGCAAACACGCGATCGAAGTCGGTGCCGAGGCCATCGACTCCTTCAGCGATGACCCCGTCGGTGAGTCGCAGCCGCACGACCGTGGATTGGCCCGCACCGACGACTTGCCGGTAGTGACCGGCCGCCTTCGTTCCGCGCTGTGCCGGGTTGACGGCGTCCGTCATGGAGTGCACGACGTAGTCGTTGATGCCATCCTTCACGAAGGACGGAGCGTCGTCGATGCCGAAGATCCGTCGCCGGTTCGTGTCGTTCTCGGTAAAGAGCAGTTCCGGGGCTCCCTCGAAGAGCAGCGTGTAGCGACCTCGTTCTTCGTGTGTGACCGCGATGGCTGGGGTGTTGCCGATGCGCTGTAGCTCGGGGCGATGCGTCGCTTCTGCCCACGACCACGTGTTGCGAAACCAGATCGTCGGCAGCAGATGGAGAGTGGCGTCGACCGGTGCTCGATTGGCAACGGTGATGCGAATCAGGATGTCGTTCGACGACGCCTTCGCGTACTCGACGAAGACGTCGAAGTAGCGGTTGTCCGCAAAGACACCAGTGTCGACCAGCTCGAACTCCGGATCCTGGCGAGTGCGGCGACGGTTTTCTTCGAGGAGTTGCGAGTAGGGGAACGCACGCTGTGGGTACTTGTACTGAAACTTCATGTACGAGTGCGTCGGCGTATTGTCCAGATAGAAGTAGCACTCCTTGACGTCTTCGCCGTGGTTGCCCTCGTTGCCCGTGAGGCCGAACAGCCGCTCCTTGAGAATCGGATCCTGTTCGTTCCACAACGCGATGGCGAAGCAGATCGATTGATGGCGATCCGAGATGCCGCCGAGCCCGTCTTCGTTCCAGCGGTAAGCGCGGGACCGCGCGTGTTCGTGCGGAAAGTACTCCCAGACGGAGCCGTCGCGGCTGTAGTCCTCGCGCACCGTTCCCCACGCGCGCTCGCTCAGGTAGGGTCCCCAGCGCTTCCAATTGCTCTGGCGCTCGCGCGACTCGTCGAGACGCTGTTCTTCGGCAGTCATCGATTCCTGACTCCAGCGGCGGGCGATGAGACCCGCATAAGAAGTGTAGGCTAGTTGTCTTGAGTGTTCTTCCACGGGCGGTTCTTCTCGATCTCGACGACACGATCCTGGACGACAGCGGCAGCGCCTCCTCCTGCTGGTTAGAGGCCTGCCGCGTGCACGAATCCGAATTGGGGATCGTGGACCCCATCACCGCCTTCGTCTCAATCGAGCGTGTGCGCGAGTGGTACTGGGCCGATCCCGAACGCCATCGCGTGGGACGTCTTGACCTTGCGGCCGCTCGTCGAGAGGTCGCTCATATCGCGCTGAAAGACGTCGGCCTGGACGACGAGGAGCTGGCCGGAAAGATCGGCGACACCTACCACCAGCGGCGCGACGCCCTCCTTCAGCCGTTCGACCAGGCGATTGATACCGTCGAATGGTTGCGATCGAGCGGATGTCAGTTGGCACTGCTGACGAACGGGAGCGCCCAGATGCAGAGGAGCAAGATCGAGCGCTTCGGTCTTGCTGGCCACTTCGATACGATCCTCATCGAAGGCGAGGTGGGGTTCGGTAAACCCGATCCGCGCGTCTACATGCGGGCGCTCGAGGTGCTTGACGTCGCACCCGGCGACACCTGGATGGTTGGCGACAATCTCGAGTGGGACGTGGCCGAGCCGCAGCGACAGGGCATCTACGGCATCTGGATCGATGTGCGCGGCTCCGGTCTGCCACCGGACCATCCCGTCCGCCCGGACCGGATCATTCGCAGGCTCTCCGAATTGCGTGAATCGAATGGAGGCGGTCGTGTCTGATCAGGCGAACACGTTCGTTCCGCAGATTCGGGAAATGGCCCGTCACATGGCCTGGGCTGATGCGACCGTGTGGAGTGCGGTGCTTGCTGCGCCACACGCGGCGGGCGACGCAAAGATCGCGGACACGCTGCACCACATTCACCTGGTGCAGCACATCTTTCTGCAGGCGTGGACCCGCGCGCAGTTTGCCGTGCGCGAACGCAAGGAGTTCGCGACGCCCGAGGACATCAACGCGTGGGGCAGCGAGGCGCGGCGTGGTGTGCTCTCGTTCGTCGAGCAGGTGAGCGCCGGTGAACTGGCTCACGAGATGCGCATGCCGTGGGCGACATTCTTCGAGCAGCAGGCCAAACAGCCCGCGGGTGTGCACACGATGGGCGAGTCGGTCCTTCAGGTGTTCCTGCACACACAGCATCATCGCGGCCAGGTGTGCATGCGCATGCGGGAGCTCGGTGTCGCACCGCCCACGATCGACTTCATTCTCTGGTTGTGGGCCGGCCGGCCAGCCGAGACGCTGAGCGTCTAGCCGGTCACGCTCGTGATCATCGCCTGCTGCGCGCCGCAGTTGCTGCAGGCGAGCGCGGCAACCACCGTCACTTCCTCGAGCGGCGGCACCGAGGTCACTTCCTTGTCGGCGTGGTGGGTCATGACCGTCCCGCACATGGGACATTTGACCGGTGGCAGTCGCTCGGCGGCTTCCTCGTCCACGTGCACGTGCTCGCGACCATACCGGAGCACCTTGGACATCCAGATCAGTTCCTTGATAAATCGCTCGGACCGCCGAACGACCGCCTCATCGAGCAACCGACCGTCTTCCGTGAACACTTTGCCGACGCTGCCGATGTTGACGTCCCAGAAGATCGTTGACAGCCCGAGCTCACGCATCACCGGCAGCTGACCTTGAATCATCCGGGCGCCGCCGAAGATTCCCGCGGACACGCCGACGATACCGACCGCCTTGTGGATGTATTCGCTCAGGCAGCTGTCGAGGACGTGTTTCAGGAGGCCTGGAAAGCTGTGGTTGTACTCTGGCGACACGATCACGACGCCATCCGCCTCCGTCATCGCCTTCGCGAACGCCGGATCCTTGATTGCCTCCCCGGCATCGTCCACAGGCATCGACACGGTTGCAATGTCAATCAGGTCACTCGTCACGCCGGCCCGGCGATTCAGCAGGTCGGTGAAGAGTCGCGCGGCATGCTCCGATGCGCGGCCCTTGCGCGCGGTGCCAAGGATGACGGGGATGTTCAATAGACGCGGTTCTGTCACGGTGATCTCCGGCTCTTGGATGTCCATACGATGTCACGGTTTCACGATCGTGTGCGCACGGCTGCTCTGTTCGTCGCACCCCATTTAAGGGAGAGCGCTGACGACCCGATAGAGATCGCGATGGACAGTCTCCGAGTGTGCGCGGGCGTCGCCCTCTCGCTGGCGGTTCTGTGCGCGTCCGAGCGATCGAATGTCATTGCTCGTGAGACCGCTACAGGGTCGCTCACGGGTCGCGTGCACGTCGTCGCACACCCAGCCAGAAGGCTCGCCACGGCGGGCGCGTATCCCGGCCGCATCGTCGGCATTCAGGGCGATCGCGAAACGTCGGAGCTCGACAACGTCGTCGTCTTCGTGAGCTCGCCGATGCGCGTGAACTCGTCTCCACAGCGCGTCAGCATCCGTCAGACCAATGAAGAGTTCATCCCGCATGTTGTCGCCGTGACGACGGGCTCGACCGTGGAGTTCCCGAACGACGATCTGATTTTCCACAACGTGTTTTCACTGTCACGCGTGGCGACGTTCGATCTCGGACGCTATCCGCGCAACGCCTCGAAGGCACGAACGTTCACCAAGCCTGGCGTCATCAAGGTGTTCTGCCATCTGCACTCTCACATGAGCGCGATCGTGAGGGTATTTCCGCATCCCTTCTTCGCCGTCCCGGATCACGATGGCCGCTTCACGATCCCGAACGTCCCTGCCGGCAAGCTCGAAGTCACCGCGTGGCACGAGCGGGCTGGTGAAGTCACGCACCAGACCAGCATCGAAGGCGGCGCGGCGACCGAGCTCACGTTCTCGCTGCCACTGACCGACCCTGAATGACCGCGCCAGCCGTGTCGCGTTCGCCCCGGCTGCTCGTCAAAGTCCTCTGCTTTGCCTTTGCTGTCATCGGATGTGTGATCGTTGCGGTCTTCGTCCTGTTCTCGTGGCAGACGAACGCGCGTCTCACGCGCACGGTCGTCGAGAACCTGGAGTCGAGTCAGCGGCGTTTTGCCGGCATTGATGCCAGGCTCCGGCGCGAGCACACGCTTCAGGCGATGGCGCTCGCGGAGAACCCGACGCTGAAGGCCGCCGTCGACACCTACTACTCGGAGCGAGGCAACGAGCACGAGCTCGGCCAACTGCAATCGACCATCGAGACCGAGCTCGCAAAGCTGCAGCAGATCATGGCCGTGCCTGCGTTGTCCGTCACCGACGTGCGCGGCGTCGTGCTGGCGAGCGCGGGTCCGAACAAGGGAGACTGGCCTGCAGGCGCCCGGGTCCAGCTGCGGGTCGAAGAGAGTGGCGCGCCGGTCGAAACCGTGGTGCTGCGCAACGGACATCCCTACACGGCGACTGCCGTGCCGCTGGTTCTTGGTCGAGACGTGGTCGGTGAGTTCTTCCTCGCCTCACCGCTCGACGATGCCTACGCCGTGAACCTGGCGAATGAAGCGCGCGCGGACATCGCCATTCTGCTCAACGGTCGTGTCATCGCCGGCTCCACACCGCCATCCCTGCGCCGCGCGCTCGAAGGCATTGCGCTTCCACTCAGCGGAACCATCGTCCTCGGACAAGACGAGTTCGTCGTCCAGCGACTCTCGTCGGTTGACGCGGTCAACGTCTACGCACTCGGCTCGGTGGCCACCGCCGCGAGAACCGCGACGTCGGAGACCGGTTGGGTGCTGCTGCTCGCCGGTGCCGGTGCGCTGCTGATGGCCGTCGGTGGAAGCTGGTGGGTGGCACGAACGGTGGCGCGTCCCATCGACCGCTTGTCGAGTTCGCTGGCGACGATGGCCAAGGCACGCGACTTCGATCGACCGCTGCCGCCCACTGGTGGCAGCCGCGAGCTCGACACGCTCACCGCGACGTTCAATGAGCTTCGAACCGCCGTCTCGCTCGCCGAGGCCGAGTCGGAAGCGACGTATCTCGGCGTCATCGGAGCCCTCGCCACGGCGCTCGACGCACGCGACCCGTATACCGCCGGTCACTCTCAGCGCGTCGCAGATCTGTCCGTCGCGATTGGCCGGCGGATGGAGCTCCCGGATCCCGATCTCGAGACGCTGCGACTCGGTGCGCTCCTGCACGACATCGGCAAGATCGGCGTCAGTGACGCCGTGCTTCGCAAGCCGACCAAGTTGACGGCCGACGAGTTCGAACAGATCAAGCTGCACCCGACGCTTGGCGCCCGGATCCTCAAGCCACTCAGGTTTCTCGACGCGCAGCTCGCGATCGTGGAGTTGCATCACGAGCGGCCAGATGGCCGCGGCTATCCGTATGGCCTGAAGGGCGATGCGATCCCGATGTTCGCGCGCATCGTCCACGTGGCCGACGCGTTCGACGCGATGACGAGCGCCCGCGCTTATCGTGGCGCTCTGCCGGTCGCGAACGCGGTTGCCGAGTTGTGGCGCCTCATCGGAGTCGATTTCGATCCGCAGGTTGTGCAGGCGATGGCGGCGTTGCCGATCGCACTGACTGAGCCCGTGCCAAGTGACGAAGCGGCGGCGGCCGACCGGCCGGCATCGCGCGCGCTGGTGCAGTTTCCCACACGTCCATCCACCCACGCCGCACAGCACGCGCCCGTCGCGTTGCGGAAGGCAGAATGAGTCGCCGCCCCACGATCGTTGCACTGTTGCTGATTCTTGCGTCTGCCGTGTCCTCGCACGCCCAGACGATCACCAACGGCACGCGTGCGGTGGCATTCGATACGGTCGTGGGCGTGCAGGACTACTTCGACGACGCGGGTGCGTGGAAGACGCAGCTGATCGTCGATCCGTTTGGAACAGTCGAAGTCGCTCCTCGGTTGCAGGTCTCCGTTCGCCCTCTCATCTGGCGCGTCATGACTGGCGCGTGGGAGGTCTACGTTCCGCAGGCCTCGATTCGCTACGAGTTCGAGAAGGGCACCAAGTGGCGCGTCGAGGCTGGCAAATTCACCTCGCCGATTGGGCTCGGCATGACTGAGAACCGGGCGAGCGTCAACGACAGCGTTATCTGGTGGCACCGCGGGTACTACAGCTATCTGCCGACGATTGGCGGTGGCGCCGCGCCGCATGCCCTCATCGCGTCGATCTACCCGATGGGTGCTCAGGTCAACACGTCAGCGAAGCACTGGGATGCTCGTGTCGCCTTCATCGATCGTGCCCCGGCTGACTTCTTCCACACGGCGGATCCGCCGTTTCGTCCCAATGGCGTGGTCGGTGGTGGTATCACGCCCCGTCAGGGGATGCGCATCGGTGCCGCCGCCGCCTGGGGTCGATCCGGTGACAAGAACGTGAGCGACCCGTACACGCTCGTGAACCTGGAGGGCGAGTACGCGTTCGGCTATACGAAGATCAGCGGCGAGTGGACGCACGATCGGTTCGAGACCCCGACCGGCAACCGCGACGCGCACGGCGCGACGCTGCAGGTCAAACAGACGCTGACACCACGGATCTTCGTGCACAGCCGCGCCACGGCGATCACGTCGCCCGTGACGAACCCCACAACCGGTGAAGTACCTGACCGGACATCGTGGTACGTGGACTCCACAGTTGCCTATCTCGTGAATCCGCAAACCACCGTCAGGCTCGCCTACACTGCGATTCGACGGTGGAATGTGCCGGTCGTCGACGATCAGATAGGTGTTTCGATCGTCTGGGCCAGGCGGTGGTGGTAGGCGCGCGTCAGTCGCGCCAGAGTCGTCGGAGCACGGGCGGCACGGGTCCTCATGACTGAGATGCCGGCGCCTCGGTCAGGTTTCGCGTGCCGGCGAACGAGGTTCTCGTGCGCCTCTGACGATCGACGCGATCACAGCGCCAATGAGCAGCGCGGCGATGATGGCGAGCGACCACTCGATCGGGAACTTCCCGTCGTACAGGCTGTTCAGCCACGTCATCTTCACTCCGACGAAGATCAGGACGAGCGCCAGCGCGTACTTGAGCAGCTCGAATCGCCGGAGCGCATCGGCCAGCAGGAAGTACATCGCCCGCAGGCCGAGGATCGCGAAGACGTTCGACATGTAAACGATGAGTGGCTCGCGGGTGACGGCGAAGATGGCGGGCACCGAGTCCACGGCAAAAACGATGTCGCTGATCTCCAGGAAGAGGAGCGCGATGAAGAGTCGCGTTGCGTGCCATCGCTCGCCGAGTTTCACGAAGAAACTCGAGCCGTGGATGTCTGGCGATACCGGAACGACGCGGCGGAACAGCTTGATCAGCGGGTTCTTCTCCGGCGCGATCTCCTGTTCGGGTGACCAGAGCAGCTTGAGGCCGGTCAGCACGAGAAACACGCCGAAGATCACGACGACGGCGTGGTACTGCATGAGCGCGGCTCCCACCGCGATGAACGCGGCGCGGAAGACGAGCGCTCCGAAGATGCCGTAAAACAGGACGCGGTGTTGATAAACCGCCGGCACCCCGAAGTAGTTGAACACCAGCACGAACACGAAGATGTTGTCGATGGCCAACGACCGTTCGACGATGTACCCGGTGAGGAATTCGAGCCCGAGTTGCAGGCCGGCGTCGGGCCCCACGCGTGACACGGCGTACAGATAGAAGCCGTAGTTGAATACCACTGCCAGGACGATCCAGAGGATCGACCAGCCCAGCGATTCGCGAAACGAGATGACGTGTGCCTTCCGGTGGAACACGCCGAGGTCGAGCGCGAGCAGCAGCAGGACGAACGCCGTGAAGGCGAGGTAGGCCCACCAGAACTCGGCAAACGAAAAAATCAATTCCACAGGCGATCTCAGGTCCGATCGCCACTGTAACGGCCTGAAAGTCCAATAGACAAATAGATAGTTTGGACGCTATCGTGAGGTTTTATCTATAGTTCAGCGATAGCCACTGCTCGCGATGGAGGTGGCTGGGCATCGCTTACGTAAATGGCGCGAGCTTCTTGAACGTGGCAAGGACCCAGCGATAACCGTCCGGATCGGTGACAACCGACGTGCGATCGCCCCACGACTGATCTTGCGCATCGGTGACACCGGCGCCTGCCTTTCGCGCCTCGGCGGCGGCTCGATCCACGTCCGTGACATACGTATACAACGCCGCCGCTCCGCCGCTCGCCGTGGCTGGATCGCCTCTGCGCACGAGCATGATGACGGAGTCGCCGTGGCGCATCTCTGCATACCGCACCTGGCCATCGGTGTCGGGAAGGACGACTCCGCGTGTAAAGGCGAACGCCCGCTCGAGGAACTCCATCGAAGCGCTCACGTTCGCAACCGCCAGATAGGTATTGACCGCCTGCATCCCCGGAGCGAGACCGCTTGTCGCCTCGGCCGTTCGGGATCCAGTGGCTTGCGAAGAAGTCGCCGCGCTTCGAGCCGGCCGGGCTTTCGTCCGGCGTCGTCGAGGCGCACGAGCGGAAGAAGGTCGTTTTCGTGGGGGCATGACTGGAATGTGAATGGTAGCGATTGGGCCATGAATTTGCACGAGTGTCGTGCGGAAGGGTGCGACCCCGTTTTGAACGGATCAGGCGTAACCTTACGGCGGACCGATGACGGGACTGTAGGCTCTGCGACAGATCCGCCAGATCTGTTGTTCAGCGAGAGGCGAGTGTCATGGCACGAAGCGAACTGGGCGTCGAGCATCTCCTGCGCCGGGCAGGCTTTGGCGCGAGCCCGGACGATCTGAAGCAGTTCGAAGGCATGTCCGTCTCGGGCGTTCTGCAGTCCCTGCTCGACTTCGAAGCGCAGCCGGACGACGTCGATTCGAAGATCGGCACGCCTGGGTACGCGTCGATCAATCCAGGCACTGGCTTCTCGCCGAATCTGAACATCGAGCATGCGCGCCAGCGATGGCTGTTTCGGATGTTGCACTCGAAGCGGCCGCTCCAGGAGAAGATGGCGCTCTTCTGGCACAACCACTTCGCGACCGCGTATTCGAAGATCGCCGGCGCCTCGAACGGTTTCCTGGGAACGCGCATGCTGGCCTTGAAGCCCGGCGAGCTTCCCGGTCCTCCGGGCCAGCTCGAACTCTTCCGCTCGATGGCGCTTGGGAGCTTCCGCGATCTGCTGATCGAGGTCGCCAAGGATCCCGCGATGCTGTTCTGGCTCGACGGACGTCTGAACACACGCCAGCGGCCGCAGGAAAACTTCGGCCGCGAAATCATGGAGCTCTTCACGTTCGGTCTCGGTCATTACAACGAGTTCGACGTCTACGCCGCTGCCAGAGTGTTTACGGGATGGAATCTGCGGCTCGTTGGCCGTGGCAACGAGCTCGACACGTACTACGAGTTCGTGTTCAACCCAGGCCAGCACGACACCGCCGCCAAGACGTTCACGTTCCCGATCTATCGTGATGGCAGCACCACGATCCCTGCGCGCGCGGCCGCGGATGGGATGCAGGACGGCATCGACTTCATCACCGCGCTCGCCACACATCCCGACACCGGACGACGGCTGGCGCGCAAGCTGTGGGGCTACTTCGTTAGCGAAGTCGTCGAACCTGACGCAGCGACGCTGAGCGGTGCGGCCAGCGCCTACTTGCAGAACGGCACCAGTATCGAATCGCTCGTGCATTTCATGCTGCGGTCGCGTCAGTTCCAGAATCCCGGCAACTGGCACACGCGTTACAGCTGGCCGGTCGAGTTTGTCGTGCGCGCGGTGAAGGAGGTCGGCTGGGCCGGCTTCAACGTGGACACCATGCGCGGTCCGCTGACGACGATGGGACAGATGTTGTTCGAGCCACCGGACGTCAATGGATGGGAGCTCGGGCCCGGGTGGTTCACGACGGGAGGCATGCTCGCGCGAATGAACTTCGCCGCGTCGCTGGCGGCCAACCAGCGAGGCAATCTGGTTCGCGAGCTTTCAGGCTCCACATCGTCTCCGGAGTCGGTCCTCGATTTCTTTCTCGATCGACTGACGCCTGCGCCCCTGACCCAGGATGTGCGCAACGAGCTGCTCGCGTATCTCGAGGCAGGCGGTGCATGGACCGGATCCGCTGCGCAAGTTCAGGCGAAGGCTGCCGGCCTCGCACGGCTCATCGTTGGGTCGGGGGAATACCAGGTCGTTTAGCAAGAATAGGCAGTAAGCAGTAGGCGGTTGGCAGTCGTTCACGGTTCACAGTTCAGGATGACCGAGGACTAGGACCGGCGAACCGGAGACTGAGATCATGGCGGTCACACGTCGAGACTTCATCCGTGGTGGCGTTGCGGCGTTCACCGTGAGCTTCACGGCGCCGGCGTTCCTGAGCGACATCGCCCGCGCGCAGGGAGCGCGGTCTCGCAGCCTTGTCGTCGTGTATCTCGGGGGCGGGAACGACGCGCTGAATACGGTCGTGCCGTATCAGGACCCGTTCTATTACAGCCGCCGGCCAACGATCGCCGTGCCCGCGGGCCAGGTGCTGCAGATCGGAAGCGACTCGAGCGGCCGTGCGCTTGGCCTCCACCCGCGGATGACCGGGTTGCGAAGCATCTTCAACGACGGGGGGCTCGCCATCATCCAGCGAACCGGTTACCAGAACTCGAGTCGATCGCACTTCCAGGGCTCCGATATCTGGGGCACGGCGAATCCGTCGCAGCCGAACACGAGTGGGTGGCTCGGCCGCTACCTCGAAACGGTTCCGCATGATGCGCTCGCAGGATGGTGCACGACACGCGAAATACCACGTGCGTTGACATCGCGCGAGATCAGCGTGCCTGGCATCGGTGACACACGCACGTACTCATTTGCCAGCCCGAACGGCGCGACGGAGGCGCTCAACGAGCGAGCCGCTGCCACTCGCATCGCATCGCACTTGCCAGTCGATCTTCCGCATCTCGCGTTTGTGAACAGCACGGCGACCGCCACGTTCGAGACTCTCGATCGAGTGGCAGCGGTGTCCACGTACGCGGGCACGACCGCCTATCCCAACAACGGCTTCGCGATTGCGCTTCGCACCGTGGCAGGCTCGATCGTTCGCGGCACCGGCACGCGAGTGTATTGGGTACAGACCGGCGGCTTCGACACGCATGCAGGCCAGGGCGCACAGGGCGGGGGAGCGTACGCAAACCTCATCGGGACATTCAGCGATGGGATCGCGGCGTTCTACACCGACCTTCGCAACCAGGGGCTGCTGTCGGACACGCTCATGCTCCAGTTCTCGGAGTTCGGCCGCCGTATCTCGGAGAACGGCAGCGCAGGCACGGATCACGGCGCGGCCGCGACGATGATGGTGATCGGCGGAGCCGTGCGCGGTGGCATCTACGGAACGGCGCCCTCACTGAATCCCGACCTGAACAACCCGACACTGGAGAACGCGGGAGGCGACGTGCGGTATGAAACCGACTTCCGATCGGTCTACGCGCGTGTGCTCGATGCCTGGCTTGGCGCGAACTCGCCGTCGATCCTCGGCGGCGACTTCCGTGCAGGCGCGCCCCCGGTGGTCTGACTCGGTGTTCGGGATTCGGGGCTCGACCCCGGACGCGTCGAGCGCAGGCTTCAGCCGGCGTTACGTGTAGATCTCCTGTAGTGCCGACTCCACGGACGCGTAGCGGAAAACGAATCCATTCCGAAGCGCGACCTCGGGGATCACGCGTTGCCCACCGAGCACCAGCGCGTCGGCCATCTCGCCAAGCACGAGACGCAGGGCAAACGATGGCGCCTTCAACCACGACGGACGTCCGAGCGCTCGACCGACTGCCTTCGAGAGTTCTTCGTTTGTCACCGGCGTTGGCGCCGTGACGTTGAGTGGTCCCGCGATCGTCGCCGTCGCGAGCGCCCACTTCACCATGGCGACCCAGTCGTGCAGGTGAATCCACGACACGAACTGTCTGCCGGTGCCGGCCGGCCCGCCGGCGAACACGCTAAAAGGCAGCGCGAGTTGCGGGAGGGCGCCGCCTTGTTGCGCGAACACCACTCCGCTCCTCAACAACACGACTCGCGACGTGTGTGATGCCTGATTCGCGATGGCCTCCCAGTCGCGGCAGACCTCAGCGAGGAAGTCTGATCCTGCTGGCGTCGCTTCAGTCGCCGGCTCGTCGGCGCGCACGCCGTAGTAGCCCACAGCCGACGCGCTGAGGAACACGGGCGGTGCGGGTCGCGCGTCTGCGATGGCACGCACGAGCGCAGTCGTCGCCTGCGTCCGGCTGTCGTGAATGGACGCCTTCCGCGCGGCCGTCCAGCGCCCGCTGGCGATCGACGTGCCTGCCAGATTGATGACTGCCGTGGCGCCGTTCAGTGCCGCCGCCCACGCGCTGGCGTCATGGCCCGGCGACCAGCGCACCTCGTGGTCGTGCTTCGGGTGACGTGTCAGCACGACGATACGATGTCCGTCGAGGCGAAGCGCCTCGAACAGAGCCGTACCCAGCAGACCGGTGCCTCCCGCGATGACGATGGTGCCCATCTCTGGTCCTAGGTCCTTGGTTCTTCGTCCCTGGTCCTCAGTCTAGGTCGTCCCTGCCTCCGGTGTTCTCCCAAGTTGACACCGGGCGCCGGCCCTGCTGTACTAGTAACTAACCGGTTGGTTAACACAGCCGATCGGCTCTACCCCATGGCCAGACGCACGATGCGTGATTCCAGGGCTGCGATCTTCCGCGCGGCCGCGCTCGAATTTGCCGAACGCGGCTTCGACGCGGCCGGTACCGACCGTATCGCCACGCGGGCGCGGGTCAACAAGGCGATGCTCTATTACCACTTCGGCAGCAAGGCGGCGCTCTACGCCGAAGTGGTGCGCGACATGGTTGGAATCGTGGGCGCGCGGGTGCGGGCGATCGCGGACGGCTCAGGCTCCGCGGAACACAAGCTCGACTCGTGGATCAGCGCCCTTGTCGAGGAGGCGGCCGCCCGGCCATGGTTCCCGCCCATCATGCTGCGCGAGCTCGCCGCGCGCGCCCCGCATTTCGACACGACCACGTTTCACATGATGAACGCCGTGCTCGCGGGCGTGACCGACGTCATCGCGCAGGGCAGGCGCGAGGGCGCGTTCCGCGACGTGGACCCGCTGCTCGCGCATCTGACCATCATGCCCCCGGTCCTCATCTTCTTCGCCCGACAACGCGTGCTGGCTGGCCGGAAGCTTCGCGGCGGACTTGCAGAGCCGCGCCAGCTCGAACAGTTCGTTCGCCATATGCAGGCCTCCGCGCGAGGCATGCTCCGGAAAACATCATGACTGTCTCTCGTCTGCTCCTGCTCGCGTTACCAGCAGCCGTGGTGGCGTGCGCGTCCGCTCCGCCCACGGATCGAATGCGCGTCTCGGGAAATGTCGAAGCGACCGAGGTCCACACCGCTGCTGAAGTAGGCGGCCGGATCGTCGAGTTGCGAGTGGATGAAGGCGATCGTATCGGGGCCGGCGCCGTCATCGCACGTCTCGACACCGAAGACACGATGTTGCAGATCGCCCGCATGCGCGCCGATCGCGCGACGTCGGTCGCGCAACTTCGCCTGCTCGAGGCGGGGTCACGCGCGGAAGACATTCGACAAGGCCGTGCCCAGGTCGACGCCGCCACAGCGGACGCCGCGGCCATCGCTGCCGAAATCAAAGGTGCGCAACTCGATCTCGAGCGTTTTCAGGCGCTGCTGACCGCGAACGCCGGCTCCGTCAAACAGCGCGACGATGCCCAGGCGCGGGTGGACACGGCGATTGCGCGCCAGCGCGCGGCGCAGGATCGCGTGCGATCGGCCCGCGCGGCGCTGGCACGACTCGAGGCCGGTACGCGCCCCGAAGAGATTCAGACCGCGCGCGCCCGCGTCGCAACCGCAGATGCCCAGATTGCCGTCCTCGAGAAATCTGTGCGCGATGCCGACGTCGTCTCTCCCATCTCCGGCATCGTCACGCAGAAGATGGTGAACGCGGGCGAGATCATCGCTCGCGGCACGCCGCTGGTCGTCATCACTGACCTCGATCACGCGTGGGCAAATCTGTTCGTGCCGGAGCCGCTGGTTCCGCGCCTGACCATTGGGCAGGCGGCGACGGTTCTCACCGATGCCGGCGGGCCCGGCATCGAGGGGAAGGTGACCTTCGTGTCGCCGCGCGCGGAGTTTACACCGCGCAACGTGCAGACCGCGGAAGAGCGATCGAAGCTCGTCTACCGAATCAAGGTCACCGTCGACAACAGTGCCGGTGTGCTGAAGCTGGGCATGCCTGTCGATGCGGAGTTGAAACTCCAATGAGCGCGATCTCGTTCGTGAAGGTTGCCAAGCGCTACGGCAAGACGCCGGCGCTTGCAGACCTGAGTCTCGATGTGCGAGCAGGCGAGATGTTCGGGCTGATCGGCCCAGACGGCGCCGGCAAGACGACCGCGATCAGGCTGATGTGCGGTCTCCTCCACGCCGATGCCGGGGACATCACGGTGCTCGGTCTCGATCCAGTGCGGAACCATCGCCAGATGACCGAGAAGGTCGGGTACCTCTCGCAGCGTTTCAGTCTCTATGGCGACCTGACCATCGACGAGAACATCGCGTTCTTCGCCGAGGTCCACGCCGTTCGCGATTATCAGCGGCGACGGGATCAACTGCTCTCGATGACGCAGTTGACGAAATTCAGAGGTCGCCTCGCGGACCGTCTGTCCGGCGGCATGAAGCAGAAGCTCGCGCTCGCCTGCACGCTGGTCCACGAGCCGTCGCTGATTCTTCTCGACGAGCCGACGACGGGCGTCGATCCGATCTCGCGTCGCGAGTTCTGGAAACTGCTGTCGGAGTTCCTCGCGCACGGCATCACGATCCTGATGTCCACGCCGTATCTCGACGAGGCCGAACGCTGCTCTCGCGTTGCGTTGCTGCATGAGGGGCGCGTGCTCGCGCTGGACGAACCGGCGCGGCTGCGCACGCTCATCACCGGCCGGATGCTCGAAGTCATTGCGCCCGGTCGAGCAGCGGCCGACATCCTGCGTGGGTTGCCTGGTGTGGTGGATGCGCAGGTGTTCGGCGAGCGCGTGCACGTGACGCTGGGCAACGTCGGCGACAGCGCAGAGGCGGAGTTCAGGGCGGCGCTGGCGTCCACGCCGCTCGCGCGGGCGCCCGTGCGCGCCGTGCCGCCGTCGCTCGAGGATGTATTCATTGCCCGTCTCGCGGGCGCGGAGTCGTCTCATGCGTAGTGGCGTGTGTCTGATCACTGCGGCGCTGACGATCGGCGTCGTTGGAAGCGCGGCGGCCCAGGGCCCGCCGCCATTGCCATTGACACTCGAGGATGCGCTGGCGAAGGCGGTCGAGACGAGCCACCGGCTCGCCGAGGCCCGGGCTCACGAGACCGCCGCGCAAGCGGGTGTAGCCGTTCGACAATCTGCCGAGCGCCCGACGGTGACCGCGAGCGCCGGTTATACGCGGACCAACCACGTGCTCCCGTTCTCAGTCCCATCGCCGAGCGGCATTCCGCTCCTCGTCTATCCGGACGTGCCGAACAACTACACCACCCGCCTCGAGATGCGATGGCCGATCTACACCGGCGGGCGGACCGACGCGCTCGAGCGCGCGGCACGGGCCGAGGCCGAAGCGGTGGGCGCGGAGCGGCGGACCGCGCAGGCCGATCTTCGCCTCGAGGTCACACGCGCGTACTGGGCGCTCGTGACGGCACGAGCAAGCCTCGATGTGCTCGAGCAGGGAGTCGCCCGATCGCAGGCGCACGTCACCGACGCGAATCAACGATTCACGGCCGGACTCGTGCCACCGAATGAGGTCTCGTCGGCAGCCGCGCAGGAGGCGCGCGCGCGCATGCTGGCCATCGAAGCTCGAACGCAGCGCGACGTGACGAGCGCCGAGCTGGCTCGTTTGATTGGCGTTGAACCCGATCAGCCGCTCGAGCCGACCGGCGATCTGGCCCGCGCGACGAGGGCTTCTCCTGGCCAACCGGTCGGTCCGCTCGTGGAATCCGCTCGCGCGGCCCGCCAGGAGCGGCGCGCGCTTGAACAGCGAGTGGCGGTGGCCGATGCACAACGCGACGCCGCGGGCTCAGGCCGTCTGCCGACGATTCAGTTCCTGGGCGGCGTGGACTACGCCCGGCCGAACCCGAAGATCTTCCCGCGCGCCGACGTCGCGCAGGACTCTTGGGATGTTGGCGTCGGCGCCACCTGGTTGTTGTGGGATGGCGGACGCACTGACGCCGAGGTGGCCCAGGCACGAGCCGTTTCCCAGGCGGCAAGCGAGCGCTTGAAGGAGTTCGATTCACAACTCGGCGTCGAGGTGCGGCAGCGCGCACTCGAGGTCGAGTCCGCTGTGGCCTCGGTCGCGGCGGCAACCAGTGGTGTCACCGCTGCGGCCGACGCGCGGCGCGTGGTCGATGAGCGTTACCGCGCCGGTGTCATCGCTGGCATCGAGGTGCTGGACGCCGAGTATGCGCTGCTCCAGGCGCAACTCGATCTGACGCGCGCGCAGGCCACTGTTCGCCTGGCCGAAGCACAACTCACGCGGGCCCTCGGACGATGAACGCGATCGAGGTCAAGAACCTGACGCGGAGGTTCGGTGATTTCGTCGCGGTCAACGACGTCTCGTTCGACGTCCGCGCCGGCGAGATCTTCGGATTCCTCGGCAGCAACGGGGCAGGCAAGTCCACCACGATTCGCATGCTGTGTGGACTCCTGCAACCAACGTCGGGAACCGCGACGGTCGGTGGCATCGACGTGATACGCGATCCCGAAGGCGTCAAGCGACGGATCGGCTATATGTCGCAGCGCTTCTCGCTCTACGAGGCGCTCACCGTCGATCAGAACATCGCCTTCTTCGGAGGCGTGTATGGGCTCACGGGCGATCGGCTCGCGGCCCGGCGCGACTTCGTGCTGGAGATGGCGGGGCTTCGCGGGCGCGAGCGTGAACTGACGCGATCCCTCGCCGGAGGCTGGCGCCAACGCCTGGCCCTTGGCTGCGCGATTCTCCACGAACCGCCCATCGTCTTTCTCGATGAGCCGACTGGCGGAGTGGATCCACTGTCGCGACGTCGATTCTGGCGGCTCATCGACACGCTCGCCGCGAGCGGTGTCGCTGTCCTGGTCACGACACACTACCTGGACGAGGCGGAGCACTGTCAGCGGATCGCGATCATTCAGGCAGGGCGCTTGGCGGCTCACGGTACCGTCGACGAACTCAAGGGCATCTTCAAGTCCCGTCCGATTCTCGAAGTCAGAGCACTCGACGCCGTCGGCGCGATGCGTGCGCTCGACGCGATGCCGGAAGTGGAGAAGACGAGCATCTTCGGCACCGCCGTGCATGCCGTGCTTCGCGACGGCTCCGACGCAGCGGCGATGGAATCGCGCCTCGAAGCACAGGGCATCACGGTCACGTCGTGCGGAGTCGTGCCGCCGTCGCTCGAAGATGTGTTCCTGGACGTGGCAGAGCGGAGCGCCGCGTGACCGGGTTCTGGAAGACGATCGCTGTCGCGCGCAAGGAGTTGCGCCAGATCCGTCGCGATCGGCGGACACTACTCATCCTGCTGTTTGTACCGGCGTTCTTCCTGTTGATCTACGGCTACGCACTGAACTTCGATATCCGCCACGTGCGTCTGTCCGTTCAGGACAACGATCGCAGCGCCGTCAGCCGAGACCTGATCTCGTCCTTCGTCAACTCCGGCTACTTCGATCTCGTCGGCGACGTGTTCAGCCCTCGCGAAATCGACACACTGCTCGACACAGGCGATGCGCGTGGCGTGCTCGTGATTCCCAGCAAGTTCGGCTCTGACGTGACGTCGGGCCGGCGGGCGTCGGTGCAGTTCCTCGTGAATGGCGACAACGCCAATACCGCAACGACCGTGGTTGGCTACGCGACGGGCTTGATCAACGCGCAGTCGCAGCGCTACGAGCTGCAGGCTCGCATCGGGTCGCTGACGGGGCCGCTTCTGAACGTCGAGCCTCGCGTCTGGTACAACCCGGAGCTGCGCAGCACCCTGTTCCTCGTCCCCGGTCTCATCGCCTACATCGCGATGCTGACGGCGGTGGTATCGACCGCGCTCTCGATCGTGCGAGAGAAGGAAGCCGGGACGATGGAGCAAGTACGAATGTCGCCGATCGGCCCGGTGCCGTACGTGCTCGGCAAGACGGCGCCGTACTTCGTCGTGTCGCTGATCTCGTCGATGAGCATCGTGGTCGCGGCCATTCTGCTGTTCGACATGCCGATGCGCGGATCCTGGGTCGTGCTCCTCGGCATCGTGTCGCTGTTTCTCGTCGGCGCGCTGGCGTTTGGTTTGCTCATTTCAAGCATTGCCGACAGTCAGCAGGTGGCATTTCAGCTGGCGCTGCTCACGTCGTTTCTGCCGACGCTGATGCTGTCCGGTTTCATCTTTCCCATTTCGAGCATGCCGACCTTCCTCCAGGCCATCACGCGTATCGTCCCGGCCCGCTACTTCCTTGTCGCGTTGCGTGGCATCGTCCTCAAGGGCGTCGGCCCGTCGGATTTCTGGCCGGACGTCGTGGCGCTTGTCGTCTACGCCGTTGCGATTCTTGGATTGGCCTCGGTGCGAGTGAGGAGGCAGTGGGCCTGATGAGTAGATTGGGCCACATCATCCGGAAGGAGTTCCTGGAGCTGCGGCAGGACCCGCGCCTCTTTGGCATCGTCATCATCGCGCCGATCATTCAGTTGACGATGCTTGGCTACGCCGCGACGACGGACGTGCGCAATGTGCCGCTCGTCGTCGTCGATCAGGATCGGTCGAGCGAAAGCCGGGAGCTCGTCAGCCGCTTCGATGCGTCACCGAGCTTCGAGGTTATCGACGGACTGACATCGTCAGACGGCGTCGACGCGTACCTCAACACTGGCAAGGCATGGATGGCGCTCGCCATCCCGAATGGCTACGGCGAACAGATTCGCGCGGGTCGTCCGACGACGGTACAGGTGGTGGCTGATGGCACTGACGCCAACTCGACGAACGTCGCGCTCGGGTATGCGAGCACGCTCGTCGCGTCCTATGCCCGCGAGCTGGCCTCGCCGTCCGGCGAGCCGCAGCCGCCGCTCGTCTCCGCGGACGTCCGCGTCTGGTTCAACCCGCAACTCGAGAGCAAGGACTTCATGATTCCCGGCATCCTTGCCCTGCTGCTGCTCGTCGTGACGACGAACCTGTCGTCGATGTCGATCGTGCGCGAGAAGGAACTGGGCACACTCGAGCAGTTGAATGTGACGCCGATCGCTCGCTGGGAGTTGATCGTCGGCAAGCTGCTGCCCTACGGCTTCATCGGCGTCATCGATGTGCTGCTGGTGACATTCGTCGCGCTGTGGTGGTTCGAAGTGCCACTGCGAGGAAGCTTCCTGTTGCTGATCACGATGAGCGTGGTCTATCTGCTGACGACGCTCGGACTGGGTCTGTTCGTCTCGACGATTTCCGCGACGCAGCAGCAGGCCATGATGACCGCGTCGTTCTTCTTCCTCATCCCGATGGTGTTTCTCTCGGGGTTCGTCTTCCCGATCGAGAACATGCCGACGGTCATCCAGCCCGTCACCTACCTGATTCCGCTTCGATACTTCCTCGTCATTCTGCGCGGCATCTTTCTCAAGGGCGTGGGCCTCGAGATTCTGTGGCCGGATGCGCTCGCGCTTCTCGCGTGGGGCGTCGGCATTCTCGTGCTCGCGACGCTGCGTTCGAGCAAGCGGCTGGCTTAATGGTCCTTGGTCCTGAAGAAGCCGGAACGATCCGAAGGATCTTGTCGTCGCCAGACATCGGACTGCCGCGCCCATCGCGGTTGTTTGTGCAGAAGTAGAGATAGCCGTCAGGGCCGCTGACCACGTCGCGGAGGCGCCCGTAGGTTCCATCGAGCAGGCGTTCCTGGGTGACGACGCGGCGCGCGTCGGTCGTGAGTCGCGCGAGATGTGTGCCTCGCAGGGCGGCGACGAAGAGATTGTTGCTGAACTGCGGTATCAGTTGACCGCGATAGAACGAGATTCCTGAAGGCGCGATCGTCGACGAGTAGAAGACGATGGGTGCCAGCATCCCTGCGCCGGTCGCCGAGCCTTGAATGACCGGCCAGCCGTAATTCGAGCCGGGCTGGATGACGTTGACCTCGTCGTTGCCACTCGGGCCGTGTTCGGCCTCCCAGAGATCGCCGGTGATCGGATTCCAGTCGATGCCTTGTGGATTGCGATGGCCGAACGTAAACACTGGAGAGCTGAATCGGTTGCCTGGCGCCGACGTGCCGCTCGGCGTGATGCGCAGCACCTTTCCCGCAAGCGCGGCCACGTCCTGTGCGAAGTCCGTGTTCGATGCATCGCCGGCGGTTGCGTAGAGAAAACCGTCTGGCCCGAACTTGAGCCTGCCGCCGTCGTGAATCGTCGATGCAGGAATGCCATCGAGCAGAAGGGCGCGCTCGCTCAGTCGCCCGGCCACTTCGCGGTAGCGTTCGATCCGGTTCACGGCTCCACCGCCCGACGGAGCGGAGTAGTAGAGATACACGAAGTTGTTCTGTGCGAATCCTGGATCGAGTGCGATGCCGAGGAGCCCGGCCTCACCCTGCGCGTACACGCTGAGCGTGAGTGCGACTTCCGAGGTGAAGGTCGACACATTGACGATGCGCACGCGCCCGGGACGTTCGGTGACGAAGAGGCGTCCATCAGGCGCGAACGCCAGCGACCATGGGATCTCGAGATCGGTAAGTACGGTTTCCACTCGGAAGCGCGCGCCGTCCCGTGTCGTGAAGACCTGGCTCGGTGGAAGCGGTGACGGGCTCGGCGTCGAGCCCGGGGGAGTTGTGTCCGGCGTCTGACATGCTCGGCTTTCGACTGTCTGAGCCACGAGCATGACAGACAGGATCGCGCCGCCGACGAACGTCCACATGTGCGGCCACCTCGCGTAGACTCGGCGGGTCTGAAGACCCGCCGCTACATCAACACCGGTAGAGGCGGGCCTTCCGGCCCGCCTGGGCGGAGGGTTAGAAGGCGTACTCGATTCCGACGAGCGGAGAGAGCTTGTCTCGCAGACCACCGGAGTTGAGCCGCATGAGGAGGTTCGTGTTCAGAAGCAGCCGCCCGGCGATGTTGATCTTAAGCCCCACGGCGCTGCTGAGCTCATTAATCGAGCCGGTGTCGAACGCGATGTTGGGGAACACCGACTTGCCGTCGAGCGCCACGAAGTCCTCGAGATGAACGCGAGGAGAGTCGATGATGTAGCGGCCGAGTACGTCGAGCGCCAGCGTGATGCGCTGATGAACCGCGACAACCGCGCCCAGGGCATACACGACCACGTCGGGAAGATCCTCCGACACGCCGGTCTCGATGTCTCCGGCCAGGATGCTCGAGCCGTTCCATTGGTATCCGAGGTTGATGTGCGGCGCAAACGCGCCGTACGTCGCCGACCACGCGGCGAATGGTTGTACCGCAGGCGCGCCAGTGCCGAGCAGGTTTCTCTCGTCGCCGGTCGGCAGACGCAGATCGAGCCCGAGAGCGATCCCGTTCCTCGCCGACTTCTTGATCGCCTGCTTCATGCGAATCGTGATGTCGCCGATTCCGCTGGCGTGGCCGAAGGCCGTGAAGATCCGGCGACTCCCGATGGCGTCGTCGGCGGCACGAAAGAAGTGAATCTCCGGGATGGTGGTGCCGATCCGTTGGATGGTCGCATCGGATGTGACGACGATGTCAGTGGAGATGTAGGGCACCGCGATCGACACATCGAGGTCGTTCGTCACGCCGTAGGTTAGGAACACCGCCGAGCGGGTCACTTCGGAGTCGATCGAGTTGACCGTTGTAATCACGTCTTCACGGCCGCCGCGCAGTTCGGCGTTGTCGTGCGTGAACACCGCCGGGACTGATTGCAGGTCGATGTTCTCGATCGAATCAAACGCGAGCCGCTGATAGGCGAAGCCCAACGACACGCGACGCGCGCCGATCGTGTCGGCGCGTTCGGCGAGGATCGGACCGAAGCTCGATGTCGATCGTGTGAACACGCCGAGGCCCGGATCGAACTGATAGGTAAAACCTGATGCCGGCGCCGGAAGCGGCAACGACACGATTTGTCCAGTGAGCGCGGTACCGAACTGGGAAAACTCGCTCTCGAAGGCGCTGTTGAAGTGCGCCGAGTGCGAAACACCGCCGGCGAGGGTCGCGAGGCTGTTCACGACGAGCCCCTCTGGCCCGTACAGCTCGGTGAAGATTCGCGAGAGTTCGGTGATGTTCACCGTGACGTTGTACGGGTCCTGCGCGTACGCAGGGCTCGCGCCGATGACGAGCGTGAAGATCGTGATGACAATCGAGACGCGCATCTATCCTCCCCGAGGTATCCGGAAGCCTTTGAGCACGAGGCCGTTCACTCGACGATGAACCAGCCGGCGTCGGTCTTCTCGAACCGCAGAATCTGAGTGCTGTTCTGGACCTGGCGGCGCCCGGCCGTCATGAGCGTGTCGCGCCGCACGATCTGGGCGGACGCGGTGCGGCCATCGACCTTGAGACTCTCGACTCGCAGATCGATCTGCTGCGAGTCGATCTGCTTGAAGCTGTTCATCAGCACCGTTTCGGCTGCGCGAGTGAGATTTGGCCGAACCGAGCGATACAGTCCGATGTCCTTCGTCTCAATCGCCCGCCTGTAGGTCTGAATGACACGGCGAATTGCTGCATCGTCGGATTCAGCGGGCGCCGACGGCGCGGGCGCGGGCGACGCGGGCGCGGGCGACGCGGGCGGTGTCGCCTCCGCCGCACGCGGTGGTGCAGTGGGTTGAACAGGCGCCGGCGGTGGAGCGACCGGTTCTGGTGGTGCAGGGGAAGGTTGCGGCTTCGCGGTTTCGTTGGTCGGCGCGACGGCCGGTTGCGGTGGTAACGCTGAGGGTGTCGGAGGTGGAGTTATCGTGGCACCACCTGCCTGTTGCGGGTTCGCCTGTACAGGTGCGGGTGTCGTCGCAGGTGGCGGCGGAAGCGAACCCCGCGGAGCCGGTGTCTCGGCCGGCCGTGCGGGTCGCGGCGACGGTTGCTGTGGCGCGGGTGCTGGCTGTTCTACCGCGCGCGGTTCCGGGACGGGCGCCGGCGTCTCAGCCGCTGGCGCTGGTGTTGTCGCGGGGGCAGCTGGTTGCGTTGAAGTGTTCGACGGCGCTTCCGCCGTTGGCGTCGCGATCTGGATGGTGTCCCTTTGTCCTCGCCAGAACAACACCGCTGCGCCGAGCACCGCGAGGAACGCGATGACGATCGACGCACGCTCGAGCCGATGCATCGCCGTCCTCGCGGGGAGCGTCGTCGTGGTCGTCGTTGGCGGCGGAGGTGCCGTCGGCCTCGGCGCGTTGACGACCGTCTGGCTGGCGAGGCTCGAGTCGAGATCGCGGCGAATCCTGCGCAGCTCCGCTTGAAGATCAGAGGCGTGCTGATAGCGCAAGTCGCGCTCCTTCTCGAGCGCGGTCGCGATGACCACTTCGAGCCGTGGCGGCACGAGCGGATTCAGATGCGCGATGGGGCGCGGCGCGCGATTGAGAATCGAATCGTAGACGACGGCCGTCGTGCTGCCACCGAACGCCTGGGTGCCCGTGACCATCTCATAGAGCACCGCACCGAGAGAGAAGAGGTCGGTTCGTGAATCGATCGGCTCTCCGCGCGCCTGCTCGGGTGACATGTACGAGACCGTTCCGAGCGCCGTCCCCGGCTGCGTGATCTGGTTGTTCTGCGTGTGATCGATCGGCGAGATCGTGTCGGCGGCGCTCGACAGCGACGATGGCGACGTCGTGAGCTTTGCCAGCCCGAAGTCGAGGACTTTCACGCGGTTTCGATCGCCGAGGAAGATGTTCGCCGGCTTGATGTCGCGATGGATGATGCCCTGCTCGTGCGCGGCTTCCAGCGCGTCGGCGAGCTGGATGGCGATGTCGAGCACGTCGGCGACCTTCAGCGGTCCTTTCGCGATCCGCTCGCGCAGCGTCTCGCCCTTCAACGCTTCCATCACGATGAAGGGCGTGTCGCCGTCCTGGCCGATGTCGTAGATGGCGCAGATCGCGGGGTGGCTCAGCGAGCTGGCGGCGCGCGCCTCGACACGGAACCGTTCGAGAGCCTTCGTCTCCTGCGAGAAGCTGGCGGGCAGGAATTTCAGCGCCACCTGCCGCCCCAGCCGCGAGTCCTCGGCCAGATACACCACGCCCATGCCGCCCGAACCGAGCGGGCTGAGGATGCGATAGTGCGAGACGGTTCGGCCAATCATGCCTGAGCCTGATCCAACTGCGCCTGTGCCTCACCGGCGGCGACGTCGACACGGGTCAACACCAGGGCGCCCAGGACAAAGAACAATAGTACCGACAATACCGCGGCTCGGCTCGAATGAAATAGCGTGACCGACGCTGCGAAGAGGGCCGGCCCCGCTATCCCGGCAAACTTCTCGAATACCGCGAAAAAGCCGAAGTACTCAGACGATTTGTGCTTCGGGATCATCCGGGCGAAGAGCGATCGGCTGAGGGCCTGACTCCCGCCCTGGACCGTGCCAACCAGAGCGGCGAGAGCAAAGAACTGCCAGGCCGACGTCATGAAATAGCCAAGCAGGCTGATGCCGGCGTAAACAGCAAGGGCGAGGAAGACGCCTCGCTTGGCGCCTATGCGACCCGCCATCGCGCCGAACAGAAACGAGCAGGGCACGCCGACGAACTGCACGAGTACGAAGGCGGCGATCTGCGCGTTCTGATCGATACCGACTTCCGCGCCGTAGATCGAGGCCATGCGGATGATGGTCTGAATCCCGTCGTTGTAGAGCAGGAACGCGACGAGCATCAGGAAGGCCTGACGATAGCCGCGCAGCTCGTGAAACGTCTCCCAGAGGCGTACGAAGGCGACGCGGATCACATTGTCGCGCCGGCTCTCGTCCGGTTCGAGCCTGGGTGCTGGCTCGCGGACGCGAAAGAACAATGGCAAGGAGAAGATCAACCACCACACGGCCACGCTGACGAATGACAACCGGATGGCGGCGACGGAGTCGGCGAGGCCGAACCGCGTCGGTGCGAGAATCCACGCCAGGTTCACCACCAGTAGTACGCCGCCCCCCAGATAACCAATCGCGTACGCCGCGGTCGAGACACGATCCATCTCCTCGGGCGCCGCAATGTGGGGAAGCAGCGAGTCGTAAAAGACAAAGCTTGCGGCGATGCCGATGTTGGCGACCATGAAGACCACCGCGGCGTAGATCCAGTCGCCGCGTGTGATCGTCGCCATCAGCAGCGTCGCGACGATGCCAACAAACATCGAGACACCGAGCAGTGTCTTCTTCAATCCTCGAATGTCGGCGATCGCACCCAGGACGGGGCCGATGAGCGCGGTGATCGTGACGGCGATGGTCGTCGCCCATGCGAATCGCGCGGTCGCGTCGGTGGGCGTGAGCCCGGCCGCCGCATAGTCGCTGAAGAACCGCGGAAAGACCGCGGTGATCACCGTCGTCTGGAAGGCCGAGTTCGCCCAGTCGTACATCGCCCACGCGCGGAGCTCGGGACGCGGGAGCCCGAGGCGCGCGAGGAGTCCGACGCGTTGGCCGGGCACGTTCAAAAGGTTCTCCGTGCGATCCACTCGCGCAGGAGCGAATCGACGACGACGTACTGATTGCCCTCCTTCAGGACGAGGTCCTGTTTGAGCAGAGCGGCGAGCGATGTCTGAATGCTCGAGGGCCCGCCGAGCCGATAACGCGCGCGCACGTCTGCCGAGAGGAGAGCCTGACCGTTCTGAAGAACGACGGCGCGAAACACTGCGCGCTGCGCCAGCGTGAGCCGCTGCCAGACCGCTTCGAAGAGCATCTCCTGCTCCGCGAGCAGCCTCGCCAGCGTCGTGTGCAGCGCGTCGAGCGTGGCTCTCTTCCCACTCGCCGCCCGCACATCGTCCCAGGTTTCATGCGCGAGCCGTTGTACGTCGTAGGGAAGGTTGCCGGCGAGGTCGACGATCGCCGCGCCAAGCCCGGGCTCCGCTCGAATGCCGCTCTTCCCGAACCTGGTCTCGATGAAACCGGCGAAGATATCCGCGGGGATCTTTTGCAGCCGCATCACCGGTCCGGCCTTGTAGAACGGCCGCTTCGGGCCGATCATCTTTTCCATCAGGCTCGGCTCGGAGCCGGCGAACACGTAGCCGACCTGGCGCTGCTGCTGTGCGGCCGCCCGCAACGCATGCTCGACGCTCCCGCCGTTGAACGCGTCGATGGCCTGGAACTCGTCGAGCGCGACGACCACCGATCGCTTCTGTTCCGCCGCGAGCCGACCGGGCAGCGTGAAGACCTCGTTCGCCAGGCGATTGATGTCGCGGTCGCTCTTCACCAGCGGGAACGACACCGAGAAGCGACCGGGCCCTGCGGCTTCAGTGTCGTAGCGCACCTCTGGCCGCGTCGAGCCGATCACCTTCGTGAGCCAGCCGCGTGCGCGCTCCCAACGTGTCTCGACCGCCGCGAGCGCCCGCGCGTATCCCTCGAGGAAGGACAAGTACGAGCTGTAGCTGCTGACCGTAACCTCAACCGTCAGCACGTGGCGTCTCGTGAGGGCGTTCAGCGCCTGGTGGATGAGCGACGACTTGCCGTAGCGGCGCGGCGAGATGAGGAAGACCTTCTGTCCCGCCGCGAGATCGCCGATCAGCCGGTCGAGCTCGACCTCGCGGTCCACGAACGATTCGCCCGGGACCACTTCGCCGTAGACAAACGGGTTCTGCATGGCACTACGTGAAGTAACGTAACGGTTACGGCACTTAACGTAACACACAAGGTAGCTGGGTGGCTGGGTCGCTAGGTAGCTGGGTAGCTGGGTAGCTGGGTAGCTGGGGGCAACTGGGGTTAGCCGAGTGGCTGAGTAGCGGATCATCCCCAGCCACCTAGTCTAGCAACCCAGTAACCCAGCTACCTAGAGACCCAGCTACCTAGAGACCCAGCTACCTCGTGAGCTTCAGCTGCCCGGTATAAATCGCCATGCCGACCACCGAGTCGATACCGGCGGCATCGAGCTGATCGATCTCCTGCCACGTGGTGATGCCGCCTGCTGCCGTGACGCGTCGAGAGGTCGCCTGCCGGACGGCCATGATCGCCTGCATGTCGGTGCCGCCCATGAGCCCTTCGGTGTCGACGTGGGTGTAGAGGAACTCGGAGCAGAACGGCTCGAGCGCACGTACGGCATCGACCGCAGTCAGCGGCAGGGCCGTCTTCCATCCGTGGATGACGACGCGCCCGCCGCGGCTGTCGACGGCGGCAATCACGCGTTCGATGCCAACGGCCTCCGCGAGTGAGCGGGCGAACGCGGCGTCGACAGCTCCGTCTCGAAAGAGGGCGGAACTGGCGATCACGGCATGTGCGCCGAGAGCGATGACCTCGCGCGCACGCTCGACGCTACGGATCCCACCACCGACGCGGCAGGGGAGACGCCCGCAGATCGAATGCACCAGGCGGCGGTTGTCGCCGCGCCCGCGCGCGGCATCGAGATCGATCAGCTGCACACGTGAAAACGCTGAGAACTTGACGATCCACGGTTCGGGATCGGGTGCCTCAATGGCGAGGCGTTCGCCTTGAACGAGCTGCACCACGTGCCCGTCTTGCAGGTCGATGGAGGGAATCAGCATGTATCGATCCAGTCGTTCGAACTTCTCAGTTCGTGGTTCTCAGTGCGTGTTCAGGTTCACCTTCGGTTCGCGAGTTCCCTGTGTTCAAGGTTCCCGCGGACCGAGCCTGAACACGAACCGAGAAGTCAGAACGGCGAATGTTGAACACACGCCCGTCACAAACGCACCGGAATTCCGTGCGTCCGCAGGTGCCGCTTCAACTCGGTCACGCTCGATTCGGCGTAGTGGAAGATCGACGCGGCGAGCGCCGCGTCAGCGTGACCACGCGTGAATACGTCGGCGAAGTGCTCGACCGATCCGGCTCCTCCGGACGCAATGACAGGGATGTCGACGGCGTCGGAGACCGCGGCCGTCATCTCGCAGTCGAAGCCAGCCTTGGTGCCGTCGCGGTCCATCGACGTGAGCAGGATCTCGCCTGCGCCTCTGGATTCCGCCTCTCTGGCCCAGGCCACCGCGTCGCGTGCGGCGTCCGTCGTCCCGCTGCGCACGTAGACGGCAAAGCCATCGTCACGCCGCCTGGCGTCGATCGCGACGATGACCGCCTGGCTGCCATAGCGGCCGGCGAGCGTCGTAATGAGATCCGGCTGACGAAGTGCGGCGGTGTTGAGGCTCACCTTGTCCGCCCCGGCGTCGATGGCTGCAGCGGCATCGTCTTCGGATCGGATACCGCCTCCAACGGTCAGCGGCAGGAAGATCTCGTGCGCTACGGCATTGATCGTTCGTGCCAGTGCCTGACGGCTTTCGAGCGTCGCGGTGATGTCGAGCACCACGACTTCGTCGATGCCCTCGACGTTGTAACGCCTCGCCAGTGCCGCCGGATCACCCGCGTGGCGGAGCTGCTGGAACTGCACGCCCTTCACGACCTGCCCGTCACGAACGTCCATGCAGGCGATGATGCGCTTGGTCAGCATCCGGCGCAGACCTCGAGGAAATTACGCAGAATCGCCAGGCCAGCGTCGCCCGATTTCTCCGGGTGGAACTGGACGCCGAAGATGTTGTCGCGTTCGACGACCGACGAAAACGTGTTCGCGTGGGTGGTCGACGCCACACACTCGGACGTGACGGGCGCCGCAAACGAGTGCGTGAAGTACACCTGCGCACCAGAGGTCAGTCCTGCGAGAAGCCTGGCGGGACCGCGGAACTCGAGAGCGTTCCAGCCGACGTGCGGCACCTTCAGCCGCTGCTCGGCATCGCCATCGAGTCGCGCGATGCGTCCGGCGATGGCGCCGAACCCGAGCGCGTCCGGAGCTTCATCGCTTCCCTCGAACAGCCATTGCATCCCGACACAGATCCCGAACAGCGGGGTGCCTGACTTCACCGCGCTGCCGATGGCGTCTCGCCACGGGGCATCGAGTCTGGCGGTCGCGCCAAAGTTGCCGACGCCCGGGACGATGACGCCGCGCGCCCGCCGGCACTCGTCCGGCGTCGAGGGGACGACGAAGTCCGCCCCGAGCGACGTCAGTGCCTTGCGGACCGACGTGAGGTTTCCCGCGCCGTAGTCGACCAGAGCAATCACAGCAATCCTTTCGTGCTCGGGAGCATCTTCGCCAGGCGGGCATCCTTCGCACATGCCACTCGAAGGGCCCGCGCGAACGCCTTGAACACCGCTTCGATGTGATGGTGGCTCGAGCGGCCATACAGCACTTTCACATGCACGTTTGCCCGCGCCCCTGATGCGAAACCGTCGAAGAAGTCGTGCACCAGTTCGGTCTGGAGATCACCAACCATTCGCACGCGTACCTTCAGGTCGACGACGGCGTGCGGCCGGCCGCTGAGATCGATCGCGGCGACGGCGAGTGTTTCGTCCATCGGCATGACGAAGTAACCCGCCCGGTTGATGCCCTTGCGATCGCCCAGTGCGTTCAGCACTGCCTCACCGAGCACGATTCCCACGTCCTCGACCGTGTGATGCTGATCGACATCCAGGTCACCGGTTGCGGCGAGCTTCAGATCGAAGCCGCCGTGCCTCGTAAACAGTTCGAGCATGTGGTCGAAGAAACGAATGCCGGTGCGCACGGTGTAGCGGCCCTGGCCGTCGATCGTCAGCGCGCCCGTGATCTGCGTCTCCGTCGTCTGGCGATCGAACGTTGCTACGCGGGCTTTGCTCATCGCGCGTCCCTCCCGGACATCACCGATTCCAGTGCCTCGATCGCGGCATCTGTATGACTCAGGAGACCGGCCGTCACGCGAATGCATCCAGGCGTCGCCGGATCCTTGGAGCGATCCCGCACGTGGACGCCACGCTGGCTCAGTGCTTCGACGATCTGAGTCACCCTGTCGCCGACGCGGACCATGACGAAGTTTGCGGCGCTCTCCCAGTGCTCGAGGCCGAGGCGCTTGCACGTGGCGTAGAGGCGCGCGCGCGACTCGGCGACTTGTGCGGCATATTGCGGCAGGAACTCCCGGTCCTCGAGTGCCGCCAGTGTGGCCGTCAGCGCCACCGCGTTGATGTTGAAGGGCAACGTCACTGCTCGGACCGGATCAAGCGATTGTGGCTGTCCGATGACGACGCCGACGCGCATGCCGGCGAGTCCGTACGCCTTGGAGAACGTGCGCCCGACCAGGACGTTCGGGTGATTGCGAAGCTCCGGCAGGAACGACGTGCCGCCGAACTCGATGTATGCCTCGTCGATGAGGACGACGGCCTGGGGCGCCGATTCGGCAATGCGGCGGAGATCGGCGGCAGGTATCAGCCGGCCGGTCGGATTGCTCGGCGTGTTCAGGAAGATCATCCGCGTGCGCGGGGTCACCGCGGCGATCACGGCATCGGTCGGAAAGACGAACTCCGGTCCCGGTGGAATTCGTACGGCGGTCGCACCGACGGCGGCCGTCGAGTTGGGATACGGATCGAATGCCGGCAGCGGGATGATCGTCTCCGCGTCGTGAATCCTGGCGCGCGAGATGTGACCGACGGCGGCCATCAGGATGCCTTCGTCCAGTCCGTTCGTGAGGAGGACCCACTCAGGATCGACATCGAAGTGACGCGCGCAGGCGCGCACGAGCTCTGGGTACGACGGATACGTGGACACATCCGTCGTCTGCATCTTCTTGATCGCGTCGAGGACGCGAGGCGAGCAGCCACCTGTGTTCTCGTTCAGGTGCAGCCGCAAGCCGGCGCCCGGGTCTGGATATCCCTGTAACCGCATCATGATTTCGGCGCGTCTGAAGACGCGCCGCTACCTTTCGTAGGGCTGCGCTTCGTAGGGCGGGTCCTGCTGTGTGGACCCGCCGAGTCTCCGAGTCGAACAACGATCGAGTCCGCATGGGCGTTCAGCCCCTCGGCCCTCGCCAGGTCGATCACGCTGCCGCCGATGCGTGACAGCCCGGCGCGTGTGACTCGCTGCACGGTGACCTGGCGGACGAAGTCGGCGGCGGAGAGTCCTCCGCGTACGCGCGCGGCTCCCGCTGTCGGCAGCACGTGGTTGGAGCCGATCGCGTAGTCACCGGCGACCTGCGCCGTCCAGCGCCCGACAAAGAGCGACCCCACGCATGTGATCTGCGCCGCCGTCGCTTCGTCGTCCACGACCATGTGTTCGGGCGCCGCGTCGTTGGCGAGCGCGATCGCTTCCGCGAGCGAGCGCGTGACGATCACGCCACCGTGACGTTTGATTGAGAGGCGAGCGGGACCGTCGGCAGGCATTCGAGCCGCGACTTCCGTGGCGACCCGCGCCGCGAGCTCACGATTCGGCGTGACGAGTACCGCGCGCGCATCGGGGTCGTGCTCGGCCTGCGCGATCAGATCCGCGGCGATCCAGGCCGGGTCACCTTGCGATGAGATCAGTAGAATCTCGCTCGGGCCGGCGTAGAAGTCGATGCCGCAGTCGGACGCGACGAGCGCCTTTGCCGATGCCACCCAGCGATTGCCCGGACCGACGATCTTGTCCACGCGCGGAACGGATTCTGTTCCGTATGCGAGCGCAGCAATCGCGTGCGCACCACCAAGCCTGAACAACCGTGAGACACCCGCTTCGATCGCGGCAGCCATCACGACAGGCTCCGGTCGCGGACACACGGCGACCACGTCGCGAACGCCGGCGGCGACTGCGGGAACGGCGGTCATGAGCAGAGAGGAGGGCAGCGGATAGCGTCCGCCCGGCACGTAACAACCCACACGATCGAGCGGGATGACGCGTTGTTCAACGCTGACACCAGGCATGACGCCAACGCGCCACGATCGCGGCACCTGGCGCGTGGCCACGGCACGAATGTTCTTTGCGGCGGCGCGAAGGGCCGTGCGCACTGACTTCGGCACGCTCGCAGCGGCCTTCTGCATCTCGCGCGCGGAAATCTCGATCGGTCCATCCAGCCCGTCGAGAGATTTCGCGTACCTGAGCAGCGCCCGATCGCCCTTGCGCCGCACGTCGGAGACGATCGTCGCAACGCGACGATCGGTCGCTCCGTCTCGCAATCGCTCCGGCGAGAGCAGCGCCGCAACCGCCCGCCGATTCGTGGACTCGACAATCTTCAGCACCTGTTCACACCCAGCTACCTAGCAACCCAGCCACCCAGCCCACCCAGCCACCCAGCCCACCCAGCTACACAACAATCTTGTTGAGCGGGTACTCGACGATGCCCTGACCACCGGCCGCCTTGAGCTTGGGGATCAAGTCACGCACCGTGCGCTCCTCGATGATCGTGTTGACGGCCACCCACTCGTTGTCGCTCAGCGAGGAGATGGTCGGCCGTTGCAACGCAGGCAGGAGCGCGAGCACCCGGTCGAGAGCCGAGCGGGGCACGTTCAACATCAGGCCAACGCGACCCTGTGCCTCGATCGCGGCACGCAGCAGCAACGCGATGTTCTCGATCTTCGTGCGCTTCCACTGGTCGGCGAGCGCGACGTCGTTGGCGATGAGCTGCGTGTTCGACTCCATCACGGTGTCGAGGATGCGCAGGCGATTCGCTCTCAGCGTCGATCCGGTCTCGGTGGCTTCGACGATCGCATCGGCGAGGACGGGCGGTTTGACTTCCGTCGCGCCCCACGAGAACTCGACGTTCACTGGGACGTTGAGATTGTCGAAGTACGCCTTGGTCACGCGAACGAGCTCGGTGGCGATCGTCGCGTTGGCGAAGTCGGTCGGCGCCTTGAAGCGTGAGTCCTCTGGCGCGGCCAGGACCCAGCGCACTTTGCCGAAGCTCTGTTTCGCATACACGAGATCGGCGACCGACGTGAGGGCATGCTTGGTGGCTCCTCCGAGCTTGTGCTCGGCGATCCAGTCCTGTCCCGTGAGGCCAGCATCGAGCACGCCGTCGCAGACGTAACGCGCCATCTCCTGCGCCCGGATCAACATGCACTCGACCTCCGGGTCGTCGATCGACGGGAAATACGATCGCGTGCTCACGTAAATGTTGAAGCCGGCACGCGCGAAGAGCTGAATCGTCGCGTCCTGCAGCGAGCCCTTGGGAATTCCCAGTTTGAGCTTCATGGAATCGTCACGCCCTCCACGCGTTGAAAGAAGCACGTACGCTCACCGGTGTGGCACACGTTGCCATCGCCGAGACGCTCGGCCTTCACGAGCACGGTGTCCTCGTCGCAGTCGATGAGCACGTCGCGAACGGCGAGACGGTTTCCGGACGTTTCACCCTTGGTCCACAGCGTGTTGCGAGTGCGGCTGAAGAACGTAACGTAGCCGGTCGTTTTGGTGACGTCCCAGGCTTCCTCGTTCATGAAGCCCACCATGAGCACTTCGCCGCTCTTGTGATCCTGCACCACCGCAGGAATCAGGCCGTCCAGTTTCGAATAGTCCATTGTCGTTTCTCGTAGCCTTCCGGGTTCCAGGTTCCGGTTCGATGTTCCGTACAAAACAAAACCCCGCTCGGTTGTCCCGGCGGGGTTTGCGCAATCTCTCGAGGTTCTATCAGTCGAGGTCTAGTCCGTCTGCGCGTACACACCCACCGGCCGGCCATGATGGCCGTGGTGATCATGATGCGCGTGGCGGAGACCGTTCGACATTGAGGTCTTCAAGACTAGCTGATCGTCCGAGCCGGCCGCAAGTGGCCCTTCAATCGGGCTCGCGCGCGATCATGACCTCCGTCGCCTTGATGACCGCCACGGCGGGATGACCGCGTTTGAGCTTCAACGCCTCGACGCCATCGCGAGTGATGATGGCCGTCAGGTGCTGGTCGCCGATGCGAAGGCGCACTTGCGCCAGAAGGCCGTCCACCCGAACTTCATCGACGATTCCGCGCAGTTGATTGCGCCCGCTCAGGGCAACGAGGACACCCGGCGTGGGAGCGGACCGTCTGCTGGCGCGGGGAAGTTTGCCCTGCGAGGCCAGGAGCCGCTCCACTTCGGTCTCGGGCACGCGGTGATGGCCGCCTCCCGTACGCACCGTCCGTATGGTGCCCCTGTAAATCCACTGCTTGAACGTGGAGTACCCCACGCCCATCCGCTCTGCGGCCTTGCGTACGGTGAGGAGCGATGCCATACGAGTCGAATCATACTAAATGGCTTCGACAATCCGACTCGTATCAGCGCTAATCGTTCTGGCGGTCTAGCGCCTGGGGTGCTCCGTGATGTAGGTCTTCGCAAACGCGACGAGCTGCGGGTTCTGCAGTCCGATGGCTTCGGCCTCGGTCTGCGCCCGATCCACGGCCCATCCGTCCTGCAGCACGCGCTTGATCATCCACACGGCGCCAACCCGATTGGCCGAGCCGCAGTGAATGAACACGGGCTGGTTGTTCTTGTCGGCGACGGCACCCAGGAAGTCGGAGACAACCTTGGGATCCGGGGCCGCGGCGTTGAATGGCAAATGGATGTACTTGAGGCCCGCGGACTGAGCCGCAGCGCGGCCGGCATCGACGTCAGCCCCGGCTTCATCGGCCAGCCGGAGGTTGATCACCGAGACGTAACCCTCTTTCTTGAGGGCTGACATCGCCGTGGGATCCACGGCACCTCCGCACCCCACGGTCGCATCGACGCGGGAGTAGTTGCGGACGCCTGGCATTTCAGACTTCTTGACCTGTGCCGCCGCCGCCGACGCTACGAGTGCAACCACCGCCATGACACACAGTATTCGAACGCCCATATCGCCCTCCAGAGCCGGGATCTTACCTCCGTACGCCACTCCGTCGTTGACAGTGTGATGGCCGCGAACGATACTAAAGGGTCGTTTGTGCGGCGATTTCCACGACTTGATGGGCCGCACAGCCGGAAAGCCGGCTGATCCTTCTAAGTCGCGAAACAGCCCGCGACATCGCGGGCTTTTTTTTGGAGCTTTATGGACAAGTACATCTTCTCCTCGGAATCGGTTGGCGAGGGTCATCCGGACAAAGTCGCCGACACGATCTCCGACGCCGTGCTCGACGCATGCCTCGCGCAGGACAAGTTCAGCCGCGTCGCCTGCGAAACCTACGTGAAGTCGAACACCGTCATCGTGGGCGGTGAGATCACGACGAAGGCCAAGCTCGACTTCGTCAAGATCGCACGCGACAGCATCCGCGAGATCGGATACGTCAACGACGATGACGTATTCCATGCGGATAAGGTGTTCGTGAACGTGCTCGTCACGCAGCAGTCGCCTGACATCTCGCAGGGCGTCGATGCCAAGAAGGCGGCTGGAAAGAAGACCGCCAAGCAGGGCGCCGGCGATCAGGGACTGATGTTCGGTTACGCCAGCAACGAGACGCCCGAGCTCATGCCGGCGCCGATCATGTTCGCGCATCGCCTTGGCCGCGAGCTCACCCGCATCCGCAAGGGCGGCGGCGTGCCGTGGCTGCGTCCCGACGCGAAGTCGCAGGTGTCGGTGATCTACGAGGACAACAAGCCCGTAGGCATCGCCAACGTCGTCATCTCGACGCAGCACACGCCTGAGGTCTCGCACAAAGACATCGAGAGCTTCTGCATCGAGAACGTGATCCGCAAGGTGCTGCCCGCGAAGCTCCTCACCGACAAGACCGAGTTCCTCATCAACCCGACAGGCCGCTTCGTCGTCGGCGGACCGCAGGGTGACACGGGACTCACCGGACGCAAGATCATCGTCGATACGTACGGCGGCATGGGCCGTCACGGCGGTGGCGCGTTCTCGGGCAAGGATCCCACGAAGGTCGATCGCAGCGCCGCCTACATGGGTCGTTGGGTTGCGAAGAACATCGTGGCTGCCAAGCTCGCAGAGCGCTGCGAAGTGCAGTTCGCCTACGCGATCGGCCACCCGGATCCGGTCAGCGTCCACATCGAGACGTTCGGCACAGCGACCGTTGACACCGCGAAGATCCTGAAGGCTGTGAACCGTGTGTTCAGCTTCCAGCCGGCGGACATCATCGAGCAGCTGAATCTGCGTCGGCCGATCTTCCTGAAGACGACCAACTACGGTCACTTCGGCAAGAGCGACAAGGATCTGACGTGGGAGCAGGCCAACAAGGTGCAGGCGCTGCTGAAGGCGCTCTCCAGCAGCCGCGCGGCCTAACTTTGTAAGTTCAAAGGTCGAAGGTCAAAGTCACGGAAGCAAGTTCGAAGCGCGCTTCGTCACTTACTTCCCAACTTTGACCTTTGAACTTTCCGCTATTTCTCGACCGTCACGACGACGGGATCTTCGATCCTGACCGTCAGCGGCGTTCCAGCCGAGAGCGTCGCGTGATTGCGGTCGCCGGCCACTACAGCGGCCGTGCCCGCACCGGCGCCGATCGACCCACCGATCGCCGCGCCCTTCGCGCCACCCAGAATGCCCCCGATGATCGCGCCTCCGATGGCACCGCCACCGATCTTGGCTGCGCTCTCGCGTCCAGGAGGATCGCCCTCGCGAAAGATCGTCTCGGTGTGCAGCGGCAGTCGCGTCCCATCAGCGAGGACGACCGACGTGAACCTGACGCCGAGACGGGCGCGCTCACGCATCTTGCCGCCGCGTTCGACGAGCGTCACTTCACCAAGCGCCTTCGCACCTGCCGGAATCGCGACGCGATCGCCGACCTTGACGTCACGAGTCACACGAGCGACGACGCTGTCTTCGACTTGTGCCTTGTCGCTGCTCACCGGCGACTCGAGCTGCAGGCCGATCACCGAGTCCGCGGCGACCACGAGCTCTTCGAAGAGGGGGGCCGGTGGTTCAACCGTGCGTGACGCCTGGTTGTCGGCGATGGCCGCCGGCGCGATCGGAACGACGGTTCTCTGATCCGGCGTGACCACAGGTGGTGCAGGTGCCGCTGGTACCGGTGGGCGCGAGACTGACGCAGTCTGCCGAACGGGAGGTCGTTGTGCAGGAGGCGGTTGGACCCGTCTGCTGCGCGGCGGTGCTGCGGGCTCCGCAACGAAGGGCGTGGCCGGCACGGTCGAGGGTGCGGCCTCGATAACGCCTTCTGACTCCGCCACCGATGTGGTCGCCGGGTCTGCCTGAACCTGCTCAGCCGCGGTCACGGGTGCCCCGTCGCTTCGCAGCGCCAGAAATGTCCCGCCGGCTCCTGCCGCCACGCAAACGATCGCAAGAACGACGGTTGCGGTCCTGCTCATAACTTGGTCCTCTTGAACGCCTGCTCAGAGCAAGGGCTGTGCCTCAGGAAAGCCCGGAAACAGGCCAGATCTACGAGGCAGCCCGATGGCCAGCCGACCTGATTTTCGGATCTGTCCTCGATCCCCTGCACTCCAAACAGGCCTTTAGATGGCATCGGTCAGGTCTCCTCCGGCTGGATCGTCGCCGATCCGGCCACGGCCGGTCGCACACTGAGACGGTCGATCAGGGCCTCCGGGTCAGATTCTGTGACGACGATCCCGCGGTTTGCCGGCTGGATGAACCCGTCTGCGACGGCCCGGTCGATGAGGGCCACGAGCGGATCGTAGTAGCCGGCGACGTTGAGCAGGCCGCACGGCTTGCGGTGGAGCCCGAGTTGCGTCCAGGTCACGACTTCGCAGAATTCCTCGAGGGTGCCGAACCCTCCCGGCAGCGCGATGAAGGCGTCCGACAGGCTCGCCATCAGCGCCTTGCGCTCGTGCATCGAAGACACGATCCGGAGATCGGGCAACCCGCGATGTGCGATCTCGCGCGCGACCAGCGCGCTCGGGATCACGCCGATGACATGACCGCCGTTCGCCAGCGCGGTGTCGGCCACGACACCCATCAGACCCACGCAGCCGCCGCCGAACACGACGTCCACGCGACGCTTCGCGAGGTGAGCGGCGATCGTTTCAGCCGCCTCGCGGTACTCGGGCCGTCCGCCAGTGCTCGACCCACAGAAGATGCAGACGCGGTTTAGCAATGTCCTCAGTCCTCGGTCTTCAGTCTACGGTCTCAATGCTCGTACGACCCAGCATTGTGGACGGAGGACCGTGGACTGTGGACCGAAGACCGGGGACAGTCCTACGCGACGAATTTATACCCGAGCCCGTGGACGGTGTGAATGTATTGCGGGTGTCGAGGGTTGTCTTCGATCTTCTGCCTCAGCCAGGCGACGTGCACGTCCACCGTTCGTGTCGATGGCATCGCGTTGTAGCCCCAGACTTCGTTGAGCAGCTCATCGCGCGAGAGCGCCGCTCCGCGATGCTCGACGAAGTAGCGGAGAAGCTTGAACTCGCGCGCGGACAACTCGATCGGCTGGCCTGCCCTGGTGACTTCGGCTTTGCGGAAGTCGATCGAGATCTCGCCGAAGCGGAATATCTCGGTCACGGCAGTCGCGCTCGACACCGGCGCGGCGCCACGCCTCAGCAATGCCTCGATACGCGCGAGCAGTTCCGCCATCTCGAACGGTTTGACGAGGTAATCGTCGGCACCGAGCTTCAGGCCGACGACACGATCGACGACCTGTCCCCGCGCGGTGAGCATCAGGATCGGCGTCTGGACTCCGCGCTGGCGCAGCGTGCGACACACATCGAAGCCGCTGCCACCGGGCAACATGATGTCGAGCAGGATGGCGTCGAAGGCTCCCGTGCTCCCGCGCGCGAGTCCTCTGACCGCGTCGCCCTCGCTCTCGACGTCATAGCCCTCGGCGATGAGTCGATCGGTGAGCGTCAACACGAGGCCGGGTTCGTCCTCGACCAGGAGAATTCGACGAGACACGAGTCCTGTGTGTCCTTGGCCTAATGCGCCGGCTACGAATGCGTCGTTTGCAACTGGCTCGCGACGGCGGTCGCCCGTTGATCGGGTTCGGCCGACGGCAAGGCAATGGTAAACGAACTGCCAGCCCCGGCTCTGGTCGTGACCGTCACGCGGCCGCCGTGCGCGGCGACGATTTGTCTGACGAGCGAGAGCCCGAGTCCGTTGCCGTGAACCTGGCGCGCGAGGGCGTCGGCTCCGCGGTAGAACGGGTCGAAGATGTGCGGGAGTTCGGACGCAGGGATACCGTCACCGTGATCGCTGATCGTGATCCAGACTTCAGGCCGACGCCGCTGCCGTCCGTGTTCGACCCTGATGCCGACCCAGCGATCGCGGCCGCCGTACTTGACGGCGTTGGCGATCAGATTCTGGAGAGCCGACCGCAGCGCCGCGGCATCGCCGACGACTGCCGGCGGGTTGGGAATGAAATTGCGCTCGATGGTGATCTCCTCGGATCCGAGGAGTGTCAGAGAACTCTCAATCGCGCCTTCTATAATCTCCGTCGGAGCCAGAGGTACTCGAGCGCCGGTCGCGAGTCCTGATTCGATTCCCGCGTACTGCAGCACGCGCTCGACCATCTCGCCAAGCCGCCGCGCTTCGGTCTCGAGCAGCTGACCGTATCGCTTCACGCGATCGCCGCTGTCGACGACGCCATGCGACAGGTTCTCGGCGGCCGATCGAATCACCGCAACCGGCGTGCGCAATTCGTGTGAGACGCCAGCAACGAATTCCATCTGCTGACGGGCGAGCCGGTGCGCGCGACGCGAGGTGGCCGCGAGCAGGGCGATGCTGACCGTCAGCAGCAGGAGCACACCGAAGCTGATCGCGAGATTCTGTCGTCGCGCGCGCGCGACCGCAGCCTCGAGCGAGCCGCTCTGGTGCTGCACAAGCAGTCGCCATCGTCCGGGATCCTCCTCCGAACCAGCACCCGCTCGAACGGCCTGTGGGTCGTCACTTCGCAGACGCGTGCCTTCTTCGCGCCGGGTGCCTTCGCCAACCGGGGGACGAGGAGGCCGCCCGAAGGCGAAGCCCTGAGGATTCATGCTCAGGAGCGAGGCGGATGCGTCCGCGCGAAGTGGATCGACCGGCGCGTCCGGATCCGATCGATACAGCACGTCCTCCGTATCGTCAGCTGCCGTGACGGCCACGCGATACACATCGCCTTCGACGTGCGTGAAGTGGCGCGCCGCGAGCTCGGGCAGCATCTGCTCGCGGATGTACGCCATGTTCAGTTCGAGGATCGTGAAGCCGAACACGGGAGTGACAGTCTGTGGACCAGGCGTCGGACGAGCGGGTACGACAAGGTTGCGAAGCGGCACCAGGATGAGAGAGTCCTCCCCGCGAAGCGCCGCCCGTCGATCGAACGCGCGCCCGGCGTTGAAGTCTCGAAGTTCCTGCTCGAGCTGCTGTCGCCATTTGTCGAGTGGTGCCCGCCACTCGGTGGCCTCCAGTGCGTCGCTGTCCGGGTTCCATCGCCTGAGGCGGAGCTCGCCGCTGTCGCCGTCCACGACGAGGACGTTCGAAACGATCTGCGGGTGGCTGGCGGTATTCAGCCAGGTGTTGTAGCGATCGGAGTACCGTTCGGACACGCCCTCACGGACGGTGGCCGGCCCGACCTGGAGACTCAGGGCGGCGCGAATGAGCTCTCCGTCGAAAGCTTCTCTGAACTGTGCGGCGGCGATGCGAACGTTGCGCTGAAGGCGCTCTCGTGCGGCGGTGCTCAGTTGGCCGACCCACTGATACTGAAGCACAGCCAACGTCGGCAGGAGGATCAGGAGGGCCACCGTTACAAGCGTGGTTCCTGATGGTTTCTTCAGCTTCACGAGGCGAATGTTAACATGCATAAATCGCCGTAAGATATTGAATTTCAAGCTTTTACATTCTTAACAAACTCTTTGCCCGCACTTAACCATGCCCACTCACGCGCACAGGAATAATCGAACTATGCGGACTCTTCTGTGCACGTCTGTCTTCACGTGTGCCTTGCTTGCCGGTCTGTCGTTTGAGGTCCCGGCGGCTCGTGCGGGTCAGCAGCCCGAAGAAGCCAAAGCCAACAGCGTACTCGCAGAGGCGCGCAAGGCACTTGGCGGTGAAGACAAGATCGCCGCGGTCAAGAGACTGCAGGTCAACGGGACCACGAAGCGGGAGAACGGGAACTTCAATCTCGAAGGCGACACCGAGATCTTCCTCGAGTTGCCCGACAAGTTCCGGCGCAACGAGTCGCTGACGCTTGGCGGCGGTGGCACCGGCATCGAGCGCAAAGAGATCCTCAACGGCCTTGAGTTTTCGACCGAGGTCAGCGGCGACTTCGGCGGCCGCGGGCGCGGGCGCTTTGGTGGTGGCGTCCCCGGGGGTGGCGCGGGAGCCGCTGCAGGCGCAGATGGCCGGGGCGCTCAGGCTCCGTCTCCGGAGACCCAGGAGCGTTTGCGAGAGTTTCAGCGTCGCAATCTGCAGAGCGAGGTCGGACGGCTTCTCGTGGCGCTGCTGTTGACGAGCGACACACCGTTCCGATGGATCGGCACAGCACAGGCGCCCGAAGGTAGTGCCGATGTACTGGAAGTGAAGACCCCGGACGGTGTGGCCACGCGCGTGTTCATCGACACGATGACGCACATGCCCCTGATGCTCTCGTGGACGGGGCCGGCAGGGCGCGGTTTCGGACGCGGCGGGCAAGGTCGCAGAGGACAGGGCCCGCCCGATCAGGGCGGTGCTCCCCAGGGCGGTGCTCCGGCTGAAGGGCGTGGCGCAGGTGATCAACCCGCGGCTGGAGGCGCGCCCGCTGATGCGGCGCAGGGACGTCGCGGGCGCGGTGCCCAGGGACCTCCCGCGACCCTCGAGATGCACCTCTCTGATTACAAGGCGATCAACGGGATCAAGTTCCCACATCTGATCACCCGCGGCGCCAGCGGTGAAACGAACGAAGAGTGGGTCATCAAGACTTACAAGGTCAATCCGAACCTCAAGGCGAACACGTTCACAAAATGAAACGCATCCACAGCGGAATCCTCCTCGCACTCCTTGCGCTGCTGGTTGCGGCGCCGTTGTCGGCGCAGAACGCGAACAACCAGTCCCAACTGCGCCTGGTCGTCATCGACGAGACCGGTGCCGGTATTCCCCAGGCGACGATCACCGTCACTCCCGCGGCCGGTGAGGCCGTGACGTTTTCAAGCGACGACCGCGGCCTTGCGATGTCTCCATCGCTCGCGCCGGGCAGCATTCAGCTTCACGTGGAGTTCCCCGGATTCGAACCGTTCGAGGGGCAAATGACGCTTCGCCGCGGTGCGGTGAATCAGACTGTCACGCTGAAGATTGCAGGCTTCCAGGAAGAAGTCGTCGTGAACGACACCTCGGCGACAGACGATCGCCGCGGCAACTCGTTCACCACGACGCTCGAGCAGGCCGAGATCGACGAGCTTCCTGACGATCCCGAGGAACTTGCCGACGTGCTGACGCAGATGGCTGGAGCGGCGGGCGCCACGTTTCAGGTCAACGGGTTTCGCGGTGGCCGACTCCCGTCGCGGGACGAGATTCGGCAGATTCGTTTCCGCACCAACTCGCTTTCGGCCGACAACCATGACGCCGGCCGCACGCAGATCGAGATCATCACCCGGCCCAATGTCATCGAGTGGAACGGCAACGCCAGCTTGAACTATCGCGGCGACCAGATGAACGCGCGCAACGCCTTTGCCACGTCGGAGACGCCCGAGCAGAACCGCCAGTTCAACCTGGGGCTTCGCGGTCCGATCGTGAAGGGGAGGACGTCCCTCCGGCTCAACGTCGACGGCCGCCGCGATCAGCAGTCAGACACAATCACCGCGCTCGACGAGAACGGGAACCGCATGGGCGACGTCGTGTTTCGTCCATCGGAGCAGACCAACGTCACCGTTGGCATCGAGCACGCGCTCACCAAGGACCAGACGCTGCGCGTTGAGTATCGTCGCGGCGACAACTCCACCGACAACCTGGGGGTCGGTGGCTTCAACCTCCAATCGCGCGCGTACGACCGCAACGGATCGAATCATCAGGTCCGTGCGCAGGTGCAGGGACTGCTTGGCAAGACGACGCTCAACGAGTTGCGGCTGCAGTTCACGCAACAGCGCAGCGCAGCGGCGTCGCAGTCGAACCTTCCCTCGATCATCGTGCTCGATACCTTCAGCGACGGCGGTGCTGGCGTCTGGAACAATTCGTCCTCACGCGGGTTCGAGCTGGCAGACAACCTCGACTTCAATGTGGGGCGCAAGCATCAGATGCGAGTCGGCCTTCTTCTCGAGGGCGATGAGTTCAGCAACTTTGACGCGCAGAACAACGCCGGTACCTTCACGTTCAGCGATAGCGTGGCCTTCGAGGCTGGATTGCCGACCTCTTTCACGCAACGCAATGGGCAGGTGGACACGAAGTTCAACCAGTATCAGCTCGGCGTGTACTGGCAGGACGACATTCGCCTGAACAACAAGTTCTCAGTGAGCGTGGGCGTGCGCAACGAAATGCAATCGCACATCGACGACAAGCTGAATCTGATGCCGAGGCTCGGGTTCACGGCGACGCCGTGGGGTCCTCGCACTGCCATCCGCGGTGGATATGGTCTGTTCTACGACTGGTATTCGTCGAACCTCTACGACCAGACACTGCGGGTGAACGGCGTCTCGGTTCGCGATCTGCTGATTCTCAATCCTGGATATCCGGATCCGCTCAATGGCGTCGAGGCGCAGATCCTCCCACGCGGTCGCATTCAGGCCTCTTCGGATCTGAGCATGCCGCAGGTCCATCAGGCATCGATTGGCGTCGAGCGACAGCTCACTCAGAATTTGAGCTTCCAGACGACCTATCAGATGCTTCGCGGACGCCATCAGATTCGCTCGATCAACATCAACGCGCCGGACGCGTTCGGCAACAGACCCGATCCGACTGTCGGCACAGTCACGCAGTTCGAGTCCACCGGACGTGCGGACACCGATCGCGTGACGTTCGGCGGCAACTACCGATTCCCCCAGCGCCGCATCTTCGTGAACATGAACTACACGCTGGGGCGGATCAAGAATCACGCCGACAGCGAGACGTCGCTGCCCGCGAACAACCTCGATCCGGATGCCGAGTGGGGTTACTCGCGCCAGGACGTGCGGCATCGTCTGCAGGGAACCGTCAACGTGCCGCTCATGCTTGGCCTGCGCGCCAACGTGAACGTCAACGGGCAGTCGGCGACTCCCTACACGATCACGACCGGGCGAGACAACAACGGCGACGGCACCAGCAACGACCGTCCCGCCGGCGTCGGTCGCAATACCGCTCGGGGCACGGCGACGTTCACAACCAACCTGCGCGTGAGCCGCGCGTTTCCTCTCGGTGGTCAACGCTCCGGTGGCTTCCCGGGGGGCGGTGGCCGACCCGGTGGACCGGGCGGCGGCTTCGGACCAGGCGGTCCGGCGGGTGGCGCCGGCGCATCAGTCGGTCAGACACTCAATGCACAGGGACAGGGCGGCGGTCGCGGCGCCGGCGGTGGTGGACGCGGAGGCAATCAGGGCGATGCCGCCTTCAACGCGCGCTACATGATGGAACTCTTTGTCACCGCCGACAACCTGTTCAACCGCGTCAACTACGGCGGGTACAGCGGCAATGTGCTGTCGGACTACTTCGGACAGCCGACGATGGCGCAGCGCCCGCGACAGGTGCAGGTGGGGATGCAGTTTCGGTTCTAAGTCCGTCCTCGGTCCTCAGTCTCCAGTCCCCAGTTACGAACAAGAACCCCGAACGAAGCGAAGACCGGGGACCGGAGACCGGGGACAGCCATATAGAATCTCCATGTGAACATCACCGTCGTCGGTGCAGGTATCGTGGGCAGCGCAATCGCCCACGAGCTTGCGTCGCGCGGCGCGCGCGTGCAGCTGATTGATTCGCGTGGCGTTGGACGTGGTGCCACCCGCGCCTCGGCCGGCATCCTCGCTCCGCAAATCGAAGGTCACATTCCCGAGCTTCGCAACCTGGCCGCGCGCAGCCTTGCGATGTACGACGACTTCATCCGCCGCGTCGAGCGCGACTCCAGACGATCGATCGAATACAACAGGAATGGGACGCTGCAGGTCGCGCTCAACGAGCCGGAAGCGGCGGTGCTCACCGCCGATGCACAGGCGCTCGCGCGGAACGGAGTCGAGTTCACACTGCTCGATCGTGAATCGGCGAGGCGGGCGATGCCGGCGCTTTCCGATCGCGTCTCGTCCGCATTGCTCGTGCCGTCGCATGGGTACGTCGCGGCCAGCGCGCTGACCCAGGGCGTTGTCGATGCGGCGCGAGCTCACGGCGTTCGACTGATCACGACAGCGGTGCGAAGCATCGAAGGCGCCACTTCGGCAGCGCGCGTGGCGACCGATGACGGGATCATCGAGAGCGATGTCGTCGTGGTCGCGTCCGGAAGTTGGTCGGTGCCGTCAAGGCCAACAGAGGGGCCGGCCGTCAAACCCATTCGCGGTCAGCTCGTGCAGTTGCGCTGCGAGGCTGTGCTCGCGTCACACGTGATCTGGGGGCAGGCCTGCTATCTGGTGCCGTGGAGCGATGGCACCGTGCTCGTTGGTGCGACCGTCGAGGACGTGGGATTCGACGAGCGTCCGACGGCCGAGGGTGTCAGGGGGCTGCTGAGTGCCGCCATCGGGCTCGTGCCGTCACTCGAAGGCGCGCAATTCGACGAAGTCCGCGTGGGCTTCCGGCCGAAAGCGAGCGACGAGCTGCCGATCATCGGCCGCTCTGGGACGATGCCGTCCGTGTTCTACGCGGTCGGGCACTATCGCAACGGAGTGTTACTGGCGCCGTTGACCGCCGCGTTGATGGCTGACCTCGTGCTCGAAGACAAGGAACGCGCGGAGCTCGCGCTCGTCAGGCCCGGACGTCTCGCAAACGCCTGAGTGTCCGATGCGCCTCAAGAAGCATTACAGCTCGCGCGAGGTTGCCGTTCTCACAGGGCTCAGCGCGCGCCAGCTTCAATGGTGGGATGCGCGCCGCCTTTTCGCGCCGGCCATCCGTCCGCATCGAACGGAAGCCGGAGGCTTCACCGAGCGACGCTACACGCCGATGGATGTCCTCGAGCTGCAAGTCCTAGCCGACCTGCGCCGGCGCGGGTTCTCGGTCCCGCAGCTGCGACGTCTGCTCTCGACACTGCGCGAGGTCTTCGGCATTCGTCTCTACGAGGCCATCGGCGATGGCGGCCCGATGTCGCTGTTCGTCAGCGGCGATCAGCTCTACGCGCGAACCGAGGACGGACAGATGTTCAACGTCGACCGCCCGACAGAACCGATGCTGATGGTCGGAGAGGAACTGCCGCTGCGGCCACTCGCGGCGCGGGAACGCAAACGCCGACGCGCGGGCTCACCTCAAAAACTGTAATGGGAACGTCGGGAGTCATTTAAGTAGGACACTTGCTCAGTGTCCTGATCAAATGACTCCCGACCCCTACCGGATCGGAAAGACCTTCTCGAGGTCGTCGGCGGGCCGTGCGATCACGTGGACGCCAACCAGCTCGCCGACGCGGCGCGCTGCCGCCGCTCCTGCATCGGTTGCGGCTTTCACTGACCCGACGTCGCCGCGGATGAGAGCCGTGACCAGGCCGGCATCGACCTTCTGCCAGCTTACGAGCACGACGTTTGCGGTCTTGAGCATCGCGTCGGCCGCTTCGATCATGCCGACCAGTCCACGCGTTTCGATCATCCCCAGCGCGTCACCAATTTCCGCTTTGTCCTGCGCCACGGTCGGGATCTTACCACCCCTTCGCGCGCCGCAGCTCGGTGATGTGGGCGAGATGATGGTGCGAGTGCCACGCGTACTGCTGCAAGTGCCAATCGAGCGTCAACTGCCCGCCGATTTCCGGGTGCACAAAGGCGCGTTCGAACTCCTCGACGCTCATGGCGTGGTAGATGGCCGCCCAGCGGGCGTGAACGCTCTCAATCAGTCCTAGCGAGACCTGGACCGCCAGCTTCATGTCGGCAAGCAGCGCCCAGGCGTTCTCGTCGTACGGCTTGATCGTCGGCGTTTCTTCCGTCAGCGCGAGCTTGACGCGAATGAAGCCGTTCATGTGGCTATCGGCGACGTGATGAACGACTTGCCTCACGGTCCAGCCTTCAGGCCGATACGGTGTGTCGAGCTGATCGTCGGTGAGATGTGCGACAGCGGCGCGCATACGGTCTGGCAGCCCGGCGATGGCATCAATCGCCGCGGCGCGTAACTCGCTGGTGACCGGCATCACCGCGCGAAAGCGACCGATGGGATAGCGCAGGTCTTTGGCTGTCTTCGTCATGCCGATCTTGTACAACAAAGCCGCTCATAATTTCGTTGGACAGTACAATTCATCTTCAATCCGCATGAGAGTCGTCGTCGCCGAAGGCCCGCTTCTCGATCAAATCATCAGCCTCACATACGACATCTGGAACGAGGGGCTGACCGAACGCGGCTACTCGCAGTGGAACGCCGCGCAGCTGCGCACGCCGTGGGGCCGCGCACATCTTCAGCGCCTGGCGCTGGTCGATGATGCCAGCCGGTTGCTCGCGACCGCCAAACGCTATCGCTATCGCGTCCGGCTCGACGGCCGGGTTGGATGGATGTCAGGCATCGGCGCAGTGTTCACGCCGCCCTTGCAGCGAGGCAAGGGGTACGCGTCGCAGCTCATCGAGCAACTGCTGGAGATGGAACGGAGCGAGGGCGCGCTCCTGGCTGGATTGTTTTCTGAGATCGGCGCCGGTTACTACGAGCGTTTCGGGTTCAGGCCAATTCCGATCGACGAAGTCACAGTCAACGTCACTCGCCGTAACGGTGCCCCCGCGATGCTCGTCCGCGCGGGCGACGACCGCGACCTGGTCGCAGTCGAGGCGATGCATCAGGTCCGCTCCTCGGGCGCGAGGTTCGCACTCACCCGCGACCGGTCGATGATTCACTACGCGCTGTCCAAGAAGCGAATGCTGGCAGGTCTCGGTCCACAGGGTCTGCGTCAGGTGGAGTTCGTGGTCGCCGAGGAAGGTGCATCCGCCGTCGCGTATGCGCTGCTCCACGAGAACGCGAACGGGTGGACGCTCGAAGAGGCGGGCGATCGTGATCCCTCCGGAGCGCGCCTCGGCGCAATGCTGCAGGTTCTCGTCGCACGCGAGCCGTCGGCGCCGACTCCGCTCATTCGCTCGTGGTGGCCGGCTTCGTTTGCGGTTCCGCCTCAAATCTCACTGACCGACAGGGCTCCCGCACACGATCTGTTCATGGTGAAGCCGCTCGCCGACGTGCCGATGCCTGAGAAGGCGGAGGACGTCTTCTACTGGCACAGCGACTATTTCTAGTTGGTGGTTAGTGGTTGGTGGTATGTAGACGGCGGGTCTTCAGACCCGCCGTAGCAATTTTATTGCGTCGATGGGATCCAGGTAGACCGATCGCTGCTCGCCGTCGCGAAGCGAGAACGTCGTGGCCTGCGATCGCAGGCGCTCGAGGAACTGCGGATCCTGTTCCTCGCCTTCTTCCAGAAAATCGACCGCGACAGCGGAGTACCGTTCGTTCGGCGGCAAACCACTAATCCTGAACTGACCGTGCTCGTTGGCACGCGCGGTCTTCACGTATCGACTCGGATAGCTCCATCGATTCATGTCGTCTGGAAAGACGACGACGCTGTAGTTCGATGAGTTGCCGCGAGTCTGCACGATGCCGCTGACGGTCGTGATGCGGTCGGTGAGAACGACTCGCGCGGAGCTCGGTCTGGCCCTTCAGATCGATCGGCTCGTCGGTGACGTCCACGCCATCCACCGTGATCTGACTCACGGCCCAGTCGTCGGGAAGGCCGTTGATGCCCAGGTAGAACGGTCCCGACATCCCGGCCAATCGGAACGCCGAGGACGCGCCGCCCTGCGTCATCGACGGACCGCCGCCGCCTTTGGCCGGGCGCGCTTCAGCGGATACCCGATTGGGAAGCGGTCGCACCACTCCCACATCGGCCACGAATGTGCCGGCAAGAGCGCCACCGCGTCTCGTCGTCAGCGCGAGATCCGACACGTTGTCGCCCGCAACCACGATCGACATCGTTGCCGTCTCTGGCCCTCGTTCCATGATCTCGCGCATTGCCGGCGAAGGACCTGCGTTTGCATTCCCTCCTTGCATCCCGGCGATGAGGCCTGCACTGAACGAGCTGTTCGCGGTGATCACGTATGGCCCGGGAGGCACGTTGTCGATGCTGAACCTGCCGTCCGCGCCGGTGTCAGCGTTGATCATGAACGCTGGTGGTGGTCCTGCGCTCTCGAGCGACAACCCGATGCCCACTGCCTCCGACATGAGTTGCACCATCGCCTCCACCGGCGCGCCCGAGGCGTTGAACACGATGCCGGACACTCGCGCGCTGCGCTGCGGCAGTAGCTGAACGTCAGCCGTCGCCTCGGTCCCGACGCCGAGCGTGATGCTCTGTGCTTCGGAGAAACTTGGGGTCCCGGGGAAAAAGATGGGTGGGTCTTTTCTGACTGAATCTGCGGGACCCGTGCTGGCCGTGACGTAGTAGTCCCCCGGTGGCAGACCGTACACGCGGAACTCTCCGGTGTCATCCGTCAGATCGCCCGGCCCCATTGTCTGCAGGCGTCGCTGTCCCCGGATCATGCGCGACCGCAGGACCTGCACGCGCGTCGCCGCGATCGGGTCGCCAAACTTGTCGATCACACGCCCGCGGATCGCACCGCCTCGCGTGAGGGCCAGGTTGGCCGTGAACGTTTCACCTTCGGCGAGGTTGATCGTTGTCGGGGCTTCGAGCGGACGCCGTTGGCCGAAGACGAGCGACGTGAATCCGGTGCGCGAGACAGTCAGGCGGTACTCACCCGCGGGAAGGTCACTCATGCGAAAAGAGCCATCGCCGTCCGTCGTCACGAGCCGGTTGTAACTTCCGCGACTGGAGAGTCGAACCTCCGCTCCACGAACGGGCGCGCCCGTGTCTGCCGTCGTGACCGACCCTTTGATACTTGCCGACATCGGGTCCACACGCGGCGCACGCTGTGTGGGCCGCTGCTGCGCCGCGAGGTCGACTCGCGGCACGAGCAGGATTCCGAGCGCCACGCCGAGGAGCGTTCGATGCCGCGTCTTCATCGCTCCACGACTTTCAACTCGAGCGTGCGCGTCTCGGCGTCGTCCAGCGTAAACGGCACCGCGAGGTCCCTGATTCCGCTGAGGAACTCAGGATCGAGATGCTCGCCGCCATCGAGATAGTCCGTCGCAACCGCCAGGTACGGCTCTCCCGGTGGCAATCCGGCGATCGCGAAGTTGCCATCGGCGTCAGCATCGACGCGACGGACATAGCGGGAGCGATGCCCCCACTTCTCGGGGTCCTCCGGGAACACGACGATCGATCGCGCGCTTGCCGGGTCGGCTGCCGTCGCGACCCCTCTGACCTGGGTCAGACGATCGGTCAACACCACGCGCGCGATCCCCTGCTGGCCGGGCGATAGCTCGATCGCTCTGTCGAGCACGTCCATGTCATTGACGGTTAGCGCCTTCACGCCCCAGCCCTGGGGCAGTTCGTCGACCATGAGGCGGAACGGTTCGCTCAGCGATCCGAGCTCGAACTTCACACCGTCTCCGCTGTCGAGCACGGTGCCGCTCTCACGATCTGAGAAGGCGACGACCCTCAGCTTGACAGGCACGGCGCGCGAAGCGCCGACATCGGCCACGATCGTTCCCAGCACCGTCGCCGGACGACCTGTGACGAGCGTGACTCCGGTGACTTCGTCTCCGTCGACCACGAGCGGCAACGATGCTGATTCGTCTGGACCATCACCGCGGAGCGTCGCCTTCAACACGTATCGCCCCGGTGACACATCGGCGAGCGTGAACGTCCCGTCGGATCGCGTGACCCCTCCGGCTGCAGCTGGTACGCCAAGCTCCGATCCTTCCGAGACGAGATTCAGGAACGCGTCGGCAGGCGAACCGGCGCCGTTCAACACCGTGCCTGATATTCGAGCGGCACGAAGCGAGAGAAGCGGGAACGTCGCCGAGGCTTCGGCGCCGAGTCCAAGCTTGATTCGTTGCGCGTCGGCCAGACTTCCGGCTCCGGGAAAGTACGTCGGCGCGTAGGTCGTCTCGACGATCGAATCGAGCGGCGCCACGCGAAGACTGGCCGCCACGTAGTAGTCGCCGGGCGGCAGGCCGTAGACGCGATACGCGCCCGTGTCGTCGGTCATGTCGGGGACGCCCACCGTCTTCAGCCGTCGCGTGCCCTGTTCCATCGTTGCGCGATACACCCTGACCTGAAGGCCCGAGAGAGAGTCGCCCGACGCATCGTAGACGCGTCCCGAGATCGCGCCACCGCGAGTGAGTGGAATGTCAGCGGTGAAGCGCTCGCCCTGCTTCAACGCGATCGGCGGTGGCGTCTGGTACGGCCTCCGTTGTCCGAACTGCCAGGTGACGTACCCGCCCTTCGATGCCGTCACCTGCCAGTCGCCCTCTGGTAATCGTTCGAGCTGGTAGGCGCCGTTCTCGTCGGTCGTCGTCGAGAGGCGTCGGCCGTTCCTGCTCACGGCAACGACGTCTGCGGCGCGCACGGGACTGTTGGAGTCTGGCGTCAGCACATGGCCGACGATGGACGCGTTGCTGCGAGGTGCGGCACCGGGCCCAGCGGACTCCGGGCTGCCGCCGCGGCGGGTTCGTAGAGGCGGGCCTTCAGGCCCGCCTGCCTGTGCCAGAACGGTCGTGTCGAGACCAGCAAGAAGCGCGAGTAACACCGCGACGAAAGCTGTGTCTCGCATCATGTTGCCACCTACTGATCGAGTCGGCCGATCGGGTTACAAAGTATAGGCAGATCCACGCCTGGTTACCGCGCGTGCCGCCAGCCGACCGCTCGTGCCCGTCATGAATCCCCCGGGATGGGTGCCCGCTCCGCACAGGAAGAGCCCCCGAATGGGAGTGGCATACCCCGCATGACCAAGGAGAGGCCGCATCGTGAACAACTGGTCGAGCGCAAGCTCCCCGTGGAACATGTGGCCTCCGCTCAACCCGAGCTGTGTGTGCAGGTCGGCCGGCGTCAGGACTTCGGCGTCGACGACCAGGGATCGAACGCCGGGCGCGTATGTGTCGAGCGTTCCCAGGGTGTTGTGCAGGAGCATGTCCTTTGCCACGTCCTGAGACGCGCCGCGCGGAACGAATGGCGCGTAATGCGTGTAAATCGATGCAACGTGCGCACCCTTCGGCGCGAGCGCCTCGTCGGCGATCGACGGAATCGTGATGTCGAGCCACGGAAACGTCGAGACCTCTCCGTACTTGATGCAGTCGAACGCACGCTCCAGATAGTCGAGCCCCGGTCCAACATGGATGTGACCGGCCAATGCGTTTGAGTCAGCCACCCCTCGAAATGCCGGCAAGGATGCCAGCGCCAGATTGACCTTGGCCACCGTCCCTGACCCTCGATAGTTCCGTATGCGCGTGGCGAACTCCGGCGCCAGAGCCGCAGGATCCACCAAAGAGAGGAGCGTGCTCCGGGGATCGAGACCGGACAACACGGTCGCGCACGGGATCTCATGCCCGTTGGCGACGACGCCGGTCACGCGGTTATCGGCGACCAGCACTTGCTCGACCGATACGCCCGTACGAATCTCCGCGCCGGCCTCATGCGCCGCGGCTGATATTGCCGTGGTCAGCGCCCCTGGCCCACCGCGCACGCGCAGCGCTCGCCCGCCCGCCCGCAGGCGACTGGCCTCGCGCAGCAGGAAAACGAGCGAGCTCCCGGCAGAGCGAGGGCCGAGCATCGTGCCCGACAGTCCGGGACCGGCGAGGAGCGCTCGCAGTCGATCGTTGTCGAACCACTCGATCATGAGATCGCCGATCGGCATCGACAGCCAGCGGAGAAGGCGGTAGCTGTCGCGTGTGCCGAGCGAGCGAAAACGCCTGCCCGCCTTCAGGAGACCCCAGAGATCCCGCGCGGTGGGATCGTCGATGTCCGGCGGCGGTGAATCGAATGTCGTCGCGATCACCGACGCGAGCTGTTCGACAGCCGTGCGAAATGCTGCGTACGCGTCGGCGTCTTTCGCGCCGAGCGGGCGCAGGCTGATCGCGCTGCCTGCGATGTCGTCGCGCAGAACGATGGGAGCACCGTCAGGCGTCGGTGCGCACGCGAGCGCCGGGAGCGGGATGAACTCGACGTGGCTCTTGAGATGCAGGTCGCCGGCGATCCGTTTGTCGATCAGGACCTCGTGAGAGAAGCGCGGACATCGAAAGCCGGCGTGAATCTCGGCCGTCACCGCCCCGCCCCCGACGTGCGGCTGCTTCTCCAGGACGAGCGGACGACGGCCGGCTTTCGCGAGATAGAAGGCAGAGACCAGCGCGTTGTGGCCGGCGCCGATGATGATCACGTCGTGCATCGAGCCGCTCACGCGCGCGTCTCTGCGAGGATGCGCATCGCGGCGTTTCTCCCTGGTGCGCCCATGATCCCGCCGCCAGGATGCGTCGCGGATCCGCACATGTACAAGTTGCGCACCGGCGTTTTGTACTGCGCCCAACCCGGAGCAGGCCGCAGGAAGAACAACTGTTCGAGCGTGAGCTCACCCTGGAAAATGTTGCCTTCTGACAATCCCCAGTCGCGTTCGAGATCGAGCGGCGTCACGACCTGCCGGTGTCGCACGATGTCGCGAATATTCGGCGCGTACTCGGCCAGCGTGTTGATGACGGTGTCGCCAAACGCCTCGCGCTGATCGTCCCACGTCCCTTCTTTCAAGTGGTACGGCGCGTACTGGACGAAGCACGACATCACGTGCTTGCCGGGCGGCGCGACCCGCGGATCGGTCAGCGACGGAATGACGATGTCCATGTAGGGACGACGAGAGAACTGTCCATACTTCGCATCGTCGTAGGCGCGTTCCATATAGTCGACGCCTGGTGAGATTGAGATGGCGCCACGAAGGTGTGTTCCTGGCCCGGGCAGGCACGTGAAGTCCGGCAGCGCATCGAGCGCGAGATTGACCTTGGCCGACGAGCCCCGGAAGCGATAGTGCTGGACGTCTTCGACGAACTCGTCCGGTAGTTGGCCCCGCTCGATGAATCGGAGGAACGTCAGGCGAGGGTCCACGCTCGACGCAACCACGCGTGCGTGAATCTCGTCGCCGTTCTTCATCACGACACCTTGCGCCTGGTTGCCCTTGATCAGGATGCGAGCGACTTCGGCCTGCGAGCGAATCTCGACTCCCGCCGCGCGCGCCGCGCTCGCGATGGCGTCGGAGATGGCTCCGGTCCCGCCGCGCGCCAGTCCCCACGAGCGGAACGCGCCATCGATCTCGCCCATGTAGTGGTGGAGCAGCACGTACGCCGTGCCTGGCGAGCGCACTCCGAGAAACGTTCCGATGATTCCCGACGCGGACATCGTTGCCTTGAGCACGTCGGTCTCGAACCACTGATCGAGAAAGTCGACCGCGCTCATCGTCATGAGCTGGACCTGGTTGTACTGATCGCCGCGAGGAAGACGACGAAAGCGCTGAAGCAGGAAAAGGAGCTGCTTGAGTCCTCTCGGATCGAGCGACGTCGGATCCGGAGGCAGCATGCCGAGGATCGGTCGAACGAAGCGACCCATCTCGATCATGGCCTTCCCGTACTCGTCGTAGGCCTCGGCATCGAGGCGCGAGTGCCGAGCGATCTCACGGCGCGTCTTCGCGTGGTCGTTTACGCGCCACAGGTAGTCACCGTTCGGCATCGGCGTGAACGTGCCGTCGAGCGGGAGGATCTCGAGGCCATGCGTGGGCAGATCGAGCTCGCGAATGATCTCGGGGCGAAGCAGCGAGACGACGTACGAGCAGACGGAGAAGTGAAACCCTTTGAAGACCTCTTCGGTCACCGCCGCTCCGCCGAGGATGTGGCGGCGTTCGAGGACGAGGACTTTGCGCCCGGCGCGGGCCAGGTAGGCTGCGGTTGTCAGGCCGTTGTGCCCGCCGCCGATGATGATGGCGTCGTAAGTCATCCGCGGCCATCCTAGGGCAAATGTTGGCAAGCTGTCTAACTTCAGACGAATGAGTTGTTTAACGAGGAGTCTTGACAGCCGGTCGAGCTCGCCCTATTATGTGAGTAATCGTTTACTCACTATGCCGAGACACCGATTCGCCGACACCCGCCAGCGCATCGAAGCCGCCGCCATCCATCTCTTCGTGGAGAAGGGCGTCGCGGAAACGACTATCCGGGACATCGCCCGTGCGGTCGATATCTCGGAGGGTGCTCTCTACCGGCACTTCATCAGTAAAGAGGACCTGGTCTGGCATCTCTTCGAACGGCACTACGTCGAGTTCGCAGGCAGCCTCTGGTCGCTGGCCGAAGGGGAGTCGACTGCACGCGGAAAGCTCGCGGCGATGATTCGTGGCTTCTGTCGCGCGCACGACGACAACCCGGAGCTCTTTCGATTCCTGCTCTTCGTCCAGCACGGACAACTGGCGAAGCTCGGTCCGGATACTCCGACGCCCGTCAGCGCCGTTCGTACAGTGATGAACAGTGCGATCGCGTCGGGCGAGATACCGAATCAGTCCGCGGACCTGGCAACGGCTCTCGTCTTCGGCGTCGTGCTCCAGCCGGTGCAGTTCGCTGCATATGGCCGGCTCCCCTCGGACATGGGCTCGATGAGTGAAAGGTTGATTGCCGCGGCATGGGCCGCGGTCACGACTGTCTGACAGGAGATGGCGATGACTTCGCGACTGACTCAGCTCTTGACGGTTCGCCGGTTTGCGCCGCTTTTCATCGCGCAGTTCCTCGGCGCATTCAATGACAACCTTCTCAAGAGTGCGCTCGCCATCGTCGTGACGTATCGACTCGCCGAGCAGAGCGGACTCGACGCCGCGTCGCTCGTCATGATCGCCGGCGGACTCTTCATCGCGCCGTTCTTCCTGTTCTCCGGCGCCTCGGGCACGCTCGCCGATCAGGTAGACAAGGCGGTGATCGCGAAGTGGGTCAAAGTGGCGGAGATCGCCATCATGGCGCTCGGCGCGTGGGGGCTGTGGCAGCAGAACGTCTTCGTCCTGCTGGCGACCCTCTTCGCCCTCGGTGTGCACTCGACGGTTTTCGGTCCCATCAAGTACGCCCTGCTGCCGCAGCATCTGCTCGCCGAGGAACTGGTCGCCGGCAATGCGCTGATCGAGGCCGGCACGTTCCTCGCGATTCTCTGCGGCACCATTCTCGGCGGCAGCGTCGTACTGCTCGCCAACGGCGCGCTGATCGTCGGCGCCTGCGGAGTCGCGAGCGCGATCGTCGGCTGGTTCGCCGCCGGGCAGATCCTGCCCGCACCTCCTGCGGCGGAGCGGCCGACGACGAGGCCGCATCTGCTGCGGGACTCGATTGCAGTTGTCCAGCACGTGACGGCCAGGCCGAGGCTCTTCATTCCGATCCTCGCCGTGTCCTGGTTCTGGCTCTTCGGCGCGACCGTCATCTCCGGTCTGCCGTCACTCGCAAAGGACCTGCTGTTTGCCGACGAGCACGTCGTGACGTTGATGCTCGCGCTCTTTGCCGTGGGCGTGGGGCTCGGTTCACTCCTCGCAGAGCGACTGCTCCATGGTGAGGTGAGCGCACGCCACGTGCCGCTCGCGTCGGCGGCGATGGCGCTCTGCGCGATCGACCTCCACTTCTCGAGCGCCGGTCGAACCGCGACCGCGCAGCTCGCCTCTGTCTCCGCATTTGTCGCGCAGCCGGGAGCCTGGCGCATCCTTGTCGATCTCCTTGGCCTGGCCGTCGCCGGCGGTCTCTTCTGCGTGCCGCTCTACGCGGTGCTGCAGCATGAGAGCGACCCCCTGCATCGCGCGCGCGTGATTGCGGCCAACAACATCATCAACGCCGTCGCGATGACGATTGCCGCTGTTGTCTCGGCAGTCGTCCTCGCCCGCGGTGTGACGATCGGAGAGCTGTTCGCGATCTGTGGACTCGCGACGCTTCCTGTTTCAGCGCTGAGTGCATGGGTTCTGCGACGGCAACTCACCAAGCAGATGATGCGCCTCGTCCTGCGGCTGCTGTATCGCGTGCGGGTTGAAGGCATCGAGCACGCGCGCGAAGCGTTACCGCATGCGGTGATCGTGGCCAATCACGCGTCCTTCCTCGACGGTCTTCTGCTCGGCGCGTTCCTGCCCGGCGATCCGATCTTCGCGGTCGACACGCAGATGTTCGCCAAGTGGTGGGCGCAGCCGTTCCTCTCGCTCGTGCACGCGGCGCCGGTCGATCCAACCAATCCGCTGTCGATCCGCACGATGATTCGCGCCGTCGAAGGCGGCTCGTCCTGCATCATCTTCCCCGAGGGACGGATCACCACGACCGGCTCGCTCATGAAGGTCTACGAGGGGCCGGCCGTGATCGCCGAACGCACTCGTGCCGCGCTGGTGATGGTCCGCATCGAGGGTGCGGAGTACACGCCGTTCTCACGGCTGGCGAACAAGGTCCGCCGGCGTCTGTTCCCCAGGATCTGCCTCCGCATCCTTCCGCCGCGTCGCCTCTCGGCGCCGGAGGGACTGACCGGGAGACAGCGTCGCGTCGCTCTACGACGTGCGCTCGCGGATGAGATGGTGACGTCGGCATTTGCAGCCGCGCCCATTGAGACGACGCTATTCGACGCGCTGCTCGCCGCTCGTGAAGTGCATGGTGGCGGGCACGTCATCATCGACGACATCGACTACAAGCCAATGAGCTATCGCGGCCTGGTGACCGCGAGCTACGCGCTCGGTCACGTCATCGCGAAGCGTACGGAGCGGCTCGAACGCGTCGGCGTGCTGCTGCCGACCTCGCGCGGAGCGGTCGTGACCTTCTTCGCGCTGCAGGCAATGGCACGCGTGCCCGCAATGCTCAACTTCTCGACCGGCCCGGCTTCTGCTCTGGGCGCATGCCGCGCGGCGCAGATCTCGCTCGTTCTGACGTCGCGCCGCTTTGTCGAGAAGGCCAAGCTCGAGCCCCTCGTGACCGCACTCGCGTCGCAGGTGACGATCGTGTATCTCGAGGATGTTCGGGGTCAGATCGGCATGGTTGCGCGCCTCGCCGCGCTGTGTCGGTCGCTCCTGAGCAAACCCCAGCGTCGATCCGAGCGAGCGAGCGAGCCGGCTGTCGTGCTCTTCACGTCGGGATCCGAAGGCACGCCCAAAGGCGTCGTGCTGAGCCACAAGAACCTGCTTGCGAATCGTCACCAGCTTGCCGTCGTCGTCGACGTCAGCCCGAAGGATGTCGTGCTGAACGCCCTGCCGGTGTTCCACAGCTTTGGCCTGACGGGTGGTCTGTTGCTCCCGCTCCTGGCGGGTGTGCGCACGTTTCTCTATCCGTCGCCGCTTCACTACCGCACGGTTCCGGAGCTGGCGTACGGCATTGATGCGACGATCCTGTTCGGCACGGACACGTTCCTCGCCGGCTACGCGCGCGTCGCCGACCCGTACGACTTTTACACGGTCCGCTACGTCTTTGCCGGCGCCGAACGCGTGAAGCCGGAGACACGGCGCGCGTGGTTCGAGAAGTTCGGTATCCGCATTCTCGAAGGCTACGGAACGACGGAGACGGCGCCCGCGCTCGCAGTAAACACAGCGATGCACTTCAGGGCCGGAACGGTGGGACGTCTTCTGCCTGGAATCGAACATCGGCTCGAGCGCGTCGAGGGTATCGCCGCGGGCGGACGACTGTTCGTGCGTGGTCCGAACGTCATGCTCGGATATCTACGCGTTGAGAATCCGGGCGTGCTGCAGCCGCCGCCCGATGGCTGGTATGACACTGGCGATATCGTCGATGTGGATGCTGACGGATTCGTGAGCATCAAGGGACGAGCGAAGCGATTCGCGAAAGTTGCCGGCGAGATGGTGCCGCTCGGCGTCGTTGAGGATCTGGTTACCAAAGTCTGGCCGCAGTCGACGCATGCCGTTGTAGCGCTTCCGGACATGAGGCGCGGCGAGCAGCTCGTGCTCGTCACCGATCATGGCGATCCGAGCCGTGCGGCGCTCGTTGCCGCGGCGCGCGAGGCGGGTCTGCCGGAGATCTATGTCCCGCGTTCGATCGCGAAAGTGAAGTCGGTGCCGCTACTCGGCACGGGCAAAGTGGACTACGTCAACGTCGGGCAGCTGGCGTCCGAGCTGGCGCGCGCATCGTAGTGTCGTCCACATGATCCAGGCGCAGCTCAGCCTGATCCGCGGACACACCGTCAAGCATGCACTGGCGACGTTGTCTTCAGCGATTCTGGTAGCGCAGCTGGCGTGGCGAGCGCGGTGGTCCGCAGGCGAAACGCACCCGAATGCTGCCGGCTCCGATACACTCTTGACGTGCCCACTCTTCTAGAAGCCATCGAGATCAAGCGGAAGACCTTCTTCGAGTTCGAGAACGCGCCCTACGTCTGCATCGACTTCGAAGTCTCGCGCCCGACGGCGCGCGGCGGCCAGACGCTGGTCCGCCTGAAGATGCGGAACCTGCTGACGCGTTCAGTGTTCGACAAGACCTTCAAGGCCGGCGAGAAGTTCGCCGAGCCGGATCTCGTGCAGGTCTCGGCAACGTTCCTCTACTCCGATGGCGACGGCTTCCACTTCATGGATCAGGAGAGCTTCGAGACGCTCACGCTGAGCACCGACACGACGGGCGACGATCGCGAGCTGCTCGTCGACAACCTGCTCGTACAGATCCTCAAGTACAACGGCAACCCAATCGCCATCCAGTTCCCGCCCCACGTGGAGCTGACGGTGGCACACACCGAGCCGGGCGTGCGCGGGGACACCGCGTCGGGCGGTGTGACCAAGGCGGCGACGCTCGAGACGGGCCTGCAGATTCGTGTGCCGCTCTTCATCAAGGAAGGCGAGAAGGTGAAGGTCCACACCGAGACGCGCGAGTTCTCTGGCCGCGCCTGACACGACTGTCATTGCGACGTGCCTTCGTCCACGATATGTTCGTGAGACGTGAAATCCAGCCGCTATCGCATCGTGCGCAAGCTTGGCGAAGGAGGCATGGGCGTCGTCTTCGCCGCGCACGACGAACGCCTCGACCGTCCGGTTGCCATCAAACGTCTGCGCCCTGACAGCGGAGACGGGCAGGAGCGCGAGCGCCTCTGGCGTGAAGCGCGGACGGCCGCCAGCGTCAGCCATCCCAACATCTGTCAACTCTACGAGATCGATTCGGAAGGCGACGAGCTCTTCCTGACGATGGAGTTGCTCGATGGGGAGGCGTTGAGCAGCCGGCTCACCCGCGGACCGCTGCGGCCGAACGAGGCAGGGCAGGTCGCGCTCGCAGTACTGTCCGCTCTTGGCGCGCTTCATCAAAAGAGCATCGTCCATCGCGATCTGAAACCATCGAACATCTTCCTCGCCCAGCATGGCGTCAAGCTGCTCGACTTCGGGCTGGCGCGTCCATTCGTCGGTGCGCTCGACGTCACGGGCGGCGACCTGACGATACCCGGTATGGTGATGGGGACTCCAAGGTACATGGCGCCCGAGCAGATCGAGGGTGGCGCCGTGGATGCCCGCAGCGATCTGTTCGTGCTCGGGTCGGTGCTTTACGAGATGCTCGCGGGCAGGCCTGCCTTCAACGGCGGCTCGGTGTTCGCGGTCGCTCGCGCGATCACCAGCGAGGAACCTGCGGCGCTCGGCGGCTCTTCCGGGATCGTCGCGCTCGATCGCGTCATTCATCGAGCGCTGCGGAAGAAGCCTGAGGATCGCTACCAGAGTGCGGCGGCGTTCGGGCAGGATCTGCGTGCGGCGCTGCTGGCGATCGACTCGGCGAGCATCGCGCCGGTTCGGCCCATCACCAGGCTCGTCGTGATGCCGTTTCGGGTCTTGCGTCCGGATCCGGCCATCGATTTCCTCGCGTTCAGCCTCGCTGACGCTGTCAGTTCCGCGCTCTCGGGGCTGCCCTCGGTGGTGATTCGATCGACGGCGGCTGCAGCGAGGTTTTCGAACAATACGCCAGACCTCGCCGCTCTTGCCGCTGCGCTCGATGTCGATGTTGTCTTGCTGGGATCGATGTTGAGCAGCGGCGGACAGGTGCGCGTCACCGCGCAGCTCGTTCAGGTGCCATCGGGCACGTTGATGCGCGCGATCACATCGCAATCACCGGCCGACGAAATCTTCCAGCTGCAGGACGCGCTCGCCAAGCAGATCGTGGACTCGCTCGCGCTGTCGTTGACCAGCCGGGAGCAGGATCGCATCAACAAGGACACGCCTGCCGATGGCGAGGCCTACGAGTTGTACTTGCGCGCGAATCAGATGCAGCTCGATCTCTCGAAGTGGTCGGAGGCCCTGAAGCTGTATCGTCGGTCGGTCGATCGCGATCCGCAGTTCGCGCCGGCGTGGGCGCGGCTCGGGCGCTGCTACAGATTGATCGGGAAGTTCGGTGACCCGGCCAGCGCGGAGGCGAACGCGGCGCTGGGAAAGCAGGCGATCGAGCGTGCGCTCGCAATCAACGGCGACCTCTCAGTCGCGCATCAGTTCTACGCCTACGTCGAGGTCGAGGCTGGTCACGCACGCCAGGCCATGGTGCGGCTGCTCAATCGTGTACGCCACGCTCCCTCTGAGCCCGAGCTCTTCGCGGGGCTGGTCCACGCCTGCCGTTACTGCGGCTTGCTCGATGCCTCGGCGGCCGCGTACGAACGGGCGATGCGGCTCGATCCCGCCGTGGTGACGAGCGTGGCGCAGACGTTCCTGCTGCTCGGTCAGTGGGAACGTGCCCTGGCCGTGGATCGGAGCGAGCCATCGATTGCCAGGCCGTCCGCGCTGTATCAGATGGGCCGCATCGACGAGGCGCTCGAGATGATTCGCCCCTTCGCGAAACGCGACCTCCATCCGCAGTTGCGAACTGCGCTCAACATCATGATCGCGGCGTTCGAGTCGAGGTGGGAAGACGTCATCGACCACATCAGAACGCTGGTGGTTTCGAACTTCACCGATCCCGAAGGCTTCTTTCACTGGGCGGGAGCGCTGGCCATGGCTGGCGACCGCGACGGTGCGCTCGAAATGCTCGAACGAACCGTCGAGGCCGGGTTCTATCCCGTGTCGGCGTTCATCAGCTACCCCAACCTCGACGCGCTCCGTACGACCTCTGACTTCCGTCACATCGTCCGGCGGGCGGAAGAGCGGCATCGCGAGGCGCTCGAGGCCTTTCGCGCCGCTGACGGTCCGCAGCTGCTCGGTCTGCCGAGCGTGTAGAGGCGCGCCCTCCGCCTGCGCCTCACCGTCGTGAAATAATCCGCGAGTGCCCGTCGGGACACCCTTTCATGCGCGCACGTTTCCGTTGTGCGAGTCGCTCAACTACCGCGACTGGTCGGGGTACTACACGGTCAGCGCGTACGAGGCTCACCACGAGCACGAGTACAACGCGATACGAAATGCGGCGGCGCTGATCGACGTCTCTCCGCTGTTCAAGTACATCGTCGGCGGACCCGACGCGAGCACGCTGGTCAATCGCGTCATTACACGCGACGTGAGCCGGATGTCGGTTGGCCAGGTCTTCTACACACCCTGGTGCGACGAGCACGGTCACGTCATCGACGACGGTACGGTGTCGCGCCTCGCGGAGCAGCGTTTCCGTTGGACGGCTGCCGAGCCCAACCTCAGATGGTTCACGCAGAATGCGCAGGGGCTCGACGTCACCATTGACGACGTGTCAGAGAGTCTCGCGGCGCTGGCACTGCAGGGACCGCTGTCAGCGCAGGTGCTGCGGCGCTGCTCGGACATTGATATCGATCGATTGAAGTACTTCCGCGTTGCGAGTGGTCGTATCGGCGGCATCGCCGTCGATGTGTCTCGTACCGGATACACCGGGGATCTCGGCTACGAGATCTGGATACCAGCGGCGCAGGCGCTTGCCGTCTGGGATGCGATTGTCGATGCCGGACGGGCATTCGACGTGCTGCCGGCCGGGATGCTCGCGCTTGACGTCGCGCGCGTCGAGGCCGGGCTGCTGCTGATCGACGTGGACTTTGTCGGCAGCAAGAAGGCGATGATCGCCGCTCAGAGGTATACGCCGTTCGAGCTCGGTCTTGGCCGACTCGTGGATCTCGAGAAGGACGCGTTCGTTGGTCGATCGGCGCTGCCTGAGGCGTCACGCGCGCCCCGTCGGCAGATCGTTGGCCTGGAGATCGACTGGTCGGATGTCGAAGCGATCTACGAACGGATCGGGCTGCCTCCCGTTGCGCCGGCGGCTGCGTCGCGGACGCCGGTGCCGGTCCTGTATGGCGACCGTCAGGTCGGGCGCGCCACGACGACGACGTGGTCGCCGACGTTGAAGCGCCTCATTGCAATCGCCTGCATCAACAACCCACGTCACGCGGAGGGTACGCGCCTGCAGTTCGAGATCACGGTCGAGGGCTCGCGTCACTTCGTCGGTGCGACCGTTGTCCGCACGCCGTTCTTCAACCCCGCTCGCAAGACGGCTACGCCGCCTTCGCAGTGACATCACCCCGCGAGCGTCTCTACGCCGTCGCATGCGCCGGCATGTTCGTGTTCGGGATGATTCTCGGGCTGCCTGGCACTGTGCTCGGTCTGCCGGAAACCGTTCAGCAGTTCGGGCTCACGCTGGCGGATCGCGGTCTGCTCATCTCCACGCTCTTCACCGGGCTGCTGTTCGGCAGCCTGCTTTCCGGTCTCGTGGTCGATGCGTTGGGCCAGCGCGTGTCGCTAGTTGTTTCGGCGGCCCTCGTTGCAGCTGTGCCTGCCGTTGTTCGCGACGGCATCGAACGCCGTGCTCGCGGCGTCCGCCCTGTTTGCGCTGGGCCTGGCGTCGGCGAGCATCAACACCGCGTCGAATGCGCTGTCCTCCGAGCTCTTCGCCGACGAGCGCGGCCGTCGCATGAACGGCATCGCCATCATGGTCGGGCTTGGCGGAATCGCGATGCCGACGGCGACCGTGCTCGCATCGCATCTGGTCTCGTGGCGAGCGGTCGTCGTTGGTGGCGGCGTGCTCTCGGCGCTCGTCGCGCTGTCGGGAGTCGTGCCGATTGCGCTGCCACCGCGCACGAGTGTGAAGGGGTCTGACCCCATCACAGTTCTGCGTCAGTTCGGCCGCCAGCCGGCGTTCGCGATCTTCCTGCTGCTCATCATGCTCGGTGGCGGGAACGAAGCGTCGATGGCCGGATGGACATCGAGCTTCGTGATTGCGTCCGGGATGAGCTCATCGGTCGCCACGTGGGTGCTGTCGTCGCACTGGTTGGGGCTGATTCTGTCGCGGGCGTTGTTTTCGAGTCGCGTCGACCGCGCGAAGGAGATCGCCGTCGAACGAAGCGCAGTCTTGAGCGCGCTCGCGCTGCTTGTTCTGGTCGTGTCCCCTTCATCGGTTGTAGTCATGTGCGGTCCGTTCGTCGTAGGTATGTGCATGGCGCTCGTGATGCCCACGTCGTTGGCACTTGCCGGTGAGCGCATCCAGGGCAACCCTGGTGCGCTCTTTGGGGGGCTGCTCACGCTCGCGCAAATCGGCGGCATGGTGCTGCCAGCATCGCATCGGTCTCGTGGCGCAGTACACGAGCGTGCGACTCGGCCTTGTGCTGGTTGTGGCAAGCTACGGCGTGATTGCCGTTGCTCGTGCGGCGTCTGTCGCAGGACGACTTCCGGCGGTCGCCGGAAGCCGGGTAGAATCCGGGACCACCTTCGAGGAGGATCATGATTCCAGAACGCTACGCTCCGATGACCTATGCGCTGTTCCGCATCGTGTTCGGCCTCATATTCTTCATGTTCGGTATGCAGAAGCTCGCAGGCTGGTTCGGTGGTCAGGCGATGCCGATCATGAGCATGCTCGGCGCCGCAGGTGTGATCGAAACGGTGTGCGGCCTGCTCATCATGACTGGTTTCCTCGTGCGTCCCGCGGCGTTTCTTGCCAGCGGCGAGATGGCGGCCGCCTATTTCATCGCGCACTTCCCTCAACACCCGCTCCCGATCCTGAACATGGGTGAGCGAGCGGCGATGTTCTCCTTTGCGTTTCTCTATATGTCCGCAAGAGGCGCGGGCATCTGGAGCATCGATAGCGTGATGCGGAGGAAGTAGCCGGCCGACATGCCCTCCCGACTGAGTTCCACCAGCCGCGATTCTCTCGTTGCCGAACTCCAGTCTCTCCTTGGCGACCGTTGCACGATCAACGCGACGGAACTCGAGAACCACAGCCACAGCGAGTCCTGGCATCCCTCCGGCCTCCCCGACGTCGTCGTCTATCCACTCTCGACCGACGAAGTGAGTGCCGTCGTTCGCGTCGCCGCGCGTGTGGGTGCTCCCATCGTGCCGTTTGGTGCGGGCTCGTCGCTCGAGGGTCACGTCAACGCACTGGAGGGCGGCGTCTCCATCGACCTCTCCCGCATGAATCGCGTGCTCAGCGTGAACGTGGAGGACCTCGACGTCACCGTTGAAGCCGGTGTCACGCACCGATCGCTGAACAAGGCGCTCGCCAATACAGGCGTCTACTTCTGGATCGATCCCGGCGCCGACGCGACCATCGGCGGCATGGCTGCGACCGGCGCGTCCGGCACGACGACGGTTCGCTACGGCACGATGAGAGAGACGGTGCGCGGACTGACCGTGGTGCTGGCGGATGGTCGCGTGATTCGAACCGGAGGCCGGGCGCGCAAATCGTCGGCGGGCTATGACCTCACCCGGTTGTTCATCGGCTCGGAAGGCACGCTCGGCGTGATCACCGAGATCACCCTGCGAGTCTACGGATTGCCCGAAGCGGTGTCGGCGGCGATCTGTGCGTTCGACTCGCATCGAAGGCGCGGTGCAGACCGTCATCACGACTATCCAGCTCGGGATCCCCGTTGCGCGAATCGAGCTGCTCGACGAGGTCATGGTGGACGCCGTCAACCACTACTCGAACCTCTCGCACGCCGTGAAGCCGACGCTCCTCTTCGAGTTTCACGGCACCAGTCAGGCTGGTGTCAGCGAGCACGCGACGTCGGTGCAGGAGATCGCCGCCGAGCATGGCGGCGCCGGGTTCGAGTGGGCGACGACGACCGAGGATCGAACGAGGTTGTGGCGTGCACGGCACAACACACTACCGGCGTCGCGCGCGATGCGTCCCGGCGGGCACTCGTGGGTTACTGATGTCTGCGTGCCGATCTCGAAGCTGGCGGACTGCATCACTGAGACGAAGCGCGATCTGCAGGAGTCGAAGGCGTACGCGCCACTCGTCGGTCACGTCGGCGACGGTAACTTCCATCTGAACTTCGTCTTCAACCGCGACGATCCCGCCGAGTTCACGGAGGTGAAGGCGCTCAATACGCGTCTCGTGCATCGGGCGATCGCGATGGGCGGCACGTGCACTGGCGAACACGGCATCGGGATGGGCAAGATGGCCGACCTCGAAGCGGAGCACGGCGAGGCTGTCGAGGTGATGAAGGCGATCAAGCGCGCGCTCGATCCCGACAACCGCATGAATCCAGGAAAAATCCTAAGACTCTAACGATGACGGCACACCGAGGCAGTGAGGACTGAGAAAAGAAGGCTCTGTGTCTCTGTGCCTCGGTGTGTCGAAATCAGCGAGGCAGGACTTCCCTGAGCACGGCGATGGCGTCGCGTAACTGGTCGTCCCGCAAGTAAGGTGCGGGACCCATGCGAAGGATGTCGCCTCTCGCGTCGACGTGAACGCCTCGCTCGCGCAGGCGGCGCGCGAGGTCTTTCGCCGACGCGGCTCGAATCGCCAGGAAGCCGCCGCGCCGCTCGTCCGACATCGGCTCGATGCGTGCGAGTGAAGGAGAGACGTCAAGCCTTTCGAACGCACTCTTCAACAGAGCGACCTGATGCTGGCTCATCGATCGCAGCCTGTCAGGGGTCAGCCCCTGCTGCTCGTGAAACGCGAACACAGCCGCCGCCCGATAGTGTGACGTGACGTCGTAGGTCGCACCGCCGAACGCCGCGGCGCCCTTGCCGTAGACGACGTGCGTCTGACTTGAATCCTCGAGCGCATCGAACTCGGCGAACCAACCGGTGAGCACCGGCCGGAGCCGGCTCTCAGGCGGCACTCGAAGAAAGCAATTACCCTCACCGAGTTGGCAGTACTTGTATCCGCCTCCCGTCACGAATACGTCATCCAGGCCGGATCGACGGAGATCGAAAGGCACGACGTTCAACTGGTGATAGGCGTCGAGGAGGAGAGGCACACCCTGACGCCGGCACGCAGATGCGAGGACATCGAGGCCGGGAATAATCTCCGCCGTCTCGAACAGCACGGTCGACACCATCGCGCACAGCGTCTTCGAATCGAGCGATGCGATGACCCGGTCGGCCAACGTCTCGACTGGTCGCGCTGGTACGTTGATGACGGTGACCCCCGCTTCAGCGAGGCGATCGACCTGTCGCCGGATACTGTGGAACTCGCCATCGGTGGTGACGATGCGCGGACGCTCGGGGAGTGGGAGCGCTGACAGCCATCGCGTGACGAGCTCGTGCGTGTTCTGCCCGAGTGCGATGTTCTCCGCGCGGTCGCCCAGGAGCCGTGCGAAGCCGGCGCGCACGGCCGCAGCCTGCTCGGCCGCCCGCGCCCACTTGTCATCGACGAACTCAGCGGCGTCGAGCCATGCGCGTTGCTGCGCGTCGAAGCCGACATCCGGCCACGCCTGATGAGAGTGGCCCGTGAGCAGCATCCGCTCGCCGACTCGAAATCGCGAGTAGTGGCGCGCGAGGGGGTTCTCGATCAGTCCTCGGTCTCCGGTCCCAAGTCTACTGTCCTGATTTCCGAATCCCGAATCCCGAGTCCCGGATCCCGGATCCCGGATCCCGGGCCCCGGGCCCCGTGTCCCGGGCCCCGTGTTACTCTCCCCGAGCACCCAGGAGGCATCATGAACGCAGCCATCTGCCGCAGGCTGTTCCTAACCGCGTTGCTATCGGCGCTCTCTTTACCAGTCGCGGCGCAGGTCCGCATTATTCAAACGAACTCGCAAGGGGACAACATCCACCTGATCGACCCGGCGACCAATCAGATCGTCGGTGAAGTCACAGGCGTACCGATCAACCACGGCGCAGCCGGAGCACCCGACGGCAGTCGCCTCTACTTCAGCAGCGAGGCCGAGCAGACGCTGCACGTCGTCGACGGCAAGACGTTCCAGCTCACGAAGAAGATTCCCTTGAGTGGTCGTCCCAACAACATCTCGATCAGCCGCGACGGCCGCAAGGTTTATGTCGGGATCGTCTCGTCACCGGGCGCTGTGGACGTCATCGACACGGCCACGCTCGAAAAGGTGAAGAGCATCCCGACCAAGGGCGGCATTCACAACGTCTACGTGACGCCGGACGGCAACTACGTGGTCGCGGGATCGATTGCCGGCAAGCTGATGACCGTGATCGACCAGAAGACGGAGGAGCCAGCCTGGACGCTGTTCCAGGAAGGTGTCCGCCCGATGGCGTTCGAGACAAACGCTGACGGATCGACGAAGCGGATCTTCGTGCAGCTCTCCGACGTCCATGGATTCGCCGTTGTCGACTTTGCGCAGCGCAAAGAGGTGGCTCGAATCGAGCTGCCGAATGACGTGCCGCCGGAGAAAGTGGACAAAGGGCCGTTCAATGCATCGCCGTCGCACGGTCTCGGCGTCGCACCGGATGGCAAGACGCTGTGGGTGACGAGCCGGCCAAACGCCCGCGTGTACACCTACTCGCTGCCGGATTTGAAGCTCCTGCCTGGCGCCGTCGATCTTGGTGGCCGGCCCGACTGGGTCACGTTCACGCCAGACAGCACGCGCCTGTATATCGCAACCGAAAACACCGACACGGTCGTCTCAATCGATGTGGCCGCGAGAAAAGAAATCACGCGCATCAAGGTCGGCAAGTCTCCGAAGCGCAACATCACGTGGGTGGCGCGTGGGACGAGCTAGGTTCCCGACTCTGGGCTCTCGACTCTGGGCATTCGGCGTTGGTGCGGCGGCGTTGACGATTGCGATCCTCTCGGTTCCATCAGCCACGCGAGCGGCAGGGCCGGAGGAGGACTTACCGGACGGTGAAGGAAAGAAGATCCTCGTCGCGTCGTGCACGGCGTGTCACGACCTCAGTGAGGTCACCAAGTTCCGCGGCTACTACGATCGCAAACAGTGGCGGGACATCGTCGTCACAATGGTGGAGTACGGCGCGCCGGTGGACGAAAAGCAGGTCGACATCCTCGCCGATTACCTGGTTAAGCATCTCGGCAAGCAATAGGTAGCTGGGTGGCTGGGTAGCACTCGGTCACAACCGCGAGCGGATCTCCCACAGATCGGGAAACAGATTTCTTCCGATCGTCGACTGCAGATAGGCGGCTCCGCGTGAGCCGCCTGTCCCCGGCTTGCTGCCAATCGTCCGCTCGACCATCCTGACGTGACGGTATCGCCACTCAGCGATTCCTTCATCCAGGTCGACCAGGCGCTCGCAAATCTCCGCGCTCTTGACGTCATTCCGGTACACGTCGAGCAGGATCTGCTGAATCTCCGCCGTCGGCTCGATGAGCCTCGAGTAGTCGCGAGTCAGGTGGCCCGTCGGCACCGGATACTTTTCACGCGCCAGGTAGTGAAGGAACGCATCCCAGATCGTCGGCGCCAGGAATCGGCGCTCGAGCGCGATGCGGCCCTGGCTTCCCTCGGGAAAACGCGAGAGCGCTCCTCCGCTTTTCGCTCCCAGCAGAAACTCGACCTGCCGGAACTGATTGGACTGAAATCCGCTCGCGGCTTCCAGCCGCGCACGAAACGACAGGAACTCGAGCGGCGTCATCGTCTCGAGGATGTCGAGCTGCGCCACCATGACCTTGAGGATGGTGAGGATTCGCTTGAGCGTGTGCTGTGCGCGGTGCGGCTGATCTCCCTTGAAGAGCGCCGCAACATGATCCAGTTCGTGCAGCAGTTCCTTGAACCACAACTCGTAGACCTGATGAATCACGATGAAGAGCATCTCGTCGTGTTCGGGTCCCTGCGAACGCGGCATCTGCAGTGACAGAAGCGTGTCGAGCTGAAGGTAGCTGTGATAGGTGACGGCCGCTTCGCCTTCTTCCATCGGGTTATGCCTCCGTCTCTCCTGGCACGTCGAGTCCGACAGCGCGCATCAGGGCGATGGCGTTGCTGCGCGCGACCGGGCCGGATTTCATGCGGTAGTCGAAGTGGATCTCGCCGCCCTCGAACCAGTCCTCGAAGTGCACGTTGACCGCCACAGGCGCCAGTGCCCGGGCGATCGACGTGAGCGCCAGATCGTGCGTCGTGACAGCGCCGATGGCCCCGCGACTCAACAGACTGCGGAGGACGCCTGAGGCGCCGACCAGCCGATCGTGCGAGTTCGTGCCGTGAAAGAGCTCGTCGAGCAGAAAGAGCAACGGCACTGGGCCGCGAGATACGTCGGCCAGCTTGCGGACGCGCGTGATCTCCGCGTAGAAGCGTGAGCGTCCCTCCTGCAGCGAGTCCTGGATGCGCAGCGTTGCCCCGATCTGGAGGGGCGACATTCGAAGCGATGCGGCTCGCACGGGCGCGCCAGCCTGCGCGAGCGCCGCATTGATGCCGACGGTGCGGAGCAGCGTGCTCTTTCCGGACATGTTGGAGCCACTGATGACCAACAGACGATGGCTCTCGCTCATCTCGATGTCGTTGCGCACGCATCGAGCGTCCGGCAGAAGGGGGTGGCCAAGCTCGCGCCCGTCGAAGAGCGCGGTCGCCGCGTTGGTGACGATCTCAGGGAATGGATCGCGCGGATGCTCGAACTTGAAGGCAGACAGCGATGACAGCGCCTCGACCTCCGCGACCGCCTCGAGCCAGCCTCGGATGTGGCGACCATGTCTCGCGCGCCACGCCTCGATCGCGAACGCCAGATGTGTTCCCCAGAGGAATGGGAGCGACAGGATCATGAAGATCAGGTTGTGCTGCCAGTCGTGCAGCTCCACGAGCTGATGCAGGGAGCGAATGGAGGACGAGGCGCGCCCGTCGCCCGTCTCGATGGCCGTGCGCAGCGATTGAAGACGCGCGGTCGAGAACTGCTGGTGTTCGAGCTTCTCGAGCAGGTGGCCGAGGATGTCCAGATCCCGGGCCGCCGCCGCCGCGCGATGGAGCGCACGCTCGACGCGACGCTGTTGCGGCCACACGAACCCGACCTGAATCGCGAGTGCGATTTGCAGTGGACCTTCGCTGCCACCTGCGAGCCACATGACGCCGGTCACGATGACCGACGCGGTCAGCGCGACGGCGATCCAGCGCGACGGGATCGGCCGAAGGATCGTCGGCGCCTCGGCCCACTCAATCAGATCGTTCTCGTGCACACCGGCGGCAACGTCGCTTCCGGCGATCGACAGCTGCTCACGCAGATCGAGCAGCGGAGCGAACTCCGCGACGGCTCCCTGCCTGGCGGCAATGTCCGCGGGTGCAGCCGGTGACGTGAGCCAGTGGGCAAGTCTGGCCTCTCCTGCCCGCGTGCGTGCGATGGAGAGGAGCTCGAAGAGCGAACCGTGGCCGAAGAGATCGAGGTCGTTCGCGTAGAGATGGTCGTCATCGCGAAAGCGATCGCCAGGTTCGCCGGTGCCTGGCCAGCGATCTTCGATACGAGCGAGACCTCGCTCGTAGAACGCGACCGCGCGTGCGGCCTCGTCGCGCTGACGAATGACCCCTTCGTGCCTGCGCGCGAGGACGACGAACACCGCGACGGGGAGGAGCAGCAGCCAGCTGCTCAGGACCTGTTGCCACGCCGCTACCGCGATCAAGGTGGCCAGCCCAAACACCCCCAGCCGGGCGTAGCTGAACTGGCGATCGATCTGCGTCAGCCGTTCGTGGGTGGCCCGGCGAGCCGCCAGGCGGGTGCGATACGCCTCTGCAGGATCACCGTGCACGCCTAGATTGTGGCCCAGCCGGCGTCGAATGGTCGCACGCTCGCAACGGGCCCGATGAGGCAGGCCCACGGCGCTAATATGTTACAGTACAAATATATATTAGTAATGTCTACGAAATGTTATCCGCGGCGATAGCGCCGCCGACCATCGCCGCATCGATCGAAGCCGCCCTTCAGTCAGGAAAACTCGCAGCCGGCGCATCGTCTGCCGGCGATTCGCGACCTGGCCAGGACGCTCAGCGTCAGTCCCGGTCACCGTCGCGTCGGCGTATCGCCTGCTGCGAGATCGCGGTCTGGCGAAGCGGCAGCGGCCGACGTGGCACGGCGCTTCGGCGCACGGATCAGCGGACCGTGCTGCCCGCGACGATCGGCCGGCGCGGTCAATGGCGCTCACGTCGATCTCGCGACCGGCAATCCTGACCCGGCGCTTCTTCCGCTACTCGGCCCGGCGCTTCGCAGCATCGACCCCGACGACGCAGCCTCTACGGCCGACCGCTGGACTCGTCGGCGCTCGTCGCGTTCGCGGCAGGCGAGTTCGCCGCCGACGGAATTGCCGAAGGCCCCGTCGCCGTCACCAGCGGAAGCCTCGATGCGATCGAGCGTCTGCTGCGCGAACACGCGCGCGCCGGCGACCACGTTGCCGATCGAGGACCCGACGTTTCCCGCGCTGCTCGATCTGCTCGCGTCGCTCGGCCTCGTTCCGGCGCCGTTCGCGATCGACGATGAGGGACCGCGGCCGGAAGCGCTCGAGCGCGCGCTGGGACCGCGAGTGCCCGCTGTCGGTGATCTCATCGCGGGCGCAGAATCCAACCGGCGCGGCGATCACCGAGCAGCGCGCCTCCGATCTCCGTCGCATCCTTCGTCAGCGTCCTCGCGCGTTGCTGATCGAGATCGACGACTGCCGCGGCCGTCTGCAGGTGCTCCGCTGGTGACGCTCACGGCCGGGCGGGAGCGGTGGGCAGTCGTGAGGTCCACGTCGAAGTGGCTCGGCCCGGATCTCCGCGTCGCCGTGACGACGGGCGATGCGATCACGATTGGGCGCGTTGCAACGGCGGCAAGCCGTCAACGTGCGATGGGTGAGTCACCTGCTGCAGAACCTGGCGCTGGCGCTCTGGTCGGACCCGTCGAATGGCCGACTCGTTCGCCCGAGCGGCCGAGGTCTACGCCGAACGGCGCATTCGGCCTTGATTCAGGCGCTGGCGGCGCATGAAATCCGGGCGCACGGGCGATCAGGTTTCAATGTGTGGATTCCCGTTCGAGAAGAAACGGCCACGGTCCAGGCACTCGCCGAGCGTGGATGGGCCGTCGCGGCCGGCGAGCGATTTCGTGTCCAGAGCCCGCCGGCGATCAGCGTCACCACATCGGCGCTGCGGCCGGCGGAAGCGACGCGCTTCGCCGCCGATCTCGCGGCGACAGTTCGTCAACGAGGATCGGTGCCTGCGTAAGTCGCTCGAGCAGGGCCTGGTTGAGGAACGTCACGAGCGGCGTCACGGCCTTGAAGACTTTCAGCAACTCTCGATAGAAGGCCGGGCTCGTCGCAAACGACGCCTCGTATTCGCTGGCGCCGAGAAACTGCTTGAACTGCAGGTAGTGCGCTGCCGGATGATCCTTCACGTAGCCCCGAGGCACGCGTGTCAGGCGGTCACCGGTCATCTCGCCGCACGCTCGTTTGAATGACGGCGACGTCACCAGCCGATGCAGCCGCGGGTGCGACGAGGTGATCTCTTCGCGAATGGCGTGGAGATCGGCGGACGAAGGCATGTACATGCCGCCGCCGATCCAGACCCATCCCGGCGCGACCTCGAAATAGAGGCCGGCACCCTCACCACGCGCGAACTGTCTCGACGGAAAGCGCGCGCCGACCGCTGTCTTGATCGGCGACTTGTCGCTGCTGAACCTGGTGTCGCGATAGGGTCGAAAAAGCGAGACCTTCGGATCGGCGATGAGCTCCGGCGCGAACGACGGCATGTCGTCCGCCAGGCGCGCGATCACCTCGATCATCGGTCCGCGCACGTGCCGCTCGTAGTCCTCTTTGTGCGCCCGGAACCACTCGCGAGTGTTGTTGCGCTTCAACGAGCGTAAGAAGGAAACCGTCTTGCGAGTGAACATGGCGATCAAGGTACCGTACTATTACGGCTGAAACGTTGGAGCCGAAAGCCACAAGCGTAGAGCCGGGAGCCTTGAAGAGATCGCGTAAATCATCGCCATCGCTGTTCGACCTCGCTGACGACCAGACTGCCGCTCCGCCGCCACCGCCGGGTGGTGCAGAGGGCGTCGCGCTCCACGAGGCTGCGCAAAGCCGGTACCTCAACTACGCGCTCTCGGTCATCACCTCGCGTGCGCTGCCGGATGTTCGCGACGGGTTGAAGCCGGTCCAGCGCCGCATCCTCTACACGATGTGGCAGCAGAACCTGACCGCCGACACGAAGCATCGCAAGTGCGCGAAGGTCGTCGGCGACGTGATGGGCAGCTACCATCCGCACGGCGATGCTGCGTTGTACGAGACGCTGGTCCGCATGGCGCAGCCGTTCTCGCTGCGCTATCCGCTCGTCGATGGCTCCGGCAACTTCGGCTCGCTCGACGGCGACAGCGCCGCCGCGATGCGCTACACGGAGTGCCGGCTCGCGCGCATCTCGGACGAGATGCTCACCGAGATCGAACAGAGCACCGTCCCGTTTCGGCCGAACTACGACGGCACCAAGACCGAGCCGGTCGTCCTCCCCGCGCGCATTCCGAACCTCCTGATCAACGGCACGACCGGCATCGCCGTCGGCATGGCCACCAACGTGCCGCCGCACAACCTCACCGAGGTCTGCACGGCGCTCGTCAGGCTGCTCGACAACCCGGACCTGAGCAGTGTTCAGTTGTGTCGCTACGTCAAGGGGCCGGACTTTCCGACGGGCGGGCAGGTTCTCAACTCGCCGGACGAGCTGAAGGAGATCTACAGGACGGGGTCGGGCACCGTCCGTCTGCGCGCAACGTGGGACGAAGGTCCGGGCACGCGCAGCAGTCAGACGATCTACATCACGAGCATTCCCTACGCGGTGAACAAGGCCGCGCTCGTCGAGCGGATCGCCGAGGTCGTGCTCTCGCGAAAGCTGCCGCCGCTCCTCGACGTCAAGGACGTCTCCACCGACGATGTGCGGATTGCGCTGGAGTTGAAGAAGGACGCCGATCCGAAGATGGTGATGGCGTATCTGTTCAAGAACACGCCTCTCCAGACCAACGTCATCGTCAACCTGACGTGCCTGATTCCGACCGAGAACGCGGAAGTCGGTCGTCCCGAGCGGCTCGATCTCAAAGCGATCCTCTGGCACTTCCTCCACTTCCGGCTCGAGGTCGTCACCAATCGGCTCGAGCACGAGCTCGAGTCGCTCCAGAAGCGCATCCATGTCCTCGAGGGCTTCGAGAAGGTCTTCGACGCGCTCGACGAGATCATCCGCATCATCCGCAAGTCGGACGGCAAGGCCGACTCGGCGGCCAAGATCATGAAGCGGTTCGAGCTCGACGCCGAGCAGACCGACGCGATCCTCGAGCTCAAGCTCTATCGCCTGGCGCGACTCGAGATTCTCGTCATCCAGAACGAGCTGGCCGACAAGCGCAAGCGCGCACGTCAGATCTCCTCGCTGCTGAAAGACGAAGAGGGGCGCTGGAAGGTCGTTCGCGACGAGATCGGCGAGATCCAGGAGCAGTACGGCAAGAACGACAAGCGCCGCACGCTGATCGAATCCGAAGAAGAGGTCGCCTTCACCGAAGACGACTTCATCGTCGAAGAAGACAACGTCGTCATCGTGTCGCGCGACGGATGGGTGAAGCGTCAGAAGGAAGTGCGCGACCTCTCGACGACCACGGTTGCGCGAAGGCGACTCGGTGCTCGCGGTGCTGCCGGGCAGCACGCGCGCGACCGTCGTGTTCTTCACCAATCTTGGTGCGGCGTACACGTCGCGGATCATCGACGTGCCGGCGTCCACCGGTTACGGCGAGCCGGTGCAGAAGCTGTTCAAGCTGCGCGATCAGGAGCGCGTGATCGCAGCCATGAGTCTCGATCCGCGGGTGGCGGGTGACATCACGCCGAAGAAGGAAGGCGCGGTCCCGCGCGTCCACGCCATCGCGGTCACGAGCGACGGCTACAGCCTGCGCTTCGGCCTCGACTCGTTCGTCGAGCCGAGCACGCGCGCCGGACGACGGTTCGCGCGGCCGTCGGAGGGCGTCGAGGTCGTCGGCGTCGCGAAGATCTCAGGGGACGAGATCGTCATCGCCGCGACCGAGGAGGCCCGCGCCATCCTGTGTCGCGCCGACGAGGTGAACTATCTGTCCGGCCCGGGCAAGGGCGTCATCCTGATCAAGCTCGGTGACAAGGACCGCGTGCTCGGATTCATCGCGTCGACCGGCGATCGCGACATCATGCGCGTCGAGACGAGCCGCGGAGCGGAGCAGACGATCAGCACCACGAAATACGAGGTCACCGGTCGCGGCGGCAAGGGACGCGAGCTGCTGCAGCGTGGCCAGTTCACGCGGGTGATTCCACAGGACGTCGAGAATCCGCAGCCCCTGACTGAGTGAGGGTCTTGAGAGCCCAGGGGGCATCTTTGATTGGCGATTGGTGATTGGTGATTCGTTGGGTGAGTCTTGATTCTTGAATGGTGATTTATTTCGATGTGCCTGAATAGCTAATAGATCATCTCACCGGGATTCCCAGGGCCGCTGCGGCTTCCACGTTGGGGACCACGACGTGCCCACCCGGAAGGCGTTCGAGGTCCCGGTTGTTCTCGGCGCAAATGAACTCGAGTGGTTCCCAGTCCGGCCGCAGGTATACCTCCTGCCTGACCGTCCAGGCTCTTGTGTAGGCTCCAGGGTCGTCGATCGTCACATCAATCACCAGCCGTCCGAAGTCGGGGCGCGTGAAGCGCTCGATCACATGAAGGCGATCGGTGCTGGGGCGGCCAAGCTGATCGAGCCACGCCTTCCCGTTGAAGCCGCGTGTGTCGACGATGAACGTGTCACCCTCCCATTTGCCGGTCGAGTAGCCCATCCAGGTCGGATTGGCATCAGGGTCAACGCTGCGCCCGTCGATGAAGATCTGCCGCCAGTAGGTGAACGTCTCGTAGACGATCACATATGAGATCGGTGTCTGGATGATCTTCCACGGGTAGGCGACGGCGTCAATCTTGGGGACTCCCTGTGGAAGGCAGTGCGCGTCCGGATCCTCTCTCGAGTGTGCGCCGTTCTTGCGGGCGTCGAACAGCGCCTTCGCCCACGGCCGATACGGCACATCGACCGGGTTCATGTCCGCCGCCAGGTCACGAAGGAACTTGTTGTCGGTGGATCGCCAGATTCCCGTCAGGTCGGGCTTGCCATCCGGCAGTCGCGGTGTCGGCGCACGGAGATCGGGCTGGCCGTCGGCCGTGCGCGGCACTGCCGCCTGCGGCACGTTCAGCCACTGCGCCGGGGTAAGCGATGGGACCAGCAGCGCGGCGCCGATGATAGTGATGCAGCGCGTGGCAGCGCGTCGAAAGGCTGGAGCCATGGTGGAGCAGATCTTACTGCCAGGCCCACTGCGTCGTGCTCAGCCGCCGTGACGCGTAGTAACGAGTCGCGCGCCTCCTGAAGGCGTCCGTCGCGACCCGGATCACACGGGCAGCCCGAGTTCTTTGGCCGCCTGCTGCTGAGAGCTGTCCATCGTCACAAATCGACCGATCGGTTCGGCGGCATGGAACCACAGGGCCGTTCGCAGATGGACAAGGTCGAGTGAGCGTGGCGTCGCGATGGCCGGCAGAGCGTTCGACTCGCACAGGTCCAGCGTGAGATCGCGCAGCAGGAAACGACTCTTGTCCTCCTCAAGACGGTCCATGCAGGCTTTGTATAGTTCCGGCTTCAGTGTGCCCTCTCTGGCCAGCCGAACGAGGTTGCGCTTGGTCTCGAGGAGGAGCAACACGCTCGACAGCAGGAACGCGCCCTCGGTTTCATCCGACAGTCGCTCCGAGTCTTCCTCCGCCAGCAAGATACACAGGTATGCGGACGTGTCGAGGTAAAGGCGCTGTGGCCCCCGAACGGCGTCGTCGCTCAACGGTTGCCTCGGTCGTCCAGGAGAACAGCCAGATAGCGGCCCTTCGTTCCGCGCTTCACCGCCGGTTGCAGGCGTCCATGGCCCACATGCTTGCCTCGATGGAGATGCTGGGCGCGGGCCGGGCTCAACTGGGCGACTGGTTCGTTGTGCCGCGTGATGAGGAGTGTGCTGCCGGCCTCCGCCTCCGCGACAACCGTCGACAGGCGTGCCTTGAGATCCTGAATAGAGACCTGTTTCATGGCCTATATTGTATCAAATAAGGTCCATATTGGGGCCCATATTAAGGCCGTCGCGATTCCAGGTCGCGACGCCGCCGTCTCTGGCAGAGTAGAGTCACAGACACAGGATGATCCTCGACGCCGGTACACGGCTCGGGCAGTACGAGGTTCTCGCACCGCTCGGGTCGGGAGGCATGGGCGAGGTATATCGCGCCCGCGATACCAAGCTCGGACGCGACGTCGCGCTGAAGGTTCTGCCCGACGCCTTCACGCTCGATCGCGAACGCATCGCACGCTTCAAGCGCGAAGCGCAGGTGCTCGCGTCGCTCAACCACCCGAACATCGCTGCGATCTACGGCGTCGAGGACTCGACGAACGTGCATGCGCTCGTTCTCGAGTTGGTCGAGGGACAGACGCTTGCGGATCGCATCGCTCACGGCCCCGTGCCGCTCGACGAGGCAATTGCGATCGCGGGCCAGATCGCCGATGCGCTCGAGGCCGCGCACGAGCAAGGCGTCATCCATCGCGATCTGAAGCCGGCGAACATCGCGCTGAGGCCGGACGGCACGGTCAAGGTGCTCGACTTCGGTCTCGCGAAGGCGCTGGAAGCGGCACCGGGCTCGAGCGACCCTTCGCTGTCGCCGACGATCACCACTCCCGCGATGACGCAAATGGGCGTGATCCTTGGGACAGCCGCGTACATGAGTCCTGAACAGGCGCGCGGAAGGTCGGTCGATCATCGTGCCGACATCTGGGCGTTCGGGGTGGTGCTGTTCGAAATGCTCACGGGCCAGCGGCTCCATCCCGGAGAGACGGTCTCCGACACGCTGGCCTCTGTGCTCAAGACGGAGCCGTCGTGGAACGCACTGCCGCCCGCGACGCCGTCGAGTCTTCGCCGCGTCCTGCGCAGTTGCCTCGAGAAAGATCCCAGGCGACGGCTGCAAGCGATCGGCGATCGGCGACTGCTGGTGGACGATCCCGTTCAACCCACAGCGATGAGTGGGTCGCCAGGTGTCATCATCGCCGCCGTGGCGGTGGCGGCCGTACTGGCCGTTGCGCTCCTCACTTTGAGCGTGGTGCATTTCCGCGAGCCCGTGGCAGTCGCGACGAGCTTACCCGTGGCTCGTGTCGCCATCGCCCTGCCGTCGGAGAGCGAGGTCGCTCGCGAGATCCCCGCGCTCGCTCTCTCCCCTGACGGCACGAAGCTGACCTACGTGGCTACGCAGGGAACTGCTGCGCCCCAACTGTTCCTGCGCGCGTTGGACGGCACGGCAGCGAAGGCTATCGCCGGCACCGAGGGAGCATACTCTCCGTTCTTCTCACCCGACGGGCAGTGGATAGGCTTCTTCGCTCAGGGTAAGTTGAAGAAAGTGCCGCCGGCCGGTGGCGCTGCGCAAGTCTTGTGCGACGCGCCCAGTGGCGTGGGCGGGAACTGGGCTGTGGATGACACCATCTACTTTGTGCCCTTCAACACTGCCGGTGTCTGGCGTGTTGCTGCGTCGGGAGGTACTCCTGAGGAAGTCACCAAGCTGGATCGCAGTAAGGGCGAGGTGGGCCATCGCTGGCCGCAGGCATTGCCCGGTGGCAAAGGCCTGATCTTCACCGTGTGGGTTGGTCCCGGGTGGGACGAAAAGTCATTGCAGCTGCACGTCCTCGCCACCGGCGAACGACGCGTTCTTTCGCAAGGCGCCAGCAGCGGTCGCTATGTCGCCTCCGGCCACCTGGTCTACAACCGCGACGGCGCTCAGAACTTGATGGCCCTGCCGTTTGATCTCGCGCGGCTTCAGGTGACAGGGGGCCCGGCGGTGGCACTGGCCGAGCAGGTGTGGGAAGGCGGTGCCGAAGGGGCGCAGTTCGCAGTGTCCGATGCCGGCACGATGGCGTACGTGCCCAGCCATCCACGCCGGTACGAACGACGCCTCGTGTGGGTCGATCGCCAGGGCAGGGTGGAACCGCTGCTGGCATCACCGCGACCGTACTGACGATCCGCGGCTCTCCCCTGACGGCCAGCAGCTCGCGGTGAGCAGTGAGGAATCGACCGAGCGCGTCTGGACGTACAACTTTGCCCGGTCAACGCTGACAGCGTTCACGACGGCCAGCGCGAGCAGCCAGTCGCCCGTGTGGATGCCGGACGGAACGCGCATAGTGTACAGAGGAACGCGACAGGGCTTCCGGAACCTGTTCTGGAAGGCCGGAGACGGAAGCGATGACGAGCAGCGTCTCTCGATGAACGAGAATATGCAAACCCCAGTGTCCGTCTCGCCAGACGGAAATCGTCTGGCGTATACAGAGATCAATCGCGCGACGGGCAACGACCTCTGGGTGCTCACGCTCGGCGGGAATCAAACGGCCGAACCATTTCTCAGGACGCCGGCCAGTGAGAACAACGCGCACTTCTCCCCGGACGGCCACTGGCTCGCCTACGTCTCCAACGAATCGGGGCGCAACGAGATCTACGTCCAACCGTTCCCCGGCCCGGGCCGCAGGTCGGCGATCTCCACCGACGGTGGGAACGAGCCGGTCTGGTCGCGTGACGCCCGCGAGTTGTTCTATCGCAACGGCGATGCCGTGATGTCGGTGCCGATCACATTCCAACCGACGTTTGCGGCTGGTGTACCGCGCCTGCTTTTTAGGAGCGACTTCGAACCGACCGGGACTGGCACCGCCGGCTACGATGTCTCCCTCGACGGCCGGCGTTTTCTGATGATTCAACCAAGCGAACCCGAACCGCCCGCCACGCAGGTCAGTGTCGTCATCAACTGGCTCGAAGAGTTGAGCCGCCTGGTTCCCGTCGCGCGCTGACCCCCTCCTTGCGCGATAATCGCGCCACGTCCACAGATCAGACCGGAGCCTTTGCATGAGACATCTGGCTGCGAAAGTTGCGACCACGCTCGTCGCCGCCGCCGCCGGCGCGATGCTTGCCCTGCTCGCTGTTCCTGTCGTCGGCCAGGCCCCGGCGTCGTTGCCGAGACTGGCGAACGGAAGGCCGGACCTGAATGGCGTTTGGCAGACGTTGAACGAAGCCAACTTCGACATCCAGATGCACGTGGCTCGTCCGGCCATGGCGCTGCGGGCGGGGCCGTACGGTCAAGTCCCCGCTGCGTCTGTGCTGGCGCTTGGCGCGGTGGGGGCTGTTCCGCCCGGCGTTGGCGTTGTCGAGGGCGACGCGTTGCCGTACCTGCCGGATGCTCTGAAGACGAAGCGAGAGAATCAGGCGAACTGGCTCACCCGCGACCCGGAGATCAAGTGCTATCTGCCGGGCGTGCCGCGCGCCACCTACATGCCGTATCCGTTTCAGATCGTTCACAGCGAGAGCAGCCTGCTCATCGCGTACGAGTATGCCGGGGCCGTGCGCGACGTCTTCATGAAGGATCCGGGGCCCGCCCCCGTGGACTCCTGGATGGGGCAGTCGGTCGGACGCTGGGACGGTGACACCCTGGTCGTCGATGTCACGGGCTTCAACGACCAGACGTGGTTCGACCGCGCCGGCAACTTTCACAGCGATGCGCTGCACGTGGTGGAGCGCTACACGCGCACGAGCCGCGACGTGATCGCGTACGAGGCGACCATCGAAGACTCGAAGGTGTTCACGCGCCCGTGGAAGATGAGCATGGCTCTCTACCGGCGCCAGGAGCCGAACGCGCAGTTGATGGACTTCAAGTGCGTCGAGTTCGTCGAAGAGCTGATGTTCGGTCAGTGGCGCAAGAGTCCGCTCAGCCGGTGACGAGGAGAAAAGCCTTATGCGACGACTGCTTCTCGTGACGATCCTGGTTGGAGTTCCCGCTCTCGCAGCGCTGCTGCCAGCGCCGATCGCAGGACAGGGCCAGACCTATTCACCGCCGCGACTGGCCGACGGACGTCCCGACCTTCAGGGAACCTACGACCTCGCGACGCTCACTCCGCTCGAGCGCCCGAACGGCGTGAATGCGGTGCTCTCGCGCGAGGAAGTGGCCAAACTCGAGAGAGCGGCGGCCGCCGTGGTGGCACTTGGCTCACGGCCGAGCAGCGGCGAGCGCGCGGCGCCGCCGAAAGGCGGTGACGGATCGCGCGGAGCAGCTGGAAACGTGGGCGGCTACAACTCGTTCTGGCTCGATCCGGGATCTACGTTCACCATGGTCAACGGCGAAGCTCGCACCTCGATCGTCGTCGATCCGTCGGATGGCCGGTTGCCGCCGTTGACGCCAGCGGCGCGCCAGCGACTGGGCGCCTTGCTTGCACGGCCGAGCGCAGAGAACGATCCGGGGCTCGATCCGACACCGGGCGCATACGACGATCCCGAGCGCCGGCCGCTTGGCGAGCGCTGCCTGCTCGGCTTCGGCTCTGCCGCGGGACCACCGGCCTTGCCGAATTACTTCTATAACAACCTCCGGAAGATCGTGCAGACGCCGGATCGCATCGTCATTCTCAATGAGATGGTGCACGACGTGCGTGTGATTCGAATGAACGCCCAGCATCTGCCGTCGCACATCCGCAAGTGGGCGGGCGATTCGGTCGGTCGCTGGGAGGGTGACACGCTGGTCGTCGACACGACGAACTTCAACGCCGACCAGATCCGCTACGTCGTCGCCGTGGCTCCCGGCCGGACGCTCATGATGGTGGAAAGCATTGGTGCCAAGGAGCAGGATCGATTGAACGGTCCGGGCAAAGACCTGCACGTGATCGAACGCTTCACACGCGTAGGGGAGAAGGCGCTGCTCTACCGCTTCACGATCGAGGATCCGGGAACCTGGGAACGGCCATGGACGGGCGAGTTCACCTGGCCGGCAACCGATCAACCTATCTACGAGTACGCGTGTCACGAAGCGAACTACGCGCTGGAGAACATTCTGCGGGGCGCGAGGCAGCGCGACGCGGAGGCCGCCAAGCGGTAGGCGCTCGTTTCTCGATCAGGAGAGAGTCATGCGGATGAAATTGCCGATCGTTGCGTTGGTCGCGCTGGCGCTGACAGCTGCCGCTCCGGCCATGGCACATCATGCATTCGGCGGCGAGTTCGACTCCACTCGTCCCGTGCTGCTCAAGGGCCCTATCGTGAAGGTCGAGTGGGTGAACCCCCATACGTGGATCCATATGGAGGTGAAGAAACCCGACGGTGGCACCGAAGTGTGGATGATCGAGGGCGGCAGCCCGAACTCGCTGCTTCGTCAGGGGATCACCAAGAACTCGCTGCCGATCGGTACGGAGATCGTCGTCGACGGCTACCAGGCGCGCGATCACACGCTCAAACGAGCGAACGGCCGCAACATCACTTACCCTGACGGCCGCAAACTCTTCTTCGGTTCGTCGGGAACGGGAGCGCCGCGCGATGGCGCCGATCCGACCGAAAAACAGCCAGGGAGATGAAGCCGATGCGCGATGCTTCCGGGCGCGCCTTGATCACGCTGCTCTTTCTCTGCGCCGCCGGATCGGTGTACGCCCAGTCGGCCGCGCCGCCGCCCACGAGCGGTGCCGTCGCACCGAACGACTACAGCCGCGATGCCTCATGGCTTTGCCGGCCTGGGCGTCAGGACGCGTGCGCGGTTGACCTCACCACCACGATCGTGCATGCCGACGGCAGCCTGACTCGCGAAGCCTGGACGCCGGCGTCGAACGCGCCGATCGATTGCTTTTACGTCTACCCAACCGTGTCCACCGATCCCACACCGATGAGCGACATGGTTGCCGACGAGGCCGAACGCAACGTCATCCGACAGCAGTTCGCGCGCTTCGGTTCCTCGTGCCGCCTCTTCGCTCCGATGTATCGCCAGGTCACACTGGCCGGACTGCGGTCCATGCTTGCCGGCGGGGGCGGGGGTGGCGCGCTCAGCCGCGGTTCGCAGTATGACGATGTGCGGGATGCGTGGAGGTATTACCTCGAACACGACAACCGTGGCCGTGGTGTCGTGCTCGTGGGCCACTCACAGGGATCCTTCATCCTCGCGGAGCTCATTCGACAGGAGATCGACGGCAAGCCAACGCAGTCCCGTCTCGTATCGGCGATTCTGCTCGGTGCGACCCTGAGCGTTCCGCGCGGAAAGGATGTGGGCGGTTCGTTCAAGAACATCCCGCTGTGCCGTGCTGCGGCCCAGACGGGTTGTGTCGTCACCTACGTGTCGTTTCGCTCAACCGTCCCGCCCCCGCCGAATACACGGTTCGGCAGGGTCAGCGAGAACGATGGAGTAGCCGCCTGCACCGATCCCGTGGCGCTTGCCGGCGGCAGTGGTGCCGTGCGGGCGTATCTCGACGCGCATGGTCAGCTGATCGTCGGCGCCTCAGCGCGGCCATGGGTCACGCCTGAACGCCCGATCGAAACACCGTGGGTCAGTGTTCCAGGTCTGCTCACGGTGCAATGCAAGTCGAACGAGAACGCCACCTACCTCGAGGTCACTGTGCACGGCGATCCATCCGACCCGCGCACCGACGATATCGCCGGCGACCTCGTCACCGCCGGTCAGCTGCTCGCCGACTGGGGATTGCATCTCATCGACGTCAATCTCGCGATGGGGAACCTCGTGGACATCGTCACCCTGCAAGGGCGTGCCTGGGCGCGCCGGGCGAGTCGATGATCAACCTGGGTTGAGCAGCTCCAGAGGGAACACAGAAGAATTAGCAAGTACTGTCGTGCCGCTGACATCCGGTGTCCATCTCGGTCCCTACGAAATCTATTCTCTGCTCGGCGCGGGAGGGATGGGCGACGTCTATCGCGGCCGCGACCCTCGACTTGGGCGCGACGTCGCGATCAAGGTTCTTCCCGCCAATGCCTCGTCCGATCCCGGCCGGCTTCAGCGCTTCGAGCAGGAAGCGCGAGCCGCCGCGGCGCTGAATCACCCGAACATCCTCGCGGTGTACGACGTCGGCGTGTACGACGGCGTGCCCTACATCGTGTCGGAGTTGCTCGAAGGCCAGACGCTGCGCGAGCGACTGAGCAGCGGACCCATCCCGGTACGCACAGCGCTCGACTACGCCGTACAGATCGCACACGGCCTGGCCGCTGCTCACGAGAAGGGCATCGTCCATCGCGACCTGAAGCCGGACAATGTGTTCCTGACGCCGGACGGGCGCGTGAAGATCCTCGACTTCGGGTTAGCGAAGTTGATCGATCAGGAGAGCACTGGCGTCGTCTCCAGCGTGTTGCCGACGTCTCCACCCGGGACGAGTCCAGGTCTCGTGCTCGGCACGACCGGCTACATGTCTCCGGAGCAGGTGCGTGGTGAGATCGTTGACCGTCGAACAGACGTCTTTGCGCTCGGTGTTGTGCTCTACGAGATGCTGACCGGCCGGCGCGCATTCTTGCGCGAGACCGTGCCCGAGACGATCACGGCGATCCTGCGCGACGACGTCCCGGATCTTCACAACAGCAACCTGCAGGTGTCGTCGCCACTCGAGCAGGTGCTGCATCGCTGTCTTGACAAGGATCCCGCACGACGGTTTGAGGCCATGCACGATCTGGCCATCGCCCTCAGCACGATCGAAGCGACACCCACATACGTCGACGACCGCGGTCATGTCCGTGCCGGAGTATGTGCTGCCGGTGCCTGAGAAACGGCGACCGGGTCTACCGATTGCGGCGGTAGTATTCGTCGCGCTCGTGCTCGGCGCGATCGTGGCGATGGTGAATGGCTGCTGACGCGAGGAGCGCCGGTCTTGCGCTGAATCAGGCTGCGCCTGCCTTCAACCTCTGGCTGACGTCGCAGAACTCTTCGTAGGGAAAGTCCGAGCCGAGCCGCTTCAGTTCGGCCATGAAGTGCCGGTCGATCCGTTCCTGCTGTTCCGCGCTGAGCAACTCCGACGATGACGACTGTGTGCCCTTGCGCATCATCGGCGCTGCCGTCGACTTCCACGGGATCATCTCCCACGCGCGGAACTTCTCGTCGATCTGCTTCATATAGTCGAACGACGCTTTCTCGGCCACGCGGTCGATGATCTCGTCGCGTCGCACGGACACCCATGAAGTCCGCGACCTTTTTGACCGTTCCGCGCAGATCCTTCTTCATCGACTTGAAGGAAACGATGAGCACGTTGGGCTTGTGCCGCGCGGCCCAGTAGCCGGCCGTGTTCACCGGCCACGACGACCAGATGCCCATGCCCGAGGACAGGAACATCTCGAGCCACGTCGTCGGCCGAGAACCCCGTGAAGCTCAGAGGACCGTGCTTGACGAAGAAGAAGTAGCTCGAGACGAACACGTCCTTCGGATCGCGGATGACGATGATGTAGCGCGCATCCTCCGAGTACGGCAGCCAGTCGAAGTCGAGGTGCGTCTTGATGATCCGCTTCTGTTCCGGCGAGGCCATCCACACCGACGGGTCTTCGATCGGGATGGCGTAATGGTTCATGGGCCCCATCATCGCGACGTCCGGCCATGCCACCACGCTGTGGATGTGCTCGTACTCACCGTTGCCATGGAAGGCGAGCTGATGCGCGATCTGTATCATCCAGTTCGTGCCGCTCTTGACGTGCGCAGCGACGAACACGTCGTGAGTGGTCGGCGTGTAACTTCTTGAGAGGATTCTTCCGACTTAGCACGAGCGGTGCCGCCGTTTGGCCATGGACGCCGCGAATGACGGCGCGCGCCCGAGCCAATCGAGAAGCGAACGATCGGAGCCGCCACTCCGAACATGGCGATGCCCATGAGGCAGCGAAGGGCAAGCGGCGGCATCCTGCGCCTGAACGTGTCGCGGGAGCTGCGGCATTGAGGTCTCGCGTCAGCGCGCGGCCGGCTCTTCCTTCTTGTCGGTCTTGCCAGGTTTGGCGCCTTTCGAGACGAGATAGGTCACGACGGTCTCGTATTTGAGCGCCTTCGCGGCGTCGAGTGCCGTGCGGCCGTCGGTGTTCATCGCGTTGACGTCGATGCCGAGATCGATCGCGAGCTTCACGGTCTCGAGCATGAGCGCCTCGCGCTGACTCCGCTCCGGCGGCACCCACGCGGTGCCGCCGCCGCCCATGCCCGACCGCCGCCATCAGCGCCGTCGTCGCTTCGAGTCTTGTGGTCGTAAGCGCGGCCTTCCTTGCCGTCGACGATGCGATCGCTGCGATGGACGAAGAGCGGATCGGCGCCGAGCTCGACGAGCCGGCGCATCACGTTCGGCTGAGAGAAGCGTGCGGCGAGCCAGAACGGTGTGGCGCCCACCAGTTCGGGCTCGAAGTGCAGGTCGCTCGACTGCCGTCGCGTCGGTGTCCACGTCTGGAGAGGCGCGCGCGGGTCGGCGCCATGCGCGAGCAGCGTTCGAACCAGCGGCTCGTCGCGGCGCATGATCGCCTCGTGAAGCGCGGTAAAGCCGGCGCCCTGACGTGTTCGGGTCGGCACCCTTGTCGAGCAGGAACTCCACGAGATCGAGGAAGCCGGAGTGCGCAGCGAGCGTCACGACGCTGATGCCCCAGGCATCCTGATCGTTGACGTTCGCGCCGGCGGCGACCAGAAGCTTCGCCGAGGCCAGATCGCCGACGCGCGCCGCAAACATCAGCGGCGTGTTGTTGCCGTACGGAATCTCGCGGTTGTATTCAGGCGCGCCATGCGGTGAGACGGCTTCCATCTGGCGCCAGCTCTCCGAGCGCGCATTGACGTCCGCGCGATGCGAGAGCAGCACCTTGACGACGTCCGGATGTTGTTGCGCGACGGCCCACATGAGCGCGGTCTGGCCGCGTGCCGCGCGCGCGTTGACGTTCGCGCCCTTCGCCAGCAGTTGCGTCGACGACATCGGGATTGCCGGACCGTGACGCCACCATCAGCGGCGTTTCACCGAGCAGAAGAGCCGCGTTGGGGTTGGCTCCGGCCTGGAGCAGGCGCCGCACCATCGCCGCGCTTCCATTCAGGCTCGCGGTCCAGAGCGGTGTCGCACCGAGATCGTTCGCGGCGTTCACGTTCGCGCCGGCCTTGATCAGAACCTCCAGCGCTCTCGCCATCGTCGCGGTAGCTTGCCCAGTGCAGAGCGGTCGTGCCGTCGGGCTCGGCGGCGTTGACGTCAACCTTCTCCTGCACCAGTCGGCGAATGCGCTGCACGGTCGGTGTTTCTCGCGGCGTTGATCAGCGGAGAGTCAACGGCCGCCGCGCCCATCAGGAGGATGGCCGAGGAGGCACGAGCCGAGAGCCGGAAGCCGTGTCACGTTCAGACCCCAGCCAGCGTGTCGAGCGGCAGCTTGCCGGTGCTGCCGCCGATCTTCTCGACCGGCACGTCGAGCTTGTCCATCAACGTCACGAGCAGATTCGCGATCGACGGTTTGTCCGTGTACTTCAGATGACGTCCGCCGTCGAGGCGTCCCGGCGCCGCCGCCGACGAGCATCAGCGGCAGGTTCAGGCCCGAGTGGCGCGTGCTGTTGGAAATCCCCGAGCCGTACATGATGGTCATGTGGTCGAGGAGCGAGCCGTCGCCATCGGGCGTCGCGCGGAGCTTCGCCAGTTGCTTCGCGAAGAGCTCCGTGTGATAGCGATTGATCTTCGACAGGCGCTCGATGATCTCCGGCACGTCGTTGTGGTGCGACAGCGGATGATGCGCCTCGGGCACGCCGATCTGCGGATATGGGCGTGCGCTCTGCTCCTTGCCGATCATGAAGGTGATCACGCGCGTGAGGTCGGACTGGAACGCGAGCAACTGCAGGTCGAACATGAGCGCCAGGTGATCCTCGAACACCGGCGGCACGCCCTGCGGCTGCTCCAGCGTCGGGTAGCTCGACGTCGCTCTGCTGCTCGGCCTTCTGGATCCGTCGCTCGATGTCGCGAACGGCCTCGGTGTACTGCTCGACCTTCGCCTGATCCTGCGCGCCGAGCTCCTGCCTCAGTGTCGCGAGCTTCTCGTTGACCGAGTCGAGCAGGCTCTTCTGCTGGTGCAGTCGCGCCTCTCGCGCCGCGCGACCTGTGCTGCCGCTGTCGCCGAACAGGCGCTCGAACACCGCGCGCGGGTTGTACTCCATCGGCAACGGTTGCGTGGCACTGCGCCAGGAAATCGTGTGGGTGTACGCACAGCTCAGGATGCCGGTGCAGGCGCCGGCGTTGGCGGGTGCATCCATCGAGAGCTCGAGCGACGCGACCTGCGTCTCGTTCGCGAAGTGCCGCGCCAGCAACTGGTCCATCGAGACGTCCGCGAGGATCTCGACTTCGTTCCGTCCGCCGCGTGTCGTGCCGGTCAGAAACGAGCCCGATGCGCCAGCGTGGATGTAGTTCCAGCTCGCGTTGATGCCCGAGAGCACCAGCATCTGATTCCTGAACGGCGCGAGCGGCTCGAGGATCGGTGAGAGCTCGAAGTCGCGTCCTTCGCCCTTCGGCGTCCAGTACTCCATGGCCATGCCGTTCGGCACGTAGAAGGCCAGGAAGCGATGGGCTCGTGTCGTGGCGGCGTGCGCGCGTGATGCGAACGCCGGAAGCATCGCGTCGAGGAGCGGGAGCGATAGAGACGCGCCGAGCCCGCGAAGCACGGTTCGTCGTGGCAGCGCCTTTCCGGTGAGAAACGTCATTGCTCGTCTCCTCGCATCAGGAACGCAGGACTCTTCACGATGCCGGCAATCAACGCCGACCAGCGGTAGTCACTCGATGCCGCCTCACGCACGATGGCGCGCACGGCGGGACGATCGTAGTACTCGAGACGCCGGCCGAGGGCGTAGGCCATCAGCTTCTCGGTGACGGTTCGTGGAAACTGTTCTGGCTCTGCGAGCAGCAGCCCGCGCAGTCCGGCGAGTCCATCGAGCGTCGCGCCGCTGAGCGTGGACGCGGCCGCATCGACCGGCCGTCCCGATTCGTCCGTCACGTGCGCCATGCGCCAATCGCGTCGTAGTGTTCGAGCGCGAACCCCAGCGGGTCGATGACCGAGTGACAACTCGCGCAGCTGGGATTCGTGCGGTGCTGCGCGAGCCGCTCACGGATCGTCGGTGCGCGTCACGTTCGGCTTGACCTCTGCGAGGTTCGTGTCTACGCCCGGCGGTGGTGGCGGTGACGGCAATCCGAGGATGTTGTTCAACAGGAACTTGCCGCGCAGCACGGGCGACGTGCGATCGGGATAGGACGTCGTGGCCAGCACCGATCCGTGCGCGAGCAGTCCGCCGCGCTGCTCGGGGTTGGGAAGCGCGACCCTCCGGAAGCGGCTGCCATACACGCCAGCGATGCCGTAGTGCCGTGCCAGTCGCTCGTTGACGAACGTGTAGTTGGCGGTCAGCAGTTCGACGACGCTCCGATCCTCGCGCAGATTGCTGGCGATGAAGAGCTCGGTCTCGCGCTCGAATGCCTGCAGCAGGCTCTCGTCGTACGTCGGATATCGATCGGGATCGACGACGACCTCGCTCACGCGGCGAAGGTTCAGCCACTGCGCGGCGAAGCCGTCGACGAGCGCGCGCGTCGCGCGCGGATCGGCGAGCATCCGTCGCACTTCGCGGTCGAGCGTTGCCGGCCGTGTGAGCTGTTTGCCTTCCGCGAGATCGAGCAGGTGATCGTCCGGGCATGCTGCTCCAGAGGAAGAACGACAGTCGAGAGGCGACCTCGAGATCGCTCAAACGATACGCGCGGTCCTTTGCCGTGCGACCGGTCGCGGTACACGCGCAGCAGAAAGTCCGGATCGACGAGCACGCGCTCGAGTGCGAGCTGGATGCCGGCGTCGAAGCTCTGGCCGTCCTGTCGACCCTGGTCGAAGAACTTCAGCAATCCATCAACGTCGGCCTTCGTCACGGGTCGGCGATACGCGCGACGGGCAACCTTCGAGAGGATCGTCGTGGCGCACGCGTGCTCGTCCGCCTGCGATCGCGGCTGACAGACGAAGATTGCGCGCCGGCTCGGCGTATCCTGCGCGGCACGAGCCGCCTGATACGGGCCGCCGATCTGCACGGCACCCACATTCGCGTATCCCATGTAGACGTTGTCGTTGGCGATCGTTCGGCCGCGCTGTGGCGGATGGGGAAGTCCCTCGGGCTCCCACAGTTCACGGACGAACGACACGCCGACGATGTGAGGTCCGGCGTCGGGGGAGATGCGGACCTCGAGACCGGCATCGCCAGTGAGCTGCATGTACTTTTCCCACTCGGGATCGCCGGCAAAGCCTGGCTCGCCGTCACCCGCGTAGCTGAGCGCCGCCGCCCGGCCCTGCGCGTCGCCGCCGACCGTGAATCGCTTCACGAGCTTTCCGTCCAGGCGAACGTCGAGTTGCTGCGGCCACCCCATGCCTTTGAGGTAGTCCTGATACTGACGCTGCAGTCGAACCTTGACGAGGTACTCGCCCTGAACGGGGAAGTTGTATGGGAATCGCGATACCGCCTCTCGATCCGAACGGCAGATCCTCGCTCTGTCGATCGTCCTGGAGCACGTGAATCGGAATCTCGAACGTCTCGATGCGTGGGCTTGTCGGCGGCAGACCCGTTGCGGTGCGCGTCACCTGTCGCGCGACGGAGAGGTAGCGCTCGAGATGCGCGGTTGAAATCGAGAGCGCGTCGGCGAGGTTGTCGAAGCTGCCGTCGGCGGTCTCGTCTCCGGGCAGCAGCGGACGTACGTCGAGGTCGAGCGCGAACAGGTCTCGAATGACGTTCGTGTACTCGGTGCGATTCAACCGGTGCACCGCGCCGATGCGTCCCGGCCTCGGACGTTCGGCCCACGCCTCGATCGATCTCGCGCTCGAGTGTCGTCGCGACGGTTCGGTACGTGGCGCCATCGGGGCGCGGCCGTCCGGGCGGCGGCATCGACTGCGCGCGCAGCTTGCCGATGACGCGCTCCCACACTTCCGGGTTGGCGCTCGGATGCGCGGCGTCGAGCGTGTCGAGCGCGAGTCCCGCCGTGCGGAGTCTCTGGTTGTGACAGGTGATGCAGTACTGATCGACGAGCGCCTGTGGAGTGGAAGGCGTTGTCGAAGGGGCCCGTTGCGCCTGACCCGCACGGATCTCGACGCTCGAGACGGCCGCGACAAGCCAGCCGCCGACGAAGAGCGCCAGGATCGAGGTGAGTCGCCGCATCGCGCTCCGGACCCCCTTTGGCCGGGCCAATTGTGCCAGTGCCTACCGCCTACTGCCTACCGCTTACTGCCTACTTCTTACTCCTCTCCATCCCCTTCTTCTCGATCACTGAATTGATTCCCCGCGATGTGAGGAACGCCATCAGCGCTCTGACGGCCGGCGACTGGCCGGACGAGGCGCTCGCGGCGCCGACCATCACCGAGTAGTCCTGGACGTCCTTCGGGAATGTGCCGGCCAGCTCGACTCCGGGCACCGGCAGTATCTCGCTCAACGGCAGGACGCCCAACTCTGCCTCGCCCGCCGCAACGGCCTTGCTCACATCGTCGCCAGTCGTGGTCGGCTTGAACTTCGGCATCATCTGGTCGAACAGCCCGAGCCGTTTGAGGAGCCCCATCAGATACACGCCGCCGGAGCCTTCCCGGGCGAAGGCAATCGAACGCGAGGCGACGCAGCGACGCTTTCAGCGAGTCGACCGTGCGGACGTCGGGCTTCGCGGCGCCGCGACGAACGGCGAGCGCGATGGGCGAACGCGCGAGCACCGCGCGCGAGCTCGCGGTCACGTGCCCGCCCCTGATCATCTCGTCCATCAGGGCGGGCGTCAGGATCGCGACGTCGAAGCGCTCGCCGCCCTCGATCCGCCGCCGCAACTCCGCCGAGACGCTGTAGCCGATCATGACCTCATGCTTCGTGGCCTTCTCGAACTGCGGCGCCACTTCCTGTAAGACCGCTTTGAATCCGTTGGAGCACAGCACCGTGATTCGCTCGGCGCTGGCGATCGCCGACTGCATCAGCACGATGGCCAACACGAGCGCTCCAGCGCCTCGTCGGCGTCCCACTCGCCACGTCTCAGATGTCATCGTCACATCTCCGTTCATTGAAAGCCTGCGATAGCATGACCCGAGAAGGATACGGCATGAGCATCTACACAAACTCTGCGTCATCGACACCAGACGAGACTGCGGCCTACGTCGGCGCACTGCTTGGTCTGCTGGCGGATCAAGATCCTGTCGAGGTCCTGCGGAAGACGCCGTCCACGCTCCACCAGTTTCTCGCCGCCGCGCCCGCGCAGATCCTCTCCGTTCCCGAGGCGCCGGGCAAGTGGGCAATACGCGACGTCTTCGCGCATCTTGCCGACTCCGAGCTCATGGGAGGCGTGCGGCTGCGGATGGTCCTCGCCCAGGATCGCCCGACGCTCATCGGCTACGACCAGGATCTGTGGACGGATCGCCTTCGCTATCGTGAGGTCGACGTCCGCGGCGCGCTCGAACAATTCACCGTGCTGCGCCGCTCGAACCTGCGCCTGTGGCAGAACCTCACTCCGGCCGATCTCCGCCGAGTCGGCCTTCACAACGAGCGTGGTGAGGAAAGCCTGGAGCACATGCGAAACCTGTATGCCGGGCACGACATCCTTCACGTGAACCAGTTGAATCGGATTCGCCAATCCGTGACCGCAGCGTCCTGATCAGCGTCGCAGCGGCGCGAGTTGGTCAGCCAGCATTTCCAGTTCGTGGTCGTTGACCCGATCGACGACGGTGTACCACCGCTGGTTGAGTGTGCTTGGCTCTCGTGCTCCGAGGATCCCGCCGGCGATCGACGCGACAGAATCGCTGTCGCCGCCGACGTTGGTCGCGATGAGGATCGCCTCTTCGGCGGATTCCATCACCGTCGCGAGAGCGAGGGCGAGCGGCACAATCGTGAGCGGCCGGTCGGGAAACCATCGCTCAGCGACGTCGCCGGCGCGAATGCGAGGCATCGCCGCGAGATCGTCGTGCACCCTGCGAATGGCGCCCGCAAACGCCGGCGCTCCTGTGCCCGGCCAGCGGCTTTCGGCCAATTCGGCCGCCCATTCCGCGAGACGCAGAATCTGCTGCGCGGATGCGCCATCGACTGCGCCGGATACTGCAGCCGCCGTCGCCGCTGCAGCGGCGATCGCCAGAGAGCCGCCATGCGTGGGGATCGATGCTTCGCGCGCGCCCGCCACGACTGCGTCGAGATCGTGTGCCGTGTGGAACATGCCGACTGGTGCCACGCGAACGGCGGCGCCGCATCCGTCGTGCATCGTTGCGATGCGCGCCGCATCGCCGGCCTGGTGAAACTCCCAGAGCGACCTGATGCCCGGGTGCACGCACTTCCGGCAGCCGAGCATTTCGCGTCCGATGCTTGCGTGCGTCACGCTGCGCGCGCGAAGGATCGCTCGGGCGACCGCGATCGTGCGCTCGGTGTCGTCCGTCGTTTCGCCGATGCGCCACTCGTGTTTCGAGTTGCCGGCGTAGCGCGGGATGACGTCTCCCGGTGCCCCCTCGAACCCGCGGACGCCATTCGGATACCACGTGGCGATGTCGGCGGGAGAGAGCGTCTCGGTTTGCTTGCCGATCGCATCGCCTGTCGCGATGCCCTTGAAACAGCCGAGTATCCGATCCGCGATCGTGGGTGTCACCGTACCGCGGTAGTTTACTGGCGCATCCTCACGACAGCGTGATCACGACACTGCCTTTCTTGCGGCCGGTGTCGACGTGTGCGTGGGCGTCGACGATGCGCGCCAGGGGGTAGGTCCGATCGATGACGGGCTTCAGCGCGCCAGACTCAGCGAGCCTTCCCAGGAAGACCAGGTCTTCACGGCGTTGCGAGCCGATTGCCGTGAGCACCTGACGGCCGGCCCGCGACGGGCGCAGCAGTGCGCCACATATCTGACCGAGACTGGCGACTACCAGCAGCAGGCGGCCGCCTGGAGAGAGCGCGCGCTCGCAGCGCGCGAAGCTGCAGTTGCCAACGGCATCGAGGATGAGGTCGTACGTCTCGCCGGTTTGGGTGAAGTCCTCCCTGGCGTAATCGATCACGCGCGCAGCTCCAAGCGACCTCACAAGCTCCGCGTTGCCGGCGCTGCAGACAGCGGTGACGATTGCGCCGAAGTGTGTCGCCAACTGCACCGCAGCCGTACCGACCGCGCCAGAGGCTCCGTTGATCAGCACGCGCTCGCCCGGCTGAACTTTCCCTTTATCTCTCAGATAGACGATGCTGGTCATGCCGCCGAACACAAGCGCCGCAGCGTCTTCGAATGTCAGTGTGCGTGGCATCGGCGCGAGGTTGCCCGCTGGCGCTACGACGTACTCCGCGTGGCTCCCCATTCGCATCCCGAATACGCGGTCGCCTGGTACGAAGCCTGAGACAGATGGGCCGGCTGCGGCGACCTCGCCCGCGAAGTCCCAGCCGAGGATCGGTTTGCGCGGGCCGAAGATGCCGAAGCCAAGGCGCAGCAGCATGCCGAATCCCGGAGGTACGCGAGCGCTGCGCAGGCGCGCGTCACCCGCGCTCACAGTCGTTGCTCGTACTTTGACCAGCAGCTCGTTGGCTTTCGGATCGGGCCGAGGCACCTCCTCGATGCGGACGACATCGGGCGGGCCATAACGACGATAGACGGCGGCCTTCATCAGGTCGAGAGGCTACACGGAACTTACTCCTCTCCCAAACACGTCTCTAACGGCGGGCCGGTCAACACGACCCAGCCCGCTAGTCGGCGGCATTCCTGCAACGTCCTGCTCGCGTACTCAATCGACGGCAACTAACGCTTGCCCTCAAGGGCCTACCTTCGACGCCCAGGCGTGGCCCGCTTGCCGGTCACGGTAACCTTGCGTGCTTCGATCAGTCTGAGGCTAATCGTCGCTCGCAGTGGAACGCCGTCGCCGTCGAACATCGTGTACTTGACGCCGATCGATTCGATGACACCTTCGAACGCCGGCATCACATCGGACGCGCCATTGGTTCCCCAGGCGACCTTCACTCTCGACGGACGTTTCAGGGCCGCGTCGATATTGGTCAGTGTGAGGAGTGTCACGACGGTATCCTGGATTGGCGTGCCCGATTCGAGGCTGTCGAACATCAGCTCGAATGACATCGTCTTTGGGGCAGCCATCGCGGAGTCGAGATCGGGCCCCTCCCACTTGACCGTGCGCCAGGCGATCACCTGTTCGACACCGAGCTCCTTCGGGTTGTATTGAGCGATCACGTTGACGCCGGATGCGCGGCCTTCGAGACCGCTAATCATGAGCTTGTTCATCGGTAGCCTCCGGACGGTCGCAGATGTCGAGGACGAGCCAAAATCCTCATCCCCGTGCGCTCTGTTGCGCGGTCGGGGCACCACGACGCGCCTACACAGCCATGAGGGCCGCCGCACTCCAGGAGATGAAATCGCGACGTTCACCGCGGTAACGCCCACGCGGTCAGCGTCGTGCCCGCGGGGACGAGCACGTGCTGGCGGCCATCGATCATGTAGGTGATCGCGGACGTGCCGTGCAGGTTGGCGCCCATCTGGTATCGCCAGAGCAGCGTGCCGCTGCGTGAGTCGAGAGCCAGCAGGTTGCCGTCGTTGTCACCGCTGAAGATCAGGCCGGACGCGGTCGTCAGCAGTCCCGCCGTTGACGGGCGCAGATATTTGAACTCCCACTTCCGCTCACCGGTGGCCGGATCGATCGCACGCAACGCTCCATACACGGGCATTGTCGTGCTCGTATACCGCTGGCCGGCGCCACCCGTGAAGCGTTCGCCCGCCTTGTAGTCCGGCTTCCATGCGTAGAAGGTCATGCACGCTTCACGCGCGTTGACGAAGAACGTGCGCGTCGACGGGTCGAACGTCGGTGGCCAGAAGTTGGTGCCGCCGGTGATGTCGGGACACGTGATCTCGCCGGTCTCGTCCGGCGTGTGGCCCGCTTCCAGCATGGGGCGCCCGTCTTTGCCGATCTCTTTCGCCCATGTCGTCTGCACGAACGGCTTTGCGAGGATGAGGCGTCCATTCGTGCGGTCGAGCGTGTAGTAGAAGCCGTTCCTGTTCGCGAACATCAGCACCTTGCGCGGCTGCCCGGCGATGGTGAGGTCCGCGAGAATCGGGACCTCGGTCGCGTCCCAGTCGTGTACGTCATGCGGTGTGAACTGGTAGTGCCAGCGAACCTTGCCTGTGTCGGCATCGAGTGCCACGAGCGAGGCTGCGTAGAGGTTGTCTCCCAGGCGGCTTTCGCTGTGGTAGTCGGGGCCGGGGTTTCCGATGCCGTAGTAGAGCAGGTTCAGATCCGGATCGTACGCGCCGGTCACCCACACGCCGGCGCCGCCGGTCTTCCACGAATCGCCTGCCCACGTGTCATTGCCAGGCTCACCCGGGCCGGGAATCGTGTAGAAGCGCCATGCGCGTTTGCCGGTGTTTGCCTCGTACGCGTCGATGAAGCCGCGGATGCCAAACTCACCTCCCGCAGCGCCCACGATGACCTTGTCCTTGACGACGATTGGCGCGATGGTCGAGGCGTAACCGTTCTTGTATTGCTCGAGCGTCGCATCCCACACGATGTTGCCGGTGCGCATGTCGAGGGCGAGCAGATGCGCGTCGAGCGTCACCATGAACAGCTTGTCGCCGAGCATCGCGAAGCCGCGGTTGACAAGGCCGCAGCACGCGGTGAGATCCGAGGGCAGCTCACGGCGATACCGCCAGATCTGGCGGCCGGTTCTCGCATCGAGCGCCCACGCGACGTTCTGCGGACCGGTGACGTACAGGATGTTGTCCCTGAGCAGCGGCGTCGTCTCGAAGTTGCCGAGCGTCGCGGTCTGGAAGGTCCACTGCGGCACGAGCCCCTTGACGTTGGCCGGCGTGATTTGCGTCAGCGGGCTGTGCCGCTGATTGGTGTAGCTGCCCCCAAACGTGATCCAGCGCGCGCCGTCGCGAGGGAGGCCGTCGGCAATCTCCTGCGTCGTGACGAGTGCGGGAGGCGTGGCTTGTTGCGCCGACAGGAGCGCCGTGCCCAGGATCACGAGCGGGAGCGCAAGTCGCGTCATGTGTGTCCTCGCTACTGGATGACGGAGGGATCGAAACCGCGAAGCGTCTGCAGGTACCGGATCAGATCGTCGATGTCCTTCTCGCTGATCCGATTGGATCCGAATGCGGGCATCGCCGATCGCGGGTTGTTCTGCAGTTCCTTGAGCGATGACTTGTCGTAACCCTGTATCCGTTCGCGCGAGTCCATGATCTGGACCGAGAAGAGGTCCTCGTTCTTCTTCACGCCGACGACGGCCGTGCCCGACTGCGGCGTCAGTGTCACCGGCTCGTAACCGGGGAGGAATCCTTCGACGCCGCCGCGAATGCGCAGCTCGAGCACTTCACGCGATCGCGCCGCGCCGATACGCGACAGGTCCGGGCCCAGCCGGCCACCAGTGCCGTTGACGCGATGACAGCTCACGCAATTGGCCTGGTAGATCTTCTTGCCGTTCTCGGCATCGCCACGGGGAGGTTCCGGCTGGCTCGCCGCCGCCAGCGTCCGGAGATACGCGAGGATCTGCCAGGTCTCGTGATCGAAGAGGCGCGGCTGCGCCGGCATCTCCGTTCCAGCGATGCCGTTCTTGATGGTCGTGAATAGGCCTTCATCGGTTCGGCCTGACGCCCACACCTGCGTGATGTCGGGACCACGGACGCCGTGCGCGTCCATCCCGTGGCAGTCGGCACAGCGCGCACGGAACAGTCCCATTCCGCTTCTGATGGCTGCTTGATCGCCCTCGAGTGGATTCTTCGGTGCTGGCGCCTGCGCCTGGGTCCACGTACCGGCAACGATGAACCATGCGGCGACGACACAGAACATGCGCCATGTCATACGAGCGCCCTCGCTGTGAACGGTGAACCGTGAACTACGAACCGCCTACTTACCGCCTGCTTCAAAGACAGTCTTGCCTCCGACCACAGTCATCACCGGTTTGATGTCCTTGATCTGATCGGCAGGCACAGTCAGGTAGTCGCGATCGAGGACGACGAGATCGGCGAGCTTGCCAGGTTGAATCGATCCGAGATCGTTTTCGTGGAAGACGAAGTACGCGTTCTTGCGCGTGTAGGCGATGAGCGCGTCCTCGCGATCGATGGTCTGCCGGATCACTTTCAGGCCGCCGGCCATCTTGCCGGTCACAGCAAAGGCGAGCGCGGTCATCGGCAGGAACTGATTCGCCGCGGTCCCGTCGCTGCCGAGTCCCCACGTGATGCCGCTCTGCTGAATCGTCGCGAGCGGCGGCATGTCGTCGGCGCCGTGACCGAACCCTTCGTGCATGATCGCGCCGTTGATGACCGCCCATGGATGCACGGCGGCGTACATGCCCAGCTTCTTCATGCGTTCGAGCTGCTCGCCGTTGATCTGATTGACGTGCGCGAGCGCCCAGCGCAGATTCCGGATCGGATACTGCTTGTTCACCGCTTCGACCTGATCGAGGAACGCGTCGATGGTGTCGTGGAGCTCGGCGTGCACGTGGAGCGGAAGGCCTGCCTTCGCGATTTCCATGGCCATGCGGCGCCACTGCGCGAGCTGATCGGGCGTTGGCTCCGAGTCGATCGCAAACATCCGATCGTGCAGCGGCGTATACACGCTCTCCCCAAACACCACATCGTCGATGAACGTGTCGCCCTGGAACAGCTTCATCTGCGCGATCTGCGGGATGGATTTCTCGACCTGTTCAGGCGAGCCGGCTGATGCGCCGCCGATGCAGAAGATGCGGACCGTGAGGCGGTCCTGCGCCTTCCATCGCTTCATGACCTCGAGCACGTCCGCGTTGCAGCCCGCAACTCCGAACGACGTGAGGCCTGCGCGATTCACGTCCTGCACGAGCTGCAAGGTGCTGGCTTCGAGTCGATCCGGCGGGAGCTTCGGCATCCGCGCCGCGACGGGCCGAGTGGCGGCGATGTCGCCCCTGATGATGCCAGTCGGTTTGCCGGCGGCGTCGCGCTGAATCGATCCCGGAACGAAGTCTGCCGGGTCGGGTTTGCCGGCTTCGATGCCGAACTCCTTCAACGCACGGCTGTTCAGGAAGACCTGGTAGTACGACTCCTGCAGGGCGACCGGATTGTCGGGCGCGATCCCGTCGAGCTCTTCACGCGTGAACGGCTTCCTGTCATCCGCAAACTGCGCCGTCGCCCAGCCGCCGATGTTGAAGACCCAGCCACCAGCGCCGACCTTCTTCGCCCGGTCGCGCAGCATCTCGATCGCCTGCTTGCGGGAGTAGACACCGTCCCAGCGAAGCTCGAGCTCCCACGTGTTGCCCGCGCGCAGCAGGTGCAGATGGTTGTCGATCAGTCCCGGGATCGCTGTGCGGCCTCGCAGGTCGATCGTCCTCGTGCCCGGCCCTGCGAGCTTTGCGATCTCCTGGCTCGACCCGACCGCGACGATGCGATCGCCTTTGACGGCAACGGCCTGAGCGATCGTGAAGCGTTCGTCGACGGTGACGATCTTGCCGTTCGTGAAAAGGAGATCCGGTGCTGCGCCCTGGGCCGAGGCCGGCGCGCGGAAGATCTGAAAGATGCCTGCGGCCACGCACAGGACGGCCGCCATCGCGCCACGTCGTGTCATAAGGTTGCCTCTCGAGGTCTGGGCAGCCGGCCCATCCGGTCAACGCGGCACGATCATGCGCGCGTCCCTCAACGAAGACAAGGCCTTACAGTGCCTTGGTGGCGTTAGGAAAACAGCCAGTAGTAGATGCCGATCCAGAACGGAGCGGAGAGCAGGAGGGCAAGGAGGACGCCGCGGGCGGCACTCAGCCGGTTCTCGGTCGGTTCGGTCTCTCCAGAGGGCCCGACGACGTCGGCTGGAGGTGCGACGACGCCGTGGCCCGGCGCGTCGAGCGTGTCCGGAACGTCGAGGTCCGGGAATGGCCGATCCACGACGAGACGCGTGGCCACGCAACAAAAATAAGCAAGGCACGGGCCAGTGAGTTCAGAAGCCGCCATTCACAATCGAGACCAAGAACCGGGTCGCTGGGTGTTTGCGAATCAGACACACACGTCGTTCGTTCATACCCGAGTGATAGCCTCTTCCAGGAAGGTGACGACGCGCTCGAACGGATCGAAGCCGAACGCCGCCGCCACCGATGGGCGAAGGTTGGAATTGGCGTTGATGTCATAGAACACGCGGCGTCCATCCGGTGTTTCGAGGTACTCGATGCCGCCGACGTCCAGGTTCGCGGCGCCCACGATCCGCGCCGCCGTGTCCACGGCTTCTCGCGGCACGTCGGCGTACGGATAGAACTCGACCGGTGGCGCCGCCACCTGCACAGCGGGAACCTCACACGCGCCGTCGCCGTCGTCGGGATTGCAGACTGGCGAAGGGCACAGATTGAACCGGCCGTGGGTCTTCACGCGCATTGCGTAGAGCAACTTGCCGCCAAGAAACTCCAGCCGGACGATGCCCTGATCTGGATCGTGGGGCAGGTACTCCTGCAGGAGGAAGAGATTGTCAGGCAGCCAAATTGCCGGGTCGGCCTTGAAGATCGATTCGACCTCCGAGAGTGAGTCCACGACATGGATCCGCGCGCCGCTGCCGCCCTGATCCGGTTTGAGAATCGCCGGCCATCGAATCTGACCCTCGTACGCGCGAAGCGCTGAAACGTCATTGAACGTGATCGACCACGGCGTATCGATCTTCATCGTCTGCAGCAAGGTCGCCTGCGCGCTCTTGCTCAACTCGAGGGCGAAGACGTCGGCGCCATTCAGCACCCGCGCGCCACGTCGCTCGAGCGTTCGCATGTACGCGAGCGCCAGTGGAACCGCCCGGGTGTTCCCGCGAACGTACGCGCTCGGGCTCGCCTGGTTGAAGTACACCTTCGCGGTCAGCGACTCGACATTGCTGAACGCGGCGTGTTTCAAGTCGAACGGCGCGTACGCAATCCCTCTTCGCTCGAGCGCTGCGAATAGCGGCTTCTGCCACTCCGGGTGTTCGTGGATGACGACGAGGTCGGTCTCGGATGCCATGCTTTATTGCTTGGCGGCGGCCTCTTCCGCGCGGGCCGCCGACAGCATGCCGCGCAGACTGTAGTTGCCCTCGTGGCAGGCGTACTCGATGAGTTCACCGCGCGAGCGCTTCCAGTTGATCGTCGCCGTCCACGGCTTCGTCCACATCGTCGGATCGTCGACGGTGAAGGTGTACTCGATCGTGTCGCTGGCGGTCCGGCGGAAGCGCTCGGTGAGCCGCAGGTTCTCGTCCGAGAGCATGTTGTACCCGCCCATCGGGTTCCCCCTGGGATGGAAGTTCGTGGTTTCGACGACGAGTGTGTCGCCTTCCCACCGGCCGCGCGAGTCTCCCATGTACTGAGGCATAGTGGACGGCTTATGCGCGCGACCATCCAGTGGGATGATGCGCGCGTCGTGAATCTTCTCCATCTGGATCGCCACGTAGTCCGGTGTCTGCACGATTCGGTACACCGCCATGTAGGCCGCGAACAGATCGGGGAAGCCGTAATGAATGCAGCGGTCCTGAAGGCTCATGTCCTGCGCCGACGCGCCTACCTGTCCGAATTGCCCGGCCGCCGCCGCGCGTGCTTTGGCTCCGGCCGGTGTCGGGGCAGGCAATCGTCCATCGGCTGGATCGGTGATCAGCGATGTTCTGTGTTCGAAGTAACGGTCCGGCAGCCAGTTCTGACTGTAGCTGCCGGTCGCGCCAAGTCCGCCCGGGCGCGTGTCGGAGAGTAGGTTCAGATACAGCGCGTCACCGAAGACCGCTTCGGCGTCTGGCGAAAACAGCGTGCGTGCGCGCCGTTCGAATGAGGCGAGTTCCTCGTCCGTCAGGCGAGGCTTGTCGGCGAGTTGCCGCGGCCGTTCGAGCGGTGTGGCGCTGTTGTTTTCCCACACACCCTCCAGATCCGGGCGGCCATCGGCCGTGCGCGGCACGACCCAGGTCGAGCCGCGAGCGTCACGTCCTCCGGCGGGCGCCTGCTGGCCGCCAACCGGCGTGTGGGTCAGTGACGCGATAACCAGGGCGACCGCCAGACTCGAGTACCACCTGCAGCGCAGCATAGATGCCTCCCTCGGCTTCGAAGTCAGCTTCATGGCCCCTGTATAAGAAGAGTCACGCATCGAGCAACGTGGTGACCCGCCGCCGCTTACGTTCTCTGAGCGAGCATTCGCGAAGCGTGTCGGCGAGTGCTTCCAGGTCCGGGATCCCGTAGATGAACACGGTCTGCTGATCGGGATCTGACGAGCGGAGGTGGAGCTGACATTGGCCCACGAGCCTCATACCGAGCGGCTTGTGCAGGTCGAAGTCATCGATGCGAAAAAGCTCCACGTTCTCCTTCAGTTTCGAGAACATGCCGTGCTCGATGCGGATGCGCTGGTTGGTGATCTCGTAGGTCAGCGCCCGGCTCTTGAACCAGTAAACGATGTACGCGATGCCGATGGTGACGACGACGAGGAGCCACTGCGCGGCGTTGTAGATCACCGCTGGATGCCCCTCGAACAAGATCTTCTCGATCTCGGCCTCGCGGGCGGCGGTGAAGGCCTCCAGATCGGTATTGCAGAAGCGGCATTTGATAGCCGCTGCTTTGATTGTTTCGCCGCACACCGGGCACTGTTTCGTGTCGTCGGTCATAGCTATCGGGCTCGGCATCGGGATTCGCGACGCGATCCGGGACTCGGGGCTCGGGGTTCGGATTCGCTCCTCAGTATTACACGCGCTCTTCCCCCTCGCCCGGCGCTAATATTGGCACGCCATGAGGCCCCTGCTCGCCACTGGCGTGCTGGCTCTCGTGTACTGTCTGGCAGCCAGGCGAACGCCCAGTCGCCATCTGTCGATGAGCTCATTCCGAAGGCGACCGCGTACGCCCACAGCTTCATCGATCGTTTCTCCAACGTGGTCGCCGAAGAACGGTACGAGCAGCAGATTACCGTGCCGAAACGGAAGCGCACGCTCGTCTCTGACTTCCTGCTCGTGCGCTATCCCGGTGACTCGCTCTGGCAGTCATTCCGGGATGTCGCGGAAGTCGACGGCAAGCCCGTTCGCGATCGCGAGGACCGGATGATGAAGCTGTTCCTGCAGCCGTCATCCAGTGCGCTCAGGCGGGCCAGCGAACTGGCGGGCGCCAGTGCGCGCCATAACCTCGTCGACATCGGGACGCTCAATAACCCCCTGCTGGTCATCGCGTTCCTTCAGCAGCAGTACGTGGATCGATTCCGCTTCAACCTCGCCGGGCTCGAAAAGAAGCTGGGCCCGGACGTGCGGACCGTTCGCTTCGTCGAGTTCCGGGTGCCGACCTTGCTGAAGGGAAACAGCAACAGCGATGTCCTGTCGCGCGGCCTGATCTGGATCGAGCAAGCCACCGGGCGTGTGGTCAAGACCGAGTTGCAGCTTGGGAGCAGCATGGTTCCTGTCAGGATTTCGACGCTCTACAAATTCGACGACGAGCTCGGCATCAACGTCCCGACGGAGATGGAAGACCTGTATCCGAACACACCGAGCGGCGAGTTCAGAGGCAAGGCCACGTACGGCAAGTTCCGCCGCTTCGAGGTGAAGACGGAAGAAACGATTGAGAAGCCATGAAGAGAACTGCGCTGACCGTCATCGTCTTGTCCTGGTCGTCGGTCGCGTTCGCTCAGGCGCCGGCGCAGACGGCGTCCGCCCCACCGCCGCTGCAGCCGAATCCCCGAAGGCCGCTGTATCAGCACACAGGCGAGCAATACCGCGTCTATGAGTTTCCAGGGACGACTGAATCGATCCCGTACCGGCTGTTCGTACCGTCGCGATGGAAGCCGGGCGCCAGGCTTCCGCTGCTCGTGACGCTGCGTGCGGGACAAAGCGTTGACAACCCGTATCGCGAGCCGAACTCTCTCATCACGCAGGCAGAGCAGCGTGGGTATCTCGTTGTGACGCCGATGGGATATCGGCCGCTGCGACAGCCGTACTACGGCAGCTCGTACCGAATCGCGCGGCCCAACGGCCCGGCGCCGGCCGATGGCTGGACGCCGCAGGAAAACGAGCGCGCCGAGCAGGATGTGCTCAACGTGATCGACCTGGTCACGAAGGAATACGGCGTGGACACGTCACGTATCTTCCTTCACGGCCAGAACCCGTCCGGCTCAGGAGCGATGCATCTCGGCGCCAAGTATCCAGATCGCTTTGCGGCGCTCGTGATCAGCTCCGGGCCGATCGTGTTCGACTCGTACCCTTTCGATCGCCTCAAAGGAAAGGTGCGGTTGATGGTCATTCACGGCGACCAGGACACCACGAATCCGATTGAAGCGTCCAAACAAATGGCGGACGCCGCCAGGGCCGCGGGCGTGACAACGGTCTATGCGACGGTGCCGGGCGGGACGCATCTCGCCGCGTATCTGACTTATGCCAGCGAGATCTTCGATTTCCTGGACGGCAAACGTCCCACTCCTTGAGCTTCGCCTGGCGCGATCTCGCGCCACGGCCTACACTGGATCTGGCGTCATTGGTGCATGCGCACGCTCGTGTTGGTGCGAGGCCATCGCCATGCAGGAAGCCAGGAAGCTCGTCGAGTACGGCGTCCCGATCGATCCGGAGGCAATGGTCACTCCTCCGGAAGCAACCGAGCTGGAGCTCGAACCCGGGCACCCGGGGCTGGGCGACGAAGCCTACGTCGAGCGTCGCCGGAAACTCTTCGACCTCTGCCGGCGTCATCGTCTCGATCAGCTCGGTCCGCCCTTCATCGAATACACCCGCGAAGAGACACGCATCTGGCGCGAGGTCAGCCCGAAGCTGAACGAGCTGCACGTGCGTCACGCGTGTGAGATCTACCTCGCGGCGAAGCGCGATCTCGCGATTACCCAGACCGAGATCCCGCAACTGCGCACGTTGAGTGAGCGCGTGCAGCGCGAGACCAACATCCATCTCGTCCCGGCGGAAGGTGCGCTGCCGTATCGAACCTTCTACCGGTACATCGGCGCCCGCGGATTCCCCGTCACGCAGTTCATTCGTCACGGCTCGCATCCGGAATTCACACCGGAGCCCGACATGATTCATGACTGCCTCGGACACGTGCCGCCGCTGATGAATCACGACTACGCCGAACTGCTCGCGTTGATTGGAAAGGCGGTTTCGGCGACGCACACCGGCGAGCACGTCCTCGCGCTCAAGAGGTTCAGCTGGTACAGCATCGAGTTCGGGTTGATCGAGGAGGCGGGCGAAACGAAGGTGTTCGGCGCCGGCATCCTGTCGTCGACCGGCGAGATTCCGTACTCCGTGCGGTCGCCGGACGTGACGCGTCGGCCGTTCGTCACCGACGTCGTGATCAACACCGACTACGACCCGTCGCGGATGCAGGACCACCTGTTCGTCGCGCCGTCATTGCCGTTTCTGAGGAGCGAGCTCGAGGCGCTGGTCCGGCGGCTGGGCATTACGGCCACCTGACCGCGAGGCCCGGATCCCGATCCCCGGCCCCGGATCCCGGGCCCCGGATGTCAGTTCCCGGTATAAGATTCCAACGTCCCCTTCGGCACGTGCCCATGGAAGTGCTGCGGAAGTCGCTCCCGACTTCTTGCTTGGGTCTGGGCTGATGAGGCGCAGAACGTAGCAGAACGACAACTCGGCCCGGTGTCCGACCAGCCTCGAACGCCCCGCCCCACGGTTCGCCGGCGCCATCGCCGGCAGAGAGGTACATGACATCCACAGAAACACGTCACCGCATTGCGGTCTTCATCGATTTCGACAACGTCGAGATCGGCGTCAAGTCCACCATCGGCGGTCAGTTCGACATCGGCCTCGTCCTCGAGGCTATCAAAGAGCGCGGCGAGATCGTCACCAAGATTGCCTACAGCGACTGGAAACGCGTCGGTGACTACAGCCGCCTCCTCACGCAGCACGCGATCCGCATGGTGCAGCGCAACATGACGCCCGGCGGCGATAAGAACGGGGCCGACATCACCATGGCGCTCGACGCGCTCGAGATGGCCTTCACCCACGATCACATCAACGCTTTCGTCATCGTCGGCGGCGACAGCGACTTCATTTCCCTCGTCGAGAAGCTAAAGCAGTACGGACGCAAGGTCATCGTCGTTGGTGGCCGTCAGTTCACCAGCGTGACGATGCAGCGGAACTGCCACGAGTTCATCGCATACGAGAATCTCGTGGGCAGTCGCGGGCGGCCGGCAGAGCGAGGCGGCCGCGCAGTTGCTGCCACGAGCGATCTCTCGAAGGCGCTGCCGATCGTGAAGCGCGCGCTCAAGGTGCTGTCCGAAAGAGAAGTCACGCCGCAGCTCGGTCTTCTCAAGAGCACATTGCTGCAGCTCGACTCCACATTCTCCGAGCGCGAGTACGGTGCCGGCAGCTTCCGCGACTTCATGGAGAAGGTTGCGCAGACTGGCGCGGTGACGTTGAAGCATGCGGGACGCAGCATGCTGGTCGAGCCGCGCGACGATGGCGCTACCGAGGTGGAGGAGGTTCCCGTTCCTCTCTCCGCTGCTGCACCAGAGCGACATGCCGAGACCGTGAGTCGTCAGCCTGCGCACGCGCCGGCACCGGAGCCACGCGAGGACGAAGACGAAGAGACGATGCCCGCCTCGCCGATGACGATGCAGGACGGCATTCGAGCCGTGCAGCGCGCGATTCACGATGCTCAGACGCCGCCGCGGTTCCCGATGTACGTGCGGCAGGCGAAGCAGTTCCTGCGTAGTTCGATCGAGGGCTTCGACGAGCGTAAGTACGGCTTTGCGTCCGTCGTCGATCTCCTTCGCGCCGCCGGGAAGGAGGGAGTGCTTCGCATCGAGCGCGACCGCCAGGGCGCCGTACGCGTCTTCCCTGGACCGAACCTCGTCTCGAGGACTGCACCGCAGTTCCAGGAGCCGGTCGAGCTCGACGAGACGATCGACGTCGAAGTGCCTCAGCAAGCGGTGCATCCGGTTGAAGTAGCCGTCGAGGAAGTGATCGAGACGCCGATCGTCGAGGCGGATCCGGTCGACGAGCCGGCCGAGGAAACGGTTATCGCGGAGGCGGAAGCCGTGGTCGAGGAGAAGCCGAAGCGGACGCGTGCGCGGAAGACCGCGGGTACGCGCGCGACAAAGACGGCGAAGCCGCGCGCGAGGAAATCAGCGCGCGAGTAGATTCAACGACCTGAACCAGGAGTACACCGGATGTCCAGGCGATCTGTCGCTGCGGTGCTGTTGGTGGCGTGTGCGCTCCCGGCAATTCTTCTGGCGCAGGCGCAAACCGCGCAGTCGCTGATCAGTAACGCAGACTGGGTGAAGGCGTTTCCACCGTTCCGGATGATCGGCAACATCTACTGGATCGGCACCTACGATCTGTCGACGTATCTGATTACGACGCCGCAAGGTCACATCCTGATCAACACGGGACTGCCGCAGACGGTCAACCAGATCACGGCGAACGTGGTGCAACTCGGGTTCAAGGTCGAGGACATCAAGATCCTGGCGGCCACGCACGGTCACTTCGACCATGTGGCCGGCCTCGCACAGCTGAAGAAGCTGACGAAGGCGCAGATGGTGATGTCAGCGGAGGATGCGGCACTCCTCGAGAGCGGTGGCAAGGCCGACTTTCGCTGGGGCGCCGATCCTGACGCGGCGTTCGAGCCGGTCACGGTCGATCGGAAACTGAAGGACGGCGACACGATCACGCTGGGTGGTGTCGTGCTGACGGCGCATCACCATCCCGGGCACACAAAGGGCGCGACCAGCTTCACGCTTAACATCACCGAGGCCGGCAAGACGTATCGCGTCGGCATCATGAACATGGGGAGCATCAACCCCGGTGTGACGGTGCGCGGCATGCCGACCTATCCGACGATCGGCGACGACTACGTGCGTACGTTCCGCGAGCAGAAGGCACTCACGATCGACGTGTTTCTCGCCTCACACGCCAGTCAATTCAAGATGCACGACAAGTACAGGCCTGGGGACCCCTACAAGGTCGATCGATTTGTCGATGCCGCAGGTTACCGCGCCGCGGTGGACGATCTCGAAATGACGTTTCGCAAACAGATGACGCTGGAAAGCCGCGCCCGCTAATCTCTCAAGCCAGAGCCACCCCGCTTGTGCCCGGTGCACTTGCTGCGATGCTCGGCAAGTACAGGCGGACCTTTGTTCCTTGCCCCGTAGCGCTGTCCACCTGGATGAAGCCTCCAGCCAGCGTCACGACCTGATTCACAATCGCGAGGCCAAGTCCCTTACCCTTGGTGCCCTTCGTCGTAAAGAACGTGTCGAACATGCGCTCGCGCGTGGCGTCGTCCATCCCCTCGCCGTTGTCGATCACTTCGATCACCACGAAGGTGCTTTGACGATCGGCGGTCTGCCCGATCGTCTCTTCCCGGACGTCGATCGCGATGACGCCGCCTACCGGCATCGCATCACGCGCGTTCACCACCAGATTCAGGATCGCTCGCTCGAGCTGCAGAGGATCGATCAGAAGACGACTGATGCTCCCCGCCGCGCGAACATCCACCTGCACCCTGGGACCCGCGGCGCCACGGAGCAGTGCGAGCGACGACATCAGGACGTCCGCTGGACTCACGACGCGCGGTCGCTGGCCATGCGTCCGCCCGAGTGCCATGAGAGTCTGAGTGAGATCCCGGCCTCGATCGAGGACGACCGCGAGATCGGAGGCCAGGTGCTGCAGCTTTTCATCCTTGGCCTCGGCCCTCACCAGGTCGACATAGGCGAAGACCGCGGTCAAGACGTTGTTGAAATCGTGCGCGACTCCGGCAGCCAGCCGGCCGACTTCCGCGAACTGGTGCACCTCCGACAATTGCGCTTCATCGAGATGGAGTTGTCTCTCGGCTCGCAACCGCGCGGCCTCTGCGTAGAGACGCGCCACGATGTCTCCGACCGACGCCGCGAACTCACACTCGGCGTCGGTCCATTCCCGGGGGCTCCCTATGTATTCGTGACACACGATGCCGACGACCTCGCCGCCCTGGTAGATGGGAGCGTCCAGCATCGCGGTGATCCCGAGCGGAGCGAGATATGAGTGCTGCAGCTCCTCCGACATCGGATCGCCCTCGCGGTAGACGAAGCGGATCACGCGCGAGCTCTCCAGCACGCCGAAGTACACGGGAAAATCGGACGCGTGAAGAATCGTTCCGGCGTACTCGTCGCCACGATCCGGTTCGTGGAGATAGTGGCAGCGAATCGAGCGCCGCTCATCGAGGAAGAACCACACGCTCACCCTGCTGACCCGCAACGCGGTGGCGGAGGCCTCGGTTACGTCCTTGAGGACGTCACGCAACTGCCGGTCACTGGTGACCCTGGCTTGTGCGAGACGAAGCGTAGTGTCCCGATAGGCGTGCTCGTTGCCAGAGCCGCCCGGTGCAAGTTCTGTGAAATCGCGCATGGGTTGTGGTGGCCGACGATCGTGGTCCCTCCGAATCTTCGCATTATCGGGCCCGGACCGTCGCACGCCACGCCGTCGCCCTATCGGGCTGCACAGAATCTCCTAGTCGCCCATTACCAGCTCGGAGTAGCCACCCCTGGGCGTCCATTGAACCCTGCGATCGGCGAACGGTTTGTGCTTCTGAGTCCGCCACACGTAGACGAGGATTTCATCGAAGCCGTGATCCTTGACCGGCGCCACGATCTCGGTGGCGATCTGCTGTGCGTTGCCGACGCGTTCCGCATCGACGTTGACCAGGAGCACGTGATGGGCCGACGTCACTTTCGTGACGACCCACGCCTCGCCTTCCTTGAACTGCGACGCGCGGGAGGTGCTCAATTCCCTGAGGAGAGTTGGAACGGCGGTGAGAGGTGGGACGCGGTGGGCGCGCTCCGACAAATGGAGAACGAACGCGATCGACCCGATCGCAAGGAGCCAGATGACGCCGCCACCGATCGCGAGCAGCCGGCCCATAGTTCAACTTGTCGAGTGTGATGTTACCTTAGTGACGGGAAGCCGTTCGAACTTCTCTGCGAAGAACCTCGAAAGTCGAAAGACAGATCTTCTGAATGGCATACACCGCAAAAGACATCACCGTTCTCGAAGGGCTCGAGCCCGTTCGCAAGCGTCCCGGCATGTACATCGGTGGCGTTGGCACGGCCGGGCTGCACCACCTCGTCTGGGAAGTGCTCGACAACGCGGTCGACGAAGCGATGAACGGCTTCGCCTCCAACATCGTCGTCACGCTTCACAAGGACGGCAACTCGATCACTGTCGCCGATGATGGTCGCGGAATTCCCGTCGACAAGCACGCGGCCACGAAGAAGAGCGCGCTCGAGGTGATCTTCACGGTGCTCCACGCCGGGGGCAAGTTCGAGCAGGGGAACTACAAGACGGCCGGCGGTCTGCACGGCGTTGGCGCGAGCGTCGTCAATGCGCTCTCGTCTGAGCTCGTGGCGACCGTCAAGCGCGACGGCTCCCAGTGGGAGATGACGTTCAAGCGTGGCAAGCCGACTGGCCCGATCAAGAAGATCGGCGCGGCACGAGGCTCGGGCACCACCGTCTACTTTCATCCCGATTCGACGATCTTTCCGAAGATCGAATTCGACGCGGCGCTCATCAAGGAGCGGCTCGAGATCGTCAGCTACATCCACAAGGGTGTGCGGGTCACGTTCGAGAACGAGGCCGCGGGCACGAAGGACGTCTTCCAGCATCAGGAAGGGCTGTCCGACTTTCTCAAGTCGATCGTTGCCGCGCGCGGATCGAAGGCCGTGCACGACGCGGCGTTCCTGCTCGAGCGCGAGAGCGGCCCGCGACTCGATCTGGTCCTGCAGTGGACGGAGGCAACCGACGAGCACGTGCGGAGTTACGTCAACGGCATCCCGACCGGGTCCGGTGGCACGCACGACAACGGGCTACGCGCCGGCATCGGCAAGGCGGTTCGCAACTACATCGAGACGCACAACCTCTCGCCGAAAGGCGTCACCCTGACGGCCGAGGACATTCGCGAGGGGCTGACCGGTGTCCTGAGCCTCTTCATCGAAGAGCCGCAGTTCCAGGGGCAGACGAAGGATCGCCTCAACAACCCTGAAATGGCGTCCATCGTCGACTCCGCGGTGCGCCCTGCGCTCGAGCACTGGCTCAATCACAATCGCAGCGTCGCCGAAGCGATTGTCGGCCGCATCATTCTGTCCGCGCGCGCGCGCGAGGCGAGTCGAGCCGCGCAGGCCGAGGTCACACGTAGGACGGCGACGAGCGGCCGGCTGAATCTTCCAGGCAAGCTCACTGACTGCACGACTGCGAACCGCGACGACAGCGAGCTGTTCATCGTCGAGGGCGATTCGGCAGGTGGCTCAGCGAAGCAGGGACGTGACCGCGGCAAGCAGGCGATCCTGCCGCTGCGCGGCAAGGTGATGAACACCGAAGGGATGACGCTCGCCAAGGTGCTCGAGAACAAGGAGCTGGCCGACCTCGTCACCGCGCTCGGGTGCGGCATGGGCAAGAGCTTCGAGCTCTCGCGTCTCCGCTACGGCCGCATCATCATCCTCGCGGACGCCGATTCAGACGGGCACCACATCGCGACGCTGCTGCTCACGTTCATGTATCGCCACCTGCCGCAGCTCGTCTCGAGCGGCAAGGTCTACCTGGCGCAGCCGCCGCTCTATCGCATCGACATCGGCAAGGAAACGTACTGGGCGCTCGACGATGCGCATCGCGATCGGTTGTTGAAGCAGTACACCAACGGACGCGGCACGCCGGAGATCACGCGGTTCAAGGGTCTGGGCGAGATGATGCCGAAGGTGCTGTGGGAGACGACGCTCAACCCGAGGACGCGACGCCTGCTGCGCGTCGAGATCGCCGATCAGATCGTCACCGATCGCGTGATCAACGAGCTGATGGGGAAGGACGCGTCGGCGCGTTTCCGCTTCATCATGGACCGAGCGGAAGAAGCGCAGGAGCTAGATCTGTAGGCCTGCGTCTGGCACTCGGTGACTTCACTCTGCCCAATGAGATCGCCGATTTCGATTATGACTGGCGCTGACTGCCGATCCGGTGCGGAATAATCGCGTTTCCGGCCGCTGCATCGCGGCACGCGTTTAGCCCTGGCCGTCGCCAGTTGCGACAGCCTCGCCACATCGGGTCGCCTCCATAGCGGTTTGGTCTTCCCCTTTCGCTGATCCGTTCCGCCGAACCTCGAGGGAGCGCCGATTCGTCCCCTCCGGTCGCCTCTGGAGTTGTGATCTGAATCGCCGACCACGAAGGCGCACACAGCGCGACGCTGCGCAACGACAGATCACCGCGCAGCAGTGAGAGGCAGATCGAGCCGAGCCTGGTTCGCGAGCGAATTCCGTCCCTGCGTATCTGGTTGACTCGAGTCGATCTTCAGGCGTTTTGAGCCTGCGTAACGGATGTAGCTGCGAGCAGCTGATACTGCGCCGCGCATCCGCAGGGAATCGAGCGAAGCCGATTTCCGGCGTGCAGCGCCGGCGCGCCCCGACCGGTAGGCCTACGTGGTGTATCGGCGATTCGCATCAAAGATCACCAATTCAGCAATTGATGAATTAGAAGTCGAACGCCGCGCTGATTTTCGCAAACCTTCCGGAGACAACCGTCGTCGGCGTGAGCCACGTGCCGACGGGGTTGTACGCCTGGTTGTAGTTCAGCACCGCGCTCGAGTTGAACAAGTTGTAGACGTCCACGCCGATGTTGGTCCGCGTCCGACCGAAGCGTAGGATCTTGGCCAGGCGCAGATCGATCACGTTGACGCGATCGCCCCACACCTCACCCGGCTCGAGCAGGTTGACCGTGACGTTCGGCGCGCCGCCTGAGAGCGGCCGGCCGAGCGTCTTCGCCGCCTCCGCGCTCGAGACGACCCACTGGGCCTGCAGCGGTGTTCCCTGGTCGCTGCGGAACGTTCCGCTCACGAGCACGTCGATCTTCGGAACGGTGTACGCAGCGAGGCCGGTCAGTCGTGTGATCAACCCGGGGTTGTCACGACAGAAGGGATTCGTCGGAGCAATCTCCAGCAGGTCCGCTCGGATGTCGCAACTGTCGAGAACGGTTGAACCGGTGTTGAGACCGCCCTGGATGGTCAGGCCATTCCGCGTGCGGGCTGTCAGGTTCACGAGCATGCCGTTGTACATCGACGTCTGCGAACCGTAGTTGTTCGACCAGGTGGTGTAGCTGTTCGTCTGGCCAGCCTTGGCGTTGCTGACGTTGTAGAGGCCTGACACGACGAAGTTGCCGCCACCGGGCAGTCGCGGATCGGATGGTGCCGTCACGCTGAACGGATCGAAATCGCCGGCGACGACGGCGAGGTTGTCCACCACCGTGAAGTTCTGAAGCCAGCGCCGGTAGTAGCCGACTTCGACCGACACGCCCGTCATCAGCTCCTGTTGAACCGAGACGCCAACCTGCCAGTCGCTCGGACGAACCCCCCAGCCTTCGAGGATCTCGGGATCGAAGCTGCCGCTGAAGACCGGTTTCCCGAAGTTCGTGTTGCTCAGCACGCCGCAGATATCACCGCCGCTCGCGGTCAGGTTCTGCGCGTTCGCGTTGAGCAGATCGCAGTCCGGCTTGTAGTTGCCGTTCGAGTCGGTCCACGCGCGCGTGACCGGTGGCGGCGCGCCGAGCACGGGGCTGCCTGCGATTCGAGCCGCCGGGTTGCTCAGCGAGTAGGTGTTGTGATTCGTCGCGGCCTCGAGATACTTGCCGGCGTTCACCTTCAGAGACGTCTTGCCGTTGCCGAACACATCGTAAGCCACGCCACCGCGCGGCGTGATGTCGTTGTAGCCGAGGACGCCGGGCTGCGCCTCGAAGAAGAGCGGCGTCGGCAGGAACGTCACTGGCCCGATCTGCTGGTCGGGGAAGTAGCTCCACGCGTGATCGAAACGGAGCGCGCCCTGCAGCGTCATGCGGCCGAGCGTCCACTGCTCCTGCGCATACAGCGCTTCCCATCGTGTGCGCTGACCGGTCTTGAACGGCTTCAGGTCCATCGTCAGCAAATTGGGCACGCCGTTATTGAGTCGGTACTGCAGGTGCGTGTCGTTGGCGAAGTAGCTCTGGTTCACGCGGTGATACGCCGCCTGGTAACCGAACTTCATGCTGTGGGCGCCAGTGACATACGACGCGGAGCCACGCCACGAGAGCGTGAACCCCTGATTGCTCGCCCAATCCTGCGAGGCAAAGAGGAGGTTCTGCACGCCGTGAGCGCACGCGCCCGGAACGGCATTGACCGGCGGCGCCGCACACTGATCCTGAATCTTCGGAATGGCACGCGTGGGGTTGCCCGGCATTTCCTGCCCGCCGTAGTGGCTGTAGTTGGTGCCGAACCCGGCGTCGAGCAGAAGGCGATTGGTTAACGGCGATGACCACGTGCCCTGCTGCGTACGCTGACGCGCATGCGCGCGCCCTGCGTAGTTCGAGAACTCGGGCGCCTGTGTCGCGGTCGCCAGGCCAAATGTTCCGGCAGAACCAGGCGCACCTCCGATGATCCACTCATCGTCGGGCTGCTGCCGGCATCCGTCATCGGTGCCGGGCCATGAGGAGCCCTGACACGGACGCTGCTCGTCCCAGAACACATTGAAGCGATTCTTTGCCGTCGCCTGCACCGTGAGTCGCAGGCTGACCGTCGTCCAGTCACTGGCTGTGACGGCCTGCTTCGTCAGGTCGGGCACGTAGATGAACTTCGTTGGATCACCTGCGTTCACGTTCCGATACATGCCGGGAACCGACTGCCAGCTGCCTTCTTCGCGCGAGTTCACGAAGTACCACACACGATCCTTCTTGATGGGCCCGCCCACGCCGCCATTGATGTCCCACAGCTTGAGCAACTCGCCTGGTGTGCGGAGGCCGGCCGCGCGCAGTTCGTCGGTGTAGTTGCTGCCGACGAGCGCGTTGCTCACCCCGGCCGCGTAGATCGTGCCGCGCACCGTGTTGCCACCGGTCTTCGGCACGATGTTCATCGTCGGGCCGCCAACCTCCGCCTCGCCGAGACCACCCGACGTGGTGAACGTGACTTCCTGCGCGTTGGCGATGTCTGGGAGATATCCCGACACGCCGCCACCACTGAGGGGTGCGCCGACGCCGAGACCATCGACCTGAAGACGACCTTCAGTTCCACGTCCGCCGGGACCGCCGAAGACGACGAGCCCGGGCCTGGTCAGCACGTCACGCGACCCGCCTGTCACCGCAGGAACCAGTTGGAAGAGCGCGCCGTACGAGCGTGATGTTGGAAGAGATGCGATGACGTCGCCATCGACCGTCGTCTGACGCCGGACGCTCTGCACGTCGACGATCGGCGACTCGCCAGTGACCGTGATCGTCTCTTCGAGCGAGCCGACGCGCAGGTCCGCGTTCACGGTGCTCGTGAATGTTCCTGTCAGCTCGATCCCGTCACGTTTGACCGTGTTGAATCCCGTCAACGTGAATGTGACGGAGTACTCGCCGGGTCGAAGATCGACGATGCGATATTGGCCAGAGCCGTCAGTAATAGCGCTGCGAACCTTTTCGATGAGTGCAGGACTTGCCGCTTCAACGGTGACGCCGGGAAGCACTGCTCCCGAGCTGTCTTTCACGATGCCGGTGATCGTCGCCTGGGCATGAGCCAGAGCGGGCGCGAGCGCCAGCACGAACACCACGAACCGAACCCACGGGACACCACGCATAAGCCCTCCAGGACCTTTGGCCCCAGCCATGGTCGAAATCACGAACGAATTGGAGCCGCATTCTCCGGTGAGCGTTCTGCAATGTCAATGCGTGGATCGCTAGAGAGGGCGTCACGACAGAGGAGGGAAGGAAACCAAATTTCGAGCTCAGCGACGCCGGTTCCGACGAGGCCGCTTGCCGAGGCGCCTCAGTAGCTGATCGCTGCCTGGCTGCCAACCTTTACGAAAGTCGATGTACTGAATCGATTGGAGCGACCAAGCCAACCGCCTGAGATTGCAGCTCTCGAACAGAAGTGGGATGACGCGATTGCGATAGCGTCGGTCGACGAGCGCGTAGGTTACTTCGCGCTTGACCCACGTGTTTCGGATCGCCGCACGTGTCCCGACGACGATAAGCCAGTTACAGCTCTCAAGCGCGCCGCCGATGCCCCCATACCAATCCTCACCGTGTACGAGATGATCACGGCTGAACCAGTACGCGATGTTGTATTCGCTCAACAAGTGGCCGAGGCGCTGCGCGCGCCGACGGTCGGCTGTAGTGTGAGAAATGAAGACCTTCGTGCGCTGCCTGCGTCTTCGCGGCCGGGCGGCCTTGCGCGTTTTGTTCATCGAGCAGCGCTGTCAGCGGCACCGTGACGCTGAAGCCGTTTGCTGATCATCTGGGCCGCGATCTTGGGGCTCGGTTTCGCTGGGATCGGCCGCATCGTCTGCAGGATCCATGGAATGTGCGGCGACGCTTGGAGTACCACAGGAACAAGGCGGTCGGCGAAGCGTTCGGAGACGAGCGCTTGCTTGATCTCTTCGTTTACGTATGGAGACCCGACGGCCGCCGGCGACAACAACACGACAAACGCTTCCGCCCGTTTCAATGCGGCTCGAACGTCCTGAGGCCAGTTGTCGGCAGGATAAACGTCGTGCCCTTCATGGCGAAGGGCCTCTGCGATGACATGAGCCCGTTCGCGATCCTCTGACGCGTAGCTCAGAAAGATCCTCATCTCTTTTTGGCGGCTGCCTTTCGGGCTCTTGGCCGCGGGGCAGGAGCTCCGGCGATCGCCGCAAGTCGATCCTGCCAGCCGCCGCTGCCGTACGACAAGATGTATCGAAGAATCCGGCGGGAATCGTCTGCGGTCAACGTCAGAGTGTTCCCCTTGATTTGCTTTTGAAGCTTCCGGAGCAGACTCTGCCAGCCGCCCTGGCCTGCAACGGGGCGCATCAAGAGCTCCATGTCTTCCCGGTTGAGCTGAACTTCCACTCCAGCCCCCTACGGTTTCCTGAAAACCAGTATTCGCTCGTCCTGCATGACGTTGTAGAGACCAAACACGATCTTCGGAATGGACCGTTCCAAGCGGAGGCCGGTGCTTTCGGCCCATTCGGCCATCGTCGCAGTCGTGGTCACCTCGCGACCATCCACTGTGGCATCACCGATGACAAATGCGCCAGCCGCTCCTCGCTTGAGGACGCGTGACACCTCGGCGAACATTAGGCGCATGTCTTCGTTATAGAGGGCGAGCTTCTCTTTTGCGCCTCGGCCTCTCACGCCCGTCATCTGGCTCCTGAGCGCCTTGATGTCCGTTCCCATCGCCTTGAGAGCGTGATCGTCGTTCTTCACGTAGTCGAGCGCGATTGAGTAGGGCGGCGACGTAACGATGGCATCGACGCTGCCTGTTCGAACACCTGTAGCTGCGAGGTTGCGGCAGTCGCCAAGTTGCGCCTCCACCGAGCCAGGCTGCAACTTGAACTGCTTGACAGCATTCGCATACGCCTCGACCGACTCAAGCATGGAAGCGAGATTGCGACGGAGCGATGATTCCTCTTCCCGCGAACGACGGGCTACATCACTGGCCGTGACGAGTTTCGCAACTTCCAAGAAATCGGTCAGGACCGGGTCGGCACCGCGTAGCGGACTCATTGACGAAACCGTCAACGTTGACTGTGTCAACAGTTGCTGAACGCATTCGCGGATGGCCTGTGCTTGTGTCCACGCCTGCGTTTTGACCTTGGTGAGCAACACGCAAAGTGGCGAGATATCGACCCCAACGACGTTCGCTCCCAACAGAGAGGCTTCAACTGCCGTCGTGCCACTGCCAAGATATGGTTCGCACACCGTGTCTCCGCGGGTCACGCCGAGAATGTTCAAAAGTCCGCGCACCATCTGCGGGTGAAACTTGCCGCGGTATGGATATATCCAGTGTGTGAGGTATTGATTGACCGATCGTGTGCGATTGAAACGTCCGCCCTGGTAGTTGGGCTGAATCAGCTGCGCGTAAGTCGTTAACTCTCCATCGACGGCGCCTGTATAGGCGGAACGTTCGTTAATGAGCTGCGCGTTCCCGTTTACATGGGCCGCGAACAATCGCCAGTCCTCTTCATTCTTGGCGATGCGCTCGCACCCCAGCGAGGCGAGCTCGAAGCGCGCGATCTGCTCCTCATAGAGGAACTGAACATTTCTCTGCAGCGTTAGTGTGGTCAGGCCTTGTTGGTGTGTTCTGGTCCCCATCGACGATCCATTTCTTCAGCCTCTGCAACTCGTTCAGGAACCAGCTCGCAGGCGCACGCCACGCAGATCAGTTGAAGGTCGGGGTCGACGAAACGATGGCGCATGCGTCCGAAGGGTTCCGCGGCCCCGCCGCAGCGGGTACAGGTCGCGAGCTGATCGTTGCTGGACATCTCTCGCCGCTTCTAAGGGATACCAGAAAGCGAACGACAGTACAAGCAAAAACCAAGGTATTTCCGCGATCTTCGCCTGATGATCGCTGGGCTAACGATATCACGTAACCGTTTCCGCGAATGGCGAATCTCCGCCATCCATCCACAGCATTGTCGGCCCATCAGCTCGGGCGAGCACACAGACCCTTGCGAAGAGCGGGATCCTGATTGGACCGATTTCTTACTGTCGCGGCCTGACTCCATCGTCGTCGTCCAACACGTGCCGACGATCGATTGAGAAGCGAGTTCACGCCTCACATACTCAGCTCTTAAGGGCGCCCGCACCGGCTTGGTGCGGCACCGTTCGACTGGGATGGAGTGGAGTCATGCTCGATCGATACAGTCCTCGAGACGACGGAGCGAGCGGATTCATGGGTCGGAGCTTCGGAAGGCGCAACGGTTCGAGCGACCGGGTTCGAGATGAGGAGTCGCGGGACGTGTTCACGCGCGATCTCGATTTTGCTCGCGGCCGAGAGCGAGAACTCGTCCGGGACCGTGATCGCGACGACGAAGTCGCTCTTCTAAATCTCGGCAGTTGCGGCAACCGTGTGAAGGGGTCAGACCCCTTCACAGAATTACGGGGTAACCGGCGGCTCGACACGAAGAATTGCGCCGAAGGTCTCATCGGTCAACGCGTAGAGGTACCCGTCTGGCCCGGGCTTCACCTCGCGGATGCGCTGCTTGAGCTCGGCGAGGAAGATCTCGCGGCCGGTCGGAAGTCCCTTTGCGTTGAACTGCACGCGTTGAATGTGCTGCCCCGTGTTTGCGCGCATGCCGCCGACGAAGGCGTTGCCCTTCCACTGTGGAAACTTGTCCCCGTCGTAGAACGACAGCCCCGAGATCGCGATCGCCGGTACCCAGAAGACGACCGGCTCTTCGAGACCGGGAGCGGAGAAGCCTTCGCCAACGCGAGTGCCGTCGTAGTTGCGTCCAAGCGACACGCGCGGCCAGCCGTAATTCTTGCCCGCCTGAATCAGATTCAACTCATCGCCGCCCTGCGGACCTTCTTCGGTTGACCAGAGCTGACCTTGTGAGTCGAACGCGAGCCCGAGCGGATTGCGATGACCGAGCGTGTAGATCTCCGGCAACCAACCAGCCTTCCCGACGAATGGATTGTCCGGCGGCACGCTGCCATCGTCTGTGAGCCGCACGATCTTGCCGATGTGCGACCCGGGCTCCTGCGCCATCTTGCCGATGTTGCGATCGCCGAGCGTGACGTACATCAGCCCGTTGCGATCCCACGCGATTCGTGAGCCGTAGCTGCCGGTTGCCGGGCCCATGCTCTGATCGGTCCCTGGCCCGCCGTGATACGCGTTGGCGACGAAGATGTCTTTGCCGTCCGCGAGCGTCGAGCCGCCATCCCATCGTGCGCGATACACCGCTGTGGTCGCGTCGTTCTCTCCTTGCGGGCCCGGCTTCGCGTACGTGAGGTAGATCAGATGGTTCTCCGCGAAGCGCGGATGCAGCGAGACGTCGAGCAGACCGCCGAGGCTGCGCGCGAGCATCGCTGGCAGTGGACCGATCGGTGTCGGGTCGAGCACACCATTTCGGATCACACGCAGTCGTCCGGGCCGCTCGGTGACGAGCATTGTCAGGCCGCCTGCCCCGAGCGGAGTCGAGGGGTCAGGAAGAAACGCGATGCCCCAGGGATGATCGAGATCCTTCGCGTACAGCGTCACGTGCAGCCGACCGCGACCGGTGCCGAGATCCCACGGGCCCGATCCGAGCGTGTTCACCGGTGCGGGAGGAGCGCCTCGTGCACCGCCGCGCGCACCCTGTGCGGGTTGAGCGGCGCCACCTGCCGGCGCCTGTTGCGCGCCTGGCATGCCAGAAGAGAGCACGACGAATGTGACGAGCCCGATGGTCCATGCGGCGAGACGTGAATACCTGCTCAAGCGGTCAACTCCATGAAAATGCGCGGACGAGAATTGTGACATTCTCTACGCCATGAAGGCCATTGCCGCCTCTATCGCGCTGTGTGTGGTCGCGCTGTGTCCAGCTGTCGCGCAGTCGCAGAAGCCGATCGCCCTCGTCGGCGGCACGTTGATCGACGGCACAGGCGTGACGCCCCTTCGCAACAGCGTCGTGCTGATTCGAGGCGATCGCATCGAGCGGATCGGAACGGTCGCCTCGTTGCCCGTGCCGCCCGAGTACGAGCGAATCTCGACGGAAGGGATGACCGTGCTCCCCGGCCTGTGGGATCTGCACGTTCATTTGATCTACAGCGGTCATCCAAACCCGGGCGCGTGGTTTACGCACGTGGCCGACTTCGAGCGCGTGACGATTCCGGCATCGGCGAGGCAGATGTTGATGGGCGGCGTCACGAGCGTGCGTGACATGGCCGCACCTGCGGACGCGATCTTCGGCGTGAAGAGGCGAATCGCGAGCGGCGAGCTGATGGGATCGACGATCTACGCAGCCGGGCCCGCACTGGCAAAGATGGCCCCTGGTGCCCCTGCGCCGACCGCTCAATTCCTTGCGATCGCCGATGCAGCTGACGCGCGAGCGAAGACGCGACAGCTGCTCGATCGGGGCGCCGACGTCATCAAGCTGTTCTTCACCGAGCGTATGTCGCCAGAAGAGCGAAGCGCGATCATCACCGAGGCGCACGCGCGCGGAAAGAAAGTCGCGATGCACGGCCAGAATGATGCTGAAGTCCGCCTCGGCCTCCAGATCGGTATCGACGATTTTCAGCACATCGGCGTGGATAGCCCTGAGTACGCGCCGGACATCATGACGGCCCTGAGAGAACGCGTGAAGAACGGGCCGCCGCTCTACTGGACGCCGACGGTTGGCGCGAACAATCTTCTGAACGGTTCGTACACCGCGACGAAGCCAGAGATCGTGGACGACCCCGAGGCGTATCTCGGCCTGCCCCCAGCACTCGTCGCCGAGGTCAAGCAGGGCTGGGAGACGTACAAGCCGCGCGCGCCTCAGCCCGACACGGAAGCGATCGTCAAACGGAAAATCGCGCAGCTACGGGACGCGGGCGCGATTCTCGTGTTCGGCAGCGACGAGGGGAGCGCGGGCGAGCTTGCGCGTCACGCGACCTGGATGGATGCGGACCTGTGGGTTCGCGTGCTCGGGATGGATCCGATGATGGTGCTCCAGCGCATGACGCTGGATGCGGCTCGCGTGATGGGCGCCGATCGCGACTCCGGCTCGGTTGCTGCTGGGAAGGACGCGGACATTATCGCGGTGGTCGGAGATCCGCTGCGCCATATCGACGTGCTGCGCGATCCGAAGGTGGTGATCAAGCATGGACAGCGGTACAAGTAGTCGTCGCTACCACTCCCAACCTCCAACTCCCGACTTCCAATAACTGATTTTGGGAATTGGGAGTTGGCAGTTCGGAATGACAGTTCGCTCTAAGGCTCGCTGGTCGTACCGCTCGCGGGCGCGGCTTTTTCCGCCGCCCGCTCCGCGCTGAGGATATTGCGCACCGCGTAGTTCCCCTCGTGGCACGCGTATTCGAAGAACTGGTACTCGGGATGCTGCGTCAGCGGCACCGAAACCTTCCATGGCCGCGTCCACGTGCGCGAGTCGTCCACCGTCGCCTCGTAGATGAGCGTGTCCGCGTCGACGCGGGTGAGGCGCTCGGTGAGCTTGAGATCCGGGCTGGTCAGAAGCGTGTTGCCGTTGCGCGTGATGCCGACCTTGCCGTTGAAGTTGGTCGTCTCGATGACGAGCGTGTCGCCTGCCCAGCGGCCGCGTGAGTCGCCCATGTACGAGCGGATCGTCGAGCCGATACGCGGACGCCCATCGACCGGGATGATGCGCGTCTCGTGGATCATCTCGTTGCGAATCACCACCGCGCCCGGGATCTGCATGATCTCCGTGCCCATGTTGTAGGCAGTCGGCAGCATCGACGCCATCACGCCGCGCGTGATGCAGCGATCGTAGGGACCGAGATCTTCGTACGTCTCGAATGGATGGGAGACGACAGCATCGGGGAAGTCGTAGTAGTAGGTGCTCCGCGCCCGATCGAAGAGCTTCTTGCCTTCTTCGGTCATCGGCGGAATGCGTCCGTTCGGGGGATCGACGACGAGCGATGCCTGACGCTGGGGGTTGCCACGCTCGCCTGCACTCCAGTGTGATGGGCCGCCGATACCGGTTCGCTGGCCCTGCGGCACGTAGACCTCACCGTCGGCTCGAACCTGCCGCTCACGAGCCGCCTGACGCTCGGCGAACTCCTTGTCGTTCAACGTCGCGCGCGTCCCGAATGACTCCGGCCTCTCGTATGGCGTGCCCTGCATGTCGTTCGCCGGCCACAACCCCTGGATGTCCGGATCCCCCCACGGCGTGCGCGGCACGCTCCACGTGGGCGCCTGGCCCCAGGCATTCGAAGACATCAGGACCGCCACGCTGAACATCACGAGCGATTTCGCGAGATATCTCGAACGCATGGGATGGCCTCCTTCCGCCTTCGCGCGACGCGCTTCGGCGGACAAGTCTCAATGTGGATCGTTATTGCAGGTCGAGAGAAGGCTGTCAAATACCAGATTCAGGGTAGGTATGGTAGCGTTCGCGCGTCGGAGGCGGTATGAGACTGCTGACATCTCTCGTCTGTGCTCTTTCGTGTGTGGCGTCGCTCCACGCACAGAAGGCGTCGATGGATGCGGCCGCGTGCGAACGCTTAGCCGCGTCGCTCCAATTGCCCGCAGCAAAGGTCACGGCGGCCCAGCCGGTCACGTCTCACCAGTTCACCCCGCCGGCCCCGCCCGGAGCGAGCGCCCCTCCTGCTGCCCTCGCGGATCTCCCGGCGTTCTGCCGCGTCACGTTGACTCTCACTCCGTCGTCGGACTCCGACATCAAGTCAGAGGTGTGGCTGCCGCTTGCGGGATGGAACGGCAAGTTTCAGCAGGTCGGCAATGGCGGTTGGGGTGGCTCGATCCAGTATGCCGCGCTCGCTTCGGCGCTCCGTGGCGGATACGCCGCTTCGTCCACCGACACGGGACACGTCGGTGATACGGCGCAGTTCGCGGTGGGCCATCCGGAGAAACTGATCGACTTCGGCTATCGCGCCGTTCACGAGACGGCAGTTCAAAGCAAAGCGATCGTTGCCGCGGCGTATGCCACCGCGCCGCGTCTCTCGTACTTCGTTGGGTGTTCCGGCGGCGGACGACAGGCCTTCATGGAAGCACAACGCTACCCACAGGACTTCGACGGGATCGTCGCCGGCGCCCCTGGATACAACCGCACGGACCAGAGCTTCCAGCTGGTTGCCGCGTCGCGAGCGACGCATCACGATGCTGCGAGCTTCATCCCGCGCGAGAAGCTGGCGGTCCTCCATCGAGCCGCGCTCAACGCATGCGATCAACGGGACGGTCTGCTCGACGGACTGATCAGCGATCCAATGCGCTGCACGTTCGACCCTTCAGTAACAGCTTGCAAAGGCGCAGACGGTCCAGACTGTCTGACCGCCTCGCAGGTCCGGGCGGCAAAGACGATCTATGCGCCCGTCATGAACCCGCCCACTGGCGAGGAGGTGTTTCCCGGAGTCGAGCCAGGCAGTGAGCCGCGCTGGACGGTGAATGCCGGTGGCGCACGGCCGCTGGGGATGTCTGACGATTTCTTCAAGTACGTGGTGTTCAAGGATGCGAATTGGGATTTCCGCACGCTCGATGTCGCGACGCACCTGGAGCAGGCGCGAAAGGCCGACGGCGGTATCGTGAGCGCCACCTCGCCGGACATCAACCAGTTCGTACGCCGAGGCGGGAAGTTGGTGATCTATCACGGCTGGGGAGACACCAATGTCCCACCGCGATCGTCGGTCAACTATTACAAGCGGCTGGTGGACACGCTCGGCGTGCCCGCGGTCGATGGATCGGTGCGACTGTACATGGCGCCGGGAATGGGTCACTGTGGGGGAGGCGAGGGCCCCAACGTGTTCGATGCGCTCGCCGTGCTCGAGCAGTGGCGAGAAAACCAGAAGGCGCCGGCGGAAGTGCTTGCGTCGCAGTTGGCCGACGGGCGCGTCGTGCGGACTCGACCTCTGTGTCCGTACCCACAAATCGCACGGTACAAAGGATCGGGCAGTATCGACGACGCCAGCAGTTTCGTATGCCGGACGCCGTGAGGCTCACCAGCGCCCTTGACGAGATCCACGTCGAGGGCTGGGTGTAGAGTGTTCGTATGACGGTCTCCAGCGTCCATCTCCCTGTGCTCAACGCGAATGACGTGCTCGCCAACCTGCGCACGCTTCGCACTCGACAGCCAGTCAAGTTCTCCGCTTTCTACTCCAGTCAGCTCGGGGGCATCGTCACGGATCCCGCGCTGATGGTGATCCCGTTCGACGATCACATGGTGCACCGCGGCCACGGCATCTTCGATACCGCGGGGATCGTGAACGGCCGTATCTACGATCTCGAAGCGCACCTCGATCGATTCCTGGGATCGGCCGAGCGATCGAAGCTCAAGCTGTTCGGCTCGCGCGAGGAGATGCGCGAGATCATCATCAGGACGACGGCCGTCAGCGGTCTGCGTGATGGTGCGATTCGTTACTGGCTCTCCTCCGGGCCAGGCAGCCTGGAGCTCAGTCCAGCGGCCGGCGCCGAACCCGGTTTCTTCGTGATGATCTTTGGAGGCCTGTCGTATCCCGCGCGCTGGTACACAGAAGGACTGCGTGTGATGACGACGACCTATCCGATCAAGCCGCCGCTCTACGCGATCACGAAGGCGACGAACTACCTGCCGAACGTCCTGATGCAGATGGAGGCGAAAGAGGCGGGGCTTGACAACGGCGTGTTCATCGACGAAGCGGGATTCGTCGGCGAGAGCTCCAACATGAACGTCGCGTTCGTCACGCAGGATGGAGTCTTGCGTCATCCGAGGTTCGAGCGCGTTCTTCCGGGATGTACGTCGCTGCGCCTGCTTGATCTGGCGAGATCGCTGGTTGGACGCGCCGTTGCTGGTGTGGAGGTTTCCGATATCCCGGTCGCCGACGCGCGTGCCGCGCGCGAGATGCTGCTGCTCGGGAGCTCAGTGAAGGTTGCGCCGATCGTGGAGTGGGACGGTCAGGCGATTGGAGGCGGGAAGCCTGGCCCGATCGCCAAGGCGCTATTGGACCTCATGGAAGAGGACATGCGCTCCGGCGATCGGCTGATCGACGTGCCTTACTAGAACACGCGCTAGCGTCGTCCGTTGCCGCGCGACTGTCCGTTGGCGCGCGAGTACTGCGCGCTGCCGCGGCTATAACCACGGGGTCCGCCGGGCGCTACTTGCGCGGTACCGCGATACACCGGAACGTTCCCTCGATAGGCGGGACCGTTGTAATAGCGTGCACCGCCGTAATAGCGCGGGCCGCCGCGATAGTAGTAGGGTCCGCGCGGGCCGGCGTAGTAGCGCGGGCCGTAGTACACGCGTCCGTACACCGGATACGGATAGTAGGGATACGCGTACGGATAGTAGTAGTACGGCGGAGGCGGGTACGCCGGGTAAACAGGCCCGCCGACCACGACGCCCGCCGCAATGGGCGGCACTCCGATGCCGACTGATACGCTCACCTGCGCCGCCGCCGGGGTGGCAAGAATCGCAGTCAGCAACAGCGCGCCGAGAATCCAGACCAGTTTGCGTCCCATCCATGCCTCCATAGCGTCCTCGCGACTTGGAACGAACAACATGGCAAGTGCACTGAGTGTGCCAGCTGCCACGATCGCTCCGGCTGACGGTTTCCTCACCTCAGCCGGCCAACAGACGTTCACCGGTGGAGACACCCGCCGACCCTTCCCGGTCTCACCGTCCCACGTAGTGTTCGGTCTTGTTGTTCTCGTTGCAGACGTACTCCATGATTTCTTCGCCCGGCGCCAGATGCAGACGGCGCCGTATCCTCCAGGGCCTGGTATAGGCGCCGGGATCGTCGATGGTGATCTCGAGCTCCATCTGACCAAGATCGATTCTCCGGAATCGTTCGATCACATGGAGCTGTTCGGTCTGGGGCCGGCTGCCATCGAGCCATCCCGTGTCGTTGAAGCCGACCGTATCGACGACGAGCGTGTCGTTCTCCCAGTGTCCAATCGAGTGCCCCTGCCATGACGGCTGAAGGTTTGGCGGGTGAGTGTTCGCGTCGAGAAAGATCTGACGCACGCCAGGAACGCTCAACTCGACGAGCACCACCACGAGATTCGGCGTTTGAATGAACTTGGCGAGGTCGAGCGCGTGCATGCGGGGAACGCCGGTTGGGAGGCACAGCGCACGCGGATCGTCGCCGGGGCGCGAGGCCCGTTTCTTTGCCTCGGCAGCAGCCCACGGTTGAAAGGGTGTGATCTCCGGTTCGAGGTCCGGGCTCGGAAACCACACGCCGCTCAAATCGGGCTTGCCGTCAGCAGTTCTGGGCGCGGGGCCATGGGGCACCTTGGTGTCTGCGCGCTGATACAGAAACGGGATCTCGCCGGGCGTGCCCGCGTTCGGATTGTCCGCGAGCTCGCCGTGTGCCCGCGTCGTGCTGCCAGCCTGAACCACCAGCTGTCTTCTTGCGTAGGCGGCATAGCCAACGGGGCTCGCGAACACCTCGTAGGGGCCTGGCGCTACCGCGGCGACGTATTCGCCCTCGGATGATGTGGTCGCGATTGTCAGTTCGCCGGTCTCGGTGTTCTTGACTCGCACCTCGACGCCGGCGAGTGGGCCCCGCGCACCTGACAAGATTCCTCGGATCTCACCTCGGATTGTCTGGGCAGACGCAGCTGCTGCGAGCAGAGTCACCGTGGTGGTGATTGCGATCGTTCGCATGGCGATCACCGGCAGGAGGACCCGGTCTTCTGAATGAACTCGACGAGAAGTATCGGCGAGCCGTTACCCGATGCGGCGTTGTCCGCCGTCGCCGGTTTCACTTCACCCGACACTTCGACGCGCGCGTTCACGAACGGCGAGAACTGGCTATCGATTCCCTCGAGTCGGTAGCTGGCGCTGGTCGTGTTGACCGCGAGCGTGGATCCACCGGTTCCGGAAGGAAGGCGATCGACACGCTTCGCACTCGACAGCACGAAGCGCGCGTGGCTCGGGGCATTCGAATCAGGAGTCTCGTTACTGGCCGCGCTCTTTGGCGCCGGCTGAAGGCAGCCGGTCACCGTGATCCGATCGCTCAGGTTCGGTGGATCGGGTTGCGCAGTTCCAGGCGTGGGATTGCCGCCGCTGACAGGCTTGCCGCCACCTTGCGCAGCGATCGTGGCTGTGGACACGACGAGGCAGCTCAGCACGCCGATCGCCCACAGTGCGCGCCGCGTCATGCACCGCTTCCCTGCACCGCGAAGCGACCGAGCTTGAGCACCTGATTCGGATCCACATTCGAATCGATCAGCACGCCGAAGAACGGCGCCATCATCTCTTCCCACGTCATGCGTCCGAGATACACTGTTCGCTCAGGGTTCGGGTTAAAGCGGTTCGCTTTCGAGTTGTCGAAGTACGCCTCGACGTACATCCTCGTTCCCTTGGGCACGCGAATCCTGTTCGCCGGCTGATAGAGGAGCTGCCAGTTGAAGTCGTACTTCGGCACGCTCAGCACAACCTCATCACGCCCGTCCGGATACACGAGGTGATACGTCATGCTCTTGCCGCGCACGTGCATGTGCGGCATGAACTCGACGAGCTCCACGTCCGTTGTGAACGTGAGATCGAACGGCGGGCTCTTGTAGTTGCCTTCGTTTGGCGGAATTGCGAAGTCAGGTCCGCCACCAACGATACCGTACGACATCCAGCGCTTGGCCGGCGCCTTGTCTGCGACGGTGAAGCCGATGAGCGGCCGGTCGACGATCTCCTTCCCAATCGGCGTGTAGTGCACCTGGAAGGAGATGTCGCTGCCCGCTGGAATCAGCTTGCCCGCGCCAAATGGCCGATAGTCATCTGCCGTGCGACCCGGCACGTAGCAGTTGAAGCCGCCGCCGACATCGGTGCCCGCCTGACGACCTGAGCCAGTCCCTCCGATGCGAGGCGCCGCCGCTGGTGCGTCTGCCTTGATCGCGGCACCTTCATCGTCTCGCGGCGACTCCGACCAGTTCGGCACGTAGTACTTCGCCTCGGGTTTGTGGGCCTGGAACGTGAAGCAGATGTGATGCGTGACCTGAAGCACACTCGGCTTGATCTCGAGAGACGTGATCCACGTGTCCTTCGTGATGCCACTCGGAATGAGATAGGTGATCCACTCCACGACGTCGTTCTGTGTGTGTGCGGGTACGCGGAACTCCGGGCCTCTCACGATGATGTCCGGCTTGATCTGCCAGCCGTCCGCCGGCCACGCGACCGGCGGAGGAGCATCCTTCGGATCGCCTTCGGGCGCGCCGGCGTCAGCCCACTTCGCGATCGTCTGGATGTCCGTCTGTGAGAGCGAGCGGTCGTTGGCAAACGGCCCGTGCGCGGAATCGGCGAACCACGGTGGCATCTGCCGGCTCTCGACCTTGGCTTTCATCGATCGCGCCCACGGCCGCGTCTCGCGGAACGTGACGAGCGACATCGGCGCGATCTGACCCGGCCTATGGCACGACTGACAGTTCTTCTGGAGGATGGGGAGGACGTGCGTGCTGAAGGTGACCGGTTCGTCAGCGGCTGATGTCTGCCGCTGTGTCACCGTAAGGGCCACGATTCCGACGAGACATACGACGGCGAAACCATAGCGGCGCATAGCCACCCTCCTGAATTGACGCGTACCTTACGCTCACGTGAGTGGAGCGTCAATGACCCGGGATCCCGGATCCCGGATCCCGGTTAGCGAAGCGTCCTGAAAAACGCCCGGACATCGTCGACGAGCAATTGGGGCTCTTCCATCGCGGCAAAGTGACCGCCGCGAGGCATCTCCGTCCAGCGCGTCACGTTGTACTGCGCTTCGACCCACTTGCGCGGAGCGATGCTGATTTCCTTCGGGAACACCGCGCACGCCGTCGGCACCGTGACGCGCCCCTGCGCCGGCTTCGCGCGCTGGTTCTCGTAGTAGATCCGCGCCGATGACGCACCGGACTGGGTGGCCCAATACAGCGTGATGTTGGTCAGCAGTTCGTCCTTCGTGAACTTCGTCTCGACGCTGCCGTCGACGTCGCTCCATGACCGGAACTTCTCGACGATCCACGCCGCAAGGCCGGCTGGCGAATCGTCCAGCGAGTAGCCGATGGTTTGCGGCTTGGTGCTCTGCTCCAGGAAGTACCCGCGCTCGGTGTCGAAGAACGACTGACGCGCGCGTGTGCGTTCGAGCTCCGCGGGCGTCACGCCCTCATTCGGATCCTTCGCGCCCGGCGGCGGACCCGCCAGGCAGAAATTCAGATGCAGTCCCGCCACGTGACTCGCGTCGTTGAGCGCGACGAATCGACTGATCGAGCTGCCCCAGTCGCCGCCTTGCAGGCCGTATCTCGTGTATCCGAGACGTGCCATCAGCTTCGCGACGATGCCGGCGATGCGCTCGGGGCCGTAGCCACGCTCGGTCGGCTTTCCGGAGAAACCGAAACCCGGTAACGAGATCGCGACGACATGAAACGAGTCGCCGGCGTTGCCGCCGTGGGCGACCGGGTCGGTCAGCGGTCCGATGACCTTCGTGAACTCGACGACGGACCCGGGCCAGCCGTGCGTGATCGCAAGCGGCATGGCGTTGGGATTCTTCGAGCGTTGATGGATGAAGTGGATGTCGAGCCCGTCGATGTTCGTCGTGAACTGATCGAACTGGTTCAGACGCTGTTCCGCGGCGCGCCAATCGTAGCGGTCGTGCCAGTAGGTGATGAGCTCCTTCAGGTATCCGAGGTTCGTGCCGTAGTCCCAGTCAGACTTGGTGATCTCGGCCGGGAACCGCGTGCGCTCCAGTCGCTGCTTCAGGTCGGCGAGGACCGAGTCGTCGACATGGATCTTGAACGGCCTGATCGCGTCACTCTGGGCGAAGACACTCCCAGCGACCGTGCTCATCGCGAGCACGGTCAACATCACGATACGTCTGACCATCGATTGTCGGGCCTATTGCTGCGACGACGCCTTGCCGGTCGCTTCGGCATCGCGTTTACGTCCGAAGCTGAGCGCGTTGGGCAGCGCGTAGTTCCCCTCGTGACACGAGTACTCGAACATCGCGTAGCTGTCGTCGCGGTTCAGCGGCAGTCGTACCGTCCACGGCCTGGAGTACACCTTCGGATCTGTGATCGTGACCGAGTATTCGATGGTATTGGCGTCGGTGCGTGTGAAGCGTTCGACCACCGTCATCGCCTCTGTCTGAGGGATGCCGCGAATGCGTCCTGTGGCCGCGCTCGTCGCAATCGATCCCTTGCTGTTGTAGTTGGTGCTCTCGACAACGAGCGTATCGCCTTCCCACCTGCCCCGCGGCTCCCCGTTCCATTGCTTGATTGCGGCGCCGAGTTTCGGGCGACCGTCGATCGGGATGATCCGCGTCTCGTGAATCATCTCGAAGACCATCACGACGTAACCGGGGATCTGGATGATCTGGTAGGCATTGTTGTACCCAGCCGGGAACATGCCGGCGGGGTAGCCGCGCGTGATGCAGCGGACCCACGGCGTCTCGTGCTCCGGTGCGTCGGGAATGTGCGCCAGGTGGTAGTCGCGCTCGTCCTCCGCCCACTTCATCACCGGCACGCGTCCGTCAGGCGGATCCACGACCATCGCACTTCGCCGCTGACTGACCTTGTGCGTGTGATCGGCGAACTCGGACGCGGGGCCGACGCCCGTGTCGGCGCTCGATCCTGCCGCCCGAGTCTGCACCGCGGGCGCAGCTGCCTCGAAAGGCGTGCTGTCGAAGTTCAGCCAGATGCCTTGCAGATCGGGCTGGCCGTCCGGCGTTCGGCCGGGCGTCCATTTCTGAGCCTCGAGGCTGCTCGTCGCGCACCACGCCAGGGCCACTCCCGCCAATGCGACCCGTTGCCAATGTCGCCACGAAGGATTCATGTCAGGCCCCTCCCTGAGGCGGATCTTACTGCTTTCCTCCGCCGGTAGTACACTTTCGTCTCTGTGTCCGAGCCCGGGGGCAAACAAAAGAAGTTCGACCGTTCCATCGTCGAGGGTCCAATCGGCCAGGCCGTCTGGAGACTGGCGTGGCCGACGATGCTGCAGAACGTGATCGCGGGGCTGCAGGGCATCATCGATCATGCGATGGTCGGCCACTTCGTTGGCTTCACCGGCAACGCCGCCATCGGCGTCAGCTGGCAGATCGTTCTCGTCGTCATCGTCTTCATCAGCTCGCTGTTCACCGGCATGGCCGTGCTGGTCGCGCGTTTCGCCGGAGCGAACCAGCCCGACAAAGTCAACCGCGTCGTCTACCAGGCGTTTCTGACGGCATTCGGTCTGTCGATCATTCTCGCCGTGATCGGGTACTTCGCTGCGCCGCCGCTGCTCGTGCTGGTGAATGCGGCTCCAGACGTGCAGGCCGAAGCGCTTCCGTTCCTGCGTGCGATGTTCATGGGCATCTTCGGCATGATGATGTTCTTCATGCTGAGCGGTGCGTTCCGCGCCGCTGGCGATCCGCGCACGCCGCTGCGGCTCGGCGTGATCATGACGGTGCTCACGATCGGGTTCAACGTGATCCTGATCCCGATGTTCGGCACGATCGGCGCTGCGCTCGGGACGATTGCCAGTAGCACGACGGTTGCGATTTACGGCCTGTGGAAAGTCACTCGACCCGATGCGGTCATTCATTTCGAGCGCGGGATGGACTTGAAACCGGACTTCACGATCATCCGGTCGCTGTTCCGCTTCGGTCTGCCCACAGGCGTGCAGGGCATCGCGATGAATGTCGGCGGCGTCCTGATGCTTCGCTTCATTGGCTCGCTCGAGCACAGCGCTGCGGCGCAGGCGGCCTACGCCGTCGGCTACACCGAGCTCTTCTCCCTGATCACGTGGACCTCGGTGGGTCTCATGGGCGCGTCGGCGACGATCGCCGGGCAGAACCTCGGAGCAGGGAATCCCGAGCGCGCGGTGCAGGGCGTGCATGTGGCGTCGCGCTACGGTCTCGCCGTGGCGGCGGGAGTCGGGCTGATGTTTCTCTTGATTCCCGGGTATCTGCTTGCCATTTTCGGCATGACCGATCCGCTGGTGCTAAGCCTCGGCCGCCAGTTGCTGGCATTCCTGAGCGTCTCGGGTCTCTTCATCACGGTGGCGCTCAGTTACACCGGTGGACTGCAGGGAACAGGCGACACGCGCAGTCCGCTCTACATTTCGATCGTCTCGCAGGTCGTCGTGCCGCTTGGTCTCTGCACGTTGTTCCAGGCGATGTACGGCCTCGACTCGATTCACATCTGGATGGCGATCGTCGTCGGTCACGCCACGCGCGCAACGCTCAGCGTGCTCCGTTTCCGGCAGGGAAAGTGGAGAGCGATCGCGGTCGACATCGAGCCCGCCAGGCCTTAAATGACCTGTAATTCAGAATGCAGAATTCAGAATTCAGACTGAGCTTGGGCGTTGGTTTTGTTGCGACGTCTGGCGCCCAGTTCGACGCCTCCAGGTAGATTCCCTAGAGAATCTCCCCCTTCTTTTCGCGGCGCCATCCGTGCACAGTCACATCTGTGCATGGCTCCAGACAGCGCGCGTGATATTCGTGATCGATCCTTCAGGTTTGGATGCCAGATGGCGAGACTTGCATTGAGCTTGGCGCCGGTTCCAGGCGTCCGATGCATCGTCGACCAACTGCTCAAGGCCGGCACCGCCGTGGGTGCCAACCTGGAAGAGGCGAAGGCCGGTTCGTCGAAGCGTGAGTTTGTGCGTTGTGTGGAGATTGCTCTCCGAGAGGCCCGAGAGAGCCTGTACTGGCTCCGAATCTGCGCAGCGCTGAAGCTTGGCTCCTCCGATCAGCTTCACGATCTGGAAGGGGAGGCGGATCAGATAGTCCGAATTCTGACGACGATTGTGGTCAACACGAAGAGCGGCATGGCGACATGAGGAAGGCGGGCAAATAGTCTGCATTCTGCATTCCGCATTCTGAATTACGTGATCAGATTGCCTGCAAGCAGCAACACAATTGTCGAGAGCGCCATGTCGCACGCGTTCGCAGCAGAAGCAGCACGTGCGCGCATGCCGTCAGTTGCCATCCGCTGAATCGCCGCTGCGCGCAGAGGATGTGACACGCCCGTTGCGAAGGCGAGCGCGATTGTTGACGGAACGAGCGCGGATGGAATCGCCAGGGCGACACCCGCCACGATCGCGCCAAACGTCGCGAGCGTGACCTGGGCACGCAGACCGGCAGGCGGCAGCCGCATCGCGAGCGTCGAGCCGGCAGCATCGGCGAGCGTGATGAGCGCGACGACCAGCGTGACTTCGCTCGGACCACCGCCGCCTGTCGTCTGCATGATGAACGACCCTGCCGACGTGATCGCATCGAGAAACGCGAGCGGGAGAATCACCGCGGCCACAAGCCTCCACGGGATCTTCCCGGCGAGCGGTGTGGAGTCGCTCTCGTCCGCGTCGGCCCGCGCGGGCGGTTCGACCATCGCGCAGGCGATCAGTCCACCACACGCGCACAGCAGCGTCTCCGCGATCCAGCCCGTCGCGAAACCCCACCTGCTGACGATGGCCCCGCCCGCGACGATGAGCGCGGCGAGCGCGATCACGTGAACGGCGCGCGATCGAGCTTCGATCCTCTGGAAGTCGCCTTCGCGATCGAGCTCGACACAGGTGAGATAGAGCAGCGCCTGGTCCGCACCCGAACGGAACGCATCACCAACGGAGACCAGAAGGCAGGCGAGGACGAGACCCGGAATGCCGTCGGCAAGCCAACAGCAGATCATTCCCGCGACCTGAATGAAGGAGCCGAGGATCAGGCTGCGACGATTTCCGAACTTGTCAGCGAACCAGCCGGTCGGGACCTCGAGTCCCATGAGAAGGAGATCGCCGGCGGCCATCGTCGCCGCGACCAGCGCAGGCGACATCTGCTTCTCCTGTACCCACCACAGGAGATAGAGGCCATCCATGACGCCTTCGACGGTGGCGATCTGGTAAGGAAGGTAGAGCGCGAGGTTTCGGCGGTACGGGGATCAATTGGGAGGCATGCACATAGCCTATCAAAAGAGGCAGTCGTGGCCGATTGTTGTTCGGTGATTTCGAGATTAATGATTCGTTGTTGATTGTGGATTGTCGATTGCTGAGTCGGTCGGGTAGTTCGAACGCGCTCGCAACAAATCAACAATCCAGAATCAACAATCGCACACGAATCAACAATCAAAGATCACCAGAATCCTCAATCGGGTCATATGCGAAGAAATCCATCGCATCGCGATACTGAAAGCCGAGGCGGCGCGCGAAGCCGGGATCCTGCGGACCAGTTCCCACGTAGAGACACTGCGCGGGATCCAGCTGATGTCGCTGGATAAACACCACGCCGAGCCCAGGGAGCGGCTTTCTACACCAGCAAACGGGTGGACCTCCGCCGTGTGGGCAGTAGAGGATATCGATCGGCACTGCGAGCGACTCGCGCATGCGTGCGAAGCTCGCTTCGGCCTGCTCGGTTGTCATCGCCTCGTCCGCGATCTCAGGACGCCAACCGAGACCCAGCAATATCCATCCTTGGTCGTAGTAACGGCGAAGAACCGGCGCGCGTTCGACGAAGACGTCGACGTCGTCGCACCAGACGATGAGCGCCTTCTTCGTCATCGATGGATCCTGCGTCCGCGCGAAGGGCATCGTCTCGACTCTCGAAAAGCCTTCGGACGGATCTGGAGGCTCGAGCTCGCGTTGCTGGCGGAACTGCGCGCGGGGTGCGAACGAGTTGACGTCGCGTGTGACGGCCCTGCGCATCTCATCGGGCTCGAGCAGGCGGCCGTACTTGGATACCATCCGCCACGCCGCGTTGACCTGCGCGGCTTCGATGCTGGTCGAGAGCCAGACGCAACGCACAGGCAGGCCGAGCCTGGCCGCCGCCTGCACGACACGTGCTCGTGACGCGCGTGTGACGTAGGTGTTGTCGAGCACGACTCGTGTGACGCCCGACTGGACGAATCCCTCGAGATCAGGCACGAGATCGCGCAACGATCCGCCGGCTTCATCGCGATTGAGCCGCGCATAGCCTTGTGCGACGAAGTGGCGGGCGACAGTGGTTTTGCCTGCGCCAGGCAGGCCCATGATCAGCACCACCTCGCCTTCTCGCCTTTCCACGGGCAGGTCGAAGGACTTGCCTGACAGAAGGGCTCGGTCCTCAGTGGTCAGCGTGATGCGATGGGCGCGCACACACGATCGCATCGTCTCCAGGTGCGTCGGACCAGGAATCGGTACGATCGCGTCAGACAGATCGTTGAGCCATGCCAACGCAATCTCCGCCGCCGTTGCCTGGTGACGGGCGGCTATGTCGGCCAGCCTCGAATCGGAGAGCAGCTGACGATGCCGCCGCGCTCCGCCGAGCGGGCGATAGGCGAGCAGTTGAATGCCATGTTCGATGCAGTGCTGCACGACCCCGTTCAGCACGTTGGTGTCGTGCCAGAGATTCAGCTCGATCTGCACCGCCGCGACCTCGGTGATGCGCGTGGCCTCTTCAATCTGACTCACGTTCACATTGCACAGGCCGACGCGCTCGATGAGCCGTTCGTTCCTGAGAGCCTCCAGCGCACGCACGCTGGTGGACAATGGAGTACGCGGATCAGGAGCGTGAAGCTGATACAGCTGAATGCGCTCCACGCCGAGCGCACGCAGGCTGGCTTCGCACGCGGCGCGCAGATGCCGAGCCTTTCCGTTCGGCTTCCACTTGCCATGCGGTCGAGTCAGACCGCCTTTGGTTGCGACGACGATGCGCGAGCCGTCACCGCTCCAACTCGCCAGTGCCTTTGCGATCAGCCGCTCGTTGTGGCCCGCGTCGTTGTCGTTCAGGCAGTACGCGTCGGCCGTGTCGAGGAACGTGACGCCGCCGTCGAACGCCGCGTGCAGGAGCTCGATGCCGCGCGCGTCGTCGCGATCGGGTTCAGTGGACAGCCTCATGCACCCCATCGCGATCGGTCGCGTCACAGGCGACTTCGCTGCGGATCGGGCGTATTCTGGGTGAAACGACATGAGCAGAGTGCCACTTCCCGTCAACGACCAGAATAAGACCTACCTCCCTTATTCGCCAGAACGTGCGGAGCTGAAATCGCGGCTTGCACAGATGGCCGCCGAGCGAATCGAGATCCCGCTCGTCATTGGCGGCTGCGAGATCAAGACCGGTCACACCGATCAGTCAGTCATGCCGCACAACCACCGGCATGTGCTTGCCGACTGGCACGGGGCGGAAGCCGCTCACGTCCAGCAGGCGATCGATGCCGCGCTCGAAGCGCGACGCGAGTGGGCGAACTGGTCGCTTCAGGATCGCGCTGCGGTGTTCCTGCGCGCGGCGGAGCTGCTGACGACGACGTGGCGCGCGACGCTCAATGCCGCGACGATGCTGGGGCAGTCGAAGACGGTCATCCAGGCGGAAATCGATTCGGCGTCGGAGCTGATCGACTTCTGGCGATTCAACCCGCACTACGCGCAGGAGCTGTACGCGGAGCAGCCGATCAGCAGCCACGTGATGTGGAACAGCGTTGAGTATCGCCCACTCGAAGGCTTCGTCTATGCCGTCACGCCGTTCAACTTCACGTCGATCGCCGGCAACCTGCCGACAGCGCCGGCCTTGATGGGCAACGCCGTGATCTGGAAGCCGGCAGCGAGCGCGATGCTGAGCGCGCACTACATCCTGAAACTGCTGGTGGCCGCCGGTCTGCCGCCCGGCGTGATCAGTCTGGTCGCCGGGAACCCGGCAGAGATCTCGAACATCCTGCTCGACTCGCCCGATCTGGCCGGCATTCACTTCACCGGCAGCACAGCCGTCTTCAACTCGATGTGGAAGCGCGTGGGCGAGAACATCGGCCGCTATCGCAGCTATCCGAGACTGGTTGGCGAAACCGGCGGCAAGGACTTCATCGTCGCGCACCCGTCGGCCGATGTGCAGGAACTGGCGGTCGCGATTGTCCGCGGCGGGTTCGAGTACCAGGGCCAGAAGTGTTCAGCGGCGAGCCGCGTGTATGTCCCGCAGTCGCTGTGGCCCGAGGTGAAAGATCGCGCCGTCGCGATGATTCGCGAGATCAAGATGGGCGACGTCGCCGACTGCCGGACGTTCATGGGTGCCGTGATCGATCGCAAGTCGTACACGAAGATCAGCGGCTATCTTGACGATGCGAAGAAGAACGCGAAGGTGATTCAGGGCGGCGGCGTCAAAGACGATGTCGGCTACTTCGTCGAGCCAACGCTGGTCGAGACGAGCGATCCTGGCTACCGCCTGCTGTGCGAAGAGATCTTTGGCCCCGTTGTCACGGCCTACGCGTATCCCGATGCGAAGTGGAGCGAGACGCTCGCTGTCGTCGATCGCACGTCACCGTATGCGTTGACAGGCGCGGTGTTCGCTCGCGATCGCGCGGCGGTCAGAGAAGCGTCGCACGCGCTGCGCAATGCAGCGGGGAACTTCTACATCAACGACAAGCCGACAGGTGCGGTTGTGGGGCAGCAGCCATTCGGCGGCGCGCGCGCATCGGGGACCAACGACAAGGCCGGCTCGAAGATGAATCTGCTGCGATGGGTAAGTGTGAGGGCGGTGAAGGAGACGTTCTCTCCGCCGCGGGTGCACACTTATCCGTACATGTCCGAGGAGTGACACTCGATTACGACACACAGAGGCACCGAGGCACTGAGATGGTTATCGGCTGATTGATACCAGGAACGCTCGCATCAATCGTGCAACCTCGGCTTCGTTGGTGAAAAACAAGTAGTGATTGCCCTCGAGAACCTGGACCTTCCTGTTGCCGGCCCAGGCCAGGAAGCTCGCTATGGCGCCCTGCTGAAACTTCTGAGCAGACGCGATGATGCGCTCTGCGCGTACGCGCGCGTCCGAGTCGAAGTCGGCGCTGTAGGGATACGCGGTTTCAAGGTTGGGCTTCGCGTATAGGGCCAGCGCCCGCGCTTTCACCTTTCCATTCGAAAAACATCAGGGAGAATTCTCCGGCGCCACATCGTGAGGTGAACTGCTCGAATCATATGAAGGGCGTGCGGCGTCTCGGTGCCTCAATGCCTCGGTGTGTCGTAGTCAGCGATCACTCATCAGCGAACGTCCAGATCGATCCTCCGTTCACCAGATGTTGCCGGCCCCCGGCGTGTAGCTCGAGCCGACAACCGAGTTGGCGATGATCGTGTCGCACTGCACGACGCCACTGAATTTCGACATGCCGGCATTCACGGTGACCATCCCGGCGCTGATGTCCACGTTGGACGCATTGACCGTGACCTTGACGCTCGCGGTGATGGTCACGCCGGATGTTGCCAGCGTGACCGAATTGCCATTCTGATCTTCGACGCGCACCGAGCCGGGGCCGTCCTCGAGCGTAACGCGCTGCCCACCTGGTGTCTCGATCACGAGGCTGCTTGCCTTGTCGTCGATCCGAAACGTCACGCCGCTGCGCGATCGAATCATCTTCGTCGTCGCGACATCGCCGCTCGACGCCGGCGGCTTGTCCTTGCCGTTCCACAGCGAGCCAATGACGTATGGCCAGCGCAGATCCCCGCGCTCGAATGCGACGAGCACCTCGTCGCCCACATCGGGTATGAACATCGTTCCGCGATTGCGGCCGGCCATCATCGTGGCGACGCGCGCCCAGACGCCGGTGTCGGACACGTCTGGCACGCGCACGAGGACGCGCGCCAGGCCGTCGCGATCGCGATTGTCGAGAACCGAGCCTGTGTAGACTCCCTGCAGCGTCGCCATACGATCCCTCCGCCCGGCTATTGCGGCATCAACGCGAACGTCCAGATCGAGCCGCCAGTCGGCACCTTGTCCTGCGCGTAACGGTTCGCGAGCCCGCCGCCAAGGCCGGACGCGATCGTGACGTATTGTTTGCCCTTGTGCGTGTAGGTGATTGCCGTCGAGTTGATCGACGACCCGGTCTTGAACTGCCAGACGGTCTTGCCGCTCTCTTCGTCGAGCGCGACGAAGTCGCCGGTCAGCTTCCCGGTGAACACGAGCCCGCCCGCGGTCGCGAGCATGCCCGCCGAGCTCGGGAAGTCAGTCAGCGGAACCTCCCACTTCTTCTGGCCTGTCAGCGGATTGATCGCCACGAAATGACCGTATGCGTCTCCGGGTTTGACCTCGGGCAGTCGCGAGGTGACGCCGGTGGTGTTGCCGCCGAGCACCTGCGGCGCTGGCGTCATGACGAGTTTCTGGATGCGCGGCAGGTTCCACGTGCTGGCGTAGATCAGCCCCGTGCTTGGATTGAAGGCAATGGGCACTGCGTTGGTGCCGCGCGACGGATAGATTTCCACTTCTTCGCCCGTGAGGAATCGCTTGTAAACGTCGGTGAGCACCGGCCGCCCCGTCGCGAGATCGACGTGCGAGGCCCAGTTCACCTTGACCAGCGGATGCGCGGCGATCAGCTTGCAATTGGTGCGATCGACGACGTAGAGGAAGCCGTTCTTGTTCGCCTGGATCATCACCTTGCGCGGCTGTCCGTTGACCTGAATGTCGGCCAGCACCTGCTCGTCGTTGCCATCCACGTCGTAGATGTCGTTGGGCGTGTACTGGTAGTAGCACGCGATCTCGCCGGTCTTCGGACGGATGGCGAGCACGCTGGACGTATACAGGCTGTCGAGCGCATTGCGCGGACGCGGATCGTACGGCTCGGCGTTGCCGACGCCCCAGTAGACCAGATCGAGCGCCGGGTCGTACGCGCCCGAGCGCCACGTCGGCCCGCCACCAAACTTCCACGCGTCGCTGTCCTTCGGCCACGTCTCCGATCCCGGTTCACCCGGCGCAGGGATCGTGTATCGACGCCACAGCTTCTTGCCGGTCTCGGGATCCCACCCGTCGAGAAATCCGCGCGTCGTCGACTCGCCACCGGCCATGCCGGAGATGAGCACGCCGTTGGCGACGATGGGCGCGCTCGTCGCGTAGTAGCCCTCCTTCGCGTCGGCGAACTTCTGATTCCAGATCTGCTTGCCGGTCTTCATGTCGAGCGCGAGCACGTGGTTGTCGATCGTCACGCGGAAGACCTTGCCGTTGTAAATCGTCGCAGCGCCTCTCGTGATCGCGGTGGCGGCGCGCGGGGTGCCCTGCTCGAGCTCCACCGGTGTGCGCCAGATCTGGCGGCCGGTCTCGATGTCGATGGCGAACGTCCACTTGCCGTTGATGACGTACATCACGCCGTTGTAGACCGTTGGCGCCGCAAGCTCGCCCATGTCGTTCATGAGGCTCGCGTTCCACACCGGCACAAGGCGCTTCACGTTCGACTTGTTGATCTCCTTGAGCGGGCTGTAGCTCTGACGGTAGAACCCCATGCTCTGGGTGGTGACGTTCGCGGGGTTCTTCCCGTCGTTCACCAGTTCGTCAGTTGTCTGTGCAGATACCAACCCGGGCCCGAGGATGGCAAGGGCCACAAGCAGCCACACCTTCTTCATGATTAGCCTCCGTCTGGCGAGTGCGAGGTTCAGGCGGGCGTAAGTATACGAGAGGCCGAGTTGGTGGAGATCTCGAACCAAGGACCGCGCGAAGCGCTAAGCGTATCGTTGCCGGGAACGCTCCTGTGCCTTCTGCGCCTCGATCTCGCGATTGCGTGGCGGCGCGTTCGTGACCAGCGAGCGAATCAGCCGATGGGCGACCTCGGTGACCTCGTCCACTGCCTGAGTGAAGACCTGCTCGTTCGCCTTCGACGGACGAGCGGCTCCACTCAGCTTGCGAACGAACTGCAGCGCTGATGCGCGGATCTCTTCGTCAGTGGCCGGTGGCTCGAAGTTAGCCAGCGTCTTGATGTTGCGGCACATGCTGCTGATTGTACCAATCGATCCCGGGGCCAGGCCGCTACTGTCGTGTCAGGGCCATTGTGCGGATGGTAACGCTCGGATATCGGCACGGCTCAGGCGCGTCGTGTGTATGACACGAGATCCGTGATGCTGGACGCGAAGTAGTCAGGCTCTGCCTCGCGCAGTTCGTCGATGGTGCCGTAGCCCCATTCAACCGCAACGGCATGGACCCCGTGCGTGCGAGCGGCGCGGACGTCATCGGCGCGATCGCCGATCATGATCGTCTCGCGCGGGTCGGCACCAGCGAGGTCGAGCGCCGCACGCACGAGGTCCGCCTTGTCACCGCTGCGTTCTGTCCGATCGGGTCCGTGAACGGCGTCGAAATATCGATCGAGACCAAAGTGCTTGACGACAAGGTTTGCCGACCCGATCGAGCGGACGGTCACGACCTGAAGTGAGTGCCCGGCGTCGCGAAGAGTTGCCAATGCTTCGGGGATTCCGGGGAACACGCGGCTGTCGAGGATGCCGACTTCGTCGAACAGCGGTCGATAGATCTCGACGGCGCGATCGACGAGCGTTTCGTCCTTGGCGCCGAGCAGCGTGCTGAAAATCACCGCGAGCCGCTTGCCGACGAACTGAAGCAGCTGCGCCTCGGGAAGAGGCTCCCGTCCGACGGCCGTCAGTGTCTGGTTGATCGAGCGGCTGATTCCGGGAAACGAATCGACGAGCGTTCCGTCGAGGTCGAACAGCAGATGCATCTACGATGCGCGCGCCGCGATGCGATCGATCGCAGGCTTCGAGCGGCTGACGACGTAACCGCCCGCCGCGCCGCCAATCACTTTCAGGGCGTGCGCGACGAGGTACGAGGAGGGGAGGGTCTGACCCCAGGTGAGGATCGCGATCTCGGCGAGTAATCCTCCGGCAACAATCCGACCCCAGCGAATGCCGCCAGCGTTCTCCACGTTGCCTCCACGAGGTCCGGCTGACGCCGGCACTACGGGTTCAGTTGTCGATGCGAATGAGCTCGATGTCGAACACCAGCATTCCGCGCGGGCCGTCGCCCTTGCCGCCATACGCGAGATTCTCGGGCACCCAGAAGCGCGTGCGTTCGCCTTCGACCATCAGTGGCACACCTTCCGTCCACCCTTTGACCACATCGTCCAGGCGGAACGTCCTCGGCTGGCCCTGCGCGACTGAGCTGTCGAACATGCGGCCGTCCGTGGTCCAGCCGGTGTAGTGCACGGTGACGCGGCCGAAGCGGCTCGGATTCCGCACTCCTTTGCCTGGACGAATCACCTTGTACGCGAGTCCGGTCGCCGTTCGCTTGGCGTCGTCGGGCGGAGCCTTGACGTCGGGCGGCGCAATCAGCGGATTGCCACGCCTGTCGATCAGCTCGATGTCGAACATGACGGTGCCCTTGGGGCGTCCAGCCTGGCCCTTGTACGCGAGGCTCTCGGGGATCCAGCACCGCCGCTTCTCGCCGATCGTCATGAGCTGGACGCACTCGCGCCAGCCTGCCATCACCTTGTCGAGCGGGAACGTCGATGCCGGCCCTCGCACGACCGAGCTGTCGAACAGATGGCCGTCACTCGACCATCCCGTGTAATGCACGGTCACGACGTCTGTCGCATCCACCTTCTCAGCGCTGGTGCCTTTGCGAATGAGTCTCGAGACGAGACCGGTCGCGCTCTTCTCACCGTCCGCAGGCACTGCCACTTCGCTGGCCGGCAGCTGGTCGGGAGGTGGCGGAGTGGCCGGGGCCTGCGCCAGCGCCGAGGTGGCGATCAATACGAGCGGAAGCGCGAGGAAGAGGCTACGCATGTGAAAGCTCTGGGATCATCCTTCCAGCAGAAGCCGGGCAGGATCTTCGACGAAGTCTTTGATCTTCACCAGGAACTGCACGGCCTCGCGGCCGTCGACGATTCGATGATCGTACGACAGCGCGACGTACATCATCGGGCGAATGACGGCCTGTCCGTTGATCGGGACCACCCGGTCCTGGATCTTGTGGAGACCGAGAATGCCGACCTGTGGCGGATTGAGGATCGGCGTACTCATGAGCGATCCGAAGACGCCGCCGTTGGTGATGGTGAACGTCCCGCCGCGCAGATCTTCGAGCGTCAGCGTCCCGTCAGTCGCGCGCGTGGCGAAATTGCGAATCGCTATTTCGATCTGTGGAAACGACAGCGTGTCCGCGTCGCGGATGACCGGTACCACGAGTCCACCCTCGGCGCCCACCGCGACGCCGATGTCATAGTAGTGCTTGTGGACGATCTCATCGCCCTGGATTTCGGCGTTCAGCAGCGGGAACGCGCGCAGAGCCGCGATGGCTGATTTCACGAAGAACGAGGCGATACCGAGACCGACGCCGAATTCCTTCTTGAACGATTCCTTCCGGCGCTCCCGCAGTGCCATGACCGCCGTCATGTCAACCTCGTTGAAGGTCGTCAGCATTGCGGCCGTGTGCTGCGCTTCGACCAGACGGCGCGCGATCGTCTGGCGGCGCTTCGACATGCGCACGCGTTCCTCGCTCCGCGGTGCGATCGCACCTGCGCCGGCCGGTGCGATCTTGTTACTGGTCGGTGCGAGCGCGCTGCTTGTCGGTGCGATCTTGTTACTTGTTGGTGCGACCGCGCCACTCGTCGGTGCCGGTGCGGGCGTGATTGCCTTCTGCACGTCCTGTTTCGTCACGCGGCCGGCAGCGCCAGAGCCCTGCAGCCCACCGAGGTCAACGTCGTTGTCCTTCGCCATGCGGCGTGCCGTCGGCGTGGCGCGGCCTTCGATTGTCGCGCTCGCCGAGCCATTTCCACCGGGAGCTGCTGCCGGAGTCGGCGCAGGAGCCGCTGCCGCGCCGTTTTCATCGACGACCGCGAGCAATTCGCCGATCTTGACGTCCTCGCCTTCCTGTCGCGCGATGCTCGCGATGACTCCGCCCTTCTCGGCGCTGACCTCGAGGTCGATCTTTTCCGTTTCGAGCTCGACGACCGGCTCACCGACTTCGACGCGGTCGCCCGCCTTCTTCAGCCATCGCGCGATGCGCGCTTCGACGACCGATTCTCCCAGTGTTGGCACAACGATATTCGACATGGCTCAGCGCTTCGATCCGGTGAGGCTGTAAACAGGCTTCGACATCACGGTGGATCCGGCGACGGCATGGCTCTCGGGCGCGAACGCCTCGTCAACCAGCTTACGCTGGTTGATTTGATGCCACGCGGCGGATCCTTCTGACGGGCTGGCGCTGCGCACGCGGCCGATAAACCGCAGCGAGCAGCGGTCCGCGATGGTTTCCAGCAGTTGCCCTCGCACCCAGTCCCAGGCGCCCATGTTTTCGGGCTCTTCCTGGAGCCACGCGACCTCTTCGAGTGAGGGATACGCGTCGAGTACTTCTTTCAGCGCCACGCGCGGGAACGGAGCAAGCTGCTCGACACGACAGATCGCCACATGGTTCGATGACGGACGACGATCGCTCGAGGCCAGGTCAACGTACACCTTGCCACTGCACAGGACCAGGCGCCGCACGCTCGAGGCGCGCTGGCGCGCTTCCTGATCGTCGATCACCGATCGGAAGCGCCCTTGCACCAGCTCCATCGGCCTCGACGCGACGAGCGGGTGTCGCAGCAGGCTCTTCGGCGTGAGCACCACCAGCGGAAGCGGATCGCGTCGCAGCAGGGCCGCCTGTCGCCTGAGGATGTGAAAGTACTGCGCGGCCGTCGTGCAGTTCACGACGCGCATGTTGATGTCGGCCGCTCCCTGGAGGAAGCGCTCCGGACGCGCGCTCGAATGTTCCGGTCCCTGGCCTTCGTGTCCGTGCGGGAGCAGGAACACGAGCGAGGGTTGCAGTGCCCACTTCGCGCGCCCCGACGTCACGAACTGGTCGATGATGACCTGCGCGCCGTTGATGAAGTCGCCGTACTGCGCTTCCCAGATGACGAGGCGATCCGGTTCCTGGATGTTGTAGCCAAACTCGAACCCGACGACGCCCGCCTCGCTGAGCGGGCTGTTGTGGATCTCGAACGCTGCGCTCGCCTGGGGAAACGTCTGAAGCGGGATGAAGGTGTCGCCGGTGTTCGCATCGTGGAATACGGCGTGACGTGAGCTGAACGTGCCGCGTTCGACGTCCTCACCCGTCAGCCTGATCGGCACACCGTCGGCGAGAATGCTGGCAAAGGCGAGTTCCTCTGCGGTGGACCAGTCGATCGTTCGTTCGTTCGGGTTGTTCAGCACCGACTTGCGCTTCTCGCGGCCGCGCTCCAGTTTCTTATGGAACGTGAACCCCGCGGGCGCCGCCTGCAGCCCTTCATTGATCTCTCGCAAACGCTCGAGCGGGACCGCCGTTTCCGCGCGCGCCGCCGCACCCGGTGGCGCCGGCTCCGGAACGGGAGGCTCGAGGTCCTCTTCAGGTTTCAGCGAGGCGAACGCCTGCTCGAGCACGGCGTAGTGCTTCTTGACGAGTCCCGCGACCGACTCCTGCGTTTGCGAGCCCTGTGCGATCAACGTCTGGGCGAACTGCTCACGCACGGTGGGGTGTCCGGCAATCTTCCGGTACATCAGCGGCTGTGTGAATGCGGGCTCGTCGCCTTCGTTGTGTCCGTGACGCCGGTAGCCGATCAGGTCGATCAGGAAGTCGCGCTGGAAGCGTGCGCGATATTCCCATGCGAGACGCGCGGCCTCGAGGCACGCGGCTGGATCATCCGCGTTGACATGGACGATCGGGATCTTGAATCCACGAGCGAGCCCGCTCGCGTAGCTCGTGCTGTACGACTCGCTCGGTGTGGCCGTGAAGCCGAGCTGATTGTTCGAGATGATGTGAATCGTTCCGCCGGTATCGTAGCCGTCGAGCCGCGAGAGGTTGAGCGTCTCCGCCACGATCCCCTGACCGGGGAACGCCGCGTCGCCGTGAATCAGCACGGGCAGCGTGGCCGCACTGCTGAACCGCGCCGGGCCACGCACGTCGGCATAGGTACCCGCGGCACGCGCCATTCCCACGACCACCGGGTTCACCGCCTCCAGGTGACTCGGGTTCGGCGGCATCGTCACGAACGTGTGCCCGCGCGGGCTCGATGTGCGAGCCCCTGCGTGGTATTTCACGTCGCCCATCCATCCCAGGTCGACGCGAAGGCGCTCGGCGAGCACGGGATCCTTGAACTCGGCGAGGATCTGCGCGTACGGTTTCTCGAGAATGTGCGCGAGCACATTCAACCGGCCGCGATGCGCCATGCCGATCACCGTGTGGCGCGCGCCGGTGTCTGCCGCGCCCGAGATGATCTCGTCGAGCAACGGCACGAGCATGTCGAGCCCTTCGACCGAGAAACGCGTCTTGCCCGGGAAAGTGCGCTGAAGGAATCGCTCGAACACTTCGACCTGCGTGATCCGATCGAGCAGCGCATCGGTGCTCGCCGGATCGAGCGGCGGCAGGAACCGTCCGGACTCGGCCGCGTGACGCAGCCAGTCACGCTCTTCCGGCACGAAGATGTGCGAGTAGTCGAATCCAGTGGACGAGCAGTAGATGCGACGAAGCTTCTCGATCGCCTCGTACGCCGTCGACGATGTCTCGGCTACGGGGCCGCCGACGACCGACCCTGGCAGCCGTTTCAGATCGTCGTCTGAGACGCCGTACGCTGCAGGAGAAAGCGATGGATCGCCTGGAGGTGTGGAGCCGAGTGGATCGAGTTGAGCAGCGAGGTGCCCGTAACGGCGGATCGAATCCGCCAGGATGGTTGCCGCAACGACGGCGTGAACATCTGCGGAGCTCGGTGCGCTCGCGACCGCGGCTGCGCTCGGATCGAGCTCCGCAGAATTCCATCCCTCGAAGGCGGCTCGCGTCGCCGCATCGACCGATTCGGGGTTGTGCCGGAATCGCTCGTATAGCTCCAAGACGTACCCGGCATTGACGCCCTCGAACCGCCCGACTGTCATAACCTATCTATCCTATCAAGCTTCCTAAATGATCCGGTTGATCGGCATAGACATAGACGGCACGCTCCTCGACACACAGGGGCGCATGCCGGAGGCCAACCGCACGGCGATTCACGATGCCGTTGCCGCGGGTGTCCACATTGCGCTCGTCACCGGCCGCAGCTACCCGTTCGCACGGCCGGTTGCCGACGATCTGCCCTCGTCCATCTCGCTCATCGTGAGCAACGGCGCTGTCGAACGCGCGACGGATGGCGCCACATTTGTCAGACGCCTGCTCGACAAGGACACAGCGAGGCAGGTTCTCGATGCGACGCGACGTCATCGTCATGCCGCGGCGCTCATCTTCGATCGCGACTTGGATCGACAGGTTGTCTACGAGACGATGGACTGGGACCATCCGGGACGGCAGCGCTACTGGTCGCGCAATCATTCGCACATCGCGCAGTCGATCCCGCTCGAGGACGCGCTGGTCGAGGATCCGATTCAGGTCATGTACAACGGCGGCGTCGACGACATGCGCACGCTGTTCGACTGGCTGCGGGCGGAGGTTGGCGGCTGCGCAGTCCAGATGACCGAGTACGTGCACCGCGATTTCTCACTCGTCGATGTCACATCGTCCGAGGCGACAAAGGGACGTGCGCTGGCGTGGCGGGCGGAGCGGCTGGGACTGAATCGTGACGAGGTGATGGCAATCGGCGACAACTTCAACGATGTCGAGATGCTGGAGTTTGCCGGTCAACCAGTGTTGATGGACAACGCCGTCGACAGCCTCAAGTCACGCGGGTGGCACGTCACGGGGCATCAGGATGAGGCCGGCGTTGCGCAGGCGATCGATCGGTTCGTCCTACGACGCTGATCGGAAGCCGCGAGACTCGAGCAGATCGAAGAAGAGGCCGATCTGTTCGTCCCAGAGCGCCCACGTGTGTCCCAGGCCAGGCGCTTCCTTGTAGTCGTGGGGCAGATCGCGTTCCATCAGCCAGCCCACGAACTCGCGATTGATCGGCAGCAGCGAGTCGAGCGTGCCGCAGGAAACGAAGAAGAAGGGGGCCGCGGCGGGGACGTTGCGCACAGCCTGTTCTGCGTCCGGCCGGATTGCGGGGCTGAACGCGCCGACTGCGTTGAAGCGATCCGCGTGCGTCAGGCCGGTCATCGAGGCGATGCGGCCGCCCATCGATAGTCCGGCGATCGCTCGCGCGTCCTTCGTGGCAATTGTGCGGTAGTGCGAGTCGACGTAGTCGACGAGCTCGCCGGCAACATAGTCGTTGTATCTGCCTTGTGCCTCCGGCCCGAGCACGCTGTAGTTCCGATCCGCTGCCGGCATGACGACGATGAACTCGTGCTTGCGCGCCATGGGAGGGAAGGCCGTCCGCGCCATGAAGGCAGTGTGATCCTGGCCGCCGCCGTGGAACAGATAGACGACCGGATAGCGCGCCTTGGACGTTTCGTATGACTTCGGGAGCAGGATGGAAAAGATGCGCTCGCTACCCGCCGCGGTGGGCATCCGAATCGTTTTCGCCTGGGCGTGGGCGTCTACGGCGATGGCCACGAGAAAACTGACAACGACGAAAATGTACGCAACTCGTCTCATCCGGACTCCTCGGTAAGCCTACACTTCTCCGCGTGATTGCGACACACAGAGGCACCGAGGCACAGAGGTAACTCTTCTAAATCACCAAGCGCCGGATCCCAGTTCGCAGTACTTCGCTGTTGAAATTGAGCAGCAGGCCGACTGGCTTCTTCAGCAGGCGCATGTAGGCGAGTAGCTGTGCCTGGTGGACGCCAATGAGCCGCTCGACGCTTTTGACTTCGACGACCACCCTGTCCTGGACGACGAGGTCGGGACGATGCTCTCCGATCAGATGCCCTTTGTAGAGCACAGGAACACCAGCTTGTCGAACGAAGGAAATTCTGTTGATCCTGCAGTTCGATACATAGCGCTTCCTCGTATGTTGCCTCCATGAGGCCCGGCCCGAGCTGTCGATGTACCTCGATCGCGCAGCCAATGATGCGATGGGTGAGTGGATCGTGCTGAATAGCCTCTGTGCCTCGGTGCCTCTGTGTGTCGTCATCAAGCTGAGGGATCGTCGAATAGTCATCTCCGTGCCTCTGTGCCTCTGTGTGTCGTGATCAAGCGGAGAAGTGAAAGTTGATGAATCTACGGAGGGCCTCGTCCCGGATCTCCCTCGGCACCAACGGAAACGTCCCCAGCACGTGCTCGAACTGGGTCGCGTTCAACCTGTAGAGATGGGCGGCGATCGCCTGGATCTCGGCGTACTCCTCCATGTCCTCCGCAGGTGCCCCTCCGAGCGTGAGTGCCTCCGAGCACTCTGCGAGCCGGGCGAAGAGCGGACTCCCGGGCGGCACGACTGGGACAGGCAGACGCGAGACCAGTGACACGGTGACGTGCGTGTTCACCCGGAGCCGGATGAGGTAATTCGCCGCGTAGCTGTTGAGCAGGGCACAGAGCGCGCGCTGCGACGACAGAGGCAGCGGCGTTCGCAGGCAGAAGAGCGTGTGTGTCGTGACCGCGCGAGCAGGAACAATCGCGGCGATGAGCGTCAGGCGATTGGTGGCGCTCGCGACGTCGCGATACGCGAGGCGGGCTCGACGCGGGACTCGCAGGTCGGTGGCGGCCGATGACTTGACCTCCAGTCGGCTCCTGCCTGCATCGACGCGAAACGGATCGAGTTGCTTTCCCTCGATCACCGGCCGGCCAGTCGATTCGACGGCGATCGGAACGAACAGTTCGCGATCGTCGCTGGCGTTCAGTTCGCGGCCGAATGCGACATGCCAGCCGTCCTTCGAACCGAGGCGGGGTGTCGAGTGGCTCACCGCCTCGACGATCGCCAAATCCATCTCCGTCGCCAGTTCCGGCACGCCCAGGTCATCGTCCCCTGACATCCTTGCGAGCAAACGGCGAGACAGCATGAGCGGCGCTGTTTCTCGCGCGTGGAGGTCGTCGGTGCTCGTGAGCCCGAACCTGCACCGGACAACCGATGTCTCCCGCCCCGCCGTGCAGGTCAGAAGGATGAACCGCACACTGCGATGCACGGGAAAGATTGCGAGGCGGTTGTCGAAACCAGTGACCTCGTCCACGTCCGCGCGTTCGAAGAGATATCGCCGCAGCGGCGCCGCGCCAGTGTCGCTCACGAGGCCTGATGGCACGACGAAGCCGATGCGACCGCCAGGCCTCACGAGTTGAAGAGCGCGCTCGACGAAGAGCTGGTACAGGTTCACATGTGCGCGGCTCTCGACGCGGTAGATGCCCGACTGGCGAACGAAGTCGGTCACCTGTCGCGCGGCGAGGCGTCTGCCCTCCCTGGTCCCGCCGGCGCCGCTGTCGCCGCGAACCATGTCCCATGGTGGGTTGCCGACGATGGCGTCGAAGCCGGATGGTTGACCGGTCGTGGCGGAGAAGACATCCGGAAACGTCAACGGCCAGTGGAGAAAACGATGGCGCGCGGCGATGGCCGCGGACTGCTCCAGGAGCGTTGAGGCCACCCGCTGCGGCAAGGTCGATGGCCGATCGAGAAGTCGCGCGACGAGGTCCTGGAATACGCCGCGCTCGGGCCCGCGTCCCTGATCCCGGAACCAGGCGCCACACCACAAGTCGAGCGCCGCCGTCCACCTCGCCAGCGAGGAATCACTCGCGTGCAACGCGTGAAGGCTTCGCTCTTTCGCGCGGACGATGTCCACAGAGTCGTCAGGCTCGGTCGCCACCTTCGAGATCACCTGCGCCGCACGCGCGAGTGTCGACGCAAGCTCCGTCTCTTCGAATAGCGACAGACGCTCCTGTCGCTTTCGGCTGGTGCCTCCACCGGGTTGGCGGCTCATGTCGTCCGGAGTGCCGCCCACCAGGCTGTGGCCGGCGACGAGGTGGTGATCGAGAAAGGAGAGCGGCTTGTCCGAGGCGAGCGTCGCCAGCCACAGTGAAAGGCGCGCGAGCTGCACCGCCATCGGGTTCAGGTCCACGCCGAAGAGACAGCGGGATGCAATCTCACGACGCAGCGCCACGCGATCCGCAGGCGTGACGTCGTGCGAGTGCCAGCGCCCTTCCTGAACGAGTGCCTCCTCGACTGCCGACGCCAGGTAGCGGCACGTCGCCACGAGAAACGCTCCGCTTCCCATGGCGGGGTCAAGCACGCGCAGCGTGAGGATCTGATCGGACGTGCGGCCGCGAATCAGTGGTTCGATTGTCTGGCGCACCAGATGCGTCGTCACCGCGCGTGGTGTGTAGAACGAGCCGCTGGCCTTGCGACGATCACGGGTTCGCTCGAGAGGTCCCGAGTCTTGCGGTGCTGGCTCGTACTCGAGCACACGCTCGTAGACCGCTCCGAGCTGCTCGACGTCGAGATCGCGGTAGAGAATCTTGCTGCGCACGCCCTGGCGGCCAACCGGCGTGCTGCTGAGGGCGACCACGGTTCGACTCATGACGAAGTCGCTGAGTCGGGTGCTGTCGAACGCGGCCGCGTGCGACGGATTGAACAGCCGCCCGTTGAATGCGGTGACGCGCAGTTCGCCGGCTGAGCAGCCCGCGTGCGCGAGCCGTGAGATCGCGTGAACCGCGCGCCAGAGCCCCCGGTATGGACGTCCCGCGAGCAGCACCGTGACGATCGCTTCGAGGCTGTAGCGATCGCGGTACACGGGATGCCACAGCGGCACGAGACCGCGCGCCTCGGCAAAGAGCAGGAACAGGACGCGATACAAGACGGTCAGCGACTGTTCCCACAGCGTCGTAACCGGCTGACGTCGTCCGCGCGTGAGCGCCTTGAGCAGCGTTTCGAGCGCCTCAAGAACGCCGGCACCCAGAGCCCGGCAAACCTCGATGCCGTGATGGCGCGAGAGCGCGACAGCGCTGTCGAGCGGGGGAGGGTTCCCGCAGAAGGCGCGGGCCGAGGCGACCGACCACAAGACCGCCTGCGCCTCGGGTTGGAGTCCAAGCAGCGCGAGATCGAACTCGATGTAGTCACGCGACCACGTTCTCCGTGCATCGACAAGGCGAAGGACTCTGCCGTTGCAGCAGAGACACCAGCGAGCGTCAGCGGCAATCGCGCCGGCGATCGACGATCTCCACAGACGCTCGAGCGGCTCTCCCCACGTCGTCGTGAGCCCCATCACGCTGGATTGATCGCCAGCTCTCAGTTCGAGGCACGACACACCCTCGTCGTCAACACGTCGCACGACCGCGAGTCCCAGCAGATCGACAAGGGGAATCAGCGCGACGTCAGTGATGGCTCGAACGCCCGAGGCGGAGCCGAGTGTTGAGTCGATGTGCTTCGACCAGCCGGCGAGTTGCCGACTCCACGACTGCGGTGGAGCCCCGGCGCCAGGCAACGTCGGAAACACATCCCGGATGAACGAGGTGGTCAACATCCGGCCGCGTACGCCGGCGATCATCGTCGGAGGAGCGCGAAGGCGAGGCGTGTCGGCTCGGCGACGATCTGTCTGGTCGATTCGATCTCGCCGAGTCGAGCGCGGCAGCGGGCAAGGGCTTCATCGACCACTGCGGTCTGGGCGCCGAGCGCACGCTCTGCCCGCCGGTCGAACAGACCACGCTGCAGGAGCGACGCCGACAATCGCGCGCGCTCGCTTTCGATCGCGCGAACGAGGGCGCGCTCACGATGAGCCGCCCGATCGAGAAACGCCTCGCGCGAGGATTCGAGTGAGGCCTGCAGGCGCTCCCGCTGGCTCTCGAATATCGAGTCGTTCGGCACCGACGAATCGGTCGACCGGCTGGTGGCGCCGAGCAGCGTGTGCCACACACGCTGCGTCGTGGTGTCGGCGAATGAAAGAAAGAAGCCCCACAGGATCACGCTCGCGCCGTGGCGTCTGCGCGTGACTGTCATCGGTGGCCGTCCATCAGTGACGGTGGTGGCGCGCGACTCCGGGATGCGCCGCAATTGCTCGATCCGGTGAGTTTCGGCTTCTGCCGTCGAGCGAATCCTGTCGAGTGCCGGCGAGCGATCACGAAGCCTCTCCGTCGCTTCAGTGACGCGATTGGTTCGGGTCAGAAGCCTGGTCACGTACGATTCTTCAGCGGTGCCGGCGGCCAGGAGATGAACGGCGTGGACACGTTGTGTCTGCCCGATGCGCTCGACACGGCCGATTCGCTGCTCCAGCCGAAGCGGTGTCCACGGCAGTTCGAGATTGATCACAAGCCGACAACGCTGGTGAAGGTTGAGTCCCTCGCTTGCGGCATCGGTCGCGAGGAGCACCGGCGATGCGCCGCTCGTGAAACGACGCAGGCTCTCTCGACGTTCGGGTGGCGTCAGGCCGCCGTGGAGCGTGACGGGCTGCAGGCCTGCAAGAAACCATGCCAGTTTCGCCAGCGTGTCGCGATACTCGGTAAAGACGATCGCCGGTTCGTGCGCACGACGCAGCAGACGGATCAACGCACGCATCTTTGACTCCGATGCTGCGGCGCTGACGGCAAGCGCGCGGATGACGGCCAGCCGACGACATTCATCGTTGCGATCCGCGAGACCGGGTGCCGCCAGTTCGGCGCCAGGCTCTTCGTCGCCTGATGATTCGAACAGCGGCAGCACCATCTGCGACACCGTCGCCGGATCGCCGTCGATAAGCGCAAGCCGTCGTTCGATCGAGCGGACCAGTGAGGACGCGCTGCTGCAGGCGCGCCGTTGCAGCACCGTCATTGCGAGATGGGCGGCGTCACCACCAGATCGGCGCTCGCTTCGCACTTTGCGCACGTAGGCCTGAAGCGCGCGATGCATCTCCCGTTCGGCTAGTGTCGCGTGTACACGCAGCGTCAGCGTCTTCCTCGAGACGGCGAGGCCGACGTCGCGATGCGCGCGGCGGAACGTCAGGAGGGGAAAGCCTTTCTCGAGATCGCCGATGCCACAGAGTGCCTCGAACTCTTGCTCGTCGCCTGCGTGAGGCGTCGCCGTGAGAAGGACGACGGTTCGCGCGCGACGAGCGATGGCGCCTGCCGCGATGGCACGATCCGAGCGCCCCGTCAGTCCGTGTGCTTCGTCGAACACGACCGCGTCCCAGACGAGCGACTCGAGCGCGCGCATGACCTCGAGTCGCTTGATGAAGTCGATCGACGTAATGGCCACGGAGCGAGACGTCCAGGGATTTCCGGCACCCCACTCCTCGCCGAGGCGAGCCAGCGAAACGGAATCGGCCACCCACGCCTCGATGTGAAACCGGTCGTCGAGCTCCGCCTGCCATTGCTCCTTCAGCGCTGCCGGCGCGACGATGAGCACGCGAGCGTGCCGCGTCCTCTCGAGGATCTCTGCGACGATGAGAGCAGCCTGAATCGTCTTGCCGAGTCCGACCTCGTCAGCGATCAGGATTCGTGACGCGACCCCGTGCGTGACCGCCAGGGCTGGCTCGAGCTGAAACGGCAGCAGCGAGATGCGGGCGCGCAGGCCCGTCCGGAGCGCGGGCCACGTTGGAGTCGCCTCGGTGACGATGGCGCGCGTGAGGTGGCGCCACCTGCGAGGCGACACGCGGCGCGGTGATCGATCGGCGGCGAGCGGTTCGACAATCTCGAACGGCAGGAGGAACGAGGCACGGGCGTTGAGGTTGGAGCGATCCTGTCCTCGCACGTCGAGGACGCACGCGTCGCGACCTGGCGTCTGACCGATGACGACCCAGCGCTCGTCGCGGATGCGGACGGTCTCGCCAGGGGCGAATGATGACGAGAGCACGCATCACCGCATTGCATGCCTCGTTCCCTGAGGCAAACAGGCCGAAAAGGCCTTCGCCGTTGCCTCGAATGCTGAAAGAATCGCGAGCTGTTTCTGCACGAGTCGATGGAGAAATCTGACTGTGAAAATTCCGATTGAGGACTCGCTCGATCTTCATGCGTTCGCGCCGCGCGACGTGCAGTCGGTCGTCGAGGAGTACGTGACGGCCGCGCACGGGGCGGGCTTACGCGAGGTGCGTGTGATTCACGGGCGAGGCAAAGGAATCCAGCGAGGTCTTGTGCAGCAGGTGCTCGAGCGGCATCCGCTCGTCGTCGAATTCTGGGACGCTGCGGAATCTCACCTGGGAGCGACGGTCGCGAGACTCTTGACGTAGGCGGTATGCCGTCTGCGGTAGGCGCCTACTGCCTACAGCCTACTTCGTATGTCGCAGTGACTGTCGTCTTGATTCCGCCGCGGACCGTGAAATCACCGACGATTGTCATGCGTCGCGGATGGCACGCCGCGACGAGATCGTCGAGGATCTGATTGGTCACCGCCTCGTAGAAGATCCCGCGGTCGCGGAACCCGATCATGTAGTACTTCAGCGACTTCAGCTCGATGCAGCGATCGGCGGGCACGTACGTGATGCGAATTTCACCGAAGTCTGGAAGACCTGTTTTAGGGCAGACGGACGTGAACTCAGGACAGTTGATCGCGATCTCGAACTCCCGTTCCGGACGCGGACTCGGGAATGTCTCGATCGGTGTGGCGCTTGACATCGTCGAAAAATAGTAGCACTTCGGGCCGAAATCGCTCGATTATGCCGGGAGCTTCGTTGACAGCGGATCGGTCGCGAGCTAGCATTACGCGATTTCACTAAGACTTTCCGCTGCAGTGTGACGCGCGCGCTACTGCGTTCGCGGTCTAGAGTCGGCGCGCACAAGACTGGGGGACGTGATGGCAGAGGCCCGCAGAATGGGCAAATCGGAATTGTTCTCGCACTTTGCTGAGAGGTTCGAGGTCAAGCGAACTCAGGCGAGAGAATTTTTCGACGAACTGACAACCCTTTCAGAAAAGGAACTCAAGCGGTCGGGTGAGTTCGTACTGCCGGGCATGGTCAAGCTGGTCGTCCAGAAGCGGAAGGCGCGCATGGGCCGCAATCCCGCCACCGGCGAGGCGATCAAGATTCCGGCAAAGACTGTCGTCAAGGCGCGTATCGCCAAGCAGCTCAAGGACGCAGTTCTGCCCAAGAAGTAGGTGACAAGCAAGTGAAATGCGAAGCGGCAAGGGCCGCTTCCGTTCCCCCCTGACCCGGCGCCGCTCGAACGCGCCGGGTTGATTTTTCGGCTGAGTCCGCTTGCGCTAGTTGCCTCTAATCCGGCGCGCCAGTTGCCGGATCTCCAGCTTGTCCATCTTGAATTTGAGCGTGCTCAGGGGAATGCCGAGCGCTCGTGACGTGGCGGTCACATTCCACGACGACTTCTCGAGGGCGCGTACGATGAAGTTGCGCTCGAAGGTCGAGAGCGCTCGCTCCAGCAGGTTTTCCGTCGCCGCCTGATCCTGCGTGTCGAGCTTCGCGACGTGAAGCTCGTACGGCAGATCTTCGTCCGTAATCCAGTCCTTGTCGGAGACGGCGACCAGGCGCTCGATCAGGTTCTCCAGCTCTCGAATGTTCCCTGGCCACCAGTACGACGACAGGATGTCGATTGTCGAGTCAGCGATGCCCTGCACGTTCTTGCGAAATTTGATGCTGTATTTGCGGAGGAAGAAGCGGGCGAGCTCTGGCAGATCTTCGAGGCGATCGCGCAGCGCCGGCATCCGGATCGGGATCACGTTGAGCCGATAGAACAGGTCCTCACGGAAGCGGCCATCCTTGACCGCCTTCTCGAGGTCGACGTTGGTCGCCGCAACGAGGCGCAGATCCGTTTTGATCGGGTGCGTGCCGCCGACGCGCTCGATCTCCTCTTCCTGGATCGCGCGCAGCAGTTTCGCCTGCAGCTCGTACTTCAAATCGCCGATCTCGTCGAGGAAGAGCGTGCCGCCGGCCGCGAGCTCGAACTTGCCAAGCTGCTGGCGAATGGCGCCCGTGAAGGCGCCTTTCTCATGACCGAAGAGCGCGCTCTCCACCAGCTCCTTGGGAATCGCGGCAAGGTTCACCGCCACGAACGGCGCGTTCGGTCTGCCCGACTCGCGATGGATCAATCGCGCGAGCAATTCCTTTCCTGTGCCACTCTCGCCGAGCACGAGGACCGTCGCCGAGATCTTCGCGACCTTCTGCACCAGCTCCACGACCGCCCGCGTGCTGCGGCTCGGCCCGACGACGAACTCACGCTCGTTCTGCTCGGCGACTTCTTCCTTGAGTCGCGTGACGTCTCTGCTGAGATCCTGCCGCTCGGCGGCATTCGCGAAGAGTGTGCGGATGCTCTCGATGTCGAAGTCTTTCGAGATGTAGTGATACGCGCCGTGGCGCATCGCCTCGATCGCCGTGTCGAGTTCCTTCGTCTTCGAGATCACGATGATCTCGACTTTCGGGTAGTTCTCCCGGACGATCTTCAGGACTTCGAATCCGCTGATGCCGCGCAGATGGACCTCGAGGAGCATCAGGTCCACGTCTTCCTTCTGCATCATCTGAAACGCGGCTTCGCCCGTCGCGGCCCGGAGCACGCGATAGTCGCGTCGCAGAGCCGCAGTCATGGATTCGCGCATCTCGTCGTCGCTATCGACGATGAGCAGTGTCTTCCGGCGGTCGGGCATGAGGGACGCGGCGAGTATAGTATGGGGTCGGGAGTCATTTGTTGAGGACACCACGCCAGAACGAGCAGTGTGACTGTCCTGATCAAATGACTCCCGACCCCCTATGCCAAAATCGTTCGATGTCGTCGTCGTCGGCGCGGGCACCGGCGGATACGTCGCCGCCATTCGCGCGTCGCAGCTTGGCAAGACCGTCGCGGTCGTCGAGAAGCAGAGCGCCCTCGGTGGCACGTGTCTCATCTGGGGATGCATTCCGACGAAAGCACTCCTCGAACACGCACACGCGCTGAAGGTGATTCAGCAGGCGTCCGAGTGGGGCGTGACGATTCCGTCAGGGACACCCACCATCAACATGACGCAGGTTCACACCCGTAAGGACAAGATCGTCGACGGGCTCACGAAGGGCATCGCGTTCCTGTTCAAGAAGAACAAGATCACCTGGATCAAGGGGACAGCACGGCTCGCCGGACCGGGCACGGTTGACGTCTTCGAGGGCGACACGCAGACGCTCGAAGCCAGGGAGATCATCATCGCGACCGGTTCGTCGCCGCGCAGTGTGCCCGCTGTCACGATCGACCACACGCGGATCGTCACGAGCGACGAAGCGATTCACCTCAAGGAAGTGCCGAAGTCGCTCGTCATCATGGGCAGCGGCGCGGTTGGCGTCGAGTTCGCGTCGATCTATCGCCGCTTCGGGAGCGAGGTGACGATCATCGAGCTTGTGAATCGCCTGGTCCCGGTTGAAGACGAAGCGGTGTCCGCGGAGCTCGAGAAGTCGTTCAAGAAGCAAGGCATCACCGTGCTGACCGGGACGAAGGTGACGAAGGCGACCGCCACCTCGAGCGGTGTGACCATCGAAGCAGAAACGCCCGATGGCAAGACCCAGAGGATTTCCGCCGACCTGTTGCTCGTCGCGACCGGCCGCGGACCGGTCACAACGGGCCTTGGTGTCGAGGACGCTGGCATCAGCACGGAGCGCGGCTACATCAAGGTCGACGAGCTCTATCGCACGTCGGTCCCGGGGGTGTCGGCCATCGGTGATGTCATCACGCTCGGGGCCGGCGTTCACCCGCAGCTTGCGCACGTCTCGTCGATGGAAGGCATCATCACCGCGGAGCGCATCGCCGGAAAGGACGTGCAGCCGCTCAACTACGACCACGTGCCAGGCTGCACGTATTGCGATCCGGAGATCGGCAGCGTCGGCCTCACGGAGGCGAAGGCGAAGGAGCGCGGCTTCGACGTCAGGATTGGCACGTTCCCCTTCGGCGTGCTCGGGCGCGCGCGGATGGCTGGTGAGGTCGAGGGGTTCGTGAAGATCGTAGCCGATGCGAAGTACGATGAAGTGTTGGGCGTACACATGATCGGCCCCCGGTCAACGGAGCTGGTGGCCGAGGCCGTGCTGGCGCTTCGACTCGAGTGCACCGTGGAAGAGCTGATCAAGACAATTCATGCGCATCCAACCTTCTCCGAGGCGGTTGGCGAAGCAGCGCATGCAGCCCACGGGGCGGCGATACACATGTGAGCCGCGAGAATTCTGCATGCCTACTCCCGTCCTGATGCCCCAGATGGGCGAGTCGATCGCCGAAGGCACCATCGTCAGATGGATCAAGAAGGTTGGCGACGCGGTCGAACGGGACGAGCCGCTGTTCGAGATTTCGACGGACAAGGTTGACGCCGAAATTCCTGCGCCAGCGGCGGGCGTCCTGACGGAAATCAAGGTCAAGGAAGGCGAGACCGTCGCAGTCAATAGCGTCGTGGCGACGATCGGTGCGTCGTCAGAGCTCTCGAAGCAGGAGCCGGAAGCGACGAGTGCGCCGCCGCCCGTGCCACCTGCTGCACCGTCGCGAGATGCAGTCGTTCCTGCGGACGTTGTCGATCAGCCACACGGCAAGCCAGCGACGTCGCAGCGCAAGACCAATGGCCGTTCCGCGACTGCCACCAAGCCCGTTGAAGACGACTCGCGCAAGCAGCGCTCGTCCCCGCTCGTACGCCGGATCGCGCGCGACAACGACGTCGACATCACGCAGATCCACGGCTCAGGTCTTGGTGGACGGGTCACGAAGCACGACATTCTGGGCTACCTCGACTCGGGATCCGGGGTTCGGGATTCGGGGCTCGAGACGCGAAGTGACGAACCCCGATCCCCGATCCCCGAAACCCGTCGTGGAGATCCCGGATCCCGGATCGAGATCAAGCCCCTCTCGGTGATGCGGAAGAAGATCGCCGAGCACATGGTCATGAGCCGGCGTACTTCGGCTCACGTTCATTCGGTCTTCCACGTCAACTTCTCCAACGTTGAACGGATCCGACAGCAGAGGAAGGTGGAATTCGAGCAGTCAGGCGTGAAGCTGACGTACATGGCATTCATCGCGAAGGCTGCGGTGTCGGCGCTGCGCAAGTTCCCGATCGTGAACGCGTCGCTTGACGGCGACAACGTGATCTACAAGAGAGACATCAACCTCGGTATCGCCGTCGCACTCGAAACCGGCCTCATCGTCCCCGTCATCAAACACGCCGACGAGAAGAACCTGCTCGGCCTGAGTCGCGCGATTGCCGACGTCGCGAACCGTGCGCGATCCAAGCAGCTCAAGCCCGAAGACGTGCACGACGGCACGTTCACCATCACGAACCCCGGACAGTTCGGCTCACAGTTCGGGATGCCGATCATCAATCAGCCGCAGGTCGCCATCCTCGGCATCGGCACGATCGAGAAGCGGCCGATCGTGGTCGATGATGCGATTGCGATTCGAACGATGGCGTTCCTGACGCTCGGTTACGACCATCGTCTCGTGGATGGCGCGACCGGCGACCAGTTCATGGCAGAGATCAAGGAGCAGATCGAGCACTTCGATGGTGTGCAGTAGTGAGAAGGGGTCTGACCCCATCACGGGATTGCCCGTGCGGCAGCTCGAGGTACGGCGCCTCGGGTTAATCGGATACGACGAGGCCCTGGCGCTCCAACGGGACCTCGTCGAAGAACGTCGCGCCGGCAGTGTTCCCGATCTCCTGCTGCTCCTGGAACATCCTCCCGTCATCACGCTTGGCGTGCGCAGCGAAATCGCCCGCGCCAACGTCGTCGCGACGGATGAGCGCCTCGCCGATCTCGGGATCGCTGTTCACGAGACCGGCCGGGGCGGCGACGTGACGTATCACGGCCCTGGGCAGATCGTCGGGTACCCGATCCTCGATCTGCGCCCCGACCGCTGCGACGTGCACAAGTACGTCCGCGACCTCGAAGACGTGATGATCCGGACCTGCGCCGACTACGGTGTGGCCGCCGAACGCATCACCGGGCTTACGGGCGCATGGGTCGGTGCGGGGAAGATTGGCGCGATAGGAATTCGCATCTCCCGTTGGATTACGAGCCACGGCTTCGCATTCAACGTCAGCACGAACCTCGATCACTTCAAGTTGATCGTCCCGTGCGGGATCTCCGATCGCGGCGTGACGTCGCTCGCGCAAGCGACAGGTCGATCGATTCGGCTCCCTGAGGTCGAGGACGCGCTCGTGCGACAGTTTGCGGAAGTCTTCGAGAGACAGGCTACGAGTCAGCCGGCTGCTTAGTTCCGGACAGGAGGGCCTCGCCGACGCCGCGCCCCGCCGTTGATGCGACTTCGATCCGCACATTGCGCCAGGTCACGACGTCGCCCTTGTGTGCCGGCCGATTGAGCAGCAGCAGTACGAGTCCGCTTATCGTCGTGACCTTCTCGTGCGCGAGTGAGCTGCCCAGTGCCTCACTCGCCTCGTCGAGCCGTACTGTGCCGCGGACGCGAACGCGGCCGTCGGCCTCGCGCACGATCGCAGTACGCGATCGTCCTTCCTCGATATTTCCGACCACTTCCTCGAAGAGATCTTCGATCGTCACGAGACCTGCGGTTCCGCCGTGTTGATCCATCACGACCGCCATCTGCGCACGGAATCGCCGCATCGCGGCCAGCACTTCGTCGAGATAGGCTGGGCCGGGAACATACGGAAGGGCCCTCGCATCTCTCGCGGCGATCGGCTGATTCGAGACGAGATGTCGCAGGATCTCCTTGATGTGCAGGCTGCCGATGATGTTGTCCAGATCGCCGCTATAGACCGGATAGCGCGTGTGCGGATGCGTCCGGACGATCGCTCTGAGCTCGTCTGGCTCGGCACCGACGGGGATCCCCGTCAGTAGCACCCGCGGCACCATGACTTCACCGGCCGTGCGATCGCCAAACTCGAACAGGTCGCGCAGGATCTCCCCGGCCTCGCCGCGCAGCAGTCCGCCTTCCTGGCTCTCGCGGACGATGAACTGCAGTTCTTCGGCCGTATGGTAGCGCTCGCGGTCCACTTCGCGCCGCTCGATGCCGACGAGGCGAAGCAGGTGAATGCCCACGCTGTTGAGCGACACGACGAGCGGCAGGATGGCGTGCTGCAGCCCGCGGATGAGCGGCGACACGTAAAGCACCGTCTTGTCGGCCCGCTGAAGCGCCAGCGCTTTCGGAACCATCTCGCCGATCACGATGTGCAGGTAGGTCAGGACGGCAATGGCGATCACGCTGGCGACTGTGTGTGCCGCAATCCAGCCGAGCGTTTCGAAGCGAACGAAGAACGGCTCGAGCCGATCGGCAAGCCAGTGCTCGCCGTACATGCCCAGGCCAAGGCTCGCCAGGGAGATACCGATCTGCGTCGTGGCAATGTAGCGATCCTGACGCATCGGATCTTCGAGGACGTGGAGGACACGCTGCGCGAGACGGCTGCCCTGCGACGCCTGATGCTCGATGCTGGATCGCGGTGCGCCGACGATTGCGAACTCCGCGGCCACGAACAGACCGTTCGCGAGCACGAGAAACAAGATGATCGCGACCGGGATGAGGATCTCCATTACGGCGTGTCCTCCGATGGCACGGGAACGACACGCCTGGCGATCAGCGATTGCGGAATGCGATCCTTGACGCGCTCGACCTCGAACTCGTAGTCGCCAACGATGATGGTCTCGCGCTCGGCAGGAATGTGACCGAGCGCCTCAGTGACGAGTCCTCCCAGCGATGACGCGTCGGTCTCCCAACCCGTCTCCAGCAGCATCGCGGCGTCATCGACACCCATTTCACCGGCGAGGCGGATGCGACCGTCGGGGAGCGTCTCGGTGGCGAGCTGACCGGATCTGAATTCGTCGCCGACGTGTCCAAACAGCTCGGTCAGCACGTCAGCCAGTGTGAGAAGACCCGCGGTTCCGCCGAACTCGTCGACGACGAGCGCCTGGTGCGAGCGGCGTTCGCGAAGGTCTTTGAGCACGCGGTCCGCCGTGACGCTCTCGTGCACCGTGGGAATCGGACGCATCAGCTCTCCGAGCGTAGCGCCCGGGCGCCCTTCGACGAACCAGCGAACCAGATCCTTCGTGCGCAGGATCCCGACCGTGTTATCGATGGTGCCGCGAAAGACCGGCAGCCTCGAGTACGGACTCTGCGCGACGAAGCCCACGACCTCATTGAGCGGCGTGTCAATGGCGAGCGCCGAAATTCTCTTTCGCGGAACCATTAGCTGGCGTGCCTGCCGCAGGTTCAGTCGCAGCGCGCGTTGCAGGCGACGGTGCTCGTCCGGCTCGAGCAGGCCACCATCGCGACTCTCCGCGATGAGCAACTCGATTTCGTCAGGAGAGTGGATGTGCCGATGTGTCTGATGCGGAGCGCCGAGGAGTCGCAGGATGAGAAGTCCCGATCCGTTCAGCCACGTGATGAACGGGCGATACACCCACTGCGACGCCAACATCGGAATCAGCGTGTAGAGCGATGTCTGCGTCGGGTATTGCAGCGCCAAAGACTTCGGCACCAGCTCCGCGAAGACGACCTGGGCGACGGTGAGGACGAGGAGTACGACGATCGTCGATGTCGATTGCGCGACGACGTCCGTCAGAGTGCCGAGTGCCGCGACGTACGGCGTGAGCCAGACCGCGATCGTGGCCTGCGCGTACGCGCCGAGCACCAGGCTCGAGATCGTGATACCGATCTGGCAGGCGGCAATGTAGCGATCGAGTGCCGCGGGCGACTCAACGATCGGCAACAGCCAGCCCGCGAGGGGATTGCCGTCTTCCTTCAGTTGGTGGAGCCGGCTGCGACGCACGCTGACGGCCGCGAATTCGGCCGCGACGTAAAGGGCGTTGACGAGCAGGAGCGCCGCGATGACGAGGATGGCCGCAAGGACCATTGAGAGCCAAGTACTTAGCACCCTTTTCGGGTCGAGACGTAACCCATGGCTGAGCAATGACTTCTAAGGCAGGCTTGGAATCGGGAATAAGACCTATTTGGTCGGTGTTCAGAAGGGTAGAGGCAGGAACCCATGGACAGGACCCAGGATCGGTTGCTCATTGCAGGGCTTCAGAGGGGAGATCAGGCGGCGGTCAGGCAGTTGGCAGAGCTTTACGGCCCGAGAATTCACCAACTGGCGCTGCGCCACATGAAGAATCGCGAGGACGCCGAGGAAGTCACCCAGGACGTGCTGATGAAGGTCTATCGCAAGATTGGCGCGTTCCGTGGCGACTCTGCGCTCTCGTCGTGGATTTATCGCATTACCTTCAACACGGCGATGTCGCGCTTGAGGGCGCACCGGGGTGAGCGCGCGGCTGAGCAGGAACGCGATCGCGCCCTGGCTGTGCTCGATGCATCAGACGAGGGCACGGCGAGAACGACTGCCGATCCCGCGGACTGGTCGCAGATGCCAGACGAGGAACTGCTGCGCTTCGAGTTGCGCAGAGCGGTCGAGGCCGCGGTTCGCGAACTTCCCGAGATCTACCGCGAGCCGGTCATCTTGCGCGACTTTGAGGGATTGACGACAGAGGAAGCGAGCACGCGACTCAAGGTGAAGGATCAGACGTTGAAGTCGCGGTTGCATCGCGGCCGGCTGTTGCTTCGTGAGCGTCTCCAGGCGTTTGCTTCGGGCCTCACGCTGCATCGCCCCACGCCGGCGTATTCGTAATCTACTGCGTCGACACAAACGCGGGCCGCGCGCTCCGATTGGCGAGCGCCGCGGCCAGCTCCAGCGCGAGCCTCGCAACCTGGCTCGTTCCGGCGGCATCGATCTTCTGCCAGTCGTCGCCGGGGCTGTGATAGTCGGCGTGGAACCCCGTGAAGAAATTGATCGCGGGAATCCGGCGGACGATGAAGTTGTAGTCGTCGCTGCGTCCGGCACCGGGGCCCTCACGCTTGATCTTGAGGGTTGCGCCACTTGTTTTGACGGCAACGCCAAAGTCGGCCTCGAGCGATGGCGCCGCTTCCAGTCCGCTCACATCCACTGCACCGTTTGCGCGCCCAACCATGTCGAGATTCAACATGGCGATGGTGCTCTCGATCGGCGTGCGCGCGTGGCTGGCGTAGAACTCGGAGCCGAGAAGCCCGCGTTCCTCCCCGGCGAACGCGACGAAGACGAGCGTGCGCGGGAATCGGCTGCGGTCGGCGACGGCGGCGCGTGCGATCTCGATGATCGACGCAGTGCCAGAGGCGTTGTCGTCGGCACCGTTGTGAATCTCTCCGGTCTTGTCCGGTGACGTCGACAGTCGGCCGCCAAGCCCGACGTGGTCGTAGTGAGCGCCGATGACGATCGACTCCTTCGCGCGCACCGGGTCGCTGCCGGGTAGCACGCCAATCACGTTGCGCACCATGCGGAGATTCTTCGAGAGGTGCTCGACGTAGTCGACCGTCGCGTCCGGAAGCTCGCGCGATCGCGGCACGAGATCACCATCGATCTGGCGAGCGGCGGCATCGAGCTGCCAGGCATCGATGAGCGGCTGCGCCTCGGCTCGCCGGATTCTCAGCACTGGTATCACGTGGTCTTCCGCATCCGGGTCGCTTCCAAACAGCGCATACGGTGCATCGTCGGTTCGGTGGGCTGGGTCGCCGACAACGATCAGCATCTTTGCGCCTCGGCTGCGCGCGATCGACGCTTTCGACGCGAGCGACGTTTGCGGCACGGGGCGCGTGCCGTTCAATTTGCTGTTGGCGTCTCGCTCCTGTGGCTCGTGGCTGAAGATGAGAACCGCCTTCCCGGTGACGTCGACGCGAGCGTAGTCGTCGTAGTCGACGTTCGGCACCGCGATGCCGTAGCCCGCGAAGACGAGCGGGAGTCCGTGAAGTTCGGCCGAGGGCTTCGAGGGATCTTCAGTAGCAGGCGACGACAGCGGGTAGTACGCTCGATCCGAGGGAGAAGTTGACCGTCTTCCCCTTCGCTCTGACCGACAGTGTGTTTCCCTTTCCGACTGTCAGTCCCGCGTCCAGTTGAAACGGTTGAAACCATTCGCTGCCTGTCCCGCCTGGTTGCAGGCCGGCCGCCTTGAACTGTTTCGCGACGTAGTCCGCCGCGATCTCGAGTTCAGGTGAGCCGTCTCCGCGTCCCTTCAGCTCGTCAGAGGAAAGGAACTTGATGTGCTCGAGGACTGCTTCTGGAGTGATCGACGTGGGAGCTGCCAGCAGAACGCTGCACGCCACGACGATCAGGAGCGCCAGGACCGGCTGGCGTGCGCGGCGAAGATTCGATCCCATTGGGATCGATCCTACCCCAGGGCGTTTTCGACCTGGACGCGTTCCCGCGTGTTCAGGGTCGGAACTCGCGTTTCGATGATGCCCCGCGTCGAGAGCCGCGCCGGCAGGACGCCGACCCGATCCCAGGCGCCAAATTCACCGCCCAGCACTGTGAGAACGCTGAAAGTCCTGCGTGAAGAACTGAGCAGCGCCTCGGCGACGCGCGCCGCGGCCAGTCCCAGAGCATGCGGGCCCGGTGGCCACAGATGCGCGACGCGCGCTTCGATGCGCGAGAGCTGGACCTGCGTCAGGACACGCTCGAGTGAGTGACCACCGATCGACGCTTCACTCCAGGGGACGACGAATCCGCGAGGTGGTGCGCCAAGCAGCGTAAGGCCGATCTCGGGAGGAGAGCACTGCGCCTCGAGTGCCACCATCGATTTCACGGCACCGCACAACGCTTCCGGGGCGGAGCCGATCAGGCGCTCGCGTCGGATGTGCACCTCGCGTGCGGCGGTGAGCAGCAGGCTCGCTTGAGACGGTCCGGCGAATACCAGTGGTGCATCGCCGGCATATGGTGCGAGGCGATTCAGCAGCGCGAGCCCTTCGTCGCCCTGCCATTCACTCGATGTGCGCCCGCTGCGATCGGCGATGACGCAGACCGCGGCGCCAACGACGCGTGCCAGATCCCCGCTTCCCTCGAGGTGGGTGTGAGAGCCGTCGACGGCTCCGGCCTGCAGAATGTCCAGCGCTTTGCCGGCGGCCACGCCGGCCGCGTCATCGATGAGGATGACTCTGCGGATGCGCTGGTGCCGCGCGAGCGCGTGGGCAGTCGCGCCACCCAGTTCTCCGGCTCCGATGATGCAAACGATCGACACGAGTCAGTGGAGTATTCTAGTTGACTCTTATGACTTCATTTTCAGGCAAGGTTGCGTTCGTGACGGGTGGATCGCGCGGCATTGGATTGGCGACGGCGCGAGCTCTCGCGTCCAGTGGTGCGTCGGTCGCCATCACTGGCACGGATCAGAGCCACATCGACTCCGCTGTGTCGGCGCTCGGCCAGAACGTGCTGGGCATTCGTGCTGACGTTCGTCAGTACGCCGACGTCGAGGCTGCACTGTCACAGACTGTCGCGAAGTTCGGTGGTCTCGACATCCTGGTCAACAACGCCGGCGTCGGCGTGTTCCGCCCGGTTGCCGACATGGCCGTCGACGAGTGGCACCGCATCATCGATACGAATCTGAGCGGCGTCTTCTATTGCTGTCATGCCGCGCTGCCTCATCTCAAGACGCGCGGCGGCGGCTGGATCATCAACATCAGCAGCCTGGCCAGCAAGAACGCATTCGTCAACGGCGCCGCCTATTGCGCGTCGAAGGCCGCGTTGAACTCCTTCAGCGAGGCGTTGATGCAGGAGGTCCGTTACGACGGTGTTCGCGTGGCATACGTCCTGCCCGGCTCGGTGAACACTGGTTTCGGCGGCCTGGCGAACACCAAGTCCGAGTGGGCCTTGATGCCAGACGATGTGGCGGAAGTGATCGTCGATCTCATCGCACACCCGTCGCGGAGCCTCCCGAGCCGAGTGGAAATCCGGCCCGCGCAACCGGCACGCAAATCCTGACGGCGATTCAATTGTTGATGTATTGATCTGTGATTTATGAATCGTTGTTGATTGACGATTGTTGATTGTTTGATTGGGCGTACGCCTTGGTCCAGCAATCACCAATAAATCACGAATCAAGAATCGACATTCAAAGACGATTCAAAGATCAAGAATCACCAAATCACCAATGCCGGACTCAGTCTTCAGCAAACACCACGACGAGCTCGAGAAGCACGAGACGATGATGGGCCGCGATCGCGGCCGTCTTGCGGTCGCGATGGACCTGTTGACGGACGCGCTCGCCATGGTCGGACAGCACGGCGTCTACTGCCAGAGTGCCCGGCATCCCGGTAAGCCGACGATGGACATCTCGATGGTGCTGGAGCAGATTAGCGACGCGAAGCAACTCTTGCAGAGCGTGATCGAGGCCGAGCGCTCGTGACTGAAGCGGCGCCGGCGCCGATCGGTGTCATTGCCCACTACAACCTGCTCGAACGGCTCGAGCCGTCGGGGCCCGGGGATCTCTTTCGCGCCCGCGATACGAAGCTCGGACGTACGGTTGCCGTCCGACTCCTGCCCGACGATTTCACTATCGATCGCCAGAAGCTGATCGCCGGCGCTCGCGGGTTGAGCGCGTTGTCGCATCCGAATGTGACAGTGCTCTTCGACGTCGGCGAACACGACGACCGCGTCTACCTGGCATTCGAGTTTCAAAAAGGCCAGTCGCTTCGCGCTGAGTCGGCTGGTCGCCCGATGAACGTTCGTCGCGCGGTCGAGATCGCCATTCAGATTGCCGATGCCGTTGCCGACGCGCATGCGCACGGCTTCGGTCATGGCGGTCTCAGCCCCGATTCCATCGTCATCAGCGCGAAGGGCCGCGCGAAAGTTCCGGCGTTCGAGCTGGCGTCGCAGAGCGGTTTCGACAGGGACGGCAACGACGGTCGCCTGATCGACTACGAGGCGCCGGAAGAGGCACGTGGTGAGATGCCCGATGACCGATCGGACGTCTACTCGGTCGGCGCGATTCTGTACGAAATCCTGACGACGCGCCGGCCGATGCATCGCGGTGCATCGGCACCCAGCGCGTCCAACCCGAAGGTGCCGAAGGCGCTCGACGAGATCGTGCTCAAGGCGCTCGCGCCGAATCCCGACTCGCGCTTTCAGAGCGCCGTGGCGTTCGCCGGCGCGCTGCGCGGGTCTATCGCCGTGCTCGATGCGCTTGGTGTTGCCGGAGAGGAAGAGGAGCTCGCTCAGACGCAATCAACGAGCATGGGGCGTGTGGCGGCCATGGCCGGCGGCATGTTAATCCTGGCCGCAGCGCTGGCGTGGTGGTTGTCGCGGTGATCGCTCAGGCGCTCGTCAGGATTTCGCCCAGCTTCTCCGAGAACGCCGATCGGGCCAGGACCTGATCGATTCCGGCGCTCCGTGCCCGGTCGATCGTGTCCGAGTCCACGTGGGACACGTAGCCGAGCGTACGGATCGAGGAGAGCGCGGGCTCCCCTTTCATCGCGGCAACCATCTCGATTGGAGCCAGCTTCCCACTGTTGAGATCGAAGATCACGAGCGACGGCTGCTTGTCGCGGACCGTCTGCAGAACCTTGTCCTTCGATCGCTCGAAATACATGTCGACGCCGAGATGTTTGGCGGCGGTCGAGATCTTGATCGAGAAGATCAGGTCTTCCACGACGCACACAATCATGTTGATAGGATTGTACGCGCATGATCCTCGAAGTCCGCGCAGTCGCTCCCTTCTACAAGAACGGCTTCATCGTCGGCTGCGAGCGCACGCGCGAGGCAGCCATCATCGATCCCGGTGACGAGGCCGATGAGCTCGTGGCCGCCGTTCGAGACCTGGACGTCGACGTCCGATTGATCCTGCTCACGCACGCGCACATCGACCACATCACCGGTGTTGGACGCATCAAGGACGAATACAGCGCGCCGGTCTACCTGCACAAGGAAGACTTGTTCCTCTATGAGGGCGCGGTCGAGCAGGGCGCGATGTTCGGCTTCAAAGTCAGGCAGCCACCGCCCGTCGATACCTACTACGACGGGAATCCGATCACCTTTGGCGACTACGTTGTCCAGGTGCACCACACACCCGGGCACTGTCCCGGTGGCGTCTGCCTTCAGATCGGTCGCAGCGGGCAGAAGGCGACGGACCTGTTCGTGGGTGACACGCTGTTTGCGGGTTCGATCGGACGAACGGATCTTCCAGGCGGCGACTACGAGGTGCTGATGCGGTCGATCACCAAGGTTCTTTTTCCTCTTGGCGACGAGGCCGTCGTTCACCCCGGTCATGGATCCGACACGACGATCGCGCGCGAGCGAACGACGAATCCATTCGTGCTGGAGTATCTGGCCCGGACTTAATCCACTTCTTGCGTGGCGACGAGCTCGACGCGCCCGACCCGCAACTTATCGCCGGATGCGAGACGTGCCGTCTCGACCCGCGCGCCATTGACGTATGTACCGTTGGTGCTATCGAGGTCGCGCACTTCGAGCTCGCCGGTCGGCAGCGCCGACAACCGGCAATGCACTCGCGATACGAGCGCGACATCGACGATGAAGTCGGCGCCCGTTGAACGGCCGATGGTGCGAATGCCGCCGGAGAGAATTCGGAAGGTTCGTTCAGGAATGTCTTCTGTGATCGTCTTGAGGATCCACATGCGTGCGTGAGCATCTTACCGCGATCAGAGAGACGCCGAGGCTCCGCGATCAGTATGCGAGCAAACGACGTGCAGCAGCTTCGATCTCCTGCTGCGAAGGAAGGAAGTACTCCTCGAGCGGTGGCGAGTAGGGAACGGGCGTATCGAGGGAGCCGACGATCCGCACGGGGGCATCGAGCGACTCGAAGGCCTCCTCCTGAATGAATGCGGCGATGCTTTCGCCGACGCTGCCCGTGCGCGTGTCTTCGTGCACGATCAGCACCCGCGAACAGTGACGAGCGACGGCCAGGACCGCCTGACGATCGAGCGGCGAGAGCGTGCGGAGGTCGAGGACGCTCGCCGCGATGCCTTCGACAGCGAGCGTTGCCGCGGCTCGCAACGCCACGTGGACGTAGGCGCCGTACGAGATGATCGCCAGGTCGTCGCCCGCGCGACGAAGCGCCGCCTTTCCAAGTGCGAGCGGTGCCGGAGGCGACGCAGGTAGCGCTTGCTTGATCGACGGATCGCGATAGAGCGCGATGTGCTCGTAGAAGAGCACGGGATCGGGATCGGCGACAGCGGCTGCCAGCAACGCCCGCGCGTCCTCGGGCGTCGAGGGCACGACGATCTTGAGACCTGGTGTCCGATAGAACCACGCCTCGGTGTTCTGCGAGTGATAGGGCCCGGCATGGCGCAGGCCGCCCCACGGCATCCGGACCACCATCGGGACGGAGCCACCCCACCGGTATCTGATCTTGGCCGCGTTGTTCACGAGCTGGTTGAACCCACTGGCCACGAAGTCGTTGAACTGCATCTCGCCGATCGGCCGTTGACCGGCGAGCGCCGCGCCGACGCAAACACCGAGCACACCGCCTTCGGCGAGCGTCGAGTTGATGATGCGTTCAGCAAATTCCTCGAGCAGCGGGCGGAGCAGCAGGAACGAGTTGCCGTACTTGCCGCCGACGTCCTCGCCGTACACGAAGACTCGCGGATCGACTCGCAACGCGTCGGCGATGCCGAGGGCGATGGCGTCCAGGAACGTGTGACCTGTGCGATCGAAAGCGAGTCCTGGATCTTCAGGTGGCAGACTCGGATTCAGATCGATCGCAAGCCTGGACTCAGATTCGAGCGGATCGACGCGCCGCTGGATGGCATCGCCTGCATAGACGCGCGTACCTGCGCCGGCCGGCTCTGGCCACGGCGCATCGATCACCGCGCGCGCCTCGTGCTCGACGAGCTCGTACGCCTCCTGCTTGAAGCGATCGACGGTGGCGGCCACGATGATCCCCGCCGCTTCGAGTCGTTGCGCATAAGCGGTGATTGGATCCTTCGCGGCCCAGAACGAGAACAGGCCGGCATCGGCGTATGCACCGGGCGACAGCTTCGGATAGTCCCATCCGATGGGTGGCTCCTTGCCGAGAAACAACATGTCGTCATGGTGGGCGTGTCCGGACATCCTCATCGACACCAGCTCGATGAGCGCGGGGCCGGCACCAGCGCGCGCGCGATCCGCCGCCCAGGTGAACGCCGCGGCGACCTGGTCCGGGTCGGTGCCATCGATCGTGATGCCGGCAATGCCATAGCCGGCGGCCTTGTCGGCAAACACGCGAGCCGCGGACTGCTCCGAGACGGCTGTCGAAAGCGCCGTCTGGTTGTTCTCGATGCAGAAGATCGCTGGCAGCCGTCGCGCCGCGCACAGGTTGATGGCCTCGTGCCACTCACCGAGCGACGAGCCGCCCTCGCCAATGAACGACAGCGCGACGCGTCCCTTGGCTTCGCGCGCAAACGCCATGGCGACGCCCGCAATGGACAGCGTGCTGATCGACAGCGGCGCCGTGGCCGGCAGGATCCCCCATTCCCAGTCGCCGATGTGCAGATCGCGTCCGTCCATCGGCAGACCGGCTTTGGCCATCTGCGCGTTGAGTACCATTCGAACCGTGGCGGGTTCGGGCCGCATCGCCAGCGCGACGCCGAGGTCGCGGATGATCGGGCCGACGATGTCGCCCTGCCAGCCGAGGCGGTCGTCACGGAAACGCGGACCGCGTTTCAGACGGATGCCGGCCGCGTAGATCGCTTCCTGTCCGAGCGACCTGAATCCCTTCCCCTGAAACGGAACCTCCCCATACCTGATCTCGCCGCTGAGAAAAAACTGCTTGAGGCGATTGTCGAGGGCGCGAGTCAGAATCATTCCGCGCAGGATTTCGCGCCGCTCATCCGCGGTCAGTGACGCAGCGATCGCTTCGCGGATCAGAAAGCCGTCGCACGCTGCGACGAGCTCGTCGCGCGCACACTCCAGCCGCGCGGCCGCTGTCACGCCTGGCGTCGTTTCGGGGAGTGTGTTGACTGAGAACTCGCCGAAGCCCTTCGCAAGCGCGCGGCAGAAGATCGGCCGGATGTCTTCGATCGACTGTTGATCGATGGCGCGCGAGAGGTCGCAGGACTCGAGCGCACGACGCACTGCCGGCAGCGCGAACGGATATCGCTCGACCACGAACGACAACAGGCGCTCTGCGAGCATCGCCATCGAATGAGATGGTACCTTGAGAGTTGGAGAGTGGGAGTTGACCGAGAGTCATTTCAAAGGCTGGGCGAAGCCGGGGCCGATTCCGCCTGGTGCACTCTCACCGCCGGTGGTGCCGCCAGATGAGACGCTCGACGCCATCAGCGGCCACTTTCGAATCTTCCAACTGCGCGCTGGCCACCGCTTCTCGACCGATGACGTCCTCACGGCGTGGTACGGGACGAGCTGGGCGCCGGCGGCCTCACGCGTGCTCGACCTCGGATCGGGGATCGGCTCGGTCGGCATGATCGCGGCGTGGCGTCTGCCCGGCGCGTCCTTTGTCACGATCGAAGCGCAGGACGACAGCGTTCGACTGGCGCGCAAGTCGGCCGCGTATAACGGACTCGGCTCGAGGTATGAGATTCGACGCGCGGACTTTCGTGATGCCGACGCGCTCGGCGCGAGCGAAACGTTCGATCTCGTGCTCGGCAGCCCACCGTACTTCCCTCCCGGGACTGGAATCGAAGGCGACCACCCGCAGAAGGTCGCGTGCCGCTTCGAGCTGCGCGGCGACATCTCTGACTACGCGCGCGTCGCCGTCGCACATCTCACGGCGGGCGGTGTCTTCGCCTGCGTGTTCCCCGAGGATCAGCGTCCGCGTCTCGACGTCGCCGCGCGCGCCGCGGATGCGGCCATCGTCAGGCGGCGCCCCGTCGTGTTCCGCGAAGGCGAACCGCCGCTCGTGGGACTGTTCCTGATGATGCGCGCAATCGATCTGCCACCCGCCGTTCGCGAGCGCACCTGGGTCGAGCCTCCGCTCGTCGTTCGCGCGGCCGACGGCACGATCCATCCTGAATACGCCGCCGTGAAGTTGTCAGTCGGATTCCCCCCTTGATTCGTCTCCGGTCTCCTGTCCTCAGTCTCCGGTCTTTGTTAGAGTTCATGGTTCAAGGCTGGGACCATCCATGACCACTCGTAATAGCTGGCCCGCGCTCGCCGTGTTCCTGTGTGCGACTCCACTGTACGCACAGACGCCGCAGTCGTGCGACGGCTTGAAATCGCTGTCCGTCGCCAACACCATCGTCACCAGTGCTGCTGTCGTCACCGGCAGCTTCACGCCGCCGGGTGTGACCAACCCCAATGCGACGATCGCGAACCTCCCGGCGTTCTGCCGGGTCGCCGTCACGCTCAAGCCGACTCCAGACTCCGACATCAAGACTGAGTTCTGGCTGCCGATGAGCGGCTGGAATCGCAAGCTTCAGTCGGTGGGCAATGGTGCGTGGGCAGGAGTGATTCCGTATGCGGCGATGGCGCAGGCGGTCACGGGCGGTTACGCGACTGCGGGCACCGACACGGGGCACGTCGGCAACACGGCGAGCTTCGTGCCCGGGCATCCCGAGCGTCTGGTTGACTACGGCTATCGCGCCGTCCACGAAATGACCGTGGCAGCCAAGGCATTCATTCGCGCGTTCTACGGCTCCGCACAGCAGTACGCATACTGGAACGGCTGCTCAACGGGCGGACGTCAGGGTCTGATGGAAGCGCAGCGCTATCCGGCCGACTATGACGGCATCATCGCGGGCGCGCCGGTGAATGCGCGCGTGCACCAGATGATCTGGGAGCTGTGGGTCGCGCAGGCTGTGCACAAGGACGAGGCGAGCTATATCCCGCCAGCGAAGTACAAAACGATCAACGACGCCGCCCTCGCAAAGTGCGACGCAGACGATGGTGCGAAGGACGGGTTGCTGACGTCACCGGATCGTTGCCGCTTCGATCCGTCGGCACTGCAGTGCAAGGCCGACGACGAGATGTCGTGTCTGACCGCGCCGCAGGTTGCTGCAGCGAAGCAGATCTACACGCCGGCGACGAATCCTCGGACCGGGAAAGAGATCTTTCCTGCGCTGCAGCCAGGGAGCGAAATGGGATGGGCAGGTCTTGCGGGGCCCGAGCCGGTGCGCGAAGCCGTCGAGTTCTTTCAGTTCGTCGTCGCCAACGATCCTACGTGGGACTTCCGGACGCTCGACTTCGATCGCGACGTCGCGCGTGCCGAGAAAGCTGCGAGCCAGGTGATCGATGCAACCGATCCGAACCTTCAGCCGTTCTTCGCACGCGGCGGGAAGGTGCTCATGTATCACGGGTGGAACGACCAGCTGGTCGCGCCCATGAACAGCGTCAACTACTATCAGGCCGTCGTCGGTGCGACGAAATCGTCCGCCGACTCGATTCGACTGTTCATGATGCCGGGCATGACGCACTGTCGCGGCGGCGTGGGTCCTGACAGCTTCGACCGGATGGGTGTGATCGAACGATGGGTTGAAAAAGGCGAGGCGCCGAAGCAGATCGTCGCCGAACACCTGACGGGCGCCGCTGTCGATCGCAGACGCCCGTTGTGTCCGCATCCGGAGATCGCCACCTACACAGGCGCGGGGAGCCTCGATGCAGCAGACTCCTTCGTGTGCAAGAAGCCGTAATCGATCGTCAGAGTCGACCTGACAGCAGCAGGACGACCAGCACGAGCAGCGCCAGGCCAACGCCGCCGCTGGGATAGACGCCCCAGCTCCGGCTGTGGCGCCACGCCGGCAACGCGCCCACCAGCATCAGCACAAGTACGACGAACAGTATGGTGACCATGGATTCTCCTTTGTTGTTATTCCGTGGCGTTGCGCGACGAGTAGCGTCCGAGCGCGAGGGGGAAGGCCCGCACGCCGACGGGCGCTGTGACCTTGTTGTCCTTCAGCACCTCTTTGGCCGTGATGCCTGCGCCGTACACGTCGCGCATGTCGTCCTTGTCCGCCTTGATGACGACGCCCTTGAGCTCGAGTCCGGCAAACAAACCCTTGCTGCGCGAGTAGGAGAGGATCTGGGCATTGAACTTCAGATCGGTTTCTGCGCCGGCCTGCCGACCGACGGGCCCAGCGGCCACAGACGCGTCGCCGCCCAGCGTGAATTCATCCGAGAGCAGGCTGTTCAATCCGTCCTTGTTCATGAACAGCATCACGAAGTCCGTTGACTGCGCCCCGATCTGGAATCCGACGCTCGCCCCGCCCAGGGTGAAGTAGGCCGGAGCGCTCCACCCGTCGACCGTGCGGCAACTGGCCACGCCACGCCCACCCTGCCCGCCGACGACGAAGCCGGCCTTGAGCACCGACGGGAACACCGCGACGCACTCGGCTTTCTCGAGCAGGTCCTTGGGAATCCCCTTGTCTGGAGTGCTCATGATCTCGCCGAAGGCCTTGGCGGCTTTTTCCGACTGGCCGACCTCGTCTTCGAGATTCGCTTTCTTCTGTGCGCTCGCCACGGTGCTGACCCCAAAGGCCAGGCAGACTACGACAACCGAAGTGAGCATCGATCTACTGTTCATGTTGTTTCTTTCTGTCAGTACGTCCGGTCGTGGATACGCGTCGTGCGGAACTATGGGCAACACGGTATCAGGAGGCGGCGAATCTGGCTGTGCACTAACGCACTCACACCCCCTGTCTCCTATTGCTCAGCGCACCCGAGCCGGAGCAGTCATAGTCGGCTCCAATGATTCCGGAACAGAAGTCCGAAGGCCGAGTTGCAAGCTTCCCGTCGCGAACCAGGCCCTCCCCACATCTGGCGGAGCACATGTTCGGCCAATTGGTCGGCATGTCCCCGCAGATGAAGGAGGTCTACGCGCACATTTCGCTCGTGGCACCTACGAGCGCCACAGTCCTCATCGTGGGAGAGAGCGGCACCGGCAAGGAACTGGTCGCGCAAACCCTTCATGACTTGAGCCGACGGCGGCACGGGCCCTACGTCGCATTGAATTGCAGCGCGCTCTCCCCCATGCTCATTGAGAGCGAGCTCTTCGGTCACGAGCGGGGCAGCTTCACCGGCGCCGATCGACGGCACCACGGTGTGTTCGAACGAGCGACGCACGGCACGCTCTTCCTCGACGAGGTCACGGAGATGCCCATGGAGTTGCAGGTCAAGCTCCTCAGGGTCCTCGAAAGCGGCACGTTCACCCGCACGGGAGGAGAGACCCCGCTGCCGGTCGACATTCGCTTCCTCGCCGCGACGAATCGGCAGCCCGAGGAAGCGATCAAGCAAGGCAAGCTTCGCGAAGATTTGTACTACCGGCTCAAGGTATTTCAGCTCTCGCTGCACAGCCTCCGCGATCGTGCCGAGGATGTGCCGGTCCTCGCCGAACATTTTCTGACCCAGATTTCGGAGCTCGAGGGCGCACCGAAGCGGCTGACGTCAGACGCGCTTGCCATGCTGATGGCGTATGCGTGGCCCGGGAACATTCGGGAGCTCAAGAACGCGCTCTATAGCGCATACATCCTGGCCGGCCCCGACATCACGGTCGAGTGCTTGCCGGCCGAGATCCTGAGTCCGACGACGTTCGCACTCGGAGACATCATCCCGATGACCGTCGGCATGACGACGGCGGAGGCCGAGCGACGTCTGATCCTGGCAACCCTGTGCCACTTTGCCGGCAGCAAGAGTAAGACCGCAGAGACTCTCGGGATCAGTCTCAAAACGTTGGACAACCGGATCTCGGAGTATCGAGCGCAGCAGTTCGGCGCGCGCGGAGTAGACCGAACACGCCCGCCTCACGTCAGCGCGACGTGTGCGCCGCCATCTTGAGGCCCTGTTCCACTTTGCACAGATCGGCTGGCGCACCCCGGCCAAGATGAGGTGGCATGAGGTCTCCCGTCGCCGGCACGAAGAGACCCCGCTTCGACCGACAGCATCTCCTCGCCACGCTTGGGACACGCGGGACCTTCCTGGTGTGTCCGAAGGGCGACGCGATCTACGCACAAGGCGATACGGCGGACGCGCTCTTCTTCGTCCAGAATGGCAAGGTGAGGCTCACGGTGGTCTCACATGCCGGTAAGGAACGGACACTCGGGCTCGTGAGCGAGGGAAGCTTTTTTGGCGAGGGCTCGCTGGCGGGCCAGGCTCGCCGCACCCAATCCGCCGCGGCGATGACCCATTGCGAGTTGCGGCGTGTGGACAAGGTGCTGATGTTGGAGGCGCTTCAGCGGGAACGCCCATTGGCCGACCTGTTCCTGGCGTACCTGTTGGCCCGCAACATCCGGTCCGAGGAGGACCTCGTCGATCTCCTGTTCAACTCGAGTGAGAGACGGCTTGCCCGCGTCCTGCTTCTGCTGGCCCATTTCGGCACGGACGGTGTTCCATCAGCCGTGGTCCCGAAGATCAGTCAGCAGACGCTGGCCGATATGGTCGGCACGACGCGGTCACGCGTCAGCTTCTTCATGAATCGATTCAGGAGAATGGGTTTCATCGAGTACCACGGCGGCCAGAACAGGTCCTTCGCTCCGGGTTCACAGCTCGCTGCTCAGCGTTATCCTGCACGACTCGGAGGCGAAAGTGCCGTCCAAGTCTCGCGCACGCTCACGACGCGGACGCCGCATTACCAGTGATGAGGACGCGTGACAATGGAATGCGGACCGTCAGCGTGGTCCCCTTCCCGCGTGAACCCGCGAGAGCCAGGGTGCCGTCCAGGGTAAGAGCGCGCTCGCGCATACCGATGACGCCACACGCTCCGGGCTTGGCGACGAGCGTTTTCGCGATGCCACGGCCGTTGTCCTTGACGGTCACGACGAGATCGTTCCCTCGCTTCATCAACCCAATCACGGCGCGCGACGCCTGCGCGTGCCGCGCCACATTCGTGAGGGCGGCCTGGACGATCCGGAACACCGCGAGGCTGCCGGCACGGTGACACGCGACGTTTCGCAGATTGGTCTCGAACCGGCACTGAACTCCCGTGTGTTCCGTGAACGCCTTTGCCTCCGAGCGCAAGGTCTTCACCAGGCCAAGTTCGTCCAATACACCGGGCCGCAATCGAACCGCAACCTGTTTCACCGATCGAATCGTGGTCCTCATCAACGCTGACATCGATGCGAGCCTGGCCCGCACCGGCGGGGTGAGCGTGACCGTGTAGGTGAGCCACGCCAATCCCAGTTGCAGGCTGGTGAGTGATTGCCCGAGCTCATCGTGAATCTCGCGAGCCACTTCGGCACGCTCGCTCTCGCGCTGGACCTCCAATCGTGCGGCGAGGAGCCGCAACTGATCGCGTGAGCTCTCGAGCTCGTGCTCCACTTGTTTCAGGCGGACGAAGCTGACATCGCGCTCACCCACAATCGCATCCACCTGATGTGTCCTGAGCGCGTGGACGACCGCTTCGGCGTCCTGCGTCGTGGTCTTCGGCCACTGGCGCGGCTTCTTCCTCTTCATCGCCCGTTGCCGTTCAGGCGAAGTGTCGCCACCAACTGACTGGTGTCACTCAGGTTGCCCAGCAGCGTGACCCCCAGCTTGGGCTTGAGCACGATCAAGGTCGGTGTCACGAGCACGTGATGTTTGAGCGCCGCCGCCGCGCTCTCGAACACGTCCACGATGTCGATACGATGTCGTCCCTTGAGGTGCTTCTCGCACAATTGGGTCAGGTTGTGTCTGGCGGCCATCGAGTTGGGTTCGTGGCCGGCAACGAAGAGACGAAAGGAATAGATCGGTCGCCGCCCAGCCTGTGGCATCGGCGAGCTAGGTCTGCGCGACATCGATACCGCGATCGGTGATGCGGAAGTCATGGAACCGATCCGAATGGCTCGAGCCCCGCGACTTCATCACGATCAATTGGCGCTTGGTCGCGCCCTCGACCGAAAGCTGTCGCAGCGCGATGACCGTATCGATGATGGACGAAATCCCGATGCCGCTGATCTCGGACACGACGTCCGAGCCGATGGCCTGATTGATGTAGATACAGGTAATCCCGCGCTGCTTACACCCATCGAGCACACGCATCAGGTATTCGAAAGCCGCATGTGTTGTCCCCATTCGTTCGCACGCCGAGATCGCATCCACGATCAGGTGCTCGGGACGGAGTTCATCCAGCGCCGCGAGGGCGCGAAGCAGGTGTTCTTCGACGCCCGTTGCTTCCGGCAGATACGACTGAACCACCAGCAGTCCGGTGTCCATCGACGGCTGCAGACGCACACCGACGCTCTGCATGTTGTCGACCATCGACTCTGCTGATTCCTCGAAATTGATATAGAGCACCCGCTCGCCGCGCTCACACGCCGCCTCGGCAAACACGCAGGCCAGGGTGCTCTTTCCCGCGCCGGCGGTTCCCACGATCAGGATGCCGGTGCCACGCTTGTAGCCACCGCCGAGCACGTGATCGAGTCCCGCCTGGCCGCTGGACACCCTGGCGCCTGGAGCGCGATGCTCGAGCACGCCGCTGGTGATCGGGATGACGTTGATGCCGTTGTCCCCGATGATGAACGGATATTCGTTGCGGCCGTAACCGGAGCCACGATACTTGACGACTCTCAAGCGGCGCGTCGTCACTTGCCCAGTCACGCGCTGGTCGACGTGGATCACGCAATCCGCCATGAAATCCAGGAAGGAATACCGGGACGGCCCGTCCTGCGGATCAGCCTTGACGGTCATGATCGCGGTCAGTTGCCGGTCCAGTAGCCACTCGTGCAGCCCGTTCAGTTCCTGGCGCTCGCGCGCGGGGTCGCCGTACAACTGCAGGAGCGTGTCGACCGCATCGAGCACGATCCTGCGAGCCCCCTGGGTTTTGACCTGACGATCGAGAATGGCCAGCAGGCCTTTGATCGAGAAGTCTCCGGAGATGACGGCTTCCGGATTGATGCGCGCGTCAAGGAGGAACAGCTTTTTCTTCCGCTCGAGCGCCGGTATGTCCCACCCCAGGCTCAGGACGTTTTGACGTACGGCGCTGGCGCGTTCCTCGAAGAGCACCAGAATACTCGGCTCGCCGAGCGTGGCGCCGTGCAGCGCACACTGCATGGCGATCACGCTCTTGCCGCTGCCGGCACCGCCGCTGACCAGTGTCATGCGTCCGGCGGGCAGCCCTCCTCGCAACACATCATCCAGTCCGGCAATGCCGGTGCGGAGCTTCGCGAGCTGCCTTCTCGTGGTGCGCAGTGCCGTCGCGATGTTCGCTCGCGCTCGGTGTGCTGTTGCCGCCACCTTAGACGATCTCCAATGCTGCGAGTCCTCGGGGCCTGGTCTTCCACGTTGATGGGCGCGTGACCCCGCGATGGAGCGCGTAGCGGATCAGTGCAGCCCGATCCTTGAGCCCGAGTTTCCGCATCAGGCTGGTCCGACGGGCTTCGACCGTGCGCAAACCGATCTTCAGCCGATCAGCGACATCACGGCTGCTCGCCCCTTCCACCACCAGGCGCAGCTCCAATCGCTCGCGGGCAGTCAGCGTGGCAAAGCGGTCAGGCGAACTCGGTACGAGGCTTGTCTGGCGTTGATGTGCGGAGGCCATAGGGATTCTGGGATGTCTCGGAGATCGCCGGGCTCAGGTAGTGACGACCAGCGAGGGTTTCCTGGACGGCCTGGAAAAGCTCGGCGCCGCTCGATTCCTTGGCGACAAAGCCCGCTGCACCGTTTCTGAAGGCTTCGAGCACGTACGCATCGTCCCGGTACATTGAAAGCACGATCACTCGTGTCTTCACCTTGAGGCGAGAGACATTGTTCGTGAGTTGCAGGCCATTCACGCCTGGCATAATCAGATCGGCGATCAGGACGTCCGGTTTCCGCCGCTTGATCAGGGCGAGCGCTTCCCGGCCATCGGCTGCTTCGCCGACCACTTCGAACAGCGGGTTTGATTCCAGCAATGTGCGGAGTCCTTGGCGCACGATCGCGTGATCATCCGCCAGTACGACGGTCACCATGACGTTCTCCCTCCGACCGTGATGCGCACACGGATAATCTGCGAACTCGCGGTTCCCGGCACGGCCGGCATCGTCGATCGTCCGGCGGTGCGACGTCTGAGCAATTGTGAACACTGCTCCGGAAATGCTGCCCCGCGCAGCCTGTTCTTCGCCTTCTTCAAGATCCAGTGTGCCGAACCCGTGCCGCCCTAACCGCCCGATTGAGTTGAGGAGGCCGTGGCGAAGCGTTCGACTTCGCGTGCGCTGCCCGCCACGACCCCGGCGACCTCGTCCCGAACCCCCTGGCCGGTGCGGGTGAGGCCGTCGACCGCCTCGCCAACGCGCGCGTTGACCTCGTGGAGTCGTTCGGAGGCTCGTTCGCCGAGATTCCTCGCCGAATCAGTGAGGCGTTTACCAAGCTCCGCGGCGCCGCGGGGCGCCAGCCACAGCGCGAGGCCAGCGCCGACGCACGCGCCCGTCACGAGTCCGACGACAAAGCCATAGCTACGATGTTCCTGTGTTTGTGTGTCCATGTGTAGAGCTCCTGTCACCACCATAGGTCGAAGACGTCGGCGCAGGTGTGCACAACGGGACAGACGGTGGTTGGCAGCTAGCGACGCGAAGAGGAAAACGGACAAGCGCGACGCGGCGAACGGCGGCGTGGCAGTCCGGGCGCTCTTCGCGGAAATGGTCAGTTCGTGAGAACGCCTCAGTCGTGCAGGACGACGCTCAGCAGCGAGTTGTTGATCTTGATGGGCAGCTCGGCGCGGTACCTCGCGCAATTCCCTCTTGGGGTCCGAACGCGTCGGCTAGAATCTGAACCTCGCCGCCTCTGGCGTAGGAGGGAATCAAGATGACACGGGCAGTCGCATGGGCCGCGGCGTTCGCTGTGGCCGCAATCATGTCAGCCGCAGGTTCCGCGCAGGCGCCTGCAGCTGCGGCTCGAGGGTCGTTGCCTCCCGGTGACGTCGTCGTCGGTTCCGGCAACTACAGCCCGATCGTGTCGGATCTGGACAAGGCGATTGAGTTCTACGGCAACCTGCTCGGCCTGACTGTTCCACCAGCGCAGACACCGGGACCGCGACCCTTCAGCACCGATCCAGCCATCCGCGACATGTTCGGCATCCCGTCAGCGCAACTTCGATGGGTGGTCGCGAGGGTGCCGGGCCCGAATCTCGGCGTGGAGATGGTCGAGGCGAAAGATATCGAGCGGAAGCCTGTGAATCCGCGTCCGCAGGATCCCGGCAGCATGACGCTCGTGCTCATCGTGCGCGACATCGACAAAGCGTTTGCTCCGCTCAAGAGCGCTGGCGTCCCTGTTGTCACGCCGGGCGGTGTGCCGATGGCCTTCGGAGCGAACAACGCGCGCGGCGTGATCGTGCGCGATCCGGATGGACACTTCGTCGAGCTGCTACAGCCTTCGCCGCTACCGGAAACCACGGCTCCGCCGGAGAGCAACATCATCGACGCTCGCGTGCGCATCACCGTCGCCGACACCGATCGGGCGATGCAACTCTATCGCGATCAGTTCCAGTTCCAGCCGCAGGTCGGATCGTTCGGCACGATTCCGCTGCTCGATCTGATGGGGCTCCCAGGCTCGCAGATTCGAATGACGACGGCGCAGGTGCCGGGCTCGGCGCTCAAGATGGAGTTCGTCGAGATCAAAGGCGCGGATCGTTCGCCGATACACCCGCGCATTCAGGATCCCGGTGCAACGCGATTGCAAATTCGCGTGAAGGATCTCGACTCGACGATCGGCAAGCTGAAGGCGTCGGGCTCGAGCGTCATATCGACTGGCGGTGCGCCGGTATCCTTGCAAGGCGGCGTCCGGGCGGCGATCATGCCCGATACCGACGGCTTGTACTTCGTCCTGATTCAGGCGGCTCCACCGCGCGTCGAGCAAGGCAAGTAGGGCAGTCAGTGTGCCATTCGCGCTTCAACCGACGCTCACGGGCGAACTGATCGAACTGAGGCCTTTGCGCGCCGAGGATCACGCCGCTCTTTATGAGGTCGCGTCCGATCCGCTGATCTGGGAGCAGCATCCCGCGAAGGAGCGCAGCGAAGTGGAGGGCTTCCGTCGATTCTTCGACGAAGCGATGGCGTCCGGCGGCGCATTGCTCGTCATCGATCGCAAGACCGGGAAGGCGATTGGATCCACGCGCTTTTTCGGCTACGACGAGGCCGCAAGCGAGGTCGAGGTCGGCTGGACGTTCCTCGCCCGAGCCTACTGGGGTGGTCGCTACAACGGCGAGATGAAGCGGCTGATGCTGCGCCACGCATTCCGCTTCGTGAACCACGTCGTCCTTCTGATCGCGCCGACCAACATCCGCTCGCAGCGGGCGGCGGAACGCATCGGCGCCGTGCACCAGGGATCCCGTCATGTGCGTGGCACCGAGCACTTCGTGTTCGAGATTACTGCTCAAGCTCTGGAGGCACTATGAACCGGCAGCACATCTCCCGGCGGGCTTTCGTGCAGACGAGCGTCGTGGCGCTAATTGGCGCACAGTATGGCACCCGTGACGCAATCGCTTCTGGAATGGCCCAACGCGCCACGGGGCCAGCTGTGGAGCTGAAGTCTGTGAAGGCACTCGTCTTCGATACTTTCGGCACGGTCGTCGACTGGCGGACATCGGTTTCGCACGAAGTGGAGCAGCTCGCCAGGAAGAAGGAGGTGAAGGTCGACGCCGAGAAGTTCGCCGATGCCTGGCGCGCCGGCTATGGCCCAAGCATGAATCGCGTGCGGACCGGTGACCTGCCGTGGACCAAGCTCGATGTGCTTCATCGAATGATCCTCGACAAGATCCTCGTCGACTTCGGGATGAAAGGGCTCTCGGAGGACGAGATCAGCACGCTCAATCACGCGTGGCATCGGCTGCATCCGTGGCCCGATGCGGTCAGGGGCCTGACGCGACTGAAGAAGCGATTCATCATCGCGCCGCTCTCGAACGGCAACATCTCACTGATGACGGACCTGGCGAAGTTTGCTGGCTTGCCGTGGGACTGCATCCTCGGAGCAGAGCTGGCGCGGCACTACAAGCCGGACCCGGAGGTCTACAAGTCGGCTGCCGAATTCCTCGACTTGAAGGTGGACCAGATCATGATGGTCGCCGCGCACCTCGGCGATCTGAAGGCGGCAAAGGGCGTCGGGTTGAAGACCGCCTTCGTCCCGCGGCCGCTCGAGTTGGGTACGCAGGGCAAGCCTGATCTGAAAGCTGACGCGACGGTCGATCTGTCGGCGACCGACTTCAACGATCTGGCGAAACAACTAGGAGCTTAGGTGGGGCTGAAGCCCCGCCTCGACGGTAGCGGCGGGCCTTCAGGCCCGCCGATCAAGCAGGCTGCTTCGTCGACATCGCCGCCGTCACGGCGCGAGTCATGTCCACCGTCGTCGCGCGGCCACCCAGATCTGGCGTCTTCACTCGCGCGTCGGCAAGCACGCCTTCGATCGCAGACAGAATTCGATCGTGCGCAGCTCTCTCGCCAAGGTGATCGAGCATCATCGCTCCAGCCCAGATGCCGGCGATCGGATTGGCGATGCCCTTGCCCGCGATGTCAGGCGCCGACCCATGAATGGGCTCGAACATCGAAGGCGTGGTGCGATCGGGGTTGATGTTGCCGCCAGGGCCGACGCCAAGGCTGCCCGAGATTGCCGAGCCGATGTCGGTGAGGATGTCGCCGAACAGGTTCGACGCGACGATGACGTCGAGCGTCTGCGGATGCGTGACCATCCGCGCGCACAGCGCATCGACGTGATACTTCTTCAGCTCGACCTCGGGGAACTCTTTCGCGACTCCGGCGACGACCTCATCCCACATCACCATCGCGTGTTGAAGCGCGTTCGACTTCGTTGCGCTCGCAAGCATCTTGCGTGGCCGTGTCGCCGCGAGCGTGAATGCGTAGCGGGCGATGCGCTCGATGCCATGGCGTGTGAAGATGCCAGTCTGCTCGGCAACCTCCTGCGGCGTGCCGCGGTGAAGTCGTCCGCCGATGCCGCAGTACTCGCCCTCTGAGTTTTCGCGGACGCAGACCATGTCGATGTCCTTCGCCCCGCGACCGGCGAGCGGTGACGAGATGCCAGGGAGCAATCGCATCGGGCGCAGGTTGACCCACTGTCCGAGGCGCTGGCGCAGCGGCAGGATCAGCTCGCGAGCGGAGATGTGATCCGCGACCCTTGGATCGCCGATCGCGCCGAGGTAGATCGCGTCGAACTTCATCAGCCGATCGACGCCGTCCTCGTCCATCATGCGACCGTGTTCGAGGTAGTAGTCGCATCCCCACGGGATCGGCGTGAACTCGCAGCGGAAGCCGCCCTGTTCGGCGGCCAGGTTCAGGACCTCAATACCGGCAGGCACGACTTCCTTGCCGATGCCGTCGCCTGCGATGACTGCAATTCGATAGTTCTTCATGCTGATCGACTCGCCCTGCGCGTTGACATCATGACGACCAGAAACGCGATCGCGGCTGCGACGAGCCCGCTCAGCGTCGGGTCCAGCCACGGGTAGCGTCCCGCAACCCCAAAGCGTACCACGAGCAGAACCGTGACGCCCGCGACGATGGCCGCCAGCGCTTCGGTGTTTCCGGCGCGCTTCGAGGTACAGGCCGCCAAGCACCGGGACGAAGAGGCTCACTCCCAGCAGTGAGTAGAAGACTGTCATCGCCTGGACGATGGTGCCCAGATAGATGGAGAGCAGCACACCGAGCGCGCCGCCACCGACGGCCGCGACTCGAGCCACCAGCAGCAGTTCCCGGTCGGACGCGCCCGGCTTCACGTGGCGCTGAAACAGATCCTTCGAAACCGACGTCGAGATCATGAACAGGATGGCATCGCACGTGTCGACCTCAGTCGAGAACACCGCCGCCAGGGCGAGCGCGCCGAGCCACGGCGGCAGCAATTCGGTCAGCACCGTAGGCAGCACGAGGTCTGGGCTGGTCGTCTGCGGCAGCGCGACCCGCCCGACCATCCCGATCAGCACAGGCAGAAACGCGAACAGCATCAGGCCGACGCCGTTGAGCGCGACACCCAAGCGAAGGGCGCGGACGCTTTCTGCACCGTACGATTTCTGGATGAGACCTGGCGAGATCACGAAGGCCGGCCCCGTGAGAAAGAGCAGGGTCCATCCCGAGCCCGGGCCGGACGAGTGCGTGAGATCTGCGAATGTGGATGGCAGCGACGTGGACAGGAACGCCGGCGGACCGCCCACGGCGGCGACTGCGAACGGCACCGCCACGGCGAAGCCCACCAGCATGACGATGAGCTGCAGCGTGTTGACCCACGCCGTGCCGAGCAGTCCACCGGCGGTGAAGTAGATCGTCATGATGCCGCCGCCGATCACCGAGCCGACCCAGCGCGGTGCGCCGGTCAGGACGCTGATGATCGCGGCGCCGGCGATGAGCTGTGCGGCAAGGATCCAGAGACTGCCGAAGCAGACGAGGCCACTGATCACCGCGCGGACGGTGGGGCCGTAACGGTACTCGAGGAAGTCACCGGTCGTGTAGAAGTTATGCTCTTTCGCGAGCGCCCAAAGTCGAGGCCCGACCCAGAACGCGAGCGCGAACGACGCGATTCCCGCCGAGCCGCTCCACCACCACGCGTTCAGCCCCTCGCGATAGGCGAGTCCGGCAACGTTCACCGTGGCGCCGGCACCGATGTTCGCCGCCAGCATCGACGCGAACACGAGGCCCGGTCCCAGGCTGCGGCCAGCGACGAAGAACGCGCTGCTCGTTCGCACGAATCGAGCGGTCCACAACCCCAAGATGACAACGGCCAGGGAGTACACGACGAGGAGAATGAGATGGAGGCTCAATCAGGGATGCGAAATGCAAAATGCAAAATGCGAAATTCAAATTCGAGTGCAAAGCCCATGAAGAGTTGTTTGCATTTTGCCTTTTGCATTTTGAATTACCGCGATCACTTGAAACGTGAAGGCACCGAGCCGAGATCGCGCGCAGCGGGGAGGCCGCCCGACGACGTCGCATGGACGGCGGCGCGGACGATGGCTTCTGAAAGCGCGTCGGCCGCGAGCGCGCCGATCGTGGTCACGTCTGCCTGACCCTGCCAGGTCGCAGTCGCGAGTGAAAACACCGTGTCCCCGTCGCCTGTCGTGTGTGAGGGCGATACCGCTCTCGACAAGCCGTCGTCGGCCATCAGCGCAACACGATTGATCTCGGATTTCGTCAGCCGCGCGTTTGTCGCAACGATCGCGAGCGTGGTGTTGCCACCAGGGCGAGGCGCATCGCGGGGAGGCAGCGGCGACCGAAGCAGCACGCGTGCATCGGCGAGCCCCTTGCCGTCGGCGGTCCTCACGCCGGCGACGACCCTGCCCGTCGTTGGATCGATCACATCACCCACGGCGTTGACTGCAACGATCGCTGCGACGACGAGCCCGCTCGGAAGAGAGATGGACGCCGATCCGAGTCCGGCTTTCATGGCGCGGTCGCGACCACCGAGCAACTTGCCGACGGTGGCTCCGGCTCCCGCGCCGATGTTCCCTTCTGCGACGGGACCATCACTCGCGGAAATCGCCGCGCGGTATCCGCAGTCTGCCGTCGGCCTGATCGAAGAGCTGCCGCCGAATCCAAGATCCATGAGCACCGCGGCCGGCACGATCGGCACCACTGTGCCGGCAATCGGATATCCAGTCTTGTGCTCTTCGAGATAGCGAACGACACCCTGCGCGGCATCGAGTCCGTATGCGCTGCCGCCGGTCAGGACGATCGCGTTGACGCGCTCGACCATGTTCAGCGGGTCGAGTAGATCGGTTTCGCGCGTGCCTGGAGCTGCGCCGCGTTGCGAGATGCCGCCGACCGCGCCCGCACCATCGACGAGGACGACCGTGCATCCCGTCGGCCGTTCGCTGAGCGTGAACTGACCGACTTTCAGCCCGGCGACCTGCGTCAGTCCCTTCTCGCGCGCGATCGTCGCAGACGAGGATCGAACCTGCGTTGAAACGGTGGCGGCAGTCGCGAGCGTGGCGACGATGACCGCCAGTTTCCAGGCCATGTGCACTCCTGTGAAGGGTCTGACCCCAATCACCAGATCATATGCGCATGTTGTCGATCAGCCTGGTCGTGCCGACCCAGAGCGCGCCAGCCGCAACGACCGGCCCATCGACGCGCTCGACCGGCTGAAAATCGACCGGATCGACGACCTCTAGGTACTCGAGCCTCAGGCGTGGGTCAGCGGGAATTTGATCAGAGGCGAGTCGCTTGAGATCGCTCACGCTCGTAGTGCCGGATTCGACGGCGCGCTTTACCTGTTGCAGCGCATGAAACAGCGCTGGAGCGAGTTGGCGTTCGCCGGCATCGAGCCGTTGGTTGCGCGAGCTCAGCGCCAGCCCGTCGGGCTCGCGCACAGTCGGCACGCCGACGATGGTCATCGGGACGTTGAAGTCAGAGACGAGTCGCCGAATCACCGCCAGTTGCTGCGCGTCCTTCTCGCCGAAGTACGACCTGTCTGCCTGGACGATCTCGAACAGTTTCAGAACGACCGTCGCCACACCGCTGAAATGTCCTGGACGAAACCGCCCGCAGAGATGATCCGCCAGGCGTCCGACCTCCACCTTGCATTCGAGTGGCCGCGGATACATTTCCGCGACCGCAGGTGTAAAGACAAGATCGACACCGAGCGACTCGCACAACCGCGCGTCGACGTCGAGCGATCGTGGATACCGCTCCAGATCCTCCGGTCGATCGAACTGAGTGGGATTCACGAAGATGGTGACGACGACCGTTGCGCACTCGGCACGCGCCTGTCGAATCAGGCTGGCGTGACCCTCGTGCAGCGCACCCATCGTGGGCACGAGTCCGATCGCACCCGCCGATCGTCTCGCCGCGACCCGGGCCCGCAGGTCGGCGATCGTTTCGACCAGCGAGATGGCCATGCGGTCCTACCGGTTCGGCACTCCCGAGATCCTGGATAGCGACTGCGGGTAGCGCCCCTCGTGGACGTCGTCCACGTAGGCTCTCGTGGCCGCTCGGACCGTGTCAGCCACCGTGGCGTACTGCTTCACGAAGGAGGGAACGAAGCGATCGAACAGGCCGAGCATGTCGTAACTCACGAGCACCTGGCCGTCGCAATACGGTCCGGCGCCGATGCCGATGGTCGGGATATCGAGCGCCGCGGTCGTCGTCTTTGCGACCTCTTCGGGAATCGATTCGAGCACGATCGCGAAGGCGCCGGCATCCTGCAATGCGAGCGCGTCGGCGACGAGCGCATCCGCATCCTGCGGTCGTGTCGCCTGCTTGACGTAGCCGCCGACCTGATTCACCGACTGTGGCTGCAGTCCCAGATGTCCCATCACGGGGATGCCGACGTCGACCATGCGGCGGACCGCATCGAGGACCGGGCGTCCGCCCTCGAGTTTCACCGCAGATGCCCCGCCGTCCTGGAGCAGCCTCCCTGCGTTGCGGACTGCCTCCCCGACGCTCACCTGGTACGAGAGGAACGGCATATCGGCGACGATGAGGGCGCGCGCCGCGCCGCGCACGACGGCGCGCGTGTGATGGAGCATGTCGTCGAGCGTCACCGCGAGCGTGTTGTCGTAGCCGAGGACGACCATGCCCACGGAATCACCGACGAGGATGGCGTCCACGCCTGCCTGATCCATCAGGCGCGCCATCGTCGCGTCGTACGCAGTCAGCATGGCGATCTTCTCGCCGCGCGACTTCTTCTCCTTGAGATCGGGAGCGTGAATCTTTGAGGGGCTCATGACCGCGCCGGTTTCATCGAATCGTTGCGAATGTCTTCGTCAGCCAGTCGGTCACGGCCTTCGTGACGTCCTTGCTGACGCTGCGGTCCGGGAGCGTGCCGTATTCGCTGGTCTCGCCGGTGATTGCCGGGACGAGCAGGTGATTCACGCCGCGAACGACGACGACCTCGACCGACTTCGACTTGCTTTCCTTCTGGGCGATGCCCGACAAACGCTCGACGTGCTCCACCGGAACCTGGCGGTCCAGCGCGCCATGCACGAACAACATCGGCTGCCGCACATCGTCCAGGACCTTCGCCGGATCGAATGTGAGCAGGCTCTGGAACCAGGGCGTGTCGGCCTCCTTGCGAACCTGCGGAGGCACGGTGTCCCAGCCCTTACCGGTCAGCACCGCTGACTGGACCTGCCGTTGAAGGGCGATTCTCTTTTCGCGCTCTTCGGCCGGCAACTTCAGTCCCTCGAGCTCGAGACGCTGTTGCTCGAGCACCGTCTCTGCGCCGGTTGACGCGGGGCCGGCAATGGAGACCGCCGCTGCGATGCGCCGCTCTCTCGACGCGGCCAGCAGGCCGATCCACGCGCCTTCACCATGGCCGGCGACCGCGATGCGCCGGGGATCAACGTCGGGTCGCTTCTCGAGCCACCTGACGATCGCGCGCACGTCTTCAGCGTAGTCGCTGACGGTTGCCGATTCCGAGCGGCCGCCGCTTTGTCCGTTTCCGCGCTTGTCGAAGCGGACCGCTATCATGCCGGACTCGGAGATTGCGCCTGCCAGATTCGCCAGAGTCGGAACGCCTTGAACGACGCCGTCGCGATCGCCCACGCCTGCTGCCGCGAGCAGAATGACGACGGGGAGTGTTGTGTTGGCCGCGGCGTTTGCCGGACGGGTGAGCGTCGCGCCAAGGTTGAAACCGACTGCAGGAATGGTGACCGCTTCGTCACCCTTGTTGGAATAGATCTGAGTCCGCGACGTCGAAGACGCGACATCGTCGCGAACGATATCCACTGAATCAGCGGGGACGTTGACGCTGACGAGTTCGCCGTCGCTGGCGACCGTGACGTTGGTTGTGACCTCGCCTGACGGGTTGACGTAGACCAGCTCGTAGCGACGCACGTCGAGCACGGTCGTCCCGATCTGGATCTTTTCGGAGCGGACCGCTTGCACCCGCACGGTGACCTCGACCTGCGGCACCACGTAGACCTTGAACTCCGCACCCTGCTCGGAGTCTTCGGCGAGGCGATGCGCGAGCCGACGTACGAGGTGAAGACGCCGTTGGCGTGAATGATGGTCTTCCGCGCGACCTGGTGTGCGGCCGAGATCGACTGCCCGCCTCCAGTGCCTTCGGTGGATGCTTTCTCGCCGACGAAAGTCGTGCGGAGCTGCAGCAGGCCGCCGTTCACGGTGGCGTCCAGGTTGAAACTGGTTGGTGTCCAGTCAGCCTGATACTTGAATTCAGCAGTTCGAATGTTGACGTTCAGTGGCGCCAACAACCGCCCTTGCGTTGTGATGGTGATGCCGGACTGATCGCGGTGGAACGTGACGAGCTCGCGGCCGATCGCAGTGCCACGCAGGAAGACGGCGTAACCAGTCGGTTTGCTCGTGCCCGCCTGCGGCTGGGCTAGCGCAAGACCGGGCAGACCCAGCAGAAAGAGGCAAGTACGATGTACAGGTACCTGAAGCGACGCACCTCGTCGATCGTATCAGGTCTTACCCAGCTCCTAGAGCGATGCCGATGACGCTGGCTGACGGCTACCGGTCGATTCAGAAAGACGCGGCCATTGGCGCCGTGTCGCCGCGGTTACAGATCGCGGTGGCTGGGCAGGACCGTGCAGCCTACCTCCAGGGGCTTCTCACCAACGACATTCAAGCGCTGACTCCCGGGACCGGGTGCTATTCCACGTGGCTCTCGCCCCAAGGCCGGATGCATACCGACATGCACGTGCTGGAGTCGGGCGGCATGATCCTGCTCGATGTTCCGGCCGAGACGCTCGCGGCCACGATCCAGCGCCTCGAGCAGTTCATCTTCACCGAAGACGTTCGCGTCGGCTCTCTGGCCGGGAGCCTGAGTGGTGTGTGGCTGCATGGCCCACGCGCGGCCTCCGTGCTCGAGCAGGTGATCGATGGTGCCCGTGGCCTGAACGAGTGGCCCGAGTATCGACATACGCAGTTCGAGTTTGGTGATTCGCCGGTGTCGATCGTTCGCATCAGTCAGCTCGGAGTGCCCGGCTTCTGTGTGTATGGGGAACGTGCGCGCGAGGAGTCGCTCGTCGCAGCGCTGAGCGGGGCTGGCGCCGCGGTCGTTTCCGATGACGCGATCACCGCTGCGCGAATCGAGGCGGGTTATCCGGTGTTCGGAATCGACATGACTGACGACACGATTCCGCTCGAGGCCGGCATCGAGTCGCGCGCCATCTCCTTCACCAAGGGTTGCTACGTCGGGCAGGAGGTCATCATCCGCGTGCTGCATCGTGGACATGGCCGCGTGGCGAGAAAGCTCGTCTCGCTTCGCATCACGGGCCAGCGGCCCGCGCGTGACGCGAAGCTCTACGCCGGCGATCGCGAAGCTGGTGTCGTCACGAGTGCCGGTGACTCTCCGCGTTCAGGAACGGTCGCGCTCGCCTACGCGCATCGCGACTTCATCTCTCCGGGCACTGAGCTGGAAGTTGATACGCCATCCGGACGAGCGCCTGCCATCGTGACCGAGATTGCGGTTGCGTCAGCGGTCTAGATGCGCCGTCGTCTCTTGCGGGTGATCGCAATCGCAAGAAACGCGACACCGAGCCCAATGAACGCGCCTGAGGGCCGCGAGATTCCAAGCACCAGAAACACGATACCAACCGTGATCCAGACCGCCAAAGTGCGCGGATGGTAGCACAGCCTTGCGTGTGTGGCGGATCGTTCGCGTTAACCACCGTGTCCTTCGTGGTTCACCATCAAGAGTCGAATCAGATCCGCATCAGCAGGCGGAAACTCGAGCGCATCGAGCTCGGCGCGTGGCACCCATTTCATCTGCTGACCAAGGAGAGGCTTCGGCTCGCCTTGCAAAGAGCACCAATAGAAGTACAGCGAGATCGAGCGGTCTGTGTACGCGTGCTCGGTCTCGAACACGAGTGGACCCACGTCCACGTCGGCAGCGAGCTCCTCACGAATCTCGCGGATAAGTGCCTGCGCGTGCGTCTCGCCGCTGGCGATCTTGCCACCGGGAAACTCCCACATCCCGGCGAGGTGCGTGCCCTCGAGGCGGCGCGTGACGAGGAACGAACCACCCTGTTCGATCACGGCCGCCACGACAACGATCACGATTCCGCCCGAAGCTTCGGAAATGAGCGGCACATGCGCGTCATCGGACACGCCGTGCATCTGGGCTTTCGCGCGACGCAGACAGTTGCGCCGAAGTCCATCAGTCCCTGGTTGAAGTCGAAGACGTGCTTGTGCGGCACGAGCGCCTCTGACAGAGCCCATAGTTGTTTGCGCATGGCGTGCGTCTTTGGATCGCCACGGCCGACGAAGATGCGAAAGAGCACGCGCGCAACGTTGGTATCGAGGATCGCGGCGCGTTGCCCGAACGCGAAGCTTCTGATTGCGCCGGCCGTGTAGGCGCCGATGCCCTTGAATGAGAGGAGCGTCTCTTCGTCGGACGGAAGCTCACCGCCGTAACGCTCCATCGACTCACGCGCGATCGCATGAAGTCGCCGCGGCCTGATGTTGTAGCCGAGTGGTCGCCACGTGTTGGTCACGTCGCCCTCGTCTGCCGTCGCCAGAGCGGCAAGAGACGGATAACGATGCAGCCACTCGTGATACTTCGGCAGCACGCGGTCGACCTGTGTCTGCTGCAGCATCATTTCCGACACGAGGATGTGATACGGATCGCTGGTGTGCCGCCACGGCAGATCGCGTCCGTTGGCGCGGTACCACGCCAGTAGTCGCCGGCGAAAGCGTTGTCGGGCAGGAGGTGTCGGCAGGGAAGGCGCAGGCATCAGCCTCATATAATTCCACGTGCGGTGGGTGGTTGGTGGATCGTGGTTGCAGAACGAGGCTTGACCACTCTCCATGAACCACGCTCCACTAACCGACAGGTATTCAGTTGAAGATCTACACAAAGACCGGTGATGCCGGCGAGACGTCGCTTTTCGACAAAACGCGCGTGTCGAAGGCGGACGCCAGGGTCGACGCGTACGGCGAGGTTGACGAGCTCAACGCGACGCTCGGCGCCGTGCGCGCGGCAGGTATCGACGTGGATCTGGCCGGTGCGCTGGCGACGATTCAGAAGGAATTGTTCGCCGTCGGCGCAAGACTCGCGGATCCCTCGCAGCGAATCGCCGGCCGCGTGACCAAGGCGGCAGTTGACGAGTCGGACGTGCAACGACTCGAGCAGCTCATCGATCGCCTCGAGACCGAATTGGAGCCGCTGCGCAAGTTCATTCTCCCCGGCGGCGCGCTGCCGGGTGCGCTGCTCCACGTCAGTCGCACGGTCTGCCGGCGGGCCGAACGCCGAGTCGTTGCCCTGGGTCCTGATGCCGTGGAGCCGATCGTCATCGTGTATTTGAACCGGCTGTCCGATCTGCTCTTCGTCATGGCGCGAGCAGCCAATCGCCGTGCGGGTGTTGCCGAGACCGAATGGTAGATCTCCAGGCCGCCTACGCCGCGTGCGAGCGCGACTGCCGCAGGCACTACGAGAACTTTCCGGTCGCGTCGTTCCTCCTGCCGCGCCGGATGCGTCCTCACGTCGCAGCGCTCTACGCCTTCGCACGCGCGGCTGACGACTTCGCCGACGAAGGCGAGCGCTCCGTGGACGAGCGTCACCGCCTGCTCGACGGCTGGCGCGCGCGCCTCATCGAAGCCGTCGCTGGAGCGACGTCCACGGTTCAGCGGCCGCCGGAGCCGGGTGAGCCCGACCACACGCGAGAGATCTTCATGGCGCTCGGGGTCACGACCCGGCGCTTGCAGCTTCCATCCGTCCTTCTCGAAGATCTGCTGAGCGCGTTTCGCCAGGACGTGACAGTCTCTCGCTATGCCACATGGCCGGCGCTCTTCGACTACTGCCGGCGCTCGGCAAACCCCATCGGCCGCCTCGTCCTCCGCATCGGCGGTTACGCAGACGCCGATCTCGACACATGTTCCGATGCGATCTGCACGGCGCTGCAGCTCACCAACTTCTGGCAGGACGTGAAGAGCGATTGGGCTCGCGGTCGGATCTACCTTCCGATTGAGGAGATGCATGCGCATGGCGCCGAGGAGGCCGCGCTCGTCGGCGACGACCTCTCATCCGACTGGCGCGACGCAATCGCGTCCGCGGTCAGCAGAACGCGCGCGATGTTCAGGGACGGCCTGCCGCTGTGTGATCGTCTCCGGGGCCGGCTGCGCTACGAGATCCGGATGACGTGGCTCGGCGGAACCTGCATCCTCGATCGAATCCAGGCGGTGAACTACGACGTGCTGCGTGACCGGCCAACGATCGGCGCGACAGACATTCCGTGGCTCGTCGGGACCGCCCTCTCGTGGCCAAAGTCCATCCAGACTCGCGCCGTTACGACATGAGCCGCGACACCAGCTTTTACTACTCGTTTCTCGTTCTGCCCCCGCGCAAGCGCAACGCGCTCATCGCTGTCTGGGATTTCTGCCGGGCCGTGGACGATGCAGTGGACGAGGTGGTGCCGGAGAGCGAATGGGCTGGAGGGCTCAGCGACGAGGCGCGGGTGAAAGCGGCGGCGCAGGTCGCGAGCTGGCGCGTTGAGTTGGCCGCGGCGTATGACGGCACGCCGAGCACGCCGCAGGGCATCGGACTTCAGCCGCACATTCGCGAGTTCAACCTGCCGCGCGCGAGATTCGAGGATCTGGTGGACGGCGTCGAGATGGATCTGCACCAGGTGCGATACGACACATTCGCGGCACTGGTCGAGTACTGCCGGCGCGTCGCCTCGGCAGTTGGACTGATCTGTCTCGAGATCTTTGGTTACCGCAATCCGTCGGCAAAGGCCTACGCTGAGAACCTGGGGCTCGCACTGCAATTGACCAACATCATCCGTGACGTCAGGACGGATCTCGTGCGCGGACGCGTCTACCTGCCAACCGAGGATCTGGTGCGGTTCGGTGTGAGCGAGGACGACCTGCGATCCGGTCAGCTCACATCCCAGGTCGTGGAACTGCTTCGCTTCGAGTGTGAGCGTGCGCACAGCTACTATCGCAGCGCGGCCGCACAGCTGCCACCTGAAGATGCTCGCAGCCTGGTCGCAGCCGAGATCATGGGCGGCATCTATTTCGAGATCCTGCGGCGCATCGAGCGGCGCGGATACGACGTCTTCAGCTCGCGCATCCGTGTGCCGCGCCCGACGCGCGCGGTCGTCGCGCTTCGGCTGTGGATGAAATCACTTTTCCATTAACGCAACGAAAGCCTGCCATTGACGCACGACGTCATCGTCATCGGCGGAGGTTTCGCCGGGCTCAGTGCCGCAACCGCGCTGGCAGAGAGGGGTTTCCGCGTCCTCGTGCTCGAAGCGCGCCCCTCGTTGGGTGGGCGCGCGTCGGCATTCGTCGATCCCGCCACCGGCGAGCGCGTCGACAACGGCCAGCACATCCTCACCGGTGCGTATCGCGAGACGTTCCGCTTCCTGCGACGAATTGGGACGGAGTCCCAGGTCTATCTCCAGCCCGGTCTCTCCGTCGACATCGTCGATATGAAGGGCGGCGCATCGCGTCTGGCGTGTCCGGCGATTCCGGCGCCGTTGCATCTGCTTGTCGGCGCGATGCGATGGAGCGCGATCGACTGGCAGGATCGCAAGGCGCTCATGCGACTGCGCAGGGGCGGCGTTCCCGGGGCCGATCCGCACGCGACGGTTCGCCAGTGGCTCGAATGGCACGGGCAGACGCCCCGCCTGATCGAGTTATTGTGGGAGCCGCTGGCGGTTGCCGCGTTGAACCAGTCGATCGACGAAGCCGCCGGAGAGATGTTCGGTAAGGTGCTCAAACGAACGTTCACGCGCCGGCGGATGGATTCGTCGCTCGGCCTGGTCCGTTGTGCGCTCGACGAGCTCTACACGGCTCCCTCGAAGACCTACGTCGAGACGCGCAGCGGCGAGGTCAAGACGAATTCGCTCGCGCGCGTCAAGCTCGCCCTGCCCTGGCCGTCAGTGCACGTCAGAGGCGACGTGTTCCGGGCGCGGGCCATCGTCTGCGCAACAGCATGGTTTGCGTTGCCGAGCCTGTTTGAAGAAGGGGCCGGCATGCTGACCGAGGTCATTGAGGCCGCGGCATTGACGGCCGCGTCGCCGATCGTCACGGTTAACCTCTGGTTCGATCGTCCGGTCACCTCGAGCACGTTCGTTGGTCTGCCTGGTCGTGCGATGCAGTGGGTGTTCGACAAGCGCGCGCTGTTCGGGAAGGCGACGTCGCACCTGTCGCTCGTGTCGAGCGGGGCGTCGGCGATTGTCGGCCGAAGCAACCAGGAGCTCGTCGATCTCGCCCTCGAGGAATTGACGGCGGCATTGCCGCCCGTTCGTGACGCCGCGCTGCGCCGCGCGGTCGTCGTGCGCGAGAAGCGGTCGACGTTCTCCGTGGCGCCTGGCCAGCCTCCACGGCCTAAGACGCGGACGGCGGTTCCAGGGGTGTTCCTTGCCGGCGACTGGATCGACACCGGCCTGCCGGCTACGATTGAAAGCGCGGTCGTCAGCGGGCACGCTGCCGCCGATGCGGTCATCGATTTCCTGCGGTCGGGAGCCGGGAATCGGGCGACTGCGCGCTGACCGCGATCACACAATGAACTCAATCGTCGTCCACTACCAGGAACTCGCGCTGAAGGGGAAGAACCGCCCCTGGTTTCTCGCGCGCCTCGTGCGGAACCTGCGAGAGGCGGTTTCCGATCTCGACGTGAAGAGCGTGCGCGCGTTGATGGGACGCATAGAAGTCGTCGTGGGTCCGGGGGCATCGCGTGAGGTCGTCGGCGAACGCATCCGCCGCACCTTCGGCATCGCGAACTTCTCCTATGCCGGCCGCACGGCGCTCGATCTGGAAGTGGTGTCGGAGGCGATTATCCGCGACCTCGGAGATCGCACGTGTAACAGCTTTCGTGTGTCGGCGCGGCGCGCGGACAAGCGCTTTCCGATGACGTCGCCGCAGATCGAGCGCGAGGTTGGTGGGCGCATCCAGCAGGCGCGCGGATGGCGCGTCAACCTGGACGAGCCCGAGCTGACGATTCACGTCGAGTTGCTGACCGACCAGGTGTTCTACTTCTTTGGCAAGGAACGCGGGGCCGGCGGCCTGCCGACAGGCACGGCTGGTCGCGTCGTCTGCCTGTTGTCGGGCGGCATCGACTCGCCGGTCGCCGCGCACCGCATGATGAAACGCGGATGCGCGGTGACCTTCGTGCACTTCCACAGTTATCCGATCTTGTCGCGCGCGTCACAGGAAAAGGCGCGAGAGCTGGTACAGCTCCTGACGAAATGGCAGCACCGCTCGCAGCTCTATCTGGTCGCTTTCGGCGAGATCCAGCAGCAGGTCGTGCTCTCCGTGCCAGGCCCGATGCGGGTCGTGATTTACCGCCGGCTCATGATGCGCATCGCCGAGGCGATCGCGCGCGCTCGGCGCGCGCAGGCGCTCGTGACCGGCGACGTCGTCGGTCAGGTCGCCTCGCAGACGTTGGAGAACCTCGCCGTGATCGGGAACGTCGTCACGCTCCCGGTCTTTCGTCCGCTCATCGGGATGGACAAAGAGGAGATCACGGCCGAAGCCACCAAGATCGGCACGTATCCCATTTCCATCATTCCCGATCAGGACTGTTGCACCCTGTTCACACCGCGCAACCCTCTGACACGTGCGCGGCTCGGCGAAATCGCGGCGGCGGAGCAGGCGCTGCCGATCGACGAACTTGTCGCTCGCGCCGTGAATGATGCAATCGTGGAGTACGCTGAATTCCCGGCGCCCACCCGGCCGCCGGGCGATGTAGGATCGAAAGCCAGAGTCGAACGTCCAGAGTCCAGAGCCAAAGAAGAGGTATGACCGTGGCTTCAACTGCAGCCGTCGAAACGACCGTGTCCGGCATCAAGGGAATCACGTCCATTCTTGGAGATGACGCGCGTCTTCTCGAACACCAGTGCAAGACGTTTCCCAAGGACAGCCTGCTGCTGCCCGGTCCTGACTACGTCGATCGCGCCTACGGGTTGTCCGATCGGTCGCCGCGAGTCCTCGGCGCACTTCAGTCGATGCTGAATACGGGTCGGCTCGGGGGCACAGGCTACGTCTCGATTCTTCCGGTCGATCAGGGCATCGAGCACTCGGCGGGCGCCTCATTCGCGCCGAACCCCGTGTACTTTGATTCGGAGAACATCGTGAAGCTGGCGATCGAAGGCGGATGCAACGCCGTCGCGTCAACGCTTGGCGTCCTGGGCACCGTGAGCCGCAAGTACGCGCACAAGATTCCTTTCATCCTGAAGTTGAATCACAACGAGTTCATCTCGTACCCGAACACGTACGACCAGATTCGTTTCGGCAGCGTCAGGCAGGCGTTCAACATGGGCGCTGTCGCCGTCGGCGCGACCATCTACTTCGGGTCTGAGGAATCAAAGCGGCAGATTCAGGAAGTGAGCGCGATGTTCCAGGAGGCTCACGAGCTCGGGTTGTTCACCGTGCTCTGGTGCTACCTGCGGAATCCCGCGTTCAAGACCAAGGAAGTGGATTACCACGTGTCCGCCGATCTCACCGGGCAGGCCAATCATCTCGGCGTCACGATCGAGGCCGACATCATCAAGCAGAAGATGCCGGAGAACAATGGCGGCTACAACGCGGTCAACTTCGGGAAGACGCACAAGGCCGTCTACTCGCAGTTGACGAGTGACAACGCGATCGATCTGACGAGATATCAGCTCGCCAACTGCTACATGGGGCGCGCTGGTCTCATCAACTCCGGTGGCGCGTCTTCCGGTGAAGGCGATCTGAAGGAAGCGGTGAAGACCGCCGTCATCAACAAGCGTGCCGGCGGCATGGGCCTCATCTCCGGACGCAAGGCGTTCCAACGGCCGATGAAGGAGGGTGCAGCCCTCCTCAACGCGATCCAGGACGTCTACCTGACGAAGGAAGTCACGATCGCCTGACGCTACTGGACGCTGACGAGCCTGACGACCGGTTTCATCAGGTAGCCATTGCCGGTCTTCTCGATGGACGACTCGCCATCGAAGTCGAGGAGGAGCGTCGTTGCCGTACCAGCCGTCAGCGTGAACGTTCCATTCAGTTTCACTTCGCCCGACGGAATCGTGAACACGGCTGAAGCGCCCGCCGGCTCTGCCATCGACGCGGCGCACGGCGTGGGCGACGTGGACGGCGAATCCAGATAGATCTTCGCGCTCTGGATCTGCAGACGTATCCAGTTGTATTGCCCTGGCGTCAGTGGCCCCGTTCCCAACACGTCCTGCGCGGAGTTCTGCAGCTTCTTCAGGTCACACGTCCGGGTAGTGGATCCATCGGCGAACGGGAGTTTCGTCCAGCCGCCATCGGCGCGTTGGGCTGACACCTCGGAGAAGGTGATGAGCACGGCCCTCGCGCTCCCGTACGGGCTGTCCGTGAGGCGCACATGCATCGTGCCCATCGATCCCGATGGGCCCGACGGTGCCGCAGCATCCGAGGGACCTGATGGCGATTCACCACCACACGCAAAAGTCACAAGGACGGCGCCGGCCGCGAGAACGGTATTCAGTCGCATGTCTGCCCCCCGGGTGCCGGGGGGCAAGAGACGGTCCACCTCGGCCGGTACGTGCAAACGCGCCGTTTTTGAGCCCGTTGCCGGGCTCTGCACGTCGCCGCGCCGCGACGGCAACGACAGAACCGTCAGTGCGCGCGCAATTTGGGTAGGGGTCTACCTGGTCAGGAATTCCTTGAGCGCGGCCGTGGTGCTCGAGAACGCCAGCTCGTCCCACGGAATGTCATCCGGTGCAAAGAGCCTGACTTCAAGACACTCGTCATCGCACGAGAGAGTGCCCCCTGTCATCGTCGCCACGTAGACGATGATCACGGGTGCGACTCCCGGGTAGGAGTAGACGTTCAACAGGCGATCGATGCGAATGTCGACGCCGGCCTCTTCGCGCGCTTCCCGGATCGCGGCAGCCATGACTTCTTCGCCGCGATCGACGAACCCGCCGGGACACACCCACTTTCCGTATCCAGGCTGAATCGCTCGTCTGACGAGGACGATGTCATCGTTGCCGTCGAGAATGATCGTCGCGACCGCGACTTTGGGATCCTGATAGAAGATGAATCCGCACTGGACGCACACGAGTCGATCGGGCTCGGACGGCTTCACCGACCGGAGTTCGAGATCCGCGCCACACAACGGGCAGAAACTGTACGGGCGCTCATCGTGCGGATGCATTCCGGCTCTCGACTCCTGGCTCGTGGCTCTCGGTACTCGGAGCCGAAAGCCCAAAGCCCGGAGCCATATACTCCACAGCTCGCTTGTCTTGGTCCCACCGGCAACGTCGTTCAGACCGGAATCGGCGTGATTGTCGCCGCGGGCCTCTGCTGATAGCCTCAAACACAAGCGAACCGTAGAGTAATCTAGTTCATATGTCCATTCTCAAGGTCGCGCGCATGGGACATCCCGTTCTGCGCGAGCGAGCGCGACCCGTATCGAAGTCCGATCTGCGCGATCCGCTGATGCAGAAGCTGATCGACGACATGATCGACACGATGCACGAATATCACGGCGTCGGGTTGGCCGCGCCCCAGGTGCACGAAGGCCTGCGCCTGTTCGTCGCGCTGCTGGACGAGGAGCCGGGCCCGAAGAGCGAAGCGACGGTGATCGTAAATCCAGAGATCGTTCCCGCTGCTGCCGCCGAGAAGGAAGAGGGCTGGGAGGGGTGCTTGAGCATCCCCGACATTCGCGGAATGGTCCCGAGGTTCACAGAGATCACCGTGTCCGCCCTCGACCGCACCGGCAAGTCGATCGAGCTGCTCTTGAAGAATTTCCCCGCGCGCGTCGTGCAGCACGAGACGGATCATCTGGACGGCGTGCTCTTCTTCGATCGCATGTCGTCGATGCAGTCGCTCACGTTTCTCGACGAGTACACGCGCTATCACGCGAAGGACGAGGACTGAAGGTTGCTGTCCACCGGCGCGCCAGTCGTCACGCTGCGTACAGCGCCCACCACGCCGTACGATGGGGCCATCGCGGCGGCTCGGACCTGCTATTCACCGCGGGTGATCGGCGCGAACGAAGTCACCGAGTCGCAGCGCGATTCGATCGGCGCGCTCACGTTCGACGCCGGGCACCACACGGTCTATCAGCACGCCAACTTCGAGTTCGGCCTCGAGAACATCTCACGGCAGTTCGTCTGGACGTTCCTCCACTCGTATCCCTTCTACAACTCCGAGCAGTCGAGCCAGCGTTACGTGAAGCTGAAGGAGCCGCGCGCCTACGTTCCGCCGCTCTCCGGGCAGGCTCGCGACGTCTACGAATCCGCCATCGTCCGTGCCTGGGATCGCTATGCCGAGCTCTCGGCCCTGCTGAAAGACGATGCGCTGGCGATTCTGAAGGAGCTGAGGTACGTCAGGGCGAACACGAACCCGGAGCGGCTGAAGCAGATCGAAAAGGACGCTGAGAAGCGCGCGATCGAGACGGCGCGCTACGTGATTCCGATCGGTGCCTTCACTTCCATGGTGCACACGGTCTCGGGCATCGTCCTGCACCGGTTGCATCGGATGATGAACACCGGCGACGCGCCGTACCAGACGCGGATCGTGATCTCGGAAATGGTGCGCCTGGTGAAGGAATGGGATCCCTATTTCTTCGAGAAGGTCGGGCTGGCGCCGATTCCCGACGAAGGTGTGCAGGAAGGCACGTTCCCTCGTCCGCGCAGCGGTGGTGACTGTTTCGCGGCGGAGTTCGATGCCCGTCTCGATGGGCGCTGGTCACGACTCAGGTCATCGTCATCGGATTCCGAAGCCGTCGTCGCTGAGTCGGTCCGATCGGTGTTCGGGCTCACCGCCGGCGACATGGGCGACGACGAGGCAATCGATCGGGTGATGAATCCCGCGAAGAATCGCTATCGCCTCGATATCCTGAACGTGTCGTATCACTCGCCGCTCATGCGAGCGCTGCACCACGCGACGTTCGTGTTCGAGAAGCGGCTCAGTCACACCGCGGACTCGCAGGATCAGCGCCATCGCATGGTGCCGGCATCGCGGCCGCTGATGACGTTTGCCGATACGGCGAAGCCTGACTACATCACGCCGCGACTGATTGCTGCCAATCCGCGCGCGCAGGCGGTGTACGACGCGGCGATGCAGGAAGCGTGGGACGCGAAGAACCAGTTGCTGGCCATGGGCGTTCCGCTCGAGCACGCGCTGTATCTGCTGCCAAACGCGAAGACGCTTCGCTTCGTCGAGTCGGGCTCGCTGCTGGCGCTGCTGCACAAATGGACGCTGCGTACCTGCTTCAACGCGCAGGAGGAGATTTACCTCGCGTCGATGGACGAGATCGAACAGGTTCGCACGCTGCATCCGCGCATCGGCCGCTACATCGGCCCACCCTGTGTGATTCGCAATGGTTTGATCTCGCCGCGATGCACTGAGGGCACTCACTTTTGCGGCGTTCCCGTCTGGCGCGACTTCCCGAACGCCGTTCGCCGGCTGTGAATACGACACACAGAGGCACCGAGGCACCGAGAAATCAATTTGGTTTGGCCTCTGTGACTCACTGCCTCGGTGTGTCGTGATCGCAGCGTGGCTCGTTCACCTTTACACCGCAAGCGGCCTGGTACTCGCGCTGCTCGCGTCTCTCGCCGTCATCGACTACAACTACCGCGCTGCGTTCTTCTGGCTCTGGCTCCAGGTCGTCATTGACGCGACCGACGGCGCGCTTGCTCGTCGTGCGCGCGTCTCAGAGCGGATTCCGTGGTTCGACGGCGGCAAGCTCGATGATGTTGTCGACTACCTGACCTATGTCTTCGTTCCCGCACTCTTCGTCTGGCGAGCCGTGCTCGTGCCTGGTGAGTGGACGATCTGGATCGCGGCCGCGATGCTGCTCGCGAGCGGTTACGGATTCAGCCGTACGGACGCGAAGACGCCGGATCATTTCTTCACCGGGTTCCCGTCGTACTGGAACGTCGTCACCTTCTATCTGCTCGTTGCTGGCTGGCCCTCGTCAGTGAACGCGGCGATCCTGGTGACCTTCATCGTGCTGGTCTTTGTCCCGATACGGTACGTCTACCCGTCGCGCACGCCGATCCTGCAGGTCTTCACGAATGTGATTGGCGCCGTCTGGTCAGCGCTGATGCTGTTCATGCTCTGGGAGTATCCGGACGTCTCGAGGCTCGTGATGTGGATCTCGCTCGCGTTTCCCGTCTACTACGTCGCGTTGTCGCTGTGGCTGCATGTGCAGAAACGGGACGGGGTCTGACCCCATGACCCCGATCGCGGTGCATGCGTTCAATCCCGGTCCGATGACCGGCGCCGGCAACTGGACGTGGCTCATCCCCGGGCGAGTGCCGACGCTCATCGATGCCGGCACAGGCGATCCAAGGCATCTCGCTGCGCTCGACGAGGCGCTCGCTGGCGCGCGCCTGGCGCAGGTGCTGGTGACTCACGCGCATGTCGACCACGTTTCCGGGGTGGTCGCGCTGGCGGAGCGCTTTCCCGGGACGCGCTTCTTCAAGATGCCGTGGGCCGAACGCGACAGTCGGTGGCCCGCACTGTGGGAGCCGATTGGCGATGGGCAGGTCGTCGACGCTGGCGACGAAACACTGCGTGCCATACACACGCCCGGTCATGCGCCTGACCACGTCTGCTTCTGGCACGAGGAGTCGCGCACGCTGTTCTCGGGTGACCTCGCAGTGAAGGGGACGACGGTCTATATCCCGCCGAATCTGCAAGGGGATCTTGGGGACTACCTCGCGTCGCTCGAGCGCGTGCGGGCGCTGAATCCCGCGCGTCTGCTGCCGGGTCACGGCGCCGTCATCGACGATCCCGAGGCCGTGCTGCTCGGATACATCGAGCACCGCCGCGAGCGCGACGAGCAGATTGTGACTGCGCTTCGTTCGGGAGAGGCCACGCCGGATTCCCTCGTGCCGCTGATCTATCGCGGTCTCAAGGAGAGCCTCTTTCAGGTTGCGCGCGAGACAGTGCTCGCGCATCTGCTGAAGCTCGAACGCGAGGGGCGCGCGGGTCGCCGCGGCGACACGTGGCATATCATTGAGCCATGAATCAGGTCGTCGATTTCATCAACGTCAATCGCGACAGGTACGTCGAGGAGCTCAAGCACTACCTCGCGATCCCGAGCATCAGCGCGCTGCCGCAGCACACCGCCGATGTGCGCCGCGCCGCTGAGTGGACGGCTGATGCGCTGAAACAGGTGGGCATGCAGAACGTGCGGCTCATCGACACACCGGGCCATCCGGTTGTCTACGGCGACTGGTTGAACGCGCCGGGCAAGCCGACGATTCTCTTCTACGGCCACTACGACGTGCAGCCCGTCGATCCGGTCGATCTGTGGACCACCCCGCCATTCGAGGCCACCGTGCGTGACGGCGAGATCTACGCGCGCGGCGCCGCCGACGACAAGGGTCAGGTGTTCATGCACATCAAGGCGGTTGAGGCGCACTTGAAGAAGAACGGCAGCCTGCCGCTCAACATCAAGTTCTTCATCGAGGGCGAAGAGGAAGTCGGCAGCGTGCACCTCGACGACTTCGTACGCTCGCACAAGCAGGAGCTCGCCGCCGACGTGGTCGTGATCTCCGACTCGCCGATGTTCGATCGCGGCATCCCGTCGATCTGCTACGGCCTGCGCGGCCTGACGTATTTCCAGATCGATCTGCGTGGCACGAAGAGCGACCTGCACTCGGGATCCTTCGGCGGCGCAGTTGCAAATCCCGGGTTCGTCCTCGCGAATATCCTTGCGCAGATGAAAGATCGCGGCGGCCGGATCAAGATTCCCGGCTTCTACGACGACGTGCGTCCGCTGAGCGACGCGGAGCGGGCGGAGTGGAAGAAGCTGCCATTCAACGAGACGAAGTACCGGAAGGAGCTCGGCGCGCCGAAGCTCTTTGGCGAGTCAGGCTACTCGACGCTCGAGCGAGTCTGGGCGCGGCCGACGTTCGAGGTGAACGGGCTGCTGTCAGGGTTTACCGGCGAGGGCGCCAAGACTGTGCTGCCCGCCACGGCGATGGCGAAAGTCAGCATGCGTCTCGTCCCCGACCAGGATCCCAAAAAGATCGGCGATCTCTTCGAGGCCTATCTGCAGAAGGTGTGTCCGAAGACCGTGGAGCTCAAGATCACGCGCATGCACGGCGGCAAGCCGTGGATGACGGAGTTCGACAACAAATACGTGCGCGCTGCGGGACGCGCGATCGAGCAGGGCTTCGGTCAGCCGCCGGTTTTCAACCGCGAAGGCGGATCGATTCCTGTGGTGTCCACGTTCCAGGAGGAGCTTGGTCTGCCGAGCGTGCTCTTCGGCGTCGGGCTGCCGGATGAGAACGCGCACGCGCCAGACGAGCGCCTCGACCTCGGTAACTTCCACAACGGCATCATCGCGTCGGCGTATCTCTATCAGGAGATCTCACAGCTGTCGTAGGTCGGTGCGATCGCTCTGGCGATTGTCGGTGCGATGCTTCCTTACGCTGGTCGGTGCGAGCCTGATCTCCCGGTCGGTGCGATCCCCGCTGACATTCGTTGGTGCGACTCTGACCATTCGTCGGTGCTATCGTCCGCTGCGTCATGCGGACCGGCCTATCTCGTACGGACGGTTGCCAGTGCCACCGTCAAGCAATTGTGAATGTGACGCTTTGCGGCAAATTGAACCAGCCAATGGCGTCGTTACACTGCGGGCGTTGTTGAAGTATCGGCGTCGAAGACACGCGCCAAGTAGTGCTCGGTGCGATGGCAGACCACCAGCTGGACGCCTTGGTGTACGCGACATTCGACCACCAGCCAGTTGAGATCGCGCCTGACGACATGAGCAACCCGTTGGTCGAGAGCGCTGGTATCGGCAATAACCGACGCTTGAGTCCCATCCTCGGGTTTCCAGCGATGACGGTGCCAGCAGGGTTTACGACCGACGGGATCCCCGTCGGGATTGAGTTCATGGCACGGCCGTTCGCCGAAGGAACGCTCTTCAAGTTCGGGTACGCCTTCGAGCAGGCGACCCATCACCGTAAACCACCGGCCTCAGCCCCTGCTCTTCGCGGCGAGCCATGACGGTGGGCCAAGCGATGCCTTTCAGCGACGCGGTCTAACATGGTTTGCAGCCGACGGCAGGTGCGGCATCAGCTGCCGCGGCTGAAACCTGTCGTTATGCGGCCTGATACGACACGACGCAGAAGACGGGTACACTGAGGCTCGAAGGAGCAAGGCCGGATGGTGAACCTCGTAACAACGAAACGAGAACAGATACTCCGGCTGGCTCGCAGGCACGGCGTGACTGGTGTGCGCGTGTTTGGCTCGATGGCCCGTGGGGATGCCGGGCCGCACAGTGATGTCGACCTCCTCGTCGAGGTGGGGCCCGATCCAAGCCCCTGGTTTCCAGGCGGGCTGGTCGCGGAGTTGGAAGAGCTCCTCGGTCGTCGGGTACAGGTCGTCACCGAGCGAGGCCTCGATGACTTGCTTCGGGAGCGAGTGCTTGAAGAGGCCGTTCCCTTGTGAAGGACGACCGAGTCTATCCAAAACACGTCTTGCGTTGTGTTGCCCGCATCGAGGAGTACACGGCCGGCGGCCGCGATAGTTTCTTTGCCTCGCATCTGATTCAGGATGGCGTGATCCGGAATCTGCAGACGTTGACGGAATCCAGCCAGCATCTAAGTGAAGCCGTGAAGGCATCGCAGCCGTCGGTCGATTGGAAGGGGCTGGCAGGGTTTCGGAATGTCCTTGTGCACGATTACTTGGGCATCGACCTCGAGCTCGTGTACCGAGCCATCGACCAAGACGTTCCCAAGCTGAGGGTCGCGTGTGAGGCGGCACTGACGTCGCTCGACCATCCGGAGTAGAAGCGAGGCTCCTGACCGAGTCTTGTGACGCGGTTGTGGTGATGGACGCCTTCGGATTCTTCGACGCAGAGAATGAGAACGAGCAAGTCTTGGCTGAGGCCGCGCGTGTTCTCGTACCAGGTGGTTGCGTCGCGTTGAAGGTCGTGAACGGCGAGCCGATTCTTGTGAGCTTTCGTCACACGGATCGTGAAGAGCGAGACGGCGTTGTCGTGACAATGTCGCGCACTCTGTCACTCGAACCCGCGCGGATGATCGAGCGCGTATTGGTCAGCGGTTCACGCGGGAACGGTCAGTACGAGCGCCGCCAGCGGCTATATCGAGCCGACGAATTGTCCGCCGCAGCGAAGCGGGTTGGGCTCGTCACTCTCGCCATATTCGCGGACGCCAATGGCGCAATGTTCGAACCAGCAACATCTCCGAGTATGTGGGTTATTCTCCAGCGGATGCACGCGTCCAACCCCGCGCTGGAGCCGACGGCGCGTGGGCGTCTCGGTGAACGCGCCGCATCTCAGCGCGCACGTTGGACAGGCAAAGAACACATGCCGTACTTCGATGAAGCGACAGCGGTCTGCCGCTGCGAATGAGGTCCCGTCGGCCTTGAGTCGCTTGCGCCAGCCGACGTCGTAATCGTTATTGACGTCCTGTCATTTTCCACATTCGCTAGAGACCCACGACTGGGGGCACGCTCATGAGGACGGTTCAACTCGTCAGGCTTGAGCGAGCGATCGAGGAGTCGATCGGAAACCATCCCGAGTACATGGAAGCACTGGCGCAGGACAACTGGGCGCGCGTGGCTGATCTCGTACACGGACTGGTTGGACGCACCCTCGTCTCCGCCCCCGTCAGCGTGGACGAGCTCCAGTGGGGCGGATACTTTGTGGTGGATGAAGCCACGCGCGAGGTGGTTGGCTCGTGCGCGTTCAAAAGTGCGCCGACCGAAGAAGGGACGGTAGAGATCGCCTGACTTCACGTACCCGGGCTTCGAGGGGCGTGGATACGCAACCGGGATGGCGGGGAAACTCATCGAACTGGCGAGCAGCTCGCCAGCGGTGCGGCGGGTTGTCGCCCACACGCTGCCGGAGACGAATGCGTCGACTCGCGTGCTGGAGCGCGTTGGGATGACGTTTGTAGGCGAGGTGATTGACCCAGAGGACGGACGTGTGTGGCGCTGGCAGATGCAGACCGGAGCCTAACAGGTGCTGACGCCGGGCGGCCCTCACGCGTCGCCGGGGCGCTCACTCGCTGCGCTCGTTCGCGCGGGCGAGCACCAACCGTTGCCGGACTTGCGTTCGAACAAATGCAACATCGACATTCGCTCCGAGCGTTCTCGGACGTCAACGGTGTAGCGGGCGAAACAAGCTGTCGCCGAGGAGGAGCACATGACGAAGCTGCCTCTGTATCACGAAACCAGTAGCGATGGGCGTGGCGGCATTCCTGGATGGTGGTTCGGTGCGCCGGTTGTCGCCTTCGCATATGCGTTCCTGGCGCCGCGCTTCGTACCCGACATCGTGCCCCCGCCGCAGGGCCTGCCAGAAGGAATGGCGGCGGCCATGCGTTGGTTCATTGGTCTGCTGGTGGGGGTAGCGTTGTTGTCGGCGTGGCGCCTTATTCAATGGGCACGGTCGACGAGATTGCCAGGGCGTTCTTGACGTGACCTTACGCGCGCCCCTCGCGCTCGGTGGTATCGTGACTCGCCCGTGCCGCATGTGGGGCGGCGGTGCGTCAGACCGCAGCGCATGCCAAGGTGAGGCGTTCGAGGGGTGTGACATATTGGACAATCGGACCCTGACAAGAGCCGTGACGATGTTGTGGACACTTGTCGTCTCCGCAACCGCCATGGCGCAGCATGCTGGCCCGGACGAGGTCGTCGCTGCCGGCGCTCGAGAACTTCATGCCCGCGCCATCGTCATCGACACCCACGACGACACGACATTGCGCTTGCTGTCCGAACCGGCCTTCGATCTCGGCGCGGGCGACAGCACCGGCAGCATCGACATCTCGAGAATGCGCCAGGGTGGCCTCGATGCGCTGTTCTTCTCCATCTACATGCCCGGAGACGTCACCGGGCCGCTAGCCGTGAGGCGCGCGCTTCAGCAGATCGACAAGGTACGGGAGGCCGTCCGCGCCCACCCGCGAGAACTGATGCTGGCCACGTCCGTGGCGGATATCAGGCGCGCGATAGCGGAGCGCAAGATCGCCGCGCTCATGGGCATGGAAGGCGGACACATGATCGATGCCGACCTGGGTATGCTGCGCGCGTACGCCGCGCTCGGCGTCCGGTACATGACCCTGACCCACAGCCGCAACACGACATGGGCGGACTCGTCCGGCGACACGGCGGCTCACAACGGCCTCACGCCATTTGGCAAGGACGTCGTGCGCGAGCTCAATCGCCTGGGCGTCATGGTGGACGTCTCGCACGTCTCGGACAAGACGTTCTACGACACCCTCGAGGTGACGCGGTTCCCGTGATTGCGTCGCATTCTTCCTGCCGCGCCATCTCAAACAGCCCGCGCAACATGACCGATGACATGCTGCGCGCGCTTGCCAAGAATGGCGGCGTGGTCATGATCAACTACCACGTGGAGTTTCTCAGCGAGGCGTTCCGGACGGCCACGGCTCCTGCCGGCGTGCAGGCGCTGCTGGATGGGGCAGCGAAGCAGTGCGGCAAGGACGAGGCCTGCCTGATGCTCGACTGGAGTCGGATCTACCACGAAGCGATGAGCAACCGTCAGATGCCCGCCGTCACCTGGGTCGAGATCGTCGATCACATCGAACACGCGGTGAAGGTTGCCGGAATCGATCACGTGGGACTAGGGTCGGACTTCGATGGCGCGATCATGCCCCTGGGGATGGAGGATGCCTCGAAGCTCCCGAAGATCACCGGCGAGCTTCTGAAACGGGGCTACTCGGAGCGCGACGTCACGAAGATCCTGGGTGGAAACCTGCTACGGGTCATGGAGCAGACGGGGCGTGTTCGTGCGGCCACCTTTTAGGCAGAAAACGAGGAGATGTAGATGACAGATAACGGGGCCACGTCGCGAGGCTTGCCGCCTCACGCGCAATTGATACAGATGGGGACTGCGTCATGGGTCTCGGGAGTCGTGTACGCGGCAGCGAAACTCGGCATCGCCGATCGCCTGGCCGAAGCACCGCGGAGTGCCGCCGAATTGGCCGGGACGATGCGTATGCACGCGCCGTCGCTGCATCGCCTCCTGCGTACGCTGGCCGGCCTGGGCATCCTCACAGAGCGAGACGGGCAGCGTTTCGCTCTGACGTCTCTGGGCGAAGCGCTCAAGACGGACGCCCCGGGCTCGGCGCGCGCGACGTTGATGGCGTTCTGCGGCCCGGCGTTCTGGCGCGGCTGGGAGGAGATCGTCTATTCACTGGAAACCGGAAAGACGGGATTCGAGCGAGCCCATGGGAGGCCGTTCTTCGAATACCTTGCGCATCATCCGGAAGAGGCGTCGGATTTCAGCGCGGCGATGGTTGGTTATCACGGCGCCGAGCCGCCCGCCGTGGCAATGGCGTACGGCTTTTCGAGGTTCAAGACGATCGTGGACGTTGGCGGCGCGACGGGCAACATGCTGGGCGCGATCCTGTCTCAGCACGCAGCGCCGCGCGGTGTCCTCTACGACCGCCCCCATGTGGTGAGCGACGCCCCAGCCCTGCTCAAGGCGCGCGGCGTCGAGGCACGAGTCGCGATCGAGCAGGGCGATTTCTTCGAGCGAGTGCCCGACGGAGGCGACGCCTATCTGCTCTCGCACATCATTCACGACTGGAACGAAGAGCAGTGTCTGACCATCCTCGGTCATTGCCGCAAAGTCATGCCACCAGATGGCCGCCTCCTGATTGTCGAGACGGTCCTGCCGGCGGGCGATACGCCGCATCAGGGCAAGGTGCAGGACATGGTCATGCTGGTGTTCCCGGGAGGGCAGGAACGCACAGAAGCCGAATACGGCTCGCTCCTCGGTCAGGCTGGTTTCCGTCTGAGCCGCGTTGTGCCCACCGAGTCGATCGTGAGCGTGGTGGAGGCTGTTCCGGTCTAGGTCGTCATGCTTTCTGCCCGATGCGCCTCGCTGATTTGCGCCGTAGTGGCGGCCGTCTGCCTGCTGGGGGCGCCGGTGGCGGCGCAGTGGCTGAATCAGCCCACTCGAGGGATACCGCGAAACGCGGACGGCAAGCCGGATCTTTCAGCCGCGGCGCCTCGCAGCGTTGATGGCAGGCCAGACCTGTCTGGCATCTGGCAACCGGCGGCCGAGCCGGATGGTCAGGCGGGTGGCATCGAGGGGATCGTCGCTCCAAAGTATCTGATCGACATCACCAGGGATCTGGCTCCAGGCGACGTGCCCTTTCAGCCATCGGCCGAAGCCTTGTACAAACAGCGCAACGCCAACTCCAGGCGTGACAACCCGCTTGTTCGCTGCTTGCCGGCCGGCGTGCCGCGCCTCAATGCGTACACCCACCCTTACAAGATCGTTCAGACTCCCGAGTTGATCGTCGTCCTGTATGAATCGCTGACCATGTTCCGTCAGATATTCCTGGATGGTCGCGAGCATCCCAGGGATCCTCAACCGAGCTGGATGGGATACTCGGTCGGGCGATGGGACGGGGACACGTTGGTCGTCGAGACAGTCGGATTCAACGACAAGACGTGGCTCGATGGATCGGGCCATCCTCACAGCGACGCGATGCGCCTGACGGAGCGTTTCAAGCGACGCGACTTTGGTCACATGGACATCGAAGTCCTGATCGACGACCCGAAGGCATATACGAAGCCGCTGATGTACACACAGCCACAAGCGCTACTCGCTGACACGGAGCTTCTCGAATACATCTGCGCCGAGAACCTGAAGGAGATTGGTGTTCAGCGATGAGCGCACAGACGAAGCCGAGCAAGACGTCGTCGGCAACGGTGTCGAAGTTCCTGGCCGCGCTCGCGGAAGACCGACGAGCTGACGTCGACCGGGTGCGAGACGTCATTCGACACCATCTGCCGAAGGGATACGAAGAAGTCGTCAGCAAGAACATGCTCGTCTATCAGGTGCCCCTCGATCTCTATTCAGACACCTATAACGGACAGCCACTCTGGTATGCCGCACTCGCTTCAGAGAAATCGTATCTCTCTTTGCACCTGATGCCGATCTACGGGGATCGGACGCTGGCCCAGCGGCTCGACGAAGGATTTCGTGCGTCAGGCAAGAAGCTGAACCGAGGCAAGGCTTGCATCCGCTTCGCGACAGCGGATGATCTGGCGCTTGATGTGATCGGAGAGATTGTCGAAGCCATTCCGATCGATCGTTGGGTGGAGATCGCCAAGGCGTCGAGGCGGCGCTAGCCGCCGAGCGTGTGAATCCGATGGTTCGCGTCCGATTCGAGCAGCCTGAAGATGCCGCAGCCGTTCGCGACATCAACGAACAGGCATTTGGCTCGCCGATCGAAGGTCAGATCGTCGAACGTCTTCGAGCCGCGCCTGATTGCATCTCGCTGGTTGCGACGAGGAACGATCTCGTCATGGGACACATCCTGTTCTCGCCTGTCAGCCTCGAACCACCGGTTGGATTCCGCGTCGCCGGTCTTGGACCGATGTCGGTTCTGCCGGAGCATCAGCGCGCGGGCGTCGGCAGCCAACTGATTCGCGCCGGCCTCGACGCCTGCCGTCAGCACGGGTACTCGGCCGTTGTCGTGGTCGGTCACCCCGAGGACTATCCGCGCTTCGGATTCGAGCCCGCACACACGAGAGGCCTGACACTGCCCGATTTCGATGTGCCGGACGATGTGTTCATGGTCATCGAGCTCGAGGCTGGTGTGCGCGAGCGCTTGAGAGGCGCGGTCCGCTACCGAAGCGAATTCGCGGAGGCATGAATGAAGACGAGCACCGTCCTGAGCTTCAAGGGAGATTGCGAGGCCGCGTTCAAGTTCTACGAGCAGCATCTGGGCGGCCAGCCTGGACCCATCTTTCGTTATGCCGGCTCACCCCTCGCGGATAGCGTGCCGGACGACTGGGGCGACAAGATCATGCACGGCAGCATCGTCGTCGGCGACCACCTGTTGATGGGGAGCGACGTCTTGATGAAGCAGTACGAGGCACCCACGGGCGTCTCGCTGTCATTGCAGATCAACGACGTCGCTGACGCCGAACGCCTCTACCACGCGCTCGCTGAGGGTGGCAGAGTGGTGATGCCGCTCGAGAAAACGTTCTGGGCTACGCGCTTTGGCTCGGTGGTCGATCAGTTCGGGATCCCGTGGTTGATCAACTGCGAGTGACGAACCGGGCACGCCGGCCATGACAGATCAGGCTTTTCGCTGAACCGCGGAAGTCGCGATCCGACGACCTTCGCCGCGTTGTCGAGCCTACCAGGTGTCAAACCACCCGCACGACCCGCAGTGATCCGGTAGGATCGCGGGCGGTGACGCCCGACACTCAAGCTGCATCCATGTTCACCGGAGCCTGGCGCCTGCTCTCTTGCGAAACGCGCGACTCCAACGGACAGGTCGAATTCCCGTTTGGTGAACGGCCGGGGGGACAACTGTTCTACGACGGGGCGGGGCACATGTCCGCGCAGCTCGGGAAAACGGATCGGGCACGGTTTGTGGCGAAGGATCCTGCGCATGGCACCGACGCCGAAGTGCGCGACGCCTTCGATGGCTACATCGCCTACTTCGGCACGTACTCCATCGACGAGTCGAAGCGTGCCGTCACCCATCACGTCGTCGGCGCGTCGTTCCCGAATTGGGTCGGCATCGACCTGGTTCGCCTCTACGCATTCGACGAAAGCGGGCGACTGCGACTCGCGACGCCACCCATCGCAGTCGGAGGCCGGTCGCTCGAGTACGTTCTGTTGTGGGAACGAATGTGATTCGTTCGGATTAGAGTAGCGCACCGACTGGAGGTCGACGTGAGAACATTGCTGCAACTCGCGTTCATCCTTGCTGCGTCGTCCACGGCATTCGCGCAGTGGGCGAATATCCCGCCTCCTGATATTCCACGAACCGCCGACGGCAAGCCCAATCTCTCTGCGCCGGCGCCACGATTGCCTGACGGCAAGCCTGACCTGTCCGGCATCTGGAATCCACCGACCGGTTACCTCCGCAACCTCGCCAAGGATCTCAAGGAGGACGTGCCGTTCCAACCGTGGGCGAAGACGCTCTACGACGAGCGCGCCGCGGGCAAATTCTGGAGAGAAGAGCCGGACGCCAACTGCCTGCCGCAAGGTGTGCCGAAGGTCCTGATCGCACCGGCGCCGTGGCAGATCGTGCAGACGCCGAAGGTCGTGTTCTTCATCCACGAAGCATTCAATCTCTGGTGGCAGGCGTTCATGGACGGCCGGCAGTTCGTACCGCATCCGGACGTCGCTCCGACCTGGCATGGGTACTCCACCGCAAAGTGGGAAGGGGATACGCTCGTGGTCGAGAGCGGAGGGTTCAACGGCCGGGTGTGGCTCGATCAATTGGGGAAGCCATCCACCGAGGCGCTTCGTGTGACGACGAAGTTCCACCGCAAGGACTTCGGTCACATGGACATTGGCATCACCATCGACGATCCGAAGGCCTATACGAAGCCGTGGGGCACGACGGTCGAAGTGACATTGCTGCCGAATACGCAGTTGATGGAGTTCATCTGTCTCGAGAACGAGAAGAAGTCGGGCGGGAAGTGATTTCGCATGTTTCTCGCAGGCGTCTTCGTCCTCGCCGTATCGAGCGGCGCTACTGCCTCAGTGGCTGGCTTCGGCATCGGAAGTCTGCTGACGCCGCTGCTGGCAGCGAGCTTCGGAACGGCGACTGCCGTCGCGGCGGTTGCGATTCCGCACGCGGCAGCGACCGCGCTTCGCTGCTGGCGGCTGCGAGCGAACATCGACTGGAGCGTCCTGAGAAGATTCGGCCTGCTGAGCGCAGCCGGCGGACTCATTGGCGCGCTGCTCTACACGCGCTTCTCAAATGACGCGCTGACCCTCACGCTTGGATTGCTCCTCCTGTCTACGGCTCTCGCGACGCTCGTCGATCTGCCGTCTCGCGTGCATGCCACCGGCATCGTCGTCGGGGTGCTTGGACTGCTGTCGGGACTATTCGGTGGTCTCGCCGGCAATCAGGGCGGACTGAGGGCTGCGGCGATGCTGTCGTTCGCGCTCCCGCCGGTGCGCTACGTCGCGACGGCGACCGCGACCGCGATGCTCGTCGACATCGTGCGGACGCCGATCTACGTCTGGCGCGCCGGCCCCGTGCTGACGGAATTGATGGTGCCTCTGGGCGTCGCGACTGTTGGCGTGCTGATCGGCACCGTGCTGGGCGAACGGATCCTGCTCGGCCTGTCTGTTCGTCAGTTCCGATACGCGATCGCCATCCTCATCGGCCTGCTCGGTGTGTGGCTGCTCGTGCAGGGCGTAAATTGATGGACAATGCGGTCGAGGGTGCCATGAACTGGACGCGAACACTGGTGTGTCTGATTCTCGGGTCTCTGGTCGCCGCGCAGACCGCGCGCGCCCAGGACGTGAAATCGGATCAGGAAGTTCTCATCGAGCTCGAACGCGAGTGGGATGCCGCGTTTCACAGCCAGAATGCCGCGTTCATCGAGCGCGTGCTCGCCGATGAATTCATCGCAACCTACGGTGACGGTTCACGCGGCGACAAGGCGAAGGAGCTGGCGCTGGCGCGCGAGTTCGATCAGCAGGTCGATTCGTCTCACCTCGACGACTTCACGGTCAAGGTTTATCGCGACACCGCCGTCGTCTGGTTCACGCAGTATCTGGTCGGACCGGTGAAGGGAAAGCCGACCGAGGTGCAGTACCAGGTACATGGATGTCTGGGTCGTCCGCGACGGACGCTGGCAGGCGGTCGCCAGCCAGAGCACGCGGGTAGGAAACAAGTAGTAGACGGTATGCAGTAACCAGTATGCACCTACCGCCTACCGCCTACCGCCTACTACAGAGTTCACAAAGCAACCCGCCGGAAGGTCCTCCCGTCTCAGTGACAGCGCTTGCCCCAGGGAGGCACCGATGGTGAAGTTCACGAAGGTCGTTATTCCCGCACTACTCGTCACGTTCTTGCCCGTGTCAGGCGCATTGGCCGAGTCGCCTCGTCACCAGAGACGCGATCGGATCGAAAACCGCTTCGACCGCCGTGAAGATCATCGCGATCTGCGCGAGGACCGCCGCGACGTGCGCGAAGACATCCGTGACGCGCGGCACGCCGGTGGCTTGCGCGATCGCCGTGAGGATCGATGGGATGCCCGCGAGGATCGACGGGACGTGCGGGAAGACCATCGCGACAGACGCGAAGATCGCCGCGATCGACGGCACTAGGGCAACGCTCGGTCGTACTAACTTCAGCGCGTGATTCGCTGCGCGCGGTACGCTCACACCAATCTCATCGCACGCGACTGGAAGCGCTTCGCTCGCTTCTACGAGGACGTCTTCGGTTGCGTGCCGGTGCCGCCTGAACGCAATCTGTCGGGCGCCGAGATGGAGGCTGGCACCGCCGTGCCTACGCTCGAGATCTTCGAGTACTCAGAGCCGGCAGACGCGTTGCCGAGCGTTCCGAATCGGCCAGGCTTCGCGCACATCGCGTTTGCTGTTGACTCCGTCGCCGACGGCGCGTGTGACATGGTGTTACGTCCGCGATCCCGAAGGGAACATCGTCGAATTGCAGTCCTGGAGTTAGGCGAGGGTCAGTTCAGCGCCGCGACTCGTCGTCGCAGCGTCTTCACGTGTTCCCAGATCTGCTGGTGCTCGGCCTTCGCGTCCTTGTCCGCTTCGCTCATGCTCGAGAGCTTCAGATACGCCTGGAGGTCTCTGAGCGCCCCGGTGACATCGTTCAACTGATAGGCGAGGAGTCCGCGATCGCGCAGCTCGCTCAGTGCTGAGGGCGTCAACGCCAGCAGCAATTCAGTGATGTCGCGTGCCTGGGGGAACGAACGCATGTGAACGTAGATGCGCTTCAGGTTGAGCAGCATCCGGACGAGGATCTGCCCACGCGTCGCCGGGGCCAGCAGCGATCGGCTGAACGCGACCTCGCTGCCGACGTGTTTCTGCAGCAGCAGGCGGCAGTTGTGTTCCGACAGCAACGCGCCGGCATGAAACGGATCGATGACGAGATGATTCGAGTGCGCCTGCGGACAGCGCACCAGGAAGTGCCCCGGGAAATTGACGCCGTCCATCTGAAGCCCGGCCCGTCGCGCAACCTCCATGTAGACGATTGACAGCGTCAGCGGAATGCCTGTCCGTCGCTCGAGGACTTCGTTGAGGCAGCTGTTCCTCGGATCCTCGTACTTCTCGCGATTGCCGCTGAATCCGAGGTCGTCAAAGAGGTATTCGTTGAGCGCCTTGACACCAGACTGCGGCGACATGTCGCCACTCGACGCGGCGTGGCGCTCGATGACGCGGCGGGCGGCGTCACCCATGGCATCGAGGCGCGCGAGATACGGCTCCGGATCGAGGCGCGGGTTCTCGACGCGCGCGATCACGAGCGCCGCCGGGGCGAGCGCCGTGCCAGCGGTGTTCGTTGCGTCGACCAGCGCGTTGAGGAGTTCTTTCTTCACGTCGTTCCTAACTCGCACACAACTTGTCGAGAGCCGGCAGGGTCAGCGTGGCGAGTCCGTCCACGACGAGCTCGGCGGACGACAGCTCGTCGGCGGAATAACTGCTGGTCACGCCGACGAGCCGGAGACCAGCGCCGCGTGCCGACTCGAGCCCCCAGCGCGAGTCCTCGATCGCGACCGAGCGCCTCGGATCGAGGTCGCGCCCGGTCTTCTCGCGCAGTTGCTCGAACGCGAGCCGATACGGCGCGGGCGACGGTTTGCTCTCCGGCGTATCGCCTGCCGCGACGATCGTGGCAAAGAGATTCGCGATGCCTGCTGCGTCGATGATCTCGTCGATCTCGTGGCGCAACGCACCCGATGCGATCGCAATCGGAACCGCGGCCGCGGCCGCACGAATGAACTCGAGCGCGCCCGGAAAGACCACCGAGCCCGAGCGCAGCAGATCCTGCATGCGATCGCCCTTGCGCAGGACGAGCTCCGTGACGCGTTCACCCTGCATCGACAGCCCGCGATCCCGTCCCAGCGCCTCGAACATCCCCACATCGTCGTAGCCGAGATATCGCGAGTAATAGTCGGTCGCGCTCAGTTCCACGCCGTCATCGGCGAGGGCCTGCTGGAATGCGAGGAGGTGCAGCGGCTCGCTGTTGGCGATTACCCCGTCGAAGTCGAAGACGATGGCCTGGAGATGCCGGCTCATATGCCCGGCGCCTTCTCGCCCGCGCGAACTTCGAGCTTCAGACGATTCGACGCCGGCGGGAACGGACATTCGTAGGTGTCGTTGTACGCGCAGTACGGGTTGTAGGCCTTGTTGAAGTCGATCGAGTAAATACCGGTGGGTGTCGGATGCAGGTCGAGATAACGTCCTGCCGAATAGGTGTCCTTACCGGTCGTCTGATCGGCGAACGGGACGAAGAGCGTTTCGATGCGCCGCGTGCCTTCTTCAACGAACGCAGCCAGCGTCATCGACTGGCCGTTCAACTTGAACTCGAGGACGCCGACACGTTCCATCCGCCGCAGCGTTCCCGTAGATGTCGGCATCTCGGAGACCGGCCGGTCTTCAGAGAGTCGCAGCGCAGCCGGGACGTTGTAGCTCGGATTGATCTCGTAGTAGCGGAGCGGCAGCAGCTTGGCGCGCCTGGCCTGCGGTACGGGGGAACAGTCCTCGGTTGCCGTGGGTGATCCGCATTCGGCGGTCTCGGAGAACACTTGATCCCGGATCGAGCGCCACGAGGCAACGTCGGTCGCGGTCTGCGGAGCACCCGGACCCGATGAGCATGCGGCGGTGAGGACGACCGCCAGCCACGGAAGGAAAATACGTCGATTCACTCGATCCGAACCTTGGTCCTGCCCGATTAGAAACCTAGTACATATTTTCCCTCAGCTACGGCCGCCTCGGCCAGCGTGCGACGGAGTGCAACGGTGTTCACTGGTGGAACCTTAAGGATCCTGCGGAGTGCCGCCAGCAACGTGCGCAGCGTGTCGCCTGCGGCCATGGCCGAGAGTGCCGACCGCGCGCTGGCTTCGACGCGCAGACCGGCGTCGTGCACGAATACGCGGGCCGCGGCGATGTGCAGCTCGCTTCGTCGCGGATCGGTCGCGCCCGCGTTCTGGGCACGCAGCACGGCGCTTTCGCCGGCGTAGGTATCCATCAGGATGTCGGCGGCGTAGCCGAGGACCTCCTGCTGATCCGTCAGTTTCTCGCCGTAGGTCTGCATCGCGGTCCCGACGATCATCAACGCGACCTTCTTGAGCGCGGCGATCACACGCAACTCGTCGCCGAGTACCTGGTCGTCCACAGCGTTCGCACTTCCGAGTGTTGGCGAGAGGACTTCGTCCTGCAGCCGGCGGGCGGCGGGAATCAGTGGAATCTCTCCCTTGATCGCTCGCCGAACGAGCATCCCGGGAATGAGCAGCCGATTGATTTCGTTGGTGCCTTCGAAGATGCGATTGACGCGTGCATCCCGGAAGTAGCGCTCGGCCGAGTAGTCCTTTACGAAGCCGTTCCCGCCGTGAATCTGGACGTTCTCGTCGAGCACGTAGTCGAGCGCTTCGCTGCCGGCAACCTTGGCGATCGATGCCTCGACGGCGTACTCCTCGAACGCCTGCGCGATCGAGGCGCCGTCGTGTGACGAACCTGCGAGCGTCGCGTCGATGAGTCCCGCCGTGCGGTAGATGAGGCTCTCGACCGCATACGTTCTGGCGATCATCTCGCCCAGCTTGTGCTTGATTGCGCCGAACGATGCGATCGGCTGGCCGAACTGCCGGCGAGACGCTGCATAGGATGCGGCATCCGCGATCGCCGCCCGCGCGCCGCCGATGCACATCGCGCCGAGGCTGAAGCGTCCGTAGTTCAGTGTGTTCAGTGCGACCTTGTGCCCCTTGCCGACCTCGCCGAGCACGTTGTCCGCTGGCACGCGCGCGTCCTGCAGCAGGATCGGCGTCGTGGAGGAACCGTGCAGCCCCATCTTGTGCTCTTCGTTCCCCGATGTGACTCCACCGAACGCGCGTTCGACGATGAATGCGGTGAACTGTTCGCCGTCCACCTTGGCAAAGACGATGATGACGTCGGCGAAGCCGCCGTTGCTGATCCACATCTTCTCGCCGTTGAGCAGCCAGCTGCCGTCCGGCTGCTTCACGGCGCGTGTCTTGGCCGCAAGCGCGTCCGAACCCGAGCCCGATTCGCTCAGCGCGTACGCGCCGACGATGTCACCGCTCACGAGTCGCGGCAGGTACTTCTCTTTCTGAGCCGGCGTGCCGAAGAGCACGAGCGGAAGAATCGTGAGGTTTGCCTGACCGCCGAACGTCGTCGCGAACGAAGCGGACGGGCCGATCCGCTCGATCACTGCCAGCGACGAGGCCTTGTCGAGATCGAGGCCGCCGTACGCTTCCGGTACCGCGATGCCGAGCAGGCCAAGGTCCCCGCAGCGCTTGATCAATGCGCGCGCAAGCGTCCAGTCCTTCTGCTCGAGTTGATCGAGCACTGGGAGCACTTCCGATTCGACGAACTCGCTCGTCGTCTGCGCCATGAGGCGGTGCTCCTCGGACAGCTTCTCGGGAGTGAAGATGTCACCGGGGGCCGTGTCTTCGAGCAGCCAGGTGCCACCCCGTAAATGGGGTCGGGAGTCATTTGATGAGGACACTCCGGGAGGCGCAGCTTGAGGTTGAACTGTACTCATCAAATGACTCCCGACCCCCTTATAACCGTTCGAAGATGCCGGCGGCACCCATGCCGCCTCCCACGCACATCGTGACGAGCCCGTAGCGGGCCTTGCGGCGCCGCATCTCGTAGAGCAGCGTGGTGGTGAGCTTCGCGCCCGTGCAGCCGAGCGGATGTCCCAGCGCGATCGCACCGCCGTTCACGTTGAGACGCTCGGGATCGATCGGCATCTCGCGAAGGACGGCGAGCACCTGCGCCGCAAATGCCTCGTTCAACTCGACGAGGTCGATCTGATCAAGCGTGAGTCCCGCGCGTTTGAGCGCCTTCCGCACCGCCGGTACGGGGCCGATACCAAAGCGCTCTGGCTCGACGCCGGCGGTGGCGAACGACACCAGACGCGCAAGAGGCTCGAGTCCGCGATCGCGTGCGGCCTCCGCCGACGTCACGATCACCGCCGCCGCGCCGTCGCTCGTCTGCGACGAATTGCCGGCGGTGACGGTGCCGGTGGCGTGAAACGCAGCGCGCAGCCTGGCCAGGGCCGCCTCTGACGTATCTCGGCGAGGCCCTTCGTCCTGCGCGAACGTCACCGAGCGCGACACCGGCGCTCCGTTCGTTCCAGGAGAAGCGACCGCGAACGTCAGCGGCGTGATTTCGTCGGCGAATCGACCCGCGTCGATCGCCGCGAGCGCCCTCTGATGACTACGCAGCGCGAACTGATCCTGTTCTTCCCGCGAGATCTTGCATTCGCGCGCGTGGTTTTCGGCGACAAGACCAGTACTCAGATAGACGTCGGGATACTCCTCGACCAGCGTCGGATTCGGACAGATCTTGTTGCCACCCATCGGTACCAGGCTCATCGACTCGGTGCCGCCGGCAATGATGATGTCCGCGAAGCCGCACATGACATGCTCGGCGGCTGACGCAATCGCCTGGAGCCCGGAGGCGCAGAAGCGATTCATCGTGACGGCCGCTGCATCCACTGGAACGCCGGCACGAAGGCTCGCGATGCGCGCCACGTTCAGCCCTTGCTCGGCCTCCGGCATCGCGCATCCCACTATCACATCGTCTACGTCCGCGGGCTTCAGCGCGGGCACACGACGCAAGGCTTCGCCGATGACGGCGGCGGCCATCTCGTCCGGGCGCACCGTCCGCAGGGCGCCATTCGGTGCCTTGCCGACCGCTGTGCGCGTCGCCGAAATGATTACTGCTTCCCGCATGTGAAGTCCGTCAGCAATTCTTCGAGCGCGTCGCCGACCTCGCTGGCCTGTCCATCGAACAGGTGATTGGCGCGGTCGATTTCAACGAACTCTTTCGGGTCGTGCAGCCGCGCGTAGAACTCACGCACCGTCTTGAGAGGAATCAGTTCGTCGCTTTCCCCGTGGACGATGAACTTCGGCTTCGTCGACAGTGTCACCGACGCAAACTCGTAACGATTCACCGGCGGCGCGATCCCGATCAGCGCGCAGATTCGAGCGTCGTCTGCACCCGAAGTCATGGCAACGTACGAGCCGAAGGAGAACCCCGCAGCCCACATCTCCAGATCAGGATACCTCCCCGACAGAAAGTCCACAGCGGCTCGATAATCGTCCATTTCGCCGCGGCCTTCGTCCCATGCACCGGCGCTGCGGCCGACGCCGCGGAAGTTGAACCTCAGCACGGCGCAGCCGATTCGCGTCAACGCCTTCGCCGACTGGAAGACGACCTTGGTGTGCATCGTGCCGCCCTTGATGGGTAGCGGATGCGCGAGCACCACTGCTCTGCGTGGTGTCCCGCTCGGCAGATCGAGCAGCGCCTCCAGTTGACCAACGGCACCTGGAATCTCTCGGACGGTTTCAGACAACGACCCGTCTCCTCTGATCGTGTGTGCGTGAAAGCCCTTCAGCAACCCGTCTGATGAGTTCGGCGAATTCATCGGGCCTGGTAATCGAGCCAAGGTGTCCGCTTCGAGCGATCGATGCGAATCGCGCCTCCGGCCACAGGCGCATGTAGTCCCGAGTCGATGCGACGGGCACCACGCGATCGAGCTCAGCCTGCCCGGCCACGACGAGTGCGGGCACGCGCAACTGAGTCACCTCTGCCTCGAGATCGTTTCCGTCGAGCAACCGGGCCCGCCGCGCCATCAGCGCAGGCGAAAAGCGGTACCTGACGACGGTGGCGAGGTGCCGAAGGGCAAACGAAACGGCAGAGCGCAGGTTCTCCTTCGCAGCGACCATCTCTGGAAACAGCCTGAGCGCATTGATACAGAAGAGCGGTGAGAGCAATCTCGGCGCCCGCATCAGGAACCTGGCGCGCGGATCGGGCTTCCATGATGGCGGAATAGCCGAGACGACAACCACGGCGCGAGTGCGCTCGGGATGCCGGGCAGCAAAGGTGGCTGCGATCAGCCCCCCGTACGAGATGCCGCACACGATGGCCGATTGCACTCCAGCCGCGTCTAATGCATCGCCGATCTGCCGCACGTAGGAGTCGAATCCGGATCGCTCATCGAAGGACGCGCCACTCGTCGGCTCGTCGGCGAGCGAGAACGTGATGACCCGGCACTGCGCCGACAGCGCGTCGACGGCGGGTTTCATCCATTCCCACCGGCCCTGAATTCCGGGCACCAGCACGACTGGGGTGCCAGATCCTCGATCGATGACGTTCACGTTCCGTGTTCCTGGTTCCTAGTTCCTGAGGTTCCTAGTTCCTGAGTGGCTTTCCGGTCTTGAGCGTGTGCTGAATTCGCTCCCGCGTCTTCGCTTCGGCAAGCAGGCTGAGAAATGCCTCGCGCTCGAGGTCGAGCAGGTGCTGTTCCGAGACCATCGCCGCGTGCGGCAGATCTCCACCAGTCATGATTGCCGCGAGCTTTCGTCCGATCAGCTTGTCGTGATCGCTGATGCGTCCCGCCTTCCACGCAAGATGGACTCCGAGCTTCAGCGTCGCCGCGACGCTTTCACCGCCGACAGCGATCGCGGTCCGGCGTTGCGGAGCGGTGTAACCCTCGCGCACGCGCTCGAGCGCCCTGGCTTTGGCGTCGCTGATCAAGCGGTCGCGATTCATCGTGACGGTGTCGACTGGACGCAGGTAGCCAAGCCGGATCGCGTCTGGGCCGCTGGCTGACGTCTTCGCGAAACCAATCGTCTCGAACGCACGCTGGATGGAGGGGAGAACGTCGGTGCTCCCGGGCAGCATCGCTTCAGCCGCACGCGCCACCATCTCTTTGGTGCCGCCGCCGGCCGGAATCAGACCCACCCCCACCTCGACCAGTCCGAGATATGTCTCGCCTGCTATTTGGACGCGATCGGCATGCAATGCGATCTCACAGCCGCCCCCGAGGGTGAGCCCTGCCGGAGCCACGATCACCGGCACCGCCGCGTAGCGCAACGCCATCGTTGTCTGCTGGAACGTGCGGACCATCAGGTCGAGCTCGTCCCAGTTCTCCTCCTGGGCCTCGAGCAGGACAAGCATCAGGTTCGCGCCGGCGGAGAAGTGCAGGCCCTCGTTGCCGACCACCAGCGCGGCGAAGTTGCGCTCCGCTTCGCGAACGCCGGCCTGCAGCATCTGGATCGTGTCGCCGCCGATGGCGTTCATCTTCGAGTGAAATTCGACGGCCAGCACGCCGTCGCCGAGGTCCACGAGACTCGCGCCCGGGTTCTTCTTCACGACGTTCGAGCGATCCCTGGCCGCACGAAGGATCAACAGATCCCCTGCCGCGGGAGCCACTTCACCGTCCCGAAGCCGCGTGCGACTACTTGCGAGCGGCGCGCGCCAGATCGCCGGCGTCCCGTTGGCCAGCAGGTCGGGATCGACTTCGCGAGCCACGTCGATCGCGCGATCGATCCCGATGGCGTCGGCGATCTCGAAGGGACCCAGATCCCAGCCGAAGCCCCAACGCATCACGCGATCGACATCGTCCGGGGAATACGCGATATCGGGTGTGACGTTGGCGGCGTAGGCGAGTGCGGGCGCCAGCGTCGTTCGAAGGAACTGGCCAACCCGATCCTTACCGTTGAACAGCGTCTTGATCCGCTCACCCGTGTCGGTGATTGCGAGTGCCGCATCGAGCGAAGGCAGCTTCACCGGCTTCCGTGGCCTGTACTCGAGCGTCTCGTGATCGAGCGTGAGGATCTCCGATTCCCCTCCGGTACCTTTCACGCGTTTGTAGAATCCCTGGCCCGCCTTCTCGCCGATGAGCCCCTTCGCCAGCATCTCTTCGACGAAGGGTGGGAGCACGAATCGCGCGCGTGCCTTCTCGTCGGGCAGCCGCTCGTGAAGATTGCTGATGACGTGGACGAGGATGTCGACGCCGGCCAGATCCAGCGTCCGAAACGTGGCGCTCTTCGGCCGGCCGGTCGGCGGCCCGGTGATCGCGTCGATCTCTTCGATCGTGTATTCACCGTTGGCGACGAGAGAGAGCAGGTGCACGACGCCTGCGAGCGCGAGGTGATTGCCGATGAAGTTCGGCGTGTCCTTCGCGATCACGACTCCCTTGCCGAGATGATGGTCGGCAAACGAGCTCACCTCGTCGATGACGACGCGACTGGTCTCTTCGGTCGGGATAATCTCCAGCAGATGCAGATAGCGCGGCGGGTTGAAGAAGTGCGTGCCGAGCCAGTGACGCCGGAAGTCGTCGCTGCGCCCCTCCGCGATCGCGTGCACAGGAATGCCGGAGGTGTTCGTGCTGACGATCGATCCGGGGCGGCGCGCCTGGTCGACCCGAGCCAGCAGCTCTCGCTTCGCGGCGAGTTTCTCGACGATGGCCTCGATGATCCAGTCGACCTCGTTCAGCCTGGCGAACCCCTGGTCGAAGCTGGCCGTCGTGACGCGCATCCAGGTGTCGGGCGTGAAGAACGGATCAGGCTTGAGCGTGCGCGCCCGCTTGAGTCCCTCGACCGCGGCTTCTGTGGTGACGTCGAGCAGGAGGGCTGGCACGCCGGCATTGGCGACGTGGGCCGCGATCTGGGCGCCCATCACGCCCGCGCCCAGCACGGCAACCGAGCGAATCATGCGATCCAGTCTATTCTCACAGTATGGTTCTCCGCCTCTTTCTTCTCTTCATCCTCCTCGCGAACGTGGTGTCCGCGCAGTCGATGCCAGAGGCCCGCGCGGCTGTCACGCGCGCGTTACCGATCCTTCAGCGATCGGCCGCTCACTTTGTGTCGCAGCGCGCCTGCGTGTCGTGTCACCACAATTCGCTGGCAGTGCTGACCCTCCGGTTGGCGCGCCAACGCGGTTTCAGTGTCGATTCAAGGACGATCGAGGCGGTCGAAGCGCGCACCTTCCGCGAGCTCCGCACCGCGAACGCTTTCGACGATGCGGTGCAGGTCGCGAGCCTCTCGGACCCGACGCCCAATGACAGTTATCTTCTGATGGCAGCGCGGGCGGCTGGCATCAGGCCCGACCTGACGACTGGGGTGTACGCGCGCCGGATTGCGCGGTGGCAGCGTGAGGATGGGCACTGGATCACGTCGGACTTCCGTCCGCCGCACTCGAGCAGCATGTTCACGGCGACCGCGACGGCGGTCCTGGCTGTGCAGTCGTACCTGCCACCGGAATCGTCGGCCGAACGGACCGCTGCTGCTCGACGCGCGCGCGAATGGCTGATCAGAACGGGACCTCAGTCGACCGAGGATGCTGCGTTCCGGTTGATGGGGCTGGTCTGGGCGGATGCGTCGCCGGAGGAGACTCGCGCGGCGGGACGCGACCTGATCGAGCGACAGCGCTCAGACGGCGGATGGCCGCAGCTCCCGGGTTACGACTCGGATGCGTACTCGACCGGCGAAGCGCTCTACGCTCTGCGTGAAGCGGGTGTCCCGGTCAGCGATCCGGCGTGGAAGAAAGGACTGAAGTTCCTCGTGGCGACCCAGGCGCGTGACGGGACGTGGCGCGTTCGCACGCGGATGATCTCGCCTGCAGAAGTGAGCCCGGAGTATTTCACGACTGGTTTCCCGTACGGCAAGGACGAGTTCCTGTCATACGCGGGGAGTTGCTGGGCAGCGATGGCATTGATCTCGGGGCTTCCTGAGTCGCCTCGTGGCCCCACCGAGGCACCGGCTGCATCGGGCTCAGACGTTCCATGGGCACGAGCGGCTTTGTTCGGGACCGTCAACGATCTCAGGTCGCTTCTCGACGCCGGTCTCGATCCGAACAGCAGGACTGGACGAGGATCGACGCCGCTCATGATGGCGGCGCCAGACGCGGACAAGGTCCGCCTCCTCATCGCGCGCGGCGCGGATGTGAAGAGCAGAGGCGCAGCGGGGACCGACGCGTCGACGATCGCCGCCGCACATTACGGCACGAGCGCCTCGCTTCGAGCGCTGCTCGATGCCGGTGCTGATGCGCAACCGTCCGAGCGTGGGCGCCACTCTCCGATGCAGTACGCGGCGATGAGTGGCGACATCGAGAGTGTCAGGCTCTTGCTTGGGCGCGGCGCGGAGGCATCCGCAGAAGCCGTGTCCGAGTCTGTGACCTTCGGGCATCCAGATGTCGTGCAGGCGCTCGTCGACGCGGGCGCCAACGTCCGGCTCACCGAGAGTTCGGGGATCAACCTGCTTCATTGGGCGACGATCACCAACAGAGCCACTGTGATCCCGGTCCTTGTGAAGGCAGGCGTGCCACTCAACGCGACCGACGAATTCGGCTACACGCCGCTGATGTACGCCGCGAGCGTGGACGAGGGGGAGACCGGGACTGTGAAGGCGCTACTTGCAGCAGGCGCCGATCGCAGCATTCGCAACGACGAAGGCCGCACTGCGCTCGAACAGGCGCGACGGTACAACCACACTGAGCTGGCGGATGCGTTGAAGTGAGCCCGTTGTGAGAGTCGCCGCTAGCAGACTCTCGAGACAGGCGGCGCGACCACCGTCACCGACCGCACGACTGACGTCGTGACCCGGTCCTTCAGATTCAACATCTCGAGCCGCAGACCCACACCAATCCACCCCGGCTTGATCGCGGTGCCTCCTGCCGTTGCGCCTTCGACGCGAATCGGCGTCGATTCCGGGAAGAGACGACCACCCGTCACGAACGCGGCGCCGTTTTCCGGATCGGTGACGACCAGGCGATAGGACGAATACTTCGTGTGCACGTGGACGGTCGCGCCGGCCTCGAGTGACTGGAAATCGATCCCGACTGAACACCCGGGCTCGAGCACAAACTGTTCGAGTGGCTGGGGTGGGGCTTCAAGCACCGATTCATATGCGGACATGATCAACTTCCTTCCGCACCGTTATGTAGCAAGTTGCTCGCCACGCGGGGACTGGAAGGTTATTAGCGAGAAATCGCCCTTTCCGGCGCTGTGATACAGCTGGCTCTGGAAAAATTTCGCGAGCAGGGAGGACTTACCCGGCTATCTGCTTCCAGCTCTTCGTCAGGTAGTCGGCCGTCCGCCAGGCCAATGCCTGAGCCGTAAGTGTCGGGTTCCTGGCGCCACTGGTGCCCATCACGGACGCACCGAGCACGCCGAGATTGGCGACCTCGTGCGAGAAGCCCCAGCGATTGACCACATTGGTGTCAGCGTTGTCTCCCATGCGGGTGCCGCCGTATGCGTGGGTCGACGGTCCCATGGTGCCGACCGGGAGCTTCTCGGTCGCAATCGCGCCGGCGGCGCGATACCACTCGACCATCTTGTCCTGGATGAACGCTGCGACCGCGCGTTCGTTCTCCTTGAAGTCAGCGGTGATGCGGCACACCGGGTAACCGAGCGGATCGGTCACGGTCGGATCGAGGTCGAGGAAGTTGTCCTCGTACGGCAAAGTCGTCTTCTGGAGATACGCGGTGTTGGCACGATCGGCGTTCTCCTTGATGAACGCCTTCCATGCGGAGCCCCACTGCGGCGCTCTTCCGAACGTGCTCATGCTGGCGGCGCCAATCGGGCGCCGATCGGCGTAGATCCAGAGGTTGCCGCCGCCGATGAAGTTCATGCTCGCGTGATCGAAGTTGTCGTCCGCCCAGTTGTCGACAGCGACGCCTTGCGCGGGGAGTCCGTACCAGCTGTTCAACGACCGCGGGAACAGCGCGCTCACCGCGCCGCCGGTGTTATGACTGAAATAGTGACGGCCGACCTGTCCGTGGTTGTTGGACAGACCATTCGGGAACGCCTTCGATTTCGAGAGCAGGAGCAACCTCACGTTCTCGTACGTGTAGCTCGCGAGCAGGACGACATCGGCAGGCTGAAAGAACTCGGTCCCACCCTTCAGATACGAGACGCCCGTGACGCGCCCGGCATCGTTGACGTCGATCCTGATCACGTGTGCCTCGGTGACAACGGAGAGGCGCTTCGTGCTGACGGCTTTGGGGATGGTCGTGACCGCGGTCGAACCCTTCGCATTCACGTGACAGCCGCCGCGCGCGCAGAACCCGTGGTACACGCACGCCGTCCGGTTCTGATAGCTGCGTGAGTTGATCGCCGCCGGTCCAGGGAACGCGTGCCACCCGAGCCCGCGTGCGGCGTTCGCCATCATCTCGGTGAAACCGGATCCACGAAGCGGCGGCATCGGATACTCGCGCGTGCGCGCGCCCTCGAAGATGTTGCCTCCGCGATCGATCCGACCGTTGATGTTGCCGGCCTTGCCGGACACGCCGATCTCGCGCTCGACGCGATCGTAGTACGGCTCGATCTCCTCGAGACCGAACGGCCAGTCTTCAACCGTCGATCCCTTCGGAATGCGGGAGGGGCCATAGCGACGCGTGGTCTCGCTTGCCACCTTGAAGTCCCACGGGCTCAGGCGCCAGCTCTGTGCCCAGTAGTGAAGCGTGGTCCCACCGACGGCGTTCATCATCGGGTGAATCGTCAGGCGGGGCGAATAGCGCGCCGATGCGTTGGGCCGATGCGTCGGGATTTCCAGGTTGGCCTTCTGCACGGACTGCGGCCAGCCGCGATAGTTGTTGCGCAACTCGTCGGGCGCGAAGTCCTCGGCTCGCAACCACGATCCGGCCTCGAGGCCCACGACTTCGAGCCCCGCCTGCGCGAGCGGCAGCGCGGCCACTCCACCGACCGCGCCCAGGCCAATGATGACCACGTCGGTCTTCTTGAGCTCACTCGCCATGGCCGCCTCCGTGATCCCCGGAACCAAGCGCGGCGCGCGCAGGTCGTCGTCCGGAGAACATCCGGTAGTCGTAGGCGGACATGTGTGTGGGCGACGGCCGTGCGTTGAGCCCTTGCTCCTCGGCTGTCACCGCAAGACGAACACCCGGGTAACCGATCAGATCCCAACCAGCGAAGTTTGCGTTGCCGCCGTAGTAGGGATCGCAGAACGTGCCCTGGACCGTGTGCGAGAGCACGAGGTTGAAGAACGCCGGCGCGTCCGTCGGAAAGCCGGTGACTGAGTTGCGCTCGACGTCGCGGAGGAGTTCGTCTTGATCTGCGGCCGACAGGCGCGCGAATGAGCTGCCCTTGGTACTCTGCGCGTGACGGTCGATGGCGGCCAGCCCGGCTCGATACGCCTCGCGGAACGGCGCGAGCGCCCCGCCAAGCGCGCGGTCGATGTACTGCGCCGCGCGCGCTTCTGTTGCGCCGGGACCATTGCCATCGGTCGGGATGAGGCGTGACGCGATTGCACCGAGTGTCTCAGCTTCCGCGGACGTGAGTGTTTCGACGGCGCTCCCGGCCGCTACGCTCGGCGACTGAGCCGCGATCGTCGATGCCGGTCCAGGTGAGACGAGAGGGAGCAGCATCCGCGGTGGCACCACCGCCGCAGCGCCAACGCGTTTCAGCCACTCACGACGGGCGATCAATTTGTGATTCATGATCCTTGATCTGTGAATCGTTGTTGATTGGCGATCTTAGATTGTTGATTGAGCAATCACCAGCAAATCCCCAATCAGCAACCGCCAACGATTCGACAATCTTTGATGAACCTACGAGGAGTCGCATGTGATCACACCACGCGGTTCTACATGCCCGAGATGCTAAAGGATTCGAGCGAGTCCTCATCCGAGGCCGTACTGGTCTGCGAACGTTGTCCCGGACGGTTGGAGCGCCTATTGTCTGATCGCCCACTGAGTCTCACCAACAGGTGCGCAGGATTGCAGCGACAAGCTTCACGATCGCACCGGCAAGAGTTGTGATCGCACTGACGAGCGTCAGAAACGGTCGCACCGACCAGGATCCAGATTGCACCGACGAACGAAGTGAGATCATTAATCTCGCGAACGCACCAGCGGCCGCGTCAGGCACGTAGGCCCACCCGCGCCTTTCGCGCTGATCTCGCAGCCTTCGTATTCCAGGACCTCGCAGCCCGATTGCTCGAGCGATCGCTTCGTGAGCGGGTTGCCGGTCAGCATCAGGCACCGTCTCGGCGCCAGCGCCAGCACGTTGGTGCCCATCGTCTCGAACTCCACATCCGGGACCTCGACGAGGCGCATCTCTCGTTCGAGCAGCCACTCGCGGAACGGCACTGGCAGGAGGCGCGAGTAGACGACGACCAGATCGCGATCGACGGGGCTGATGAGCGACATCAGGTGCATCACGTCGCTCTGCCCGTGCCAGTGCGGCAGCGGCACCTCGACCACCTCCACCGAATCGCCGACCAGCGCCCGAAGTTGGCAAACGCCCTCGGCATTCGTCCGATATCCCCGTCCGACCGCGAGCGTCTTCTCGTCGAGCCAGATGAAGTCCCCGCCTTCAAGGGTTCCTGGCGGCGTGATCCGGCCGGCGCTCGCGACGCCGAATCCGTCGAACGCCTTCGCCTGCGCGGCGGGTTCCGTCACGCGTTCCGCTTTACCCATTGCGCACAGGATCGACCCCGCTGGCGAGACGATCGACGCGTCGCGCACGTAGATGGAGTCGAGCGTCGTGTGCTGGTCGCGGGGCAGTTCGTGCACGGTTGCGCCCGCCGACCGCAGGACGTCCATGAAGCGATCGTGTTCATCGATGGCGCGTGCGAGGTCCGGTGGCGCGGTGTAGTTGAGTCTCTTCCACTGCGCCGCGATTGTCTGCGCGTCCACGAACGCGTCACGGACATGCTTGACGACGACGGATGCGAGCCTGTCGTACTCGGTGAACGCATTCATCGCCAGAAGACTACTTCCATCGCGTCAGAATCGTCTCGCGGTCGAAGAGCGCGATGGCCACGCGCATCAGACCGGCATTGATGACGAGGAGACCGAGCGTGATCCATGCGATGAGCGTCACGGTCAGTTGGATGGCGCCTGCCAGTTGCCCCACCAGCAGCCCCGCGATGGGAAGGATCACGAAGACCCCAATCTGCTGCGCTGTCCGGGCATCGTTGACGCGCGAAGACACGCACACCGCCATCTGCAACGCTGCGAGGGCCGCCAGTGGCCCGAGGACGAAGACGAGACCAACTGTTCGCAGTCCGAGCAACGCCCACGCGACACCCGGCCTGGCAAGAAGCGCGGCTGTCAGGATGTAGATCAGGAACGAGCTGGCGGTCAGGACGATCGACGGGACGAACGCGCCCAATACTTTGGCGCCGAGCAATTCGAACGTCGTGATCGGCGTGACGAGGAGCGGCTCGAGCGACCTCGCCTGCTTCTCGCCGACGACGCTATATGCCGCGAGCGACATCGCCGATGTGACGGGAATCAGCACGAGCATCACTGCGAAGAACTGGAAGAGATACGCCTGAATGGCGGCCTCAGGATCGAGTGCCCGCGTCGCCGGCTGATTCCGGTACAGCTCGATCGCGACTTCGAAGTCGCTCGAGTTCGACAACCGCTCACCTGCAACAGCGGGAATGATGATTGCCACGAGCACGGGCAGCAGCACGGCGACGAGGCCGACGATGATCGTCGGGACGAAGAGCGCCAGGTTCTGCCGCTCGTCGGCGAGCTCCTTTCGCAGGAGCGCGAGCATCCTCATCGGGGCGCTCCTTCGGCATGCAGCAGCTTGAGGTACACCTCTTCGAGCGAGGGCTCGTCGTGCTCGACGGCCTCGATGCCCGCACCTGCCTCGACCAGCGTTCGCACGATCTGGGGCGTCGTCACTGTGCCCCCTGGAAGCGACAACCACGTCCCGTCGGCGAGCACGTCATCCAACCCTGTCCTGCGCAACCTGGCGGCCAACGATTCGGCGTCCGCCGTTACCCGGATGCGCAGACGCGAAGTAAACAGCCGTTGTCTAAGTTCTCCCGTCGTGCCGATCGCCACCAGGCGCGATCGCAGGACGGCCACGCGGTCGGCCACCCGCTCGACTTCGTCCAGATTGTGCGTGCACAGCAGCACCGCTCGCCCCTCGGCGCGCATGGCGACGATGAGCTCACGAACGTCGCGCGCGCTCTCGGGATCGAGCCCGGCCGTCGGTTCGTCGAGCAGGACAATGTTCGGCCGATGAACGATCGCGCGCGCAAGGGCGACGCGCTGTTTCAGTCCCTTCGACAGGCGAGCCGTACGGTCCGTGCTCCTGTCGGCGATCTCGAAGAGCGCGAGGGCCTCGTGCACCGCTTGTTCGGCGTCGCGCATCCCATAGAGCTGCGCGTACACCAACAAGTTGTCGTGGACCGTGAGGTTGTCCCAGAGGCCCGGCGCCTCCGTGAGGAACCCGAGGCGCTCGCGAAGCTTCGGCGCGGCGTCAGGAGTCATCGCCTCGTTGCCGATCGTCACAGAGCCGGAGGTTGGAGCGATGAGCCCCGCCAGCATCCGCAGCGTCGTCGTCTTGCCTGCGCCGTTTGGTCCCAGCAGGGCGAAGATCTGGCCCGGCTGCAACTCGAACGAGACATCATCGACTGCGACACGGTCGCCGAAGTGTCGAGTGAGATGCCGGACGGTCAGCGCCTGCGTGGCCATGAAGGAGAGGTCGACAACGATCCCGTCAACGGGGATCGAATTCGTAGCATCCCGGCGTCACGAGCAGCCGGCCGCCTGGGGCGAACGAGAGACTGCTGGGACTGACGAGACCGGCGGCCTGGAACTGCACGGTGCGGATCTTGTCACCGTCTTTGTCGTACGCGTAGGTATATGGAACAGCGAGTGACATCCACAGCTCGCCGCGCTCGTTGACGGCGGCAGCGCGAACCGACGGCGTGACGAAGGGAACGGTCTTGTCCTCGACGCGGCGTCGCGGCCAGCGCGTCGGCAACGCCGCCAGGTAGGCATCGAGCTCGCGCCCTTCGACATGACGCTCGAAGACCAGCGTGCCGGCTGCGTCGTACTTGCGGATCAGCGGTTGCCCCGTGATGAAGACGTAATAGAAGCCGCCCGTGGGATCGACGAGCGGCAGCCCTGCGTTCATGGCGACGTGCAGCTCGCGATCGTCCTCGAGCCCTGTCGCGCGCAGGCGGCCGATGCTGCGCTGCGCGTAGCCGCCGGGCGAATACTCGGTGAACAGCGCGCCGTTCTCGGGATGACTGATCAGCAATGCGTTGCTGGCGTACTGGATCGAACCGGCGCCATTCAGCATCAGGTTGTCGATCGTGACCCGTGCGGCGGGCTGTCCCGGGAGGAAGAAACCGGTGACGCGTGAGCCGTGCGCATCGAATGTCTGGATCCGCTGTTGAAGGCGAGGGACGTCGGAGACGACGATGCGCCCGTCGCGAGACACGTCGAAGCCGGTCGGCTGAATGATGCGGCCTTCTTCGCCGCCGATCTCGATGATCTTCTGAGCCCGCGTCCGGGCGGCGTCAACGGTGAAGACAGCCTGACTACGCTTGTCGAAGACGTAATAGACGCCGCTCGCCGCCTGCTGGAAGTTGACGGGTGATTCGAACGTGCCGACGAGATGCGGTGGAAGGCCGCCGACCGAGCGAAGGACCTCGACTTGAATGGCAGACGCCCGCATGACCATGAGGAAGGCGGCGGCGAGTGCGGGTGCAAGGGCGCTCCGAGCCACGGAGACAGTTGAACACAGAACGGCGTCAGCGAACCCCGGATCCCGGATCCCGGATCCCGGATCCCGAGTCTAGTACTCCGCTTGTGACTTTATCGCTTTCAGAACGTCGCTCGTGCCTGGCAGGATCTGCTCCTCGAGAACCGGGGCATACGCCACTGGACAATCGAGCGCGGCCACTCGCTTGACCGGTGCATCCAGGTAGTCGAAGAGCTCGTCGGAGATCCGGGCGGCGATCTCGGCGCCGAAGCCGCACGTGAGCTGATCCTCGTGCGCGACGATGACGCGACTCGTCTTCTTCGTGTACTCGGCGATCGTCTCCCAGTCGTACGGGATGATCGAGCGCAGATCGATCACGGCGACCTGGATCCCCATTCGTTCCGCCTGCTGTGCAGCCAGCAGCGAACGCTGGACGAGCGCGCCCCAGGTGAAGACCACGACATCGGTGCCTGCGCGAACCACAGAGGCCTTGCCAAACGGCACCATGTAGTCGGCCCCTGGATACGGCGCCTTGTTGTAGGTCTGTCGATACAGGTGCTTGTGCTCGCAGAAGAGCACCGGGTCGTCGCATCGAATGGCCGTGCGCAACAGGCCGGCCGCGTCCTGCGCGTTCGACGGCAGCACGATCCTGATGCCCGGCGTATGCGCAAAGATCGAAACGGCGGACTGACTGTGATACGGCGCTCCGCCACGCAGATAGCCGCCGATCGGCACGCGAATCACTACCGGGCACGACCAGTGGTTGCCGGACCGATACCGCATCATCGAGAGCTCGTCTCGAATCTGCATGAAGGCCGGCCAGATGTAGTCGAAGAACTGAATCTCGACGACCGGCTTCAGGCCTCGCAACGCCATCCCGACCGCGCGGCCGACGATGTTGGCTTCGGCCAGCGGTGAGTTGAAGACGCGATCACTGCCGAACGCCCGCTGCAGCCCGTGCGTGGCCTTGAACACGCCGCCCTTGCCCGCGACCAGTGGGAGCGCCGACTCGTGACTCGCATCGGCCACATCCTGTCCGAACACGACGATGCGCGGGTCGTGCGCCATCTCGTCCTTCAACGTGGCGTTGATCGCGGCGACCATCGTATCGGGCTTGCCTTGCTGATGCGGCTCGGTGGAGAAGCGGCTCGACGTTGGATCGACGTCAGGCGAGAAGACGTAGAGCGCCGCCGTCTCGGGTTCCGGTTGCGGCGCGCGCAACGCTTCCTCGGCGGCTGTCGTCACTTCGCGCTCGACGTCAGCGCGGATCTCCGCGAGGTCACCCTCGGTGGCGAGTTCGTGCACCAGCAGTAGCTGGCGCATGCGCACGAGCGGATCGCGGCGTGCTTCGGCCTCTCGTTCTCCCGGCGTCTTGTACAGCTTCTCGTCATCTGAGAAGGAGTGCGAATACGGCCGTGTCACCGTCGCGTGCACGAGCGCGGGACCGTTGCGCTCGCGAGCGTGCTGAACCGCTTCGCGCAGCGTGCGATAGCTGGCAAGGTAGTCCGTTCCGTCGCAGCGGAAGGTGCGAAGCCCGGGGAAACCGTCGAGCACCCGCGAAATGTCGCCCGCAGGCGTCTGCACGTCGACCGGAACCGAGATCGCGTAGCCGTTGTCTTCGACGAGATACAGGATGGGCAACTGTCTCGTCGCGGCCGTGTTGAGCGATTCCCAGAACTCGCCCTCGCTCGTGCCGCCTTCACCGATCGAGATGTATGCGATCTCGTCGCGGTCGAACTTCGATTCACGCCCTTCAATCTGCGTCACGCGGCTATAGACGAGCCCGGCTTCGGCAGCGCCGACGGCGTGCAGGCAGTGCGTGCCGACACAGGAGCTCTGTGACGGCATGTTCAACCGGCGGGAGCCCCAGTGCGACGGCATCTGCCGTCCGGCATTTGCGGGATCGTCCTTCGATCCGACGGACGCGAGGAACATCTCGTACGGGGTGACGCCGAGCGTGAGGCAGAGCGCCCGGTCGCGGTAATACGGGAAGACCCAGTCAACGCCGGCTCGTAACTGTCGCGCCGCCGCGACGAGCACAGCCTCGTGGCCGGCGCCGCTGATCTGGAAGAAGCTCTTGCTCTGGTTCTTGATCTGGATCTCCTTGTCGTCGATCTTTCTCGACAGGAGCATCAAGCGGTAGGCGTCGACTAGCTCGTCGCGCGTCAGCCCTTCGAATTCCCGGCTGCGCACGGTGCGTTCCGTTGCGCGAGCGTCCGCGCCAGTGGCGAGCCCCGACCCCTTCATCGGTAGAAAATTATCTCACGGCCGTTCACGGTTCTGTTTCCGATTGATCGGCGATGTCAACCCAGTCCTGCCGAATGGGACTGAACACGTCCAATTCGAACGTGTCGTCGAGCGCCTCCGCCTGATGTGGCGTGTGTGCAGGCACGTGCAGCACCTCGCCCTCACGGACGATCACTTCCTCGCCACCGACGAGAAAACGAAGCGCGCCCTGGAGCACGTAGGTCATCTGTTCGCTGTCGTGTGAATGGATTGGCACGAGCGCGCCGCGCTTGAGGTACGTCTGCGCGATCATCTCGCGCTCGCCGGTCACGATCTTCTGCGACAGCATCTCCGTGACTTTCGCGAGCGCGATCTCGTCCCAGCGGTGCAGTCTGGCGGACATGTCTCGAGGCTCTCCGCTGTGGTTCTCAGTGGACTCGACGATCGTAGTCATCGCGGCGGCCGCCGGAGTAGACGTCGAACTTCTTGCGCATGCGATTGATCCGCCACTTCAGGAAGCGGTACTGGATCTCGGAGATGATGTTGAGCCGCTTGCCCTTCAGATACAGATACCCCGACACCAGACCGCCCAGGTGTGCCGTGTGTGCGACGCCGGCACCGCCGCCGAGCGAGAAGAGCAGGGCCATCCCGCCAAGAATCATCACGAAGTATCGTGCCTGGACCGGGAAGACGAAGAACACCAGGAACGTTCTGGTGGGGAAATAGAGCGCGAACGCCATCAACAGGCCGTAGATCGCACCGGAGGCGCCGACCGTCGACGGATAGTAGAACTGATCGGCGAACGAGAACGGCAGGATGCCGAGCAGCACCTGAGTGAGACCAGCTCCGATTCCGGATGCGAAGTAGAACTTCGTGAAGTACTTCGTTCCCCACATGCGCTCGAGCTCGACCCCGACGAAATAGAGCGTGAGCATGTTGAAGAAGATGTGCGACAAGCCGGCGTGCACGAACATGTAGGTGACGAGCTGCCAGACGGCGAACTCGCCAAACAGGTCCGCTGGACGCAATCCAAATCGAACGACCAGGGCGGGAGCGAAGAACGTCAGGACGAACACCGCGACGTTCGCGATCATGATCGCCTTCACCGCCGGAGTCAGTTTGCCGGGGCCGAAGGAATACATCACGTCTGACGGCCCAGAGTATCGTCCCCGCATCGCTCCAGTCTGCGCCAACTCGTGCCTAATCGGCAACATCGATGCCGATTCCTTCGGCAGTCGTCGCATCTGATGCTCGTGCAGCGACATGCGGCTGTTTTTGCGAGGGAAGCGGGATCGCCAGCATGGCGGCAATCAGTGGCAGCACCGACATCGCGACGAGCGCGTGCTCGATCCCGATTCGATCCGCCAGCATTCCTACGAGTGGCACGGTCAGCCCGCCCATGCCCCACGCAAAGCCCATCATGAGCGACGACACCGTCGCCGCACTGATTGGTGCGATGAGTTGCGCAAACGTGACATTGACCGGCAACGTCGACTGCAGCAGGAAGCCGCCTATCGCAACCACGACGACGAACAGCGCGCCGTGAAGCAGCGGCGCAATCATCAGAAACGGTACCGAGCAGACGAGCGACAGGATGATCACGCGCCGCGGACCGAAGCGGTCAGCGGATGGGCCGCCGATGAAGCCACCGAGGCCGACGGCAATCAGATAGATCGACGCAACAGTTCCCGCCTGTGCCAGCGACTGACCGCGTCTCGTCAGGAGTACAGGGAGAAACGTCGAGAAGCTCATGGCCGTCAACGTTCGCAGAACGACGATCAGATAGAGCAGCGTCAGTGGCTTCGCGTACGGCCGCAGGGCTGACAGTCCGCCAGCTTCGTGAGGCTCCTGCAGCCGGTCGAATGTAGGGATCCGTCGCAACAGGACGACGAGCAACACGACCACTGCCGGGATCATCAACAGCGGGGTGGCGCGCAGACCGAACTGCTGCACGAAGGGCGCGAACAGGAGCGGCGCCATGGCCTGGCCAACGGTCCCGCTCGTGATGTGCGTGGACATCGCCATGCCGCGCTGGCGTCCTGAGAATCGGTGCACGAGCGCCGCAGCAGGAGGGTGAAACGCCGCTCCGCCGAGCCCGCCAAGTACGAGTACGAACGCGACGGTGAACAGGTCCGGAGCCAGTCCGATCAAGGTGATGGTCGTGACACACAGCAGCGGTCCGGCCAGCAGCAGCAATCGCGGCCGCCACCGGTCGGCGATGTACCCGAACCCGAGCTGCGCGACGGAATTCGCGAGCTGAAAGAACATCTGCAGCGTGCCGGCCGCTGCGAGCGAGAGATTCAGGTTGAGGATGAGCAACGGCAACAGCGGCGCGAGGATGTTGCCGAAGCCGTCGACGATGAAGTGCGTACCCGCCAGGACGAGGATGGTGGGATGGAGCCCGAACAGACGGAATCTCATCGCGATCGTCGCCCGAGCCGGCGTGCGACGAGCGCCATTCCTTCGTTGAACTCGCGGATGCGGAGCAGCCAGGACGCGACACCGAGCACGATGAGCGAGACGCCAATCGTGCAGGACAGCCGCACGATCTGCAACAGCAAAGCACCGCCGGGCCAGCGCGTTTCCATCCACTGACTCAGGAGCGCGGCGACGGCGCCCATGGCGCCGGCTGCGAGCGAGATTCGCGCGAACGCGCCCAGGATGCGGCCGTCATGGATCCCGTGCAGATGGTTGCGCAGGACCACGAGCAGCGTCGCCGCGTTGAACAGCGCGGCGATCGAGGTGCCGAGTGCGAGCCCCCGGAACCCGAGCACGCGAACCAACGCCACGTTGAGTCCGGCGTTGACGAGCACGCTCATCGCGCTGACGATCACCGGCGTGCGAGTGCGGCCGAGCGCGTAGAAGATCGGCGACACGATGCGGACCACTGAGTACGCCAGCAGGCCGAGCGCATAGAACTGCAGCGCCGCCGCCGTGGCTGCGGTGTCCGCCGCGGTGAATCGCCCGCGCTCGAGGATCACCCGCACGATCGGGTGAGCGAGCACGATCAGCCCGACACTCGCCGGCACATTCAGCATGAGCATCAGCGACACGCCGTTGGCGATCGTGTCGCGCACCGCCTCGTTGTTCCGGTCGGCGACGTGACGCGACACGGTGGGGAGCACCGCTGTCGCAATCGACACGCCGAAGAGTCCGATCGGCAGATACATCAACCGGAACGCGTACTGGAGCCACGACACAGCGCCGATCTCCGTACCGGTCGCGAGCAGAGTGTTGACGAAGACGTTGACCTGCGTCGCAGCGAGGCCGACAGTGCCCGGCCCCATCAGCGTCAGCATCCGGCGCAGGCCGGGATCGTGCCAGTCGATCTCCAGGCGATACCGGAATCCTTCTCGATGCAGCGTCGGCCACTGCAGCGCAAGCTGCGCGACGCCTCCGAGCAGCGTGCCGACCGCGATCGCCACGATCGGCTCGAGGCCGAGCGCGGGCATGAGCGGCACGAGCACGAACGCGCAGATGATCGTGAGGACGTTGAACGTCGCGGGCGACAGCGCGGGGATGAAGTAGTGATGCAGCGAGTTCAGCATCCCCATGAATGCCGCGGCCAGCGCGATGAGTGTCAGCGCCGGCAACATGATGCGCGCCATCTGCACGGTGAGCGCGAGCTGCTTCGGATCCGACGTGTACTTCTCCGCTGCGAAGCTCAGAATCAGCGGCTCCATGACCACGATGCCGAGCACCACGAGCGCGCCCGTGACGACGACGAGCGCGTTGACGACGTGATTGCCGAGGCGCCAGGCCGACTCTTTTCCCGACGTCTTCAGCGCTGTGGTGAACGTGGGAACGAAGGCCGCGCTCATGGCGCCTTCAGCAAACAGGTCGCGGAGCAGGTTGGGGATTCGGAACGCGACGTTGTACGCGTCCATCGCCGCCCCGGCGCCAAAGAACGAGGCCAGCACCTGTTCCCGGACGACGCCGAGGATGCGGCTCGTCATCGTGGCGACGCCGGCCGACGCGGCCGATCGCGCCAGCGAAGACGACGCTGTCGTCTCAGGCGCCAAGCGTGCGCCGGACGGCTTCGTTCACGGCTTTCCCGTCGGCATTCTTGCCGGCGAGTTTCGGCATGACTGCCTTCATCACCTTGCCGATGTCCTTCGGCGACGCGGCTCCGGTTTCGGCGATGGCTTCGGCGACCGCGGCGTTGATCTCCTCCGGTGTCGCCCCTGCGGGCAGGTACGCCTGCAGGATGTTGAGCTCGGCGGACTCCTTCTCGACCAAATCGGCGCGGCCGGCCTTGCCGAACTGTTCGATGGAGTCGCGCCGCTGCTTCACGAGCGAGGCGATGACCTGCAGCACTTCCGCATCGTCGAGGTCGCGACCCTTCTCGACGCCCTTGTTCATCACGGCGGCCTTGAGCATCCGAAGCGCGGACAGGCGAGACGCGTCGCGCGCTTTCATCGCGGCGGCGATGTCGGCGCCTACTTGGTCGTTCATGGACATGTGTCAGCGATCCTGTTCTGAGTCACCGCTCGTGATGTGCCACCCCTCGGTGGTGTCGTAGAACCCTCTGGGGACCTGCACGGCGTTGACCTTGACGCTCACTTCGAGCGTGGACTTCACGTTGAAATAGCCGTTCCGCCGCAGCACGCGCCGGAACGCGCCATTCATCACCGAGCAGCGGACCTTGTCCGAATCCTCAGCACGCGCCTCGCGATCGACCCAGCGCAGCAGCGTTTTCAGCCCCGACACATCGTCCGGAGCCACGAGGAAATCGACGAGCATCGTCACGCGTCCGAGCGGTTCGTGGCGGTGGCGATAGACGGCGTAGCCGTGTACCTCGCCCTGCCGTTTGAGCGCAACGATCGAGTAACGGACGTGCGGCGGCTCGATGTATCGCCAGTTCAAATAGGAGGCGTCGCGCCGGACTGCGAGATCGAACTTGGGCGCGAGGCGCTCCCACAACGCGGTGAACGCGTTGTCGAAACGACGAATCGGTTCGCACTCGGCGCGCAGTGGCCGCGTCCGCGAGATGACCTGGACGACCGGGTAGATCACCGCGGAGATCAACCGGTTGAATGGCGTCGGGAGATTCGCTACGCGCGCAGCCCGACGCGTGAGCGGCTTCACGAAACTCGGCACGAGTTGTGACGGCGGCCAATGCAGACGATCGATGACGCCGCGCGGCTGCTCCGATGGACCGAACGCGAGGACCGCGCCGCTGTTGCGATCCCATGCGCGAATGAGCGCTTCGTCGAGTCCCTGTCGATCGCGCTCGGGCGCAATCATCGCGCCCGCTCCCCAGGCGCCGTCGATCTCCATGCCCTTCAGCGAGAGACGAACCGGAAGCGTCGGGTACTGGCCGACGACAGTCGGGCCTTCTCGAGCGACCCAGATACCCGGTTGTCCTGTCGGGTTGTATGGGTTTCGGCGATGCTGCCAGTCCCATCGAAGACGAATCGCTTCGGCGGCGTCGGCTCCGTACGTGCGTCGGTACAACGTGTCGACGCCACGGCGATCGTCGGGACGGAAACGGTCGATGTCGGACATGGACGCAGAGGGACTGCGTCTATTGTACTGACAGTTACCGCGGGGTCTGTTCTGCGTCGTTCGGGTTTCGCGGCGGAGGCGTGTTGATCGTGCCTGGTCGCGCACCACCGGGGATGACACCAAACGGATTCCCGGGTGTTGGCGGAGGCGGACCATTCGGCGCCGGTTCGTCGTCGTCCGGTCCATCCAGTGGCGGCGCGTTGACCGGAGCGTTCACGCCCGGCACCCGCCCTCGCGGGAATGGTCCTGGCGGTGGTCCCTGCGGGTTCTCCCCAGGCTCATCGAGCTCGGTATCCGGATCGAGTCGGTTCTGGAACTGCGGCGGCTGAGGCGCCGGCTGCGGAAGCGCCGCAGCCGCGGGAGCGCGTGTCGTTGTCGGCAGGACGAGAATCTTGTCGAACGCCGATGCGCCCGGCGACGTCGTTGCGCGCGCGAGCACCATGTAACCGGCCGCGCCACGCAACACGGTGTCGAGCGCCTGGCGCTCGGGGACATCGACGATCTGAAGCGTGACCGGTGCACCGGGCACACGCTCGCCGTTGACGATTCTCGTGCCGCCGAGCCGCGCCCATTCAGCGAGGATTAGGCTCACCGGAGCGTTTTCGGCAATCAGCTTTACACGACCGTCGTGAAACTCGAGTGAGAGCACCTGGGCGGAAGCTGAGCCGGTGCCCAGAAGAACAAGCAGGGCCGCAACGACGAATCTGCTGCGCATGCGCCTCATTGTAGCGCCGAGTGTCCTTTCACGAATGCGTCGATTTCCCGCGTGACGTGGGCGATGTCTGCGTCCGAGAGACGCGGGTGCAGCGGCAGCGAGAGGAGCTCCGCTGCGGCGACGGAGGCGACCGGGCATTCCGGCGGCTTGTACGCAGCGAAAGCTTCTTGTGCCGACAGCGACACCGGGTAGTGAATCAGCGTCCCGATGCCGGCCTGCTTCAGACAGGCGCTCAATTCATCTCTCTTCTTCAGACGCACTGGGAAGAGATGGTACACGTGGCCGGAGTCTCGCTCGGGAATGGGTGTCACGACTGCGGCCAGTTGACGGCGGTATTGCGCCGCGAGCGCGCGCCGTCGCGCGGTCCAGGCAGCGAGAAACGGCAACCGTGCGCGCAGAACAGCGGCCTGCACCTCGTCCAACCGGCTGTTGATGCCAGCCTCGACGTGATGATATCTGTCGCGTTGTCCGCCATTCCTCAACCGCCGCAGTCTCGTCGCGAGGGCATCGTCGCTCGTGATCACAGCGCCGCCGTCACCGATGGCTCCCAGGTTCTTCGTCGGGTAGAAGCTGAACACACCCGCGTGCGAGCGGGTGCCGACGGGAACGCCGTTCTCCGTCGCAAGGTGCGCCTGGCAGCAGTCCTCGACGATCGCCAGATTGTGGCGCCCGGCGATCGCGCGAATGGCGGTCATGTCAGCCGCCTGTCCATAGAGGTGCACGGGAACGATCGCCTTTGTCCGTGACGTCACAGCGTCGGCGCAGGCGGCAGGATCGATCGTCAGCGTTTCGGGTTCGACATCGACGATGCGAGGGATGGCACCGGCCGCGACGACCGCGAGCCCGGTAAACGCAGCGGTCATCGCGGGAACGATCACTTCGTCGCCCGGGCCGATATCGAGCGCGCGCAGCGCGAGCGTGATGCCGTCGGTGCCGTTGCCGACTCCGACCGCGAATCGAGCGCCGCACGCGGAGGCGAATTCCGCCTCGAACGCGTCGACCTCAGGGCCGAGGACGAACCAGCCGGCCGCGATGACGCGTGCGATCGCAGCCGCGACCTGTCCAGCGTCTTCACCGCGACGGAGATCAGTGAAAGGAAGTGGAGACGCGTCGTTCACGACACGGCGACCGGCGATCCGCTGGCTACGTAGTGCGACATGTGTGCGCGGTAGAAGTCCACCGTGCGTCGCAGTCCATCGCGGAGGGCCGTGGTCGGCACCCATCCGAGCGTCCGCTCGATGAGCGACGAGTCTGCGTGGAAATCGCCGATGTCGATCGCCTTTTTATCCGGCGGCCACTCGATCAGTCGATAGCTACCGGTGCCGGCCACCGAAATCAGGAGATCCACCAGTTCACGAAGTGAGATAGCCTCGGCGCCGCCAACGTTGAACACGTCACCGTTGCTGCGATCGCTTGCGCCTGCGCGCAGGAACGCGTCAGCCGCATCGTCGACGAAGACGAAGTCGCGTAACTGCCCGCCGTCGCCGTAAATCTGGATCTCGCGATCCTCGATCGCCTGACGGATGAACCAGGCAATGAAACCCTGGCGGTTGTGCTTGACCAGTTGTCGCGGTCCGTACACGTTCGTCAATCGGAGCGAGCACGCGCGGACGCCGAAGACGTTGTTGTAGACCAGGTGGTAATACTCGCCCGCAGCCTTGTTGATGCCGTTGACGTCGGTCGGCCGCACGAGATGTGACTCCGTCACCGGGAGAAAATCAGCGCGCCCGTAGATTTGCCTGGTGCCGGCGAAGACGACTTTGACCGTCGGGTTGTTGTGGCGGCACGCTTCGAGCAGCGACAACTGCGCGCGACAGTTGATCTCCAGATCGGTGTACGGCTCACGCATGCTGTCGATGTGGCTCACCTGCCCGGCCAGGTTGAAGATCACGTCGTGATCGCGTACCAGGTAGTTCATGGTGCTCTGCTGACGGATGTCAGCGATGTTCACCTTCAGACGATCGGCGACCCCGTCGATGTTGAAGAGGTTCCCGCCGTAGTCTCCGATCAGGGAGTCGATGAGCAGCACGCGCGCGCCGAGGTCGACGAGCTGGCGGGCCAGGTTGCTTCCGATGAAGCCCAGGCCGCCCGTGATCATGACCGAGCGTCCCTCGTAGAACGCCTTGTAATCGGGCCGAGGCCCGCTCACGATCGAACTCCGCGAGTGGACTCCGGCGACGAGGGCCGCTGCGCCATCGGATTGCGGAACAGCATCGGAGTGCTTTGCCTGCCACGCCCGAGTACCACGAGTTCGATCCAGAGCTTGAGGACGTCGATACCGGTGCGGAAGATGCGACGGAAGTTGAAGAACTGCGATCGACCGTGCGTGCGGTGGTAGTGATGCACGGGCACTTCTACCACTCGGAAGCCCGCGTCCTGTACCTTGCGCATCAACTCCAGGCAGATCACGCCGCTGTCGCGATCGAGCTTCACGCGATCGAAGACCTCGCGTCGCATCAGGCGGAAGTCGCAATCGACGTCGCGCACGCGTAACGCGAAGAGCATCTTGACTGTAAAGTGATAGAGGCGGCCGATGATGATGCGGTGCAGCGGATCCGATCGGCTGATCTTGTATCCGGTTACCATGTCCGCGTCGTCGCCGAGCCGTTCCCAGAGGGCGGCGATCTCGGACGGATCGTACTGCGCGTCGCCGTCGGTGTAGGCGATCAGTTCCTTGGTCGCGGCCGCGAAACCCGACCTCAGCGCGCCGCCGTAACCCCGATTCCCGATGTGATGAATGACACGGACGTTGGGATAGGTGCGCGCGAGCTCCTCAGCAATCTGGCCGGTCTGGTCGCGGCTTCCGTCGTTGACGACGATGACCTCGAAGTCGGGGGTCAGCTGGCGAATCGCTTCCTGCGCCTGGATCACGAGACTGGCGATGGTACCCGCGTCGTTATACGCGGGGAAGAACATGCTGAGACCGGGGGCGCGCGTCACGGGGCGATCCGGCATGGTAGAGGCCCCAAACCGTAGCACGGGAAGGTTTTTTGTGACAAGGACGCGTCGTCCGGAATCGTGACTGTCATGGCACTTTCACGGTCATGTCCCAAAGCGGAAGTTGATGCAGTCCCCGTCCTGGACGATGTATTCCTTGCCTTCGAGGCGGACTTCGCCGTGATCCCGGCAGGTGGCCATCGATCCACGCCCGATCAGGGCGTCGTAAGCGACGACTTCCGCTCGGATGAAGCCACGCTGTATATCGCTGTGAATTTCGCCGGCGGCGTTCTGGGCGGTCGTGCCGCGGGCGATCGACCAGGCCCGGCACTCGTCTTCTCCGACGGTGAAGAACGACATGTAGCCGAGAAGGTCGTAGCTGGTGCGGATGACGCGATCGAGGCCGGATTCGCTCAGCCCAAGGTCCGACAGGAACGCTTTCGCATCGTCGCCTTCGAGCTGCGAGATCTCGAGCTCGATCTTCGAGCACACGGCAACGGCTCGCGTTGCCGCGTGCGCGAGGAAGCCAGTGAGACCGACTTTCTCGGCGGCTTTCGCGATGGTGGATCCCACTTCCGCCAGATCGCCCTCATCGAGATTGATGACGAGCAGCAGCGGTTTTGCTGAGAGAAATTGAAAGCCGCGCAGAAGTTTCCGATCGTCACCCGTCAGTTCGAGTGCACGCAGCGGCTGGCCGTCTTCGAGCGCCGCCTGGCAGCGGCGCACCAGATCGCGTTCCCGTTCGAGCTCCGCCGAGCGCCCCTTCTTCAAGTCTTTCTCGATGCGCTCCACCCTACGTTCGGCGACGCCGAGATCGGCCAGGAGTAATTCATCTTCCATCGTCCGCGCGTCACGCGCGGGATCGATCGCGCCCGATGGATGCGGCACGCTCGCATCGCGAAACGCACGCACGACGTGCACGAGGGCATCGGCGTTCTTGTACCCGGCGACATCGACGAGCGCCTGCGCACCGCTACGGGCAGGGGCAATGATGTCGGTGAACTCGATCGTTGCGGGAACTCGCTTGCGCGGGTTGTACATCGACGTCAGCGCATCGAGCCGGGCATCGGGCACTCTGGAAATCCCGATGTTGACGTCGCCCTTCCCCTTGGGTGCGTCCCGAGCGCTGGTCATCAACTGAAACAGTGTGCTCTTGCCGCTGGATGGGAAGCCTATAAGGGCCGCGCGAAGCATGAATCAATCAGCCTAGCACGCAGCATTGCGGTCCCGTGTTCAGGAACCGTCGCATTCCCGCGCCGGTAATCACCTACGGCCCAATGGTTCGCGAAACGCGATCCCGCAATCCGCTGTGTACGCCCACTTGCCGACCACGAAATTCCGGCGAAAGTTTGGCGTAACTCACTCTGGATCAGGAGTTTGCCGTTGACATCCTCGATCCCGCCATCTACTATCCATGTGGAAAAATTTGGAGTTCAGTGGACCAAAACGGAATGCGCGGGAGCGCCGCGGCCAAGATTGATGAAAAAGGCCGACTCAAGGTGCCGGGGATGTTCAGAGGGGACATCCAGGACAAGCAGGGGCCCGACGTGTTTGTCACGAGCGTCACGGGAGAGTCGGTTCGCATCTATCCGATGGCAGTGTGGCTCGACGTCGAGCGCCGGCTGATGGAAATGCCCAGGAACCATCCGACGCGTCTGAAATTCATCGACCGGGTGAACTACTACGGTCAGGCGGGCGAGCTCGACAGCCAGGGTCGCGTGGTGATCCCGGCTCATCTTCGCGAGAGTGCGTCGATTGTCGGCGACGTCCGTGTGTTTGGCCGCATCGAGTACCTGGAGGTCTGGAACGATCAACGGTTCCTCCAGAAGCTGCAGCGCGAAGCGTGGACTGACGAAGACGGCATGCGTCTCTCGGATCACGGCATCTGATTGTAGCGCTCGTTGAGCGGAGGGTTCGATCCTCCGCGGGGGACATGAGTTGTGCACGAACCCGTCATGGTCGCCGAGGTGCTCGAGCATCTTGCGCCATCACGGGGAGGGGTTTTCGTCGATTGCACCGTGGGGTTGGCGGGACATGCGCGTGCGCTCGTCGAAGCGGGCGCGATGCAGGTCATCGGGCTCGATCGCGATCAACAAGCGCTCGCACACGCACGCGAGACATTGCGCGACACCGGCAGCGCAATTGAAGTGGTCCACGCGGACTATCGCGGCTTCGAAGACGTGTTGAACGCAAGGGGTATCGGACAAATCGACGGCGTGTTGGCGGATCTGGGTGTGTCGTCGCTGCAACTCGACGCGCCAGGTCGCGGCTTCAGCTTCAGGCGTGATGAACCGCTCGACATGAGGATGGATACGTCGAGCGGGCCGACTGCAGCGGACATGCTCGCATCCGTCAACGAGAAGACGCTCGCCGACGTGATCTACGAGTTCGGGGAGGAGCGTCACTCGCGTCGGGTGGCGCGCGCGATCGTCGAAGCGGGAACGATGCGACGCATCGAGACGACGGGACAGCTGGCGGACATCGTGAGGCGATCCATTCCGCGCAAGGGGTTCACACGCATCGATCCGGCCACCCGCACGTTCCAGGCGATTCGGATCTGGGTCAACCGTGAGCTCGAGGGATTGGACGGCTTTCTGGTGCGAGCCGCCGGGCGCCTGGCGCCTGGCGGGCGTCTCGTGATCCTGACGTTCCACTCGCTCGAGGATCGCGTGGTGAAGCACACGTTTCGCGCGCTGCAGGCCGCGGGCACGATCGTGATCCGGACTAAGCGGCCGATCGTGCCGACGGAAGCGGAGATCGATCGGAATCCGCGCGCGCGCAGCGCAAAGTTGAGGGCGGCCGAGCGGCCGGCCTGATCGAGAACGGGGACGGACATGACCGGCGAAACATTCGAGTACTCGATCAAGAAGGACATCCGCAACAACCCGATCGTCCGCGAAATCGACAGGGAGCGCCATCGCGAGATGTGGCGTTCGATGGGCATCGGCCTGTTCCTCGTCATGGTCCTTCTCTTCTCGGCCTGGCAGCACTTCGAGCTGCAGCAGCACGGCTACAAGTACGAACAGATGCTGCAGGAGCGCGCGGAAGAGGACTTGGTCAACCGCCACCTGCGTCTTGAGGTCGAGACGCTGAAGGCGCCGGCGCGCGTCGAGCGCGTCGCGACCGGCAAGCTCCGGATGGTGGCACCGACGCCGGCCGATTCGACCGTGATCGAGCGAGTCGCGCCCGCGCCAGTGCCGCCGCGGTCGGTTGTGGCACATCGGTAGGTCGGAACGGAGTTGGCGGTGGCGGATAAGTCCAGCAACGACTGGCGGGCAACGCTCAAGCGGAGGCTCACTGTAGCCTTCTGCTGCCTGCTCGCGTGGTCGGTCGCGATCGAAGCACGGCTGGTGTATCTGCAGGTGTTCAGGTACGCCGATCTCACTGCGCGCGCCGATCGTCAGCAGTCCCGCACCATTCCCTCTCCGGCGAAGCGCGGCGAGATCCTCGACCGCAACGGTCGCATCCTTGCGCGGAGTGTCGACGCGGACACAATCTACGCGGTGCCGACCGAGCTCGGCGACCCCGATCAGGCGGCTGCCACTCTCTGTCGTGCGCTCCGTGACTGCGAAGGCGACGATCGTCGCGCGATCGCCGACCGCATCCGCAAAGGCAGGCACTTTGCCTACGTCCGTCGTCAGGTGTCGCCCGATCAAGCGCTCCGTGTGGCTGACCTGCAGATGGAAGGGATTGGGTTCATCCGCGAGAATCAGCGCCGCTACCCGAACCGCGATCTGGCATCTCACGTGCTGGGCTACGTCGGTATCGACAACGTCGGGCTCGGCGGGATCGAAGGCACCTACGACTCACTCATCCGCGGCAAGGCGGGCACGATCCTCGTGCAGACCGACGCGCGCCGGCATGCGTTCAGCCGGATCGAACGGCCGCCCACGACCGGTGCGTCGCTCGAGCTGACGATCGATCAGTACCTGCAATACGTGGCCGAGCGCGAGCTGCGTGCGGGCGTGGAGTCGAGCGGCGCTTCTGCGGGGTCGGCTGTCATCCTGGATCCCTACACCGGCGAGATTCTGGCGCTGGCCAATTTCCCCGCGTTCAACCCGAACATCTATCGCGACGCGCGCCCGGACACGAGACGCAATCGCGCGATTCAGGATTACTACGAGCCAGGATCGACCTTCAAGATTGTGACTGCGAGCGCCGCGTTCGAGGAGCACGCGGTCAGCCCGGAGACGATCATCGACGCGAGCGCCGGCAACATCAGGTTCGGCTCGCGCGTCATCAACGACGACCATAACTACGGCGTGCTGTCGTTTGCCGACGTCATCGTGAAGTCGAGCAACGTCGGCGCGATCAAGGTCGCGCTGAAGCTCGGACCGCAGAAGATCGGCGACTACGTGAAGCGGTTCGGCTTCGGACGCGCGAGCTCGCCTGACTTTCGCGGGGAGAGCCCCGGGATGGTCTGGGATCCCGGATCACTGAACGACAGCGCCCTTGCATCGGTCGCGATGGGCTATCAGGTCGGCGTGACGCCGCTGCAGATGGCCGCAGCCGTGAGCGCCGTCGCGAACGGGGGCGAGCTCGTTCAGCCGCGCGCTGTCCGCGCGGTGATCCGCGATGGACGTCGTCTGCCTGTCCCCCACAAGGTCCTCGAGCGCGTCGCCAGCGGCGCCACCATGGCGACGCTGACCGAGATCATGGAGAGGGTCGTCACCGACGGCACCGGGAAGATGGCGAAGGTCGAGGGTTACTCCGTCGCCGGGAAAACGGGAACGGCGAAGAAGCTGCTGAACGGCAGCTACCGGGGACACTCCGACTACAACGTGTCGTTTATCGGCTTCGTGCCGTCGCGAAAGCCAAAGTTCGCGATCGTGGTCGTCGTCGATTCGCCGCACAAGGTCTCTCCGTACGGTGGCGTCGTCGCCGCGCCAATCTTCCAGAAAATCGCGACGGCTGCACTTCGCCAGTACGGTGTGCCGCCGACCATCAACGCGCCGGAGCCCGTCCTGGCCAGCCGGCCGGACGATGACGGCCAGGTTGCGACGTCCGGGCCGGCGCAGCCTCCACCGCTCGTGTCGCTCGCCGTCAACGCCTCGACATCACAACTCCCTGACCTGAGCGGCCTCAGTGCGCGCGAGGCCATTGGAATCCTGACGCGGCTGGGATGCGCTGCGCAGGTGCGGGGCGCTGGTCTGGTCGTGGACCAGTGGCCAGCTGCCGGCTCATCCCTCGATTCCGGGGTCACCGTCGTGCTGACGCTCGCACGTCGTCCGATCGATCGCATCGCGAGTGCCGAGGCGCCATGACAGTCGATCAGTTGCTTCGCGCGCTGAGACGAAGTGTCGCGTTCGATGAGCGCGCGCTGGCAGCTGGTCAGACATTGCTGCAGCAGACATGCACCGGCGTCACGCTCGACTCGCGGCGCGTGACTCCGGGCTCGGTGTTCGTGGCACTTCGCGGCCTGAAGATGGACGGTGTCGCGTTTGCGCAGCAGGCGAGCGCTGCCGGCGCAGCAGCCATCGTGTCCGAGAGCGCGGCGGCGAACGTCAACGTGCCATGGATCACGGTTGCCGATGCCCGCCTGGCGCTTGCGCATCTGGCAGCAGAGTTCAACGGTCACCCGAGCCACCAGATGCGCGTGGTCGGCATCACGGGCACGAACGGCAAGACCACGACCGGCTATCTCGTGAGCGCGATCCTCGAGGCCGCGGGAATCAAGTGCGGATTGATGGGCACCGTGCTCTATCGGACCGGCAATCGCGACTTCGAGGCGACACGCACCACGCCCGAGGCTCCGGACGTGCAGTCGTACATGCGCGAGATGGTGGCTTCAGGGTGTGGCGCGTGCGTGATGGAGGTCTCGTCGCACGCGCTGGCCCTCAAGCGAGTCGACGGCATTCGATTCGCGGCCGGCATCTTCACGAATCTCACGCGCGACCATCTCGATTTTCACGCCGGGATGGACGATTACTTTGCGGCGAAGCGTCGCCTTTTCGAAACGTTGCCCGACGACGCGCCGGCGGTCGTCAACATCGACGATCCGCGCGGCGCATCGCTCGTCGAGATCGTCAAGCGTCCGCTGACCTACGGACTGAACAAGTCGGCGATGGTGACGCCCGGGTCGCTCTCCTATTCGCTCGCTGGGCTGCAGTTCGAGATTCGCTCGCCCAGAGGTGCGATTCGGGTGCGCTCGAGACTGGTGGGAAAGCCGAACGTCTACAACATCCTCGCGGCCGTCGCTGCGACGAGCGCGCTCGACGTGCCCACCGCCGCCATCGAACAGGGACTCGAACAGCTTGCGGGCGTGCCCGGTCGATTCGAGCTCGCGTCGAGTCCGGCCGACGACCTCACCGTCGTCGTCGACTACGCCCACACCGACGACGCCCTCCGCAATCTGCTGGAGACCGCGCGGCCGGTCGCGGTGCGGCGGCTCATCACGGTCTTCGGTGCGGGCGGTGATCGCGACAAGACGAAGCGCCCGCTCATGGGGATGGTGGCCGCACGCCTCAGCGATGTCGTGGTGATCACGTCGGACAACCCGCGCAGCGAGGATCCGAATCGCATCATCGACGAGGTCAAGCGCGGAACGGATGCCGAGGTTCGACAAAGTGGAGCCGAAGTGTTGATTCGGCCCGATCGCCGCGATGCCATCGTGCACGCGGTCGGAATAGCCGCGGCCGGTGACGTGGTGCTGATCGCGGGTAAAGGTCACGAGAAGTACCAGGAGATCGGTGGTCAGACGTTTTCATTCGACGACGTCGAGGTGGCGAGGGAGGCATTGGCATCGCGACGGCTGAAATCGCGGGCAGGGTGACGACGCTGAACCTGACGCTCGAGTGGGTCGCCGCTGCTGTGGGCATCACGCGACCGGCAGACAGCGGTCGCGCCGTTGGTGACGTCGTCACCGACAGCCGGACGCTGCAACCGGGTGATCTATTCGTGGCGCTTCGCGGACCACGATTCGACGGTCATGCGTTCGTCGCGGACGTCCTGGCACGCGGTGCGGCGGGCGCCATCGTCGAGCGTGGCCGGGTAGAGGGAGACGCCAGAACGATCGAAGTGCCCGACACGCTCGCGGCACTTCAGCGTCTGGCCCATGCGGTGCGCACCGCGGTCGCGACGAAGGTCATCGCGATCACCGGAAGCGCGGGGAAGACGACGACGAAGGAGGCCATCGCGGCGCTCCTGGCCACGAGGTTCGTGGTCGTGAAGAACAAGGGGAACTTGAACAACCACATTGGCCTGCCGCTCTCGTTGATGCAGTTGAGAACTGCGCCTGACGTCGCCGTGATGGAACTGGGAATGAATCACGCGGGCGAGATCAGCAGGCTCGTCGAGATCGCGGAACCAGACGTGCGGGTGTGGACCAACGTGGGTGATGCGCATCTCGGCTTCTTCGCGTCCGCCGACGCGATCGCCGATGCCAAGGGCGAGATCCTCGAGCGTGCGAGCGCCGGCACCGTACTGGTCTGCAATGCCGACGATGCGCGTGTGATGTCGAGGGCGGCAGGATTCCCGGGCAAGGTGCTGACGTTTGGCGAGGCCGGCGGAGCCACCGTCCGTACCCGCGACATCCGCGACCGCGGCATTCGTGGCATGAGCGCCGATATCGAGACGGCCGCGGGCGACAGAACCATCGAGACGGCACTACTAGGACGGGGCAACCTGATGAACGTGCTCGCCGCGACCGCGGTTGCGCTCGAGTGCGGCATCCATCTCGACGAGATCGCGAACGAGATAGCGCGACTTCAGCCGGCCGATCGCCGGGGGGCCGTCCGATTGTTGCGCCGCAACATCACGCTGATCGACGACTCCTACAACTCGAGCCCGTCAGCACTGCGCCGAGCGCTCGAAGTCGTTGCGCACGAAGCGCGCGACACGCGAGCGATCGCCGTGCTCGGAGAGATGCTGGAACTCGGCGATCACTCGATCGCGCTGCACGAAGCCTGCGGTCGTGCGGCGGCCGCCGCGGGTCTCAGCCGCCTCTTCGTCGTCGGCGGTCCTCCGGCGCGCGCGCTCGCCGATGCCGCGATTGCGGCAGGCATGCCGTCGTCGGCAGTTGTGCACTTCGAGACGAGCGCGCAGGCCGCACCGGTGGTGGTCGCCGCGCTCGAAGCCGGAGATCTCGTTCTCGTGAAAGGCTCGCGCGGCACCCGGACTGACGTCGTCGCCGACAGACTCGCGGCGGAACTTGGCTGATGCTCTACTACCTGTTGCCGCCGCTCGCCAACTTCGCTCCCGTTCTGGGCGCGCTGAACGTGACGCGATACATCACGTTCCGGACGGCGGCGGCCAGCCTCACGGCACTGGCGATCAGCATCCTGTTCGGTCCATGGCTGATCCGGACGCTGCGCGACTTCCAGATCGGTCAGATCATCCGCCAGGAAGGACCGCAGTCGCATCGCGCCAAGGCTGGCACACCGACGATGGGCGGCCTGTTGATTGTGACGGCCGCTGTCGTGCCGACGCTGCTGTGGGCCGACTTGGCGAACCCGTACGTCTGGATTGCCACGATGGCGACCGTCGGCTTCGGCGCGGTGGGATTTGCCGACGACTACCTCAAGATCACGCGGCGCTCGCATCACGGGTTGATTCCCCGTTACAAGATGGCGGGTCAGATCGTCGTCGGGCTGGGCGTCGGGCTGGCGGTGCTCTATCTCGCGCAGACGAATCCACCGCTGTACAGCACGCGGCTCATCTTTCCCTTCTTCAAGAATCTCATTCCCGACCTCGGCGTCTTCTACGTCCTGTTCGCGGTTCTCGTGCTCGTGTGCGCGAGCAACGGCGTCAACCTGACCGACGGTCTGGATGGACTGGCGATCAGCACATTCGGTGTTGCCGCGGCGTCGTATACCGCGCTCGCGTACGTCACGGGACATGCGGTTCTTGCCGACTACCTGTTGCTGGTGCGGTTCCCACCAGCGGGCGAGCTGACGATCTTCTGCGGCGCGCTGGTGGGCGCGAGTCTCGGATTCCTTTGGTACAACTCGTACCCGGCCGAGATCTTCATGGGCGATGTCGGGTCGCTGGCGCTCGGAGGCGCCATCGGCACCGTCGCGATTCTGATCAAGCAGGAGTTATTGCTTCCGATCGTTGGCGGAGTCTTCGTGCTCGAAGGGCTCTCCGTCATCATCCAGGTCGCCTCGTTCAAGCTCACCGGGAAGCGCGTCTTCAAGATGGCGCCGCTTCACCATCATTTCGAGCTCCTTGGCTGGAGCGAACCCAAGGTCATCACGCGATTCCTGATCGTCGCCGTGATCTTTGCGCTCTTCAGCCTCACCACGTTGAAGTTGCGGTGATGGTGTGGCAGGTGACGAGTTTTCGGTTCGCGGGCGGCGAGTGGTGGTCGTCGGGGCAGCGCGCAGCGGCATTGCCGCGGCGGAACTGCTTCAACGGCGGGGTGCGCGCGTGTTGATGACCGAACGGCGCGAGGACTTCGAGCAGGCGTCTGCGCTGCGGCGTGCGGGCATCGAGCTGGAGCTCGGTGGCCACGGCGTCGCGACGTTCGAGTCTGCCGATCTCGTGGTCACGAGTCCTGGCGTGCCGCCCGAGGAGCCAGGCCTGGTTGCCGCGCGTGCGCGCGGAGTGGAAGTCATCGGAGAAGTGGAGCTCGCGTCGCGCTGGCTGCGCGGCCGCGTAATCGCGGTGACGGGAACGAAAGGGAAGTCCACGACGACGACGCTGCTTGGACGAATGATCGCGGCGGACGGCAAGCGGGTGCTGGTGGGTGGCAACATCGGCGTGCCTTTGTCGTCGCAGGTCGACGACTCGACGCCCGAGACGATCCACGCCGTCGAGGTGAGCAGCTTTCAGCTCGAGACGACGACAACGTTCCGGCCGTGGATTGCGCTCTGGCTCAACCTCGCTGACGACCACCTCGATCGCCATCCGAGCTTCGAGGCATACGCCGACGCCAAGGCACGCATCTTCGCCAATCAGCAGGCCGCGGATTGGGCGGTCGTGAATCTCGACGATCCGATCGTGATGGCTCACAGCGAGGGCATTGCGAGCACGCGAGTCGGCTTCTCTCCGCTCGGATCGACCAGCGACGGATTCTCGATCGAGGACGAGTGGATCGTCCGCCGTACTGCCACGTCGACTGAGCGCCTGGTTCCCGTGTCGGCAGTGGAGCTGACCGGCAGGCACATGTTGGGGAACGTTGTCGCCGCAGTCGCGACCGCGTCGGTCGCCGGCGTCAGCCGGCACGCGATGCTGGCTTCGCTGAAGGGTTTCCACGGGCTCGCGCACGTGATGGAGCCATCAGGTCGCATCGGCGACGTCACCTTCGTCAACGACTCGAAGGCGACCAATGTCGAGGCCGCCCGCCGATCGATCGAGAGCTTCCCCGGTGGAGTCGTGGCTCTCGTCGGCGGTCACTTCAAGGGTGGCGACTTCCGGGATTTACGCGATGCCCTCGCATCCCGGGGTCGAGCTGTGGTGGCGATGGGAGAGGCCGCGTCGCTGGTGCGGGAGGCGCTCGCGGATCTGCTGCCGGTCATTGATGCCGGATCGATGAGAGAAGCCGTTGAGCGCGGGTTCGAGGCTGCGCGCCCCGACGGCGTCGTGCTGCTCGCACCAGCGTGCGCGAGCTTCGATTGGTTTCGTGACTACGCCGAACGGGGACGGGTCTTCAAGGAGGAGGTTGCGCGGTTACAGGAACGCTCGTGAGGTGTGCGTGCCCACCGACGTTGCACAGCAGCGAAGGTGGGAGCAGTGAGCAGTCGTCAGTCGGCCGGCGCGGGTAGGAGCTTACCGCTGGGAACGCAGGCTACCCCGGTCTGCGAGGTGGGTGTCTCACCCCACGCGCCGACTGATGACTGCTGACCGCTTATGCGTTCGAACAGGGATCGGAATCTTAGCCGATCTCGGCAACGCCGGGTCTGAAAACAAGCCAAGACCGGCCCACGTTATCCCGTGAGGCGGGTCCTGACTTTGGGCCCGCAGGTATTTCGGTCGTTACGCGGAGCCGCTGTATGGGGTCAGACCCTTCACGTGTTTTCACATGTGAAGGGTCTGACCCCATAGGAGATGAATGGCAAGAAAGCTCAAGTCGGACCGAATTCTCTTCACCGCGGCTGTGCTGCTCGTCTGCGTCAGCGTGGTGATGGTGTACAGCGCCTCAGCCGCGCTGGCGCTCGACCGTTACGGCCAGGCGTACATGTTCCTCACGCGCCAGGCGATGTGGACGGTGCTCGGCCTGGTCGCGCTGGCCGTGTCGATGCGAATCGACTACCGCACGTACCGGAACGAGGCCTTCATCTGGTCGCTCACGGGCGTTGTCTGCGTGATGCTCGTCCTCGTGCTCTTCAGCGCACCGGTCAACGGCGCGCGCCGCTGGTTCAACGTCGGGGGTCTGGGAATTCAGCCTTCCGAGATCGCCAAGATCGCCGCGATCCTCTTCACGGCGCTCACGCTCGAGCGTCGCATGCATCGCATCGACGAGGTCTCCTATTCGCTGCTGCCGATTGCGATCGTCGTTGGTGCCATGGCGGGTCTGATTCTCCTCGAGCCGGATCTCGGCACCGCGATTTCGCTGCTGATGGCCGTCGCCACGATGATCTTTGCTGCCGGGTTGAACTACCGGTACCTGGTTGGGACGGTGCTCGCGGCAGCACCTGTCCTCTACTTTCTGATCACGAGCTCTCCCTATCGACTGCGAAGGCTGCTTGCCTTCCTGAATCCTGAAGCCGATCCGCTCGGCGACGGATTCCAGGTGATGCAGTCGCTCATCGCCGTCGGCACGGGCGGCGTGTTCGGTCGCGGGTTGATGGGTGGCGTGCAGAAGCTGTTCTTCCTTCCCGAGCCGCACACTGACTTCATCTACGCGGTGATCGGCGAAGAGCTGGGTCTCATCGGCGCGACGACCGTTCTCATCTGCTTCTGCATCATCGCCTGGCGCGGCGTGCGCGTCGCGATGCGCGCACAAGACGCGTTCGGCTCGTATCTCGCGCTCGGGCTGACCGCGATGATCGCGGTCCAGGCGCTGGTGAACATCAGCGTTGTGCTGGGACTGCTTCCGACGAAGGGAATCCCACTGCCGCTCGTCAGCTCGGGCGGATCGTCGCTGATGATCAGCCTCCTGGCGATGGGCATCTTGTTGAACGTGTCGCAGCACGAGGAATGAGTGGCGCTGTCTGTGTTGATCGCAGGTGGTGGGACAGGAGGGCATCTGTATCCGGGCATTGCGGTGGCCAGGGCGCTTCTCGCGCGCATTCCGGACGCGCAGGTGACGTTTGTCGGCACCGCCGCCGGAATCGAGTCGCGCGTCGTGCCGCGCGAAGGCTTCACGCTGGACGTGATTCGCAGCGCAGGCCTCAAGGGCAAGTCGCTGCCATCGCTCCTGCGCGGGCTCGCGTTGCTGCCGGCGAGCGCCGTCGACGCTTGGAGCGTGCTCTCCCGTCGACGCCCATCGGTCGTGATCGGCGTGGGTGGATACAGCTCCGGCCCTGTCGTCGGGCTCGCCGCGCTGCGACGGATTCCGACGTTGCTCATGGAGCAGAACGCGGTGCCAGGGCTCACGAACCGTCTGCTCGCATCGCTGGTGAGCGCGGCGGCAGTGACCTACGAAGAGAGTCTCGAGGTGTTCGGCGCGAAGGCATTCGTCGCGGGCAATCCAGTCAGGCCGGAGTTCTTTCGTGAGGAGGCGTATGGAGCACACAGTTCGCCGCACGGAGCGGCTCGGGTTCTAGTCTTTGGCGGCTCTCAGGGCGCGCACGCGATCAACGTGGCCATGGTGGAGGCAGCGCCGAAGCTGGCTGCCGCTGCACCTGCAGTGGCCATCACGCACCAGTCGGGAGAACGGGATCTGGAGATGGTCCGCGACGGATACCGGCGCGCCGGGATCGAAGCGCGCGTCGAGCCGTTCCTGTTCGCGATGGATCGGGAGATGAAGGCGGCAGACCTCGTCGTCTGTCGATCGGGTGCAACGACGCTGGCGGAGCTGACGGCGTCGGCGCGTCCCTCGATCCTGATTCCGTTTCCCGGTGCGACCGACGATCACCAGCGCAAGAACGCGGAGGTCCTCGCGAGGAGCGGCGCCGCAACGATGGTCGCCCAGGGGGAACTGACAGGGGAGCGGCTGGCGCGCGAGATCTTGTCGCTCGTTCACAACGCAGCAGAGCGGCGGCGTATGGGAGAGGCCGCGGCTCGTCTCGCGAAGCCGGACGCGGCACGCGCGATCATCGACAAAGTGGTGGAGATGGCGAAGTGATGCTCGGCCGAACCCGTCGAATTCATTTCGTCGGGATCGGCGGCATCGGGATGAGCGGAATCGCGGAACTGCTGGCCAATCTCGGATACACGGTCAGCGGATCGGATGCGCGGCGCTCGGATGTCACGACACGGTTGGAGCAGTCATTTGGCGTGATGGTGTTCGAAGGGCACAGAGCGGAGCAGGTCGGCAACGCAGACGTCGTTGTCTTTTCGTCTGCGATCCGGGCGACCAACCCGGAGATTGTCGAAGCGCGCGCGCGCAACATTCCAGTGATCCCGAGAGCCGAGATGCTGGCCGAGTTGATGCGCCTGCGCTTCTCGATCGCCGTCGCAGGTTCGCATGGAAAGACGACGACGACCTCGATGATCGCGCTCGTGCTCGAACGCGCGGGACTGGATCCGACGGCGGTCATCGGCGGCCGGCTCAGCGCGTTCGGCAGCAATGCCCGTCTCGGACGCGGGGACTACCTGGTGGCCGAAGCCGACGAGAGCGACCGGTCGTTTCTCATGTTGTGGCCGTCGATGGCGGTCGTGACCAACATCGACGACGAGCACATGGAGAGTTACGGAAGTCTGGCGTCCTTGCAGGATGCCTTCGTCGAGTTCGTGAACAAGGTGCCGTTCTACGGCGCAACCGTCGCCTGCGCCGACGACGCGAACCTGCGCGCGATCTTCCCGCGCGTGACGCGCCGCCTGCTCACCTATGGACTCGATCATGCCGAGGCGCACGTGATTGCCACCGACGTCGAACTCGGGCCCTTCGGAGGGCGCTGCGTCGTGCATCGCCGTGGAGCGAACGGCATCGAGACCCTCGGTCGCATGGAGCTGTCGGTGCCGGGGCGCCACAACCTGCAGAACGCACTGGCCGCGGTTGCCGTCGGCGAGGGTGTCGGCCTCGACTTTGACCGCGTTGCTTCTGCGCTCGCGAGCTTCCATGGCGCCGAGCGCCGCTTCGAGCGTCACGGCGAAGTCAACGGTGTCGTCGTGATCGATGACTACGGTCACCACCCGACCGAGATCGCGGCCGTGATGGCAGCGGCGCGCGCCACGCTCGACCGGCGGCTCGTGATCGCGTTTCAGCCGCACCGGCACTCCCGGACGGCGCATCTGTTGGACGCCTTCGGTCCGGCGCTGCGTGACGCCGACGAGATCGTGCTGGCGGACATCTACGCGGCGGGCGAAGAACCGATTCCAGGCGTGACCGTCGATCGCCTGGCGGAGTCGATTCGAAAGGGATCCGGACGTCCAGTACACGTCGCGCGAACGCTCGACGACGTGGTGTCGACGCTGCAGCGGATCGTGCGGCCGGGCGATGCGGTGGTCACGCTCGGTGCCGGTTCGATCGGCACGCTGCCGAAGCGGCTGTTGAAGGCGCTCGATGTGCGGGGAGCGGCGTCATGACACCGGTTGCGGCTCCGGCGGACAAGCGATTCCGTCGCTCTCGCGTCAGCCCGGCGCGCCGGCGCCAATGGTGGAAGCCCTCATGGCGGACTGTCGCCCGCGTTGGCGGTGCATCCCTCGTCGTGGCTGTTGCGCTCTACCACACGATCGGTTTCGTGTTGGCCTCGGACGCGCTGACGGTGATGCGCATCACGGTGCAGGGCAATCAGCGGATGTCGCGTGGCGAAGTGCTCGGGTTGCTCGACGGGCTGTCGGGCACGAGCATCGTGCTGACCGATCTCGAGAGCTGGCGGCAGCGGCTGCTCATGTCGCCGTGGGTGGCTGATGCATCGATCCGCAGGATGTTTCCAGGCACGCTGGCCGTGGTGATCGAAGAACGTCAGCCGATCGGCATTGGACGCATCAAAGGCACGCTGTATCTGATCGACAAGACTGGTACGGTGATCGACGAGTTCGGTCCCAACTACTCCGATCTCGATCTGCCGATCGTCGACGGATTGTCCACGAAGGGCGAAGGGGCGCAGTCGGCAGACGAGGCCCGCGCTGCCTTGGCCGGCCGCCTCATGAGCGAGCTCGCGAGTCGCCCCACGCTCGCCGGGCGGGTCTCACAGATCGACGTCACCGACTCTCACAACGCCATTGTCCTGCTCAAGGGAGACACGGCGTTGCTGCGCGTTGGCGACGAGCACTTCACGGAGCGGTTGCAGGCGTATCTCGACCTCTTGCCCGCGCTTCGCGAGCGTGTACCGGACATCGACTACGTCGATTTGCGCTTCGATGAGCGCGTGTACGTGAGACCACAGGGAAGCAGTAGCACGCGAACGCCGGCACGGCGCGGCCGCTAGGAGCGGAAGGAGATCAGGTGGCTCGGAGAGAGCAGTACATAGTAGGGCTCGACGTCGGCACATCGACGGTGGCCTGCGTCGTCGGCGAAAGCCTCGAAGACGCCAGCCTCAATGTTGTCGGCATCGGCGTCTCTGAGTCTCGCGGCATCAAGCGTGGTGTCGTCGTCAATCTCGAGGCTGCAGTCGAATCGATCAAGAAGGCAATCGAAGAAGCCGAGCTGATGGCCGGGATCGAGATCGACCTGGTGCACCTCGCGCTGTCGGGTCCACACATCAAAGGATTCAACAGCCGTGGTGTCGTCGCTGTGGCCGGCAAGAATCGTGAAATCACTCGCGACGATGTGAGGCGGGCGATCGATGCCGCGAAGGCCGTGGCGTTGCCGACCGGGCGCGAGATCCTTCACGTGCTCCCGCAGGACTTCGTCGTCGACGAGCAGGACGGCATCGGTGCGCCGGAAGGGATGACCGGTGCCCGGCTCGAGGTCAACGTGCATGTCGTCACCGGTGCTGCGTCGTCGTCGCAGAACATCGTGTCCTGCGTCAATCGCGCGGGCGTCCAGGTGGTGGACACGGTGATCGAGCAACTCGCGGCTGCGGAGGCCGTGCTGACGCCGGATGAAAAAGAGCTCGGAGTCGCACTCGTCGACATCGGTGGCGGCACCGTCGACCTTGCCATCTACGAGAGAGGGCACCTCTGGCACACGGCGGTCGTTGCCGTCGGTGGCGATCACTTCACGAGCGACATCGCCGTGGGGCTTCGCACGCCGATACCCGACGCGGAGAAGGTGAAACGCAAGTCGGGGTGCGCGCTCTCATCGATGGTTGACGAAGACGCCACCATCGAGGTGGCGAGCGTTGGCGGCCGCAAGCCGCGTCTCATGGCCCGGCGGATTCTCTCGGAGATTCTGCAGCCGCGCGCCGAAGAGATCTTTCATCTCGTGTGGGACGAGATCAGGCGTGCCGGCTACGAGAAGTCGCTCAACTCGGGAATCGTGCTGACCGGTGGCGGCGCAATCCTCGAGGGCATGCCAGAGATCGCCGAGCAGATCTTCGATCTGCCGATTCGGCGAGGGATCCCGATCGGCGTTGGCGGTCTCGCTGATCACATCGGCAGCCCGGTCTTTGCCACACCGGTTGGTGTCGCGCTCTACGCGCATCGGAATCGAGTCACAGAACCACGGGGCACCGGCGGCGCTTTCAGCCGCGTCGTGTCGCAGCTCAGGTCGATATTCAAAGAATTCTTCTAGATGGGACGTTCGAACTTCGGGAGGTCTGACATGAAAGATCAAAACGGGCGCAAAGGCCCCGAGAATCGCGACGCAGATACGCTCCGACTGACGTTGGCGCCGGAGCATCGGAACGGCGCCAAAATCAAAGTCGTCGGCGTGGGCGGCGGCGGAAGCAACGCCGTCGACCGCATGGTGGAAGTCGGCCTCGGCGGCGTCGAGTTCATCGTGGCCAACACCGACGTGCAGGCGCTCGACCACAACAATGCAAACGTGAAGATCCAGATCGGCCGCAAGCTGACCAAAGGATTGGGTGCTGGCGCCGACCCGAACATCGGACGCAACGCCGCTCTCGAAGACACGGACGCGATCATTCAGCAGCTCTCGGGCGCCGACATGATCTTCGTGACGACCGGACTCGGCGGCGGGACCGGGACGGGCGCGGCGCCGGTGATCGCCAGCCTTGCGAGCGAGCTGGGCGCGCTCACGATCGCCGTCGTGACCAAGCCGTTCCGCTTCGAGGGCAAGAAGCGCCTGATGCAGGCCGAAGCCGGGCTCGAGGCTCTGCGCGAGTGCGTCGATACGGTCATCACCATCCCGAACGAGCGGCTGCTCTCGATCATCGATCGCAAGACACCACTGACCGACGCGTTCACGCTGGCCGACGATGTCCTTCGCCAGGCGATTCAGGGCATCTCGGACCTGATTCTGGTGCCAGGTCTGATCAATCTCGACTTCGCTGACGTGAAGACGATCATGTCCGGCATGGGCGTCGCGATGATGGGCACGGGGACGTCAGAAGGCGACGGCCGGGCAATGCAAGCGGCGCAGCGCGCGATTTCGAGCCCGCTGCTCGAGGACAGCTCCGTTCACGGTGCACGGGGCGTCATCATCAATGTGACCGGTGGGCCCGATCTGTCTCTGGTCGAAGTGAACGAAGCGTCGTGCGTGATTCAAGAGGCGGCGCACGAGGACGCGAACATCATCTTCGGCGCGGTCGTCGATCCGCAGCTCGTCGGGAAGGTGAAGATCACCGTGATCGCGACCGGCTTCGATCGCAAGGTTGTCGCACGGCAGGCGCCGCAGGCGGCTCCAGTCACGCCAGTGGATCTGAATGTCTACTCAGCTCACCTGAACCAGCCGGCCGAAGTGCCGCAGCAGGTGGCGGCAGCCGGCGGTGCGAGGCCACGCAGCGGGGCGAGCATGAGTGACATGACCCTTCAATCGGGCGCGCCTCCAACCGTGGGCGTGAGCCGCCGTCCGCTCGTGGAACTGTCGCTCTCGAGTCTCGGCACGAGCGCACCGGGAGTGTCGGCGGGCGAGAACGTGTTCGAGGCGAGCTCGCCTCTCGACGTGCCGGCCTTCCTGCGACGACAGACGTAGCGAGGCGCTGCTTCAGACCGCCTCGCTAGTCTGCGCTATGGGTTTTGCCCGCTTCGCGGGCGGGCCGTCTTGACCGGGGACGACTGGACTCCTCTGCCACGCATCGAAGTGGTCGAGACGGCGAGGTGCGCGTAAGGCAGTCGGCGGCCGGTGGTACACTGAGTAGACCCACGGAAGGCGGGAGCGTCGGCGGCTGAGCCGCAGCTCTCGCGTGAGTGATCGCTCGACGTCGGGCTCAGTGTCCCGACGTGCAGTGTCCCGACACGGCATGCCGCAATCCTCTCCACCCCACCGCGCGAAAGACACGCGCCGGTGGTCGCAGCGCGAACGCGCCCGCGACCTCCTGGCCAAGGAGGTCGGGTACGTGCAGAAGCCGCACGGCGGCCGACTGCGCGTCGCACTTGCCTTCCCGAACACCTACTTCGTCGGGATGTCCAACCTTGGGTTCCAGACGGTGTACTCGCTCTTCAACGCCGAAGAGGGCATCGTCTGTGAGCGGACGTTCCTGCCGCCCAAGACAGAGCTCGAGGAATTGCGTGCGTCGAGGGCAGCACTGGTGACGCTCGAGTCCCAGACCCTCGTGCGCGACTTCGACATCTTCGCCTTGTCGGTCTCGTTCGAGTGGGACTACACGAACGTGCTCACGATGCTGCGCCTGGCCGGCATTCCGCTGCGAGCGGCGGATCGCACGGCGCACGATCCCATCGTGATGATTGGCGGGGCCGTGACGTTCGTGAACCCCGAGCCGCTCGCGCCGTTTGCCGACATCATTGCGGCCGGCGAAGGCGAGGTGCTCATTCCGCCACTCGTGAAGGCGTTTCGCGAAGCGAGCGACCGACAGGATCTGTTGCGGCGACTCGTCGCTGAACGCGGCTTCTACGTCCCCTCCTTCTACGATGTGAAGTACGCGGACAACGGCACGATCGAGCGTTTTGTCGTCAAGGAAGGGACGACGGCCCCTGCGATCGTGAAGAAGGCGGCGCTTCGCACCGCCGACGCCGCGGAGCCGCCCGCCACAAAGATCTTTACCCCCGAAACAGAGTTCGGCTCGAGGTTCCTGATCGAGATCGTGCGCGGGTGCGCGAATCTCTGTCGCTTCTGCTGGGCGGGTTACAACTACCTTCCCGTCCGCGCATTTCCCAAGGACCGCATCCTCGGGCTTGCGAGACAGGCGAAGTCCCATTCGAATCGGGTCGGTCTCGTTTCGATCGCGTTGTGCGATCACCCCGACATCGAAGAGATCCTGACCAGCCTCGTCGAGATGGGCTACAGCATCAGCCCGGCATCGCTGCGGCTGGACGACCTGACGCCGACGATCCTGCGCCTGCTGCGCGCAAGCGGCGAGCGGACCATTACGATCGCGCCCGAGACGGGATCCGATCGGCTTCGTCGTGTGATCAACAAGACGATGACCAACGACGAGATCCTGGCGGCGGCGGACCTGATCTTCTCGACCGGCTTCGACAACCTGAAGCTGTATTTCATGATCGGGATCCCGACCGAGCTCGACGAGGACCTGGTTGCCATTCGCGACCTGACGATGCAGCTGCGCGACATCATGCTCACGCATGCCCGTCCGCGCGGGCAGGTCGGTCGCATAGTGGGCAGCGTCAATCCGCTCGTGCCCAAGCCTGGGACGGCGTATCAGTGGCTGCCGATGGAAGACGATGTGTCGATCGAACGGAAGATCAGGCGGATGCACAACCTGATGGCCGGCATCGACAACGTCTACTTCAACATCAAGTCCGAGCGACATTCGTTCTACCAGGCGCTGCTCTCTCTCGGAGATCGGCGCGTGGCTCCTGCGATCGAAGCGGCCGAACGCAATGGCGGCAACTGGCGCGCCGCCGTGAAGGAAGCCGGCATCGATGCCGACTTCTACGTCTTCCGCGACCGGTCCCGAGACAGTGTGTTGCCGTGGGACATCATCGACGGCGGCATGAAAGACAGCTTCTTCCGTGCCGAAGCCGACAAGGCGATGAAAGCCGAGTGGACACTTCCGCCGAAACGGCAGAAGGAGAACGCGCGGCTCCTCGCGGTGTTGCACGAGAACTAGTCGGTCCCGTCTCCGGTCCCCAGACCCCGGGTCCCGGATCCCGGATCCCCAGTCCCGGTTCTCTACGATTCGCTGTGAGCGCCTTCCGCGAAGGCGGCGTACGCCTGAAGGACCATCTCCCGTATGCGGTCCTGCTTTGTCGCGTCGCCATTGGTCGGTCGAAGCAACGCGAACGTCCGGCGCTCGCCGTTGACCGAGTACTGACGCGCGGGAAACGTGACGTTGCGTCCGCCGCCGGTTCGCCGCTCCCAGACCGCGAACCCGATCAACTTCATCCCTTCGAGCGCGCCTTCGGTGAAATGGACCTCCGCGTCGGCAAGCTTGCCGGGCGGGTTGTTCTTGTCATTTGGCGTGATTCGTACGACCACGGCGTTCCTCCGTCTGTGGCGGCTTTCGCACGAGACGTGCGAGAGCGGTGCGCTGGCAGTGAGGAGAACGGCAAACGTCAGGCCGCGCTCCCGATGGAGGCGCGTCGATGCAATCTGCAGAGCGGGGAAGGGTTACGACGAGGTGAGATGCGGGCGCGTGGCGCGCGGGAAGAAGGTGTTGACTGCAGTTGTCGAAGGGTCAGTCCTGCAGCAGCATCACGTGAGCGATCGCGAGTTCCTTTGAATGGGTGAGCGTGAGCAGCGACTTCGTCCCACCGATCTTTTCAAATCGGTTGGCGGCGCCACCGTGGAACTGCAGCATCGGCGGCCCGCCACGGCGGACGACCTCGATGCCGGTCCAGAAGACGCCTTGAGACTGTCCGGTGCCGAGCGCCTTCATCGCCGCTTCCTTCGCGGCAAAGCGCGCCGCAAACGAGGGGCCGAAGTCCTTCTTGCGCTGGCAGTACGCGATTTCGCCTTCCGTGAACACCCGCCGGATGAAGCGGTCACCGTAGCGCTTGATCGCCTCCTCGATGCGATCGATCTCCGTGGCATCGAGCCCGGTTCCTATAATGGTCATGGTGTCAGTTCGATCCTACACGAGCCTGCCGCAGGTCTCTGACGGTTTCGAGTGGACCGATGAGTCCTGGGGCGCGGCGCTCCGCTGTCGTCCGCTTGCCGCAGTCGCGCCGCATCTGTTTACGACGAGGCAACTGGAGTTGTCGTCCGCCGACCACGTGCGTGATCTCGCCCAGGCCATCGGCGCGCACGACGTGGCGATGGTCAACCAGGTGCATGGCAGAGAGGTCGTGGTCTTTCGCCGCGGAACGCCCGTGCCTCACCCTCGCCCTGAAGCTGATGCGCTCGTCTCGGATGCGGTCGACGTCGCGGTTGCGGTGCGCGCTGCGGACTGCGTTCCTCTCCTGATGGCAGATCGCGCGCGCGGCGTCGTGGCTGCTGTGCATGCCGGGTGGCGCGGCACGGTCGCGCGCGTGGCCGTCGCGGCTGTCGATTCGATGGGCCGCGAATTTGGCACACGATCGCAGGATCTCATCGTGGCGGTCGGGCCGAACATCGGTGCGTGTTGCTATGAGGTCGGCAGCGAACTCGTTGACGCATTCGCCGCCGCCGGGCATGAGCGCTATCTCATCGATCGCTGGTTCCTCTCGCCCCCACCAGCTCGCGGCTCGCACGTCCGCTCCGGTCTCACACTCGACGTTGCCCGTGCCAACGTCGATCAGTTGGTTCTCGCGGGTGTGCCCGAGGAGCAGATCTTCGTCTCGGGGCTGTGCACCGCGATGCACCTCGACGTGCTCACCTCATATCGCAAGGAAAAGGAGAGGGCGGGCCGGATCGCCGGCGCGATTCGGGCGCGCTAGGCCGCGGTCAGAACAACTGGCGAACCGCGCGTAATCACCAGCGTGTGTTCGTAGTGAGCCGACAGGCTGCCATCACGGGTGCGCAGTGTCCAGCCGTCATCGTCCTCGACCACCTGCGTCGACCCGGCGCTGATTATCGGCTCAATCGTCAGGACGAGGCCTTCGGTCAGTACGTCCGCTTGAAACGGATCGTAGTAGTTGGGGACGGATGGCTCTTCGTGAATCGTGCGCCCGACGCCGTGGCCTGACAACCCTGTGATCACTGAGAAGCCACGGCGACGGACTTCGCGCTCGACGGCCCGGCCGATTTCGTTGACGCGCACACCGGCGCGCGCGACGGTCAGCGCGGCGTGAAACGCCGCTCGCGCGCAGATGGCCAGATTGTGAGCAGTCGCGGACGCTGGCTTGACCACGATGCTTCGCGCGGCATCGGCGATATACCCACCAGTCTCGACGGTGACATCGAGTTTGACGATGTCACCAGACGTGATGCGGCGAGCGCCGGGAATTCCGTGAACGATCTCGTCGTTGACGCTGATGAGGACCGTGCGCGGGAACCCGTACGTGAACGCGGGTGCGGAACGAGCGCTGTGAGCCGCAAACAGTCGTGCCGCCGTCTCGTCCAACTCACCGGTCGTGACGCCTGGCCGCACCTGTTTCGCAAGCGTGTCGAGCGTGAGACGCGCAACGCGAGCCGCCGCTCTCAGACCTTCCCAGTCAGCGTGAGATTCGATCGACATTGTCTCGTCCCTCGTAAGAACGGATTGCGCGTGATGTGTATCAGTTGAACACGCCTGATGTCGATGCGGATGGTGGAGGGGTGGCTGTTCCTGTCCGAGATCGGCGGTAAGTCCGGGAACGGTGCGGGCGAATCGCGGGCGCAAATTCGGCCTACGCACTCGGAGTGGTAGGATAGTGGTATGCGGACTACCATTGACAAGGCAGGCCGAGTGGTTATCCCGGCGGGAATTCGCGATCGCACCGGTCTGACAGCCGGATCGGAGATCGAGATCACCGCAGACGAGTTCGGTATCCATATCGAGCGGGTTGCCGCCGGGCCTCGCCTGGTCAGAGTGGGTCGACGGCTGGTTGCGCGGCCGACGGTGTCCCGGGATGATCGTCCCGCGGTCGACATCCCTGCGCTCGTCGAAGAAGAGCGGAACCGATGGCCGTGAGCGTGTTCCTCGACACCAGCGTCATTCTCGCGGGGCTGGTGGACTTCGGGCCGCAAAGCGCTCCGGCACAATCGCTGATGCATGCCATAGCCGAGAAGCGGGTCCCTTCTCCGGGCACGGCCTGGCACTGTTGCCTGGAGTTCTTCTCAGTCGCGACGCGACTCCCACCCGAGTTCAGGATTCCCCCCGCGGATGCCGTTACTCTTCTCGAAGAGGAGGTCTTCGCGCGGATGGCCGTTCACGACCTGCCGGCAGCCGACCGGCTCGCGATGCTTCGCGGCGCAGCGCGTGATGCGATCGCGGGTGGTCGTATCTACGACTCTCACATTGCGGATGTGGCGCGTGCGTCGGGTGCGCGCGTGGTCGTCACCGACAATCGTCGGCACTTTCTCTCGGCGTTGCGCTACGACCTTCGTGTGGAAACCCCTGCCGAGTTCCTGGCACAACTCGGCAAAGCCAAATCAGGCTGACGGTGCTGGCGGTTGCTCGTAACCGAGATCGGCGGGTAAGTCCGGGCTTGCCGCTGCAGCCACTGCGAGCTCGTCGCAGCGTTCGTTCTCGACGTGACCCGCGTGACCCCGGACCCACTCGAATCTGACGCGATGATGCTCGCAGAGCTCGAGCAGCCGACTCCACAACTCCCAGTTCGGGACGACCTTCGCGGATCGCCGCCAGCCTTTGGCGCGCCAACCTTTGGCCCACCCCTTCGTGATCCCGTTCACGACGTACTCGGAATCACTCACGACCGTCACCTGGCAACGCTCCTTGAGGACGTCGAGGGCCATGATGACGGCCATCATCTCCATGCGATTGTTCGTCGTCCGTCGAAAGCCGCCGGACAGCTCGCGCCGATGCTCGCCGTACTCGAGGATGGCGCAGTAACCGCCGGGCCCGGGGTTTCCCTGGCAGGCTCCGTCTGTGTAGATCGTGACCGACTTGGAGCTCACCCTTCGACTCCGCTCATCCCTCGACGCGGTCGGGATGACACTGAGCGGGTCGAAGCGTCATCGCGAAGCGTGGACGACGGGATGTTCGACGGGCGGGGGCGGCGGCACCCAGTACATCACGCGCTGACAGCTGTCGCACTGGACGATGGTGTCGTTCTGGCGGATCTGCTGAAAGACGTGCGGACGCAGACGAACGTGGCACACGGAGCACAGGCCATCACGAGTGGCCACACAGATCGCGACACCCTTGCGTACCCTGGCAAGCTGCTCGAACAGCGCAACGAGGCGGGGCTCGAGGGCCTTCACGAGTGCCGCGCGCGCGTCGGTCGACTCTGTGAGTGCCGCTTCGGTTGTTGCGAGGTCCTGAGCGATCGCCTTCTTCTCAGCCTCGATCTCTTTCGATCTGTACGGCCAAGGCGGCTTCGGCGCGCTTTGCGGCTGCGGTGATCTCGTCCGCCTCCAACATGCGCTCGAGGACTTTCTCCTCGACGGTGCCGAGGTCGCTCTGCGCAGTGGCGATCTCGTGCTGCATCGCCGTGTACTCGCGATTGGTCTTGACCGCGGAGAGTTGGTCCTTGAACTTGGTCAGCCGGCCCTGGTAAAGAGCGACGTCCTTTTCCAGCTCACGCCGCCGATCGCTGTTGGCCTTGAGTTGTTCCTTGACGGATTCGACGGCGGCCCTGGCTTCGTTGAGTCGCGCATCGAGTGCGGCGAGTTTCTGGGGATGCAGCGCGATGGCCGCTCTGGCCTCGATAATGATCGTTTCCAGGCGCTGGAGCTGGATGAGGCGTTCTAGGTCAGGGAGCATCACGAAATGCGAAATGCGAAATGCAAAATGCAAACTGTACCGTCTTGACGGACCCGGGTACTCGTCGCCGCAGCGCTCACCCCTCTGCTTCGCGTTGTCACGGTGCTTCCATGCTGCATTTTGCCTTTTGCATTTTGATTAATTACATACGAAGTAACTGAATGGGCCCGCCAGGATTCGAACCTGGGACCAACCGATTATGAGCCGGCCGCTCTAACCGCTGAGCTACGGGCCCGCAAGAACCGGCTTTTGGCTTTGGGCTCTGGGCGGGCCGGAAGCCAAGAGCCTAGAGTCCAGAGCCTGCACAAGGTTCCTACGTCCTTCCTTCCAAGAAGGCCTTGAGTTTACGCGACCTCGACGGATGACGGAGCTTGCGAAGTGCTTTGGCCTCGATCTGCCGTATGCGTTCGCGGGTAACCGCAAAGTTCTGGCCGACTTCTTCGAGCGTATGCTCGCTGCCGTCGCCGACGCCGAAGCGCATCTTGATGACCTTTTCCTCGCGCGGCGTCAGCGTCTTGAGCACCGCCTCGGTCTGTTCCTTGAGGTTCAGATTGATGACGGCTTCAGCGGGCGACACGATGTTGCGGTCCTCGATGAAGTCGCCAAGATGTGAATCCTCTTCCTCTCCGATCGGCGTCTCGAGCGAGATCGGCTCCTGCGCGATCTTGAGGACCTTGCGAACCTTCGCGACCGGGATGTCCATCCGCTTGGCGATCTCTTCGGAAGTCGGTTCGCGGCCGAGCTCCTGCACGAGCGCGCGCGACGTACGAATGAGCTTGTTGATCGTCTCGATCATGTGGACCGGGATGCGGATGGTGCGCGCCTGGTCCGCGATCGCGCGGGTGATGGCCTGGCGGATCCACCACGTGGCGTAGGTCGAGAACTTATAACCGCGGCGGTATTCGAACTTGTCCACCGCCTTCATGAGGCCGATGTTGCCTTCCTGAATGAGGTCGAGGAACTGAAGACCGCGGTTGGTGTACTTCTTCGCGATCGAGACGACCAATCGGAGGTTGGCTTCGACCAGTTCCTTCTTCGCCTGCTCGGCCTGCGCTTCGCCGCGCTGGATGACCTCGATGGTGCGACGCAGACGCTCGGGCGTCTCCTCGAGATCGTCGACCATCTGCTTGATATGCAGGCGCAAGTCCTTCTGCTTCTTCAGCAGGTTCTTCTTCTCTTCTTCCTTGAGCTTCGGTCCCTTGATCTTGATCTTGGGATTGAGCACCCGGTCGATGTGGTCGGCTTCGCGCTGAACCTTGACGACGGCGTCGACGGCTTCCTTGACCTCGTCGACCAGCCGGCGCTTGACCGTCTCGGTGAACTCGATGTCGCGGATGCGGCGTGAGACCTCGACCCAGGCGCGCAGCGTCTTCAGGCGCGCGCGGCGATACTTCTTCTTGTCCTTCTTGGGCACGTCGACGAGCTTTTCGCCCACCTTCGTGTAATTGGTGCGCGCCTTGCGCACCGCCTCGATCTGCCCGAGGACCTCGACGGCGCGCTCCTGGATCACTTCATCCGTGATCTCTTCATCGCTGAAGATGACGAGTTCGCGAATAGTGCGCTCGCCGGCGCGCAGCTGGTCGCCCATGATCAGGATGCGCTTGGCGATGGTTGGCGTACGTGAGATCGACTTGATGACCGCGAGCTTGCCGCGCTCGATGCGCTTGGCGATCGCCACTTCGCCTTCGCGCGTGAGCAGCGGAACGGTGCCCATCTCGCGCAGGTACATGCGAACGGGATCGTTGGTCTTGTCGAGCGCGCCCGGCGTGAGATCGAGTTCCGGCTCGTCACCCGACCCGTCGCGATCGAAGTCCTTGTCGCCGCGGTACGCCTTGTCGGAGTCCACGACCTCGATGCCCGCCGCGCCGAAGGCATTGAAGAGGTCATCGAGTTCCTCTGACGAGGTGATTTCGGAAGGCAGAATCTCGTTGACCTCGTCGTAGAGCAGGTAGCCCTTCTCCTTGCCGACAGTGATCAGCTGGCGTACTTCGTCGTATTTCTCTTCAATCGACAAGATCAATCCTCCGATATCACGAGGGCCTGAATGAGACGGCCCAATTCACCTTTGCGCGCGAGTAATGCATCGAGCTCGCCATTGGCGGCTGCTCCCTGTGTCTGCAGTTGAGCGATTCTGCGTTGCACATCCGCCCTCGCTCTTTCATGACGAGCGCGGCGGATCTCACGTACGCAGGAACCGAGCGACAGGGCAGGCGGCTCCGGCTCACTCGCAATTGCGGTCACGAGCTGAGCTTCCACCATGTTTAGACGCTCGAGCAGCACAGAAGGAGAGAATCCCCTATTGTCGTTCAGACTCAGTGCGAGATCCAGCACGGATCGGCTGGGGAGCTCCTCAAAGTCACGAGCTTCGAGCCCAGCCAGGGCCGCAAACGCTGTGTCAGGCTCGTGGATGAGGCACCAGATCAACGCTTTTTCGGCCTTGGTGACGTGCCCGAAGCTCGGAATCGTATTCGTGGCGATGGTGGTCTGTTTCTGAACAGCCGCTTCCCGAATCTTGGCGCGCACGACTTCGTCCGTGATATTGGCCTTGAACGCCAGTCGATCGGCGAAGCGGTCGCGCATGGCCGCGTCAGGGATTCGGGCGGCGGTCGGGAGCATGGCAGCCAGAAACTTCACCCTCCCCTCGTCGCTGTTCAGGTTGTAGCCGGCGGCTGTCCGATCCAGGAGGTACTCCAGATACGGCTTGGAGTGCTTCAAACGTTCACCGTAACCTGAGGCGCCGTGTGCTCGGATGAACGTGTCCGGGTCCAGGCCGGCGGGAAGTTCGGCCACGTTGACGTCGAAACCATCGGCCACGAACAGCTCGGACGACTTGGCCGCAGCCCCCTGACCGGCGGTATCGGGATCGAAACTCAATACGACCTTCGACGCAAACCTGTGCAGCTGCTGGACCTGCTGCGGTGTCAGCGCCGTCCCGCACGAGGCAACCGCGGGAAAGCCCGCCTGATAGACCTGGCCGAAGTCGAAGTACCCCTCGACGAGGACCCCAAATCCCTTTTGACGTATCCCGGCCTTGCTGAGATCCAGGCCGTAGAGCGTCCGCCCTTTCGTGTAGATCGGCGTCTCTGGCGAGTTCAGGTACTTCGGTTGCTGATCGGGATCAACCGCGCGCCCTCCAAACGCGATGACGGACCCGGTGTCGCGGCGGATGGGAATCATCAGTCGATTCCTGAAGCGATCAACGGACGGCCCCTCCTCGCGCTGGACCAGCAGGCCGGCCCGGATCAGCAGTCCTTCCGAGTAGCCCTGCTTGAGGAGCGCCTCCTTCAGCGCGGTGCGCGACGGCGGCGCGAAGCCGAGGCCCATCGCCTCGCTGGTTTCATCACTGATGCCGCGGTCGGTGATCTGTCGGCGGATTCGAGTGCCTGCCGGCGTGAGGAGCTGTTCGCGAAACCATTTGGCCGCGGAGTCATGAACCTTGAGCAGCGTTTCCCGTTCAGCGCTACTGGCTCTCTGCTCGTCGCTCTGTTCCGCTTCCGGAATCGTGATGCCGAAGCGTTGCGCGAGCTGCTTGACCGCATCGTGGAACGCAAGTTTCTCGTGGAGCTGGAGAAACTTGATGACGTCGCCGCCCGCGCCGCAGCCGAAGCAGTGAAAGAACCCCTTGTCACGGTTGACCTGAAACGACGGCGTCTTCTCGCCGTGGAAGGGACACAGCCCTTTGTAGTTGGCGCCGTTCTTCTTCAGCGACACGTAGTCCTGGATCACCACGACGATGTCCGCCTGGTGTTTCACGTCGTCGATGAAAGTGGGGGGGAACAAAGCCATGTAATTCAAAATGCAAAATTCAAAATGCAAAATTCAAGGACGCAAAACTCAAGATGCAGACAGCGGCGCGGCTGGAGACACCGTTTGCATTTTGACTCTTGCATTTTGCATTACAGAGATCAGTCTTTTAACTCCACCACCGTGACACCACCCCCACCTTGATTGTTGGGCGCCAGATCGAACTTCGCGACGAGCGGGTGTTCCTTCAGGAACGCGGCGAGACCGCGACGCAGCTGCCCCGTGCCATGACCGTGAATGATACGTATGACGTTCTGATCGCTGACAGTGGATTCATCGAGGAACTTCTCGACGCGCGCGATCGCCTCGTCCACGGTGCAGCCGATCACGTTGACCTCGGACAGCGATCCCGCTCGCGGCTGCAGGTCGACGTTCACTTTCACGCGAGCTGGAGTGCTCTCCACGTGAGGAGCCCCGCCGATCGCGCGCAGATCCTTCAGCGGCGCGCGCAGGCGTTTGCCTTTCATGTCGATCGCGGCCTGTTTGCCATGGATCTCGATGACGACCCCTTCGAGTCCAAGGCCGCCGACTGTGACTCTCGCGCCTGGTTCGATCGGTCCCTGAGGTGCGGACGCCGCATGAGCGCTTGCGCGCCCGGGCTCGCTACCCGTCTTGAGACGGCCCACGACACGCTCGAGCGCGGCTCGTGCATCGGCTCGGACGGAACCTGCCTCGCCGGTGCTGATGCTGGCTGCTGCTCTCCGCGCCGCCTGGTCCGACAATTCGCTCGTCTTCGCCTTCAATCCCTCGATGATGGTGTCGATCTCGCGCCGGCTTTCGCGCAATTGATCGTCGAGCTTGGCATTGAGGCGGCGCTTGTAGGTCTCTTCCCGGTCGCGGACGGACTCTTCGCGCGATCTGAGCCCTCGCTCGGTCTCGACGAGCGCGGCCCGCTCTTTGGCCAGCGTGCGGCGATCGGCTTCGAGCCTGCCAAGATCCTGATCGACGCGCGCCAGATGTTCGGCAAGTTGCTTCTCGCGATCGCTCAGGTTCTCGCGCGCCGCGGCGATCACGTTTGGCGGCAGTCCGAGTCGCGCTGCGATTTCGATGGCGAGGCTTCGTCCGGGTGATCCGTAAATCAGCCTGTAGGTCGGTGCGAACGTCTCCGGCCTGAATCCAAACGCCGCGCTCGCGACTCCCGCGGTCGTCGAGGCGTACGACTTCAGCGAATCGTAATGCGTCGTCGCGATGAGATGCGCGCCGCGCTTGCGGAAGTGATCGATGACGGCGATGCCGAGTGCGCCGCCCTCGACAGGATCCGTGCCCGCGCCAATTTCGTCGACGAGCACGAGCGCAGGCAGCGCGAGCATGCGATCCATCGACACGATGTTGGTGATGTGAGCCGAGAATGTGCTCAGGCTCGCGGAGATCGATTGCTCGTCGCCGATGTCGGCAAAGAGCGACTTGAAGACCGGGATGCGCGAGCCAGTGTCGACAGGAATGTGAAGCCCCGATTGCGCCATCGCCGCCAGCAGTCCGGCCGTCTTGAGCGCGACCGTCTTGCCGCCGGTGTTCGGACCCGTGATCAAGAGGACGCGGATTGGTGGTGTGAGGAAGATGTCAACTGGTACGGGCTCTGTGAAATGGGGTCGGGAGTCATTTGTTGTGGACAGTCGCTCTGTCGGATCTTCGTCACGCGGAGTGTCCTCATCAAATGACTCCCGACCCGGTACCGCGGGCATGAGCAGCGGGTGTCTGGCGCCTTTCAGTTCCAGGGTTCCATCGGCGGCGATGATCGGTTCGACCGAACCGGTCATCAGCGAGAAGCGTGCGCGCGCCTGGATGATGTCAAGCGCGGTCGCGACTTCGACCGTGCGCTCGAGTTCCTCTGGCCGTGATCGGAAGGCGTCGGTCAATGCGAGCAGGATGCGCTGGACCTCCTCCATCTCCTGTTCTTCGAGCGCGACGATCTCGTTGTTGATCTCGACAGTCTCGAGTGGCTCGACGAACAGGCTCGCGCCGCTCGTTGAACCACCGTGAACAATGCCCGGAATCGCCGATCGATGTTCGGCGCGAACCATCAGCACGTGCCGGCCGTTGCGATCGGTGACAACCTGCTCCTGGAGGTACTTCGCGGTCTCGCGGCCGCGCAGGAACGAGTCGAGCATCGACCGCAGCCGCTGCTTCTGCCGCCGCAGGCGATCGCGAATCTGCGCGAGCGCTGGGCTCGCGTTGTCCGCGACATCCCCCGAGGGCTCGATCTTCCGGCGGACGTCCGTGATCTCGCCCGCAAACGACGCGACGGAGTCGACCTGCTGGCTGAGAATCGGAAACGCCGAGCCCACCCTCCTGATCGCCTGGCGCGATTGCTCGATCGATTCGAGATAGTCGCCGAGCTTCAGCAGCCGGAGCGCTTCGAGCGCGCGGCCATCGACGGCCAACGCATCGAGGATGGCGTCGAGGTCTGACGGTGCACGCAGTGGAAATCCCGGGTGATCGGACAGGAACCTCGTGCCCTCAGACGTTGCGCGCTGGAGCGCGACCACGCGCGCGGCATCGACGGCCGGGGTCAACTCCGCCAGCCTGGCCTCGCCTGTGGGTGTGACGGCAAGGCCCGCCACGACGGTGACAATGCGATCGAACTCGAGAGCCCTCAGGGCGCCCGCATGCATGGAGATTCTCGGAGGGTCTTACGGGAACTTATGAGTGTACCACGCAGCCGGGATTCGGGGTTCGGGACTCTGGAGCCTGGACTCGAATCTACAAATGGTTGATTCGACTCGCGACGCATCCGGCGCCAAACCCGTTGTCGATGTTGACGACGGCGACGCCGCTCGCACAGCTGTTGAGCATGCCGAGCAGCGCCGCAATGCCGCCGAAGCTCGCGCCGTACCCGACGCTCGTTGGTACGGCAATGACCGGCACGCGGACCAGACCGCCGACGACGCTGGGAAGCGCGCCTTCCATGCCGGCCACGACGATGAGCACGCGGGCACGTTGCAGTCGCTCCTGCTCGCTGAGGAGTCGATGCAGCCCGGCCACCCCCACGTCGTAAAGTCGGTCTACCGTGTTGCCCATGAGCTCCGCGGTGACGACGGCTTCCTCAGCGACAGGAAGGTCGGACGTGCCGGCGCACGCGACAAGGATGGTGCCGTGACCGCGGACAATTTCATCCTGAGCCAGCGTGATCGCTCTTGCTTCGCCATGAAACGCCGCGTCCGGCACAACGTCGCGCACGGCATCGAACGCCTCGAGTGTCGTGCGAGTGACAAGCAGCGAGTGGCCGGCCGACACGATGCGTTCGGAGATGGTCGCGATCTGTGCGGGTGTCTTCCCTAAACCGAGCACGACTTCGGGGAAACCCTGCCGTAGGTGTCGATGGTGATCGACGCGTGCGAAGCCAAGGTCATCGAACGGCGCCGCGCGCATCGCGTCGAGGATGCGTGAGACCGCTATGCCAGTGTCGGTCGACCCTGTCGAGACCGCGTCGAGCAGGCGCCGGAGTTCTGATTCGGTCATGGCTCGCGTAAAAGAAACAAAGGAAATATAATTAGAATCCTCATGCCCCGCTGGCACTCACCTGTCGCATGACTGCTTCCGAAACGCTGATTCTCGGCACGTATTTCTTCGTTCTTGTGATTCTCGCTGTCTACGGTTGGCACCGGTACTATCTTGTGTACCTGTACATGAAGCACAAGGGGAAGCAACCGGTCCCCGCGGGACCGATGGACAAGCTCCCGCCGGTCACGATTCAGCTTCCGATCTACAACGAGATTTACGTAGCGGATCGTCTCATCGACGCCGTGTGCCAGTTGGAGTATCCGCGCGAGCTGCTGGAGATCCAGGTCCTCGACGATTCGACCGACGAGACGCGAGGCGTGGCCGAGCAGGCGGTGCGGCGCAACGCGGCGAAGGGCATCGACATCACCTATCTCCATCGCACCGATCGCACCGGCTACAAGGCGGGCGCGCTCGAGGCCGGCATGAAAGTCGCCAAGGGCCGGTTCATCGCCATCTTCGATGCGGACTTCATCCCGACCGAAGACTTCCTCAACCGGACGGTGCCGTTCTTCGTGGACCCGCAGATCGCGATGGTCCAGGCGCGCTGGGGACACATCAATCAGGACTACTCGCTGCTCACGAAGATCCAGGCGATCCTGCTCGATGGTCACTTCGTGCTCGAGCACGGCGGCCGCAATCGCGCGGGCTACTTCTTCAACTTCAATGGCACGGCCGGCATCTGGCGTCGCGAGGCGATCGTCGATGCAGGTGGCTGGCAGCACGACACGCTGACCGAAGATCTCGATCTCAGCTATCGCGCGCAGCTGCGTGGCTGGAGGTTCGTGTTCCTGCCGGACCTGATTGCGCCCGCCGAAGTCCCGGTCGAGATGAACTCGTTCAAGTCGCAGCAGCATCGCTGGGCCAAGGGGTCGGTGCAGACGTGCCGCAAGCTGCTGCCGCGCATCCTGCGATCATCGATGCCGTTCGGCGTGAAGGCCGAGGCGTTCTTCCATCTGACCGCGAACTTCAACTACCCGCTCATGTGCGTGCTGTCGGTGCTGATGGCGCCGGCGATGGTCATCCGCTACAACATGGGCTGGTACGAGATGCTGCTGATCGACGTGCCGCTCTTCTTTGCGGCAACGGCGTCCGTCGCAAACTTCTATCTCGTGTGCCAGCGCGAGCTGCACGCCGACTGGATCACGCGCGTCAAGTACCTGCCGTTCCTGATGTCGATCGGTATCGGGCTCGCGGTGAACAACACGCGCGCCGTGTTCGAGGCGATGTTCAACCGCCAGAGCGAATTCGCGCGCACGCCGAAGTACCGCATCGAGGCGGGGACCGACGAGTGGATCAGCAAGAAATACCGTCAGAGCTTCGTGGTGCAGCCGATGATCGAGCTGGCGCTCGGCCTCTACTTCACGGCCACTGTGTTCTACGCCCTCGCCAACGGCATCTACGGAACGCTCCCGTTCCTCGTGCTCTTCCAGGTCGGCTTCCTCTACACGGGCCTGCTGTCGATCATCCAGCAGTACGCCGGCGAGATGGTCTTCAGGTCGGCCGCGGAAGAAGAGACGTAATTCAGAATTGAGAATGCAGAATTCAGACACTGCGCAGTGCGCTGCGTAAGGTGTGCTGTCTGCATTCTGAATTCAGCATTCTGGATCACAGCATCACAAACCGAGGCTCTCTCGCAGCTGTCGCGACTGGCGTCGCGACACCGGCACCTCGCTCTTGTTCTTCAAGTGAATGATGTAGGTGTCGTCCGCCGCGGTCTCGACGGACTCGATGAACCGTAGATTCACGATGTGCTGGCGGCTCGCTCGGAAGAACAGCGCGGGATCGAGCCTGGCTTCGAGTGCGTTGAGCGATGCCCGGATGAGCGGCCGGTTGCTGCCGAAATAGGCACGCGCGTAGTTCCCTTCCACCTCTAACAGCGCGATCTCGGCCCACTGCACAATCCAGCAGCGCTCGCCGTCGCGCAGGAACACGCGCTCGGTCGACGAGCGCGGCCGTTCGGGCCGGCCTTCGCGACCGGCGACCAGCGTCGCGCGCGCCTTGTCCAGCACCGAGGCCAGGCGCTCGGGCCGCACGGGTTTCATGAGGTAGTCGAACGCGTTGACTTCGAACGCGCGCACCGCGTACTCGTCGAACGCCGTGGTGAACACGACCAGCGGGACGCGCTCGAGCCGCTCGAGGACATCGAACCCCGAACCGCCCGGCATTTGTATGTCCAGAAACACGAGCTCGATCGACGGATCCTCCAACTGAGCCACCGCATCGTCTGCATTCACGGCCTCGCCCACGATCGTGATGTCGCCGTGATCGGCAAGCAGACGCCGCAGTTCCTGGCGCGCCAGCCGCTCGTCGTCAACCAGCAGCGCGTTCATGGGCGGGTTCGAGTGGAAGGGTCACGGTGGCGACGGTCTCGCCGCTGGCGTCGGTCAGCGAAAACGACGCGCGGTGATCGTAGAGTAGCCGGAGCCGGGCCACTGTGTTGCGGAGACCGTGTCCGCCCTCGTCGTACTCGTGCCGCATGGTGCCCGAGTTGGACACCGAGATCGTCATGCTGTGGCCATCGATTGCCGCGCGCACGCGAACGACTCCGCCGTGTGGCAGGGCGGCCACGCCATGCTTGACGGCGTTTTCAACCAGGGTCTGAACGAGCATGGGCGGGACGCGGGCGGCGAGCGCTCCTGGATCCAGCGTGCGCTCGAAGCGCAGACGATCCTCGAAGCGCACGCGCTCGAGCGAGACGTACTCGTCGACGATCGTCAGTTCATCGGCGAGGCTCACCGTGTGCGTGCGGTCCGATTGAAGCGAATAGCGCAACAGGTCTGAGAGGCTGGTCACCATCGAGGCGGCGCGCTCGGGGTTCTCTGCGATCAGCGCCCGAACTGAATTCAGGCAGTTGAACAGGAAGTGCGGGTTGACCTGTGCGCGCAGCATGTCGAGCTGGGCGTTGCGCGCGTCCAGCGTCAACTCGAGCTCACGTGCGTCACGCTGCCTCCGAGCATGAAGCGCGAAGTAGATCATGAGCCAGCCGCTGAACGCCCACAGGAACGTGACGAACATCCAGAACGCGCCGGTCCGATCGAATCCCCCGTTGTCCGGAATAAGGAGTGCGACGACTGACACCAGCGCCGACACTCCCATTGCCAACACGAACGCGGCAGCGACGGTGCGCGGAAGACGCGACCGCGCCGGGAGCTTCATCCAGCCGCGGCGGTACATCCAGGCACGAAGTGCGTGCGTCAGCGCCGGGCAGAGCACACCGTCGATGACGACGATGCTGAGAAGGACTTCCCATCGTACGGTCGCAAAAACGACGTAGAAGCCGAGCGTGTAGAGGACGAAGCTGCCCCATCCCGCCGCCTGACAGATCCAATAGAGGCGGCTCGGCGGCGGCGCCGGTTCGCCGGGCGGATTCTTCATCTGAATCATGACGCTCATGGCGTGCCTCACGACGATGTCCGGCTAAAGCCGGACACTACAGACCCTCGAAGCCGCGGTCGTGCGTCGCCGCGATCGGATCGGCAAGGAACGCGTCGATTTCGCGGAAGAACCACGTCGGATCGTCCCACATGATGAAGTGCCTCGCGGTGTCATGCAACGCGAAGTGCAGGCGCGGGAGCCTTGCGAACTGGTCGGCGAACGAACCCATGAACGCTTCTTTCGGAACGTCGATCTTGTACGCCGCGAGTTGGTCGTGCCAGCCGCGCCACGTGCCGAGCGCGAGGGTTGGCGATGTGATCTTCGCGATCTCCTCCCGGAGATCGACGCTATACGCCTCGCCGAGCGCACGAATGAGCGTCTGACGATCGCTCGTGGCGCTCCACTTGGTCAACGTGTCTGCATCACTCGCGCTCGTCACCATGTAGCGCGTGCTCACGCCCGACTTCGCGTAGGCGTCCCACTGCGCCTGCGTCATCGCCGACATGTAGGTTTCCATTTTCGCGACTGCCGCACGAGCCTCTGCCAGATTCTTCACCTGCATGTTTGGCCCGGCCAGGAAGGGCATCGCGTCGACAAGGACGACTGGACCCACGAGGTCAGGATGATCCGCGGCCAGTGCCATCGCGAGTATGCCTCCCAGGCTGTGACCGATCACGACGGGTCGATCGAGATGGTGGTCGCGGATGTACTCCGCGAGATCGCGGCGGACGGTTGGGAAAAGCGGTCCATCGATGGGTGGCGTGCCGGCGAATCCGCCAAGCGTCAACACATGACAGGTGAATCGCGCGCTCAGGTGAGCAACGGTCGTCGTCCATGTGTCGCCGGAAGAGGCGAGTCCAGGAATGAGCAGAATCGCCCGGCCGGTGCCCGTGACTTGCACTCGAAACGACGGCGTGTTCTCAGCGGCGTTGGACGTCGCGAGTGCGAGTAGAAGGCAAAGGGCCGCGAGTGTCGATCGGCGTGTCAGATCCATACGAACCTCCTGCACCGAGGATGCGGTGCAGGGCGGTCCGTCGGGGTCGAATTGTGAGGAGCGGCCGCATCGACTGGCGAACGGTCAGTCCTTCGGGAATACGTACGTGCCAGGGACGTCAGGCGGGAAGATGTGAATGCGCTTCTTGATCCGCCAGCCTTTGTCCGTCTTCACGGACACATCCTGATAACCGCCGACGTGGCCTCGATGCTCGGCGTCAGGCGCGATGATGCCGCGCTCACCCGGGTACACGAGATAGCTCTTGCCGATGGCGCCGTCCGGTGAGGGCTCGATCACGGCATTCACCGTGATGTGTCCCTGAATCGGATTCTCGAGTGTCGCTGACCTGGCTCGCTTGCAACCGAGCTTCCCGCCGCCAGCGGCTTCGGCCAGTTCCTCACGGCCAACCGACTTCCGCGCGTTGATGCCCCAGTAGAAGACGCCATCGGGTGTGTAGAGGTCCGCGTAGTCGTAGCCGTTGTTCGAACACGTGTCGAGCGCGAACGCGTATCGATTCAGCAGTTGCTGGATGTCGATGTAGTCCTGCGTGGTCAGCGTCGGAGCGTTCTTCTGCGCCTCGACGTGGGTAGCGAGCACGACGAGGGCGATCGCGATCAGCAGCCACGAATGTACTTTCCGCACGGTTTCCTCCTGGCGTCCCAGTTGAACGACGAATTCTAGCGCGTTGGCAGTTCTGTGAAGGGTCTGACCCCGCCCGACCTCAGTCGCGCGTGATATAAGCTCGCAGCGAGGAAACGCCATGTCGCGCTTCGTTTTCATATCTGTCGCGATCGTGTTCGCCGTATTGGTGAACGGTACATCGGTGCACGCCCAAAGCTTCCTGAGCGGCGATTGGGTGGGCACGTTTCACGAGGACCAGCCCGAGCGCGGACCGGGGCCCGAGCTCGGCGACTACCTGGGTATCCCGCTCAACGCCGCGGGCCGGCAATACGCCGACAGTTGGGATGCATCACGGCTCACGCTGCCGGAGCATCAGTGCCGCGCGCACGTCTCTCCTTACATCTACCGCGGCCCGATCCGTGTTCGCATCACCGAGGAGGTCGATCCGGGCACGCAGACGGTGATCGCGATCAAGCACTTCCTCAGCACCTACGCGCAGGAGCGGACGATCTGGTTGGATGGCCGGCCGCATCCACCCGAAGAAGCGCCGCACACGTGGATGGGGTTCTCGACCGGTGAGTGGCAGGGCCGCGTGCTCAAAGTCACCACGACTCACATCAAGCAAGGCTGGCACCGGCGCAACGGCGTTCCCATGAGTGCGAAAGCCACGATGACGGAGTACTTCATCCGTCACGACACGGCGCTCACGCAGGTCAGCATCACCGAGGATCCGATCTTTCTTTCCGAACCGCTCGTCAAGACGACGAATCTCACGCTCGATCCGGCCACGACTCCGAATCAGTATCAGGCGTGGCTGTTCTGTCAGGCCGATGACGAAGTGCCGGGCCGCGATCCGGCGTACGTTCCGCATCATCTCCCGGGCAAGAATCCGTACCTCACCGAGTTCGCGACGCTGCATCGGCTGCCGATCGAGCCGACCCGCGGCGGTGCCGAGACGATGTACCCGGAGTACATGGACAAGGTCAAAGCGATGCCGATACCGCCGCCTGCGCCGGCAAGAAAGTGAGCGTCGCCATGCTCAAACACCTGCTCCTCGTCGCTGCCGCAGTCGTGCTCGGGATCGTCTCCGCTGGTGTCGACGGCCGCGCACAGGGTGGTGCGGCTGCCCAACCCCGGCGTGAGGCAGGTCTCTACACGATGCCCGTCCAGGGCAACGTCCACGTGATCATCGGTGCCGGCGCGAATGTCACCGTGCAGGTCGGCAGCCTTGGAGTGGTTCTCGTCGATACCGGCGCGGGGCAGAACGCCGATGCGTTGCTGGCATCGTTGCGTCAGCTGACGCCGCGACCCGTTCGTCACATCATCAACACGCACTCGCACGCGGATCACGTCGGCGGGAACGAAAAGATCGGCGCCTCAGGCGCACCGATTTCGGGTCGTGGAGTTGCACAGGTCGGTGCAGGTACGGCAGCGCGCGCCGAGATCATCGCGCACGAAGAGACGCTGAACCGCATGAGTGCTCCCGCCGGTTCCCAGGCACCCACTCCGGTCTCGGCGTGGCCGACGTCGACGTTCTCCGGGAAGCACAAGGAGTTCTTCTACAACGGCGAAGGCATCCAGATCGTGCACGTCCCGTCCGCACACACTGACGGCGACAGCCTCGTCTTCTTCAGGCGGTCGGACGTCATCGCCACCGGCGACATCTATTCGACGGTGAGCTACCCGATCATCGATGCGCAGCGTGGCGGCAGCATCACCGGCGTGCTCGACGGTCTCAATCAGCTTCTCGATCTCGTGATCGCCGGCGAGAAGACCGAAGGCGGAACGATGATCGTTCCGGGTCACGGTCGCATCTCCGATGAGGCGGATCTCGTCGAGTATCGCGACATGGCGACGATCATTCGCGATCGCGTACAGGACATGGTCAATCGCGGGATGACGCTCGCACAGGTACAGGCCGCGCGCCCGACGATGGAGTACGACGGACTGTACGGTTCAGCACAAGGCTGGTCGACGGCGCAGTTCGTCGACGCTGTCTATGGTGGCCTTCGGCCACAGCGGTCCTCCCAGTAATTGAAAATGCATTTCAATTTTGCCTTTTGAATTTTGCCTTTTGCATTACGTAAGATCAGCAAATGGCCACTGCAGAGAAGCCCAAGGGCGGACTCGAGGACGTCGTCGCCACATCGTCGGCGATCTGCTACCTGGACGGCGATCGCGGCGTGCTCGCGTATTGCGGCTACGACATCCACGACCTGGCCAAGTCAGCCACATTCGAAGAGGTCTGCTTCCTCCTGTGGCATCGCCGGCTGCCCTCGCGCGCTGAGCTGGGCGATCTCCAGTCGCAGTTCGCCGCCGGACGAGCGCTACCAGAGCAAATCATCAGGTTGATGCGAAGCCTGCCGCCGGTAGACGGCATGGATGCGCTCCGCACGATCACGTCGGCGCTCGCACACTACGATTCGGATCTCGAGGACACGTCGGCACAGGGGCAGGTACAGAAAGGCCGTCAAACTCACCGCGCAGGTCGGCACGATCGTCGCGACGTGGGGCCGCCTGCAGAAGGGCGGCGGCCCGCTCGCGCCCGATCCGTCGATGACTCACGCCGCGGCATTTCTCTATCTGCTCACCGGGGAGCGTCCGAACGCCACGGCCATTCGCGCGCTCGACGTCGCGCTTATCCTGCATGCGGACCACGAGCTGAACGCATCGACGTTCGCCGGCCGCGTCGCCGCGGCGACGTTGACCGACATCTACTCCGCAATCGTTGCCGCGATCGGCACCTTGAAGGGCCCGCTGCACGGCGGCGCGAATGCAGAAGTCATGAAGCTGTTGCTCGAACTGGGGCAGACGGCGACCGGCGAGCGCGTGGACGAGGTGATTCGTGGCAAGCTCGCGCGCAAGGAGAAGATCCCCGGGTTTGGCCACCGTGTCTACAAGACCGAAGATCCGCGCGCCACACATTTGCGCAGAATGTCCCAGGATCTCGGCAAGCGGTCCGGCAGCACCGCGTGGTTCGACATGTCGCAGCGCATCGAGGTGCTCGTGAAGGGCGAGAAGAAGCTGAATCCCAACGTCGACTTCTACTCGGCGTCGACCTACTACGCCCTTGGAATCCCCATCGACCTCTACACCCCGGTCTTCGCCGTCAGCCGGATGTCCGGCTGGACCGCGCATATCCTTGAGCAGTACGCCAACAATCGCCTGATCCGCCCGCGCGCGGACTACACCGGACCGGCGTACCCCCAGCGCTTTGTTCCCCTCGATCAACGCTGACCGCCGGAGGCAGGGCAAAAGACACCGGAATCCAGCGAGGCGAAGGCTCGCTGGATCTCGCGCCCCCCAAACGGGTAACTTGTCGTGAGACGGCTGAGTCGAGATAATGTCGGGCCGTCGCGCCCCATGATGTTGCGCGAAAAATTCCTTCATCGCCGCTTGCGAGTCCTGAACCGCGGGTTCCGAATTCCGTTCGTTCTCCTGACAGTATTCGTGTGCGCGAGCGCGGGTGACGTCTTTGGGGAGAAGCCTGCGACGCCCAACTACACGATGGCCGTGTGGGCGTCGGAGAAAGGTCTTCCTCCGGGCGACGTGTTCACCATCGCGCAGGACCTGGAAGGGTATCTCTGGGTCGGCGGCCCCATGGGTCTTCTTCGCTTCGACGGCAATCGCTTCTCGCCGTGGCAACCACCCGATCCTGCGTCGGCTTTACCGACTGGTCCCGTACACGCGATCGTCGGATCGCACGACGGCGGCATCTGGGTCGGCATCGGTGGCGGCGGCGGAGTGGTTCGCATTCAGCGCGGCCAGATCGTCAAGTACTCGCCTGCCGACGGCGCGCCGCCAGGCGTGGCCGCGATGATCCAGGATCGACAAGGTGCGATCTGGGTAGGTACTCGTCGCGGGCTGTTCAAGTTCGCCAACAACCGCTGGACGCTGGCTGGAAAGAGCGAAGGCTACAGCGGCGGCGAGGCGTTCAGCCTGTACGAGGATCGCGCGGGGCATCTGTGGGTCGGAACCGCCGCCGGCATCTACAAGAAGACGAAAGATGTGTTCGAGCTCGTGGACCCAGGCGTGACGAACGTCCAGAGCCTGACTGAAGATGCGTCCGGCAACATCTGGGTCACCGACGCCCAGGAAGTGCTCATGCGGCTGTCGACGCACTCGACGCCGCAGCACGAGCGAACGATTCGTCTTCCAACCGGCGCGTGGCGACTGATGCGCGATGGTCGCGGTCAGATCTGGGCGGCCGCGTTTGGTGGTGGATTGATGCGCGTCCGCGATCCGCTCGATCACTCCGCGATCATCGAACGCTACGAGTACGAGCATCGGCTCGCCGGGTCACCGCGATCGCTGTACGAGGACCGCGAAGGCAACATCTGGGTCGGCATGCGCGGCGGTCTCATCCGCCTCTCCGAGAGCTCCTTCACCAACGTCACCCAGTTGGAGGGGCTCACCAACGAAGGTGTACGCACGGCGACGGTCGGTAGCGACGGCAGCGTGTGGGTTGCCACCGGTCACAGCCTGAACCGATTCTCACCTTCCGGTCGCACGGCGTACAGCTTGTCGCAGACGATGGCGCTGCACAGCGATCGTCGCGGGACGCTGTGGGTCTCTGCAGGCGGGCAGATCAGTCAGTTCGTGAACGGACGCTTCGTGCCGGTTGATCTTCCAGAGGTCGTTCGAAAAAGCCGCCTGATGTCGTTCACGACAGATCTGGAGAACAACCTCTGGCTGTGCACGGCGCTGAAAAGCGTGATGATGTGGGACGGCAAGTCCGTCACGACCTACGAAGGCCAGAGCGACCTGGCCGATCGTGCGTGCCAGTCGATCTATACCGATAGGCAAGGGCGGGTGTGGATGGGCCTGCTCTCTGGCGGCGTTGCCGTTTACGACAAGGGCGCCTTCAGAATCTACGGACCGACCGATGGGCTCACCGGTGGGACCGTGCTCTCGATTCTCGAGGATGCGAAAGGCGCGGTCTGGTTCGGCACGACCGCGGGCGTCAGCCGCATCCAGAACGGTCGCGTCACTTCGATCACGCAGGACAACGCACCGCTCAAGGATCTGGTGCCCGTTCTCGTGGAGGATCTCGCGGGTCAGATCTGGGTGGGCGTGAATTCAGGCGCCGCGGTGATTCGCTTCGATCCGAGCGAAGTCGACAAGATCGCCGGCAATCCCGGCTACCAGCTCGAATACTCGCTGTACGACGAAACCGACGGCATGCAGCTCGGATCGCAGACCTGGCAGGCCGGCGTCGGCGGCGTTCGCGGTGGTGACGGACGACTGTGGGTGGCGACCGGCCTCGGCATGACGGTGATCGATCCGAGCAGCCTTCCGCCCTCGCATCGGCCACCGCCGCCCAGTATCGACGGGATCGTGGCCGACGGCCGTCGCGTCTCCCCGGATCGCGGTCTCTCGTTGCCGGCGGGGACGTCGAACCTGCGCATCGAGTTCGGGACGATTAGCATGTCATCGTCGTCGAAGCTCCGCTTCCGCTACATGCTCGAAGGGTTCGACGACGAATGGGTCTACGCGGGAAACGCGCGCGAAGCGACCTACGCGAACGTGCCGTCGGGCGACTATCGATTCAGGGTGAGCACGACGGCCAACGGTGAGTGGACGGAGGCTGCGCGCTGGGAGTTCGCGGTCGCGCCGCCGTTCTACCGCACGCGTGAGTTCGCGGTTTTGTCTGTCCTGGGACTGTTGCTGGTCTTCGGTGCTGCCTGGTGGTTACGCCTGCGCGCCGTGCGAGAACAGTACGCATTGGTGTTTGCGGAGCGCGCGCGTGTGAGCCGAGAAATTCACGACACGCTGCTCCAGAGCCTCGCCGCGATCGGGGTCGAACTCGAAACGATCGCAACGCAACTGGAGCCGGCGCAAGACCCCGCCCGTGATGGCCTTCGGCGCCTGCGCCGCCAGGTGGGGCACTGTCTTCGCGAGGCGCGCGAGTCGATTCTCGAGCTGCGCAACAACTCGATGAAGCCGCGCGCGCTGGTCGACGTGTTGCGCGAGCTCGCGGAGCACACGACGAAGAACAAGGGCATCCGCACGGAGTTCTTCGTGACCGGCCGGCCGCGTCAGTGCTCGGGAGATGCCGATGTGCAACTCCTCCGAATTGCGCAGGAGGCGGTGGCCAACGCGGTCAAGCACGGACGCGCGACGCAGATTCACATCACGTTGCACTTCGACACGGATGGTGTCCGTCTCACCATCGTCGACAACGGATGCGGATTCGTTCCCGAGGAGCGCGATCCTGCGCCAGCGGCTGGTCACCATCTCGGGCTCCTCACGATGCGTGAGCGTGCGGCGCGGCTCCGTGGCAAGTTGGCCCTCATCAGCAGCCCCGGCGTCGGAACGACGATCGAGGCCGCAGTCCCAATGGCGGCGGAGTAGATCTGGATGGCCAACGCGATTCGCGTTCTCTGTGTTGATGACCACCGGTTGATGCGCGAAGGCATCGCCCGCATCGTCGGCGTGCAGCCAGACATGACCGTCGTGGCGGAAGCGGCAGATGGGGAGCAGGCGGTCGAGCAGTTCCTGCGGTATCGCCCCGACGTCACGCTGATGGACCTCGAGATGCCGACCATGAACGGTGTCCAGGCGATTCAGTCGATCCGCAGCCACCAGCCGGATGCGCGGATTGTCGTGCTGACGATGTACCACGGCGATGAGGACATCTTTCGGGCGGTCGCGGCCGGAGCGATGGGCTATCTCCTGAAGGACACGCTGCCCGATGACCTGATCCGGGTCATCCGGGACGTCCACGCGGGTCAGCGGGCGATTCCGCCCGAGATTGCCGCGGTGCTCGAACAGCGGGCCAGCCAGCCGTCGCTGACCTTCCGGGAGTCCCAGGTGCTGGAACTCCTGGCGACGGGGAAGAGGAACAAGGAGATTGCGGCGGCGCTCGGGATCAGCGGCGACACCGCCAGCGCCCACATCAAGAGCATCTTCTTGAAGTTCAATGTGCACGACCGGACGGCCGCCCTGGCTGAAGCGCTCCGCCGGGGTATCATCCACATTCCGTAATCCAAAAATCCGGTCTATCCCCCCAAATCTGGGGATATCTCACGTCGGCCCGACAGTAGATGATGGGGACCCTCTAAATTCAGGGAATTCCCGAGTCCTCCTTCCCCGTTCGAAGGCGGAGCAGATTTCAATGATCGTTCGCTCTACGCGAGTTGTGTCGATTATCGGTGTGGGTGTTCTGGTCCTGGCGTGGAGTGTCCGCGCCGTGTCGGGCCAGGCCGATCCGACTGCCTCTCGCCCCCTGGCCTCTGTCGTCGGCAAGCCGGCCGTGAGCTTTTCCGGCCTGACAGCACTCGACTACATCGAGATCAGGCAACTGGCCTCCCGCTACGCGTATGCCGTGGACAGCGGTGCCGAGAACGGCAACGTCTACGCCTCGCTCTTCGCGCCCGATGGTGCCTTCGCCGATCGAATGGGCCGCGAGACGAAGGGTCGCGAGGCGCTGGCGGCGCTCGCGCGCCGCAACACGCGCGGTCCGCAGTCGGCGTTCCACTTCATCGTGAATCATGTCATCGAGCCGACGAGCGATGGCGCGGTCGGCAAGGAGTACCTCGTTCAACTTCGAATGGGTGAAGGTGAGAAGCCGAACGACATCTTCGGAGGCGGCCACTACGAGGATGTCTACGTGAAGACAACGGACGGCTGGCGCTTCAAGCGTCGTCAGTTCATGCCGTCCGAGGGCAGCCCGCGTCCCCGTCGAGAGCCGGAGGCGCGTTGAAGACGATGCGCAAGGCCTTCGCGACGGCGGTTCTCAGCGTTCTCCTTGTCGGGTTCAGTGGAACATTCGCGCAGCAGCCGACGTCTCCGACGCCAGTGCTGACGGCGCTCGACTATCTCGAGATCGAGCAGCTGGTCTATCGCTATGGCTACGCGCTCGACACCGGCGCGGATAATGGCTTCGCGTACGCGGATCTCTACGCAGACGACGCGACGTTCACTGGTACGAATCAAGGTCCAAGTGGTAGGACGTATCAGGGACGCGAACGGCTTGCCGCACTCGCGCGCGGCGGAAAGCGCGGGCCGAATTTCATGAGCCACTGGGTCACCAACGTCGTGATCGAGCCTGCGCCCGGCGGTGCGATCGGAAAGACGTACGTTGGCATCTTCGACATCGGCAACGGTGGCAACGGCGCGAAGAGCCGGGTCGATCACGGCGGTCTCTACAACGACGTGTACGTCAAGACGCCGCAGGGCTGGCGCTTCAAGTCGCGAAGCTTCTTCGAGTCCACGTCAGGTGCGCCTGTGCAGCCGCCCCCGGCGATGCTGACAACACCGCGCGCACTGACTGCGAACCCCGAACCCCGAGTCCCGTCCCTCGACGATGCTCGGGACGCCCTGAGCGATAGTCGAAGGGCGAATCCCGGAAAGCTCACCGCAGAGGACTACATCGAGATCCAGCAGTTGGTGGCACGCTATCCGTACGCGCTCGATCAGAACCCGGATGACGGTCTCTCGTACGCGAATGTCTTCACGCCCGAGGCGGTGTTCCGCCAGCCTCGCACAGAAGGACGGCAGAACCTCGCGACGATGGCGAGCCGCGCTCCGCATGGCGCGAAGTACACGCGGCACTTCCTGGCGAATCACGTGATCGAGGCCGCGCCGGACGGCGCGGTCGGCAAGCAGTACCTCGTGGCTGTGGACATCGGTGAGTCGGGACAGCCGAGCTCGATTTTCCTCGGCGGTCACTATGAGGACGTGTACGCGAAAACGCCGGAGGGATGGCGTTTCAAGACGCGAACGTTCATCGCATCGGCGACCGGCACGGAGGCGAAATGACGAGTGGCCGCCCGCTGACGACCGCACTCGGCATTGCGATTCTGGCCATGCTGGCGCTGACCGTGCTCCTCCCGGCGCAGCAACGCGATCCGGTAACAGCACGTGCGAGCGCGAGCACCAGCGCACTCACGGCGCTCGACACCATCGAGATTCAACAGCTCGTGCGCAAGTCGGCGTGGGCGCTCGACAGCGGCGACAACTACGGCTATGCCTACGCGGATTTGTTCACGCCTGACGGGACGTTCGTCGGAACGAACCAGGGAGAAGGCCGGACGTATCAGGGCCGCGATCAGTTGGCGACGCTCGCCCGCGGTGGGACACGCGGCCACACAGTCCAAAGCCACCTGACGATGAACCACGTCGTCAAAGGAAGTGCCGACGGTGCGACCGGTCGCGCGTACGTCGTGGTCGTCGATGTCGGAGTCGTGGGCAAGCCAAACAAGGTGAACCACGGCGGCTACTACGACGACGAGTATCAGAAGACGCCGCAGGGATGGCGCTTCAAGCGACGGACGTACTACGAATCGAAGGTCGATGTCTGGCCGGCCTCGTCGCCGCGCCCGGGGCAGTGAAAGGACATTCGATGACGAGACACGCAACACGCCTGGGATTGTCGATCGCGCTGACGACCTTCGTCTGCATCGTCTTCGTGGCGGTGGCAGGCGGTCAGCAGCGAAGTGCGGCGCAGGGCCCGACGCCGACGCTGACGGCGCTCGACTACATCGAGATCCAGCAGCTCGTCTCGAGTTACCCATACGGTCTCGACGGGAACACCGACAACGGCGAGAGCTACGCGAACCTGTTTGCGCCCGGTGCGGTGTTTGGACGTCCGCGCACGGAAGGGCATGAGAATCTGAAGGCGCTCGCCAACACGCAACCGCGTGGAGCGATGTACGTCAGGCACTTCATCACGAATCACGTGATCGAGCCGGCGCCGGGCGGGGCGATCGGCAAGGAATACGCCGTGATCATCGACATCGGTGAAAACGGCAACCCGAGTGGCATCGCGCTCGGCGGGCGCTACGACGACGAGTACGTGAAGACGCCGCAAGGGTGGAAGTTCAAGAGCCGGACGTTTACGCCGTCGCGTGTCGACGTCCAGCCGCCGCCGGCCGCAGGTGGACGTGGCGGGCGTGGACAGCAGTAGGACGGGGAGAGGTCATGCGGCAAGTGTTCGGAGTGGTCGTCGCGGTGCTGCTGGTTGCGGCAACGGCCAACGCACAACAGGCGTTGACGGAGAAAGATCGAGCCGAGATTCAGGAACTGACGACGAAGTACGCAAAGGCGCTTGGAAGCTGCGCAGCTGAAGACTACGCCGACGTGTTCGTGCCGGAGACCGGCTACTTCGCGAGCAACATTCGCGGCGAAGTCGTGGGGCGCGAGCGGTTGATGGCGCTCGTGCAGAGCGAGCGTCACTGCATCCCGAGTGCGGCGCCTGCGGCCGGCGCCGCAAACGCCGGCGGGCGAGGGCAGGGCGCTCCGCGTCCGGCGCCGACGGTGGCCATCGAGTCAACGGCGAAGGGTGTGACGGGGCGCGCCGAACTGGGAGCCGCCGGCTACTACTTCGACGAGTACGCGAAGACACCCAAGGGATGGCGGATCAAGGCCCGAACCGTCATCACCGGGCAGGAACAGGCGGCGAGCATCACCGTGCAGGATACGATCGCCATCCGGCGCCTCGCCGGCACCGATCTCGGCCTGTTCGATGACTGGTACGTGCCGGGTCCCGATGGCGTGAAGCGCTTCAGAACATCAGGTGTGGCGCTCGGCCTGTCGGCGGAGGGAGTGACCGGACGCGCGCTGCTCAAGAACGACGGCGGTCGCTACGAGGACGTGTACGTCCGGACACAACAGGGAGGCTGGCGCTTCAAGTCGCGCGTGTATGTGGCCGGCGATTGAGCAAGAGATCTGAGGTTCGAATTTGAGTGCTCCTGTGGAGGAAGCAGATGTTGCGATTGACACGTGTGATGTTGTTCGTTTCGGGGTTCCTGGCCCTGGTGCCCGCGTTGGCACACGCCCAGGCGTCCATCGCCGGCGTCGTCCGGGATGCGTCGGGCGCAGTGCTGCCCGGTGTCACGGTGGAGGCGTCGAGCCCCGCTTTGATCGAAAAGGTTCGCTCGGTCACGACTGACGGTAGCGGCCAGTACCGCATTACCGAGCTTCGGCCCGGCACCTACACGGTGACCTACACCCTCAGCGGCTTCTCGACCGTCAGGCGCGAGGGGATCGAGCTGACAGGAACGTTCGTGGCCACGATCGACGTTGACCTGCGTGTCGGCTCGCTCGAAGAAACGATCACCGTGACCGGTGAGAGTCCGATCGTCGACGTGCAACGCACCACGCAGCAGCGCGTCTTCGACCAGCAGGTCATCGAGCAGATCCCGGTTGGTCGCAGCCACATCAACATGGTGGTGCTGATCCCCGGCCTCGCAGCCACGCAGCCCGGACGCGGGGCGCTGGCCGACGTCGGTGGCACCAACAACCTGCAGAACACGCAGTTCTCCATCCACGGCGGACGAACGAGCGACACGCGCCTGCAACTCGATGGCGTCCGCCTCGGCAACGTCCTCTCGGGTGGTGAGTTCTCGAACTTCGTGCCCGACACGGGATCGACGCAGGAAGTCGCGGTCGACTACGCGGCGATCTCCGCCGAGCAGCCGTTCGGTGGCCTGCGCATCGACATCATCCCGCGCGAAGGTGGCAACAGTGTCCGTGGCGTCGTGTTCGCGACCTACGTGAACGACGCCTGGCAGGGCAGCAACATCGACCAGGATCTGCAGAACCGCGGTCTGCCTGCGCCGAACGAGATGAAGAAGGCCTACGACATCAACCCGTCGGTCGGCGGTCCGATCATCCGCGACAAGCTATGGTTCTACACCTCGGCGCGCTGGCAGACGAACCAGAACTACGTTGCCGGTCTCTACTACAACAAGAACGAGGGCGATCCCACGAAGTGGCTGTACGAAGCGGACACGAGCCGCCGTGGCTTCTTCTCGATCGAGCAGAACGGCATCAACCTGCGACTGACGTCGCAAATCGCCCAGAAGCACAAGGTGTCGCTCTACTACGACAACCAGACGCGCGACTGGCACGACACGCGAGCGGGTGTCTCGCCCGAGTCTGCTGTCTTCTATCCCTTCCCTGTCCTGAGTCTGGCGCAGGCCGCGTGGACGGCGCCGCTCACGAACAAGTTGTTGTTCGAGGCTCGTTATGCGCTGCGCGGTGAAGCATTCGGCAACGAGTTGCCTGCCGAGGGCGACATCTATCGCAGCATGATTCCGGTGCTCGAGCAGTCGACGAACTTCTTCTATCGCGGCAAGGGTGGTGACGGCGGAGTCAGCGGACTCTTCGGGTACTCGAGCCAGAACATCAACACGGCGGTCGTGTCGATGTCATACGTGACCGGCGCTCACTCACTGAAGGTCGGCTTCAGCGACACGTGGGCGAACACCGTGAGCACGTCGGATTCGAACTCGAGCTACATGATGTTCCGCTTCAACAACGGCATCCCGAACCTGGTCACGCTCTACGGCGTGCCGACGCGCGGCGAATCGCTGGTGAAGGGTGAGCTCGGTCTCTACGCGCAGGACCGCTGGACGATCGACCGCTGGACGCTCAACGCCGGCGTCCGCTTCGACGGCTTCCGCGGCGGGTATCCGGAGCAGTTCCGTGGCCCGGCACCGCTGCAGCCGACGCGCGACTACACCTTCCCCGCGGTCACCAGCATGAGCATGAAGGACATCACGCCTCGGCTTGGCGCGTCCTACGACCTGTTCGGCAACGGGAAGACAGCAGTCAAGGCGAGCCTCGGCAAGTACATGCTGACGCTCTTCACGGTGGGCAACCCGGCCGGCGTCAGCACGACGACGACGCGTAACTGGAACGACCTGATGTACCCCGTCGGCGATCCGCGGCGCGGCAACTTCAATCCCGACTGCGATCAGCTCAACCCGGCGGCCAACGGCGAATGCTCCGCGTACCTCAGCGCGTTCGGGACGCTCAGCTCAATTGCGCAGTTCAACGAGGACACGCGATTTGGCTGGGGCAACCGGGCGTACAACTGGGAGTTCTCGACCAGCGTGCAGCACGAGCTCGCGCCGCGCCTCGGCATCGACGTCGGCTACTTCCGCCGTTGGTTCGGCAACTTCCAGGTGACGCAGCTGCAGGGTCTCACCGCGGCCGACTTCGATCCGTATAGCGTCACGGCGCCGCTCGACAGCGGGTTGCCCGATGGTGGCGGGTACGTCATCGACGGACTGTACAACGTCAAGCCGGCGAAGGTGGGTGTCGGCACAGCGTACACCACGTTTGCGAGAGACTTCGGCAAGCAGACCGAGCACTGGAACGGCGTTGATTTCAGCGCCAACGCGCGTATGCAGAACGGGCTGCTCCTGCAGGGCGGGGTCAGCACCGGCCGAACGACGACGGACAACTGCGAGATCATCGCGAATTCTCAAGGTGCGGTGTTCGGCGGAGTGGCACCGGGCGCCGGTCCGAGCCCACGAGCGTGTCACGTTGCGGCCGCGTACCTGACGCAGGCGAAGTTCCTGGCCACCTACGTGCTTCCCCGGGTCGACGTCAACGTGGCCGCCACGGTGCAAAGCACGCCTGGTCCTGTGGTGAGTGCCAACCGTAACTACACAAGCGCAGAGATCGCCCCGTCACTGGGACGCCCACTCTCGGGTGGCGCGGCCACTGCGACGATCAATATGCTCGTGCCTGGCGACATCTACAGCGATCGGATCAATCAGCTCGACGTGCGCGTCGGGAAGATCTTCCGGTTCGGTGGACGCCGAGCCCAGGTCAACCTGGACATCTACAACTTCCTCAACGCCAACCCGGTGATGCAGGAGAACGCGGCGTATCAGGTGTGGCGCACGCCGCAGCGCATCATGGACGCGCGCCTCTTCAAAATCAGCGGGCAGTTCGACTTCTAGAAGTAAGCAGTAAGCAGTAGGCAGTTCGCAGTTCACGGTTCACACGGCGGGTTCGTGCTTTCCACGAGCCCGCCGGTTTTCTTTTCAGCGCATCGACGGGAATCACCATGACCAAGGCATCGCTCGTGATCGCGTCTGCTATCGCTCTGGCCGTCAGCGCCTCGGCCGCGCGCCCTGCGTCAGCGCAGGCGGCGCCACAGCTCACTGCACTCGACTACTTCGAGATTCAGCAGCTCGTTGCCAAGTACGCGCGCGCGATCGATACGTGCTCCAACAACGGTTATGACTACGCGGACCTCTTCGCAGAGGACGGGTACTTCGCGCCCGAAGTGAACGGCAAGGTCGGCAACAAGGCGCAGGGCCGCGAGAGGCTCGCCGAGATTTCAGGTGGCGGGTCGCGCGGCTGTAAGAACGTCGGCTGGATCCGTCAGGGCGTGAAGCACCTGTACGTCAATCACATCATCACGCCGACGGCAGAGGGCGCCACAGGCAGTGTCGACATGCTGATGATCGGACTGGGCGGCGATCCCTACAAGATTCACCACGAAGGCTATTACGAGGACACCTACGTCAAGACGGCACAAGGATGGCGTTTCAAGTCGCGCGTTCACCACGTACCTGAAGGCGGGACGACGGGCCAGGCGCCACCAGTTGCACCAACACAGAAGTAACGTCGAACCCCGAACCCCGGATCCCGAATCCCGGATCCCGGATCCCGGATCCCGGATTCATTCTTTGATCTTCGGCACCCGGAGGCCGTAGTCCTCCTGCACGTGATCGCGAACCTGTTCCGCCTCGTGCCTGATTCGGTCTTTCCGATCGGTGCTGTGGGTGAAGTCTCGGCGCGCGGACTGGAGCACCGAGTGCGAACGTGCCTCAGAGCTGACGCCGAAGGACGAAAGCAACCGCTCGATGTCGTGCGACTGGCACGCCGGGCATGCGGGCTGCTCGGTGCCGCGTACGAGCGTTTCGAAGTCATGGCCGCAGGCTCGGCACTGGTATTCGTAAAGCGGCATTTGCTGTGCTGTCCCGTCCGTAGAGGGCCGTCGATAGACATATCACGGTGAGAGGAAAACCGTTCAAAATCCAAGCGAATTCGGCCAACGGTCACCTGATCGGGGCATTGATCCGGGTGTGGAACTGTCATACAACCGGATAGATGGGCGTGTCCCGATCTGCGTTGAGGGGAGATGCAGTCTGCGTTGAGGTGAGATGAAGAAAATCGCGTTCGCGGTCGCATCGGCGTGGGTGCTGTCGGCAGGGTGGGCAATCCTGTCTGCCAACGGCGCACAGAACGCCCCTGCGCCTGCACCTGCGTCAGCGCCGGCTGCAGTGAACGCGTCCCTCAATCCGCGCGCGGTCGTGGATCGCTACTGCGTCACCTGCCACAACCAGCGCACCAAGACATCCGATCTCGCACTGGATGGAGTGGACATCACGACGCCATCCGCGCACGGCGAGATCTGGGAAAACGTCGTGCGCAGGCTGCGGACCCGTTCGATGCCGCCGCAGGGCATGCCTCGTCCCGACGACGCGACGTACAACGCGCTCGCGTCGTATCTCGAGACCGAGCTCGACAAGGCGGCCGCGGTGAAAGTGAATCCCGGGCGGCCGCTCATCCGTCGATTGAATCGCAGTGAGTACGCGAACTCGATTCGCGATGTGCTCGCGCTCGACGTGGACGTTGCGTCGCTGCTGCCGCCCGATGACTCGGCGTTCGGCTTCGACAACATCTCCGATCTGCTGGGGACGTCGCCGGCGCTGCTCGAGCGCTATCTGGTTGCGGCCGATCGGGTGAGCGCGCTCGCGGTTGGCGGTGCCGTCTCGCCGGGATCGGACACGTATCGGATTCGTCAGGACCGCTCGCAGGATCAGCACATCGAGGGCCTCCCGCTCGGCACCGTCGGCGGCGCGGTCGTCCATCACAACTTCCCGCTCGATGCTGAGTATCGTTTTTCGCTCGAGCTGTATCGCACGAACCTCGAAGCCATACGCGGTCTCGAGCACCCGCATCAGATCGAGATCACGGTCGATGGCGAGCGCGTCTTCATCATCACGATCGGCGGCGACAACGATCCGGTCCTGCCTGCCGGTGCGAGCATCACCGAACGGAGCGACGCCGTCGACGGGCGGCTCCAGGTCACGGTGCCGGTCAAAGCCGGACCACACGAGGTCGGCGCGTCGTTCGTTCGCAAGATTGGTGAAGGCACCCAGCGTCTTCGTCCGTTCCTGCGCAGCTCCGCTGGTACCTACGACTCGACGGGCCGCCCGCATATCGAGACGCTCACGATTGCCGGTCCATTCAATCCGCTCGGACCTGGGGACACGCTAAGCCGCGAACGCATCTTCTCGTGTCGCCCGAAGACTGCGGCCGATGAAGATGCGTGCGCGACGAAGATCCTGTCGACGCTCGCACGCCGCGCGTATCGCAAGCCGGTCACCAAGGCCGATACGACTCGTCTGCTCACGTTCTATCGCGCGGGCCGAGCCAGGGGCTCGTTCGACGACGGCATCCAGATGGCGCTGCGGCGGCTGCTCGCCAGCCCGTCGTTCGTGTTCCGCGTCGAAGAGGACAGCCCGACTGCGAAGCCGGGAACGCTGCAGAACGTCACCGACATCGAGCTCGCCTCGCGCCTCTCGTTCTTCTTGTGGAGCACGATCCCGGACGATGCGCTGATGGATCTGGCGGTGAAGGGGCAGCTTCGCACTCCGGCGGTGCTCGAGCGTGAAGTCAGGCGGATGATTGCCGACCCGAAGGCCGACGCCTTCGTGGTCAACTTCTCGGGTCAGTGGCTCCACACGCGGAACTTGCGAACCGTTGCGCCCAACCACGACGAGTTCCCCGACTTCGACGATACGCTGCGCGATGCCTTCCAGACGGAAGCCGAGATGTTTTTCGAGAGCATCGTGCGCGGCGATGCGAACGTCCTCGACCTGCTCACCGCCGACTACACGTTCGTCAACGAGCGGCTCGCCAAACACTACGGGATCCCGAACGTCTACGGCAGTCACTTCCGCAAGGTGACGGTGACAAACGACGCACGCCGCGGCCTCCTCGGGAAGGGCGGGCTGCTGATGGTGACCTCGCGCGCGGATCGCACGGCGCCGGTGCTGCGCGGAAAGTGGGTGCTCGAGAACGTGCTCGGCACGCCACCGCCGCCGCCGCTTCCGAACGTCCCGCCGCTCGAGGGCAGTACCGAAGAGGCGCCCAGGACACTTCGCGCGCGCATGGAACGTCACCGTGCCAGCCCGACCTGCGCCGGCTGCCACAAGCTGATGGATCCGATCGGCTTCTCGCTCGAGAATTTCGACGCCATCGGATCCTGGCGCACGCGGGAAGCCGGGGTTCCGCTGGACGCGTCCGGGCAATTGGCAGACGGGACGAGAATCGACGGCGTCGTCGCCCTGCGCAATGCCATTCTGGCGCGACCTGACGTGTTTGTGCGCACGCTGACGGAGAAGCTGATGACCTACGGCCTTGGCCGCGGCCTTCAGTACTACGACATGCCTGTGGTCCGGGACATCGTCCGAAAAGCAGAGCGTCAGGATTACCGTTTTTCAGGCATCATCATGGGGATCGTCCAAAGCCCGGCTTTCGAGATGCGGGTCGTTGGCGACAGCGACCGCTAGCCGCGGCCGGGAGACCGATTCATGTTTGTCACCAAGAAGTCATTGCCCAGGCGGACGTTCTTGCTCGGCGTCGGGACCACCATGGCGCTTCCGTTGCTCGAGTCGATGGTGCCGGCGTTCACGGCGCTCGCGCAGACGCCTGCCAAGGGTCCGCTCCGCTTCGGTGCCGTCTACTTCCCGAATGGCGCCACCAACAAACACTGGTTCCCTGACGCGACGAGCCCGGGTTACGAGTACAAGACGATTCTCAAGCCGCTCGAACCTTTCCGCAATCAGGTCACCTCGTTCGGCAACCTCTCGAGAGCCGGCGGCAAGACCGTCACCGATCACGCCGTCAGCTCGGCTGGCTGGTTGACCGGCGCGATTGCCAAGCAGACCGAAGCGGAAGACATCCGTGTCGGCGTCAGCATCGATCAGGTGATCGCGAAGCAGATCGGCCAGGACACGCAGCTTCCGTCGATGGAGGTCGCGACCGAGGACTTCAGCGGCTACGTCGGCGGGTGCGTCCCCGGTTACAGCTGCGCCTACATGAACAGCATCTCGTGGGCGTCGGAAACGCAGTCGAACCCGATGGAGACCAATCCGCGGGCGGCGTTCGAGCGGATGTTCGGACGATCGGGCACGCAGGCCGAGCGTCTCCAGCGCATCCAGGAGGATCGCAGCATCCTCGACTCGGTGACCGAGGAAGCGCGCGATCTGCAGCGCAAGGTTGGTGCGCGTGATCGCGCCCGCATCGGTGACTACCTCGATAACGTGCGCGAGATCGAACGGCGCATCCAGCGCGCCGAAGCGCAGAACTCGAAGAAAGTGATCGCGCTCGATGCGCCGCTCGGCGTGCCGGACAACTTCGTCGATCACGCGAACCTGCTGTTCGATCTGCTGGCGGTCGCGTATCAGTCCGACCTGACGCGCGTGTTCTCGTTCATGATGTCGCGTGAAGCGAGCCAGCGGACGTACCCCGAGCTCAACATCCCGGGCACGCACCATGACGTGTCACACCATGGTGGCCGTCCCGAGAACATGGAGAACCACGCGAAGATCAACCTCCACTACGCGCAGTTGTTCGCGCGCTTCGTGGAGAAGCTGAAGGCGATGCCAGAAGGCGACGGCACCGTCCTCGACAACTCGCTGGTGTTCTACGGCGCCGGCATGAGCGACGGCCAGGCGCATGCGCCGTATCCGCTTCCGCTCGTGGCAGTCGGGAGTGCCGGGGGCAAGGTCAAAGGCGATCGGCACATCGTCGCGCCGGACTGGACTCCCGTGGCAAACCTGTGGCTGCAGGTCGCCGATGTCTACGGCACGCATCTCGACTCGTTTGCCGAGAGCACGGGTCGGGTGGACGTCTAAATGCAAAATTCAAAATGCAAAGTTGAATCAAAATGCAAATCGACGAGACAAGTCTCCGAATGGACGCGCTTTGCATTTTGCATTTTGATTGAGTTTCGTTCGAACCTCCCTGCTCACCCTGCTAGTGCTCGCTGCAGCTGTCATCGCGACAGCCGCGGAGGCGCCGCTTCGTCTGATTGATGCCGTCAAGTCCGGGAACCGCGCGGCCGTCCGCGCGCTGGTCAAACAACCCTCGGAGCTCAAGGTCACCGAGCGCGACGGAACGACCGCGCTTCACTACGCCGTGCGCGCCGACGACCTCGAGACCATGCGCATTCTGCTTCGCGCGGGTGCTGATGCGACCGCCGCCACGCGCGAAGGCATTACGCCGCTTCAACTGGCGGCCGTCAATGGCAGCGTGGCTGCGACGCAGGTTCTGCTCGAGGCCGGCGCGAATCCGAACGCAGTTTTGCCCGAGGGTGAGACCGTCTTGATGACGGCTGCACGGACCGGGAATGCGGACGTGTTGAAGGAGCTCATCGATCACGGGGCTGACCTGAAGGCGCGTGAGAAGTGGTACGGCGAAACCGCGCTGATGTGGGCGGCAGCCGAGAACCACGTCGAGGCGATCAAGCTGCTCGTGGCGCGTGGTGCCGACGTCAACGAGCGTTCCCGCGCGCTCGATGTTCCACGCCGCCGCAACGGGCAATCGATTCTGCCGCTCGGCAGCTGGACGCCGGCGATGTATGCCGCGCGCCAGGGTTCGCTCGAGGCTGCCGTGACGCTGGCGTCGCTCGGCGCCGACTTGAATCTCACTGATCCCGACGGCGCCACCGCGCTCGTCCTCGCGATCATCAACGCGAACTACGACGTTGCCGTCGCGCTCGTCGAGAAGGGTGCCAATCCGAACGTTGCCGACAACGAAGCGAAGATGGCCGCGCTCTACGCGACCGTCGACATGGATCGCCTCGCGATCGGCCATGGCCGCCCCAACCCGAAGGCATCGGGCGAGCTCGGTGCTGTCGACGTGGTCAAGGCGCTGCTGGCCCACGGCGCCGATCCGAACGCGCGTCTCGCCGCGCCGACCTTCCAGCGGCACCACACTGGCGGCGATCGCGCGCTTGGTGAGGGTTCGACGCCGTTCATGCGCGCCGCCAAGTCGGGTGACGTCGCCGTGATGCGCATGCTGCTCGCGGCCGGTGCGGATCCGAAGCTCACTCAGCCGACGCAAGCCAATGCGTTGATGCTGGCGGCCGGTCTGGGCTGGCGCGACGGCAGCCCCGCGGCGCCTGCATACGATCAGGGTTCAGAGAAGGACGCCATCGAAGCGATCAAGCTGTGCATGGAGTCCGGCCTCGACATCAACGCGACCACGACCAACGGCGAAACCGCGCTGCACTCTGCCATCACCGGGCGGGCGTCCGTGACCATCGTGAAGTTCCTCGTCGAGCGCGGCGCCGACCTCAACGCCAAGAACAAGCAGGGGCGCACGCCGCTCGAGGTAGCCGTTGCCAGCCGCAAGGACGTCAGCGACATCGTCGCCTACCTGAAGGGAAAGACCGGCGCGAACTAGAATCTGGGCGATGGGTTCACGGCCCGGCGTCTGGCTTGTTGCGCTGATACTCGTCACGCCAGTCGCCGTGGGCGCCCAGCCGGTCGCGGAATGCGCGACCTCCGAGTGCGCCGCCGCTCCTCGCGCGACGCAGAGCAATAGCCGCCTGTGGATCGAGGCGGCGTCCATTCACAAACTGAAGCTGGAATTCGTCGACGCCCTGCAGCGGTTCACACGCGCGCAAGCGGGAACGTTCGGCGACGAGGGAGCAGAACTTCGTCTCAGCGTCGAGTCGATGCACGAGGCCCTCGATCGGTGGGATCGGGCGGTCAAGCAGTTTCAGTCGGACGCGAGTCGTGTCAATCCATCCGCTGAAACGCACGTGGCTGTGGCGACTGTCCTGCTCGACCGCCAACGCCTCGAGGATGCGGTGCGCGAGCTCAAGGCGGCAGAGAACCAGGACGACAACCGTGCTGACGTCTACACGCTCCTGGCGCTCGCCTATGCGGCGTTGGATCGAGAGGCTGACGCGGCGCGGGCATTGCGGCGCGCCACTGCGCTGAATCCTGACAACGCCGCAGGCTTTTACACGCTCGCGCAGCTTCTGGCTCGACTCGACCAACAGGCTGATGCGTTCCGTGCCATCGGCGGCTTTCAGCGTGCGCTGGCCAAGCGTGCGACGTCAACTGCGGCGCTCACCGTGGCGCCGTTCGAGCGGGTCGATCTGTTGAGGCAAGCCGCGGGCGTGGCGCCAATCTTTCCGCAGGCGCGCTACATCGACGGATACGCGGCGTTGAGCACCGGAGACTACGCCACTGCCGTCGTCAAGCTGCGCGCCGCGTCTGCCGAGGATCAGATCGTGGCCGGCGATGCCGTTGCGCGCGAGCGCGTCGCTCGAGCGGCGGCCATGATCCGTCAGGGTCAGCTGGATGCGGCACTGAAAGACCTGCCGACGATTGTTGCCGAATCACCCGAGCATGCCGAGGCGCATCGCCTTCTCGGCCTCGCGTACTGGATTGACGATCAACCCGGGAAAAGCATCGACTCTCTGCGCTCCGCGATTCGTCTGGCGCCCGGTGACGAACGCGCGCGCGTCGTCCTGGCTGAGGTGCTGGCCAGTGATCGACGACTGGCGGAAGCCGAGCGAGAGCTGACGCAGGCGCTCGAGGGCGGGTCGCGCTCGGGGCGCGTGCATCACGAGCTCGCGCAGCTCTACGAGCGGCAGTCGCTGCTGCCTCAGGCCGCGAAGAGCTTCCACGACAGCGAAGCGTTCGGGCCCATCGTAGGCCGCGACGAGTTCTACCGTGCGCTCGGCGCGCTTCTCGTCAATCGGGCTGACTTCGACGGCGCGGTGGAAGCGTACAGGCGGCGCATCGAGGCCAATCCGAACAGTGGCGAGGCACATCGCCAGCTTGGTGAAATCTACTTCCTTCAGGGCCGCGACGAGCAGGCACTGGCGGAATTCCTCGCGGCGACGTGGCTCGACCCGAGGGATGCGAAGGCGTTCGCCGCCGCTGGCCAGGTGCAGGCGCGGCTGCTGAAGTATGCCGACGCGGTCACGGCCCTCGACCGCGCGCTCGCTCTCGATCCCGGTTTGAGGGAGGCCCGATATGCGCTCGGCACGTCGTTGATGCGGCTCGGGAAAACCGAGGAGGCGAAGCGGGTGCTGGCGCTGTTTCAGCAGCAGCAAGCCGACGCGGAAGCGGCGGGCCAACGGGCGTTCCAGCTCGATGTTCTTCGTCGCGAGGCGTCGAAGAACCTGCTCGCGGGCGCATTCGATCAGGCGATCGCGTTGTATGTCGAGGCGCTCAAGCTCGAGCCCGACAGCGCCCGCTCACGTCGCGACCTTGGCATTGCACTGTTGCGATCGAAGCGCCCGCAGGAGGCGATCGAGCAGCTCGACGCCGCGCAGAAGCTGGAACAGACCGCGGAGGGCTTTGCCTATCTGGCGGATGCGTATACCGCCGCGGGGAATCGAGACGAGGCCTCACGCCAGCGCGCGCTCTCGCACCAACTCGTTCTGCAAGGCAAGCTCGCTCGTATTCGGGAGCTCGCCAGATAGCCCGCTTCGCCATGTCAGTGCGATCGAGCATCGAGCGTCGGTGCGATCGTGCTTCTTGTCGGTGCGAACCCGCTACGCCACGTCGGTGCGACATGTCTTCGACTGTCGGTGCGAGCTGGCTTCGCCATGTCGGTGCAATCGCGCTGCTTGTCGGTGCGATCGAGTATCGAACGTCGGTGCGACATTTCGTCGACGGTCAGTGCGAGCTGGCTTCGCCATGTCGGTGCGAGCTCGACTCTTGTCAGTGCGACCGCGATGTTGGTCCGTCCGTGCACCGACAAAAGTCAGTTAG
>CAVYZF010000018.1:0-67827 GCA_963772955.1 uncultured Acidobacteriota bacterium | reverse complement strand
CGGTATCCGCTTTTTTCCGAGCCTCGAGGAACAGTAACCGATGTACAGCCTTCCCAAGAACGTCTACCGCGAGCGCAAGGACTTTTCCAAGATCAAGACCACCGTTCCCATCCCGAACCTGATTGAAATCCAGCGGAAATCATACGAGCGCTTCCTGCAGATGAACCGTCTGCCGGCCGAGCGCGAGGACGCCGGTCTGCAGTCGGTGTTCAAGTCGGTGTTCCCGATCTCCGACTTCCGCGAGAACTCGTCGCTCGAGTTCATCGAGTATTCAATCGGCAACTGGGAATGCAAGTGCGGCAAGCTGGCGGGTCTGCATCACCTGCGCAAGCCGTGCAGCAACTGCGGCACCACGCTCGTCGCCGATCCGTACGGCGACCACCAGGTGCTGTGCCCGCGCTGCGGCAAGGAGAACCAGGCGCGCGGCGACGTCTGTGACATCTGCGGCCAGACGGTCGGGATGAAGCTGAAGTACGACGTCGACGAGTGTCAGGAGCGCGGCATGACCTACGCCGTGCCGCTCAAGGTCACGATCCGTCTCGTCGTCTGGAACAAGGATCCGGATACCGGCGTCAAGACGATCCGCGACATCAAGGAGCAGGAAGTCTACTTCGGTGACATTCCGCTGATGACGGACAACGGCACGTTCATCATCAACGGCACCGAGCGCGTCATCGTCTCGCAGCTGCACCGCTCGCCGGGCGCCTTCTTCCACTCGGAAGACAAGACGCTCTACGTTGCGCAGATCATCCCGTATCGCGGCTCGTGGGTCGAATTCGAGTACGACCAGAAGAACCTGCTCTACGTCCGCATCGATCGCAAGCGGAAGTTCCTGGCCACCGTGTTCCTGCGCGCGCTCGGGTTGCGCGGCGCCGACGAGATCATCCGTACCTTCTATTCCGTCGATCGGATCGCGCTGAACCAGGGGCCGTCGCTGCAGTGGACCGTGTCCGACAGTCTCGTCGGGCTGCGCGCCGCGGGCGACGTCAAGGCCGGCGACTTCTCGATCCAGAACGGCAAGAAGATCACGGCGAACGCGATCGCGGCCCTGCGCAAGGCTGGCATCGAAACGGTGCCGGTTGCCGATGAAGCGCTCGAGGGCGCTTTTGCGGCCGCCGACATCATCGACCCGGAAACGGGTGAGGTGATTCTCGAAGCGAATGAAGAGCTCACGCCGCGCGTGATCTCGATGGCGCAGGAGAAGCGCGTCGAGCGCATCGAGGTGTTCTTCCCGGAGCGCGACGACGTCGGCGCCATCATCGGCCAGACGCTGAAGAAGGATCCGATCCGCACGCACGAAGAGGCGCTGATCGAGATCTACCGCCGCCTGCGTCCCGGTGATCCTCCGACGCTCGACAGCTCACGCTCGCTGTTCGAGAACATGTTCTTCAACCCGCAGAAGTACGACTTCTCGCGCGTCGGCCGTCTCAAGCTGAACACGAAGCTCGGGATGAACACGCCGCTCGACGAGAAGATCCTGCACCCGCAGGACTTCTACGAGGTCATCAAGTACCAGCTCAAGCTGCGGAAGAACCCGCAGAACGTGGACGACATCGATCACCTGGGCAACCGCCGCGTCCGCTCCGTTGGTGAGCTCCTCGAAAACCAGTTCCGCATCGGTCTGGTCCGCATGGAGCGCGCCATCAAGGAGAAGATGTCGGTCTACCAGGAAATGGCGACGGCGATGCCGCACGACCTGATCAACGCGAAGCCGGTCATGGCCGCGATTCGCGAGTTCTTCGGGTCGTCGCAGCTCTCGCAGTTCATGGACCAGACCAACCCGCTCTCCGAGATCACGCACAAGCGGCGTCTCTCGGCGCTCGGGCCCGGTGGTCTATCGCGTGAGCGCGCCGGCTTCGAAGTTCGCGACGTCCATCCGACGCACTACGGGCGCATCTGCCCGATTGAGACGCCGGAAGGTCCGAACATCGGCCTGATCTCGTCGCTCAGCTGCTACGCGCGCATCAACGAGTTCGGCTTCATCGAGTCGCCCTATCGCAAGGTCAAGGACGGCCGCGTCGTCGACTTCGTGATCATTCACAACGCTGGCGGCAACCCGAAGTACAAGGCGGGCGACGTCGTCGAGGCGGACGAGATCGTGGGCGCCGACGGGCGCTCGAAGAAGAAGGGTGTCGAGTTCGAGCCCTACTCCTTCTATTTGTCGGCGTGGGAAGAGGACAACTACATCATCGCGCAGGCCAATTCGCCGGTCGATGACAACGGCAAGTTCAGGCAGCAGCGTGTCGAGGCGCGCCGGGCCGGCGACTTCGTCCTGGCGACGCGTGAGGACATCCAGTTCATCGACGTCTCGCCGAAGCAGCTCGTCTCGGTTGCGGCCTCGCTCGTGCCGTTCCTCGAGAACGACGACGCGAACCGCGCGTTGATGGGATCGAACATGCAGCGCCAGGCCGTGCCGCTGCTGCGGGCGCGCAGCCCGTACGTCGGCACCGGCATGGAGTACATCACCGCGCGCGACTCGGGTGCGGTGGTCGTGACTCGCCGCTCCGGGACTGTCGACTACGTCGACAGCCAGCGCATCGTCGTCCGCGTCGAAGGGGCGGGCGAAGAGGACGAGATCACCAAGGAAATGGGCGCGGACATCTACCCGATGACCAAGTTCAAGCGCTCGAACCAGAACACCTGTATCAACCAGAAGCCGATCGTGCGCGTCGGACAGCGCGTGGTGAAAGGGCAGGTGCTGGCTGACGGGCCGTGCACGGAGCTCGGTGAGCTGGCGCTTGGGCGCAACGTGCTCGTCGCGTTCATGCCGTGGCGCGGCTACAACTTCGAGGACGCGATCCTCGTCTCCGAGAAGATGGTGAAGGAGGACTACTACACCTCCATCCATATCGAGGAGTTCGAGATCGAGGCGCGCGACACGAAGCTCGGACCCGAGGAGATCACGCGGGACATTCCCGAACGTGTCGGAGACCTACCTGCGCGACCTCGACGACAGCGGCATCATCCGCATCGGCGCGTATGTGAAGCCGGGCGACATCCTGGTCGGCAAGGTGACGCCGAAGGGCGAGACGCAGCTCACGCCTGAAGAGAAGCTGCTGCGCGCGATCTTCGGTGAGAAGGCCGGCGACGTGAGAGATGCGTCGCTCATCTGCCCGCCCGGTATCGAAGGCATCATCGTCGGCGTGAAGATCTTCTCCCGCAAGGGCATCGAGAAGGATGACCGTGCGAAGGCGATCGAGCAGGAAGAGCTCGACATGATGGAGAAGAACCTGCAGGACGAAATCCGCATTCTTCACGACGAAGTGAAGAAGCGCGTCGTGCAGATGCTCACTGGCCAGACGCTGCGCGCCGACGCGTTCGACGAGTACGGACGCGAGCGGCTGCTGCGCAAGGGTCAGGAGCTGACGCCGGAAGTGCTGCAGACGGTGCCGTATCAGCAGATGGTGCGCCTGAAGATCCAGAGCGACGATCCGCGGCTCGAGGGCGACCTCCGGTTGCTCGAGGAGCGCACGGAGCGCCAGGTCGAAGTCATCCGCCAGCTGTTCGAGGAAAAGAAGGAGAAGATCCGGCGCGGCGACGAGCTGCCTCCGGGCGTCATCAAGCTGGTCAAGGTCTACGTCGCGATGAAGCGCAAGCTGTCGGTCGGCGACAAGATGGCCGGCCGTCACGGGAACAAGGGCGTCATCGCGCGCATCCTCCCGGAAGAGGACATGCCGTATCTGCCGGATGGCACTCCGGTGGAGATCGTGCTCAATCCGCTCGGCGTGCCGTCACGTATGAACGTCGGCCAGATTCTCGAGACGCACCTCGGGTGGGCGGCGCATGCGCTTGGCCTCTACTTCGCGACGCCGGTATTCGACGGCGCCACCGAGACGGAGATCAAGAACTGGCTCGCCGAGGCGGGCCTGCCGAAGGGCGGAAAGACACCGCTCTACGACGGCATGACGGGTCAGAACTTCGAGCAGGAAGTGACGGTCGGCTACATCTACATGCTGAAGCTGTCGCACCTGGTCGACGACAAGATCCACGCGCGGTCGATCGGACCCTACTCGCTCATCACGCAGCAGCCGCTCGGCGGCAAGGCGCAGTTCGGCGGCCAGCGATTCGGAGAAATGGAAGTGTGGGCGCTCGAGGCCTACGGCTCGGCGCACATCCTCCAGGAGCTGCTCACGGCGAAGTCCGACGATGTGACCGGACGCGCCAAGATCTACGAAGCGATCGTCAAGGGCGACGCCTCGTTCACGCCGGGACTGCCCGAGTCGTTCAACGTGCTCATTCGCGAGCTGCAGTCACTGTGTCTCGACGTCGAGCTCGTGTCGACGAAGCGGAAGCCGGACGCGCTGATGCCTGCGGAGCCGAGTGGCGAAGCCGCAGTGTTGGAGCAGGTGTAACCCTATGAGACCAAGCTTCTTACGAAAACAAGACGAGCCTGCGCGCCGACTTCGACGCCATTCGCATCTCGCTCGCCTCGCCCGAAAAGATCATGTCGTGGTCGTTCGGCGAGGTGACGAAGCCCGAAACGATCAACTACCGCACGTTCAAGCCGGAACGCGATGGCCTGTTCTGCGCGAAGATCTTCGGCCCGATCACCGACTGGGAGTGTCTCTGCGGCAAGTACAAGCGCATGAAGCACCGCGGCGTGATCTGCGACAAGTGCGGTGTCGAAGTGACGCAGGCGAAGGTGCGTCGCGAGCGCCTTGGCCACATCACGCTGGCCACGCCGGTCAGCCACGTGTGGTTCTTCAAGGGGCTGCCGAGCCGCATCGGCCACCTGCTCGACATCTCGCTGCGCGATCTCGAGCGCATCCTCTACTTCGAGGCCTATGTCGTCATCGATCCAGGTGAGACCGAGCTCAAGCAGAACCAGCTTGCTGAACGAGGAGCAGTTCCGCAAGGCGCGCGAGGATCACGGGACGAAGTTCCGTGCGCAGATGGGCGCCGAAGCGATCAAGGAGCTGCTGCGTCGCGTCAACATCGAGAAGCTCGCCGAGGAGATGCGCGCGAAGATGCGCAGCGAGAACTCGGTGCAGAAGAAGTTGAAGTACGCCGAAGCGGCTGAAGGTTGTCGACAGCTTCCGCAAGTCCACCAACCAGCCGAACTGGATGATTCTCGATGTCATCCCGGTGATTCCGCCGGAACTGCGTCCGCTCGTGCCGCTCGACGGCGGGCGCTTCGCGACCTCGGATTTGAACGACCTCTATCGCCGCGTCATCAACCGCAACAACCGGTTGAAGAAGCTGATGGAGCTGAAGGCGCCGGACGTCATCATCCGCAACGAGAAGCGCATGCTTCAGGAAGCGGTGGATGCGCTGTTCGACAACGGGCGTCGTGGCCGCGTGCTGCGTGGTGCGAACAACCGTCCGCTCAAGTCGCTGTCCGACACGCTCAAGGGCAAGCAGGGTCGTTTCCGTCAGAACCTGCTCGGAAAGCGTGTCGACTACTCAGGCCGTTCCGTCATCGTCGTCGGACCCGAGCTGAAGCTGCATCAGTGCGGTCTGCCGAAGAAGATGGCACTCGAGCTCTTCAAGCCGTTCATCTACAACAAGCTCGAAGAAAGACAGCTCGTCGCCACCATCAAGCAGGCGAAGGAGATGGTCGAGCAGCAGCGTCCCGAGGTGTGGGACATCCTCGAAGAGGTGATCCGCGAGCACCCGGTGCTCCTGAACCGCGCGCCGACACTGCATCGGCTCGGTATCCAGGCGTTCGAGCCGGTGCTGGTCGAAGGCAAGGCCATTCGTATTCATCCGCTCGTCTGCACGGCGTTCAACGCCGACTTCGACGGCGACCAGATGGCGGTCCACATTCCGCTGTCACCCGAGGCGCAGATCGAAGCCTCGGTGCTGATGATGTCGTCGAACAACGTGCTGTCGCCGGCCAACGGTGCGCCGATTGCGGTGCCGTCGCAGGATATCGTGCTTGGCTGCTATTACCTGACCAAGGCGAAGATCGGCGCCAAGGGTGAAGGCCGCGCGTTCGGCAACAACGAGGACGTGATGCTGGCGCTCGAAGCCGGCGAGCTGGAGACGCTGTCTCCGATTCGCCTGCGTTTCACCGGCCAGTTGCTCGACCTGACGACGGCGCGCGACGACCAGGATGTCATCCACACCGAAGCCCAGGAGGTGAAGGGCAAGATCATCAACACCACTGTGGGCCGCGTCCTGCTCAACGAACAGCTTCCTCCCGGCATGCCGTACGTGAACGGTCTGCTGAAGAAGAAGGGGTTGCAGCAGCTCGTTCAGAAGACGTACCTCGACTTCGGTCTCGAGCGAACGGTCGACATGCTCGACTCGCTCAAGAACCTCGGCTTCACCTACGCAACGCGGTCGGGGCTGTCGATCGGCATCGACGACCTGATCATCCCTGCCAACAAGCAGCAGCTGGTGCAGGACGCGCGCAACGAAGTGATCAAGGTCGAGCAGCAGTACCTCGAAGGCGCGATCACCAACGGCGAGCGCTACAACAAGATCATCGCGATCTGGTCGGAAGTCACCGAGAAGATTGCCGATGAAATGTTCGGTGAGATGGCCGAGATGGATCGGAGCGGGAAATTCTTCAACCCAGTCTACATCATGGCGGACTCGGGTGCGCGAGGCTCGAAGCAGCAGATCCGTCAGCTCGCCGGCATGCGCGGCTTGATGGCGAAGCCGTCGGGCGAAATCATCGAGGCGCCGATCACGAGCAATTTCCGTGAAGGCCTCACCGTGCAGCAGTACTTCATCTCGACGCACGGCGCGCGCAAGGGTCTGGCGGACACGGCGCTCAAGACGGCCGACTCAGGCTATCTGACTCGTCGTCTCGTCGACGTGGCGCAGGACGTCATCATCTCGGAGATCGACTGCGGCACCCTCGACGGCATCGAGGCGAGGGCCATCGTCGAATCGGGCGAAATCATCGAGCCGCTCCGCGACCGCATCGTCGGCCGCGTGACGCTCGAGAAGATCGTCGATCCGTTCGGCGCCGGCACCATCGTCGACCTCAACGAGGAGATCGACGAGGACAAGGCCTCGGCAGTGCAGGAAGCGGGCATCGAGAAGGTCCGCATCCGCTCGGTGCTGACCTGCGCGACACGTCGCGGCGTGTGCGCGCGCTGCTACGGTCGCGACCTCGCCACCGGGCGGCTGGTCGAGCTCGGATCAGGCGGTCGGCGTCATCGCCGCGCAGTCGATCGGCGAGCCCGGCACGCAGCTGACGATGCGCACGTTCCACATCGGTGGAACGGCATCGCGAATCTCCGATCAGAACACCCTGGATGCGCGCCACTCGGGCACCGCCCACTACGAGGGCATGGTCGTCGTCGAGACGCACAAGGAAGGCGGCCAGCTGATCGTCATGAACCGCAACGGCTCCGTTGTGGTCAAGGACGAGAAGGGCCGCGACCGCGAGCGCTATCCGATCGTCTACGGCGCGCGGCTGAAGGTGAAGGACGGGCAGAAGGTCGAGGTCGGCCAGACCCTCGTCGAGTGGGATCCCTACACGTTCTCGATCCTCACCGAGGAGCTGGGAACGGTGCGCTTCAAGGACATCATCGAGAGCGTCACGGTCCACGAGGAAGTCGACGAAGTCACGGGGCTCTCGCGCTTCATCATCGTCGACTCGCCGGATGAGAAGAAGCAGCCGACGATCGAGATCAAGGACAAGACCGGCAAGGTCACGCGGAAGTACCACATGCCGTCGCACGCGCACCTCATGGTGCAGGACGGCGAGACGGTGGAAGCGGGCGACGTGCTCGCGAAGATCCCGCGCGAGACCACGAAGACCAAGGACATCACGGGCGGTCTGCCGCGCGTGGTGGAGCTGTTCGAGGCGCGCAAGCCGAAGGATCCGGCGGTCATCTCCGAGATCGACGGTGTCGTCAAGGACGGTGGCGTCGTCAAGGGGCAGCGCAAGATGATCATCGTGCCCGACGATGCGACCGAGCCAAGGGAGTACGCGCTGCCGCGCGGCGTGCACGTGAACGTCCACGAGGGCGAGCGCGTGCGGGCGGGCGAGCAGCTGATGGACGGTCCGAGCAACCCGCACGACATCCTGCGGGTGCTGGGCGAGAAGGAACTGCAGAAGTACCTGGTGAACGAAATCCAGGAGGTCTACCGGCTGCAGGGCGTCAACATCAACGACAAGCACATCGAGGTCATCTCACGGCAGATGATGCGGTGGGTGCGGATCGAGGATGTCGGCGACACCGAATTCCTGATCGACGAGCAGACGGACAAGTTCCGGTTCCTCGAAGAGAACGAGCGCGTGATTCAGGCAGGGGGCCGGCCGGCGACGGCGCAGCCGCTGCTGCTCGGGATCACGAAGGCGTCGCTCTCGACCGACTCGTTCATCTCGGCGGCGAGCTTCCAGGAAACGACGCGCGTCCTCACGGAAGCGTCGATCTCCGGGAAGATCGATCACCTGCGCGGTCTGAAGGAGAACGTGACGATGGGACGACTGATTCCCGCCGGCACGGGCTTCGAGTGGTATCGCCACGTGCGGATCCCGGCGGACGAGCCGCCGCCGCCGCCGGTGCCGCCGCAGCCGACGGAGGACGAGCTCGATCTCGATCGGGAAATCGAATACGCGTTCGATACCGACGAGCCGATGCTCGGACGTCCGCCAGCGGGCGACGTCGAGTAACCACCTTCGTAGAGGCGGGTCTTCAGACCCGCCTGATTCGCAGGGCCGGTCCTTCCCGCCGTCGCTCAAGAGAGCAAAGGCGGGTCGGATCGGCCCTTTTGTCTTGCTGGCACCGGTTGCGGCCGCGCGATGAGAAGCGGTGTGCGTCCCGCACGATCGGTTTGACACGCGCGTGTGTCGGGGCGCCATGATCCGCGCTGTGCGAGCGGCAATCCGCGTGTCCAACAGGGGTAGGTCCGCGCTGTGCCGTCGAAAGAGGAGCGGTGTCGTATAACGGATCGTCCGTAAACGGCGCTAATCGTTCCTATCGTCCGCTAATCGTTCCTATCGTCTTGAGCATGGCGTCGCGCGTCGCCTTGAATTCGTTGCCCGGCTTCCACTCCGGGAACTTCTGCGCGTTCGCAATCCGGTAGCCGACGAGAAACAGCAACTGCGAGTCGTCAACGGCGCCCGTCAGATCCCAGTCAGGCTTAATCTGGTCGGACGGTGCGTGGTAGTCCTTGTTCGTGTACTCGTCGCGCTTCTGCTGGCTGTACTCCACGGGTTTGCCGGCGAAGTCGACGCCGGTATCCGTATAGAGCGCGGGGACGCCCTTCTTCGCGAAGTTGAAGTGATCCGAGCGGTAATAGAAGCCTTTCTCTGATTCCGGATCCGGCCGCAGCGCGCGTCCCTGTTCGGCGGCCGCGTCGCGCAGGTAGTCGTCCAGGTCCGACGCGCCCATGCCGACGACGGTGATGTCCTTGGTGCGTCCCCACTGGTTGACGCCGTCGATGTTGATGTTGGCGAGCGTCTTGGCGAGCGGATAGATTGGCTGCTCGGCATAGTGCTGCGCGCCGAGCAGTCCCTGCTCCTCAGCCCCGACCATCAGGAACAGCACCGACCGCTTGGGCCGCGGCTCGACGCTGACGAAGGCCCGCGCGATCTCGAGGACCGCGGCCACGCCGGAGGCGTTGTCAAGCGCGCCGTTGTAGATGTCGTCGCCCTCGACCGGCGCACCCTTCCCGAGATGATCCCAGTGCGCCGTATAGACGACGTACTCGTCGCGCAGTTGCGGGTCGCTGCCTTCGAGCTTCGCGACCATGTTCTTCGATTGAATCGTGCGCAGCGAATTGCGAAGCGCCACTGAAGCCTTCAGTCCGAGCGCCACCGGACGGAACTCGCGAGTGAGCGCCTGCCTCTTGAGCGTGTCGAAGTCCTGACCGGCCTGGGCGAGCAGCTTCTTCGTCGCGTCAAGCGAGAGCCATCCCTCGATTGACGCCCGTCCCATGTTCTTGTCCGGAGTGACGAGATCGAACTTCTCGTCGAGATTGCCCTGAACGACCGCGAACGGATAGCCGGCCGGACCCGTCTCGTGGACGACCAGGATGCCCGCCGCACCACGACGCGCGCCTTCCTCGAATTTGTAGGTCCAGCGGCCGTAGTAGGTCATCGCCTTGCCGTTGAACAGGGCCGGGTCGAGCTGCGACGGATCCGACGCGCTCGGAATCTGCGGATCGTTGACGAGCACCAAGATCGTCTTGCCTTTGACATCGACGTCCTTGAAGTCGTCCCAGTTGAATTCGGGAGCCGTGACGCCGTAGCCGGCGAAGATCAACTCGGAATTCTCGAGCGACGCGGTGTCGGCGACGCGCTTCGTCCACGCGACGAGGTCGTCGCGCCAACGGAACGTCGTCGTCTTGCCGCGGCCCGTGACCGTCAGAGGCCGCGTGTTGGTGGCAGTGATGCCCACGAGCGGCAGGGGCTGAACGAAGGTGCCGTCGGTGTTGCCTGGCTCGAGACCGATCTTCGTGAAAGCGTCCTGCAGGAACTTCACGGTGAGCTCTTCACCCTTCGAGCCCGGCGCGCGCCCCTCGAACTCGTCGGACGACAGCACCTGGATGTCGCCGAGCATTCGAGCGCTGTCAAACGCCCGCGTCTTGGTGATGGTTACCGGGGCTGTGGCACTGGAGGCGGCTGGCGGCGGTTCGGCCGGGCGCGAGCACGCAGACGCGACGAGGAGGAGGAGAAGTACAGACGTTCGCGTCATCGGGATACCTAACGTAGGGGCCGCCTTCAGGCGGCCCGGGGGATTTCAGGCGCGGGCGAAGACCATCCCGAACCCCTGCACGCGCGGGTTCACGCCAAGCATCCGCACGCCGTTCATGAGCCCGTGTGGTGTTGACGACACGACCGGCGCGCCGATCTCCTTCTCGAGCGGGACGATCACATCCAGCGTGCGCAAGGCGCCGCAGGACAGGACGAGCGCATCGGCCTCGCGTGACGCCGCGTACGCCTCGGCGCCGAGCTTGTGCAGAATCGCCTGAGTGTTCGACCCTTCGGGAACACTGGTGAAGCCAAGTCCTTTGGCGGCCGTGACCTCGAACCCGTACTCTTCGAGGAAGATCTTCAGTCGCCCCGTCACCTCGTCGGTGTAGGCCGTGGCCAGGGCGACGCGCTTGGCGCCGGCCGTGCGCAGGCCGTCGAGGAGACCGTTGCTCTGTGTGGTCGCCTTCACTCCGGTCGCCTTCGTCACGCGCTGTATCAGTTCCTCGTGAAACTGCCTGCCCTTGTAGAACGTCAGCGACGACCCGAAGACGGAGATGACCTTGGCGCCACGCTTGGCCAGCGCTTCAGCAACTGGCACGACGCGCGGAATCGCTTCTTCGTAGCCCTGGATCGTCATGCCACCGGGCAGGCCGACACCGTCGCCGAGAAACTCGACGCCCAAGGGATACAGACGCTTCGCGTCGGGAGGGATCGGGTAGTCCTTCGGCGGAAAAATCAGGCCGAGTGCCGGCTCGTTCGCGCCGAACGCAGGCGACGTCAGGAGCGCGCCGGCGGTCGCAACGCTCGCTATCTTGACGAATTCACGGCGAGTGGACATGTGGCCTCCGGCTTGATGGTAACTCAACGTCCGCGCAGGCTGAAGCCTGCGCTCTACGCTGGATTTGGGGTGACGTCGGGCTCGCCGTGGCAACCAGAATTCTTCGAGAAGAACGGCAACGCATTCAGCTCGATCCGCTCGCGCACTTTGTTGATGTCGTCGCCGTCGTACTCCTCATAGAAATGGGGAATCCGCAGCTTCGTCATCGCAGCGTGCAGTTCCTGGCTCGACCGAATGAACGGGTCTTCGTCCCGATGTCGATGGCGATCGCATAGTACCTCCCGAGGTTGACGACGTGCTGCCCCAGCATCTCGATTGGGGGATTGGCCACCCATTTCGCCACGATGTCCGGCCGCACCTTCCCGTCCTTTCTCGGCAGATCGATGTAGAGTGGTGGGTTTTTCGGATTTGGTGACCACGTCGCAGCGGAGGCGAGCGCCGCAGAGGCGCCGAGAGGGCCCGGCGCGCGCGCCGCTTCCTCGGCTTGCTCCCGCGTCTTGATGGCTTCGGCGGCCGCCTCCATGGGCTCCGTCTGCGGATTACGATTCGCGTCCAGGCAGCAGGTGCTCATCGTGTACAGCGCGCCGAACACATCCGGCCGCTTCATGCCGATGCGCAGCGCACCGTATCCGCCCGTCGAGTGACCAGCGAGTCCGCGGCTCAATCGGCTGGCGAGCGTGCGGTAATGGCTCTCGATGTAGGTGACGAGATCCTCGGCGATGAAGCGTTCCCAGTCGCCCGTCGTCGGCGAGTTCGACTACATGCTGCCCTTGTGCAGCGTGTAACGCATTCGGCGTGACGACGATGGCGCTGCTGAAGCCTTGTGCGAACGCCAATCGATCACCGCTCTCGCGAAGATTGGCGAGCTGCATCGTGAAGTTGTCATCGCGTCCACCGTGGTCAACGAAATCCAGGAGGTCTACCGGCTGCAGGGCGTCAACATCAACGACAAGCACATCGAGGTCATCTCACGGCAAGATGATGCGGTGGGTGCGGATCGAGGATGTCGGCGACACCGAATTCCTGATCGACGAGCAGACGGACAAGTTCCGGTTCGCCAAATAGAAGACGCTGTGGAGAACGAGCCTGAGTGATTCAGGCAGGGGGCCGGCCGGCGACGGCGCAGCCGCTGCTGCTCGGGATCACAGGCGAGAGTGCATCCGTGGAAACTCGCGCTGTGATCGGGATCCTCTGTCTTCAACGGGAGCGTCGCTCTCCACCGACTCGTTCATCTCGGCGGCGAGCTTCCAGGAAACGACGCGCGTCCTCACGGAAGCGTCGATCTCCGGGAAGATCGATCACCTGCGCGGTCTCAAGGAGAACGTGACGATGGGACGTCTGATCCCAGCGGGCACGGGCTTCGAGTGGTATCGCCACGTGCGGATCCCGGCGGACGAGCCACCACCGCCGCCGGTGCCGCCGCAGCCGACGGAGGACGAGCTCGATCTCGATCGGGAAATCGAATACGCATTCGATACCGACGAGCCGATGCTCGGACGTCCGCCAGCGGGCGACGTCGAGCAACCACGTTCGCAACGGCGGGTCTTCCGACGACGCCGGGTCCATCCGGGGTGCGCAGATTCTGCGACGCTGCGAGGGCCTGCGCCCGAATTCCGCGAGTTTCCGCGTCATCACGGGCCGGCACGTATCACGCGTCTGTTGGCGGCCGTGGGGCGCCCTTCCACCGGTCGAAGGTCGTTCTTGCTGAGCGCCTCGCCCTCGGGCGGCGGCGCGGGGTGGAACACCAGCGTCCCGGTCGCGTCCTCCGCGAACACGCCGTCGAGGACGGGTGTAAACAGCGTGGCGCCATCCTGCGTCGAGGTGTTGCCGCTGGGGCTATCGGTCGTTGCTGTTGTCGCCTCTGGCTGTGCTTCCTCTCGATGCCGGTCTTCCGCGGCGGCGCGCCATGCCTACCGCTCCCGGTGTGCTGCGCGCAACCGTCTCCGTGGACTGGCCGCGTGCCGAACACTTGTAGAGCACGACGACCGGCCCGATCCGAATCTCGTCGTCGTCTCTGAGCGTGACACTCCCGTCAAGCGGATGTCCATTTACAGTCGTGCCGTTCTTGCTGCCAAGGTCCTCGAGCACTGCATTGCGTTCCCGGAGGAGGATGCGCGCGTGTCGACGCGACACACCGACGGCGTCGAGATGAATCGATGATGCGGGGTCGCGTCCGACGATATGCTCGACTCCGGTCAAACCAATCCGGCGGCCGCCAACCACCAACCATCGGCTCACACTCGAGTCGGACACGACGGGTCTATCGATCGGCGCTGCGAACGCATAGCCGACCCGGTGCGCCGTCCTGATGATTGGCGAAACGGCCCCGTGATCGTCGAGAGCTCGTCGAACTTCCTTCACGACGCTGACGAGCGTGGCATCCACGACGAACGTATCCGGCCACAAGCGTCTATGCAGATCGTCCTTTCGGACGACGTGCGGCGCTTCCTCGATCAGAAGAAGAAGAAAATCGAAGGCCTTGGGCGTGAGGTGAATTGGCTTCCCATCCCGCCTGAGTTGTCGTGGACCTGCGTCCACTTCGAACGCGCCGAATCGTGCGATCACGTCGTGCACCCGCAGCGCCCATTCTCACCTAATCACGCGGTACTTCCCTCGAAATTCCCCTCTTGTTCCCGGCAGTTTTCCCCGACTCGACGAGTCTCACCGTTGGACGATGGCGTCGGAGGACACAATGACACGTTACAACGTGGCTTTCGCAATCGTGCTGCTCGCGACCGCGTTCCCGCTGGCCCAACCCAGGAGTACCGACGAACAGGCAATCCGCGCGCTGATCGCACGCCAGAGCACTGGCGAAGAGATCGCATGGACTTCGGATGCCATCATCTGGTCTGGCGCCTACAAACAGCCGATTGTCAGGCCAGGAACCGCGGAAGAATTGCCCGGGCCGAGGCAGCCTGCCGCGCGGGTTCCTGGCTCGCAGCGCGTGGCCGTGAATCCCGACCGGATCGAGGTCGCCAAGTCAGGAGATCTGGCGTATGAGTTCAGCCATTTCTTGCTGAGCTTCGACACGAAGGGCGGCGAACACGTGTCGTTTCCGGGATCCGCTCTGAGAGTGTGGCGAAAGGAGGGGAGTGAGTGGAAAGTAGTGGCCGCGTTCATGCGTCCCCACGACCAGGAAGCTGTCGAGGCCAATCGCTGAGGTTGCGGTAGCAGCCACGTGCACGCGGCGGTGCGTGACAACCTGCTACGATTTTCGGGTACTCCGGATCCACCGCCGTGTTCGAAGAGAATGCCGCGCGCGCGCAGTCACGTCCGAGCCTGTCTCGTGGCGCACGTCTCGGTGCGTACGAGATCGAGTCGCAGCTGGGTTCGGGCGGGATGGGTGAAGTGTATCGGGCGCGCGACACGCGCCTGGACCGGACGGTCGCCATCAAAGTCTTGCCGCCGCACGTGGCGGGGGACCCGGCGCGGCGACGACGCTTCGAGATCGAAGCGCGGGCGATCTCGCAGATCAGCCACCCGCACATCTGCGCGTTGTACGACGTCGGCGAAGCTTCGCGCGACCGGCTCGAAGATGGTACCCGCGCATCCGCGCAGTCATCGATTCCGGATACCGTGCCCTATCTGGTCATGGAGTATCTGGACGGCGAGACACTTGCTGACCGTCTAAGGCGGAAGGCGCTGCCCTTCGCTGACTCAGTGCAGTACGCGACGCAAGTAGCCGACGCGCTCGACGCGGCACATCGCCGTGGCATCGTCCACGGCGACCTCAAGCCGGCCAACATCATGGTGACCAAGGGCGGCGTCAGGCTGCTCGACTTCGGTCTCGCCCGAATTTCGACACCCCAGCTTGTTGACACTCCTCTCGACTCGCAGATGCCGTCGGCGACAGTGACGATCGAGGGTGTGATTCGCGGGACGCTGCCATACATGCCGCCGGAACTGCTCGAAGGTCGACAGGCCGATGTGCGCAGCGATGTGTTCGCCTTTGGCGCTGTGCTCTACGAGATGCTGACGGGGCGCCGGGCCTTTGTCGGGGACACCGAGTCCGCGGTCGTGAGGGCGATTCTCGATTCACAGCCCGCGCCGCTCGATGCCGCGGACGCGTCCATCCCGCCGGCGCTCGCACACCTGGTGACGACGTGCCTGGCGAAGGATCCAGATGAGCGGTGGCAGAGCGCCGGAGACCTGCGGCGCCAGCTCGCGTGGATCGCCGAAAGCGGGCGTGCGTCTGCGAACGCAGCCGCGATTGACAAGTCCGGCCGCGGGAGGCTCTGGCTCTGGCGCGCAGCGGCAGTCATCCTCCTGCTCACGACCGTGGTGATGTCCTACATGATGTTGTTCCGCGGCCAGCCACCGGCGTCCGACCGCGTGCGTTTCCCGATTCCCCCGCCGGCCCAGGCGACCTTCGCGGATATGCCGTTCCGTTTGTCCCCTGACGGCAGAAACCTGGCCTACACCGCAGCGGGACCCGACGGCGTGCTCCGCCTCTGGGTGCATTCTCTCGAGAGGGGTGAAGCACGGATACTGACGGCGGCCGGAACGCTGGGTCTTGCTGCGGTGACGTGGTCGCCAGACGGCCGATTTCTGGCGTTTACCGCGAACCGCCAGATCAAGAAGATCGCCGTGGACGGTGGTTCGCTGCAGACCCTGGTCGACGCGCCCGGTGGCGCGAACGACTGGAGCGCAGAAGATGTCCTCCTGTTCGTCGAGAACGGCGTCGTGAAGCGTGTGCCAGCGTCGGGGGGCACAGCCACGCCGCTCACCGCACTCGACGCGACGCGTCACGAAATCTGGCACTACTTGCCACGACTGCTGCCGGATGGCCGCCACTTCGTCTACTTGCGCAGGTCACTTGCGGAGGAGAACAGCGGGATCTTCGTCGGCTCGATCGATGCCAGGCCCGAAGAACAGGACATGACACGGCTCGTCGCGAATGCCGGGATGGCCGTCTACGCGCCGGCGGCGGAAGACCCCATGACTGGTCACTTGCTTTTCAATCGTGGCGGAACACTGCTGGCCCAGAGATTCGATCCCGGCGCCTTGCAGTTGCAAGGCGATGCGTTTCCAGTGGCCGAGCGGGTGGCCCAGGCGGGAAACCCTTCCGCGGCTGGTTTCTTCTCTGCATCTTCTAACGGTGTACTGGCGTACCGCCAGGCGGAGCTCGAAGCCGGTACACCAGTGTGGGTGAATCGACTGGGCACTGAGTTGGCGGCTGTCGTCGATTCTCCGCTGCCACGGCCAGAGCAGTTGCGGCTCTCGCCGGATGGGACACGGCTCGCTATGATCGTCGACCATCAAGTCTGGGTGTACGACCTGAGCGGCCGCCCGGCGATGAAGCTGACCTCTGGAGCTTACGCCGACATGCCGCTATGGTCGCCAGATGGTAAGGACGTCATCTACGCAGCGACTCAACCGCCTTTCCACTTGTTCTCGGTTCGCGTGGATGTCGGAAGCACGCCCAAGCCGGTTTCGCCGTTGGGTCACTATCACCCACACGGATGGTCGTCCGATGGGCGCGATCTGATCACCGTTCTGAACAGCTACTCGCCGAGCGGCTGGGACATTGTCACGATCCCCCGGCAAGGGAGCGGCGCGCCCGCGCCGTTCGTCAGATCGCCATCCGATGACGGCATGTTCGGCGCAGCGCTGTCTCCGGACGGCAAGTGGCTGGCCTACACGCTGAACGTCACCGGCAATCATGAAATCTGGGTGCGTCCCTACGCCGGCTCGACGCCGCCTGTCCGTGTCTCCGCCAATGGCGGTGTAGACCCCCAGTGGGCCCGCGACGGCAACGAGTTGTATTTCGTGGAGAACCTCAAGCGGCTCATGATTGTTGCGATAAGGCCCGGTACAACCTTCGACTTCTCACCTCCACGGCTCCTCTTCGAGGCACCTTACCCGATTGCGAGCTTGTTCCCGAACCAGTCGTACGATGTCGCGAGGGACGGGCGGTTCGTGATGATCAGGCCGGCACCGCCAGTGTCTCCTATGCCGATTACCATCGTGCTCAACTGGGCGTCCGGACTCCCTGAGTGAGGAAAGCGGGCGCGAATCGACCACGCCCCTGATCATCCTCACGGGATGAAGCTCAGATCCTCTGGCAGGGGTTCGGCCACCGGCACCTCGAAGAATCGATCGGGCTCGGGATGGATCACGGTCGCGCCATCGGATTCGAAGAACGTGACGATCTGCTCCTGCGCGCCGCGGGAGATGTCGCCGAAACCACTGACGACATAGGCGAAGCCATGACCTGGCTTCGGCAGCAAGGGGTTTTCTGCTGATGCCAGATCGTGTCGATAGAGCGTGGCGCGATCGGCCAGGTCGCCTGCACGCAGCATCCAGGTCGTCATGGGATTCGGCGCGACCTGGTCACCTCTGGCGAACTGGATCAGCACCGTCTTCTGTGGAACACCCGCGAGCGGCGCTTCTCTGAGGTGAGGCGCATAGGCCACGGGATTGGCCCACTGCTGCACCCACTCGTAGTGCTCGAGGACCGCCTGGATCTCGGACGCGCCCGGCACGCTGTTGATGACGGGGGATGCGATGTCGTGGCTAGTCCCGTCGGAAAGCCTCACAGGTAGTGGCACCCCGTCACGCAAAGGCATGTTCTCATTGAACGTTGGAGCCGCGGGAATCGCTACTCCGTCGATGTGCGTCACGCCCGGTGAGTTGAGCAACGACGGTATCCGCCGTGCGAACTGCAGGGCATAACCGGTGCGATTCGTGCTGGGGCTCAGCACACGGGCGGTCCACGGTCCTCCTCCTGCGGTGAGCACCCCCACTCGGATGTCAGGCTCAACCGCAAGAAAGACCGTGCCGACGATCGCGCCAAGCGACTGTCCGAAGAAATAGATGCGTGAAGCGTCAAGGTCTGCGACGGCATCGCCATCTGCATCGACGCCCACCTGGATCACTCGAACGAGCTGCATGAGATCGGCGATCGACTGACGAATCCCATCGCTCTCCTCGACGATCGTCCACGGGGATGTGGCCGCGCGACCCTCGGTTGACAGGATTGCGCCATCGCTGTCCTGATCGAGACTGCGCCCTCCCGCCGGGAACGTCACCGGACCACCACTCGCGCGGTTGACGGTCATCGTGCTGAGAGGGCCGAAGCCGTGGCCCACGAAATTGGTGTGAATCGACGCGATGCCTCGCGCTGCCAAGGCCGCAGTGATGTTGGCGACGGCACCCAGGCTGAACCCTTCCTTGCTGCCGCCCCCGCCATGGCCGGCAATGGCGACCGGCCAGCCGGTTGGTGGTGGTGTGCCGGACGGCAACACGAGGTTGAAGTACAGCTCGTTCGTGCCCAGCACGCGCGGCCTGCCCGTGCGCGTGGCAGACGATGGGATGAACTCGCCGGGATGCACGTGGTAGTCGGGGGCCAGAAACTTGCCGAAGGCCACACGACCAACGGCGCCGGGAAAGCTGCGCAGCTCGTTGAGCGCCAGGCTCACTGGTGTGAACGTCGGCGCTGTGCCGGTCTGTTGTGTGACGACGACGCTTGTCACATCGCTCAGAGAGAAGATCGTTCGGCCGCCGCCAGGCGCGAGAAGAAAGTCCGCGGGTGCCGGCGTCGCGGCCTTGATCTGACGGCGAATCTGCTCGAGGGCCCTGGTGACGCTTCGCGTCGTGAAGACACTCGCGACGGCAATCTGCTGCTCGCGAACACCCAGCCGCCTGGCTGCGTTGACCGCGTCGAGCAACGCCTCCTTGTACGGGTGCCTCACCGACTGTCGGAAGCGGCGAAACGTTCCTGCCGCGCCAACCGGCAACCCTCCGGCATCGCGCACGCCTGTCGTGACGATCAGGGCGTACTGCGTGTGTTGCTCGAGCAACTCGTCGGACTCGACATGCAGCGTGTTGGTGAAGGTGTCCCAGACGATTTGGTTGATGCCGATCTTCGTGGGCTGGCCACCATGATCGTTGCGACCGCATGCGCGCTCACGGCCATCGCGGTGACGTGCCCTGACGCCGCAGCGAAGCCGGACGAGGAAGACGGTGTCGCTCGTGACGGTATGCACGTCGATGATTCCGTCGAAGGGGATTGAGAGTCGCGGCTGCACATTGAAGCCGTCGAGCGTGTTGATGACCGTCAGGTCCTGGCAGTCGGACACCCGCTCGTTGCAATCCGGCGTCGGCACGTCAACTCTGAGTCCGGTGAGCTGGCGAGCATCGCGAACGGTGAACCGGTCGCTCGGAAATGGACCACCTGCTGGCGTATCGAGGTCGAAGAGTGTATGAACGCCGTTCGCCCGCGCCGGCCCAGGCATCAGCAACGCGAGTGACAGCACGAAGAGAAGTATCGTGGTCGATTTGCTCGGCATGGTCTCCATCCCTCCTGACGAGTGCGCCGAGATGATCCGTCGCCGGTGCGCACCGAGTCATGGTGGAGACGTGGCAGAACGGAGGGAGTTGAGCGCACACATCGACGGCATCGCCCCATTGAATTCCCCTCGTTCTTCCCTCAGACGCCCCCGACACGCGCGCATGCCGCGTCGCACCATCCGATCGCCCGGCGATTGGAGGCGCAATGCGGAGATGTCTCTTCGTCGTCTTGTTGCCTGTTGCGCTCGTCATGAGCGAGTACACGGGCGAGGCCGATGCGACGCCATCGTTGAGTCAGGTCGTGCGCTTCATCATCTACAACCCCGACGACTACGAGCGGCGGCATCTGACCCTGTCGATCGGGGCGGAGTTCGTCGCACGCTCTGCGACCTTCTCGGATCTGCTACGCCACCTGCGCGACGCCAGCGACCTTCTGCTCTACGTTCGATTCGTGCAACTGCCGCTCCCACCAAGTGGCCGCACTCGATTCGAAGTGGCGCCCAGCGGGCTCGTCGTCGGTTTTATCGAGATCGACGTGGGGCAACCGCGCTCGCTCTCGACGATGACGAACCCACTCGCCCCGCGGGGCGCGATTGTCGCCCACGAACTGGCGCACGCCTTCGAAGTGTCGTGCCTGCCGCACCTGCGCACGACTGAGGAGTTGCTCGAGAGACTGCGCGCGCGGGCGGCATCTGAGAATCGCGACAACTCTATCGAGACGCCCTTTGCGACCGCCGTCGAAAAGGCGGTGCTCGACGAATGGTCGAGCGATGCCCGGACTGCATCGCAGTTGCAGGCGCTATCGGTCAGGTACGGGCTGAATGCCCTGTCGTGCGCCGGATATCGGCGACCCCCCAGTGGCCCTCGCGGATGACGTCGCATCGCCCGCCGAAGAGCGAGCCGATTCTCATCGTCGACTCGCCTGACGAGAAGAAGCAGCCGACGATCGAGATCAAGGACAAGACCGGCAAGGTGACGCGGAAGTACCACATGCCGTCGCACGCGCACCTCATGGTGCAGGACGGCGAGACGGTGGAAGCGGGCGACGTGCTCGCGAAGATCCCGCGCGAGACCACCAAGGCGAAGGACATCACGGGCGGTCTGCCGCGCGTGGTGGAGCTGTTCGAGGCGCGCAAGCCGAAGGATCCGGCAGTCATCGGTGCAGGGACGGTTGGCACTCGGGCCGCGCGCGGGCGGCGAGGTGCGCCGCTGTGGCAACCTGCCGGACGAACCGCCGTTGCCGATGGTCAGAGGGCGCGGAGGACGGGATTCAACCGTGGATCGCCCTTATGCTGAACCGCTCTTCGAGAAGATATCGAGCTTGTAGCCGGCCTTCGTAAAGAGATACGTTCGCGATTCGTCGGCCATCTCACGGAACCTGTCCATATTCACGCCAACCATCCGGCCGCGCGACTTCCGTATTCGCCCGCCGATGATCACCGTGTCGATGTTTCGCACGTCCGCCGCTGAAACCACGGTCCCGATTGCATGGTTGGACGGATAGAGGTTGATGTCATCGGTCCGGATCATCACGATGTCCGCCTCTTTGCCGGGCGTCAGCGTCCCACACTTGTCGAGCAAGCCAGCGCACGCGGCGCCGCCAGCTGTCGCGCATTCAAGGACGTCGCGCACGCTGACGAAAGCCGATGCCACGGCGTTGCCATTGACCTTGCGATAGGTGGCGATCGCGCGTTGCACGTTGAACGCGACGCGCATCTCGGTGAACATGTCGGTACCGTACGACACTTCGTTGTCGATGCTGAAGCCTGGCCGCATGCCATGGTCGAGCGCCTTCTGAAATGCGAAGACGCCCTCGCCGAGCCCGTACTGCGCGTCAGACCTCGGACAGACGTTGACCGTGGCCCCGGCGTCCTTGACGCGCTGCCACACCTGATCGGGCCAGCCCTGACAGTGGTTGAAGGTGTTGTCGGCGCGTACCAGCTTCTCATTCAAGAATTGGTCGAACTCCGGCCCCGCCGCGTTCGACTCGGTCGTGATCCTGATCCCAAGCCGCCGCGCCAGCGCATAGTTCTGACGGTCCATCCCGGAGAACATCCGCAACGTGACCAACTGGTCGGTTGAGGAGAAGAACCGCTTCTGCAGCCGCTCGAGATCCTGCGGCCACTGTCGATCCCACTCGCCGGTCTGCGGCGCGCCCGAGGCGTGAACGCCGCGAATGCCCGAATCGATGAGTGCTTGAACCGCCGCATCGGAGTGAGCGGCCGAGCGCGAGTTGTGCGAGTTGTCGATCACGCAGGTGATGCCGGCGTCGATGCAGCCCAGTGCCGTGATCAGATTCCCGGCGTAGATGTCGTCCGGACGATAGTAACGCGCGAATCCGTTGTGAGTCGTCGCCATATAGTCGGCGATCGCGCCGTCCGGGATGATGCGGCGAAGCTGTCCTTCCCACGAATGGCGATGCGCATCCACGAAGCCCGGAATGATGATGGTGTTGGTCGCGTCGATGACCTGTGCCTGGGGTGGGGCTTTCACCTGATCGCCGACGCCGACGATCTTCTTGCCGTCGATGAGCACGTCACCGCGGGCGAAGTCGCCGACTTTCGGGTCCATGCTTACGATGGTGCCGCCTTTGAGGAGGATGGGTTGCCGCGATGCCCCCGTGTTTTCGACGACCTGAGGACGCTGAGCGGCAGCCGCGTCACGCAGGAGGAACGGCGCCGCTGCGATGGCGGCGGCTGTCCTGAACGCATCGCGGCGCGACATGCCTTCGACTCGCTGCGCTCGCTCGGGGCCAGCCCCATTGTTGCGAGCATCGTCGGATCTGTGTCGCTTCATGATTCGACCTCCTGCGTTCGTGGTCGTCGTTTGTGGCGCCTATCTTAGCGCCAGACTGGAGCTGTGTTGCGTAACGTCGACGCACGCAGATGCGCGGGATAGAATGGCGTCCGTCTCCTTGGCCACGAAAGCACTCGACCCGCGCTCCCCGTCGTTGCGTCTCGACATCGTCGCTGGCCTGGTCGCCGCGGCTGTCGTCCTGCCCAAGGCGATGGCGTACGCAACGGTGGCCGGTCTGCCGGTGGCGGTTGGGCTCTACACCGCCTTTACTCCGATGGTGATCTACGCGCTACTCGGCTCATCGCGGGTGCTCAGCGTCAGCTCCACCACCACTCTGGCGATCCTGACCGGCACGCAACTCGGCCTGGTAGTCCCGGACGGCGATCCGGCGAAGCTCCTGACGGCGACTGCGGCGCTCACCGCGCTGGTCGGCGCGATGCTGGTGGTGGCGCGGCTGATGCGCCTGGGATTCGTCGCCAACTTCATGTCCACGCCCGTGCTGACGGGCTTCAAGGCAGGCATCGGCCTCGTGATCGTCCTGGACCAAGTGCCGAAGCTCCTCGGGATTCACATCACGAAGGAAGGGTTCGTCCGCGATCTGGTCAACATCGCGCAGCAGCTGCCCACCACTTCGCTGATCACGCTGGCCGTCGCTGCGGCGACGTTCGCGGTCCTGATCGGCATGGAGCGGCTGAAGCCGCATTCCCCTGCACCCCTGGTCGCCGTGGGGGGCGCCATAGCGGCGTCGTGGTTGTTCGGTCTGGAGGGCCGTGGCGTCTCAACGGTCGGCCTGATACCGCGGGGCTTTCCCGCGATCACGTTGCCGGACATCTCGTTGCTCTACCAGTTGCTGCCGGGCGCGCTTGGAATTGCGCTCATGAGCTTTACCGAGACCATCGCGGCGAGCCGCGCCTTTGCCGGGCCGGCCGACCCGCCGGTCAATGCGAACCGGGAGCTGGTCGCCACTGGCGCCGCCAATCTTGGGGGCGCCCTGCTCGGTGCGATGCCGGCGGGTGGCGGCACGTCTCAGACCGCGGTCGTGCGCTCAGCGGGCGGCCAGTCGCAGAAGGCATCGCTGGTGACCGCGGGCACGGCGGTCGCCACCATGCTTCTCCTCGCACCGATCCTGGGCCTGATGCCGAACGCCACGCTCGCGGCAGTCGTGATCGTCTATTCGGTCGGTTTGATCCAGCCGACCGAGTTCCGCGCCATCCGCAGCGTGCGCTCGATGGAGTTCCGCTGGGCGGTGTTCGCCTGTGCCGGCGTGCTCGCGTTCGGCACACTCACGGGGATCGTTGTCGCGATCATCGCGTCGATGATCGGCCTGGCCAGCCAGAGCGCGAATCCGCGGGTATCCGTCATCGGCCGCAAGCGCGGGGCGGACGTGCTGCGGCCGCTGTCGCCCGAATACCCGGACGACGAGACTTTCGAAGGCCTGCTGATCGTGCGGCCGGAAGGGCGCTTGTTCTACCTGAATGCACAGGCGGTGGCCGACCGGATCGCCGCCCTGGTCGCTCAGTACAAGCCGCGCGTGCTGGCTCTGGACATGAGCCGGGTACCAGATCTCGAGTACTCGGCACTGCAGGTGCTGATCCAGCGCGAGAAGAGTACGACGGAAAGCGGCGTTGTGTGTTGGCTGGTCGGCCTGAACCCCGAGGTCCTGGCGACCGTAAGGAACACCGAGCTGAACGAGCGGCTCGGTCGCGAACGGATGTTGTTCAACGCACGCGACGCGATTCAGCGCTACCAGGCGCTACAGGCCGCCGAGGCGACGTTGCCCACCGTTTCCTGAGCGGCGGGACCCGCCGTGGGACAACGAGGCGTAGCGTGATAGACGGCTCTGCCACGCCTCGTGAATCGAGGTTGGTCAGAACCGGATCCTGGCGCCTACCAGAATCGGGAACGACCAGCGCGAGCTCTCGCTGTTGATGTCTTTCAGGCCCTCTTCGACCAGCCAGTCCACATCCGACAGACCGCCCATGAAACGGAACTGCGTTTCGGCCATCACCTCGAAGGGACCTATGCCGACGAGCACGCCACCGGTCGGACCCAAGCTGATCGCCCACGACTTTTCGAAGAACTTGCCGTTCTGCGCTGCAAGCCCCGGCGTGAGATTGGGAGGCACGTTGACGAATGTGCCACGGATGTCCTGGTGCCGGTTGGCGCCCACGAGATAGCCTACGTAGGGCGTGAAGCGGGTGCGTGCGAAGAACCACCGCTGGCCCACCTCGATGCCCCAATACTTGAACGAGGTGAATTCGACAGTGAGGGGGATCGTCGTCGGGATCGCGCCCACCGTGCCGATTGCGACCCCTCCTTCCTCCGCAGAACTGCTGGACCACACGAAGTTCAATACGGCCTCGGCGCGCGGGCTGGTCCGATAGGCGGCGCCGATCTTGAACATCCCAATCCGGCCGTACACCTCGTCGTAAGTCGTCTCACCGAGGTTGATCGGCGCCCCTCCCGTGGTCTGTCCAGCGGCTTCTTTGATCATCTTGCCGCTGAACTGGTTGTCCCACCCGAACAGCACCGATGCTGTGAGCCGGTGCAGAAGATCGTCGGGGTCAGCCGCTTGGGCGCGCTCGACTCCGATGCGGACCGCTTCGGTGCGCGTAACGTCCACACGATCGCCAACCTTGAGCCCTGTCATGAGGTTCGCGTCAGTCGTTTCAACGAGACGACGCCCGTAGGTCGCACCCGACGGTACGGTGAACGTCACCTCGCGCGTTACAGGGTCCCAGCTGGTGATCGTCACCGTCGTCACGCGCCGCTGCGCGACGGTGCCGCCGGGCAGCGCGCCGGGCGTCGAGGTCGCGATCGGAGGCTCGAGCCTGTCAGCGTCGGGCGCGTCTGGCGGGTGCGCGGTAACGGTCACCTGGTCGTAGTACACCGCGCTCACGACGTCACCGACTTGGATTTCATTGAGACGCCTGACCGACTGCGGGACGTCGAGCGTGACGACGTTTCCCGTTTCCCCGCGGATTGTGATCGTCCGGGCGGTGCCGTCGATGGCCTGCACCGTTCCGCGAAGCGAGATCTGCTCGCGATTCGGTGTGGCCTGCGCGCTCGCTAAGGTCGCTGACAGGATCAGGGATAAAAGCATCCACAGCGTAGGTTGGACGTTGTTCAACACGGCAAGACCCCATATCGCGCCCGATCACGAAGGCTCAGCTCGATAGGCGCCTCGAGTCGAGCAGGTTGGGAAGAGCCAGAACTGCTACCGGCGATGCAGCCCGTTGAAGCTGAAGCCGCAATGCAATTACATGCAATTGTAGGGTACAGAAATACTGCTCAGCTCGAGGGTGTGCTCGTGAATCCGTTCCGCTAAGTCGATCGCGCCGCAAGACACAAGCACATTCATTCACCGGCACCCAAGCGCCGACTTGGGAGGAGCCAAGGCTGAGCCACCCCCGCGCTGTGCCATCGAAACAGGAGCGGTGTCGTTCCTATCGTCTTCTCCATCGGCCAGATGTTTTGAGCGTGCTCGCAATCAGAACAGACGGCCGATGCCGATGTAATATCGCCACGCTCCCTGGAAATCGAAGCTGGTACCGACTATCACCGGACCAAGGATAGTGTCGGCCAGCGCACCAACGCTTGCGTTCGAGCGAAACCTCGCACTGTCGATGTCGTTGAAGGCGGAGCCGTTTTCTAGCCAGCCGCCCAGATAGATCGAGCCCCCCAGAAAGTCCGGCAGGCGACCGACGGCGCGCAGATAGCCTGCGGTCACGACGGCGTAGTGGTCTCCTCGAAACTCACCGGGGTCATAGGCGCCGAGTCGGAGCGGTGCCCCAAGCTGAAACTGTTCGGTCGGGAACGGATGTCCCCATGTGGTGCCCGCGCCGCCCGCCAGGAACACGCGATCGCGACGCAGCACGGACCAAAAGACGGAGCTGCGAAAATCCGCCTGTGTGACATCGTCGTTCGAGCGATCCGTGACGAATTCCGGAGGCACATCCGGCGCCTCGAGAATGTGATCGAGTCTGGCCGTTGCACGGATGCCGCTCGACGGCGCAACTGTGCTGTCCTGTCCGTCGAAGCGCCAGGCGAGCCGCGCACGGTTCTCTCGTCCGTTGAGCGCCGGGAGGCCAGGATTGCCAGTCTGGACGTTCGCGCTCAGGTCTCCCACCCACACGCCAAGCCGCACGTCACTGTCGCGTCCGAGGTTCGCACCCACCGCAAGTCCGACACCGACCCTGTCTTCGTTGTACCGTGCCGTCACGATATCTTCGCTCACAAAGCTCAATGTCTCGCGGCGTGCCCCTGCCGTGCCCACGACAAAGAGCGGCGTTCGTCCGAACGGTCGATAGAGCTCGGCGAAGACGCCGGGCTCAGCGCCAGCGGTCCCGTCCATTCTCAGCTCCGAGCCGGACCCGAACACGTCGAAGGTCAAGTACCGCGCGGCAAGCTGAAACGCAAAATCGTCGGTTGTCGTGTTTTGCAGGCTCACACCTAGCATCAGGAACGGGGGCGCATGAGATTTCGGGCGGGCTTCCACCCGGAGCCCGGGGCGTCCGCCGTTTTCGTCAAGTTCCCACCCCACGGTTTCGTATCTATCCAGTCCGGCAAAAGTCTCGAGCGTCGTCTCGAGCTTCTGCACGTCGAGCGTCTGATCTCCGACAAAAGGAGCAAGCAGGGACTCCATCCGCGCGCGGTCGGATGGCACCGCGCCGACCACCGATACGAACTGTGGCGCCGGCCATGCTGTCTTCCGGCGGGCGCGACGGGCCTCGAGATAGGCCGCCCATTGGCTCTCATCGACCGCGAGGGGGAGCAACCGGTCCTTCATCGCTTCGGCCGCCCGGTATCCTTCCGCGGCAAGCTCTGGGCTCCGTCTCCAGTCGAGGCTCGTAAAACCTTGGAGGGGTGGATTGATGATGATGTCAGCCGCTGTCATGGAAGTACGAGTCGTGGCCTGCATCATGACGTCGATCGTCTGGTTCATCAGCCCCAGGATCGAACGACTGACACTACGCGTGTCTCCCATGTACCCGACGTTGATGGCGACGACGACGTCGGCACCCATGCCTCGCACGACATCGGCCGGCACGTTGTTCATCACGCCGCCGTCGACGAGCACCCTCCCGTCGCGTTCCACCGGCGGAAAGATCCCCGGGAGTGACATCGTGGCGCGCAAGGCCGAGGCGACCGAGCCGTTGTCCAGGACGACCTGTTGAGCCGTGACGAGATCGACCGCGATCGCGCGGAATGGCGTGGGCAGATCGTCGAAGCTCGAGACGCTGCCGTACGGACCCGCGATGCGCGCCAGCAGGAAGTCGACCTGCTGGCCGTTGTTGAGCGCAATGGGCAGGGCGACGCCGCTTTTGACGCCGAACTCGATCCGTGAGGGATACGCGCGCGCGTCCTCCTTGCGGCGGATGTTCTTGTACCGAAACGGCGTGAAGCCGAACATCTCGTCCCAGTTCACACGTTCCAGCATCTCGGCCAGCTCACCGGAGGTCATGCCTGCCGCCACACCTCCGCCGATGAGCCCACCCATGCTGGTTCCAGCGATCAGATCAATTGGAATGCGGTGTTCTTCGAACCAGCGCACGACTCCGACGTGCGCAAGACCACGTGCGCTGCCCCCACCGAATGCCACGCCGATCCGCGGCCGCTGCTGCGCAGCCGGCCGAGCAACTGGGTCATCGCCACTGCGCGCCTGCAGAGGCGTGATTGCGATAAGGAGCCACACGACAACGAGCGGCCGCCACGTGAGGATCATCCGCGCCGGGGTCTTGCGCGTGCGACGTGCTCGCACGTCACGAGGACGGTCGTCATACTTTCGGTCAGGCAAACGTTCATCACGGAAAGAGCGGCCCTTGCCCAATGCAACCTCACGATCTCGTACGTTTCCAGTTGCGTCATCGCAACCGGGACAAGCTGGTATGTGTCGCACGCCAGTTGAATGCGGCTAGCTGTCGCGCTTTGAATCGAGCCGACCGACTGATCGCGCGGGCTGAAGCCCAGGTCAGCTCTCGAACAGCGACGGGACTGCAGCGTCTCAGTAAGTGCGTCTTCCGTGTCAATAGTACGGGAAGAGTCGATGGACGGCCCGCAGCCGGGATGAAAGTGCGCCTTGTACACCTCACGACGAAGATCGCGGAATGGCTCTGATGTTTGCCGTGGCCCTGTCCTTTCTACTGGCACACGTGAACGGATCACGACCACTCGACGTCGTGCAGCATTTCTAAGAACCTCCAATGCGTGTTCGCGCCAAAGCTCGAGAATCCAACGCCGAGCGAAACCACCAAGGACTTGATAACGAGCGCCGGAGCGGCGCTCGAGGTCACGACATGTCGCGACGGGGGGCGCGGCCGGTCGGGGTGAGCCGCGGGTTCGGCATGACTACGTCTTGTTGACGCGCACGAAACCAGCCGCGGCACAAAGCATGCACAACGTCCGGCATGACTTTCACCTGCCTGTCCGCACGCAACTGTCGAACACTCATCATGGCTGTCTTGCTTTCCGGGTTCGCCGGCACGGCAAGGGCCGATGGCCTCATCATTCCGTTCATCGGCGTCAACTTCGGCGGTGACAGTGGCGCCGAGTTTGGCGACGCCGCAGACGCGAGCCGCTTCAACTGGGGCGCCAGCTTCGCGTGGATGGGTGGCGGTGTCTTCGGTTTCGAGGGAGACTTCGGATACAGTCCCGATTTCTTCGGCAAGACCGACCTCGGCGGAAGCAGCGTGTTCACGGCGACCGGCAATGTGCTGCTGGGTATCCCCTTCGGCGGCCAGCAAGGCTTTGGTATTCGACCCTACGGCTTAGCTGGCATCGGACTGATGCACCCTGAGGGCGAGGCGTTCGACACCCTGTTCGAGGGCGAGAACAAGGTGTCGTGGGACTTTGGTGGCGGTGTGCTGCTGTTCTTCGGGTCGCGCGTCGGCATCCGCGGCGATGTTCGTTACTTCCGAACCTTCGAAGCCCTGGAGGTCCTCGGCGTCGAGCTCGAAGACGGGCCAGGGGACCTCGACTTCACGCGGGGCTCGCTGGGGTTCGTGTTCAGATTCTGACGCGCGCTCATAGTCACACCCGATTGGACTTTGCCTCGTGAGGGAGGCGATACACGGGCACATCGCCGGCCGAGAGGGGGCTCTCACCACGGGCTGCTAGACCAAGAGGCATCGAGTGTCGGGTCAGGCTATAGCCGATCATCGCGGCGACGGTTGCCACTGTCAGCCCCGCTAGCACGTCCACCGCGTGGTGATATCTCGTATACACACAGGCGACGCTGAGTCCGACCGCAACCACTCCGAACCAGAGCGCCGCTCTTCGGTCAGTGGCATACAGGCCGAATGTCAGCGCCCATGCACCCGAGACGTGAGCGCTTGGGAAACATCCGCCCGAAACCGCCGCGCCCGCGATGATCAATTCGATGGCGCGGGTGAATACCCAGCCGCCAAACGGACGCAGCCCCGCCATGACCTCGGGGTGTTCCCATGGTCCGCGCGCGGGTAGGAACGGATACCACACATATGACAGGAAGAACCCGAGCATCATGCACGTCATCGCGGTGTGAAACCCGCTTCCTGGTGTTCCGTGGCCTCGGCGGCCACCGTTCCAGGCGATGACGATCCCGCCAATGATCAAGAGAAAGTACGAGAAGTAGAAGGCGTGCATGATCTCGTCGAGCACTGGAGTGCCGGCCTGCGAAAGCATGACCGCCGGCGTGCCGCCGAACAGCCTGCTGTCCGCAGTGAACAGGTAGTGCTCGAACCAGTAGGGCGCGTCCCCAGCCGCCGCGTTGACCGTGAGCGACACCTCCTCGAAGAACGGCGTCAAGAGCAGCGCCGGATACGTGTATCGCAGGAATCGCGCAACCGACCTCGCATGAAATAGCCAGCGGGGATCTGCGGCATGCCCCTGTTCCCACGCCGCCCCTCGAGACGGTAACAGCAGAAGCCCTGCGACGATCGCGGCGTGGCCTGCAAGGATGTATGGCCACTGCGGAACCGTCCACACAATCGCGACAAGGGCGACGAAGATGACGTAGGTGGCCAACACCCAGTCGAGGGCCATCCAGGACGCCGTTCGTGCGGCGACCCAGGCCCGTGCGGTGGGAGCAGCATCGACGGACAAGCAATCGTCGATGCCAGATGTGTTGCGTGGTGAATGACTTCGGGGGACTCCACCGAGGGATTGCAGGGATCCGGGAACGTTCCTCATCTGGTCAAAACCGCCTTCACATTGCAATGTGCAGAAGACGGCCGAAGGGGCTCAAGGTGGCCTATCGCGTGAAGCCGGCAACGACATTTCGCTCATCGAGGCGATGAGCATGGAGCGGAATCGGATTGCGTATTCAGCGCCGAGGAAAACGTTGTGGTGGTGAAAGAAGAAACAAGTACCCGTTAGCAGCGAGGTTTAGTCGCAGCTTCTGGCCAGCCCGAACCCAGCGAGCATGTCATCGCGAGCCTTTTCGTGCATCGCCGTGGTGGCACTCCGGTTGCGAGAAGGTGGCGTACCACGGTTCATGGCCGACTCTGATCTCGCCCCGACACTCACGGTTATAGCCAGCACGCGAGCGCACGGTGCCGTCAGCTAAACGGCCTGTCGATTCGCCCCCTCCAACGCGGACCGTGCTGCTTGTCGACGATGACCAGCGGGTGCGCGAAACGGTCCGCATGATGCTGGAGCGCGCAGGCTATCAGGTTGTCGAAGCCGAATCCGCTGAGGATGCGATCAGCCAGTTCGGTACGATGGAGTCCGTGGACCTGTTGGTATCCGACCTGCAGATGCCGGGGCTGTCTGGGCTCGAGTTGTTTGACAAGCTCGTCGAGCGTCTTCCTTCGCTGCGGGTGCTGTTCATTTCCGGAGCCGCCAGTCCCGCCGACCTCGCTACGATCGCGCGCAAAAGAGCGGCCTTCATAGAGAAGCCATTCTCGGCGGAAATGCTCGCCAACAAAGTACGAGACGTCCTGAGTTAGAACGTCATCGATTTCAGCGATGAACCAGGCGTCGAAACGTGCCCCGTCGCGTTCGCCGACGATCGACGGTACGGGCGCGCTGAGTTGTGGGACAATGCCCGACCGGCGCGCCATGTTCGCATCGCCCGGCCGCCGTCGTTTGAATGGCTGGCGGCCGCCGGTGAGGACGCCTAAGATCACGCGCGCTCACTGACGTTGTTCACGTCTTGAGGAGACACCTGCAGCGACTGCTGTTCACGGCGATTCTCGTGCTTGCTTGTTCCTCCGCGGCCCTCGCCGACGTCCGCGTCGACGAGAAAACCCAGCTTGAAGTTTGCCGGGCGCCCGCCGCTCCGCAATCTTGCACTATTCGAAGTGGTCATCGACGCGATTCGCAGGGTTGCCCCAGGCGCGCCGATCGCCTTCAATACACGGCCGGACGATAGCGCCGATGCTGCCGCCAGAGGGTTGGCGATTGGAAGCCGAGCTGTGTAGTCCGGAGCGACCACCTATCCCTGGAACGTCAACTCAGTTCGCGACACGAGGGCGCCATGCGACCGGAGACAACCGGCCTCCACGTCAATCCATCCGCTGAGACCATCCGTCTCGGACCGCTCGCCGTGCGCTTCCTGCTCACCGGAGACGACTCGAGCGGCAGCGTCGCCGCCTTTGAGCTCGCGGTCCCAGCCGCGCAGCGCCTGATGGCTCCCGCGCACAGCCACGACCATTACGAGGAGACGGTCTACGGGATCGCCGGTGTGTTGACGTGGACTGTTGACGGGACACCCATCGATGTCGGGCCGGGACAGGCGCTCTGCATTCCGCGCGGCGCTATTCACCGATTCGACAACAACGGCAGCGAGGACGTGAAGGCGCTCTGTCTCGTCACGCCGGCTGCGCTTGGTCCGCAGTATTTTCGCGAGGCGGCCGAGGTCATGAACGCGACGGCGGGCGGGCCACCCGACCGCGCGAAGATGGCCGAGATCATGCGCCGCCACGGCCTCACGCCGATTCCGCCCCCGCCCCCGCCTCAGACGTAGCGCTCCTGTCCCCGATGCCTATCGCTGTTCCGCGTACGCTAAGTCGCGATTGGTGCCCGCGTCATGGTTGCGCCCTCGAGCCCTGGATCGAAGAGCTGAAACAGAAAGTGCGCCCGAAGTAAGCGCGCTCTGACCTGCCGCCGCGTTCGCGAAGACCTGAACTCGCGCTGCTCTCTCGCGCGAATCAGTGCGAGTCCAGCCCGAGAAGCCCAATAGTGAGTGTCGTCTCCTAATTGATCGGTACGCGCACCGTCAGCCCCTCCTGGACCAGCACCGGGACGAGCGTGCCGGGCGCCACCTGGACTTCGTCGCCTTTGGTTGCGAGCACCGTTCCGGCGCCGCCGACCACTGCGCCTATCGCCGCGCCGCTGCCTCCGCCGGCGATTCCACCCACGATAGCTCCCACACCCGCGCCGATGCCTCCCTTCTTGACGTCCTTCTTCGTGCTGCCTTCAGCTTCGATCGTCACTGGTGCCGTTCGGATTCGGTGCGTCTCTTTGCGTGCCAAGAGGCGGTCGAAATGGAAGGCGAGCGCCGCCTTTCCCTTGACGCGCCCAGACTGTTTCACATCGGTGACCGATCCATTGAGCTCGGCGCCCTTGGGCAATACCGTCTGGCCAGACACGACCACGGCCTCGGCCAGCGATCCCCGGACGGGATCTTCGATTTTGCTCGTGTTCGAGGCCAGCGTGCTCAGGACCGTCACGCTGAGCTTCGTGCCAGCCGGAATCGTGACGTCGCGGAATTGCGGGGCCGGAGGCGCAGCTGGTTTTGGCGTCGGCGGTACTTCGGGTGGTGCGGACGCCGGTGGCGTGGACGCAGGTGGTGCGGACGCCGACTGTTGGGTGTCAGTCGTTTGCCGTTGTTCGGTTGGAGAACACGCGGTGGCGAATCCTGCCACCACGACAAGAATGAGGCACAACTTCATAGTTCCTCCTGATGTCGATCGGAGCGAACGCAACTTTGAATCCATGTTTCTACCACAGATCCCGAGGCCAACCGGTGAGCCCACCACGGAGAGCGGCCGGGTGGCAACGGTATGCCGTGGGCGACCCGTCGTCCTATCAGAGTGCTGGCCAGCGATGGCCGCCTCCTCGGCGATTGACAGTCGCTCGACGAGATAACGCGCGCGATCGATCGCGCGGCGCCAACGGGATCAACTCGGCGCGCGCACGTCGAAGATGGACTACTCGCGCTGCGGCGTCGATGAAGAAACGCCCGTCGACTACGTCCGCATGTTTCACGCTGACACGGCGATGTTCGGCGCGCGTGCTGCTACGCGATGTGGACTGGGGTTCTTCGGCGCGGGTCAGGTGCTCTTCGCGAGCGACAGCCGTTGATCCGACGCCCGGACCTACAGCGCGAGACGATCCGCGTGATCGAGAGCCTCGATCTCAGCGTCGAATGACATCTGAGGTTCAGACGACGCGCGCGGAGAGGTCCTGATGCAACGGTACGCGGGCACGTATTCGCGTCCCTCCACCGGGTCGCGAGTCGATCGTGCACTCGCCGTGGACAAGACTCAACCGCTCCCTCATGCCGATCAATCCGAGATCCTGGCGTTTCATCACGGCCTCGGGATCGAAGCCAACGCCGTGGTCCGCTACTTCCAGCTGAATCTCGCTACCGGCCGCCCGGAATGAGACCGTCACGTCGCAAACCGCTGAGTGCTTCACCGCGTTTCGCACCGCTTCCTGCATCACGCGAAACAGCGTGAGCGCGATGTTGTTCGGCACATCGATCGGAATGCCCGTATCGTTCACGACGATCGTCACCTGGTGCTCCGGGGACAACTCCTTGCAGAAGATCCTCGTGGCAGCCGCGAGTCCGAGGCGCTCCAGGTTCGACGAGTGCAATTGGTCGGAGAGCGCAAAGATTTCACTGGCCACGGCACTAAACTGGCCGCTCAACTCTTCGACACGGCATCGCATCTCGTCCTCGTGGCCGCCCACGGGTACTTCAGTCAAGCGGTGGAGCTGCGTCGTGAGCACGATCAGGCGCTGACAGAGATCGTCCTGAAGCTCTCGCGCAACCCATGTTCGTTCATGCTCGTGGGCCTGCATCAAACGCTGGCTCAGGCTCGAGAGAGCGACCCTTGCAAGCTTCAGATCCGTGACGTCAATCGCCGAGCCGATGTAGCCTTCAAAGCTGCCATCCTCGAGAAACCGCGGCGCGCCGGTGTCGAGGATCCATCGATATTCACCGTCGTGCCGGCGGAGCCGATACTCCATCCGGAAGGCTTCACGCCGATCGAACGCGTTGTGATAGGTCTCGAGACAGCGCGACAGATCGCCGGGATGCACGGAGTTCGTCCAGCCGGTTCCCATTACAGCAGCGATCGACTGGCCGGTGAAATCGAGCCACGGGCGATTGACGTCCGTACAGAGTTTGTCAGGACCGGCGATCCACATCATCACCGGCGCTGCGTTCGACAGCAGGCGAAAACGCCCTTCGCTCTCACGCCGCGTGCGGTCCGCACGCCGCCGTCTCGTGAGGCTCGCGACAAGCGCTACCACGAGCATCACCTGGAGGCCGGCGACCGTCACGATCGAGCCCTTGTATTGCTGCCACATTGTCGGCTCGCGAAACATGACCTGGCTTCGCGGCGGCAGCCTTTCCTCGTCGATGTTCCAGCGGCGCAGTTCGCGCCAGTCGAAGGCGGGAGCAGCCAGCAGCTGCGTTGGTGTGTTGATCGCGCGTGGCGATTCCCCGCTGAGGAGGCGCACGGCGACGGTGGCCGTGTTGCGGCTCAAGTCCTCCATGGACAGCAGCGGTCCGCCGACGATCCCCAGACCCAACTGCGTGCTGCGCACGCCAAAGATTGGCGCGTTGGCAACCGCGCGAAGTTCGGCGAGCGCCCGTTCCTCGACATGCGGCACCCCCTTCGCGTCGAGCGACAGGATCGCATAAAAAATCGCGGAATGCGGGGGCAGGTTGGCGCAGCGAGTCAACATGTCAGCAAACGAGAGCTCGTTCGCCCAGGAGAACGTCAGCTGGCCCTCGAATTGTCGAAACGCGCGCTTCATCTCGTCGAGCCACACCCCTTCGAGGTGCGATGCGCCGACGACGACGAACACGTTCTTCGTATCAGGGAGGACCCTCAGGATGTTTTCGACGACGCGCGTCGGCTCATGGTCGACGGTGACCGCCGCATCGTTTGCGCTCATGGCGCCGTTCTGCACGAAACGCCGGTCGACGCCTGCCAGCAGCATGGGCGCCGCGGCAAACAGTTGTTGACGATTCCGTTGCGCGAACGCTGTCGCGGGTCCGCCAATGGGGACGACGAGATCAGGTTGACGCCCCGCGAGCATCGACTGGACATGACTCACCATCGAGTCATCGGGGACGCTGCGACTGACTCGGACTGGTTGGAGCGACACCTCGATGAAATCGACGGGCTCGGTCGACGTGCGGCTCAACTCTGGAAGAAACAGCTTCGTGAACGCGACATGAGGGGCTAACTCACGTTCGGACGAATACAGGAGCAACACATGCCGCGGCAGGGTCTGTGCCGAGGCGAACGACGTCCACGCCAGGAGGAACAACAGCATCGACCATCGTGATCGTCCCCTCAATAGCTCCACCCTTCCGCGCAGTCTTTTCTCCTTGGCCGCAAGGGAGTGATTGTAGACCCGGTTCCGAAACCCCCTACGGGCGATCGGCGCCGTCCGCGCAGTCCACCCTGACCTAAACGGCATCTGGCACGAATGGCGGTTAGCTTTCAGAGTTCTCTTCTCCCTCTTCTTGGCCTTTGAGTTCGTCAACAGTTCCCGAGACGAGATGGGTGTCTGAATTCGCCCAAGGGTCGTCGAGCATGAATCCCTTCATCGCAATGAAGGCCTCCAGTGACTCCCGAACACTTGCCAAGCCTTGCGCCACAGTCCCAGGCTGAAGCGCCAAGGCGGCTTCAGGCTCACACAGAGACATGAAGGCGTCGAGATTCCCGGTGTTGATTCCATCGACGACCAATTTCAGGCCGCGCTCACGCGCTTCTGTGGACATCACATCCTTTCTCGCAGGCGGCTAGCTAGCGAGTGAAGTGCAACACTCCTCGCGCCGACGACAGCACGAGCGCGCCGTCCGACAGCGTCACAGTGCTATCGCCACCGAGCAGACGCGTGTAGGTGGACTCGAACGCCATGGTGGGGCACGCCGCCCGGGTGCACGCCAGTGTGGGTCCCGCTGTCAGCGTCTGTCCGGACAAAACGAATGGTCCGCCGCACACGTTGCAGTCAGCGCGCGTCGACAGACGACCGTCGGCGAAGGTCAGCGTGTAACTCGCGCCCGCCGGTGTGGTCTGGTCGACGTCTCCTGCCGCCTGAAGTGACTGGAGACTCCATGTGCCGGCCAGCCGGTCGACCGTAGGCGCCGGAGAGCCGGAGAGTGGTGGCTGGTCGTCTGGGGACGTCGGCAAGCCGGAGAGTGATGACGGAGAAGTGGGAGTTAAGCCGGAACCGGAGCAACCCGTGGCGAGTACCGCGGCGACGACAACAGTGACGAGCGATAGAGATCTATTCATGACGGCAGGCACCTCATGTCCTCTCGCCCACTAAGGTGTCAAGGGAACCAAAACCGGCTCAATCTCATCGGCGACCGAGGCTGAGCTCCGGCGGCCAACCTATAATCACGACACGATGATCCTCACGTGCGACGTGATCCGGCGCGAGATCGAGGCGGGGCGAGTGGTGATCGAGCCGTTCTTTGCAGACCAGGTGGGGCCGGCGTCGATCGACCTGCATCTCGGCGACGAGATCCGCGTCATGCACGTCGAGCACGAGCCCGTGCCGGTGACCGACGACGTCGACTACCGGACGATTACCGACGTGCGCTCGCTCGAGACACCGTATCCGCTGGCACCCGGCGAGACCATCCACGGCATCACCCGCGAGCGCATCACGCTTCCCGGCGACATCGGCGGATGGCTCGAGGGCCGCAGCCGGTTCGCGCGCCTCGGCCTCATGATTCACGTCACCTCGGGTTTCGTGCAGCCGGGCGTTGCGAGCCGCCAGGTGCTCGAGATGTCGAATGTGTCCGGCCGGACGCTGCTCATCCATGCAGGCGTGCGGCTTCTCCAGATCGTGCTCCAGCGCTGCGAGGGCAGCGCCGTCTATCAGGGACGATTCGCGAGCCAGGACAATCTGTAGGCCGTGAGATTCGCAGCGTTCCTCGTCGCTCTCTTCGTCATCGTCGTCGGCATACCCGAGAGGGTGGCATGAACGAACGCGTCGCCCATTTGTTGGGAGTTGGTGTCAAGCGCGTCCGCAGCGTGGTCGAGTCTGTCGATCCAGTCGGCGGCAACCACTCGAACCCGGCGTTTGCGTACGCGAAGCTGAACGAACTGCTTCTCGGTTTCTTGAAGGAGGCGCCACACATCCTCCGGTCCAGCTACACCTGGGGTGTCCTTCACGGAGCACATCTGGCTCGGGCTCTCGGGATTTCCCGCATCAGCGTCATCGAATTCGGCGTCGCGGGCGGAAATGGGCTCATCGCCCTGGAGCTGGCGGCCGAAAAGACACACCAGTGCCTCGGCGTGGAAATCGATGTGCATGGTTTCGACACGGGACACGGCCTGCCCAGTCCTGTCGACTATAGAGACCATCCAAATTCCTATGCGGAATCTGACTACCGGATGGACGAGAAGACCTTGCGCAGCCGGCTCACAGGCGCGCGCCTGCATCTGGGCCCGGTCCGAGACACGGTGGGCACCTTTCTCGGCTCGAACCCATCTCCAGTCGCATTCATCTCATTCGATCTCGACTACTACGGCTCAACGGTCGATGCATTCACGTTGCTGCAGTCCGATGCGAGGAATCTCCTTCCTCGAGTGCACTGCTACTTCGACGACATCATGGGGTTCACGTTCTCGGAGTGGGGTGGAGAGCGGCTGGCGATCAAGGAATTCAACGAGGCGCAGCCGCAGCGGAAGATTTCTCCAATCTTCGGGTTGAAGTACTTCCTGCCGCCGATGTGTGCGACGCAGCAATGGTCGGAAATGATGTACCTCGCTCATGCCTTCGACCATCCGTTATACGGTCGTCCCGACGGGTTGATCGTCACCCCCGAGTTGCCCCTAGCGCCGTGAGAGCGTAAGGGGTCTCCTTCTGTTCACGTGTGTGGGCGCGCGAATGCCCTGACGCTGCTAGAGCGACCTCTGGTGCGACATCCGCCATGGCGTAGTTGACCTTGCCGCGCCGGCTCGCGAGGTCGCCCGTGTGCATCCAACCTGCGCCATCGATCGCCTCTGCGGTTTTTTTCCGGTTCTCGCCAGTAGCCGAGCATCACCGCGTGGCCGCGGGTGCAGAGCCCGCCATGATGCCGGTGCGGAGGGATCCACTCAAACCGGCGTCGACGACCACACAGTTGGACGTGTTCATCGTCATCTCGCAGTCGGAGTACCGGCTGCTCCTTCGCGGCGATCAGCTACAAGACAAGCGATTACGTGGCGATCGACGCCGTGCGATCGAACGTGCCGTGGATGACCACCCATTCAGCGTTGTTCGGACTCCAGGCGCTGCCCCGATTCCCTATGGCGATGCCGGCGCTGAGGAGACTCAGCGCGAGCCTGTCGACCGTGGAATCGAAATCGGCATAGGTCAGGCGGACTCCCTGGAACGGTACGACCAGCGCATCGCGCTCCGGAAATCGACGGGCGGTCTCGCGCAGGTTTTCCCCAATCGTCTGTCCGATGAGCGGAATCGTGGACGTCCCGTACGAGTAGGCAAGCACAACGGGGTGCAGTCAAGGACTGTGTCGGATCGACGGCCCCTCAATCGCCGGCGCTCGGTGTCAAGGGGTCCCGGAAATTGAAACGAGTGCTTAAGTGCGCCCTGGTTTCGAGTCCGTCTGCGGCTATACGTGTTGGATATGATGTGCGTCGTGAAGAAGATCGTCATTCTCGGCACCGGTGGCAACTGCATCGACATCTTCGACACCTTGAACGACCTCAACCGGATCACTCCGACCTATGAGTGCATCGGTTTTCTCGATGACACGCAGGCGAACTGGGGCAGGGATCTGCACGGCGTCAAGGTGCTCGGACCGCTGGACTCAGCGTCGAAGTACACCGAGTGCCTGTTCGTGAACGGCATCGGCAGCCCGGGCAACTTCTGGAAGAAGCAGGCGATCATCGGCAAGGCCGGCATGCCTGATGATCGATTCGCCACCATTGTCCATCCAACGGCCAACGTGTCGACGATGGCGACGCTCGCGCCTGGAGTGGTGGTGTTTCAGAACGCCACGATCACGTCCAACGTCAAGCTGGGGAAGCACGTCATCGTGCTTCCCAACGCGGTCATCAGCCACGACGATGTGATTGGCGACTACACCTGCATTACGGGCGGCGTCTGTATTTCCGGTGGGGTCACCATCGGCCATTCCTGCTACATCGGCACGAACTCCGCCATCAACGGCAACATCACGATCGGCAATTACTGTCTGGTCGGCATGGGCAGCGTGGTCCTCAAGAGCGTTCCTGAGAATTCGGTCGTTGTAGGCGCCCCCGCGAAGTTCATTCGGCACACGCGCCCGTAAGTAGATCCGCATCCTCGCGCCAGAGAGTTTCGCGCGGTCAGCGGCAGTCCTCCCTTGCGGTGTGAATCATTCGAGGGGCAGCAGGGCTTCGGCGGCCAGCACCTCGATCGTGGCGGAGGCGAACGGCGTGGTGACAAGCCCGTCGATCACCTCCAGCGTGGCCACCGCGCCCGGCTGGAAAATGTCCTTGATGCGGTCTTGTTGCTGCACGACCACCTGCCCGTTCGCGTCGCGGTAGCGCGTCTGGTACAGGACGTCTCGGAAGGCCACGCGCGGGTTGTCGTTGCGGAGCGTGAAGCTCCACAGCGCGACGCTGCGAGGACCCATGGTCAGGCGGGTGTTCGAAAGCTGGACGTCCCGCGTGGCGTGGTACGGTCTGGTCGAATCCTGCAGGGAGGACGGGCCCCCGTCGATCGCGAACGCGCGGCGGTGGGCGAACAACTGGGGCTGCTTCGTGCGAATGGCGGCGGCCACCACCTCGCGATTGCGGAAGATCGATTTCTGGGGGGCGTGAATCCACGCCTGCCCGATGTGAAACGCGACATTTGCCGCGAGGATCGTGGCGGCGATCCGGCGCCACCGCGGCGAGTCGACGAACGTCCAGCAGTACGCCGCGAACATGAAGGCCACGGGCGCAAGCACGTAGAACGAGTGCGCCTGGGGCGGCTCGAGCACGAACGAGAAGCTCACGTAGACGAGCGCGACCGATCCGGCGACGAGCCACCGGAGCGTTTGCCAGCCGGCGTCCGGCGACTGCGCGCGGAACCACTCCCGCAGCATCCAGAACGGCTGCCAGATGCCGGCCGCCGCGACCACGATCGTCAGCGGCACCATCCAGATGTGGCGGACCAGGAACATCGTCCGCTCGCCACCGCCGGTCGCGATGAAGCGCCAGATCTCGAGGCTCGCGAACGAGAACAAGCGAGCCACCGTGGACAGCACCTCGTACGGGCTCACCCAGTGCGGCCGCAGGTTGCGCAGTGTGCCGCCGGAGCCACCGCCAATGCCGTAGACAACGAGAGTCGGCAGCAGGAGCGATCCGAACAGCAGCAGCCCGGCGACGGCCGCCACCGTGTTCAGCGCGACCGAGCGCGCGCCGCGCGCGAAGCCCGAGACCCAGGCGAGGGCAACGTAGGGGAGGAGCAGCGGCCACGAGAGGTGGATTTGCATCACCCAGCCAAGGGCGGCTCCCATCATCAGGAACGCCATCGGCACCGGCACCTTCCCGAGGCGGAAGGTCGGCAGCACCTCGAAGAATCCGATGAAGAAGACCAGAACCGGGGCGAGCAGGTACGACGGGTTGAGGATGTGCGTGGAGAACTCGAGGGTCCACGGCAGGGTCATGAGCCACCCCCACACCAGCCACCTGGGCAACTGGGGCAGGCGGGCCGTAATGTACCAGGCGAAGAGGGCGAGCCCCGCGAGGGACACGAGATTCAAGAACACGTACGGCGCTTCCGGCACCGGAGCGATTGCGAGCGGGAGGCCCACGAGGAGCGGTTGCAGGGCGCCGGGAATCTCGCTCTCCGTCCACGTGACGTCCGGGCCGAAGTACGGCCAGTCGCCGGTCGCGTACCAGCGCAGGCCCATCAAGAAGATCTGCGTGGGGTCCTCGAAGAAGAACTCGCGCGACAGCCCGTACAGAAGACGGAAGACGAAGAACGCCGCGAGGGCGACGGCCGCGATCGCCACACGACGGAGGCTGGCCGCTGGACGTGAGGGAGATGGCGATACGTCAGATGAGGGCACGGCGGTGCTCATGACCGCTGGATCGCTGATCACGGGATCGATACTAACAAGTAGTCGCGAGCGTTGCCCGCCGTAGTTGGGTTGCGGATCTCAGTTGTCGGTCGGCGCTCCAATCATCAGCACACTGGACGACGGCAGGTCGGTCGCTGGAATGATCCCCGACGCGGTCATCGCCGGCCCCGGATAGATCCGGGAGGCGTGATCTCGGGTCCACACAATTCCGGCGAGCGCGGCAGGTCGGAGTCCGGTTCGCACCCGCTTCCTCGAGCGCCTGGGTGATCAACCCGCGCACGTACCGATTGACGCGCGCGCGCAATGTGGTCACAATGACTACATGGCTCGAAACACGGTCGGAGCGCGCGAACTCAAGACTCGGCTCGGGACCTACCTTCAGCGCGTGCGGGCGGGGCGTACCCTCGTCGTTACCGACCGTGGGCAACCGGTGGCGGAGTTGCGCCCGCTGCCGACGGACGATTCCTTGCCTTCCACACTGCTCAAGTTGTCGACAACTGGCGCGGTGACACTGCCGACGGTTGACGCGCTCTCCACGTTCAGACCTATCCGGAATCGTGGAGCCTCCGTATCTGATGCGGTCCGGAAGGATCGAGAGGATCGACTCTGATTCAATACTTCGACGCCAGCGCACTGGCCAAGCGCTACGTCCACGAACCAGGCAGCGCGAGCGTCCGTCGGCAGCTGAGGACAGGTCGCATAGCCACGAGTCGCTTGTCGGCGATTGAGATCACGTCGGCTCTCGCGCGCCGCGAGCGCGAAGGCGCCTTAACGACAGCTGAACGTGATCGCGCCGTCAGAACACTCAACACCGATCTTGCCGCCTACATTCTCGTGGAACTGACTGCACAACTATCGACTGACGCCCAGGCATTGCTCCTCAGGCATCCGCTGCGCTCTGGAGATACGGTCCAACTCGCGAGCTGTCTATATCTGCAGCGCGAAACCGGCGAACGCATTTCGTTTGCCGCGTTCGACGAACGTCTTAACAACGCGGCGCGTGCCGAGGGACTCACGCTCACCGATCTCTCGTAGGCTGCAGCAACAGCGATCAGAGACTTCCGGCCGGTCTTCGGCTGATGCCGCAATCCACAAGTCACTTTCCCTTTTCTTGGGATGCCCGCTCCTCCGCGCGGCTCCGCTCAGAGTGTTCGCCATCGCGTGGTCTCCCTCGCACAGCGGGCCGGGCACGCGTCATGGTCGCATGAGCGCGTGCTCAATACGTGTCTCTACCAGGGACCGGGTCGATTCCGTCGAGCCCCTTGTTCCGCAGGGCGATCCGCCACTCACGGTCGACCCAGGGCGATCGCCTGGCGGCCCCTGACCAAAACAGGTAGAGAAAGCTCCAGGCTTCGGGCTCTGGGCTTTGTACGAACTCCTCGAATTCCACCAAACGAGCTATACTTTTCGACCACCACATCCGTCGGACATCGGGCCACGACAGGGCATGGAGGCGCTCATGACTGCCTATCGGTTCCCTGGGTTCGGTCTCGCACTCACTGGCATCGCCATCACCGCACTCGCACTCACGGCGAGCGGAGCCTGGGCGGCCGAAACGGCTGCGCGCCAGGTGACCTTCTCCAAGGACGTCGCTCCGATCTTCCAGCAGAAGTGCCAGGAGTGCCATCAGCCGAATTCCATCGCGCCAATGTCGCTCATCACGTTCGAGGACGTTCGTCCGTGGGCGCGGGCGATCAGGCAGCGCGTGAGCACGCGTCAGATGCCCCCGTGGCACATCGATCCGAGCGTCGGCGTGCACAAGTTCAAGAACGACATGTCGCTGACCCAGGAACAGATCGACACGATCGTGCGCTGGGTGGACTCGGGCGCGCTGCAGGGCGATCCGAAAGATCTGCCGCCGCCCAAGGCGCTCGTCACGGACAACGAGTGGCAGGGGGTGCGAGACGGCTTCGGTCCCCCCGACCTGGTGATCCGATCATCCGAATACACGATGCCGGCACAGCACCAGGATGTCTGGTACCGCCCGACGAGCGACATGCCGCTCACCGAGCCGCGCTGGGCGAAGATGGTGGAGATCCGGCCCACCACTCTCAAAGGCCGTCGGATCGTTCACCACTCGATCGCGTATCTCGTCCTCAACAACGATCCTGAGGCCGTGAGCACGGGCACCGCCAACGGCTTCGGCGTCGGCACCGATCGCATCGCGATCGACGACCTCGTCAACCGGCGGCCGCAGTTGATGGAGTGGGCGATCGGCAAGGGCTACGATCTTTTCCGCGAAGGCACGGGCAAGCTGCTGCTGCCGGGCGAGAAGATCTCGTGGGATCAGCATCTGCACGCCGTCGGCGAGGAGATCACGGCCGGATCCGAGATCGGCATCTGGCTGTATCCCAAGGGGCAGGAGCCGAAGAAGCGCAGTTACCTCATTGGCTTCACCGGCCTCAGGAAGCGTGAGTTCCTCGACATCCCGCCGAACTCGATCGCGCAGACCGAGGGATTCACGGTGCTCAAGGAGAACACGCTCATCACCAACTTCCAGCCGCACTTTCATCTGCGCGGTAAGGCGATGCAGGTCGAGGCGATTCTCCCGAACGGTACGAACCAGATCGTCAGCTACGTTGGCAACTTCAATTTCAACTGGATGACGAACTACATCTACGACGACGATGCGGCGCCGGTGTTTCCAAAGGGCACCATCATTCACGTGAGCGCGTGGTACGACAACACGAAAGCCAACAAGTTCAATCCCGATCCGGATCAGTGGGTGGGCTACGGCGATCGGACGGTTGACGAGATGGCGCACGCGTGGATGAACGTCGTGTACCTCGACGACAACGAATACAATGCGCTCCTGGCGGAGCGCGCGGCCAGGGCCAGCCAGAGATCCTCCGCCCCCTGACGCGGCGATGTCGCAGCATCCCGGTCGTGTCGTCGCGCGCTGCGGCATGGCCGTGCTGCTGGCAGCTGGCGTGCTCTCGGCGCAGCAGCTTCCAAGCGAACCGCAGCGGCAGTTCGGCACCGGCATCACGGGCGCGTTCGAGGGGTGGTTCGACACCCCCGGAGACGGCCGACTCTTTCTCATCGGCTATCTGAATCGGAACACCGCGCAGGAGCTCGACGTACCGATCGGGCCCAGCAATCGAATCGAACCGGGCGGTCCGGACATGGGGCAGCCCACGCATTTTCTTCCTGGCCGCCAGTGGGGCGTCTTCATCATCCCGGTCCCGAAGGAGTTTACGAACGCCGATCAGCGGTTCACCTGGACGATCGCCGTCAACGGTCAGACGACCACGATTCCGCTGCGACTGCACCCCGACTACACGGTGACGCCTTTCTCGGACGTCGCCGTCAAGAACACGCCTCCGCTGGTCAGGCTCGAAGAGAACGGCCCCTCGATCCAAGGGCCGGTCGCGCGCTTGGAGACCGCACCGTCCCGATCAACGTCACTGCCCTCCCCGCTTGCGTTGCCCGTGTGGGTCACCGATGACGCCAGGTACGCGAGCGGCACGATGGCGATCCCGCGCAAGCTGCCGCCGCCGGTGCGGCTCACGTGGTCGAAGTACCGCGGCCCCGGTGCCGTGTCGTTCGACGCGGTGAGCCCACCCGTGCAGTCCATCGCCGGAGGCGGCGTGAACGTCGAGTTCCGCGGCAAGGCGACGGCGACGGCGCGATTCAGTGAACCCGGCGACTATGTCCTGCACCTGCTCGTCAACGATTTCTCAGGCGAGGGCGGCGCCGGCGAAGTCTGCTGCTGGACGAATGCGCTGCTCAAAGTCACCGTCACCAAGTGACCATCATCACGTCGGCTGGCGACGTCGAGTAGCGATACCGGGACTCGGGATCCGGGGCTCGGGCTCATCGGCACAGCGGACACCTCAGCAGGCACTGCCGATGCCTCACCGTTCTCTCGGCCTTTTTCTTTAGACAGCGGGCGGGCGTGATGGTTATCGTAGCTGTTCATGGAAGCCAGAGGTCTGGCGACAGCGGCCGAGACCCGTCTCGATCCGGTCTCGGCGAGCACTTCCAGGGGGCACTGGACTGCGCTCGACGGTGTTCGAGGGGTCGCAGTGCTGGCGGTCCTTCTGTACCACTTTGGAGCGCCGGTCGGTACCGGCGGCTACCTGGGCGTCGACATCTTCTTCGTCGTCAGCGGCTGCGTCGTTACTGCGTCGCTGCGCCGATCGATGTCGCGTGGCGGAACGGCTGTCGACTTCTTTCTTCGTCGCGGCGCTCGACTGCTACCCAACCTGCTGGTGTTTCTCTGTGTGGTTCTCGTCTGGAACACCTGGAACGACGGCACTCTGCTCTCGACCAGCAACGCCGCCGTTCTCGAAGGCCTGACCCAGACATACAACTTGATCGCGTCTCGCGGGATCGCCACTCGCCATCTCTGGTCGTTGTCCATGGAATGGCAGTTCTACGCGTGCCTGCCGCTGCTTCTTCCAATCGTTTGTGCACGTGGGCTTCGCTCTGCGGTTCGGCTCTTGGTAATGATTGCGGCGGCCTCGGTCGCATTGCGGGTGCTAGTGATGGCGACGCTTGGACGCCCCGGAGTCGCCTTTCTCATCCCGTTCACGAGGCTCGACGGCGTCATGCTCGGCGTCGCGGTGGCGCTGCTCATCGAGGGCGGGCGTCGCTGCGCGCAGGGCCTGCTCCCGCTGGCCGCGGTCTGCGTAGCGGCCGCGCTCCTCCTGTTTGCACCGCAGTGGTACGCGGTGCCCAGGCTGTCTCTATTCCTGCTGATGCCGCTGGCGACAGTGTGTGCCTTTGTGGTGGTGTGGGCAGTCGTCTCGTCTGGACCGGCCTCACCTTTGAATCGCGCTCTGGCCTTTCCCGTGCTTCGCTACCTCGGCGACCGTTCCTACAGCATCTATCTCTGGCATTACTTTATCGGGGTTGCAATCATCGCCGGCGGAGAAGGGTGGCGGGGTGGCCGCGTGTTCCTGTGGCAGTTGGCCGCCTCCCTGGTGGTCGCCGTCGCAGCGTACGAGGGAATCGAGCGCCCTGCGCGAGCGCTACTGAAGCGTCGCATCGACGGCCGGTCGTCATGGATGCTGACGGGGGCCGCGTTGCCGTCGGGTCGGGCGAATTAGCTGTAGAGCGGCGGGATATGGTCGTCGCAAAAGCCCATGCGGCTTGGAAGGCGCGCCCGGATCGTCTTAGTCTAGCGCGACGTACCCCTCCGCAACGTCGGCAACAGTGTCGGACCCGTACTTGCCGCCCCGCGTCGCCTCGGTGACGGCGCGCCGGAAGTAGATAGAATGGCGCCGTCCGGTCCATGCCTTGTAGGCTGAACACCGGGTATCTCGATGCATCGCACACGCCTTCTTTGCGCAATTGCAGTGAGTCTCTGGTCAGCAGTGATTGCCGCCAGTCAAGCGGCGCCTTCCGTTGCATTGTCTGGGGCAATGCGGGCCCACGTAGAGGGCGAGCGGTTCCAGATTGTCACGTCCATCCGGGGACTCCCGCTCGGTGTCCGCGACGCGCTGCAGATGTTGTTCGGCAGCCAGTCACTCGACATCGCCGAGCCCGGAGCCGAATTTCAGGTCACCGACGTGCTCGGCAATTCCAAGCTGCCGATTCGTCGGTTGGTTGCCGCGGGGTGCTCGGCCGATCACTGCCTCGTCTACTACGAGCGGGGCGGCATCGCTCATACGTGGCAAGTGGCGCTGTTTCACTGGACGCCTGCCGCGACTCGATTCGAGTTCGGCGGTACCGCACGAGCCGGCCTGGCCACCATCGACGATGTTCGGAACGCCGTCTTGTCCGGCGCGATCAAAGGCCCGAACAGGACCTGGTAAGGATCAAGGAAGTCTTCAGCCGACCCGGACCCGGTCATCGGGATAAGATCAAGCCATGCTCATCTCTCGATCCCGCCTGAGTTTCGCGTTGGTAGTGGTGGGTGTCGCTGTTCTGGCAGCGGCCGAGGGTGAGCGTCCCGGCACCGACAAGCGCCCGGTCAAGGACACCTACCACGACATCACCGTGGTCGACGACTACCGCTGGCTCGAGAACTGGGACGATCCAGCCGTCAAGGCGTGGAGCGACGCGCAGAATACCTATGCGCGGGGGATGCTCGATGCGCTGCCCGGTGTGAACGAGATTCGTCAGCGCGTCACGGCGCTTCAAGGCGGTGTGACCAGCTATGCGAGAGGAGTGTTCCGGGGCGGAAGGCTCTTTCTCCTCAAGCGCGAGGCGTCGCGGGATCAGCCGCGTCTCGTCGCGCTGAGTGGTCCCGGCACGGTTGCGTCCGAACGGGTCGTCCTCGATCTGCTCGCGCTCGATCCGAAAGGCGGAACATCGATCGACTGGTTCGTGCCGTCGCCGGACGGATCGAAGGTCGCGGTCTCGCTCTCGCAAGGCGGATCGGAGCGTGGCGACCTGCACGTGTTCGACACGGCGACCGGCAAAGAAGTCGGTGAAGTCATTTCGCGCGTCAACAATGGCACTGCCCTTGGCAGTGTGACGTGGACCGGCGACTCGTCGGCGGTGTACTACACGCGGTATCCGCGAGCGGGCGAGCGCGCCGCCGAAGATCTCGACTTCTACACGCAGGTGTATTTCCACGCGCTCGGTACGCCGGTCGAATCCGACCGCTACGAAATCGGCAAGGAGTTTCCACGGATCGCAGAGATCTCGTTGACGACGAGCGGTGATGGCCGGTACGTGCTGGCGAACGTGGCCAACGGCGACGGAGGAGAGTTCGCGCAGTTCCTGCGAATGCCCGGCGGCAGATGGACGCAGCTCACGACGTTCAAGGACAAGATCGTTCACGCCGTCTTCGGCGGTGGGGACGCGCTGTATCTCCTCTCGCGCAACGGCGCACCGCGCGGCAAGGTCCTGCGTCTGCCCTTGAGCGGCGATACGCCGCCACCAGTGACGGCCGCCACCGTCGTCGTTCCCGAGAGCGCCGATGCCGTCATCGCGTTCAATTTCTTTGGCTCGGAAACGATCCTGCCGACGAAATCGCGTCTCTACGTCGTCGATCTCGTGGGCGGGCCGAATCGGGTCAGGGTCTTCAGTCCGACCGGTGCGCCGCTCGGCACGTTGCCGCTGCCAGCGGTGTCGGCCGTCGAGGACGTGGTTCGCATGGAAGGCGACGAGGTCTTGTACCGCGTCGCCACGTTCATCGAGCCTCCGGCCTGGTACTCGTTCGATCCCGTGACGACCCGCACCGCATCGCTGCCGGGGAAGTTGACTATCTCGAGCACCGCCAGCCCGATGCTGGTGGACGCGGAAGTCGTGCGGGCGACCGCGACTTCGAAGGACGGAACGCGTGTGCCGATGAGCATCATCCGGCGCAAGGGCACGGTGCTCAACGGACGGAACCCGACGTTGCTGACCGGATATGGCGGCTACGGCGTCAGCTACTCACCTGACTTTCTGGGTACTCAGCGGCTGTGGCTCGAGCAGGGCGGCGTCATCGTCGTGGCGAACATCCGTGGCGGCGGCGAGTTCGGCGAAGCGTGGCATCTGGCGGGCAACCTCACGAAGAAGCAGAACGTGTTCGACGATTTCATCGCCTGTGCCGAGGCGCTGATCACGTTGCGTTACACCAGCCCCGAGCACCTGGCGATCGAGGGTGGGAGCAACGGCGGGCTGTTGATGGGCGCCGCGCTCACGCAGCATCCGAATCTGTTCAAGGCGGTCGTCTCACATGTCGGGATCTACGACATGTTGCGCGTGGAGCTGTCGCCGAATGGTGCGTTCAATGTGCCGGAGTTCGGGAGTGTGAAGGACCCGGATCAGTTTGCTGCGATGTATACCTACTCGCCCTACCAGAACGTCAGGGATGACACGCGTTATCCGTCCGTCCTATTTCTGACCGGCAGCAACGACCCTCGCGTCGACCCGATGCAGTCGCGCAAGATGACCGCGCGGCTGCAAGCGGCGAATGCAGGAAATAGTCCGATCCTGCTGCGAACCAGTTCGAGCAGCGGGCATGGTATCGGAACGGCTCTCACCGAGACCATCAATCAAGAGGTCGACGTCTTCGCGTTCCTGTTTGAGCGATTGGGGATGACATACAAGCCGACATCAGCTGCTCGTGGGCAGTAGGCCGTCGGTCCTCAACCTCGTTACCCCGTGCGAATAGTGATCGTTGGCAACTCGGGTTCTGGCAAGTCCACGCTTGCGCGACAACTGGCCGAGGTTCATTCGCTCTCCACGCTCGATCTCGACACGATCGCGTGGGAGACGGGGAAGATTGCTGTGGCCCGCGATGCGGACGACGCGGCCGCCGATCTGCGCGGCTTCTGTGACGCGCACGAGCAGTGGGTCATTGAAGGGTGTTACGGCAATCTGGCTCGTGTGGCGCTCGAGCGATCGCCCGTGTTGTTGTTCCTGGAACCGGGTGTTGACGCGTGTCTGGCGAATTGCCGGAACAGGCCGTGGGAGCCGCACAAGTATGCCAGTCGAGAGGAGCAGGATCAGAAGCTCGAGTTCCTGCTCGCGTGGGTTGCGGAGTACTACTCGCGGACGGGCAGCTTGTCGCTGGCCGATCATCAGGCGCTGTTCGACGGTTATGCCGGTCGCAAGGATCGTCTTGCGGAGCCCGATCGCTGCTTCATCGAGGCGCAACCACTCGCCTGGTTCGGCGATGACGCGCTCGACCTCGGCCCGCGCTTCGAGGCCTGCGCGCTCCCGGCGAAGAGCGTGGACGCACGCCGCGCACCTGACCGTCGGGCTCTGGCACGTCGAGCGGACTGGTGCGAGGATGCGCTTGTCCGGCTACGCGGCGGCATCAGTCGACTGAATGAGAGTCTGGTGGTGTCAACAGCGCAACTCGCGGCTATCACGAGACGATCACCGCGGCCTACGTCACGCTGCTGGCGCAGTTCCTCGACGGTCGTGAAGATGGGGAATCGCTTGGCGATGTCGTGACCCGATTGCTCGAAGGCCCGCTCGCCGCGAGGGACATGCTGTTCCGCTTCTATTCCCGCGTTCGCCTGATGTCGACCGAAGCGCGGGCCACATGGATCGAACCCGACCTGAGGTCGATTGATCTCAGCGCTGTTCTGGCGCTGCGGGCCTGAGCAATCACGCACGATCTCAATCACGCGGGGAGGGCTGGCGCGCTCTTCAGAATGGTCGACACGCGCAAAGGTCGTCTCGACCCAGGTGAAGTAGCATCAGGTCCAGACCGCATGAAACTCAACGCAGTCTGGCATTCGAAGCATCGCATGCCTCAGCGCGCAACGCTGAAAGAGCGTGCCCGTTGGCATGTTGCGCACGCGAAGCACTGTGGCTGTCGCCCGATTCCTGCGTCGGTACAGGCATACCTCCGGGCACTGAAGAAATGAGCGATCTCCCAAGTGTGGAACTTCGATTGCCCCGAACGAACGAGGAGCAGGAGTTCCTGCGCGCTCACCGCGCCACGACGCCAGAGGTGCCGTCCTTTCTGCATTCCTACGAGGAGGGGATGCCCTTCGCTCGTTACCTCGACATGCTCGAGCGGCAGTCCCGCGGCGAGAGTCTTCCGCGGAACCACGTTCGATCCACGTTTCTCTTTGCGTTCGACGGGTCCAGGATCGTCGGACGAGTGGCCATCCGTCACGAGCTCAACGATTTTCTTCGGCGCATCGGCGGGCACATCGGATACGTCGTGGTCCCGGAGTTCAGGCGCCTGGGATATGCCACGGCCATGCTTCGTGGAGCGATCGACATCGCCTATCGCAGGCTGGGTATCGCTCCCTTGCTGGTCACCTGCGACGACGACAATATCGGTTCGATCAGGGCGATCGAGCGGAACGGCGGCGTGCTGGAGAACGTCGTCATGGGTCCGGATCTCGACAAGCCCAAGCGGCGGTACTGGATCCACGCTCGCGTGGCCGCGAGCTGACACCAACTGGAGCTGGCATGGTCTCGGGCGGCAAGAGTTCGAAGCGAATGAGTGGACAGCCAGTCGTTGTCGGCGTCGCCGATCACAACGGATGGGCGATGCTGGTCACTGTTGCGGCGATCGGCGGGCATCCGACTGTCATCGATCGACGACGGGTGGAGTTGATCGAGAAGGGTGTCCCGAGTCAGCCCTATCATCACGAGACGACTGCTCTCGGTGAGACCGAGGCGGAGCATCTGGTGCGCACGGTGAAGCGCTCGGTTGCCGCTTGTACGGCTTTGGCTCTTGACCGCCTGTCGGCCGATCTCTCACCAAGGTATCGAGTGTCGTCCGTCACGATTCGACAACCGCCGCTGGACAGTCTTCCTGCGACGGTCGCAGAAGCCCACCGCTCGTATTACGTGTTCTGTCGAGCGGACGGCATGCTCTATCACTCAGCGATCGTGTCGGCCGCTCGTGAGCGTGGGTGGGACGTGCTGCTTCATCCTCGCGGGGAGGAGTTCGCAAGGGCCGCTGACGCGCTGCACGTCAGTGTGGATGACGTCGAACGATTCATCAACGAGCTGAGGTCGACTCTGGGTCCACCCTGGAGCGTCGAACATCGCCACGCGTTTGCCGCGGCGATAGCCGGTCTCGGAGAACAGTCACGAGACAGGGCTCTGCGCATCGAGCCGAGTTCTACATGAGAATCAATCGCCGTGCGGGCTCGGAAATCGAACCCGGGCGTGGGTAGCGGAATCGGCCTCGCCGGGAGAAGGTGCTGACGCTGGCTCGGGCGACCGCGTCGGCACCGATCGATCCGAAGCACGTTCACGACGCGCGAGTCCTTGGGGGACTGCTCGGCCGGCAGACACCTGACGTGGCGCCGGAAGCGTCGGCGGCCGACGTCTATGGAATCGACGCCGACGGGTGCTGCGAGCGCTGTGAGTTGAGCCATCATCCCGCCTGGCCGCTGGCGCCGAAAGACCGCGTGTTCGAGTTGCTCGGTTGGGAGCGCCGTCGATCATGACCATTGAAACGACCAACATCCTGAGGGGGATTGCCATCGGCGTCGGCGCAACCCTGATCATGGATGCGTGGAATCTGTTGCTGAAGCGGATGTTCGGTATTCAGTCGTTGAACTTCTGCCTGCTTGGGCGCTGGATTGGTAACATGCCGCGCGGCATCTTCAGACACCAGAGCATTGCCACCGCCGAACGGAAACGCTTTGAGTGCGCCGTCGGCTGGCTCGCTCACTACGGCACTGGTGTCACGTTGTCAGTCGTGTTCGTCCTGTTGGCATCAGGTGAGTGGCTCGTGCGACCAACATTGCTGCCCGCGTTGTTCTACGGCATCGTGACCGTCGTCTTCCCATTCTTTGTGGTGCAGCCGTCGCTCGGTCTCGGCATGGCTTCATCGCGCACGCCCTATCCGACGCAGGCCAGGCTCAAGAGCCTGATGACGCACACGGTCTTCGGAGTCGGGTTATATGTATGCGCACTCGGTGTGAGTTACGCATTGCCGGCCATAGCTTCATGAGCCATGCGCAATGTCGCAGGGTGTCCTGACCGAGCTGACTCGAAGTAGAAGGAGAGGCTCCATGCGAACAGGCACGCCAATCGCGTTTGTTATCGGCCTCACTGTGATCGTCACGACTGGGAGTCATGTCGCTGCGCAGAAGCAGCCGACGACGACCGTGACGCGACTGTATACGGGTGCTGACGGCCAGTCGCACGCCGAGGATGCCGAGGTCGCGTGGCGTCCGGCCAGGCTGCGCGCGGAACTCAAAGAATCGGAATCGGTGAAGGTGACCGGCGCGCAGTTCCTGCGCTGGCCGCGTGGCTTCGTGTGGGCGGGCCATCCGGCGTCGAAACGCCAATACGTGATCATCGTCAGCGGACGTGGTGAGGTGGATGTCGTTGGTGGGAAGAAGGTGCTGCTCGCTCCCGGACGCGTGCTGCTGGCGGAGGATGTGACAGGGAAGGGGCACACGACGCGGGTCGGGCCCGACGAAGATCTCGTCATGCTGCTGGTGCCGCTCGCGCCGGAGCCGTAGCGCGAACAATTCACTGCTCGGCTCAGCGCAGTCCCGCGATGAACGCAGTCACCTCTCCGATCACATCGGCTGGGCGAGTCAGGAACAGGTAGGGTCCGATGTACGGATTGATCAGCAAGGTCAACGCGGTGCCCGGACAGCGGGACGCACTCGTCGCGATTCTGCTGGAAGGCACCCAGGCGATGCCGGGATGTCTCAGTTACGTGGTTGCGACCGATCAGGCCGATGCGAATGCGCTCTGGATCACTGAGGTGTGGGACACTCAGGCCAGTCACAAGGCATCACTGTCGTTGCCCGCGGTCCAGGCTGCGATCGCGAAAGGTCGCGCGATGATCGCCGGCTTCAGCAATCGCGTCGAGACCGTTCCGATCGGCGGACACGGACTCTGACGTGACGTGTCACGATGGTCATCACTCTTCCCGAATGCACTGTGCGCGATTGGCGTCCGGAGGACGCAGTGTCGCTGACGGAGCATGCCAACGATCGGCGGATCTCGCAAAACATGCGCGATGCGTTTCCGCATCCGTACACGATCGCTGACGCCACAGCCTTCCTGGGCCTCGCCGTCGCGATGAGGCCGCGCACGTGGTTCGCCGTGACGATAGACGACCGTGCCGTCGGCGGCATCGGATTCACGCGTCATGGCGACGTCGAGCGCATCGGTGCCGAAATCGGGTACTGGCTGGGAACCGCCTTCTGGGGACGCGGCATCATGACGGCGGCCCTCCGCGCCGTGACTGCCTACGCCTTTCGTGAGCACCCTGATCTGCGACGTATCTATGCCGTGCCGTATGTCACGAGCACATCGTCCGCGCACATCCTCGAGAAGGCCGGTTACCGACTCGAAGGGCGAATGCGGCACAGCGTGATCAAGGACGGCCACGTGCTCGATCAGTTCATATACGCGATACTTCGCGACGAAGTCGCGCAATAGACGCTGAGATGGGCTGGGGCCGACACCGGCCGCCGACAAGATCCCGACCATTCCGATCAGGATGATGATCGGCAGACCAAGAAGAACGACCGCGGCCACGATGAACGTCGTCTCTGATTCCGAACGTGTTCCGTTTGTCATAAGACCGCGGAGTGACCAACGGAAACCAGGCTCGAGGGATATACAGTGTGGGCTGCTCGTTCATACTAGGCGCGCTCGAGCTGCAGACCCCGATGAAAGCGTTCGACAACGAATGGATCTTTGAGGCCTTCGAGCAGCATCGGAGCTTCTTTACGAAGAGGATGTTCGGCGGGCTGGCCGCGTATCTCTTCGGTCGGCAGATGATGGTCCTGGTCGAACCAACGAAGACAGGACGATGGAAGTGGCACGGCGTGCTCGTATGCACGGAACACGAGCATCAACCGTCGATCGTCAAAGAGTTCCGGCATCTGGCACCGCACGACGTCCTGAAGAAGTGGCTCTATATCGACTCGCGTCACAAGCACTTCGAGCGGACGATGGAACAACGTGGCGCAAGCGATCGCGCGCGATGACAAGAGATTCGGCATTCAGCCTCGACCGAGGAGGGACAAGGCTCGATGACAGGACGACGAAGATTCGTTGCGGAGTGCGGTCGAGCCGCTCTCGGACTGCAGCTGCTTTCGCTCGCAGGCTGTTCGCGACCGGCGTCGACCACTCCCGCCGCGGCGGACACAGCAGGAACCAGTGCAGGCTGGGATGGGCTGATCGCCGATCTCGAGAAGCAACTGCCCGCGCTTCTTGCGAAGGCGACGACGGTGCCTGCGGTCTCGATGGCGCTGGTGACCGACGCGAAGTTGCGATGGCGCGGAGCCTATGGCGTGAAAGATCTCGAGTCGAAGGTGCCTGTCGATCCCGACACGGTCTTCGAGGCAGGCTCGGTGAGCAAGACCGTCTTCGCATACGAGATCCTCAAGCTGTGCGAACGAGGCGTGATGGACCTCGATACGCCGCTGACGAAATACACGCCCGATCGTTTTCTGAAGGGCGATCCTCGCCTCGATCTGATCACCGCGCGCCACGTGCTGTCTCACACGAGCGGATTCCAGAACTGGCGAGGAGACAAGGACCCGCTGGCGATTCGGTTCACCCCCGGCGAGCGTTGGAGCTACTCCGGCGAGGGCTACAGCTACCTGGAATCGGTCATGACCCATCTCACCGGTCACGTGGACGCGAACACGTGCAAGACGCTTTACGATGGTTTCAACGCGTGTGCGACCGACTTCGACGGGAACATGAAAGCGAATCTCTTCGTTCCATTCGGGATGACATCGAGCGGCTATCTCTATCGCGAGGGTATGGCACGCCCGCACACTGACAAGGGCGTCATGATTGCCGACAGGAAGGCGACCGCGATCGAAGCCGCTCGCTTCGGGTCCGCAGGCGAGCTGCACACGACGCCGACGGACTATGCGAGGTTTCTGATCGAACTACTGGACCCGAAGCCGAGCGATCAGTATCGGCTGACGACGGCATCACTTCAGGAGATGGTGCGTCCGCAGGCCAAGATCACGGATTCGTTGTCGTGGGGCCTTGGCTGGGCGATCGAGCGCACGAAGTCAGGCGGCGACATCATCTCGCATTCCGGGGACAACCCCGGGTTCAAGGCCATGACGGCGGCGTCGCTCGAGAAGAAGACCGCGTTCATGATCATGACCAACGGCGACCGCGGTTTCGACGACATCATCACGAAGGTCGTTATGAGCGAACCGATGCAGCGGTTTCTTCCGGTAACACTCGGCTGATGACGGCGTCGACATGACTTACCCACGCACGATCGACAACGGAAGCGGCGAGCTGATTACGTTCACCGGACGAAAGCAGGGACCGACAGGCGAATGCGTGGAAGTGGACGGCGTCGCGCAGCCCGGCGCCGGGCCTCCCATGCACGTGCACTACCTCCAGGAGGAGGCCGTTCGCGTCGTCCGCGGACGTGTTGGATATCAGGTATTGGGAGGCGAGCCGCAGTTCGCCGGTCCAGGCGAGTCCGTGACGTGGCCCGCCGGAACTCCGCACAAATGGTGGAACGCAGGCACCGACGAGGTCCGGATGGTCGGCTGGTGCACGCCGCCGGGCAACATCGAGTTCTTCCTCAGCACCCTGTTCGCGTCAACGAAAGCGAACGGCGGCAAACGGCCGGGCCTCTTCGACGCCGCATTTCTCGTCACGCGGTATCGCACGGAATTCGCGTTGCTCGACTTGCCGGCGTTCGTGACGGCGGTGGTGATTCCGATCGTCTATCGGCTGGGAGTCGTCCTCGGCAAGTACGAGAAGTTCAAGGACGCTCCCGCGCCGATGCGGTCCCAGGCCTAAGCGGCGTCCGTGCGCGGCCCGAGGATCATCCACGACGTCCCGAACCGATCCCGCAGCATGGCGAAACGCGACGCGAAGAAGGTCTCTTCCATCTTCATGAAGATCTGGCCGCCGTCCGTGAGCAGGTCGTAGACCCGCTCCGCTTCTTCGATGCTGTCGACGCTGAGCGACAGATACGCGCTTCGCATGGGCTGAAAGCGATCGGGCGGGATGTCCGCGCCAAGGAGCTCCGTTCCCCCGAGCGTCATCCGCGCATGCAGCACGGCGTTCTTCCACTCCGGTGCGACACTCGACGGCATTGGGCTGCTCGCCATGCCTCATGAGCATGGTGATCTTGCCGCCGAGATGCTCTTCGTAGAAACGAAACGCCTGCTCGCAGTTGCCGCCATAGTTCAGATAGGTGTTCAGTTGCATAGAGCTGCGATACCCTCCTACTGATGTTTAGACGCCCGGCGCGCCGAAAATCATCGGTCGGCCACAGAAGGGCACGTGCCATGAAGGTCGTGCTCTTCGGCGCCACCGGCATGGTCGGGGCCGGCGCCTTGATCGAGTGCCTCGCCGACCCGCGAGTGGAATCGGTGCTCGTCGTCACCCGTTCCTCGACCGGACGCCAGCATCCCAAGCTGCGCGAGATCGTCCACAAAGACTTCTTCAACTACGACAGCCTCGCAAGCGAGTTCGCCTCGTGCGACGCCTGCTTCTTCTGCCTCGGTGTCTCGTCCATCGGGATGAGCGAGGCTGAGTATACGCACCTGACGTACGACCTGACCCTTGCCGCCGCGCGGACGATGGCCGCCGCGAATCCGCGGATGGTCTTCTGTTACGTCTCAGGCGTTGGCACCGACAGCACCGAGCGCGGCCGGACGATGTGGGCGCGCGTGAAGGGTGACGAGAACGCATCCTGCGTGTTTGCCAACGCCTAATGTTTCGTCCCGGATACATCCAACCGATCGGCGACGTCCGGTCGAAGACCGGGTGGGTCCAGACGGCATATCACGTGCTGGCTCCGCTCTATCCGATCCTGCGCCCGCTGCTTCGCGGGACGACGACCGCCAACTTCGGCCGGGCGTTGATTGAGGTAGCGGCGAAGGGCAACTCGAAACGGATCCTTTACGCCGCCGACATGAACCGGCTGGCGGAGTCTCGCTAGCGTGTCCGCGATCGAAAGATGAGTACGCGACTACTTCATCGGCGTCAATGACGCAGAGGTCGATCGCCTGCGCACGCAGCACGAAGCATGGAGGCCCGAGACCGAGCGGCTCTGGAAGGATGCAGGTTTCTCCTCGTGCCGATCGATTCTCGACCTCGGTTGCGGGCCCGGGTTCACGAGCCTGGACCTCGCGCGAGTGGTCGGACCTGCCGGTGAGATCTGTGCCGTCGACAAGGCGGACAGCTACCTGCGATCGCTCGTCGATCGTGCGCGGTCTCTGGCTGTGACGAACGTCCGTGTGTTGAATGCCGATCTCGCACACAGTCAGTCGATCGCGGGTCCTTTCGACGCTGCATTCTGTCGCTGGTGTCTCGCGTTTCTCCCGACGACCTCGACGTGGCGCTCCAGAACGTCCACCAGTCGCTCCGACCCGGTGGAGTCTTCGCCGCGATGGAGTACCTGACGCTGCGCAGCGTCACGTGCTCTCCGCCGAGCGAGGCGTTCGACGCGAACTCGCGCGCATGGGTCGAGTTCTATGCCCGGCACGGTGGTGACTCGACCGTCGGTCAGGGTCTCCCGCGTCGATTGATGGCGGCCGGTTTCAGGATCCGATCGCTGAAATGTGTCGGTGGGCATGGCGGATCCACAGCATCGATGGTGGGGCTGGTGGGGCCGGCTGATTCGTGATTTCGGCCCGACGTTCGTCGAGGAGGGGCTCCTTCGACCTGAGCAACTGCAGGCGCTGCAACGCGACTGGGCGGACTTTTCAGCCCAGCCCCACGCGCTTCATCTACACGCCGATCCTGCTCCAGGTCATCGCCGAACGAGAGTGACGGGGGCCTGCTACAATTCGCACATGCGATCAGCAGGCTTTCACACCGCCCTCGCGTTGCTCGTCATGGTGGTCGCCGCCACCGAAACCGGTTCGAGCGCACCGCTGCAGTCTGCGCCCGCTCCACCGGCACAGGGACAGGGCCGGCTGATCGTCTACGGTGATATCGCGCTCTTCCAACCGCCCGGCCATCCCGAGAACTGCATCCTGCGCAATCGGTTCAAGCGTGGCGAGCCGGTGGGCTTCCGGATGTTCGTCGCCGATCCCTCGACGGGGAAGCGTGAGGAATCAGCGCAGCTCGTTGTGCACGTCAACGTCGCCGGCAAGGTCGTCGACATCCCGATGCGCTATCGTGCGACGGAGAAGCAACCCGAGCGCGAATTCTGGGTCGCCAAGTGGGTCGTTCCTCAGGAGACGGCGACCGGCATCGTTCGATTCTCGGTGACCGCCACCGACAAGTACGGACGGTCTGGTGAGTTCAAGCCTTTCGAAGTCCAGGCGTCGCAAATAACCATCGTTGAGTGACGAGCGGCGGCCGCTTTACTGTCGCGGCAATAGCGGTCGTTGCGTTCGCGCTCTGCGATCTGGTTCACGAGATCCTCGGTCACGGCCTCGCAGTGCTGCTCGTTCCAGGAGTTCAGGCGCTCTCACTGAGCTCGGTGGCCCTCCAGACGACACCAACCACATACTTCCTCTGGCTGTTCGGAGCGGTGAATCTGCTGAATGGCTGCGGTTACCCGCTTTACTCCGCCATTCTTGGTTCAGGCGACTGGGAAGTCGTCGTCAGAGGGCTGGAGCCCGCTCTCGGTTGGCGGATTGGGCTCGGTCTCACTGGTGCGGCAGCCTACGCCAGTACGGTCTGGATGTCGGCCACTGAGCTCGCACTGCTTGTCGAAAGTGCGCTGATGTCGAGCATCGAGATTCCCGGCCTCGTTTTTCTCGCCTACGTCGTAGGCAGTTCGCTGCTCGTTGCCGCGTCAGCGCTCAATCCGATCGGTCCGAGTCTTATCCTGTTGTCAGGTGTGAGCAGTGGCTTCGCAGCGATGGCCGGACTGACCGCGATTCCGAAACTCGTTGAGAATCAAGTGGGTCAGCGTGCACGCGGAGCCGCCGTGTTCTCGTTCAGCGCCGGCTGGGTCGGCGCCGGGCTGGTTGTGGCGATAGTCTTCACCACGGTGATCGGACGCGGCATCGTGTTCTAGAGACATGCGTCGATCTTTTGCTGGAGCGCTCGTCGGACTAGTGACAAGCATCACGCTGCCGGCCACCCTCAGCGCGCAGACAACGGAGTCCGATCCTCACGACGCTCAGCCCGAGCGACCGTCTGTCGCGACGCACGCGTGGACGGTTGCGCCGGGATGGGTTGAGATCGAAGTCGGCGGCGAGTTCGATCGATACGACGATCACGCGCACGGCGAGACGGTGCCGCTCGCTGTCAAGATCGGTCTGACGCGCCGCACGCAACTCGAGCTGCAGACTCCCCTCGTCCACACACGCGCCATTCATGTCGCTGCCGGTGACTTGCTGGTTGGTGTGAAATGGCGAGCCGTTGAGCGTGCGCCCATCGTCGCGACACTCGCAGTGCTCCCGGTCATCAAATTCCCAACGGGCTCGAGCGCGTCGGGCGCCGGCACGGGGACGACCGATGTTGGCGTTGTGCTGATCTCGAGTCGTGAGATCGGCCCGGTGTCGCTCGATCTCAACGCGGGATTGACGCATCGGATTGGCGGCAATGTCTTCGCGCCACACAGCAGCGGTGTGTGGGCAGTCGCATTCGGAGGCCCGGCCTATCGCCCACTCGGCTGGGTCGCGGAGCTCTTTGGCTACGCGCCGACTTCGGGCCCGAGCGGCGACGACGCGGTCGTTGCCGTGATCTGCGGGCCGACGATGAAGGTGCGGGGATGGCTTGTGTTCGACGCAGGTGTGATCGTGCCGATCGAGGGCCCTCATCCGAGAGCCCTCTATGCCGGCGCCGTGTACAACATTGGACATCTGGGACACGCGCAGTGAGATAGGTTCTACAGGCACGCGAAACCCAATCCGATCGGTCCGAGTCTACGACCCCGCAAACCCGACCGCCTTCAGGTGGCTCTCAAGTTGCACTACATCGAGCATCACTGACGTAGATCGGCAAATCGAACTGGAAATTCATGACGTGTGCGCGCTATTCCGCAACGGTGCGAGATTTTACCCTTGTGGAGTGCGCGGGGCGAGAGAGACGACGTGACTGACGCAATGATTCGCGGCTCGAAGTGAAGCGACCTTGATTCGAACAGGTTCCTGCATATCGCTCACGCGCCGAGAATTTATCGTCGGCTCTGCGGCCAGCGCGCTGTATCTCGCGGGATGCGGGCCCACAGGCCACCGTGGCAAGACATTCACCATCCTGCATACCAACGACCTTCACTCGAACGTGATTGGGCTCGGTCCGGCCAGCGACTACACCACGGGCACGCTGAACGATGACAAGACGCGTGGCGGGTTTGCGCGGCTGGCCACCTTGATTGGGCAACGGAAGGCGGCGCGCACTAGTCAAGGCCCGGTGCTGATTCTCGATGCGGGCGACTACAGCATGGGGACGGCATTCGGTTCTGCGATCGGCCATACGGGTGCCGAATTGCAGCTCCTGTCGCGAATGGGCTACGACGCGACGACGTTCGGTAACCATGATTTCGACCTCGGGCCGGAAGCGTTGGCCAGCGCCATTGATGTCGCCGCGAAGGCGGGCCACATCCCGGCGATAGTGGCCTCGAACACCGACTTCTCGAAGGACGACGCCACATTGTCGGGGCTGAAAGGCCTGAGCAAAGAAGGAGTGATTCGTCGTCATGCCGTGATCGAGCGCGGCGGATTGCGTTTCGGCCTGTTCGGACTCATGGGCAAGGAGTCCATGCTCTACACGAACGCCAGCGCGATCGCCTATCCCGACCCGATCGAGACCGCCAAGGAAATGGTGACGCTGCTTCGAGAGACTGAGAAGGTGGACATCGTCATCTGCCTGAGTCACGGCGGGCTCGAGAAGAACCAGGATGGCACCTTCACTGATGGCGAGGATGTGCGTCTGGCGAAGGCCGTTCCCGGCATTGACGTCGTGATTGGCGCTCACACTCACACCGAACTGTACGAGGCCATCATCGTCAACGGCCGCACGCCCGTCGTGCAGACCGGCATGTATGGACGCAATCTGGGCGAACTGGTGATCGGCCTCGATGGCAGCACGCTGAGTGTCGAGTCGTACACGCTCACACCGATTGACGACACCATTCCTGGCGACGCGGCCATTGCCAGCGAAATCGAAAAGTTCAAACCGATGGTCACCGAGGCGTTGTTTGCCTCGCGCGGTTACAGCATCGATCAACCGCTGTGCACAGTCGCACAGGACATACCCAACACTTTCGCAGACATCCCCGCGAGCACACCGCTGTCGAATCTGATCACCGACGCGTTCCGCAAATCCACGAAGGCCGACATCGGCTTCAGCGTCAACGGCACCGCGCGATCCGGCTTGACGCGAGGAAAGTCAGGCGTGCAAACCGTCTATGACGTCTACGCTGTAGCCCCGCTCGGGGCCGGGGTCCTCGATCCAACCGCGGGCAGCACTCTTGTGACCGGCTGGTTCACCGCGACGGAGCTGAAGAACATCCTCGAGTTCTTCCTCGTCGATAACCCCGCGCATCCCGGCGACTACTTTCCCCGCTCCTCCGGCATGCGGTTCCGCTACGACACGACGCGCCCGAAGTTCGACCTCGTCACCGCCATAGAGCTCGGCGATCTCGATCGTGGCTACACCGCGATCGACGTCACCAGGAAGAACGAAAGGCTCTACAGCCTCACGTGTTCGTCTGTATGTCGGCATGTTCGTCATGTCCATCCCGAAGCTCTCCAAGGGTCAGCTGACGTTGGTGGCGAAGAACAAGGAAGGCCGGCCCCTCACGTCGAAGGTCGAGGCACTCGACACGCCTCGCGGTTCTACACCCGACTTGCTGCCGCCGTCGGGTGCGGTGGATTCGAACAGCGTCGTCACGAAAGCAAAGGGCGGAGCCGTCCAGGAGATCAAGGAATGGGAAGCGATCATGGATCACCTCCGGAGTTTTCCTGCCGCGAGCCCGGGCGGGTTGCCCACGATCGTCATCAACGCGCGTGCTATGGAAGTGCGCGCAATCAAAGAAGCTTGAGAGAAAGAAGGATCATGAGACCACGCGCCATCACTTCGGTCCTCGTCGCCATTGTCGCGGTGCTTGGGCTCACAGCATGCTCGCAGAACGCACCGGCCCCTGCCGCTGCCCCTGCCTCCACGTCGCCGAACGCGTTCAAGGGCACGATCAAGCTCGATGTCCGCGATTCGGTTCCGGACTGGGCGCCGTACACGCCGAAGAAGGCACCCGAGGGAGCGCCGAACTTCCTGTTCATCCTCTACGACGACACCGGCCTCGCCGCGTGGTCGCCGTTACGGCGGCCGCATCAACATGCCGACGCTCGACAAGCTGGCGGCGAACGGCCTGACGTACACGCAGTGGCATACGACCGCGCTCTGCTCGCCGACACGGTCCACGCTCCTCACGGGACGCAACCATCACGTGAACGGCATGGCCGCCATCACCGAGGCGGCCAACGGCTTCCCCGGCGCGAGCGGCCGTCTCCCGGACCAGACCGCCACCATCGGGCAGATCCTCCAGGACGGCGGATGGAGCACGTACTGGCTGGGCAAGAACCACAACGTCGCCGAACAGGACGTCGCCTCCGGCGCGAGCCGCAAGCAATGGCCGCTGCAGAGGGGCTTCGATCGCTTCTACGGTTTCCTCGGCGGCGAGACCAATCAGTGGTATCCCGATCTCGTCGAGGACAACCGGTTCATCGAGTCGCCCTACGGGCCGGAACAGGGCTATCACCTGTCCAAGGACCTGGCCGACCAGGCCATCTCGATCATCCGCGACCAGAAGGCCACGAACCCGTCGCGGCCCTGGTTCATGTGGTACAACCCGGGCGCCAATCACGCCCCGCATCACGCGCCGAAAGACTACATCGCGAAGTACAAGGGCAAGTTCGACGACGGCTACGAGGCGTATCGAACGTGGGTGCTCGCGCGGATGATCGAGAAGGGCGTCTTGCCGAAGGGCACTCAGCTGACGCCGCTCAACCCGATGCCGAAGGACATGGCGAACCCGGCAGACTACGTGCGTCCGTGGGATTCACTGAGCGCCGACGAGAAGAAGCTGTTCTCGCGGCTCGCCGAGGTCTACGCGGCCTTCTCGGAATACACCGACGTGCAGATCGGACGCATCATCGACTACCTGCAGGAGAGCGGTCAGCTCGACAACACCGTCGTCATCTATGCCGCGGACAACGGCGCGTCCGGCGAGGGCACGCCGAGCGGTTCGGTCAACGAGAACAAGTTCTTCAACGGCTATCCGGACACGGTGGCTGAGAACATGAAGTACCTGGACGTGCTGGGCGGACCGGACACCTACGAACACTTCCCGACGGGATGGGCCGCCGCGTTCTCGACGCCGTTCCAGATGTTCAAGCGCTACGCGCAGTACTCGGGCGGCACCTCAGACCCGCTGATCATCTCGTGGCCCAAGGGCATCAAGGCGCGTGGTGAAATCCGGAACCAGTACCACCATTCGACGGACATCGTGCCGACGATTCTGGATATCGCCGGACTCGAAATGCCCAAGGTCTACCACGGCGTGGAGCAGTACCCGATCAACGGCGTGTCGATGCGCTACACCTTCGACGCGAAGCCCGATGATCCGACGACGAAGAAGCGCCAGTACTACGCCATGCTCGGCACGCGAGGGATTTGGGAGGATGGCTGGCTGGCCGCCTGCCGTGCACGCCCCGATCTGCCGGCAAGGGACACTTCGACAAGGATGCGTGGCAGCTCTATCACGTCGACGTCGATCGCTCGGAGTCGAAGGACCTGGCCAAGGAGAATCCCGACAAGCTCCAGGCGCTCATCAAGGCGTGGTACGAAGAAGCCGACAAGAACATGGTGCTGCCGCTCGACGACCGCACCGCGGTTGAAATACTCGGACACCGCACGGCCGTCTGAGGAAGCCCGCGCGTGAGCGATACATCTACTATCCCGACACGGCTCCGGTCCCGGAAGGTGTGGCGGTCAACGTACGCGGCCGTTCGTACAAGATCCTCGCGAACATCGAGATCGCCGATGCCAGCGCCTCGGGCGTGATCTTCGCCCACGGGTCTCGCTTCGGCGGCCATACGCTCTTCATCAAGGACCGAAAGCTGCACTACGTCTACAACTTCCTCGGCATCAGGCCGGAGCAGCACTTCGTGTCGAAGACGGAGCTGAAACCGGGCAAGCACACGGTCGGCGTGGAGTTCGTCCGCGAGAAGGCAGGCGAGCACGGCGAGTCTCTCGGTGTCGCCAAGCTCTACATCGACGATCAGGTCGTGGCCGAAGGGCCGCTGAGGACGCAACCCGGCAAGTTCACGCTGTCGGGTGATGGCCTCTGCGTCGGGTACGACAGCGGAGACGCGGTCAGCCAGGAATACAAGACGCCCGGCACGTTCAGAGGCGGGACGATCTTCTTCGTCGGGGTCACCGTCGAAAAGACAGACTACAGCGACCTTCAGCAGGAAGCGCGGAGACTGTTGTCCGTCCAGTAGGTACCTGAGATGAGCGTTAAGAAACGGCAGAAGGGGCGGCAGCCGACGGGCAAGCGCGGTCGCGCCACTCGAGCGCCTCGCCTTCTCCTCGTGCTCGCGGTCACGGTGATGGGCGGCGTGGGGTGGTGGCTCTATGCTGGCCGATCGCAGCCGCTCACGAGCGCGCCGACAGCGACCGCCGTCGTCGACTGCGGCCTCGTTCGAGCCGACAGTCGAGAACGCGAAACCGACTCTCAGTGCTCAGCCGCCTGCGGGCATGGTGTGGATTCCCGGAGGCGAGTTCTCCATGGGCGCCGCCGAATCGTCCGACATGAACATGGTCGGCATGCAGGCGACGGTCGATTCCAGGCCGATTCATCGTGTCTACGTAGATGGGTTCTGGATGGACGAGACCGAGGTGACCAACGAACAGTTCGCCAAGTTCGTCGAGGCCACCGGGTACGTGACCATCGCCGAGACGGCGCCGCGCGCTGAAGACTTTCCCGGCGCCCCGCCGGAGAATCTCGTGGCGGGCGCCGTTGTGTTCTCGCCGCCCGACCATGCCGTGCCGCTGAACGATCACCTTCAGTGGTGGTCGTACGTGAAGGGCGCGAACTGGCGTCATCCCGACGGCCCCGAGAGCAACCTGACGGGACGCGAGAAATATCCAGTGGTGCAAATCGCATACGACGACGCGGTTGCGTATGCGACGTGGGCGGGCAAACGTCTGCCCACCGAAGCGGAGTGGGAGTTCGCCGCGCGTGGTGGGCTGAGCGGCAAGATCTACGCGTGGGGCGACGAATTCACGCCGAGCCACCACGTCATGGCGAACACCCATCAAGGGCACTTCCCGGACACCGATGAAGGCGAGGACGGCTATCGAGGCATCGGGCCCGTGGCGCAGTTCGAGCGCAACGGCTACGGCCTCTACGATGTGGCCGGCAACGTGTGGGAGTGGGTGAGCGATTGGTATCGACCCGACTACTACGCGCTGCTCGCATCTGCCGGCGGCGTTGCGCGTAACCCACACGGACCCGACACGTCCTTCGACCCGAGTGAGCCGACGGTGCAGAAGCGCGTGCATCGTGGCGGGTCGTTCCTGTGCACCGACCAGGTACTGTTCACGCTACATGGTGGGCACGCGTGGTAAAGGCGAAGGCAGCACGGGCACCAATCACGTGGGCTTCCGACTCGTGAAGATGCCCGAGAGCCGACTTGAGGCGCAACCGTCAGCAAGGAAATGAAGAGCGTCTCTGACCTCGACGGATCGTCCCGGTGGTGAGCAACTTGATCCAAAGGACGACCACGTAGAATGCAGCGGAGATGCGACGCGACGTCGATGCCGTGTTCGTCACCGGTGGCACCGGTTATGTCGGCCGGCCTCTGATTGAGGCGCTGCTCGCGCGGCGCCACACCGTGCATGCGCTCGCTCGAGCGGAGTCGGCAGGCAAGCTGCCGCCAGTCGTACGTCCCGTGATTGGTGACGCGCTGGACTCTGACACATTCGCGAGCGCCATCCCGCCTGCCGCGACGTTCGTTCATCTCATTGGCACGCCGCATCCGAATCCATCGAAGGCGGAAGAATTCCGGCGAGTGGACCTCGCCTCGATTCACGCCGCCGTCGCAGCGGCGCGACACGCGGGTGTTCAGCACTTCGTCTACGTCAGCGTTGCGCATCCCGCTCCCATCATGCAGGCCTACATCGCCGTTCGACAAGAGGGCGAAGCGCTCATCAGATCGAGTGGGATTCGCGCCACCATTCTGCGACCGTGGTACATCCTTGGCCCCGGGCATCGGTGGCCGTATGCGTTGCTTCCGCTCTACGCGCTCCTGCGTGGGATTCCGCAGACGCGAGACGGCGCCGAGCGATTGGGGCTCGTCACGCGGCGCGCGATGATCGCGACACTCGTGCATGCGATTGAGACGCCTCCTGCCGAGAGCATGAGAGTCCTCGGTGTGCCAGACATTCGTCGTATTGCCGGCGAGCCCTACTGACTGGGGTAGCATTACGCCCCATGCCGGACGTCGACGTACCCAAACTCGATGAACACCATACACGGGGCTCCAGAGAGCCATAGCGCAGTCCGCGATCTACGGTCGGTCGTGGACGCAGGATCTCGACGGTGTGATGCGCTCGATCCTGAACTACATGGGCGATGCGTCCTACTTCGATCCGATGCTGCTCAAGGCGTACGACGAGGTGCTCGCACAGATTGATCGGGCACTTGGCGAGAAGCCTTCAACGGATCTACGCTAACCCCTACTCCGCGGCGCATCGACGGCCCCAGTCTCAGCAGGAGGCATTCATGCGTAGCTCACTCGTATTCGTTCAGTTCCTCCTCCT
>CAVYZF010000017.1:0-120745 GCA_963772955.1 uncultured Acidobacteriota bacterium | reverse complement strand
CGAGAACATCGAGCGCGCCATTCGCCGTGGCACGGGCGAAGAACCCGGCGTCACCTACGAAGAGATCACCTACGAAGGCTACGGTCCCGGCGGTGTGGCGCTCCTGATTCAGTCGCTGACCGACAACAAGAACCGGACCGTCGGCGAGATTCGCCACATGCTCGCGAAGTACAACGGCAACCTCGCGGCGGAGAACAGCGTCGCCTGGATGTTCCATCGCAAGGGGCAAGTCCTCGTCGAGAAGGAAAAGGCCGACGAGGAGAAGCTCCTCGAAGTGGCCCTCGAGGCCGGCGCCGACGACATGAGCGATGACGGCGGCGTCTGGGAGATCGTGTCGCCCCCCGAGAGCTTCGAAGGCGTACGTGACGCGGTGAAAGCTCTCGGCCTCGAGCCGGCCAGTGCCGAGGTCGCGATGATTCCGCAGAACTACGTCAAGCTTCAGGGCAAGGACGCGCAGGTCATGCTGAAGCTGATGGAAGCGCTCGACGACCACGACGACGTGCAGCACGTCTGGGCCAACTTCGACATCGAAGAGAAGGAGATCGAGGCCTCCCTCGCGTGAAAGTGTTCGGGATCGATCCCGGATCCGAGCGCACCGGCTACGGATGCGTGGAGACGGACGGTCGCCGACATCGTCTGGTGACCTGCGGAGCGATTGCTGCCGCCGCAGGTGATTCGTTTCCAGCCCGCCTCGCCAGAATCCATCGCGAATTGTCCGCTCGCCTCTTGGAATGTGAGCCCGACCTGGTGGTTGTCGAGAACCTGTTCTACGCGACCAACGCGCGAAGCGCGCTCAAGCTGGGTCACGCGCGGGGAGTCGCGATCCTGGCCGCGGTCGAAGCGGGATGCGAAGTGCTCGAGTACACGCCTGCCGAAGTGAAACGCGCCGTCGTTGGATACGGCCGTGCGGACAAGCGGCAGGTGCAACAGATGATCAAGCTGCTGCTCGGACTGGACAAGGTGCCGTCGCCGCATGATGCGGCAGATGCGCTCGCGGTGGCGATCTGTCACGTGCACTCGGGATTCGGGATTCGGGGGTCGGGGTTCGGGTCTCGCGAGGCCCTCGGACAGCGAATCGCGAAGACGTCGCTCAAATCCTGGCGTCATTACCGACCTGCGTGACTCCCGTGGCGTCTCCGCACCCGAACCCCGAGCCCCGACCCCCGACCCCCGGAACATGATCGCTTTCCTTCGGGGCAAAGTGCTCGTCAAACAGCCCAACCGGATCGTCGTCGACGTCAGTGGTGTCGGATACGAGGTGCAGGTCCCGCTTTCGACGTTCTACGAGATCGGTGAAGAGGGTGTCGACGTCACCCTCCGCGTCTACACGCACGTGCGCGAAGACGCGCTGCAACTGTATGGATTCATCACCGACCTGGAGCGACAGATTTTTGAGCGACTGATCGGCATCAGCGGAATCGGACCGAAGCTGGCGATCGCCGTCTTGTCCGGATTGGACAGCCGCGAAGTGATCCTGGCAATCCAGCGAGCGGATGTCGCGCGTTTGACCGGTATCCCCGGAATCGGCAAGAAGACCGCCGAGCGGATCGTCCTCGAGCTCAAGGATCGCTTATCGCATCTCGCGGCGCCGGTCGCGGCTGGAACGGCGAGCAGCGCAACAGGAACCGACCGGCTGCGAGAAGACTTGCTCTCGGCGCTCCAGAACCTCGGCTATCATCGACCGCAGGCGGAGAAGGCGATCGACGCCGCACTGAAAACCGACACAGACGCGAACTTCGAGCAGGCGCTTCGCGGCGCGCTGCGCGAGATGATGAAGCACTGAACGTGGACGAACGACTGATTACTCCCGGTCGTGTGGATGAGGACGCGCAATACGAGGCGGGGCTGCGTCCGCGAACGCTCAACGAGTACATCGGACAGGATCGTCTGCGCGACAACCTGCAGGTGTCGATTGCGGCCGCACGCGGCCGGCGTGAAGCCCTGGATCACGTGTTGCTCTACGGTCCGCCGGGACTCGGAAAGACGACGCTCGCGTACGTCATCGGCAATGAAATGGGCGTTCCCGTTCGTGCAACCGCGGGTCCCGTGATCGAGCGGCCCGGAGATCTGGCCGGCATGCTCACCGATCTCCAGGAGCACGCGGTCCTCTTCATCGACGAGATCCACCGCCTGTCACCGGCGATCGAGGAGATCCTGTATCCCGCGATGGAGGACTACGAGCTCGATATCGTGATCGGGCAGGGTCCCGGCGCGCGCTCGGTGAAAGTCCCGCTGCAGAAGTTCACGCTCATCGGCGCGACGACGAGGGCCGGTCTCCTGACGTCGCCGCTTCGCGCACGGTTCGGGATCGTCCACCGGCTCGACTTTTACACCAGCAACGATATCGAAGAGATCGTTCGTCGCTCCGCTCGCATTCTTGGCGTGACAATCCTGGACGATGCAGCGGTCGAGATCGCCCGGAGGTCACGCGGGACCCCGCGTATCGCCAACCGGTTGCTGCGTCGCGTTCGCGACTACGCGCAAGTCCGCGCCGACGGCCGCATCACGGGCGAGGTTGCGAGAAGCGCGATGCGGCTCCTCGAGGTGGACGACAATGGGTTCGACGAGGTCGATCGCAAGCTCTTGCGGACGATCATCGACAAGTTCGACGGCGGTCCAGTCGGCGTGAACAGCCTGGCCGCTGCCATCAGCGAAGAGAAGGACGCGATCGAGGACATCTATGAGCCGTTCCTGATTCAGGCCGGTTTCCTCGATCGCACGCCGCGTGGCCGCGTCGCCACGTCGCGCGCATACGAATACTTCGGGCTCGTCGCCCCCGGGAGGGATACTCGACTGTGGTAACCGCTTCGCTGCTACCCCGATGCCGTGCGCGCATCTCCAGCCTCGCCACCTTCGTTCCGCCACGCGTGCTCACCAACGCCGACCTCGAGAAGATGGTCGAGACGAGTGACGAATGGATCCTGCAACGAACCGGCATCCGCGAACGCCATATCGTCGAACCAGGTGTGGCGACATCCGACCTGGCCGCGGAGGCCGCACGAAAGGCGATCGAACGGGCAGGGCTCAAACCGTCTGACATCGACTTCATCGTGGTCGGGACGACGACGCCTGACATGTTGTTTCCGAGCACGGCGTGCCTGGTGCAGCACAAGATCGGCGCGACGCGTGCGTGGGGGTACGACCTCTTCGCGGCCTGCTCGGGCTTCACGTATGCGCTGACGACGGCGGCACAGATGGTTTCCAACGGCGGGAGCCGCCACGCGCTCGTGATCGGCGCCGACGTGATGTCGAGCATCATCGACTACACCGATCGCGCGACGTGCGTCATCTTCGGTGATGGAGCAGGCGCGGCGGTCGTCGAGGCTTCCGGTGATCCGGACATCGGCATCATCGACTTCGAGAACTACATCGACGGCAGTGGCGGCGAGTCGTTGTGCATGCCAGCCGGCGGCAGCCTGCGGCCGGCATCGAAGGACACAGTCGATCAGCGCCTGCATTACGTGAAGCAGGACGGCCAGGCCGTTTTCAAGTTCGCGGTGCGCAACACGGAAGAAGCCTGTCGCCGGATTCTTCAGCGCAACAATCTCAGCGCTGAGAGCATCGACCTGCTCGTCTCGCATCAGGCCAATCGACGGATCATTCTCTCGGCAGCCGAGAAGCTGGGCGTCCCGGAGGAGAAGGTCGTCATCAACATCGAGCGGTTCGGCAACACGACGGCCGCGACGATTCCGCTGGCGCTCAGTGACGCCGTCGACGACAAACGTCTCAAGCGTGGCGATCTCCTGCTGATGGTGTCAGTCGGTGCCGGATTCACGGTGGGGTCATTGCTCCTCAAGTGGGGTTTGAAGGAGTAAATGGGGTCGGGAGTCATTTGATCAGGACACTCTCGCCGTTTCCCGTGCGAGAGTGTCCTCGTTAAATGACTCCCGACCCCATTACGATTCCGTCACAGGTCGACAACGCGATTCTGAAGGTCGACGGCCGGGAAGTGCGGCTGACGAACCTCCGCAAGCCATTCTGGCCTGAGCTTGGAATCACCAAGGGTGCGCTGATTCAGTACTACGCCGACGTCGCCCCGGTGCTGCTGCCGCATATCAAGGATCGCGCGATGGTCATGCGCCGCTATCCAAACGGCGCGGCGGGCGCCTCGTTCTTCATGAAAGAGGCGCCCACGCCTCGACCGACCTGGATCCGCATCTGCGCGATCGATCACGGCGACGGCAAGGTCGTGAACTTTCCGGTCATCGACGACCGGCCTTCGTTGTTGTGGGTGATCAACCTCGGGTGCATCGATCTCAATCAGTGGTACGCGCGCTGCGACGATGTACATCGGCCGGACTATCTGCATTTCGATCTCGATCCGGGCGAAGGCGCCACGTTCGAGCAGGCGAGCGAAAGCGGACTGATCGTGCGCGATGCGCTGACGACGCTCGGCATGAAGCCGTACGTGAAGACGACAGGCTCGCGCGGACTCCACGTGTATGTCGCGCTGAAACGCGGTCCGCTCCAGGATGTCGTTCACACCTTCGCGAAAGCACTGGCGACCGAGTTGGCCGCGCGAAACCCGAAGCTCATGACGGTTGGCTATCGCGTCGCGGCGCGACCGAAGGGACGGGTCGTCGTCGACTACAAGCAGAATGCGTGGGGGCAGACGCTGGCGAGCATCTATTCCGTGCGACCCAAGCCGCTTGCCACGGTGTCGACACCCGTGACGTGGAAGGAGCTCGAGAAGGGTGTGCGCCTCGAAGACTTCAGGATGGAGAACGTCCGGCAGCGGATCGCGAAAGTCGGCGATCTGTGGAAACCGTTGCTGGCCGCGAAAGAGCGCACGAATCTCGATCGCTTCTTCTCGCGATAGTGTGAAGGGTGTGAAGGGTCAGACCCTTCACAGTTCTGCACATGTCACTGCGCACCAGCGACTTCGATTTCGATCTGCCTGACGAGCTGATTGCTCAGCGTCCGCCGTCCGAGCGTGGGCAGTCGCGACTCCTGATGCTGTCACGAGAGACCGGCGCGATCGAGCACACGTCGTTCGCGCGGTTCGCCGATCATCTGCGTCCTGGCGATCTGCTCGTCGTCAACGACACGCGCGTGTTTCCTGCGAGGCTCGTGGGGCATCGAGTTCCAAGCGGCGGTTCTGTCGAGTGTCTGTTGCTTCGCAAGCTTCCGGACCCTCCGGACCTCGCGGAGCCCGGATCCCGAATCCCGAATCCCGAAGTGTGGGAAGCATTGATGCACCCGGGCCAAAAACTGAAGCCCGGGGCACGAGTGCTGTTCGAGCAAGACGACGTTCGCATGCATGGCGAGGTTCTGGCGCGACACTTCCAGGGGCGAAGGACGATTCGGCTGTGGACCGAAGGCGGGATGTCGCTCGTCGAGGCCATCGAGCGCATCGGGCACATTCCTCTTCCGCCTTACATCGCGCGCCCGGACGACGCGTCAGACCGCGTCCGTTATCAAACCGTGTACGCCCGTGAGGCGGGATCGGTGGCGGCTCCGACCGCAGGACTTCACTTCACTGATGGCGTGCTCGACGAGTTGAAGGCGCGCGGCATCGATCGGGTCGCTCTCACGCTGCACGTGGGATACGGAACGTTCAAGCCAGTGAGGGTGGAAAACGTCGACGAACACGAAGTGGATCCAGAAATCTACACGGTGTCGCCGTCCGCTGCCGCGGTGCTGACCAACGCGCTTCAATCAGGCCGGCGGATAATCGCCGTCGGCACGACAACGACGCGAGCGCTGGAGTCGCTGACGATTGATCAAGGGGGGCGCATCCAGTCGTCGGATGGAAGCACCTCACTCTTCATTCATCCCGGTCATCGCTTTCGCATCGTCCAGGGGCTCGTCACAAACTTTCACCTGCCGCAGTCTTCGCTTCTCATGCTTGTCGCGGCTTTCGCAGGCAGAGAGCGAGTCCTCGCCGCGTATCGCGAAGCCGTCGAGCGCGGATATCACTTCTACAGCTATGGCGACGCGATGCTGATTCTTTGACGTGGACGTGGACGTGGACCAAGGACCAAGCACGAAGGACCAAGGACCAACTTCAGGGCGCGGAACCCGCCTGTCGTCGATGGATGAGAGCGTCCCCCGACGGGTTTCCGAATCCAGCGATTCCGCATAGAAGACGTAGGTCCCTCCCTCGTTCCAGAACACACCGAAGCTCGGCACACCAGGAAGTCCCATGTGAATCACGTCTCAGGCGCATGGTGATCGAGTGTCGGCCGAGCGTTACACGTAGAGCCGGCAGTGTCCTCTTTAAATGACTCCCGACCCCCTTGTAACAGATCCGCATCCTGCCGCACTAGCAGCCAAGGAGCGAATGAGCAATGTGGCTCGAGCGGAGGTTCTGACCATGGAGACGACCACGATGCTTGGCGCCAGTGCAGCGATGCGAGCCGTCGAGCAGGAAATTTCAGTGGCAGCCGGATGCGCGGCGAAGGTGTTGATCACCGGAGAGAGTGGCGTTGGGAAGGAGCTTGTCGCAAGGCTCATCCACGAGCGAGGCCATCGATCCTCATTGCCGTTTGTTCCAATGAACTGTGCCGGTCTCCCCGACACGCTTCTCGAGTCCGAGCTCTTCGGGCACGTGCGCGGCAGCTTTACCGGCGCTTACCGAGACAAGCGAGGCCAGCTCGAGTCGGCCCATCGCGGCACGATCTTCATGGATGAAATCGGTGAGATGAGCCTGCGCATGCAAGCGATGCTTCTGCGATTCATGGAGACCGGAGAGATCCAGCGCGTTGGCGCCGATCGGTCGCTGCCGCCGCTCGATGTTCGCGTGATCGCCGCCACACATCGCGACCTCATCGCCAAGGTCGCCGACCAGAGCTTCCGCGAAGATCTCTTCTATCGCCTGAACGTGGTTCATATCGAGGTTCCGCCGCTTCGCGATCGCAGGGATGACATCCCAACATTGCTGCGATATTTCCTGTCTACGTTTTCGCAGGCGCACCGGCTGCCGATGCCCGATATCACGGGCGACGCACTGCAGCGGCTGCTGACCTATGACTGGCCTGGCAATGTCCGCGAGCTGAAGAACGTGGCCGAGCGACTCGTCGTAGGCGGCGGCAACAGCCGGATCGACGTCGGCTCGCTGCCGCTGGAGATTGGCCAGACGCGCCGCGTGGCGACACCGACCCTTCCTGCGGCGACCGGCGAGCGACGGCTGAATCGTTTGCTCACCGAAGGACTCTCGTTCTGGTCGGAAATTCACGAGCCTTTCATGAACCGCGATCTGACCCGTGACGACGTGAGACAGATCGTCGAGGCCGGCCTGGCGTACACGCGCGGGAACTACAAGATGCTCGTGCGCGCGTTCAACATGCCGGAGCACGACTACAAGCGATTCCTGAGTTTCTTGCGGACCCACGGCTGTCATGTGTCGTATCAGTCGTTCCGCATGGTGAAAGGACACACCGCGGTCGAGCTGCCTGCCGCATGTGCATGAGCTCGGCCGCGGGTGCCCTTGGATGACACAGATCAGCTTGAGAAAAGACGATTGGGCAATGGCCCCGGGGGTTTTGCGTTGCGCCTGTTTCAATCGCGGACGTACGATCTCCGGCGCTTGCGCAATGAACAGCGACACGAGTTCGACCGTTCGTACCTCGATCGGCTCTCGTCAGGCGACCCGGAGACCGAGGCTCACTTCCATCGCTACTTTCGAGATCTCCTCGCGATCAAGCTCCGTTCGCGCCTGCAATCGCCGGCGGCGGTCGACGACGCCATCCAGGAAACTTTTCTTCGAGTGCTGAAGGCCGTCCGGCAGCCCGGCGGCATCCAGTCGCCGGGCGGCTTCGGCAGTTTCGTCAACTCCGTGTGCAACAACGTCCTGTTCGAGTTGTACCGGTCTCAGTCGCGTGTCGATCCACTCGGCGACGATACCGGTGGTCAGATTCGCGATACGCGCGCCGGCGCTGAGGAGACGGTCGTCGTCGAAGAAGAGCGCGCGTCCGTTCGCAAGGTTCTCGCCACGCTGCCGGAAAAGGAGCGGCAGCTCCTGGAATGGCTGTTCTTCGAGGAGCGCGACAAGGACGAGATTTGCCGGACGCTCGGCATCGATCGCAACTACCTGCGCGTCCTCCTGCACCGAGCCAAGCAGCGCTTCAAAACCGAGTACGCGGCCTCATGAAACGCTTTGGCTGGCTTCGTCACTAGCCTGCAGAAGACCATGACGCATCAGCAGGCACTCGACACGATGGCGGCGGAACGGTATCTCCTTGACGAGATGACCGAGATTGAAAAGCATGCATTCGAAGATCACTTCTTCGACTGCAACGACTGCGCGCAGGACGTGCGGCAGGGTGAACGGATCCGCGGGGAAGTGCGCGCAGCTGGTGAGTCGAGACTCCGGGCAAAGGACTCACAGGCCCGGACCTCGAATGTCGTTGAGTTCAACAGGCAGCCAGTGTGGCGCCGCGCATCGACCGTTCTTCCATGGGCTGCGGCGGCCATGTTTGCCATGACGGCCGGCTATCAATCGCTCGTGGTCGTTCCGGGCTTGCGCCAGGCGATCGCGCCTCAGCCGTTATCACCTGTCATGTTGCGTGAGGCGACACGCGGGACGCTGCCCGTGGTGACCGTCGCGGCCGGACAGCGCTTCATCACACTGGGCATCGACGTGATGAATGCATCGACTGCCAACGTGACGTATGACCTTCTCGACGCGGCCGGCAACACGATACTATCTGGGCGGACGCCCCTCCCCCCTTCAGGCGGTCCGCTCTATCTGCTGATTCCGGCAGATGAGCTTGTTCGTCCAGGACGTCACACGCTGATCGTGCGCGACCCTGCTTCACCGGGTGCAACGCTCGGCGAGTACGTCTTCGACGCGAACTGATACCACACACGCTTCGGCGTTCGAGAGACCGACATGGAGCTCACGCGACGATTTCTCTTTCGCGGCAACGCATCCGCACTGAGTGGTCAGATCTTCCGACCGAAAACAGTCATTGTCGACATAGAAGGCGCCAGCTCGCTCGGCGTGTCTGGTGGACGCTCGCGCGCGGAGATCAAAGGCCGGTCGTTTGACGAGGTCATTCGCTTTGGGTCCGCGATGACTCTCGCTGAGGGTTTGTACGACGACGAGAAGCAGGCGAAGGCGGTGACCAATCACAAGGGCGAACCGCACGAGCTGAACACCACGACGAACGTCGTCGCAGAGCTTCGAGAGCTTTCTGTGGGACGCCAGATCGTGTTCAGCGCGAAGCGCATTCGCGCGGCACTTGCCAGTCGCAGTCCGCAGGGCAGCGGTGAGCCGTCAATCGTGCCGACGAAAGACGTGTTGATTCAGGGCGTCGACGTCGGTGGGTTTGGCCTCGACATTGCCTTGAATGCGCCCTTGTTTCAGAAGTACGACACGCGGTCGAAGGTGGCGGCGGCCGCTGACGATCCCAAGGTGATAAGCAAGTTCGGCGCGCACTTCGTCCTCGACGCGACGATCACAGGCCAGGCGCGGCGAGCAGGTCTCGTCGTTCGCAACGGCATCATCTACACGACCATCGTCCAAAGCATCAAATGGGCGGGCAAGCCGTTTCCCGGCGCTACCATCGACGGTCACGTCGTCACCGTGCCAGACTTCGGCAAGATCTTTTTCGGTGAGCTCCTCGTCGGAGGGTCCGAACGGCGCCTGACCATGGTCCGGTTCGAGCTCGGATCAGAGTACGGTGGCTGGGCGGATGGTGGCGGCGTCGATACGAATGGAAGCTACTACCCGTAGCACGCTCGCGACTATTGCAGGTGCGTTGATTCTGTTTGCTTCCTGCAGCCCCGGCACCGCGGCACAACTTCAGGATTTGTACGACAACGGGTCGAAACAGTTGCTGGTCGGCGAGATGGATCATGCGCGCCAGCTTGCCGATGAAGGTCTTCGTCTTTCGAGCGAGCAACCGCGATCTCCATGGCCATGGAGGTTCAGGTTGCTCCAGGATGAAGTTCGTCTCATCAATCGGCAGCTTTCAGCGCCGTTTCCGGCATTGGAAGAACCGATCCCTGACAGACCCGAGTACGCATGGGTACGGGCTCGTCAGCGGTACTTGAGTGGTCAGGAGCGCCTCATCCGCGGCGACCTGCCCAAGGCGCTCCAGGCTTTTGATGATGCAGTCGCACTCGCGAAGGAGCCGATCGCGTCAGACGTCCTGCGAGACATAAACGTCCTCAGAGGAATCACCCTGCAACGTCTGGGTCGCTGGGGTGACGGTGACGCGGCGCTGATCAAGGCAGTGGCCGCCGCGAAGGCCGCCGGCGATCGGTTTCGTGAAGCCAGCGCGACACTGAATCTCGGTGCAGGTTACCTTTTTCGCAATCGCTTCGACGAGGCATTACCGTTCTTCGAAGCGGTGATTTCCATGACCGAACTGTCTTCGTTCATGGTTTACGCGATCGGCCTGCGAAATGCGGGCGTCTGCTACGCGCGGCTGGGAGATTTCGATCGCGCGATCGCGGTTCAGCGCCGGAGCGTTGAAGTCAACGAGCAACGCGGGCCGAAGGTGTACCTCGAGCAAGCGCTTGGTGTCCTGGGTGCGACGCACCTGCTGAACGGCTCGTATCAGGAAGCGATTACGTACCTGCGCCGCGCCCACGACGTCGCGAATGGCGCCGGGCTGGTCGAGGACGCGGCGCGATGGGCCGACAACCTGACGACTGCGCATGCATCGCTCGGTCAGTGGGATGAGGCCGAGCGGATGAATCTCGAGGCGCGTCGCCTGAACGAACGCGCAGGCACGCGCACGTTCATCTACAACACATTTCATCGAGCAGAGATCGCCGCAGGACGTGGGCAGGGTGACGAAGCGAGGAAGCTGTACGAGTCACTCCTGTCGGACTCCGAGACCCCTCCTGCGCTCGCCTGGGAAGTGCACGCGGAGATGGGAGACCTGAGCGCCTCGGCCCGGGACCTCAGTGGCGCGTCGCGACACTATCGATCTGCGCTCGACGTCATCGAGCACACGCGTTCCGAGCTTCTCGACACGAACTACCGGCTCTCGTTCCTGACTCGTCTCATCCGTTTCTACGAGCGTTACATCGACGTGCTCGTCGAACGCCGCGAATTCGACGAAGCGCTCACCGTCGCGGATTCGATTCGCGCGAGGGTCCTGGCGGAGCGACACGGGGTGGCAGCGCCGATGCGCCCGACGGCGAGCGTGTTCCGTCGTGCGGCTCTCGGATTACGAAGCGTGCTCGTCTTCTACTGGATTGGGTCCACCAGAGCGTACGCGTGGGTCGTGTCCGGTGAGCGTATCCAGTTCGTTCCGCTCGCGACGAACAGTCGCGACGTCAGAACGCTTGTCGATCAATACCGGAACGTGATCGTGACGTCGCTTGGAGATCCGCTTGCCGCGAGCGCCGGAGCCGGTGACGCGCTGTTCGACAGGCTCGTTCGGCCCGTCGCGTCCCTCATCCCAAACGGCGCGCGCGTCGTCATCGTGCCCGATGGCGCACTGAATACGCTCAACTTCGAGACGCTCCCGGTACCGGGCGAGCGCCGGCACTACTGGATCGAAGACGTCGAGATTGCCGTTGCGCCGTCGCTCGGAACGTTGAGCGTCAGACCCCCTGCCAGCAAGACGACCGAGCGCCCCGTGCTGCTGATCGGCGACGCCCTGCCCGCCGATCCGAAGTATCCGGCGCTGCGCTATGCCTCCGCCGAGATGACGGCCGTTTCCGATGCGTTCGCCAATCGCGCGGCGGTCTATCGCGCCGATCAGGCCACCCCGGCGACGTATCTCGCGTCGAAGCCGGGCCAGTTCGGCATCGTGCACTTCACGGCACACGCGGAGGCCAACGCGGAGAGCCCACTCGATTCCGCGGTGATTCTGTCGCGCGATGAAGGTGGTTACAAGCTCTACGCGCGTGACGTGGCAGACCGTCCGCTGTCTGCGGACCTGGTCACGATCTCCGCGTGCCGCAGCGCCGGCGAGCGCACCTTCGCGGGCGAAGGTCTCGTCGGCTTCGCCTGGGCGTTCCTGCGCGCGGGCGCGCACCGCGTGATCGCGGGGCTCTGGGATGTCGACGATCGATCGACGGCGGCGCTCATGGGACGGTCGTACGCGAATCTGGCGGCTGGAGCATCTCCAGGCGAAGCGCTACGCGCCGCCAAGCTCGAAATGATTCGCAGCGGATCGGCCACAGCCAAGCCGTACTATTGGGCGCCATTCCAGCTCTTTGTCGGAGCGCAGGTCGTGCCATGAGCTACCGTATAGCCAATGCCATTCAACTACGAGGAGTTCGATCTCTCCGGCGTCCGCACGTACCCCCTCGCCTCGAGGCGAAGTAAAGCACGGGCTGAGGACTTCGGCCGCCCGGCTGCAAAAGGGGCCTCGTTCAAAGAATGGTTCGATTCGCTTCCAGCCATTCTCGCCGGCCAGGATCTTCGTCGCGTCGTGCGCGCGATGGTCGATGCACACGCGCGCGACGCCGGCATCATCTGGGGGATTGGCGCGCATGTGATCAAGACCGGAGTCTCGCCGGTGCTCATCGATCTGATGGAGCGCGGGTATGTGTCCGCGCTGGCGATGAACGGCGCCGGCGTCATTCACGACTTCGAGATCGCTCTCGCCGGCGTCACCTCAGAGGACGTCGACGAAGCGCTGGGACCAGGCCGCTTTGGGATGGCCGAGGAGACCGGACGAATCCTCAACGAGGTCATTCGGAATGCGCAGGCCAGGCAGCACGGCCTCGGTCAGGCCGTCGGAGCCTATCTCGGCGGAGCGAACGCGCGCTGGGCGGATCGCAGTCTCCTCGCGACGGCCCACCGACTCCAGATCCCGGTCACGGTCCATGTGGCGATTGGGACGGACATCATCCACATGCATGAGGATGCGTCGGGCGCGGCCATCGGCGACGCCAGCCTTCGCGACTTCCGCTATTTCACGTCGTGCGTGGCGCGACTCACCGGGGGCGTCTATTTGAACTGCGGTTCGGCGGTGGTACTTCCGGAGGTCTTCCTGAAGGCGGTGGCGCTCGCCCGGAATCAGGGCATCGAGCTGAATGGACTGACAACGGTGAACATTGACTTCATGCGGATGTATCGGCCGCAGACCAATGTCGTGACGCGGCCGGTGGCCGGAAACAAGGGACAGGGAATTTCGCTTGTCGGCCATCACGAGATCCTGATTCCGCTCATCGCGGCTGCCGTAATTGAAAGCTGAGGGTCGGGGGTCATTTAATGAGGACACTCGGGGACCTACTCGCCAAGACTGTCCTGATCAAATGACTCCCGACCCCATTACAATAAAAGGTTCGTGCCGGAGTAGCTCAGTCGGTTAGAGCACGCGTCTCATAAGCGCGGGGTCGGCGGTTCGAGTCCGCCCTCCGGCACCACTCGACTCGCTCGCTGCGCGGGCTCGCTCTGGCAGGCCGCGTCGGGCGGCGAGTCGAAGGGCGAGTCCCAATTGAGCGCTCTTCACCAAGAGATTCGCCGAACGATCCACCGACACGGGCTGTGTCCGCGAGGAAGCCGACTGCTCATTGGGCTTTCAGGTGGATCTGATTCGGTCGCCCTTGCGTTGCTCCTTCAGGAACTCGCCGAGCAGGAGGGCTTCAGCGTCGTTTGCCTCGCACACTTGAACCATCGCCTCCGCTGCACGGCGACGCGCGACGAGCAGTTTTGCCGCGACCTGGCCGCGCGTGTCGGTCTCCCAATCGTCGTGGAGTCGATCGACGTCGGCTCCTACGCCCAGACGCAGCGGTTGTCTGTAGAAGACGCCGCCCGCCGGCTCCGTTACGACTTCCTTCACCGTGTTGCAGACTCCGTGTCAGCCGATCGAATCGCCGTCGGTCACACGCGTGATGACCAGGCGGAGACCTTCCTGCTGAAGCTCATTCGAGGGGCAGGCCTGACCGGCCTCAGCGGAATCTATCCGCGTCGCGACGTGGTGATTCGCCCGCTGATCGAGGTCGCGCGCGCCGACCTCCGCCGGTATCTGGAATCACGGGGACAGAACTGGGTCGAGGATGAGACGAACGACGATCTCGAGAACCCGCGCAACCGGATCCGGCACAAGGTCCTGCCGGAGTTAGACCGGGCTGGCAACGCGTCCTCAACCCCGGCCATTGCACGGGCGGCCTCGATTGTCCGAGAAGATGGTCAGTGGCTCGACGAGCTCAGCGCCCGCAGGTTCGACGCTCTCGTTGCCCGGAGCAACAACGGGCTCGAAATTGACGTATCAGGGCTGCTGGCCGAACCCCCCCCGGTAAGACGGAGGGTGGTTCTGGCGGCCCTGCGACTGGCTGCGCCGAACCGTGAAATCGGGTTCGAACATGTCGAGTCGGCGCTCGAAGTCGCGTCAGGCGAGTCGGGGGGAGTAGATGTCCCGGGAGCCCGCGTGGAACTTCGGCGCGGAAAGATGGTCTTACATAGAGACGCACGCTAATCGTTGGCCGGGCGCGGGCGCCGAAATGATATTCTTGTAAATCCCGGAATGTAGGCCGTCGGAAAATCGGACGGGAGGGCGCTCTTGAACTCGACAATGCGGAGCTTGGTGTTTTGGATGGCTATGGCCGTGATCGCGGTCATGGTTTGGAATTTCTCCACCAAGTTTCAGGTGAGCGCCAAGGCACTGACCTTTACCGAGTTCATGATGGCCGTCGACACCGGCCAGATCGCCTCGGTCACCATCACCGGCAACGAGATCTCGGGCACGACGAAGGCGAACGACACGTTCCGCACCGTGGCACCACCTCAATACGAAGGGCTTGCCAACCGGTTGCTCGAACGCAACGTTGTCGTCACGGCTCGCGAACCAACTGCGAGCCCCTGGACCGCGCTGCTTTCCACCTGGGTGCCGATCCTGCTGATGATCGGATTCTGGGTGTTCATCATGCGCCAGATGCAGAGCGGTGGGAACAAGGCGCTCTCGTTTGGCAAGAGCAAGGCAAAGCTCTCGTCCAGCGCTCAAAAGAAAGTCACGTTCAAGGACGTGGCCGGCGTCGACGAAGCCAAGGAGGAACTGCAGGAGATCATCGACTTCCTGCGGGAGCCCCAGAAGTTCCAGAAGCTCGGTGGCCGCATTCCCAAAGGTGTGCTCCTCATGGGGCCCCCGGGAACGGGCAAGACTCTTCTCGCGCGCGCCGTGGCCGGCGAGGCCAACGTCCCGTTCTTCTCGATCAGCGGCTCTGACTTCGTCGAGATGTTCGTCGGCGTCGGCGCCTCGCGCGTCCGCGACCTCTTCGAACAAGGCAAGAAGAACGCACCCTGCATCGTCTTCATCGACGAAATCGACGCAGTCGGCCGTCACCGTGGCGCGGGCCTCGGCGGCGGGCACGACGAACGCGAGCAGACGTTGAACCAGTTGCTCGTGGAGATGGACGGCTTCGAATCGAACGAAGGCGTCATCCTCGTCGCGGCAACCAACCGGCCCGACGTGCTCGATCCCGCGCTGCTCCGACCCGGTCGGTTCGATCGCCGTATCGTCGTCAATCGTCCCGACGTGAAGGGTCGCGAAGGCATCCTCTCGGTCCACACCAAGAAGATTCCACTCTCCGACGACGTGGACGTGGCCGTGCTGGCGCGCGGGACGTCAGGCTTCTCTGGTGCGGACCTGGCCAACCTGGTGAACGAAGCCGCGCTGAATGCCGCGCGCTACAACCAGAAGGTCGTTCGCATGCTCGACTTCGAGTTTGCGAAGGACAAGGTCCTGATGGGCGCCGAGCGCCGCTCGATGATCATCAGCGAGGGCGAGAAGCGCGTCACCGCCATCCACGAGGCCGGGCATGCACTGCTGACGGTCAAGCTGCCGCACGCCGATCCGATCCACAAGGTCACGATCATCCCGCGCGGCATGGCGCTCGGGTTGACGATGCAGTTGCCGATCGACGAGAAGCACAACTACTCGCGCGAATATCTCGAGGATCAAATCTGCATTCTGCTTGGTGGCCGCATCGCCGAGGAAATCACGATCGGCAGCATCACGACCGGAGCCGGCAACGACCTCGAGCGCGCCACCGATCTCGCTCGCCGCATGGTCTGCGAGTGGGGCATGAGCAGCCAGATGGGCCCGCTCACGTTCGGCAAGAAGGAAGAGCAGATCTTCCTCGGTCGCGAGATCGCCCAGCATCAGGACTACAGCGAGGACACGGCGCTCAAGATCGACCAGGAAGTGAAGCGCTTCGTGACCGAGAATTACAGCAAGGCGCAGGTGATCATCGGCGAGCACAAGCAGTACTTGCTGGACATGGCCGATGCCCTTCTCGCGCGTGAAACACTCGACGCCGACCAGGTCAGGCGGCTCGCTGCCGGTCTGAAGCTCGACGACCCGATGCCCGCGGCAGGTCCCACAGCGCCGCCGGCACGCGATGCCAAGCCTTCGAAGGAACGCCCCGCGCCCGGGATCGTTCCGTCGCTGCCGCCACGACCCGTTACCCAGGAGTAAGTGCAAAGTTCAAAGGTCGAAGTTGGGAAGTAAGTTCAAAACTTACTTCCGACTTTGCGCTTTGACCTTTCACCCTGCTAAGTTCCCCCTCGTGCATCCCCGTCGTCGATTCACCCTGCCACTGCCCGGTGGACGTTCGCTCGAACTGGGTGCTCGCACGCTGGTGATGGGCGTCATCAACGTCACGCCTGACTCGTTTTCGGATGGGGGAGTGTTCCTCGATCCGGCGCACGCCGTTGAAGCAGGCATGCAGATGGTGGCCCACGGCGCCGATCTGCTCGATGTCGGAGGGGAGTCAACCCGTCCCGGTGCCCACGCGCTCGATGCTGGCGAGGAGCGCAAGAGGGTGCTGCCGGTCATCGCGGGGCTCGCGTCCAGGGTCAACGTTCCAATCTCCGTCGATACCTACAAAGCCTCGATCGCAAGGGCGGCGCTCGAGGCGGGCGCGACGATGGTCAATGACATCAGCGGGCTCAGGTACGAGCCGGACCTTGCGCAGGTCGTGGCGAGCAGCCGCGCACCGATCATCCTGATGCACACGCGCGGGCGCTCGAAGGACATGTACAAGCAGGCGGTCTACAACGAGGTCGTCGACGAGGTGCTCGACGAGCTGCGGGAGAGCATCGCCTTTGCCGCAGGCGCTGGCATCGCGAAGGACGCCGTGCTGATCGATCCCGGTCTTGGCTTCGCCAAGGAGCCCACGCACAGCTACGAAGTGCTCGGCCGGCTTGGCGAGTTCAGCGATCTCGGCCGACCCATTGTCGTGGGGCCATCCCGGAAAGGTTTCCTGACGCGCGCGCTTCCCAGGGAGATCTCCGCAACCGAGCGCGACTGGCCTACCGCCGCCGCGGTGACTGCCGCCGTGATGGCCGGTGCGCATATCGTTCGCGTCCATGCCGTCAGGGAAATGGTGCCCGTCGTGCGAGTCGCCGACGAAATTCGGAAGTATCATCGCGAGCACTGATGGAGTGGTTGGCCCAACTCGCCCAGCTGCTGCGGCGCCCCGCCGTATCGTGGTGGGACGTCGTCGATATCCTGCTCGTCTCTGTCCTGATCTACGAGCTGCTGCTGCTGATTCGCGGCACTCGCGCGGTGCAGATGGCGCTCAGCGCCGGCTTCCTGATCGGCCTCTTCTTCGCATCGCGCTGGTTTGATCTGGAGACGGTGAACTGGGTCATTCGCAATCTGGCGACGTACGTTGGCTTCGCAATCATCGTGCTCTTCCAGGCCGATATTCGCCGGGCGCTCGCGCATTTCGGTCGCGCCCCGGTCTTCAAGTACTTCGAGCGCGCGACGAGCGCTGACGAGAGCATCGAAGATCTCGTGGTGGCGGCCTCGACGCTGGCCGCGCGACACATCGGCGCGATCATCGTCATCGAGCGGCAGATTGGTCTGCGAAACTACATCGAAGGTGGCATCCCGCTCGACGCCACGATCACGTACGACCTGCTCGCCACCATCTTCCAGCCCGGGTCACCGCTCCACGACGGCGCCGTGATCGTGCAGGGCGATCGCATCGCCGCGGCTGCGTGTTTCCTCCCGCTCTCGATCAATCCGAGGGTCAGCCGCGAGCTCGGCACACGGCACAGAGCTGCGTTGGGCATCACCGAAGAGAACGACGCGATTGCGATCGTGGTCTCCGAAGAGACGGGCGCGATCACCGTCGCGTTGGCCGGTGCCCTCGAACGCGGCCTGACGCCCGAGCGTCTTCGCGATCGACTGCGCGTGCTGCTCACGGGTCAGCGGATCGTCGAGCCTCAGGTACAGGGCTCAGTGGCCTGATGGCGATATGAGAGTCCGGCACGTCGGCCTGAAAGTGGTGTCGGTCGTCCTCGCTGCGTTGCTGTGGCTTCTGGTATCAGGAGAGCAGACGGTCGAGCGCGCGCTGCGCGTGCCGCTCGAATTCACGAACCTGCCGCCTCAGCTCGAACTCGTCGGTGTTCCTCCAGCGGTGGTTGACGTTCGCGTCCGCGGATCGTCCGGCACACTGAGCCGGGTTGCCGCGGGCGAGTTATCCGCCGTGCTCGATGTTCGGACGGCGCGAGTCGGCGAGCGGCTGTTCCACCTCGGATCTGAAGACGTCCGGGCGCCGTTCGGCGTCGAGGTTGTGCAGGTGACACCCGCGAGCGTCGCGCTGACATTCGAGGAATCGCTTTCGAAGACCGTTGAGGTCAAGGTCCGGGTCGAAGGCGAGCCTGCGCCCGGTTACGCAGTCGGCGGTGTGACCGTTGAACCGCCCACGGTTGCGGTTGTCGGCCCGGCGAGCGCGCTGAAGAACCTCACTGAAGCGATCACTGAACCGGTGTCCGTGTCGGGCGCCTCGCGCCCGGTCGTGGACGAGGTGACAATCGGATTGACGGATCCCGTGGTGCGGCTCCGCCAGGCTCAGAACGCGCACGTGACCGTGTCGATTGTTGCGGCGCCCGACGAGTGGGTCGTGAAAGAGATCGCGATACATGTCAAGAACGGAAAGGGAAGCGCGGTCGTCTCGCCGGAGAGCGTGACGATCCGCGCGCGTGGACCGCGCGATGCAATGGATGTCGATCCGACGCACTACAGCGCCGCGGTCGACCTGACTGGAATGGCCGCCGGCCGGCACATGCTTCCGGTTCGCGTGGAGGGGCCCATCGGCATCGGGCTGCTTCGTGTGGAACCTGCCGAAGTCGCGGTCACGATCCGATAAACGGACGATGGCTCATCTCTTCGGTACCGATGGTGTTCGGGGCAAGGCAGGCGAGTTTCCACTCGACGTCGCGACGATTCGGCGACTTGGTGCGGCGCTGGTTCGCGCACTGCGTCACGACGGGGCCACGACGACCGCGATCAGATTTCTGGCTGGACGCGACACGCGTGAGTCGGGTGAGTGGATCGAGCGGGAGCTCGCGTTCGGTATTCGAAGCCAGGGCGGCAGCTACACGAGCACGGGCGTCGTTCCCACGCCGGCCATCGCCTACCTCACGCCTCGCCTCGGATATTCAGCGGGCGTCGTGATCTCGGCTTCGCACAATCCTTTCGAGGACAACGGCATCAAAGTGTTCTCAGGCGCGGGTGAGAAATTCACCGAAACGCTCGAGCGGCACGTCGAGTCGATCATCGCGGACACGTCGTGGAGCGTAGCGGGCGATGCTGCCGAACCCGTGGAGGAACTCGACCTCCGCTCCGAATACCTCGATCACTTGCGCGACATCCTGCCCGCGAACTATCGCACGGGTATGCGCATCGCGATCGACTGCGCCAACGGCGCGACCGCGACGGTCGCACCACGTCTCTTCAGAGAGATGGGCTTCGAGGTGGACTGCATCGGCGTCACGCCGGACGGCCGCAACATCAACCTGGGTTGCGGATCGACCGCGCCGGAGAAGCTGGCGCGACTGGTCGTCGAAGGTCAGCACGCGATGGGTGTGGCATTCGATGGCGACGGCGACCGCGCGATCTTCGTCGACGGCACGGGCCAGATCGTCGATGGCGACGCGGTGATGCTCATGTGCGCCAAACAGATGAAGGCCGAGGGTCGTCTCAAGGGTAATACGCTCGTGGCCACCGTCATGAGCAACATCGGCCTCGAGCTCGCGCTGAAAGAGGCGAGCATCGGGATGGTTCGGACTGCCGTCGGCGACAAGTACGTGATGGAGGAGATGCTCCGGCGCAATCTGTCACTCGGTGGCGAGCAGTCCGGCCACATCATCTTCTCTGAGTATCTGTTCACCGGTGACGGCCTGGCCACCGCCCTGAACGTCCTCAGGACCATGAGTGCCGCACGTCGCGAGCTTCGCGATCTCGCGTCCGAGTTGACGACGTATCCCCAGGTCTTGTTGAATCTGCGTGTTCGCCAGAAGGTGGATCTGAAGACCGTTCCGGAGATCGCGTCAGTGATCGCCTCTGTGGAGTCCAGGCTGGCGGGCAACGGACGACTGCTGGTGCGTTATTCGGGGACCGAGCCGCTGTTGAGGGTCATGCTGGAAGGTCAGGAGCCGGCCTCGATCCGGCAGTGGGGCCAGGAGATCATCGACACCGTCAAACACCATCTAGGGTGAGCGATCGCACGCCATGGTGCGTTTGTCAGTCAACGTCAACAAAGTAGCCACACTCAGGAACTCGCGCGGCGGGGCGGCTCCGTCCGTTCTCGATGCGGTTCGCGTGTGCGTCGATGCCGGCGTGCCGGGTATCACCGTCCACCCCCGAGCCGACGCGCGGCACATCACGTCCACTGACGTCATCGAGGTAGCGGCGTTGCTGCGCCCGCTGGGTGGCCGCGTCGAGTTCAACATCGAGGGCGATCCCCGGCGCGATCTGATCGCGCTCGTCCGCGAAGTGAAACCGACGCAGTGCACGCTCGTCCCTGTCCGGCCGGGTGAGCTGACCAGCCAGGCCGGCTGGTCGCCAGAAACCCCTCGCGAACAGATGGCCAGCGTCGTCAAGTCACTGCAAGACGAGGGTGTCCGCGTCAGCCTGTTCGTGGACCCGGAAGAGGATGCGATTCGCTGGGCGGCCGAAATGGAGGCCGACCGGGTGGAGCTGTACACCGAGCCTTTTGCGCGCGCGTACGAGCGCGGTCAGAAGGCTGCGGAGGAGTCGTACTCGATCTATGCCCATGCGGCCACTCTGGCCAACTCGCTTCGGCCTCGGCATAAACGCCGGACACGACCTGGATCTCGACAACCTCCAGATGTTCCGGCGCCTGCCGCACCTCGACGAAGTCTCGATCGGTCACGCCCTCGTCAGTCATGCGCTGTTTGTCGGGCTGGAGCGCAGCGTGCGCGAGTATCTGGACCTGCTGGCGGGATGAACTACGATAATGGGGTCGGGAGTCATTTGTTGAGGACACCGTCCTGATCAAATGACTCCCGACCCCATTTACCCATGAAATCCGAATCGATTGCGTATGTGATTGCCGGCATCTGTTTCGGCATCATCCTGGGCTGGGTCATCGGCACACAGCAGGCCCGCCGTCCGGGGGCCGTGACAGCCGCGCCCACGGCGGCGGCCCAACCGGCAGCCGGAGCGACGGCCCAGCAACAGGCGCCGCGCCTGGATGAAGGGCGAGTGCAAGCGCTCAACACCATCCTCAAGAGCGATCCGAAGAATGTGAACGCGACGATCCAGCTGGGCAACGTGTACTTCGATGCCGAGCGGTGGGACGACGCGGCGCAGTGGTACGAAAAGGCGCTCGAGCTCGATCCCAGGAATGCGGATGCGAGCACCGATCTGGGCGTCAGCTACTACTACAGCAACAAGCCCGACGAAGCGCTCGCACAGTTCGAGAAGTCGCTCGCCATCAGCCCGACGCACACGAAGACGCTGCTGAACAAAGGCATCGTGCTGGCGTTTGGGAAACAGGACCTGAAGGCCGCGGCGACCGAATGGCAGAAGGTCGTCGAACTGTCGCCCGACAGCCCTGAGGGGCAGGCTGCTCGTCGCGCACTCGAAGGGATCGCGTCGGCTCACGCCAACCCGGGTTCGACGCCGAGCAATCAGTGACGCGAGTCATCCTGCTTGGCGTTCTTCTGCTGGCGCTTGCCTGGGCGTTCTGGCGGCTGGTCGATGGCGTGATCGAGACGTTCGGCGGCACGACGGACAAAGGCAAGGGGAAGCGGCGTGGCGCTCCCGCCGTGAAGCTCACACGCGATCCAGTGTGCGGGACGTGGGTCACACCGAGCGACGCTCGATTCTTACAGTCCGGATCGACGGTCTACTACTTTTGCTCCGATGAGTGCCGCAGGAAGTTCCAGAGCCGATGAGCACCCGCATCGAAGAACAGCTGCGCGCCGAGATCGTCGAAGCGGGCCGACGTATGTACTCGCGCGGGTACGTCGCCAGCAACGACGGCAACATCAGCGCTCGCCTTGACGAATCGCGACTGATGACCACGCCGAAGAGCGTCTCCAAGGGCTTCATGACGCCCGACATGATGGTGATCGTCGATTTCGAGGGCAAGAAGCTCTCAGGCGATCGCGATCCGTCGTCCGAGCTGCCGATGCACCTGGAGATCTATCGCAATCGGCCGGACGTCAACGCCGTCGTTCACGCGCATCCGCCGCTGGCGACCGGCTTTGCGGTCGCGGGCATTCCGCTGACGCGCGCCGTGCTCGCCGAAGTGGTCACCACGTTGGGGAGCATCCCGATTGCGGAGTACGGCACGCCGTCCACGGCGGAACTGCCGGCGGCCGTTCGCAAGTACATCAAGGCGCATGATGGTTTGCTGCTCGCCAACCATGGCGCCGTGACGTGCTGCCGCTCGGTGATGACCGCGTACTACAAGATGGAGACGATCGAGCACTTCGCGAAGATCAGCCTCGTTGCCCGTCTCCTCGGACGCGAACATCTGATCTCGCGGGAGGAAGTCGAGCGACTGCAGGGGCTTCGCGGGATGTACGGCATCGCCGCGCCGGCGCCGCTGTGCGTGGACGGATCGGAAGGCGCGGTCGATCAGGTGTTGTGCCAGGTGCTCGAGGCACCGGAATCGAGCACGGAACGGCTCGTTCCCGATGTCTCCTCGGCGCTGCAGCGGGCGAGCAGAGACGGGGAAATTCGGCTAACATACGGCGAACTCACAGCGCTCATCACGGACGCGGTGAAGAACCTTAGAGACTGACGGTCGCCGGGTCTGACGAACAGAATGGCTGGAGTAAAGCATGGGTGAGGCGCTAGGAATGGTGGAGACCAAGGGGTTGGTCGCCATGATCGAGGCGGCCGACGCAATGGTCAAAGCTGCCAAAGTTACGCTCGTCGGCTGGGAGAAGATCGGCGCCGGCTATGTGACCGCGATTGTGCGCGGTGACGTCGCGGCCGTGAAGGCGGCCACCGATGCAGGCGCTGCCGCGGCTCGTCGCGTGGGTGAGCTCGTGTCCGTGCACGTCATTCCGCGTCCGCACGCCAACCTCGAGGACACGCTGCCGATCGGCAAGTCCACCGCTACGAAGTAACGTCTACTCCACAGCTCACTTGTGTGAGTCGCAGGTGTAAATGATTCTGGCCCGCGTTGTCGGGACGGTGGTCGCCACGCGGAAGGATCCGCGACTCGTCAGCAACAAGCTGCTCGTGGCCCGTCCCATGGATCCCCACGGAAAAGCCGAAGGGAACTATCTCGTTGCCGTGGACACCGTTGACGCCGGCGTCGGCGAAACGGTGCTCATCGTCAGCGGGAGCTCCGCCCGGATGGCGTCGGGGATGAAAGACTGTCCGGTCGATGCTGCGATCGTCGGCATCGTGGATCACGTCGACGTCGCTCAAGGTCAGTAGACGCCATGCAGATCGCCAGGGTCATCGGCGATGTCGTGACGACGATGAAGGACGAGAACTTGAGCGGCATCAAGCTGCTGGTGCTCCAGCCCCTCGATCCTGACGGTAACGCGTCCGGTCGCACGCTGGTCGCCGTGGATGCGGTCGGCGCTGGCGTTGGTGAGACGGTGTTCTTCGTCAGAGGGAAAGAAGCGAGCTTCCCGTTTCATCCAACCGAAGTCCCAACCGATGCCGGGATTGTGGGGATCGTCGATCATTGGGACGTTGAACGCTGATGCAGATCGCACGGGTAGTCGGGACCGTCGTGGCCACGCAGAAGCACGAGGCGTTCGGCGGCGCGAAGCTGCTGCTCGTGCAACCTGTGGGGCTCGACGACACGCCCCGCGGGACAGCGATTCTGGCCGTCGACTCCGTTGGTGCGGGCGTGCGCGAGAAGGTCCTGATCGTGATGGAAGGCCGCGCCGCTGGTGAAGCGCTCGGCCGGAAGGGTGCGCCTGTCGATGCCGCTATTGTTGGTATCGTCGACTCGGTGGACGTGCAGGAATGAACGAGCCTGAGCTCAGAGCGCTCGTCCGCGAAGTGATCGCGCGAACCGTGCGACCGGAGCAACCTGGTCGGCTCGATGGCGCGCACGTGCAGCGTCACGCCAGCCACGGGATGTTCGTATTACCTGTCGGCACCGACACCGAAGGCCCCTGCCTGATTGAGCCCGCCGTGATGTGCAATCACTGCGGCTACTGTAAGTCGTACGGACATTGACCCCTTCTCGACCAACCGTTCTCGTCACCCGGCGCATTCCCTCCGCTGTCCTCGCGAAGCTCGAGGCTGCTTGCGACGTGGACATGTATCGGCAGGGCGACCTCTCTCACGACGAGCTCGTCTCTCGCGTGGCAGGGAAACAGGGATTGCTGTCGGTCGTGACCGATTCAATCGATCGAGCAGTCTTCGAAGCCGGACACCATCTCAAGGTCGTGTCGACGATTGCCGTCGGCTACAACAACATCGACGTCGCCGCTGCGCGCGAACACAACGTCACGGTGACCAACACACCTGACGTCCTGACCGAAGCAGCTGCCGATCTCACGTGGTCGCTCATCCTCAGCATGACGCGGCGTATCGTCGAGGGCGACCGGCTGGTGCGGCGCGGCGCGTGGAAGGGATTCGCGCTCGACTTCATGCTCGGAACCGACCTGCGCGACAAACAGCTCGGGATCGTCGGCCTCGGACGCATCGGCAAAGCGGTCGCGGCCCGGGCTGCTGTATTCGGGATGCGGGTGGCGTTCGCGTCGCGCTCGGCGGTGTCATCGCCCCTGGGGGAGGCGATGCCGCTCGACCGCTTGTTGTCGACCTCCGACGTGATCTCGCTCCATTGCCCGTTGACTCCAGAGACCCACCATCTGATCAACCAGACGACGCTCGCGAGGATGAAGCGGAGCGCGTACCTGGTGAACGCGTCGCGCGGGCCGGTTGTGGACGAGGCGGCACTGGTGTGGGGACTCGAGAACCGCCTGATCGCCGGCGCTGCGCTCGACGTCTATGAGCGCGAGCCAGAGATTCAGCAAGGGCTGACAGCGCTCGAGAACGTTGTGCTGTCGCCTCACCTTGGCAGCTCCACGATCGAGACGCGGACCACGATGATCCATCTTGCCGTCGACAACCTCATTGCGGTGTTGTCGGGGCGAGCCGGCACTCACGCCGATCTAGAGTGTGCGGGGTCAGACCCTTCACGAATCTTCACATGTGAAGGGTCTGACCCCGCACAAATTACCGCGCCAGCTTCACGTCTCCGCGTTTCTGACGCTGTTCCACGTACGCGCTGACGAGGCTTTCGTGGCCGTCGGGGCCGACTGCAGCAACACCGAAGACGTGGTCGTCGATCGAGATACCCGGCAGCGTGAACTCAGTCTCATCGCCAATGAGGCGCGACTCCCGCCAATCATTCGACCAGGTCTCCCGCCAGTAGATTCGATACCCGGTTGCGCCGGGCGACGGTAGCCATTGCAGGTGCGCGTCATAGCCAGAGGGCTGACGTCCGAGCACTGCCTGACCTCGTTGGTTCGTCACGACCGGAGCCGGAGGCGCGAGCGCAAGTGCAGCGATGCCGACAACATTCACCCGCGCGTTCTGCGCGAGGTAAGGGACGTCCACGCCGTCAACCGTGTCGAGCGCCGAGTGCTGCTTCTCGAAGTTTTCGTTGGCTTCGCGGAAAGCGACCGCCGCATATCCACGGTCGCTGAACGAGGTGTGATCGCTGCCGCGTGCGAAGCGGTCCGCCCTTGCCATCAGGCGCACGCGGTGCGACGGCACATAGAGCGCGGCGACGCGTTCGATATAGCGCGCCAGCGATCGCGACCTCGAGTCCTCGGGTCCGTCCGAGTACACGCGAACCGACTGGCTGTCCACGTTGCCGTTCCCGCCGTGGGAGTTGCCGACGATGTCGTTGTTGATATTGGCGTCGACGACAGTCTTGCTGGCAGCGAGGCGTTGGACGTGCGCGCGCGATCCGACCAGCCCCTGTTCCTCTCCAGCCCACAGCGCGAACACAATCGTGGCGTCGAATTCGAATCCGCTCGTCGCAAGTACTCGTGCCAGCTCCATCGTCAGGGCAGTGCCGCTTCCGTTGTCGTTGGCGCCGGGAGCGTCGACGTCGTAATTCTGATCCGCGCGCAGCTGCGGGTCCGTGGCCCGTTGGCCAGGCGCTCGCGTGTTGGCGCCGATCTGTCCAGCCTCGCCGATGTTGACCGTGTCGTAGTGCGCGGTCAGGTAGATTCGCCTGGCGCTCTTGCCAGGCAACACCGCGAGGATGTTGCGCAGCTCCACGTTACGGGTGATGCGGCCGTCTTTTGCGAGCCTGTAGGTGTCGAAGGAGACCTGCAGCCGCGGACTGGTTCGCCGGAGCTCGTCGACGATCCACTGCCTCGCTGCGCCGATGCCGCGCGTGGTGGAGGTGGTACTCGAGAGCGTGTTGCGCGTCCCGAACGCCGCAAGTGCGTTGACGAGTTCGCTGAGCCGCGCCTCGGACACGGCGGACACGAGCTGCTGAAGTCGCGGATCCAGACCGGCCGGTGGCGCCGACTGCGCGAATGTCCTGGCTGGATCGGGTGCCGGGGCGGCCAGCACCAACAACAGACCGACTGCCAGAGAATAGAGACGAGGCACGGCACGATTCGAACATGAACAAGAGTCAGGAATCCAGACCCAACCCGCGCACCGTCGATCGAATCATGCGGACCATTGCCGACCGAATCAGCGCCATGGAGCTTCCGGCAGTGGAGAAAATCTCTGAGGCGCAGGCGGAGGAGCCGTTTCAGATTCTGATCGCGACCCTTCTGTCCGCGCGCACGCAGGATGCGACGACGCACGCCGCGTCGACGCGACTGTTCAGGCGGGCTCGCACGCCTCGAACCCTGGCGAAGCTGCCGGTCGCAGAGATCGAGAAGTTGATCTATCCCGTTGGCTTCTATCGCAACAAAGCGCGACACGTGAAGGCGTGCTGCGAGAGGCTCGTCGCCGACTTTGGCGGCCGCGTGCCGTCAACAATGGAGGAGTTGGTGACGCTGCCGGGCGTCGGTCGCAAGACGGCGAACCTGGTGTTGATCCTCGGCTTCAAGAGTCAGCGCAACATCTGCGTGGACATCCACGTGCATCGCATCTCGAATCGCATGGGCTGGGTTCGTACCTCAGATCCCGAGGAGACCGAGCAGGCGTTGTACCAGGCGATCCCGGCTCGCTGGTGGCCGGTCACCAATCTCTATCTCGTGACGTGGGGACAGAACGTCTGCCGTCCCGTGCATCCGCGCTGCGGGACTTGCGCCGTCTCTAGAGATTGTCAACAAATTGGGCTATAAAAATGCGTATGAAACGAGCCATCGCAGTCGTGTCGGCCATCATCCTGTTCGCCGGTCTTGCTGGAGAGACGGCGTCAGCGCAGGGAACCGGAACAAAGCCGGCGCCGGGTGCGAAGCCCGCGCCCGCGGCTCCTGCTCAAGCGGCGGCGCCGCGTCGATCGCCGGGGGCGGGCCCGATCATCGTCTTCGAGACGATGAAAGGCAGTTTCGAAGTCGAGACGTATCCGAACGAAGCGCCCAAGACCGTCGAGCACATCCTGGCGCTCGTGAAGCGGAACTTCTACAACGGCCTGCGCATTCATCGATACGAGCCCGGCTTCGTGGTGCAGTGGGGCGACCCCCAGACGCGTGACATGACGAAGCGCGATTCGTGGGGCACCGGAGGCAGCGGCAAGGCGATCGGTGTGTCGGAGGTCAGCCCGAAGCGTCCGCATCAGACGGGTTCAGTCGCCGCCGCGTACGCCGGTGATCCGCGCGCGGCCGACAGTCAGATCTATGTGGTCCTCTCGCCGCAGCCGCAGTTGAACAAGGGCTACACGGTCTTCGGCCAGGTCATCGCCGGGATGGACGTCGTCACCAAGCTCAGGGTCAACGACGTGATTCGACGGGCAACGATAAAGGCGCCGGCGAAGTAGAGACAAGACCCTCGAGTTCCGGATAACGTTCGACGATCTCCGGTGGGTACTCACCTTCGATCGGCTCGCCGAGCTGCGCCTTCAGCATCACCGCGTTGACGACCGACTTCGACGAGAAGTGGTTGTTGGTGTAAAGATACGACTTCTTCACCAGCGTCTTTGCGGCACCGGCGATCTCCGAGAACTCCTTCAACTCTTTCGCTGCGTACAGGTAGTTGTAGCGATCTTCAGCCTTGTCGTGGCGCCACCACTGCGCCACGTTCCGTCCGTGAAGACGCATGTAGTAGAAGCTCTTCACGTTGGGCAGGTAGTTCTGCCTGATCGAGAATCTGAATTTCGGCTCGTCGATCTGAACGAAGGCTGCGCCGAATCCATTGAGCAGCGTCAGCGTCTCGCCGATGGCGTCGCTCCAGCTTTTGTGACGAAGCTCCACGGCTATGGGGTAGTCGCCGAATGCGCGCAGAAGGCTCGCCAGGTAGTCGCGTGACGGGGCGTCGCTTTTGAAGCTTGCGGGGAATTGCGCGAGCAGCGCGCCCAGCCGGCTGGCGCTCGCGAGCGGATCGATGCCGGCGCGGAACTCGTCGATGTCGCTCTGCGTGACTTGCGAAAGCAGGTCGAGCAGCGCTCCTTCTGAGCCCGGCGCCCGGGCCAACGCCGCATCGCGAAACATCTTCGGATGCGTAAACTTCTGATACAGCTTGAGCGAGAACTCAAAACCTGGGGGCGTGCGCTCGACCCAGGTTCGCGCGACCTCGGGTTTAGGCTGGCCGTAAAACGTCGTGTTCACCTCGACGGTGTCGAAGTGCTCGGCATAGAAACGAAGCTCGTCGAAGCCGGCTGTTCCCTGGCGCTTCGACCGCGTGGCTGGATAGAACACGCCGTTCCACTTGCCCTTGCCGGTCGGGTAGCTCCAGCCAGAGGTGCCGATGCGGAGACCCATGCCGGTACAATACTGTAATGGGGTCGGGAGTCATTTGATGAGGACACTCGCCGCGAAGGCTGTCCTCATCAAATGACTCCCGACCCCATTTAATGCTCACCATCAACGAGATCTTTCACTCCGTCCAGGGCGAGTCGACGTATGCCGGCCGGCCGTGCGTGTTCGTGCGGCTGACGGCCTGTGACTTGCGCTGCTCGTGGTGTGACACGCCGTACGCGTTTCACGAGGGGCGCAAGCGCAGCCTCGAGGACGTTCTGCAAGAGGTCGAGGGCTATGAGTGCCCGCTGGTTGAAGTCACTGGCGGCGAGCCGCTCCTGCAGGACGCCGTATATCCGTTGATGGAATCGCTCGTGGCGATGGGAAAGACCGTGCTGCTCGAGACCGGCGGTCATCGCAGCACGGCCCGCGTGCCCGCCGATGTCATCACGATTCTCGACGTGAAGTGTCCCGGCAGCGGTGAGTCGCATCGCAACTGCTGGGAGAACCTGGCGAACGTGCGTCCGCACGATGAGGTCAAGTTCGTGGTCAAGGACCGGGCCGACTACGAATACGCGCGTGACGTGATCGCACAGCGCTCGCTTGTCGGACGTGTGGTGGCCATCCATCTCTCACCCGTCCACGGTGTGCTCGACGCGAAGACGCTCTCGGAATGGGTGCTTGCCGATCGCTTGCCCGTCCGCGTCCAGTTGCAACTCCACAAGTACATCTGGAGCCCTGACACGCGCGGCGTGTGAAAAACTGGGAAGGGTCTGACCCCGCACATATGCGAGACGCAGTCGTTCTTCTCAGTGGCGGTCTGGATTCTTACACGGCGGCTGCAATGGCGCGCGCGGAGGGATTCCGCCTCAATGCGCTGACCGTGCGATACGGTCAGCGGCACGCGAGCGAGGTTGAAGCCGCCCGTGCCGTTGCGAAGTGGCTCGGCGTCGCTCGTCACGTCGAAGTCGACGTCGGGCTGAGTGCGTTCGGCGGCTCGTCGCTGACATCAGATGCGCCTGTCCCCAAGGACCGTCCGATCGATCCGACCGAGATCCCATCGACCTACGTCCCTGCGCGCAACACGGTCTTCCTCGCGCTGGCGCTTGGGTGGGCCGAAGTCCTCGGCGCTCATGACATCGTCATCGGCGTGAACGCTCTCGACTACTCGGGCTATCCGGATTGCCGCCCTGAATTCATCGCCGCCTTCGAGCAACTGGCGTCGCTGGCTACGGCGCGAGGCGTCCATGGCGAGCGCTTTCGCATCCACGCGCCACTGCAGATGATGACCAAGCGCGACATCGTCACGCGCGGGATCGAGCTTGGCCTGGACTACGGGCTCACGCAGAGCTGTTACGATCCCGGCGCCGGCCGGTCCCTGCGGACACTGCGACAGCTGTGTGCTTCGCGCCAACGGTTTCGCAGAGGCTGGCATCGCGGATCCCGCGCTGCGCCGATGACCGACCGTATTTACTACACCGAGCCATCGTGCCGGTCGTTCGAGGCGACCGTCACGCGCGTCGATGAGCGAGAGGGACGCTCAGTCGTCGTCCTCGATCGCACGGCGTTCTATCCCACGTCCGGCGGCCAGCCCTTCGATACCGGTCGTCTGGGCGCCGTCGAGGTCATCGAGACAATCGACGGGGAGTCCGAGGTCGTTCACGTCGTCAGCGGGCCATTGCCCGCAGGCGAGCGCGTACGGGGTGAAATCGATTGGGCCCGCCGATTCGATCACATGCAGCAGCACACAGGCCAGCACGTGCTGTCGGCTGCGTTCGATCGCCTGTTCGAGAATCGAACCACCAGCTTTCATATGGGCGTGGAAGTGGCGACGATCGACCTGGCGCGTGAAGCGGCGCCTGGCGAAATCGATCGAGCCCTCGACGAAGCGAATCACGTCGTCTGGGAGGATCGCGAGGTCTCCGTACGTTTCGTGTCTGCAGACGAGGCCGCGCGGTTGCCGCTTCGCAAAGAGCCGGTCCGCGAGGGGACACTGCGGCTCGTGGAGATCCGCGACTTCGATCTCTCGGCGTGTGGCGGGACGCACGTGTCCCGCACCGGAGCGATTGGAGTGATCGCCGTCACCAACGCCGAGCGTTTTCGTGGTGGATCGAGAATCACGTTTGTCTGCGGTGGCCGCGCCGCGCGCATCTTTCGCAGCTATCGGGATGCTGTTTCCGGAGCGGTGCGCGTGCTGTCGGTGCTTCCTCACGAGCTCCCTGGTGCTATCGAACGCGCGCAGCTCGAATCGAAGGCTCTCCGTAAGACCGTGAGTGGATTGCAAGGGCAACTGGCGGGACACGAGGCCGCCCGATTGTTCGCCGGCGCGTCGGTGGTTGCCGATCGACGGATCGTTGTGCAGGTACTCGAAGGTTGGGACGCGGCGGGGCTCAAGACGATCGCCAGCTCACTCATCGCCCAGGACGGTGTGGCGGCGGCTCTGGTGTCAGCCAGCGAGCCGATGGCCGTCATCGTGGCGCGCTCACAGAACCTGGCGATCGACGCCGGCAAGACGCTTCGCACGTTGCTCGATCGCTTTGGCGGGCGAGGCGGCGGACGCCCAGAGCTGGCGCAAGGCGCCGGGTTGGTCGGCAAGGTTGCAGACGTCCTCGCTGCCGCGCGCGAGCTGCTCAGCGCGTGAATTCAGCGAGGTGCACGGCGATGGCATCGATCGCCTGATTCGCCGCGGCACTCGTTCCCTCGAAGTTGTTGATCAGGATCGCGAATGCCAGATGCTCGCCGTTCTTCGCGGTCACGTAGCCGGCGAGCGATCGAATGTTCGACATCGTTCCCGTCTTGCCTCGAAGGTTCCCTTCGGCCGCCGTTCCCTTCATTCGCGTGACGAGCGAGCCGTCTACGCCGGCAGTCGGCAGCGCCGCAAGAAACGGCGACGTGCCGGTCGGATCAGCCATTCGCTGCAGCACCGAGACGACGGCTTCAGGCGAAATGGCATCGCGCCTCGACAGGCCGGATCCGTCGACGAGCTGATAGCTGCCCTCCGCCAGTCCCCACGCTGTCAGGCGCTTGTGCAGCCCCTCCAGCGCAGCGTCGTTGGTGGGGAACGATCCCTTGTCGGTGTTGAGGCGCATGAACGCCTCCCCATACAGATTGATGCTCTCTTTGAGCAGGGGTCGTGCGATCTCTGCGAGTGTCGGCGACCGGTACGTGAACAGCATCGTCGCATCCGTTCGATCCGGAGGCGGAGTGAGATCGTCGATGTCCACCGCTTCGCCTGTGACAACGATGCCTTCTTCGATGATGCGATTACGCAGGACGTTCGCGAACCAGAACGTCGGATTTCCAGTCGAGATGCCGAGCGCAGTCGGCTGTGCCCCCAGCGGAATCGAACCCGCGATCGTCAGCGACGTCTCGCCCGGACGTTGCTCGGGCCAGACGAGTGACGGCGACCCTGCAGGCCCGGTCACGACGCGGTTCACGATTGGACGACCCTCAGCGCGCGCATCGATACGCACCGTGGCTGGAGCGCCAGCAGTTGTCGCGGGCGCCACTGTGACGGTCGTTCGATTCTCCGCCAGGTTCAGCGCGCCGAAGAGCGAGCCCGTCGTGTAACCGAGGTCATCCCATGCCCAGGAGAGCTGCGGCCGTGGCTCCTCGAGCGCGTCATCGTCACCAACGATCCGTCCTTCGATGCGCTCGAAGCCCGCCGCCTTCACCGCGGCGATGAACGGGGAGAGGTCGCCGCCGCCGCGACCACCGATCGACGGATCGCCGGAGCCGACGATGATGAGATCGCCGAAGAGCCGGCCCTGAGAGACGGAACCGGTCGTGATGAGGCTGGTCTCGAATCGATAGTCCCAGCCAACCGCCTCCGCAGCAGTGGCCACGCTCACCAGCTTGGCGACAGATGCCGGAACAAACAGCGTCCGTGCGTTGAGATCGACGAGTCGATCGTGGCGATCGAGCGAGTCGACCACGATGCCCCATGATGCGCGGCTTACGCCGGCACGCTGTGTTTCGGAAAGGACGTCGGAACGAAACTGCGCGACTGCGCGGCCGCTCGATTCAGCCGGTTTGGGAGGGTTGGAGGCACATCCGATCAATGCAAAAGGCAAAATGCAAAATGCAAACGGCAAACCGCTACGCGTGCAAACAGCGCCGCGCCAGGCTTTTGAGCGATTTGCATTTTGCATTTTGAATTTTGCCTTACTTCACGGCGTCCATGGCCTTCATCACCTCGTCGAGCCCCATGCCTTCGACTTTCGCCGTGCCCGGTTCATCCGACCGGTTCGCGAACACGTCCGTGCCCATCCGCCCGAAGGTCACCGTCTCCTGCTTGTTCTCACCGTACGTGAGGGTGACGACGAGCGCCGGAGTCTTGAGTGAAGGGTTGGCCTGTTCCTCGAACGATGCCGCCCTGAGGCCGGTCACTTTGCTCAGGAGGTCGTCGGCCTTGGCCGAATCGACGTCCTTGCCGCCGGCCTTCCAGACGTCCACGCTGTCCTTGCCTTTGCTCTTCTCGAGAGTGACTGTTTCGGTGCCGCGCTTGAATTCGACTTTCGTGGCGGTAAAGGCGCGGCCGTCGAACAGGTCTTTTCGCCGGAAGTCGGCGACTGTCCTGATCACGTCGTCCTTGAGCACTGGGGCGATGGTGAAGACCAGCGGGCGCGACGAGTCTCTCGCGAAGAGCAAGGCGTTCTCCGTCGAGCCGAGTGTCAGTGTCGCGCTCGAACTTCCTGTTTTTACGTTGATCGTGCCCGTCGGCTTCGTCAGGCCGTACTTCGCCAGATCCTTTCCCTCTGGATCGACAATGCCCTGCATCTGCGTGGACGAGAGCCGTTCGAGCGCTCCTTCGACCGCGGCGAAGTCCGCGCGGACCGAGATCGGTGAAGCCAGCCGCCAGTCAGAGCCACCCTTTGTGAGGGTGACCTTCGTGGTGCCGCTCGTGAGCTCGAGGCCATCGACCATGTTGCGATCGAAGAGCAGCACGCGACGATCGCGCAACGCGAACGTGTTCTTGTTGAACGTGGTGTCGAGGAACGACGAGACCAGGAACACGCGCTTCTGATCGGGGAAGCGAGCGTAAAGATCGCTCCCGGTCGGCGTCTTCTCGCCGATCTGGAGGTGCTTGAGATCTTTCTGGCCCTTCGACCGGAAGGCCACCTCGAGCCTCGGCGGATCGAGTGCATAGTCCTTCAGGTTCGTCGCGTTCTCGTCGACGACGCGATTGATTTCGAGTGTGGCGATGCTGCTGGCAATCGTCGTGAGCTCGCTCGCATCCGCATCGGCTTTGACGGGTTCGATGACGTGCCACTTGCCGTCTGTCTTCTGGAGGTGCGTCATCTCGCCGTCGGCGCTCTTGACCTGCATCTCCTCGATGTCGTCGGCTTGCATGGAGCCGAACGGTTTCTCCTTGACCGTTGTCCCGCCAGGCTCCGATTTGGAATCGACGAAGTAGATGTAGCCGACGAGTCCGCCGAGGACGACGATGAGTGCGAGTGTGGACCAACCGCGACCCATGCTAGCGCCTCCGCCACCATGAGAAGACGCCGGCACCGAGGACGATCGCTGGAATGAAGACGATCGAGATCCAGAACATGCCGACCCTCAGGTTCTCGGTCAACGTGATTCGCCGATCCGACGCCTCGCGCGGTCTGATGGCGATCAGGCCCTCCTGCTGCGACAACCAGTTCACGGTGTTCATGAACAGATCGCGGTTGCCTTCGATGCCGAGGTAGGCGTTGGCCGCGAAATCCGAGTCGCCGATCGCCGCGACTCGCGTCTCCGGCTTTGGCCCCTGATCCGCCGAGTCAGACGTATTCGACGCAGGCTTGGCGTCCGGCTTTTCGGTTGATGGCGCTGGGACTGCGGTCGCCACTGCGATCGAGACCGGACCGGCGACGTCACCCTTTTCAGGCTCGGGTGCGAGCTTGGATGGATCCTCGAGCGTTGGAAAGTTCGTCTCACCCCAGCTGCGTGGTGCTGTCTGGATGAACGACTGTCCGGTGTGACCTGCCGGCGCGTCCTTCGCAGGCGTCATCGCGCGCACCAGAGGGAACATGGTGATGAGGCCAAAGTTCTGCGTGATGGCATGCGCCGGATACGGTGGTGCGCCTACTGGCACGGTGGCGACCTGCGTCCGTCCACTCAAATCGACCACGATCGAATTGGTGGCGTCGATCCCCCACTCCTTGAGAAGCGCCGTCAGCCTGGGCGTCGGCGCGGGCTGTTTGAAGTCGTCGGGCGGGTCGAGCAGGACGAGCAGTTTGCCGGTCTTCTTGGACAGGTATTCCTCGAGAATCGGCACTTCCTGCTCGAGGAGATCCGTGTGCGGACCTGCGATGGCGATCATCGTGGCGTCCGCGGGGATCTCATTCGTCTGCGCCAGCACCAGCTTGTCGAACTGGTAGTTGTCGCGCTTCAGCGCGTCGGCGATTCCGCTGTATCCAGTTCGCTGGTCTGAGCTCGCAGGGTCCTTCTCTCCATGTCCGTTGAGGAAGTAGACCTTTCGCATTTGCGGATTCAGCAGCTTGATGAGCGCGTTGGTCAGGTCCTGCTCTGAGTCCGACGTGACGCGTTCCGTGCGGCCCATGTACTCCATGACGACAGTGCCGTAGGTGTCGACGTTGTACTGCTTCGTTCGAACTGGGCTCTTGTCGGCGTCGATGAACTCCACCTGCACCTGTTTCGAGTTGTAGGCGTACGAGTCCATCCGCGGCCGGAAGCGCTCGAAGTTCGCTTCCATGTCGAAGACCAGGAACTTCACCGGTTCCTTCAGGCCTTGCAGCAGCTTCACCGTCTGATCGGACAGGCTGTATTGCTTGTTGGCCGTGAGGTCCCATCGCGTGTTTCGTCTCGTGGACAGGTAGTTCACCGCGACGAGAATCCCAAGGAAGACAAGGACCCCAACGCTCGCCATTGCACCATAGCGCGCGTTCCGTTGCTTGAAGTAGTCCACGATCTCACGCCACTGCCCGAGCGTGTAGAGCACGACGAGCGCAAGACCGCTCCATGCGGCGTAGATCGCGTACTGATCCCATTCCGGCTTCACGAACCGGACGGCCAATGCTCCAAAGACCAGGAGCATGCCGACGTAGCTGAGTATTCCGAGGATGCGCTTGATCATGGCGTTACCCGCGCCACCTTTCCGTGTCGACCGACCGCATGGTCAGGTACAACCCGAAGCTGATGAAGCTGATGTAGTAGACCAGATGCTTCGTGTCGATGACGCCACGCGTGAAGTCGTCGAGGTGATCGGTGATCGACAGGTAGTTCAGGACCTCCTGCGTTCGTGGGCCCGTGAACGACGCGACCCAGTTGATCACCCACAGCATCAGGAAGACCGTGAAGGTGGCCATGACGGCGACTATCTGATTCTTCGTCAAACTCGAGATGAAGAGACCGACCGAGACGAAGCAGCCGCCCATCAACAGCAGACCGATGTAGGTGATGACGACCGGGATCCACTCCGGATTGCCCAGGTAGAACAGCAGTCCCATGTGCGGAATCGTGATTGCCAGCATGGCAGCGTAGAGACCCATCGCGCCGAGGAACTTGCCGGCGATGATCTGGAAATCCGTGAGCGGCGCCGTCAGGAGCAGTTCGATCGTGCCCGAGCGTTTCTCCTCGGAATAGGTCCGCATCGTGACCATGGGCAGGATGAACAGGAAGATGACCGTCGTGTTCAGGAAGACCGGACGGATCAACTGCTCGTTGACGCTGACGGGTCCACCGCCGCCGAGTCCCGCTGCCTGCATGCTCTGTCGGTCGAAGTAGAGCAGCAGCGCGTAGTAGAAGTAGCCGAACATCACCGCATAGAGGCCGATCACGACGTACGCGATCGGCGATGCGAAATACCCCTTCAGTTCCTTGTGAGCGATGGCGAGGATGTTATTCACGGCTGGCCTCCGCCGCAGCCTCGGGCGCTGCTGCCGCTTCTTCGGTCGTGATGATCTGCAGGAAGATTTCTTCCAGGCTCATTCGCATAGGTCGCAACTCCAGCAGGCCCCATCCGCGGCCGACCACCGTCGCCGCCAGCTGGCGGCGAACATCGCGGCCGGTTTCGCTCTCGATTTCGTAGCCCGCGATCGCTTCACGCCTGTCCGACAGAGATACGCGTGTGACACCCGGGATTGATGACAACGTCCCTTCGGCATCGGCGCCCATGGCGTCAACCTGCACGTACATCGACTCCGACCCGCGCAGCCGGGCCGTGAGGTTGTCGGGCGTGTCCACTGCCACGACTTTCCCGCGGTTGATGATGACGATCCGATTGCAGGTCTGGCTGACCTCGGGAAGGATGTGCGTGCTGAGGATGATCGTATGGTCGCCGCCGAGTCCCTTGATGAGCCGACGGGTCTCGTTCTGTTGCTTCGGGTCGAGTCCTGCGGTCGGCTCGTCGAGGATCAGCACGTCGGGGTTGTGCAACAACGCCTGAGCGAGGCCGACGCGCTGCTTGTACCCCTTCGAGAGCTTCCCGCAGTGCCGCGTGCGGACGTCGGCGATCTGAGTCTTTTCCATCACCGACTGAAGCCTTGACGTGCGTTCGGACCTGGGCACGCCTTTGATGCGGGCACAGAAGGTGAGGTAGTCCTCCACGGTCATGTCGGGATAAAGCGGCGGCGTCTCGGGGAGGTAGCCAGTGCGGCGCTTGGCTTCGACTGGTTGCTCGAGGACGTCATAGCCCGCCACGATCGCCTTTCCTTCTGTGGGGGGCATGTAACCCGTTAGCACGCGCATCGTGGTGGTCTTGCCGGCGCCATTTGGTCCAAGGAACCCGAGAATCTCTCCACGCTCAGCCTTGAAGCTCACGTCGTCGACGGCCGTCATGGGACCGTAACGCTTCGTGAGATGTTGAACTTCGATCACCGCTGACTCCTCCGCCGGGGGCTACGGCCCGGTCGCATCCGTTCTGTTTTCGCGTAACTCGTAGATTGCGCGTGTTTTAAGCCTGCCCAGCGCGCGATCGTAGCCGAAGCGCGGCCATCGCGGCAAGCCCATTGTAGTAATATATGAACAAGTATTCAGATGTCACCGCTCGATGCATCCACCGTCGAAGGCCTGACCGAGATCTTCCGCGTGCTCGGAGACCCCACTCGCGTGCGAATCCTCGATGCGCTGTCTCGCTCCGAGCTGTGCGTTGGCGACCTCGCGCTGCAGCTTGGTGTGACCGAGTCCGCGGTCTCTCATCAACTGCGTCTGCTTCGGAATACGCGTATCGTCCGGTCTCGCCGAGAGGGCCGGATGATCTTCTATACGCTTGATGACAAGCACGTTCTGGCGCTTTTCCGGCAGGGCTTGCGTCACGTTCAGGAGGACGGCCGGCTGGCCGATCACTGATGGACACGGCCTCGGCAACCGTCTGTACAAACTGCGAGATCCACGCGGAGGCAGTGTTCCGCGTCGAGGGAATGGATTGTAACGAAGAAGTCGTCATCCTCGAACGCCGGCTCCGTCCGCTTGCCGGCATGGAAGCGCTTTCGGCCGACCTCGTCGGCCAGCGCCTGCACGTCTCATATGACGCCGCAAAGCTGACTACGGCCGCTATCGTCGACGCAGTTGGTCAAACCGGGATGCGGATGTGGCTGGAGCACGAGGGTCCCGGTGCGGCCGGCCCCGATGTTCGAGTCCGGTTCTGGCTGACCCTGGGTTCTGGCGCGGCCATTCTCGCGGCCCTTGCCGTCAGCCGCCTGAGCCCGGCCGCGTCCGTGGGATTCTTCGTCGCAGCCACGATCACCGGCGGTATCTTCCCCGCTCGGCGTGCACTCGTTGCGCTCCGCACTCGCACAGTCGACATCAACGTCCTGATGGTGATCGCTGTCTGCGGCGCCCTGGCGTTGCGGCAGTGGTTCGAGGGGGCGAGCGTCGTGTTCCTGTTCGCGCTGGCGCAGTGGCTGGAAGCGCGGACACTTGAACGCGCGCGTCAGGCGATCCGGGCCCTCGTCGAGCTTTCACCGCGCGAGGCCACCGTCCGCCGAAACGGGGCGGAGTATCGTGCGCCGGTTGAGACGATTCCGGTCGGCGCTGAAATCATCGTCCGGCCGGGTGACAAGGTCCCGCTCGATGGGCGCGTGCTCGCGGGTCATGGAGATGTGAACGAGGCGCCGATCACTGGTGAGTCACTCCCGGTGGACAAGCGGCCTGGCGACGAAGTCTATGCCGGCACGATCAACGGCCGCGGATCGCTCGACCTCGAGGTGATCCGCGTTGGACGCGACACGCGGCTCGCCCGAATCATTCATCTGGTCGAGGCGGCACAGGCGCGACGTGCACCGGTTCAGTCCTTCGTCGATCGGTTCGCGCGTATCTACACGCCGGCCGTGATTGCGCTCGCCGCCATCGTCGCGGTTCTGCCGCCCGTCTTGCTTGCGGCCGATCCCGCCACCTGGATTTATCGATCGCTGGTGCTGCTGGTGATTGCCTGTCCGTGCGCGCTGGTCATCTCGACGCCGGTTTCCATCGTGGCCGCGCTGTCGGCGGCGGCCAGGAATGGAGTGCTGATCAAGGGCGGCGTCCACCTCGAACGACTCGCCGACATTCGCGTGGTGGCGTTCGACAAGACGGGAACGCTCACGCGTGGCGAGCCACTTGTCAGCGACGTGATCGCCACTGGTGAGGAGCCGACGACCAACGTCCTGTGCTACGCCGCTGCGGTCGAAGCCAGGTCCGAGCACGCGCTTGCACGGGCGATCATGAATCGAGCACGTGAGCTCGATCTGGATGTGCCGGCGGTGCACGGTTTCATGTCGACACCCGGACGCGGGGCCGAGGCGAACGTGGACGATCGGCACGTGATTGTCGGTAACGATGCGCTCCTCGCGTCGCGCGGCATCGAGGTCCCGCTTGACGCGATCGAGACGCTGAGGCGACGGGGTGCCACGGTCGTCTGCGTCGCGGTTGACGGACGGATGCTCGGGCTCATAGGCGTGGCCGATCCGTTGCGCGACACGGCTCGCGAGACGATCGAGATGTTGCGGTCGAACGGCGTTCGTCGTGTGGCGATGGTGACCGGAGACCATGCCGTGACCGCGCGCGCCGTCGCTGAGAGCCTGGCGCTCGATGAAAATCACCACGGGCTGATGCCGGACGAGAAACACGCACGGATCCTCGCGATGCGATCGGACGGGGCGGTACTCATGGTCGGTGACGGAGTGAACGACGCGCCAGCCCTGGCGGCCGCCGATGTCGGCGTTGCCATGGGCGCGGCCGCGTCTGACGCGGCGCTCGAGACCGCCGATGTCGCGCTCATGTCAGGGGAGTTGTTGAAGCTCCCCTATGCGCTGCGCCTGGCTCGCGCGACAGTCCGCAACATCAAGACCAATCTCGTGGTGTCGTTGGCGCTCAAGGCCATCTTTCTGGTGATGGCGATCACGGGGTCGGCGACGTTGTGGATGGCTGTGCTGGCCGACACGGGCGCGTCCGTCATCGTGGTGGCCAACGCCTTGCGACTGTTGCGCGCTCGCTGAGACGTGCGCGCTATGCCTTGCGATTCGAGAAGAAGTGGGACTGGACGTACTCGTCGATCTCAGCCTGGTCCATCTTTCCGATCTTTGTGAACTGCACGCCCATTCCAAGGCGGCGATCGGCCCAGCTCACACGGCCCTCGGCGTCGATCTCGTTCTTGCCCGCTGGCAAACGGAATCGAACGCGCACGGTCGTGTCCACTGTGAGCGGACTGGTCGTTCGAATGGCGAGCCCGCCATGGCTGATGTTGATTGTGAGCGCTGCCGCGATCGTGTTGCCGAAGCGATAGGCCACAGGAATGCCAAGCGAGACGCGGGGGCTCGAGCGCCGGTTCGTCGCATCAGGAAACAGGTGTGGCAGCAGAGAGGGCAGGATGTGCTGCACGGCGGTGTATTCGTTGATGTAACCTACGACTCCCAGGCTCTCGAGTTGTCGCACCTCGTCAGCGCTGGCAATCGTTCCACTGAAGATGACGATGCGTGCTCGATGGTCGAGCTTTCGAAGGGCTTGCAGAAGTGTGACGCCGTTGCCTTGTGGGAGCCGCAGATCGAGGACGATCAGGTCGATTCGAGCGGCATTGGCGCGGACCTGCGCGAGCAGCTCCTGGCCCGTTTGAGCGGTAACAGCACTGTGACCGGCAGCTTCGATGGCTGCCTTGAACCGATCGCGCACGAACGCGGTATCGTCGGCGACCAACACGGTTCGCCCGGCGACCAAGGTTTCGGCGGTCATCGAAAGTTCTATCGGTAATCAGCAGCATCATCGGTAGGGTTCATTGCCCAAATCCGGGGGGGCTCGATATAATTCGAAGTCTTGCCGGGATGGGGCCAAATCCGCTCGCGACCCTCGGCATCCCGGATATTTTCGAGCGGCCGTTCGACTGATGGAGCCCGTATGGCGACCTGCCCTGAGTGCGAATTCGACGAGATTGACACCGAGGACCTCGAGGATGGCGACCGCCTGAGTTGTCCGGAGTGCGGCAAGAGCCTCGTCCTGACGGGCTCCGACGAACTCGATGTCGCCGACGAAGACGACGAAGACATCGACGACGATGACCTCGAGGAGGAAGAGGACGAGGAAGACGACGACGACGATGACGACGACCTCGATGACGACGATGAAGAAGACGAGGAGGATTTCGACGAGTGATCCCGGCGAGTCAGTCGCGGTGTCGCCCTCAGAGGCGCTCGACGCCAAAGAAGCACGCCTGCGGGAGTTGCTCGCCAGCTATGAGTCGGTAGTCGTCGCCTTCAGTGGTGGCGCGGACAGTGCCTACCTTGCATGGGCAGCCACGAGCGTTCTTGGGCAATCCGCCCTCTGCGTGACGGCCGACAGCCCCAGCTATCCAGACCGGCATCGCCAGCTTGCCCTGACCGTGGCACAGGAGGCGGGTCTGCGCCACGAGATCATCAAGACCTCCGAGCTCGATCGCGCCGAGTACCGTGCGAATCCGACGAATCGCTGCTACTACTGCAAGCACGAGCTCTACACGTCGCTCACGGGTATCGCGACCGATCGCGGAATTGCCTTCGTGGCCGATGGCAGCAATGCCGATGACCGCGGCGACTACAGGCCTGGCCGCCAGGCAGCCCGCGAGTTCGGTGTCCGGAGTCCACTGGACGAAGCAGGGCTCACGAAAGCGGAGATTCGCGAGCTTTCCCGTCGTGCAGGTCTGCGCACCTGGGACGAGCCTGCGTCTGCGTGTCTGTCATCGCGCATTCCCTATCACTCCGAAGTCACGACCGAGAAGCTGCGTGCGATCGAGCGCGCCGAGGACGTGTTGCGGTCGATGGGTTTTCGCGTGTGCCGCGTCCGTCATCACGAGCTCGCTGCCTCGGGAACGGGATCTCCGTCGATCCTCGCGCGGCTGGAGATCGCAGCCGACGAGCTCCCTCGTGCCCTCGAATCCGAGATCCGCGGACGCATCGTGCGCGAGCTCCGTGCGATCGGATATCAGCACGTCACGATCGATCTTCAGGGCTATCGCATGGGCAGCCTGAACGAAGGTGTGCGTCTCGATCCGATCTAACGACCGGGTCTCCCCTCAAGTCTTCGGCCATTCGTGCCGACATTCATTGACACGGGATCGGTCGGACGCTAAGCTCGACCAGAATTTTTGAAACGAAGACCCCCAACATAGGGAGTGCCGATGAATCTGCGCCGGTGCGTCTGGCTGACGACAATCGTCTTGTTGGTCACGTTGACCGTGACGGCTTGTGCCAAGAAGATACCGCCGCCACCACCGCCGCCGCCTGCACCACCTGCGGTTCCGGCAGCACCGCCGCCACCACCTCCGCCCCCCCCACCGGCGGCTGCGCCTGCGCCGGCACCACCGAGAGCGCTGACCGAGGAAGAGATCTTCTCCCGCAAGTCGCTCGATGAGCTGAACGCAGAGAGGCCGCTCCTGGACGTGTCGTTCGACTACGACATGTCGCTCATTCGTGACGACCAGCGCGCGATTCTGCAGAAGAACGCGGATTTCATGCGCCGGTGGACGGCGGTCCGCGTGACTGTCGAGGGGCACGCCGATTCGCGGGGCACCGGTGAGTACAACCTCGCACTGGGTGAGCGTCGCGGTAACGCGGTGAAGGATTACCTGACCGGTCTCGGCATCGCTGCCGAACGCATGGTCGTGATCAGCAAGGGCGAGGAATCACCGCTCTGCACGGAAGAGACCGAAGGCTGTTTCGCACGCAACCGCCGCGGTCACTTCATCATCTCGGCGAAGTAGCCAGCGCGATTTCGTCCACGATGCCTCGCGCCGCGAGGCGTGGATCGGCCGCTCCTATGATGGGGCGGCCGACCACCAGATAACTCGCACCAGCCTTGACCGCCTCACCAGGTCCCATCGTCCGGGCCTGATCGTTCTTCTCGGTGCCGGCCGACGCTCCTCTGATTCCTGGTGTGACGATGGCAAAGTCGGGTCCGCAAGCGGCCCTGATTGCCGCGGTCTCCTGCGGTGAGGCCACGACTCCATCGAGGCCAGCCTGCCGCGCCATTCGTGCCAGCGCAACGACGTGATCGAAGAGCGGACGCTCGACGCCGCAGGCGCGCAGAGTGTCCTCGTCCATGCTGGTCAACACAGTCACGGCGATCACGAGCGGCGCAGGACGTCCCAGTCGCGAGGCGGTGTCGGTCGCGGCCTGTGCCGCTGCCTGCATCATCGCTACTCCGCCCGACGCGTGAACGTTGATCATCCAGGCCCCCGTGGTCACGGCGGCCTCGACTGCTTGAGCAACGGTGTTGGGGATGTCGTGAAATTTCAAGTCGAGGAAGACGTGCGTGCCCTGGTCGGCGAGGCGACGAACGAGCGCGGGTCCTTCGAGCGTGAAGAGTCGGCTGCCGATCTTGACGCCGTCTACCAGGCCATGAAGTGTCGTTGCGAGTTCGAGCGCGCGGGCGCCCGACTCGACGTCGAGCGCGACTAGGAGCTGACCCACTCTTTCTCCCTGGTGCTGGTGTCGATGCTGCCAACCAGATCCGAAATGCTGCGCACACTGTGCCGCCGCATGTAGTCGGCGATGCCTGTCGTCAGCTTCGACCAGATGAAGGGGTCGACGAAGTTCGCCGTGCCGACTTGCACTGCCGTCGCCCCGGCGATGATGAACTCGAGTGCGTCAACGGCGCTCGCGATGCCGCCCATGCCGATGATGGGGATCTTCACCATCTTGCGGCATTCGTAGACCATGCGCACCGCGATTGGGCGGATGGCTGGTCCGCTCAACCCACCGACGATGTTCGACAGCTTCGGCCGGCGTGTCTCGACATCGATCGCCATCGCGAGGAAGGTGTTTACGAGCGACACGGCGTCTGCGCCGGCATCCTCGGCAGCCTTGGCAATCGAGGCGACGTCGGTCACATTCGGCGTCAGCTTCGGAATGACCGGCAGGTGCGTCACCTTCTTGATGGCGCTGACGACGTCGAACGTGCCGTGCAGGCTGCAACCAAACGTGATCCCGCCTTCCTTGATATTCGGGCAGGAGATGTTGATTTCGAGTGCGTGTACGCCCTCGGCATCCGAGAGAATTCGCGCGAGCTCGACGTACTCATCGAGTGTGCTGCCGCAGATGTTGATGATGTTTGTTGCGCCGAGTCGCCGAAGCTCGGGCAGCTTTTCGGCGATGTAGCGATGCACGCCGATGCCCTGCAGGCCAATGGCGTTGAGCATGCCGGACGGTGTCTCGACAATTCGCGGCGGCGGATGCCCTTCGCGGGGTTTGAGGAAGAGGCCTTTCGACGCAATCGCGCCCAGCGTAGACAGGTCCACCGCATCGGCGTACTCGACACCGTAACCGTAGCAACCGCTCGCGGCAATCAGCGGATTCGAGAGCCTCAGGCCTCCGATGTCAACGGAGAGATCGATGTCAGTCATGATCCCAGACGAGATCGGCCGCCGTGAACACGGGACCGGCCAGACACGAGCGGACGAAGTGGTGACCGCCGCCCTGCTCACGAACCGGGATGACGCAGCTGTAACAGCCGCCCATCCCGCAACCCATCACCCGCTCCACCGATACTTGTGCGGGCGTCTTGAACGACCCCGCGACGCGTGAGACCGCTTCGAGCATCTTCTCGGGACCGCACGCGTAAATCATGGTCTCGGCGTTGTTCTGCCGGAGGGCCTGCTCGAGTGGTCCGGTGACCCTGCCGCGCTCGCCGGTGGACCCGTCCTCCGTGCTGAGCACGACGCGTACGCCGCGCGACGAGAACCAGTCCAGGTAGAACAGTTCGGGTCCCGTTCGTGCGCCGTAGAACAGCGTGGTCTTCGTGCCGCGTTCCTGCAGGGCTTCCGTCAGCGTGGCGAAGGGCGCGAGCCCGACTCCACCAGCCACCATCCACGCTTCGGTCGGAGGTGACACCGGCTCGAACGGGCGACCGAGTGGTCCGAGGCACGAGACGACGTCGCCGTACACCGCGTCGTACAGCAGTCGCGTCGTCGCGCCGATGCGTTTGCTGAGGAGCGAGAGTCCTTCGATGCGGTCGCCCGAACGAATGATCTCGAAGACCGAGAACGGTCTGCGCAGCAGTGGATCGCTCCCGTGGCCCGGCCTCACCATGACGAACTGACCCGGCTTGGTCGCAGCGGCTATTTCGGGAGCGGCGAGTGTGATGACGTTGTAATCGGGCGAGAGGCGCGTGTTCTGAATGACCCTGGCCTCGACATCGAGGGGCATTGATCGGAGTATACCTGTAGTATGCGGTAGGCAGTATGCAGCGAGCAGTTCGTTGGCGCGCCTAAACTGCCTACTGCTTACCGCCTACTGCCATGCGTTACCTCCGGATGCTGAGCAACTCCGCGTTTGCGGGGTTGCTGGCGGCCGCCTACTTCACGCTGCTGCTTCTGCTGCTGAATCCCGCGGTTCCTCTACGCGCGGCCGGTCCGCTGCTGACGGTGATTGTGTTGTCCTACGGCCTCCACATCACGGTCGTGTCGTATGCGCTGTACGTCCTTCGCCGGATTGTGATGGTCGAGCCCTCGCCGCCAGGGTGGATAAGCCTGCGTCTGCTCACATGGAGCGCGGCGGTCCTGAGCGGCACGGCCGCCGTGATCACCTGGCTGCACGCCTCCGGCCTCCGTACGGCGCTCGACCCGCGCGCGCTGCCGCTGCTCGGACAAGCGGTCGTCGTCTTTGCGATCGCGGCGTTCGTGTTTCTCGTGCTTGGCCTCGCGCAGAATGCCCCCGATCAACGACGGCGGACCGTCGTCGGCATTCTCTTTACGGTCGCGACCATCCTGTCCATCGTGGGTCCGCTCTGGATTCGCGGAGTCGGCGTCGGCCGGTTGATGTTTGCGCAGGCGCCGGCGACGGTGACGGCGCTCCCCGCGGAGCGTCCCCGTGTCGTGCTGTTGTGTCTCGACGGCGCATCGCTCGACGTGATCTCGCCTGCGGTCGCAGCGGGTCGACTCCCGAACTTCGGTCGCATGCTCGATGCCGGCGCCTCGATACACCTGGCGACGACACGGCCAACGCAGCCGGAACCTGTCTGGGCCTCCATCATGACGGGGATGTGGCCATCACGGCATGGCGTGCGTGGGTCGTCCCGCTACAGGCCTTTCAACGGCGACGCCGAACTGGAGGTCCTGCCGGACTACGTGTTCTCGCAGGCGCTCGTTCGCTTCGGGTTGCTCGTCGAGGAGCCCTATTCCTCTGCGAGCATTGGGACGCAGCCGCTGTGGCGCATCGCTGCCGGATACGGCGTGCGAACCGGCCTCATTGGCCTGCCTCTGACACATCCCGCCACCCAGGCCAGCGGCTTCATCGTCAGTGACCGTTTCCATCGCCGCGCCGATCGTGTTGTCGCGCTCGACGGCGAGGCGGCTGTCTCGCCGGCCCGATTGGACGATGTGGCTCGCCAGGTCCTCGCGGAGGAACAACCGGATGGTGAATTGCGCGTGCGGCTCGATCTCCTTCCCTGGACCGGTGAGAGTGGTTCCACCGTCGAGGCCGATCGCCTGCATCATCGGCTCGCGCAGCAACTGGTGGCGGCCGAAGACGTGCAGTTGTTGGCCATCCGCTATGCGGGACTCGACGCGGTCGGTCACTACTACCTGCGATACGCAAGGCCGGAGGCGTTCGGCGACGTGACGGAAGACGAACGCCGCCGCTTTGGCCGCGTGCTCGACGACTACTACGCCTACGTCGACTCGCTCGTGGGCGAAGCGATTGCGTCGTTGGGCGAGGGAGACGTTCTGATGGTTGTCTCAGGCTTCGGGATGGAACCGCTCACGGTCGGCAAACGCGTTCTCGAGCGCCTGGCCGGTGACCCGAAGTTCAGCGGCAGCCACGAACGAGGGCCGGACGGGTTTCTGCTGGCGTACGGTTCGCCGATAGTGGCGGGTCGTCAAAGCCGCGGCGCGGTCGTCGATGTGGCGCCCACCCTGCTGTACTTCCTCGGTTTGCCTGTGGCGCGCGACATGGATGGGTTCGCGCGCACCGATCTCTTTACGCAACCCTTCAACGCACAGCGAACAATCACGTTCATTCCTACGTACGGCGCCCAGGCCGATTCACGGGTGCACTGAACCTGCGATATAATCCGGTTGCTTCTTTAAACGCGGTCCAGAGAGTCCGCGAAGAGGTGAACATGCGAAGGCCCGCCTTTCACGTCACACGCACAACTTCTCGCAGGAGCTCCGCATGCCTGTTGTAATGGATGCGGATCGCATCGGTCGTACGCTGACTCGAATTGCGCACGAGATCGTCGAGCGCAACAAGGGCATCGACGACATTGCGCTCGTTGGAGTTCGCACTCGCGGCGTACCGATCGCGCGGCGTATCGCGCGGACGCTTCGCGAAATCACCGGCCAGGAGATTCCGACCGGTTCGCTCGACATCACGCTATATCGCGACGACACGATGCGTCACGCCGTCGGGCCGCAGCCGCTCGTTCGCAAGACGGATATCCAGTTCTCGATCGACAACCGGAAGATCCTGCTCGTCGACGACGTGCTGTATACAGGCCGGACGACGCGCGCGGCGCTGGATGCGCTGATCGACTACGGTCGGCCGAAAGCGATTCAGCTCATCGTGCTGGTTGACCGCGGCCATCGCGAGCTGCCGATCAAGGCGGATTACGTGGGGAAGAATTTGCCGACCGCGCCCGAGGAAAGCGTGCAGGTGCGCTTGATTGAAATTGACGGCGAGGACGAGGTCGTTCTGGAAACTGGAGGTGGGGCATGAGCACGACCAGCCAGGAAGTCGATCAGAAACAGGCGGTCACTGCCCTCCGGCGGAAGGACCTGCTCGGCATCGCAGAGCTGAGTCCCGAGGAGATCGAGCTCATCCTGGACACTGCCGAGGCCATGAAGGAAGTGGGCACCAGGCCGATCAAGAAAGTGCCGGCACTGCGAGGGAAAACCGTCGTCAATCTGTTCTACGAGCCGAGTACGCGCACACGGACCTCGTTCGAGATTGCCGAGAAGCGCCTCAGCGCCGATACGCTCAACATCGCCATCGGCACGTCGAGCGTCGTCAAGGGCGAGACGCTGGCAGACACCGCGCTCAACCTGGAAGCGATGTCGCCCGACATGATCGTGCTGCGGCACGCCTCGTCGGGTGCGTGCCACTTCCTGTCGCGCGTCTGCCGCTCCGCCATCATCAATGCCGGAGACGGCATGCACGAGCATCCGACGCAGGCGCTGCTCGATGCCTTCACGATTCGCGAGCGCAAGAAGAAGCTGGCCGGACTCAAGATCGCGATCGTCGGCGACCTGCTGCACAGCAGGGTCCTCCGGTCGAACATTCACTTGTTGACCAAGCTTGGCGCCGACGTCTGGGTCTGCGGACCTCCAACCCTGATCCCGACTGACGTCCGCCGCTTCGGCGTGACCGCGACGAGCATCGTTGAAGACGCGGTGCGGGATGCCGACGTCATCATGCTGCTGCGGATTCAACTCGAACGCATGGAAGGCGCGTACTTTCCGTCGCTTCGCGAGTACTTCCGGGTGTTCGGCATGACCGAGGAGCGGATGCTCCTGGCGAAGTCTGACGTGATGATCATGCACCCGGGTCCGATGAACCGCGGTGTGGAGATCGCGTCGGAAGTTGCCGACGGTCCCTATTCGGTCATCCTCGACCAGGTTGCCAACGGTGTTGCCGTGCGCATGGCAGTCCTGTATCTCCTCGCCGGCGGGGTGGAACATGAAGAGGCTGCTTAAGGGCGGGCGAGTCGTCGATCCCGCGAACGGGATTGATGGCGTGCACGACGTCCTCATCGAGGACGGTCGTATCGCTCGTGTCGGACGCGATCTGCCGGTCGACGGGGCGACCGTGGCGGAGATCCCGTCCGGTCTGGTGGTGTGTCCTGGCCTGATCGACATGCACGTGCACCTGCGCGAGCCGGGGCAGGAGCACAAGGAAACGGTTGCGAGTGGTGTCGCGTCTGCGGTCGCAGGTGGATTCACGGCAGTTGCGTGCATGCCGAACACCACACCCGTAAACGACAACGCCAACGTCACCTTGCTCATTCTTGCCAAGGCCGCTGAGGCGAAGCTCGCGCACGTCTATCCGATTGGAGCCGTTTCGAAGGGCTCGAAGGGTGAACTGCTCGCGGACATCGCCGAACTGAAGCAGGCGGGCTGCGTGGCGATTACCGACGACGGGCATCCGGTCGCGACGGCGTTACTGATGCGACGGGCGCTCGAATATGCGGGGATGTTCGGGATGCCGGTCATCGACCACTGCGAGGACCCCTCGCTCAAGGGCGACGGAGTGGCGCACGAAGGGTTCCACGCCGCGTCGCTCGGGTTGCGAGGCATTCCGGGCGCAGCGGAGGCCTTGGGCGTCGAGCGCGGCGTGCTGTTGTCAGAACTGACTGGCTCCGCGTTTCATGTGGCGCACATGAGCGCCCGGGCATCCATCCGGGCCGTGCGGAATGGCAAGGACGCCGGAGTGCGCGTGACGTGCGAGGTCGCGCCCCACCATTTTACGTTGACTGACGAAGCGCTCGGGTCGCCGATTCCGTACGACACCAACACGAAGATGAACCCGCCGCTGCGCGAAGCCGCGGATCGCGACGCGATGCTGGCCGGTATCGTCGACGGCACGGTTGACGTGATTGCGACCGATCACGCCCCGCACCACTACGACGAGAAGAAGGTGGAATTCGATCGCGCGCCCTTCGGCATCGTCGGCCTCGAGACGGCCGTGCCGCTCTCGCTCGATCGGCTGGTGCATTCGGGTTTGATTCGACTGCCGCGACTCGTCGAACTGCTCTCGACGGCTCCGGCGCGCATCCTTCGCGTACCTGGCGGGTCGCTCTCACCGGGCAGCCCCGCGGATATCACGATTCTCGCTCCGGATCTCAAGGTCCGTATCCGCGCGTCGCAGCTGCGATCGCGATCGAAGAACACGCCATTCGACGGATGGGAACTGCGTGGAGGAGTGGCCGCGACCATCATCCACGGCCGCACGGTATACGTGAATCCTGAAATGGGGTCGGGGGTCATTTGAAGGAGACAGTTCTCGACCGTTGCTGACCCATAGGTGTCCTCTTTAAATGACCCCCGACCCCCTTACACGACAGGACCAGATTCGCCAGAAGGCGCTCAAGGATCTTCAACGCTACGAAGTGCTGATGCTGGACGGGCACTTCGATTTCGGTAACGGCTACCACGGCCGTGTCTATCTGAATCCACACCAGCTTTTCAGACAGCCCTCGACGATCTGGCGCTTCACGCAGGACCTGATCGACGTGCTGCCGGGCTCGATCCTCGAAGCGACTGAGGTCGTGGCGGGACCCGCGACGGGCGGCGCGCTTCTCGCCCATACGATTGCTGGCCTGCTCGACAGCCGTCGCGACATCACCCGGCCACCAACGCTGTTCGCTCCACTGAACGGTGACGTGGCCGGCAACTATTCGCTGAGCCGCTTCTATCAGCAGCAGATCAAAGGCAAGAGCGTGTTGCTGGTGGACGACGTTCGCAACACCGGCCACACGCTGTCTCGCTGCGCGGCGGCGCTGCGCGCTGCAGGGGGTACGCTGCTGGCCACCGCCGAGATCTGCGATCGCCTCGAGGCCGTCGTTGATCTCGACGTGCCAAACGTTGCGCTGGCGGAGTACAAAGCACCGGAGAACTATCCCGCTGGCGTGTGCCCTCTCTGCGCCGCCGGCATGCCAGTGACGACGTTCTAGGGCCATGACCGACGTCCACATCGCGCCTGCACGTCCTGAGGACATCCCAATCATCCTCGACTTGATCCGGGGGCTCGGAGAGTACGAGCGGCTGTCTCACGAGATCGTCGCGACCGAAGACGGATTGAGCAAATGGCTCTTTGGCGAGCGTCCCGCTGCCGAGGTCGTCCTGGCGTATGTCGATACGACGGTCGTCGGGTTCGCACTGTTCTTCCACAACTTCTCGACGTTTCTCGGACGGCCGGGGCTCTATCTCGAGGACTTATTTGTCAGGCCCGAGTGGCGCGGCCGCGGCATTGGCCAACGGCTGCTGAATCACCTCGCGGCGCTCGCGGTCGAGCGTGGATGCGGACGTATGGAATGGACCGTCCTTGATTGGAACGAGCCGGCGCTGCGCTTCTATGAGCGCATGGGCGCACGTGTGATGAAGGAGTGGAAGCTCTGTCGCCTGACCGGCGACAGTCTCGAGCGGGTCGCGGCGGGGAAGACATGACGCTCGCGGCAGACCGCAAAACGCCCGCAAGCGCAGGAGAACGGCTCGACGATTTGTATCGCTCGTTCGATCACGTCACCTCTGCCACCGATCCTGTGCACATCGTCAGGCGATTTGCGTCACCAGCGGACAGGGAGGTGGTCGGCTTCTGCGCGGCTGCCCTGGCGTTTGGCCGCGTGGCCAGCGTGCTGCAGTCGATCGAGTCACTGCTGGCGGTGACGGGCCCACATCCGGCGCGGTTCGTGCGCAACTTCGATCCCGTTCGCGAACGATCGCGACTCGAGCCGCTGGTCCATCGATGGATCTCCGGACGTGACCTGATCGCGCTGCTCCTCGTCCTGCAGCGGATGCTCATCGAGTCAGGCTCGATCGAAGCGTTTTTCGTCGAGGGAGATGACGCGACGTCGCCACACGTCGGGCCTGCGCTCGACTCGTTTTCAACACGCGCTCTGGCCACCGACTTGCGCGCCGCCTACGGACGACGAGTACCCCGCCAGCGTGGCGTTGCTTACTTCTTTCCGCGGCCATCAGCAGGCAGCGCCTGCAAGCGGCTCAACCTGTTCTTGCGATGGATGGTTCGACGCGACGAGATCGACCTCGGTGTCTGGTCGAAGGTCTCGCCTGCGCGGTTGATCGTGCCGCTCGATACGCACGTCATCCGTCTGGGCCGATGCCTGAAGCTGACGCGTTACACCAGCCCGGGATGGAAGATGGCGCTCGACGTCACAGATGCGCTCCGCGCTTTTGACTCGCGTGATCCTGTTCGCTTCGATTTCGCCTTGTGCCACGTCGGCATGATGAACGCCTGTGGCTTTCTGAAGCCGCAGGGCAGCGCGCAGTGCCCGCTGCGCGGCTTGTGTGACCCCGAAGGTCAAAGGGAAGGTCAAACCATCTTCACGCTGAGGAGCCGTTCATAGGTCGCCATCGTGCCCTCGACCATGTGGTCGACGGTGAACAGCTTACGCGCGCGCTTGAGTCCTGCCTCTCCCATGCTCGTTCTCCGCGCCTTGTCCTTCAAGAGCGCGATGATGCCGTCGGCGAGGGCTTCGTGATCGCGAGGAGGAACGAGAAGACCGGTCTCTCTCTCTGCCACGACCTCGGGCACGCCGCCCACGCGTGTCGCCACCGCTGCCTTTGATGCGGCCATCGCATCCACGAGCGACGTACACAACCCTTCCTGCAGCGAGCTCAGCGCAAACAAATCGATTCCCTTCAGGAGCTCCAACACATCAGGCCGGAAGCCGGCCAGGAAGACGTGCCGCTCGAGATGCTTGCGCTTGATCTGCTCTTCGAGTGACGGCCGCAGTTCGCCCTCGCCAAGAATCACGAAGCGTGCGTCTGGGACCGCGCGAACCACGATTGCCGCAGCGTCGACGAGATGATGCTGGCCCTTCTGCGCGACGAGCGCGCCGATGTTTCCGACAACTGGCGCATGGGTCGGCAGGAACAACGCGGCGTGGACGTTGGCTGTGGGAAGTCGGACGATACGCTCGACGTCAACGCCTTCGTGGACGACAGTGGTCTTCTGTCGCGGGATACCGTCCGTGATGAGCCGCTCTCGGACCGCCTCGCTGATCGCGATGAAGCAGGCGACGCGGTCGTACTTCCATCTCGAAAACGAGTTGTGCGCGATCCGGAACTCGATACGTCTCGACGCGACGAGCGGCGGTTCTGGTGTGGGGGACGCGATTGACAACGCCGTCGCCGCCATCGCGACACCGTGCGGATCGTGTGCGTGAATGATGTCCGGCCGGAGTTGCTTGAGGACACGGGACAGGCGCCAGGCTGCTGCAAGGTCGATCTCGTTGCGCGGCGCCAACGGGATGAGGTCGGTACCCTCGGACATCCGGCGATAGAGCTCGCCCTCGGGGTGCGCCGCCAGCGCCGCACGTTGCCGGCGCGCGCGCAGGCCCATGACGGTGTGCATCACCTGGCCCTGACCGCCACGCCAGGTACGAGCAGTGTCTATGTGGAGCGAGAACACCGCTGCAGTTCCCAGAGCTTCGCGAACTTCAGGAAGACCGAATAGGCGTTGACGATCGAGAGTGTCAAGCCGACCGTGCCATCGAGGAAGCCTCGCCGCAGGAGGTAGTTCCGTAGAAACGCAGCAGGCGGATGAAACAGGAGATGAAGGGCATTGGCGCGCCGGCCGCTTTCGTACATCTGCCGCGCGGCCAGCGTGGAGTAGGCGTTGATGCGGTCGAGATGGTCGCTCAGGTTGCGATACGAGTAGTGCTCAAGCTCCTTCGTGAGTTGACCGGACGGCCCATCGACCCTGACCGATTCGTGGACGTGGCGGCCATGCCATTTCGCCCGTCGCCGGTCGTACAACCGCGTCTGGTAGTCAGGATAGAAGTCCGTCGTCCTGATCCACCGGCCGAGATGATGCGTAACGCGCGGGATCCGATAGCCGCCGTGCGGCGGTTCTGTGAAAAGAAGGTTGCGAACCTCTGACGCGAGGGCAGCAGGAATGCGTTCATCCGCGTCGAGCGAAAAGATCCAGTCGTTGCTGGAGAGACCAGCCGCGAAGTTCTTCTGATCGACGTAACCGGTCCACGACCGGGTCTCGGCGCGGGCGCCCCTGGCGCGGGCGATGGCGAGCGTGTCGTCCACGCTGCCAGAGTCGACGACGATGACCTCGTCGGCCCAGGCAGCGCTGTCGATGGCGTCAGCGATGTGTGCGGCTTCGTTGAGCGTGATGATGGTGACCGTGACACGCGGCACGGGGCTGATGTTATCGCACAGCCGCCCCGCCGCCCTGCAAAGGTGCCTCCTGCACCGTCTCCAGATCGACGATGGAGCGGTGGAAATTCAACACGTTCTGCAGCTCCACGTTGCGCGCCTGCGAGAGATCGCGCTGGGCCTGGAACACGAGGAAGCTGGTGGATGTGCCTGCTTCGAACTTGCGCTGTTCGGCCTCGAGCCGACGTTCGGCGAGCTGGCGTGCCGAACGTGAGCTTTCGACTCGCTGCTGGTTCGTCTGCACCTCGCGGGCGGCGACGCGAACCTGCGTGGCGATCTGCAGCTCCTGCTCGCGAATACGAGTCTGCGCCTGAGTCTTTTCCAGCTGCACCCGCGCCAGGTTTGCGTCGGCCGAACTCGTGCCGATCGGATACTGGATGTTCAGCTGCGCCGTCCAGTTTGGATATTGATTCTGAAAAAGGTCGCCGATCACGTTGTTGAAGCCGCGTTGCGAGCTGCCGAGGATGTCGCCCGTCCCCGGTCCGAATGGGCCGAGCCCGCGCTGGAGCTGTGTTCCACCGAGTCCCTGCAGGCCGTAGTTCAGAGACGCGTTCACGTCCGGCAGCCTCTGGTTTCGGTAGAAGCGGATGTTGATGTCGTCTGCCTCGATCGACTTGCGCGACTGCAGGAGGTCCGTTCGCCGGCTCAGCGCGTTCTTCACGGCGGCGTCGACGTCTACGGTCGTCGGAGCGAACGGAGGCAGGTCGGAAGGTTCGATCTTCATCGTCCAGAAGTCTGGCGCGCTGGGATCGAAGACCAGGGTGCGCAGCGCATCTTCGGCGTCGCCGATATTGCCTTCCGCGACGATGACCGCCTCCTGGCGACGTGCGACTTCTGCTTCGGCCTCGACGATGTCGATTGGAGGCGTCGTGCCGATTTCCACCCGCGCGCGTGTATCGCGGAGCGACTCGTTCGCGAGGTCCAGCGATTGCCGCTGCACGCCGAGCGATGCAATCGCGTACGCGAGGTCCCAGAACGCGTTCCGGACTGTCCGCGTCGTTGTTGCGACTGTCTGTCGCACGCTGACGTCAGAGATCTCGCGGTTCTTCGACGTGATGAGCACCTGTTGCCGCGTGTTGTCGATCTTCCAGTTGCGCAGCAGCGGTTGCGTGTAGTTCAGCGCGAGCGTCGATCGAAGCTGCGGAGAGAACGTCGAGAACGAGCTGTTGGAGTTGAAGCGCGAGCTGTCCCAGCCGACATCGTAGCTGCCACCCCACGGCAGCGTCTGTGTCACGCCGATGTTGCTGAGGACCTGGTCGCTGCTCGTGATCGTGCCTTGTGCGCCCGCCAGGAAGTTCTGGTTCGGGGCATCGTTGCTGTTGGTCGAGAACGTCGTGTTGAAGTTGGGCGTCCAGCCCGTCTTCGCGTTGACGATGTTCAGGTCCTCAATCTGGGGATCGATACGGGCGACCCGGATACCCAGGTTGTTTTCCAGCGCTAGGCGGACCGCCTCGTCAGCCGTCAGCCGTCTCGTTTGCGGGGCGGGCGTCGCCGACGGTTGGCCGGCCTGTGACGCCTGTGCGAAAACGGACGCCGACGTTCCGAAAACGGCCATGAATGCCGCTACAAAAATTACTCGAGTGACCATCGTACGCATCTCTGCCAACTCCACTTTCCTTGTTTACTCTACAGTCGCTTGTGTTGAGGCGATCAACGTAGGACTGCGGCGAAAATCAGGCCGATCCCGATGGGAACGACGTTGCCGACAAGACCAACACAAGCGAGCTGTGGAGTAAGTCTCTTGTAAGACGAACGGCCGGGGCCGGATGTTCTGGCTGTGCAAAAGGTATACTCGCCGGAAATGCCGCCAGTCAGTGTTGATTCTGTTCTAGAACGGTTTCGGCGGGTGGGTGCCCTGCTTGAAGGCCACTTTCGACTGACCTCAGGACTGCACAGTACGGGCTTTCTGCAGTGCGCGTTGGTCTTGCAGCATCCCCGTGATGCCGAGGCCTGTGGTGCCGAGATTGCGGCACAAATCAAAGATCTGAACCCTCAGGTCGTGCTTTCACCCGCCCTCGGGGGCATCGTCATCGGCCAGGAGGTCGGTCGGGCCCTGGGCGTCCGGGCGATCTTTGCCGAGCGTCAAGAGGGGAAGCTGAGTCTGCGGCGAGGCTTCTCGCTGGCGCCAGGGGAGCGCGTCCTCGTCGTTGAAGATGTTGTGACAACTGGCGGGTCAACCCGCGAGACGATCGATGTCGCCCGAGCGGCGGGCGCAACTGTCGTCGGCGCCGCCTCGATCATCGATCGCAGTGGGGGCCAGCGGAATCTGGATGTCCCCTACCATGCGCTCGCGACCGTGTCGCTGCCCACGTATCAGCCGGAGAGCTGCCCGCTCTGCGCCGAGGGCAAACCGGTCGTCAAGCCGGGCTCTCGTCCCTGAGGCAGCTGGCGGGTCCGAAAAGCAGGACACGCCTGCCCTAGGTAGGCCGGGTCCTGTTCTATGGACCCGGCGTTAGCGGGCATGCGCACCCTGAAGCTGACACTCGCATACGACGGCACTCGATTCGTCGGCTGGCAACGGCAGGCCGAGGGCGATTCAGTGCAGGGCCTGCTCGAAGACGCGCTCGCGCGCTTCGAGGGCGAGCGCGTCACGGTTCACGGCGCGGGGCGCACCGACGCCGGTGTGCATGCGCTCGGTCAGGTCGCAAGCGCAATGGTGAGCTTCAATCACGACGTGACGACCCTTCAGCGCGCGCTTAACGCCCAGCTCCCGTCCGATGTTCGTGTGCTGTCGGTGGTCGACGCCGATCCAGCGTTTCACGCGCGCTTCAGCTCGCGTCAGAAGACGTATCAGTATCGAATCAGGAACGCTCCCGTCGCGGATCCGTTCGCGCGCGCGCACGAGTGGCATCTTCCCGATCCGCTCGACCTCGCCGCCATGCAGCGAGCGGCGACGGCACTGATTGGTACTCACGACTTCATCGCGTTTCAGAGCGCAGGTGGTGAAACCAGCGGGACGACCCGCACGATTACTCGCTCAATATGGCGTGATACTGGCGGTCTGCTCGCGTATGAAGTGACGGGAGATGGGTTCCTTCGGCACATGGTACGAGCCATCGTCGGGACGCTCGTTGAGGTCGGTCGTGGCTGGCGCGAACCCGAAAACGTGGCCGCGCTGCTCGAGCCCCGAACGCGCGCCGAGGCCGGGGCGACCGCCCCTGCCCACGGGCTGTTTCTCGTCTGTGTGGATTATCATTAACTGGTTGTTAAGAGAGGAATTACACTGCTGCTCGCCGGTGCGAGCCGTGGGGGTGAGCCGTGTCGCGTGACGATCTTCTGGCGTGGATTCCGCCTGGTCATCCGGACCAGATGCTCGCCCGTGAGATCCAGTTCGACCGCCTGCCGGTCCATGTGGCGATCATCATGGACGGTAACGGGCGATGGGCCGCGCAGCGCCATCTTCCGCGCGTGGAAGGGCACCGTGCCGGCATCGACTCCGTTCGCGATTCGGTCGAGACCGCGGCTCGCCTGGGCATACAGGTCCTGACGCTCTACGCCTTCTCGATGGAGAACTGGAAGCGTCCCGCCACCGAGGTGGGCACGCTCATGCAACTCCTGAAGCGGTACCTCCGATCCGAGCTCGACACGCTCCTGAAGAACGACATCCGCTTTCGCGTGATCGGACGGATGGAGGATCTCTCGCCGGATATCCAGGACGAGTTGCACGCGGCGATTCAGCGCACGGCCGGCAGTCGAGGGATGTTGTTCAACATCGCCCTGAACTACGGTGGCAGAGCCGAGATTGTCGATGCTGCCAGACGGGCGATCGCGTCAGGTGTGCGGCCGGAGGATCTCGACGAACAGCGCTTCGCCAGCTTTCTCTACACCGCCGGTCAGCCAGATCCCGATCTGATGATTCGCACGAGCGGGGAGATGCGCGTCAGCAACTACCTGCTGTGGCAGATCGCGTACTCCGAGATCTACGTCACCGACACGTTGTGGCCGGACTTCCGCAGACGGCATCTCATCGAAGCGGTGCTCGCCTATCAGAAACGCGAGCGGCGATACGGCGGCATCGGCTCGCCGGCTGTCATCGGCGCTAAATGACGCTGAACGGGAGTCTGTAGGCCAGGCATGATCCGCTTGGTCAGCGGGATCGCTCTCGTGGCGGTTGCGCTCGCGGCGATTCTGGTGCTGCCCGTCGTCGCCTTGCGCGTGCTGGCATGTGTCATCGCCGCGCTTGCTGCGCGCGAGTATCTGGAAATCGTGGACACGCCGATTCGAGCCGTCGTGCTTGCGGTCGCGCTGTGCTGGGTCTCGTCGGGTGTGACGATGCCGGGAGCGCAGTTGCTGCTGATGATGGCGCTGTTGTGGGTGGCGGCCGAAGTGCTCGTGGCGAATCATTCGATCGCGCACGCCGCTTCAGGAGTGTTTGGGGCGGTCTACGTGGGCATGCCGCTCGGGATGCTGGTCGCGATACAGGCGCTTCAGAGTTGGCGAGCGACGTTGCTGCTGTTGGGCACGATTGTGGTCAGCGACTCGTCGCAGTACGACGTGGGCCGCATGTTCGGACGACGACCCCTGGCGCCGTCGATCAGTCCAAAAAAGACGATCGAGGGGGCAGTTGGTGGATTCATCTTTGGCACAGCATTCATGGTCCTGGCTGGCTCGCGGATGATTCCGTTCAGCGGATATGCTCCGCTGGCCGTTCTTGGCATTCTCGTCGTCGGTCTCGGCATCTGTGGTGATTTGTTCGAGTCGCGGTTGAAGCGCGCCGCCGGTGTGAAAGACAGCTCGTCGCTCATTCCGGGGCACGGTGGCGTTCTCGATCGAATCGACGCGCTCCTGTTTGCCGTTCCGCCGTTCTATCTATTTGTTCGAAACATCTCGTGAAACGACTGGCAATTCTCGGCTCGACCGGATCGATTGGTCAGAGTGCGCTGGCGGTTGTCGACGCGCACGCGTCGCGGCTGTCTGTCGTCGCGCTTGCCGCAGGCGACAACGCGGACCTTCTTGCCGAGCAGATGCAGCGCTATCGGCCACGCGTGGCGGCACTAGCCACCACTGAAGCCGTGGACAGGCTCAGAGCCGCGTGCGGTGCGGGATCGTCTGCGACGATGGTTGGCGGGGCAGAAGGGCTGATGGCCGTTGCGACATGTCCCGAGGCCGACATCGTGATTTGCGCGTCGGCCGGGACGGCTGCCCTCGAAGCCGTGCTTGCCGCTATCGAAGCGGGCAAGACGATCGCCATCGCCAACAAAGAGATCCTCGTGATGGCGGGAGCGCTCGTCACGGAGGCCGCACGCCGCAGAGGTGTGGCGATCCTCCCGATTGACAGCGAACACAACGCCGTCCATCAGTGTCTTCACGGCCGTCGGCGAAGTGAGCTCCGCCGGCTGATTCTTACGGCATCAGGCGGTCCGTTCCGTCGCTTCTCTCGTGATGAGCTCGAGCGCGTGAGCCCTGAGCAGGCGCTCAAGCATCCCACGTGGAAGATGGGTCGTAAGATCACGATCGATTCCGCCACGATGATGAACAAGGGGCTCGAAGTCATCGAGGCGCACTGGCTGTTCGACGTCACTGCCGACGAGATTGACGTTGTCATTCACCCGCAATCGATCGTGCACTCGCTCGTGGAGCTGGCGGACGGTTCGGTGATCGCGCAACTCGGTGTGACCGACATGCGCTTGCCAATCCAGTACGCCTGCTCGTATCCCGATCGCTGGGAGGGGTCGCTGCCGTCGCTCGATCTCGCCCGCGCAGGACAACTCGAGTTCTTCACGCCCGACTCCGAGCGATTCCCCTGTCTCGAGCTGGCCTATCGGGCACTGAGGGCCGGAGGGACCCTGCCGGTTGTGCTCAATGCTGCAAACGAAGTCGCGGTCGAAGCGTTTCTGGACGGCAAGCTCGGCTTTTCATCAATTCCCGTCGTCATACGTCTGGCAATGAACGGACACGCGGTCGAGAGCGTCTCAACCTTGGAGACCGTGCACAGGGTCGATCGCTGGGCGCGGACTTACGCCCGCGAGCGAGCCGGCGAGTTAGAATTAACGATCTGAGGGTTGCTGCCCGTTGACGACGATACTGGCCTTTCTCTTCGTACTCGGCGTCCTGATCTTCGTCCACGAGCTGGGACATTTCCTGGCCGCGCGTCGCCATGGCGTGCGCGTGCTGACGTTCTCGCTCGGCTTTGGCCCGAAGATCCTCAAAGTGACGCGCGGGGATACCGAATACTGCGTCAGCGCGATTCCGCTCGGCGGCTACGTCAAGATGGCGGGCGAGAACCCCGAGGATCCAAGATCAGGCCAGCCCGACGAGTTCCTCTCGAAAACCAAGTGGCAGCGCTTCCAGATCCTGTTCGCCGGGCCGGCGATGAACATCCTCCTGGCCGTGGTCGTGCTCGCCTTTGTGCTCGCGCAGGGCGCCGAGGTCTTCACCTATCTCGATCAGCCTCCAGTTGTTGGCGCAGTGCTTCCGGATTCACCGGCCGCGCAGAGCGGTATTCGTCGCAACGACCGGATTCTGACCGTTGCGGGGCGAGAGGTCAGGACCTGGGAAGATCTGCTGATCGAGGTCAGCACAAAGCCCAATCGCGATGTCGGCGTCACGCTGCTTCGCGATGGCAACACCGTTTCGACAACGGTTCGGCCGGTTGGTGAGGGCAAGTACGAGATTGGAAACATCGGCGTGCTGCCGGACATCAATCCGGTGGTCGATTCGGTTGTCCCCGGCGAGAGAGCGGAGGCTGCGGGTTTCAAGGCTCACGACGTGGTACTCGCCATCAACGGCGAGCGCGTCGTCACGGCGGGACAGTTCAGGCAGTTCGTGGGACGCATCGGTGAGAAGGAGACGCGCTTCACGATTCAGCGAGGAAACGAACGCGTCGAATTGCATGCCACACCGAAGGACAGCGGTGACGGTGCCAAGGTCGGCCTCTACATCTCGGATCCGAGGAAGTCATTCAAGCCGGGGCCGCTCGAAGCCATCAAGATGAGCGTCGAGCAGAACATCAAGTCGTCTGGACTGATCTTCCGGACGTTGGCAGGGCTCTTCACGGGCGCGACGTCGGTGCGCCAGCTGCAGGGGCCAGTCGGAATCGCACAGCTCTCAGGTGAAGCGGCGCAGCAGGACTTCATCGCACTTCTGTCTCTGATGGCCATGTTGAGCATCAATCTCGGCATTTTGAATTTGATGCCGGTGCCAGTGCTCGACGGAGGCCACATTCTCATCATGGCGCTCGAGGGAATCGCGCGGCGCGACTTCAGCATGCAGGTCAAAGAGAAGATGCTGCTGGCTGGGTTCGTCGTGCTGATGATGCTGATGGTGACCGTTATCTACAACGACCTCACCCGAATCAGTTGGCTCGAACGCCTCATGCCGTGGCGTAACTGAGGAAATCGCAGGCTACCAGGCGCTGATCGAGTTCCTGACGTCATTCATCGCCGCTCGCGCAGCCGCAATCGTCTTCTTGATGTGCGCGTCGGTGTGGGCAGCGGAGAGGAACCACGCTTCGAACTGCGAAGGCGGTGGGTAGACACCACGCTTCAGCATCCCATGAAAGAACGTTGCGTAGGCGCCGGTGTTGGCGGCAAGTGCTGACTGATAGTCGCGCACTGGCGTCGACGTGAAGAACGGTGTGAGGAGCGATCCGAACGCGTTGACCTGCAGCGGCACGCCGGCGTCCCGTGCAGCATCCGCGAGCCCCGCCGCGAGAGCAGCACCGCGGCGGGCCAGGCTTCGGTAGAGCGTCGGTCGAAGATTCTTCAGCGCCCAGAGCCCCGCCGTCATCGCCACAGGATTCCCGGACAACGTACCCGCCTGATACACGGGGCCGGCAGGCGCGACTTTGCTCATGATGTCGGCGCGACCGCCGTATGCGCCGACGGGCAGACCGCCGCCGATGATCTTGCCCAGGCAGGTGAGATCGGGGTCGATGCCGAAGACACGCTGCGCGCCACCGGCAGATGCGCGGAAGCCCGAGATCACCTCGTCGAAGATCAGCAGGATTCCATGCTCGCGGCAGCGATCTCTCAGTCCTGCAAGGAACCCGTCGACGGGCGGAACCAGGCCGATATTGCCCGCAATGGGCTCGATGATGATGGCCGCGATCGACGCGCCCTGAGCGGCGAGCAGCGAATCGACGGACGTGAGATCGTTGTAGCGCGCGAGCAGCGTGTCGGCGGCGACGGCAGCGGGAACGCCTGGGCTCGTCGGAATGCCCAGCGTCATGGCGCCGGACCCGGCCTTGACCAGAAACGCGTCCCCATGTCCGTGGTAACAGCCTTCGAACTTGATGATGCGATCCCGCCCGGTGAAGGCACGCGCCACACGGATCGCACTCATCGTGGCTTCTGTCCCGGAGCTGACGAACCGGACTCGCGCCATCGAGGGTACGAGCGTCCTCACCGCTTCACCAAGCTCGTGTTCGAGCGCGCTGGGCGCGCCGAAGCTCGTGCCCTTCTTCGCCGTTGCGGTAATCGCCTTGATCAACGGACGCGGGGCATGGCCGTGTATGAGCGGGCCCCACGACATCACATAGTCGATGAAGCGATTACCGTCGACGTCTTCGATGATGGCGCCCGCGCCGCGTCGAATGAAATGCGGTGTGCCGCCGACTCCCTGAAACGCGCGAACCGGACTGTCGACGCCGCCAGGGAGTATCTGACTTGCTCGCGAGAAGAACTTCTGAGACTTGAGTGGTTTTTTCATGCTCGATGTAATTCAAAATGCAAGAGTCAAAATGCAAGATTCAAAATGCAAATGGCACTGTGGGTGCAGGTTGCATCTTGCATCTTGCATCTTGCATTCTGGATTACGTACGAGCGAGGGCTCGAGCCGCCTCGCGAGCGTAGTAAGTGATGATCATGTCCGCCCCGGCCCGGCGAATGCTGGTCAGCGTCTCGAACATCACGCGCTGTTCATCCAGCCAGCCGTTCTGCGCCGCGGCCTTCAACATCGAGTACTCGCCGCTGACCTGATACGCCGCCGTCGGCTGACCGAATTGCTCCTTCACCCTGGTCAGAACGTCGAGGTAGGGAAGAGCAGGCTTCACGAGGATGATGTCGGCGCCTTCCTCGATATCGATCTCAACCTCACGCAACGCTTCGGCGACGTTGGCGGGATCGAGTTGATGGCTGCGGCGGTCGCCGAACTGCGGCGTCGAGTCTGCTGCCTCGCGGAACGGCCCGTAGAAGCCGGAACAGTACTTCGCGGCGTACGACATGATCGCCGTCTGATCGAACCCGCGCTCGTCGAGCGTCCGCCGAATGGCGGCCACGCGCCCGTCCATCATGTCCGATGGCGCGACGATGTCGGCGCCGGCAACCGCATGTGACAACGCCGCCTGCGCGAGGTGCATCACGGTGACGTCGTTGACGATGTCGTTGCCCTCGACGATGCCGCAGTGGCCGTGCGATGTGTACTCGCACAGGCAGACGTCGGTGATGACGACGAGATCCTTGACCTCGCGCTTCAATGCGCGAATGGCGCTCTGTACGGGTGCGTCGGGATCGGACGCGGCGGATCCGTACGCGTCCTTCCCGGCGGGCAACCCAAACAGCAGAACGGCAGGGACACCGTCCGCCTTCGCACCAGCAGCCTCCTGAACGGCCTGATCGACTGAAAGCTGGAACACACCAGGCATCGAAGGCACTTCGCGCCGCACACCGGAGCCTTCGACGATGAACAGTGGATAGATGAAGCAGTCCGGCGTGAGCCGTGTCTCGCGAACGAGTGAGCGGATGGCCTCCGTGCGGCGCAGCCGACGCGGTCGCCGTGTCAACGACAGTTTGGTGGCGGTGGTCGTTGCCATACGGCGATTGTGTCACGACACCGACTTGATTGTCGCCGCGACGGACACGTGAGCAGCGATGGCGTCGACGAGGGCCGCGATTGTGGACACGGTCGGCTGCACGGTCACGTGGATGCCCAACTGATGCGCGGCTTCCGACGTCACGGGACCGATTGCGGCCACCACGGTTCGGGCGAGCAGGTCGATCGTTTGCTCCTTCCCGTAGATCGCAGCGAAATTGCGCACCGCGGATGGACTCGTAAACGTCACGACGTCGATCGCATCGTCCAGCAGCATCCGGTACACGTCCGGGCCGTCGTCTTGTTGAGCGTCTTCGAGAACCGTTCGATACGCGACGACATCTGTGATGAGTGCGCCGCCGTCGCGGAGCCCCTCGGCGATCACGTCACGGCCGATGTCCGCCCTGGGCACGAGCACGCGCTGGCCATCGAGCGAGCCGGTACCGGCCATGGCGGCCACGAGCGCCTCGCCGCGGAACTCGTCGGGGACCAGATCGGCTTTGACTCCGTAGCGCGCGAGACGCTCCGCGGTGCCGGTTCCGACACAGCACAAGCGAGGGTGCTTCAGCCAGCGGACGTCTCGCGTGCCGTCGAGCAGCGCGGACATGAATGCTTCGACCGAGTTGGCGCTGGTGAAGACGATCCAGTCGAAGTCATTCGCGTCATCGGCCGCGCGCAGAAGCGGATCGGGATCCTCAGGTGGAGCGATCCTGATCATCGGCGCTTCGATCGCTTCGGCGCCCATGAGCGACAGCCGATCGACCATCTCCGCCGCCTGATCTCTCGGGCGCGTCACGAGAACTCTCTTGCCGAACAACGGGCGCGCATCGAACCAGCGCAGGTGATTGCGGAATGCGACGACGCGACCGACGACAACGATGGCGGGATCGCGGCGCGGATGTTCATGGGCATGGGCCGCGAGCTCTTCGATCGTTCCGGTCACGGTCGCCTGGCTCGTGAGCGTGCCGTTGTAGACGATGACGGCCTGTCCATCGGTTGGCCAACCGCCCGCGATCAGCCCGTCGAACAGATGAGAGAGCTGATGCGTTCCGACGTAGCAGACGACGGTGCCATCGAGTTTGGCGAGGCTTGACCAGTCGACGTCAGGAAGAACGCGATTGTCGTCTTCGTAGCCGCGAACGAGGGTAATCGTGTCGCCCCCGCCCGGATAGGTCACGGGTACGCCGGCATACGCAGGTACGCCAATGCCAAGCGGGATACCTGGCACGACCTCGTACGGAATCCCCTGCGCGTGCAGGAAGAGCGCTTCTTCGCCGCCTCGATCGAAGACAAACGGGTCGCCTCGTTTCAGCCGTGCCACCAGCTTTCCTTCGCGAGCTTTGTCGGCGAGGAGGAATGTGATCGCGTCCTGCTCCATCGGCTGTCGCCCTGAGCTGCCGACGTCGATCAGCTCGGCGCCCGTTCGCGCCTGCTTGAGTATGCGGATGGGCACTTCGTGATCGTGAATCACGACGTCAGCACGACGCAGGCACTCCCGGCCATGGACGGTGATGAGGCCAGGGTCTCCCGGTCCGGTCCCGATCAAATAAACAGCAGGATTCTTCATTGGTGATGACTTTCCGTCGTCGACTGGGCGTGCCTGGCTTCCGCGAGGATACTCTCAGCTCCGTCTGCCAGAAGCGTGTCGGCCGCCTGTCTGCCAAGTTGTTCCGGCGCGTGCGCCGATCCGTGAACCGTTGTTCGGACCGCTCGCGATCCGTCCGTCGCGATCACGATACCTGTGATCGACAGCGTGTCGCCCGTCGCGAGCTGCGCGAACGCCCCGATGGGCATTTGACACCCGCCGCCCAACCGATCGACGACGGCGCGCTCGGCTCGCAACGCCACCGACGCACTCGCATCGTCGATGGGTGTGATCATTTCAGCGGTACGCGTATCGCCTTGTCGAATCTCGACTGCGATGATGCCTTGCCCCGGCGCGGGTACACAGATGCCGATGGGTAAGAGCGCCGAAATGCGGGCGCCTCGCTCCAGTCGTCGAAGTCCAGCCGCGGCCAGCACGAGAGCATCATAGTCGCCGGCGTCCAGTTTCCGGAGGCGCGTATCCAGATTGCCGCGCACCGGCAGGAATGTCGCCGCCGCCGTGAAGTGCACGAGCTGGGCGATCCGCCGGACGCTGCTCGTACCGATTCGAGGCGAGCTTCCGAGCGTCTCCCGGATTCGATCGATCTGCTGTTCAGAACTCTGTCCGGCCGGCAGCACGACTGCGTCCCGTGGATCTTCTCGCGGCAACACGCCGGCGATCGCGAGCCCCTCCGGGAGCAGTGCCGGCATGTCTTTGCTGCTGTGAACGGCGAGGTCCACCTCGCCGGCGAGCAGCGCATCTTCGATTTCCTTCACGAACAGGCGCTTGCCGCCGATCTCTGACAGCGGTGCGTCGCCGAGTCGATCGCCAGATGTCTTGATGACGATGATTTCGCTCGGTGCGCCGACGCGCTCGCGGAGGAGGGCGGCGACGGCGTGCGCCTGGTAGAGGGCAAGCGGACTGCCGCGGGTGCCAATCCTGAGTATCGAGTTCACGTGTCTGATGTCGAAGAGTGACTACTTGCGCTGCCGGTCGGCCGGTGTGACCTCCGCCGCTCCGTCGTCTACCCGGGAGATCGATTCACCGTCGCGCAGCCGGAACAGACGGTTGATGGCTTCAGTGTAGGCGACCTGTGTTTCCTCGTCGGGAAGCCCCTTGAGCTGCTCGGTCGGTTCGAGCAGGAGTTTCTCGACGATGAGCCGCGTGATCTCGTCGACCCGCGCTCTGGCCTCCGGGGGCAGGCCAGACAGCTTCCCGTCAAGTCGATTGAGCTCGGATCGCCGAATGCGATCGAATCGCTCACGCAAGGCGACGATTGTTGGAACTGCGCCGCGCGACCGTTGCCATACGCCAAACTTCGAGACTTCCTCCGTAACGATTGATTCGGCGCGTTCGACCTCTGAGCTGCGTCGCGACAGGTTCTCCTGGACCAGGGTCTGCAGATCGTCGACGTTGTAGAGGAACACCTGCTCGATATCCCCGACGGATGCCTCGACGTCGCGGGGCACGGCGATGTCGATGATGAAGAGCGGATCGCGCCGATGCCGTCCCGTGACCGATTCGATCTGCGCTCGCGTGACGATCGGTCGCTGCGATCCGGTCGCGGTCACGACGATGTCAGCGACGGCGACGCCCTGGGCCAGGTCGTTCCAGGGGACGCTGCGTCCGTTCACCGACGCCGCCAACGCTTCTGCGTGCGCGGGCGTGCGGCTCGTCACAAGGATTTCCCCCACGCCGTTCGCTCGCAAGTGTTGCGCGGTCAGCGTGCTGATCTCACCAGCACCCACCACGAGCACGCGCCTGCCATTGAGCTGGCCGAAGATCTTTCGCGCAAGAGCGACGGCCGCGAAGCTGACCGATACCGCGCCTTCACCGAGCCCGGTCTCCGTCCGCACGCGTTTGCCGACGAGGAAGGACCAGTGAAACAGCTTGCTCAACATCGGGCCGGCGCGGTGATGTTCCGCAGCAGCTTGAAAGGCGTCCTTGACCTGTCCGAGGATCTGCGGCTCGCCGACGACGATCGAGTCGAGACCGGCGGCTACTCTGAACAAATGCCGGACCGCGGACTCGTTGTCGTACGAGAACAGATGCGGCGTGAACGCCGCCTCCGGCAGGTTGTGGTACTCGCTCAGGAATCCAGTGACTTCTTCGCGCGCCCGTACCGGGTCGCTGCAGACCACGTAGATCTCGGAACGGTTGCACGTCGACAACACGACGGTCTCGGCGGCGGACGGCCTCAGCGCGAGCGCCTGGATGGCTGCGCCCAGATCGCGACTCGAGAAGTCGAGCCGTTCTCGCAGCTCGACCGGCGCAGTCCGATGGCTTACGCCAAGTAGGATGACCTGCACGTCGAACGTTGACCTTTGCACGTCATTGGAACGTGTGGCTCGTCGTGACGAAGTAGCTCACCGGTAGGAAGTTGAGCAACACGATCACGAAGCCGACTGCCGACAGCCACGCGGCGCGCCTGCCGGTCCAACCAAGCGTTTTGCGAGCAAACATCGCGAAGGAATACACGGCCCACGTCAGAACGGCGATGAAGATCTTTGGATCCTGCAGCGACATGGCCCGCAGGTTCGAGTTGTTGGGCGACAGGGCCAGCGCCTGCGCGGCCCACACCACACCGACGACGACGCCGACCGTCAGGAACAGCCACCCGACGACGACCGCCCGCGAGTTCATCGCATCGAGCACGTGCAAGGACGGAAGCCGCGTGTAGAAATAGCCGAGATGTTTTTTCTTGATCTCCTTGAACTGAAGCACATACGTCAGGCCGAGCATCGCGGCCAGGGCGAACGTGGCGTACGCGAACAGCAGTGATGTGACATGGACCCAGAACCATGGGCTGTCGAGCACGGGATCGCGATAGTCCACACCGGGATTGAAGGCGGGGATCGTCTGCAAGCCAACGAGGATCGGGACGATGAACACGCCCATGGCGCGCTCGTCGGTGGTGACCTCGAGGTAGAGGTACGACAAGGCCAGCATCCACACGAACGACGACACCGCCGTCGATGTATTGGAGAACGGCACGTGCCGCACCTCCATCGTCTGCATCCCGATGACGAAGGTGTGCGCCAGAACGCCCAGCAGGAGCACCGTCGTGGCTGTTCGCCCGATGGACGGCTGGCGCTTCGCGAAATGAATCGCGTACACGACGAAGGCGGCGGCGTAGAGAGTAAGTGGAAGAAGGTTCAACGGACTGTCGGGGCGTAGTACCCCTTTTTCGTCCGCGGGGTGACGTTCGGTCGTGATACCTGGACCACGATCCGCCGCCATGCACCGTCGCGACGGGGATTCGCCGATGTGTAACCGAGCGTGTACTGGCTGGCGAGTTCGTCAGCGATTTGCGTGTACACGCCGTTGAGGTCATCGATTTTTGCAGGGAAGAAGGCGCGTCCGCCGGTTTCCTGCGCCAGCGTTCGCATCACGAACTCGGCTTCCCTGAAGCCCTTGGCCTGCACGTCGGCGCCGCGCAGGGCGATCGTATAGATCGATGTCTCCGAGCGCTTGGCGAGATCCAGGACCTCGTCGAACGACACAAGGCTCGACGTGTCTTCGCCGTCGGAGAAGACGATGAGCGCCTGTCGACGGACGTCCTCCTCGTTCACGGCTCGAACCTTCCGAAGTTCCTTCAGGGCGATGTAAATGGCGTTGTGCAACGACGTGGAGCCGCCGGCAGCCAACTGTGAGATTGCCGTTTCGAGCTCGCCCTGGTTGCCGGTGAAACCCTGACGGATCTCGACGCGGCTGTCGAAGTCGATCACCTGTGCGATGTCGTTGGACTTGAGTTTATGGACGAAGTTCGATGCCGCCGTCTGGAGGACCGGCAGGTGCTCCTCCATGCTCGCGCTGCTGTCGAGCAGAAGCGAGAGGGCAATAGGCGACTGGCGCTTGTTGAAGAACGTGACGTTCTGTTTGATCCCGTCTTCGAACACGAGGAAGTCCGCTTCGTCCAGGTCGGTGATGTAGTGGGTCGCCGCGTCTGTCACCGTGACGTTGAGGGAGACGATATCGACTCCCGCACGGAACGAAGGCTGTTGAGCAGACAGACCACTGAGCAAGCCGACCGACAGGAGAACGACGACCAACGTCAACCGCTTCACGTCAGGCTCCAGACTCTCCCCGGGCTCGTGCACCACGCATCGTCACGCCGGCGCGCGCCGAGGACACCTCGGCACGCTCGGGAGTGATGAGCGACTCCGGGCGTCCGTACACAACCTTGTACTGCGAAGACAACTCACGCGCCAGCCGTTGCAGCGCGTCATCGAGCCCATGCGGGCTGAGCAGCGAGATGCGCTGTCCCCCTGAACCTCGGGGGCCGGCATCCAGCAGGAAGGAGCGTTCGCGCGTCGAATGTTCCTCGGAGTGATAGAACTGGCCAATCGACACCATGTGCAGAGCCACGTCCTGCTCTTGCAGTGCCTTGACGACGTCCTTGGAGTAGCGGTTGGTGAACTCGATCCCGTCGGTGAAGACCGGAACGATGACAGCCCGAGGTGTCTCACGGCGGGCGAGCCCGCGGCTCGTCTCGTAGATGCCGTCGAGCAGCGTCATGCCGCTATTCGACATCGCAAACAGGCTGCCGACGGCGGCAGACAGCCGCTTGGTGTCGTCCGTGTAGTCCACGAGGATCGTCGGACGATCGGCCAGAGCGATCACCGCGACATGATTGCCGGTCGTGATTCTCGCGACGAAGTTCGAGAGGCTGGTGCGAAGGAAGGTGATGTCGTCGCGCGCCGCGGCGCTGTTGTCGACGAGGATGGCGACATCGATCGGCTCGGTCGCGTGCGACACGCGCACGACCTCGCGCCTGATTCCATCTTCACGGATCTGGAAGGCTTCTGGCCCTAGACCGGTGACCGGCTCGCCCTCGCGATCGACCGCGCTGACGAACATCGTGCCCTCGCGAGCGGCCTGAGCCGCTGTCGGCGCGGATGAGAGAACTGACAACGCGGCAAACAGTGCCGCGAGTGCAACGAACGATCGAATCAGTGTGAAGCGCATGTGCGTCTGGGCGGCAGGCTGTGTAGGGGCAGTATAGGCCCGGCCCCGACGAGCGTCAAGGATTATGGCCAGCCTGAACTCGTTGAAAATATTGGACTTGATCGCGTCAGGCGGGCCGGTTCTGCTCCTGAGTGTCGCGAGATCCGACGGCTGGTGAACGAGATCCGACGGCTGGTGAAGTTTTTCACAAAGTAAGGCTATACTGATGGGCGGTACAGCCTTGCGACGAGGCTCACCGTGGGTCACCGCGCGGGCAGGGGTTTTGTAACCTAGCGGCACCATGGGAAAAAAGCAGTCGAGCTTTTCGTTCAAGCGCTCGGCGGAGTCGCTCCAGGACAACGTACGACGTGCAGGCCCTGCCGCCGGTGCGAGTTACACGCTCATCGGCGCCATCATCCTGCTCGGCGGGATTGGCTATGGGCTCGACCAGTGGCGAGGTACGGCCCCCTGGGGATTGTTGGTGGGGCTCCTCCTGGGCTTGATTGTCGGGTTCTGGGAGTTGGCGAAGGTCGTCTGGCATCGATGACTGCGGTGGGGTGGATGACCGGCGCGAGCCTGGTTTCCTGGCTCGTGACGAGGGTGATCACGGACGGGCGTGGCGACCCGGAGATCGTTCTGGGGATGGTCGGCCCGTTGGCGGCGGCGATTGGCAGTTGGGTGGCCTACGAACGGGCACACCGGGGAGCACCCGGTCGCCTGACGAACGTGATGATCGCCGCGCTGGCTGTGAAGATGGTTTTTTTCGGCGGCTACGTTGGCGTGATGCTGCGGGGACTGGATCTGCGTCCGATGCCGTTTGTCGTGAGCTTCGCGGCGTATTTCATCGCGTTGCATACGATCGAAGCGACGTTCCTCCGACGACTGTTGATGAACGATCTGCGCTCGCCGACGAGTGAAGGCGCATAAGAATACGGTCCACGTTGATGCTTCAGCCCGAACACGTTGAATCCGCTGTCGGTGTGGCTTCAGAAGCCGCCGAGAAGTTCAATGCCGGCGAAGTGATCATCGAGCACGTTTCGAACAGCCCGATCGATCACCCGCTCATTCATCTGCCGACCCTCCTCGGGATCGACTTCTCCGTCACCAAGCACGTCTTCATGCTGTGGGTCGTAGCGGCGATCGTATTTCTCGTCGTGACCATGACGGTGCGTCGCTATCTCCGACAGGATCGTCTCATCCCGTCAGGCTTCATGAATGCCCTTGAAGCCATCGTCGAGTTCGTCCGCGACGGTATCGTCGAGCCGAACGTCGGTCGCAAGTGGGTGAACTCGTGGACGCCGCTCCTGCTCACGCTCGGCGTCTTCATCCTTGCGTCGAACGCCATCGGGCTCATCCCGATCTTTGACGTCCTGTCGCTGCTCAATCACACGGTGCTGCACCTGCCGGAGGAATCGTTCATGGCCCAGGTGCTTCATGGAGGCACCACCGCGACCGGCAATTTCAACGTGACCGCTGCGCTCGCGACGATCACGTTCGTCGCGATCATCGTCGCCGGTGCGCGTGCGCATGGCTTCGTTCAGCACTGGAAGAATCTGGTTCCGCACGGCCTGCCGCTGCCGGTGACGATCATGCTGATCCCGATCGAGATCATGGGCATGTTCGTCAGGCCCTTCGCGCTCACGATGCGACTTGCGGCCAACATGACGGGCGGCCACATCGCGATCCTTGCGATCCTGTCTTTCGTGTTCATCTTCACGGAGTTGTCAGGGCAGGCGATCGTCGGCATCGGGATCGGTGTGCCTTCGGTCGTGCTCGCGGTGCTGCTGTCAGCGCTCGAGATTATCGTCGTAGCCGTTCAGGCATACGTATTCACGCTGTTGTCGGCTGTGTTCATCGGCATGGCCATTCACGCTCACCACTGAGCGCTTTCGGCGTGTCCGGATGGATGCGCCCTACGAAGGAGAGACGGATGGAAGGGATCGGATTTGCATATATGGGCGCGGGGATCGGCCTTGGCCTCGCCGTGATCGGCGCGGGTCTTGGCATCGGTCGGCTTGCTGCCGGGGCCGCAGAAGCGATCGGCCGGCAGCCTAGCGCAACCGCGCAGATCACCGGTGCCGTGAACCTTCCGCTCTTCCTCCTCGAAGGCGTCGCGATTCTTGCTGAAGTGTTCGCGCTGCTGATCGTGCTGATGAAGTAGGCGCGACCCCGAAAGGACGTTCGACATGAACACACTGGTCCAGCCCGATCCCGGGCTTTATATCTGGACCATCGTCACGTTCCTGGTCCTCGTGGCGGCGCTGGCGAAGTTTGCCTGGCGGCCGCTGCTCGAGGCCCTCGAGCACCGGCAGGACCAGATTCGCAAGTCGCTCGACGATGCGCAGAAGGCGAAGCAGGAGCTGGAGAAGCTGCACGTCGAGTCGCAGCGGATTCTCGCAACAGCGAGGACCGAGGCCGAGCAGATCCTGTCGAGCACGCGCTCGGACGCGAACCGTTTTCGCGAGGAGCTGAAGCAGAAGGCGCAGGCAGAGGCTGCCGGCATCGTCAGAAATGCCGAGAAGCAGATCGAGCTCGAAACCGCTCGAGCGCTTCAGCAGATCCGAACCGAAGCCGTCGATATCTCCGTGGCGATTGCCTCCAAGCTGCTTGCCCGAAACGTGTCGAAAGAGGACAACGAGCGGCTCATCGAAGAGACTTTCAAACAGATCGAGGAACGGCGGCCCAGCTAGCGGCCGCCGCGACCGAGCAACGCCAGCGAGGGGTCGCCTCGGAAGCGCGTTCGCGCGTCAGATCTGAGCGCCTCGGCTCTGGACGGATCTCCGAGAATCGTCCAGAGGCGTGCCGCGACTCCGTAGCCTTCGGGCGTCGGGGTCGAGGCGACGAGCTCATTCAGGACGTCCTCGACTGCGGCGTCGCGGTTCGACGCGCGGTACAGCATCGCGAGGCTCGTGTACGCCTGTATGCTGCGCGGGAACTCTGTCAGTTCCTCACGAAACTGCGATTCGGCCTCATCGTAGCGATCGAGACGCGCGAGTGACTCTCCCAGATACAGATGGAGATCGGCGAGGGAGCGATTTTCCTCCGCCAACGAGCGTGTGGCCTGCGCGAGCGTCGTCGCGGCTTCTTCGTATTTCCCTTCCTCGTAGAGCAATCTGCCCCGGACGAACTGCTGCACCGGAATAGAGGGATCCGCTTCGTGCGCAGCGGCGGCATGCTGTGTCGCCGCTTCCCTGTCTCCGCTGACGAGCGCAACACGAGCCGCCATCTCGTGAGCCGCAAAGACTTCAGCGCGGCCCTCGGCTTCGGCCAGCATGACGGCGACCGCCGCCTGCTCCTTGGCTGCATCGGTCTTTCCGGCTTTCAGCAGCACATCTGCCAGCGCTCGTGCCGCCACTGAGGCATCAGGACGAAGCTCTCTGACCTTGCCGAATTCAAGGATCGCCTCTTCGACTCTTCCAGTTCGAGCAAGCATCACACCGATCTGGAAATGAATCGGCACGAGCGTCGGGTGCGCGCGCGAAATCGTCTGAAGCGCTCGTATTCCTGCGGTGTACTTCTTCTGACCGATCAGGACGGCGGCGGCGCGATGTTCCTCGACAACCGTGCGCTGAGTGGAGGCGTCGAGTGCGACATCGACTGCTGCAGGACCGCTGCTGCCCAGATAACCGAGCAGCGCGTAGCGATCCTCTTCACGCGCGCCGAGCGGTGCCGGCGTTGGAATGGCTTCGGTGCCCACCAGGCTGTCGAGATCCGATCGAAGACGTGCGGCTTCATTGGCCTCACCGACGGCCTCCTCGCCGGACTCGAGCGGAACCAGATCTTCTCCGGCGCCGCGGACGAAACGGAAATGTTCGCCGGTCAAGGCGTAAACGGGCTCGCCTCCGAACCGGAAATAGGCAGCCAGCGACTCCGCGTAAATTGGTGACGCCGGCGTCACTGCATCGCCATCGTCGAGAACGGTCCGCAGCGATCGGCCGGGCAGACCAGCCGGTACCGGCGCGCGAACCAGATCGAGGATCGTCGGAAGAACATCGACGTTCTGAACCGGAGACAGGATTCTCCGCCGGCCTCCCAGACCGTCTGGTTGCTTGACCATGAACGGGACGCGCAGGGCGCGATCGTCGAGCGTCAGGCCCGATCCAACGTCACCGCGGTCGCCGACGACGAGAATCGTCGCATCGTCGTAGAGTCCGTGCTGCTTCAGGGCGCCGGTCAGCCTCATCACCGCCGCGTCGGCGTCCCTCCCAGGGACCTGCACGAACAGAAAGAATCGCTGGCCGCTCTGTGCGTTCAGCCAGCGTTCGGCCACATCGATCGTCTGCGATCCCCCGCGCTCGATTGCCGCGATGTCGTCCGACGTGCCCGAAGGTATCTCATCGTCGAAGAAGGAGAATCCCTGGCCGATTCCCGTCCGCGCCTGAAGGAGGAACGAGGACACCGCCGCTCCAGTCGCGAACCCGCGGTTGCGCAGCAACGCGGCGAGCGTGCTCGTATCCGTGGCAAGCGAGAAGCCCGCATCGTCGCGGACGCCGTGCTCGATCGGTAGCCGGCCGGTCAGTAGCGATACATGAGCGGGAAGGCTTTGTGGGGAGTGCGTGTACGCGCGCTCGAAAACGACCGACTCATCGGCGAGGGCGTCGATGGCCGGCGTATCGGATTTCTGAGCGCCGTAAGCTGATAGATCGGTCGCTGGAACGCCGTCGATGGAGACGAGCAGGATCGGTCCCTGGTGAGGAGGTGACTCGCGCGCGTACCACCAGCCGATGGCTGCGGATCCCACCACAGCCACGAAGAACAACGCGATGATCAGCGCGGCCAGCCAGCGCCGAGTTCGAACACGGGCGCGAGCGGGCATGGTTAACGCGGAAGGGCCTGCAATTCAGTGCGCGTCGATTCGAGCTCTGCTTTCGCTCGTGCGTTCAGCGCCTCGTCATTCAGTAGCTGGTTGTAGGTGTTCACGGCGCGATCGAGCAGCGCGCGACGCGCCACGGGGTCGGCTTCGGAGGCAGCTTGTTTGCGGTACACGCTGGCCTGTACGAAGGCCACCGACGTCAGCTTTGGGTTCTGTTCGCGGATCTGCTGATAGGCGGCGAGTGCCTGATCGTATTGACCGCGATCCCGGAGTGCGTTCGCTGCGCTCACCGACTGGAGGACGTTCTTGTCGAGGGCACCCGGAATTGGCCCGGGGTCACGCGCGAGTGCGAAGCCCATTGGCGGAGCGGCTGCGACGCGAACCGGTGCGGTCGCCTGAACGGGTGTGAACCCCGGTGCTTCGACGGTGAACTGCCAGGCGCCCGTCTTGAGGCCGATCATCGCCCAGCGACCTTTGTCGTCGGTCGTCGACGTGATCTGGGAAGGTGATGCGTCGCGATTGACGGCACGAACGGTCGCACCCTTGATGGGACGTCCACTGGTGTCTTTCACTGTCCCCACGGCGCGTGCCGACTGTGCGAAGGCCGCAGAGGACAAGAAGGTCGCGAGGAGCACGCCGACAACGATCCGGATACCTGACATCACGCGATCCTCCAGGACTGGGCCACCCGGTTTGGCGAAGGCGGAGTGTCCGTCATTCTATCGCAAAGGTTCACTGGGCGGACGTCAGTAAAGCTCGTAGAGCATCAGGTAAATGACGACGCCAGTGACAGATACGTAGACCCACAAGGGGAACGTCCAGCGCGCGATTTTGACGTGTTTGTCGAACTGGGACCTGAGTCCGCGCGTGGCCGTCAGGAGCGCGAGAGGCACGATGACGGCCGCCAGAATCACGTGGGTGATCAGGATGGCAAAGTAGACCAGCCGAATCGGGCCCTGTCCGGGGAACGGCCGTGAGCCGGCATGGAGGTGGTACGTCACGTAGCTGACGAGAAAGAGCGCGGACGTCGTCAGCGCGGCGATCATGCACCACTGATGCTGACGGCGGTGCCCGCGTTTGACCAGCAGATAGCCCGAGACGAGCAGGACCGCTGCGATGCCGTTCAGCGTCGCGTTCAACGCGGGAAGATCGGAGATGCTCACGATTCGAGGCTGGCGCGGCGTGAGAGCCGGCTTAGATCCACAACCGGTCTGCCACCAGTGCTCCGAGGAGCAGCGGCAGGTAGGTGATCGAGAAGAGAAACAGCTGACGTGCCGACTCGTGCGAGCGATCGCGAGCGAACACCATGCTGAGCCAGATGAAGACGATTCCCAGGCTCGTAGCGACGGCGCTATACGGCGCTCCGGCGAGACCGACAAGCGCCGGCAACAAGCTGACCGGCCACAGTGTGGCTGTGTAGAGCAGCGCTTGCCGTCCGGTTCGCCGGCCATCAGGTTCGACGACTGGCAGGAGTGGAATGCCCGCGTTCTTGTAGTCGTCCCTGTACATCCACGCGATAGCGAGGAAATGCGGCATCTGCCAGAAGAAGACGATGCCGAAAAGGACAATCGCCGGCAGGGTGATGTCGCCGGTTGCCGCGGCCCAGCCAATCACTGGTGGCAACGCGCCAGGGATTGCACCGACGATCGTGGCCAGCGACGAGCGCGTCTTGAGAGGCGTATACACGAGCACGTAACTAATCAGCGTGGCGGCCGCGACTGCGGCGGCTGCGGGTGTCGCTCCCAGCGCCAAATCCACGAGTCCAGCGACGGCGAGCAGGACACCAAACCCTGTGCCCTCCGCAACACCCAGTCGGCCGCGTGGCAGTGGCCTTCCACTCGTCCGGCGCATCCGCCGATCCGTCTCGCGCTCCCACACCTGGTTCAGCGCGGCGGCTCCGCCTGCAACGAGCGCTGTTCCAATCAGCGTGTGGATAGCGAGCGCCAGGGCGACGCCGCTCGGTGACGCCAGATAGAGACCGGCGAGCGTCGTCAGAAGAACCAGTAGATTGAGTCGAGGCTTCGTGAGCGCGACGAAATCCAGCGTGCGACCCGACCGAGCGACACTTCGTGTGGGATTCTGCGCTGGAACCGATGCGCCGCCGACGACCTGCGTGCTCGTCTTCACGCGTGACCCCGCGCGGGACGCACGTCCCGATGCATGTCGTAGGTCTCGCCCTGTTCCCGGGATCCGGCGAGTCTGTCGAAGCTGCGGCGCCGGGTGCGAAGAGTCAGGACGAGCGACGTCGCGAGCACGGAGGCACCCGTGACGACGTGCAGCGAGTTGATGATGTAGTGCTTCTGGCTCAACACCGTCAGTGCGCCAAGTGTGATCTGCAACGTGAGCAACGTGAGCAGAAGTGCTGACGGCCGGCACAGCTCACGACGAGATCGGTGATGGTAGAAGACGTGAGCCGTCGTCGCGACCGTGAAGCATGTGACCACCAGCGCGCCCACGCGGTGCGCAAAGTGTACGGCGATCTTTGGATCCCACGCCGGTGGAATCAGATGCCCGAAGGCCAGCGGGAAGTCTGGTATCGCCAGCCCCGCGTCTGTATGCCTCATCGTCGCGCCGACGAGAATCTGCACATAGACGAGGACCGTCGTCGCCGTTGCGATCTGCTGGAGGATTCGATCGTCGGGAACCGGGCCGCCTTCTGAATACGCGCGCTTCCACCCTGCTGACGTCGTCAAAGCAATCGCGATCGTGAGGCAGAACACCAGTTGCGCGAGGCTCGCGTGCGCAATCGAGATTGGATCCGGAAGGAACCACAGCACGGTGATGCCTCCGAGGATGCCCTGCGTGATCACCGCGCCGAGTGCGATGTAGCCAAGCCGTCGTACCCAGCGTCTCGGTTCAGCCAGCCGCAGCCAGACGGCGAGCACGACGATCAGGAAGCCGACCGTGCTGGCAATGAGCCGATGCGCATGCTCGAAGCGAATGCCGCCGACCATCTTGTCCAGCGGAAAGGTGAACATGGACCAACCGTACGTGGTTGGCCAGTCGGGTACGGACAGGCCCGATCCTGTGCTCGTCACGAGGCCGCCGGCAAAGATCAGGACCGCTGTTGAAAGCGCGACGAGTACCGCATAGAGATGGAGGCGCATTCCCTGGGTCGAGCTATAGCTTGAACGTGAAGGACAGCTCCTTCGTTTCCTTGGGTCCGATCGTGACCATCTGCGTCTGCGTGCCGAGCTTCTCGTGCCACGCTTCGATCGTGTAGGTGCCGGGAGGCAGCCGCTGAATGTCGAAGGTGCCGCCCGAACCGCTGACTGCGTAGAACGGATGATTGAGCACACCGACCCACGCATTCATCCAGTTGTGGACATCGCACTTGAACGGCACCATCACTTCCGCCGTCGTGAACACGTGCGTGTGCTTTAACCCCTTGAGCGCCTGGCCGCGATTGAACTCGCGGTTGCTCATCGGCAGGGCATGAATGTTGTGCAGCGTCTCGTCGCTGTTGAGGATCTCGAGCGGCTGACCAGCCTGGATGCCGAAGACTCTCGGCGCGTACGTGCAGCCGTGCTGATCCAACACCACCGGTGTGGTTGGAACAGGAAACTTCATCTCTCCGAGTCCATCCTTCACGTAGATGAAGACGTTCTCGAGCCCGCCATTGCTGACGACGAAGTTCTGCGTTTTCGCCTCGCCCTGTTGCTCGCAATAGGGATCGGAGCGGCGGTTGATCGTCTGAGCTGCTGGCGGCGTTCCCTCGAGCTTGATGGAGCCTTTCAGGCCGCCGGCGGTCTCCAGGTTCACCGGATCCGCAACGGATGCCGCAGGCGCGGGAGTGGAGGCGTTCTCACTGCTTCCGCCTCCGCATGCGATCGAGCCGAGCAGCAGGAGAGCAACGCAAGGACGAAGGTATGTGTTCATGAAGGATGGGCCCAGCAACCTTCAATTATCACACGCCACCGGCTGCCACGATCTTGCGGTGAACGCGGTCCTCGAACCACTGTTTGCTCCACCAATCGACCGGTGTGACCTGCTGTCCGCCAACGAGCATCGTGAAATGCAGGTGATCCCCGCCGGCGAGGCCGGTCATCCCGCTGCGGCCAAGTTCCCCGCCCTTTTCTACGCGATCGCCGACCTTGACACCTATCGACGACAGGTGCCCATACAGCGATTGCACCCCGAGGCCGTGGTCAATGACCACACAGTTTCCGTAGATGCCCAGGTCGGAGGCATGGACGACCGTCCCGGCCTCCGCGGAGACGATGGGAACGTTGGCGGTCACGGCCAGATCGAAACCGAGATGCACCTGCCGGTCGACCTCCTTGCCCTTGTAGACGTATGTTCGTGTGTCGGCGAATCGAGCCTCGACCTGAGAGTTACCCAACTGCTGAAACGGTCCTGTGAAGAGCATTTTCGGCTCCGACTTCTTCGCCAGTTCCATCAGGTACTGATTGTTCTTCTGCCGAAGTTCGCCGTTGATCTTCAGAAAGCCTGCCAGCAGATCGTCAGTGGGGATCTTCTCCTGCGGCGAATTGCTCGCGATGGCTGGTACAACACGGCCGATGAAGCGATCGTCGATCTCGATGCGACTCTTCGAGTACGGCTTCGGGAAGACCTGATGATCGAGTGCGGCGAGCGCCTCATTCCCCGCCGGATCACGCGCGAAGACATTGAAATCGGTATTGAGGTCCTGATCGAACAGGAGCCCGAAGAAGGCGACGCGCAGCGCCGGATCGGACGTGATGCCGACTGCGGTTGCCGGATAGCCTGCGTACTCGATGTTGCCGACGCGCACTCCGGACTCTACGTCGGCCGGCGTCGCTCGATAGACGACGAACTCGCTTCCGCCGTGATTGATGTAGTGAAACGTCGAGAGCACGCTGACCTGCGGTGGCTCGAGCCGCACCGTCACGTCGTGGGTGGTCGTGGAACTCACATGGCGCAGCCCGAAGAGCACCGGCCGCGAGGCGGTGATGACGATGCGTGCGGGACCTGACTGGAGATCGGGGATCGCTTTCTTGCCGACGGGGCGCATCACATACAGACGTTCTGCGGACTCCTGCCGGATGTTGCCCTGCGGCTGGTCCAGCGTAAACACCGGAAACGTCTTCCCTGACTGCTCGACGGTGACGTCGATGGACGTGAACTTCCCTTCGGGCGCTTCGGCCATCAACTCGAGCGAGGAGTTCTGCCCGACGAATTTTCCGGGCTGACGGATCGTAATGGTCGGGCCAGCAGAGCGCCCGGCCCAGAACCAGGCGCCACCGCCGACGAGGACAGCGAGTACCAGCAGGAAGACAAGAAACCTGAAAAAAGCACGCATGGCCGAATCATAGCGCGCTGACGATCGTCTTGCCTCAATTGCGGAACTGGCTGCTGAATTTCTCGTTCTCGAGGCAGACGAACTCGATCAGGTCGAGTGAAACGGGCGCGGTCACGATCGCACTGAACAGGCTGACAGCGAGGATCAACGGTTTCGTCTGACTCACACCCACGGCATCCTCCCGGCTTCCATCGGCCTGCGCTCAAGCGTATTCGAGCAATGGCTCACGCATCCACTGGCAAGCGTGAGCGAAGGTTGGTACTATCCGCCCGCCATGATCAGGGTCCTCGCTTCCGTTTCGCTCGCAATCGCTCTCGGTGCTGCGGCCGTGTCGTGGGCCCAGGACTCCCCGCCGCCGCTGCTGCCGCCGCAAGCGCCGTCCGGGCCGACGCCCATGCCGGCCGTGCTCCGCAACTACACGCCGGTCACCGAGGCGCAGTTGCGCAGTCCAAAAGACGGCGACTGGGTGATGAACCGTCGGACGTACGACGGATGGGGCTATAGCCCTCTTGCGCAGATCACGCCTGCCAACGTTTCCCGGCTGAAGCCGGTGTGGTCGTTGTCCACGAGCGCGATCAACGGGCACGAAGCCGCGCCCATTGTGCACGACGGCGTGATGTTCGTCGCAACTCCCGGCAGCCAGGTCATTGCCATCGAGGCCGCGACCGGCACGGTGCTGTGGCGCTATCGTCGACCGCTTGCGCCGACGGTTATCAACCGGCACCCGACGACGCGCGGCGTCGGCCTCCTCGGAGACAAGGTGTTCCTCGCTGCCAGCGATGCCGTGCTGATGGCTCTGGATGCGCGCACGGGGCGCACGGTGTGGTCTACGACTGTCGCCGACAATCGCGCCGGCCACTATATGAGCCTCGCGCCGCTCGTGGCGAACGGCAAGGTGCTCGTCGGTACATCCGGCGGCGAACTCGGCATCCGCGGGTTCATTGCGGCCTACGACCCAGATACAGGCAAAGAGCTGTGGCGCACCTACACCGTTCCGGCGCCCGGTGAACCGGGAAGCGAGACGTGGCCCAAGGGCGGCGATCAGTGGAAGACCGGCGGCGGCTCGGTCTGGGTGACGGGCAACTACGATCCCGAGACCGGGCTCGCCTATTGGGGCACAGGCAATGGCGGGCCGTGGATGGGCGATCAGCGTCCGGGCGACAACCTCTATACCTCGTCGACGATCGCCGTCGACGTGGCGACGGGACAGATCAAGGGTCACTTCCAATACACGCCGAATGAATCGTTCGATTGGGACGAAGTGTCGCCGCCCATCCTCGTGGACTTCCAGCGAAACGGCCGAACGATCAAGGGGCTCGTCGACGTGGCGCGCAATGGCTACATGTGGTTTCTGGATCGTGGAACAGGGCCCATCAAGTTCGTCCAGGGCGTACCCCACGTGCGACAGACGGTGTTTCGCAGTCTCGATCCGGCGACCGGCAGGCCCGATCTCGATCCTGCACGCAAGCCGGGTACTGGCAAGGTCGCGGAGTTCTGTCCCTCGCACTGGGGAGGGAAGAATTGGCCACCCATCGCCTTCAGTCCGCAGACGCGTCTCGTTTACGTGCCGGCGAACGAGAACCTGTGCGCCTCCATGGAAGGACTGCCTGTGAAGTACTCGCCCGGTTCAGCCTTTACCGGAGCGAGGAACGTGTTGTCGATCGTGCCGGGTGCGGATCACATCGGGGAAGTGCAGGCGTGGAACGTCGACACAGGCGCGCGCGTGTGGACTCACCCGTTCGCCAAGTCGTCGAACTGGGGACCGCTGATGGCAACCGGTGGCGGCTTGGTCTTTGGCGGCGGCACGTCGGATCGCATGTTCAGGGCGTTCGACGCACGCACTGGAAAGGTCCTCTGGGAGCACCCGACCACGTCAGGCGTCATCGGTCAGGCGTCGACGTTCACTCTCAACGGACGTCAGTACGTCGCGGTGCAGTCAGGATGGGGCATCGACGCTCGGGGGATGCAAGGCCGGTTGAACGCCATCCGCCCTGGCGAGTTTCCGGAAGTGCCGGAGGGTGGCTCAGTGTGGGTGTTCGCGCTCGACGATGTGAACCGCTGACTGTGGTAGGTCGGTGAGACCTCGAGCGAGGAACGCGGGGTACAAGGGGAACTCCTCGAGGGCATCACGCCGAACCGGGAACCACTCGAATGTGAACCGCACACCACCATCGATCCGATCGAAGGCTTCCGTGCGAAGAAGTGCAGCGTTCTCTGGAAAGCGAATCAGGAAGTACAACGCGAGCTCGTGGTAGCTCAGGCCGTCGTACTCGAAGAAGTTCTCGACGATCCACAACAAACGATCGACGTGAACATCCGTCTCGAGCTCCTCGCGCATCTCGCGCGTGATCGTTTCCTCGGCCGTCTCCCCGTGCTCGGCCCTACCGCCTGGCAAGGTCCAGAATGACTCGTGGTCGGCGCGATGCAACAACACCGAATCGTTGTGAATAGCGACGCCAACAATCCGATAGTTGAACCGTCGATTCCCCTGATCGAAGCGAATCATCACTGGAGGGTACTCGAGGCTAGCGTGGCGATGCATTGCGCCACCGGATAATGGAGAACTCCAGCGTCGACGCGACGACGGCGTCATGATATGGGACGAACTGACTGGGCAGGGTTACCCTACCCGCGAGACCAGGAGTAGCTGTGATGAGAAAGCAACAAGACCTCTCATTGCGCAGAGCGATCATGGCGGCCGTCCTGCTGGGCGCCCTGGCGCCAGCCGCGAGCGCTCAGACGTCGTCCCTCGCGGGCTCGGTCGTCGATCGCTATGGCGTCGTCGTCGCGCGGGCTCCCGTCGAAGCCCTCAACACCGCGACCGGGACCATCTACCGGGTGTTTGCCAGCGACCAGGCGAACTACGATCTGCAGCAACTTCCCGCTGGAACCTACGATGTCTCCGTCAACGTGATCGGGTTCCGGCAATACCGCCGCGAGAGCGTCGTTCTGGCGCCGGGACAAGCGCTCCGTCTGGACATACAGATGGAGGACGGCGAGACGCTGAATACTCCAGGGGAGTTCTACTTTCGGCGCGCCGTGGGAAAGCCCCCAGAGGGCACCACGCCGCGCACGTCCCTCGGAACGCCAGACTTCTCCGGTGTCTGGCTTCCATCGGCGAATACGAGCCCCGAGGCGCCGCCAATCCTGCCCGCCGCGGAAGCGCAAAGGAAACAGCGGTTCTCCTCGGGTGTGACTCCGCGTTCGCAGTGCCTCCCAACAGGCATCGTGCTGACTCCCGAAATCGATCTGATGAAGTTCGTCCAGACTCCCAACCTGCTTGTGATTCTGGTCGAAGGCGGTGATCCGGGCTTCCGTCAAATCTTTCTGGACGGGCGCGCGCATCCGCAGGACCTCTTCCCGACGTGGCAGGGGCACTCCGTGGGCCGTTGGGAGGGCGACACGCTTGTTGTCGATACGGTGGGCTTCAACGACAAAGTCTCGCTGACGCTCGCCGAGCATCCGCAGACCGAGCAGATGCACGTCGTCGAACGCTTTCGTCGACTCGGATTAGGGCAACTGGAAATAGAGTACACGCTCGATGACCCTGGCGCGTACTCGAAGCCATGGAAGGTGCACCGAACGCTGACGCTTGCCCCGAAAGAAGAGTTGCAGGAGTACGTGTGCGCAGAAAACAACAAGGCGAAGGAGCACCTGGTGGGCCGGTGAGTCGCCAGAGCCGGGGCGTTCAGGCGCTCACTCGGCCAACGGACAACTAGTTTGACCGCAACTCGCCGACCGTGCGCACGGGCGTGCTGACCGCGAGAGGCTCCGCATATCTGATCACGGGCATCAGCGGCGTCACGGCAAACGGGATCTTCTCGCGAACCGACATCAGAGGGACGGCGGGCGAGCGATCGAGCGTCACCTTGCCGCTCCACGCATCGACGACGAGCCGTGCGCCGAGCTGGAGCGCGGCGATCTGTTCGAGGCTGTCGGGCATCAGCGGCGGGGCCTGTTTCATGAGATCGGCAAGCCGTGTCATCTGCCCGTTGGCCGCCATGTAGTCTCCGATGTGCGGCTGGATGAGCCGAGGCAGCTGCTGGGCCTGCTCCGAGAGCGTCCGAAGAAACAGGCCGGCGTCGGCCAGCTTGTCGCGATAGGGCGACGTGCCGAGCAGCTCGATGACCTTCTCGTCAGCTGCGGCCTCCTCCTTGGGCGTGCGGCGGAACGTCAGCGCCTGCAGCAGTTCGGCATCGGACACCATGAGACGATCGGCGAACGAGAACTTCGTGTCGATCAGCTGGTGGCCGAGCGCCACGTGGCTCAACTCGTGCGCGAGCATCGTCGCGAGGCTCGCTTCGTCGGGCAGCACGTCGATGAGGCCGCGGCTCATGACGATCGTGTGGCCGACAGTAAATGACTCGAGCGGTGAGGTCAGCAGGATCCGCGCGTGCAGCGGCCGTTCGAGGTTCAACTTGTTGGTGACGACGAGGTTGTTGAGGACGGTTTCGAGGACCTTGTCCGCTTCGCCCACCGGCGCGAGCAGGCCAATCGCCTCGAGTCTTTCGAGGACGTTCGCCTCGGCCTCTTGTTCCCATCGGCGCTGACTGAGCACGGGCGACAGCTGCGCGGCTCCTTCGGCGGTGTCGGTGACATTGGGCTCGTCGATCCGGATCGTCGTCAACGAGCCGGTCTGGTCGGCGTTTTGAGCCTGGTATCCCCAGATCCTTGTCTGGCTCTTGAACCGGGCTTGCCGCTTCGACTTCGAAGACGACTTCGAGGACGGTGCGCTATTCAGATCCGTTTCTTCCGAGTAGACGTATGACGGCACCCATACACCGGGGGCGACGTTCACACGCCAGCCGTCCATATGGAACGACAGCGTCCGCTTGAACACGCCTGACAACATCTTTTCCGATCCGCGGCTGGCGCCGTTGAAGCGAACGAGGTTGTAGTCGCGATCCTCGATCCAGATCCGGCCGACGAAGCCCTGCTTGCCGTCGCGAAGCGGCCGGACGTCGAAGACGAAGCAGCGCGATTCGCCGAGGAACTCGCGGCGGACGTACGTGAACTCGTATCGCTTTCGATCGAGCGCCCCCCAGTCGGGCGCCACCATCGCGGCGAAGGCATCCCCCAGGCGGGGCGGGCTCGAAGTGAGGCGCAGCTTCACCCCGCGCTCTTCGCGCTCCTCTCTTTGTCCGATCGGACGAAGCGTAGGCCCGTCATCGAACTGGAGTTGGCCGAGGAAATAGTCATCGTCGGTGGGGATCCAGCCCCGTGCCTCGTCCGGCGCCACATTCTGGAGGTACACCTCCATCAACGGCTGGGACGTCGTCAACCGCTCGATCACCGCGCGTTCCGCCTTGCTCATCCGGTCGATGATGTCGTCGGCTTGGGTCTGTCCTTTCTGATCCTTTGCCTGCGCGTGGGCGATCGACACAGTAACGGCAGGCGCGAGCAGTGCAGCGAGCAGCAAGGGAAGACGTGCGAGTCGCATAGGTGCCTCTGACTAAGACAAGCGGAACGTGATGTGAACCGTGGCGCGGGAATCGACGGGCCCGCTGTCCGACTGCGCGGGCTTGAAACGAATGCGGAGTGCCGCCCGCTGGGCCGCTTCGTCGAGACCGTGACCGAGTCCGCGCACGACGCGCAGCACGCGAACGTCGCCGGCCGCAGTGAATTCGAGCTCGAGCGACACGGTGCCTTCGATGCGCGCGCTGCGTGCTTCGTCCGTGTACTCCGGCGTGGGCTTGAAGACAATCTCGACCGGTCGATCGGCTGGCTTCGTCGCCGCCGCCACGGAAGGCTGTGCGGGTGCCCGCACATCGAACGCCGCCGTCTGCACCTCGCCGGCGTTGGTGGGGGGACGCGGGGCGCGCGCTCCGCTGCTGAATCCACCAGTCGTGACGGCGCCGCTGTTTGCGGCGTCGCGTGGTGAGGCCGCCGCGTTTCCGAATCCGCCGGTCGTGACGGCAGCTGCGGCCTGACTTGTTCGCGCGCCATTTGTCCGCTCGAAAAGGCCGGTCTCAACGGGACGCTGGATCACTGGCTTTTCGATCGGCCGTTCGATCGCGGGCACGACCGGTGCCGGGGCCGGCTCGACCAGCTTGACGACTGGCGTGACAGGAACTGGCTTTGGCACTTCCGCTCTGGCGAGTTCGCGTATCGGCCGCGGCGGGGCCGGCGGAGGAAGGCGCGGCGCCACGAGAGGAGCTGATGGCAACGTCACCCGTACCGTCGCCGGCAGGACGAACACCATCCTCGATCGTTTGATCGGCGCCGACGGTTGCTCGGACGCACGAATCGGGGCGACGATCAGGACGATCGTCACGACGGCGTGCAGTGCGACACTGAGCCAGAGGCCGGTGGTCCAGCGGTCGGTCGGGCGCGTGCTCGATCGTGCGTCGTCGAACAGAATTGACATGTGACGTACAGAACTGAAATGCCGAAGCGTGCTGCTCCGGGGCGAAGCTGTTTCGGGAGTGCTTTAGAGCAAGCGAAGTGCCGCCGCGATCGGGCGATCAGCGAAGGGAAAGGGAGGGGGGATGCGTCACGCGCATCCTCCCATTGCCGTACTTAGAATTCCTGCTGTGGCTTGCCGGCCTTGCGTCCACCCTTGACCGGTTTCTTCGCGGGGAGGTCCTTCTTCTTAACAGGCATTTGAGCGCTCCTTTTGTCGGGTGCGACAGTACCTCGTTGTCTCCGGCATCTGGCAACGGCTCAGGGTCGCTGGTCGAAGAAGAGATACGCCGCGGCAATCCGGCCGTCCCGGCCATGATGAAATCAGTCCGACGTCGCTAACCCTGGTGTGAGCCGAAGGCGAGGAGGCGACCGCCTTCCACGGAGATCCCGTAGAGTGACGCGGACCGCGATGAGCTCGACGACCTGCCTCGCTGGATCTCGTCGATGGCCGGGCGCCTTCGGCTACACACGTGGGGCCAGCAGCATCCAGACGCCTGCGCCAATCAGCAGTGCGCCGCTCGCCCGTGCCGTGCGGACGCCGAACGGACCGAGCTTCTCGAACCCGACGAACACGGTCAGCGCTGCGATCACGGCGAGGTTCATCACGCCGCCAACGAACAGCAACACCATGAGTGCCCAGCAGCACCCTAAGCAATAGGCGCCGTGATCGACACCCATGCGGAAGGCGCCGCGGACATCGGGGCGCCAGTGGTGCATCAGGAAGCTCATGGGCGACTGGCACTGCCGCAGGCACACGCTCTTGAGCGGCGTCATCTGGTAGACGCCGGCAATCAGCAGCACCGCTGCGCCGAGGATTGGGCTGGTCAGCGTCATCATGGGCGAGAGGATGAGGAGCATCGAGAGCACTCGCTGAGCGGCCGTCGCGCCAATGCTGAACAACGACCACATCGTCAGGTATCCCGCAGCGAGCGCGTAGATCTCGTACGTCGCGCGGCGATTGACGGCGCGACGTCTCGCCGCCGCGCCGTACAACAGGAGCAGCGGTGCCGCCGATGGCAGCATCATCCCCGCCATCATGACCGCCCACATCGCCCACAGCAGGAACACATGGCGCGCGTCCCACTCCCTTGTCATCATCCACGCGCTGGCGCCCGTCATCGGGCCGTACATGTCGCGCGCCATCACCACGATCCATGACCAGCAGACGAGCGGAAGCAGAATCAGGAGGACGATCGAGGCGACGCGCTGGTGACCGAGCGCGCGTTCAATCCGCGTCGGCGGGCGTGGGTCGAAGGTCTGGTTAGGCACTCCGCCAATTGAAGGGCGCGTAGTGCCCGTTGTTCTTCCCGCTCGCATCGTCCCACGTCAGTCCGAGGGCGTGGACGTGACTCTTCGACGCGTGCGCCACCGCGAGACGATTCGACACCGGGTGCCCGGTGTTCTCGAGGTACATCGGTTCCGTGGCGTTCGGATCGATTCCCATGACGCCTTCGCCCGCCATGTCCACGAGCTTCCCTGCCGTCACCGTGAACTTCTTGCCGTCTTTCTCGATCCGGATCGGCGCCTGCTCGGCGCCCAGAAATTTTCCAATCAAGCCGCTCAGCGGCGCCATCGGACCGCCAGCGGCGCCGCTCGCAATCGCGGTGATCGCATCGCGCTGCGCGGCCGTGGCGCGGTCGTCGATGACGAGTCCGACGGACCAGTTTCCCTTGCCCATTTCCTCGGGTGTCATCCCCAAGACGATGAACGTGAGCCCGTTCAGAGGAACGTCGCCGAAGCTGCCGCGCTCGACTTGCATCGCCATTGCAAAGGTGCACCAGCCTTTCGACGGGCGAACAGCCATCTGCCCGAGGATGCAGGGACACACGAAGTCGCAACTGCAGGTTTCGACGTACTGCCCGCTGATGTTCCAAGACGGTGTCGTCATCGCGTTACCTCAATCGGTCCTTGACGGCCGCAGCCGGATTATACGAGACGCCGCCGTGACCGGGTGCGCTCGGTCCGCCGGCAAAGAGTGAGACAATCTTCGCCGCGTGGTCGGACCGTTCGGGGACGTCGAGAGGGGACAAAGATGACAAGAGTGACACACGCGGTACTCGTTGCCACCCTGCTCACGGTACCGGTCGAACGCGCCTACGCGCACCACGGCGCCGGCCTCTACGACATGAGGAAGAACGTCGAGCTCGAGGGCAAGGTGACGGGGGTCGATTTCGTCAACCCGCATACGTATGTCTATTTCGATGTCGTCGGTAACGACGGTAAGGTCATCGCGATGAAATGCGAGACACGGGGAGCCACGGTGCTCCGACGCTCGGGCTGGTCGCCTGAGATGTTCGTGCGGGGCACGTCCATCAAGGTGAAGGGCCACCCGCATCGCGAGGATACGAGTGCGTGCACGGTGGACACGATGACGCTTGGTAATGCGCCAACGCTCGAACGCTATCAGCAGTTGAGCGGCGCGAACCCCGTCGATCGCACGAAACGACCTTTCCGGCTGTCGAACGGCAAGCCGAACCTCGCTGGTGAGTGGGCGCAGGAGCAACAGGTCCTGGCCACGCCGCCAGGCGGGCGCACCGGGCTCGTGCCCATCAGTCAGGCCGCCGCGATCAGGGCCGGCAAACTGCCGATGCCAGCCGGGCCCGCCGGCTGGTTCCCGCCGCCCGTGAAGTTGACCGCAGCGGGACAGGCGGCAGCAGAGGCGCTGCGTAAGCGGCCGACGTCGGAGAACCCGCGGCTCTCCTGCCAGGTCACGAGCATCCTGTTCGACTGGGTGTTCGACGGCGCGATTGGCCGCATCACGCAGAGCGCGACGGTCATCAAGATGGAGTATGGCGTCGGCCTGACTCGAACCGTGCAGATGAACATGACCGCGCACCCGGCGAACATCAAGCCGAGCCGCGCCGGTCATTCGATCGGCCGCTGGGACGGTGACACGCTCGTCGTCGACACAGTCGGCTTCGAGCCCGGCACCCTGACAGGCTCACTGCCCCATAGCAACAAGCTGCACGTCGTCGAGCGCTTCACGCTGAATCCCGCAACCTTCGAGCTCACTCGCGGCATCGTCGCCGAAGATCCCGACTACTTCGCGGACAAGTATGTGGATACGGATAGCGTCCTGCCGGCGGATGCGCCGTTCAAGGTCGAGGCCTGCAAGGAGCTCGCGCCGGAGTATCAGCAACCCGGGCGGAAATGAGGCGTCTGTCAGGAGATAACAACATGCGACAGTTCTTCCGGGTGGTGAGCCTGGTCGTCGGTCTCGCCGTGTTCGGGGATCTTGCCCACGCGCATCACAGTCAGGCGGGTATCTTCGATTCAAGAAAGACAATCGAGGTCACCGGCGTCGTCAAGTCTGTGTCGTGGCGCAACCCGCATGGACAGATCCTCCTGTCCGTGAGGGACGAGAAGGGCGTGGAGACCATCTGGGATGCTGAAACAGCGTCGATCAGCATCCTGCGGAATCGTGGGGTGGACGGAAGCTCGGTTCGCGTGGGCGATCGTGTGACGATCGCGGGCTCGCCTTCGAATCGCGGCCGACCTGAGATTCTTGCGCGCAGCCTGTTGCTGCCAAACGGCAACGAGTTCAACTTCGGGTCGCCCACCCCCTATTTCGCAGCCGGGAAAGCCGGGCGTCTGGTCGGGGGGGCAAAGATCGCCGGCGATGTCGCTGCCGCGAAAGCCAAGGCCGACGGTCTGTTCCGCGTCTGGTCGACGATCATGAGCGACCCCGCCGCGTTTCCGATGTTCAAGGGGGGGTATCCGCTGACCGCCGCCGGAAAGGCCGGACTTGCGAAATGGAATCCGCGCAACAACGTCCTTTTGAAGTGCGGCACGAAGGGCACGCCGCTCATCATGATTTCTCCGCTGCCGATGGATTTCAGGAGGGAGGGTGACACGATCATCATGCGGCTCGAGGAGTACGACTCGGTGCGGACAATCCACATGAATCCCACGGTGGTGGCGCCGGCAGCGCACACATTGTTCGGTTTTTCGCGCGGACGTTGGGAGGGCACGACGTTGGTCGTCGAGACCGATCACATTGCGGCTGGTTACTTCGATCACGAGGGCACGCCACAAAGCGATCAGATCAAGACGGTCGAGCGCTTCATCCCGAATGCGGACTACAGCCGTCTCGATTACATCCTGACCACAACGGATCCCGTCAACTTCACGAAGCCCTTCGACCTCAAGCGGTATTTCGTGTGGAAGCCTGAGAACCGCGTCAACCCGTATGAATGCCTCGATCGCTTCGAGCCCGGCAAGTAATCGCGGAGCAGGTGGTCGTCGGGCGAACGGTTTAGCGTCCACCTTCGCTCGCTTTGAATTCACCGCGAGCTACGGTGGGCAACCTTCGCGTGAGTTGTGAGCGAAGGTTGGTACCCCTTCGATTGCGAATCTCAAACCCCGACGCGGCTGGACGCATCTCCGTTCCTGGCTCGAAACCTTGGCATCGCTCGACTCAGTCGCTTGACATCAACCGTTTGCTGCCATTCGCCAGGCCTTGCTAATTGCAGTATGCCGGGTTGTCACTTACACACCTCCCGGCTCACGAGCATCCCGACCTCTTCGGCCTCGTCCGTCTCGAAGGCGTCCCGCCAGCCGGCTGGTTTCTTGCGATCGAAGAAGACGTACATGTCTTGGGAGCTCTTCACCCTGGGATCGCTCAGGACCTCCAGCACGTGCTGCAGTTCGTGACCGATCGAGGCGATGAGTTCGCAGCCGGGCGCCTTGCGCGTGCTCAGTAGCACCCGAAGGAAGCGGTAGGGGCCGGCGACTCCGACCGAGAGATGCAGGCACGCCCGCACACTTTGCCGGCACCGGCCTTCCTGGACGTAGACCACTCCGTCGGTTGCATCGATTGCGGCGACCAGTCGACGGAAGGTTGGCGACCGCTCGCGGTCCTTCCGCGATCGCGTCGCGAATCCATGAGCTCTCCGAACGAACCCGCGAACCCGCGGTGTCTTCATGCGCCGTGTCGGCCGTGACAGTTGCGCAGAGTGTCAAAAGGGTAACGGCGGTGTATGCCGCCGATGGGCAAGAGACGAGGTGGAGTGGCATGGCGTCCTCCGGGACTCGCCAGGAGCGAAGCCAGAGGCTCGCTCGCGGCCGGTCCTTGCCACCCAAGGCGGAGCGACGCGTCAAAACGGGGCATGGCGTCGAGAACGGGCAGAATTCGACGGAAATTGGGCAGGAGAGGAGGGTTGACGGCGTAGAATCGTGTCCAGTTCCAAGCCGGGAGTTATTCGTGATCTCTGATCGTGAGCGGGAGATCGAGCGAATCTGTCAGGGGGCACTCGACCGACCGCGCGCCGAGCGTGACGACTATCTGGCACAGGCGTGTGGCGACGATGACGATCTGCGCCGGGAGGTCGAACAACTGCTGGCGTACGATGGATCGGCGTCGCGGTTCCTTGGAACGCCAGCCATTGCAGTCGCGGCGCAGGGACTGGGATCGTCCGAACCCGTACTGACCAAGGGCCAGCAGTTCGGGGCTTACACGATCGTGTCGCGGCTCGGCGCGGGCGGGATGGGCGAGGTCTATCGCGCGCGCGATTCCACGCTCGGCCGCGAGGTTGCCATTAAGGTTCTTCCTGCTCTTTTCACGAGCGAGCCCGATCGGCTCGCTCGTTTCGAGCGTGAGGCGCGCCTCCTCGCTGCGCTCAATCATCCCAATATCGCGACCATTCACGGGGTCGAACGTGCCCGCGGGATCCACGCCATCGTCCTCGAGGTCGTCGAAGGGGAGACGCTTGCTGATGTGATTGGCGGTCATCCGCTTCCGCTCGAGAAGGCGTTGACCATCGCGCGTCAGATCGCAGACGCGCTCGAGGCCGCCCATGACAAGGGCATCGTCCACCGCGATCTGAAGCCGGCCAACATCAAGGTCCGGCCCGACGGCGTCGTGAAGGTGCTGGACTTTGGGCTGGCGAAGCTCGTGGGTCGTAACGACGGGTCCGCCGAGCGGGACTCCACCCCTGTGTTGTCCCAAGCTCCCACGCTCACGGTCACCGAAATTCATGCTGGCACGGTGCTCGGCACGGCGGCCTACATGAGTCCCGAGCAGGCTCGCGGGCAGGCTGTCGACAAGCGTGCCGACATCTGGGCCTTCGGCTGCGTGCTCTACGAGTTGCTCAGCGGGCGCAGTACGTTCGGAGGCCGGACGGCCACCGACACGATCGGCGACGTGCTCTCGCGCGAGCCGGATTGGACGCTGATTCCGGCAACCGTCCCTGCGAACGTGACACGGCTACTGCAGCGATGCCTGCGGAAGGACCCCGCGAGGCGGCTCCACGACATCGCCGACGCACGTCTCGAGATCGACGACGCACACCGCGAGCCGATCACCTCCACCCGAGCAGCCACGCCGCCGGCGTTTCGCCTGCGTGAGCGACTGCTCTGGGCCGCCGCGCTGGTCGGGGCCATCGCAGCGACGGCGGCGGGCGCAGTCTGGTACCTCGGTGGATCACGGATCACGCCCGGCGAAGTCCGATTCGAGGTCCCAACGCCATCGACAACGGACGCAATCTCGCTGGCTGTGTCGCCGGATGGCCAAACGCTCGTCTTTGCAGCAACCGCTGATGGCAAGTCGCAGTTATTGTTGAGAGCCCTGGGTGCGATCGCGGCACGGCCCCTGCCCGGAACCGACAACGCGTCCCTGCCCTTCTGGTCGCCGGATAGCAGATTCATCGGGTTTTTCGCAGACGGCCAGCTGAAAACGATTGATGTCGACAGTGGATCCATCCGGACACTGGCGCCGGCCGCACCACAAGGCGGCGCGTGGAGCCAGAGCGCCACGATCCTATTCAGCCCCGGACCGGGCGGCGGGCTCAACACCATTTCTGCAAATGGGGGAACTCCGGCTCGAATCATCCAAGAGACCCTACGGACCAACGTTCATCGGTACCCTCAATTCCTGCCAGGCGGCCGGCGGGTTCTGTTCTATGCGATGGGAACGGAACCCGGCATCTATGTGGGCGAGATTGCAGCATCAGGAACCCCGCGAAAGATCCTCGACGCACAGGCTGCGATTTACGCGGCCGGGTATCTGCTTTTCGTTCGTCAGAACACCTTGTTTGCACAGCCATTCGATTCGGCACAGCTGGCGCTCACTGGTGAGCCCACCGCCGTTGCCGTGGGGCTGATTGCGAGCGCGGAGGGCCAGGGAGCCGCGTTCTCAGCGTCGGACGCAGGCGTGATTGCGGTTCGCTTGGGCCCGACTGGTGAGCAGCGTCGGTTCGTCTGGTTCGATCGATCGGGCAAGGAGCTGGAAACGGTCGCGGGATCCAACATAGGCAGCTTCTACTCCTCGTTATCCCCTGACGGCAGCTCACTGGCGGTCACTCGCAATGTCGGAGGTAAGGGGGCGGATATCTGGCTGTTGGACGTGAAGCGCGGTGTTTCCACTCCGTTCACGTTCAACGAGGCGTTTGACCTGAACCCAGTCTGGTCCCCGGACGGAAAGCGTATTGCGTTCACCTCGAACCGCAACGGAACCTTCGATCCGTACGTGAAGGACACAGTGGGTACTCGAGACGAGGAACTGCTCGAGACCGACGAACAAGCGGGACCTCCAAGCGACTGGTCACGCGACGGACGGTTCATACTGAGCACATACCAAAGCGCGGCCCAAGGGGGTATCTGGGCATTGCCGCTGGAGCGTGAGCAAAGACCGTTCAAAGTCGTAGACACGACGTTCAGTGAGACCAACGGAAAGTTCTCACCCGACGGTCGCTGGGTCGCTTACCAGTCGAACAGATCGGGACAAGACGAAATCTACGTCCACGCGTTTCCAGGACCGGGGCGTGAATGGCTGGTATCCACGAAGGGCGGTGTTCAGGCGTCGTGGTGCCGCGACGGCAAGGAGATCTTTTACCTGGCTCCGGACAACCGGCTCATGGCCGTGCCGATCGAGCTCGAATCGAACGGCGACCGCGTCGACGTGGGCACGGCGGTACCCTTGTTTGCTCCTCGCGTCGGTGGTACTCCGATGAGCGGTTACGCGCGAAGCTACAGCGTGTCTCCAGACTGCCAGCGTTTTCTTGTGGACACGATCCCGGAAGTGACGCAGCCGGTTACGGTCATCATGAACTGGCAGCCCCGGCTCGCAAGTGGCCAGCAGCGCTGACCGGCTGCGGAATCCGACCGAGTTGCTGGTGGCGTGGGGGCGTGGCGACGCGCAGGCCTTCGAACAGCTCGTTCCACTCGTTCACGACGAGCTGCGCCGGCTGGCGAGACGCTATATGGCTCGCGAGCGCCCAGACCACACGCTGCAGGCAACGGCGCTCGTCAACGAGGCGTACATGCGCCTCTTCGACTTGAAGCGCATTCGCTGGCACGATCGCGCGCACTTCTTGGCGATGGCGGCGCGGGTGATGCGACGGATCCTCGTCGACTTCGCCCGCGCGCGGCGGAACGACAAACGCGGCGGCGGCGGCATGGTGAGGCTCGACGAAGCACTCCTCGTATCCAAAGAAGTCGGGCAGGATCTCGTCGCGCTGGACGAGGCCCTGAAAGCACTCGCCGTGCATCCGAGAAAAGGCGAGGTCGTTGACCTGCCTTGATCCCGCCAAGTTTGTAGTACAAAATGTCAGACATGACGAAGAGCACGGTGTCCGTGCGAGAACTCCAGCAAAACCTCAAGCGCGTCATGGCGCGTGTCGAACGGGGGCAGGAGATAGAAGTGACCCGACGACGCCGACCAGTGGCTCGTTTGACGCCCGCGCGGCCGACGGCAACACCCAGGCCGTGGCCCGATCTCGACGCTCGTGCCAGGTCGGTGTTCGGTGATCGCGTCATCGCACCGAGCGGATCGGAGATGGTGATCGAGGGACGTGGCGAGCGGTGACGACGTACGTCGATTCGAGCGCGCTGGTCTCCGTGTATGTGACGGAACGCTTCTCCAAGGCGGCCCGGTCCGCGGTTCGGCGCGCCTCCCAGATACCTTTCACGCCGCTTCACCAACTGGAGGTTCCGAACGCGTTCGAGATGTTGGTCGGGCGTGGGGCGATCACGCGGGACGAGTGCCACACGATCCTCGGACAACTCCGAGAGGACGTGGAGGCACAGCGGCTGATAACGACGTCGCCAGACTTGGACCAAGTGTTTGCACGCGCGCGCGAGTTCTCCAGACTCTACACGGCGAAGACTCTCGCCCGCAGCCTGGACCTGCTTCATGTCGCGGCGGCACATATCACGTCCTGCACGCGCTTCGTTTCGGGCGACGATCGTCAATTAGCCGTTGCGAAAGCTAGTGGCCTCGAAGTGGTTGATATCAAGCGCCGCGTTCGACGGTCAGCGTCGCAGAAACGCCATATGTAGCTGAGTGTCGCGGCTTGCTGATGAACTGGTACCCCTTCGATCGCGAATTTCAAACCCCAACCCGCTTGGAGGTCCATCCGTCAGTGGCTTGAGGCGATGCAGCTAATTCCTGCCGCATGAAAAGCTTCGCGACCAGTAGGCCGCACGCTCGCGCCGTACTTGACGACACTGCTCGCTTGTGTCGGGGATGATGTCCGCGACTCGGACAGCTCCAGCAAGGTTCCGCCGAGCGCTCGTCAGCTCGACAAGAAGTACCGGCGCTTCGGGTCCTGAGGACTCGTCCCGACCTCACGAACCAGTCCGCGCCCGACGAGTCCCAGGAGCCGGGTCCGGGTGGCTCTCGGCGTTAGGCGGATCGCGTGGGCGATCTCGCTGGTCACGTGGCCACGGCCGTCGCGAAGCAGTCGCAGGATCGACTCCTCCGTCTCGTCGAGCGACGGCCGGCCAACCCGCTCGAGACGCAGCGTTAGTCGAAATCTCGTTCCGATCTCTTCGAGCACCGGCGCCGCGAGCCCGGCGTCGCGACAGGCCGCCGTCATCCGCTGAATACCGCTTCCCCATTGCTCGACGAGCCCAAGCGCGTGGAAGACGCGACCGATCACACGATTCCGCAATTTCGAGATGCCCCGAGGAAGGTCTTCCAGCGTCAGGCCAAAGGGCAGTAGCCCGGGATTCTCGATCTCCACGCGGTCATCGAAGATGGCGAGGCGGATTGGCGCGCCCTTCTGTGCGTAGTCGGCATGCACCACGGCATTGATGACCGCTTCGCGAACCGCGACGGGTGGCACGCTCCAGTGCTCTTCGCGACGAAGACGCCCGATGTCTGCTCCGTGCAGGGCATGTTTCTCCACGAACGCAATGACCTCGTCCACAGCGGGGACGAGGTGCGTACGGATCTCGGCGCGATCGACGATGTGACTTCGGTCGATACCCTAGAACCGCCCGACCTGGATCCAGGCGTCGGGAAAGGACGCTTCCCGCCGTTTACCGAACAACAGCAGCCCGCCAACAGTCGGGACGCGCCTGCCTTGATAACTCGTCACGAGCCGCAGGGTCTGCAGATCCGTCCGACGAAGGCGTCGAAACGCGGCGAACGACTCGGAAGCCGCTCTGAAGTCGATCGCTTCAGGGTCGAGGCCCGGCACCGGTTGCTCGTCGTAGGCTTCGCCACGGGCGAATCGGCGCAACTCCTCGATCAGCTCGCTGTCGGCCCTTCGATTGGTCGAGCCCACTCGCACGTAGACGCCGGCGTCGAGTCCTTCACGTTGCAGGTAGTGAGGGCGAATCGGACTGGCATGAACCTGCACCGCGACCACATGACTCCGACGCCAGGGGACAATCTCCAGTTCCGGCACGAGCCGGGGCGCGATGTTGTCGCTGATCAGGTTCGCGAGACGTTCTTCGAGATCGAGCGGCTCGGTCACACCGCGCACGTGACGGGTCCGATCCTCGACGCCGACGAGCACGGTGCCGCCGGCGGTGTTGGCGAAGGCCACCAGGCTTCGCAGAACACCCTCCGGTGAGGAGAGGTCGCGCTTGATCGTCCGCACACGCGCTTCAGAGTCGGGCTCGACGCAGCCTCAGGGGCTGACCGCGATACCGTCTGTGGCGACCGGTGAACGACTCTGATCAGCCGATGACAAGTCACTCACGGAAAGACCGTCCGACACGCTCACGTCCCGCACGGCGCCGACTCGCTCCGAGTCGGCTCGATGCCATGATTGAGGAAGCCATCGTCGACGCGTACACCGAGTCCGAGCAGGCCGTCGGCATTCACGCGACGATTGAACAGCACCTCCGGTGTCCCTTCGAGACCGTTGTGCTCGGGACCACCGTTACAGTGAGGAAGATCGACGTCACCGCAGCCGGCAGCCTCGTTGCGGTTTGCCACCGCGGGCGTGAACGACAGGCGATCCCGATTCTTGAGTTACCGTTGCCGGATCCGCCGCCCGCCGGATGGGAGTGGATCGAGGCTTATCGTCGATGGGCGCGGGGACGCTGGTAGCAGGAGCTTCGCGCCGATGAGCGAATATCAATACTACGAGTTCCGATCCATCGATCGCCCGCTGACCGACCGGGAGATGCGTGAGCTTCGGGCGATCTCAACGCGTGCCACGATTTCGCGCACGTCGTTCAGCAACTACTACACCTTTGGCGACCTGAAGGCGAACCCGCGCGATCTCCTGAGGAAGTACTTCGATGCGTCGCTGTACTTCGCCCACTGGCTATTCCTGGAAGTGGCGTTCCGATATCCGAAGGGCGCCGTAGACGTGAAAGCGTTTCGCCGCTACGCAGCGGGCCATACGCTGGAGATTCGCCAGACGGCACGCGATGTCATCGTCGCCATCTCTGTCGAAAGTGACGGGGAGAGCTTCGACACCGCGGACGACGGGAGCAGCTGGCTATCGTCGTTGATCGGGCTTCGGGCCGAGCTCGCGAGCGGCGACGAACGGTTCCTCTACCTGGGATGGTTGCTGGATGTTCAATGCTGCGAGATCGATGACAACGCCGTCGAGCCGGCCCGGCCCGAGGGACTCGGCAACCCCACTCCCGCGCTCGACAGCTTCATCGACATCGTCGGAATCGATCGCGATCTTGTGGCCGCGGCCGCGGAAGGCACGCCACACGTGGAACCGCAATCGTCGGCTCGCGACATCGCCCGATGGCTGACCAAGCTCGACACGGCTGAGCATGTGACGCTGCTCGCGCGCGTCGCGCGCGGTGAGAGCAGTGTCGGAGCTGAGCTCGTGCGCCGGTTTCGTCAGCGCGAGCAGGGTCGCGCGGCCGCCTCACCGTTGCGCACAGTCGGTGCGCTGCGTGCTCAGGCAGAAGCGATCGCAGAGAGACGACGCAAGACCGCTCGGGAGCGTGAGGCTCGCGAACGCGCGACGCGCGAACGGGAAGAGCAGGCCGCCCGCGATCGATACCTGACTGGCTTGGCGAAGCGAGAACGTCAGGCGTGGCAGCGGGTCGAGGCGCTGATTGGGAGCAAACGTCCGGCGGATTACGCCGCCGCGGCGAAACTGCTCGTGGATTTGCGGGACGTGAGTGGACGGAAAGGACGCGACGCCGCGTTCACACAGCGCATCGGTGTGCTGCGAGCAACCCACGCGAAGAAGCCGAGCCTGCTCGCGCGCCTTGCGAAGGCGGGCCTGTGATCGCCGCCTGTTTCAGCCTGACCTCCCAATGCCGGTCTCCCCAGGGGGATTCAAACCCTGAGTTCGCGATTCCCCACGACGACTTGCGCAAAACGGGCATGAGCGGCTGACGCTAAAGAGCGCGGATATCTTGGCGCTTAAGCAGTCCTCTTACAGTGCTTTACGGGAGGAACGATGAAGCTGGTACCCCGAACGATCGCGAATCTCAAACCCCAAGCCGCCTGGAAATCCATCCGTCAGTGGCTTGAAGCGATGCAGGCAATTGCTGCTGCCTGAGTCACTTACCGTACCGGGGAATGTCGCCAAGCCGGATGGCGTGCTACACTGTAGCTGGACGTCTACACGTATTGATATGGCCCTCAACATCCGCAATGCAGAAGCCGAACGGCTCGCGGCCGAGTTGGCCCGACAGACGGGTGAAACCAAGACCGAAGCGGTGACCAAGGCCCTCCGCGATCGCCTCGCGCGCGTGCGGCGCGAGCGCTCTCGCCGACGACTGGCGGATGAGCTCGAGGCCATTGCGGAGCACTGCGCCACCTTGCCTGTCCTCGACGCCAGATCCGCGGACGAGATTCTCGGTTACGACGAGCACGGTTTGCCGCGCTAGATGGTCATCGACACGTCTGCGCTCGTTGCCATCCTGCAACGCGAGCCCGAACGGCGTGCCTTCATCGAAGCCATCGAGGCCGCTGATGCTCGCCTGATGTCGGTCGCCACGTTCGTCGAGATCTCCATTGTCATCGAGGCTCGACACGGCGCCGAAGGGCTGCGCGACCTGGATCACTTCATCGGCCGGGCAGGCATCGAGCTCGTACCACTCGACGCGGAACACGGCAAGCTGGCGTGCACCGCCTTCAACCGCTTCGGAAAGGGACGGCATCGCGCAGGCTTGAATTACGGTGACTGCTTCTCGTACGCACTCGCGATCTCGACGGGAGAGCCGCTCCTCTTCAAAGGGGACGATTTCGTGCATACCGACGTCAGGATGGTGGATCTGGGCTCGCGGTGATCAGGGAGGATCGACCTCTCAGTAAGTCTTCACTCCGAAAACAGCTGCGCGGCGTCGTCGACGAGACGATGAACGAGTATCGTGACGTGACGCCGCTCGCGTGGGGAAAGCGCCTTCACGATCAATCGTTCGTCAGTGGGCCGGACAATGCCATTGATCGCCGAGCGTGGAGGTCGGGCGTGACACAATGCTGAAAAGAGATCATGCTCCCGCTGTTGCTGGGACTGCTGGCATGGGGTGGGATCTGGCTGCGGGACGAGAGACTACGGAACCTAATCCCGCTGCGGGCTCCGCTAGTCAGGCGCGAAATCACTACTACGACCCCGACGTGATTCTATTGGTACCGGTACGGGGATTCGAACCCCGGTCCCGTGGCTGAGAACCACGTGTCCTGACCCCTAGACGATACCGGCCCCGAGCAGGAACTTCAGATCTTACTCCGATCTTCCCGCTCGAGACCAGACGCCGCGCGTTCATCGGCGGTAACGCTCGCCATTCCGGTAACCGGCGTCGTAGCCCTGCCGGAAGCCGGATCGATAGTTGTTCTTGTAGGCGTCCTTGGAGCCGTACGACCGCGCGTACCCATCGTCGGCACTGCGATAGTTGCCGTGGCGGACGGGATCGTAGCGGTCGCGATCGTGCCGATCGTCGGCGCCGTGGTCCCATCCATCGGCGTATCCGCGTGCGAACGCCGGATCCTGATAGCCGCGAAGCACGCGTGGATCGCGCCGGTCTTCCCACCGCGTCCGATCGGAGTTATCGCGCCTACCCTCGTCGTAGATGGCGCCGCGGTATCGGTCGTAGCCGGTGCGATAACCCGAGGCGAAGCCGCGCCTGAAATCATCTCGATATGAATCGCGGCTGCCGTAGCGATCCTGATAGCCACGGTCTGCGTCGCGATAGATCGAACTTCGCTCCCATTGCGGGTCGCGACCCTGGCGGCCGTCCTGTTCGCCTTGCTGGACGCCCTCACGATAACCACGGTCATACGCCGTGCCGAAACTCTGAGCCGATGCGAACGCTGAACTCAGAAGCCCGATGCACAACACACCGATCAGGAGCAGCCTCCAGTGCCGATTCCCCATGGTCGTTCTCCGAGGCGCTGGCGACGGCGTCAAGTGCAAACGACACGCCACGCTGCGACAGACGGTTTGTCGTGTGATTCGCCGGAAGTGCGCGCGCAATCGTCCCCTCCGGGCTGCGTGTTAGCCTCGCTCTGTGATCCGCCTCATCAAGGCTATCGACGCTCATGCGGGAGGCCAACCTCTCAGGCTCATCGTCGAAGGATTTCCACGTCCGCATGGTCGAACGCTGACGCAGCGGCGTGGGTGGTTCAGGAAGAACGCAGACCAACTTCGACGAGCCGTGGTGCTTCCGCCGCGCGGGCACGCCGACATGACCGCCGCGTGCCTGACCGAGCCACTGTCGCCGCAGGCACATGCCGGCGTCGTGCTGATGAACGCCGCGGGCTATCCATCGATGAGCGGTCACGGAATCATCGCAGCGACAACCATCGCGCTCGAACGTGGACTGATCGTTTCTCGCGACGTCGACGAGGTGCAGGCGCCCTTGGTCTTCGACACGCCAGCCGGAATGGTTCGCGCGCGCGCCAGGCTCATTGCGCATGGAGACGCGCGTCGCGTGGACGCGGTTGCCATGACGAACGTTCCCGCGTTTGTCCATGCGGCGTCAGAAGCCGTCAAGATTGGCACGCGCCAGTTGCGTGTGGACGTGGCGTTCGGCGGCGCCTTCTATGCGATCGTCGACACCGAAGCGACCGGGATTCCGCTCATTGCCGCCCGATTGCCAGAGCTTCGTCGCATGGGCGTCGAGATCTGCGCGTCGCTCGCTGCGACTGTCGTGCCCGAGCACCCCGCCGACTCCAACATTGCTGGGATCAGTGGCGTCATCTTCACAGGCCCGGCGCAAGATCCCGAGGCGCACCTGCGCAACGTGACGGTCGATAGCTCCGGTGCCGTCGATGTCTCGGCGAATGCGACGGGCACGTCCGCGGTGATGGCCGTGCTCGATGCCATGGGACTGCTCCTGGAGGGCGAGCCGTTCGTGCATGAAGGGCTGAGTGGTGCTCTTCTTCGCGGTCGAGTCAGCGGCCGCTCCCGCGTGGGAGAACACGGTGCCCTCGTCACCGAAATCGAGGGCTCGGCGTGGATCACCGGCGAGCACACGTTCCTTCTCGATGAGGACGACCCGCTGAGGGAGGGGATGAATTTCTGAGTACTTGTCTGGGTTCAGGGGGTTCAAAAGGTTCAATGGTTCAATGGGTTCAGGGGTTCGGGTTCAGTGGGTTCATCGGTTCTCTAGAGTTCAAAGGGGTTCTAGGTTGACACTGAGATGTTGAGGCCTGGGGCATGGTGCATGCACCGCACTGAGGGCATGCCTACTGCCCGATCGCACGAAGACTTGATCGTTTGGCAGCGCGCCAATGAACTGAAGCTACTTGTCTACGAACTGCTGAAGCGCCCATCGCTCGCGCGCGATGCCGACCTCAGCGATCAACTACGTCGCTCGGCTGCTGCCACGCCGCGGCTAATCGCAGAAGGATTCGGCCGCTATCTCCCCGGCGATTTCAGTCGCTATCTGCGTGCTGCCAACGGGGAGCTGAAAGAAACGTCCGAGGCGCTGCGGGACGCCATCGATCGCGAGTACGTTACTGACGCCGATATCGGTCCGATGATTCGCCTTGCCAAACGTGCCTCGAAAGCGGCGACGAGACTGATTGCGTACCTGCGGACAGCGAAAGCTCCGAACGAAGAACGGCGACCCCGACGCCGCTGAGCCTTGCAGAACCATCAGAACCCCCTGAACCCCCTGAACCCCCTGAACCTACTGAACCCCCTGAACCCAGTAGAATGCTGCCGTGTTCCGCACGATTCTGATCGGGCTGGCCATCGCGTTCACCGGCGTTAGCGCCGTCTGGGCCCATCCCGCGCCGTTCAGCTATCTCGACATCGTCTTCAAGGACTCCGCCATCGAGGGCACGCTGGTCGTGCACGTGATCGATGTCGCGCACGAACTCGGTGTCCCGCCCGAGAAAGTAATGGAACCCGGGTTTGCCGAGGCACAGCAACAACGGATCGAAGAGATCCTTGCGTCGCGACTCTTCCTGCAGGGCGATCGACGTTTGTCGTTCGAGTGGCAGGGCATCGAGGTCATGAGAGAGGAGCAGGCGTTGCGCCTCCGCTATCGCATCAAGGATGCGAACTTCGGCGCGCTCACGATCGATACGAATCTGTTCCCCTACGATCAGCTCCATCAGACGTTCATCAACGTCTACGACGAGGGCCAGCTGCGGCAGCAGGTCATCTTCAACGCCGAGACGAACGCACACGTCTACTATCGCGGGACGACGCAGGGAGCGGTCGAGGTGATGAAGACGTTCATCCCCTCGGGCACGCATCACATCCTGATCGGTCCGGATCACATCCTCTTCCTCATCGGCCTGCTTCTGCTCGGTGGCTCGTGGGGCGCGCTCGTGCGCATCGTCACCGCATTTACGATCGGGCACAGCATCACGCTGTCGCTGGCAGCTCTCGATCTCGTGACGCCTCCGCCCAGCATCATCGAACCGGCGATTGCGCTCAGCATCGTCTTCGTGGGCGCGGACAACCTCGTGCGGGGGGATGGCCGCGATCTGCGAGCGTGGGTGGCGCTGGTCTTTGGACTCGTGCACGGCTTCGGGTTCGCGAACGTGCTGCGCGAGTTCGGCCTCCCGCGTGAGGCGCTCGGCTGGTCGCTCTTCTCGTTCAACTTCGGCGTCGAGATCGGTCAGCTCATGGTGGTACTGCTCGTCTCGAGCCTGCTCGCTGCGATCCGCCGCCACAATCAGCTCCTCGGATCCCGCGTCGCATTTGCAGGCTCCATCGTGGTGATTGCCGCGGGCACGTACTGGTTCGTCCAGCGCGTCTTCTTCCCCGTTGGTGCCTGAGGCCGTGCATGCTCGGTCTGTTCCTTGCGATGACCCTCCTGTCGGCGATGCAGCCGCAGCCAGGCGCTAGCACTCGTCCGATCGACTCCGGCGTCTCGCAGGCGCTGGCCCGGGAGCGTGCGTTGGCGATTCGAGATCTGCACTACGACCTGACGTTCTCGATCCCCGGTGCCAGAAACGAGCCTGTCCAGGGACGCGCGGTCGTCAGCCTGGCTCTTCGGACGCCCGCGCGTCTCGTCTTCGACTTCGCTCAACCGCGCGAAAGTGTTCGCCGCGTCGCGATCGACGGTTCGGACGCACGCGCCGATTTCGTCAACGGGCATATCGTCATTCCGGCGAGTTCCACGCGCGCAGGCGTGAATCGTATCGAGATCGAGTTCGTCGCCGGCGATGCCGCCCTCAATCGCAACGACGAGTTTCTCTACACGCTGTTCGTTCCCGCGCGCGCGCGGCTGACGTTCCCCTGTTTCGATCAGCCGGATCTGAAAGCGCGCTACCGGTTGAAGCTCTCCGTCCCGGAAGGATGGCAGGCGGTCGCCAACGGAGCCAGTAAAGCGGTAGACGGCGCCCAACCCAGTGGCTCCGCGGCGCCGATCGAGTTTGAAGAAACGCAGCCGCTCCCGACCTATCTCTTCGCGTTTGCCGCCGGAAAGTTCTCTGTGGAGACGGCGACTCGCAACGGCCGCGTCTTTCGCATGTTCCACCGCGAAACCGATGCGGCCAAAGTCGCGCGCAACAAGGATGCGCTGTTCGATCTCCACGCCAGGGCACTCAGCTGGCTCGAGTCGTACACGTCGATTCCGTATCCGTGGGGAAAGTTCGACTTCGTCCTCATTCCCTCGTTCCAATTTGGGGGCATGGAACACGCCGGCGCGATTCTCTACAACGCGTCGGGTCTCATGCTCGACGAGTCAGCCACCCAGAACCAGTTGCTCGAACGAGCCAGCGTCATCGCGCACGAGACATCGCACATGTGGTTCGGCGACCTCGTCACGATGCGATGGTTCGACGATGTGTGGATGAAGGAAGTGTTTGCGAACTTCATGGCTGCGAAGATCGTGAACCCGTCATTCCCCGAACTCAATCACGAGCTGCGATTCCTGTACGCGCATCACCCCGCGGCGTATCAGGTCGATCGCACGTCAGGAACGAATCCGATCCGACAGCCGCTCGCGAATCTCGACGATGCGGGTCAGTTGTACGGCGCGATCATCTATCAGAAAGCGCCGGTCGTGATGCGTCAGCTCGAGCTCATGATGGGCGAGAGCGCGTTTCGCGACGGCCTGCGCGAGTATCTCAAGCGATACGCGTACGGCAACGCGACGTGGAGCGATCTGGTCCGCATCCTCGACGGGCGAACGAGACGCGATCTCGTCAAGTGGAGTCGCGCGTGGGTCGAGGAGCGAGGCCGGCCGACGTTCACCACGCAGATGCGAGTGAATTCGCGTGGCCAGCTGGATGGCGTCGATGTGATGCTGGCGGACCCGCTCAATCGCGGGCTGGTCTGGCCCGAACAGCTTCACCTCGCGCTCGGGTTCTCGGATCTCGTGCGTCGGGTCTCTGTCGATGTGAGCGGCGAACGGACTTCTGTGCGTGGAGCGAAGGGCCTGAGCCAGCCGCTCTATCTGCTCCCGAGCGGCGATGGTGTTGGTTACGGCCTGTTCCTCCTCGACGAGGGAAGTCGCGACTATCTGCTCGCGCACATCGAGGATGTTCCCGACGCGCTGACCCGTGGAACCGCGTGGGTGACGATGTGGGACAACCTCATCGAGCGACGTATCGAGGCGTCGCAGTTTCTCGCGGCGGCGATGCGCGCGTTGCCGAAGGAGCAGGACGAGCAGAACGCGCAACGCGTGCTCGCCTACGCCACGCGACTGTTCTGGCGATACCTGACGCCGACTCAGCGTGGCGAGCAGGGACCAGCGTTCGAGGAGGCGCTCCGTGCGGGCATCGAGCGCGGCCGCTCGCAGAGCGAGAAGGCCGCGTGGTTCAACGCCTATCGCGATACGGTGCTCTCACCGGATGGTCTCGCGTGGCTCGAGCGCGTGTGGCGTCGTGATGAGGCCGTGCCGGGCCTGAAGCTTGCCGAGCCGGACGAGATCGCGATGGCTCTGGAATTGGCAGTGCGCGAGGTGCCGAAGTGGGAGGAGATCCTGCGCATGCAGGCCGTGCGCACGCAGAATCCTGACAGGAAGGCGCGATTCGAGTTCGTGATGCCGGCGCTGTCGGCCGACCCTGGTGTTCGCGAGCGGGCGTTCGCGCGGCTCTCGTTCGTCGAGAATCGGCGGCGCGAGCCGTGGGTGCTCGAGTCGCTGCAGTATCTCAATCACCCGCTGCGTGAAGGGCACGCCGGGCGATTCGTGCTGCCTGCGCTGGAGCTGTTGCGAGAGATTCAGCGGACGGGTGACATCTTCTTTCCCACCCGTTGGATGGAGTCGACGCTGAACGGTCACTCCTCGCTCGAAGTCGCGAGCACGGTTCGCGACTTCCTGGCAGAGGAGCTCGACTACCCGCAGCGCCTTCGCTGGACGATCCTCACTGCGGCCGACGATCTGCTTCGCCGATCCGATCGTTAAAGACAAAAAGGCGGGCCTGCCTTCGACTTCGCTCAGGCCAAGGAAGGCTCGCCTCTCCGACGCGTCTGCCTGGCGCCTACCGCCTACTGCATACCGACTACTGCTTGGGCCGATACGCGACGCGAGCCACTTCCGAGATCGGCACTGGCGCAACCGTCGCGCGAATCTCCGCCTGAGTGTGACGCTCGACGGTCGGCTTCGTGGACCCTCGGCCAGGCTCACCCCAGACGAGCGTGACCTCAGTGCCAGGTGTCGCGTGCGCGTTCTCGACCATCGCGAGCGAGAGAATCGCCCGCTCGTTGTACATGTAGCCGGTATACGTCGACAGACCGACGGTCTTGCCGTTGCGCGTCACACGGTCGTAGGGCAGCGTCGCGTAGTTCGCAAGCGGCAGGTCGATGTACTTGCCGACGTCTCCCTCGTTGAAGAGCGACCTGAACACACGCGCGACATCGTCGCCATTCCACACCAGCGTGACCTTCTGACGCAGTGGATTGCCGGCGATCTTCTCGAGTGCCTCGCGGCCGATGAAGTCGTGATCGAACTTCACGAACGGTCCGTAGCCGAGGTCGTACGGGGTCAGGTAGTAGTCCTTGATGTCTTCGGAGATGAAGCTGCCTCCGAGTGACGCCATGGCTTCGTAGCTCTTCGATGTCAGCCACTGACGGTACGGCTTGAGCTTCTCGCCGGTGTAGATCGCGGGCAGCGGCGAAGGAATCCAACCCGACTCGAGGCAACTCGTCGGATACGTGCGCGCACCCACCTGCCGCATTCCGTACTCGCGTCCGGCCTCGATCAGCGCGGCGCGCACCGGTTCGGCCTGCGCCCACGGTCCGAACAGCTCCCAACCGGGTTGTCCCACCATTCCATGGCGGAGCGCGCGCACTTCAGTTCCTGCAATCGTCATCGCGCCGATGTTGAAGAACCGGATATCGGGGGCGACCTGGCCGGTCACTTTCTCGATCACTTTCCCCGCGTGCGGCCCTTGCACCTGAAACCGGAACATCCTGCGCGAGCCGCGATTGACGAACGATCGCTCGTCACGCTCCGTCGTCACTTTGTAGCTGCCGGATGCCGCGTGGTACTCGACCCAGTTGAGCGCGGACGGACGGCCAACGAGGCTCAGGCGGTTCTCGCTGAGGAAGAAGAGGATGGCGTCACCGATGACGTGGCCGTCGTGCGTGCAGGCGACGAACTGTTTCGCCTGATTGAGCTTGAAGGTCTTGAAACTGTTCACGCCCAGGTCGGAAAGGAGCTTCACGCCATCCGGACCATCGATGTAGAGGTCCGTCATGTGATGCGACTGATCGAAGAGTGCGCAGGTCTCGCGCCACGAGCGTTGCTCGTCTCTCCAATTGGTGAACTCCGAGGGAACGACGGGAAACGCGTAAGGACCGATCTGCGAATTGCGCAGCAGCTGAACCGGGCTGCCGGCGCTCTGTAGCACGTCCTCCAGACTCTGGTGACTCATACGGCTCGCGACTCCTGCTTCGTGGCTGTGATCTGTGGCTCTGTTTCGCTTTGGGAAGAGCAGCAGATTATACCTGCGATATCAGTGCGCGCGAAGCGCGCGAAATATCAGCAGATGTCCCGCGAGCGCGGCGAGGACCATCACCGCCGGCAGCCACACGAACGGTGGGTAGGTGACCCACACGTTCAAATGGTCGTCGCCGAAGTAGCGGAAGCGCGGAGTTCCCAGAATGGCGACGGTCACGACGTTCATCAGAAGCGCCAGGCCGAGGATGTTCCAGGCGGTGATGATCCTGCGGCCGACTTTTCCCGCGGCAGCCAGAATCCCGACCACGATCGCGAGCGCGCCGGTGGCGATGTCGAAGTTGAGCCCGGTGTAAGTCATCTGCACCGGCATGATGCCGCGCGTATACATCCCATGCATAGCCAGTTCGAGCGGCAGCCGGAATCCCTGAACGAGGACCAGTATCCAGAGAGGTAGCGCGGTCGCGATTCGTGCACCGAAGCGGCTGAAGGCGATCGCAAAGCCGAGCGTGATGATTCCGAGGACGAGAAACGCGAAGGGCGGAGGAGTTCGCTCCCATTCGCGAAAAACGCCCGACGCGGCGACGACCCACGTGATGGTCATCCACGCGCACGCTGCGACGACGCTCATCGCGGCGGCGCGCCGGGCGGCATCGATCGGGGCACCTGACCGACTCCAGGCCGCTGCCGTTCCCCACACCAGAAGACACACAAGAAATACCGGCAGAACGATGAAAGTCAGCGGAGCGGGCTCGAATGCGTTGTAGTCGCGCACAGCCTGAAGAATATTCGGTTCGTTGTTGATTTGTCTCAGATAGCGACGATGCACGCTGTTGTATCCTGATCTTTGGTCGGTTGTGAGTTCCGCAGCGCCTTCCGCCTCCATTCTCATCGTTGGTGATGCCCGGTCCCGGCATTCGCTTGCGCTCGGGTCGCGCTATCACACGGTTTTCATCGACGGCCCCGAGGCACTCGAGAGCGCGCGCGAGATCCGGGCCGATGTGGTCGTGGCATCGCTTTCCGCTCCGGGCGTCGATGCGATCGAGTTGTGTGCGGCGATCAGGCGCGACCCAGAGCTGCGACAGATTCCAGTCCTGTTGATCGCATCCGGTCAGGGATCAGACGATGTGCTGCGTGCGTTCGAAGCGGGTGCCGATGACTGCGTGGACGAGTCGATCGATCCCGACGTGTGTGTCGCGCGCGTCGCGGCGCTCCTGAAACGGCGCGCAACCGATCTCTCGTTCACATCACGTCATCAGGAGCTCGAAGCGCGTGTCGCGCATCTCGAGTCAGAGCTGCTTGCGGTCCACAAGAACGCCCACCAGGTGGAGGCGATCGGCCGGCTCGCCGGTGGTGTCGCGCACAACTTCAACAACCTGCTCACCGTCGTTCTGGTGTCATCAGAGCTGCTCATGAACGATCTGTCCGAGGGCAGCCCCGAGTGGATCCATGCTCGAGACACTCACGACGCGGCGGTGCGGGCGGCGGGCCTGACCAATCAGCTGCTGGCGTTTTCGCGACGCCAGATGCTGCGGCCGGTCAGCCTCAGCCTGAACGCCGTCCTCTCCGATCTCGAAACGGTGTTGACCGAAACACTGGGCGAGGGAATCGAGCTGAAGGTCGTCCCTGAAGAGGGGCTTCCGGCGGTCTACGTCGATCCGAGCCAGATTCGTCGCGTCGTGCTCGATCTGGTCATCCACGCGCGCGATGGGATGCCCCACGGCGGCACGGTCGTGATCGAGACGCGTCGCATCGTGCTGACGGAAGCCTACGTGGCCGATCGCGTCACCGTGCAGCCGGGTGTGTACGTCCTGTTGGCGATCAGCGATACGGGTCCCGGGATGGACGTCGACACGCAGTTGCGTCTCTTCGAACCGTTCTTCACCACGAAGAACGCCGCAAATGGTGGCAGCGACCTCGGTCTTTCGACGGTGTACGGGATCGTCAAGCAGAGCGGCGGCTACATCTGGGTGTACAGCGAACGGGGCCGCGGCACGACGTTCAAGATCTACCTGCCGGAGGCCAGTGTGACGCGTGTTCGCCCGGCGGTGCTGGTTGCTGCGGCGCAACTCCCGCGTGGTCAGGCGTCGGTCCTGCTGGTCGACGACGAAGCCGGTGTTCGTGCCGTCGCCAGCCGCGTGCTCGAAGGTTGCGGCTATCACGTCGTCACGGCAGGGAGCGGCGAAGAGGCGCTTGCACGATGCCTGGAGGGCCTCGAGCCCGACATCGTGATCACCGACGTTGTCATGCCCGGCATCAACGGCGATCAGCTCGTGGCTCGACTGCGTGCGCAGCGCGCGGATCTTCGCGTGTTGTACACGTCAGGCTTCAGCGCCGAGGCCGTGGTGCATCACGGCGTCACGCCGGGCGAGCATTTCCTCTCGAAGCCGTTCACGCCCTCGGACCTCGCGCACAAAGTTCGCGAGGTGCTCGGCGGCGGCGACAGCAACTGATCCGGGAACGGGGTCAGACCCTTCACGGTTCTGCACCGGCAACCTGACCCCGCCGGATTGCGTCACGCATCGTGGCCACCTCAGAGTCTGGGACGGCTTCGCCGCAGATGTCCCGCCACACATGCTGTCGCTCAGTCGCCGTCGCTCCGAGTTGCAGATAGAGGGCGTGAGGAGTCAGCAGTTCATCGTCACGGCCCTCGGTGTGGGCGCGCGCACTCGACCATCTGTAATCGACTGACCTCGACACGATCCCCGCACGAACCGGATTCAGCTCGATGTAACGCAGGCATTTGAGCCAATAGTTTTCTGTCTCGATCACAAAGCTGCGGAAGCGTCCCTCCCACAAGCCACCAGTGCGGTGATGCTTGACGTTGTACACCGGTACGTATCTTCGTCCGATGCTTTGCATCATCGTTGACAGTCCTGAGTCGTCAGCGGGTGTTGCCATCAGGTGGAAGTGGTTCGTCATCAATGCGTAGGCATGGATCGCGACGTTGTTGCGGACGGACTCGTATCGAAGGAGCTTCAGAAAGAATCGGTAGTCGTCGTCTTCGACGAACACCACGCCCTTGTTGTTGCCGCGTTGCACGACGTGCTGGGTCAGGTCAGGAATGTAGATGCGGGGACGCCGAGCCACGCAACCATCGTCGCAACTCCTGTTCTCAGAAGAGTTCTCGTGGGTTTGCCGAGATTTTCAGGCTGCGACGTAGCCAGGATCGACGTTCTCGCGATGCGACATTCGAGCGTGAATGGCAATTCCAACGAGATGTGCCATTTCGAGACGGGGTCTGACCCCGTCTACTTGTCGGGTCGCAGCATCCTCATTAGTTCGATCGGCAGCGGGAAGATGATGGTCGAGTTCTGCTCCGCCGCGATCTCGGTAAGCGTCTGCAGATACCGCAGCGTCATCGTGGCCGGCTGCCGGTCGATGATGGCCGCAGCCTGCGCAAGCTTGTCCGACGCAATCAGCTCGCCTTCGGCATGAATGATCTTCGCGCGCTTCTCGCGCTCTGCCTCGGCCTGACGCGCCATCGCCCGCTGCATGTCCTGTGGCAGGTCCACGTGCTTCACTTCGACGGCCGATACCTTGATGCCCCACGGATCCGTCTGGTGATCGAGGATCTGCTGCAGTTGCTGGTTCAACCGATCGCGCTGGGCGAGCAGGTCGTCGAGATCCGCCTGCCCGAGGACGCTGCGCAAGGTCGTCTGAGCCAGCTGTGAGGTCGCGTACATATAGTTCTCGACCTCCACGACGGCCCGGCTCGGATCGATGACCCGGAAATAGACGACGGCGTTGACCTTCACCGAGACGTTGTCGCGCGTGATGATGTCCTGCGGCGGCACGTCCAGAACCACAGTGCGCAGGCTCATGCGCACGAAGCGATCGATGGGGCGGAACACGAGCACGACACCAGGTCCCTTCGGCTGCGGCTGGAGTTTGCCGAGACGGAAGACGACAGCCCGCTCGTACTCGTTGAGGATCTGGATCGCGCTGATGGCGTACAGCACCAGCAGGACGAGGAATATCAGTAACGGGGATATCGCGAGGCCGTCCATCAGTCAGCTCCTTTGGGAGAAGTGAGATCCGCCGGCTCCACGGTCAGCGTGAGTCCGTCGACGCGCGACACGCGAACCGGTTGACCCGCTGATAGCGCGACGAGGCTCACAGCGCGCCAAATCTCGCCGCGGAGGTCGACGAGCCCGGGTTCGCTCGGCATCAGTGGTGTCCGCACACGCGCGAGCTGCCCGACCAGCGCTTGCACCCCGGTCACCGCGGGACGCATTTGTGCGGTCAATGCGAGCCGGCCGAGGAACAGAAAGACCGCGGCGAATCCGATCGCTGCCGGCAGGATCACGCCAAGGCCGACGCGAACACCGGGCACGACATCCGTCATCATCACCGAGCCGAGAATCAGGCTCACGGCGCCGCCGACACCGAGCGCTCCGAAGCTGGGCACCTTCAGCTCGAGAATGAGCAGCGCGATGCCGAACACGACGAGCAGCAGTCCGGCCATGTTGACCGGCAGGATCTGAAACGCGAAGAACGCCAACAGCAGGCACACGCCGCCTGCGACTCCTGGCGCGATGAGCCCGGGATTCCACAATTCGACCGTGAGACCCAGCAGGCCAAGCGTCATCAGGATGTACGACACCTGCGGATGCGCGATCGCGCTCAGAAACTTCTGCCGGCCCGTCATCTCGAGGCGACGCACCTCGGTGCCGCGAGTATGCACGGTCGTCGTCCGGCCATCGAATCGTTTGATCGTGCGACCGTCGAGCCTCATCAGCAGTTCGTCGACATCTTTCGCGCTGATGTCGATGAGCGGTGGCATCGCGTCGAGCGACTCACGATCGGTAAACGCGCGACTCGTCAGTACCGCGTCGGCGGCCAGAGACACATTGCGCCCACGCGCCTCGGCGAGCGTTCGCACGTAGGCGGCTGTGTCCGCCGCCGCCTTCTGCGACGTCGTGTCGTCCATCTTCTCGCCCGAGCCAGAGACAGGGTGGGCCGCGCCGGCGTGGGTCGCGGGCGCCATGGCCGCAACGTCCGCGGCGATCAGCAGAATGAATCCGGCAGATGCGGCTCGCGCGCCGGACGGACCCACGAAGACCACCACAGGCGCTCGCGACGTGATCATTCGCGACACCATGCTCCGCGTCGAATCGAGCAGGCCGCCCGGCGTTCGCAACACGAGGACGACGAGCTCGGCACCGGAGGTGTCCGCCGCATCGACGGCGTCGATGAAGTATTCCGCCGTGATCGGCTGGATGATGCCGTCGATTTCAGTGACGATGACCTGGCGGGCTGGCGTCGTGGGCTGCGCCCACGCAGACTGGACCAGGCAACAGAGCGAAACCGCCGCGGCAGCGAGCGGCAGGCGAGGCATGGCGGCCCGATTGTACGTCGGGCGTGCGAGCACCGCACACGTTTCACAAAGGCCATGGACCTTGAACTACACTGGGCCCGCTTCCTACCTCACTCAGGAGGGCGACATGCTAAAGGAATTCAGGGACTTCGTTGCTCGTGGCAACGTCCTGGATCTGGCCGTCGGTGTCATCATCGGTGCCGCCTTCGGGCGCATCGTCACCACGCTGGTCGAAGGCGTGATCATGCCGCCCATTGGGTTGCTCCTCGGCCGCACCGACTTTTCCGGCCTGTTCCTGGTGCTCGACAGCTCGCAGGGAATACCGATGTCCCTGGCGGACGCCAAGACGAAAGGCATTCCCGTCATCGCGTACGGTCAGTTTGTCAACGACATCGTCAGCTTTCTGATGGTGGCGCTTGCGGTGTTCATGCTCGTCAGGCAGGTCAATCGGCTGAAGTCTTCGTTCGACCGACCTGTCGCTGCGGCGGCACCAGCAACGAAAGACTGTCCGTTCTGCGCGACCGCCATTCCGATCAAGGCGTCGCGATGCCCGAACTGCACATCGCCGCTCTAACGCCTACATCTCCACCTGCACACCGAGTTCGACAACCCGTTCCGGCGGCAGATGGAAGAACGCTGTTGCCCGGACGGCGTTGCGGGCCATGACCACGAAGAGCCGCTCGCGCCAGGCCGCCATTCCGGGACGCCGAGTGACGATGATCGTCTCGCGCCCGAGGAAGTACGTCAGGTCGTCCAGGTCCAGCTCGACGCCCAGCTCGCGAGCCGCAAGCAGCGCGTTCGGCACGTCCGGATCCTGCATGAACCCGTATTGCACCCGCACGTTGTAGACGCCGAGCCCAAGCACCTGCACTTGAACCTGCTGGTCTGGCGGCACGTACGGCGTGTGCGACGTCGTGACGGTCAACACGATGACATGCTCGTGGAGGATCTTGTTGTAGCGCAGGTTGTGCGCGAGGGCTGGAGGAGTGCCGCGTGGCTGTGCCGTCATGAAGACCGCTGTGCCGGAGACTCGCGTCGGTGGCATTGACGAGACCGCGGCCATGAAGTCCTCGAGCGGAAACGCACGCGCAGTCATGCGCTCGGCCACCAGCTTCCTGCCTGTTTTCCACGTGGTCATCAACGTGAAGAGCAGCGCACCAATCACGAGCGGGAGCCAGCCTCCCTGAAGGACCTTCACGAGGTTCGCGCCGAAGAGGGACAGATCGACGGCGAGGAAGATCAGCGCTCCACAAATGACCACGGGCTTCGGCCACTTCCACCGCTCGATCGCGACGACTGAAAGCAGCACGGTCGTGATCACCATCGTCCCGGTCACGGCGATCCCGTACGCTGCGGCGAGAGCGCTCGACGATCGGAAGCCGACCGTGATGAGCACCGTGCAGATCGCGAGGAACCAGTTCACCTGCGGCACGTACACCTGACCCATCGACATCGACGAGGTGTGCTGGATGTCGAGTCGCGGGGCATAGCCGAGCTGAATGGCCTGACGTGTGAGCGAGAAGGCACCCGAGATGAGCGCCTGGGACGCGATGATGGCCGCAGCCGTCGACAACACGACGAGCGGAAGCAGCGCCCATGGCGGCGCCATCATGAAGAACGGTTGCGTCGCCGCAGAGCCGTTGACGAGAAGCAAAGCCCCCTGACCGAAGTAGTTGATCAGGAGGGCTGGCAGGACGAGGCAGAACCAGGCCAGACGGATCGGGTAGGGCCCGAAGTGTCCCATGTCCGCATACAACGCCTCGGCGCCAGTGACAACGAGGACGACCGCGCCGAGCACGGCGAACCCATGCCATCCATGCTCGATGAAGAAGTTGATGGCGTGCCGCGGATCGAATGCCCACAGCACCTCCGGCGCTCTGACGATCCACTGAAAGCCAAGCACAGCGATCGTGAAGAACCACAGCACCATGACAGGACCAAACAGACCGCCGACGCGATGGGTCCCGTGCCGTTGAATCACGAACAGGACCACCAGAATCACAACGGAGATCGGTACGACCCAGGCGCTGAAGACAGGCGTGGCAACCTGGAGTCCTTCGATCGCGCTCATGATGCTGACGGCCGGCGTGATCATGCCTTCGCCACAGAGCAGTGACGCGCCGACGATCCCGAGCGCGACGAGTACCGAATAGTTCTGGTGCAAGCCGTTTCGCGAAGGCAGCAACGCCGTCAGCGACAGGATGCCGCCTTCCCCTTGGTTGTCGGCGCGCATCACGATGCTGGTGTACTTGACAGAGATGACGAGCAGCAGGGCGTAGAGGACTAGAGACAGAACGCCAAGGACGTTCTCGTGTGTCGGGCCGACTGAGTGAGATCCGAAGAAGCACTCACGGATGGCGTAGAGCGGGCTGGTCCCGATGTCGCCGTAGACGACGCCGAGTGCCGTGAGTGTGAGAGGAAACAGCCTGCCGTATCGACCGGGGCTCGAGCCACCGTGGGCGTTCATCCGAAAAATCGAGAATAGCACGTCACAGATAGATCGTCTGGAATCGAAGCTCCCGGAAACTGAGTCCGGCGGCCGTGCCGAGCAGGCGAACGACAGGTGGGACTTCCACGGTCAGTTTCCACTCGTCGGCGCGCCCACCAAGTGCCGTCATGCGTTTCGCAGTCCCGGACCACCACGGCACGACGCCGCGGGCGATCGGCTCCAGGATCAGCACGCGTCCCCCGCGTTGCGCGCGCTCGCAGAGCTGATCCTCGACGCGGCTACGTGCGTCGTCCGACAGCTCGTTCAGCGTGTACGCGGCAATCGCGTATTCGGTGGACCGTGACGGACGCTGGCGCTCGATGTCGCCTTGCTTGACGTGCCCCTTCAATCCGAGCTGCGCAAGCGTCCAGCGCGCTTCCGACACGGCCCACGGATGCCGGTCGATTCCCGTGATAGTGGCCGTGGAACCGGTCGCAATCGCCCACGCGGCGCCCCCGACCCCAGTGCCGCAGCCGAGATCCACGATCGAGTCAGGCACGGGGGTGGTTGCTTGCAACGCGTGAACAACTTCGGTCACCGCGATGAAATGAAGCGGAGCGTAGTAGAGGGCGAAAGCGGCGCGCTTGCCCGCGGTGTCGAGCGCGCCATGGACGTGCTGGCGCCCGCCGCGCTGGCGCCGTTCGACATACGCCGACGACAGCGCACGCAGTGCGCGCGTGATCTCCTGAACGCGAAGATCGGCCGAGTAGCGGCGCTCGGCCGCTGTCAGCCACGCATCTAATTTCGTCCGATGGTCGCTCTGCACTTCCCAGCCTTCGCTAGTGATCGTCCGAGGAGGCGACTCACGCACGCGCATGCCCGTTTCCGTTCTTGCGATCCCGTTGACAGTACTCACTGCGGTTCGATGCGTCCACGCCCAGCACGCTGCCCCACGCAGTCTGGGCTTGGTACGCTCTTCGCTAAACCGCTGGCCATGCGCGCCTCGGTCGCCCTGTTGTGTCTCCTGTGTGTCACAGGTTGTGACGAAAAGAGTCCATCCGGTCCGACCGTTCCATTGAACGAGCGCTTCACGCTGGCCCCGGGAGAGCGCGCATCACGCTCGTCGAGCTTCGGCCATATCCGTTCAGCAGCCGCACGATCGCACCGGACGAATTTCGCCCACGCTCACGGTGACCCAATAGTTCGTCAGCTGTCGTCTGACAGCGGGAGGTCGCAATGGTTCAACGTCGGGATCTCATGGGTGGAGGGCTGGTGGCGGGGTTCGCGTCGCTCATGGCCACGAGCGCGGAAGCCGCGCCTGCAGCGGCCGACGGTGACGACGAGACCGCACATGCGATCGATCGCGTTCGCGAGGTCTACGAAGGCCAACTGCAGCAGGTCTACGGCGCGCGATGGTCCGGCGTCACTCGCGTACGGCAACAACAGCGAACATGGCTGTTGGCCGCGCGCAAGTATCCCGACTTCCTCGAAATAGGGCTTGATGTGTGGGACAACGTCTACGACTGGCACGTCGCGTATCAGCAGCCGCTGAACGTGCAGCGCCTGGCAGACGGACGCTACGGGATGGCGTTCATGTTCACGACCTTGCTGCTCCGGTCGGATCTGAACCCCGATTTCGTCGGCTACGCCTTCGACACAGACGCACAGGGTCGCCCGCGCTGAGCGCGATCTATTTGGCTCGTTCGCAGGGCTCGCCGCCTAACACCGCGAGCAGCATCAGCGGGCGATTTCCGCGCCGTTCGAAGCTGTGCGGAGTGCCGCGCGGCACCGACACGAACGCGCTCGTCGGGATCCGTGACGCCTTTCCATCCATCGTCACGGTGCCCTCACCTGCCACAACGTAGTAGACGACGTCGGCCGCTTCATAGAGACGCTGCGGCATCGGGTCGTTCAGTTGAAGCATCGTCGTCCGTTCGTTGCCGCTGCAGGCGAGAATCGTTTCCCGACGCGGCTCGCGCCCAACGAATTCCTTCTCAAGCCAATCAGGTATTGAAATGGTCTGCACCTGACCCTTCGGTCCCACTTGCGTGGCCGGTGCAGGCGCGGGAGCCGGTGGCGGTGGAGGAGGAGGTGGCGGTGGCTCGGGCGCGGGGTTCAGCGACACATCGACATCGAGGACTTGCCCGGCGCGGAGCGTGACCTCGCGCTCGAACGAGATCCACTTTTCGCCGTCGAAACGCAGTCGATAGGTTCCCGCCATCAGCCCGGGCACATTGAGGTTGCCGCTGGCGTTCGTTTCTCCGCTGCGCGTTGTTGTGCCACTGACGCTCACCTGAATGCCTGACAACGTCAGGCCGCTTGAATCGGTGACCGTGATCGCCATGCCTGCGCGACTGGCGGTCGGTGCAGGTGCGCGGCGAGGTTGCGCGGGTGTCTGTGCCGGTGCCGCTGGCGTTGGCGTTGGTGCCGGTGTCGTGGCGCCAGGCGCAGGTGCAGGTTTGGGCTGTGTCGTTCCCTGCGGTGGCTTGGCAGGTGCGGTCGGCGCTTGTGCGCTCGTCGCGATGACCCCGACTACCACGAAGCTGGACAGCAGAAACATGCGCATGTGCACATTATCTACGGTTCGCGACGGGTATAATCCCGAAGTCCGCCAGGGGTATCCCGATGGGATTGAGAGAAACCCTTGGAACCTGACCCGGTTGAAACCGGCGTAGGGAGTGCGGAGCCGCCTCCCTTGCTGCTGTCTCCGGGCAATGCCAGCCGATTGGAGCGCAGCTCATGATCGATTTCGCCGCGGCCTACCCGAACTCCCGCAAGATTCTCGAAACGCGCACCGCGCCGCTGACGCCTGGCGGGCCGGCAGTGTCACTCGAAGTCCCGATGCGCGAGGTGACGCTGAGCGGAGGCGAGCCGCCTGTACATCTCTATGACACGAGCGGCCCGCAGGGGCACGACGTGCGCAATGGTCTGCCCAAACTTCGCGCGCCATGGATCGAGGCGCGACGCGCGGCGGGCCAGGTCGGTACGCAGCTTTCCTACGCTCGCCGTGGGGAGATTACTCCGGAGATGGAATTCATCTCGGCGCGCGAGGGATTGCCGGCGGAGTTCGTCCGCTCGGAAGTCGCACGTGGCCGGGCCATCATTCCGTCGAACATCAATCATCTCGAGCTCGAGCCGATGATCATCGGCCGCAACTTCCTGGTGAAGATCAACGCGAACATCGGCAATTCCGCGGTCCGCTCGTCGATCGAGGACGAGGTCGAGAAGCTCCAGTGGGCCACGCTCTGGGGCGCGGACACGGTGATGGATCTTTCAACGGGAAAGAACATCCACGCGACGCGCGAATGGATCATCCGTAACTCCGCCGTCCCCATCGGCACGGTGCCGATCTATCAGGCGCTCGAGAAGGTCGGCGGGCGTCCGGAAGATCTCACGTGGGAGGTCTATCGCGACACGCTCATCGAGCAGTGCGAGCAGGGCGTCGATTACTTCACGGTTCACGCAGGGGTGCTGCTTCGCTACATCCCGATGACCGCTCGCCGCGTGACTGGCATCGTCTCGCGTGGCGGCTCGATCCTGGCGAAGTGGTGCCTCGCCCATCATCAGGAGAATTTCCTCTACACGCGGTTCCGCGAGATCTGCGAGATCATGCGCGCCTACGACGTGTCGTTCTCGCTCGGCGACGGGCTCCGTCCCGGATCGATCGCGGACGCGAACGACGAGCCCCAGTTCGCCGAGCTGAAGACGCAGGGTGAACTGACCAGGATCGCCTGGGAGTACGACGTCCAGGTGATGAACGAAGGCCCCGGCCACGTTCCCATGCATCTCATCAAGGAGAACATGGAGAAGCAGCTCGACTGGTGCGGCGAAGCGCCGTTCTACACGCTGGGACCACTGACGACCGACGTGGCGCCCGGCTACGACCACATCACGTCAGCGATCGGCGCGGCGATGATCGGTTGGTACGGGACGGCCATGCTCTGCTACGTCACGCCGAAAGAGCACCTCGGTCTCCCCGATCGTGACGACGTCAAAGCCGGCGTTATTGCCTACAAGATCGCGGCACATGCTGCCGACATCGCGAAGGGCCATCCGCGCGCGCAGGTGTGGGACGATGCGCTGTCGAAGGCGCGCTTCGAATTCCGCTGGGAGGATCAGTTCAACCTCGCGATGGATCCGGTCACCGCGCGCGCGTATCACGACGAGAGCCTGCCGGCCGACGGCGCGAAGGTCGCGCACTTCTGCTCGATGTGCGGACCAAAGTTCTGCTCGATGGAGTTGACGCAGCAGATTCGTCAGGCGGGGATGGAAGAGAAGTCGGTCGAATTTCGAAAGGCCGGTGAGATCTACGTCAAGCAATAACGACACTTGTCAGTGCGATCGCACCTTCGGTTGACGGTGCGATCAATCTGACGCCTATCGCTGCGAACTTGATCCTGGTCGGTGCGACGGAAATGCCTGTCGGTGCAACTCATACAGACGAGGGTCGGTGCAAGTCCCACTCGTGTCGGTGTGACTCTTATCCTTGCGGATGCG
>CAVYZF010000016.1:0-23132 GCA_963772955.1 uncultured Acidobacteriota bacterium | reverse complement strand
TCGAGAAATCCCCATTGGTCAGGATGGAAGGCATGGTCCCGGTTGGGTAAAAAGGTAGCGTTGCGCACTCGCGAGTGTCGACGAACGTGGGCTCATCGGCGCCGTCGCCAAACGGTAAGGCAAAGGTCGGCGGCGCCTCCAAATTGTCGTTATGAAATCCGAGGATCAGTAACGAGACTCACGATGTCGGATCAACTTGAAGAGAACGCCGAGCAGGCGCGTTTCGCCGCCTTTGTCGAAACGACGCTCCCTGACGAGCGGGACTGCATCGCGTTTCGCGAGTTCGAAGTGGCCATCATCAAGGCCACCGAGTGTGCCTCGATGATCGATTGTTACGACGGCGGCGTCGAAGCCGAGCGCGAGCATGCTGCTCTCAAGCTCGCTCTGAGTGGGATGTTGTATCGAGTGCTTCCTCGGGTGGACCTCGGAGTGCTCATCTTAGACGCAGCGGCAATTGGCTACGCACTGCGCTACGGCATCATTGCGCCACAGCTTGAGGCGCTCGACGGCGTCGCCGGATACTGACGAATACCGACAGCTGGCGCGGAAGGGCTTCGAGACAGAACAGGTGAGTCACGATCTCCGCATCGGACGCATCACAGCCACTCATAAGGAAACTTAGGCGACGATCGCCCCGGCCTCGAAGCTGACGGAGGATGTGATAGGCCGCCCTTTGTGCATTGCCGCACTGACCCTGACAGCCGCTCTTACAGGCGCAGCGGCGCTCGCGCAGGATAAATCATCTGGACGAATACCGTGGTGGCGTAACACGAAGATCCACCGAACTGCTGCTGTCCGAGCGCCAGTAGTTGTACTCGAGAAGATCTTTCAGCAGCAGTTGACAGCGCGGATTGCGCTTCAGCGTGACCTCGAGCGGCTCGAGCTTGCCGTACAACAGGCCCTCGACCGAGGAGAGCCTGATGACACGGTCGCGATGCACGCGATCGAACGTGTCGAGCGGGTTCGAATGCAACAAAATGTCAGGCGGGCGCTCATGCTGCTGGCGATGTCGAAAGTTCTGATACCAGAACAACGGGCGAAGCTGTCCACAATTGTCGATTTGCCTTCTCTGACGTTGCCCCGCTGAATCGATGACCGATCGCCTTCGATTCCTGGTTGGTCTGGTCCTCGTCGCAGTCGGCGCAGCGGCCCTTCGCAATCGCGTTTCGCAGTTCGCTCGCGTGGTTGTATCGCGCATTGTACGCAGCCGACAACGTTGTTGACGCTGTCCGCGGGCTTCCGCCGTGGATGCGTTTTGCCTTGCCGGTGTGTGGTGCTATGGCCGCAGGCGTCATCGCGTTTTTTCGCTCGGTAAATTCGGCCCAGGGTGTGAGCAACGTCATGGAGGCGGTTGCACTTGGCAACGTGCGACTCTCGCTTCGGACCACGGTGTCGAGGGTACTGGCCTCGTGGCAGCGATCGCCGCCGGCATGTCGATCGGTCGTGAAGGACCGCTCATCGAATTTGGCGGTTCCCTTGGTGCCACCTTCAGCCGCGTCCTCGGTGTCTCGCTCGATCGCACTCGTGTGCTCGTCGCTGCCGGAACCGCGGCGGGTAACAACTGGCCGCCTACAACACGCCCTTTGCCTGCGGTCCTGTTCGTGCTCGAGACCATCATTGGAATCGCGGCACTCGAGGCCCTGTTGCCGGCGATGGCGGCGACCGTGATCGCGACCGCGTTAACGCGCGCCGTGGTTGGTGGAGGCCCAATCTATGGCCAACGCGCTTTTGTCCTCCAGTCCGCGGCGGATTTGGTGTGGTTCGGTTCGGTTGGGGCTTCGCCGGCGGCCGTCGCCGCAGCCTGTTTCGAGGGGCTCTGCGCAATTCGAACAGGCTCTCCTCCGTCATCCGCTTCCGCAGCCGTGGCGAGCAGCGCTGGGCGGCGTGCTCGTCGGCGCGATCGCGATCTGGATTCCTGAGGTGGCGGGAAACGAATACGAGCCGCCAATGCTCTGCTCAACCAACAACTGACGGTGGGGGTGCTGATCGTCTTGATCATCGCGAAAGTGATCGCGACCAGTGCGTCGGTGGCGTCAGGCGTTCCCGGTGGCATCTCACGGCTGTGCTGCTGGTCGGTGGTGCACTTGGCACCCTCTGGGCACATGCTCTCGTTTGGTTCGGCTTCTCCACTGCGGCGAATACAGGCAGCTACGCTCTCGTAGGGATGGCGGCAACAACCGCGGCGAGCATCCACGCGCCACTCACGGCGGCGGTACCCGTCTTCGAGCTCTCAGGTGACTATCCGATCGTGCTACCGCTGCTCATCGCGACAGTGGTTTCAACATCGGTCTCCCGGGCTCTCGGTACCGAGTCGGTGTATGAGGCCGAGTTGCGACGGAAGGGCCTCGGCTGGGGACTCGCACTCGAAGGCCGGCAGATTTCGAAATGAACGACGGTTCGCTCATTGGTGTCCTGCCGGTTGTGACTTGTGCCAATCAGACGATGAAGCTCACGGGGGCGTAGCGGTGTATCCGGTTCTATTTCGCATCGGCGATTTCGAGATCACCAGCTTTGGTGTACAGTCGGAATCGCGGCGTCGTCGGCATCTGGGTGTTTAGCCGCGAGTTGAGGCGGAGCGGGTTGCCCGCTGATGCCGTACGCCGCGATTGGTGGCGTAATCGGAGGTTTGGTTGGCGCGAAGCTTCTCTGGACGATTGAGTTCAGCGGTCAGCAACCAATTAGCGAATTGCTGTTCAGCCGCGGGGGTTTGAGTTGGTTCGGCGGCCTCATCGGCGGAGTCGGCACAGGCCTGTGGTTGTTCTACCGGCACAAGGTGCCTCTCGTTCGCGGGCTGGCCGCCGCGACGCCTGCGCTCGCAATCGGTCACGCTATCGGGCGCGTCGGGTGTTTCCTTGTCGGCGACGACTATGGGAGACCGACGGATCTTCCGTGGGGTATCGCGTTTCCAAACGGGCTGCCGCCGACGGACGTTCCCGTACATCCAACACAGTTGCCAAAAACGATCGCCCTCACCGATCGCGGCGTGGTTGCTCTTCCGATGGCGCCGCCGGGGCGTTCCAGATGCCGTGGTGCTCGGACGATATCTTGTCATTGCCGGCGCCGTCCGATTCGGGATTGAGTTCATCCGTGTAAACCTGCGTGGTGCTGGGACCGCTGACGCTGGCGCAGCTGATTTCGCTGTCGCTGATCATCGCCGGAAACGCCAGGCGCTGCCAATCACCTCGCGTGATCGAGGTTCACTGAAGATGGAGAGAATATGAAAGAGTCTTGCTTCGGCCTTGAACCAGCCAGGCCAGGATCGAAGCCCCTTCACCATTCACCGCTAGCGCGGAACCGGATGGTTCTTCATCATCTCCGACATACCGTTCTCGAGAAACGCGCTGACCACCTCCGCATGTGCGTGTGGGCTTGATCCGGTTTCGTGGACATCTTCCGAAAGGTGGATACGATGTCCCGACCGATGGCCGACACTTCCAAGAAGACCCGGCGCCCGCGCCGGCAGTTTGATGACGACTTCAAGACCCAGGCCGTGCGTTTGGTGCTCGACGAGGGCAAGAGCATTCCGAGCGTGGCCCGCGATCTCCGATCTCACCGAGTCCAATCTCCGCATCTGGGTCGGGCGTGCGCACGCCGATCGCACGCATGGACGGACCGGCCTGACGACGGCGGAGCGCGAGGAATTGGCGCGCCTCCGCAAAGAGAATCGACGGCTGAAGGCCAGACTGGCTGGCCAGCGCCTGCGTTTCGACGACGGCGAGCGCCGCCGCCTTGCTGAATTGGGACACCGGCTTGGTCGGCGGCTGCTCGCCAGAGGTCGCGACCCTTGTGACGCCAGACACCATTCTGCGCTGGCATCGTGAACTCGGTGGCCCGCAAGTGGACGCATCGTGCCGGCCGCGGCCGTCCTGCTGGCCTGCAGGCACACGTTCGAGCGCTGGTCATTCGGATGGCCGCACCCCGTATCTGGGTGAAGCCTTCGTCGTTGAAGCCATGCGTAACTTGGCGGATGCGATCGATGGCGTCTTGGCAGACGGATGCGTATTGATCTGCGATCGCGATCGGAAGTGGAGCCGTGGCGTGGCAATTCCTTGAACACGCGGGCGTGCGACTCATTCATTCGGACACCGTTCCGTGCACCCAATTGCAACGCGTACGCGAAGCGTTCCGTTCGGTCGATCAAGGAGGAGTGCCTCGCGCGCGTCATCCTGGTCGGGGAGCGACATTTTCGCCGCACGATTGCCGAGTTCGTCGCCCACTACCATGCGGAGCGGAACCATCAAGGCATCGGTAACGAGTTGATTCAGCCGCTCGAGCGAGCGAATAGCCAAGGACGTGTTCGGCGCCGCCAGCGGATTGGTGGCATGTTGAACTATTACTACCGTGCCGCGTAGGCGTCTACCCGACTCCGACCGAGTTGTCGGACATTACGCGTTCCCGACCCTCGTGTGCCCTCATTACCGAAAACGAAGTACCGATCTCCCAGTCGCTCAAATGCAGCTCGATCGATTCCGACCACGTCCGCATCGATCGATTCAGCGGTGGCAACGAGCCAAGCGTCGTTCTCGCCTAAGCGGCGCGATGCCCTGCGCTGCGTCAGAGCACATCGTCGTGCCTGTGCGAGATGTAGTCCTTGAATCGTGAATCGTTGTAACGACGCAAAAGTCGCCGTCTCGTCTTCAGCGCCCTCGAGGAGTTCCTCGACGCACACGATCGAGACGACGAGTGGACGCCCGCGCAGCGATGGCAGGAACTTGCGCGCAGGCCCCGTTTCGCCGGCAGCTGTCTCGCGTTCCAGTTCGATCAGAAAGGACGTATCGAGCAATATCGGTCGACTCACGATTTCTTCTGCGCCAGTCCCAGGCCTCTACCTGCGGCGGCCTCGACCCACTCGAGGAGATCCTCTCCGGTTTCGATCGGACCGGCGCGGTCGATCAACGCTCGGATCACGTCTGACTTCGGGATTTTGCTGCGCCGTGCCCAACGCGCGAGGCGGTCGGCGCGTTTCTTGTCGAGCTTCACTGTGATTGTGGGCATGGTAATACCGAAATATTACCACGTGCTCGTATGCCATGACGAGCGGACCAGAACGAACCACCCGGGCGTTGGAGCAACTTCGGAGCAATAGGGCCCAAACACCACGTAAAACCAGGCATCATCGACGACCAGAAGACGAAGCCAGGCATCAATATCCACAGCCCTGTTACGGTCTGCAAAACCTCCATCCCCGGTTCAAATCCGGGCGGCGCCTCCAATTTCTCAAGAAGTTTGCGTGTCTTGGTAGATGCTTGTCGTGCGCCCCATTTCTTATTGCTCCTAGATTCCGAGTCGCTGAGCCGACACTGATCGCGTAAACCTATGCACGCCTTTGATTTCTTTGTGCCCCGTACGCGCAGGAGGAGGTTTGCAGGACCTCCACCTTCAAGCGTCTGGCGTGTTGCGGCATGACTTGCCACAGGGTAGAGCGGCGCCTTGTCACCACCAACTCGGCGAAGTCAACGCGAGTATTGCGAGCGGGAGACGCGAAGCGCAATCTGCGCCAGCGACGTTCGATCGCGTTGTGGGACAGGCGATGGTGGGGTCCCCCAGCGGTCGATGGTCAATCTGTGCGCTTTCGGGCTCTGAGACGTTTATGGTTTATGGATGTGTGGGAACAGGGGCACCATACCCGAGAAACCAGTCCCACGCGAGGGAGTCTGACGGGACTTCCGGTTCGTGATGCGCGGCAAGATGAGGAACATTCCGATGGACGACTTCCTTTTCATGTACCTATTGATGTTGGTGGTCGGCGCGCTCTCGTTCATCGCCTTCTGGGGTGCGGTGATCTACTTTGGAATCAAGATCACAACTGCCTCAGGAGTGCTTGGCGCCTACCGTGACGCTTCGCGAGGCTCGAGTTACGCCGACATCTCGCGCGACGCGGACACTCGTCTCGGCGCCATGGGCGGGCCGCTGCCGCGTTAAGACGATTGGATCTGTACGACGCTTATTCAGAGTCGCGTTCGCAGGCCCGGTGACGTCCTCCGGCGATCAGCGATCGATTGTAAAAGAACGGTTCGACGCTGCTACACTCCGTTGCTTTCCATATCCCTGTAGACGGCGATAGATTCCGACTTCTCGTACGGCCACCCGTGTTCCTGTTCGGGAGGAAGCCATGGCAATGTGCGCGTCGTGCTCCGGCCGCGGGTCCGTCTCCTGCTATTCGTGCTACGGGCGGAAGTTCCACCAGCGACCCGATTCAAGTGGCGGCATGGATGTCGTGCCGTGCTCGGCCTGCATGGGCACCGGGGGCACTCGGTGTCAGTTCTGCGGCGGGACCGGCAAGGTGCCCGACGCAGGGGGAGCGGCGCCAGAATGGCGGAGCGGTGGAACCCACGACGACGCGGTGGCTGGCCGCTGGAATGCCTCGCAGGGCGGCTCGTACGAGTTCGTGAAGCAGGGCAGCAGATACTCGCTGACCGAGTACGGCCAGTTCGGGCCGACCGGCAACGGAACTGCCACGGTCACCGGTCATATCGTGACGCTCGACTTCACGAATGCAGTGCTGGGGAGAGTTTCCCTTCGACTCAGGTTGAGCGGCAACACCATGCAGGGCGCCGTGAACATGATGGGTATGTCCATGCCCTTCGTGCTCACGCGCGGCTGACGGGTCGGGCCGTGCTTGCTCAGCTTCTGGCCTCCCGCGAGCAGGCAATGGACCGCGCCGACGCGGCGATCGATCAGGCCTGGCCCTCGCGATCGGGTGCGGCGTACCTCCAGACGATGCAAGCAGCGGCTGCAGACATCCAGCGAATTGCCGCGGCCCTCCACGCGGCAGGTGCACCAGCGATCGAACTGAGTCGCACGCACCGATACCTCGGATCCATCTTTTCGGACCTGGCGCCGGCGCTCGGAGCCGACTGGTTGACCCGCGCACGTGACGCCTACCTCGAAGCCGAGCGACTGCTGCCCGGCTCAGAGCAGGGTCTCGAACGAGCGAAGCTGAACTTCAACTTCGGCAACACCCTAAGTCAACTGAACCGCGACGACGCCCATGTGTTGACCGAGGCCAGGCGACGCGTGCAGGCGGCCCGTAGCGTTTTCGCACGAGAGGCGTCACAGTACCTCACACAGGTCGATCAGCTGACCGAAACAATCGATCGTCTGCTCGCGCTGGTGCCGATGATTCAGGCGGTACGCACAACGCAGGCCGAGTTAGACGACATCGGATCCCGGATACGCGCCGGTGGCGATCTACAGGAGGTGGCGCGCGATCTCCGCCGCATCACGAAGCGCGACGGCGGCATCACCAGCATGGTGAACCAGCTGCGAACCGTCGTCGCGGACCTTCCGCGCGATATGAAGAGCGATGCGAGGTTTGCGCACGTCACGCAGATGCTCGATAGCCTCACCGTGCAGGCGTCCAACACGGGTCAGACGACCGGGCCGGAGGCGACGATTGTGCCGCTGCTCCGCGAGCGTTTGACGCGGGACGAGCGCGGCGGCAGTGTGGATCCCGACCGCGCCAAAACGCTGGAGGCGATGATTGCGATGGTCGAACGGCGCGCTTCGCGTCGTGATGACAGTATCGAGAGCCTCATCGAGTACACAGAAACCATTCGCCGGACGGCAAGTGAAGGCCTTGAGACCATCCACTACCCGAGTTATGGAATCGCGAGGCCTCCCGCGGGTTCCCACGCTGCGGCGCTCGTCGAAGAGTGCTGGACGCTCCGACGGTTTCTGATGGAGGAGAACATTCGACCTGCCAAAGGCTCTGACGAGAGCCACGAGCTCGTCGAGCTCATGCTTCGCGGATCGAACGTCGACAGACGGATCTACGAAGCAGGCGCCGACGCGGCGCGTGCCAAAAAGGTCGAACATGAGGAGCTGCGCCCATTCGCCCTGGCTGTTCGCAGCTTTTCCGCGCGCGACTACTCGATGTTTGCGGCGCCGACCTGGAGCGCTGCCCCACAGGACGCCGACACCAACGCGCTCCTCTACGCTGGACCGACCCGAAACACCGCGCAGCTGGGCAAGGCGTGCGCGCGGGTGGGGATAGAGCTCATTGCCGCACCGGTGGGGTCCGGCTTTGCGGATGCGCGGTGGCAACAGATTCAGCGAGCAATGGTTGGCGTGTTCGACTTTCGCGCCCCGGAAGGCCCGGAGCGCGCAGCCGTGGCGTACGAGCTGGGTATTGCGCTGACGCTCGGTCGCCCCGTGGTGGTCCTCGTTTCGGCGGGACAGGTGCTGCCGTTCGACGTCGATCGAAAGCCGGTGATCGTGGATGACGGACGGAGCAGGAACGCAGGGCTCCAGGAAGCCATCCGCCAGGCCATCGTGTCGACCTACGCGCCGACGCGAGGCAAAGGCGTGACGGCCACGCTGGAGGAAGCTCTGGCACGTTACGCACGGCCGCACGACAACGCGTACGTCGACCAGACGCTGCGGCTTCTCGCCGATCAAAGGGAGGAGCCCGACCGTCTGGCAATCACTCGGACGCTGGCAAAGCTCGTCCAGTTCCTCGATGACGGTAAGACCGTCCTGATCTCGCCGCCCTGGTCGCCAGTCTATCCGCAAGCGGAGGAGCGGCGCCTCTTCCACGTCATGCCGTTCGCACCCGACTGGGCCAGTGACGTGGCGGGCGCTGCGCGGGCGGCATGCGCGATGGCGGGCGTTCACTACGTGCGCGGTGACGAAGTGGTTGACGCCAGTGTGATCCAATCCATCTGGGAGGAACTGGCGGGTGCCACTCACGTCGTCGTAGATCTTACCGGATTCAATTCCAATGTTGCCTTGGAGCTTGGTATCGCCCACACCCTAGGACGCCCGTGCCTTCTTGTTGGACAAGGCGATACAGTGCGAGCGCTCTTTCCGATGGTGGCCAAGGAACGGCTGCACACGTACAAGTCAGCCGCCGAACTGAAGGGACATGTGAAGAGCTTCCTAAGCTGATGCTCTTCAAGGAGAGCGGCTGATATTGAGCGGGGAGTGTTATGAGGTTCAACGACGCGTTTTCTGATCAGCTGCGCAACCAATGGAAGCAGAACTTCGTGGCGACGATTCTATTCGCCCGAACGAACTATCAGCGCATTCCACAAGACCTAGTGTCGACTGCGCGAAACTCACGCCGGCTTTCGCGAAGGGCATGACGCGATCAGCAGTGCACGGCTAACGCGGTACACCAAGACGGCGAGCTTGCGCGCCGTCGCAGTGATGGCTTTGGCCTTACCGATTCGGAAAGCCACCCGCCGATAGAACGCGCCCAGGGCGGTCTGGGTGCGCCCGAGATTCATGGCGGCCAAGCGGAAGATGGCGGCGGCGCGATTCGCCGAGGGCTGTGTCCGGCTGCTCAGCAGACGTCCGCCGGAGATCTTGTTCTGCGGGGCGAGGGTGAGCCACGAGGTGAAATGCTTCTCTGTGGGCCAGCGCGTCATGTCCGTGCCGATCTCCGAGAGCAGGCGAAGCGCGTTGTAGGGCCCGATGCCGTCCATCTGGGATAGGTCGACGCCGGTGAGCTGGTGCAGCGGCGTCCGGACATCGAAGCGCGGTTCGTTGTCACGCGGCTTCTGTCGGCGCCGCGCGGCGGGCACCGGGGTCGCGGGCGGCGTGCTGATCGCGGCGAGGTGAGTAAGGTGGGCTTCGACGGCGACATCGCACGCGGCAAGTTGCCGCTGATAAATGTCGAAGAGTTCGAGGTTCTGCTGGAGCGTGAAGAGGTGTTCGGGACGATAGTTGCCGGTCAAGGCAGCGACAATCTCGCCCTCGGACGCGTGACACCGATAGTCCCGATGTCGGGCGAGCTGCTGCGGGTCTCGCTGACCGGCCACGAGGTCGCGGAGGATCCGCATGCCGGTCACGCCGGTGATGTCGCTGACCACCAGTGGGAGCTGCACGTTCATCTGGACCAACGCTTTCTGCATGCGTTGCACGAGGGCGCCGGCGCTCTCGATGAGCGTCGCGCGGTGCCGGAGATAGCCCCGCAAGGCGACGATGCCGTCGGCGGGGCGGAAGCTCCCGCGCAAGAGCCCCAACGTGTGGAGGTCGCGCAGCCATTCACAGTCGGACACGTCGCTCTTGCGGCCAGGGAGATTCTTGACGTGCCGTGCATTGACGAGGATGACGTGGAACCCACGGGCGTCCAGGATCTCGAAGATGGGAATCCAATAGACGCCGGTGGCTTCCATCGCCACGTGCGTGATGCGACACGTCGTGAGCCAGTCCGCGAGGCGGTGGAGATCCCCGGTGAACGTCGGAAAGGCTTGGATGGGCGTCGGGGCCCGATCCGGCGGCACGGCCACGAAGTGCTCCGCCGATCCGCAGTCGATGCCGGCGGCGTTGGGGTGGAGCCGCTCGAGTGCAGCCGGGGACTGGCGAGGCTTGGGCGTACGACGACGGGTCTGGCGCTTCACGGAGGCCTCCTTTACACTGACGACACCTCCGAGAACAGGGATGCGGATGAGAGGCAATCTCCTAAACGGGATCACGCCGCGTCAACGACGTGTCACCAGTGACGATGCCGCGAATCCCCGGACCACGCTAACACGCGGGCTACGGAGCACCAGTGCCGGTTCGGTCTCGGTTCTCGGAGGTTCGCGATCATACTGGCGTGCCCTCGTGCCCCCCAGTTTCTCGCGTGACGAGTCGCGATCCCATCGCGTGGGCCGCTAACAAGTGGGAGGTCGTCAAGTTGGAGGAGTCAGCACCTTCAGACAGACGGCCGCTCATGAGAGCCGTCCCGCAGCCTGCGCGACTCCTCCGCCGGATTCGTATTGTGCGCACTGCCTGTACCTGTGCCGTCCAGAACGCCCATAAACAGGGTGAACGAACCGAGAACCGAGTGAGTGGATCTTCGGTTCTTGAGTCGCCGCCGCCCTTGCCACTTATTCGCCCTCAATCCGAGCAATGAGGGGAATCACCAACGACTCACATCGATCCCGCTCTCCGCTGCATCGGCCTTCATCCTGCTACCCAGTTCACTGTCGAACCCCCCTGGCTGGTATGAGCTCAAGTTATGACCGTTCCTGGCCGCAAGCCAGGCCAGCACGACCCAGAACACCCCACCCAGCAACGAACTGAGAACACCTCCAATCACGAGCAATACGAGGAAGAAGTCCATATCCATGCTGCCCCTCCGCGACATCTGAGGTTTGCGAGTCCAAGTGCTGTTAGAACACCGGGAACGTTGCTGAGAGGTGCACAAAGGATGCCGCTCATTTCCAGCAAGCGTTGCCCTCTGACTGCTTGCCACGTTGGACTGAATTCCTCGTCTTTCGGAGAAAGGCGCTCGTCGAAGCGGCGCGAAGGTGCTCGGCACGTGGAAATTTGCGCGCGCGGCACAACCAAGAACTATCCGATCGGTGAGATTCGCTATCCGATCGGCTCTGCCTCCGAAAAGTCGAAACGATGGCAGGACCCTACATTTCGAAGCCTCCAGCGCGGCTGCGAGCCTCGCCTCCACCCGACCAGTGCTCTAAAGGTCGCTGACATCGGCAGTAACTCAGTGCAAACGCAGACGTCTTGAACGGAGCGGGGGTATACGGTCGGCTGTGCTGCGATCAACGCTGCACACCGGCTACGCGGCGATGCGGTCGAACCGGTGATGCAGACCGCCGACTTCCGGAATGGCAACGATGCGACCGGCTGACGGCGTGTGACCGGACGCGGGCAGGGCGTGCCCTTGCCGAGTGCCAGATGTGTTCGTGAAATGCGCGACGCTGGACCGACGACATGCAGGATCCGGGAGCAATGCTGAAGAGGTCCAATTCGCGCAAGGCCTCAACCGCATATACTGAACGAAGCAGAGAGGTTCGAAGGGTGCAGCGGGCGTCCGCTGCAGGTAACTGGATGGTCGGGCCGCCATCCTCATGGTCGTTACGAGACCAGGAGGATGCGAGTTTGGCAGGCTCGGTTCGCGGATCGTCCAGAGGTTGGCCCTTCAGGCGTCTCGAAGCCATCCCACCAGTCGTCGTCACAGGGCACCTGGTACACGTCAGGGCTCCCGCGAATCTAGTCGCTCTAACCTTGCTCCCGCTCCAATCCTCCCGCCAAACGAGGATTGCCAGGCATCTCGTCACGCCATTTACTCAGCAGCTGGCACCGATGGTCTCGCGGAGCTGGCTGCGTTCGGAGGCGAGATGCTATTGAAGATTGCGTTCGTTCTACTCATCGCCTGGCTGCTCGGCGTCTTTGGGCTGTACAGAATCGGAGATCTCGTGCACGTCCTCCTACTGGTCGGCTTGCTGCTCTTGCTGTTGGGAACGCTCAAGGCTCGCGACGCTGCCGCAGCTCGTGGCAGCGATGCCGGCTCAGGCAAATCATGACTCGGTCTACGTCCATCAGCTTCTGCGGCTCCGTGCTCCGATGAGCGGCGACACGACCGCGATCACTGCGATTCCGAGGGCGCTGGAGAGTTACCCATCGGGAGCAGATCAGACGCTCGCAGCCGATCTCGTCATGCGTGTGCAGATCGAGCCGTTCAACCTCGTCGCCACGATCGTGTTCGTCCTGGCGATTCTCCACACGTTTGCGGCGGCCCGCTTCGCGCGTCTTGCGCACCGGGTGCAGCACCGGCACGACGAGGAGGCGCGCACACACGGCCTGCCGGCGACGCCGAGTCTGCGCGCGGAGGCGCTGCACTTCCTCGGGGAAGTCGAAGTGGTCTTTGGCTTGTGGGCGGTGGTGCTCGTCGTCGCGACCACGGCGTACGCCGGCTGGGAGGCGGCCCGGCACTACGTCAGCGAAACGGTCAACTACACGGAACCCCTGTTCGTCGTCGTCATCATGGCGCTCGCGTCGACACGGCCGGTTATTGGCTTCGCGGAGTCAGCCCTGCGGCGTGTGGCGGCTGCTGGTGGCGCCACACCTGCCGCGTGGTGGGCGGCGATTCTGACAATAGGCCCGGTGCTGGGCTCGTTCATCACCGAACCGGCGGCGATGACGATTTGTGCGCTGCTGCTCGCACGGCAGTTCTTTGACTTGCAGCCTTCGACACGACTGAAGTACGCGACGCTGGGAGTGTTGTTCGTCAACGTTTCGATTGGTGGGACGCTGACGCAGTTCGCGGCACCGCCGGTGCTGATGGTGGCACGCCCGTGGGGGTGGGACATCCCATTCATGGTCGCGAATTTCGGTTGGCGCGCCGTCACGGCCATTGTCGTATCGACAGCGGTCTACTTCATCCTGTTCCGCAAGGAATTGGCAAGTCTCGCAGCCCGAGCGCCGGTTCCCGAGGTGGAGCAACCCGAGGACGACGCGGCTGGGGCAACGCTGCTGCCAGTGCCGCCATGGGTGGTCGCGGTCCACCTCGCATTCATGGCGTGGACCGTTTTCAACGCACACGATCCAGCGCTGTTCCTTGGCGGCTTTCTGTTCTTCCTGGGATTTGCTCGCGCCACTGCGCCGTATCAGAGCCGGATCGAATTGAAAACGCCGCTGCTCGTGGGCTTCTTCCTCGCGGGGTTGGTGATCCATGGAGGCCTGCAGGGGTGGTGGATTGCGCCGGTGCTCAGCCGGCTTCCCGAGAGCCCACTGTTCCTGGGGGCCACGGCGTTGACGGCCGTCAACGACAATGCGCTCATCACCTATCTCGCGACATTGGTGCCGAATCTGGACGACGAGCTGAAGCTCGCAGTTGTTCAAGGAGCCGTCGTTGGCGGAGGGTTGACGGTGATCGCGAATGCTCCGAACCCAGCCGGCCAGGCGCTGCTGGGTCGCTTCTTTGATGGGGCGATTCTGCCGATTGGATTGCTGGCCGGAGCGATCCCGCCGACAGTTATTGCCGCGATTGTGTTTCGTCTGCTGTGACCAGCGCGTTGTGCGAGGCCTTCCTTCGGTCGGTGCCAGCCTAGGTTGTCAGCAACGTCATGGAGGCGGTCGCACTTGGCACCGTGCGACTCTCGAATATTGCCGGAGCTTTTTCCACTGAGCTGAAACGCCCGGAAAGATGCTGGAAACCGTACCCAGACGTCCCAGTAGCTATGAAGGGCACTCCAGCGAGGTTCTGCGTAAATAGGACATAGAGTGGCCGCCCTACTCGATAGAGCGTCGGCGGACCCGTGTCCGGACGTATCGATTGATGAGGTAATCGACAGAGAACACTCCCGGGCCGCGCGTGAGCAGAAGCGCCAAAATCGCGCCCCAGACCAGGTGCTCGTTGTATGCGTTGGGGTACACGAACGTTTGAATGACGGCGATCATTCCCAGGAGGGGAAGAGTGGCGACGCGAGTCGCAAGACCCAGGAAGAGGAGAATCGGGATCGTCAACTCCTGCACCATGGCGATGCGTGCCGCGACAGCCGGATCCAGCAAAGGGACGCGATACTCCTCCTGAAACAGTCTGACCGTGAATTCCCACGACTGGTACTTCAGCAAGCCTGCCTTGAAGAACGTGGCTCCGACACCGATCCGTCCAGCAAGTTGAATGATCGATAGCGGGAAACGCGCGAGCCACACGCGCGCGGCATCGAGCCATGCGACGCCCGTCGGATCAAGCACCGTGGCCGGTTGGTGGCTCACGAGCAGACTCCAGTTGGTTGCGCTGCGACTCGACCGTCGAACTCCTCGCGGGTGAGGCGATGCATCTGTAGCTCTCCTCGAAGGCCTCGAATCTCCAGCCAGACGTCCTCCCGGCGGAGGGCGTACTCGTCGGGTGCGGCGTCCGTCAGGTACAGGCCAATCAACTCGTCGAGTGCCCAGTCCAAATGGACGTACTGCACGTTCGCAGACTCCGCGGTGGCCAGCGCCAGGCATCCGAGATGCCATTCCAGTTCGGCGAACTGCGTCAGGTACGGCAACGACTCAGCAGAGGGATGCGCGCCGAGGTATCGAGGGAAACCGTCGCCGTACTCTGCGATACATGGTCTCGACGGAGGATGCTCGCGAACGAAGGACGCGGCGACATGAGTCACGAGCTCGGAGCCGACAAGCCACACGGTGGCGGGGAACCGTTCTACCAGCGCGCGGGTGAGGCTGGCCATATAGTGGCGCCGATGAATCGCGAGTCGATGTTCCGGATACGCTCCTCCCAATAGCACGGGCGCCACGGCCGCATCGTTACCGTTGACGACGGCATCGCGAATGCCGGCCTGGATGTCAGCCAGCGTGAGCATGGCGATCCTCTCCTACAGTCTTTCGGACGCGGTCGGCCTTGGCGGCCTCTTCGATCAGAACCGCGAGCGTCGGCAGATCGTTGTCCCACTCGATAATCGTCGGCTGCTGGCCGAAGCGCCGCACGGCGTAGGCGTAGAGGTCCCACGCGGGGTCGGCAACGCCGTTGGCGTGTGTATCGACGAGGACTGTCCCGCCTCGCGTCGCGTCATCGTCTTCGGGCGCAAAGCCTCCCAGGTGGAGTTCCGCGACTGCCCCTGCCGGGAACTCGTCGATGTAGTGATATGGGTCGTATCTCATGTTGTGGCCGCTGAGATGAACGTTGCTGACGTCGCACAGCAGGCGACAGCCGGTCTGGTTCACCAATGCATGCAGAAACTCGAGCTCGGTCATCGTCGACGTCGCCAGCGAGACGTACGACGAGGGATTCTCGATGACGTAGGTACGGCCCAGGACGTCCTGAACCTCTGCGAGATGCGCCGCCACAACGCGAAGCGTCTCCGCGGTGTATGGCAACGGCAAGAGATCGTTGAGGAACGCGCCACCCACCGTTGACCATGCGAGGTGCCCAGACACGAGGACTGGATTCAGTCGATCCACTAGCGCGCGCAGGCGCATCAAGTGATCACGGTCAATGCCGTCGGCGCTGCCGATTGAGATGCCGACGGTGTGAACGGAGACCGGGTAATCGCGAGCGAGCTCCGTCAGCAACTCGAGTCCGTGTGGATTCGCGAGAAAGTTCTCGGGATGAATCTCGAGCCATCCCACGGGCGGGCGGGTGGCCACCACCTCCGCAATGTGCGGAAGCCGAAGACCGATGCCGGTCCGTTCAGCCGTGCGTGGTCGGGCGTCACTGGTGATGGCCACGTTCCCTCTCCTCGTTACTTCGGTTGAACGCTGCCGCCGACGATACGGTCGCAGTAGCCTGCCGGCACGTAGATCCATGCCTTGGGATCGCTATTGAGCTTCGAGGATCCCCCACACGAGTTGTTGCCGGTGGATGCGCAGTCGTTCTTGCCGGCCTTTGCGATGCCGTAGCACTTCTCCGTCTTGAACGCGGTGGGCGGCGGGACCGGCTTCTGCGCAGAAAGCGCGACGGGTGCGACGATGGCCGCGGCCAACGCCGATGCCACCAGATAGCGAGTGCTCATGAGTACCTCTCCAATGAATTGCGGCGTCGCGATTCGACGACCGGGCGGCCGGACATCGGCCGCCAATCGTCTATTCGGAGAGCGCGGCGGAAAGGTTACGATGGCGTTTTGATGGATGAGTCCCCAGCGCCGGACGAGCATCTCGCCCGTCTCATGGCGCGTGCCCAGCAGGGCGATAGCAACGCCTACGTCACTCTGTTACGCGCGATCACACCACGGGTCCGGCAGCTCGTCCGCGCAAGGCGCGGGTTCCTCGGCGAAAGTGACGTGGAAGACGTCGTCCAAGAGGTTTTGCTGTCGGTCCATGCCGTGCGAGCCACATACGATCCGGCTCGCCCCCTCATGCCGTGGCTCTCGGCCATCGTGCGTCATCGACTGGCTGATGCGGGTCGACGGCACGTTCGTCAAGGAGCGCACGAGATCGGTGTTGACGATCTCGACGTAACCTTCCAAGCTCCTCCAGCGAATAGCCGTGAGGAGACGTTCGGCGATCCGGACGCCTTGGCGCAGGCCATTCAGGCGTTGCCGCCGGGACAACGCCAGGCGGTGGAGTTGCTCAAGCTACGCGAACTCTCACTGAAGGAGGCATCGGCTCTGACGGGGATGAGCATCGGTGCATTGAAAATCGCGACGCACCGGGCCATCGCGACGCTGCGACGCGCGCTTCGAGCGAGTGACGAAAAATGAGGACCGACGAACTGATTGACCGCCTCGGTCGCGACGTGACCGTGGCGCAACCCCTGCCGGCGCCAGGGATCCGAACCGCCATGTGGACGGTGTGGGCGGTGAGTTTCCTCGTCCTGGTGGCCATGATGATGTTCGCGGTGATGTCGTCGGCCGCAGTGACGCCAACCCCACTGTATCTCGTGCAGCAAAGTGTGGCGTTGGTCACCGGGATCATGGCCGCACGCGCCGCGCTTGCGTCGGTGATCCCCGGCATGAGCAGCGGCGTGTGGGTGCTGCCAGCGATAGGGGCAGCGGTGTGGGGTGTGTCGCTGTTGTGGGGAGGCGTGCTTGATTTACAAGCGTCTGGGACACTGGGTGTGGCCAGTCAGAGCGACTGGCCCTGCGTTCTCTCAATGACAGCGGGTGGTCTCGTCGTCGGGTCTCCTCTCATCTGGATGTTGCGGCGCGGCGCTCCGTTGACGCCTGGCCTCACGGCCTTCCTCGCCGCGTTGGCCGCGTTGAGCTTCGCCAATATCGAAGCGTGCCTGACGCGCCCTCATACGTTCGCACTGACGGTCCTCCTTTGGCATGGAGGAACCGTCACCGCGGTCGCGGCGATCTGCGCCTTGACCGGCCATCGTTGGCTGCGCTGGCCCGATCTGACGACACGGTGAGAATGAGGTCGCCGCGTTCGCTTGCTAGAAACCACAACCAGGGGGGAGGTTGAACGCCCCCAAGAGTTCGGGCCAAACTTCGGGCCATTAACGCCGAAACACCGTGGAAAATCGACGATCGACAGAGACCAGAGAGCAAGGCGAATCAACAAGATAGAGAACCTAGCGAAATCTGCAAAACCTCCATCCCCGGTTCAAATCCGGGCGGCGCCTCCAAACTCAAATTGTGAATGCAGGCGGAGGTTGCCCACCATACGCAAGGCGCGTAGGTGGGCCCGCCCCTGCGAACGAGCTACGGTTGGCAGGCCAAATTCTCAGTTCAAACTTGATCGTTTGTGCGGGAGCACAATCAGCGCGTCCAGATGAACCCAAGTGGCCCCGAGATCGCGCGCTTTCGCGCGGCGTTGAACCGGTAACCGACTGAAGCAACACTTCTTCGCCGTTGTAGTCGCTTCGGCTGAGCAAATGCACGACGGCCAGCGGTCAGTCGGCTACCAGCGGAACGTCGTCTGTGCCGCCTGCACCGCGAGGCGCTCGTGCAGGGCCTTCGCCGTTTCGCGCGCGAGGTAGGGAATAGCGACTCGGTGAGAGCGCTCGCTCGCCCCCGCGGTGTCCACGCGGACGCCCGCCATCTTGGCTCGCCGGTCGAACGGTGACTCGGTACATGCAACGGTCTGAATCTTCACGACGGGTGCAATCGTGACGTTGCGCCACAACCACCCGCTGCGAAAAACCACCGCATCGTCAGCCACGGTCCACTGCATGTGCTGAACCCCCTTCCATGCCACGACCGTCATCCACGCTGATATGAATGGCAGCACCAGAATCGCGAACCAACCGAACAGTCCGAAAAGGGGAAGCGCCATTGCGACGCCGATGATCAACGCCGGCTTTAACGCCCGGCCGAACGCTCGTGGATGCAACGGATGCCAGTCGAGCACATCCATATCGAAGCCAGGAATGACTTCGCGCACGAGGGCAGGCACGGCAGACCGTCGAACGATCGGCGCGAGCCACTCGCGAGGTTTCTTTGGGCCCGCCTGTGGCGAGCCTTGGCCGCCCGCTGTTTCCACGCGGACGGACATCCGCTTCACCAGACGCTGAAGCGGCGCCTCGCGAATCGTCAGCGTCTGCACGCGTCGCAGGGGAATCGTTGCCGTGACTCGCGTGAGCAGTCCGTACTCCGTGCGCAGGTCCTCCCCGACGCGCGAGAGTCTGAACTCGTAGAGACGGAGCGCGGACCAGATCATGGAGACGACGCGAATCAACACGAGCAGGCCCACGATGCCGATAAGCAGCACCCCGATTTGCCCCCACGGCAACGGCTCTCCCGCGGCAATTCGCCGGATCGTATCCCGCACGAGGCCAGGCCCGTACCATCCGTTGGCCACGCGATCCCACAGCGATTGAAAAAGCCCAGCCTCCCATACCACACCGTACGCCGCTGTCATGAGGATCATGCCGCGGTTGTCGAGCACGCCGAGGAGCAGGAGCTCGGACAGCGGTAAATGCAGAAGCGTTCGTGATGCGAGCGCCGGAACGTCTGGCGCCAACTCCGACGTTTCCGCAATGCCCGCTTCACTGAGTGCCGTCCGACCCTCGAAGATGCGCCGTCGCATCTCCTCGAAGACCGTCTCGTGCAGCACGCTGATCGTGGCTTCGGGCGCCTGTCCGCCGCCCGTCTCGATGCGGACCTCCGTCACGCCCAGGAGCCGGTGCACGACGTTTCTCACCGCATCGAGGTTCTGAATCCGGGCATAGGGCACGTGGCGCTCGTTGCGAAAGAAGATGCCGGACCTGATGACGAGCTCTGTGCCCTCATAGTGCAGGCGAAAGGATAAGTAGCGCGTGATCGCGACGATCGTCGCGGGCACGAGGAAGAGCAGGATCCAGAACTGCCAATTGGCGATCTCGAAATCGCCTGGCATCCAACGGTTCATCCATCGCGCCGGTCCCCACCCTGGTCCCGCCGCAGGTTGCGGAGACGTTCTACCGCTTGTGAGCAAGACCACGACGGCAGGCAGCGCAAACGCTTTGAGGCTTCCCGCGAGCGCGAAGAGGATGGACGATGGATGCAGGCGATGTTCAGACGGCATCGCTCTGGTCGTCGGGCAGCAAGTGCGCGCGAATGCTGCCGCGCCACATCGAAGGCAAGGCCTGACACGTTCACCTTCGAATGCGCGGTGCCGGCAGTGTAGATGACGAGCGTGCCGAGGCCGAAGCGGCGTTCGAGTGGACCTTGTGACACGTCGGTGTGCTGGACCCGGGATCGCGGAACGTTCGTGATCGTTCGCCAATAGACGCCTCGTCGGATCTCGATGCCGGCCTCGTCGACTCGGTACGAGGAGAACCGGTAGGCGAGGGCTGGCCAGCGCTGCAGCTGCCAGGCGAATGCCGCCATCACCACGGCCCAGACCGGCAACAACACGAGTCCGAGAAGCAGGATCCCGCTGGCGGCCCAGAGCGACATCGCTAAAACGAATGACACGCCCGCGACGATAACCGTGGGGATCGCTGCGAGAATCCGCTGCAAAGGAATCCATCGAGGATCGAGTTGGCGCTCGATCCCATCGGCAATCGTCTCGGGTGTGCTCTGCTCCATCTCACGAGTACATACACGACTGCATGAACAGCACTCGCCTGAGTATCATCCATCGGCGCGCTCCGAGTACGCCCTGATTGGCTCGCGGCTGACTATAATCCTGAGCGTTCCACTTGAAGAGGCGAGCCGCCTGCGACAGGTGGTGAGAGGTCCGCCATGCGAGTCCACTCCGGTTTCGCCGCGATCGTCGCAGGAGTCATCTGCTCCACCACACTGACAGCTCAATGGCTCAACTATCCCACGCCAGGGATCCCGCGCACGTCGGACGGGAAGCCGGATCTCACCGCGCCTGCACCACGAACGTCGGATGGACGTGTTGATCTTTCCGGGATCTGGAGAACGCCAACGCCCAACTATCTGCGTGATCTCGCCGCAGACGGCGTCGAGGTGCTGATGCACCCCTGGGCCGAACAGCTTTACAAGCAGCGGCTCGCAAGCGAGGGTCGGGACCGTCCAACAGCGGCGTGCCTTCCCCATAGCGTCACGGACTTCGACGCTCATTTCACGCCCAAGAAGATTCTGCAACTTCCCGGGCTTGTCGTGATGCTCTTTGAGAGTTACCGCAGCTACCGACAGATCCACACCGATGGTCGCCCTCTCCCTGACGAGCCGCGAGAGCCCTCCTGGTTTGGCTATTCGGTCGGCCGATGGGAGGGTGACGTATTGGTTGTCGACACTGTAGGCGTCAACGAGAAAACGTGGCTCGATGACGCTGGCCATCCGCACAGTGACGCGCTCCGCATCGTCGAGCGGTTTCAGCGTCCAAACATCGGGCGCATGGACGTTCAGATCACCATCGATGATCCCAAGGCGTATCTGAAACCATGGACGGTGAAATTCTACTGGGAGTTATTGGCCGATACGGAACTGCTCGACTGGGTGTGCGAGAACAACAGGTACTTCGACATCATTCCCAAGGATCCGAGCGCGCTCACTAATCCCCGTTAGCAGCCTTCTCGCCAATCGAGACACGTGTGTCATGAAACGAACTCTCTCACGTCAGACGCGGCTTCGCGAATAGGGCGCGGCGTGTGCTACCACGCCCACTTGATGTGGTCGGTGTCTTCCGGAAACTGCGGCGCACCAATGCTGACTGTATGCTCGCGGAGCAGGCGTGGACTTCGGAGCAACTTCGGAGCACAACCACCCAAACACCACTGAAAACCAGGCATCATCAGGAACCAGAAGACGAAGCTAGGCATCAATATCTATAGCCCTGCGATATCTGCAAAACCTCCATCCCCGGTTCAAATCCGGGCGGCGCCTCCAACCTCCGCATTAGTTAATGCTGCTACTTACGGGCGGCGTATTCCTGAGCCCGTCCGCTGACTCGAGACAATTCGAGACAGATCCGACGAACAACCTCTCTTCGACGGCTTCCACCGCACTCCGATGCGACGCATCGACGACGTGCGTGTAGATGCCGAGCGTCGTCGCAATGCTGGCGTGCCCGAGTTGCTCTTGCGCGATCTTCACTGGCACTCGAAAGTCATTGAGCAGTGACGAGTGGATGTGGCGGAACTGATGCCACGTCAGGCGCCCCACGCCAGCCTCGACCGCTGCCGGTTGGAGTACTCGCGACAGCAGCTTCGATTGACGATGTGAATGGCCGAGCGCCAGCCGCACCATGAGCGCGCGAGCCACGCCCACAGCATCCGATCGACGGGCGTCAAGCGGAGATTCGGGCAGCGCGCTCGATTCACGACGGCCAGCTGGTGTCGGAGCGCGATGATTTCCAGGTGCAGCGACAGCCGTGATCGGATCATGAATCGAAGCGAGTGGAGCAGCGAGAAGACGACGGATGCCACGAAACGAGGCTATCGGAGAACATCCATAACCTCAATCGAGGCAACGCGTACGGTGTTTTCGACAGCCACAGCCGCAGAGCAAAGCACTCAAGCAGAAAGGTCTCGCCACGTCGACAAGGCTAACCGGACGGCGGCGCCCGCTCGAAAGACGTCAGGCATCGCGCGTGGAGTGGCCAGTCACTGCGCCAACGTCAACTTGTTGTTGCTTGGACGAGATAATGGCGAGCGACCGGTGTCGGAGCGCGATGATTTCCAGGTGCAGCGAGACGCGTGAGCGGACCGTGAACCGAAGCGAGTGGAGCAGTGAGACGACGACGGACGACACGACTGCATGCTGTCGGAGAACGCCCGCAACCTCAATCGAGGCAATGCGCACAGTGTTTCTGGTAGGCACAGTCTACTACGCCATAAATATGGCACAATGGAACCCATGCGCACGACGGTCGATATTCCCGATGGAATGTACCGCCAGCTGAAGTCCCGGGCAGCACGCGAAGGCAGTTCGACGAGGGCGCTCATCCTGCGTGGTGTTAAGAAGGTTCTGAAAGCCGAACGACGCAAAGCCGGAGCCCCGGTGTCGTTGCCGATAGTTCGGTCCAAGCACCCGGGTACCGTGGCCCTCGACAATGGCGCTATCTACGACATCGCTTTTCCCTGACATCAACGTCTGGGTAGCGCTCACCTACGAAGGGCACACACACCATTCGAATGCCGCAGAGTGGTTCGCGACGTTGTCTCAGGATGCGACGTTCGCCTTCTGCCGATTCACGCAACTCGGCCTGCTGCGGTTGTTGACGGCGGAGGCGGTGATGAGCGACGAAGTCATGACCCAGCCACAGGCATGGGCCGCCTATGATCGATGGCTCAAAGATCCTCGGGTCGAATTCGTCGACGAGCCCGAGGAGATCGAGGCCCGCTTTCGGGCCCTGACGCGCCTTCGGCAGCCAGCCACAAAGGACTGGGCCGATTCATACCTTGCGGCCTTCGCCACGGTCGGGCAGCTGACGCTGGTCACGTTCGATCGAGGACTGCGGTCAAAAGCAAAGTCGGCGATCCTGCTGGGCGCATAGCGGGACGATCGAGAGCGATCACGCCACGCTACGGATCAGTTGCGGAAATCGTCCAGTGCGGCGAGCCGATGCACGGATTGTGCTTCGTAGATGCTGTAGTCCAGATGTAGTCGGTCCAT
>CAVYZF010000015.1:0-358343 GCA_963772955.1 uncultured Acidobacteriota bacterium | reverse complement strand
GCGACCGGCTTCTGAAGGAGTGGGCACATGACTCATGTGGGCGGCGGCGGCTCCGAGCAGTTCAGCAACGAAGACCGCGTCTATGCCGGCTCGCGGTTCCGGGACGTCGTCGCCGCGATGTTTGCCAACCCGTATCAACAGGTGTGGGGCCGGGAAGGTGAGCCGGCACTACCGAACGAGGTCGTGACGATCCGCACCGTCTTCGGCAACCTGCTCTCGCGTCACTGGAATCGTCGATTCGAACGCGCGTCCGAGCGGGCGGTCGACTCGCGCGCCGATCTGCGCTGGGGCCCGGACCGGAAGGGGTTTCGGCGCTTCCTGCATCCGAACGGGATCTGCCTGACCGGCCGCTGGCAGATCACGGAAGACACTCCGTACTCCGGCTATTTCGCTCGCGGCAGCACGGCGCTCGTCGTTGCGCGGTACTCGAGCGGCGCGAGCGGCAACCAGCGCGGGCAGATCCGATCGCTCGCTCTCGTCGGCAAACTCTTTCCGACGACGGATCCGGACCACGCGGAACCACTGCGGACGGCGAACTTCATCACGCAGGAGGACATCGGCGGCGCGAGGACCGAGTCGATCAACGCGGCGCTCCTGCGCAACGCGCCGGACGTGACTGTCTTCCGCCGCGGTGCTGCCGGTTCGCTGCTCATCAGGGTGGCCTCGGTGTTTCGCCGCGTCGATCAGGAGCCGACGATTCGCCAGGTGTATCCGATCGCCGAGCTCGGAAAGCCGGCGAGCGAGCCGACGCGAGCGCCGGCGTTCATGCAGTTACTGGTAGCCCCCGGGCACCCGGTGATCCCTGGCGACGATCTCGACTACCGCGATGAGATCATGGCCCAGATCTTCGACCGCGGCGATCCGGTGCCGAAACGGACGCTGACGTTCACCATCAACGTCACCGACGAAGGGAAGACGCACGGCACGCCCTTCCGTGTCCGCCGGACGTTCGGGAATTGGCGCCAGATTGGCCAACTGGTCTTCGACAATGCGGTCGCCTCGTACAACGGCGACGCCGTCATTCACTTCACTCATCCGACCTGGCGGGCGAATCGCAACGATCCTGCAACCGCCACGCGGAGAGACGGGATTAAGGTCGGCTGACTTCTTGTGCCTGCTGAAAAGTCGAGATGAGGACAGGACTTGCCCCTGTGAGACGACTCCTGATTGCAGCCGCACTGACCACGATGTCCTGTTCCTCAGTCCTCGCCCAGCAGGTCGACTACTCGAAGCTCGTCATCAAGACGACAGACCTCGGCCATGGTGTCTACCTGCTGAACTGGCAAGGCGGCGATTCGCTTTTCCTCGTCGGTGACGACGGCGTTCTGCTCGTGGACACCTCCGTTGCGCAGATGGGCGCCAAGATCAAGGCGGCCATCGCGCGTGTGAGCACGAAGCCGATCAAACTCGTCATCAATACCCACGCGCACGGCGACCACTTCGGCGCCAACGAGCTGATGGCCCAGGGTGGCGCGGTTATCATCGGTCACGATGCGCTGCGAGAGCGGATGGCAAAAGGCCAGTATCTCGCCGCTTTCAACCAGACGATTCCGCCATCGCCGCCGGCCGCGTTGCCGACTGTCACCTACGCCGATGCGATGACCATCCACTTCGATGGCGAGACGGTCGAGCTCGTCCATGTGCCTGGCGCGCACACGGACAACGACACACTGGTGCGCTTCAAACGGGCCAACGTCATCCACGCCAGCGGCACCATTGGGGGAAACGGGGGCTATCCGTTCTTCGACATGTCTTCGGGCGGCTCGCTCGCCGGGACGGTCGCCGCCGAAGAGAAGATGCTCTCCCTGTCCGATGACAAGACCCGCATCGTCGCCGACGAAGGCGACCCGGCGAGCACGGCGGACCTCAAGGCATCCCGTGACGCGCTCGTGATGATCAAGGCGCGCGTCCAGAAGCTCATCGACGAGGGCAAGAGCGAGGCGGAGGCCATCGCCGCCAAGCCGACCCAGGACCTTGATGCCCGATGGGCACCGCGAGGAGGTTTCCTTTCCGGGGATGTCATCACGCGGATGGCGTATCAATCGCTGAAAGGCGCCAGCCCTCCGGCACGCCAGTAGACTCAAGCCATCAGCTCGTAGTGTCTGAAAACTCGGACGAGCACGCGAAGGTGCACCAACGCTGTGTTGGTGGTTCTTTCGCAAAATTGCTGGAGGAAGCTTTGGCGCGGCGAGCGTTCGAACGGACGCGGGGACGCCGAGATCGCCGTGGTCGATATCGGTGCCCGAGAAGACTTGCGTCCGACTTGCGTCCGATACCGCCCTAACACCGGCCCAAACCGCCCATCACCCGATACCAGCAGGCCACATCCCTATCGAGCGAATACCGCGGACATTTCTAACGAGCTTTGACACGGATTCGATCCGTCCATTGACACGTTTCACTTCGTGTTCGTAGTGGCAGTCCGTTTAAGTCCAGGCGGCTGTCGGCATGGCCGGCATGCGCGCCGGGCAGCGCGTCATGCGTTGGCTGCGCGTTGGGCGCTAGGGGCTGCGATCTTCAGGCCGAACAGAAGCCGCGGAATCTTCCATCGACGCACCAGCACTTCGTAGACCGCCAGCGAGCCGAGGGTCGTAACCAGCACGAGAAGCAGCGCCTCCGCGAATACGGGGAGCGACAGCGGAAACAGGAGGTAAGCCGCTACCAGCATGATCGGTTGGTGGACGACATAGACGGGCAGGATCGCGTCCGTGAGATACGTCAGAGCTCTCGACCGCTGGTCGAGCATGCCGGCTGCGTAGCCAATCAGTGTGAGAACAACCGCCCACCCGTAGACGCCTTCTATAATCCCGAACACAATTCCGTCCCAGAAGGGATCTGCCTTCCCTGAACGCCAGTACACGCCGTTGCCGATCTGCGCGGCGAGCCCCAGAAAGCTGAGAGCCAGGAACAGTCGCCTGTGTCTCTTGGTGTAGTCCCAAAACTGACCATTGTGCGCGCACAGCACGCCCGCACCGAAGACGCCCACCCACCGCAGGTGATTCGCCCAGTCATCGAGCAGCGCCAAGGTTACCGGGCGAACCTCCTGGATCAGCAGGTTGGTCAGGCAAAGCCAGACGCACGGCGCCACCATCAGCAGGGCGAGGGGCGGATCCAAAACTCTGACTCGCTTAACGAGCTTGAACAACAGAGCCAGACCGAGGGAGTAGATCAGCAGGTACAGCAGAAACCACAGGTGATCCCAGGTGGGCAGACTTCTGTTGGGGAAGTCCTCGCCACGTGCATACGACTCCAGCCAGAACCGGAGGTAGCCGGTTTCGATCAATCCCTTGTCGAGGAACTCGACGTAAACCTGAATCGGGTTGATTACCCACATGCCCAGCAGGAGCACCACGAACAGTCGCTTGAACCGATCGATGGCAAATCTGCCCGGAGTCAGCTTGTCGAGAAGAAAACGACCCGCCACGCCGGAAATGAAGAACAACAGCGTCAATCGCCAAGGGCTGATGCTGATAAGGAGATATTCCAGGCTTGGAAAGATTCGGTCGCTCTTAAGGTTGTAGTCCCACGGCACGTAGAGAAGCCCGATGTGGAAGAGAATCAGCACTCCGAACGCCGCCACTCGCAGCCAGTCGAGAAAGTATTTTCTATCAGCGAGCAAACGTCACACCTGGCCTGGGACCATGAACACTCTCATGAACATGTAACCCATACGCGGCCGTTCGCCGATTCGTTCCCGGGACGGCCCTACAACAACAAGGCGCTGATGGCCTAACCAAGCGATTGACTGTCGTGTGCGACGCCGAAGTCAGCGATCCACCTGGGCGAGAAATTTTGGCCCTCCGCACATTTGCCGACCTGAAAATGTGCGAGGATGTGCCGGCAAGCCGCTACGAACCTTCCGCGTTGCGCTTTCACAGGTTGATTGTCGACCGGACTGTCCGGCTGCTGTCGGTGAAACGAGGGCATGCGTGGGATGCATCTTGGTCATCGGGCGAGACGAAGATGTCTGCTGCCTGCTGGTGAGGCGGTATCTGGCGAGCCTTGGTCGAGACGTCGTGTACCTCCCGGAAGGTCGATTGTTCCCAGGACTCCTTATTAATTGGGAGCTGAGGGATGGTGAATCATCTGGAACCCTCGAATCGGGAAACGGCACGATCGGATTCGACCAGATTGACGGCGTGCTCGCGCGTTTTTCAGGTATTGCCACGTCGCCCGACGATTTCCATACCAAGGACGGTCGATATCTGAGCTCCGAATGGCACGCGCTGATGCGCGGGTACATGAGCAGCCTGTCGTGTCCTGTGATCAATCGACCGAGTCCGGAGCTGTGGTATCGACGTTTTCTCAGGGCACCCGAACTCATCTCTCTCATCGCAGACTCGCCGTTCCGGCTTCCTCGGACGCTGGTTGCCACGCGGTTCGAAGACATCCAGGCGTTCTTCGATCTCTCGGGAAGACGGATTCGCTATTCCCCCCTCACCATGTCCTCCAACTACGTCATCGACACTCAAGAGGACCTCGACAAGCTGCAGCCGCTCTCGCACATCCTGCCGCTCTATCTCAGTGAAGTTGTTTCCGGCGATCCAATCGACGCATACGTCATCGGCACACGCGTCGTGTTCGACGGTATGTCACACAACTCTGTCGCGGCAATGTGCCAGGAGCTCGCGGCGTCGTCGGGGCTGACGTTCTGTCATCTCCGTCTCGTTCGGACACTCGAAGACGAGTGGTACTGCATGAGCCTGGACTGCATGCCTAGTCTCGTTGAATGTGCGGAACACACGCGAGACGCCATCGTGGGATACCTGGTGGACACACTGTGCTCGGGCGCGTCGAGAGGGGCCGAATGATTCTGGTATGCGGGGTTCTGGCGGACGCGATGATTGAGCTGATGTGCGCCCGCCTGAACGACATGGGCTATGAGTACGTGTTCCTGGACGAGTCGAGGCTTCCAGGAGAGTTTCATGTGAACTGGAGCATCGGCGAGAACAGCGTGGCTGGCTATGTGTCATCGCCCTCTGGTAGGGTCACCCTGGATGACATCACCGGAGTGTATGTGCGGTATGTCGATTACCGCGGCAAGAAGGCGCGCGATGGGATCAGCACTCGCGAAGAAGAACTGATCAGGGCCGAGTACCAGGCCTCCCTCATGCACTTGTTCGATGCGATGCGTTCTGTCGTCGTCAATCGCGCACGCGCCTCTGTCTCGAACGACTCCAAGTTGTACCAGCAGCTCCAGCTCTCGGCCTTCGGCTTCCTGACACCCAGGACATTGGTCACGACCGTGCCGGAACAGGCAGCGGCCTTTTATCAAAGCTGCCGGAAGCGAGTGGTCTACAAGTCCGTGAGCGGCATTCGCTCGATCGTGCACCGGCTTGAAGACGAGGACCTGCCACGGCTGGAACGTGTCCGGAACTGTCCCACGCAGTTTCAGGAGGTCGTCGAAGGAGTAGACGTTCGCGTGCACGTTGTCGGTGAAGACGTCTTCGCCACCGAGTTGAAGTCGACGGCAACCGACTATCGATATGCCGCCGCCACCGGCGATTCTCTGACGGCGCGGGCGATCGAGATCCCGCCCGAACTGGCGGCGGCCTGCGTTCGGCTCACCAGGAGTTCGGGCTTGATGGTGTCCGGAATCGATCTGCGCAGGACCAGCGATGACACGTACTACTGCTTTGAAATGAATCCCTCTCCCGGTTTTGTTTTCTATGAACGTACCACTGGACAGCCGATCAGCGAAGCCGTTGCCAGGCTGTTGCGTGGTGGCTCGACACAGGCGCACGCGTGAGCATCGAACAGACAGGAGCTGCTGATGTCAGATGAACCGTTTATCGCGAGCGACGACCGGCCGGACATGACCGTGGATCTGGAACGTAAGGTCGGTGATCTCACCGTTCGTGAGCTGGCCGACGTCCTCGGCTTCTTGCCCGAGGGGGATGCCAAGGGCAAGAACCGGCCGAACGAACGCAAGAATGCCAAAGATTTCAAAGACTCGAAGGATCAACCCGACCACAAGCAGCAGAAGGACGCGAAGGATCGGAAAGAGTCGAAAGATCACAAGGATCAGAAGGACCAGAAAGACGAGAAGGACCAGAAGGATTCGAAGGACCACAAAGACCACAAGGACCACAAGGACGGGGTGTTTGACGGAAAGATCAGTTTGCGGGAGATCCCGAAGGATCTGCTCGAGTCCAAGCGCTTCATGCCGGACAAGATTCCCGGTATCGAGATTCGACTCTCGGAAATCGCGAGTGAGCTCGATCAGCTCGTGAAGCGGCTCACCGGACTGGAGCAGTCGATCGAAGAACTGAAAGAACCCAAGAAGGGATGACGGGGAGGAGTCACTAGAACGAGCCGGAATTCGCGGTCCGGCGCTGGACCCTGAAAATCAGTCCTTCGGGGGCAGGCGGAGGAAGTTCGTGGTGCACGTAGCGGCCGAACTCCTCGGCCGTCAGCTGCGGATTCTCTTGAAGAAACTCGTCGAAGGCGCGCTTCTCGCCCATGTTCTTGACATCGAGGTCGCTGGCCGTCCAGTCATCGAAGAAGATGATGGTCTCGTCACGAATGAGCGGCGCGCAGAAGCGGAGCGCGTCCCTGGTCGAGGAATAGATGTCGCAGTCGATCATGATGATGCTTGCCTTGGCCATACCGTACCGGACGGCGAGTTCCTCGGTAAGAGTGTCGCTGAACCAGCCTTTCACCAGCACCGTGCGCTGCCACTCCAGCCCCTGGTCGGTCAGCAGCCGTCGCACGAACGGCTCGTCGGCCGTGAACTGTCCCGCGTGGAATGCCCCGTCATCTTCGGTGTCTGCTGCCGCTGGTAGTCCGGCAAAGGAGTCGAAGCCGAAAAGCCGAACGTGATCGATGCCTTGCGACTTGAGCGCGCGGTGCATGCAGGCGAGCGAGGCGCCGTGGAACACGCCGAACTCGAGATAATCGCCGAGCGCATCCGTACCGTGCTGGTTGGCGAGAAAGCGAAGCGCCTCTTCGTACTTGCGCTCGAGCTCTTTCTCTGGAACCAGCCGCTCACCGGCCGCGACCGCCAGCTCCGATCGTCGCGCCCTGAGCCACGCGCGGGTGCGCGTGGGCAACAACTTGAGCAGCAGCGTGATCATCCGGTGCACCGGCTGTGCCCGAGACAAGCGAATGATGACCGTCCCTCCAACCTGGCCAAGCGTTCTATCGCTCATCGAATGAACCTCTGACGACCATGTCGCGGCTCGCTACGGAGAGTCAATCTCCGCTCTTTCAGTTCGGTGCCGGCTGCTCAACCGAGTCGATCACCAGCAGTTCGACGGGGCCCCGCGCAGGTTCGAGCTTCAACCCGAGTTGTTCCCGAAGGGCGGTAAAGATCGAGGGATCGTTGGACACGTGCGGCACTGTGTCGACCGACGAGAACATCAGCGTGAATCCGAACATGCCGGTCAGGCCGGTGTGGTCGACCACTGGTCGATCAACACCGGTGGTCTGGGACCTATTGAAAAGAGCGACTGCCAGTTGCTGCAGCCCCATCCCCGAAGTCGTCAGCCCTCCCGACCACACCGAAAGGTCGCACGGCTGCGGGTTACTGCCCCCGCACTCCGCATCGTCGATGCGATAGATCGAGGGTCCGAGCTTACCGTCCTGGCGCGCCACCACCATTCGGTAGATCGGACGCTCCCGCACGTCGGTATGCGCCTTCAGCGCGAACCTTTCCGCCAGCATCTGTCTCACCATCGCCCGCATCTGCGCCGGCGTAGTCGTTCGTTCAGTTCGCGCATCGACCTGAAAACGACTCGTGGACACCCAGGCTGGTCCGCCCGTCACCTGCAACGGCTGCAGGTCGTATGCGTATTGGATCAGCTGTCGCAGCGTAGCCGCGGCGCGTGCGAATCGACCCTGGGACTGTCGCGCACCGGGCATCCGCGCTCTCGCCATACCAGCGAGTGATTTGATCGAGACGACGTCGAACGCCAGAACAGTCGCGTCGCCCGTCGGGAATTCTTGCGCAGCGAAAGCTGCGCCGAACGACAGGATCGCGATCATGGCTGCGGCGGCGCGATGCATGTGACCTCGGCATGAAAACCACGCGCCCCCACCGGCACTACAGCGAGGTTCCGGGCCATGGCGGCTGTCAGTCCGCGAAAACACAACAAGCACCCAACGAAACGTATCGGCCATCGTTGCCGACCGCGGGCGTCACGTCAATCGGGGTGTGGAGGAACGGGCCAAAGCTGCGGCGATGCCCACGGGCCTTCTTCGCTCCTACTAACCAGCGGCGTCGGCACTCGTCGGCGGACACATGAGCCCAGCCGCGTTCGACCGCCAGACGACGCAAGCAGCGTAGCCAATCCGTCCACTGGATCGGATCAACCGCAGTCCGCTGTATGCTTGACCGTCAAGGGAGTTGTCATGACACGTAAGCTTCCGATCCTCGTCTTGTTGGGTGCTCTGTCCGTTTCGCTCGTTCCCTCCACGCCTGCGCGCGCGCAGGCGCCTGCGCCGTCAGCGGCCGAGATCAAGAAAGAAGCGGATCTCCAGAAGAAGGCTGCCAAGGCGAAGGAAGAATGGGCGAAGGCCGAAGACAAGGTCAAGAAGCTTGAAGGCGAATTGCAGAAAGCACGCACGGACGCTGAAAAGGCCCGCATGGCCTCCGATCAGGCGCAGAAGGCGCGCGATGCTTTTCGCCCGACTCAACAGGGTGAGTGAGGCCTATCACCCGATACCAGCAGGCTAGGCGGGACAACAACATCCATCACTGCGCTGAATCTGCAAAACCTCCATCCCTGCTTCAATCTTGGGCGGCGCCTCCAAAATCATTAGGTGTGAGTTCTCAGGACGCCGGTGACGTTCCGGCTCTCGCCTTCGTCAGGAGTGGTCTGGCGTTCGATGTAGCAGGCAAGCTGCTTTCGGAGAAACAAGTTCTCGGCTATCAGTTGCGCTCGAGACCGGAACATCAGGCGCAGGAGGCGCAACAGATCAACGAGGAGACCGAGCGCTGCTCGGCGCATGTCCGGCGATGATACCGTGTGGAGCGAATCGTCACGAGGTTACTTGTAGGCAGGCGAGTGGCGGCATTATTTCTTGCGGAGTACAACCCGACCCGAGCGACAAGATTGCGGCAACAAGCCGCGACCTTGTTGCCGCGAGACTCGAATTTTCGAAGAAGGGTCAACCCGCCGAGAAAACGCCGTCCGATCCTACAATGTGTCAGGAGCGCGTCTTTTCGATGGAACTCCGTAGACAACTGGCGTTCGTGGCTTTGCCCTTTCGGTACCCATACTATCCCGATCACTTCGACAACATCATCAAGCCGGCCCTCGAAGAGGCTGGCTACGAGGTTGAAAAAGCGGCAGACATCTACTACGCCGGTCTCATCATCGAACAGATCAAGCAGTCTATTGTTCGCGCAGACTTGATCGTCTGCGAGTTAACCGGACGGAACGCCAATGTCCTCTACGAACTCGGACTCGCGCATTCTTTGGGCAAGCCAGCCGTCGTAATGACGCAAGACGAAGGGGATGTTCCTTTCGATCTTCGTCACCGGCCATTCCTCAGGTATGACCCCACACAACGTGGATGGCAACGCCACTTGCGTCAGCGTCTCACTAGCGCTGCTCGTGACATTGCCACAAACGGTTCCGACGAGCGGCCACTGCACACGCACCTGTTGCCCCCGGATGACATGCGCGTTGCGGCTAGAACACATGACAAGCAGCTCTACGCCATCATCGGGCTGAAGCCGGAAGAGCCTGTCGAGACAACAGTATTTCAGACCTTCACGCTTGATTCAGAGACCAATATGAATCCGGTCGCCAACCTTTGGGCTGATCCTAAATCAGAAAATCACGTCGCCGCGCACATTCATAGGGAGAGCAGAGCGTCGCTCTTGAGAGTTCGTTTTGAAAGCAGCGAGGGCACATTGTCGCCGACGGTAGCCATCCACCCAGAGGGCTTGTTGGCTCGCCGCGTGCCTCCGAACTGCACTAAGCTCACCTTCGAAGCGAAGCTGGTACCCACCGGCGAACGGTCAGAACGCTCAGATGTGACCCTTGCTATACGCGTCGTGAACGGTCACGCGGAGCATTGGACATATTGGAATCAGAACACAAATGGTCTGACGAAGTTCAAGGTAGTGGATGCTGCCGAACCGCGTTTCGAAGTGGATCTGCGTACAGGTTCGCGATGGCAACTCTTTCGCGGGGCCGGCAATCACGCTCCGAACCCAAAGCACGTCGATTTCAGTGTGGTAACCTCCGTTGTCTTTGAGCTGGGCTGCGGAGGTAGCGCCCGAGAGCTCGGTCATGGCCAGGGCGAGGTTGACATCGGTTGCATACGTTTCGAATAGAGGATCGGCGGTCATGCCACATCCGCTAGCCGTGGTCCACGGGCCGCGATTGCCGAAGGGAGGCTATGTACAGATACTGTCGTAGAGATGTTGCAGGCTGATGACCAGACCATGCTGCCGCCGACGCAGGCTTCGTCGGTCGGGGCATCGCCGTCACACGGCAACGCCGTGGCTGTGGTCCCTTCTCCTTCCTTATCTATCGTCATTCCGGCCTACAACGAACGTGAACGCCTGACGACTTCGCTGCCAGCCATCGACGCCTATCTGCTGGCCAACCGGCTCGACGCCGAGATTCTCGTGGTCGACGACGGATCGACCGATGCAACGGCGGAACTGGCCGCAACTCTCGTGTCCCGGGGTCAGCACCGCGTCATTTCGCTGCCAGTCAACCGGGGCAAGGGGGCGGCGGTGCGCAGCGGCGTGCTCGCGTCGCGCGGGGAATGGGTGCTCGTGAGCGATGCGGATCTTTCGACGCCGATCGACGAGTACGACCGGCTGGCCGCTATCGCGCGCGCGGACAATCTCGACGTCGTAATCGGTTCGCGAGCGCTCCCTGGCTCCCGCGTCGTGGTCAGCCAACACATCGGACGCCGGGTGTTGGGCGAAGTGTTCAACATCATTCTGCGCCGCATGACCGGCCTGCCGTATCGCGACACGCAATGCGGCTTCAAGCTACTCAGACGGTCACGCGTCGAGGCCATCTTTGCGGAGATGGTCATCGACGGGTTCGCCTTTGACGTCGAGTTGCTCTATCTCTGCGAGCGGCGCGGTCTTCGCGTCAAGGAAGTGCCGGTCACGTGGCGCAATTCTCCGCGATCGACCGTCAGCATCATCGGGTCGCCGCCGAAGATGTTGTTCGATCTGATGCGGCTGTGCTGGCGGTTCCGGAACCGCGGATGACGAGGCGCGGCGTGCACGTCACATCGGCGATCGCCATTCTCGTGATCGCCTTCTTCTACCAGGTGACGCGACCGGCGTTCCTCAACGATCACTTCGATCACCTCTCCAAGGCGCGCCAGATGCTCCACGGCGAATACCCGGTGCGCGATTTCTTCGATCCGGGCCGTCCACTGACTGTTGGCTTATCGGCTGCCGTCCTCGCGCTGTCACACGACACGCTGCTGGGAGAAGCGGTGTTGACGATGGGGGCGATTGCCGTTGGCGTCATGCTGGTGTATTGGCTGGCGCAGCGGTACACGGGATCGGTACTGTGGGGTTATTGGGCGGCGTCCTGCATGCTGGCCATCGATCTTCGCTTGTACAACTACCCAAAAATTCTCGTCCCCATGGTCGCCGTCTGGCTCATCGTTCGGTACCTGGACGCGCCATCGGCGGTGCGCGCCGCCTGCCTGGGCGCCTGGGGCGGGCTTGGGTTTCTGTTCCGACACGATATCGGGGTGTATCTTGCCGTTGCAACTCTCGCAGCATTGCTGTTGCGACGCTCTCGAGATACGGCGCGCAATGTCGCCATCGCAGGCACCGTTGCCGGGCTCGTTGCAGCTCCCTATTTGATTTATCTCCAGCAGATCAACGCTCTGAGTTCGGTCGCAGCAGAAGGAGGAGAAGGGTTCCTCTCGGCCGCTCGAATCTCATGGATACCGTTCGTCAGTCCATTTGAAAATGCGGGGTGGCGCCGGATCAATGCGGAGATCTGGGTGTACTACTTGTTTCTCTTCACACCGCTCGTCGCGTTCGGCGCGTGGCTAACGCGGAGAATCACGCCCTCGCTCTCCGATCATGTTGTGGCGCTCGCAGTGTTGTGCACGGCGCTCACGTTGTTTCTCATACGTGGCAATATCGACTCCAGGCTACCCGACGTCGCGGCCCCGTCCTTCGTGCTGGTGGCCTGGATGCTGGCAGCCCTATTCGACGCAGGCCGCACCCGCGCAGCGCATTGGCGATGGAGCCTGGCAGCGGTGGCGGTGGTGGTTGCCACACTCACCGTTTTCAGCGTGCAAGAGCTCGTTGAATGGCAGTCCGCGCGCAGGATGACTCGCGCAATCGCCAGGCTGCCGACGTCGATCTCGGAGCCGATCGCCTACCTGGGTTCGGAGCCGCTCGCGGCCTGGGAGAATGACAGGGGAACCACGGGCCTGCGCGGGCTCGCGAGGTGGATGCGCTCCTGCACCGCGGTCGACGACCGCTTTCTCGTTTTCGGCTACTACCCGGAAGTGTTCTTCTACGCCCGTCGGCTGTTCGCGGGAGGGATGCTGTTTTTCCAATCGGGCTACTTCTCGCGCCCGGCCGACCAGCAGTTGACCGTCGAACGACTGCGCCGGCAGAGCACGCCCTTCGTGATCGTCGAAGAAAGCGAGATGCCGGCTCTCGATGGCATGTACGCGACCGTGGGAGCTTTTATCCACGAGCATTACCGGCGTGTCGCCGAGAGCGGGTTCGGAGACTCGCGCACGTTCGTGATCTTTCAAAACAACAAGTCTGCGTCGCATGTCGAGCCCGGCGAGCTGCCGTGCCTCGTCGGATGAACGGGCGCCCGGCAGGCCGTCAGCCTGCTCCGTGCCAGTGCGGCGCCGTCTTCACGCCCTTCAGCAGGCGAGCGACAAACGGCAGATCCCTTTTGTCTAGCAAATGACTGAGCGCGACAGGGTTCGTTGACGTTATGACGAGCGGTTCAACGAACGCACCCACTCCGTAGCCGTTTCTTCTGCAAAGAACTGTATGTGATCGCGCGAATGGCGAAGCTAGAATCGCCCCATGCTCGACACACTGGCCAGCATGACGCCGGAACAGATCAACGCTCTCGGCGATTTGCTATTGAAGACAACAGCGCCCGTTGGTGCGACGGTCGTCTTCCTGATCGGTCTCTGGCAGTACCGGCAAAGCCAATCGTGGAAGCGAGCCGAGTGGGTGGCTCAGGAGATGCGGAGCTTCTTTAACGATGCTCACGTCCGTCGAGCACTGCTGATGATCGATTGGGGCCGGCGCACGATCGCTTTTCCAGCGGAGGGATCGGCAACGGAAACCATCTCGTTCGAAGCGACAGACGCCATGATCGCGAAGGCGCTGCAGCATCACTCGCAACACACGGGGCCGTTCACAACTGAAGAGAAGCTGATTCGCGACGCCTTCGATCACTTCCTCGATGGCCTGGAGCGATTCGCGAGTTTCAGGGCGGCCGGCCTGGTGTCAGCCAAAGACTTGCGGCCGTATCTTGCTTACTGGCTCGCCAATATTCGCCGGGGGAAGGGCGACAGCAAGACGCGCATGAGGCTTACCCAGCTTCGGATCTACATCGAAGAGTACGAATTCAATGGCGTGCAGCGGCTATTTCTTGACTACCGGCACGATCCGCTGCACCGCAACGTCCGTGAGGACTGGTGGAAGCAATCACCGCTGGAGGATGCCGTCGCCGCAATCGTGAGAAAAGCGTTGCGGCCCTTCGCTGGGCTCCATAGAGGTCGGGAGGACGATTGAGTCGCCTGCACGACGATGCTGAATTGTCCCATGGCCCGGACGGGAGCGCTGGACATGTAGCGGCGCACGGTGCGGAGCGAGACCGTGAGTCCAAGCTTCAGACGCAGTTTTGCGGCGATGCGCTCCCTCACGTGCGCGGAGGGATTGGCGTCCGCGAAGTAAGCTGCAGGAGAACTTTTATGATGGTTCGGGCAGCGTGAGAACGATCTAATCAGTCGATCGGGTGCAACAGATCAACGAGGAGGGCGAGCGCCGTTCGCAGCACGTCTGGTGTTCACAACGTTGGCATCGAGACATCATCGAGTTGACCGTGGCAGGCGGGCGGAATGATTCATTGCGGAGGACGGCTGGAACGACTCGGACATCGACATTCCGTGACAGGCGACTGGCGGTTTCGTTAGCGCGGCTCCGCAAGCCGGCGGGGAGCCGTGTGCCCGCGCTCAGGTGACGGCCGGCCGTTGACCGCCGCGCGTGTCCGGGGCATCATGCACGCCGTGTTCAGCGCCGATCCGCGCTGTGCGTGAAGCTGATGGGCGCGGTGTTTGGGGAGGGCGAGGGTGGGTCGCATGAAACGGATCTTCCGGTACCCCCTAATGCTGCCTATCCCTATTCCCCCTGACAGATGAGCCTGTTGCGGAATCGATGAGTGCAGCGAGCCACACAGATTGACGCATTCGAGCCGCGTTCGGTTCTCACGGTAACGAAGGGAATCGACAGCAGACGCACTAGGATGACGCTATGAGTTTCGACTTCGGACGATGCCCATGTGGGGGTGGCGAGTACCGGCAACAAGAGGTCGAAGTGAACTTGCACGCGCGATCGCTGAAGCTCGAAGGCATCATTCAGGGGGTGTGTTCCTCGTGTGGAGGGCGCGTCTATAAGCTCGACACCCTCTGGAGAATCGAAGCCCTCATGCGCGATGAGACTGTCGACCCCGTCGCCAATCAAGGTCATCGGTCCCAGGATTAGAGCCGAGGTCTTTCACAAGGCGATCGAGATTCGTGCGACCGGCATGATGTTGGCGTCTCCCGGTAAGTCGTCGTATGAGATCACGCCAACCCGGGGGAACTCGCCCGCCAGGACGGCTCTGACGGCGACCCGCGCCTGAGCGGTCGTCAGAATCGCCGGAGTTTGCGCGGTCGGGCCGGCGCGTCGAAGTTCACGGATCTCCGCACGCACCGCCGCTAAAATCGTCTCGCAAAGCGTTTCCTCGGTTTGCCTTCTCCAGCGCTGTGCCGCAAGCCTCGCTTCCACGCGCGGGTCCAGCAAATAGACGACGACCGTGTCGGTCGTGCGGGCAAACTTGTCACGAATGACGTGACGCAGGCCAGCCCGAACGCGCTCAAGCAGCCGGCGCTCGTCGAGTCGAACGGTTGCGTGTTCGATGAGCAGATCGAATATGAGCCTCGCATTACCTATCGGGATGCCTTCGGTGACGAGCTGACGTAGCACACGAGCAACCTGGGCGTGCGTGTAATCGAGATTAGCAACTGTCGAGGCGACAGCTGGATACACCGACTGGGTAAAGCGGAAGCGCTTCTTCGCTAGACCGATGTCTACGAAGCAATGTCCGAGACGTCGCAATGACTCTGCCATGCACAGGATTAAGTGTTGTCGGCCGTCCCAGGTCGTGAGTCCTGGGTCGAGCGATGCACGCGCTGAGAGAGGCAGGATACACGCCGGTTGTGCTGTCGCAGGGTTCAGCGTCGGTCGCGCCAGATGGCCGTCAGTCACGCTCGCAGCCTTCACGTGGGTCGTTGTGTCGTTGACCATGCACTCGTCCGCGCGTACTCGAAGCCGCGGGGTCGTTTGCAAGCACCCGACTTTGAACGCGAAGGACCCAGGCCTCAGGTCATCCACGATGGCCAGATGAAACGATGGATACTCGACCCCCGTTTCCACAAATAGTCCTTCTCTGAGAAACGTGAAGCCTTCGACAGCCAGGCTTGAGTCGTCTCCGGCGATGAGATCATCATCGCCGCGGGCTACATGCACTTCCACGACGTGCTCGCCGAGCGTGGCAATCAGCTCTTCGACGACCGCTGAGCGTCCGTCGCCGGCGCCAGCCTCAGCCAGGACGGAGGCTACGAGTTTATGGTCGGCAATCGAAATCCGTTGTGCGATGACTTCCTTGAGAACGGGCAAGAGCCAGGCGGCCGATGGCGGCCACGCACCGACTGAGAAACCTGGTCGGCTGAACGGGGTCAGCGCCGTTGCGTACGCCTCGGCTTGAGGGAGCGCAAAGAGTATCGAGGGATCGGTCTTGGCGATTTCGACAGCGGCAAGAGCGGCAAAATCCGCGGTCGCCCTGCCCTGAGCACCGCGGTCGTTGCCGGCGTCCGCCAGCATCTCAGAAACCGAAGCATCAGGACGCGGGTACGCGCCTGTAACGTAGCTTGCGACCCATAGTAGAAGCTCGTCGGGATATCGGCATGGACAGTCGTTGATCGTCAGCAGAAGCGGGCGCTCGGGTGAAGGTCCATCAGTCACCGCGACACGCACGACCGGGTCGCCTGGAATCCCCATTGCCGCCATGAGTGTATCCAGCGCGGCCGAAAGGCTCTGGCGACACTGCTCTATGGGGAACGCGCCTGAAGCCGTGGCGAGCGAGTTCGCGAGCTCGAGAGTGACCGGCACGGGTCGTGATTCAATTGGTGTCACGATCGTAAGGCTTGGTTTGTTTCCGGACTCGCGCCCGGGCCAACCGCTGTGACGAGCAGTTCCTCCGCGGCAAGCACAGCGACCTTCGGGAATTCGGCAGCGAGAATCCTCCGCAGGACGAATCGCAATTCAGGACTGCGAACGACAATGGCTGTGGCGGCGGCGGGCGCGCCCAGCCATTTTCGAATGTCGACGAGGACGGCATGCGCATCCTGCGGTGCCACCTCGGATGAAACACCAGCTCCGTCTTCCTTCAAGCCGCGACAGAGGGTTTGTTCCCACGCGTCAGGCAGTACCGCGCGCCGCGCAAGCGACTCGTTGCCGGGCAAACTGTCCTTGACTCGCATTCGTGCTGCACGGATTAGAGCGGCTGTGTCAGCAGCAGGAAGTGTCTCCACGATTTGGCAAATCTCCGCGCCAGCGGCCACAGGCACCTGCTCCTCGAGTAACCCTCGAACGACGGCTGCCAGACGAACGAGTGTTCCGTGTTCGTGAAAACGCGTGAGCGATTGGTTCTGGCTGCTCCAACGCGAAAGGAGTTTCTCGATGTCAGCAAAGCTCAGGAGCTCGCTGAGATGCGTGCGTACGACCGTTTCGAGATGTTCCATCACGAAAGCAATAGGCTCCGTCGAAACGAAGCCTGCGCGCTCGACCGATTCGCAATTTGCCTCTGGGATCCAGAAACCGCCTTCCTCCGTGGCGGGGTGCCTCGCCCGCACGGCCCCTATCAATGCACCTAAAGTTGCTAGATTCTGGTCCGAAATCGAGCAGTATCGACTTCCAACGTGCGCCTCGCCGGTTACCACACGGATCTGATTGATGAACACGCTGTACTGATTGACGCCGAGAGCGGGGTTGGACCGAACACGAACTTCTTGAACCTCAACGCCTAACTCCATCTGGATGCGCTCGCGAAGACGGGTCCATCGCTCCTGGCTCTGATCCTTGGGAAGACCACTTCCGAGTTCCAAGAGGATCGGAATGACGACGGGTGGCAAGAAGGGCTCGGGCGCGGTCGAATCCGCTGTGAACACGCTATCGAGATTGCTCGCTAAACCCTCCCGGGCCCCGGCCATCGCGCGCTGCAACTCTGGTGTTGTATACAGCTTCGTTTCAATTTCCTTTAGCCGTCGGTTGATATCGCGATACTGCAAGCCGTTGAGCAGGGAAGCCGCCCACGCTCGGCCCAGCTTGGCACTCGCCTCGGTCGAAAATTGCTCACGGTAACGTGAGAACGTCTCGGCGAGCGCTGTGATCGCCGTCTCCTCGTCATCATCCTGAAGACGCACGAGCGCAAGTGCGGCGCTGAGTGGTGCCTCGCGGTCGGTAAGGGGAACGTGGCTCCGGGCGAGTTCCAGCGCCGCGGCGAAAGCCGCAGCTGCTTCGACGAGGCGTCGCTCACTGAGATGACTGCGCCCCAGGGTCTCCAGCCGACTGATCTCCTTGCGTCGAAGATCAGTTTTCCAATCCTGAATGAGCTTCGTCGTCGACAGCCAGTCTGGACCGTTGACGAGCGCCGACTCGAGCGCCTCAGCCGCCTCTGCCCACTCGCCGAGCGCAGCACACGCATATGCCAGATTGAGTGTGTAGTACCAAGTGATAGGAGTGGTCGCTGCACATGCTGAATGGAAGGCGGCACGCGCAGCACGAAGTTGGTCGACGGCTCCGTCCGCGGCCATTGACAACTGCTCAAGGCCTCGGGCATTGGCCCGATCTGCCTCCTCCGAGGAACTGGAGGGACGGTATCTTTCGACCTCGATGAGTGCCCATCTCCGCCGCCGCGCCGCGGCACGCAAGGAGATGGCCTTGTCGTTTGTCTCATTGCGTTCGGCCATCGCGGCAGCCATTTCTTGGCCTTGCGCCGCCGCAAGAGGGCGATCGATTGACGAGAAGAATTCGACCGCCTTTTCGTAGTGGAGTCCGGCGCTCGCCCATTGCTGCTGTTGCGCCTCGAGATCTCCACGGATCAAGTGATATTCACCGAGACACGCTGGCACCCCAATCAGTTGCGGCCTGAGCCTTTCCAGCTCGATGGTGGCGCTGCGCGGGTCCTCGTAGCCGCTGGCGCGCGCGCTCACTGCAGCGGCCAGAGTCGCCAACTTGTGCGCGCCGAGATCCGACAGGCTGGCTCGCGCTTCCTCAGCGTCGAGTTTCACCTGACGCCAGAGCGCGGCGACGAAATCATTACTTGCCGTGTTGAAGCGAAGGCGCTCCCCAATTGCGCTGGCTCGATTCAGCAGCGCGATCGCACGCTCGCCCCCGTACGCCTCGGCCTCTAACTCTTGTCGCAGAACTTCGCGGTAGATGTCGCTTCCCTCCTGGATTCGCCCTTCGTCGGTCCGAAGGGAACTGGTCAACAGAATCAGGTCGATACGGAAGTGGGGGTCGGGATGATGATCGGCCTCGCTGAACAGGTCGCGAAGGCGCTCTGCAGCGCGCTGCAATTGCCCGCTGCTTTGCAGCGTCTCGACGTACGCTTTTCGCAGGTCGAGGTGCCGGCGTCTCGTTTCCGATGGTTGGACTGCCGACACCTCGGCAAACAACGCATCAAGCAGCGCCGGGTTGCGCGGGCCGAGTAGCGACATCAATCCTTCGCTCACGATGCGATATCTGGAGGCGCCACGGTGAACGGTCCGAGCGAGATGGAATGCCTCGAAAGCCGTCCGCCAGGCATCATTCCAAGACCCACAATCTCGCAGCGCACCACTCAATGACAGCCGGGCCCAAACCCCGATCGTGAGATCACCTGCGACACTGACGGCTTCAGTGAGATCCGCGACCGCGCGATCGAACTCGTTGAGCGCCCAGAACAAGTGGCCTGACTGCAAGTACGCGAGAGCAAGATCGCCGCTCTTCGAGTCAGCTCGACGTGCAAGGGTCAACAATTCATCGCAGGTGAACACTGCCTCCGAGAACCGCTGACGTTGCAATAGCAGCCCCGTCAGTTCCAACAGTACTTCGCGCTTCAGATCCAATGGCAAGTCCGGGGACGCCCGCATCTCGTTCAGCAGTTCTTCCGAGCGGTCGTAGCGCCGCACGTGCCGCGATAGTCTTGCCTCGAACAGGATTAGCGTCGACAGCGCCTTCCTCGATGCCTCGACGCCTGGACGAGCCAGGGTCTCGCGTGTGGCTGCAAGGATCGCTTCGCAGATGGCGAAGCGGTCCTCGTCGAGATGTTTGTTGAATCGGGGCGACACGAACTCGAGGGTCGCGTCAGCGGAGATGCACGTTAGGTGGTGCAGCGCCTCGGGCAGCGGCGCCACGCTGAGTCCGCCGGCCGACAATGGCATCGCCACGAAGGCGGCGGGAACCACGAGCGCGGCTGCGTCTCCATCTCGTGGATTCAAGCCCCCCTCAAAGGCGCGCCAGTAAAACTCCGCGAGCTTTCGATTGTGGATTTCGAGTTCATGTGCTCGCGCCGTGTCCTTCCACGATTCGATGAGGAGTGTGCGCGCCCGCTCGGCGAAGCGGTACCCGCCGGCACGTCTCGGGACCACGAACGTGCAGTCGGAAAGTGCACGAACGAGTCGCTGATTGGTGGCGACGTCTGGGTCGTTACGAAGAACCCCCAGCACTGTCGCGTCGAATCCCCGCGGCACCGCACACAATTCGATCGCGTTGGCCACGGCCGGGTCCGCCGAACGAGTGTGTTCCAGCGCTTCACGAACGATCTTGCGCTCATCGAACCAATCGAGCTGGTCGGGAACTCCAGGCGCTTGCTCAAGGAGATTGAGCCCCAGCCGGGCGACGGCCTCGTCATCACGTCCGGGAGGATGCTGTCGCCGGTCGCGGCGTGTTTCCCGGTCAGACGAATATGTCCGCGTGCGATGCAGCTCGTTGCCGACGCCATTCTGCTCCCTGTGCAAGAGCTCTTGAATGGTGCGATCGCTTGCAACGGCTGCTAGGACTTCTTTGGCGAGGTCATCCGGCGTCGAGAAGAAGCCGACGCCGTGGCGATTCTCGAGCTCGCTGCGAAAACGCTGAATCTGGCCCCCTTTCTCCCCTTCTCCAGTGAAGAAGTCCGAGTTTTTTACTTCCCACGGCACGTTCTCTCGCAGAAGGAAGATGAGACAAGGCTTCTCGTCTCTCGCTGCCAAATATTCGAGCTCGGTAATTGAAAGCCTCTCAGGATTACTATCTCGTGGAACGAATCCATAACGCCAGGCGAAGACCCCGATGTATGCGTCGCACATCGTCACGTCTCGCCTGCAAACGTCGAGCGGACGCTTGGTCGCAGCCACATAGTCTTCCATAGCCACGACGTCGATTCTCAATTTGCGTAGTTGCGCATAGACCGCGGAGCGGTACGGTTCTAAGTCCTCGAAGGTTGAAGAAAGGTAAACCTTCACACAGGCATCTGTAATGCAAAGCGCGCCACAGCGATTGGTTGTGGATCTCTCACCGTGAGCCTATGAATGTCTGAGCGCTACTTCCCCTCGGCGCGCTCCTGCTCGCGCGCGAGCTCGGCGCGCGAACGTGCACCGAACCGGGTGCCGTCGGCCGTCACTGCGGCCGTCACGTAGCCGCCATCGCTGCCGTCCCTGAGTGGGGCGATCGAGACTGTGATCGTGTCTCCCACTTTGATCATGTTGTCGCGATACCCGTTGCGGTACATGTTGTTCGTACTGTGTCCTTCGTACGTGATGTCCCGTTCGCCTTTCTCGTCCTTCACGTGCAGCACCAACTGCATGTGGGGGTTGATGGCGCGGAACTTCTTGACCACACCCGTTACCGTCTTCGTGTTCGCGAAGTCGAACTGAATGGCGGAATGATGCGCCGAGGCGGTGGCGGCGAGGAAGATCAGGGCCACCGCGATACGTACAATCTGTCTCATGACCTGTGCGCTCCAAAAATGTGGTGACGACGAATCACGTTACTTCTTCGCGCCCTGCTCGAGTTCCTCGAGGTGCTTGAGCCAGTTCTCCTCAGCGCACTCGTAGGGCAGCAGATGCCCGTTGGGCACCCGCGCCCATTTCTTGACTGCCTTCACTGGCTCTGAATAGAAGTCCGGATCCGTCATCGTCATCTCGGCGACGAGCACGTCTCCGCCGTCCTTCGCTTTTTCCAGGTGATAGCGCTCGATCAGGCGCGCATTCGCGCTGTGCGCGTATCGCTGGTCCACTTGTTCGACGAGGTGCGTCGTCTCAACCACCAGCGTGTTCCCGTCCCATCGTCCCGACGAGTGGCCGTTTCGTCCCGGCAGCCTGTCAGTGGCGGGGACGATGCGGTCACCCAGATAGACGCGGCGAATCTCGTTGTGCGCCTCGTAGACGACGATGATCTGTTCCGGCCGCTGATGGATCTCCATCGGGTACCCGCCTGAGCCGAGCATCGACCCGGGCATCCCCGTTCCCAGGCAGTACCCTCCAGGAGTATCGCCGGTCGGTTTCACGAGCGCCTGATAGCTTTCGACCTTCCGCCGCGCTTCCTCCTTCATTGGGAGTGGCGGCCCGCCTCCGCGTCCGGCAGGAGCGGCTCCAGGCTCGTTGTATGTGGTCCAGACGCCCGTGAAGTCCGGCTGCTGCTGCGCCGTCAGGCTGATGCCGGCGAGCGCGTACGCGCTGACCGCAAGAAGCCAGATGACGGCACGAGATCGCTGTTGCATCGTTTTCCCCTTCGCCGCACGTTGCCACGGCGCGGCCGCATTATCGCCTGCCTACGCCGGGTCTACAACGCAAAGCCCAATGCCAGCGCCGCGATCAGTTCGCGCTCGATGCCGGTCGGCACCGGTGGGACCTCGCCCTTCAGAGGAGACATGGCCATTCCCTCGCGTCAACAAAGGCTGCCGGCAGGTCTCGACGGCGGGGCGGCACGCGCCCGGTGAGCCCCGGTTCGAGGAAATGAAACAGCGTGTGAATGACAAATTATAAATACACACAGTTGCTGTAGGATCGCGCCTCGTCGCCGGCGCTCGCCTGACCGCTCTCGGGAGCGCGGCATCCGCTCATGGAGGAAAACATGATGGCCTTGCTCGCACGTCGTGCCGCCGTTGTCATCGCCCTGGCGATGGGAATCGGCTTTGCCGGTTTCATGAGATCAGTTGATGCGACTTCAGGTTCATGGGAGGTCGTCTTCAACGGCCTGGACAATCCCCGAGGATTGAACTTCGGTCCGCTCGGCGGGCTTTATGTGGCAGAAGCCGGGCGTGGCGGCGACGGCCCGTGCGGTCCCGGCCCCGAGGGCATCCGGTGTTACGGAGCGAGTGGCGCCATCACTCGCTGGGACCCCCGCACCCGCAACGTCGCGAGAGTCGTGACAGGCCTTCCCTCACTCGGAGGCCAGGGAACCGGAGGGGGCGCCATCGGCCCGCACGATGTGGACTTCGACCCGCTCGGGTTTGCGTTCGCGACGATCGGTTTCGGCGGCGATCCGGCCGACCGCGAAGCCGACTTCGGTCCCGCTGGCCGCCGGTTTGCTCGCGAGATCCTGCTGCTGCCGGGCGACCACACGCTCAGCGTCAAGGATCTCGGCACCTTCGAAGCCAACCACGATCCGAATAAAGATGAGCCCGACTCCAATCCGTACAGCATCGTCGCGCTCCTGGGCCGTCAGGTCATGACGGATGCCGGCGCCAACGATCTACTGCAAGTGGGCCTGGGCGGCAAGACAACGGTCCTGGCAACATTCGCCGATCGAATGGTGGATCCGCCGCCGTTCCTCGGCCTGCCGCCGGGGGCGAAGATCCCGATGGACGCGGTGCCGACGACGGTGACCGTTGGACCGGGCGGCGACTACTTCGTTGGCCAGCTCACGGGATTCCCGTTTCCGCTCGGCGGGGCGAACGTCTATCGCGTGCCGGCCCACGGCGGCACGCCCACCGTCTACGCCGGTGGTTTCACGAACATCATCGACATTGCTTTCGGCAAGGACGGCAGCCTGTACGTTCTCGAGATCGCCAAGAACGGATTGTTGTCGGGCGATTGGACGGGCGCGTTGATCAAAGTGCGCCGGAACGGCAGGCGTACGGAACTGGCCTCCGGTGTCCTCACTGCTCCAGGAGGAATCGCCATCGGGCCTGATGGCAACCTGTACGTGACGAACAACAGCATCTACCCTGGAACCGGCGAAGTCATTCGCATCCGGCCGTAGACATGTGGCGATGGTGGATGGTGGATCGACCACCATCCATCATCAGTATCGGGACGTCCCTTCCGTGCCGAAAACCTCACGTCACCGCGACACAGCGCGCTTCAACTCTTCGACCCTGGATTCAGGAACTGCAGCGCCTCGTGCCGTCACGGAAGTGACACGCGCATCGTAATCCCCTCGACGTCTTGCTTCACGCTGAAACGCGTGTTCGGTCGATTGGCAACGCGACGTGTGTGCTCGGACTCGTTGTCGTGCTCCCCCCTCGTCCTCGCGCTGCGAGGATCGCCGGCATCTATTTCGGCACGCCAAGGTAATGATCGAGCCACTCGAGTGAGTCCTTCTGGACTCGCGCGAATGGAAAGACATGAGAAGATGAAGTCCTCGCGACCGTTCAACATCAGCACTGGCGTTCGCACGCGCGAGGCAAAGTTGACTGGATCGGCTTCTGGCAATGGCGCGGCGGCGATACTCAGGCCACCCGACCAGAACACGGCGGCCTTGAAACGGTTCTCCATGGCGAGGGCAATCGGTCCGATGGCCGCGCCCGCGCTGACGCCGAAGTAGGCAATGCGCTCCGGATCGACGTCTGTCCGCGTCATCAAATAGTCGACCGACCGGCGAACGTCCTTCACCCGCTTGATCGTGAGGTCGCGCGCAGCATTCGGACCGGCGGCCGGCGTCTGCAGCCGACGCTCGTAGAATCCCTTGTACATCGGGAGCAACAGCGCGTGACCCGACTTGACCATGAAGGAGAGATAAGAGATCTCGAACTGCTGGAAGTCACGTTGCACGACGCCCGCCGTGTGCGGGAAGTACACGACAGCTTGGTATGGCGCTTGTGCCTGACGCTTCGGCAGAAACAGATACGCGATGATCCGTTCGTTGTCATACGCTGCCGCATACGTCACGCGCTCCACGCGCCAGTCCGGAGACTGGTCGTCAACCGACTCCACCATCGGCGCAATGTCCGCTGCATCGTAGGCGTACAGGCTGCGGTAGGCGTTGAACAGTGAGTCACTGACCGGTTGGATCGCGCCGTAGTCGCGGAACAGGCGCGGCACGGGCGCCATTGCGACCGTTGGCACCGCCGCTGGAGTTAGTTCCTCGATTGTCCGAAAGCCGAGCGTCGCTCCACGGCCGAACGGTGATCGCGAGTCCCCGCTCGCCGCCATGTATGCCGGCTCGTTCCATGCGCCGCCGAGCGTGTATCGATTGTCACCGATAGCGTTGAGGCACCACTCCTTGACGTTCCCCGCCATGTCATACGTGCCGAAGGGGCCCACCCCCTGATACGAGCCGACGCGCGCCACACCCTTGCCGTTGAAGTTACTGAGACCCAGGATCTCCGAATAGACGCCCGGACGGGCCGCGCGACGCCAGTGGTGAACAGTCGGCAGCGATCGGCCCGCGAATGAAGCATATGCGGCGGCCTCATACCAGCTGACTCCTCGGACCGGGAAATCGTCCTCGCCCTCCGGATAGGTGCCGAGCTCCCACGTCGATGGTCCGGGACGCCCGGTTGCGTCCTTGAACTCTGCCATGGCGTCGTCCCACGACAGCGTGCGACCGTCCTTTGTGAAGGCTTCCGTCCAGAATTCACGACGGCGATAGCCGCCGGCGTCCACGAAGGCCTTAAACGCGCGATTAGTCACCTCGAACTGGTCGATCAAGAAGTCCGGCAACTGCAGCGCGGGACCGGTACTCTGCGCCACGGCTCCGCCGAGGACCCGCACCATGCCATCGGGCAGACTGCCCTCGGCTGACATCACAAACCGGAGGTCACCGGTCGATCCGTGCGAGGCATCGCCAACTTCCAGCGTGGCGTACCCGGGTTTCGTAAGTCGCCAGCGGAACATCCCCTCTGGACCTTTGATCTCGAGTGGTGACTGGCCGACGTGATCCCAGGCGGCAGTCTGGTCCCGGTAAGGTCTCACGTACACGTCGGCCCCAGGAGGCTCGGTGCGCACGGGCGTCGGCATCAGAAACGAATCTCGGGTTTTCGCAAACTCCGGATCATCGGCGAGCAGTGGTTCCAGCCGACGGATCACGAGGTACGCATCCGTGTAACGTTCCTTCTCAATGAGGTCTGGTATCTGCTTGAGCGTCTGCCTGGCGGTCCTCAGCTGTGCTGCGTTGTAGAAGTACCAGCCGACACTCGCGACGACGACCAGTGCTGCGGCAGACGCGAGCAGGAATCGAGCACGGGACAGCGCTGTCGCGGCAGGGGCAATCGGCGCCGCACCGAGCGTCGCCCGCTGGCGATCACGCTGCAATGACTCGACGCCATCGACAAAGGCACGTGCCGATGCGAAACGAGACCCTGGCTCCTTCTGCAGCGCTCGTGTGACGATGGCGTCGACGGCCTCTGGCACGTCAGCACGCACCGTGCGCAGTGGAGTTGGAGTCTCCGTCGCGATCGCATGCGCGATAGCCACCTCGTGTTCGCCAGAGAACGGCAGACGTCCCGTCAGTGCCTCGTAAAGAACGACGCCGAGCGCCCACACGTCGGAGCGATTGTCGACCCCGCGTCCAGTGACCTGTTCGGGAGCCATGTAGGCGACGGTGCCGAGCACCGTGCCGGTCCGCGTCAGCGCCGTTTGTCCGAGCTGCTTGGCAATTCCGAAGTCGAGCAGCTTCACCTCGTGGCGCCGCGTGACCATGATGTTGCCGGGTTTGATGTCACGATGCACGATGCCAGCGTCATGTGCGGTCGCGACTCCGCGCCCAACCTGCGTGACGATGTCGAGCGCCTCCTCGATCGGAATCGGGCCGCGGGCGATCCGCTCTTTCAGCGTCGCGCCATCGTAGTACGCCATGGCCACGAACAGCTGTCCGTCTGCTGTTTCGTCGATCTCGTGGATCGTGCAGATGTTTGGATGATCCAGGGCGGATGCGGCCTGCGCTTCCTGGACCAGACGTTCTTTCGCGTTGTTGTCTTCTGCTTGGGAATACGAGAGGAACTTGAGCGCGACCGTGCGCTTCAGCCGGGTGTCGTGCGCCCTGTACACGACTCACATACCGCCGGCACCCAACTGTTCGATCAGTTCGTAGTGTGAGACGCGGTCGCCCGGCTTCATGAGCCCGTTTTCGGCCTGTAGTATAGCCTCCGAATTCTGCGGTGAGGGTCAAGTTAATCGCAATGCGTGCCGCGCCTGAAAGGGCCACCGGCTAACCATCGAGCAGGTGACCGTTTTAGTGTGATTCCGGCATCGGCCCGTTCCCAGTGCCTACGGGTCGCAGCTTCATCCGTGCGAGACACTCGTTGAAGCGCGGATCTGCGCGCAAGCTGTCCCACTGAGGCGCTACGGCGAGATGAATCAACGCCGGGTCGTGCGCGTCGATCAAGCGTTGAAGACGCTCGAAGGCCGCGTCGAGGTCTCCAGCCTCTGCGTTGTGAATCACGAGAGGCCATTCGCCAATGCTAATGTCGGGTTGTGCCGTGCTGAGGTCGGGTTGTGCCGTGCTATGGAGCAGCTCACCCGCGCGCTCGAGATCGCCCATCTTCCAGTACGCTCCCGAACGCAATTCACGAGCGAACGGATGTTGTGGATCGCGATCGAGCGCCTTGTTGGCCCACACGATCACGTCGTCGTAGCGACGCTGATTCCAGAACGAGACGGCGATCCACACGTGAGCGAGCGCCGACGTCGAGTCGCATTCCAAACCTTGTAGTTTCAGGTGAAGTCCACGCTCCAGGTCGCCGAGCGCTTCCATCAAGATGCCGTAGTGGATGTAAGCCTCAGCGTGATTCGGGTTGATGGCCAGGGCGCGCTGGAAGCTTCGCTCGGCGGCGATCCAATCCCACTCTGCCGTGAACATCACCTGTCCCAGCGCCAGTTGTGCGTCGGCGCTTTCATGATCCAACGCAAGCGCGCGAAGCGCAGCGGCTTTGGCCTCGCCGTACGCTTCGACGAGCACCTTGCGATCGGTCGCCTGGCCAAGCTTCGCGAGTGCCAGGCCGGCGTATGCGGCGGCGTGAGTTGGATCGATCGTCGTTGCGGCCACAAACGCCGAGACCGCGTGGGATACCTCGAAGTACGACCCCGACCGAAGATGCGTCCACCCGAGGGCAACAAGCTCGGATGCTTCCGACGCACGGGACGAATCGGTGGTCGGCGCATCGACGCGCACCGAATCCGGCGTCCCTCGCCTTGCCTTCGCATCCACCTGACGCTTCAGCGGCCACAGGTCGCTCAACAGCTCGCGCGCCGATTGATAGCGCGCGTCGGCACTCTTGTCTAAGCACTTGAACGTAATCCGTTCCAGCTCCAATGGGATCTCGGGATTGAGCCGTGTGATGGGCTCCGGCGTCGCATGCAGGATGGACTGCATCATCTCCGCCCGTGTCTCTCCGGAGAACGGAAGCTGCCGTGTTGCCATTTGGTAGATGACGACTCCCAGGCTGAACACGTCGCTGCGTGGATCGACGTCGCCGCCGGCGATTTGTTCGGGACTCATGTACGGGCCCGACCCGACGCCGCCGCCGACCGCAGTCAGTGGCTCGACGTTCCAGTCGCCATTCGGGCTGGCCTCGTCGCCACGCGCCATCTTCGCCACGCCGAAGTCGAGCACTTTGACGTGACCGCGGAGCGTCAGCATCAAGTTTGCCGGCTTGATGTCGCGGTGTGTGATGCCCTTTGCGTGGGCGACATCCAAGGCGTCAGCGGTCTGCACGGCGACGTCGATGACGTCCGAGGGTGTCAACGGGCGGCCGATTCTTGCTGCGATCGTTTCCCCTTCCACGTGCTCCATGACGATGAAGTGGATGCCGTCGCTCTCGCCGACGTCATAGATGGTTGCGACGTTCGGATGATTCAGCGCGGACGCGGCCTTCGCTTCGCGCTCGAAGCGAAGCATGCGGTCCGGATCCGACGCCAAATCACCAGGAAGAATCTTCAGGGCGACAGTTCGATCCAGTCGCGGGTCTCGTGCAAGGTAGACCTCGCCCATACCGCCAGCGCCGAGTAGCGACAGCACTTGATAGTGACTGACCGTTCGACCGACGAGCGCCGTCTCACCCGGTGCGCTCGGCCCTGTGGGAGCGACGTCGACCGCCGGGCGCTCGAGGAATGACTCAGCTTCCGTTGCGTACATCAGAAGCGACTGGACTTCTCGACGAAGCGTCTCGTCACCGCCACATGATTCGTCAACAAACGCAGCGCGTTCTGACGGGTCTCTATCGAGAGCGCTTTGATGAATGTGTTTGACCGTCGCCCAACGATCCATGGCAGCCTGGTTCATGTCAGACTCCTTGCGGGCGTTGGTGTCGAGTCCGGGTCGGCATGCGCCCTCTGCTCTATAAAGGCGCCATCTCGCCAGAAAGACTGTCATGTCGCCGAATCCCGACGACGGACCCACTGAGCTCCTCCGGGCCTGGAGCCAGGGCGACGGTTCGGCCCTCGACCGGCTCATGCCGCTCGTCTATGACGAGCTCCATGGTCTGGCGCAGCGCTACATGCGCCAGGAGCGACCGGATCATACGCTCCAGGCGACATCGCTGGTGAACGAGGCGTACTTGCGGCTGATCGACGTCAATCGCGTCGAGTTCCAGAACCGTGCGCACTTTCTGGCTCTGGCGGCGCAGATGATGCGGCGGATCCTCGTCGAGTTCGCACGCCACCGCCACCGCCAGAAACGCGGTGGCCGTGCGGTTCACCTCAGTCTCGATGAGGTGCTCGAGCTGCCGGAGCTACCGGAGCGCGACCTCGTCGCCCTCAGCGATGCGCTCACCGGGCTGGCGACGGTCGATGCGCGTATGGGCCAGGTCGTTGAGTTGAAGTTCTTTGGCGGTCTCACCGTCACAGAGACAGCGCAGGTATTGAACGTGTCACCCGAGACCGTCATGCGGGACTGGAAGACCGCAAAGGCGTGGCTTCTTCGCGAGATGAGACGCGGGCAACCAACGGCTTCGAGCTGATGTGGCAGACCGACTCCCTCGCCTCAGCTCGAGTCAGGGATGCTGCTGTTCGTGCAGGAACTTCTCGCGCTCCTCTCGTGTCAGCTCCCTCACCGCGCGGCTCCGGGCGAGCGCGATCAGTTCCTCCGGCGGGACGCATGCGTCGCACGCGATGAGCTGCACGACGTTCCCTCTGATCACAGCGACCGACTTGCCGCCGGGAGCGAACATCACGCGTCGAGCTACGCTCGAGCGGGCGCCCAGCTCGCCCAGCATCCGCCCTGTGTGTTCCCACAGTCGTACTGCAGAATCGTTTCCCCAGGTCGCGATGAAGAGACCGTTGGGGCTGAACACGCCACCAGCAACAGGGTCGGTATGGCCGACGAGCTCGGCAACCATCTTCCCGGTCTCTATTTGCCACAACCGCGCGGCGCTGTCTCCGCCAGTCGTCAGAAGCACCGACCCGTCAGGGCTGATCGCGGCGCCTGTGACATAACGCTCGTGACGGTGCTGGTCGTTGATCAGGCTGCCTGACCTCGTGTTCCAGACACGCGCCGATAGCTGCGATGTCGTGACCAGGAACCGATTGTCCGGAGCGATCGACGCGTCCACCTGCCAGTTGTCGACACGTGGCGCTCGCAGGAGCATTTTCCCTGTCGACACATCCCAGAGTTGAACCGTCCGATCGGCTGAAACCGTCAGGGCCAGCCTGGCGTCGGAGCTGAACACGACTTTGTTGATGGCGTCCGAATCTCCCTTCATGTCACGAACCGGCCGCCGACCCTCGACGTCCCACACGCTCAAGGTTCCGTCGGTTCCGCCGATCGCGGTGAGACGGCCATCGTTGCTGAACGCTGCGCTGCTGACTACGCCCCGGAACGCTTGCAGCCGGTTCTTTTCGACGGCGGCATCGGGGTCCCACGTGCGGATGATGCCGTCGCCGCCAGCCGTCAGGGTGTACGTGCCGTCTTGGCTGAAACGCGACGGCGTGCACACCTCCTCTGTGTCCGCCGAGAGCCGTCCTGGTGCGGGTGGTTGTGTTCCAGACGTAGGCGGTCGCGTCCTCGCTCCCGGTGACGAGCTTGGTCCCGTCGTGGTTGAACGCGGCAGCCGTAATGCGGAAGTTGTCTGCGCGGAGATTGACACTGGACGCGATCGGTCCCCACACGCGTGCGGTTTGATCGGCGCTCGTGGTCAGTACCCATCGTGAGTCAGGCGCAAACGTCGCAACGAAGAGCAACCCCGTGTGGCCTCGTAGCGTGAGCAGCGGTTGCCCTGTGGTCGCTGACCACACCCGAGCCGTCTTGTCCCGGCTCGCCGTTGCGACGAAATCTCCAGAAGGGCTGAAATTCACATCGGTCAGCGGTCCTTCGTGCCCCCGAAGGTCGGCGACCAACTTGCCGTCACGCGTCCAGACGCGAGCAGTACCGTCGAAGCTCGCGGTCGCGATGAACCTCCCGGTCGAATCGAACGTGACGAGGTTCACCACTCCATCGTGACCGGCCAGTTCGGCGAGCTGCTTGCCGCCGGGTATCGCCCACACGCGCGCAGTTCCATCACGGCTTGCCGTCGCGACGAGATCCGCCTTCGGGCTGAAGGCCGCGTCGTAGACCATACCAGTGTGTCCGCGCAGGTCAGTCACGACGCGACCGGTCGCCGCCTCCCACACTCTCGCAGTCGGATCCCGGCTGCGCTGCGCATTGGGAGTCGATGCGACCAGATCGCCAGCGGCGGTGAGCACGTAGGCCGAATCAAAGCTGAACGCCACCTTGTTGATGTGCGCGCCGTGATGGGTTTCCGCGACGCGGCGCCCAGACGCCGACTCCCACACGACTGCTGTCGTCCCGTTTGCCGTCGCAACGTAGCGGCCGTCGGGGCTGAACACGACCGACGTGACGGCTTCGTTCTCGTACGACAACGTCGCCAACACCTGCCTGGTAGCGACGTCCCACACGCGCGCTGTGCCGTCGTAGCTCGCGGTCACGATCCGCGTGTTGTCGGGGCTGAACGCCACCCGGCTGACGCCCATCGAGTGCCCTCCGAACTCCGACAGCGGCGTTCCCGTCGCCGCGTCCCAGAGAATCGCCTTGCCGTCCATGCCGGCTGTCAGCACTCGCGCGCCGTCAGAGCTGAACGCGGCATCGCGTATCTCGGCCTCATGACCGCGCATCAGGGAACGGCGCGGCGCCGATTGCAGCAGGGCCGTGCGAATCGCTTCGTCGGCTTCCGTCGTTCGCATCACGCGGGTCGCTTCGATTGCCAAGAGAAGCCCGCGATCCGTCTCGGCAGGCAGTTCGGCGACAGCCGTCGCCGCCAACTCGCGAGAGCGCGACAAGCGGCTTTGCCGTTCGGCCTCAAGGCGCCGGAGTTCTGCCGTCTGTCGCTCCCGTTCGGCGCGTTGTGTCTCGGATTCCGCCAGCGCTTGCGCCTTTTGCGCTTCAAGGGCTTTGTCTTTCGCGACGGCTTCCTGTTCCGTCGCTCGTTGGGCGTTCTCCTCGGCGAGCGACTGAGCACGCGTCGCCTCGAGGGCTCTCCGCTCTGCGATCTGCTGCTGGCTGTACGCGACATAGGCTGCTACGCCGGTCGCAATCACGAGCGCGGCGAGCGCCACGGTCGCGGACACGGCCAGTCGCCGGGCGCGGCGGTACTCGCGAACATCGTCTCCATCGAGATCATGTTTCGGTTTTCCATGTAGCGTCGCGGCGATATCGAGGACCGCCGTGCGAAACCGGGAGTGCCGCAACGACAGGTGATCCTCGCCGCGCGCCCACCGGAAGTCGACGTAGAGTGGTTCGCTCTCCAATCTCCGTCGGAGCGCACCTGGAATACAGGTCGACCGCATCCAGTCGAAGTCGCCCGTGGCTGGATCCCACACGATCTCTCCATCTGTCTGGACGATCAGAAGCTGTTTCGTCGAGCGGGAGTCGAGCCACCAGAGAACCTCGCGTTCGACCCAGGCCGACTGCGCCGCCGCGGGCGATGCGAGCAAGAGGAAATACTCGGATTGGCTGAGGGCAGCCTCGATGGCGGGCCACAGCGCGGGGTTGGCCGACAGGCTCGCCTTGTCTCGAAAGATCGAGAACACGCGAAGGCGATACCAGGGCTTTCCGAATCGATGCAACGCCGACTGGAGAGCGGGCGCGAGTCGATCGTCCGCGGCGTGGCTGTACGACATGAATGCCTTGTACATGCCCGATCCCGCTCCTACTTATACAACGTTGTGTAAAGGGTCGGCGAACACTGTACGTCTTCGCGGCGACGCGACGTGCCGTCGATAGCGGATGGGGGATGCTGAACGACTACCGCCCGCGTAAGACGGTGAAGACCCGCGGTGGAGTTCCCGGACAGAACCCCACCTCCCAACGTCTCAGTGGAGTTCGCCGAATCTGTTCGAGATTCCGAGGATCCCCCGCGTTGCGCGGACCTGGGAAAACACATTCCGGGCACCCTCGGTACTCGGCTACACTCTGTCTGCATCGTCGTTCGGAGACCGCCAGCCCTGATGAAGATATGGTGCCCAAGGCTTTTCCGAGTGCGAGAGTAGCGGCCATCTGTGTGGCTTGGTTCGTGTTGATCGTGTCCCTGGGCATCCAGGCACGCCCATCGGCACAACAACCGGCTCCCCAAGCGAGAAGCGCCCAGTCATCGTCCACAATCGGTGCCGTATCACCGTCGTCGAGCCACCGAGGGACGGTCGATCGCTACTGCGTTACGTGCCACAACCAACGACTCGCGACAGCTGACTTGAAGTTGGACGAAGCCGATATCGCCAACCCAGGCGCAGGGGCTGAGATCTGGGAGAAGGTCGTACGCAAACTTCGCACGGGCATGATGCCGCCTCCCAACATGCCGCAGCCCTCGATGGACGATCGCCGGGCGCTGCTTTCGTGGTTGGAAACGTCGCTCGACAAGGCCGCCGCCGCGAAGCCGAATCCAGGCCGCACGGAAACACTGCGGCGTCTCAATCGTACCGAATATCAAAACGCGATCCGGGATCTCTTGTCCCTCGACATCGACGCCGCATCGCTCCTGCCCGCCGATGAAAGCGGGCACGGCTTCGACAACGTGACGGTCGGCGACCTGCCGCCGGCTCTCCTGGACCGATACATTTCGGCTGCGCAAAAAATCAGCGCGCTGGCAATCGGAAGCACGCAGACCTCTCTTCAGAGCGACATCATTCGCGTCCCGCCCGACGTCACGCAGGAGGGGGATGTCGCTGGACTCCCGATCGGCACTCGCGGCGGGGTTCTCGTTCCTTATACGTTCGCGCAGGACGGCGAGTACGACATCCAGATCTACCTCGCGCGTGGTTACTCCGGGGATGTCGACGGGTTGAAGGACCCGCAGCCCCACGAGATCAAGGTGTTGCTCGACCGGACGCCGATCGGAGAGTTCACGATCCAGAGACCTGCCAACGGCGACGACTCGCTCATCGACAGGAACCTCAAGATTCGCGTGCCCGTGGCGGCCGGTCCGCATCAGCTCGGCGTCACGTTTGTGAAGAATTCCTCTTCACTGATCGAGACAGCACGCCAGCCTCTCCAGTCGCGGTTCAACGAGCGACGGCATCCGCGCATCACTCCGGCGATTTCCCAGGTCTCCGTCACGGGGCCATACGCGGCGCAGGGCGCGGACGACACGCCGAGCCGCCGCCGGATATTCGCCTGCAGACCAACCGACCCGAGCCAGGAACAGGCGTGTGCGAAGAAGATCCTCGCCACGCTCACGCGGCGTGCGTATCGTCGATCGATTTCCGAGGCGGATCTGGAACGGCCGATGGCGTTCTACCGCGAAGGGAAGTCAGAAGGCGACTTCGATGCGGGAATCGGCAGAGCGTTGAGTGCCGTGCTCATCAATCCCGAATTTCTGTTCCGCGTGGAGGCGGATCCCGACAAGACGCCGCCGGGCGCTGTGTATCGCATCAGCGATCTCGAGTTGGCATCTCGCCTGTCATTTTTTCTCTGGAGCAGCCTACCTGATGACGCGCTGCTCGATTCGGCGATTCGCGGAGAGCTCCGGCGGCCAGGCGTGCTCGACCGGCACGTCCGCAGAATGCTCGCAGATCCTCGCTCAATCAATCTCGCGAGCAACTTCGCCGGACAGTGGCTCCGCGTGCGCAACCTGACATCGGTCGACCCGAACGTGCGTCTGTATCCCGACTTCGACGACAACCTCCGTCAGGCGTTTCGCCAGGAGACCGAACTCTTCGTCGACAGCGTCGTGCGCGAAGATCGAAGCGTCCTCGATCTGCTCAGAACGGACTACACGTTTCTCAACGAGCGGCTGGCGAAACACTACGGGATTCCCAACGTCTATGGCAGCCGCTTCCGGCGCGTTGAACTGGGACGCGACAGCAGGCGCGGTGGATTGTTGCGGCAGGGCAGCATCCTCGCCGTCTCGTCCTATGCGACACGGACGTCGCCTGTCCTTCGCGGCGTGTGGGTCTTGAGCAACATCGTCGGTGCGCCGCCGCCGCCTCCGCTTCCGAATGTGCCGGCGCTCGACGGCAACGTGCCCGCCAACCTGCCAGTGCGCGAGAGGATGGCCGCTCATCGCGCCAGTCCGGTGTGCGCGAGCTGTCATCGGACGATCGATCCCGTGGGATTCACGTTGGAGAATTTCGACGGGGTGGGTCGCTGGCGAGAGAACGAAGGAGACAGCGGACCCATCGACGTGTCAGGAACGCTGCCAGGCTTAGGCGATGTCAACGGTGTGGCTGGGCTCGAAGAGGCCCTGCTCCGGCGTCCAGAGCTGTTCGCCGCAACGCTCACGGAAAAGCTGTTGACGTTCGCCCTGGGCCGTGGCGTCGAGTACTACGATGCGCCAGCGGTGCGGAAGATTCTTCGCGAGGCCGAGCCAGGTGGCTACCACTTCTCGTCGCTCATCCTGGGAATCGTCAACAGTGCGCCGTTTCAGATGAGGAGATCGTCATGATCATCACGAAGAAAGCGCTACCTCGTCGCACCTTCCTGAAGGGTGTGCAAGCGACGCTGGCGCTGCCTCTGCTCGACGCGATGATCCCCGCGGTCACAGCGCTGGCCAAGACGCCGGCCAAGCCGGTCTCGAGGCTCGGTTTCGTGTTCATCCCGATGGGGTGTGACCGCGCTCGATGGACTCCACTCGACGAAGGCGGCAAGCTCAACGAGCTGTCGCAAATCCTTGCTCCACTGGAACCGGTCAAGGAACAACTGACGGTCGTCACCAACCTCAGGCTCGAGCAGTCCTACCCGGGCACGCACGACACGTCGAACGCCGGATTCCTGAGCGCTGCGTTCGCAAAACACACAGAGAGCTCGGACTACCATCTCGGCACCACTGTCGACCAGATTGCGGCGAAGCAAATGGGCCGCGACAGGCAGTTACCGTCGCTCGAGCTGGCGATGGATTTGAACCCGCTCGCCGGCGTGTGCAACAACGGCTACGCCTGCGTCTATCAGAATTGTCTCTCCTGGTCTTCACCGACGACGCCGCTTCCTTCCGAGGCCCATCCGCGCGTCGTGTTCGAACGCCTCTTCGGCGAGGGCGAAAGCGCCGACGGCCGTCGCGCGGCACTGCGCAATCGGACCAGCCTCCTCGATTCGTTCAGCGAGGACATCGCGCGGCTCAAACGGAAAGTCGGGGCGACCGACCGCGTTCGCGTCGATCAGTACCTCGACACCGTTCGCGAAGTCGAGCGCCAGATCCAGCGTGCGGAAGCGGGAGCGGCCAAGAATCCGATGCCCGATCTGGATCGGCCGGTGGGTGTGCCGGCCGCGTTTGCCGACCACGCGCGACTCATGTTCGACCTGCAGGTCCTGGCGTTTCAGGCAGACATCACGCGGGTGGTGACCTTCCAGCTCGCGCGCGAGCTGAGTAACCGCACGTATCCGGAAATCGGCGTCGCCGATCCACACCATCCCACGAGTCATCACGGCAACAGCCCCGACAAGCTCGCGAAGATTGCGAAAATCAATACGTTCCACGTGTCGCTCTTCGCGGAGTTCCTCGAGAAACTGAAATCTACGCCGGACGGCGACGGATCATTGCTCGACAACACTGTCTACCTGTACGGAAGCGGGATGGGCAACTCGAGCCTGCACGACCATGAGAATCTTCCCATTCTGGTCGCCGGTGGCGCCGCGAGCGGGATGAGGGGTGGGCGGCACATCCAGTACAAAGAGGGTACGCCGCTGGCCAATCTCCATCTCACGTTGTTGGATCAGGCGGGAGTCCACCTGGATTCGTTCGGCGACAGCAAAGGCAAGATCGACGACCTGTTCGATCCAGTGTCCCTGTAGAAAAAGTGCGATGGGGTCAGACCCTTCACACTTTTTCAAGCTGCTGGAGACGTCACATGGAATACGGACGAATCGCTCGACTCTCTCTGCTGATCTTCGCCCTGGCCGGCACAGCCCAGGCGGCGGACAAAGCGACGGTTGCGGACGCGGCCGAGCAACGCAACCACGCGCTCGTCAAAGAGCTCCTCGCCAAAGGCGCCGACGTCAATACCGCGCAGGTCGATGGGATGACGGCGCTGCACTGGGCGGTCTACAACGACGACGCGGAGACGGCAGGACTGCTCGTGCGATCACGCGCCAACGTGAACGCCACGAATCGATACGGCGTGCCTCCGTTGTCCATCGCCTGCACGAACGGCAATGCAACCCTCGTGAGGCTGCTGCTCGACGCTGGCGCCGACGCGAACGCCTCTCTTCCAGGTGGGGAGACGGTACTCATGACGGCAGCACGCGTGGGAAATCTCGAAGCCGTCAAGGCGCTGCTTGCCCGCGGCGCCAATCCCAACGCGCAGGAGCGGCGCGAGCAGACAGCGCTCATGTGGGCCGCCGCCGAAGGACACGCGACCGTCGTACGAGCCCTCATCGAAGCGGGATCCACGACCAACGCGACGCTCACGTCCGGATTCACGCCGCTGTTCTTCGCGGTGCGGGAGGGCCACATCGATGTGGTGCGTGCGCTGCTCGAGGCAGGCGTGAATGTGAACGACACGTTGAAGCCCCAGGGGTCGACCGTCGGCGCGAGTTACAAGCCAGTCAGAAACGGCACCAGCCCGTTGCTGCTTGCGGTGGAGAACGGCCACTTCGAGCTGGCGATCGCGCTGGTTGAGGCTGGAGCCGATCCCAACGATCAACGGTCAGGATTTACGCCGCTGCACGCGATGAGCTGGGTACGGAAGCCGGATGCCAGTGACGTCGGTGATCCGGCACCCATCGGATCAGGACGGCTGACGAGCCTGCAATTCGTTCGCGCGCTCGTGGACCGGGGCGCCAACGTGAATGCGCGTCTGGGCAAGGGTGTGCCGCGCCCACCGGCGTCCGCAACGATGCTCGGTACAGAGGGCGCGACGCCGTTCCTGATGGCCGCCGACCGGGCGGATGTCCCGTTGATGCGTGAGCTCCTGAAAGCGGGCGCAGACCCGTTGCTGCCGAATGCCGGCAAGACCACGCCGCTCATGGCCGCAGCTGGCCTCGGCACGTCGGACCCGCTGGAAGAGGCCGGCACCGAGGACGAAGCGCTGGAAGCCACAAAGATGCTGCTTGACCTTGGCGCGGACATCAACGCCGTGGACGACAAGGGCGACACCGTCATGCACGGCGCCGCGTACGGCAACTTTCCGGCAATTGTGAAGTTGCTGGCAGACCGCGGTGCCGACATCCACATCTGGAAACAGGCCGACACGGAGGGAAGGACGCCGCTGTTTATCGCCGAGGGCTACAAAGCTGGACGACCCCAACCTTCTCGCCCGACGATTGATGCGATACAAGTCCTCATGGCGGCGGCGGGCGTTTCAACGGAGGGGACACGGCCGCGCATACGGGATATCTACGAAAAGCAGCCGGTCGCTCCCGAGAAACCTCAAAAACCGTAGGGGCTCCAGTCTGATTGGCCCGTAGCGCGATCCTCAGAACAGACTGACGCACGCGGAATCCGCTCTACTCGTTTTGTACCTGCACCGCGCTGAGCTATCGAGCTTCGAGTCGACGTGTGAGCGCGGATCAGACACGCTACACCGCCTGCACGAGCGGCATCTCGACGACGTGTTCGGCCACGAACCAGGATCGGCTTTGTTGGTGGGGGACGTGGCGGTGTTCAACGTCGACGGAGGCTTCTGTGCCACGCAGGCCAGGTGCACGCACAAACAGGGTCCGCTGAATGAAAGCCCGCTCGAGGGTTCAATCGTGACGTGCCCATGGCACGGCTCGCAGTTCGACGTGTGCACGGGAGCCGTGGTGCAGGGTCCGGCCAAGGGACCCGCTCAAGACCTACCGCGTGACCGTCGACGGTGACCTCGGGCGTGTCGAGGTTCCGCTGACACAGGCTGTCCAGGGCGCGTGACTGCCTCCCGCAAGCACCAGGGCAACAGCTCGAAGCCATCCTGATCCTGGAAGGTCTCGAGCAAATGGCCGGCACGCTGCCGAGCCACCACAAGGTTTGCCGCGTGCTCGATCAGGAGTGGAGAAGAACCCACGAACACTCGTGGACGTGCGCATCAAACGGGCCTGCTACAATCCCGCGAGAGATCACGCGACGACCTGAACCTCATGGCACTCCGATCCCGCGGCTACCTGATGGTCCTGGTCGCCGCGCTCGTCATCGCACCTCAAAAGATCGCCGCGGCTGATCTCGAGCCCACCACGGCAGCTGCCTACGATCGCTTCGTCGAGACGGTGGCGCAGGCATTCTCAAAACAAATCGGCAGCGAAGACTTCCTGGCGCAGGCATCGCCGCAAGCACTGGACCGGCTTCGTCACGGCGAGATCCTGCTCGAACCGGGAAGCGGCGACGGGATCGTCGAGGTGCCGAACGGATTGATCCATCACTGGCGTGGCACAGTGTTCGTGCCCGACATCACGCTGGAGGAGGTCCTGAGAGTGGCACGCGACTACACCAGGTACGCATCCATCTACGATTGGGTCGTCGCTGCTGATCTCGTCGCCCGCGAAGGCAACCGTTACCGTACGTTCTTTCGCGCACAAAGACGTGCGGGTGCAGTGACCGGTGTGGTTGATGCGTGGATGGTCACTGAGTATCAGCACCCTCGCCCCGGCCTCGCGACCTCAATCGCCAGAGCCGATTGCGTGCGGCAGGTGGAGCATGCCGGCGAGCCTACAGAACGTCGCCTTCCGCCAGGTACGGGCAACGGCTATCTCTGGCGCGCCAACGCGATGTCGAAATATCTCGAACGGGACGGCGGCGTCTACATGGAGATCGACACGATCGGTCTCAGTCGCGGCTTCCCGATGCTCCTGGGATGGATCATCGAGCCGGTCGCGCGCCGGCTCGGACGCGGCAGCGCAGGCGAGTCACTGAGCCAGCTTCGCGTTGCGCTGAAATCCCCACCGGCCGCTGCCGCCAAAGCCAGCCCGGTCGTGAACGGCGGACCGTGGTGCGGCGAGTAAGTCGACTCACACCACGGCGGGCGAGCGTGGAGTCTCGAGCACCGCGGCCTCGCGTCTGCGCTCATCAGCGCAGTCGGCCCCGAGAGTGCGATGACCATCGGCGCGCGTCAGCTCGAAGAACGGCCGCAGCGATGGCGAACCGAGCAACCGTGTGATCGCAACGGTGGTGTTCAGCCACCACGGCGCGCTCTTCCACATCGAGTCCAGCGATCGCTAGACGCCATCGATGGTAATGAACACGCGCTCGGACCAATGGCGCCCAGCCGCTGTGATGTTGCGGCATGTGACGCAGCGCATCGACTTGTACGGCCTGCCCTTGACGATCTCCGTCGCGACCTTCCGGCTCAGACCCTTGAGCGCGTCGCGAGCGTACGAGGGGCCGAGACACTGAGGATCTTCTCCTCAGTGTCTCGATCTGTCGTGATGATCGACTCGAGTGCGATGACGGAAGTCGATCAGAAGTCGACCGTGACGCCAAGCTTCGCGACTCGCGCGTCCAGCACGTCCTGCGGGGCCAGCCATGTTGTCGTAACGGGGCTGTAGATTTGGTTGTAGGTCAGCACCGTCGAGACATTCAGCAGGTTGTAGAAATCGACCTGGAGTTTCGTTCGCGTGCGGCCGATTCTCACCAGCTTCGCCAGACGCAGATCGAGTTGGTTGACCCGATCGCCATACAGCGTCCCCGGCTCGATCAGATTGACGGTGACATTCGCGACGCCACCGGACGGCGGGCGGCCGAGCGACTGCGCCACGACGGCGGCGGGCACGTTGTAGTTCGCTGCCAACTGCACTCCGGGGTTGCTGCGGAACGTCGTGCTGACCTCGACATCCACCTTCGGAACGAGGTACGTCCCAAGACCGCGGAACTGCGTGAGGAATCCGGATGCGAGGTGGCAGTAATCCAGTGGCATCGCGCCGGCCTGGTTGACGCCCAACGCGCTGGGACCAGGAATCGACACGCCGATCGTCACCGTTTGCGGTGGAACGAGGCTCTCGGGAACCTTCTCCGCGACCGCGCAGAAATCCATCACGGTCTGACCGGTGCTGGTGCCCAACTGCAGTGTCAGCCCATTCAGCGTGCGCGCACTGACCGTGAAGTCAACACCATTCCAATGGTGCTGGTAGTCGCCGTAGTCGCTGGCCGGCTGCACTTGATAGTCAACGACCCCGAAGAGTGCAGGGGCGACGTCGTGGAGACCAGAGACGACGTAGCCGCCGCCACCGGGGAGTCGGGGATCGTTCGGCGCCGTGATGTCGTAGCGCGTGAAGTCAGACGCATTCACCGCCAGATTGCGCGTGATGTACTGCCCGTACCACCAGCGCTTGTTGAACTGCACTTCCGCGGAGATGCGGGGAAGAATTTCGTGCTGAAGTGCCACGCCGACCTGCGTGTCCCAGGGGCGGAGACCATTGAGCAGCTCGTCTGCGTAACTGAGGCCCGCATTCAGCGTCCCGAAGTTCGTGTTGGCTACCCGGCCGCACACATCGCCACCAGTCAGACGGAAGTCCTGCGCATTCGGATTCAACAGATCGCAGTCAGCGTTGAAGTTGCGATTCGCGTCGGTCCAACTCCGATCGGCGCGGGTGGCGATCTGCGATGTCGGGGCAGCGCCAGTGAAGATGCCGCCGTTCTGCGCCGGGTACAGGTACCGACCCCAGTTGGCCTTCACCGACGTCTTCCCCGTTCCAAACAAGTCGTAGGCCGCGCCCACTCTCGGACTGATGTTGTGGAAGTTCACGCCATCCGCTTTGTCGATGGTCGTCACGGTAGGGAAGAAGCGCGTGCCTCCGATTCGCGCGCTCGGATAGTAGCTCCATGCGTGGTCATACCTGAGGCCGCCCTGCAGGGTCAGTCGATTCAGCGTCCACTGGTCCTGGACGAACACCGCGTCGAAGCGCGTTCGCCACTCACTCCCGAACACGCCCGAGAACTCAGTGATCTGGTTTGGGATCCCGTTGTTGAATCGGTACTGAACGGCATCGGGAGGCGCCGGGTTGGATTCCTGGCTGTCGTAGTTCCACAGGCCGTTGTAGCCAACCTTCATACTGTGCGCCCCGGTCACGTACGAGAAGTGCGCCTTCCAGGTGTTCGACGAAATCCATCCCGTCGATTTGTCGCCGCACGCGGGACTGTACGAGCGGTAGCACAGACCCGGAATGCTTCCGCCCTGCTCCGACACGGCGATCAGGTCCGTGGTGGGATTACCAGGCGCCGCACCGCCTCCCCATCGATTGTTGTAGGCGCTCCATCCGACATCGAGCAACGCCTTGTTCGACAACGTGTCCACCCAGTTCACTTGTGTGATCCGGTTGGGCGGCGTCGAATAGGTCGAGGTTTCGGGCGCGGACGTCGCGCCTCCACCGATGATCCAGCCGTCTGTGTTGTCACGACACGCGGTGCCCTCCGGTGAACCGGGCCAACTCGCGCCTGAGCATCCCCACTGTTCGTCCCAGAACCCGGTGAGTTTGTTGTTGGGATTGATCTGCCACGTCAGGCGGACAGCGCCCGATCGCGTCTTGCCCGCACTACGCGCAGGTCGCGAGAGATCCGGTTCGTACGTCCACGACGTTCCATTGCCGGCATTGAGGTTCGCGTACATGCCGGGCACCGACATCGAGTTGCCCTGATTGCGCAGCACCGCGAAGAACCACAGCTTGTCTTTGTCGATCGGACCGCCCAGGCTGAAATCGACATCCCACAACTTGAGCAGGTCACCAGGCGACCTCAGACCCGCAGCCTGCAACTCGTCGGTGAAGTTGCTGCTCTGCAACGATTGGTTCGAGTAGAAGAACGATGACGCACCAGTGAAGTCGTTCCCACCCGTCTTGGGGACGATGTTCATGTACGGTCCGCCGGTCTCCACTTCGCCAAGACCGCCGGAAGTGGCAAACGTCACTTCCTCGACGTTCCCGGTGTTGACCTGATAGCCAGATACTCCGCCACCACCGCGCGATGCGCCGACGTTCATACCTCCGACAAGCAACCGGCCCTCGCTCGTTGGACCACCGTGAATGCCGAACGTGATCATCGACGGAGTGAGTTGCATCGAGTTGGGAGTGCCAGTCACTCCCGGCATCAGCAGCAGCAGACCATTCCAGCTTCGCGCGGCCGGTACGCTGGCCACCAGATCTCCGCTCAACACCGCCTGCCGAGTGGCGCTCTGCACATCGACCACCGGCGTCTCACCAGCGACGGTGACCGTTTCCTCGAGTCCACCCACGGACATCTCGCTGCTCACAGTGACGGTGCCCGATCCACTTAACTCGATGCCCGTTCGCACAACCGTGTTGAATCCCGGGAGCGTGAACGTGAGCCTGTATGTGCCGGGCCGCAGATCAACGATGCGGGTACTGTCCTGTGCCGTCGGTCACAACCGAGCGGACTTTTTCAATGAGCGCCGGGCTCGCCGCTTCGACGGTGACTCCAGGAAGCACTGCGCCAGACGGATCTCTCACCACACCAGCAAGTGCTTGTGCATGGACGATGGACGGCAACGACGCCGCGAGCGCAGATAGCAGGAGCACTCTCAGTACTTGTTGTCGCATGCGGCCCCCTTTGGAAGGAGACGCAGTATCCCATGAACGAACTGCAGAGCCTGACGGGACGTCGTTCATCACTCGCGTGTCGTGCAGCGAGCTCACCTCGACGTTGGTCTTGTCGTTCGTCCTGACCACTACCAAGAATTGGGCAGGGCCACGCAGCGTCGCGGCCCTGTAGAATCACGCGCGAACTTACGTCGGTAATCCCCCGCGACGCACCTCGGAGCTGGCCGCCATGACCGTTGGCGCACGGCTCTTCTGACCCCACCAGGAAATCGTCAGGAACGAGCCGGTTCGAAGGAGCGCTTATGAGTCTTCCGTCGGCCACGGTACGTCTTCACCGATCGATTGCGATCTTCGTCGTACTCTTCAACCTGGCGTTGGCCAACACGGCCATTGCTCAGCAATTGTCGGCAATCATTGGTCAGGTCCGCGATGAAAGCGGCGCGATCCTGCCAGGTGTGACTGTGTCGGTGACCAGCCCGGTTCTACAGGTCAAGCAAGTGACCGACGTGACCAACGTCCAGGGCGAGTACCGCATCACACCGCTGCCGATTGGCACGTACACGGTGTCGTACCAACTCGACGGCTTCTCGAGCATGCGCCAGGAAGGCATCCGCCTCGACCTTGGCGCGACCGTTCGACTGGATATCACGCTGAAGCTCGGCACGCTCACCGAAACGCTGACGGTCTCGGGTGCAGCGCCGGTCGTGGATGTAACGGCGACCTCCGCGAGTACGCAGTTCACGCGTGAGACATTGGAATTGACACCGACGAGTCGGAATGGCGCGATCAGCTTGATGGTCCAGGCACCCGGCGTCCGCGCTCCTGGACGCTTGGATGTCGGCGGCGGAACCGTTGGCGACACGCCTGAATTCAGTTCGTTCGGACAGCCGATCGAGTCGTTCATGGTGATGGAGGGCCTGGTGACGAGCGACTCTCGTATCCAGACCCAGGGTGGGAACTACTTCGACTACAACGCGATGGAAGAAGCAAAGGTCCAGACCATCAGCAATGGTCCTGATGTTCCGTCGCGAGGTCCGGCCCTTTCGATGCTGCTCAAGTCGGGCGGCAACGCATTCCACGGCGGCGCAAGTTACGCCTATTCGAGCCAGCACACTGAGGGCAACAACGTTGACGATGAACTGCGCGCGCAGGGCATCACCGAGGGAAATCCGCTACTGAGCCGCACCGACCAGGGCGGTGATTTCGGCGGTCGCATCATCCGCGACAAGTTGTGGTTCTACGCCAGCGGCCGGTATCGGCCGCAGGATGTCGTTCAGCTCGGTGTGTTCAAGCCGGACGGGACGCCGGGAAACGGGTACAAGGCCGAGATCATCACCAACCAGAAGATCTGGTACCAACTGCGGCAGGCGAGCAAACTGGTGTTCTGGAACACGTGGGTGCAGAAGTATCACTACGCTGACACGCAGACGAGATTCCAGGCGTGGGAATCCCGTCTCGATCGGATCCCGCCGATTCGGGCATCGACGTGGAAGGCCGAGTGGCAGGAAGTGCGCGGCAATTCTCTGGTGATGTCATTCCTCTTCGGACGCTGGACCTGGACGGGAGGTCAGAACGCGAACTTCGTGGGAACGACGGATGCGGCCACGGCAGCAGGCGTCCCGCAGGGGCTCGAGATCCGAATGGGGAACGATGAGAGCCACGGCGGTGGCAGACCCTCACGGTTCGATCAAACGTCGCAATGGCAGGATGGCCAGAGCCCCAACGGCGGCAGTTGGAACGACATCTGGCGATACACCTCGAAGGCCACGGCCACCTACTTCAAGCCGGATCTGTTCAAAGGAAACCATGAGTTCAAAGCGGGGTTCGAGTACTCGCCGAACAGGTTCATCCAGGGGAACGGAGACCGGGGAGCCGCCGGACAGTACCGCCTGATTTTCACCGGTGGCGCAACGGGACAGGTTGGCACTCCGACGCAGATCGAGCTGTACAACTATCCAGCCATACCGCAGAACAACGTGGGATTCACGACTTTGTATGGCGGCGACACGTGGACGATTGCGCGGCGACTGACACTGGAACTGGGCGGCCGCTTCGAGCACGACACGGCGAACGTTCCGAAGCAATGCCGCCAGGCGGGCCCGTGGTCGTTCACGCAGGCTGCGTGCACTGAAAAGATTCCCTTCCAGCCGCTCACGTCGTTTGCACCTCGCCTGTATTTCTCGTACGACATCACGGGCAGCGGGACCACCGTGCTCAAGGGTGGTTGGGGCCGGTTCTACAAACAGCGGTTCATGGAAGAGAACCAGATGACGAACCCGTTTGCTTCGGTGACGTCCACCTACCGGTGGCGCGACCTCAATGGCAACCGCCTGTACGACCCCGGTGAAGTGAACGACGATCCGAACGGGCCGGACTTCATCAGCAGCACACCGGCACCGGGTGTGAGTAATCCCGACGAGAAGCCGATGGGCACCGACCAGTTCGCCCTGACCCTCGAGCGACAACTGGGGAGCAACTTCGCGGTTCGCCTGTCAGGGGTACATATCCGCACGTTCAACGAACAGCGGCTCCTGAACATCCTGCGGCCTGTACGAGGCCTACAACATCCCGATCAGCAGCCCGGATCCCGGCAATGACGGAATAGTGGGGAATGCCGACGATCCCGGCAGACTGCTGACGTACTGGGACTATCCAGCGTCGCTCAGGGGTCGGAACTTCGAGAAGTTCATGATCATCAACGACCCGAAATCGTCGGAGAGGCATACCGCCATCGACGTGCAGGTCGTCAAGCGGATCTCTGACAACTGGCAGTTCCTCGCGTCCTATACGGCAACGTTCAACGACGCGGTGATTGGGCATCCCTTGAATCGCGCGGCCGAGTACAACCCGAACGCCGAGATCAACACCGGCGATCAATCGACGCAGAGAACGTTCCGTGTCTCGGGGTTCTATCGCCTGCCGTACGGCATAGCCGCATCGGCCAACTTCAACAGTGAGAGCGGGGCGCCGCAGTCGCGGCAGGTGCTTCTCCGCGGCGGTACGCAGATTCCAACCTTCGTCATCAACACCGATCCACTGGGAACGCTGAAACTGCCGACGACGAGTTACGTCGATCTGCGTCTCGACAAGTCATTCGAGGTGCTGGAGAGACAACGCCTGACGCTGCGGGTGAACTTCTTCAACCTGCTCAATGCGAATACCACTCAAACCTGGAACCAGCGAGCGGGCCCGACGTACCTCTACCCGACGTTGATCCTGCGGCCCAGGCTGATGGAGTTCGGCGTTCAGTACGCGTTCTAAGGTCTGCGTGGGTCCGCGACTGCAGCGTCGCCTCTGAACTGCGACCGCAAGTAAGCTAGACTCACCGCGGCTTCCGGAACTCTCGTGAGTTCATGCATGGGGGCTGCGAAGGAGAGCGGCGGATGCGGGTTCTTGCATGCGCGATCGGAGCGGTGGCGCTGGCGTCCGTCGTGGTCCAGGCGCAGTGGCCGACCTATAAGACCCAAGGCGCCCCGCGGACCAGGTCTGGCGAAATCAATCTCGCGGCTCCGGCGCCCAAAGCCCCGGACGGAAGGCCCGACCTGTCTGGGGTGTGGGAGAACCCCTCGACCCCGTCCACGGTCAACTCGAGCATCTCCGGGACAGGTGGTGCCCCACCCATCCCGGGCACGCCGCCTCGCGAGCCCCAAAGCCAGGGCGCGTCGCCAGCCGCCGGCGGAGGCCCGGTCCGGCTGTTCTTCGACGTCGGCTCCGGCGTGCCCGGTGGCCTTCCGTTTCAGCCCTGGGCGTTGGCACTCAAGAAGCAGCGCATGGCAGACAACATGAAAGACAACCCGGACGCCCACTGTCTGCCGATGGGAAACATGCAGTTCCACACGCATCCGCAGCCGCGCAAGATCATCCAGGCGCCGAAGGTGATCGCCATCCTCTACGAGGGGAACGCCGGCATCCGGCAGATCTTCCTGGACGGGCGGCCGCTGCCGAACAACGACCCGCAGCCGTGGTGGTACGGGTACTCAACGGGCAAGTGGGAAGGCAACACGCTCGTGGTGCAGACGAGCGGGTTCCGTGACGGGGGGTGGCTCGACGTCGCCGGCAGCCCGCTCACCGCGCAGGCCACGATGACAGAGCGCTTCCGCCGTCCGAATTTCGGCACGCTCGAGATCGAGGTCACCGTGAACGATCCGAAGGCCTACACGCGGCCGTGGACCGTGAACTTCACACAGCGGCTGCTACCCGACGAGGAGCTCATCGAGTTCATCTGCGCCGAGAACGAGACCTCGACGAAGCTCTTCGACAAGTGATGCGGGCATGCTCACGGCATCGATCGAGAGCCGGCAGCGTGCGACGGAGGGTATGAGAATGTGGCGTCTGGCGCTCGGCGTGCGTGGACTGATCGTGTGCGGCGGTCTGCTGCTCGGTGCGGCGTCCATCGCGGCACACCACTCGTTCGACGCGGAGTTCGACCGGAACAAGCCGGTCACGATCACGGGCGTTGTGACTCGGGTGGACTGGTTCAACCCTCACGCGCACGTTTTCGTGGACGTGAAGGAGGAGTCCGGGAAGATCGTGAATTGGGACTTCGAGCTGGCCGGCCCGAACGGCCTGATGCGGAGGGGCTGGCGTCGCGATTCGCTCAAGCCGGGAGACACGGTGACCGTGGCCGGATACATGGCCAAGAACGCCCCCCACGTCGGCAACGCGTCGGCTATCACCACGACTGACGGGCGCAAGATGTTCGCGGGGTCATCCATCGGCAACTGACTGCGCTTGCGTTGCCGTCGACGCGAGGCTCGCTCGCAATGTGCCTGGATATTTCGGGTCGCGCCCTCCGGGCGGAATGGACATCTGGCGCTTCACGCGTACAAGATTCCATATGAAGAAACGCATGGAAGAACGCGTGTCCCTGACTCGCACGCCGACGACAGCCATCGGCGCGGAAGCCATCGGCGCCCAGGCGATCGGTGCCCAGGCGATCAAGGCCCAGGGTATCGGCGGACTCGCAATCGGAGCTCTCGCCGTCGGAGCAGTCGCGATTGGCACGCTCGCCCTCGGTCGCCTGTTCATCAACCGCCTGGCGATCCGCCGCACGAGACTCGGCATCGTCGAGATCGACGAACTCCGAGTCGGCCGTCTGCATGTGCGCGAAGTGGTTGAGTTCGACAGACGATAGCGAGGCATGCGAGGCGATCCCGATCAGTCGCGCAGGGCCGTCGTCGCCGGGGGAACGGGTCTCGTCGGGGGAGCTCTCCTGCAGCTCCTGGTGGGAGACGCGCGCTACAGTAGCGTGACGAGCCTTGTCCGGCGCGAGATTCCGCCGCCGCCCGGGGTCATCGTGCAACGGGCGGATTTCGAGCGGCTCGACGAACTGGTTTTGCCCGACGTGGACGATGCGTTCTGTTGCCTTGGCACGACGAGGCGAGACGCGGGATCTGCGGCAGCGTTCAGGCGGGTCGATCTCGACTACGTCGTCGCGTTCGCACGACGCGCGAAGCAGGCCGGGGCGTTGCGCTTCCTGCTGGTGTCTTCGTTGGGCGCCTCACCGGGCTCGCCCTTCCTCTATCCCCGCACGAAGGGTGAATGCGAGGCGGCGATCTCGGCCATCGGGTTCACGACGGTGGTGATTGTGCGGCCGTCCATTTTACTCGGTGTGCGCGCACAGGAACGCGCTGGCGAAGCAGTCGCGCTACGTGTCGCTCGAGTGATTCAGCCTCTTCTTGTCGGCCCTCTTCGGAAGTACGCCCCGGTGGATGCGTTCACTGTGGCGCGGACGCTAGCCAGGGCTGCGGCGACAGCTCCACCCGGCATCACGATCATCGAATCGGACGCCATTCGTTGAGTTCGCTTACGGAGATTTCAGGAAGCCGATCCTCGTCAGAGACTCGGCACGGGTCCGGTGCCGCCGTCCCAATCTTTCACCACACCATCGGGGCCCTTCAGGAATCCAAGGAGACAACCATTGGATCCGTCACGCAGTTGGTGGCAGCGCGCTTTGATCGCGTCTCCCGGCTTGAGATAGTCGCGGGTGACACCGATCTTTTCCAGGCCATTGCGGCTCGTCGCTTCGAGCACCCAGGTCTCCGCCGTCGCACCCTTCTTGACGTCGATGTAGACGTATGAATGCGGCACCACGAGATGCACTTCTGTGACAACGCCTTCAATGTCCATCGTCCCGTCGGTGTAGTTGCCATGGGAATGGTGCGCGGCCGTCGGCACCACCAACACCAGCGCGCAGATGGTCGCGAGACCCAGCATGATTCGCATCTCTCAGTCTCCTCGATGATTCGCTGTCGTTACTTCTGTTCCTGACCGCCTTGTGGCGGGGCAGCGCCGCGGCCGCCACGTCCTCCGAGCTGGCGTTCGGGGAAACGATTGTAATAGAGGCTTTGATAGCGAACGGTGTTGCCGTCTGGCCCGAGCATCGCAAACGACTGCTGGAAGATGAGCGGTGGCGGCTGACCCTTCGCGACGGTCGCATCGAGCACATAGAGGCGATTCTCGTGCAGATAAATCGCGACATACGACCGCGACGTGTCCGGGTTGGTCAGCTGAAGCATGTGCCCGGTGATCAGATTGACGTAGTGAAACGCGTCGTACGTCACTTTCACACCCGGCTTCTCGCGATACAGCCGTGCCGCGTGTGCGATGGAGGCGGCGATATCGATGACCCAATAACCCACACCACCGACGTACGCCGTGTGATCGATTGCCGCGTGTATCTTCTCGGCGTCGGAGAAGTCGACGACGGTGATGGAGTAGCGGTTCGGCCCTTGTGTCCACCTGTAGACGCGGCCAGGGAACTTCGCCCCGTACTCGGAGTCCCACGTGATCGTTTCAGACGCGGGCTCACCCGGTGCCGGCACCGAGAATCGATCCACTTTGTTCACGTACTCAGCCCACTCCTGCGCGAGAGCAGGCTGCGAAAGGAGCAGTGCGCACAGTGCGGTCGTCAGTCCGATGAGACGCATTTGCCTGACCTTTCCGTGTCGGCGGTGAAAGAGGCTCGATACTGTCAGAAGACTCGGATGGTCCGCAACAGCGGATCGCTCACGTAGATTTCAGGAAACCGATCAGCTGCTGACTCACGATCTCTGGCTGTTCTTCGTGAGGCCAATGGCCGGCACGATCCACCATCTCCACGCCTCTGAATTTCGCATACCCGGTCTTTCCGGCAGCCTCAGGGCCTCCCGCGATCCGGTTGGCGCCCCAGTCCTGTTTGCCCGCAATGAACTGCGCGGGAACGTCGATCGTCCTTCCCGAGAACGTGAGCTGCTCGGCGATGTTTGCCGCAAACGCGGTACGGCGGTGCCGATAGTTGTGCAGGGCGCCGGTCCACCCCGAGGTGTCGTACTCTTGCCCGTAGACGTCGCACTCCGCCTGCGTGAACCACATGCAGTTCGCGATGTACTCCTTCGATGGCATGAACGCGACCATCGTGGCCGGCATTCCTCTATCCCGTCGCATCACGTAGTACTCCGGCATCCGCGCGTTCTCTGCCGCGGCCTCTTTCGCGGTCGGCATCGGCCGCAAGGGCGTCAAGTTCTGGTTGCCGGAAAACTCTCCACCCTTCATGTAATAGAACGCGCGGAAAAAATCGCTCATGCTCTGCGGCATGTGCTTCATGTCTTCATCGGCCTGCTTGCTGGCCCAGTACTCCTGATAGTCGCGGCGTGGTGGATTGAGCTTCGCGAACTCCGCATCGAGCTCCGCAGCGGTGTATGCAGGTTTTCGTTCCGTGCCCGCGAACGGGAACGATGGCGGTACGGCGCCCTGCCCCGAAACCGTCGTCAGGCGGAGAAACATGTCGGGACGAACGATGGCGGCATACGTAGCCGGGAGCTGACCCTGATCGTGTCCGACGACGAGCTCCGCCTTCCGGTAGCCGAGCGCATAGACGAGCGCGATCTGATCGCGCACCATGTTGAGCGTCAGGAACGGCGTGGGATCTGCGTCAAAGGATCTGTCCCAACCAACCGTGCGGCCATACCCGCGGCAGTCCGGCGCGATCACGTAGTAACCCGCGTCGGCGATCGCCGGCATCACCTTGCGCCAGCTGTAGGCCAGGTTCGGAAACCCATGGAGCAGCAGCACGAGAGGCCGCCCCTGCGTCCCTGCCTCGAGCATGTTGACGGTGAGGCCATTGACGTTCGGCACGAGCCGGGGTTTGACGCCCGTGGGAAGCGTATTGTTGCCGTATGGCGGCAGCTTCTCGAAGGGCGCCAGTGTCGTGATCTGTGCCGGCGCAGTGGCGGACGCCATCGCCACGCCTCCGAGCGCGGAAGCGCCAGCCAGAAACTCGCGTCTCGAGAGCCCGAGCGTCGCCGTGCCTTTCATGTTGCCTCCTTGCGGCGTGTGACGCGCACTATAATGCCCCGGCCGGCCGTTAGACGTCAGGAGGTTCGTGTTGCGAGCTATTCTCTGGGCCTCGGCATTGCTGATTTCGCTCGGCGCCGCTCTTCCCGACGCAGCACGGGCGCAAGCGAACCCTGACTGGCACCGCGCCATTCCCGGCTTCCGGGTCGGCGGCAACCTGTACTACGTCGGAACGGCTGACCTCGCCGCGTATCTGATCGTCACTCCAGAGGGCAACATCGTTATCAACGGGAACTTCAAAGAGGATGTGCCCGCTATTCGAAAGAGCATCGAGGGGCTCGGCTTCAAGTACGCGGACACGAAGATCGTCCTGATCAGCCACGCCCATGGGGATCACGACGAGGGCGTAGGCCTCATCAAATCGGACACCGGCGCGAAACTCATGGTCATGGACGCCGACGTTGCCGCGGTCGAAAGCACCGCGCCCGGCCGGCCCGGCGCGAAGGTCGATCGCGTGCTGCACGATCGTGACACCGTCGAACTGGGCGGCGCGAAACTTACCGCCCGCCTCACTCCCGGCCACACGCCTGGCTGCACAACGTGGACGATGCAGGTAGCCGACGGCGGCCGGATGCTCAACGCCGTGATCATCGGCAGCCCCAATGTGAACGCCGGCTACATCCTCGTCAACAACAAGAACTACCCGCAGATCGCCGGCGACTACGTGAAGACGTTTGCGCTCCTCAAGACCCTGCCGGTCGATCTGTTCCTCGGGGCGCACGGGGCGTACTTCAAACTGAAGGACAAGCTGCCGAAAATGAGCGCCGGTGGCCCGAATGTGTTCGTCGATTCCGAGGGCTACCAAGCCTACGTCGCCGAACGGGAACAGGCGTTCGAGAAGGAGCTGGCAAAGCAGACTGCCGATGCGCATGCCGGTGACGTCGTGGGATTCGACGTGGCATGGGATCACGTCGCGCTGAGCGTACCGAACATCGCCGAATCAATCGCGTGGTACGACAAGATGCTCGGCTTCAAGGAAGTCAGGCGGGGCGGGCAGCCAACCGGCCAGCAGACCGCCGCGATTCGGCGCGGCAACATCACCATCGAACTGTTTCAGCTGCCCAACGCGGCGCCACTGCCGGAGTCGCGGAGAAATCCTTCAGAAGACTTCCGCACGCACGGGGTCAAGCACTTCGGCTTCGAAGTCAAGAATCTGCCTGCCGTCCTTGCCGAGTTGAAAGCGAAGGGCGTGAAGATGGCTTTCGAGATGCGCGACAATCCGGGCACGGCGTTCGCGTTCATCAGCGACAATGCCGGTAACGCGATCGAGCTGATCGAGCACAAGACACCACGGTAACCGGTCTCATCGCCGCGTTCTTATCTGCGAAGGAGAAGTCCATGAGTTCGAAACGACCGATTCGAAGAGAATTTCTCAAGGGCGGTGCCGCGTTGGCCGGTGGCTTGACCATGGGCGCCGTGGCCCCCGCGCTCGGCCAGACACCCGGTTCGCCGGCCGCTCCCGCTGCCCCGCCGATGATCAAGGGCGACAAGGAGGGGATGATCGCCTACGGCGAGCGCTCCAATTACGTCAAGTCGGTGCGCATCCCCCACGGCGGTCGGCCGTCGCCCGACAATTTCGGCCTGACGTTTCATGTGGCCACGCCGCTTCAGGACTCCGTCGGGGTGGTCACGCCATCCTCGCTCCACTATTTCGCGACGACCCGCGGCTCGTTCCTCCCCGACATCGACCCGAGTAAACACACGTTCATGCTCCACGGCCTGGTGGATCGTCCGCTCACCTTCACGATGGACGACCTGAAGCGTTTCCCGTCCGTCACCCGTCTTCATTTCATCGAATGCGCGGGGAATCGGAGCTCGCCCAGGGCGAAGACGGTCCAGGAATCGCACGGGATGGCAAGCTGCGCTGAATGGACCGGTGTGCTCCTCTCGACGCTGCTCAAGGAAGCCGGCCTGAAAGGCAGCGCGAAGTGGTTCGTGGCCGAAGGCGGAGAGGAAGTGAAGGGCGCGTCGAGCATGCCGATCGCCAAAGCGATGGACGACTGTCTGCTGGCCTACGGCATGAACGGCGAGCCGGTGCGGCCACAGAACGGGTTTCCGCTGCGCCTGATGGTCCCCGGCTTCGAAGGCATCTTCCACACGAAGTGGATTCAGCGCATCAAGGTCGTCGATCAGTACTACATGAACTACAACGACTTCGGCCATCTTGATGACGAGCACAAGACTGCGGCGCTCGGATATCAGATCGGACCCAAGTCGGTCATCACATTCCCGTCCGGCGCACAGCAGCTGCCCGGCAAGGGTTTCTACGAGATCAGCGGTCTGGCGTGGTCTGGCGGCGGCGCGATCAAATTGGTGGAGGTGTCCACCGACGGCGGCAAGAAATGGAACAAGGCCGAGTTCAAGGGCACGCCGCAGCGCATGGCCTTTACCCGTTTCGGCTATCAGTGGAATTGGGACGGAACCGAGACAGAGATCCTGTCGCGCTGCACCGACGAACTGGGCCAGGCGCAGCCGACGCGCGCGCAGCTCGCCAAGTACTGGAACAAACCCTACGATCAAACCTTCAGCGTGCCCGGGTTGGACAACAGTGTTCAGCCGTGGCACATCGCCGGCGACGGGAGGGTGACCAATGGGTTCGCATAGGATTCTTCCGTTCGCGTTCGTCCTGCCTGTGTTGCTCATGGGCGGCGCCTCCGCGCTGGCGCAGGGCCCTGCATTCGGCATAGGACGCACGCCGACGCCGGACGAAATCAAGGCACGGGACATCTCCATCGGTCCTACCGGAGAGGAACTTCCTGCGGGGAAGGGAACCCCCAAGGAAGGCGCCCAGGTCTATCGCGCGAAGGGCTGTGCGGGTTGCCACGGGGCGACGGGGCTCGAGGGCACGGCGCCCATCTTGAAAAGTAAAGATCCCGCGAATCCCGATCTCTGGGCGCGCGGACGGATCCTGCCGCTCCGCGCGCCGTTCGCGACGACGGTGTGGGACTACATCAATCGCGCGATGCCGCTCAATCGAGAGGGAACGCTCACCCACGATGAGGTGTACTCGCTGACCGCGTTTCTGCTCTTCATCAACAATGTCATCCCGGAGGATCAGGTACTCGACGCCCAGAGTCTGCCGAAGGTAAAGATGCCAATCGGCAACAACTACGCCCCTTTGCCTGATTGGAAGCCGAGGACGCCACGGCTCAAAGGCTACCCGTATTAGAGAGGCTCTCGACTACTGCAGCGCGGTCGGGGTGGCGGCCTTCGGCCGCGACTGCACGAAGGCGTAGAGATCAGCAAGGTCCGCGTCGGAAAGAATCTTCTCTGTGTACGGCGGCATCTGCAGACGCGGCGCACGCACGTAGCTCGCGAACGCCGCGTAGGGAAGACCGTTCGGTCCGAGACGCGGTCCGGTCGTCGGCGATCCTTGTGCTTCGCGGCCGTGACACTGCGCGCAGCCGACTTTCACGAACCCGAGCCGCCCCTTCTCGATGCTGCCTGCGGGTGCTGGCTGCGCCTGCGACTGCGCAGTCAGGATCGCTGCCGCTCAGGTGCAAGCACACACGACACCAATGACGAGGAGCGTTTTCATCATCGCGGCTGCGTAATGACGTCGACCAGTGCCGGCTGGCCGCGCTTGACGGCGGCGAGTCGCGCGGCCCAGCGACGGCCCCAGATCATTCGGATTGGCGATTGGCCCCTCGGCGTACCACCCCATGGCCTGCGCGAGCTTCGCGTAGTCGATCGCCGGGTTGTCGATCTCGTTGCCGATGTGCGCGCGATCGACGCCACGATTGCGGCGATTCCCCATCCGCTGCAAGTGCATCGTCTCTTCGTGGTAGCTGCGGTTGTTGTGCACGACGGTGAGGATCGGAATCTTGTGGTGCGCGGCCGTCCAGAGCACGCCCGGTGCGTACATCATGTCGCCGTCGTTCTGGATGTTCACCGAGAGGCGGCCGTATTTCCGGTTGGCGAGCGCGGCGCCGATCGAGGCGGGCATGCCGTAGCCAATTCCCGACCCGCCGGACACGCCGATGTACTGGTGATGTTTGTCGAAAGTCCACAGCCGCTGCGGCCAGCCGCTCAAGTTGCCGTTGACCAGCGACCAGTCCTCGCCTCGAATCTGTTGCCACAGTTCCGCCGCGAAGCGCGCGGTGCTGATCGGCGACGCGTCCCAGGCGTAGGCGGCATCGGTGCGCGCGCGTTCGAGCGTGGCGCGGCTCGCGTCGGCCAGCTTCGCGCCGCGGGCGTCGAATGTCCGCCGGCGCTCGGGTGTGATGAGCCGCCGCACCGCTTCGATCAATGCCGGCAGCGTCGTCTCGCCGTCCGCAGCCATGGCAATGTCCGCTTCCACGTAACGCTGGAAGTCCTGGTAGTTGGCCTTGACGCTCAGATCCCCGGCCGTGATCGTGATCAGCTTCACGCCGGACTTCGTTGCCGGGCGTGACGTGCGTTCGAGCTGATCGCGGAAGACGTGCGTCGCGCCGTAGAAGTTCGCGATCTCGAGGCCGACGATGAGATCGGCGTCGGCGATGGCAGCAACGGAGCGCAGCGTCTGGTTGAGCGGGTGGCGATTGGGGAAGTTCATCCGCCCAGCCGCGATTGGCGGCAGGGAGTTCGGCTGTGTGCTGATGACCGCGGCCTGCAGCAGCTCGGCGAGCTCGATCAGTCGCGCGAGCCCCGCGGGAGTGCGGGCGAGGCGATCGGCGATCAGCAGCGGAGATTCGGCCGCGACGAGCAGCTTCGCCGCTTCAGCGACAGCGCCCGAGTCTGCCTGCGGCGGGGCGGCCATTGTCAGCTGCGGTACGCGTAGTGCGCCGTGATGGTCGGCGATGGGATGTTCCTGGAGCTCGCTGTCGGCGACGATCACCACGGGACCGTACGGCGGCGTCATCGCGATCTTGTAGGCGCGCACCGCCGATTCGGCGAAGTGCGGCAGCGAGATCGGCGTGTCGTCCCACTTCGTGTAGTCGCGGACCATAGCTGCCGCATCCTGCACGCTGTGCACCCACTCCACTCCCGGTGCGCGCAGCGTCGCATCGAGCGTGTTGCCGAGCACCAGGTAGACCGGTACGCGATCGCACCACGCGTTGTAGAGGGCCATCGACGCGTGCTGCAGTCCGACCGTTCCGTGCGCCATCACCGCCAGCGGCTTCCCTTCGATCTTGAAGTAGCCGTGCGCCATGGCGACCGCCGACTCTTCGTGCATGCAGGTGAGTCAGCTCCGGCTTCTCGTTGCCGCCGTAGTTGATCACCGACTCGTGGAGGCCGCGGAAGCTGGAGCCCGGGTTGGCGCAGATGTACTCGAAGCCGAGCGCCTTGATCGTGTCCACCATGAAGTCGGATCCGGCGCGGCCGCCGGTGAGCGGTTCCGGTTCGGTGGTCGATGGCTCGGGCGTCGGCGGCGTTGGAGTGGTGGACTGCGCAATAGCGCCGGCCGGTGCGGCCATGGCGGCGCTGACCGCCGCCGCCTTACGCATGAACTCGCGCCGCGGGTAAGAGAAGCGGGATCGGCGTGTCATCGCGCGCCCAGACTAACCAACCGGGCGCGCCGGCGCAACGGCAAATGCGCGCGTGCCCGGCACGGTGGTGACGCGACGCTGCCATGCCCTATGCTCATTGGGCAACGTGACACAGCATTCCTTGCCTGCACCGCGGCTCGCTCCACTAGACACGCTACGCGGATTCGCCGCGGTATCGGTAGTGGTGTGGCACTACGGCACGGGCTTTGGTGCCACGCCGATGCAGGAGCTGCTCGCACCGTTCTATCGCTCCGGTGGATATGCGGTGATCTTCTTCTTCCTGCTGTCGGGCTACGTGCTTTCGCACGCATACCTTGCGCCACAGCGCCGGCCGGCATTTGCGCGCAACCTGTTTGCCCGTTTCGCGCGCATGGCGCCGTTGCATTACGCGACGTTGATCCTGGTCGGCGGCATCCAAGTGTGGTTTGTTGCCCGTGAGGGCATGCCATTCGTCTACCCGTTCAACGACGGCTGGAACTTCGTGCTCAACCTCCTTTTTCTGCAGCAGAGCGGACTGCAGACAGGATTCTCCTTCAACGGCCCGAGTTGGTCGATCAGTGTGGAGGTGCTCGTCAACATCCTGTTTTTCGCGCTGATTGCCGGCCCGCGCCGGTTGGCGCCGATTTTCCTCGCCGTCAGCATCGCCGCAACCGCATTGCTGCTGTATGCAGGTGGCGACCTGTTGTATTCAGGCACTAGTCCACTGCTGGACAGGTTGCTGCTCGGCGGGTTTTCAGCATTTTTCTGGGGCGCCGCGCTCTACCAGGTTGCGCCGCCCGGAGGGCGGGCATCGAGGGCATTCGATGCCGCGTTCGCGACGGCGCTCGCTGCCACATTGGCAATGCTGGTACTTCGTCCGCAGGCGTTAGGGGCGCGCTTCGACCTCGTCACTGCTTTCATCGCATTCCCCGCGTTGCTGATCAGCGCGCTGCGAGGCACGTTCACGTCGCGGCTACTCGCGGCGCCGGTGCCGCGCTGGCTTGGCTATGTGTCGTTCTCCCTCTATCTGATCCACTTTCCCGTGCAATGTCTGTTTCACGCAGTCCAGCTGCAGGCCGGGCTGTCGTATCAAAGCCCGCTCGTGCTCGCTGCATTCATGATGTCGTCGCTCGCGGCCGCCTATGTGGTCACGCGCGGCTTCGAATGGCCAGTCTACAGGCTGCTTACCGGACGCCAGCTGAAATAGCCGGCGGAGGAGGGACCGGACCGAGGCCTCGACGCGCGGCCTTTTTACGGTCTTCGAGTCAAGAGCGTCTGCCACAGATTCCGGCAGCTTGGACAAAAACAGCTCTGTGTCGCAGTCCGCTCGTACGCGACTATTGCAGTTGGCGAGCCGCATCGCGGACACGTGATGTATATCCGAGGCGGCAACTGGGAGAACCACGGCATCGAACAACCTCCAGCAACTCCGCGTGGACGTCAGCGCAGCCTCACTAGAGCCGCTCCATCCAGTCCTGCACCAAGTACGCCGCGATGTCCTCGTCGGTGCGGTTGAGGGCAACCCAACGCGTGCTTTCGCTTGAATCGATCGCGCCTTTGGTGCGGACAAAGAGCTCTGACCCGTCGACCGTAATTCCAAGCGTCGAGTGTCCTGAGACCGCCGATTCGAGCGTGACGCCGGGGTGTTCGAGGTCTGAGCTCTCGACGACGACGACCGCATCGAGACCGAAGCCTGTGTTGTACTCGTCGGTCAGCGCCCTGATCGCCGTGAGAATCATCGGCCAGCGGAGTCGACAGGCGGCCGTCCGTTCGTGCTCCTCATCGACGATCGCCTGCGATCGACGGGAGGCCGTCCGGTCGCGCTGTTGGTGTTTCTCCCCGATCTGCCGTGGCCAATCGTTCATCTGCTTCTGCTCCCTTTTGCACCGATCGATCGCCGTTCCGGACCGATGACGGCCTCATCGTCTGGCCCTGGGGAGTCCAGGCGACTATAAGTCAGTCAGGCGGTGAGACTGGCGACAACGTGCACAGACACACTGACCTACGATGAGTGTTCGTCGAGCCATTGCTCGCTCATGCAACCAAGCCCGTGGGCGCTCACGCCTGGCGCCCGAATTCTGGTGATGATCACAACCGCGATCAACACGATGAATCCGCCGACGGTCAGCAGCATGTAGTTCTCGACACGGCCCCACTGCCCACATCCCAAACTGTAACGAGTCGGACTACTCTCCGCTGTTCTCGATCGCACAGGGTGGTACGCAAAGCGCCCTGGGCCACTCGTGAAAGCCGCTAGCGCACGAGGCGCGGTCGAATCGCTTTCTTTTTTCGGATGAGCGTGGGGGTCATGTCGCCGGGTTTGGGCCGGGGATGTTCCTTGGCTATGTGGGCGGAGAGCTGGTTCATCGAGACTTGAATGCCGCAAAACCGGCACAGGGCCTTACCAGGGGAAATGTGAATCTGTTGCATCTGCCATTAAGCATGGGCGGCTCAGGTGCATACGTCAATGCGTGTGTGAGGCCGCAGGCCACGACGCCCGTTTCCCCTCCTTCAACAGAGTGAAGCCCGGCGACTATCCTTGGTTCACCGTCCGCACGTGCGGCGATTCCGGCATCAGTGAGTAACGCCCATCGCCCAGCACACAGAGCGCATTGGCGTCAGTCAGCCGAATCAGGACGCGCAAACACGTCGCTTCGGGGACACCGAAGAGTCGGGACGCTTGTTGAACCGTCAGTGACATGCGGGGCATTTCCTTGAACTCACCGAGAATTCGATTCAATAGTACGTTCGACCGGGGGGAGTCCTGGCAGGTCATACGGGGAGCAGTGTCGTTCATATAGCCTTCCCAGGCTTGCTCAATTGGCGACGTGAAGGCTGCGAATCAGTGGATGCGAACCTGCCGTTGCGACAGGCATCTGTCGGAGCCACGCGAAGTATACAGCATCCACGGCGTGCCCACCTGGCGCCACTGTCTGCAGGGGTACTCACTCACGATGACGTGGCGAGCTGGGTGGCGCGCACGCTCATTCGCAGCGACTCGCGCCCGTTGTCTTCGGTGATCACCCGCACGTGCGAGGGCTGGGCGAGGAACCCGAGCTGATCGGCGAGCATCGCGCGCAGTAGATCCCCATACACAGTCATCTTCGTCGTCGCCGCCGATGTCAGTGTGATCCGTTGATAAGCCTCGTAGGTCTTGTGTCGCGCGCGGATCGCCCGCTCCGCCGAAGCGTAAAGGTCCTCCACGTCGATGCGCGCACCCGGAAAGATCGACACGAGTGCATGGGTCGCTGCCTCGTCCAGAGCCGTGCGCACGACGGCCTGCGTCGGGATCCACTCACGCAGTGTCACGTCTCCACGCTCGAAGAGGAGGCGCAGCTCCTGACGGTCCATGCGGCCCGCCTGCGTAAAGCCGTGGTAGAACGTGACCGGGACGTTGCCGTAAAGAGCCGTGCAATAGACCTGCTCTTCGATCCCCGATCCGGGGCGCATGACGCGCCCGGCCGATACGACGCGGCCGCTCCCGAGCCAGCCCGCGAACATGTCGAAGAAGTGCACGCCGTGCTCGATGAAGATCCCGCCGCTCTTCGCCGGATCCCAGAACCAGTGCTCAGGACCAAGCCCCTCATCGCACGCATAGTTTTCGAAGGTCCCGTGCAGCACGTCGCCGAGAAGCTTCGAGCCCACGAGCTCCTTGATCTGCCCGAAGAGCGGGTTGTAGCGCTGCATCAAGTTGGTGACCAGAAGGAGCCGCTGGTCTCGCGCGATGGACACGAGCTCGTCGGCCTGTTCCATGGTGACGGCCAAAGGCTTCTCGACGATGACGTGCTTCCCGGCGCGCAGCGCGTCTCGCGCTTGCTCGTGGTGGAGAAATGGCGGGCTGGCGATGTAGACGAGCTGGACGTCGGGCATCGCGAACATCGCTTCCGCGTGTTGCACGTCCGTAAGACCGAACCGCGCGGCGCAGGCGAGCGACGCTTCGCGATGAGTGCCTGCAATGCACCGCAGCACGGCTCCCGGCACCTGCGCGAACTGCTGCGCGGCGAACATGGCGAAGCCACCAAAGCCGAGGATACCGATGCCGACCGCGTTCGCTGCCACGGAATCTTGACCTTTCGGCGTGCCGCTCATCTTCATCAGTTGTATCCGTTCAACTTCATCGGCAACTATCGCGTGCCCTCTTCTGAGAACCTCCCCACGCGCAAGAGCCTGGCCGCCACGAGCGCGAGCGGCGCTCCCGCGAGGCTCAGAAGCACACCCATGCGCATCTCTGATCGCAGCTGACCCGGCGGCAACAATGCGTCACAGAAGAACAGCCCGACGCTGAATCCCATCGCGGCGATGAGGCCACCGACAAGCAGTTCTCGCCAGCCGACCCTGGGCGGAAGGTGTAGACCAGCGAGGGGTGCAACGCCGACCCCGATGAGAACGCCGAGCGGTTTGCCGACAATGACCGCAATCGGCAGTCCCCAGGTACCCACTTCAAGCGCGCCCATTGGTACCCCGGCATTGACGAGTCCGAAAAAGAACAGCGCCACTTGGCCGGGATATTTCCACCACCGTTCGAATCGACTCAACGTATCGCTCGCATCGGGGTCTGCATCAGCGAAGAATCCCGGATCGCGTGCGGCGTGAGGCAGAAACGGCACGATCGGAACCAGCGCAAGCGCCGGATGAAGGCCGATCCAGAAAAATCCGATCCACGACACGCTGCCGCCGGCGAGCAGGTAAGGCCAGAAGCTGCGAACATGCAACCACCGCAGTCCGGCAGCGATACCGATCGCTCCGGCCAGAACGAGTGCACCGCTCGCGAAGTGAACCTCTCTCGTCTGATTGAACACCGCGAGGGCCAGGAACCCGAGGGCGTCGGAGGCGATTCCGAGAAGAAGCAGGAACGGAATGATGGGATGCGTCCGGAAAATGAGTCGCGCGACGAAATACGCGATGGCGAGATCGATCGAGACGGACACAGGCCAGCCGATGGACAGCCGTGGTTCGTCGAAGGCGTCGACGATGAGAACATACATCAGCGCAGGCACGGCTGCTGCGCCGATCGATGCCAACACCGGCAGCATGGCCCGTCGCCACGGATGGAGCACACCGCCAGCCGCCGTGGCTTCGACGACTTCTTTGGTCATCAACGCAAAGAAGATCACCATCGCAACGTCGTTGACCGCAAACGACAGCGCACTGGTGAACGCGGAGTAGCTCTCGCGCGCGGTGTTCACCCACACCAGGGCGATCAGCGCGCCCAGCGGCAACAGAGCCAGATGCTCGACGGCGAACCGCGACAGACGTGGAACCGTTGTTCGCACGTGATGCCGGAGCCCGTGCCTTTTGGAGATCGACCCGGCCTCTTGGTGACGTGTCACGTTGGCCCGGGCCGATCGGTTGCTCTGCATCGTGCAGTGCCTGCTTAGGGTGCGGTAGGCCGCAACGAATCGAAGTACTTGTTGGCAGTCGTAATCGCCTGATCCACCTTGCCGAGAGCCTCGGCCCCGCGCTCGTTGAACTTCTGCGCCTCGGGTTTGAGCGCTGTCATCGCACTGGGCGTCAGATCGCTGCCAAGAAACGTGATCTGATTGTCGAGATCCGTCCGCACCTTCTGGAGCGACTGGCCAGCATCGCGCAGCGACGCCATGACTCCGGCGTACCCCTTCTTGCTCTCGTCGAGCCGCTGCTGCCCCTTCTCGCGCAAGTCGGTGTTCGGAATCCCCTTGATGGCGGCTGCGCGCCCGGCGAAGTACGTGTCTCCCGCCGCCTCCATCTTCGTGACCCGTTCTCGAGCGTCGTCGACTCTCTCGCCAGTGTCCTTCGCGCCGTTCAACAGCTTCTTGAAATCACCTTTCATGTCTTTCGACGGTTGCGTGACCAAGGCGTTGTACGCCGCCAGCGTGTTCTGGACCTGCAGCCTCGCCTTGCCGACCGCACTTGATGTGTCGGCACCCGCATTCACGAAGTTCCCGGTTTCCTTGACGCCTTCCGTTTGCGCCGACGGGACGGCGACAGCTGACATCCACATCACGGCGGTCGTTGCCGTGATGACTGAGACGAGTCTCTTGACGAAGTACTTGTGCATGAAATTCTCCTGACACTGTTTACCGGACTTTGAGGAGGCAGAGGCAAGCCTAGCGCTTGAGATATGGCGAACGATGTACCGTTCCAGACAGCCCGTTCAGGTGGCTCGCGCGAGCACGAATCGCCCGATCACCCTGTGCCGAAACGGACAGACACGCGCGAGCGATTGCAGCACGCTGTGATGTGGAAGATGTCTCGATTCACGTAAAGGACGAGTGAACCACTGTTCGTTCTCAGGTTGACGGGATGGCTCTGATTGGTCAGATACACGGTTGTTCTGCTGTTGCTGCTCACCGCCGGCTGCGCCAGCGTCGCTCCCGTTCCTGCGGTTGCACCGCGTGCGACTGCAAAACCGCCCACAGTCGCGCCGCGTGCACCCGTCACATCACCCGTTGCCTTACTGCCTGCGGCTGCGGCGCCCCTGGATCTCGACGCGCTGGAGGCGCGGCTCAGGGCGACCAAGGCGATCGGGGTCTTCACCAAGATTTCCCTCAAGAACCAGGTCGACGACCTGATGAAGCAGTTTCGCGACCATGACGAGGGCAAGACCACGCGCACGATGACAGAGCTACGCCGGTCCTACGACCTGCTGATCATGAAGGTGCTGTCGCTGCTGCAGGACACCGACCACATGCTCGCATCCGACATCGTGTCCTCGCGCGAGGCGATGTGGCGCCTGCTCTCGGACCAGAACAGATTTGCCACCCTCTGAAAGGGAACGCAGGAGAACCCATGCGCACACACATCGCGGCCCTGGCGCACTCCCTTTTCGTACTGGCGGTCTTCGCGGTGCCGTCGTTTGCCCAGGACGAGGAAGCGCTCAAGAAGGACCTGACGGCAGTCATTGCGCTTCAGGGGTTACCGTGCGGCCAGGTCGTCGCCGTGCGGGTACAGGCCGAGAGCGACTTCGCCGTGTCCTGCAAGGACGGAAACATGTATCGCGTGTATCTCAATGCTGCAGGGCGAGTCGTGGTCGAAACTCGCACGGCCTCGAATGAGCGAGAAGCGTCCGCGAGAAGCCTTCATGCAGGCGCACTCACTCGTTGACCGCGTGGGCTCCCGCGCGCTCGGCGCTTTTGAGGTTGCCGGCGCGATCGCCATGTTTGGCGCGCACGCCGTCGCCGAAACCCTGCGTCCTCCCTATGAACTACGCGAAATCATCAGGCATGCGTATCAGTTCGGGTACCGCTCCGCGCCGCTGATCATCACGGCGGGCATCGCGGTCGGCGTGGTGCTCTCGATGCACACACGCGCCTCACTCGAGCGCTTTGGCGCCGAGGCGATGATTCCCGCAGCCCTCGCGATTGCGCTCATTCGCGAGACTGGCCCTCTCATCACCGGCCTCCTCGTGGCCGGGCGAGTGGGCGCCGGTATCGGCGCCGAGATCGGGGCGATGAAAGTGACCGAGCAGATCGACGCGCTCGAAGCCAATGCCGTCGACGCGTTCAAGTATCTGGCGGTCACCCGCATCATCGCGCTGATGATCGCGATGCCGCTCCTCACGATCATGATGGACTTCGCCGGCATTCTCGGCGGATACGTGGCGGAGACCGCGGCGTCCGGCATGTCCTGGCGGCTGTACTTCGAGCGCGCCTTCAACTACATCACCTACTCGGACCTCATCCTCGCCACGCTGAAGACCGTCGTGTTCGGCTATCTCATTGCCGTCGTGTCGAGCTATCTCGGGTTCACGACGAGCCGCGGCACTGAAGGCGTCGGCGAAGCGTCCACACGCAGCGTCGTCATGGCGTCGGTCCTCATCATTCTGAGCGACGTGGTTCTCGTGAAGCTGATCTTTTTCTTCTATCCCGTGGTGTCGGGATGAACGCCGTGCGATTCGACCACGTCTCAAAGGCCTTCGGGACGCGGAAGGTACTCGATGATCTATCGTTCGAGATTCCAAAGGGCCAGGCGTTCTGCCTGCTCGGACGCAGCGGCACCGGCAAGAGCGTAGCCCTCCGTCACATCATCGGGCTGGTGAAGGCAGATCGCGGACGGGTGTTCGTCGAAGACAACGACATCGCGACGCTGGGTGGGCGACAGCTCGCCGACGTTCGCAAGCACATGGGCGTTCTGTTTCAGAACGCGGCGTTGTTCGACTCGATGTCCGTCGGAGAAAACGTGGCGTTTCCCATGCGTCGTCACACCGACTGGTCCGACGCCGAGATTCGCGAGCGCGCGCTGGCGAAGCTCTCGGACGTCGGCCTCGAAGAGGATTTCGACACGATGCCGGGCGACCTGTCGGGCGGGATGAAGAAACGAGCCGGGCTAGCCCGCGCCATGGCGCTCGATCCAGCGATCCTGCTGGTGGACGAGCCGAGCGCCGGCCTCGATCCGATGACCTCACGTGAGATCGACGAGCTGCTCGTCAAGACGAAGCAGGGTGGGACCACGCTCGTCGTGGTCACCCACAACATCCCGAGCGCGCGTGCGATCGGTGACAGGTTCACCGTGTTGGACCAGGGCCGCATGCTTGCCAGTGGCACGATAGAGGCGCTCGATGCCAGTGAAGAGCCTCTCGTTCAGGCGTTCATGCGTGCACAGGGAGGTGGCTAGTGGCGACACCAGCGAGAGTGGCGGGAGTCGGCGTATTTGTGGTGGCGGGCCTTCTTCTCTTCGCGGTGGGCCTGTTCATGATTGGCGATCGGCAGATGGCCTTCGCGAAGAAGGTCACCCTGTATACGGAGTTCAAGAAGATTACGGGTCTGCAACCTGGCGCGGTCGTGCGGGTATCCGGCGCCAAGGCGGGATCAATCACGCAGATTCTTCCCCCGGATGCGCCGAGCGGGAAGTTCCGGGTAGAAGTGCAGATCGTCGAGGATCTTCATCAACTCGTGCGCACCGACTCGCTGGCCTCGATCGAGACCGAGGGGCTGGTGGGCGGGAACTATCTGGGCATCACAACCGGGTCGGACACGGCCGCGATCGTGGCCGCGAACGCGACGATTGCCGGGAAAGAGCCGCTCGACATCGCCGAGCTCGTGGAACAGATGGGAAACACGGTGACGAAGGTCAACGACGTGGTTGACGACATGAGGGACGACGTTCAGCGCGCGGTCGTCGCGGTCGCCGACACGGCCGAAAACGCGAATGTGCTGATCACGGGCGTCACCGGTGAGGTGACGAAGATCGCGACGTCCGGTGCGCTGATCAGCGCCGATGCGGCGCAGATCGTTGATGGGATTCGCAGCGGCAAAGGCACGATCGGCAAATTCGTCAACGACGACGAGCTCTACAACCGCGTCAGCACCATCGCAAAGCAGACGGAAGAGACCACCGCCTACGCAAAGCAGCTGGTCCAGAGTGCGAAAGAGACCATCGAGGGCCTGCAGTCGAAGGACGGTGCTGTCCAGGGAATGACCGCGAGCGTCAAGCAGACGATGGACGATGCGCGCGTGTCGATGGCGAGCTTCTCTGAAAACATGGATGCGCTCAAACGCAACTTCCTGGTGCGAGGCTTCTTCAACAAGCGAGGCTACTTCGACCTCGCGCAGATCTCACCGGCGGACTACAGGCAAGGCGTGCTGACCAAGGGCAGCGATCGTCGTCTGGTGCGCGTCTGGCTTCCAGCCGATGGCTTGCTGGAGCCAGAGCCGGGCCACCCGGAAAGGGAGCAGTTGAGCGAGGCGGGCAAAGCCAGCGTCGACGCCGCGATCGGACCCTACCTGGAATACCTGGCGGCAGGCATCCTGATCGTCGAAGGCTATGCGCAACACGGCGCTCTCGACGAACAGTACCTGCAGTCGCGCGCACGCGCATTCATCGTGCGTGACCACCTGGTCGGCACTTTCCATCTCGACCCGCAGGCGACCGGAGCGATGCCACTCAGCGCCGATTCGACAGGCAGCCCCGGTAAGGCCCCATGGGACGGCGTGGCACTTGCCGTCATCCTCCTGAAGGACGCGCTCACGCCGCGGAAGTCTTCATGATTTCAGTCACGATGCTCGTCCCGGGGTCGGGCACCGTGATTCTGCCAAACGTGCACTCGCTCGACTGTCTCGTTGTGCACACCCGTTCTCACTGGGCGCTATCAGGTTCTTTCTTGAGTTCTCTGATCGTGTTCCGCGCACCCTCGAGCACACCTTAACCCTCGAGCCCACCGGTTCAAGGGGATGTTCAATCTTGAACGGCGTTTACCTGGCTGCAGCTGTACAGTCGCAATGCCCCATCAAAGAGCAGCTGCGCGCATTTGGTCGATGACCTCCTGAGCCGGCCGATTCATCGGGCCACTGGAGACGTCATGTTGTACGAATTCATCAACGCGAATCGAGAGGACATCATCTCGCGGACGCGAGAGCGAGTGCGCAGCCGTCCATGGCCATCGGTCTCGAGCCGCGAGATCGATTACGGCGTACCGCTGTTTCTGACGCAGCTGGCGGAGACGTTGCGGTTGGAGAGCACGGTGACACCGTTCGCGAGCGACGCGATCGGCTCCACCGCCGCACGGCACGGCGCGGAGCTATTGGCTACGGGCTTCGACGTTACACAGGTCGTTCACGACTATGGTGACATCTGCCAGGCGATCACCGAAATCGCGGTCGAACGGAAAGCGCCGATCAGCGTCGAAGAGTTCCATACATTGAACCGCTGCCTCGATACTGCCATCGCTGAAGCGGTCACTGAGCATACGCGGCTGACGGCACAGAAGCGTTCCGAGGATGAAGTAGAGCGTCTCGGGCAGACGGCTCACGAGCTTCGGGACCTGCTGAACACCGCGCTCCTTGCTTTTCACACACTGAAGCGAGGGACCGTCGCGATCAATGGGAGTACCGCAGCGGTACTCGGACGCAACCTCACGAGCCTGCGGGACCTCGTCGACCGCACACTGTCGGAGGCTCGTCTGGCCGCCGGAACACAGCGACGCGAGCGGCTCGCCGTAACCGCGTTCGTCGACGAAATGGCGGCGGCTGGGAACCTCTACTCGGAGCAGCGACAGATTCGATTCAATGTGGAGCCCGTCGACTCCACATTGACCGTTGACGCGGACCCGCAGTTGCTCGCGTCGTCGGTCATGAACCTGCTGCAGAACGCCTTCAAGCACACGCCCGCGGGTGGGACGGTAGTGCTCAGGGCCCATGCCCGCGGCGAGCGATTGCTCGTCGAGATCGAAGACGAATGCGGGGGCATTCCTGAGGGCACGGGCGATCTGTTTCAACCTTTTGGCGAGCGGCGTGGCACCGAGCGTTCCGGTCTTGGCCTCGGGCTGTCGATCGCTCGAAAAGCCGTGCGCGCGCACCATGGCGACATCGTTGTCCACAATATGCCGGGCAAGGGATGCGTGTTCGCGATTGACGTGCCGCGGGCGGCGGCGGCCGACGCTCCGTTGTTCGGTTAGCGATACCGTTGCGAGTCACATCTCATTTGGTTGGTGTGATCTCTCTGTATCCTCGTGGACACTGGAAGGAGTCGAGCTGCCGCGCGCATTCGAACGGCGACGATGGTGTGCGTACCAGAACAGACGGTCACGCCCTGCCTCTGGCATCATGTCCCATGGCGACCGCACACAAACTGCTCGCGAGAAACGTCGGATCGGACACGCCGCGGCTCGAGGATAGGAAGCAGAGGTACGTCACGCACGAGGATGCGCCCGTGCTCCCTGGCATCAGCCCCCAATCACCCGGTCGCATGCCCCGGGCCGAAGACGACGAAGCCACGCGCGCGCACAGCCCCGACTTCAACGACCGGCCTGGCAGCGGCAAGCACACGGCGGATCGGTTGAACGTCTTCTAGCGAGTGTTCGATTCGACCAGGATACGGGGCCTGTGCTGTTGTGAACAGTCTCCAACAGGATCGCGTGGCACGATCGAATGCATGGAGACACAGCGGCGTAACGGCATCGCCGTGAAAGTGGCAAAGCCAAAGGCCGCGAAGGCGGCAGCGATCTTGCCTGAGTTCAACGCACAGGCATTTCTCGATTCGGTCGGAGTCGCCAAGACCGTCGTGAAATATGGACGGGGCGAGGCCATCTTCGCGCAGGGCGAGACGTGCGAGCACGTGCTGTACATCCAGTCCGGCGGCGTGAAGCTGTCGGTGCTATCGAAGACCGGTAGGGAAGCCGTGGTGGCGATGCTGGGCCCGGGGGACTTCTTCGGCGAGGGGTGCCTGGCGGGTCAAACGCTTCGGACGGGGAGCGCCACGGCGATCACACCGAGCGCCATCCTGCGGCTCCGCAAACGACAGATGACGGAGCTGCTGCACAGGCAGAGCACCATGTCCGATCGATTCATCTTGCACATGCTGACCCGCAACATCCGAATCGAAGAGGACCTGATCGATCAGCTCTTCAACTCCAGCGAGAAACGGCTGGCGCGTACGCTGCTCCTGCTCGCACGCTACGGGAAGCAGGCCGTACCGGTTCGCATGGTGCCGAAGATTTCGCAAGATACGCTCGCCGAGATGGTCGGCACCACGCGTTCGCGCGTGAACTTCTTCCTGAACAAGTTCAAAAGGCTGGGCTTCATCGAGTACAGCGGTGAGCTCCCCATCAAAATCAACAACTCACTGTTGAGCGTCGTCCTCCACGACTGATTGAACCCGCGCCACTATCTACCGGGCCGCTATTTTGGCGTAGTTGGCCTGTGTACCATCTTGCACAGCGCGGTGCTTCACAGCTTGTGTAAATTCACATCACCCGATGCGAGATCAATATACAGAAGCAGGTGTCCTCCCGATGACGGAGCACGCCCCGGGGGAGGCGCTGGCTGAAGCCCGGCTGCAGTGGCGGTCCTCCCTCAATTCCGTTGACGCCGCGACCCGTGCCGGTCCCTCACCGCGGGTGGTGGCGGGCGCCACGACGGTTCATCTGGTGAATCCCAGTCACCTTTCATTCGGTGTTGGCGTGATCACGCCTCGATGGCTCTTCGTCCTCGCCTCGGCGACTCCGGCATCGTATGGGCGCCCGCAGATCACAGACGAAACCCTCGAGCCATTCGCGGTCGACGCCGTTCGAGCCGGCGATATCGTCGGAATCGGCATTCACACCGGCAATGCCCTTCGCGGATACGAGATCGGTACGCTCGCGAGAGCCCGCGGGGCCGTCGTCATCTATGGCGGCATCCACGCCACGCTGTACCCCGACGAGGCACTCGATCTAGGCGGCGCACACGCCGTCGTCAAAGGGGACGGCGATGTCGTCTGGGCGCGTGTGCTCGACGATGCGGTGAGCGGTACGTTACAGAGGATCTATGAGGCCGGCCAGGTCGATGCCGACCACTTCGCCCCCGCTCGGTGGGAGCTCTTGCCGAAGGGGCGTTACATGTGGGGCTCGGTCCAGACCGTGCGCGGCTGCCCGAAGCATTGCTCGTTCTGTTCGGTGTGGCGCACCGATGGCCAGAAGCCGCGACAGCGTCGCGTGGATGTCGTCATCGAAGAAATCGTGGAGCTCCGCCGCCGCGGCTTCCGGTTCGTGGCCCTCGCCGATGACAACTTCTACCCGGTAGCCCTGGCTGACATTGCAATGGCGGAGCGCCAGCACAATGTGGCGCGGGTGGAGCAGCTGCGGGCACTGCGCGCGGAGCGATTCGAGTTGATGGAGCGGCTGGCGCAGCTGCCGTCGGACATGGTGTTCTTCACACAGATCACGATGGAAGCCGCCGAAGACGTGGCGTTCCTGGATGCGATGCGGCGGGCGAACATCAAGGGGGCACTCGTTGGTGTCGAAGCGGTCACGCCCGAAGGCTTGAAGGACGTCTACAAGGGCTTCAACGACGTCGGCGAGGCGCTGGTGACTCGCCTCCGCACCTTCCGCGATCACGGGGTGGGTGTGCTCGGGTCATTTATCTTCGGGCTTCCGAGCGATCGCCCGTCCACGTTTGCGGCAACGGCCGACATCGCCGATCGCGCCGGGGTGGCATTTGCGCAGTTCGTGATGCTCACTCCTTACCCTGGCACAGTTGACTTCGCCGCCTGGGAAAAGAGTCTGGGTAACAACGCGGCCCGCATTGGAGACATCCCGGTGACACGGCACTGGTTGATCCCGCAGGATCAGCGTCCCAAGGTGTACGCGCCTCATCCCGTGATGTCCCCCGACGAGATTCGTGCGAGGACGCAGGCCGTTTGGGACCACTTCTACAGTCTGCGGCGCATCTGGGCGCGGTCGCAGGTGGCGGAGAGCATCCGGGCTCGAATCGCGTTCGTCTTGCTCTCGAAGCTGTACCGGCAGATGTACGCCAACACCGGGATCGCCACTGACAGTGCACGGGTGAACCGCGCGAACCGATGGGCTCGGTGGATCGCCCGGCCCTGTCGGTATCTGTTTACGGCGCGTCCGTTGCCTGACCTTCAACTTCCAGCGGCCGGCAGTGGAGCAGGCGTCAGGGTAGAGGCGCGGGGATGATCAACCCGCGCAGCGTCCGCCATGTCCGCCTCCAGCCTGATTCTGCGCTCGCCCGCCGCCGCCGCGTCGGAGCTCCGCCTCCTTCTCGCCGACGATCGGCAATCGTGGCAGCAGACATCGGCCAGTCAGAAAGAATCGGGATGCTGGTGGAGGGCCCTCCCAACCGTACTTGCGGACCAGGCTCGCGCTCGCCGGGAATCGTTCCCGGCCGTATGCCCCAGTCGGCTCCTCCAACGTGACCGGATGATGCAGTGGGATGCGGGCCTCCAGTCCCGGGGCGCATCCCGCCGTCATCATCCATTCGGAGAAGATCCGCGGCGTCGGTGTTTTTCGTCCGGTCGTCGGTCGCGCGTTCAAGCAGCATCTCATCCATCTCCAGTGAGAGGGCGACGTCGCTAGCGTTCGTCTAGTACATGTCGCCCATGCCACCGCCAGGACCGGCATGCGCCATGCTGGCGTCAGGCTTTGCCTCCGGGATCTCTGAGATGAGCGCTTCCGTGGTGAGCAGGAGCGACGCAATCGACGACGCGTTCTGCAACGCGCTTCGGACTACCTTCGCCGGATCGATGACGCCGGCCTTCACCAGGTCTTCGTACGTTTCTGTGGCCGCATTGAAGCCTTCGTCCCCAGTCATCTCCCGGACCTTCGATACGACGATCGATCCCTCGGCGCCGGCGTTCGTCGCAATGTGTCGCATCGGCTCCTCGATCGCCCGACGGACGATTTGGAGACCGACCAGTTCGTCGCCAGTGAGCACGAGACCATCAAGTGCCTTGCCTGCGCGCAGGAGTGCAACGCCGCCGCCGGCCACGATGCCCTCCTCGACGGCCGCCTTGGTCGCGTGCATCGCGTCCTCGACGCGCGCCTTCTTCTCCTTCATCTCGGTCTCGGTTGCCGCACCAACCTTGATGATCGCGACACCGCCCACGAGCTTCGCCAGTCGCTCCTGCAGCTTCTCGCGGTCGTAGTCCGAGGTCGTGTCCTCGACCTGCGCACGGATCTGTTTCACCCGGCCCTCGATCGCCGCGGATGTACCCGCACCTTCGATAATCGTCGTGTTGTCCTTGTCGATCGTGATTTTCTTGGCCTTGCCGAGATCCGTGACCGTGATGCTTGCCAGCTTGATCCCGAGGTCTTCAGTGATCGCGCGACCGCCGGTGAGGGTCGCGATGTCGTCCAGCATCGCCTTGCGACGGTCACCGAAGCCGGGCGCTTTCACCGCAGCAACGTTCAGCGTGCCCCGCAGTTTGTTGACGACGAGCGTGGCGAGCGCATCGCCCTCGATGTCTTCGGCGATGATGAGGAGCGGCTGGCGAAGCTTCGCGACCTGCTCCAGGATCGGGAGCAGATCCTGCATCGACGAGATCTTCTTCTCGTGTATGAGAATCACGGGATTCTCGAGTACGACTTCCATGCGTTCGGGATCGGTCACGAAATACGCCGAGAGATACCCGCGATCGAATTGCATACCCTCGACGATGTCGAGCGAGGTCTCGAGCGTCTTGGCTTCCTCAACCGTGATCACGCCGTCCTTGCCGACCTTCTGCATCGCATCCGCGATGATGGTGCCGATTGCCTGGTCGCCGTTGGCGGAGATCATGCCCACTTGCGCGACCATGTTGCCCGACACCGGGCGCGACATCTTCTTGATTTCCTCGACGACGACGTCGACCGCCTTGTCGATGCCGCGCTTCAACTCCATCGGGTTAGCGCCTGCGACCACGTTCTTCGCGCCTTCACGATAGATGGCCTGCGCCAGCACTGTGGCCGTCGTCGTACCGTCTCCGGCGGTGTCCGACGTCTTGCTCGCCACCTCGCGGACCATCTGCGCGCCCATGTTCTCGAGCGAGTCCCTGAGGTCGATCTCTCGCGCCACCGTGACGCCGTCCTTGGTGATGGTGGGAGAGCCGAATTTCTTGTCGAGGATGACGTTGCGTCCCTTCGGGCCGAGGGTGACTTTGACCGCGTTCGCCAGTTGGTTGATCCCGCGCAGGATGGCACCGCGGGCGTGCTCGCCGTAAATGATTTGTTTTGCCATGTTGTGCCAGTCCTACTTGGTGTCGATGATTGCGAGCACTTCGTCCTCACGCATGATGAGGTAATCCTCGCCGTCGATTTTGATTTCCTGACCCGAGTACTTCCCGAACAGGATCGTGTCGCCGTCTTTCACGTCAGGCGGTTGGCGGCTCCCGTCTTCCCTGACCTTGCCCAGCCCGACGGCGAACACCTTGCCGCGCTGCGGCTTTTCTTTGGCGGAATCGGGCACGATGATGCTGCCAATGGTTTGTTCACCTTCGTCGAGACGCTGAATGATGAGACGGTCGTGCAGTGGTGTGACTCTCATGTGACTCCCAGGTCTTGTCGTTGAAACGGGGGCGGTGATCGCCAGCGGGGGCCGGTGTGGACAGAAGGAACGACGAGACGTCACTGAAGGTACACGTACTGAGACACGCTGGCTGTACAGAACGAGACATCTCCTGGGACGCGGGCCCGCTACGATGCTCATGCCCGAAGTGGGACCAGAAATGAGAGCGTCATGTGGAAATGGGTCAGGCGACTACAGTTGACTGCTCGTCCTGTTGTGGCAGGCGACGCGGCAGAGCGGCAGACGGGTAGAGTGTCTAGCCGGGCCGGCGAAGTCCCTAGCAAGTACGTGCCGCTTCACAAATACCTGGTGAATCGGTACGCCGACAGCGTCGTTCTTACCTTTGCCCAACTCGAGGACCTCACGGGCGGTCCGCTACCACCTTCCGCGCGCGCCCAGCAGGAGTGGTGGACGAGCACGGACAGTGACGCCAACACGACGGCGTGTGCAGATGCCTGGATCCTCGCAGGCAGGACGGCCACACCGAATCTCCTGGCACGAACCGTTACCTTTGAGCGCCCCATCGTCCCTTAGGGACTCGAGGTCTGAACGGAACCGGTGTCGTCGCCCGCCCGCGGTTGGCGATCAACGTTATTGAGTTGGGTGAAAGGAGCGAGTATGGGAGACAAGGGTGGCAAGAAGGACAAGGAAAAGAACAAACAACAGCAAATCAACAAACAGAAACAAGACGAACAAAGGAAGCAGGACAAGGCGCGGCCAAAGACTCCGTAGTCGCACTTCCGCTGAAGAAGAGGGGGCACAGCCCCGACTTCAACACCGGCCTGGCAGCGGCAGGCACACGGCGATCGGTTGAACATCCTCCAGCCCGGCTTCGAGACGACTCTCACTTTCGAAACACTGCTAGCTGTTGGCTCAAAGGCGCTGCCGAGCCGATCGAGAACGGTGTCGCCGGCGATACCCGCGTCGTCGCTTTGCCCTTCGTCCTCGGACCTCTGAGCGTGCTAATGTCACGGCGCCATCGCGGAGGATCACATATGAGAATCGGTTCGTGTGTCATCGCGGTGCTGCTGGTGGCGACATCGGCCCTCGCGCACCACAGCAACTCGGCGTTCGACGGCGACAAAGTGACGGTGCTCACAGGCACAGTCATGGAGTGGAAGTGGACGAACCCGCACGTGTGGATCATTCTATCGGTCGACGACGGCAACGGCGGCAAGGTGACGTGGTCGATCGAGGGCCGTACACCTGGCCAGTTGGTCCGCGCCGGCTGGTCGAAGAGCACCCTCAAAAGCGGCGAGACGATTACAGTAGATTTCAGCCCGGCCAAGGACGGCAGCCGCACCGGCCTCCTCACGCGCGTCAGGCGCGCTGATGGCACCGTGGTCGGCGAGCCGGCGCCGCCGGCGGCGCAGTGATCGTGAAGGAGAACATCATGTCGAAGACCGTTGTTCTGATTTCTTCGGCACTGCTGTGCCTGCTGTTCGTATCGACGGCGTCGCTTCGCGCGCAAGGAACGGCCCCGCCGGACTTCACCGGCGTGTACTCTCCGATCGACCCGTTTGGTCAGGCGAGGGGCGGCCGCGCCGCGGCGCCTCCGCCGGCAGCGGGGACTCGCGGGGAGGTGCCGCCGCCGCGACCTGTGTTGGTTCTCGATGGACGTGCGGGCCGGCCCGACAACGCGCCGAAGCTGACACCCGAGTACCTGGCCAAATGGGAAGTCATCCGGAAGTCGCGCATGGCCGGATCGGATGAATTCGATCCGAATGCCAGGTGTCTCTCTGCCGGCATGCCCAACATGATGTCGATGACCTACGGCATGGAAATTCAACACACGAAAGACAAGATCACCATGTACGGCGAGCTGAACGACGTGTATCGCCGCATCTTTCTCGACGGCCGCAAGCCGGCGCAGAAAGTCCTCGACGATCCGACGTTCGCCGGGTATTCCACGGGGCATTGGGAAGGGGACACGCTGGTCGTGGACACCGTGGCCATCCGCGAAGACACGCTGTTCGACACGTTCTCGCCGCACAGCGATCAGTTCACCGTGCGCGAGCGCATCAGGTTCGCGTCGCCTGGTGTCCTCGAGGATCGGATCACGGTCACGGATCCGAAAGCGCTGGTCGAACCCTTTACGTCGGTTCGTACGTATCGGAAAGTGTCGCCGCCGAACGACGAGTTACGCGAGTTCTCGTGCGCGGAGGGATTGGGGTCCACGAAGTAGCTCACGCAGGACGATTCACGAGCTGCACTTCTCTGAGCAAGAATACCTTCTCAATGATCTTGCTCAATTCAGTGAACGGTTGACACGTGTGATTGGCAAACTGCGCACATCGCCAACTCGAAAAATGATCGAGTGATCGCAAGGCTAGTGCCCGGCACGACGCGAACAGACGATCGCATGTCAGCGTAAGAGCAGCTTCTGCACCCGCCAATTCGACGTCTCGCCGACGTACAGCTCACGCTCCGTGGGGCACGCGAGCGCGTGCGCACCGGAGAACTGTCCGAGGTTGCGTCCCGAGCGGCCGATCACTCCCAGCACCGTCCCGTCGAGCGCAACCTTGAAGATTCGTCCAGGGTATGTCGATTCCCCCACGAAGAGCACCTGAGTGGGCCCGGGCGTCATGCAGAGCGAATTGGGTGCGCCGATCGCCGCCTTGAGACGTTCGCCAGTTGGGGTCGGGCCGTTGACGGGGCGTGACGTGGGATCGGGTGGCACGTCGATCGAGAACAGGCGCTTGAAGTTGCCATCGGTGTCGAACACCTGGATGCGATGGTTCGTGCGATCGCCGACATAGATGTTGTCCTGCAAGTCGATGGCAATCGAATGCGGGATGTCGAATTGGCCAGGGCCGGTGCCCTTCGATCCCCATGACCTCACCCAGTCGCCGTTCTTGTCGTACTTGGCGACTCGCGAGTTGACATACCCGTCGGTGATGTAGGTGTTGCCCTGTGAGTCCCACGCAATGTCGGTTGGCTGACGGAAGTTGCCGTCCACCGGCGGCAGCGGCGGATCTGGATGGCCGAGCGGCTCGGCGCCGTCTGCCGCTTCCTGTTTGCGCCCGAACACCCACACGACGCGGCCCTGCGGATTGAACCGCACGACCATGTTCGAGCCCTTGTCGATGGCCCAGATGTTGTCGTTCCGATCGATGCGCACACTGTGCGCCTCCGACCAGGCATAGAGACCCTTGCCGATCTCGCGCACGAAGTTGCCCTTCTGATCGAATTCGAAGAGCTGGGCCGCGGCGGCGCCAAACGCGGGGCCGTTCGCGCTGTTCGAGCGCGAGAAAACGAACACGTGGCCGCTCGAGTTGACGGCCACGCCCGGGACCTCGCCGAAGTTCATGCCCGCCGGAAGATTGGGGTAGTCGGGGACCGACGTGAAGGAGATCTCGGGCGCGCGCTGCTGCGCGAACGCAGACCCGGCGAGTAGCATCACCATCGCAAACAGATGTTTCTTCACTGTTTCCTCCCTTCCGGATGGGAATCCCCGGCGTTATGCTGTGCGACACGCGTATGAGAACACGATTCGCGTTCATCCTGATCGCCGTCGCGATCGCGTACCCCACTCGCGCAATGCGCGCGGCGGACGAGGCTGCCGACCTCGCCAGACTCTCCCTGGAGGTCCAGCGCGCCGAAGATATCCGCGCCGTCAAGCGACTGCAAATCTCCTACGCGCACTTCGCGCAGTTCGGCCTGTGGAGCGAGATGTCGTCACTCTTCACCAGCGACGCCGGAGCCGTCTACGGTGCAGATCGCCTCAAGGGCCGCGATGCGATCCGCAGGCATCTCCTGACGACATGGGGCAGCGGCCGCGAGGGTCTGCCGACTGGTGGCCTCCACACCATGCTCGAGGACGCACCAGTCCTGAATTTGTCAGCAGATGGTAAGACCGCCAAAGGCCGCTGGCGCGAGTTCTCGATGATCGGACAACTGGGCGGAAACGCACGCTGGGAGCAGGGCATCAGCCAAACCGAGTACGTGAAGGAGGGCGGAGTCTGGAAGATCTCGCGCCTCGACTACCACCTGCAGACCGCCGGTCCTTATGAAACCGGGTGGGACACTGGCGGTCGCGACGTCACGCTCGTTCCGTTCCACTACACATCGGCAGAGGCTGGCGTTCCCATCCCGCCGATTCCGGACGGGATGACGATCCCGAAGATCACCGGTACAACGTCAGACACACTCGCCGCGCTCGACCGTCGCATTCAAGCGATGAACGACGAAGACGAGGTCGCCAATCTGCAGAACGCGTACGGCTACTACGTCGATCGGAAGATGTGGGACGACGCAACCGATCTGTTCAGCAGCGACGCTGTTCTCGAACGAGCGGACGTGGGCATCTACGAAGGTGTCGAGAGCATCCGACGATTCCACGACCGATCTGGCCCACAAGGTCTGCGCTACGGTCAGATGAACAATCGGCTGATCTCCAACCTCCTCGTTGCTGTCTCGTCGGGCGGCCGAGAGGCGCGCACGCGCGGTGTCGTGTTCAACATGCTCGGCGACTACACCGCCGGCACCGCGTCGCTCGGCATCGACGTGATCGAGAACCGATTCGCGAAGGGCACCGACGGCATCTGGCGTATTCGCGAGATGCGCATCTTCCCGATCATGGCGACCGACTACTACCAGGGCTGGGCGAAGAGTCGCCTGGTGACCGCACCGGAGATCGGTCAATACGCGCCCGACAGGCCGGCGCCCGCCGCAGACCGAGGTACCCTCACGGACGGCGTCGTTCCGGACTTCTTCCTCAACCATCCCGTGACAGGTAAGCCGGTGCAACTGCCCGCGGGCACGAAAGTCGCCGGTGTGGGTGCACTGCTCCCTCCGCTCGTCGCCGTTCGCGATGCGATGCATCCGCCGCGTGACATGCAGTTGGCGATCGTAGATGCGAGACGCCGTCTCTCTCACTCGGTCGCATATATCGCCGTCGACAACATCAGCCACGCGTTGGGTAATGACATCGATGATCAGCAGTGGCATGCGCTGGGGCAGCTCTTCGCCAAAGACGGCTGGCGTGCTAAAGCGGCCGTCGCGTTTTGTGTCGGTCCCGATCACGCAGAGGAGTGCGAGCGTAACTACGATGGCGTCGCGGCGTTGCCACGCCAGGCGGCGCAGGGCCACTGGCTGATGCAGCCGGTGATCGAGGTGGCGCCGGACGGCACGTCAGCGAAGATGCGCCATCGTCTTCTCCACATCGACGCGGCGCCGACATCGCGGGGGTTCTCCGACGGTATGTATCCCAACAACGCGGCGACGCTGGAAGACGGTATCTGGAAGCTCGACGTGATGGCGCCCGATCAGCCGTACTTCAGTTCGCCGAGCTTCAAGGACGGTTGGGCGCGCAAGGCCAGTGCTTCAGTGCCGAGGCCCGTGGTGAAGAACGCCATCGAGCCGTTGAGGAACTTTCCACCCGACGTTCCGCGCAGCTCCATGCCGCTCCGCCATCATGGTTCGTTGCCCGGCGACACGATCGTGTGGCCGGACATCAAGCCGATGTGGTTTGCCTATCGCAATCCGGTGAGCGGGCGTGTGCCTCCGCTCTATTGTCCCGACCTCAAGACCTGCGAACGAGATCTCGCGGACCAAGGACCAAGCACGAAGGGACTAAGGACCAACTAAGCGGGCCGATGCGCCTTGAGGAAGGAATGAATCTGGCGCACCGCCAGAGGGATTCGGTCCTTCGGTTCCTTCCACGGGAAGATGCTCACTTCGCTCTTGGGCGCGAGCATCGCGCACTCCATGGCGACGGCTAATGGGTGCGCGGGGACGTCGTCCGGCAAGACCAGGATTGGGTTCTGGCAACTCCGAATGAAATCGCGTGTCACGGTGAAGAGGAAGTCGGGGTTGGTTTCGAACATCCTGGTCGTGAATTGGTCGGTCGTCTGCATCGTGATCTCGGGCCGCTTCGCAATCAGCGCCGGACCCCAACTCTTCCAGAATGTGCCTGGGTATTTCGGATCGCGCATCTCCGGACGCCAGCCCACGGGCTGCGCCATCACGGCTGCGGGAATGCGACCGGGTGCGCGCTTCAAGAGACTGCCGATGAAGGGACCCCCGATGCAGAAACCCATCACCATGAACTTGTCGATCTTGAGATGATCCATCAGGCCGAGTTGGTCGTCCGCGTAAGATTCCCACGGCCGATCGACTTCGACAGGGCCGGTGGACTGGCCGCCCGGGGCATTGCGCAGGTCTGCCGTGATGCAGCGATATTGTCCCTTGAATTCTTCGATGGCATTGAAGGGCGAGTTGCCGGTGAAGAAGGCAATCGTCGAATTCAATCCGCCGCCCGGAAGCAGTAACAGCGGGAAGCCGGAACCAGCCTCCTCGTAGTAGATGCGAACAGAGCCCCGCTCGTAGATCTTGCCAGTGCCTCCTGTGCCCGATTGCTGTGCAAATACTTGCGGCACGGCGGCTGTTGCTGCTGCTGCAGCTCCCGCTGCCAGTACGTTTCGTCTGGTCAACCCCATAGCAGGCGTCCTTTCGAATATCGATCTCAGTCGCTGATAGGACTCGAGGCCACGGCGTCCACGCGGATGACATTCTTGCACAGAGGAACTTAGGCGGCGTTGCGAACGAGCCAGCTGCGAAAGTCATCCCTCGCGAGTCCGCCCGCTCAACGGACACGTGGGTTCGTTCGCCGGCGCCAGCGAATGGGCGGCAGATTTGACGCCACTTCTGTCGATGTGTGACAATGTCACACATGAAGGCGATCTCGATTCGGGAGCTGCATCGCAACACCGGGTCCTGGGTCCGTAGCGCGCGTAAGTACGGCTCGATTCTGGTTCGAGACCGCAACACCCCCATTGCCACGCTGACTCCGGTCACCGAGGCACCAGCCGTCAATCTCTTCGACCGATGGACGCCCTTGAAAAAATATGCCGCGGCGCTCGACCGTTCCGTCGGAGGAACGCCGGTGCAAGACATCATCGGCGAAGACCGGGATCGATAGAGGACCGTGGCCGCGGTCGTTCCTGTCTATTTCGACTCCGCGCTGGTAGCGAAGTTCTACCTGAACGAACCGGGTCGCGAGGGGGTGCGTCGGGCGGCCCGGCACGCGGGCATCGTCGTCACGTCCGGAATCGCCGTCGCGGAAGTCTCGGCCGTCTTCCACCGCAAACTACGAGAGGGTGCCGTGGACCGGCGCGTTTTCCGAGCGTTGCAAGGTCAGTTCGCACACGACACGGAAGCCGGGCTCTGGAAATTGATTGCACCGACTGAAGCCCTGCTGCAACAGGTCCAGTCACTGTTCGTGCAACTCGATAAGGCGGTGTTCTTGCGGTCCTTGGACGCTCTCCACCTCGTCACCGCGAAGGAGGAGGGGTTCGATCATGTGTATTCGAACGACAGGCACCTCCTGCAGGCCTGCGCCAGCATCGGCCTGAAGGGGATAGACCCGACGTAGGATGCCCCTATGACCTTTCAACCTTCGCGACCCTTGACCATTCTGGGTCAGGATCCGTCTCTGAGGCATCCGGACGGCAAGATCGTCACTGCCCGGATCCTGGTGCCGAACGAGCAACTGAGCGCCGGCCCGCACGGCTACCGCGTGCAGGTGATCGACTACGACTCCAGCCTCCATCAGATGTACATCCCGCTCGAACCCGTGAGCATGGGGACGATCGACGAGCCGCTCGACCCGTTCGCGGACGGCCCGTCCGATCCCGACGCCTTCAACGCCCGCCTTCTGTACGATCCCCGCTTCCACGCGCAGAACGTCTATGCCATCGTCATGCGCACGCTCTCGCATTTCGAGCGTGCGCTTGGCCGGCGCGTCAGCTGGGAGTTCGGCGGCCATCAGTTGAAAGTTGCCCCGCACGCCTTCGCGGAAGCCAACGCGTACTACTCCCCGAAGGATGAAGGGCTGCTCTTCGGCTACTTCGCCGGGCAGCGAGCGGGCAAGGGAGCCGGCAAGGAGACCACGGTCTTCAACTGCCTGTCACACGACATCGTTGCGCACGAAACCGCGCACGCACTGCTCGGCGGTCTGCGTCCACGCTACATGGAGCCGTCAACTCCGGACCAGGCCGCGTTTCACGAAGGCTTTGCCGACGTTGTGGCGTTGTTGTCGGTCTTCTCGATTCCCGCGGTGGTCGAATACGCCGTCCGTACCGCGCTTGCGAACACCAGGGCCGCGGCGAAAGGAAAGGCCGGCATGATGTCGCTGGCCCACCTCACGGTCAATGCCCTGAAGCGCGGCATCCTGCTGGGCCTCGGCGAGCAGTTTGGCGAGGAACTCTCGGGAATTCACGGCTCATCCCTCCGCCGGTCCGTGGAGCTGAAGCCGTCTCCCACGCTGCTGGACGAGGACGAGTATCGCGAAGAGCACCGTCGGGGCGAGGTTCTCGTCGCCGCCCTCCTGCAGGGATTTCTGTCCGCTCTTACGACACGTCTCTCGACGCTTGGTCGCGACAGCGGCAATCAACTGCCCGAAACCCGCGTCATCGAGGAAGGCGCCGACATCGCGGAGCGCCTGCTGACCATGGCGATTCGCGCGCTGGACTACATGCCGACGACGGACATCGAGTTCGGTGACTATGTCTGCGCACTGGTCACATCGGACACTCAGATTCGTCCCGACGACAGCCGGTACGAGATGCGCAAGTCGATGCTGGACGCATTCAGCAGCTTCGGGATCGAACCGACCTCCACCTACAAAGGCACGAAGGGTCTTTGGAGGCCACCGGTGGCGCAGGCGCCGGTATCGGGGCGCACGGCGAAGAAGGTCAAGGCGTCACCACCGCTGAACTACTCGTTCGTGCATCGTGAGGCCTTGCAGCGCGATCGCGACGAGGTCTTCCGTTTTCTCTGGGACAACCGTGTCACGCTCGGCCTGTGCGAGCAGGCGTATACCGAAGTCTGCAACGTGCTGCCGTGCCTGCGGGTCGACCAGGATGGGTTCACCCTGCGTGAGACCGTTGCCGACTACATCCAGATCCTCACCGTGCGGGCACACGAGTTGCCGAATCTCGAGATTCCTGGCAAGGCCCATGGCATCGCGTTGCCCAGGGGATTGTCTCCGCGAACAGTGGTGCGGCTTCTGGGCGGCGGCGCGCTTCTGTTCGATGAGTTCGGCGCACTCAAATACCACATCCGGAACAACGTGCTCGAGCCGAAGAGACAGGGCCGACGCTTGAAGCATCTGGTTGAGTCCGGCTTCTTCGATCAGCCGCGCTTCGGCGCCGAGCGGTTCGCGCGACTGCACCTCAAAGGCATGCGGCCCGAGCAGCCCGCGTTCCGAAAGGAGCGGAATTCGTGGCGATAACTCCACCGCACGAACTGACGCTCCGGTGCTACGGCGTTGGCTTTGGTGATTGCTTCCTGCTGACGTTCCACTACAAGGGGACCGCAGGCGATCGCCACATGCTCATCGACTTCGGGTGCACGCAGAAGCCGCCGAACGCCGGCGACGACCTGATGAAGGCGATCGCCAAAGACATCACCGCCGTGGTCGGTTCTCAGCTGCACGCCGTCGTGGCGACGCATCGCCACACTGATCACATCAGTGGGTTCGCCACCAACGCCAAGGGCAACGCTCCCGGCGATCTCATTGGTGCCTTGAAGCCCGAGCTGGTCATCCAGCCGTGGACGGAAAGGCTTGACGCGCCCGTGAACTCGAAGGGCCCGAAAAAAGGGCTGGCGCTGGCTGCCAACGATGCCCTGAGGCTCGCACTGCATCGCATGACGGATGTCGCGGCGATGAGCCTGAAGGAGGCCGAGCACCTTCCCAAGCTGCTCAAGAACGAGGTGAAGTTCATCAGCGAGGACTTCGTCGGCGAGAAGGGTGTGAAGAACCTGTCTGCCGTGAAGCAGCTCGCGAAGATGGGCAAGAAGGGCAAGGCTGCGTATGTCCAGTACGGCAGCAAGCTCCCGACACTGAAGACGCTGTTCCCAGGCGTGACGTTCGACGTGCTGGGTCCTCCAACGATTGCCCAGAAGAAGGATGTCGCCGATCAGAATCCACGGAACGAGGACGAGTACCTGGCACTTTGCCCGCTTCTGGGGCGTGAGTGCCGCGACGGCACGAATGGCGACATCGCTCGACGGCACGCTGTTCCCTGGTGCCGCGGTGTACAAGCGGGGCGCCTTTCCCATCCAGGCGCGCTGGTTTGCGAGCCGGCTACGCAGCGGACGCGGCCAGCATCTCCTCCGCATCGTCCGCGCGATGGACGATGCCATGAACAACACGAGCGTCATCCTTCTGATCACCGCGGGTACGAAGAAGCTGTTGTTTCCCGGCGATGCGCAGTGGGAGAACTGGGAACACGCGCTCACTCACAACCTCAAGGATCTCGAGGATGTGGACGTCTACAAGGTCGGGCATCACGGCAGCCTGAACGCCACACCGAAGACGCTCTGGAACAACTTCAAGAAGAAATCCAGGAAGAAGAGCGCCGCGAATCGCCTGATGAGCGTCATGTCCACGGTGACCGACAGCAAGCACGGCGATCCGGAGCACGACAGCGAGGTCCCGAGGGAGAAGCTCGTGACGGCGCTTCGCGGCTTTTCGACGTTGCGCACGACTCAGGAGCTCGAGGCCGACGGCGATCTGGTGATGAAGATCACGTTCGACCTTACGAAAGCCTGACAGCAGCTCCCTCATCGTCGGGAGCGGCGGCGGGACGTCGCGCGCCTCGTCTTGACTCCGGTCGCACGAAGGATGGCCGGCTTCACTCCTCCGGCGTGCAGCTCCATGCGCTCGCAGTAGAGATGCGCGGTCACCGTCGCGATCTGATCCGAATTCGCTTCGGCTTTGTCGGGCCCGATCCGGAAGATACCGAGGTTGAACAGGTCGATCCGCATCAGTTCATCGACCAGGTTCGCCGCCAGCAGTGAAATCGAACCGCTCTTCTCCTTTGACTCGTCGTTGTTGCCGTTCACGACGAAATCGTCGAACCAGTCGAGCCAGCTCTGAGCGGACATTTCCGACATGGTCACCGTGAGGTTCGGGAACTCGATCTTGCCGGGTTCGCGCAGGGGGTCGCGCTCAACACCGATGTCGTCGGTGGCAATCGATTGCTTGATGGTGATCGCGCCCACGCGGCTGACCCGCGAGCAGTCGAGACCGTCGATAGCGAGCCGGAAATTCGACGACAGACCGAGCTTCTGTTCGGTCCTGCCCGGAGTGGAAACTCTGCCCGATGCTTTGGTCGTCCTGGTGTACTCGGGGGCGAACGTCAGCGTGAAATACGCCGCATCCTTGGAAGTGCCATCCATGGCGGGGAAGTTCACCTCCGTGATCAGCGCACGGGAGAACTCGCGTTGACTGACGGCCATCAGATTGACATCGGCCATGATGACGGCGCCGTCCTTCGTGATCGCCTTGCCGGTCAACGATGAGTTGATCCAGTCGTACAGGTCTCGCGTCATCGACATGCCGAACTGCACGACGTAGGGGGTGTAATTGATCCGGCTGATGTGTTTCTTCGAGAAGTGGGAGGAGCCGACGGTTTCGGAGACGACTTCTGCGGTGATGGCGCCGCCGTCGAGCGACTTGATGAACCCACACTTCACGCCATCGAGGACCAGTTGGAAATTTCCAGCGACGTAGCTGCGACCCGGCATGATCTGTCCTTTCGTCGACGGTCGGGCACGGGGTGAGTCGAAAGGAGGATTGTGCCCGCGTGCGCCGTTCCGGTCCAGATCAATCGGGGGGCATCTGATTGGTAGCATCCTGCATCACGCGCGTAGACTAGGGTCGTCTCAGCATTCGACGAAAGGACGGCTCTCATGGCGACGTTCTTCGATCCAGCGCCCGAGGAGAGGCGCGCCCTCGAGCAGATCGCGAACCAGATTCCCGATGTGCAGCAGAAGCTCGTCCGGAATCATCCGCAGTTGACGACGGCCGATCGCGCGGCGCATCAGATGCAGCTTGCGGGATCGAAGGTCGTGCTGACCGTCGCCGATACGTTGCCGGCAGAACTGGATGGCCTCGGCATCTTCCAGCGTTCGTCACAGCCGAGGATTGGTATCGGCCGGATGTCAACTGGCCTTGGCTGTCCACACGCGGAAACTAACGCGGACTTCCTCGGGCTCATGGTGGCGTTTCGCACAAACGAGGGCCGCCGCGTCGATTTCGTCACCATCAACGACCCCACGTCGCCGACCGACACACCCGAAGAGTTCCTCGCGCTCCTGAAGGCGACCGCGGACTCTGCGAGCGCTGATGACCAGCTTGGGTCTCAGGCGCTTCTGTTGGCGGGCCTGGCGAGGCACGCACGTCTCAGGGCTCCTGCGATCGCACTGCATGTGACCGGGCAGACATTCCGCACCGTGCGCTCGTCGAGCGCCTATCAGCAGGTACTGGACCGGCATCGTGCGGGCGCGCAACGTCCTCGGCAAGTTCACGTTCGCACCCGGTCTCGAGGTGCGGCCGCTCGCAGGCGCTTCGCGTGGTCCCACCCATTTAACTGAGGACTGGCACGCGCGCCAGAGTACCGGCCCGCTCGAGTTCGAGCTGCGGTGGATTCCCTATCTCAACGACCGCGACACGTCACTCGACGATCTCACGAAGGCCTGGGAGAACGACCACGAGGTGACGGTCGGGAAGGTCACATTCCCGAAGACCGACTTCGATTCGACTGAAGGAAAGCTCACGGAGCTGCTGGCGTCCGAGCTCGCCGCCAATCCCGGCAACTGGCTCGAAACACCGGGCTCGACCGGGGACGCGCTGCCGGCGACGCGTTTCACCGCCGCGCGACAGTTGGCGTACCGCGCCAGCCAGGCAGCCCGGGGTGCGTTGGCAGACGATCGCTACCACACGTTCTTCGAGCGGGGAGAGATCAGCGCCGTGCTTGCGGCGGAACTCGTGCGGCGGTATCAGCAGAAGCGCGCCGCAGGCCATTGGGTTCCCAACGTCGGGGATGTCACGCTCGCTTGACGCCGGCGCATCGTCCGAAAACTCCGCCGCAAGGTCTTCTGATGCCGGATAGCAGGCAGGTTCAGTCGCTCGCCAAGGGGAGGCGAGTCGGCTACTGAATTGGGGTCACGGTCCCTGCGGCCGTGAACGGCTCCGTGGGCGCGACGCCAGTCGTATCCTGCCAGATCACGTGCCCCTCATTGCTGCCAAACGCGCGGCTGCCGGTATTGCCGACGTCGAGGGGCACCGCGGTGACGTAGTAGTCGAGTGAGACCGGATTGCCGTTGCAGTCGGTCACCGCAGAGAGGCCGAGGGGCCCTGGTTGAAGCGTGTATGTGTAACCGCTCTTGAGCGGTGTCGCGGATGCGGTCAGATCGGGCTGGAGAAAACCGCTGACACCCGCCGGGTCCGCAAGCGCCGGAAAGTTCGCCGCCCAAAGGCCGGCGCCGCACGAGAGGGCGTAGGACAACTCCCCGGTATGCACCACCCGCATTGTCGCAAGCGTAGCTGTCTCGTTCGCCGCCGCCCGACTGCGAAGGAGGCCCGGGACCGCGATCGCCGACAGGAGTCCAATGAGCGCCACGACGAAGATCGTATCGAGCAGAGTGAATCCGTCGCTCGAGCAGATCCGTGGCCGCCCGCCCCCAAGAAGAACAACGCGCAGCATATAGCAGGGTCTTCTGAGGGCAACAACGGTGCCACAGCAAACACGACCTGTGCATACATGTGTAGCGCCCGGGAAGTATCTGCAGGGTCAACGATATGCACGTGACAGGGACATCGGCCGCGGTCCCCACGTCGCCTGTCGTCGTTGACAGTAATTGTCCGCAGCGGCTGAAACAAATTGTCAGTGCCGCTAACAGGCCGCTCTTCGCGCGAGCGTCTCAGTTCACCAGGGCCTTGAGTGTCTTCAGAGGCGCGATGCGAACCTTCTTCGACGCCGGCTTCGCCTTGAACATCATCTTTTCTTTGGTGAAAGGATTGATGCCTTCACGCGCCTTCGTGGCGGGCTTCTTGACGACCTTCATCTTCAGCAGGCCGGGTAACGTGAACATACCGGGGCCACGGAGGCTCCTCTTGATGATGCCATTCAGTGACTCGAACACGGCGGCGACCTGCTTACGGGACAGCTCGGCGTCCTTGCAGATCTGAGCCACGACGTCCGACTTGGTGGGGGCGCCATTCTTCTTTGCCATTCACGACTCCTCTTGAAGACAACGTGAAACACCAACCGAGGTCGCCTTGGGCAGATTCGGCTGTCGAAGCATGGTACACGCGGTTGCAGTCGCTGCTCGTAACGATTCGTCGAAGGCTCTCACACAGAATGGACGATGAACCACGCGCCGCCGATGGCGATCGCATCTTCGATGAGAGCGGCGGGCAGATCCTTCTTGAGCACTGCGGCCAGGCGCCGGCGGAAGGCATGTCCGCCGAGAGTGCCGATGACCGCGCCCGCGATGCCGGCGAGCAGCCCGCCGAGCATGGCGCCATGCGACGATCCAATCGCTGCACCGCAGATCGCGCCGCTCAGCAGCCGGGCGCCGAACTGCATCGGCACTGTGCGGCTGGGCGTCGACGGCAGTTGATCGCCGATGAACTCGCCGATGGCGAGGAGCGTGAAGATCCACGGGGTCCAGGTGTACCCGAGAATGGCGAGCCGGCTGCCTTCCAGGGCCAGGCGCCCCGACCACGCGGCCCAGCTGATTGCCGCCGGCGCGGTGAAGGTACGCAGACCAGCGACGATGCCGACCAGAAGCGCGAGCGCAAACACGGGAAAAGGATATCCTGCAATCGAGAGGAATGACGATGAAGAGGATGATAGTTGGACCGCTGCTGGTCTGTTGCTCGTGGGGTGCCGCCGCGAACGCAGCGCAACTTGCTTCCAGCACCTGTGACCGCGAATGCCTGCGCGGCAAGGTCACGCAGGTGCTCTACGCGCTGGTGAAGCACGACGTCAGCGGCCTGCCTGTGGCCGACACGCTTCGCGTGACCGAGGATGCCGTCGAGAAGCCGCTCGCGAAGGTCGGTCTCGTCGGTACGGTGACGCGCCTGCGCGGCTTCCGCCAGGACATCATCGACGAGCGTGCCGGCGTGGCGGGCGCCCATGTCATGGTGGAGGAGACTGGGGCGCCCGTGCTGTTGGTCGTGCGACTGAAGGTGGTGGCCGACAAGGTGACCGAAATCGAGCTGGTGGCCACACGCAGCCGGGGGGAAGGTCTCATCTTCAACATCGATGGCCTGAGCGCGCCGAGCGCAGTGATGAACTACGCGCCGCGTCCCGAGCAGCTCGCAACACGCGACGCGGCAATCAAAGCAGCGCTGAAGTACCCGGAAGGTCTCACCGCCGCGAAAACCTTTGCCGCCGTGAACGCACCCTTCGCGCCTGGCGCCTATCGCTACGAGAACGGCCAGGTGATGGCCGGTCCGGAGTGCAAGTTCGCCCCCGGCTGCCAGAACATCTCCACGCAGTCGCTCGCGATCTTCGAGCGCCTCGGTGATGCCCAGACGCGTGTCATCGCCGCGGACGAGCGCATGGGCATCGTGTGGCTGCGCATGGCCTGGGGCGTGCGCGAGCGCGGCGGAGATCAGCTGACGGTGTGGGAGATGTTCAAGGTCTACGACGGCCAGATCCACGCCGTGGAAGCGTTCATGCGGATCTTGCCGGTGGAGAAACGCAACGGCGGGTGGGAGTAACGCTCGCGCGCGGCATCGACCCCATTCGAGGCCATCCCCGAGGATTGGGTGTGCCCGGACTGCGGGGCCACGAAGGCTGATTTCGAGCTGATGGACGACTGATTCTGGGCGATCAAGGCGCCGGTTCGCCCAGCGCTTTGCGGATGATCGCCGCTGCCGTCGGGAACTCCTTCTTCGCATTGCAGCAGAAGACACCTTCAGCAACGTTCAGCGGTGTCCACCCCAGCGTCGTCTTCGCGCGCACGTCGGCGCCCTGATCCACGAGGTACTGCACGATTGACGGCTGGTTCGACATGATGGCGCCGATGAGCGGCGTGCTGCCGTTCCAGCGCGGATCGCCGACGCCGAGATCGAGCAGCGCGTCGATGTTATGCGGGTAGTAGAGGAGGGTGTACTCGACGTCGCCTTCCATCGGGTAGTCGCCGAAGGTCGCGCGCGCGTTGACATCGGCGCCGAGCGACACTGCGAACTTCACCGCCTCGAGCCGCTCTGCTTCGGGCACTCCCGTAAACGGACCGGGTGTCTCACCTTCCCAGCTATCCAGACCCGCTGCCACCATCAAGGGCGTCACCCCCGTCAACGTCGTGATCGTCGGGTCCGCCTTGAACTCGACGAGCAGCCGCATCAACTCGATGTCGCCGTTCTTCGCGGCGACGTAGAACGGTGTTGCGCCCCGGTAGCTGAGAAGGTGACGACCCAGCCGGATGTTCGGTGGGTTGCGTGCGGTCCCACCCTCTTTGCCGAAGCGCGGCTCGTTCCATTCCACGCGCGTGTTCGGATTGGCGCCGTGCTGGAGGAGTGTTCTGGCGAGTTGAATCGCCGTGACGTTTCCGGTCTGCTGCGGTGTACCGACCGGCGTGTTGCCGACGCCGGCGGCCCCGTCGGCGCCCGGCTTGCGCAGCCACGCGATGGTGTGGAGGGGCGACGCGCGCGGATCGGGCAGGTTTGGATTCGCGCCATGCTCGAGCAGCACCGACGCAAGCTCGAAGTAGGCATTGACCGCAGCCATGCTCAGCGCGCTCGATCCGTCCGGCGCAACGTCGTTGACGTCGGCGCCGCGTTTCAAGAGCGCAGCGGCCGTCTGGATGTGCGCGTTGCGAACGGCAAACAGCAACGGCGTGAAGCCGCCGTTGGATTTCAGCGTGAGGTCAGCGCCCGCTTCAAGGAGCACATCGACCGCGGCGGTGTTGCCTTCAGCCGCGGCCCACATCAACGCGGTCTGGCCTTTGTAGGGTTCCTTCGTATCGATCTTCGCGCCGCGCGTCAGCAGCAACCTGACCGCGTCTGCCTTTCCCGACAGCGCTGCGGACATCAGCATCGTCTGACCTTCCTCCGCGGTGCCGTTCGCGTCCGCGCCGGCATCGAGCAGGCGCTCGATCATCGCGGCATTGCCGTTCATTGCCGCCAGATACAGCGGCGTGATGTTGTAGCGCGTCGATGCTGTAGCGTTGGCGCCAGCCCCGAGCAGGAGCTCGACGAGCTGAATGTCGTTTCGCTGCGCGGCCCAATGGAGCGCGGTGAAGCCGTCCGCCTCGGTGGCGTTGATGCTGACCTTTTGTTTCAGCAGCGCGCGAACCGCCTGGAGGTCCTGTTTCTTGACCGCGTCAACCAGTGGCCCGCCTTCGCCTGCCGGCTTCGGCGCCGCAGGCTCGGCCAAGACGGAAATCATCGCCGCGATGCAGCTGATGGCGACAACGTAGAGCCAGCCGCGAAACCTCATATGCACTCCGTCCATCCCTACGGGGGGTAATATACCCCCGTATTCTGAATGGCATATCGAGGTTTGCGCGTGCGTCCGGCTGCCGCCTTGGCGCGAAGCGCTATGGCGCCCAGGAAAGCCGGACACTACGTACTTCTGGCAGCGACTGGTGTGCTGATTCTGACCGGCCTATGGCGCGCCGACACCGTCGTCGCACAGGTACAGCCGGCGGCTGCCACGGCATCGGCGGCGCTTCTAAAGCAGGTACTGCGTCACGTGTCACAACGAAAGGCTGAAGAGCGGCGGCTTCGTCATCGATCCAGCAGCGGTGGCGAATGTCAGTGCCGGTGCAGACCGTTGGGAGAACGTCGTGCGCAAGCTGCGGACGCAGTCGATGCCGCCACCTGGTGCGCCGCGCCCGGATGCCGCGAGCTATGACCGCGTCGCCACGTTCCTCGAAACGGAGCTGGATCGCGCGGAGGCCGCGACTCCTCATCTCGGCAAGCTGCCGCTGACGCATCGCCTCAGCCGCACCGAATATCAAAATGCCGTCCGCGATCTGCTCGCCCTCGAATCGCTGCCGCGTGAGGTCAGCATCGACTACCTGCTGCCGCCGGACAACATCAGCAGCGGCTTCGACAACATCGCCGACCTGCTGTTCATCTCGCCGAGCAATCTGGAGCGTTATCTCGACGCTGCGCGGAAAATCAGTCGCCTCGCCATTGGCGATCCGGCGATGCCGGTGATGGTCAACATCCATCGCCTCGACCCTGAACATCCGCAGGACGAGCGCGTTGACGAACTGCCATTCGGTACCCGCGGCGGCATCGCGGTGCGGAGCGAGTTCCCCGTGGACGGCATGTACATCGTCCGGGTGGACGTGGGCGCCGCGCAGGGTCACGACCTGGAGATCCTGGTCGACGGCGAACGTGCCGCACTGCGGTCGCTCGGTAGCAGCGGACGTGGGGCTCCTGCTGTCGATGCCCCGCCTGGTCAGCCCGATCCGGCAGATCCCGATGCCACGCCTCCTTCGCTTGCTCGGCCGGCGGTGCCTGGCAGAGGAGCAGGGCCGGTGGATGCAGGAGCTGCTGGTGGCGGACGTGCCGGAGGTCGTGGTCGAAACGCTGCGGTTGGTCCGCTGGAGTTTCCGCTCACGCTGAAGGCCGGTCCGAAATTGATCGGTGTTGCGTTCGTGCAGCGCAGCGAGGCGCGCGACGAGGCGACGCTCCGCCCGCGGATGCGCAGCCGCGGCACGCAGCCGGCAATCAACAGCGTGACGATCAGCGGTCCCTACAACGTCACTGGTTCCGGCGATTCGCCAAGTCGGCGGCGGATCTTCGTCTGCCGTCCCGCCTCCGTAGCCGACGAGGCTCCCTGTGCACGCCGGATTCTTTCAACGCTGGCGCGCCGTGCGTATCGTCGCCCGGCGAACGAGACGGACATCCGAGACCTGCTGCCGTTCTACGAGCGCGGGCGCAAGGAAGGCAGCTTCGACCTCGGAATTCAGCGCGCGCTCGAGCGGCTGCTCGTCAGCTCGCAGTTCCTCTTCCGCATCGAGCGTGAGCCCCTCGACTCCTCTCGGGGCAGGGCGCTAGCTGCCGGCTCGGCGTATCGCATCTCCGACGTCGAGCTCGCCTCGCGGCTGTCTTTCTTCATCTGGAGCAGCATCCCGGACGACGAGTTGCTCGACGCGGCCGCGGCGGGGCGGCTGAAAGATCCGAGGGTGCTGGAGCAGCAGGTGCGCCGGATGCTGGCGGATCCGCGCTCAGAGTCGCTTGTCACGAACTTCGCCGCCCAGTGGCTGTACCTGCGTGACATCTCGGCAAAGCTACCGGACGAGATCCTCTTCGCCGATTTCGACGAAACGTTGCGCAGCGCGATGCAGCGCGAGACGGAGCTGTTCATCGCTAGTGTGTTCAAAGAGAACCGGAGCGTGCTCGATCTGCTGCGCGCCAACTACACATTCCTGAACGAGCGGCTCGCGCGTCACTACGGTGTGGCGAATATCAAGGGGAGTTATTTCCGGCGAGTCACGTTCCCCGAAGGAAGCGTTCGTGGGGGGTTGCTCGGGCAGGGGAGTGTACTGACGATCACCTCGTACTCGACGCGCACGTCGCCGGTGCTGCGCGGCAAATGGGTGCTCGAGAACCTGCTCTCCGCGGCGCCGCCGCCTCCTCCGCCTGACGTCCCGTCTCTGAAAACAGAGACGTCGCCGGGCAAGCCGCTGACGCTGCGCGAGGCGATGATCCAGCACCGGGCGGCGCCGGCATGCGCAGGCTGCCACGCCCGCATGGATCCGATTGGCTTCGCGATGGAAAACTTCGACGCCGTCGGGCGGTGGCGCGAGCGCGACGGCGATCAGCCGATCGATGCGACCGGTGTGTTCCCCGAGGGGACGAAATTCGACGGAATTCGCGGACTGAAGCAGGAATTGCTGCGCCAGCCGGAGCAGTTCATCGGCACGGCGGTCCAGCGCCTGCTGATGTACGCGGTCGGCCGGAACCTGCAATACTATGACGCGCCCACCGTGCGAGCAGTGATGCGCGCGGCGGAGCCCGCGAACTACACGCTGGCGTCGCTGGTGCTCGGCGTCGTGAAGAGCCGACCGTTCCAGATGCGAGAGGCCGGAGGCGAGTGATGTTCGTCACCAAGAAGGCGCTGCCGCGGCGGACGTTCCTGCGTGCCATGGGCACCACGATCGCGCTGCCATTCCTGGATGCGATGGTGCCGGGGCTGTCGGCGCGCGCGCTCAAGCCCACGCCGCGTTACGGCTTCGTCTACATCGCCAACGGCGTCATCCAGAACCTGTGGACGCCCGCCACGACTGGCGCCGGATTCGATCTGACGCCGACGTTGCAGCCATTCGCGAACCTCCGCGACAAGATTTCGGTGGTCAGCGGCCTGTCGCACTTGCAGGCCGATACGTTCGGTGATGGCACCGGCGATCATCCGCGCGCGACCGCTGTCTGGCTGACGGGCGTGCACGCCTACGACCGGGCCCAGCCGGGCGTCGAGGTCAAGCTGGCGACCACAGTGGATCAGCTCCTCGTGCGGGAGATTGGCAAGACCTCACGGGTCCCGTCGATCGAGATGTCAGTGGACTTCCCGACGCAGGGCTCCTGCGATTCAGGCGACTGCTTCTACGTGAACACCGTCTCATGGCGCAACGAGACGACCCCGAACAACACCGAGTCGCATCCGCGCATGCTCTTCGAGCGGCTCTTCGGCGACGGCGGGAGCTCAGAAGCGCGTCTGGCGCTCAGCCGCTCGGAAGGAAGCATTCTGGATTCGGTTCGCGAAGAGGCGAGCCGGGTCGCCAGCAGTCTGGGGCGCGGGGACAAGAACAAGCTGCGTGAATACCTCGACTCGGTGCGCGAGGTGGAGCAACGCATTCAGAACGCGGAGTCGCAGCCGGTCGATATCGAGCTGCCGGAGCGGCCCACGGACATTCCGTCCTCGTTCGACGCGCACACGAAGCTGATGTTCGACCTGCAGGCGCTGGCGTTCCAGGCCGACGTCACGCGCGTGTTCAGCATGATCATGTCGCGCGAGCTGAGCACGATGACGTTCCCAGGCATCGGCGTACCCGAGCAGCATCACGGCGTCTCGCACCATCGCAACGATCCGCAGCTGATCGCCAAGAAAGCGCGCATCGATGTGTACCAGTCGCAGCTCTTCGCCTACTTCCTGGAGAAGCTGCAGTCGATGCCCGAGGGCGACGGCTCCGTGCTCGACCAGTCGCTGCTGCTGTACGGCGGCGGCATGGGCGATGGCAACATGCATCGCCACTCGGACCTGCCGACACTGCTGGCCGGCGGCCTCGGCGGCAAGTTCAAGATGGGTCGCCATCTCCAGTACAAGGCGGACACACCGATGGCCAACTTGTTGCTGACGATCATGGACAGCGGCGGCGTGCGCCTCGAGCAGTTCGGCGACAGCACCGGACGAATTCTCGAACCGCTTTCCGTGTCCTACTAGCGAACTCCACGCGTGATTTGGGTCGCGTCTATCATCGCCGCTGATGAGCCTATGCGCTGACGCCCCGTCACCTCGCGCGATGATGGCGCGTGCGCCACTCATCGCGCGTCTGTCCCCAGATATCGACCTGGTCATGCTCGTAAGGCGCCGGCAGTTGTCCAGGGCCGACGTAGCGTGAATCGAGCTTCCGCGCGACATGCTGTGAGGCTGTATTGTCTGGTGCAATCGAGTGGATAACCTGGATCCAGCCCAGATGATCGAAAGCCCAGTCGATGCTTGCGGCCGCCGCCTCGGTGGCGAACCCACGACCCCAGCACTCTCTGACGACGGCCCAGCCGATCTCGCTGCCTGGCCATCCTTCGGGCATCCACGGTCCAACGCGGCCGATCCAGCGGCCCGTGGCTTTCTCGATGACCGAGAACATGGCGAAACCGGTCGCATGCCACGCGCCGATCATCGTCATGATCATGCGCCACGTGAGTGCGCGCGGAACTGTGCCGCCGATGAACCGCGCCGTCTCCGGGTCCGCCATCATCGCGGCCCAGGGATCGAGATCTTCCAGGCGAGGCGGACGGAGGATGAGACGCGGCGTCTCCACGCGAAGATCGTCGATGGTCGATGGCGTCCATGTTCGATGTCGAGATCGGTGAGAAATGGTTCGCGATCGGATCGTTATAGCTCGCGATTCAGCCAGCGGACGATGTTGAGCGCGAACTGGCGGTTCTGCATGCCGGGCACCGAGTAGTCAACCAACGCACCCATTTCACCAATGATGACGACTCGGCCGCGGCCGAAGACGAACGCCGTACCCTGACTGCGGCCGGCGGCTGAGACCTCGTCGCACGACGGGCACGGATTGAAATCTCGGGCTTGCGCCTGCCGTCGCGCTCGAAGGCGCGCGCCGCGTGCTGGATGGTGTCCAGTCCACGGCAGTAGGACTCAAGTGCAACAGTGACGTGCTTCCGGGCAGACGCGTGTCATCGCCGCGGACGAGCGCATGGGCATCATGTGGCTGCGCATGGCCTGGGGCGTGCGCGAGCGCGGCGGAGATCAGCTGACGTGTGGAAGATGTTCAAGGTCCACGACGGCCAGATCCACGCCGTGGAAGCGTTCATGCGGATCTTGCCGGTGGAGAAACGCAACGGCGGGTGGGAGTAGTAGCTTCGCGAAGCGAACCTCGATCCTAGAATTTGCTCGGGACCAATCGCTTCAGCTCCTCGATCCAGTTCTGCACCAGGATCAAGCGCTGCGCCGGCGCACCGCTCGCGCTAGGTAGTTCCTTGAACAGGATGAATCGCCGGCCATTCCGATCGATATCGAAGTTGCGGCCGCCGCCGTTGAAAAAACCATGCTCGAACAGAACCGTCGGCTCTCCTGAAGTCAAGCGCGTAGCAGTCTGAATCTGCACGACCGTCATCGCCTTGTCCTTCGGCCGCCAATAGAACAGCTCCTTGCCGCTGGGTGCCCACGTCGGATCCTCTCCGCCGTCCGGCGCCGAGATCGCGTGCCGGTCGCCGCCTTCCGGGAAGCGCTCCACGTAGACTTCGTACTGGCCGGTACGATCGGCCTCGTACGCAATCCAGCGTCCGTCCGGCGAAATCGTGAAGCTGTCTTCGTTCGCAGGTGTACCGAGAAATGTCTGCAGCGCGTCGCCGTTCGGCGAGAGCAGTCCGATGTCCCAGCCCTGCGATTTCGGCGACTGGAACGAGACAACGATCCGACCGTCCCTTGCCCAGCCTTCCGGAGACAGGACTCGGGCATCCGCGTACGGCAGACGCTCAGGCTTTCCGGTGCCGTCAGCGGATTGAAGAAGCAAGTGGCGACGCCCATCGACAATGGCCGAGAACAGCACTCGACGGCCATCCGGATGCCAGAACACGAATTGGGCCGTGCCCACATCGCTGACTCGGCTCACAGTTCCACGGGCGAGATCGGAGACCCACACGTCGTTTCCGCTTATGAACGCGGCCCGCGTGTTGTCCGGCGAGAGACGCGGCCAGAACGGGTTGGCATCGGCAAACGCGATGTGCTTCTCGCCACCGTTTCGATCCACCCACACGAGCTCGCGCCGCACGCCAGCGATCTCGGAGCCGTTGAGATAGACCAGAGAACCACTTGGGGCCACGCTGAACAGCGCAGCCCCCTGGTTCTTGGTGAGCACACCTTCGAGAACAGGCACCGGGCTTCCGATGACTGCCAGGCGATCCTGGTCGAACGCCACCGCACGCAAGGTTCCATCCACGGCGTAGACGATGTGACCCGTCGAGACATACCGAGGCTGGCTTCCTCCTGAAACCAACTCGGTGATCACGCCAGAATCGAATGCGATGACGGCGATACGTGACGTCGCCGCGGTGGTACCGCTCAGCGTGAACAGGACCCCTTTCCCGTTCGGCAGCACATCTGGCCAGTTGTGCCCGGCGACTTGCGTCTTCGGATCGAGCGTCGTCAGCATCTTCGGCTCGCCGCCGCGAGCCGACACCTGCCACAGCCCTCTCCCGAGTCCACCGCCAAGAACGATAGTGTCATCGAGTCCCCAACTCGCGCCGCCGATCGGCTGGCCAATCACGGCAATCGTCGTCGGCGGACCACCGAGCACGGACACACGCTTCAGCGAGGCCTCGACCCCGTCGATGAAGCCGACATGTTGCCCGTCGGGCGAAAAGAAGGGAGCGGTCGCCCGCTCGGCCCCTCGGAGCGGTGCGACCTCGACCTGGTTCGTCTGCCGGATGTAGAGGCGCGACGAGCCATTGTTCGTGCCGCTGGCGTAGACCACTCGAGAGCCGTCCGGCGAAATGGCTACATCGGGTAACGCTCCACCGAGCCGAGGTGTCGCATCGGGTGGCGTCGTGATCTCGAACTGCGCCACAGCGAGAGGCTCGGTTCTGCTGAGCCTCCACAGCGCAAACGCAGCGACTGCCCCGAGTACCAGCACGACGAGACCAAGCCCCCAGATCGCATACGACGGCCGAGCGACGCCGGTAGGGGTCACGGCGGTCGTTGCGGCGTGCTCGCCGCCTCCCGACAGCGCCTCGTCGATTTCCACACGCGCATCGGCGATGTGATGCAGCCGCCGCTTGCTGTCCCGCTCGAGACAGCGCCGCAGCAGTCGTCGAATCGATGCCGGCGTCGTCGCAGGTAGCGCGCTCAGATCGACGTCGCGCTCGAGCACTTTGGCGAGGACCCGTTGGACGGAATCGCCCCCGAACAGGCGGCTCCCGGTCAGCATCTCGTACAGCACGACGCCGAACGACCAGATGTCACTTCGCTGATCGACGTCGGCGCCTTCCGCCTGCTCGGGGCTCATATAGGACGCCGTGCCCATCACGACGCCCTGCATCGTCGAAGCCGGGCTCGTCAGCGTGGGTGAGAGCGAGGGATCACTCTGTCCACTCCCTTCGAGCGCTTTGGCGAGTCCGAAGTCGAGTACCTTCACGGTGCCGTCAGGCCGAACCTTGATGTTGGCCGGCTTCAGATCGCGGTGAATGACGCCCTGGTCGTGCGCGGCCTCGAGCGCGTCGGCAATCTGCCTGGCAATAGCGAGTGCATCGTTGAGCGAAAGCGCCCGAGTCCCGATCCGGTCCTGCAACGTGGGCCCCTCGACGAGCTCGAGCACCAGTGCCTTGGATCCCCCGGAGTCCTCGAGGCCGTGAATCGCAGCGACATTCGGATGATTCAACGCGGCGAGAGTCTTCGCCTCACGTTCGAAGCGAGCGATCCGATCGGGGTTCGAGGCGAACGAGGCCGGCAGCACCTTGATCGCGACGTCACGCCCCAGGCGCGTGTCTCGAGCCCGATACACCTCGCCCATCCCGCCGCGGCCAAGCAGGCCGATGACTTCGTAAGATCCCAGCCGATCTCCGGGCGCTAGTGTCATAGCGCGGAATTCTATGACAGAAGAAACGATTGGCGCACCCTTCGCAGCGCTGACGACCGCTCGCCGCCACCATGCCATGAATCGTGTCAAGCATGATTGAGAGAACGGGCAAAGAAGCGTTCGCGATTGGGTTGTTACAGTTGCCGATTCAGCCAGCGGACGATGTTGAGCGCGAACTGGCGGTTCTGCATGCCGGGCACCGAGTAGTCAACCAACGCACCGATTTCACCGATGATGACGACTCGGCCGCGGCCGAAGACGAACGCGATCCCCTGACTGCGGCCGGCGGCTGAGACCTCGTCGCACGACGGGCACGGATTGAAATCTCGGGCTTGCGCCTGTGCCGCCGCGCTCGAGGGCGCGCGCGGCGTGCTGGATGGTATCCAGTCCACGGCAGTAGGACTCAAGTGCAACAGTGACGTGCTTCCGGGCGGGCCCTCCATCGATCCTCCGGTGACCGTCGAGACCCCTTCGATCTTTTCCCATTCGTCTGATCCGCGCGTGATGGGATGGTCGGGAAGAAGACCGTTTTCGAGGGAGAACACAAGATGTCCGAAGACGGGGCCATACCCGGGGAGTGCCCACCTGTTCGCGGGATCGTCGGTCCATCCACCGGCAAGTGTCACACCGAATCGTTGCGCAAGCCGCTGGGCAGCGACGCCCGTCGGGTAGTGATCAGTCACCAGGAGCAATCCACCGCCGCTCCTGACCCATTCTTCGAGGGCATCGATTTCAGAATCGGTGAACGCGGATGTGGCACGTTCGGCCACCGGGGCTCGTTCGCCGCCGCCGTTCGGATTGGCGACGACAAGGATGTCTGTCGTCGCCAGCCGGTCGGGTCTGAATGGGAGCGTGTTCGGGGTCACTTCGAATCCCGACATCGGTCAACAGCTGAACCAGCGGTCGATATCCGCCGGATGCGGTCGCCATGATGTTGTGGTGCGCCTCGTCCAGCATGACGCGGTGGGCGGACGGTGCCTGTGCCGAGGGTATTCCCACCGACAGGATGCTCGCGGTCGCGAGTATGGCCGCCTTGCCCGCTCTCATGTTCAGGTGCACGTCGGCCCATGATCGCGTCGGCACTCGCTGGATGGCAAGAGGATGTATTCTTCTGCTGCTAAAACGGAGGAATCGATGCGTCACCATTGGACCATAACCGTGCTCACGGTCGTCGCCGCCGCCCTGGTGGGCGATACCGCCGTGGAGAAGTCTGTCGAGGCGCAGTCATCACGCGGCAGCAGTCTCACCGCGGTCCCCGGTGCGACCGGTTTCCTCGATCCGACGGGACCGTACGAGGTGGTACCGGGCTGGCCCAAGGACCTCAGCACGCTGCCTGGCAACGAGAAATGGACCTTCGGCGCGGGGCAGGGTGTCTTCGCCGAGAGCCCGGATCGCGTCTATTACATTCAGCGCGGTCAACTGCCGGTGCTCCCTCAGGCAGGCGGCCGGCGGGGAAATCCGCTGCCGCAGATCGGGCCGAACCTGAACTTCCCGGTCGCGGGGATGTGGCGCAATGCCACGCAGGCCAGCCCCCCTGGCGCGCTCGAAGTCAACGGCAAGGTCGGTGATGATTCCGACGCGGGCAAGGCCGGCGTCGACTTCCTCTGGGAGAACTGCATCGTCGTCATCAACCGCAACGGAGACATCATCGAGACGTGGAAGCAGTGGGACAAGATGCTTCGCCGTCCGCACTCGGTTTACATCAGCCCGTACGATCCACAGAAGAACGTGTACATCGTCGACGACTACCGCCATGCGATCTTCAAGTTCACGAACGATGGCAAGACGCTGCTGAAGACCATCGGCGAACCCAACGTGCATGCCTCAGACGAGAAGCACTTCTATCGTCCGACGTTCATGGCCTTCCAGGTTGACGGCAGCTACTACGTGTCGGATGGCTATGCCAACACGCGCGTCGTGAAGTTCGACAAGAACGACAACTACGTGACGGCCTGGGGCGAGCGCGGCGAGGCGGGCAAGGAGACGCGCCCGAACTACATGAACAACGTGCACGGCGTGGGCGTTGATCCCGGCACCCGCCAGGTCTACGTGAACGACCGTGGCAACCGTCGTATCCAGGTGTTCGACGAGAACGGCAAGTTCATCCGCATGTGGTCGATGCAGCCAGGGACGTCAGGCCTCGACTTGCACTTCGTGCACATCGACGCCGACAGGCGCGTGTGGGTCTTCGACCAGGTCACACAGCAGCTCGCGCAGCTCGATCGCGATGGACACCTCGTCTACGCGTGGGGCGGGCTGGGGTCATGGCCGGGCGCGCTCTTCGGCGTACACGGCATCAGCGTGGACCAGGAACAGAACCTGTATCTCGCGGCAGTGGGGCGCGGCGGCGTACAGAAGTTCCGGCCGAGGCAAGGCGCGAATCCGGCGTACCTGGTGGGCAAGCACGTGTACTCCGCGTGGAAGTAACGCGGTGACCTGTTCTGTGAGGCCGGCCGTCACGCGGTGATGGCCGGTCGCTTACCGCGTCGATTGCTCCTGAGCGCGCGCCCCGCTCAGAATCGCGCGCAGTCCATAGTTCCCTTCGTGGCAGGCGAACTCGAACAGCCCCTCGCCAGTTTTCTTTAACGGAATCATCAACGTCCACGGCCGTGACCACACGGTCGGGTCGTCGATCGTCATGTAGTACTCGAGCGTGTCCTCCGCGACGCGCCTGAACTTCTCGGTGAGATGAAGCTGGTCGGTCGAACCCCGGAAACCGGCATTCGAGAAATTGATCGTGTCGACGACCAGCGTGTCGCCGTCCCACTGGGCGCGTGAGTCACCGTGATACTGACGTATCGCGGACGAGACGTGAGGGCGGTCGCTGATCGGGAGGATGCGCGCGTCGTGGATCATCTCGGTGCGCAGCGCCACGACACCGGGACCCTGCGTGATGCCGAAGTAGCTCTGATAACCCGCGCGGATATTGGGTGTGCCGGAGTGGACACAGCGCGTGCTCATGCTCAGATCCTGCGCACGATCGGCGGGGCCACGGCCTTGCCGCGCGGTTGCTTGTGCGCGCGCACGCTCGGCGGCCGCCGCCGCGGGCGCCGGAATACGACCATCGGGCGGGTCGATGATGAGCGACGTCCGGTTGTCCCAGATGCGTTCAGACAGCCACGTCTGATCGTAGTTGCCCGTCTGCGTATCGGCTGACGAAAACTTGGTCCTGCCTTCGAGCGCGGCCAGAATGAGCTCGTCGGCGAAGAACGCGTCACCGCCGTCGATCAACTTCTGCGCGCGCGCCTTCAGATCCGCCAGTTCCGAGTCCGTCATCGTCGCACGATTGCCCCACGCGGCCGGTCGCTCGAGCGGCGTCATGCCGTTGTTGGCCCAGACGCCCTGCATGTCAGGTTTCCCGTCCGGCATTCGGGGTACGGACCATGTCTCGCCAGAGAGCCCGATTGCCAGAACGGCGACGAAGACGGCGGACATCACGATTCGTGCGTGCATGTGGATCTCCTGTGCGGAATAATGCTCCTTCGGTAAGGAGGTCTCGTGCGTCTTGTTCCCACTGTCGTTGCAGTTTCGATCGTCGTCGCATGTGCCGCGCGCGTTGACGCACAGAGTGTCGACGCAGGCCGAGGTGTCTTCTCCAGTCGCTGCGCGGCGTGCCATGGAACGGAGGGCGGTGGCGGCGAGCTCGGGCCGTCGATCGTCAATCGCATTCCTTTACGGGCCGACGCGGATCTCGACGCCGTCGTGCGCGAGGGACTGCCGGGCGCAGGCATGCCGTCGTTCGGGAATCTGTCGAAGGCCGAGAGCTCCGATCTCATCGCATTCCTCAGGACACTTCGTCCGCGCGCGGGCACGGGCCCACAACGGACGAGCGTGACGCTCGCGGATGGCTCGTCACTGTCTGGCCTCATTGTGAATCAGAGCGCTGGCGAGATGCAGCTTCTCGGAGACGATCGCCGCGCCCACCTGCTGCGTGAGGCGTCCTCCGGCCGCTATCGCGAGGTGACGTCGCAGACGGGCTGGACGACATACCACGGACAGCTGAGTGGAAACCGCTACAGCACGCTGACGCAAATCACGACCGCCAACGTGTCCAAGCTCGCGCCGCAGTGGGTGTTCACGCTGCCCAACGTGGCGCAAGGGCAGGTGACGCCCGTCGTCGTGGATGGCGTGATGTATGTGAGCGCGGCCAACGATCTCTACGCGCTCGATGCCGGCAGCGGGCGACAGGTCTGGAACTATCGCCGCCCGCGCACGCGTGGGCTGGCCGGCGTTGCGGCTCGAGGCGTGAATCGCGGCGTCGCGGTCAGCGGCGAGCGCGTCTTCATGGCGACCGATCACGCGCATCTCATCGCGCTCAATCGTGCCAGCGGCGCACTCCTGTGGGAGACGCAGATGGCCGACTGGCGCCACAACTACAACGGCACCGGCGCGCCGATGGTCGTCGGCGATCTGGTGATCTCGGGCATCGCGGGCGGAGACGAGGGCGCGCGTGGTTTCCTCGCCGCCTACGAGCAGGCGACCGGCAAGGAGGTCTGGCGATTCTGGGCCGTGCCGGCGCGCGGCGAGCCGGGATCGGAAACATGGAAGGGGAGCGCGATCGATCATCCTGGTGCGGCGACGTGGATGACCGGCAGTTACGACGCTGAGCTCGACACCCTGTACTGGGCGATCGGCAACCCGGGGCCCGACATGATCGGCGACGAGCGCCAGGGCGACAACCTGTATTCCGATTCGGTGGTCGCGCTCGACCCGAAGACCGGACGCCGCAAGTGGCATTTCCAGTTCACGCCGCACGACGTGCACGACTACGACGCGCAGCAGCCGATTGTGCTGGTTGACGCCACGTGGCAGGGCCGCCCGCGCAAGCTGCTGCTGCAAGCGAATCGCAACGGGTACTTCTACGTCCTCGATCGCGTCACCGGTGAGTATCTTTCGGGCACGCAGTACGTAAAGAGCATCACGTGGGCCTCCGGTCTCACGAAGGAAGGACGGCCGATCGTCGTGCCGAATATGGAGCCGACGCGGGAAGGGCGGCGCGTCTGCCCGTCGCTCGAGGGCGCGTCCAACTGGTACTCGGCGTCGTTCAGCCCGCGCACGGGTCTGTTCTACGTGCAGACCAACGACAAGTGCGGGATCTTCACGCGCGTGGAGCAGACGTGGGAAGCGGGGAAGAGCTTCATGGGCGGCACGTTTTCCGCCGCGCCTGAACCCGCGCGTCGCGTGCTGCGAGCGATCGACATCCAGACCGGCAAGGTGGCGTGGGAGCTCGCGCAGCAAGGCAATGTCGATTCGTGGGGCGGCGTGCTCGCGACCGCCAGTGATCTCGTCTTCTTCGCTGATGACAGCGGCGCCTTTGCCGCGGCGGATGCGAAGTCGGGCAAGCGGATGTGGAGCTTCCAGACCAGTCAAGTCTGGAAAGCGTCCCCGATGACGTACGTGTTCGACAACCGACAGATGCTGGCGATCGCATCGGGCCCGAACATCCTGGCGTTTGGATTGCCAACGGAGTAGCGACAAGTTCCAGGGCTCAGCGCGTCGACTGTTCCTGCGAGCGGGCTCCGCTGAGGATCGCTGGAAGCCCGTAGTTGCCTTCGTGGCAGGCGTACTCGAACATCTCCTCGCCTGTCTTCTTCAGGGGAATCATCAGCGTCCACGGCCGCGACCACGTGCCCGGATCGTCGATCGTAATGTAGTACTCGAGCGTGTCCTCCGCGACGCGGCGAAGCTTTTCGGTCAATCGAAGACTCTCAGTCGAACCGCGGAACGCGCCGGCCGGGAGGCCGACCGTGTCCGCGACCAGCGTGTCGCCGTCCCAGTGGGCGCGGGAGTCTCCCTTGTGCTGCCGGATGGCGGATGCGAGGTGCGGTGCATCGCTGATCGGAAAGATCCGCGTGTCGTGGATCATCTCGCTGCGCATTGCAACGACGCCCGGGGCTTGCGTGACTGCGAAGTAGCTCTGATAGCCGGCGAACAGGTTCGGCGTGCCGTAGGTGATGCAGCGCGTGCCGAGCCCAAGGTCCTGCGCGCGGTCGGCGGGCCCCCGTCCCTGCAGAGCGGCACGTTGCGCCGCCCTGCGTTCGGCAACGCCGGGCGCGAGCGGAGGAACGCGTCCATCCGGTGGATCGATGATGAGCGACGTGCGATTGTCCCAGACGCGGTCGGATAGCCAGGTCTGGTCGTAGTTGCCCGTCTGCGTGTCGGACGACGAGAACTTCTCTTTGCCCTCGAGTGCCGCGACGAAGAGCTCCTCGCCGAAGAACGCGTCGCCGCCATCGACCAGCTTTTGCGCCCGCTGTTTCAGGTCGGCGAGCTCTTTGTCCGTCATCGTCGCGCGAGTCCCGAACTGCTTCGGCCGCTCGAGCGGCGTCATGCCGTTGTTGGCCCAGACCCCCTGCATGTCTGGCCGTCCATCCGATGTCCGGGGCACGGACCACGACGTGTTCCCCGTCTGCCCGGAGAGCCCGGACGCAAGGGCTGCGACGAAGGCAATTGACGCCGCGATTCGTGGGCGCATATCGGGGACTCCTGATTTTGGCGATCTTCGATTATTGAATCGTTTTTGATTGTTGATTGCTGAACGTTGATTGAGTCCCCGCTTCGACGAATCACCACCGAATCCACAATTCAACATTCAACAATCAACAACGAATCAACAATCACCAATCATTCAATCAACAATTGGTCTTACTTCTTCAAAAGCGGGTGCACGTAACCGGCTGGCAGCACGTGATCGGGATCGGGGCGCACCGATACGTAGTCCACGTGATCGTCGACGTCAGTGAACCCGTGATACACACCGGGTGGGATGATGACGATGTCGCCAGGCCCGACCTTGCGCGTCTGCGCGGCTTGTGTGAATGTCCCCTGGTTGCTGGGGCCGACTGCGACCTTCACGATCTCGCCGTCCAGGGGGAGCGGCTTCACACCCTCCACAGTCCCGCCCGTCAGCAGCGTCCCCGAGCCAGAGACGATGTAGTACACCTCCGTGACGTGCTCGTGGTTGATCGCGCCAACGGGCGCGCCCGGCTTCGTCTTGCCGCGGCGGAGGACGCCAACGCTGACGTTGTACTTGCCCATATCCACGACCTTCATCTGCCGATCACCACCGCCAGTTGGTGCATTGATCACGGCCTGCACGTCGGCCGCGGTGATGTCGGTCGCGAGTTGCGGCGGCTTCGCGCCCTGCGTGTACGGGGCGGCCTGTGACAGCGCGAGCAGCACGCAGACGGTCGCCAGAGTGGTTCGCTTCATGACCGAGTCCTCTTTCTCGTAGAGGCGGGTCTTCAGACCCGCCTGATAGTTGATGCGTCAGCTACTTCCTGACCCACTTCTGCAGGCAGCCGCCTGAGGGGCTCGCATCGCAATTGCCCGTCAAGCCGGCGAAGACGTTGCCCTCGTTGTCCGCGCCCATACCTTCCGGACGCGTGCCCTGAACGTAGTAGCGAAGCGAACCGTCCTTCGCGCTGCCGATCCTGATGCCGTTGCCCCATCCTGGATTGCGCACCATGTTGCCGCCGCCCTCGGGAGCTTGTGGCGGACCACCGATGAATTGACTCGACTCGGAGTCGGCGACGATGAGCGTGTCGTCCTTGAGGATGGCGATGCCGCTCGGCCGGCCGAAGTGGCGCCACTCGTCAACGAACTGCATATTGCGATCGAAGACCTGCACCCGGTTGTTCGAGCGATCAGCAACGAACAGGCGTCCCTGCGAATCGAACGCGAGCGCATGCGGTCCCATGAACTCGCCCGGCGCGGTCCCCATCTTTCCGTATTCCGCAACGAAGGTCCCGTCGGTCTTGAGCCGCACTAGCCGATCGCCATCCTGCTGCGCGTCGGTTGGTCGCGGCCAGTGCCCGTCGGCCACAATGATCTCGCCGTTGGGCGCGATCGCGCACGCGGTCGGACCGATGAAGGTGGTACCACGGTCAGCCTTCGAGACGCCGGCTTTGCCGAGTGTCAGCAAGACCTTGCCTTCGGGGCTGAACTTGAACAGCTGAAACCCTCGCCCTTTGGTCGAGGGATTGTCCGCGAATGGACCGCTGTCGCCCGCCCAGAAATTGCCGTCGCGGTCCTGGCAGAATCCGTGCGCCTGCACGAACATGCCGTTGCCGAAGCTCTTCACGACGTTGCCGGCCGGATCGATGTAGAGGATGGGTGGCTCGGAGCGGTGGTGCAGCCAGGTGCCGCCTTTGCCGTCGGGAATGATGCCGATCGCCGCGCCCGGCTTGATGGTGCCCAGTCGCGGCCAGTTCGGCGTCATCTGGTACGGGCTGGCCATGGTGCTGGCCCATGTGGGATAGCCGCCGCGCGCCTGACCGGGCGCCGGGAACGTACGCTGGCTCTGTGCTGGCGCCGCAGCTGGAATGGCGTTGGGCGGAAGCGTGTTCGAAAGTCCTTTGTAGACGAAGCGCTGGGCGCGTGCGCCCGGTGCGACCTCGCCGGTATAGATGTTGCCCTTGGAATCGATCGCGAGGTGATGCAGCCCCTGGAAGTCGCCCGGCTTCTCGCTGCGCTGCCCGAACTGATAGAGGAGTCGCAGGCTCTTGCGCTCGAGCACAGCGATGTGCGAGTTGCCGTAGTCGGCGACGTAGAGGAATTGCTGCGGTGTGTCGGGGGAGAAGGCGAGTCCGGCGGCTGACTGCGCCGACGGGCCTTCGCGGTTGATGAACACCTGCGTGACGTACTTGCCGTCCGGCGTGAACACCTGCACGCGACGATTGGGACGGTCGGCCACGTAGACGAGACCGTCGTTCGAGACCTTGACGGCGTGCACCGGGCCGCCGAATTGCCCTGACCCCAGCCCCTCGATATCGGTGGGCGCTGCGGCCGCGCCGCCGCCACCACGAGCACCACCGCCGGCCGCTGCGGCCCCGCCGCCGGCATTCGCACCGCCAGCGCCTCCGCCGCGAGGAGCGGGAATCACATCGATGGGCGTGTTGCCGAACGCGCCCCACTGCCGCTTGAATGCTCCGGTGTCAGCATCGAACACGATCACGCGGCGGTTCCCGTAGCCGTCAGCGACAAACGCCTCGTTGGTCTTTGGCCACACGAAGACATCAGCCGACTGGTGCACGGTCTTTGGGTCAGCATTGCCCTTGCTGAGGCTCCTGCCGCCGATCTGCAGCAGGAACTTTCCCTTGTTGTCGAACTTCAGGAGCATGTCGTCGTCGAGATTGCGCAGCGACGGAGCGACCGGAGCGCTGCCGCCGATCCACACGTTGTTCTTGTAGTCGACAGCGATGCCGTGTTCACTGTCCGGCCAGTCGAAGCCTTGTCCGGGGCCGCCCCACGCGTTCACGAATTTCCCCGTCTCGTCGAACTCGAGGACCGGCGGCGCTGCCTTGCTGCGCTGCGCCTCTGGAATGGTGTTCGGTCGATGCAGCATGAAGACGTGATCGCGGCTGTCCACAGCGACTGATGCGACATGACCCACGAGCCAGTCGTTCGGCAGCTTTGGCCACGCGGCGTCCACTTCGAACACCGGGACTCGACTCGTCGTCTGTGCCTGCGCCTGCGTGCGATCGTTCGAGAGCGTCGCGACCGTCGCCGCTACGACGAGGCCAGTCGCGATGGCACCGAGGTTCCGCCACATTGATCGATCACTTCGCATAGTTGTCGTCCCAGCGAATGTTCAGCCAGAAGATGTCGGGCGAGACCTGACTGAAGCCGTGGTAGAAGTTCGACGGGTGGAAGAACACATCACCCGGCTTCGTGGCCACTGACACGCCCGTGTTGGGTACGCGCTCGCCGTCCTTCATCTCGAACCCGGTGTTCACGGTGGCGCCGCCCGCGAGAACGACCCACGTGTCGATGGTCTGCCCGTGCAACTCCGTCGACGGCGTGCCGTTCCACCGCAGGTTCACGTTGTAGCGCCCACCCTCGATCAGTCGCGTGTTGCCGGACTTCTTCAGTCGCATGCCGGCCATGATCTGATCGAGCTGCTCCTTCGAGAAGAACAACTCGCCGCTGCCGCCGTAGCTGTAGGGCAGCACCTGCTGACTGCCGGGCGGCAGCGCAGGACCGCGCGCCGCAGGCGGTGCCGCGTCTGCCGGGCCCGCCGCTCCGGCGCGCGCCGCGCGCGCCTCGACGGATCCCTCGCGCACGCCGCCTGCTGCTCCCGCGCGCGCACCACCCGCGCGACCGAGAAGACCGTTCAACGTGCCCGCGCCCATCGGAGAGTCAGGCTGCCAGTCCGTATCCCAGCGCACGTTGAGCCACGTGATGTTGCTGTCGACACCGCTCACGCCGTGGGGCAACCCGGATGGAATGTAGACGACGTCGCCGACTTTGATTGGCCGGCTCTGGCCGCCGAGGATCTTGCCCTTCTCGAGCACGCCGCCTGTCGTCAGCGTTCCGCCACCTTCGAGCACGACCCAGAGGTCCGCGGTGATGGGGTGCACCAGCCCGGTTTCAGCGGCGGTTATGCGGCGGATGTTGACGTTGTACTTGCCGCCCTCGATCATGCGAAGTGTCTGGAGCTTCTTCGCATCCATGTCCTTCAGGTAGCCCGCCAGCTTGTCCTTCGGAATGGAGATCGAATGATCCTTCGGCGCCTGTTCCAGGATGACAGTCCGGCTTTCGGCGCCCGGTCCGCGGCCCCCTCCGGCGGGTGGTGTCTCCACCCCAGCGCGCGAATCGCGCGCGCCGGGGACCCCGGTCTGTGCGCCGCCCTGTGCGAGCGCGATGGATCCGCAGGCCACGATGAGAGTGGCCCAGACCGTCATCTTCCGCATGAAAGCTCCTTTACTTGGTCGAACCCGGAACCTGGAACCCGGAACGGGCCAACGTGATCCACCCGTAGCGCGCGCATTATCCGTGGCCCGCGCTTGGCCTGCAGCCGCCGGATTTGTCATCAATTGTCATTGATCCTATGAACCCGTCGAGCTCCCGTATAATCCGGCTTCGTCCCGCGGGAAGAGGCTCCAGTTGACCACGTTGTCACCCCGTTTTCGATCCCTCAGTCGGGGTATCGCGGCCACCCTTCTGATCTCGCTGTACACCGCCGCCTGCTCGTCGGGGGCTGCGGCGCCCCAGCCGCAAGAACTCACGCTGATGTCCGGCATCGCGGCGGCGTTCAGCAACGATCTCGTCAAGCGCTTCAATAGCGCCCTGCCCGAAACTCACATCGCTCTGCAGACGACGGCAGGCGGCGTCGTCGTGGTGTCGGCCGTCGATGGTGGGCAGGGGCAGCTCGGGCTCGCCCAATCCGACGTCGTGTACCTCGCGTACCGCCGAGGCATCGAGCGCAACCAGTATCCGCACAAGAACCTGCGCGCGATCGCCGTGTTGTGGGTCAACACCTTCTACGTGGTGGTCCGCCGCGACAGCCCGTTCCGGTCGATCGACGATCTGAAGGGCCGACACGTCGGCATCATCCGGCCGGGGACCTCTGGCGAGTTCTCGACGCGAATCGTGCTGGAAAAACACGGCATGAGCTATGCCGATGTGCAGCCGATCTTCGAGCCGACCGACGACCTGATGCCGAAGCTTGGCGCGGGGCAGATCGACGCGGTGTTCAGCGCGAACCCCGTGATGCTGACTGCGGCTCGCGCGCTCGGCGAGACCGTCCCGCTCCGCCTGCTGCCAATCAGCCGCACCGTGACGAACCGGCTTCGCGGCAGCTATCCATTCCTCAAGCCGGTCACGGTCGCTGCCAACCAGCTTCCCGGCCAAACGCATCCTGTTGAAACACTTGGTGCCGAGTGGTTGCTCGTGTGCCGCAGCGATCTCTCCGAAGATCTCGTGTACCAGCTGACGCGCGCGTTCTTCGAGCAGCTGCCGGCGCTGGCGCGCGACCATGGCGAAGCCGCGCTCATCGATCCCGAGGAAGGGCCCGCCGCGCCGATCCCGCTGCACGCGGGCGCCGCTCGCTACTATCGCGAGCGCGAGATCCTGCGATGATCGACTTCCGCGGACGCGGCGTGACCGACGGCGCAGTACGTCTCCCGATCGTCATGACGTTCGTCGTTGCGATGTTCGCGGCAACGGTTGCGCTCGTGTGGTTCGGCTACGTGGCTACCCGAGAGTGGCGGAGCGGCACCAACCTGCTCGTCGAGCGGCGCGCCAACGAGGCGCTCGCGCTCGTGCGAGTGGCGCTCAGTGCCAACATGAAGGGGGCCTGGATCACCGCCATCGTCCCGTTCAACACCACCATCCTCGACGAGGATCCTCCATACAGCCTGTTCCAGGTTTCTGCCCGCACTTTCCCTCAATACCCGTACGCCGAATCCTTCGTGCTGTGGAAGCACACCGGGCTGGAGGACGAGGACGGCGAGACCTATGTGTTCAACCGCGCGGATCGTCCGCCGCCGTGGGAGACGCGGCCCTCGTCGGACGACCCGTTCCCGGTCGTCTTGTTGCGCGATCCGCCCGCACTTGCGGGCCTCGTCGCGGCGGTGCGGAAGAATGCGACGGCGGCGTCGCCGTTCATCATGCTCGAGCAGTCGATCGATGGGACACCGTATCAGGTCGTCGCGCACGCGCTCTTCGCCTCCGCTGCATCGCACAGCCTTCTGGGATTCATGGCCTTCACGGTCAACGAGCACTGGCTGCACGAGCAGTACTTCGATACGCTCGTGGAGCAGGTGGCGAAGATCGGCGGCGGTCGCGGCGGCCTGTCGATCACGGTATCCGACGATCAAGGCCGCGCGGTGACAAAGGTGGCACCAGTCCAACCGGACGGCGGGGACCTCCACACGCGGTTCCCGCTGCTCTTCATCGATCCGTCACTGGTGAGCTCGATCTCCTCGCGCCCGACGCGCGTCCGTGAGTGGACGGTGCACGTGCGATCGCTGCCGGATCAAGCGATGCTCGCGGCACTCCAGGGTGCGCGACGGATGTTCATCCTGATCTCGATCGCTGCGGGCGCGAGTCTGCTCGCGCTCGTCCTGACCGTGCGTGCCGACCGGGCGAGCGCGGCGCTTGCGTCGATGAAATCCGATTTCGTCGCCGGCGTGACGCACGAGTTGAAGACGCCGGTCGCATTCATCCGTCTCGTCGGCGATACGCTCGCGAACGGGCGCTACACCTCCCCGACGACCGTCCAGGAGTACGCCCGTCTCCTGTCAACAGAGGCGACCCGATTGAGCAACTCGATCGATAACCTCCTGACCTACGCGCGCTACAGCACCGCGGCGGCATCGGCAACCGAGCTTGCCGATGTCGAGCCGGCCGATCTGGTGGAGGACGCGCTGCAGGGATTACGTCCGGTGCTGGCGAACCAGAAGTTCGATCTGGTCATCGACGTGCCGCCCGATCTCCCTCAGATCTGCGTCGACCGGCCCGCGATGATTCAGGCGCTCGACAACATCGTGGACAACGCCATCAAGTACTCGACGACAGAGAAGCACGTGGCCGTGAGCGCCAGGGCCACGGCCAAGAGCCTCACGTTGACTGTGCGGGATCGCGGGACCGGAATTGCGAGCAAAGATCTGTCGCGGGTCTTCGAACGCTTCTATCGCGGCGGCAACGTGACGGTGAGCGGCAGCGGTCTCGGCCTGCCGATCGCGAAGCGCATCGTCGAGAGCCACGGCGGACGGATCGATGTGCGCAGCGCTGTCGGTACGGGAACCGAGGTCGACGTGACGCTGCCGATCGCCCGGCGTCGAAGCGCGTGAGGAACACGAACGAGGTATGCAGATGTCGAAGCGCGTCCTGATCATCGAAGACGACAAGGCTATTGCCCGTCTGCTCCGCGACAACCTGGAGTACGAGGGCTTCGTCGTCGAAACGTGCGAGGACGGCCGCAACGCGCTCGCCTCAGTGAAGCGGTTTTCGCCGGACCTGCTCCTGCTCGACCTGATGCTGCCGCACGGTGCCGATGGTTTCGACATCTGCAAGTCGCTCAGCGAGAGCCCGACGCGCGTCCCGGTGATCATCCTGTCGGCGCGCGCGCAGAAAGAAGATCGCATTCGCGGGCTGACGCTCGGCGCCGATGATTACGTGACGAAGCCCTTCGCTCTCGATGAACTCCTGGCGCGGGTGCACGCCGTGTTGCGCCGAACCAAGCCGCCGATCGACCAGCTGCGGCTCGGCGACACGGTGATCGATTTCAGGCGGCTGGAGGCGTACTGCGGCACGAAGCGCGTGGAGTTGACCGACCGCGAGTTCGAGATCCTGCACTGCCTCGCCGAACGGGCCGGCCATGTGGTCACGCGCGACGAGTTACTACACCTGGTCTGGGGCTATTCGGACGCGCCGCTCACGCGCACTGTGGACAATTTCATCTTCCGGCTTCGCCACAAGCTCGAGCCGGACCCGCGCCATCCCACCTACATTCGCAAGGCGTATGGCGACGGGTATCGGCTGATCACTGGATAGGGACGACTCTCATTTAGTCCCAGCAGGTAGCGGGATTCCGAGTATCTTCGCCGGGTTGATCTTGAGCAGCAGGTCGAGCTCGTGTTCGGTGAACCCGTTCGCGCGCAACAGCTTGGCACAGTTCGCGAGCGCGTCTGGCTGCCAGTTCGAGTTGAGCTGACCCGTGTCGCTCGAGATGAACGAGTGCTCCGGGCCGACCAGGCGGATCGTCTCCAGGTACAGCTTCGCGACATCGGCCCGCCCGCCTGGGTTGCCGAACTGCGACGTGAACTCCGCGTAGATCTCGGGACCCGACTCGACGAGCTCCTTGATCTCCTTGGGCTCCATGTCCACGATGTCGAGCAACGGGTGCGTGATGATGATGTGCTTCACGCCCACGCGCACGGCTTCTTTCACCATCAGCTTCACTTCGGGCGGCGAGTTGTGACCCGTCGCGAGGATCAAATCGCCGTTGCTGTCTCGTGTCTTCGTCTTGGCGATGATCTGCATCGCCTCTTTGACTTCCGGCAGCAGCTCGCCGCCATCCGGACACGGCTTCGGATAGTCGATCCAGAACGGCAACCCTTTGCACTGAGCCACCCCCACGAACGCGAACGGCTTGCGCGCCAACTTATGGATGCTGTTTTCCGAGTCCCAGCTCGGCATCCACACGATGCGGCCCCATCCGCCCTTCATCTCCGCCATGTGCGTGATCGCCCACGGATTGACCTTGGTGCCCGTCGTGAGATTCGACCCCATCCCGCCGAAGATCTCAAAGTCGGGGTGGAGCTTGCGCATGTAATAGGCCAGCCCGGCGGTCTGATCGAGGTGACCCTTGATGATGAACCCGCGCATGCCGGATGCCTTCGCGCGCGTGTAGAGATCGAGCGCATCGATTGAGCGGGCGGCCTGTCCGTAGCTCGGCCCGAAGCTGTCGGGATCCTGGTGCGCGTGCATGTCGATCGCGCCCTTCAGCGCAGGATCGTTCGGCGCAGGATCGTTGAGCGAGTAGTTCGCCCGCCCGCGTCCCGCCGGACCCCCGCCCTGCCCGCGCGTTCCCTCGCCCGGTTCACCGCGCTGCTGCGCCACGCCGGTCTGGCCAAGGCCGAGCGCGAGGGCGAGGCCGACCGCGGTTGCGTACATGGCCAGGTGTCGTACGCGGCCTGCTGATGTTCGTCTCTCCATCGTGGTCTCCTGGTTTTTCACAGCAACGTAGGGGCGGGTCTTCAGACCCGCCCTGATTCGTCGACTGTTCTCCACGGCGAGTCTGAAGACTCGCCGCTACATCGTCGTGAATGTTCTCTAGAAATCAACCTGGGCGCTGAACTTCACCAGTCGCCCGTCGAGCACCTGCGTCGTCTGTCCCCACCTGGCATTGTAGGTGCCGAAGAGCGTTACAGGCGTGTTCGTGTTGAACAGATTGTACGCATCCACGTTCGCCTGCACGCGCGTGTCTCCGAAGCGGAAGATCTTGGTGCCCCGGAGATCGAACTGGTTGATGCGCGGACCGTACAGCGAATACGGCTTCGCGAGCGGAATCGTGACCGTCGTGGCCCCCGACAATGGGCGTCCAAGCGACGGCTGGATCTGTGCGGACGTGTACGCCAGGTTGGCCGAATAGTTTGCACCGGGATTGCTCTGGAAGACGGCTGCGATCTGCACATCCCACGGCAGCAAGTAGGAGCCATTGAGCTTGACGCGGTTCTGATACGGCACCTCAACGTCGCAGTTAAACAATTGCTGCGGCGAGTCGACGACGTAACAGCTGTTGGTGCTGGCCGACGCCGTGCCTCCAGCCGTCGTCCCGAGCTGCACGGCGTTGCCGATGTTCCAGCCACCGCCGACCGTCACCCGTGATTTCAGCCGCAGCTGGAGGTTCACGTCGACGCCGTTGTAGATCTCCTTGTGCGCACCATAGTTCTTGGCCAACGTGACGAGGTTGTCGATTTGTCCAACCCGGTTGGGGTTGAGGTCGTAGAGTCCGCACAACTGCTGGCCGCTGAGCGGTAGGCGCGAGTCGGTCGGCACGGTGACGCAGTACGGGCTGAAGTCCTCAGGCGCTACTCTCTGGTTGTCGATCACCATGAAGTTGCCGTACCAGGTGCGGTAGTAGCCCGCGCTGACAACGAGGTAGGGCAGGATCTCGCGGTCGATGCTGACAGAGGTCTGCCAGTTGTACGGACGCTTGGCCCAGCCATTCACCCAGTCGGAATCCGGCCGGTAGCTGGGCACGTTCGTGCCGAAGTTCTGGTTCAGCATTGCGCCGCACTCGCCGGTCACCGTCTTGAGTCTCAGGTCGCAGTCGGGCAGGAAATTCCCGTTCGTATCGTTCCAGGTTCGTGCGGTGCTGGAGAGCGAGTTGCCCGGGCCAAACGGATCGAACAGGTTTGCGATGCCCGTCGTGGCCGATGCTACGTATCGGTTGATGCCGTACTTGATCGCCGTCTTCCCGTCGCCTGCCGGATCCCACACGATTCCAAGTCTCGGGCTGAGATCTTTCCAGTTCGGCACGTTGTCGATGGCGGGGAACGACTGCGGCGGCACGAGCGCGCCCTCGGGCACCGACGACGCGGCGATGGATTCGTGGAGATAGTCGTAGCGTAGACCCGCGGTGATCGTGAAGCGGTTCAGCCGGAACTGATCCTGTACGAACCAGGCGAGGTCGGGGTTGAGCTGATCGACCTGCAGGTTCGGCGACACGAACTGGGTAAGGCTGGTCGGTCTTTGGTTCAGGAACGTGTACGTCACCGGCATCCCATTAACCTGCGCCGGCGCACGGACGTTGTAGGCGCGCTGTCCGCCGCCCAGACCGTACATCCAGAACACGCCCGTCTTGATGGAGTGACGGCTGGTGATGAAGGAGACGTTGAAGCGTCCGTTCGACTGGTGCGAAAAGCTCAGGCCCTTGCCGACACCGACGCCGTTGTAGGTGAACCCAAGGCCGGTGTCGTTGATTGACACGTTGTCTACAAGCTGACCACCGCAGCCCTGGTAGTCGCTCAGGAACAGGTCTTCGCCATAGCTCTGGAAGTTGAACTTGCTCACCGTCACGCCGGCGTCGAAGAGCAGGTTCGTCGACTGGGGCCGGCTCCATGTGCCCTGCGTGACCTGATGCGTCTGGCAATAACCCTGGTTCGCTTCGTTCTTGATGGTTCCAGTTTCGAGTTGTCCGGTGAGCTGGTCCTGGAAGTTCCGCTGCCTGTCGAACGAGAACCCGATCTTGTCTTTCGACGAGGCCTGGAACGTCAGGCGCACGCCGCCGCCCTTGTCGTCCTCCACCGGCTCGATGGGATTGGACAGGTCGGGTGTGTAGAGGAAGTCGCTCGTGTTCGCGTCGGCATACAGGTTCGCCACGTGCGTTTTGTTGCCCCAGACACGTCCGGACGCGAAGAACCACAACCGATTCGGCATGAGCGGTCCGCCGAGAGCGACGTTGGCGTCATACACCTTCTTCACACTGTTGACCGACGTCAGCCCCTGGCTGATCAGGTCGTCGTCGAGGTTGTCGCTCTGCAGGCCACCGCTGGTCCCCGCTAGAAAGAACGAGCCAGAAAAACTGTTTGAGCCGCTTCTGGGGATGCTGTTGACTTGCGCACCGCCCAGTGAGTACTCGGCCGATCCCATCGTGCCCAGGTCGACGACGACTTCGTCGACCGCGAGCGGATTGATGTAGTAGCCGCGGCCCGTGCCCTCCAACGATGCCGTGAAGACCGGCGCCGGGCTCGTGGGTGTTGATGGCGTTGTCGCGTTCGGCTGACCAACACCGGGCGTCAGGGCGTTGTACCGCATGCCGTCTTGCAGCAGCCGTGAGTCGAACGTCTTGCCACCGTGGACGGAGATGCGGACCGACCGCTCACCCTTGCTCCCGCCCACGTCCTGGGCATTCGGCGGCTCGACGACGGCGGGAATGAGCGCCGCGATGCCGAGCACGCTCTTGGCAGTCGGCACCGTGTCGAGCACCTCTTTCGACACGGTGCGTTGCTGCGTGGCGCTCGACACGTCAACCAGCGGAGTGGCGCCGGTGACGGTAATCGTCTCTTCGAGCGAACTGACCTTGAGCTCGGCATCCAGTTGAGCAGTGAAGTTGGTTCGTAGCTCGATGCCCTCGTTCTTGACGGTGGCAAAGCCTGGGAGCGAGAACGTCACTGTGTACACGCCAGGCCTCAGCTCCGGCAGTCGATACTGGCCACGGTCGTCACTGACCGTCGATCGGACCTTCTCGATGAGTACCGGGCTGGCGGCTTCGACGGTCGCGCCGGGCAACACGGCGCCCGATGCGTCACGGACAACGCCGGTGATGGTGGCCGTGCTGGCGCCCTGCGCGAGCACTGACGCTGGAATCAGGCTGAGAACGGCGACGAGGCAAGCGCGACGACCGAATCGTGCCAAGACCACTTGGTCCCTCCTTGTGTGATGCCCAACAACAGGGTGAGGAGGCACGCGCTGGGGACAGCATCCGAGCACGGCCGCGCGGATTATGCGAATCGCGCAGACCGTGAAGCAACGCTTGAATTGTCATCAATTGTCGACGCGCAGACTGCGCGCCTTTTGGTTGATTTATTGAACGGGCAGGCCGACCAGTCGGGCAGGCGTCTCTTTGAACATCCGGTTCAAATCCTGTTCGCTGAACCCGGAGGCACGCAGCGATTTCGCAGCCATGGCCAGGGCATCCGGATGGTTGGGAGTACCGACCAGCCCGCTGTCGCTCCCGACAAACACGTTCTGCGAGCCCACGGTCTTGATCAGTTCGATCGCGCGGGTCCTGGCGGGGCCGTCGCGGCTCACCGTGCCAGCGGTGATCTCGATGGCGCCTCCGAGCTTCACAGCTTCCTGCATCTGCGCGAGAGACATGTTCGTGTACTGCTCGCCGAGCAGCGGGTGGGTCACGATGATCCTGGTGATGCCACGCTTCCTGGCCTCGGCCATGATCATCAGCGCTTCCTCGGGCGTCACGTGGCCGGTGGCCAGCGTGAGGTTGCGCTCCTTGATCAAGTCGAGGACGTCGAAGACTTCGGGAATCAGCTTGCCGTTGCGCGACACGACGGCCTTGGCGCGCGTTTCCTTGTTGTAGTCGACCTCGTGCTCGGAATCGTGAGTGGGCATCCACACGATCCGTCCCCAGGTTCCTTCGACGTCAGCCATGTAGCGCACGGCCATGGGATTCACGCCGCCGACGGGCGTGTCGAGCGTCACGCTGCCGAAGACTTCGATCCCCTGCGTGCCGTACTTGCGAATCAGCCACGCCAGGCCAGCCGACTCCGTCCAGTGGTTCTTGAGGACGACGCCGCGCATGCCGCGCTCCTTGGCAAGCTTCACGACCTCGAACGCATCCCACTGCCGGTCGTAGCTGTCGGGGCCGAAGTGCGCGTGGAGATCGATTGCGCCGATGAGCGCCGGATCGGTGAGGTGCTGATCGACAGACGGCTTCGGTTTGCGAGCCTTGTACGGTTCCCAGTGCGCTTTCGGGGACGTCTGCGCAAGGAGCGGTCCCCAGCCGTCGTGCACTCCGATTGCCGCGGACATCAGCGCCGCGCACGACACTCCGATCAGGAGGTGTTTGGTTGTCATATCAGGACGGTGGCAGCAGGTAGCCGTGGTTCTTCATGCTCGTCTCGGGGTACTGCGCGCACGGCACGCAGTCCGGCCAGTAGTGCTCGGGGAGGCGTCCGCTAACGGGGTTCTTGTAGTGGAACCACATCGGCAGAATGCCTGGCCAGCCGATCTCGTCTCCGGTGCCGCCGCGGAAGCCGCGCTCGCGATCACCCAGACTGGTGAGAGGGATGTCGGGCGGGTAACTTGTGTTCGGCGCCGGCGGCCGGCGCGGTGTGACCGGGTCCTTGGCCGAGGACCATCCGCCCTCGTACGTGGGCGAGGAGAAGTAGTGCTCGTCGATGACGACGCTCCACAGCTTCCAGACGCCGTTTTCGAGGACGACCTGGTTGTGGTACATGCCGCCGCCAAAGCCCATCGCGCGCGTGCGGCTCGAGGCCGGCTGGAAGAGGCGCGTGCGAATCGAGGCCGAACGTCCATCAGGCGCAACGAGCACCACCGGTTGGGTGAGCCAATGCAGCGGAAGCTGTGTTCGTGGACGTGATCCCGGCGCCGGCGCCGTCGCATCACGATCGATGATGCGCTGGCGTCCGACATAGAAGCCGCTGAACGGAACCTCCTTGTGGCCCTTCAGGGCGAACAGCTTCCCGAGGCCATTGAAGTCGAGGTCGTCGAGGTAGTCGCCGTAGGCGGTCGCCATGTTCTCGGCACCGTCCCAGGCTTTCGAGATAGCGAGCCGCCGCTCGGCTTCCGTGATTCGCGCGTCAAGATCACCGGACGGCACAGCAGGCGCGCTGACGGCTGGCGCTGCCAGGAGCCGTTCGTGCCCAACCGTCTTCGTGCCTGAGGGCAGGTGCACGTTTTTGCCGCTCGCCGGGTTTGGTATGAAGAACACGGGGATGGCACCAACAGACATCACATCGGACGCGAGCACAGGCCGATCGGGCGCGTGCTCCTTCGCGGGCGGCGGATCGACGACCTGGCTCTTCGCCCAGCCCTGCGCGTAGTCGGTCTTCATCAGCGGGAAGATCCGCATCTCGCGGATCCGCCAGATGTCGTTCTGCTTCACGTACCGGTTCTCGAAGATCGCGAGCGTGTAGAACGCGGTTCCCTTGTCGGTTTCGCCGAGCATGCCGAACTCGAGCCCGCGCGCCCGCGCTTCCATTCCGCCAGGCTCGATGGCCACCGTCATGTCGAGTTGCATGAGCTCGTTCAGCTGCCCGTGCTTCAGTCCCGCCGGACCGCTTCGCTCGAGCGCGCGGCGAATGCTTTTCGGACCGTCATACACGCCGACATTCGCGATCGACAGCGCGCCATCGGCCGTGAACAGGTCGGTGACGTCGTCCCACATCTTCCTGTCCACGTAGTAGCCGTACGCGTTCTGCAGGTTGCGAAGCTTGTCCTCGTCGTTCATCACTGCGATGCGCTGCTCGAGGGCGCCGAGCATCGCGGACAAATTCACCTTGGGATCGACGGGTGGTATCGCCGACGCAGGCAGATCCGGGACGGGGATTCCCGTTTCGTCGGGCGTGAAGTGATACGGGACGATCTTCTGGTCCTCGTCGACGTTGCGCCAGCCGGTCGCGTAGGGGCCGGCGAACATCAGGTTGTAGCGCATGCGCGAGATCTTCCACACGCCGCGCTTGCGGACGTACTCGTTCTCGAAGATACCGGCCGCCCATTCGGCCTTCACGCCGTGCTGGCCCGTCATCGACATCTCCCACCAGCGCCCCTTCGCGCTCTGGCCGTCGGCAGAGACATTGATCAGGGGCCGGAGGACGACCTGCGTGTGCAGGCCACCAGGCTTGAGACCGTGCGTGCCCTCACCGAATTTGGTCACGAAGTAGTTCTCGATTGCCGCCCGCCCTCGTTCGTTGTCCTTGTCGTACGACAGCTGCGCGTCGTCCGCGAACAGCGCTGCCATCTCGGTCCACAGGCCGAACTGCGAGTACTGCGCGTAGGTTTCCTGCAGCCGCTTGACGGCGCGCACGGACTCGGCCCGTTCAAGGTTCAGCGCCAGCCGGTGGACGCGCTCGGCTGCGCTCGTGCTGGTGTCGCCGGTGGCGACCACGTGGAGGAGGCCGAGCGCAATGAGAAGCGCGAGCCCGCGGGGTATCAGGCGGCGTGACGGGTACTCAGGGGCCATGGAGACCTCTCGAAGGTATGAGTCGCGGCGACTATACCGCTTAACCGCACGGCTGCGGATACCCATATCGAGGTGTGGAGGTTCGATCAGCGGCACAGTAAACTCGTCGGTCAACGTCCTTCAGGTGAGGCCTTCGATGACTCCGCGCCTTTCTCTTTCGTGCGTTGCCGCCATGGCAACGCTGCTTGCCGTTCAACCGTTCGCGATCGCTCAGGGGCAGGGGCCGGCGAAAGGGCCAACTGGCCCCGGACCCTTCACGTTCGACACCCTGAACGGTCAGCGGATCAAGGTGACTCAAATCGCCGACGGCCTGGTGCACCCGTTCGGCATGGCGTTTCCCGATGCGCGCACGATCCTCGTGGCCGAACGGGCCGGGCGTCTGCGCCTCATCAGGGACGGGAAGCTGTTGCCGAAACCCGCGTGGGAGGCACCGCAGCCACCGGCCGGATCGCCACCTTCAAATAACGCGCCCGACCTGCTGCACTTCGTGGAGCTGCATCCTGCGTTCGCGCAAAACGGCCGGGTGTATCTGAGCTATCCGAAGTACGGGCCGAAGGGGAACACGATCGCCGTCGGACGGGGCACGCTGATGGGCGATGCCCTGACGGACTTCAAGGAGATCTTCGTCTCGGAGGCATGGGCGAGCTTCGGGGCAAATCCAGGACGCATGCTGTTCATGCGCGACGGCACGCTGCTCGTGACCGTCGGCGATCGCGACCTCTACTGCTGCGACGGATCCGAGAACACCAGCCAGCGGATGAAGGCGCAGACCCTCGACAACGACTTCGGCAAGATCCTTCGCGTCCGCGACGACGGCAGCATTCCGCCCGACAATCCCTTCGTGGGGCGTGCCGGGGCGAGGCCCGAGATCTACAGCTACGGTCACCGCAATGCCTACGGGTTGGCGTACAACCCCGAATCTGGCGAGCTTTGGGAATCGGAGATCGGTCCGCTTGGTGGCGACGAGATCAACATCCTCCACGCGGGACACAACTACGGATGGCCGCTGGTATCGACAGGTCGTAACTACACCGGCACGCCGGTGTCCGATCATCCCTGGACGCGTGAGGGCATGGACGATCCGCGGATGTTCTGGAATCCGGTCATCAGTCCTTCGGGTCTCATCTTCTACACGGGCGACCGGTTCAAGGGCTGGAAGGGAAGTGCGTTCCTCGGTGCGCTCAACGGCAAGGCGCTGTGGCGAGTGTCGCTCAACAACCCGAAACCGCAACAGGTGGAACAGCGCGAAGTGCTGCTCACCGCACTCGACGCGCGCGTGCGCGACGTGCAGCAGGGGCCCGACGGCAATCTCTACATTGCGACCGAACTCCAGTCCGGCGGCGTGAAGCCGGACGGTACCGTGATGCGCATCGAGCCGGTTCCTTAGTGGGCCTGTGTCCGTGGTCCTTGGTGCTTGGACCTGGGACCACTTACTTCGGCAACGCGAAGGCGATGTAGCTGCTGTCGGGCGCCGGCGGCAGCGTGGGGAAGCGCGGCGGGTTCCATCCGTGCGCGGCGGCAACGGGGATCACGATGAACTGCCGTCCGTCGATCGCGTACGAGGCCGGCACTCCGTCGGATGCGGCTGGCAACGCGTACGTCCACACCACGCGGCCATTCCGCCGATCATACGCGCGCAATGTCTTGTCAGATCCTGATGCAGCGAAGAGGAGCCCGCCACCTGTAGCCAGCAAGCCACCACGCGGCCAGTGCGCGCCGCTGTCGGCAGGAATGCCCAGTTCGGCCGGCGCGGCGACCGCGCCGTGCGGCACACGCCATTTGATCTCACCGGTGTTGAGATCGTACGCGACGATCTCCGACCACGGCGGCCCAATCGGTGAGAGATACGTGCTCGTGAACATGAAGTCATAGGGCGATGTGAAGCGCACCGGGCCCTTGAGCATCGCGTCATTGGCCAGGCGCGTCAGGCGTGCAGACTCCTCGGCAGAGACGATAGTGGCCGGACCGGTGCGCGATGAGCCGAACTCACTACCGCCGGGCATCAGCAGCCGGATGAGGGTTGGCATCGCCATCGAGCGGACATAGAGTTCCCCGGCATCCGGATCCACGGCCACCCCGCCCCAGTTGGTCCCGCCGCTGTGTCCAGGCATCTCGATCGATCCACGGAAGCTCGGGGGAGTGAACAGCCCCTCGTTGCGATAGCTGCGCAGGCGCTCGCGGATCGCGCGTCGCTCGTCCTCCGGCAGATACGGATTGATGTCTCGCTCGGTGAACGACTGACGCGCGAAAGGCGCCGGCCGTGTCGGGAACGGCTGCGTGGCCCACGTCCGTTCGCCGGGAACGTCCGACTGCGGTACGACCCGCTCCTCGATCGGCCAGATCGGCTCACCGGTCACGCGGTCGAATACGAAGAGGAAGCCGTGTTTCGTCGGCTGCGCGACGACGTCGTGGGGTTTGCCGTTCTGGCGGATCGTGAGGAGCTTCGGCGCGGCGGGCAGGTCGTAGTCCCACACATCGTGATGCACGATCTGGTAGTGCCACATCCGCTTGCCCGTGCGCGCATCGAGCGCGACCAGGCTGTTGGCGAACAGGTTCTGCCCCGGCCGATCGCCCCCATAGAAGTCGAACCGCCCGGTGCCGAACGGCACGAACGCGATGCCCCGCGCCTCGTCGATCGTCAGCTCGCTCCAGTTGTGCGCGCCACCGTGAGTGGCGCGTGCGCCCGCCGGCCATGTGTCGGCGCCAGGTTCACCGTCGGCGGGAAATGACTTGAACACCCATCGCAGTTCGCCAGTGCGAATGTCGTAGGCGTGGAGATCCCCGGGGTTCGAGTCGTAGCCAGACGACTGCGCTGGCAGGCTGATGATGATGAGGTTCTCGAAGACACGTCCCGGATTGCTCGTTTGCAGGGGATTCAGTCCCTCAATCGATCGTCCCGTGGAGGCCAGACCAACGCGGAGATCGACGCGGCCGTCCTGGCCGAAGCCTGGCACCGGCTGCCCGGTGCGGGCGTCGACGGCCGTGAGAAAACCACCGGCGATGTAGAGCAGCCGCCGGTCGCGCCCATCGGTGCTGCGCCAGTAGTTGAGGCCGCGCGTGCCGACGGCACCGGGATGCGGACGGCTCCACACCTGCGTGCCCGTGGCGGCGTCGAGCGCGACGAGGTCGTTTGCGCCCGCCAGCACGTACATGAGGCCGTCAGCAACCAAAGGGTTGAAGAGAAACGTGCGGCGGCCGGCGGGAAAGCGCCACGCCACCTGAAGCCGCGAGACGTTGACCGGCGTGATCTGATCAAGCGCCGTGAACTGCGCCGAGTCGGCGCTGCCCAGATAGGCGCTCCATGTCGTGTGCGGCCGCGCTGCACCAGCTGCACCCTCGCGCGACTGCGCCATCGTCGAAAGCGTGACAGCCGCGAGCACGCACGACAAACAGCCGGCGAAGACGAGCGAGCGCATAGACCCCCTACCTGAATGCGTCATGAACGGCGATACGGGGATGACCGTACCATAAGGCGATGGTCAGGGTCGTGCTGGTGGCTCTCGCGTTGTCGATGTTCGCCGGAGGTCTGGGTTTCGCGCGGCAGCGCGCCGCGTCCGATGCCGGCGCGTGGTCGCACCCGCGTACGGAATGGGGCGATCCGGATCTCGAAGGTGTGTGGACCAGCGACAACAACTTTTCAGTGCCGCTCGAGCGCCCTGCCGAAGTGCGAGACAAGGTCATGCTCGAAGGCGCGGATCTGGAGGACGCGCTGAAGTCGCGCGCGAAGCTGATCGCAGCCATCGCTGACGGGGGTGTCGTGGGCGCGGGGCCATCGCACTGGTACGAGAACCTGGCGGCGCGGTCGCGGCGCAGCTCGCTCATCATCGATCCACCCGATGGACGCCTTCCTCCGCTGACTGCCGAGGCCCGTCAGCGCGCGACGGCGGCGGCCGAGGCACGAAAGCGCCGCGGTCCGTCGGACTCGTGGACCGATCGCAGTCTGTGGGATCGCTGCATCACCGTCGGCCTGCCGAGCGTGATGTTTCCTACCGGCTACAACAACAACGTTCAGATCCTTCAGGCGCCCGGCTTCGTCACGATCACGCACGAGATGATGCACGACACGCGCATCATCCCGCTCGACGGCCGTTCGCACCTGAGTCCCGCGATCCGCAACTACATGGGCGACTCGCGCGCGCGATGGGAGGGAACGACGCTGGTCGTGGACGTGACCAATTTTCATCCCGCGACCAACTACCGCGGGTCGGGTGAGACGCTCCACGTGATCGAGCGCTACACGCGTACCGCAGCCGATGCGATGCGCTACGAGGTCACGATCGATGACCCTCACACATTCGAGCGCCCGTGGACCGCCGTTCTCGATCTGGAGCCGCAAGGGCCGATGTACGAATACGCGTGTCACGAGGGCAATCGCGGACTCGAGAACATCCTGCGCGCCGCGCGCCTGGACGATGCCGCGGCGAATCGTCAGGCGAGGTAGGACGCGGTTGGTTCGTACTCGGCAGACTTGTCGCCGGATCAGCGCTCCCTGCTCAACGGGACCTGGGGATCCAGTGCCTCACCTCACAATCTCGCTGGCGTACCCGGCCACTGGGAGGCCACTCGCTGAGAGCCTTTCGCTGTCGCATCAGTTCGCGAAGCAGTAGAAGTATCCGTTTCCGCCCGTGGCAACGAGATTCGGCTGCGAGCAGCCTCTCGAACTGTGTGCGGCGTTCCATGAGGTCGGCGCGTCGCCGCCGCCCTGCTTGTTGTGATGGCCAACCATCGCCCCGCCGCTCGTCTCGGCGCTGGTCCAGTTGCCGCATGGCGCATCACCGGTCTGCAGGGTTCCGTCTGCCTGCGAGCCAGTGAGGATGTCGTGCTGGTTACCCGGAACAGGCGTGCCTTTCTCGGTCAACGATGTGTCGCCGCCGAGATTGTTGGCGTCGGAATGGAGATCAGCGACAGACTTGGCAACGACCACACCCTTCGCATTCAGCCACGGCCCCTTGCCTATGCGATCGCGCGCGTTCACCGCCGGCTGCCCGGCTGCGGGCGCCGCGCTCAAATACGCGCGCCACGTGCGGTTGCCCGCTCCGGCGGCCGCTGCGAGTGTTTGACACTGCTTGTCGGCGCCGGCGAGTCCACCGAGATTCGCCCCGCTGCCAGGTCCGGCGCTCGTGATGAAGAAACTCATTTGATTCTGCTGCGCCGAGACGCCCAGGGATGCGATGGCCGCAAACACTGCTATCCCGATTGCGCCTGAAATCAACTTCGTCATAAGAAGCTCTCCTGTTTGAAGGAAGCCGACTCTCACTCGCCATCAGCGAGTGCGAGGATGGCGAATGCCGTCGCGGTGTCGGACATGAACAACCGCCGCCACGGCTCGCCCTTCTCGCCGCCATGCTCGCGGTCGTAATTGAGCGAGTGCGCGTGCCACCCGCGGCCGGGAACGTCCGGCACGGGCATCCCGCGCTGGTTCGTCTCCAGCCATCGAATGCCCTTGCGGATCGCGGCGTCACTCGGTGCAACCCCAGCCTGCTTCAACGTGTAGACGGCGAGACCGGTTGCGTACCCGTCTGACTGGGTCAGGAGGGACGTATCGAGGTCGCCGGGCGACTTCACGGGTGGCGCGGTCTTGCTCCACTTCCATCCGCCCATCGACTCGAGCGACCATCCGCCGTCGGCGCGCTGCGCCCGCACGAGTTCGTCGATCAGGGCATCGCGTTGTGGGTCGCTGACCACGCGCTTCATGCGTGTAGAGGCGAGTAGTGCCCACGTGCGGTTGTAGAGGTGCTGCGCCTGATAGTTGGTGGAGAGATACGTCCGGAGACGCTCGGTGCCGGCTGATGCGATCGCGTCGTGCTGGCCCGGCGACGTGCCCACGGCGAACGCCGCAAAGGTGGCGCCATGGTACGCGGCCTCGGTTGTTTCCCACGGCTCGAGGCCGAACTCGAGCCAGTCCCACCGACCATCGGCGCGCTGTGTTTCCCACAGCCGCGCAAGCGCCTTCTTCGTCGCTGCGCTCGGCTCGCGCAGATTCCTCGCGGCGTCGGCGCTCGTGAGGATGACGGCATTCAGCACTGCTTCGGTTCCGCGCGACTCGATCTGCCGGCGCTCGTTGAAGTCATAGAGCACCTGATGAGTGCTGTACGTCTCGACGCGACGCATCGTGTCCTCAATGAGCTTTGCTTCCTGTGCCGAGGGGGTGTCGGCGTGCATGACGCGTCGCAGCACCGGGCGTGAGAGCGCGTAGGCCAGCCCTGCGTGGCAGGATACGCATGCCGTTTGCGTGTCTCCGGTCTTGAGCTTGGTGCCGTTGGCGAACCACAAGTCCATCCGCGCATCCAGATACGCGGCGGCCGCCGCCGGATCCCAACTGCTGGAGCTGCCCTCTGAGGGACGTGCCTGCTGCGCTGCAACGCTTGCGGCAAACACCGTGAACGCGAATGCAATCGCCAGTCTCATGGTGCGAGGATACCCTCGTGCCGTGTCCCGCGCTAGCGCCAACCGAGCTCCGGGGCGACAAACTTGAGGATGCTCTCGATGGCGTGAGCGTTGTAGTCCACGCCCAATTGATTCGGGACAGTGAGCAGCAGGGTGTCGGCGGCCGCGATGGCTTCGTCTGCAGCGAGTTGTTTGACCAACGCGTCGGGCTCGCCGGCGTACGAGCGGCCGAAGATGGCGCGCGTGTTCGCGTCGATGTAGCCGATCTGGTCCTGGCTGCGAGCGTCGCCTCCGAAGTAGGCCCGGTCGAGATCGTTGACGAGCGCGAAGATGCTGCGGCTCACCGAGACACGCGGCTCGCGCTGGTGCCCGGCTTCCTTCCATGCCTCCCGGTAGGCTTCGATCTGTTTGCGCTGCTGAACGTGCAGCGGCTCACCGCTCTCGTCGTCCTTGAGCGTCGAGCTCTGGAGGTGCATTCCCAGTTTCGCGGCCCACTTGGACGTGGCGTTCGAGCTCGAGCCCCACCAGATCCTTTCGCGCAGCCCTTCGGAGTGTGGCTCGACGCGCAGTAACCCTGGCGGATTGGGGAACATCGGCCGCGGGTTGGGTTGCGCGAACCCTTTACCCTGGAGCACCTCGAGGAAGACCTCGGAGTGGCGGCGCGCCATGTCGGCGTGCGTCTCGCCCTCCGCGGGCGCGTAGCCGAAATACCGCCAGCCGTCGATCACCTGCTCCGGTGACCCGCGGCTGATGCCCAGTTGCAGTCGGCCGCCCGCGATGATGTCCGCCGCACTCGCATCTTCGACCATGTACAGCGGGTTCTCGTAGCGCATGTCGATTACGGCCGTGCCGATCTCGACCTTCTTGGTACGGGCGCCGACGGCCGCGAGAAGTGGAAATGGTGAGCCGAGCTGTCGGGCGAAGTGATGCACGCGGAAGTACGCCCCGTCGGCGCCCAACTCCTCGGCGGCCACGGCCAGCTCGATCGACTGAAGCAGCGCGTCTGACGCCGTCCGCACCTGCGATTGAGGCGACGGCGTCCAGTGCCCGAACGACAGGAACCCGATTCTCTTCACCTGCACATCCCTCTCTCGAACAATTGAAGACTCGCGGTCATCGCCAGCGCGCAAGACTGTTCATTTCTCGCGGCCCGTACATTATGAGCGACGGCAATCTGGCGAGCGCCGCGAGTAACAAGGCGTCAGCGTTCACGCCTCTCTCGAGGCGTTCGTGTGAAAGGGCTTCGCTTTCGGTCTTCACATATATAGTCTGTGCACTATATGAACAATCCTGCCGACGATCTGTTGCGAATTTCGATGAGCCATGGTGTGCCGCGATGCCTTCATTCCGTCGCGGAGATTGGTGTGGCTGATGCGTTGGGAGATTCGCCGCGCAGCGCGGATGAACTCGCACACGACACAGGAACACACGCGGATGCGCTCGCGCGCACGCTGCGTGTGCTGTCGGCGGAAGGCATCTTTGAGGCTCGCGATGGAAAGTGGGCGCATTCGCCGGCATCGCTGCTGTTGCGATCGGATCACCCGCAGTCGATGCGATCGTTTGTTCGGATGATTGGCCTATCCGTGTACTGGCGCGGATTCGAGTTCTTCGAGGACGCCCTGCGGACGGGACGGTCGCCTCAGGAGAAAGCCGTACCTGGAGGATATTGGAAATACCTCAGCGAGAATCCAGCGGCTTCACGTCTGTTCGATGAGGCGATGATGGGGAAGGCCTTCGGACAAATCGCCGGCGTCTTGAAGTCCTACGATTTTTCGGGATGCAAGATTGTCGCGGATATTGGCGGCGGGCGCGGGCATTTGCTGTCAGCCGTACTGCAGGCGGCTCCACAGGCTCGTGGCATATTGTTCGATCAGCCCCATGTCACCTCTGTGGCCCAGGCTGCGGGCATGGAGTCCGAACGCCTGCGGATGCACCCTGGAAACTTCTTCACTGATGCGCTGCCTTCCGCCGACTGCTATCTCATCATGCAGGTCATTCATGATTGGAATGATCAGCAAGCCGCGCAGATCCTTGCCGCTATTCGAAAGTCCGCCGCGGCAGGTTCCACGCTGTTGCTGATTGAGTGCATCGTTCCCGAAGACTCGAAGCCGAGTTGGACCAAGATGCTCGACATCACGATGTTGACGCTCCTCGAAGGAAAAGAGCGGACCCAAAGAGAGTATTCGGACATGCTGCGAACCGCAGGGTTCCGAATGGATCGCGTCATTGACGTTGGGTTGTCGACGTTCATCATGGAGTCGGTCGCCGTCTGAGGCGCCGAGGTCCGGCGGATCATCTGGCGCCGCTACTTGAGCATCACGACGACGACGTCGTACGGCGTCTTGCCCATGTTCAGGAATTGATGCGGGACGACCTGCAGCGTCTCGCGAAAGCCTGCCGGCACAGACAGCCGCTGAATCTGCACCCGGTCGTTGTTGACGAGCATCTTGCTCGCAAACGCCGGCGCCGCGGGCGCCTGGGCACGTGCCGTCAAGATGAAGGGAACCATCAGTATTCCTACGGTCACGACCGAGAACAACCGGCGCACGGCACACCTCCTGTCACGCACGTCGATGCGTGCATCCACGTCGGTATCCTACCCGGAAGTCGCGGTGATCCGTCTCGATGGAGGAGTGGGCCTCGACGCACGAGAGCAGGATTTCCCGCAAGGTGGCTTATGATTTCGCGTACGCTGGAGCGTTGAACGATTCACATGAGGCGGCGCATGTGCGCCGAGAGGAGAGTGCTGATGGCTACACAGATGTCGAAGTCCGAGCTGATTCAGAAGATCGCAGATAAACACACCGCGGTGAGCAAGCGCGACGTGAAGGGCGTGCTGGAGACACTGGCCGAGTTGGGCTACAAGGAGTTGAAGCGCACTGGAGCGTTCGTTGTCCCCGGGTTCGCGAAGTTCGTCGTCATCAAGAAACCGGCGACGAAAGCGCGGAAGGGCATCAACCCTTTCACCAAGGAGCCGACGATCTTCAAGGCTAAGCCGGCGCGGAAGGTGCTCAAGGCGCGCCCGGTCAAGGCCGCCAAAGACGCGCTCGTGTAGCGCGCGGACGCGCGAGTTCAGATCGCCCTCAGGGCGTCGGTGGGACTGATCCTGAGGGCGCGACTCGCCGGCCCGATTTCGGCGAGCTCACGGCGTTACTATCCGGGGCATGTCCGTTATGTCAACACATCTGGCCCGGCTCGGCATCGGGACGACGATTGTTTCGATGTGTCTTGTGGCGGTGTCCGCCCAGCGCCCCGCGGACAGACCGACGAGGGTCGCGCTGTACGCCGGCATGGGCGAGGAGTTGATCACGTTCGAGGTCGACGTGGAGCGCGCAACGCTCACTCGGCAGTCGTCCCAGATGCTGCCCGGCTTCGTCCAGGAGGCGTGGGCCTCCCCAGGCGGTGCGTTCCTCTACGTCGCCTGGAGCAACGGCGGCTCCAGCTACACCGGCTCGGGCGTCGAACCGCGAGGAGACCAACACGGCATCACGGTCTTTGGTGTCGACGCCCGCGGTGCACTGCGCCAGCAAGGTCAGCCTGCGTCACTGCGCTCACGTCCCATCCACATCACTGGCGATGGGCCCGGGCGCTATCTGCTCGTGGCGTACAACGATCCGAGCGGTGTGTCCGTTCACGCGATCAACGCCGACGGTAGTGTGGGTGCAGAGGTGCCTCAGCGCGCCTCGCTGGATGCAGGTGTCTACGCGCATCAGGTTCGGGTCCTGCCCTCGAATCGGGCGGTCGTCGTCGTCACGCGCGGCAACGAACCGACGGCATCCTCCCGCGAGGACCCTGGCGCTCTGAAGGTCTTCCGCTACGACGCCGGCACGCTGTCGGACGAGATCTCCATCGCGCCGCAAAACGGCCTCGGCTTTCGCGCTCGCCATCTCGACTTCCACCCGACGCGTCCGTGGGTGTTCCTGACAATCGAGGCGCAGAATCGGCTCCAGGTGTATCGGAGGAGCGACGAAGGGCTCGAGCCGACACCGGCGTTCAGTGCCAGCACGCTGTCTGACGGAGGTGGTGTCAGGCCCGGGCAGACGGCCAGCACGGTCCACGTGCATCTCAGTGGGCGCTTCGTCTATGTCGGCAACCGGGGCACGCCGATGAACGGGCGCAACGAGATCGCTGTCTTCAGGATCAACGAGGCGACCGGCGAGCCCTCGCTCATTCAGAATATCGACACACACGGTTTCACGCCGCGGACTTTCGCGCTCGACCCCTCCGGCCGCCTGCTCGTCGTCGGCAACCAGAATTCGGTGTCCATCCGCGAGGGCGAGTCGATGAAGCTGGTGCCCGCCAATCTCGCGGTCTTCCGCGTTGCGAGTAATGGAACGCTCGCCTTCGTGCAGCGCTACGACATCGCATCCGCCCGGAAGCCGCTGTGGTGGATGGGAATCGTCGCGGCTCGCTGAACATGGCCACTCGAGCACTGCACGTCCGAACGCGCTATGCGATGGCCGCTCTCGCAGTGCTGTGGTTGTTGGCGGCTCTGGCGGCAGACGCTCAAAACGCATCTGGGCCCACGGTCTTGAGCGGCGTGTTTACTGCGGAGCAGGCCAAGCGCGGAAACGACGCCTACCAGGCAAGTTGCTCGGCCTGTCATGGAAGCGATCTTCACGCCACTGATCCAGAGGCCGTTGATCTCACCGGCCCCGCCATCCGGGCCAAGTGGAACGGAAAGACCCTGCAGGATCGTTTCGAGGCGATACGGGATACGATGCCACCGGGAAATGCGAATACGCTCGGCGACAAGACCTACATGGACATCCTGGCTTTCATTCTTCAGTCCAACGAGATTCCGGCAGGAAATCAGGAGTTAACTTCCGAGACCGCGAAGGCGATCGTGTTCGCGCAAAAGCCTTGAGGCGGCCAGCCCGTCATCACTATCAAGGAGAAGGCCATGAGCAGTAATCCCCAAGGGCCGAATCCCGTCAGCCGGAGACGCTTTCTCAAGACGACCGTTGCCAACGGCACGGCAGGTATTGCCGCCGCGGCCGCCGTTGGTCTGCACCCGAAGGAGGCCGAGGCTGCCGACATCAAATGGGATCGGACGGCGGATGTCGTGGTGGTTGGTGCAGGGGTCTCGGGGCTCGCGTGTGCCTGCGCCGCCAGCGATACTGGCGCCTCCGTGATCATGATCGAAGAGAACTTCGATATCGGCGGCCGCGGCATCATGAGCGGAGGAAGCATTCAGCTTGGCGGCGGCCACAGCCTTCAGAAGAAATACGGTACGGTGGACTCCGCCGACATGATCTTCGCGGACTGGACGCGGCACGATCACCCGGCGTCCCGCTACAGCGATCGCGACATCGTCCGTAAGTTCGCGGACGAAAACGCCGCAACGTTCGAGTTCCTGCTGGCCCACGGCGTGCAGTTCACCGGTCGTGAAGAGACTGGCAGCGGAGCGTCGACAAACTCTGGCCGGACGTACCAGACGGTGGAGTGGCACATCCCCAGCCAGCTCGTGGCGCCCCATCGCGGCCGGAACGGATCTGGGCTCGTGCGAAGGCTCGAGGAGAGCGCGCGCAAAGCGGGCGTGCAGATCCTGCTCAAACATTCGATGACGAAGATCGTCCGCGAGAACCCGCAGTCTGGGCGTGTGCTCGGAGTCACTGCGCGCTCGATGGGTAAGGACATCAACGTTCGTGCAAGGAAGGGCGTCTACGTCGGCACCGGTGGAAATTGCGGCAACGTGAACTTCCGACGCACGTTCGATCCGCGGCTCACCGAGGAATATCAGCAGGCCTGCGCCCCCTACGCGCGTCAGAGCGGCGACGCGGAGGTGATGGCCATGGCAATCGGTGCATCACTGTGGGCCACAGCCCTGCAGACATCCGAGAGCGGTGCCGCGATCACTAGGACGGTGCACATTGGTTGTCAGTGGGGCTACGGACAGCTGGTCATCGAAACAGACAGCCCGATCTTCCATCTCGCCCGCGCCACGGGCCTCACCGTGACGAACTGGCAAGACGTCATCATGGTGAACCAGACCGGCAAACGGTTCTGGAACGAGCTCGATGGGGGCTACGACTTCATCGCCGCCGCGATGGCGTACAACGGTGATCCGAACAAGTTGAACGGAGGCGGGCCCATCTGGGCCATCTTCGATTCCGATGCCGTGGCCCGCGAAAGATGGAATCCGAAGCCGCCGAACGTGGACCCGCTCTACTTCGCGAGCGGTGCGACGCTGAAGGAACTTGCGGCCAACATCAACAATCCGTACCAGAAGAGGCCGATGCCGGGAGCTGTCCTGCAGGAGACTGTCGAGCGGTACAACTCGTTCGTCACCGCTGGCGTCGACAGCGACTTCAAGAAGCCCAAACCGATGTTCAAGATCGAGAAGCCGCCCTTCTATGCGGCGTGGGCGACTCCCATCCTCCATGATTCGCTCACCGGCCTCAGGGTCAACACCGACCAGCAGGTGATCGATATCTTCGGCAAGGTCATCCCGGGTCTCTATACCGGGGGAGAATCCATGGGCGGCCTGGCTCAACACGGGCTGGGCAGAGACCTCGTCTCCGGCCGGCTCGCTGGACTTCACGCCGGAAAGTCGTCGCCGAGCTCAACGTAAGTCGGGGCCGTTGTCCGTTCCTTCCCGAGGACGATCGCATGAGCGACAACATCGGACGTCCGGACGAGGAGGTGCGCCCGCACACGACGACTGTGGCACTGAGCCACCCACTCGATCCGGAGATCGACGCTGGCACCGAGATCGTTTTGAAAGTGGCGGTGTCGTGTCCTCACGGATGTGATCTGCGCGAACGGGTGATCAACGTCATCGCACCCGATGGTGCTGTCGTGGGAACGAGCCGGCTTGCCGAATTCGCCGGTCACGCCAACGAGACGATGGAATTTGCCTTCGTGGCACCCGAAGAGGTGGGCGAGTATTCGTGGACTGTCGTGTTCCCGAAAGATCACTCCGGAGACCTCGTCCACGAACACAGCACGCTTCCCATCACGGTGAGGACGCTGGCTCACGACACCAGCCTGGCCGTATGGAGCGTACCTTCGCCGATCGTGATCGATCATCCGTTTCGCATTCAGGTTGGGGCCACGTGCTCGTCGGGGTGCGACCTCAGTGGGAAAGAGATTCAGATCCTCGACGAAACAGGCGCCAGCGTCGCGCGTGCGACGCTCGGCGAAACCCCGTGGGACGGAACCCGGGCGCTCTATTGGACAGACGTCGACCTTGTTGCTCCGGCCAGGGAGGGTTCGACGTCGCGATCGATCACGTTCGTGCCAACGGAATTGCGGCTCCCTCATGGCCGGGCGGCGGCCCGATTCGGATTCGAAACAGTCAAGCCGCCGCAGTACTCAGTGGCCGTCAAGGTCGTCCAGAAAGATGCCGGCACGCCGGTCGAAGACGCCCAGGTTCGACTGGGCCTGTACTTCGCCTACTCCGACTCGAACGGCGTTGCACGAGTCGCGATGCCAGAGGGCACCTACAGCCTCGACGTACTCAAGACAGGCTTTGAGGCGCCCTCGCGAATTCTCGACGTGCGCGATGACGTCACCGTGGAAGTCGAAGTCGTGGCCGTCCCGTCAGAGCATCCAGATGCGTACTGGCTGTTCGATCCGGCGAAACGAATTTAGCAGCCTATTTCGTCTTCACCGGCACTGCCCTGTACACAGTGTTGACAGTGCCTCCCGGGAACCAGGTGGCAGAGCCTTCGGGAATCGACGATGTGTAGGTGAGCGTCCATGTCGAGCCTTCGGTCACCGTCTCGGCGAATGTGGGCCCGGACCGGCCCGACCCAAGACATGTGCTGCACGGGCCGCCTGCGTTGAATTCGAACTTCACCACAATCGGTGGACCGCTCGCCGGAGTCACTGTCGCGATTCGCGTGGCCGGATCGACTTTGCTGATCACCCCCGTGATCATTTTTTCGTCACCAGCGGCTCGGGCGACCGCAGCGATCGCGAGCAGACCGACGATCGCGACGGTAACCACAGTCTTGTTCCTTCTCATCACCTTGCTCCCGTTTGACGAGATCTCGGCACGGTGCTAGCCTCGAACGCCTGCGTGTCCGGTTCGACGAGGAATTATAGGGGGATGTCGAGAGCAAGTGGAGCGACGATCGTCTTTGCCACCGTGGTTGCTGCCGGCGCCTTCCCTCGCGTCGCACAGGCGGAGTGCCTTCTGGAGAGCGTAGCCAGCGCGACGGAGATAGCGGCCGGCTGGACCATCCACGAAGATCGTCGCACCGTCAAACAGGTGGACGGTGTCAGTTACGAGCGGGGCGGCCGCGGTAATTGGTTCGTCGACCGCGAAACCACGACCCTGCCAATGTGCAGCGTGTTCGACGACCTCGGGGGCTATAGCCTGCGCTCGTACATGTTGCAGCCCGTTATCGCCAAGACCACGGTCCAGATCTGCCAGGCTACCGCGGACGGCGGCAGCGTGCCGTTTATGCAGGCGGCGATAAAGTCACGCCCAGCCGACACCGCGCATGAGGTCTATGAGTCGTTCAATCGCCCCTATGCCGGCTCTTGCCCTCCGCCCCGGTCCGCTTCCGACGCCAAGCGCAAATTGAAGTAGCGCGAATCGGTGCCCACGATCGGCACCGTGGTGAACGCCTCGCCGCTTTCCCTTGACCGTGAGGACTGCGCGTGGTACCTACCTCCACACTTCGGCAGCGCGGATTCCCGGGAGGCGCAGGATGCTTCACCGCACGATCGCGTTCCTTGGCCTGGCCGCTGTGGCGGCCTTTCTCTGGCTTACCGTTCCTCCTCTCTTCGGGCAGCAGCGAGGGGCCGCGACTCCATCGTTCCCGGCAACGTATCGCGCCCCGCGAGCCCCTGACGGTCACCCCGATCTGAATGGCATCTGGCAGGCGTTCGTCACCGCGAACTGGGACCTGCAGGATCACGAGGCTCAACCCGGTCCGCATCCCGATCTCACGGGCGCCTACGGCGCCGGCCCCGCCGGGCAGAGCATCGTCGAGGGCGGCGAGATTCCCTACAAGCCGGAGGCGCTGGCCAGGAAGAAGGCGAACTTCGAGAACCGGCTGAAGGTCGACGTCAGCGACGACAAGACGTGGCACGCGCTCGGCGATCCGGAGATGAAGTGCTACATGCCCGGCGTGCCGCGCGCCACCTACATGCCGTTCCCGTTTCACATCGTGCAGGGCACGAGCCCGTACATCCTGATCGCGTACGAGTTCACCAGCGCCACACGGATCATCCGCATGGACTGGAAGCAGAGCGCGCCGGTCGATTCGTGGATGGGTTGGTCGCGTGGACGCTGGGAAGGCGAGTCGCTCGTCGTCGACGTGACAGGCCAACGGGAAGAGACGTGGTTCGACCGCGCAGGCAACTACCACAGTGACGCGCTCCACGTCGTCGAGCGCTACACGCCAATGAGCCCGTACCACATGATGTACGAGGCGACGATCGAGGATCCGAACGTCTTCACACGTCCATGGAAGATCAGCTTCCCGCTCTACCGTCGCATGGAGCGGAACCTTCAACTTCTCGAGTTCAAGTGCGTGCCGTTCACCGAGGAACTGCTGTTCGGCAAGTTCCGTAAGCAAGCGGCGAGGTGACAGCTATGCGAACCCGACTTCTGGCGTTCGTTGCCGCGCTCGCGGCCGTTGTCGCGGTCGGTCTCGTCGCACCTGCGGCGGGTCAGGCGCCGAAGAAGTACACCGCTCCGAAAACACCGTGGGGCGATCCAGATCTGCAGGGCGTGTGGAACGACGCCACCAGCACGCCGCTGCAGCGCCCGGCCACCGTCGGCGAAAAGGACGTGCTCAGCGATGAAGAAGCAGAGGAGTTCCAGCAGTCGCTGGCGCACGATCTCTCACGCGATCGGCGCGACGGCGGCAACGCGGCCGATGTCAACCGCGCCTATAACGAACACTGGATGGACGCGCGCCGACTGAAGATCACTGCCGACAAGCGCACCTCGCTCATCGTCGATCCGCCCGACGGACGGATCCCGCCGCTCGTCGCGCCCTCGCCGGAGCGTCAGCGTGCGCAGACTGCACGGGCCGCGCAGGCCGCGCGTTTTGCCGCCGGGCTGCCAGAGAACTACACCGACATGTCCTGGCCCGTGCGCTGTGTCGTCCGCACCGACGTGGCACCCTACCTGCCGACGATCTACAACAACAACTTTCAAATCTTTCAGAGTCCGGGCTACGTGACCATCGCACCCGAGATGATCCACAGTGCGCGGATCATTCCAGTCGACGGCCGTCCACATCTCAACAGCAACTTGAAGCAGTGGCTGGGCGATACGCGCGGCCGCTGGGAGGGCTCGACCCTCGTCTTGGAGACGACGAACTTCAGGGCCGACGATGGGGTGCTGTTCCAGGGCGCCAACCCGGCGACGTTTACGATCACCGAACGCTTCACGCGTGTTGCCTCCGACGCCATCAACTACGAGTTCACGATGACCGATCCGACGACCTGGACGAGACCGTGGACCGCGTTGATTCCGTGGAACAAGGTGGACCCCGCGGAGCAGATGTTCGAATATGCCTGTCACGAAGACAACTTCGACATCGTGCACTTCCTGACAGGGGCGAGGGTCAGAGAAAAAAACGGCGAAACCGTCAGCTCGTCGCGGCCGGCCGGCGCCCGCGAAGAGAAATAGGAAGAGAGGCAGACCGATGCGTACCCTCCGATCGCTCGTCGTCTCCTGCGCCGCGGTCGTGTCGCTGATGGTCGCCGCGCCCGCCTTCTCCCATCACGCGTTCAACGCCGAGTTCGATGCCACCAAGCCAATCAAGTTCAAGGGCGTCGTGACGAAAATGTTGTGGGTGAATCCGCACGCGTGGATTTATGTCGACGTCAAGAAGCCGGATGGCACCGTCGAAGAGTGGATGATCGAGACCGGGACGCCGAACACGCTGCTGAGGCGCGGCCTGACCAAGGAAGCGCTGGCCAAGGGGACCGAGATCGTCGTCGACGGCTACCAGTCCAAGGATGGTTCACGACGCGCCAACGGGCGCGACTTGACACTGCCCAACGGGCAGACGCTCTTCCTCGGTTCGTCCGGCACCGGTGCGCCGTACGAGCAGAAGAAATGAGCCAGAAGCGCGCCGAAGTCGCACTCCTGTAGCGCGCCGATGCGCAAGTTCAGATCGCCCTGAGGGCGTCGGTGGGACTGATCCTGAGGGCGCGACTCGCCGGCCCGATGCAGGCAAGCAGACCGGCGGCGAACATGACCGCCGACGTCGCACCTAGATACCCGGCGAAGAGAGCAGCGTCTTCCGCGGGGCGGCCCGAAGGTCCCAGGCCGAGCGCGACCGACAACAGCAGAAAGGCACCTCCTCCCGTGATGCCGCTTCCCATGACCACCACTGAGTGGGACAGGATTCCGGCGAGCACATGGCGCGGGTGTGCGCCGAGCGCTGCGCGCAGTCCGATTTCGCGCGTCTGCCGCGAGACGCTGACAGAGACGAGTGAGAAGATTCCCAGCGCCGACAAGAACAAGACGAGCAGGGTCACCCCCGCCAGCGCTCCGGCTTGCATGGTCAAGCCGTCATCCCGCTGGCGAATCAAGGCGTCGAGCGGTTGCGAATCGCGGACGAACAATCTGGCATCGACATCCGCCGCAATGACCGGCAGACGCGCGGCGAGCGAGGCCGGATTGCCGCGCACACGCACACTCATCACGAGTGGAGACACCGTGCCCGCTGACGCTGCATGAAATACGAACGGCAGCTCGTCGCCGCTGTCGTCAGGGTCCAGGCCGACGTCGCGCACGACGCCCACGATCTCGAACGCACGCCCTGCCTCGCGCACTCCGCGCGCGGGCTCCGCTGAATCGTCAGCCTCACTGGGTACGGGGCGCCCGCCGCGGGCGACGTCGAAGGGATACCGGATGCGAGTGCCAATCGGCGATCCGCGTCCTGTCTCGCGCGAAAACGCGCGCGCGAACGCTTCGTTGACGATGGCTGTTCGCGCAGTGGGTACCCAATCGCTCCCGTTGAACGCACGGCCGGCGACAATCGGACGATCGAACGCCTCGAAGAATTCTGGTCCCACCGCTAGCGTGCGAAACGAGCCGTCGTACGTCGGTCCGGCGTTGAGAGAGAACTCGACCTCTCCGAATCGTTCGCTCGCCAGTGCGCCCGGCGCGCGGTCGGCGAAAGTGACCGCGACCACACCAGATTCCTGCGCCATGCGGTCGGCGAGTGCCGCAAACGTTCGCGCTCGCCGCTCCTCGAACGCCGGCGTGGTCTCCCCATCGAACGGGCGATCCAGATCGACGCGAGCGGCGAGATACTCCCGACCTGGAAATGCCGCGCGGATGTTCTGCTTGCGCCACGCCTCACTCGCGGTCTCCATGGCGACCGGGATACCGATGGCAGTCAGGGCAACCTGGCCGATCATTGCGGCCGTCCAGACGCGACCGAAACGCAGCGTGGCACCACCGGCGCGGTTCGCAAGATGCGATTGCAGTCGCGCTCGCGTGACTTTCAGCGCAGGCAGGAGTGACAACATCGCTGCGCTGATGACCGCGAGACCACTGGCGTACAGAATCGTCGAGAGCTTGAGGCCCGGCGTCATCCAGAACGGCGCGCCTCCCGTGGACCTGTTGACGCTCTCGATTCCCCAGGTCAATGCCCGGTCGGCGGCAACCAGACCGACCGCCGCCGCGGCCGACGCGAGCACGAGTGCCTCCACGAAGAGTTGGCCGATGATGCGCGCGCGGCCCGCGCCGAGCGCGGAACGCACGGCGATCTCTCCCTCCCGTGTCGCCGTCCTCGCGTAGACCAGCGTGCCGACGCTCAGGCACGCGATCATCAGCACCAGCAGCACCGGCAGGTTCCTCGACGCGAACTGCGCGAGGTCCAGAAAATCAGGTGTCTCCCCGAGTCGCCGCACGCCCGGCCGGAGATGCTCGTGCGTCGCAGGCAACGCCGCCGCCATGCGTTCGCCGAACACGCGCAGCTCCGCGTTCGCCTGATCTCGCGAAGCACCCCGAGCCAACCGTCCGATGACGCTGATCGCAGCGCCCTCGAGCGCATCGTACGAGGCGCGAAGCGAGAGTGGCGTCCAGGCGTCGTGGTTGATCGGGTACGCGAAACCTTTCGGCATGACGCCGATCACGGTCGCTGGTGTGTTCCCCAGTTTGACGGTCGATCCCACGACGTCCTGCCGACCCCGAAAGGAGCGCTGCCACACATCGTGGCCAAGCACGACGACACCGGGAGCTCCCGGCAGTTCGTCGGAGTCGAGGAGGGCACGACCGAGCAGGGGAGGGACGCGTGCGGTGACGAAGGCGGCGGCCGTGAGCTCCGCTACCTGGATCGGCTCGGGCGCCGCGTTGTTGACGACGAGATTGCGAGTGTCAGTGCGGTACGCCCCCAGACCCTCGATCGTGTGCAGCTCGCGTCGCCATTCGAGGAAGTCGTGCAGGACGCGCGGCTCGGGCTCGCTGGTCAGGGTATTTTGCGTCTCGATCAAGACGAGGCGGTCGCCTTCGGGCAGTGGGATCGCCGGCGCCATGATCTTGCCCGTCAGGTCGTACCAGCCTGCGCCAATCCCGATCGCAATCGCGAGCGCCAGCCCGCCCGCGAGCGTCAGCCCCGGGTACTTGAGGAGCATCCGAAGTCCGAGCTTGTAATCCTGCAGCATGGGGTCTCCCGGACAAATCAAACAACGCGCCAGCCGGTCGCGAAAAAGTACATGGGAAGAGACGCTGATCGAATCGGCAGTCACAGTTCGATCACGGAAGCTTGGCGTATTCCGCCCGTGCGTCCCTGAGAACTGGAATGTCTGGGTCCGCATTCTTCCACAGCGAAAAGAGATCGTCGTAGGTACTCTTCGCTTTCACCATGTCGCCCGACAGCGTGAGCGCTCGCGCCAGCTGCAGGCGCGCCATGGCATCCATGGGATCGACGAGGACGATGCTGCGATGATCGAGAATCCGCTGGAACTCGCCGGCGGCTTGCGCTGGTTGACGTGCCGCGAGGTACGCGACTCCGCGAACGTAGATTGGGTACAGGCCGCCGAAGCGTCCAACGAAGCCCACGCCCCCAAGGGCGAGATCGTAGCGGGTGGCGGTCTGCAGCGCTTGAATTGCGGCTGCCGAATCCTGATTGTTCAATGAGGACAGGGCCCGAAGCGTCGGCAGATACATCGATTGCACGAACGTGTCCTCGGGGAAGTTGCGCGCGAGATCCTCGGCGAGCGCTCGCGATCGTGGCAGATCGCCTGCGAGGGCCAGCGCGAACGCCGCGGCATAATCCACCTCCCGGCCCCTTCCGAGCTCGAGCGCCGTGGTGGCGCTCTGCCTGGCGGCGGGCGCATTCCCGCAAAACGCTTCCCACACGGCGCTGGCCGCCTCGAACAAGCCGGCGCGTTCGCGACGACCCGACCGCTGCGCGATCTCGACGGCGACCGCGGACAGCCGTCTCGCGTCTTGCAAGCGACCGGAGCGAGCCAGGGCGAGCGCCTCCAGATGCGAGATGATGTCTTCGAGGAGGGGGATCTTCTTCGCTGCCGCCGCCATCTGTCCGAGTTCGCCGTTGTCACCCTTCAGGAAGGCGGCGAGATACGGGATCGAGAGAAACCACTCCGGGGATTGCAGCTTGCGCTCCGTCGCGCGACGGATCGTCAGCAAGGCATCATCAAGACGATTGAGGTAGAGCTGATTGATGGCCTTGTTGACGTACGCAGGTGTCAGGTCCAGATCCAGCGCGATGGCCCTGTCGGATTCAGCGATCGCCAACTCGTATTGGCCGGTGCTTGTCAGGGCCAAACCGCCAATCAATCCGTGCGGAAGCGGATCGCGCGGGTAGGTCTCGGCCCACGACTCGAGCGTCCGTCGCTCCCGTTCGAGATTGCCGGTGAAATCGCGATCGTACAGTGTATCGATGAAGAAGCGCTCGGCGTCGCTGGCCCGATCGCGCAGCTGGTAGGCCTTGAGTGTGCTCGGCCGTGCCAGCGCCGACTCTCCCATGACGCTGTAGCCGAACCCGACTTGCGCATGGGCCATCGCAAAATCCGGATCGATGGCGACCGCACGCTGGTAGAGAGGGTGACTCCTGACCCAGCCTGTTGAATAGAGCGCCTTCGTTGCCGCGCTGTAGGCATTCAGCGCGTCGAGCGACGAGGTCGTCGCTTCCTCGAGCGGCGTCGAGTGTTTCTCGATGGTGGCGAGCGATTCACCGACTCGCGTTCGGAAACGCGTCGCAATCTGGCTGAGCGTGCTCAGGACGTCTTCTTTCCGTGCCGCCTGCGCCTGCTCGTCGGCAAGAATGTCGCCCGTCGTACAGTGTTTCGCGCGCAGGCCCAGGACGTACTGGCTCCCGAGCGCCGCGATCGTGCCTTCCAGGACGGCGGCGCTGGTCGTCCGGATGCACACGTCCTGCGCAATGTCGGAAGTCAATCGCGCATCTACCGGCTGGTTCATGAGGAGTAGCGTTCGTCGGATGCGGTCGTCGGAGATGAGACTGAGGAACGGTGATTGCTGGAGCTGCACCGCGAGTCCGTGTCGCAGCGTGTCGTCGAATACCGGATCGCCAGTCGTGTTGGTGAAATCGGCGAGCACGATGGTGTCTCTGTCGGTGAGCGTCGTCGGCCCCGGGTACCACGCGTAGGCCGCGGCGACGAGCGCGAGTGCGGCGGCGCCTGCGGTCACGAGTCTCCAACGCGTTGCCTTCGTCCCGGTCGAGTCCGATCCTCGTTTCAGGCGATCGAGATCGGTCCGCAGGTCGGCCATGTGCTGATAGCGGAGGTCGCGATCCGTCTCCAGGCATCTCGCGATGATTCGTTCCAACTCCGGCGATGACTCGACGCGCAGCCGGACCGCAGCCGCGGGCCGCGTCCCCTGGACCATTTCATAGAGCACCAGGCCAAAGCTCCAGATGTCGGCGCGATGATCGACCTGTTCGCCGCGAGCCTGCTCCGGCGCCATGTACGCGACGGTTCCAACCGCTACGCCAGCGGTCGTGGCGACAGCAGTCGAGAAGTCCGCCTCGTGTGCGCCTGGCGTCCGCATTTTCGCCAGGCCGAAATCGAGAAGTGTGGCGTTCCCCCGCGGGCCTATGAAGATGTTTGCGGGCTTGATATCGCGATGCACGATGCCTGCGGTGTGAGCGGCGTCCAGGGCGTCGGCGACTTGCGCCCCGATATCGAGCAGCGCGTCAAGCGGGAGCGGCCCGGCGACCAGCCGGTCTTTCAGCGTGTGGCCCTCCAAGTACTCCATGGTGATGAACGATCGCCCGTCCTGCTCGCCGATGTCGTAGATGGTACAGATGCCAGGATGGTTGAGCGCCGATGCAGTCCGTGCTTCACGCTGAAAGCGGCTCAGTGCTTCCGCATCACCGGCAAGATCATCGGAGACGAACTTGATCGCGACGGGACGGTGAAGCCGCGAATCCTCGGCTCTGTAGACGACACCCATGCCGCCACCGCCCAGCCTCTCGACGATGCGGTAGTGCGAGAGCGTCTGTCCGACTAGCGGATCGTGGCCGGAGCGGGACGGTGTCGCCAACTCGTAGTCCGGTCAGATCGCGTGCGGCCAAATCGATCGCTGGAGCGGCGAGGAACCCGTCTGCGCGGTCGTGTGCCACGAGCAGCGAGCGGACGTCGTGTTCCAGTTGTTCGTCGCCGGCGCAGGCGTCGCGCAGAAAGACATCGCGCTCCGCCGCGGGACGATCGAGCGCGGACTGCAGCAGCTTATCGACCTTGTTCCAGCGTTCGTTGTCCATGGCCGTTCTGGCTGGTCAGCTCGCGATACAACCAGGCCTTGCCAGACTTCCACTCGCGCATGACCGTGACCGCCGACACGCGTAGAACTTCAGCAGTCTCATCCACGCTCAATCCGCCGAAGAAGCGCAACTCGACGACCTGCGCTTTGCGGGGCGCCCGCTCCGCCAGCGCGATCAGCGCATCGTCCAGGGATACGAAATCACCGGAGCGATCGGTGCAGAGCTCAGCTGCGTCTTCGAGTGGGACATGCTTCACATCGGCGCCGCGTTTCACATTGCGGCGACGCGCATGGTCGACGAGGATGCGCCGCATCGCCTGGGCCGAAACCGCAAGGAAATGGGCGCGGTTCTGCCAGTGCATGCGCTTGTAATCGACCAGTCGCATGTAAGCTTCGTTGACGAGCGCCGTTGTCTGAAGGCTGTGACCGGCGCGCTCGCGTTTCATGTAGCGACGGGCAAGGCGACGGAGTTCGTCGTACACGATCGGCGTCAACCGAGCGAGCGCGTGCTGGTCCCCCTCACTCCACGCCAGGAGAAGCGTACTGACCTCGCCGCGAACCGCTTCACCAGCGCTCGCATCCCGAGTCATGTGTGCCGACGCCGAATTATACGCGGGCTTCTCCGTTTCTCCGGCTGATAGGTCTCTCGCGGCTTCTGCGCCTATTCAGGCAGAAGGGGCGGCTGAAGCAAGGGCCGCGAAAGGAGTAAACGGACATGACGAACGAACTGCTCAGGGTATTGTTGATGACCCTGGTCATCGCAGGCTTCACAACCGAGACGCAGGCGGCCCCAGCCGGCGATCAAGGCGGGCTGCGCGCGTCCGACCATGGAAAGGAATGCTCAAACGCCAGCCTGCAGGGCAGCTTCGGATTCACCGCCACAGGAACGCTTCTCGCTCTCCCGCCGCCGTTCGCTGGTCCTTTCGGTGAGATCGGTCGTCAGACCTTCGACGGAAAAGGGAATACTGAGGCAACCGCGACGTTGAGCGGTAACGGCAACATCTTCAGAGTCACCGTTCAAGGCACGTATGAGGTGAATCCGGACTGTACAGGCTCCATGACAATCTACATATTGCCCTTCGCCGTCACGGCAACCCTGGACTTCGTGATCGACGACGACGGGGCAGAGCTTCGAGCGATCTCGACAGGGGAAGGGACTGTTGAGACCCGTGTGTACACCAAGCAGTTCTCACGAGGTCGCAAGGAATAGAAGAGGACTGCTGAAGGCATCGCCGGTGACAGCGACGCCTCATCCGGCCTCTATCGCTACTCGGCGACTAGTCTGAGATCTCCGATGGCGTGCTGCACGTCGAGATCGATCGTGACGGGTGACGCTCCCGCTTTCGGGTTGATCCAGCGTCCGTCACGCTTCTCGAGACCGGTGACGTTGACGTCGGTAATGAGGCTGGTCGTGCTCACCGAAACGCCGACACTGGCGGGCAGGTGAATCGTGGTGTCGCCCGCGCCGGCCTGAACACGCACGCTGTAACTCTTCGCCGGCGTGCCGCGCAGATCGACGATGAGGTCGCCAGCACCGAGGCGGACGGCGAGGCTGCGCAAATTGAGTGTGCCGAGCGCTAATTGCGCATCACCTGCACTGAGCTTGACGTCGAGATCGACGGGCGTCGCTTCGTTGAGGCTCAAGCGCCATTTGTTCTCATGGGTACCGGACGCTGAGCCTTGCGTCACCTTCAGCGCGCCCGTGTCCCCGCTCACGGCGTACGCGATGTCGGGCTTCAAGGCAGGAACGTTGAAATCGAAGTCGCCCTCGAAGAGCGTCGCCGCACCCGACTTCACTTCCAGGTCACCGGCGGCCATGTCGATCTCGACGTGCGAGCTTGTCGCCGCTCCTCGCTCGACGGCGTGGTGCTCGTGAACAAGGGGGCCGGCCGGTCCGCTCGCGTCGCAGGCGATCGTCAGCACTGCCACGATTGCCACACCCGCCGTCGTCAGTCTCATGACAACCTCGCCGGATACTATTTCACCTTTTGCATGCGCTGATACGACTGTTCGTTCTCCAGGCAGACTTCGTCCACGAGCTCGGTGTCCACGGCGATACGTTCCTTCAGCGTCACCGTCCACGGCTTCGTGTACACCTTGGGATCGTCGACGGTCAGCTCGATCTCCAGGTGACCATAATCGGGCCGGCGGATGCGCTCCAGCACCTTGGCGGACTCCGTCAGCATGCTGCCCTGTATATCGATCCAGAGATCGTCACGGAATCCAATTGTGTTGACCACGAGCGTGTCGCCCGACCAGGTTCCCGACGAGTAGCCCTGCCATGAAGGCGTCGGATCCGCCGGAAACGGCCGTCCGTCGGTGAACACCTGGCGGTAGCCGGCGTTCATCTCATTGAGCATCACGAGGAGCCCTGGTGTCTGAATGAACTTCAACAGGTGAGGCAGCCCGTACGCGCGCACGAATGTGTCAGGCAGGCAGCGCACGTGTGGGTCGTCCTTCGCGTCATTTGCCGTGCGCTCCTTCACCAGCGCTGCGAGCCACGGCTGGTAGGGCAGTCCGCCGGGCATGTCGATGCCCAGGTTGATGCCTTCACGCGACAGCGGCAGTTCCGCTCCGCAGAGATAGGTGACCGGATCCGGATTGGGGCAAAGCGGCTTTCCCGTGATCCAGATGCCGGAGAAATCCGGTTTCCCGTCCGGCGTTCGTGGAGTGGGTGCCGACAGATTCACCGTCCCATCGGCGTTTCGCGGGACGCCTGTCGTCGGATACCGCAGCCACTGAGCAGCGGCCGGGACCGTGGACCACGCGACACCGATCGCGACGAACACAGCCGCAACGTGATGGTTCCAGACGTGGCGCATAAAGACTCTCCTGTACTTCATTTTCGCCTGACCCTGACTTATAGTCTGTCGCGGCGTGCCGGACCTCGGGGAACGTCTATGCATAAGATCAGCGTGACCGCACTTACCGCATTCGTTGTCATCGGCCTCGTCATCGTGGTTCACGCCCAGGCGCCGAATGGATCGGCGGCTGGCCGTGGAACGGACGACACCTACCGGCCGCCAAGAACGTCGTGGGGCGATCCCGACCTCGAAGGCAAATGGCCCGGCACTGAAATGGGCGGTGTGCCGCTGCAGCGTCCCGAGTCGCTTGGGGCGCGCAACGTGCTCACCGACCAGGAATTCGCACAGCGCAAGGCTCAAGCAGATCGCCAGAAGGCTCAGGACACTGAGGACTTCGACTTCGACAACCCGAGCGTACCGTTCGGCCAGGTTGGCGGCGGGCAGTCACCACCACAACACTGGTTCGAGCGCGGCGAGCCGCAGCGCCAGGCCTCGTTGATCGTGGATCCGCCAAACGGCCGATTACCCGCGCTGACCGCCGCCGCTCAAAAGCGCGAAGCAGACCGGCGCGCCGAGCGCGCATCCCGCGGACCGCTGGACTCGTACACCGACTTCTCGCTCTACGAGCGCTGCATCACGCGCGGTGTCGTTGGCTCCATGCTGCCTGGCGGCTACAACAACGGGAACCAGATCATCCAGTCGCCCGGGTACGTGACGATCGTCAACGAGATGATCCACGAGTCACGTGTCGTACCGCTGAATGGGCGAGCCCAACTGAGCCCGACGATCAGAAACTACATGGGCGATTCGCGCGGGCGCTGGGACGGCACTACGCTGGTGGTCGAGACCACGAACTTCAACACTCGTCCGGGCGTGGGGTTGAACGAAACTATCCCAAGTGAAGCGCTGAAGATCACCGAGCGCTTCACCCGCACGAGCGACACCACCATCAGCTACTCGGTCACCGTGGACGACTCCATGACGTGGACCGCGCCATTCACCATCCAGTATCAACTCAAGCGCAACGACAGTTACGGTATGTTCGAATACGCGTGCCATGAAGGGAACTACGCGTTGCAGAACATCTTGAGCGGCGCGCGGGCCGGAGAACGCGCGGCCGCGCAGGCCGATCAGCAAGCGCCGCGCTGACCAGAAGCGACGCTGGCACTCCGCGAGGCGCGCCATATGCTCGGCGGGTCTGAGGTGCAGGCTCGCTAGTGGCCCTGATTGTAGGCGAGACGCGGTGGTGCCGCGGTATTCTGATCGGGCCTATGACAACTCCGATACGCCAGGCGATCGGCTTCGGTGAGTTCGTCGCCCTGATGGCGACGCTCACGGCGCTCGCCGCGATGTCGATCGACACGGTGCTGCCGGCGTTGCCTGCGATCGGTGCCTCGCTCGGTGTCGAGCGCGCGAACGACAATCAGCTCGTCGTCTCACTGTTCTTTCTCGGGTTCGGAGCCGGCCAGTTGTTCTACGGCCCGCTGTCGGATGCCGCCGGCCGCAAGCCCGCGGCCTACGCCGGCCTCGCGCTCTTCATTGCCGGAACTCTGCTCGCGCTGCTCTCGCGCACGTTCCCGATGATGCTCGCGGGAAGGGTGCTGCAAGGCATCGGTGTGGCCGGGCCGCGCACGATCACCCTCGCACTCGTACGAGACAAGTTCGAGGGGCGTGCCATGGCGCGCGTGATGTCGCTCGTGATGTTCGTGTTCATTCTCGTCCCGGTGGTGGCCCCGGCGATCGGGCAGACGATCGTCGGCCTGGCGGGATGGCAGGGCATCTTCGTCGCGTACCTGGTGATCGGTCTGCTCGCCACTGTGTGGTTCGGCGTGCGACAGGAGGAAACGCTGCCGGCCAGCCGCCGCATTCCGTTTTCAGCGCGGCGCATGGCGGCGGCTTTCCGCGAAGTCGTGACCACGCGACGCTCCATCGGTTTCACCATCGCGTCGGGATTCGTGTTTGGCGCGTTTGTCGGATATCTCTCGTCTGCGCAGCAGATTCTGCAGCAGCAGTACGAGTTGGGCGCGCGGTTCCCATTGTACTTCGCGATGCTGTCGATCGCGATTGGCGGCGCATCGTTCGTGAATGCGAGGCTGGTTCTGCGTCTCGGTATGCATACGCTCTCGACCTGGTCGCTGCGCGGGATCTGCATCGTGTCGGTCGCCTTCAGCGTGTTCGCCAGTGCGAGCGCGGGGCATCCACCGCTCTGGACCCTGATGGCGTACCTGATGCTGTCGTTCTTCGGCATCGGTCTGCTCTTCGGGAACCTGAACGCGCTCGCCATGCAGCCACTTGGCCACATCGCCGGCACCGGCGCCGCGGTTGTTGGTGCGACGTCGATGCTGATCTCGCTGGCGTTCGGAACCTGGATCGGTCAGAGCTACAACGGAACCGTGTTGCCTCTGGTGATCGGGTTCGCTGTGTTGAGCGGGTGCTCGATCGTCATCGCCTGGTGGGCGGAGTCGGGAAGTCAGGGACAGCATGCGCGAGTGCCAGCTGCCGACTCTGAAACGACGGAGCCTGCCTCACCCTAGGCCGCTCGCGCGCCGAGTCTTACGAACCACCTCGTCCAGGTCCGTACGACGGCTCCCAGCCCGTTGGCTGCGCGTCGGGCAGGTTGAAGAGCACGGCATGGACCTCCTGGATCAGCCCGGACTTGACGGCGAAGAACTCCCCGACGAGACGATCGTTGCCTGTGGCCGTGCTCTGACTCTTCGCTCCATCCTTCAAGCCGAAGCGGACGATCGACAGCACGATGCCGCGCTCGGTGTCGACGACAGGGTAGCGTCGATCCCAGAGATTGCGGCCGATGAAGCGGCCCTTGTCGAAACCCTCTGCCGCCGACACGAACACGCCGTTGCGCACCATGCCGGTGGTCTGTAAGCCGTTCTCGAAGCGTCGCGCATCAGGCATGAGGCTGGCCGGGTGGTATTCGTCGGTGCCGTTGGTCTGAAACGCGCGCCAGTAGCTCTCGGCCGCCGCGATGAGCCCATAGTAGGAGTCCTGATCGGCAGGCCGGATCGAGAGTGTCAGCGCCGGGGATACTTCTGTGAGGGTGTCGGGATCCCACAGACGATCGGCCTCGCCCTTGTTCGCCTTGATGGTCTCGACTTCCGAGATCTGTCCGCTCGCGACCTTCAGCCGCACCATGTACATCGATTTGCTGCCGTCGCTGTTCTGCACGACAACTTCCGAGCCCGTGTCTCCGAGCCGGTCGTTGACGATGTCGAACCTGTAGACGATGCGGTCGGCGCTGTCCCAGAAGGCGTCGGCGAGCTTCATCACGCGGCCGTTGAACGTGACTTTCGCGGTCGCTGCGAGCGGAATCGCACCTGGCGTGTTCGCGGTCAGCGCTTTGAGGTAGGTATCGACGAACCCCGTCAGACACGCACGATTGCACGCTGGTTGCGATTGAGCCGAGATGACCGCGCCGGTCGAGAGCGCCGCGGCCATGCACGTGGCAATGAACAGTCTCATGAGTTCCTCTCGTGAGGGGTCCTTATCGCATGGCGCGCCCGCGGCGTCAATGCCGGCATTCAAGCGTTCCGTCCTTATCTGAGTTATATCCAATATTTGAATGATTCCAAACTCTGATCTAGGATGTGGCCGTGGCCACTGAGCCGGCGGACCTCCTTCGCCAACGCGGAATTCAGGTAACAGCGCAGCGATTGGCTGTCCTGCGCGCCGTCTCGGGCGAGCCGCACATCACTGCCGATGCCGTGGCCGAGGCCGTCAGGACGGAGATCGGTGCGATCTCTCTGCAGTCGGTGTACGACGCGCTCAGCGTTCTGGTCACTGAAGGGCTGATCCGGCGCATTCAGCCCGCGGGATCACCGGCTCGCTTCGAGGATCGTGTTGGCGATAACCATCACCATTTGATCTGTCGCGTATGCGGAAGCGTCGTGGACGTCGACTGCGCGGTCGGCAAAGCGCCTTGCCTGACGGCGCACGACGACAGCGGCTATCAGATCGACGAGGCCGAGGTCGCGTATTGGGGACGCTGTCCGGATTGCCAGGGCAAGTCATCGCGCTCCGGTCATCGCGCAGGCGCCAAAGCCAGCAGGGCGTCGTACGCGAAGAGCGCCGCGCGTTCCCGTCAACGAACTCCGAAGAGAATGTCCCGGGCCAAATAAGGCGGGTCTCGAGAGCAAGACCCGCCCGACGAAGCAACACATCACAGTAGAGGTCACGTCATCATGGAAAACGAAAGCAAATGTCCGTTCTCGGCAGCATCACGCAGCGGTAGAGCCAATCGCGACTGGTGGCCGAATCAGCTGAACCTGAGCGCCCTCCACACGAACCACCCATCCGGTAATCCAATGGGCAAGGACTTCGACTACGCGAAGGAGTTCACGTCGCTCGATCTCAAGGCCGTGAAGAAGGACATCGAAGCGGTGATGACGAACTCGCAGTCCTGGTGGCCGGCGGACTTCGGCCACTATGGGCCGCTCTTCATCCGGATGGCGTGGCACAGCGCGGGCACCTACCGCATCCACGATGGCCGCGGCGGTGCGGGCTCGGGGCAGCTGCGCTTTGCACCGCTCGGTAGCTGGCCGGACAACGCGAACCTCGATAAGGCACGTCGCCTGCTCTGGCCGATCAAACAGAAGTACGGCAAGAAGATCTCATGGGCCGACCTGATGGTTCTCACCGGCAACGTCGCTCTGGAGTCGATGGGATTCAAGACGTTCGGCTTTGCCGGCGGACGCAAGGATGTGTGGGAGCCGGAGCAGGTCAACTGGGGATCCGAGGCCACCTGGCTCGGCGACGAGCGCTACAGCGGCGACCGGCAACTCGCGAATCCACTCGGTGCGGTCCAGATGGGCCTCATCTACGTGAACCCTGAAGGGCCGAACGGTAGCGCGGATCCTGTCAAGGCGGCACGCGACATCCGCGAGACGTTCCGCCGCATGGCGATGAACGACGAAGAGACGGTGGCGCTGATCGCTGGCGGACATACATTCGGCAAGACGCACGGTGCAGCACCTGCGGACAAGTATGTCGGGCGCGAACCTGAGGGCGGCAACCTCGAGGAGCAGGGCTTCGGCTGGAAGGGCAGCTACGAAACCGGTGTGGGCGCTCACGCGATCACGAGCGGTCTCGAAGTCACCTGGACGACGACGCCGACGAAGTGGGGCAACGACTTCTTCAAACACCTTTTCGAGTACGAGTGGGAGTTGACGACGAGCCCGGCTGGTGCGAAGCAGTGGGCGCCGAAGAACGGCGCCGGCGCAGGCACGGTGCCGGCCGCCCACGACAAGTCGAAGAAGATCGCACCGTCGATGCTGACGACGGACCTCTCGCTGCGAGTCGATCCGGCCTACGAGAAGATCTCGCGCCGCTTCAAGGACAACCCGCAGGAGTTTGCCGACGCGTTCGCGAAAGCGTGGTTCAAGCTGACGCACCGCGACATGGGCCCGATCTCGCGCTATCTGGGTCCAGAGGTTCCCAAGGAGCCGCAAATCTGGCAAGATCCGGTTCCGCCAGTCGATCACAAGCTCGTTGATGCGAATGACGTCGCTGCCCTGAAGAGCAAGATCCTCGCATCAGGTCTCACCACTTCTCAGCTCGCTTCCACGGCCTGGGCGTCGGCATCGTCGTTCCGCGGCACAGACAAGCGCGGCGGCGCCAACGGCGCACGCATCCGCCTCGCGCCGCAGAAGGATTGGGCCGTCAACAATCCACCCGAGCTTGCGAAGGTGCTGCAGGCACTGGAGAAGATCCAGAAGGAGTTCAACGACGCGCAGACCGTCGGCAAGAGAGTCTCGCTCGCCGACCTGATCGTGATCGGCGGCGACGCAGCCATCGAGCAGGCCGCGAAGAAGGCTGGCGTCGATGTCAAGCTGCCGTTCGCGGCGGGCCGCACGGATGCGTTGCAGGAGCAGACCGACGTGGAATCGTTCGCCGTGCTCGAGCCAGATGCGGACGGGTTCCGCAACTTCCTCGGCGAAGGGCATGAGGTGCCGGCAGAGCACCTCCTGGTCGAGCGGGCATTCAGGCTGACGCTGAGCGCGCCAGAGATGACGGTGTTAGTAGGTGGCCTGCGGGTGCTGGGCGTGAATTCGGGGCAGTCGAACCACGGCGCGTTCACCAGGCAGTCCGGCGCGTTGACCAACGACTTCTTCGTGAACCTGCTCGACATGGGCACGGAATGGGTGCCGGCGTCTGCCGACGGAGCGTCGTTCACCGGTCGCACTCGCGCGAAAGGCGAGGCCAGGTGGACGGCGAGCCGCGTGGACCTGGTCTTCGGCTCACACTCCGAGCTGCGCGCCTTCTCCGAGGTCTACGCGTCCGACGACGGGAAGGAGAAGTTCGTGCACGACTTCGCCGCCGCGTGGACCAAGGTGATGAATCTCGATCGCTTCGACGTTGCCTGATTCTCGAAGGAGACGGTAGGCGGTAGGCAGTATGCGGGGTGGTCGACCGCTTACTGCCTGCATAGGCTTGGCAGCGGAGTTCACGGTGGCGACGTCAGGCGGCCGGAACTACAATGCGCCCGCTATGGCCAATCGCCCTCGTCCGCCCCACCTGGGTATTGCGGTCCTTGCCGCGGCGATGGCGCTCGGCTCGCCGCTGGCTATCGTGCGGGCGCAGAAGCCGGATCCGGCCGCCCGCGAGTGGATTCAGCTTTTCAACGGGCGCGACCTCGCGAACTGGACGATCAAGTTCGCACAGCACGACCTCGGCGAGAACGTCCGCAACACGTTCCGCGTCGAAGACGGGCTGCTCATGGTCCGTTACGACCAGTGGCCCTCGTTCAACGGCGAGTTCGGCCACATCTTCTATAACCAGCCGTTCTCCTATTACCTGATCGCCGCCGAGTACCGCTTCGTCGGCGAACAGGTTGCCGGCGCGCCGGGGTGGGCCAATCGCAACAACGGGCTGATGCTCCACAGTCCGCATCCACGGACGATGCTGAAGGATCAGGACTTTCCGATCGCGCTGGAGGTCCAGCTGCTCGGCGGTCTCGGGACGGCCCCGCGCACCACTGCCAACCTCTGCACGCCAGGCTCGCACGTCGTCTATAACGGGAAGCTGCACACGGCGCACTGCACCAACTCGACCTCGAAGACCTACGACGGCGATCAGTGGGTGCGCGTCGAGGTGCTCGTTCACGGCGATGAACTCGTCCGCCACATCGTCGAGGGCCAGACGGTGCTCGAGTACCTCGAAGCCGCAGATCGGCGGCGGCAATGTCAACGAGGTCGATCCCGCGGTCAAGGTGGATGGGATGCCGATGACGGGCGGCTACATTTCGCTGCAGGCGGAGACGGCACCGATCGATTTCCGCAAGGTGGAGCTGGTGAACCTCGAGGGCTGCAGCGATCCACGCGCCGCCAACTATAAGTCCTACATCGTCAAGTCCAACCCATCGATGTGCCGCTAGCCATGCGAGTCTTGGCCTTTACGGTTTGGGTTTTGGGTCTTGGGATTTCGCTCACTGCCCAGGGCGGTCCCACGGATCGGCAGAAGATCGATCCCGCCGCTGCGACACGCGGCCGCGGCGTCTACCTGGGGCAATGTGTCAACTGTCACGGCAGCACTGCGAAGGGCGGCCCGAACGGGCCTGACCTGATCCGCTCACCCGCCGTGCTGCGCGATCGGCTGGGCAGCCATATCGGCCCCGCGATGCGAACGACGGCAGCATCACACACGGCGGCGCTGACGGCAGCTCAGGTCGTCGACATCTCGCACTTCCTGCGCGACCGTGTCGAGGCCGTGACCCGAAACCGCACGCCGACCGTGCCGATCGACGTCCTCACCGGCGACCCCGAGGCCGGCCGCGATTACTTCAACGGGGCTGGGCGATGCAGCTCCTGTCACTCTCCTGCGGGCGACTTCGCCGGGCTGCGATCGCGCATGCCCGATGCCCTGACGCTGCAGCAGCGGTTCCTGTTTCCCACGCTGGCGAGAAGCACGAAGCGCGTGGAGGTGACGGTCACGCCGCTCGCTGGTCCGCCCGTGTCCGGGACGCTGATCCGCATCGACAACTTCAGCGTGTCGCTGCACGACGCGTCGGGCGACTACCTCGCGTTCTCGCGGGTACCTGGCGTGAAGGTCGACGTCCACGATCCGCTGGCGACGCACCGGGAACTGCTTGACCTGTACACCGACGAGGCCATTCACGACGTGGTGGCTTACCTGTGGACGCTCAAATGAGAATTGCCGCTTCGCTGCTGCTGGCCGCCTCGGCCCTCGTCTCCGTCCACGCGCAAGGCGTCGTGCCGCCGGCCGCGCTCGTCCACCCGGGCACGGATTCGTGGCCGATGCACAACGGCGACTACTCCGGCCGGCGGTTCAGCCCGCTGACGACCGTCAACAGCACCAACGTCGGTGCGCTGTCGCTCGGCTGGGCGCATCGCGTGACTGCACCCGGCCCCGCGGGAGGGGGTGGCACGACGGCCGCGGTGATCAAGGGGACGCCTGTCGTCGCCAACGGCGTGCTCTACGTGACGATTCCCGATCACGTGTGGGCGATCGACGCGCGGAGCGGACGTGAGCTGTGGCATGCGACATGGCCGTCGCGCGGTGGCTGGCACATCGGCAACCGCGGCGTCGCCGTACTGGGCAGCAGCGTCTATGTGTCCACGCCGGACTGCCAACTGCTGGCGCTCGACAATCGCACCGGCACGGAGAAGTGGCGCACCGAGATCTGCGATCTCGATCAGTTCTACTACGCGTCCGCCGCGCCGCTCATCGTCAAGAACCACGTGATCGTCGGCGTCAGCGGCGATGACCTCGACATTCCGGGCTACATCGAGTCGCACGATCCCGAGACCGGCGCGCGCCAGTGGCGTTGGTATACGCACCCTGAACCCGGTACGCCAGAAGCGAAGACGTGGCCGAGCGTCGAGGCGATGCTGCACGGCGGCGGGATGACGTGGGGCTCGACGACCTACGACCCGGACCTGAATCTGATCTACTTCGGGACCGGCAACCCACAGCCGGTGATCAACGGTCGCAAGCGACAGGGCGACAATCTCTACACCGAGTCGATCGTTGCGCTGAACCCCGACACCGGGACGCTCGCGTGGTATTTCCAGTCGTCGCCGCACGACACGCACGACTGGGATGCCACACAGACGCCGGTGCTGTTCGACGGCACGATCAACGGTCAGCCGCGCACGCTGCTGGCGCAGGCAGCGCGCAACGGCTGGTTCTTCGTGCTCGATCGCGAGACCGGCCGCAACATCTCGAGCACCGAGTACGTGAAGACGAACTGGACGACCGGCCTCGACGCCAGGGGTCAGCCGATTCCGAACCCGCGCAAGGAGCCACAGGTGGACGGCGCGCTCGTGTCACCGAACCAGGGCGGCGGGCAGAACTGGCCGCCGCCAAGCTTCAGCCCGCAGACCGGGTTGTTCTACGTCAACGCGACGCGCGCATTCAGCGTGTATTACCTGTACGAGAACGAGAACGACGACAAGCCGCAAGGCTGGGGCGGCAACGATCGCGGTGGCTGGTCCGAGGCGATGCTGCTTGGCCTCGATTACCAGACCGGCAAACCGCGGTGGCGCTACTCGTGGGAGGGGAGCGCAAGCACACGGTCCGGCCTGCTCTCGACAGCGGGCAACCTGCTCTTCGCCGGCGACTCGGCAAACAACTTCGTGGCGTTCGACGCGGCGACGGGCGTGCCCCTCTGGCGTGCCGGCCTGCACGCGTCGATCACGAACGGGCCGATCACGTATCAGCTGGATGGCATCCAGTACGTGGTCGTCGCCGCCAACGACACGCTCTACGCGTTCGCGAGTTCGGGCCCGTAAGGCCAGCGCAGCGCGCTGCGGCGCATCAGTCGATCACGTGTTCCACATCCCGATTGCGACCTTCCAGCTTCCGTCGGCCTGCTTCGCGAGGACTCGAAGCAGCTTCCCGCGGATCTGCGCTTCCTCACCGCCGGCGGCCGGCACGTAGCTCGCGGTGAAGAGGCCCCACTCGAATGCCCAGCCGTCCGCGATCGTCACGTTCTTGATCTCGGGGACATAGCTCGCCACTCGAAACCCCGGCATCGCGGCACTCCGGCGCGCCCTGGCGTCGAGGATCGCCTGTTTGCCGACCGCAGCATCCTCACCTTGTCCGAGTATCACGATGTCATCGGTCCACCCGGTGCTGAGCGACACCTGATCGCCCGACACGGTCGCTGCAACGTCCAGGCTGTGCAGCTTCTCGATCTCGCGCATGTTCTGCGCATACACAGATGCGGTTTCAGTAGACATACCAGCTCCTATCGCGCTTCGCCCGAGAGCATCGCCGCCTGCGTGCGGTTCAGGATGAGTGACATATGCGCGGCGATGATCTGCCAGCGGCCGTCCTGCTTCATCCAGACGTTCGTCGCCCGGTAGCGTCGGGACGCGTCGACGGTCTGCCCTTTGACTGTCACGACAAATCGATAGTTGGCGATGGCCGTGTCGCCGTGCCCGACGACCTTCATGTCCTCGTTCTGCGCAGACATCTCTACCGTCCGCCCGCTCGCGTGCGCATGCTCGCGCTCGTTGATGCCGCGTTTGATCTCGTCGATGATGGCGGTCTTGCTGCAGGTCGGTTCGCCCATGATGCCGGTCAGCACGAGGTCGTCGGCGTAGATGCGATCGATGGCACCGAGGTTCAGCGCGTGCTTCGCCTCGGCCAGTTGTTCTTCCTGATGCAGGATCTCCTGCTCAATCGTCTGTGCCATGACACGTTCCTTTCGAGAGGAGCTCACGATAGCGGTTGCCCGACCCGCTCGTCCCGAAGGTTTTGCTAAGATTCGCCGAAATCTGATGGCGCAGCGAGAAGCCTTTCAGTTTCGGTGATTTCACACTCGACGTGGGCGAGCGCCAACTGCTGCGTGGTGACCATGTCGTCCGGCTGTCGCCGAAAGCCTTCGATGTTCTCGCCGTGCTGGTCCGGCAGCCGGGCCATCTCGTCACGAAGGACGAACTTCTCGCACATGTCTGGCCGGAGTCGTTCGTCGAGGAAGGGATCCTTACCGTTCACATCTCGGCTCTCCGCAAGGTGCTTGGCGACGACCAGCGTCTGCCCAGTTACATCGAGACGGTGGCGAGGTCGGGATATCGGTTCATAGCGCCGGTCGCGCGCGTCGCCGCGGATAACGAGCCAACAGCACCAAGCGCGATCGCCAGGCCCGTCGAACTGTATGAATTCGTGGGTCGCGGCCGGTCTCACCTGCTATCGGGCTCGTTCTTCGAACTGCCGAATGCGGTGGAGGCGTTTCGCGCGGCCATCGAGACCGATTCGACCTACGCACCAGCGCACGCGGGACTGGCGCGCGCACGCTGCGCTCAGGCGGCGCTGCGCGCGGTGCCACACCAGGAAGCCTTTGCGGAGGCGAAAGCCTCGGCGCTGCGCGCGCTGGCCATGGACAGTGCATCCGCCGATGCCCAGGTCGCTCTCGGCGCTGTCCTCTTTCTCAGCGAGTGGGACTGGACGGCGGCGGAGCGCAGCCTGTGCCGCGCGCTCGACATCGACCCCGATCACACCGAAGCACTGCTGCAGTACGGGTCGCTGCAGGAAGCGCTCGGACGGCTGGACGATGGTCTCCGGTTCAAGCAGCAGGCACTGGCCCGCGATCCGCGATCGGCACTGGTACTGATGCAAATCGCGATGTCGTACTGGCATCAGCGGAAGTACCACGACACACTCGTCTGGGCGCAGCGCGCTCTCGAGATCGATCCGAAGCACCTCCTCGCCGGCGAATTCATCGCCGGCGTCTACTGGAAGATCGGAGACATCGACGAAATTCCTGGCGGCAAATCTGCGGATGGCCGTGACGTTTGGCGTGCCCGACGAGGCGTTGGCGAATTTGAAGCAGGTCACTGCTCAGATCCAGAACGCATACGCGACAGCCGGCCTCGCCGGCATGACGCGATTCATGGCGGATCAGGTCACGAACGAGCGCCTGGACTACGACCACCTGTTGAAGATGGCCTTCCGTCGTGCCGTGTTGTACGGCGCGGCCGGCCGGCTCGATGAGGCGTTCGAATGCCTGGACCAGGCGATGACGTTCCGCGACCCGGCGCTCGTACACCTCGCCGTCGCACCGCAGTGGGACAGCCTGCGCGGTGACCCACGGTTTGGCGAGCACCTGAAAGCGATGGGCCTGCCCCGCCCCGCCTGACGAGACTCGTGCCGGCGCGTACTTAGATAGGCTGCAGGCGAGGAAGCGCACGTAGCGCGGGACCTTGTAGCGCGCGATCCTGCCACGGCAGAAGTCGCGCAGCTCTTGTTCGGTCACCTGCTACCAGGACAAGACTGCCGAGGCCACACGTCTCGTGAAACCTGTCCTCGACAGGTTCAGCGAAGGGCACGACACCGCTGACGTGAGAGCCGCTCGAGCCATGCTGAGCGAGGCGTCCGGCCAAACGCCGCAGCCTGCCTAAGGCTCTCTCCAACTCTCGGTGTCACGAGTTCGTCATCGACGCTCTGAGTCGCAAGCCTCGCTGGCGAATACCTGAATACAGCCCTCTTCGCGTTCGCGAGCACGGGCCGTAACGGCCGCGACTACCTGTTCGACCTGGTCAAGGCGTACGCAGACTGACCCGACCTGGCGAGATTGCTCCTCGAGTGCCGGCGTGTTCGAGAAACGCGCTCAAAGCGTTAGGTACTCGAAAGCGACGCGCGTAACATCGTCTGCGCGCACTGATTCATATGGCATGGGGCGCGACGGCTGTCCTTGAACCGGCCAGCCCAGCTTCACGGCGCATCTTCATCAGCTACCGGCGCGAAGACACGGAAGGCCACGTCCTCGCGCTCGTTCCACTGCTGCGCGACCGCTTCGGCGAGGAGCGGATCTTCAAGGACACCGACAGCATCCGCGCTGGAGACGATTTCATCGTGGCGCTGGAGCGCGAGCTTGTGTCGTGCACCGTCATGCTGGTCGTCATTGGTCGCAACTGGCTGACGATCCAGGACCCCCGGCTCGGATCACGGCGTCTGGATAACCCGGCGGACCTCGTACGAATCGAGGTCGCGACCGCGCTCGAGAGTCCGACGATGCGCGTCTTCCCGGTGCTTGTCGGCGGCGCCAGCATGCCCGCAGCCGAGGACCTTCCATCGAACCTGCAATCTCTAGCTCGCCGGCAGGCGACTGTCCTCACGAACACCCATTGGGTTGCCGACATCGAGACCCTGATCGGTGTGATGGAGGCGGCAGGTGACGGTCCGCCTGCGTTGCGGCGATTGGCTCGGGTATTCCGACGTGGCGTCGCCGCAGTTGCGGCTGTGTCGTTGATCGTCGTCGCGGCTATCTGGTTGTGGGGGCGAGGCACTGATGGACGGGCTTCGATACAAGGATCGCCAGAACAACCGCCGGTGGGATCGAGCCAGGCGCCTTCCAGTCCGGACCCAAGGACAGAGGAGGTGGCGAACTCGAAGCCTCCTCTCGACCGAGGATCCGTGTCGCCACCCGGCAGATCGACAACCGCACCGCCGCCAGAGGCCACGGGCTCGCCGCGCTCGCAGCGCGCAGACCCTACGCGTCCAGTCGACTTACCAGCCCGGCAATCATCAGTGCGCGACGCAGAAGCCATGGCCGCGCGAGCGCGACAGCGTGCGTTGACCGCAGGCGCGAAGCCAGAAACGCTCACCGCTGCCGGAGAGAAGCAGCTCGAGGCGGAGCGCCTGCGCAACGCTGGACAGACCGATTCGGCAATTCAGTTGTTTCTCGTCGCTGCATCGGAGTTCGACGTTGCCGCGGAAGTTGCCAGCAAGCCGCGTGACGATCGCGACGTGCCCCCGTCCCGCGTATCGCGCCCGACTTCACCCAAGGATGAATCGGGTGATCGAAGTCGTGCGGAAAGCGCCGTCCGGGAGACGTTGGAGCGATTCAGGGTCGCGTACTCAGGGAAGAACAAGGGTGCGCTCCTCGCAGTGTTTCCGGCGGTCCAGGCCGACAAGCTGCTTGCGAACCTCGAGGTCTGCGCGCGCGTGAGCCTGTCTTTCAGCGAGATGACCGTCCGAGTGCTATCGGCCACCGATGCGCTGGTCGACGTTCTGGCGACGTACGGATGTCAGCCGCCAACGGGTCAGCAACTGCAACTGAGCAAGCCCGTACGTGACACCTTCCGCCTCACACATCAAGGCACCGAATGGATCATCAGCCGGCGCCAGATCACGCTCGAGGGAGGCTAGGCAAGACGATGTTGATGCCGCGATTCGCGCTTGCCGTCTTCGCAGTAGGCATGGTGATGCGAGCCGGTGCCGCATACGGGCAAACCGATCCCGATGAATGCGGCCCCTACGTACTCAACGGGACCGTTCTGGAATGCGCCGCTTCGGGCTCGCTGCGGCAGCAGCTGCGCACGGGCACATTCATCGCCGGTAGCGCCGCGACGGGCGAGACGCTCGCTCAAGCGCTTGGGCTCGAGGTGGCGACGGCGCCCGTTGGTTCTGCGTCCGGCGGCTTTACGTTCACGTTCGATCCCGACCGGCGCGGATGGAGCCGCACGTCGCCGACGTTCGGGCCTTCGTTTGCCGAGCGGGCCCTCACAATCGGCAAACGCAAACTGAGCGCCGGCTTCAATGTCCTGAGCCGTCGCTACGATACGGTGGACCGCCTCGCCCTCGACGATTTCAGCGTCTTTCGCTTCAAGGGTGGCGCTCTGGCCGTCAGTGAGTCACGCATCGCACTCGACGTACGCACCGACACGCTTGCCGCCTTCGCTCAATACGGACTGTTTGACAACCTGGACGTGGGTGTACTTGTGCCGTACGTGCACGTGTCGGTCGCGGGAGCATCTCGCATCTTCGGACAAGCAGGAGAGGAGCTGCAGCAGGTCGGGCTGGACGGATCAGCGGAAGGGATTGGCGATATCGCAATCACCGGAAAGTACCGCATCTGGGAGTCATCGCGCGATGCGGCGTCTTCGCTTCGCCGCAATGCGGCAATGGCCGTCGGCGTCACCGCTCGTCTGCCTACGGGCGAGGCCGACGACTTGCTGGGCCTCGGAACGACCCGCACGCTCGTCTCGTTCATCGGCTCGGCGACGGTGGGCCGGTTCTCGCCGCATGTGAACCTTGGCTACGAGTTCTGGTCCGACGCCGTGACGACGTCGCGTGACTTTCAGGGTCTGTCGACAGTGTCGATTCAGGATCAGGTCCAGTACAACGCCGGCGTCGAGATCGAGCTGCACTCCCGGCTGACGTTCATCACGGACCTTCTCGGCCGCTACCTGAGAGGGGGAGGACAGATTGCGTACGAACCGTTCTCCTTTCCGTCGAATCGTACGAATGTCACCGGCGCAGATGCGCTCGTGGGCGTCGCTGACGGATTCAACACCGTGATCGTTGCTCCGGGCGCGAAGTGGAACATCTACGGCTCGGCGCTTCTCACGGGCAATCTGTTGATTACCGTGACAGACGGCGGCCTGCGCGACCGCGTTACACCAGTCCTTGGGATCGACTGGGGCTTCTAGTCGTCCAGTGCGAGGGGCTGTGTCGGAGGTGCATGGTGAGGATCCGCTGGCGATCGTTTGCCTTCGTACTCGTTGGTATGTTGCCGGCCGGCTGCGGCGACGCCCAAGCTCCCTCGAGCCCGACACCCGTCGTCAGTGCGGAGGTGACGACGATATCGGGCGGCAACTGGTCCGGCAGCATCATCGTCGGTGACGGGTCGACGACGCCGTTCAACATGACCCTGATTGGACGCGGCCTCGGCCAGGAGACGAGTCCGCGTACACAGTTGACGACGGGGACGATCGAGGTCACGGGCAATTTCACGACGGGCATCGGGTTGACAGGCACTGTCCAGGGTGTGCTGCAGGGCACGTTGCGGAGCGGTTCTTTCGATGGGTCGCTGACGGCCGATTCGCCGGCCTGCACACGTCGATATGCCGGACCCATCACTGAATCGACCGTGGCGTGGATTCCCTCGGGAAGTCCTCCACTCGGATGTCCGCTGACCTTCTCCATACAGCTGCCGCGATTGCTCGGTCCGGGGTGTCAATACGTAGTGTCGTTGAGCCGCCAGACGTTCTCCGGCAACGGCGGGAGCGGCGAGCTGAGGATTACGACTGGCGCCGCATGTACGTGGGCGGCGGAGTCGCTCGACTCGTGGCTGGTGGTCGAGGATCCCGAACCCAAGGTCGGCTCTGGGCGAGTGGCGTTCACGGCCCGGCCCAATCAGCAGGATGGCCGCGAAGGGCGGCTGCGGGTGGCGATCGCGAATCAGACATTCATGATTGTCCAGGGGCCGAATTGCACATACGCGGTGTCGCCCCTGACCGTTGTGGTGCCGGCCGCCGGCGGCACATCGGCGCTCACGGTGACAGCGCCGGCCGACTGTGAGTGGAGCGCCCAATCGTCCGTCCCATGGCTGACGGTTGCGCCACCGCAAGGAAGCGGGAGCGGCGCGGTGACCGTGACGGCCCAGTCGAATGGCGGCCCTTCACGTACTGGAACGATTTCCGTGGCCGGCGAGACAGTCACGGTTTCGCAAGGTCAGGGATGCGATGTCACAGTGACTCCGGCGACGGTGGCCGCGCCGGCTGCAGGACGCAACGGCGCGCTGCAAGTCAGCGCCGGGGAGGGATGCAGTTGGGCGGTGGAAAGCGATAGTCCCTGGATTGCTGTTGCACCGTCGGCTGGCAGCGGCTCCGCCGCTGTGAACTTCACGGTGCAGGCCCATAATGGTCCCGAGCGGACGGGCGTCATCAGCGTAGGCAGCAGGACGATTGCGGTCACGCAGGCGTCGGGCTGCACGTACACAGTGAGCTCGACACAGCCGCCTTCGCTGCCGTCCAATGTATCGTCAAGCGTCGTAGCTGTGACGACGTCCAACGCGAGGTGCGAATGGACCGCCACTATCAATGCCGACTGGCTCACGTTTGAGGGTGAGGCCTCACGCAGTCTGACAAGGTCAGGATCATCAGGGTTTACGTTCGTCGCCGCAGACAATGCCGGGGCGCAGCGCACGGGAGAGATCATTCTGAGAGGCGACGGTACGGTCAGTATCACGATCGTGATACGCCAGTCCGGCCTGCCAGTCGTCAATTGAGGCGCACGATGGGCCGAGCATGAGGCTTCTCATGCGTGGCACGTCGCTGCGCCCCCTCGGTCCCTCGCGAAGCCTCACTTCACCCGACTTCGATAGCGCGCAAATCCAGCTCGTGTGCCATCTGCTCGCGCAGCAGGTACTTGGCCACCTTGCGTGTCAGGCACACAACTCCTCGCCCTCAAGAACGCGCGTGCCTCGCTGTCAGACTTCGCTGGACGAGGTTGAACAGGTTCGCTGCGCCACAGACATCAGCGAAGACCACCTGTATCGCCGCAACCGCGAACAGTCCTTCGAACACCCAGGCGGTGATGGTCGCGCCGGCGAGGAGTGCGACTCCAATCGTGAGCGCGACCGTCCCGGCCATGCTCATCGCAAAACGTCGCGGTGGCCGTGCTGTGCCCAACGGCCGGAGCCCACGCGGCCGTGCGAGCGCGCGGTTGTAGATGGCGTCGAAGGGGTTGCGCGTCGGAACGAGCGCGCTCCACAACAGCGCTGCTGACAGGACTAGAAACAGCACCGGGCTCTGCAGGGCAATGCCGAGCGCCACGGTGGCGGCGACGATCCTGGGTTGCAGCATCAACGCTGCATACAGCTCGTCGTCGACGCTCTCAGTGTAAAAGCCTTGCTGGCGAATGAACTGAATACGTGATTCGCGCATAACGCCTCCAGGCCAATCGTGAATTCATTGCGGCTCGAGTGCTATGACCAGGACACCGCGCTTCTTGCCCGAAACGCCGGATTCGCGTGACCCTGCTGCGGTTCCACGCCGGCGAGTGGCGAAGGGCGCCACGTGAGTAAGCTAGAGAGCGATGACACAGACTGCTGCGGGACCCGAGTGGGGAAGAAGCGTGGGCGCGATCGTGGCGGGATTCGTGTGCACCGCACTCCTCTCAGTGGGGACCGACGCCTTCATGCACGCGCGCGGCATCTTTCCGCCGTTGGGCGAAGCGATGTCGGATGGGCTCTTTCTATTGGCAACCGCGTATCGGTTGGTGTTCACAGTCCTCGGGGGGTACATGACCGCGGCTCTCGCGCCGCGGCGACCGATGACACACGTCATCATTCTCGGCGCCATCGGCGCGCTCGCCGCGACCGCGGGCGCTGTTACGACGTGGAATGCCGGGCCAGAGTTTGGCCCGCACTGGTATCCTGTCCTGCTGGTGGTGACCGCCTTGCCATGCGTGTGCGCCGGCGGCCTGTGGCGACTGCGTCAGCAGCGAGCGACGTAGCGGCGTGCGGCCCTAATCCGCTGCGAAACAGTAAAAGAGTCCGTCGCCGAGAGACGCGCGCAAAGCGGCCTGCGAGCAGCCGCGCGACAAATGGGCAGCATTCCAGGAATCGCCTTGACCACCGCCGGTGCGGTTGTGATGCCCCACATTCGCTCGACCCTCGCCATGGCTCGTCCACCCGAGGCACGTTGCATCGCCGTTGCTGAACAGCGTGCCATCGGCGTTGCTGCCAGTGAGGATGTCGTGCCTTTGCGGTGCCACCTGCGCGCCACCCTCGGTGAGGGCAGTATCCCTGGTCAGATTGACGCCTTCGCTGTGGAGTTCCTCAACGCTGGAAGCGATCTGAATTCCGTGCGCGTTGAACCACGGCCCCCGGCCGATCCGGTCTCGCGCGTTGACTGCTGGCGCATCGGCTGATGGAGGTGCGCTGAGATACGCGCGCCAGAGTCGATCGCCGCGTCCGACAGCCGCCGCCCGCTGGCGGCAGATCGCATCTGCTCCCTCGAGGCCGGCCAGGTTGCCGCCCAGGCCGCGGCCCGTGCTCGTCACGAAGAACGACAGGCCTGGCGCGATCGCTGGCACGTTCTGCGCCGGCGCTGGAATGGCGGCGAGCAATGCGAGCAGGACGGTGAGGACGAAAAGCTGGAGGACGCGCACGCGGCACAGGCTAGCGAAGCAGCAGCGGCGGCACGCGGCCCGATACCGGGTTCGTGTAGTGGAAGGGCACGGTGTGCACCTTGGGAAACGGCGCTGCGATCGAACCGCGGAGCGGACGGTCAGGCGGGAACTCTTTGGCCATCCCAACCTGCGGCGCAGTGGGCGGTGTCGTGATCCGCATCCAGCCGCCGCGTGATGGCGCGTTCCATATGTAGTCCAGATCCATTCCCGATAACTTCCAGGTCCCACCCTCGTCAACGGACGTGTTCTCGTAGATCCCGGAGATCCAGGATCCCTCGCCTCCAGACGGACCACCCATCTGAAACAGGCGGGCACGAATCTTCGCCGTTCGCCCGTCCGGCGATACGTGGATGACCGGCTGCACGACCTGGTGGAGCGTGAGGAAGTTCGGCGACTTGGGATCCGGGTAGCGCAGCTTCAGCGACTGCCGGACCCGCTCCCGGCCGACGTAAGTTCCGACGTACGAGAGTTCCTTCCATCCATCGCGCGAGAAGATATCCGCGGTCGCGTCCCACGCGAACTCGTCGATGTAGTAGCCGTAGGCCGTGGCGAGGTTCTCGGATGCGTGGTACGCCTTACTGCGTTCCACAGATGTGTCCGTCGCCGCGAGGAGCGATGCGAGTGCGTCGGACGTCTTCACGACAGCCGGGGCTGACGGTCTTGCCGAGGCTGCACGCGCCTTGTCCGCCGTAGCCTTGGCGGAGGCGGTTCCTTCCGGATACTGCGGGGGACGACCGGTCACCGGGTGATCGAAGTGCAGCGGCGCTATGTGAAAGCGAGGATAAATCTCGTAGGTCTCGGTCGGAGGCCGGTCGGGAGGGAATTCGCGGCTTGGCCCGGGTGCTGGCTGCGCGTCCTTCGCCCATCCTTTTTCGGCGTCGACGATGAAGCGCGGGTAGACGTGCATCGCCTTGAACTTCCAGACGCCGCCCTGCTTCACGAACTCGTTCTCGTAGATCGACTGGCTCCACAGAGCACGGCCTGTCTCGCCGAAGCCGTGAGGCGAAGGCGGGCCGGTCATGCCGATGTCGGTGCCGCGTGCGCGAGCAGTGCCGTCGGGCAACACGGTCACGATGGTCTGCAGGTGAACGTGATCGTTGATCTCTCCTTCGGCGAGACCTGCGGGACCGAATCCGTTCAGTCCTCGCCTGATGCTCGTGCGGCCATCGTAGACACCCTGCGAGCCGATCTCCATCGTGCCATCCGTCGCAAATAGATCCGCGACGTCGTCCCACATCTTCCGATCGACGTAGTAGCCGTACGCGTGCTGGAGATTTGTCACCTCGATCTCGTCGCTGAGACGCTGAGCCCGTACGGCGAGATCCGCCATGCGGCCCGCCAGCGTGTCCAGAGTCTGCGGCGTCGTCTGCCGCGTGGGCTGCGGCACATCGAGGATCGGTTTGCCGACGCGCGAGACGTCGAAATGGAATGGGGTCGGCTGACGCGTTGCCGTCCAGCCGGGATCCTCATATCGGCCGGAGTACTGGGGAAGGTAGGTGACGTCCTTCATCTTCCAGATGCCGTTCTCCCGCACGTACTGGTTCTCGTAGACGCCACCGGACCACGAGGCCGATCGCTCGTAGCCACCGAGCATCGCCATGATGTGCCAGCGACCCTTTGCCGTCTGGCCATCGGCAGCGAGCGTGACGACCGGCTGCATGGAGATGTGCGGATAGATGCGTCCATCGGCGAGACCAAGGCGCCCGCCTCCGACCTCTTTCAGGAAGAGCGCGCGAATGCCCTCGCGATCGAGCGCGCCCTGCGTGTAGTGACCGATGCCCGTGTCGGCGAAGAGATCCGCGAAGTCGTGCCACAGACCCAATTCAGCGTAATGACCGTAGGCGTGCTGGAGTCGTTTGATCGCCGAGATGGCCTCGAGGCGCTGCGTCAGCGCCTCGAGCCGATCGACGCGTTGCTGCAGCGCAGGCAGATCGGTGTCGGTGTCTCGCGCGCTTGCCCTGAGCGACGTCGAAGGGGTCACGCCGGCGATGCACGCGGCTGCGAGCGCGATCACCGCGAGCGTACGGCTAACGATCGAGCTGGACATGCCTCGCTCCTTCATTTGCTCTCGCGCGGACGGTCCTGGAACTTTCCATTGAGGACGATCGTGATTGGAGCCGCGGGCGCTTGAGTAAGGGTGTTCATGAGGAACCGCTGTCCGTCAGGCGAAACGCTGTACTGCGGAAACAACGCGGTCGACGATTGTGCTGCCCCCCACATATGCGTCCAGAAGAGGGGGAGGGCTGCACCCGGCTCGATGGTGGAACCGCTCGAACCAGCTGGAATCGGAACGGCCATGAGGCGGCCGTCTGCGGCAAGGTAGAACAACTCCCGGCCATCACGTCTCCATCGCACCTGGATACCACCATTCGTCGAGACTCTCGACTTCGGCCCTGGGCCCGGAAATGGCTGGACGTAGATCTCGGCCTGTCCTGACTCGTTCGACTGATATGCGATCCACTTTCCGTCGGTCGACAGTTGGCCGTTTTGTTCAGCGGCGTCAGATTGTGCGACGACGATGGGTGTGCGCGGTTGTCCATCGCGATCGAACGGCAGGGCCCAGAGATCCAGGCCTGTCTTCTCGTCAGTCCTTTGAAACACGAGGTAATGCCCGTCACTCGACCAGTCGGTTGGCGTATCGACTTTTGTCGATGACAGCAGCGGCGTTCCAGTGCCCGGAGCCTCCGAGACGGACCTCTCGTAGAGCTGATTATCGTGGCGATAGACGATCCGTCTGCTGTCGGGCGACCAGACCCCAGCCCAGTCGAAGCCCGGATCGACAGTAAACCTCGTCAGGAGTCCGCGTCTCGCCTCGAGTAACCAGAGGTCGAAATTGCCCTGGACAGTTCTACCGAGCGCGACCCGGCGTTCATCTGGCGAGAGTGACCACATATACAGATTGGCGATGTCGTTGTTCCCGATGCGCTCCATTTCCTTGCCGGATCGATCGAACCAAATGAGCTGCTTGCCGGCGCCTTCCGAGCCCATTCGGTAGACGATCGGGCCGGCACTCGACGCGGAGACCGCCGCCTCCGTTCCATCGACAATCACAGGGTCGGCCAGCGGGAGCGCCGTTCCTTTCAACTCGAGTGACTTGAGATCCAGGTCTTGAGCGAAGAGTGTTCGTCCACGAACGAAGAGCAGTTGCCCAGACGACGTGAGCGCCGGGCCTCCGTCCGTGTCGGTGCCGAGCAGGCGCTTCGGCTTGGATTCATCCAGCGAATCGACATAGATGCCGCGGCCCTCAGCGCCGGTCGCAAAGTACAAGAAATGGCGACCGTCAGGCAGAAACCATGGTTGACGATGGGACGTTTGCTGGGAGACTTGGACGTGCGTCAGTTGTGTCGCTTCGCCGCCTTCGGCAGAGACGCGAAACAGGTCACGGTTGTTGACGCAGAAGACGATGGTGCCGTCCGTGTTCCAAGTACCGCCATAACCCTGAGGCGCGTCCGCCAGGTTCTTCGGAGAACCGCCGGCGATGTCGAGTCGTTTGAGCTTGCCGCCCCCGAAAAACCCCAGGGATTTGCTGTCTGGCGACCAGAAGGGGAGTTGGGGATAGTCGGTACCGGGCAGCGCCCGTGCCGCACCAGAGTCCAATCGTCGGAGCCAGAGTTGAGGGCGTTGATCCAACTCGGCCACATACACGAGTTGAAGCCCATCGGGTGAGATGGCCAATGAGGAGGGATACGTGGTTGCTGGCGCGCCAATTTCGAGACGCATTTCGGGAGCCGTCGGCGGTCGCACAACCGTGAAGGTGTACGCCGCAGCGATCAACGTGACCAACGCGAGCGCCGCCATGATGGCGTAGGTCCATCTGGGAGCTCGCGGTGAAGCGGGCGTGGGATCCCCCTCGGGCTCGCTGAGCGCGTCTTCGAGCTCGATGCGCGCATCACCGATGGATTGCAGCCTGTGCGTACGATCCTTCCGTAAGCACCGCCGGAGCAGTTTCGCGATTCCGTCAGGGATCGGTGGTAGCTGCCGCCAGTCCGGCTCGCTCTTGAGCACGCTCGCGATGATCTCGCTGGCAGAATCGCCATCGAATGCGCGGCGAGCGCAGAGCATCTCGTACAGCACGCATCCGAATGCCCACACGTCCGCGGTGTTGCCGCCCTCTTTTCCCTTGATGTGCTCGGGCGGCATGTAGGGAACTGTGCCCACGATCATTCCGGGTGCAGTTGCTGCCAGCGTCGTGGGGGAGTCGGACAGGCTGGCACTGTCGGTTCCAACCTTGGCCAAGCCAAAATCGAGAACCTTCACACCGCCGTCCGGGGTCAGTTGGATGTTCGCTGGTTTGAGATCCCGGTGTGTGATCCCTTTTCCATGAGCGGCTTCCAACGCTTGTGCGATCTGAACGCCCGCTCGCAGAGACTCATCGAGAGTCATCGGACCGAGCGCCAGGCGATCGGCGAGTGTTTCGCCCTCGACGAGTTCGAGTGCTAGAAAACGACCGTCACCGAACTCACCGAAGTCATAGATGGTGGCGATGTGTGGATGGTTCAGCGCTGCCAGCGCTTCGGCTTCCCGACGGAATCGTGAAAGCCGTTCGGCATCCTTCGAAAACACATCGGGCAATACCTTGATCGCGATATCGCGTTTGAGCGTCACATCGCGTGCGCGATACACCTCTCCCATGCCACCGGCACCGAGGAGACCCACGATCTCGTATCTGCCTATCTGTTGGCCTGGTTGAAACGTCACGTCATTCCAGCGGCCACAAGTCTAGTGGCCATGGCAGATTCCCACAACGATCCGCGCGACGCTCGCAGCTTCGCGTGCCGGTGGTTACAGCCAGGTGCCACCTTGTCGCTCGTTGGGCTCATAGGTGCCGGCGTCGAACTCATGGATCCAACCGAGGTGATGTAGCGCGCCCGCGAGCGTGCCGAGCCGGGCGTTGCGCTGGTCGGCGTCGTCGCCGTCAGGGAGATGGAGGACGTCCGCCGTACTGATCGACGCGTACTGAACCTTGCGCGTGCGGCCGCGGCGCAGCCTCTCGTAGCGCGCGAGCGCATCAGCGATTGGACTCGAGCCCGCTTCACCGAGGCAGGCGGCAAGTACCACAGCGTCTTCTATCGATTGATTGGCGCCCTGTCCATGGTGCGGCGCCAGTTGGTGCGCGGCATCCCCGAGCAGCGTCACGTGTCCCTTCGTCCATCGGCCGAGCGGGGGACGATGGAAAAGGCCCCAGCGATCGCTGACCGGATTCGCCGTGATCATCTCGACAATCGCCGGATGCCAGTGTGCAAAGTGCCGTAACTGTTCTCCCTCGGTTGCCGGCATCACCCACTCACGTCGCGGCCACGGTGTCGGGTGCCGCTCGACCAGCAGGAAGTTGATGTGGTCATTGCCCATCGGGTAGTGCAGCAGATGCCCGCCTGGTCCCATCCAGAACTGAAGGGCAGTTGGATCCGGCAGGTTCGAGAGCTTGTCCATCGGCACCACACCGCGAAACCCACTACACCCGGAATACAGTGCGTCGTCATAGCCAAGCATCCAGCGGCGCACGACCGAACGCGCGCCGTCGGCCCCGACGACGAGGTCCGCCACGGTCGTTGTGCCATCGTCGAAACGCAGCGCGGCATGCGTACCGCTGTCGTCGATGTCGATCAGGCGCTTGCGCAGATGAATGCGATCCATGCCCACTGCGGCGGACAGGATCGCCTGCAGCTCGGCGCGATGAATGCCGACGTACGGTGCCCCGAAACGCTGCCGATAGGCTGGCCCGGCGTCATGCTTGCCAACGAGGCGGCCAGTGCGGCCGTCCCTGTAGATCAGCGCTGACACCTCGAACCAGTGGGACGCGAGTTGCGCCGATAGCCCGAACCGATCGAAGAAGCGAGTTCCGTTGGCCGACAACGCGACGGCCGCTCCGACCTCACGCAGTTCCGTGGTCTGCTCGTAGAGGTCGACGCTGATGCCGTGCTGGCGCAGGGCGATCGCAAGCGTCAGCCCACCGATGCCGGCGCCGATGACGGCAATGCGACGTGAATTGGCTGCGCACATGGCTGGAGAGGATTCTAGTGGCATCGACTAGTCGTAGAATGCCCGTCGATGGCTGTGGACAGCGCGTCAATCTCTGAATCAGGTCGCCCTGCTGGGGAGGCGTCGATTGCCTCTCACTCGTACAACGTCCGCATCTGTCACTGGATCAACGTCGTCGCTTGCGTGTACCTGCTGTGGAGCGGCGTCCATATCTTTCTCGATTTCCCCGAGTTGTACTGGGGGAACACCGGCTATCGAGGGTATCCGGCGGCGTTTAGGCTCGCGGACTGGGGGCTCTCGTGGGATGAGGCCGGCGCGCTTGGCGACCGCCGGTGGGGACGCAACTACCACTTCACCGTCGCTTGGGTGTTTCTCATCAACGGTCTCATCTACGTTGTCTGGAATCTCTACTCGAAACATTTTCGCGATCGGATGTGGCCCGCTCGTGAGGAGCGGACTCTGGCGCGGGTGCGCGCGGAACTGCGCGATCATGTGCGCGGGCGATCGCGCAGCCACGCGAATGGCAGCTACGACACGCTGCAGAAGACGTCGTATCTCATCCTCATCTTCGTGTTCGTTCCGTTGATGATCCTGACCGGCGTTGCGCAATCGCCCGGCTTCACGGCGGCGATGCCGTGGCTGCTGGACATGTTCGGCGGCCGTCAGTCGGCGCGGACGCTTCACACCATCGGCACTGTGGCGCTTGTTCTGTTCGTCGTCGTTCACGTGTCAGAGGTCGCGGCCGCAGGCTTCTTCGTCAAGGTTCGTTCGATGGTTATCGGAAAGTAGAGGAGTGGGGGAAGCGATGATCAAGCGCATCTCACGTCGAACATTGTTGACGAGCGTTCCCGCACTTGGTGGTCTGTTGTTGACGGGATGTTCGCGCGAGACCTTCGTTCCGCCACGCGTGCGGGGAGGCCTGATCGGCGCGGCTGATGTGTTGACGATGAGCACCAATCGGCTGTTGCTGTCTGGACAACCGTTGGCTCGTGAGTTCAGCCGGAGCGAAGTCGCCGATCCGTTCCCGACCTGGAACCAGACCAACCCCAGGAACGCGGAGTATCAACTTCACGCATCGGAAGGGTTCAAGAACTGGCGACTTCCGATCAGCGGCCTCGTTGCGCGTCCGCGCGAGCTGTCGCTCAGCGAGATCCGAGGCCTGCCTGCGCGGACGCAGATCACTGCACACGTGTGCGAACAGGGGTGGTCAGCGATCGGCGAGTGGACGGGCGCTCCGCTCCAGCGAGTGCTTGAAGCGGCAGGCGGTGTCACGTCCGCCGCGCGCTACGTCGTCATCGACACCTTCGACGGGTGGTACGAGGGATACGATCTCTTCGAGGTCGCGCACGCGCAGACGATCCTGGCCTATGGACTCAATGGTCGCGACCTTCCGCGGGGCAACGGCTGGCCGCTCCGTCTCCGCGTCGAACGACAGTGCGGGTACAAAAACCTCAAGTTCTTGAAGTCGATTCGCGTCGTCGAGTCGATGGCCGGCATTGGCAGGGGCACGGGTGGAACCAACTCGGACTTCGGGTTCCACTGGTATGCCGGGGTCTAGCTATTGGTCCCGCGGCGTCAGCTCGTGAGGGGTGTCAGCCCGGCGAAGGCCGTGAGCACGTAGAGTCCCTGCCGGTCCACGACGCGGCACATCCGGCCTCCGTCATGGACCATCAGCACGACGTGGGTACCCTTCTCGAAGCTTCCGCTCGCACGCGACGCCGGCCGGGTCCCGTAGTAGTACGGCTGGCGCTTCAACAGTTCGTGCGTGAACTGGTTCGGCGCCGGTTCGACCAGCACGCGGCCAGGCACCATGGCCGACTTCGAGACGACCATGGCCCTGGGCCGTTGCATTCCCTGCATCAGTAAACCCTATGGCACCATGCTGTCGTCGGGCAAGGTCATCGGGATCACCGGCAGCGCGTGCGGATGAACATGCGTCGTCGTCGCGCCGGCGGCCGCAAGGGCAAAGAGGTCTGGCAGCTTGTAGGGTTCGGCCTTCGTGAGATCGACCTCGTAGCCCATGTCCTGCAGGCTGGCCACTGTCATCCGGCTGAGCGGGTTGTTGGGCGCGGCGATGAACCCGGACATCAGCTCGTTGCGGAAGACAGTTTCGCGCCAATGACCTTCAGCGGTGCCCGGGCCGCCTTGATTCTCCACCGGGACTTCCATCGGGCCTGACTTCTTGAGCTTCCCGAACTCGGCCTTCGCCGCTTTGCCCGTGAAACGCGGGTTTGGGGTGCCGGTACCCTTCAGGAGACCTTTGCGCGTCCACATGGTGCCGATGCCGATGACGTGTCCCATCTCGTGAGTGATCACGTCCTTCAGCGTGCCGTCGGCTTGCATCTTCGCGAGATCCGCCGTGTCGAACGACATAATCCCCTTGACCGGCAGAAACGCCGCGGCGCCGGCCGACGCCGGCCGGACGTGTGTGGGACCAGCCTGGCCGAGAATGCCGCTCGGACCATCGATCGCCACGCCCTGCGCCAGAATCAGCAGGTCGTCGATCACTTCACCGTCGACACTTACGCTCGGCAGGTCGCCGACGATCACCTTCGTCCAGCGATCAGCGGCCGCCTTGAACGCGTTCTTCTGCGCAGTATTCAGTCCCCCGAGAAACCGGACCTCGATCTTGTAGGCCGATACCGCTGCCGCGGCGGCGAGCATCCGCACCGCCGGCCGGGATGATGAGACGTACGTCTCGTAGGCTGCTGACTTCTTCGCCATGATCTCTCCTTCGCACGCGGATACCTGGCGCCGGCCGAAGCGCCCGCGCGCGCACGACGGCTGGTATTCGTAGAGATTAACGTGCGATGCCTTCACAGTCGAACAGGAACGAGGCATGGGACTATTGAGGGCATGCAGCTCGACGCCACTGCACCGCGGGTCGTGTTCGAAGACGATGCCAGGCCGCTTGCGGGCCATCCGCCGGGCCTCCCCACGCTGTTCTTCGCCGAGATGTGGGAGCGGTTCAGCTACTACGGGATGCGAGCCATCCTGGTGTTGTTCATGGTCGCCCCCGCCGCGCAGGGAGGACTCGGATTCTCCACCGTAGATGCGGCCTCTCTGTATGGCACCTACACGATGCTCGTCTACATGGCGTCGGTGGCCGGCGGGCTGATCGCGGATCGCCTTCTCGGCGCGTCCCGCTCGGTTCTCGTTGGTGGCATCATCATCGCGTGCGGTCATTTCTCGATGGCGGCGCACTCGCTGTCCTTCTTCTACACCGGCCTCGGCCTGATTGTCATTGGGACCGGCCTGCTGAAACCAAACATCAGCACGATGGTCGGCAGCCTCTACGCCCCTGGTGATCCGCGGCGCGACAGCGGCTTCTCGCTCTTCTACATGGGCATCAACATTGGCGCGGTGCTGGCGCCGCTCGTGTGCGGATGGCTGGCCGAAAGCTCGACGTTCAAGACCTGGCTCGAGGCACGTGGCTTCGATTCAGCCCACAGCTGGCACTGGGGTTTTGCCGCTGCCGGCGTCGGCATGCTGCTCGGGCTGGCGGTCTTCGCGCGCAATCGATCCCACCTGCCGTCAGCAGGCCCTGCAGGCCGACTCTCACAGGCAACCGCGCCGCAGGCTCCGTTGACCCGAGGGGAGTTGATGCGGGTCGTGGCGATCGTGATCCTGTTCGGCTTCACGATCATGTTCTGGTCGGCGTACGAGCAGAAGGGCGCGAGCCTCAACCTGTTCGCGAGAGATCTCGTTGAGCGCAGCCTGTTCGGATGGAACTTCCCCGCCAGCTGGCTCCAGTCGCTGACGCCCCTCTTCGTGATCCTGCTCGCACCTTTCTTCGCCAGGCTCTGGATCCGCATGGGCGACGGTCAGCCAACGAGCTCCCGGAAGTTTGCGCTGGGCCTCTTCGCGATCGGCATCGCGATGCTGGTGCTGGTGCCGGCGTCGGCCCTGACCGCAGAGGGCAAGATCAGCCCGCTCTGGCTCGTCGCCGTCTACTTCTTCGACGTGGTCGGCGAGCTTCTGGTCAGCCCCGTCGGGCTCAGCATGGTGACGCGCCTGTCGCCCGCCAGAATCGTCGGCCTGATGATGGGCGCGTGGTTCTTCGCGACGTCGCTCGGAAACAAGCTGGCAGGATACTTCTCCGGGTTTTTCGTCTCCGACGATGCCGGAGCGCTCATGCAGCTGTATGGCGGAATCGGCGCGATGTTGATCGTCGGTGCGTTCGTGCTGTCGCTCTTCTCGACGAGAATCGACCGCATGGCGGAAGCCAGGGACTAGTCGGACCGCGCTCGAGCGCGGACCCGCGGTGTTGTCTTTCGTGCGGTCGGACCGTAGACCAGATAGCCGCGGTCGCGCAGTTCGTCGGCGAGCGCGGGTTCGGTGAGCGCGGCCTCTTCATACGGCATTGGTGGGATTCCGTCGTACCACTCAGGCGCGAGCTCGATGCCATACTTTGTGACGACGCTGGCCGACTTGTAGCCACGCTTGTGGTTGGCAAAGCGCTCCTCGATCGGCAGGCCCGTCATGCCGACGTAAAACGCCTCGCGGCGGTCGCCTCGTCGCGGATTCTTCAGGCGGATGACATACACGCGATGGTGCGGGGCCTTCATGTAATGTTCCCGCCAACGAGCACAGCCCTGCGCGTCACTCGTGGCGCAGCGCCACGAGCGGATCCATCAGAGCGGCGCGGCGCCCGGGCACGAATGCGGCGGCGACGCCGACGACTGCGGTCACGACAGCGATGGCCAGCAGCGCCACCGGATCGATGCTCGGGCGATACACCGAGAGGCTTCCGATCCCGATATCTGCCGATCCTCCCCCCGCGCGCATCACCAGCATCACCAGCACCAGGAGAACGAGACCGATGCCCGTGCCAAGACCGGTCAGCCCTGCCACGCCTCGCGCAATGCTCCAGACCACTTGCTGACTGCGTGCGCCCAGTGCCATGCGGATGCCGATCTCTCGGGAGCGCCTCGCAACGGCGAACGCGACGACCGCATAGAGACCGATGCTGGCCAGTACCAGGCCGAGGCTGCCGAGGGCACCGAAGAGTGTGGCGATCACATTCGGTACCGCCAGCGCCCCTGCCAGTTTCTGCGCCATCGTTTGCGCGGTCATCACCGGCAACGTGATGTCCACGGCGCGCAACTCGCGCTGCATTGCCGCGACAAGCGGTGCCGCATCGCCCGACGTCCGCGCGATGACCGTCGTCGGGAGTGCCGCGGACTGCGTGTACGAGGTGTAGAAGATCGGCCCGATCGGATCCAGGATGTCGTCGTCCAAGTCTCCCGTGCTCGTATCGCGCACGACGCCGATGACCTCCGCCCACGAGTTCGGATCGTTCGCCGGCCGGAAACGCCGGCCCACTGCGTTCACCGCACCAAAGTATTGCCGAGCCATTCGCTCTGTGATCACCGCGACGCGCGGCGAGTCCGCGCGATCGCGTACGTCGAACACGCGGCCGTGCAGCACCGGGATGCGGAGGGTGTCGAAGAAACCCGGTGCAGCGGCGATCGCTGCCGCTTCGAGCGTCGAGCCCTGTTGACCGTCGCCGCTGTCAACGACGATCGCCACGCCATTGACATCCATCGGCAGGCCACGCAAGAGCGTCGCGGATTGGACGCCCGGGATGACCTCGATCCGGCGGAGCAGTTGGTCGAAGACTCGCCGCGCATCGCTGTCCGAGTAGCCGGCGAATCGGAGATCGGTCTCGAGCATCGCCACGCCGTTGACGGCATAGTCAACGCGCAACGCTCTCCCTGCGGCCGCCGCCTGGAGGAAGATGCTCGTGCCGCCGAGTAACAGGACCGAGACCGCCACCTGGAAGACGATCAGCGCATTCTTCAGCGTGAGACGACGATGATCGATTGGTTGCAGCCCTTCGTCGCGCAGCGTCGTCAGCAGATCGACTCTCGTGGCCTTGAGCGCCGGCGCCAGGCCGAATACGACGCCCGTGACCAGCGACAGCGCGATCGCAAAGGCGAGCACGCGGTAGTCCACGCTCAGATCCACCCTGAACGGGAAGTCGATCCCTTGCAGCGCCCGCATGCCCCACCACGCCAGGACGCAGCCAGCGACGCCGCCCGCAAGTGAGAGCAGGAGGCTCTCGATCAGCAGGTGCCTGACAAGCTGAGGGCGCGTGGCGCCCATCGCCAGCCGAACTGAGACTTCCTTCGCGCGAGCGGCACCGCGCACGAGCAGCAGCGTGGCCAGGTTGCTGCACGCGATGGCGAGAACGAGGCCGATGATGACGAGCACCAGCGAGGCGATTGCCATGAACGGCGTGTCGGCCTGCGGGTGGATCCGCACGTCCGTCGAGGCCACGACCGTCATACCCGGGCCCAGAGCGAACTCACCCTCGGTACGAAACAGATCCGGATACTCGGCCGCGAGCCGGCGCGCGAGCACGTCCATGGCCGCCCTGGCTTGCGCGACGGTCACGCCGTCGCGCAGACGGGCTTTCACGAACAGTGGTGCGATGATCGTCGGCATGTCGCGTCTTGCAAGGGGAGGCATCATCGCAGGGAGCGCCGTCATCGGCAGCCAGAAATCCGTGACGAGACCCATGTCCATGGTTCCGCGGTGGTTGGCAGGACCGATGCCGACGATCGTCACCGGCACCCCTTCGACGCGGATGATGCGTCCGATGATGGATGGGTCCGCGCGGAACCGTCTGGTCCACGCCTTATGCCCCAGGACAGCGACGAGCGGAGCGCCGGACCGCTCCTCCGTCTCGTCGAACCAGCGGCCGAGCGACGGCCGGAGTCCCAGTGTGTCGAAATAGCTTGCCGTTGCGTACTCGACGACCGCATCGCGGACAGCGCCGTCGTGAAGATAGCGAACGGGGTTCGGAATAGTGGCGGCCATCGTCGCCGCAAAGATGTCGGTGTACTCCGCGATCTCCATATACGTGGAGTACGCGGTGACGACGAGCGGTCTGCCTGCACGATCGTTCTGATAGATGTTCACGAGGCGGCCGGGGTCGGCGAACGCTTGTGCGCGGAACAGGACCGCGTTCACGACGCTGAAGATTGCGGTGTTGGCGCCGATCGCGAGGCCGAGGATCAGCACCGCCGCTGTGGTGAAGCGCCAATCGCGCACCAGTCGGCGGAGGCCTTGCCGCGCGTCTCGCACAAGTGCGTCCCAGCCCGCCGTCCCGCGTGCATCACGGCTGGCTTCCTTTATGAGCTCGACGCCTCCGAAGAGCCGCAGCGCCTCGAGGCGCGCGTCTTCCCGCGACACGCCGCTCGCTTGCAGGCGCTCGGTCTCGCGCTCCAGATGGATCTGCAGTTCCTCGCTCAGATCTGATTCGCGCCTGCTGCGGAAGAAGATGGATCGAAGCCTGCTGCGGAGGATGTGCCAGGTGCGCACGGCTACGTCCTCTGCAGCACCAGATTGACGCCGGCCGACAGCCGCTCCCATTTGGCGACTTCAGCCTCGACCTGCTTACGGCCCGCGTTCGTCAGCGCATAGAAGCGCGCGCGTCGATTGTTCTCCGAGGCGCCCCATTCGGCCGTGATCCAGCCCTGATGCTCGAGCCGATGCAGGGCAGGGTAGAGCGAGCCCTGCTGAACGCGCAACAGGTCATCGGAGATCTGCTGGATCCGGAGCGCGATCGCCCATCCGTGCATCGGTTCGAGAACGATCGTGCGCAGGATCAACAGGTCGAGGGTGCCTTGCAGGACGTCGGTCTGGCCGCTCATCTTCCTCCTAGCCTCTCTTGTAGATTAGCCAAGGGAGAAGACGGATGGGAGCGAAAAAGGTTCACAGGTTGCCGATGGTGGCCGACGTCGGGACAGTGAACGCGGCTCTACTCGGTGCGGAGGGCTCTCATCGGCGCCAGCACGGCTGCTCTTGATGCGGGCACGATGGAGGCGACGAACGCCGCGAGCGCCAGCGCGCCCGCTGCGACGCTCAGCGCAACCGGATCCCAGAACGATACGCCGTAGAGTTGAGCCGACAGGAGATATCCGGCGCCAACGGCCAGCGGGAGTCCTAACAGCAAGCCCGCAGCCACTCGATAGAACACACCCTGCAGCACGAGGCCCACGACGCGGCCGCGATCGGCGCCCAGTGCCATGCGGATGCCAATCTCGCTCGTTCGGCGCACGACTGAAAACGCAGTCACGCCGTAGAGGCCGATGGCCGCCAGTATCAGCGCGATCGTGCCGAACAGTCCGGCCAGGCTGGCGACCGCACGTTGCTGGTCAAAGCTGCGCTCTACCTGTTCGCGCAGCGTGCGGATGTTGATGACTGCCAGATTGGGATCCGCCGTGGAGAGCTCGCGTGCTATCTGCGGCTCCAATATTCCTGGCGGAGTATTCGTCACCAGCAGAATGCCGCCTGCGTAGTGTGAGGCAGTCTCCAGGCGCTGTGACAACGGGTTGCCGTAGTTCACCGTCTGGGCGAAAGACACGAAGAACATCGGACGCGCCGGACGATCGAGCGCGAAACCTGCGAATTTCGCGTCACCGACCACACCGACGATGCGGTAGGTGTTGACGTTCTCGGGCACGTTCAATCCAAAGTACCGGTCGAGCGGGTCCTCACCAGGCGAGAAGAAGCGCCGCACGAACGCTTCGTTCACCACGGCCACATTCTGAGATGTCTCGTTGTCGGTCTCGGTGAAATACCGGCCGCGAATAAGTTTCACACCCAACTGCTGCAGATAGTTCGTGCCCACCCGGTCCCACGACGCGTCGATCTGCGCGCCCGGCGCCGGCGCCGGCTTACCGGCTACGAGAATGCCCTCGCCCCAGTTACTTGTCAGCGGGTTGTAGAGCGCGAGGCTGGCGCCTTGTACGCCAGGAATGCGAGTCAGCCGTGCTTCGAGGTCGCGGTAGAGCGCGGTGAGGCGCGCGCCGGTGAACGATGCAGAGGGCCGTCCCACGGACACCAGCACGCGGCCATCGCGATTGAAGCCGAAGTCCTGTCCCTCAAGGTTGCCCAGGCTGCGGCCAAGCATCGTCGATCCCGCAACGAGCACCACGGAAAGCGTGGCCTGCACCACCAACAGCGTCGTGCGTGTCACCGATGCGCGGTCACCTGCGGCACGGCCGACGCCGCGCATCGCCTCGATCGGATCTGTGCGTGTCGCGAACCATGCCGGTGCGGCGCCGAAGAACACGCCGGTCAGCAGAGCGAGGCCGGCGGCAAAGGCGAGCACCAGCGGTGAGGGCGTGGTTGTGATGGGTAGCATCGTCGCGCCTGCGAAGGCCAACGACAACAGCAGTCGAGCGGCGCCCATGGCGACGAGAAGTCCAGCCAGCGCTCCACCGATGGCAAGCACGACACTCTCCACGAGCGCTTCGGTCACGATTCGTCCGCGCGACGCGCCGATGGCCAGTCGCACGGCAGTCTGCGTGCGTTGGGCCACCGCGCGCGCCAGCAGCAGGTTGGCCACGTTGGCGCATGCGATGAGCAGTACCAGTCCGCACACTGCGAGGAGGATCCGCAGGCTGCGCCCGTACTGCTGTTTCATCAATCCAACACCAGCCCCGGCCGGTACGACAGTGATCACCTGTTCGGGAAGTTTGCGTTCGATTTCCGGCATCCAGTTCGAGGGATAGCCGGCCTCGGTTCGCATCCACTGGCGCAAGAGGGTAGTGAGGCGCAGTTCCATGCCCTCGGTCGTCGCGTCAGGCCGCAGTCGGCCGATCACCCGCAGCCACGACGATATCGGTTGGCGCAACAACGACGTGTCGGCGCCGGTGATGAGCGGTTCGTGTTGGAGCGGCAGCCACAAATCTGGTGGATCGGCCCGAACCGCCTCGCCGAAGAAACCCGGCGGCGTGACACCGGCAATGGTGAAGGCGTTCCCTTCGATCATGAGCGTCGAGCCAACGATCGCGGTGTCGGCGCCGTAGAGGCCCTGCCACGCGTGATAAGCCAGCATGACCACTGGCGGCGCGGCAGCCTTGTCGTCGTCGGACGTGAAGATACGACCGGTGAAGGCGCGGACGCCCAGCGTTGTGAAGTAACTCCCGGTGACGTACATGGTGCGAAGCGGCCTCGGCGCCTGCTCCACTCCCTGGCGCCGTACGCTCATGCGGCCGACGAATGTCGAGAACGCGGTGATCTCCTCGAACTGTGGCGTCTCGGCTTTGATGCGCTCGAATAGAGGAAACGAGAAGAACCCCCAGCGATCCTGGGGCCCGCCTTGCACGCAGCAGTTGTTGCCGTCGCCGATCCGGAAGAGCCGATCGGGGTCGCCCACTGGCAGCGATTTCAGCATCACGGCGTGCATGAGCGTGAAGATGGCGGTGCTGCCGCCGATGCCCAACGCCAGCGTGAGCACGGCTGTCGCCGTGAACACGCGGGCTGTGCTGAGCTTGCGAAAGGCGTAGGCGAGATCGCGGACAAGAGTGCTCACGTGGCCTTAGACGGAAGTGAGGGCGCAGACGTTTGCCCGGAGTACCGGGTTGTTCGCTCCTGCTCTCGATGTAGATTAGCGTTGTGGGACGCGGAAGGGGTTCACTCTTCGTGGCGCTCGGCCTCGTGATCTGCGCCGTGGCGTACTCGCAGGCGCAACAGATCGGTCCGACCGATTTGCTTCGCGGCCTCGCGGATCCATCCCGCTGGCTGACCCACTCGGGCGACTACACCAGCAAGCGGCACAGCCCTCTTACGCAGATCACCCCGGAGAACGTCGCGCGTCTGACGCCCGTGTGGGCATTCGAGGCCGGGCTCGGCTTCGGTCGCGGCGCAAAGTTCGAAGCCACGCCGATTGCGATCGACGGCATCTTGTATGTCACCGGACTCATGAACCACGCGTGGGCGATTGACGGCCGCACCGGCATGTTAGTTTGGCGTTACCAGCGAAAGCTGCCCCCCGGTCTCCCGGTCTGTTGCGGAATGGTCAACCGCGGGTTTGCGGTGTTCGGGGATCGTCTCTTCATGACGACACTCGATGCGCACGTGATCGCGCTCGATCGAAAGACCGGCATGCCGATCTGGGATGTGCCGATGGCTGACTATCAGATGGGCTACTCGGCGACCGCGGCGCCGCTTGTCGTCAAGGACAAGCTGATCGTGGGAATGGCCGGCGGCGAGCTCGCGACGAGAGGATTCCTCGACGCATACAGCCTGGAGACGGGCAAGCGCCTCTGGCGTTTCAACACCGTTCCTGCTCCCGGAGAGCCCGGCGGCGACACGTGGCCTGCCGGCCACTACGAGCGCGGTGGCGGCCCCACGTGGATCACCGGCTCGTACGATCCCGAACTGAACCTGGTCTACTGGGGTGTTGGCAACCCCAACCCGGACTTCTACGGCGGCAATCGACCTGGCGACAACCTCTATACCGCATCGGTCGTCGCTCTCGACCCTGATACCGGACGGTTGCGTTGGCACTTCCAGTACACACCGCACGACGAGCACGACTGGGATTCGAATCAGGTTCAGGTGCTCGCCGATCTCACGATCGGAGGGCGGCCACGCAAGACGCTGATGACGGCGAATCGAAATGGATTCTTCTACGTCCTCGACCGCACGAACGGCGGGTTCATTCAGGCCAAGCCCTATGTGACGACAACATGGGCCGCGGCAGTGGATGCGAAGGGCCGGCCGATCGAGTTGCCAAATCAGCGACCCACGCCTGAAGGCACGCGAACCTGTCCCGATCTCGCTGGCGGCAGCAGCTTCACGTCGCCGTCATTCGATCCAATGCGGCGCCTGTTCTTTGTCTCAGCGCGCGAGACCTGCCAGGACTACATAGCCTATCCGCCGGCGAAGTACAACCTCGGCGACTACGTCATGGGCGGCGGTACACGTAATCGTGGAGGCACGGGCGCTCTGCGAGCGATCGATCCGGTGACGCTCGAGCGCAAGTGGGAAGTGGCGTACAACGCACCCTCATACAGCGGTGTGCTCTCGACCGCGAGCGGCCTCGTATTCGCCGGCGATGGCGCGGTGACGCTGATGGCGGTCAAAGCAGAGACTGGCGATGTGTTGTGGCGCCATCGTCTCCCCGGAACGTTCTGGGGTGCGCCGAGCACGGTGATGGTCGACAAACGTCAACTGCTGCTGATGCCCGCCGGGCAGACGCTGACCGCGTTTGCGCTCGGCTTGCCGGCAACACCGACGCCCCCGAGCACGCGCTAGCTGCCAGTGTTCCTACGGCTCGTACATGAGGCGTCCAATGGCCTGCCTGATGTTCCGCGGCCGCTTCGCCCGCGCGAGCTTCATCGTGTAGGCGGTTTCAGCCACGCTCGCCGCGATCGCGAGTGAGATCCGCCGAATCTCCCGGAGCGGCGGATAGAGCGAGCCTCTCTCGAGATCCTGCGTCGTGACCAGATCTGCCAGCGTGCGGGCGGCGGTCAGAAACATCTGCTCGGGGATGCGCCGGGCGCGGCACGAAACGACGCCGAGGCCGATGCCAGGGAACACGTACGCGTTGTTGCCCTGTCGTGGGTGGAATTCGTGGCCATCCCACGTCACCGGGCCAAACGGACTGCCGCTCGCGAAGATCACCTGACCGCGGCTCCACGCATAGGCTTGTTCTGCGGTGCACTCCGCTTTCGATGTCGGATTGGACAGTGCGAAGAGAACGGGGCGCGCGTTGATCGCGCTCATGCGCTCGACGACCTGCTGCGTGAAGGTTCCAGCCATCCCTGTCGCACCGATGAGGATGTTCGGCTGCAGTTGCTCGATGGCTGCGACGAAATCGAGCGGCGCGTGATCGTGTGCGTACGGCAGGTTGTGCGGCATGAGGTCCGCGCGGCTCTTCACGACAAGACCGAACTTGTCCACGAACCACAATCGACTCCGCGCGTCCGCGAGGCTGAGCCCTTCTGTGACCAGCGCGGACGTCATCAAGTCGGCGATCCCCGTGGCCGCCGACCCGGCGCCCAGGAACATGATGCGCAGATCCCGGAACGGTTGTTTGGTGATACGTGTGGACGCGTAGACGCCGGCAAGGGCCACCGCCGCTGTGCCCTGGATGTCGTCGTTGAAGCAGAGCACGCGATCTCGATAGGTGTTCAGCAGAGAGTAGGCATCGGGCGTGAGGAAGTCCTCGAACTGGATCAGCGCGTCGGGATACTTTTTCTGCACCGCGTTGACGAACTCGTCCACGAGGGCGAGGTACGTCCGACCTGAGAGCCGGCGCCTGGGATAGCCGATGTAGAGCTCGTCCGCGAGCAGCGCCGCATTGTTGGTGCCGACATCGATCAGCACGGGCAGGCACTGCTTCGGCGGAATGCCGGCGCACGCCGTGTAGAGCGCGAGCTTGCCGACGGGAATCCCCATCCCATTCGCGCCCAGATCGCCGAGGCCGAGGATGCGCTGACCGTCGGTGACGACGATGACGCGGATGTCCTTCTCGGGCCAGTTGCTCAGAATCCTGGCGATGCGTCCTTTGTCGGCAAGGGTAATGAAGAAACCTTTGGGCTCGCGCAGGATGTGCGAGAACTCCCGGCATGCCTCGCCGACGGTCGGCGTGTAGATCCACGGCATGATCTCTTCCACGTGATCGACGACCGTCCGGTAGAACAGGCGCTCATTGCGCTCCTGCATCGAGGAGAGCGCCATGTACCGATCGATGTCGCGCGGCAGCTGTCTGAGCGTATGAATCACTCGATCGACGAGTTGCGGCTCGGTCGCGACCGCGTGGGGCAGCAGGCCTTGCAGGCCAAGCCGGAGCCGCTCTTTGCGCGTGAACGCGATGGACCGGTAGAGCGACTTGTCACGCAGGACGTCGATCGATCGTTTGGCTGGCATCGTGGTTTCGAGGAACAGCCTATCCTAGCGGCCAGACCCTTGATACAGTGTGCCTCCATGAAGACACGATTGCTGTTCGTTCTCACCGCCCTCGCGATTGCCACGCCGTCGTTTGCGCAGTTGGCAAGTCCTAACGGCACGGGTGCAGCGCTCGGCCACATCCATATCAACGCCGTGGATGTCGATGCCCAGGCGCGTTTCTGGACCGGCGTGGGTGGTCAGCTCGTGCAGCGAGAGAAGCTCACGATGGTGCAGATCCCCGGCGTCTACATCCTGCTGCGGAAACAGGATCCAACCGGCGGCACCAACGGATCGGTGCTCAACCATTTCGGGATCTACGTCAAAGACTTCGCCGGATCGTCCGCGAAGTGGAAGGCGGCTGGCCTGAACTGGGAGCCGAATAAAGATCCGAAGGTCGCACAGGGATTCCTGACGGGACCCGACGGCGTCCGCATCGAGGTCTACGGCAACGACGCGCTGGCCACGCCGCTGCAGATGCATCACATCCATCTGATGGTCGTGGACCCGGCGGCGGCCCAGAGGTGGTACGGCGAGCACTTTGGAGCGACGCCGGGGAAGCGGCTCACTTTCGAGACGGCCACTGTTCCCGGAACCGAGATTGCGCTGGGTAAGGCGGATGCGGCGCTCGTGCCGACCAAGGGACGGTCGGTCGATCACATCGGTTTCGAAGTGAAGAACATCGACGCGTTCGTGACGAAGCTGCAGGCGGCCGGGATCAAGACCGACGCGGCGATTCGCAACAGCACCAATGCGTCCGGTCTGCGCATCGTGTTCATCACGGATCCGTGGGGCACCGAAATCGAAATCACTGAAGGCCTGGCGACGACGCCGATCGCCGGCGGCCCCTCGACTAAGCTCGGGGCAGGCAGCAGGTAGCGAACACCCGTCGATGAGTCAAAACGATTCGGGAGGTCACGTGACGACAACCGTCCGGAAGGAGGTCGGTATGAGGCGAACAGTCCGCGCCGTGCTGGTGGGGGGTGTCCTTTCGCTCGGCATCGCGACCGCCGCGTGGGCGCATCACTCGTTTGCGGCGGCCTTCGATATGAACAAGCCGGTCACCGTGAAGGGGACCATCGTGCAGGTCCGTCTCGAGAACCCGCACTCGTGGTTCTTCCTCGACGTCAAGGACGCCAGCGGTAAGGTGGAGCGCTGGGCGTTCGAAGCCGGCACGCCGAGCGGGATGCTTCGCAACGGCTTCAAGCCGGGCCTCATCAAGCAGGGCGTCGAAGTCACCATCAAGGGGTTTCACGCGAAAGACCCGGCGCAGAACATGGGCATGCTGCGCGAGCTGATCCTCGCCGACGGAACGTCGTATGGGATGTTCGGGTCCCAGCAGGGACCTGCTGCGCAGTAGCTGAGTGGCGCGCTGGACAGAAGGAGAGTCGAGCATGACCCGTCGCGGGATCGGCGAAGTGGTCACGGCCGGATTCGTCTTCGGCCTGCTGTGGATTGCAGTCGGGAGCGTGGCCGCGCCTCTCGCCCAGCAGGAAGAGAAGCCCGGACCCGTGCCGCGCATGGCCGATGGCCATCCGGATCTCTCGGGCGTCTGGTGGGGAGGAGCGGACATCGGTGCGGCGCGTGGTCGTGGTGCTGCGCGCGGCGGCGGCGCCCGCGGCGGCGCCCGCGGAACACCACCGCCGACATTCACCAGTCTCTACAAGCCGGAGGCGGCCGCGAAGGCCAAAACGCTTGGCGACAAGGACGACCCGACGCTGCGTTGCACGCCGACGGCGTTCGGGACGCTCAACGTCAGCCTCTATGACGTCGGCGCCGTGGGGCAGATCATCTCGACGCCCAGGATGGTCGTGATGCTCACGGAGACGTATCACGGGTTCCGCCTGATTCCGACCGACGGCCGGCCACATCGCGACGATGTCGCGCCGTCCTATCGCGGAGACTCCGTCGGCCGCTGGGAGGGCGACACCTTCATCGTCGACACTACCAACTTTACCGACAACACCTGGATGTCCGCGGAGGGCAGGGTCTCGCCTCATTCTGACGCCCTCCACATCGTGGAGCGCTATCGGCGCGTGGACGCGAACACGCTCGAGATCGAAGCGACGATCGAAGACCCTCAGATGCTGACGGCACCGTGGGTCGTGCCGAGGCAGACGCTGGTGCTGGCGCCGTTCGATCGCATCATGTCGATCAACTGCTCGGGTATCGAGACCCAGGCGTTAATGGACGCGGCAGCAAAACAGGGCAAATAGGGCCGCCAGCCCGCGAGACTCAGGCCCACTCCTCCTCGCCGCGTGTGCTCGGAACGCGCGCCACGACCTGTGTGCCAGCACCGGGCGTCGACTCTACCAAGAGCTTCCCGTGCACGAGACGGACGCGCTCCCGCATGCTGACAAGCCCGAGGGATGCTTGCTCGTGTGCGGCACGCGTATCGAAGCCCACGCCATGGTCGGCGATGGTCAGGTGCAATTCGGGCCCGACGACGCCCAGCCGGACGATTGCGGTGGAGCCGCCGCTGTGCTTGACCACGTTGTGCAGCGCCTCCTGGGTCACGCGATACAAGCAGAGTGTGACCTCCGGGGATAACGGGACAGGGAGCGGATCGATGTCTACGTCGATCGCGAAGTGGTGCGCGGTCGCGAGTTCGTTGCAGAAGCCGCGAATCGCCGCGTCCAGACCGAGCTGTTGCAATCTCGCCGGGTGCAGCTGGTGCGCAAGCCGGTGCAGGTCGGACGCGACCTCCTTCGCCATGATCGAAAGCGCCCGCACGCGGTCGTGGTGTTCGACTGGCGACTCCGCCAGTTGCTCGCCCAGCAGGTCGAGCTCCAATGACAACAGCGACAGGCGCTGCGTGACATCGTCGTGCAGCTCCCGTGCGAGGCGGATCCGATCCTGCTCGTAGGCACTGATCAACCGTCCGCTCACGCCGCGCAGGGCCTCTTCGGCGCGCTTGCGGTCGGTGACGTCGCGGCATGAGTAGAGCACCGTGCCTTGCTGAATGGAGACCCGCTTGACGTGCACGAGCAGGTCTCGACGCTCGCCGGACTTCGACGTGGCCTCGCACTCGATGTTGCGAATCTCGCCGCGGGAGGCAAGCTGGGCGGGGTCGAACAGCCGCTCGCCGATCAGCCGGTCGATCCGCTCCATGGCGTGCACTTCGTCCGGGACGTACTCGAAGATGACGTCGACGTTGGGACAGACGAACGTGAAGACTCCATTGTCGTCGGTCAGGAAGACGGCATCGGAAATGTTGATGAGCGTCGCGCGATGAAGCTCCTCCGAGGCGCGCAAGGCCTCGAAGGACCTCTCGCGCCCGCCATTGCCGTGATGATCGGACATGCCGAGCCTCCGCGCTCTAGAAAATTGCCAGCGGATTGAGCGGTGATCCCGTGCCTTTCTCGACGCGGAGTGGCGCGGCCATGAAGAGGAACTCGTAGCGATTCAAACGTCTCGCCTCCTCGACGGCTCTCTCGAAGTCGAGGTTGTCGAAGATGCTGACGCCCATCGCCACGAGCGCGAGCTGGTGCAATCCGACTCCTTGTGGCAGACCCGAAGGCGAGACATCATTCGGCCCATCCGCGCCGATGAACGAGACGCCGCGCTCCTTGAGGAAGTACGCGACGTCGATGTGGTAGCCGGCGAATCCGGTGGCGTTGGGCCAGGGACCGAGCGCCGCGCGACGCTTCCATCGGCCTGTGTAGAGCAGAATGACGTCGCCGGGCGAGACCTTGACGCGCTGAAGTTTTTCCAGCGCCTCGAGATCCGCGCTGTGGATCGCGGTTCCCGGCTCCAGCCAGCCCTGCGGGGTGGCCTTGCCAGGCAGTCGCGTCGCGTCGAACAGGATGCCGCGCGTCACGACGCCATCTTTCAAGGCGTTGATGCTGCCGCGAGGACAACCGCCGGCTGCCTTGATCTCCTCCACTGACACGCCGTTGTAGCCCTTGCCGTCCACCATGATGTGACAGTCCACCGCGTCGAGATGGCTGTGAACCACGCCATGGTAGGTGCCGGTGTACTGGTACCGATCCAGCGACACGTTCGGAGCAACGGTGACGAGCGCGCGATCCAGGAACGTCGGAGTATCCGCCGCTTTCTCCTGCGGCACGTCGTGCGACAACGAAACCGACCGCCCCTCTCGCGCGAGCGCCACCGCCTGTTTCCGTTTCGCGGGGGTGATCAGGTTGGCCGCGCCAAGTTCATCCATCTCTCCCCAGCGGCCCCAGTTCGAGAGCTCCTTCATCGCTCGACTGAAATCGTCCTCGGTCGCGATCGTCGGCCGCGCGTCCTGTCCCAGGACGAGTGGGCTCGCCACGACACCGACCAGGATCACGCACGACATGCCAGTCAGCAGGCGGAGAGCGGTTCTCATAAGGTCACATCCTACGTGATCGGCGAGAAATCCCAGCCACTTGTGGCAAGCTTTGCGTGGACCGGCCGGAGTGCCATGAGATACACGACGCTCGCCCTCACGTTGGGGATCGCGCTGTTATCGGGCCTCTCGACGCCCGCGCAAGAGTCGCCACCCACTGCACGTCGTCTCGCGATTGGGAAGACTTCGTCGATGGCTCGATGAGAGCGTTGCAGAACGCGCACCATTTCGCTGGGGCCGTGGTCGTGATCGTCGGCGACGGCCGGGTGCTGTTCAAGAAAGGATATGGCTACGCCGATTTCGCCGAGCGCAAGCCGGTGGATCCCGAGCGCACGCTCTTCCGCGTGGCGTCGAACTCGAAGATGTTCACCTGGACGGCCGTGATGCAGCTCGTGGAGGAGGGCAGGCTCGATCTGGACACCGACGTCAACCGCTACCTGAAAGGCGTGCAGATCCCGGCGACGTTCCCCGAGCCCATCACGCTCGAGCACCTCATGACGCATACCCCCGGCTTCGAGGACGACGTCTATGGCCTGTTCTCGAAGACGGCCGACCAGATGCGTCCACTCGGGGAGCTCATGCGAGATCAGATGCCCGCTCGCATCTTCGCCCCCGGGACCGTCACTGCCTACTCGAACTACGGAACGGCCCTCGCCGGGCTCATCGTCGAGCACGTGTCTGGCGTTCCGTTCGAGAAGTACGTCGAGGATCGGATTCTGGCTCCGCTGAACATGGCTCACACCAGCATCCGTCAGCCGGTTCCGGCTGCCCTCGCGGCCGATCTCTCAAAGGGCTACGAATGGACCGACGGCCGCTTGAAGGAGCAGCCGTTCGAGTACGTCCCGTGGGCGCCGGCTGGCGCCATGAGCGTGAGCGGTGAAGACATGGGACGCTTCATGCTGGCTCATCTCAACGACGGTGCTCTTGGCGACGGTCGCATCCTCCGCGCGGAAACGGCGCGCGCCATGCGCGGGAAGCTCACGTCGTTCTCGCCGAGCATCAACGGGATGCTTCATGGCTTCATGGAGTCGAACTGGCATGGCGTGACGGCCTACGGACACGGGGGCGACACGATCTGGTTCCACAGCCAGACCACCATGATGCCGGCGCAAAACCTCGGCGTGTTCGTCGCGGTAAATACCGACGGCGGCGCTTCGGTCAGAGACCAGTTCATACTGGCGTTCTTCGATCGCTACTTCCCGGTCCTTCTCCCCAAGGAACCCCCTCCCGCGAAAGACAACCTGCCGCGCCTCGAACGATTTACCGGAACGTATGCCCAGTCGCGTGTATCGGAGAGCGATCTGACGAGGATCGTCAAGCTGGTGGGCGCGGTCTCGGTCGCGATCGATGCCGATGGTTATCTCCTGATGCGAGGCCCCGGCGAGCCGACCCGTTGGCGACAAGTCGAGCCGCTGGTCTTCGCGCAGGTGGATGGTCCGCGTCAGCTCGTGTTTCGCGAGGACGAGCGCGGGCAGATCGTGCAGCTCTGTACTTCGCCATTCTGCGTCGTTGCGATGCTGAAGCAACCGTGGTGGAAGGGCACCGTTCCACAGATGGTGTGGGTCGGCGTCTGTGCCGTGGTACTGGTAGCCGCGTTGATCGGCTTCCCGATCGCTGCTGTCCTGCAGCGCAAGGTTCAGACCTCGATCGGTTCCCGGCTGGCACGCCTTCTGGCCTGGACGACGAGCCTGGCGTTCGTTGCTGGACTGATGATTCTGTCGATCAGCCTCGCGGATACGAACCAGATCGTCTTCGGCTCGCCGTCGACAACGCTCGAACTGGGCCTCACGTTGTACGTCGTCGGAACGGTGCTCTCTATCGGTCTGGTGGCGGCGATGATGGTCTCGTGGAGACGCGGCTGGTGGCGCACGGCGGGTCGCGTCTGCCTGACGTTGGTGTCGGTTGCGGCGCTGGGAACCGTGGCCTGGCTTTATCAGTGGAATCTCATCGGGTGGAAGTTCTGATGAGGTCGGTGTCGGATATCACCGGACTGCTTGCGTCGCTCGAATCCTCGTTTCTGGCTACGTCGATTCGGAATTCGCTCTATCTCTTCCCACTGATCGAGTCGGTTCACGTGATCGGATTGACCATGGTGTTCGGGACGATCCTGATCGTGGACCTCCGCCTCCTGGGCCTCGCGTCAACCCGGCGTGCCTTCACTGTCATTGCCACGGACGTGCTGAAGTGGACATGGCTGTCGTTTGCCATCACCGCCGCGACCGGCGTGTTGATGTTCATCACGAACGCCGGCACGTACTATCACAGCGACTACTTTCGAGCGAAGATGGCGCTGCTCGTGCTCTCCGGTATCAACATGCTGGCGTTCGAGCTGACCGCGCGGCGGTCGGTCCGCGTGTGGGACCAGGATCCGAGGGCACCCGCGGCAGGGCGAGCCGTCGCGGCGCTGTCGCTTGTCGTATGGATTGGTGTGATCGTCCTGGGCCGGTGGGTCGGCTTCACCACCAGCTCGCAGCCGGCCCCTGCCATTGACGACGTCGATCTCGAGAAGCTCGAGGATCTGATTCCAAAGTAGATCACGAGCGGGGCACAGGGGCCGCAGGAGTATGTTTCGGGAGCTGGCCGGCACCGAATGCCTTGCTGCCCTCGACCGAGTCGCAGTGCTTTCCGGGTTGGGGCTTGCTGCCCTTCGGACACTGGAAGAGACCGGAATCGCCTCTGTCGCCGGCCGGCTTGCCGTCGCGCCTCGGATGGATGCCCATGCTGAAGACCGTCCCCTGAGGAAAAGTCTCGCGAGTAATGCCATCCTTCAGCGCCTGCGCGGCGCTCTCCATTTGAGCCACCCACACCATCGGCTGGTCCTTCTCGTCGCGCACCAGCGCGTCCCGCTGCTCGTTCAACGGCACGAAGTGCATCTCGAAGTGCGCGGCGTTGGGGACGATGCGGACGATCACTCCCGTGAACACGCGGTAGAGGCTCCCGTCGTACATGGCGTAGGAGTGATGAGCCTCGGTTCCAGGTGCCAGCAGCGCGACCGAGACGAGAGCGACGAGTGTGGCAGCGATCCGCATGACCAATCCTCTACGACAAGGCGCGCCGCGCGCGCTCATTTGAAACCGAGGTCCAGTTCTTCCTTCGGCCGGTCCATGCCCTTCTCGAAATTCTCCTCCCAGATCTTCGCCCACGGCCGGTCGAGCATGTCGGGCACTTTGTACTGAATGACCTCGCCCGGCGCCACCGGCGTTGCGAAACCGTCGATCGGGTAGAGCGGCCGCGTGCACTCAGCGTATGCGAAGCGCGGGGCAGTCGCCCACCCGCCCTGGAAGTTCCGGTGCCAGAGAATGCGCACGGGCTGGGCGAGCGCCTCCGGGTCGTAGAGCACGGCCTCCCAGTCGAGCCCGAGGAACTTCCCGCTGGCATCTCGAACCGGCGTCATGATCTCGATCGTCTCGAGCGAATCGCTCCACTCCCAGCTCGAATGCTGGTTCCAGCCCTGAATGTTGGCCGTCCAGGTGATGAGCGCGTCGCCGTCCCAGAATCCGATCGTGTCTCCGTACCACTGCCGCACGTCGGATCCCAGGGGAAACTCCTGATTCAGGTTGACGATGCGCCAGATGTTGGAGGAGCCGGTTCCCATGAAGACCACGACCTCCGGGGTGACGATGACCCGGGTCGGCTTCGGGCCGGTTGCCCACTGCCGCATGAAGCCTTCCGGCCAGCAGTACGACGCCGACCATTGATGGGCGGCGTTCACGCCCTCGTGGTAGATCTGCCGCACGAACCGCGTCTGGTATTCCGGCGTCAGCAGCGACAGCATCGTCGGCACCTGGTTCGCGCGAGAGTAGTTCCAGACCCGCCGCCCCTCCGGTGCATACTCGCCGTAGGCGCCATCCCACTTGGGCATCGTGTCGTAGGTATGCCTCGTCGGGCCACCGCGTGACTTCGCGTCAGCCATCAGTGCCTGATAGTGCTCCTTCGCGCCGGTGAAACGATACGGGCTCACGATGTTTTCGCGCGGCCAGTCCATCGTGCAGTCACCCCAGCGCGCAGAGCCTGGCGGCTTGGCGCCGATTCGCGGGTCGGCCGTGGCCGTGCCGGCGCCGCCGCTCCGCATGTCCGCGATCTGCCTTGGCGCGTTGCACCGCCAGTAGCGCCGGTCCGTCCAGAGCCCACGATCCTTGTAGAAGTCTTTGCTCGTGAACAGGTCCACGGCGAGCGGTTGCACACCATCGGGCGGTCGCCCGTCCCACTGTGGCCCCTCGCCGTGACTTCGCACTTCGGGCGGCGGGTTCATGGATGGAAACGGGGCACCGCGCAGGCCGCGGACTTCGGGCGGTCGGAGCTGCGCGAACGCTGCTGACGCGCCCCCGGTGACGAACGCGAGCGACAACACCGTCACTCTCACGGTCGAACGAAGTGCTGGCATCTGGTTCTCCACTGCGAGGAATTCGTGCGACTATGGCAACGCGAACACGTGTAGCGATTCGTTATTGCCCTGGCCATTGGTCGCGGCCACGACGGCGACGTACTGCTTGCCGTTCTTGCCCATGTAGGTGATCGGAATCGCGGTGACGTTGTAGTCGAAACGCGTGGACCACAGTTCCTTGCCAGTTCTCGAGTCGAATGCGCGGAACTGCTTGTCGCGGGTCGCGCCGATGAACACCAGCCCACCCGCCGTCACGATCGGTCCACCGTAGCCGGGTGAGCCGACGTTTGTCTTGCCTTCAGGCATGTTGTCGTTCACGCCAAGCGGCACGCGCCACGCGAACTCGCCTGTGGCAGCGTTCACCGCCATCAGGCTCGCCCACGGTGGACGGAAGCACGGAAGATTGCCGAGCGATCGACCATCCGCATCGCGAGCTTCCGCGCTCAGCGTGCCGCCGCTCTGATGCATGTACGGAAACTCGGTGTCCTTCGTCTTCTCGTTGTAGCGCGGATTCGGAGCGATCCAGCCGGACGAGGGCTCGTCTTTCGAGTTCACGAAGATGTATCCGAGCTCGGGGTCCGTGGCGGTGCCGCCCCAGTTCACGCCGCCAGTCATACCAGGGAAAGCCAGCGAGGGCGGACCACCGCCGGGCCGATAGTTCCACGGTGTGTACGGGCCATCATTGCGAAACTGGACCTTGTCCCACAACGCGCGGCATGCCTCTGCGTGCGCGGGCGTCGTGTCTTCAGCCGTGACGAGATCGTTCCGCGTCATGCTGACTCTCGCGAGCGGACCGGGTTTCTTCGGTATCGGTTGCGTGGCCGGATACCACTCGCCCGGCACGTCCGCCTTTGCCTGCGGACGTTCATCGACGCCGTGAATCGGTGCGCCGTTCTCTCGATTCAGGATGAACATGAAGCCGGACTTGCCGACTTGCGCGAGCGCGGGAATCGTCTTGCCGTCCTTGCGGATGTCGATCAGGCCTGGCGCGGGCGGAAGGTTGTAGTCCCAGATCTCGTGGCGAATGTTCTGGAAGTGCCACTTCAGTCTGCCGGTGAGCGCGTCGAGGGCGATCGTCGAGTTGCTGAACAGGTTGTCGCCGGGCCGATCGCCGCCGTAGTAGTTCATGCCCGGACCGCTCACCGGCATATAGACGATGCCGCGCTGCTCGTCGACGGTGAGCGTGAACGACCAGACGTTGTTGCCGGTCCGATTCTTCCAGCTGTCGTTGAGCCACGTATTGTTGCCGGCTTCACCAGGCAGCGGAATGGTGTGGAAGTCCCACGCCTTCTTTCCCGTGCGCGCGTCGTACGCGTGCACGTCACCCTTCTCGCCCCGGCTCGTCGTCAGGTGCGGACCGATGTGGCGCTCACCGGGCCCGAAGAAATTCGATCCCATGAGGATCACGTTCCGATAGAGGACGGGCACGCCGCTGTACGGGATTTCGAGATCGAGCTCGCCGCCATCGCCGAACGTCCTGTCGAGCACGCCCGTGTCGGCGCGCAGCGCGATCAGTTTTCTCAGGCTGGTGAAAAAGATGCGCGCGGGCAGGCTGGCTGCCCCGGGCGTAGCCGAAGGGCTGCCAGGCCAGTACGCGACGCCGCGGAAAGACGCGAGCCCTTCGGGCAACTCGTAGCGCCAGATTTCTTTTCCCGTCTCCGGCTCCAGGGCAACGACGCGATTACCTGACGGCAGATACATCACGCCGTTCACGACGATCGGTGTCACCTCCTGAAAGATCTCGAACGAGCTCGCCGGCTTGTCGATCGCAGGCACGGTCTTCCCTTGCTCGGGGCGCAGTCGATACGACCACGCGCGCGCCAGCGTCGAGACGTTCTTTGTGTTGATCTGCGTGAGCGGCGAGTAGCGGGTGCCGGCGAGGTCGCGATTGTAGGTGGGCCAGTCAGCGCCTTCGCTCGTTGCCCGAGCTTCGGCGCGCCGGGCCTGCGCATTTACGGAGTGCGCAACGAGCGCACTGAGTGCGACGACCACAGACACCATCACACCGCGTGTGTTGCGCATGACCGTGGATTCTATCAAGCCGTCGCTCGACAGCGGTCCCCACGGTTGCCGGCGGAGCTATCGAGTGGCGATTGTGAAGGCAGGTGAAGTCTGCGTGAGGTCGCGCCTGACGGCACTGCGGACGCGGACTCGTGCGCTCGCCGTCGGTGCGCCTGTTCCAGTCCAGTCGTAAAACCCGATGTTTTCGGCGTCGTCGCTGAGCGTCGTCCACGTCCGGCCATCGTCCTGAGAGATCTCGATGCGCACAGGCCCGGAGACGCCGCGCAGCGTCCACTGGATCGTGTTGTTGCGGTTGAGCCAGAACGTCGTGTTATCGAGCGGCCGCCGCAGTGTGAGTGAGGGGGTGTGTGCGATACCGCGAGCCGTCGCGAGGGCCGACTCCTCGCGCGCGACGCCATTGTTGGCCTTCGCGCTGGCAACGGCGGTGCTGACGTAGTCGCCTTCCCCGGTCGGGCGGACGGTCACGGTGACGAACGCCTGCGACCCGGGGGCGAGGTCGCCTACATCGCAGGTCACTATCGTCGAGAGCGAACATTGACCTTGCGACGGTCGCGCTGACAGCAGTTGCGCATTCCCTGGCGGCGTCTCCGCCACGCGCATCTGCGACAGGCGCTCCGGGCCGTGATTGGCGACCATCACCAGGAACGACCAGTCCGAGTCGATCGCCGTGCTGCCCGGGCCGGTGAGCGACACCTCCAGCCCGGTTGGTTGGCCTCTGGGTGCGACGCGTGGACTGAGGACGAACAGCCCCTGCTCGATGCCGTTCACGACCACCGATCCGCTCGAGAAAAACGGAAACACCGACCAAGCACCGTTGTAGGAGGGGGCGTCGTCGACAGGGTAGATGTCGAAGAATCCGACTTCCCTGAGCGCTCCGCTGGCGACGTCGCTTGCGTCGAGCACGCGCAGGCCGCTGCGATAGTTCGACTCGTACACGAGATGCCCGCGGACATAGAGATTGTGATCGATCGATGAGGTCGGGCCGTCATAGTGGTTTGCGAGCACCGGCGCGTCGAGGTCCGACACGTCCCAGATCCAGGTTCTCGTCGGGTGCCTGAACGCGACCTCGTCGCCCTCGTCGTTGACGAGGAAAAACCGCTGGTCCTCGGTCAGCCACCCCTGGTGCGTGTACGCGCTGCCACCGTAACCGGTCCGCGACAGCTGCATCTGTTCGCGCTTGTCCGTCGCGTCCACGATCGTCAGCGTGTCCTCGTTCGAGTTGAAACAGATCTCACGGTCGCGATAGGTCGCGTCGGGCCCGACGTAGATCACGCACTGCGTCTCGTGCGTATAGCCGTCGAGGCTGAAGCATCCGGCGCCCCGTGGCGCCGCCGGCGTGCGGACGTCGACAGCGTGAAGACCGCCTTCACACGTGCGCGTCCCCACGGCGTAGGCGTATCCGCTGCGCGTGTTCATGGCGAGTGTGTGCGTGGACCCGAAGCCGGCGTAGTGAGCAGTCTCGGTGAACGTCACCGGCGGCGACGTGACGTTGCGCAGCTGCGTGAGATCGAACACCTGCATACCGTGGTTCGGCGCTTCGCTGACGATGAACGCGTGGTTGGCGAAGACCTTGATGCCGCGCCATGTTGACGGGATCGTGCTCGTGGGCAGGTCGCCGAGATAGATCGGGGCGCCCGGCTCGGAGATATCGACGAACGACGTCCCTGTCGAGCGGCCGACAAGCACGTACTCGCGGCCGGTGACCGGATCGGTCCAGCCCCAGATGTCGTTGCCGCTCCCGCCGCCGATCTCGCCGTGCGGCAGGAAGGCCATCAGATCGACGTCGCGGCACGGATAGCCGGCCGCCGTGCCGTTGGCGCATGTGGCGCCGGGGATGGGACTGAGTCGTTGAACCGGCTGCGCGTCCGCGCGCTTGGCGCACCCGCAGGAGCAGCGCCGGCCATTCGCATCGAGAGGACAGATGCCGCGTTCGCAGGCGCAGTGCGCTCCGAGTGGTGGATCAGGCAGCGGGACGCCGATGACCTGTGCGAGCGCGACCGCCGACGGCAAGCGCAGGACGACGAGTGCGACAGCGAACGAAAGCACCGCTGCCAGCGCGATTCCGGCGGCGGCCACCGCGAGTTTCGACAGCATCACTTGTCGTCGGCGAAATGCCGGGCAAATCGTATCATGCAGGTCGGAAGTACTTCGGAGGGCCATGTTCATGCGCCATGCAATCGCGTTGATGCTGTTCCTGCTGTGTACGGGGAGGCCGGCGGCCGGGCAGTCGTGGACACCTCCGTCCGAGAACCAGCGCTGCCCGTCCCGATGGGGCGCGGGCGATGAGCGCGGCTCTGCCAACCTGATGACGCGCGATCAGGTGCTGAAAGCCGCGAGGCTAATACGCAGCGGGGAAGTGATCGAGCTCGGGCAGGTGCTCGATCCAGCGTCGATGGCGTTTTTCCCCGGACGTCAACTGAGCATCCTGACTAAACGTACCAATGTGCTGCCGCAGTCGAATCGGCGCATCAGCAACGAAGAGATGGTGATCGGCGAGCTCGGCCAGGTCGGTACTCAGTTCGATGGCTTCAGCCACCAGGGCATCGACAACGGCTTCTACAACTGCTTCAAGCAGGATCAGATCGCGACACGAAACGGCTTCACGAAACTTGGCATCGAGAAGGTTGGCGCGCTGATGACACGCGGGGTGCTGATCGATGTCGCGGCCCTGAAGGGCGTCGACATGCTGCCTGACAGCTATGAGATCACCGTTCAGGACCTTCGGGATGCCCTCACACGCCAGAACGTTTCGCTCCAGGCCGGCGACGCGGTCATCGTGCACACCGGCTGGGGGAAGTTGTGGGGAACGGACAACGCCCGGTACATGAGGACTGATCCTGGCGTTGGTGTCGCGGCGGCCGAGTGGCTGGCGACGCAGTCGCCGATGCTGGTCGGCTCCGACAACTGGTCGGTCGAGGTCAATCCCAATCCCGATCCAATGCTCGGCTCACCCGTTCATCAGATTCTGCTGGCGGTCAACGGCATTCACATGCTCGAGAGCATGAAGCTGGACGAGCTCGCGGCAAAGCGTGTCTATGAGTTCGCGTTCATCCTCGAGCCGTTGAAGCTGCGGGGGGCGACGGGATCCACCGTCGCGCCAATCGCCGTGCATTGATCCCGGCCGCCAGCCCACCAGGGAGCGCGTCACCGGCGATTACCCGCGATCGCAAATTGGAGTACCTGTCTTTGGCCCGGACGCGAATAGAGAGGTGGATATGCGCTCGATTGCAACTGCGCCCGCGACAGTTCTCGTCTGCTTCCTCCTGTCCGGCGCGATCGGCGTCTCGGCACAGTCAGGCGCTGGCTATAAGGTGGACCCTGCCTGGGCGCAGCTCCCGCAGGGCACGAACTGGGACGGGAACACGACGTGGATCACGGCTGACGGAAAAGGAAACGTCATGGTGCTGGTGCGCACCGCACCGTACTTTCGTGTGTTCACGCGCGACGGAAAGTTTGTGAAAGCCTTCGGCGACAACGGGCTGTTTGAAAGCGCGCATAGCGTAACCATCGACGCGCGAGGCTTTCTCTGGGTGACCGATTCCGCTACGCACGTCGTGCACAAATTCAGCCCCGACGGGCGCGTGCTGATGACCCTGGGCAAGAAGGGCATCGCCGGCGACGATATCTCGCATGACTCGTTCAACCAGCCCAACCACGTTGCGGTCGCGCCGAACGGGGACGTCTACGTGTCGGACGGGTATGTGAACGCACGCGTCGTGCACTTTTCCAGCGACGGCAGGTTCGTTCGGATCATCGGTGGGGTGAAAGGCTCGCAGCCGGGGCAGCTTCAGCTGCCGCACGGCGTCGCGCTGGATTCACGCGGCCGAATCCTGGTGAACGACAGCGACAACCAACGCGTGTCGATCTTCGACAAAGAAGGCAAGTTCGTCGAGACGTGGCCCTATCCCTCGCGCGGCGGAATCGCGGTTGCGGCCGACGATACGGTCTACATCAGCGACGTCAACGTCGGCGTTGTCAACATCGTCAAGAATGGGAAACTGATCGACAGGGTGTCCGCCGACCGGGCGCATGGGATGGGCATCGATACTGACGGCTCCGTCTACGTGTCCGGCGCGTCGCGCATGACGGTGATGAAGATCACGAAGACCAGGTGACCGTCATCATCGACCGGCTCGAGCTGCGCCTGTCTCAATAGAGCCGCCTTGTCCGGCGTGCAATTGGGCGGCGTGGCTCGAAAACAATTTCAAACAATTCCCGGTGCCCCTCGGCCTCGGTGTGTCGTATGGTATCGGCGAGCGGAGGAACATGCTATGCGTCGACGAGCCGTGACGAGCTTTTTGATCGCGATCGCCCTTTTCGGCGCGTCTGTCTTCGGCCAGTCCCCATCCGTTAAAGCTACGGGGGACAAGTCGGCCGGCGGCGGATGGTCCGTGCCGCGGATGCCAGACGGGCATCCCGACTTCCAGGGCGTCTGGGCCAACAACGGCATGACGCCGCTCGAGCGGCCAAAGCAGTTCGGTCTTCGCACCACAATGACCGACGCCGAGCTCGCGGATCTGAAGAAGCGCGCGGCCGCGATGACGGACGGCGGCGACGCGTTCTTCGCCGACGAGCTCTTCACCGCGGCGATCGAGGGCAAGACCAGGTTCAGCTCAACCGATACGCAAGTCGGGAACTACGACCAGACGTGGTTGTCCGATCGCGTGTGGGACAACCGCACTTCTTTGATCATCGATCCACCGGACGGCCGGATTCCGTCTCTCGCCGCCGGTGCCGCCGAGCGCGCACGCGCGCAAGCCGCGGCCTTACAGGGGAGAGGCCCGGCAGACAAGGCCAGTGACTTGTCCCTTGGCACACGCTGTGTCAGCTACGGCACGCCGAACATTCGCGCGGGTTATCAGAGTTACTTCGAGCTCACGCAAGGCCCGGGCGTCGTCGCGCTGCGCAGCGAGATGATTCACGACGTGCGCATCTTCTCGACGGACAAGGCGTCAAATGTCTCGCCGGTGATCAGGCAATACCACGGGGATTCCCGCGCTCAATGGGACGGCGATACGCTGGTCGTGGACACGACCAACTATGTCGAGAACGCCACGCGAGTGGGAGCCACCGGCAAGCTGCACACGATCGAGAAGTTCCGTCGCGTGTCGCAGGACACGCTCGAGTACTACGTCACCTTCGACGACCCGACTGTGTGGTCGCGCCCGTGGACGTTGATGATCCCGCTCAAGATGACGGGAGAGCGGATGTTCGAGTACGCGTGCCACGAGGGAAACTACGGCCTGGAGGCCATTCTCCGCGGAGCGCGCGAGCAGGAGAAGAACACTCCTTAGGCGGGCAGCCGCTTCGAATCGACATAGATCGTATTGACCGTCGATCCGCCGCGCACGACGTAACCCTGTGCGAGCAGATAGGTCGTGATGTCCGAGTTGACACCGGCCTCGTTCATGGCGACGGTCTCCGCACAGATGGCGCCGGGGCGGAAGCGCGACAAGTCGAGCGACCGAATGATGTCGTAGTCGAGGCCCTCGATGTCGGTCGACAGCACGTCCGGAGCCTCGCCCAGTTGTTCGGTGATGAGCCGGTTAAGGTTGATGAGCGGCATTTTCCGCACGCGCTCGACGACGTTTTCGCTCTTCCCTTGCTGCAGCATCTTCACCTGGTCGGGTGAGAACGTGTTGAGCATCGGATTGCCTCTGATCTCGTAGTAGTCGACGTCCGTCGCGTCGGTCACACCGACGCCAGCCTCCACCACCTTGTCGCCTGGCCGGTAATCGCGCAGCTTCTTGGCAAAAGCCGGATTGGGTTCGACCAGGACGCCGCGGTGGCCGACGCCCCACAGCAGGTACGTGTTGTTGCTCAGGACAGGCTCGGCGGCGCCGACGTCGATGTAGGTGGCGCGCTCCACGCGCAGCAGATCCTGGATGACGTGAAAGAGCACGATGTCCTCGCCCTGCTGCGAGAAGGTCATGCGTGCGTGTTCGGGTAGCGCGCGATGCTCGAGCTCTTGATTTCGCGCCCGCTCCTCCTCCAACGCCGGACTCCACTGCCGGTCGGAGATCCACTTGCCGGCCCCGAAGCCGGCGGCGCCGGCGACGGCTGTCGTCACGAACTCGCGTCTCTGCATGGTGAGCCTGTCAGTTGTCCCAGCCAAGCGGGCTGTTGCGTTGCTTGAAGGTCTTGTCGAAACGATCCGGCAGGCCGCTGTCGGAGCTGATGTAACGACGCTTGATCAGCCACTTGCCTTCGAGCTTGACCAACTCGGAGTCTTCGCGCCCTTGTTCGGTCACCGTCGGTGGTTTCCCGATACCTGAATTCGAGACGCCGGTCCAGATGACATGGGCGATGGCCCTGTTCCCTCTGACTTCGATGACAGGGTTGGTCAGCATCATGTGGTTTTGCGGGCGCGGCGCGGCATCCGCCTTCCGGGCAGGGCCTCCTCCATACAGCTTGGCGATCTCATCACGCCCGTGGGCGATCGTGCCGTCGACGTCGAGCATCGCGTCCGCCGTGAAGTAATCGGACAATTCGTGGGCCTTGCCCTGCGACAGATCGTAGTAGTAGCGCGTCAGCAGATCTTCGATCTGGATGCGGTCGAGCAGCGTGTCCATCGTGACCTGCTGCGCTGCTGCTGGTGTGGCCAGTTGTGTCAGCAGCACGAAGGCCGCACCGGCGGCCATGAGACGAACGGTGAGCAGCCAAGGCTTCTGAACAAGGCACAGGTTCATGGGAGATCCCTCGTGTCGGTCGCAAACAAGTACTGTTACGGCCTGAATGACAGTCCCAGGCCGGATACATTCAAACATACCGCCCGCTCCCCGATATAATGCCGGGCCGATCCTGCTCGCTATCACACAAGGGGACAAACCATCATGGCGCGACTTACGAGACGCGGATTCGTCAAGGTATCGGGTGCCCTGGCAGCGCCGGCGATCGCCGCACTCTCGCTGCCGGCCCAGGGGCAGGGGCAGCCGCCAGACACGGGGAACCTGCGCGTCGAGAAGGACATCGTGTTCGGCAAAGGTGGCGGCAAGGATCTCACGCTCGACGTCTATCGACCACCCGCGGGCGTGACGTCAAAGCGCACGGCCATCGTGCACCTCTTTGGCGGCGGCTTCTTCGTCGGGAACAAGAACGCCGGCTACATCATCAACGACGCAAAAGCGCTTGGCGCCCGGGGCTACACCAACATCTCCGCGAACTACCGGCTCCAGCAGGAGAGCCTGTGGCCGGCCCAGATCCATGACACGAAAGCTGCGATCCGCTGGACTCGCGCGAACGCCGAGAAGCTCGGCGTCGAGCCGAACCGAATCGTAGTCGCTGGCTACTCTGCGGGTGGGATGCTCTCGCTGATGGCTGCGGCGACGAACGGGCGCAAGGAGTTCGAGGGCGAAGGCGGCAACGCGGGCGTGAGCTCGGACGTCAACGCCTGCATCGGCGTCTACCCTTTGGCGAGCGCACAGATCGCGACCGGGCTCTTCGCGCAGGGACAGGCGACGCCTGAGAACATTGCCGCGGCGTCACCCACGTCGCACATCACCAAGAATTTTGCCCCGACGATCTTCATTCACGGCACGAACGATGGCACGGTTCCGGCGCAGTCGAGCCTCGACTTCTACACGAAGCTCCACGCCCTCGGCGTGCCGTCTGCGTTGACGCTGATTCAGGGTGCCGATCACGCCTTCGACAATGCGGCATTCGATGCGATCGAGGTGATGGCCCAGTCGATCGATCTGTTCCTCGATCGGCTCATGGTGAACCCGAAACCCTATCCGTCGTTTGGCGGTGGCGGCGGTGGCCGTGGGCGTGGAGGACGCGGTGGCCCGGCGTAGAGGCGCGTTAGTTCAAGCGCATCAGGCGCGCCGTCGCACATTCTCGCGCGACTTCCAGATATTTGCGCACCGCCGGCGTGCCAACGAGGTAGGGATTGGAACTGCCCGGCGCGCGCGTCTTCAGCTGCGGTAGGTTGATCTTCGAACCGTCCCAGTCGGTGTGGTTCGACAGAACGATGTCTGCGCCAGCCTTCTGAACGATGTCGTCAAAACGCTTCGCTGACGCGATGTACTTCTCGAGAGACTCGCGATCCGCATTCAGGCCGGTCCCACCCCACAGTGCGGCGAGGTGCGGCCTGCCGTTGTCTTGCACCGGGATGAGGGCTGAGAGCGTTCCCGGCGTGTGACCGGGTGTGATGTAGAGCGTCACCGTCGTATCGCCCAGGGTCAGCTTCTGGCCGTCGGTCGCGACCATGTCGCGCGCGGGCTTCGTTCCATTGAGCCGATCGATCACATCCCAGTCTGCGTCGGACATGACGACGCGTGCGTGGTAGCGATCCTGCAGAAACATCGCACCGCCATGGTGATCGGGATGCGGATGTGTGACGACTGCGTACTTGATTGCGGCCGGATCGAGTCCAAGCTTCTTCAACCCACCAGCGACTTCCTCTTCGACGGAGTAGTCGAAGAGCGTGTCGATCAGGATGATGCCCTCGCTCGTCGTGACGGCCCACGCGGAGTACTCGCTCTGGCCGACGAAGTAGAGGTTGTCGAAGACCTTCACCGGCTCGGCGTACCACGTTGAGCGATCGGGTGGACCCGGTGGAGGGCCCCCTCCGCGCCGGCCGGCGGCTCCGGCGCCACCACCTCGTGGCGCCGGCACCGTGCACATGAAGTTGAACAGGTTCTGATACGCGTCGCCCGCCGCGATCTTTGCGAGTGCAACGTGGGCCTCGGGAGTATCGCCGGGAGTTAGACCGGCTTGCGGTCCGACGGGGCGACGGGGCGACGGTGCGACGGTCTGGTACGAATGTGCGATGGTCCGGTGCGATGGTGCGACGGTCTGATACGAAGCTGCGATGGTCCGATCACTCGCAGCGACAGACAAGGTATGCGGACCATCGGACCTGACTCTCGCACCGTCGGACCGGACCGTCGCACGCCGCCCCGTCGTCCCCTCGGACCGTTGAGGCCCCGGCCTCACACCTGGCGAGTTGAGCCGGATGTGAAAGACGTGCGTGCACGCGGTGATATAGAGACCTTTGCCGTCTGCATCACCGAAGCCCACGTTCGTCGCGCAGATCTGCTCGCGCGGCTCGCCTGGTGGCTGCGGAAGTCGAAGCGTACCGAGACGCTTGCCCTCGCGTGAGGTGATCCTGACCTCGCCCGGTCCGGCTCCGGTCGTCGAGAACACATTGCCGTTCGCGTCCACTTTCAGCCCGTCGTTGTTTTCGACATCGAGGAACTCGACGCCATTGGCGACGGTGTCGTCGGGCTGTACCTCGTAGCGCATGATCTTCCGCCCGATGGTGACGTAGAGATGTTTCTCGTCTGGCGACAGGGCGATGCCGTTGGGGAATCCTTGAGCGAAGTCCTTGTTGCTGCCGACGAGTGTCACCGTGTTGCCTTTGACCAGGTAGAAGGCGTTGAACGGCATCTCCCGCGCGGGGCTGTTCGCTCCGCCGCGCAATCCGGAATTTCCGTCAGTGAAGTAAATCGACCCGTTCGATTTCGCCACGACGTCATTCGGCCCGCTGAATCGTGTGCCTTGGTAGCGGTCGGCAAGGACAGTGCGCGTGCCGTCCCTCTCGATGCGAAAGACCGCACGGCTCGCTGGAGAGGCGATGATCAACCGTCCCTCGCGATCGAGCGTGAGGCCGTTGGCGCCAATGATGATCACGTTCATCCGCCCTCGTCGCGTCTGCTGTCCGACGTTGAGGAGGTCCGGACCGTCGTAGATGTTCTCGAGGTAAGCGGAGAGTTGGCCGTCGGGCGTCCGTTTGTAGATCACGTTCGAGATCAGGTCGCTGAACAGCAGGTACCCGTTTGCGTCGTCCTGAACCCACACGGGCCCCTCGGTCAGACCGAAGCGATCGCCGATCGTGTCGAGTGCTGCGTCGGGGGAGACGATGGCGTCCAGGGCGGGATCGAGTCTGACGATTGCGAAACCCGATGTGTCTGGTTTGCCAGCGCTCGCGGGGTCAGTGGCGCCAGGTTCCGGCACCGGAACGTTCTGACTGCAGCCGGCAAGGACTGCAAGTGACGCGACGATCACTGCGCTGACGGTCCGGTTGGACCATCGGGACCGTCGGACCATCGCGCTGGACCGTCGCACTTTCGCGCCCTCGCCCCCTCGGACCGCAGTTTTATCGTTCAATCGCCTGATACACGAGCGTCGGGTAGACCGTCCTGATGTCTGTCGTGTTCGGGAGCAGCTGAATCATCATCACAATCACGAGCCTGGCTTCAGGATCGATACGATAGATCGTGCCGTAGGCCCCGGCCCATCCAAAGGCGCCCTCGGAATCCATGCCGTTGGCGCCGTATCGATCGGTTGTTTCGAATCCGAGCCCGAATCCGAGCCCCGTCGCGGAATGCAGCGTGCCGACCTGGTTCGTGGTCATGAGCTTGACCGTGCGCGGCGCCAGGATGCGGACGCCGTCCAGTTCGCCGCCGCGGCGGATCATCTCCAGGAAGCGGCTGTAGTCACGGGCCGTCGAGAGCAAGCCCGCGCCTCCGGCGAAGCTGCGCCGCGGGCCGTCGATGTAGTTGCCCTGCCCGCGCGGCCCATCTGGCGCTCGCTTGATCAGCCCGTCGTCGCCGCTGGCGTAGACCGCGGCCAATCGGTTGCGCTGCGCTGCGGGTAGGAAGAACTGTGTGTCGGTCATTCGCAGCGGCTCGGTGATCCTCGTCTTGATGAATGCGTCGAGTGGCATCCCCGACGCGCGCTCGACTACACAGCCCAGGATGTCCGTGTTGTAGCCGTATACCCACTGCTCGCCCGGCTGAGCAACGAAGGGCAGCGTCGCAAGACGCTCCATCGTGGAGCAGACGGGTTCGTCCTTGTCGGCGGTGTACCAACCGAACCCGGCGGCCGGGCCCAGCCCCTTGCCCTCATACTGTGATGCGATTGCGGGCTCGGTGCCGTACGAGATCCCCGCGGTGTGGGTCAGCAGGTCGCGGATGGTGATGGGCCGCTTCGCCGGCACCACCGATCCTCCGGCAGCGACGGTGGTCTTGGCGAACTGCGGAATCATTCGGCTGACCGGGTCATTGATTGTGAGCTTGCCTTCCTCGACGAGCGACAGGATGGCTGTACTGGTGATCGCTTTCGTCTGCGAAGCGATGCGGAAGATGGTGTCGGTCGTCATGCGCCGCCCGGCTTCCTTGTCGCTCCACCCGACGGCCTTCTCGTAAACCGGCTGACCGTCGCGCAGGACGAGGGCGACGATGCCAGCGATCCGGTTGTCATCGACGTATTGCTGCAATGCGCGGTCGATTCGCGCGACGCGCTCGGGGGCGAGGCCTGCTTTCGACGCGGCTGCCGCGCGCGGCGCCGGATTTTGCGCCGTCGGCGCGGCCGCGATCGCGACGATTGTTGCAACGACAAGCCAGGGAACGAGACTTTTCATTCGCATCGGTTACTCCTCGCGTATTCTACGAGAGCTTTTGGGCGTCATCGTGAGGAGCCATGAAAAAAGTGAATCGGTTCGTTGCCGTCGTCGGCATTGCGATGGTTGCGGCTCTGATGTCTTCATCGGCTCAGCCGCGATCGTCTGTCGACTGGCCGCTCCATAACCTCGATCTCGCCGGCAGCCGATTCTCCACGCTCGATCAGATCAATACGTCGAACGTGAAGTCGCTGACGCCACGCTGGCTCTTCCAGCACGGCGTCATCGACGGGGTCAGCAACCAGACAACCCCTGTCATCGTCGATGGTGTGATGTACGTCACCGACTCGCGCGGGAGTGTCTACGCGGTCAACGCCGCTGACGGACAGCATTTGTGGACGTACGACGTCACGAGTCTTCTGGGAGGCGACCGGCGCGAAGGCTACGTCTTTCGCAACCGGGGTGTCTGTTACGCAAACGGGGTGGTCTACGTGGCCGGGGGCTCCTTCCTGTTCGCGCTCGACGCGAAAACGGGGAAGCCGATGCCGGGCTTCGGGAGCAACGGGCAGGCGAGCGTGATTCTCGACGTGCTCAAGACCAGATACCCGGAGGCAAAAACCGCCATCAGCATGGGGTATTGGTTCACGACGGCGCCGCAGTTCCACAACGGCGTGCTCTACATCGGAAGCACGCGAAGTGAGAGCCACATTCCGGGCGGCCACGTCTTTGCCGTCGACGCCAAGACGGGCAAGGTCCTCTGGCACTTCAACACCGTTCCGCAGGACGAAAAAGATCAAGGCTGGGAGATCGCCGGCCCGACGTGGGTGGGTGGCGAGCGCAATGGCGGAGGCATCTGGGAGACGCCGGCCATCGATCCAGAGTTGGGACTGCTTTACGTGGCGGTCGGGAATCCGTTCGGCGACAGCCGGAAGCGAGCCGGGCAGAATCTCTTCACCGACTCGATCATCGCGCTCAGGATCGGCACCGGTCAGCTCGCTTGGTACTTCCAGCAGACGCACCACGACGTCTGGGACTACGACTCCGGCGGTCCGCCGATCCTGTTCGACATGCAGGTGCGAGGACAGCGCGTCAAGGCCGTCGCCGAAGCCAGCAAGAACGGATACCTGTACATCCTGAATCGCGAGACGGGTGTGCCGGTGCATCCGATCAAAGAGATGCCGGTGCCGACGGAGACCTCACTCGAGGGGGAGAAGCCGTGGCCGACGCAGCCGATCCCGCACACGGCAGCGGGGAAGCCGATGAGCCCGGTGTCTCCGATCTTCCCGACGGACATTCCGCCGGAGCGACTCGCGAAGTTCAAGCTGGTTCCGATCTTCACGCCGCTCGCCCCGAACTTCATCATCGCGCCCGGCATGGGTGGCGGGGCCAACTACGGCTCGCTGTCCTACAGCCCTCGCACGGGGTTGCTCTACGTGAACGCGATCGACGATCCGCTGAATGCCGGGCGTCCTGCGAAGGGCTATTTTTCCGCATTCGATCCGACGACAGGAGAGCTGAAGTGGCAGCAGGTGTACGACGGCTACGGACAGGCAGGCTCCGTCGTCACCGCGGGAGGTCTGGTGTTCGTCGGCAGCGGAAGCAATGTCGCCGGCTACTTCTTTGCTTTCGACGCCAAAACCGGTCAGTTGCTCTGGAAGTTCAACACCGGCGCCGGGGTGTTCGGCTCGCCCTCGATGTACATGGTGAACGGCGAGCAGTTCGTGGCGGTAGCATCCGGCGGCGGCGAGCGCGGCCGCCGCGGCGGGGATCTGATTCTGAGCTTTGCGTTGCCGCGGTAAGGCCTCGTGTGCGCCCGCCAACTATCGTCTAGAACTGATACTCGGCCGGCGTGATCCCTTTCGCTCGCAAGTACATCTCTGCCGATGCGCGGTGATGCGTCGTGTGGTCGAGCACGAACATCAGAAGCTCGAGGCCGGTCATTGGGCTGCCGAAGCCTGGGTAGCTCTGGTTGACCTGCGCCGGCGTGAGTTTGGATATCTTCGCGATCGATTCGTCGAACGATTGGCGCACGAACGCCATGACGTCCTTCTTGTTCATCGACGCCGGCTGCGACGGCTTCGGCTTCTCGGTCGAGAACGGCGCCAGGAGTCCCGCCTGATCCGACGCCAGGTGCGCCATCTGCTCGGCGAAGCTCATTTGCGGCGGCGTGAGCTTGAATCCGTAGTCGGCGTCCGGCATCTGGTCCGCAACCTTCAGCGTGAAATCGCGCGACGTGGTGAGGTGCTTCACGACGATGGCTTTGATGTCTATCTGCGCACTCGCGGGTTGACTGACCAGCAGCACGCACACGCAGGCGAGGACCGCGATGAGAGATGTGAAACGCATTCGGGACTCCTTGCGGGCGATTGTAACGCGGGTGCTATCATCGCCGCGTGACGGTCAAGCGACGCCTGGTCGTTCTGATTCTTTGCGTGAGCGCGACAGTGCCCTTCGGCTCGTTTGCGCTCGCCCAGAGCAAGCCTTCGGCCTGGAAGCCTCCGATGACGCCGTGGGGCGAGCCTGACCTGCGAGGCATCTGGCCGCTCAATCATCTGATCAGTACGCCCTTTCAACGTCCGGAGAAATTCGGCGATCGCAGGGTCCTGACCGACGAGGAGTTCGCAGCGGCGAAGAAGAGCGCTGACGATCGCAACACGCGCTTTCAATCGGGGGCGATACCGCAGGCCGATGCAGGTGAAGCGACGCGGCTCACCTCCCTGATGATCGATCCGCCCAACGGCCGCTTTCCCGAGCTCACTCCCACAGGGAAGGCGCTCTACGAGCAGATGCGTGGCAGCTACAAGCCAGGGCAGACGGTCTTCGATAGTCCTGACGACTTCGACAGTTGGGATCGCTGCATCACGCGCGGGCTGCCGGTCTCGATGCTGCCTCGCAACTACAACAACGGCATCCGGATCATGCAGTTCCCGGGCTACGTGGTGATCGTCCTCGAGATGGCGCACGAGACGCGCATCATCCCGACGACGACGCGGCCGCCGATCGATGGCTCGATCAGGCAGTACCTCGGCGAGTCGCGAGGACGCTGGGAAGGCAGCACGCTCGTCGTCGAGACCACGAACTTCAACGGCAAGACCGCGATGACCAATCTCGGAGTTCCCGGATCGCCGGCGCTGACTCCGTCAACGCCCAACCTGCGCTTTGCCGAGCGCTTCACGCGAACGGCGCAGGACACGATCGAGTATCAGATGACGGTCGAGGATCCCGAGATCCTGACGACGGGGAAGTGGTCGGCGGCGTTTCCGATGAAGCTCGATAACGACTACCTGATGTTCGAGTATGCCTGCCACGAAGGCAACACCGCTATCCGGAACTACATCGAGACGTCACGCTTCGAGCGCGCGAGAAAAAGCGGCCAGTAGCGACTACCAGTCGTCGCGCATCTGGCCGGCCACTGGAACGTCTGTGATGCCGAGGCGCTTCTCGACTTCCTGTTCGATCGACGAGGCTTGTTCGCTGGTCTCGAGGCCACCGACCAGCTTCGTGTTGCGGCCGTCTTGCGTAACAGCCCGGACCTCGTAGGTACAGGTACTGCCGCCACGGCGAGACTGAGTGATGCGCTCCTGGACGTATAGCTGTTTCAGGTTCGACGCGTTGATCTCCTTGTTCCCGAACCACGGTATTGGGGCGTGACCGACCGCGAGCCTTCCGCTCCCAACGAGAACGCGCGTCCGGTTACACCAGCCGGCGACGACGTAATAGGTGATGCCGATGCCGACCGCAACGTGCACAAGGGGGAAATAGAAGGCCATCGGATCGTTCGTGCGGGGGACCAGATTCACGTACCAGTTGACGAGGAAGCCGTCCCAGAAGATCGCGAAGACGGTCAGGCCGACGATCTTCCACGAGAACCACTTCCACACGATTTCCACATGCGAGCCGTGATGAACGACATCGAGCCCGTCCGGGAGCCCGACCGCGATCCTCTCTGCCATGGCCGGCGTATCGAGACTTCACCGCTGATCCGGTAGATCGCCGGCAGCGAACGGAGAGGTGACTTCACAGAAATGACCGCGCCGACGCTACTCGACCAAGGAGTCGGGCGGGTCTCACTACCGCGTCATCGGTCCTGATCCAGTCGTGAGCGAGTCCGTGGTCGCAAGTGCGCTGGTGCCGCCAGCGCACAGTGCGCCAAACTCCGGGGTCGTCTCCGGGTTGTTCTTGTACCGTGCGATGAATGCTGACAGCCCCGGGTCATCGGCCCGCTCGAATGTGAGCTGGTGATTCCATGCGCTCGCGACAACCGGGTGTGCAAGGCCGGGGTAGGGGCTGAGCAGCAGATAGTCATCCGAGGCCACTGCTCTGAGTGTCTGGACCTGGTCCTGTGCGAGGTCCGGGCGATACGTGATCCAAACCGCGCCGTGTTCCATCGAGTGCACGGCGTGCTCGTTGTGAATCGGCGCGTTGTAGATACCGCAGTTCTGCCACACGACGTTGTGCTGTCCACCGATCGGCGGGCTCTCGCTGTAGAAGATCGGACCAGCGCTGTGCATGCCGGCGTTGTAGCTCGCGGTCTTCACGTCCTGGAGCAGTTGGCGCCTCGCGTACACGTCATACAAGACTGCCGCCACGATCACGACGACGACGATTACGGCGCCGCGCCGCATGACGGAACTGCGACGTGCGCTCCGCTCGGCGGCCGCGCGTTGGGCGGCTCTCTTTCGCTGTTTCTCCTCGTCGCGTGCTTTCGTCATCGATGTCCTCTCGCGATGGCCCAGCGCGGGATCACAGCGAGCGCTGCGCCTCGGTCGTCTGTTCCGGAGCGCGTAGTATAAGACGTCATGGCTGCGCCTCTGCCCGATGTCGCGCGTCGGCGGACGGTGTTCGCCGCCGGCCTGGTGGTCGTCGCGCTGTCTGTTGCCGCGGGGCTGCTCATCGGATCGCGACTCGGCACACCGCACGACGATTCGGCGGAGGCCGGATTCGCCCGGGACATGGCCACCCACCACGCGCAGGCCGTGGACATGTCGCTCATCGTGCGCGACAAGTCCTCCGATCGCGAGCTGCGAACGCTTGCGGCTGACATCGTCGTGACACAAAGTACGCAGCGCGGCATCTTCATGGGATGGCTGCAGCAATGGGGACTGCCGCAGGCCTCGGTGCAGCCACGGATGGCGTGGATGCCAGGTCACTCGCACATGACGCCGGCGGCAGACGGCGCTGTGCTGATGCACGGCATGGCGAGTGCCGCCGAACTACGGCGCTTGAGCGACGCGACTGGCGTGGACGCCGAGATCCAGTTTCTGCAATTGATGATCAGGCACCACGAAGGCGGCATCATCATGGCCCGCGCGTTGATGGCGCTCTCAGACCGTCGCGAGCTCGTGCAGATGGCGAAGAGCGTCGAGGACGGTCAGCGTGCGGAAATCGCCGAGATGAGGAACATGCTGGCGGCGCGCGGCGCGCGGCCGTTGGCGTCGATGCTGGAATGATGGCTATTTCTTGTCGATCGTATTGGATCCCGAGCCGCCGAGATCCATCTTCCGTCCATCCGGGAAGCGCAGCTCCCGCGAACTGGCCCTCAGCGAACCGTCTTTTGCCTGGAAGCCGACGACCGTAATCTTCGTGCCGGTGGGAAGAGAGTCGCGGTTCCAGCCCAGACGAAACAGCACGGATGGCGATCCACCTTCGATCTTCCAGCGCTCGACTGCGCCGTCGGGCTTCTTCACGTCGATGTGCAGCCAGGAGTGCGGATTCACCCACTCCATCATCACGACCTCGCCCGCCAGCGTGACGACTTTGTTTGCGTCGAACTCGGCCGAGAAGGAATGATGCGCCGCGACCGGCAGCACAAGTGTCAGCCATATGGCAGCCGCCGTCGCGATTCTCATTTGCCGTCCTTCTTGATCAGATCCTGGTAGAGCAATCCGTCCGCAAACGTGACGCACTTGTGCTCCAGCAGTTGCGCCTGCTGATCGATCATGCGGTACAACGGCATCTCGATTGTCCACGGACGCGTGTAGGTCTGCGGGTCGTCGAGCGTGGCCTCGTACCAGAGGTGGTTCGGGCTCAGAAGCGTGAAGCGCTCGGTGACCGTCAACGTGCTGCTCGCGTGGTTGCCGGCGCGATCGAGCCAGGACTGGCCGTTCTGCCACTTCGTCGTGATCGCCAGTACGTCGCCGTCCCACGACCCGAACGATTTGCCCATCCAGGAATCGACCGGCAGTTCCGTGCGGTCGGTCATGTAGATGATGCGGTTCGCTGCTGCGAACGGATACACCATCAGCAGATCGCCTTCAGCCTGGAAGATCTGAAACGGCATGTTGTGATACGTGACGCGTGGCACGCCGAGCATGTAGCATTTCGCCTCCGGATCGGTCGCCGGCCAGTTCGCGCGGTTCTCGGTGCGCTTCGCGAGCGCTTCCGGCTTGTACGGAATCGTGCCGCCGCGCACGACGCTCTGTCCCGCAGGAATCGCAGCGATCGCGCCGAGGGGCCAGAAATTGTTCAGGGCCTCAGTGGAGTGACCTTCCAGATTCCAGAAGGCGGTGTTCATCGCCTGCCAGATGCCGTTGAAGTTGGGGTGTCCGGTGATGCGCGCAGGGCGATCAAGCGCCACTCGGTCGCGTGGAGGCGGGTTTGTGACACCGCCTCTCGAAGTCTGTTGCGCGTCGGTGCTGGCGGCGAACGCGATCACCGCCAGTATCGCGAATGCGTAGAGCGGTCGATTCATCAATCGCTACGAGTCTACCGCCTTCTATGGACTCGCCTGCGCAATCGCCAGCAGTTGTTGCGTCAGGGTGCTGGTCTCGACCGAGGGAGGGTTGGTATTCGTCAGGGCGACGACCGTGATGCCGTTGACGACATCGATCCGGATGTGCGAGTCCGAGCCCTGGTTGTCGCCGCCCTTGGTCACCACAGTCTTGCCGGAATTGATGGACCAGCCATTCGCCTGTCCGTTGGCGGTTCCTCCACTCCACATCTTGTCGCGCGTGGCTTTCGGGAAATAGCGGTTGCGGAGCACGCCGTCTCCGAACAGTGCCAGGTCCAGCGCGGACGACTCGATGCCGCTGCCGCCCGCCTTCCAGCTCACGTTCTCGAAAAGTCCATTGCTCACTTTGGTCACGCCATCCCCGTCATAAATCGGCGCCCGTTCGCCCGATGGGTCTGGAGACGTGCGGATCTCCGCACGGAGCGTGTCGAGGCCGAGCGGGTCGGCAATCCGGGTCTGAACCAGGCTGGCGAACGTTGCGTTGGCCCGGATCTCGAACGCTGCCGCGGCGATCGTGAATCCATGGGTGGAGTAGTTCCAGGTCGGGGGCGTGCAACCCGAGATGATCCAGGAGTTGGTCTTGATCGCCCCACCCAGGTGGCCATTCAACGCCGCTTGTGCGGAGGGATACAACAGCTGTGTGTCACTGTCGTCGCCCACGTAGTGTTTGACGCAGCCCGAATTCTGCAGCAGCTGCCGCACGGTGTGCGTGTGCCTCGTTCCGAGTCCGGGAACGATCGTATCGGTGCGGTTGTCGAGATTGATGATGCCCGCCTGCTCGAGGTCGTAGCCAAGTGTGCCGGTGACCGCCTTGGCCACGGAGGCGAGGCGATAGATCGTGCCGCTGTGCGCTGCGACGCCGTTGTCCAGATCCGCCATGCCGGCGCCACCGCGAAAGATCACCTGTCCGTTGCGGATGATCGCCGCCGCAACGCCCGGAATGTCGGCCGCGCCGGCATACGTCGCCAATGCCTGTTCGACCAGTCTCCGCCCGGTCCAATCAAACCGTTCGTCGTTCTCGCGCCAGACCGCGGCGTACTGATTGCCCCCGCCGCTGAGCGCTGGACAGACTTCGATGTCGATGATGCGCATGCCCTGATCGGCGTGCTTGTGCCAGTTGTTCTTCAAGCTCTGTGAGGACATCTGACGCAGGGCCACCCAGCTGCGTCCTGGCTGGTTGACTTCCCAGATCGCCGCGTAGGTCAGCTTGTTGTCGCGCTCGTAGCACTCGATGTCGGCGACGCGGTAGCCCTTGTCCGCGTACTCGTCGACCTTCTGTCCATACACGGCGGGGGTCATGTCGCGCAGCTCCACCCATCCCTGGTTCGACCTGTTCTCGAGCCAGATGATTGAGTAGAACATCGTGCCGCCCACCTCGATGGCGTCGATGTCGATCGGCTTGTACTTGCCCTTGTGCTCCGCGAAGTTGTCGGCAAACTGCGCGCTGGTGAGGTTGCGGTTCGAGACCCAGTCGAGCCCCTCCTTGTTCTCCACCATGATCAGCGCATAGAGCAGATCGCCGCCGATCACTTCCGAGCCCTGATCGATCGGGCGGTATCCCTTCTGGCGGTACTCGTCCCACCTGTCGTGGAACTGGTCGCTCGTCAGCCGACGCCAGCTCGCCCAGCCTCGCCCGTCCGTGTTCTTCTGCCACACACCCGAGTAGATGTCGCCGCCATCGTCCATCTCGACCTGGATGGGAAGGTAGCCGTCGTCCTTGTTCTTTTCCCAGACGGAGTGATAGGTCGCATCAGAAAGGCCATAGCCGAATCTCCACGCGACGGACACCGGGTCCTGGAAGTCCTGCGCAGACGCGACGGCGCTGAACACGGAGGGCAGCATCAGCGCGAGAAAGAAGCATGATGACTGTCGACCCTGGGCCTGCATGGGCGTACCCTAATTCTAGACGAACGGGGCGACCGCTCCTCGCGGTTCGCGTCGCGTTCATTCAGGTAGTGTGCAAGCGGGCGCAGGCGTACGCGCCGTCAGGCAGCAATCGCCGGTTCATGGAACATGGATGGCGAAGCGTTGCTCCTGCAAGACGGTTCCATCTTCGGCCCGTAGTTCTACCCTCCAGTCGCCAGCTCGTTCCGCGCTGATCGTCTTCCTGCTGAACGTCCGATAGCCCGTGCCCGGAGTTGCGGCCACACGAAGCCGCATGACCTCGTGCACTCGTTCGCCGCGATACCAGCGATGTTCGACTGTCGTGTTCGCGCCCGTCAGCAGTCGCGTGTAGAAGAAGAAGGTTCCCGGCTGCAGAACACCGTCTGCCGACGTGCACTGCCAGTCTGGTGACCCGCGTCGCGCGAGCGCATTGCACAACTGCGCGTTCAGCACGGTCACTGGTTGCGGCGTCGCGATGGTGCCGCGCGATCGCGGACGCTCAACCCGTGAAGGAGTCGGCTCAGGACTCGGCGCCGCTGCGACCGCAGGCTGGACTTCACGTGCTGGTGCAGGTGCGGGCGTCGCCGGCGGGGGCGCAGATGCGCTGTTCGGCGATGGCATCTTCGGTTCGTGCCTGTTGGTGAACAGGACGGCGCCAACGAGAACGATCGCGAAGACGGTGACGCCCATCGCGAGCGGCCTCCGCCAGGCGACGGCAACAGGCACCGGCTCGTGCTGGCCTTCTGGTTCGCGATCGACCTCGGGAGCAGCCGTTTCGGCAGCGGTCGCGGCCGTTGCGGTATCGGTCGCCGCTGTCTCGGCGTCGGTCGTGGCTGTCGTGCTCTCGGGTTCAACCGCCGGCGGCCTCCAGATCGGGATCCCATGCGTCGCGCAGAACCCCACGAGGTTCGTGACGCTGGTGGCAACGAGTGGATCTCGCGGGCCGAGAGAGGCGACTGCAATGGCGTGGGCGCGCCGATAGCCGCGCTCGGCGTCGGCGATGTTGTTCGTGTGCTCGCAGACGAAGGCGAGATTGTTGAGCGTGCTCGCGAGATCGGGATGCAGCGAGCCGAGGGTTGCTTCCTGGATTTCGGCGGCTTCGCGCAGGAGGCGCTCAGCGGCGGGAAAGTCGCCGGCGCCGGCGGCGGTCTGCGCGGCCGCGATCATCGATGCAGGATCGAGTGAGTCGGTCACTCTGTCGCGCCTGCTGGGATCCATCGGTGCGACAATATAATCCGGTCGGCCCCCGCGCTCGTTAACCCAAATGAGGAGGGTCGTGACCCTGCAAGAGGTACAGAGCAATCTGTTCCGGATTCCGTTCCGCTAACCGGCGTCGCTCGTCCAGTCAGCCGCGGTCGATCTACTTGCAGACGAAATTCGCGGCGTCGTTCGTACTGCCGGTGCCCTTGTAGGTCGCAACTTGCGGGTACGCGCACAGCGGCCGAGTCATGTCCACGCGGTTGCCGGCCACGCGCGTCGCCGTCATCGACGTGGGTGCTTCGCCCGCTTCGCGCCAGCGCTCGAGCGCGCTCATGTAGTTGACCTGATCGGGCCCCGGTCCGCCCTGGCAGTGCCCCATCCCCGGCACCATGAAGAGACGGATGAAGTCGCTCTGGTTGCCCCCCATCTTCAACAGCACGCTCTTGTAGTAGTCGATGCTGTTCTGCGGCGAGATCGCCACGTCGTTCCAGCCGTGGTACATCAGGATCTTCCCGCCGCGCGCCTTGAACTTGCTGAGATCCGGATCCGTGGCGTTGACGAAGCCGGTCTTCTCGTCCACGAATTTCACATCACGGTCGACGTCGAACTTCGTCCAGTCCCAGTTCGGATCCTGATAGGCAAGCTGGAACGATCCCGTGGCGACGAAGATCGGCTGCTTCTGCGTGTCGAGGATCGCGGTCCACGATGCCTCGCTGCCGATCGTCTTGCCAGGGAAGATCACTCTGCCGTCGCTGAACTTCGACGGCGCATACATCCGCTTGACGCTCTCGAGCTGTGTCGGCGTCAAGCAGTTCTCGGCGTCGCCAGCCTTGCAGCCGAGTGTGGCCGGGTCGAACTTGCACGCGCCCGGATTGTTCAGCAGGCCGTCCTTGACACCGTCATGTGCGTCGCATGCGTTGAGCACCGCCTGGTTGAGCATGTTCAGCTTCGCCTGCGGGACGAGCGCCCCTGGCGTGTTGAGCGGGGTGACCGCGTTAACCAGATCGTTGCTGTGCAGGTGCGAGTGGTAGTTCGCAGGCGCGCCGGCGAGAATCGCGTCGAAGTCCTCCGGGAACCGCTGCGCCGACATCAGCCCCTGGCGGCCGCCGGTGGAGCAGCCGTTCCAGTACGACAGCCGGATTGGTTGCGCGTAGAACGCATCGATGATCTTCTTCGAGGTCACCACCATCTCGTGGACGGCGCGATGCGAGTAGTCGATCACCTTTTCCGGATGCCCGATGAGCGGCCCCGATGTGCCGCCGACGTGCCCGGTATCGGTGGATGACGTCGCATAGCCCTCTCGCAGCGCGGCAGCCATCGCCGGATAGCTGATGATGCCGGCCCAGCCGCCGTTGCCCACCGCCTGGTACTTCCCGTTCCATCCTTCAGACGGCAGCCACACCTCGATCTTGATGTCGGAGTCCGGCGACGGCGCGAGGGTTGCTGCGATGCGACAGTGCGCGGGCAGCGTCAGCGGCGCTGCGGCCGGTGCGCCCCCGCGACCCGCAGGCGCAGCTGCCGCAGGTGGTCCACCACCCGCCCGTCCAGGTTGCACGAACGGACCGGCGGCTACGGCCTCGGCCATCGTGATCGTGGTGTTGGACAGCTTCAGCGACTTCAGATCGGCGCAGGGTGTTGCGGCAAGCGCCGGACTCGCAACGGCGACGCTGACAAGAAGGAGCGTGACGTGTCTCACCATCTTCGATTCTCCAGGCGTTCAGGCCGCCGTTCGTAGCGCCGAACGCGGGCCTCATTGTAATCTCGCCTCCCGGCGACGGCAGGTAATCGAGGGCGCGCTACTTCGTTGCTGCTGCCGCCCCGCTCTGCGCGGCGAGGTACCAGTCCAGGATCTGTTCCCCCGTCCAGAAGAGCATCCCCGGACGTGACTGCATGTATGCAATCGTCTCGCTGAAATACCGCAGTCGATGAGGCACGCCCATGATGTAGGGATGGACGACGAGGGCCATCACGCGAGCGGAGTCCTGAGCGTCCGAGTACAGCTGATCGAACTGATCGACGGCACGGTCGCGATACTCCGATGCGGTGTGGTGCTGAATGAGCATCATCGCGACGTCGTTACACTCCTGCGTGTACGGCACGCTGACCAGCGATCCCGTTTTCGTACGCACCGGGACCGGCACGTCGTCGAGCACCCAGTCGCACACGTATTCGTACCCTTCCTCCGCGAGGATATCGGGCGTGTCCCACGTCTCGGTCAGACCAGGTCCCAACCACCCGCGCGGCCGGCGTCCGGTGAATGACGTGATGGCAGCGGTTGTCTTCTGGATATCTGCGCGCTCGTCAGCAACTTTTTGCATGTTCTTCTGGGTGAAGCCGTGGCCGATGAACTCCCATTGCCGTTCGAGCGCGGCACGTGCGATCGGTTCATACGCCTGGATCGCGCTGCCGTTGATCGCGAGCACGGCCGGAACGTGAAAGCGATCGAAGATCTCGAGCATGCGCCAGAAGCCGACGCGGTTTCCGTATTCGTGCCACGCCCAGTTGGGAACGTCGGGCATCGGTGACCCGCCTGCCGGCGGCGTCAACACCGTGCGCGGCAGCGGCTCGAGCGGGTTCCACTCTTCGACGTTGACGATCACCCACACGGCCAGGCGGGCACCGCCCGGCAAGAGCAGCCGAGGGCGGTCGACGATGGGCGAATACGTGAAACGTTCAGTTGGCAGCATCGGCCTGAGTATCCTGCATCGGCGGGGCGGCGCGTGTCATTATTGGCCCCGCGTTCGTTCGTGCTCGACTGGCGCTCGCTTCTTGGACAGGGAGGGTGACTGCATGCGCGTTCGACTATTCGTGCTGTTGCTTGCGTCGTTGCCTGCGATGGTGCAGACACAAACGGCGCTGCCGCCGGACATCAATCCCGTGACGCTGTCGCGTCTGCCACCGGTCACGGCCGACGATCTCGACGAAGAAGGGCGGAAGCTCTTGGCCTCGCGGCCCGAGGTCAAGCCGGGTCCAGGACCGACGCACGTCACGAACTACAGCCCCCGCGAGCGCAGCCTGGGCATCCCGTCGGGCGTGAATAGCCCGGTCGGCCCGCGCTACTTTCAGCTGGCAGTGCTGATCATGGCGAGAGAAATCGACCAGCAGTACGAGTGGTCCGCGCACGAGCCCGCGGGCGTGAGGCAGGGACTCGAGCAGTCGGTCATCGATGTCGTCAAACACAACAGGGACGTCGCGGGACTATCCGACAAGGACGCCACGCTGATCACGTTCGGGCGCACGCTCTATCGCGAGCACAAGGTGAGCAGCGAGTTGTGGCAGAAGATGATCGGACACTTCGGGCGGCAGCAGACCGTGCAACTCATGATGATCATGGGCGACTACTTCAGGGTGGGCTTCATGATGAACGCGATCGATCAGCACCTTCCACCGGAGCGGAAGGCACTGTTACCGACATTGAGCCGATGACGACTCTGAAGCACTTCGTCATCTGCTGTGCCGCGCTTGTCGGTGGAACGGTCTGTCTTGCTCTCGGTGCGCCGCCGCCGCAATCAGAGACGACCAAGCGCGTAGACGCGGCGTTCGATGCCGTCGTGTCTCCGGGCACGAATGTGGAGACGTTGAAGGACGGCTTCGCGTTCGTCAATGGGATCGTGTGGGTCGCGGAGTCCGGCGGTGGGCATCTGCTGATCAGCGACATTCCGGCCAACGTGGTGTACCGCTGGACACCGGACGGGAAGATGTCGCCGTTCCTTGAGAAGCCTGACTGGACTCGCGCGACCGGCCGCCCTGCGGCTCCGCGATTTGGCGCCAACGGCCTTGCCGTCGATCCGCAGGGGCGCATCGTCTATGCGGCAGAAGCGGATCGTGCGGTCGTGCGGCTGGAGAAAAACGGTGCGCGGACGATCCTGGCCGAGAGCTATGAAGGAAAGCGCCTGAACAGTCCGAACGATCTCGTGTTTCGCTCGGACGGCGCGCTGTACTTCACGGATCCGAGCGGCGGCAATCGTTTCGCCGACTGGGATCTCAAGAAGGAGTTGCCATACCAGGGCGTATTCCTGCTCAAGGACGGCAAGCTGCAACTGGTCGTCAAGGATCTCGAACGTCCCAACGGGATCGTGTTGTCGCCTGATGGGAAGGGTCTCTACGTCAACGACTCGGCGAAGCGCACGATCATGCGCTACGACGTCCAGCGCGACGGCAGCGTTGCCAACGGCCGATTGTTCGCGGACATGAGCACGGGAACGGGCACCGGCAATCCCGACGGGATGAAGTTCGACGCGAAAGGGAATCTGTACTCGGTGGGCCCCGGCGGCATCTGGGTGTTCTCGCCCGAGGGCAAGCATCTGGGCACGATCGTTCCGCCCGAGTTCGCGCCGGGGATCGCATTCGGCGATCCCGATGGCAAGTCACTCTACATGGCAGCGAGCACCAGGCTCGCACGCATTCGCCTCAACAACGCGGGCGCGCGCTAGCGAGCGCGGCAACCTCACTTCAGTGGCTGTCACGTGTGCCGCTTTCGCTCGACATCGGAGAGACGGCCGATCCAGTGGGTCCGATCCTCGCAGACGGCCTCGAATATGAGCCAGCGCGGCGGGTGTTCCCAATGAATGCCTAAGAAGTCGTGGGATGCCGCCCCAGCCGCTCACCCGATTTGGGGGCCCGCTAAGTCCCGTCCTGCGTTAATCTTGTATGGTTCCGGGTCCACGAGTAGACTCGGACAATTTTGCGCGGGTCGACGTCCGGGTAGATATCGATGACGCAACGAATTGCCAGGAACGCAATCGCTACGTGCGCCGTGCTGCTCGGCCTTGTACTCGCAGACACTTTGCGGACGAGCGCGCAGGCCCCCGCGGACCGTCCGACCGTCGCACCGTCGGACCGGACCGTCGCACCGTCGGACCGCACCGTCGCCCCCTCGCCCCCTCGCCCCGTCGGACCGCAAGCAGCCGATACCCCTCAACGCGCCCTGATCAATCAGGTACCTGCGTCGGCTGTCACAACGACCGGCTGAAGTCGGGCGGCCTGACGTTGACGGCGTTGAACCTGGACGAGCCGCACCAGAGCGCCGAGATCGGCGAGAAAGTGATCCGCAAGCTGCGCGGTGGCCTCATGCCGCCGGCTGGTGCCAAGCGCCCTGATGGTCGCGCGGCGGCTGAATTCGTCACGTGGCTCGAGACCAGAATCGATAGCGGCGCCACGGAGAGCAAGCCCGGACGTGTGGCGCTGCGCCGGCTCAATCGCAGGGAGTACGCAAACGCCGTACGCGATCTGCTCGGTCTCAACATCGACGCGACCGCCTGGCTGCCGGAAGACAACATCAAGGGCCACTTCGACAACGACGCCGCCGCCCTGCAGGTCTCGCCCAACTTCATCGACCAGTACATCTACGCCGCGCGCGCGGTCGCGCTCGAAGCGATCGGTAATCCCAAGGCTCCGGCGGAGACGACGACGTACGGCGACGTCGCCAACATGGTGATCTCGCTGCCGCCCGATGGCGCTCCCGGTACCGGCAGGCAGCAGCATCGTCTCGAAGGCATGCCCTTCGGCACGCGCGGCGGATTCATCGTCGAACATAACTTCCCGGCAGATGGCGAATACGAGCTCACGATCGGCGACATGGCGCTCGCGCGCGAAGTGCCGCGGATGGAGTTCGAGAACACGGTCATCGTCCTGCTCGACGGTAAGGAGTTCTATCGCACGTCGATCGGTGGCGACGTCGATCACAAGGCCATCGATCAGAGGCTCGATCCGGCAACGGAAGAAATCAACGGACGTCTGCGGAAGATCCGCTTCACGTCCACCGCAGGGCAGCACAAGCTGGCGGTGACGTTCCTCCATCGCAGCTTCGCCGAGAGCGACGAGCGGACTCGCACGATCGCGCTCGAGGGTGGTCAGGAGCGCATCCAGGCCGCGCACGCGTTGCAGATCCGTGGGCCGTTGTCGGTTACCGGCATGAGCCAGTCGGCGAGCCGAGCGAAGATTTTTGTCTGTGAGCCCAGGGGATCGCGCGACGAGATCGCCTGCGCACAGAAGATCGTCGAGAACCTCGCGCGCCGCGCCTTCCGTCGTCCGCTCACCGCCGAAGATGTCAATCCGTTGATGGCGTTCTACAAGGCGGGTTCGGCAACGGGTGGCTTCGACGGTGGCGTGCGCGATGCGGTCAGCGCGATCCTGGCGAGCCCGCACTTCCTCTATCGCGCGGAGTCTGGAGACGTGGCCGGCGGGATTCGCACGCTGAGCGATCTGGAGCTGGCGTCGCGCCTGTCCTTCTTCCTGTGGAGCAGCCTGCCGGACGACGAACTGCTGAAGGTTGCTTCGGAATCGCGTCTCAGCAAGCCCGACGTGCTCGCCGCGCAGGTCAGTCGCATGCTCGCCGACCCGCGAGCCGAATCACTGAGCGACGAGTTCGCGTTCCAGTGGCTCCACCTGTCCAAGCTGGACGAGATCACGCCGGACCGGGCACAGTTCCCGCAGGCGAGTAACCTGCTGGATCCGCGCGCCATGTTCAAGGAGGAACTGCGCCTCTTTATCGACAGCGTGCTCCGTAGCGATCGCAGTGTGTTCGAGCTGCTGACCGCCGACTACACATTCCTCAACGAGCGACTCGCGATGCACTACGGCATCGAGTCGGTGAAAGGCGCCAACTTCCGTCGAGTGACGCTCGAGAACGAGGCGCGCCGCGGCCTCCTGGGAAAGGGCGCGATCCTGATGATGACCGCGTATCCCAATCGCACGTCGCCGGTGCTGCGCGGCGCATGGATTCTCGACCGCCTGCTTGGCACGCCGCCGTCCGATCCGCCGCTCGAGGTTCCGTCGCTGCCGGAGAACAGACGCGGCCAGCCGGCGAAGACACTGCGGGCGCGGCTCGAGCAGCATCGCGAGAAGGCGACGTGCTTCGCCTGTCACGGCGTGATGGATCCACTCGGGTTCGCCCTTGAGAATTTCAGCGCCGTGGGCCAGTATCGCGTCAACGACCCCGACACGCAGACCCCCATCGAGGCTGCCGGTCAGTTGCCTGATGGCACGGCGATCAACGGACCTGACGATCTGCGCAAGGCGCTGGTCGATCGACCCGATCATCAGTTCGTGCAGGCGTTGACCGAAAACCTGATGACCTACGCGTTGGGTCGAAGCCTCGACTATCGCGACATGCCCACGGTTCGTCGCATCGTCAAGCAGTCGGCGGCCGACAACTATCGCTTCAAGGCCATCGTTCTTGGCGTGGTCTCGAGCGACGCGTTCCGCAAGAGGGAAGCCGAAGTCCACGCCCCCGTGCCTGCGCCTGTGAAGCCCACGTCCACGTCAACTGGAGGACTCCAGTAATGTTCCTGTCGCGCAAACATCTGTCTCGTCGTACGGTTCTCAAGGGCGCGGGCGCAACCATCGCGCTCCCGTTGCTCGATGCGATGATCCCCGCGGGAACCGCGCTGGCGCAGACAGTCGCAGCCGCCGCACCGCGTCTGGGTTTCGTCTACTTCCCGCATGGCGCGCTTCAGGACGAGTGGCAGCCGAAGCAAACGGGGCGAGACTTCGATTTTCCGTTCATCCTCGACCCGTTGAAGCCGGTGCGCGAGTACGTGACTGTCGTCAGCGGTCTGCGCAACAAGGGCGGGGAAAGCTCCAGCCCGCACGGCATCATCGAGGAGACGTGGTTGAATTGCGTCAACCCGCGCTCGCGCAATGCGAAGACAGGCGTGGGTGTGACCGCCGATCAGATCGCCGCGCGGCACCTCGGTAAGGAAACGTCGCTGCCATCGCTCGAACTCTGCGCCGAGCCAGGCGGGATGATCTCGTTCCGCACCCCTGATCAGCCGCTGCCAATGGAGAACAACCCGCGCAAGGTGTTCTTCGGCATGTTTGGCCAGGGTGATACGCAGCAGGAACGCCAGGCCATCCTCAAGACGACGGACAGCCTGCTCGACTACGTCAAGGAATCAACGGCCAGCTTGAATCGCAGGCTCGATGCCGGCGATCGGGCGCGGGTGAACGATTACCTGGATTCAGTTCGCGAGATCGAGCTCCGCGTACAGAAGCTCGAACAGAACGCCCATTCACTCGACGAACTTCCAGGCGCGCCGCTCGGTCCGCCGGAGGATTTCGGCGAGCTCCTCGGGGTGCAGTTCGAGATGCTCGCCCTCGCCTGGCAGACGAATCGGACCAGGGTGGCGACGATGAAGATGGTCGAGGAAGCGAGCATGCGGACGTATCCGAACCTGGACGTCCATGAGGCGTTTCACCCGACCTCGCACTGGGGTGGATTCCCGGACCGCGTGGCCAACCTGAGAAAGATCCAGAACTACCACACTGCGGTGTTCGCGAAGTTCGTCACGCGCCTCAGTCAAATGCGCGAAGGCAGCGGGACGGTCCTCGACAACTCGCTCATCCTGTTCGGCAGCAACATGGCGAACAGCGACGCGCACAACAACGATCCGCTGCCGCAGGCGTTGATCGGTCGCGGTGGTGGTGTGAAGGGGAATCAGCATCTGCACTACCCGCAGAGCACCCCGCACGCGAACATCCTGGTCACGATGCTGCATCGGGCGGGCGTGCCGACGAACGAGATCGAGAAGTTCGCGGACACGACCGGCGCTTTCTCAGAAGTGTGATTCCGTGACTCGGGACTCGCGACTCGGGATTCGGGATTCGAAGTGCCGCAGCGTAGGGCGGGTCTTGCTGTGTAGCCCCGCCAGTGTCCTCGCTGTATTTCTGATTGCCGCGCTCGCATTGCCTGCGGCCGCCCAGACTCCCGTTCGTAGAGGCGGGCCCTCAGGCCCGCCTGCGCAACGCAAACCCCTCGACTCCGCTCGGGGCAAGGAAGATGTCAATCGCCGTGCCGCCGACGGCAGCACGCCGCTGCAGTGGGCGGTCTACAACGGTGACGTCGTCGAGGCCCGGCGTCTTCTTCGCGCTGGCGCCAACGTCTCGCTTGCCAATTACTACGGCGCCACGCCGATGAGCCTCGCCGCCGAAGTCGGCAACACCGACATCTTGAAGGTCTTGCTCGAAGCCGGCGCACATGTCGACTCTCCCAATGCCGACGGACAGACCGCGCTCATGGCGGTTGCGAGAACGGGCAAGGTGGACGCCGCGCAGTTGTTGCTGGATCACGGTGCCACCGTCGATGCCAAAGAGAAGTTCGGCGGGCAGACCGCGCTGATGTGGGCGTCAGCGCGCCGGCATCCGGAGATGATGCAGTTGCTGATCTCCAAAGGCGCCGACGTCAACGCCGCTTCGACCAATCGCGACTATCAGCGTCACGTGACCGCCGAGGGGCGTCCGAAGAACCTGGATAGCGGCGGCTTGACCCCGCTTCTGTATGCCGCGCGTGAGAACTGCATCGCCTGTGTCGAGGTGTTGCTCAAGAACCGCGTGGACATCGACCTGCCGGATCCGGACGGTGTTTCGCCGCTGCACCTCGCGATCATGAACGCGAACTGGGACCTGGCGCGCGTGCTGATCCTGGCTGGCGCCGACGTCAACCAGTGGGACGTCTTCGGAGAGGCGCCGCTGTTCACGATCGTCGATCTGCGCAGCCGGATCGATGGTGGACGCGCGTCGATCGATGCGCCGAACAAGACCACGGGCCTGGCGATTCTGAACCTGCTCCTCGAGCGTGGCGCCGATCCGAACAACCAGTTGTTTTTCAGGCCGGCGAACGCGCGCGGCACGACCACCACTCGCGGCGCGACGCCCCTGATTCGCGCGGCCAGCAACGCCGACTTCGAGGTCGTGAAGATCCTGCTGTCGCATGGTGCCGACGCGACGATCCCGACGGCCGACCGGCAAACGCCGATCCATGCCGTGCTCTCGGGCCGTGCTTCCGAGCAGCAGGCGGTGGAGTTGGTCAAGGTCCTCCACCAAGCCGGGACGGACGTCAACGTCATCGCATTGATCAATCACCGCGAGGAAATTCGCGGCGGCACTGCGCTGCACTACGCCGTGCGCAAGCGCTACAAGGAGGTCATCAAGCTCCTGGCTTCGTACAACATCGACGTGAATGCCGTGGATCAGGACGGCCTCACAGCGCTGGACTACACACAGTCGCGCGGCTTCATGCCCTTCATGGCGCTCCAGACACCTCTCTACAAAGAGGAGGCGTCGCTCCTCCGCGAGTTGGGCGCAACGAAGCTGATGGACAAGAGCCCGGTGTGGCCGGTGCTCGGCCCGCCGCAGGGCGTGTGGGCAGACATTCCGCCTCTCGGTGAGCCGGCAGTTCACGATCCGATCTACCGGCCGCACACGGACTAACGCGAAATTGCCGCGTCAACTTCCCGCACGGTCGTGATCCTCAACGCCAGTGACATGACAATCAGGGACCCTTTTTCAAGACGACGCTTTCTCCATGCGGGCGCCGCCGCGCTCGGTGGAGCGCTGATCCCTGTGTGCGCCGCGGACGCACAACAAGCCGCTTCGCGAGTCTCGGCCACCGATCTCGGTGGCGCGACCCTGCTCCAGGGTTCTGGCTGCAACGTGCTCGCGCTGCCTGGCACCGACGGCGCGTTGATGATCGACGGTGGCCTCGCGGCCAATGCCGAGGCACTGCTCGCGGCCGTGAAAAGCGCGACACGCACCAGTCGCATCAATACGCTGATCAACACGCACGGGCATCCCGAGCAGGTTGGTGCCAACGAAGCCGTCGGTCGCGATGGCGGCGTCATCTTCGCGCACGAGAAGACGCTGAAGTACGTGAGTCACACCGTGGACTCGGTGACGTTCAAGGGTCGCCGTCGTCCGTTGCCCAAGGCGGCGTGGCCGACGCGGACGACGCGCGGCGACGGATCGATGGAGTTCGCTGGACAGCAGATCGACTACGGCTACCTGCCAGCGGCACACACCGACGGTGACCTCTTCCTCCACTTTCCGAAGATGAACCTGGTGGTCGTCGGGGGAGTCGTATCGGCGGAGGAGTGGCCGCTGCTCGACCACCGCAACGGCGCGTGGCTGGGCGGGCGCGTCCGCGCGCTCGAGAGACTCGCCACGCTGGTCAAACCCGACACTCGCGTCGTCCCCGCCACTGGCCGCGTGATGGCCGGCAGCGAGATCGCGCGTCAACGCGATATCTATCAGAAGCTGTTTGCCACCATGATCGAGTACCTGAACATGGGCCTCGGTCCCGAAGACATGGCGCAGCGAAACCCGCTCAAGGAATACCAATCCGAATTCGGTGATCCTTCCGCCTTCGCCTACGGCGCCCTCCGCAGCATGATGATCGCCTACGTGCCGGACTGAGTTTCGGGCGTAACGAGAATTCTATCGACCTCGATTTGCGGGCCCGATCGGCGTCCTGCCGGGCGGCGGCTGGATGGAGGAGCCGGTACCTGGGCCCCAGACGTCAACGCCCTCGGAACTGTTCGCTCTCGTCCCCTCCGGGGAAATCGGCCCGACGAGCGTGAAGCCACGTCCCGCCGGCACTGCTGGTGGATTGGCAGGACTGATCACGAGGTTCTTCCCGAGAACGACGGCGATCATCTCGTTCTGTACGACTCTGGCGACGATATTCCGATCGAACGTCGGCGGGTCGCTCTCACCCCAGTCCTGGTGCACGATGTCGAAGTACAGCGTGTCGCCGACGATGAAGACGTTTTCCATCGCCCCAATCGTGTAGGGGTTGTCGCAGCGGCCGCACACCACGCCCCGCAGCCGGTCACCGACCAGGAGAAACGTGAAGATCTGCTTGTTCATCCCCAGGCCGAACTGGGCGATCCACGTGCCGACGACGTCCGCCGGGCGTAACGCCTTGAACGCCCCGGGCTGCCAATAGGGCGCAGGCGCTCCGACGCCACCTCCCCCACCGCCACCGCCAGCGGGGCGTGTCACGGGAAGCGCAGGCGGAGTGCCCGGAGGGAGGTGATAAGCCGGCGCACCACCGGGGTCTGCCCCGCGCGGGTCCTTGACGAGCGTCAGCGCGCTCCCGTTCCGGATGCCTGAGGCCCCCGTCACGATCAGTCGCCCATCAGTGAGCATCGCGTGCTGGTCGTCCACCGACCTGATGCTGCCATTGGGATCGGCAAACGTGACGGTAAAGTCGATGCCGGCCTTCTCGTCCCACGTGCCGTCGATGAAGCCAATCGTGCTGGCGTCGGAGCAGTTTCGGCAGTACACGCCGGTGACACGGTTGCCGCGGATCACCAACTCGTAGATGTGCGGCTCATCCCCGAGCGGCGTTCGCCAGCCGCCGCGCCAGTAGTCAGCGTCGAGCGCCGCGGCCGGCTGTGCGAGTACCAGAGTCGCGCACACCAGCAGCAGTAGTCGCGGCAGAGTCCTCCCAGCCGATCGCGTTCTCATCGCTGACACTCCTGACGGCAAGGACAATACCGAAGACTCGCGGCCAATGCCAGCGAGCACGCCCGAAATGCGCACCGGGCGTCACTGGGGGGCGGAGAACGGGCGCTATACTGGCGCGCAAATGGGACGGATGGCATCCCATCGTACGACCTCGAGCGATTCAGGAGGGCACCATGATCTCGACGTGCGTCAGCAGCCGTAGTTGCTTCAGTCCGCTGTCGTGGGCGATCGTCATCTCGATCGCCTGCGGCGGGCATAGCGCGCTCGCGCAGTCCAGCGTGCCAACCGGTGGCTTCCTGGAGCATGAGGCGGTGACGCCGCCGCTGCTGTTCCGCGAGGTCTGGCAGCAGCCGCCCCACACGGGGCCGCTCAATGACGAGAATCGCCGCATCACGCCGCAGGCCCTGACGAACACGGACCTCGAGTATCAACTTTACGGCACGGACGCGAGCAACATACAGGTGACCGAGCACAACGGCGTTCCAGATCTATGGACCGGCTTCACCAACTCGCCCGTGGCGCTGACGCTGCGGCATAAGAACGCCTACCTCGATCTGACGGGACTGACGAGAATGCGCTGGCGGACGCGCACGGAGAATCTCCACGTGCTGCATCCGGTCGTGAAGCTCGCGGACGGCTCTCTGCTGGTCGGCAGCCAGACGTTCTCGAGCCCGCAAAAGCCGATGGCCGGACCGATCGCCTACTCTGGTAGTTTCGTCGTGTCTGAAGTGACATTCGAGGATCAGCGCTGGTTCCAACTCGATCCAGTGAAGGTCGTCACGATGAAGGAAGTCGGAAACCCGGACCTGAGTCGCGTGGACGAGATCGGTTTCGTCGATCTCATGCCGGGCGGCGGACACGGCTTTGCCGGATGCTCGAACGTGTCGTGGATCGAGGTCTACGCCACGCCACGCAAGCGCTGACGCGGCCTCGCGGCGCCGGCGCTATCGCAACTGAGGGCCGACTGAAATTGTTCTTCGCTAGCGCGGCATCGGCTTCAAGGCAGGCGCCGCGCCTGCCGGCAGCGGCGTGCGGCCGACGTTGAGCGCCATCGAGATGAGCGAGTAGAACCCGTTCACGCCAACGAGGTCCATCAATCCCTGCTCGCCGAACCGCGCGAGTGCGCGCGCGTACGTGCGATCGGTCACGGCGTGCTGATCGTTCAGCTCACGGCCGAACTCGTAGATGATGTCCTGGTCGTCGGTCATCTTCTCCGGGCGGCGTCCCTCGGCCACCGCCTGGATGATCTCCTCCGGCAGCCCGGCCGTCTTCGCGTCGGCGGCGTGGACGTACCACTCGTACTCCTGTGACCAGCGGCGCGCCTGCAGGATGATGGCGAGCTCGCTCAGGGCCCGCGGGAGCGTGTTGCCAAAGCGCAGATACGTGCCCATGCGCGCCGCGTCGATCATCAGTTGCGGGCTGCGACTGAGCGGCACGAACGGGCCGAACACCTCAGTCATCCGCTCCTTCTGGAACTCGATGGCCGCTTTCTTCTGCCCCTCCGTCTGCTTGTCGGGAGGAATCGGCGGAAGTCGATCCTGAGCGAATGATGGCGATACGGTCCCGTGCAAGAGCCAGACAGCACAAAGCCCGACGACGCACGCGGTCCTGATCCCGGATTTCATGCTCATGTCTCCTTTCGCTCTCTGCTCGACGTGCTTGGATGGGGCAGCGCAACGACGCCTACTTGCCACCGCCAGCGAATACGAACTTCTGGAGGCGTGCGCCTCCCAGATCCTCAGCAACGTAAAGATTGCCCTTCGAGTCGGTCGTGATGTTGTGCGGCGACACAAACTGGCCGGCTTGTCGGCCGAGCCGCCCGCACGATCCCACCTCGGTTAACGTCTGTCGATCCAGAACGAGGATGACGTCTTCCGCCTGGTCCGCCACATAGACGTACTGCTGATCGGGACCGGCAGAGAATGCCAACGAGGACACAGTACCCGCAGCCTCAGGACTGCTGCGACGGACGAACGCCTCCTTCACAAACTTCCCTTCGATCGTGAACACCTGGATGCGCCGGTTCAGCCTGTCCGCAACGTAGACCAATCCATCGCGTGAAATGCGCACGGAGTGCACCTGGTTGAACTGCGGATCTCCAGGTCCCTGACTTGAAACTGTCCGGGCCGCGGCGTCGTCTGGCTTGTTTCCGTATGCACCCCAATGTCTCTTGTACGCGCCGGTATCCGCATCGAAGACGATGATTCGCCTGTTGCCGTATCCATCAGCAACGAACACTTCGTTGGTCGGCGCGTAGACCGCCATGTCCGCGGGTTGACCGAGATTCGCGGTGTCGTTGCTTCCGGTTCCACGCCCGCGTCGTCCGATCTGCAGGAGGAATGTGCCGTGGCTGTCGAACTTGAGGATCTGGTTTTCAGTCGTCCCGGGTGCGCCTCGCCCTGCGATCCAGACGTTGTCCTTGTGATCGATGAAGATCCCGTGCTCGTTGTTGGGGAGCGGGAATTCGTAGCCGTCGAATGGACCGTTCCAGCTCTGTAGCAGCCGACCCGACGGATCGAACTGCATGACGATGGGTGCTGCCTTGCAGCACGCTTTCTTCATCGTGACACCCGCGGACCGGTGCACGATCCAGACGTTGTCTTTGGAATCTGTGGCGATGCCAGCCATCGCACCAAAAATCCAATCCTCCGGCACGCGCGGCCATGACGGCTCGACCCGACAGACCGGTGGGTTGCGTGGAGGAGACGTTGCGACTGCAGGTGCCTGCGCCTGACTGCGTGCCGCACACAGCATCAGGATCGAACAGGCCAACACCGTTGTTGTTTTCATAGCGATCCTCTTCAATGCGTCATCGCGTAGAGAACGACATTGATCCCGAGCGCGTAGCCGTCGACTGAAAACTGGTAGAAGTACGCCGGGTCCTCTGTTTCCCGCTCCCATGAATTGGATACGTCGGTGTTGTGGGTCATCACCGCGATGATGCGTCCATGGTTGTCGCGAATCGCGCGGAAGTGGGGCACCGCAGTCTCCTCGCCGCGTTCCGAGGTGGTGCGTCCACCGACGGCACGCCAGAAGCCGATGCCGGTGACTTGCGGAATCTTTTTCACCACGGCCATCGACTGGAAGATCGGATCGCTGAGCGGCACGTCTTCGATCGAATACTCGGTGGGGGACATCGCTCGCGCCAGCTCGCTTGCCCACTGATCCCAGGCGGCCTCTCCCCAGAAGTCGTCAACCCACAGGAACCCGCCCTTCTTCAGGTAGAGCCGCAGGCCGTCGACTTCGTCTTCCGACAGACCGATGGTGCCGACATCAGAGGCCATCAGGAACGTGCATTGGAAGAGGGCCGGATCGGTCAGCCGAACGAGCCATACGTGGGGAACGCCCGGCTTGAGCCAACTGACTCGCGCCTTGGTCAGCTCGGACAGCCGGATCAAGAGGTTGCGTTGTGCCCAGGGATAGTCTGTGCGCCAGCCCGATCCGTTCGCTTCGCGGCGGACGCTGGTGTAGAGAATGTGGCAACCCGCCGCGTCGCGGTCTGGCCACTCGCGCGGCGGGAGTTCCGCGGGATCCCCTTGCTCGCCCCGCAGCGAACCGAATCCGGAAAAGAAATCTCCCTGGCGCTGCGCATATGCGTAGCTGGCGACGACGATCAATAGAGCCAGGCAGGCCGAGGTTCGGACGTCTCTACTGGTCATTGCGGCTCCGCCTGCCTTCCGCCGACGTCGGGTCGGCCCCGCGGGCGATTATCTCCGATCCGTCTTCCTCAGACCGCGTGAGCGACACGCGTGTCTCGTCGTCTGAAACGGCGGCGCGCGCCTGTTCACTACCACTTGTCGAGAGGTTGACCTTGACAGCGGTAGCCGCGCATTTACAGGAGGCGGTATGGAAAAGAAACGCCCAAGGGCGCAAGCCGAGACGCCCGATCTGAGAAAACTGAGCGCAGTACAGGCCAGGCGTCTGGCCGGTCTGTACGGACTCGATGCCAAAGAGCTCGTCGGGCAAACGGTTGCGGCCGTGCTCGACAAGCACCGGTGGATCATCGATCCGCCCCTCGCACTCTTCCGGAAAGTCTGTGGACAAGTCGTTCGAAAGGATCCGGTGACTGGTGTCGAGTATCCGGTCCCGTTTGCGACTGTCCATGTCGAGGACACCGACTGCAATCTGGTGTGGTACGGACCGCCTGGCTGGAAGTGGGGCTGGTTCTATCCGCTCTTCTGTCATCGCGAAGAGATCGCGACCGTCAAGACCGACGAGTGTGGACGCTTCTGCGTCTACATCCCCTGGTTTGACATCGACTGGATCCTGAGATGGCGGAAGCAGCGGATCTGCTTCCCGTACGTCTTCCTTCGCCCATCGATCTTCGATTTGATTCCGGAAGAACTCCGCCCGATTCCCGAACGTGGCCCATTTCCGCCTGAACCGGATCCGGGCCCGCTTGTTCGACTGGCTGAGATACCGTCCTCGGTCCTCTCGCGCATGACTGCTGGAGCGACGCGGCATCTCGCCGATCGTCTTGCGGCAACGCATGCAGCCCGCGCGTTCGGCGGTCTCGAGCCGGATACGAGCGGCCTCGATGTCAGGGCGTTTAGCGAGGAGCTCTCTCCGCCGGTGGCACGTGAGTTTCGCGACTTCGACCCGTCGGCGCCAGAGCAGGCCAGGCATCTGCAGGCCATTCGCAAGACGCTTGCGGGCAAGCTCAACGTCGACCCCAAGGTGCTCGACCGCTTCGATCCGCGACAGTTCATCGGTCCGTTCTTCCGCTGCGTTGACGGCTGGCTACCGGATTGGTCGTTGATTCTCGATGTGCCGGACATCACGTTCCGTGTGACACAGGACGTGAACAACGATGGCACCGAAGAAACAATTTACGGTGAAGGTTTCTTCGACGTGCGTTGGAACGCCGGAGCGATCCCCAACACCACGTTGTACGCTTCCAGCAACGCGCTGGTCTCGCACAACTGCGATACGCCCGACGTGCCGTGCGGCAACCAGCCGGCCATTCTCTATGCCGGGTTGATGCCGCTGACGAACCAGCCAAACCCGGTGGATCCCTATCACGACGCCGTGGCCGGGTACGCGAGGCGGCCGAATCGTCCGCATCCGTCCGGCGATCTCGTCGAGATGCTTCCAAAGCCGCTCGCCTCGACGCCGTTCTCGCGCACGCTGCAGCTTTATGGGTGCGTCGAGCTGGCTGGGGCCGCGTTCTACCGCATTCAATACAGCATCGACAACGGCGGCTCGTTCCAACCGTTCGTCGGGCTGACCTGGCCGCTGAACCGCCCGAGCCCGCCGTGGCAGATCTGGCCGACATCAGATGGAGCCGGGTGGTACCCCGTGATCCCTGCGGCAGACAACTGGAACCCACCCAACCTTCTGCTCGAGTGGTCGACCTCGGCGGCGGGCAAGTACATCCTGCGCCTCGAGCTGGGCAATGGGGTGAAAAGCGTGGTGGCCACGGCACCGGACGTCGCGTTGCAAATCGACAACACTGCGCCCACCGTGGTGTTCGATCAGCTGTCGTGGAAATTCGCGAGTGAGCCAGACTCGGCGTTCGCCCTGCCCGGTCGAAGCCTGCTCGGCATCTGTCCCACGATTCACCGAGGAACCACGCCCGCCGATGTCGAAGTGCTGATGAAGGTCTCGGTCTCGGCGCTGCACCTGCGTCACGCCACCATTGGGGCGAGCGGCTGCGGTGGCTCTGCGCCAACGCTGGCGGCCGATCCCAGCAATCACACGCAGCATTGGCACAGCGGACCGCTCGACAACAGCGAGCAGTTCTATGGGCGGTATGCGATCAACGCGATCACGTCGCCGGAAGGCGCATACACGTTCGGGTGCTACGCCGCGAGTCGCGCGTTCAACCCGGCCGGCCATGATAATGGTCATCTGGCTGACTGGAATTACGACCCGATCGAGATCTACACGAACCCCGCCGTCGCTGTGGCGATCGTGAACTCGTAGGAGGATGACGGGCCGAGGGCATCGCTCGAAAACCGAGAGCGACGCCCTGGCCCGGTAAACGTCGTGGACACCTGGCCTTTGTGGATGCGCGTGCTGGTGGCCGTGCTCGCGACGTGGCGCGTCAGTCATCTTGTCGTCGCTGAGGACGGACCATGGGACGTGGTCGTACGCGTGCGCCGCTGGGCAGGATCAGGAGTGCTCGGCCGTCTGATGGATTGTTTTTACTGCGCCAGCCTCTGGATCGCCGCGCCATGCGCGCTCATCGTCGCACGCGAGTTCTGGGCGTGGCTGGTGGTGTGGCTGGCGGTATCTGGTGGTGCGTGCCTGCTCGAGCGCGTGACGAACAGAGATCAGGCGCGCGGGGGCTAGTGCCTTCTCGGTCATGGAGTGCGGCAGTGGTCGTTGAAAGGAGAGTCGGTCATGGGTTGTTGCGGAGATCGCCGACGGCAGGCTTCGGCCTTTTCTTCATCGATGCAGACGACGCGAGCGCCGTCGGTGACGGGTCCGAGTGTGCGGCAAGCGGCCAGCGAGACGATCCGCCTGAGATACAGCGGTGACGCGCCGGTAATCCTCACCGGTCCCGGATCCGGAAGGATCTATCGCATCGAGCCGGAGGCCCGGGTGGTTGCCATCGACCCGCGGGATATGCCGGCACTGGTGGCTACCGGGCGCTTTGCACGTCTCGAGGAGTGATTCTCAGATTAGAGTAGACCTTGTTTGCCTGCGCTTCTCTTCATCCTCATCAGTCTTGCTGCAGCTGCCCAGCCGGGAGCACCAATAACCGGCACCGTCCTCGATGCATCAGGCGCGCCGGTACCAAACGCCAGCGTGCGCCTCGAAGCGTCTGGCGCCACGGTCGCGGAGTACCGCACGGCGAATGACGGTCGATTTCAATTCGTCACCGATGCCCAGGGGATCTTGCGCATCGTGGTGTCGGCCCCCGGTTTCGCGCAGGCGACAGCGCTCGCGCCGGCCGCGGGAGAGAGCCTGCAGGTCACGTTGCAGCCTGCGCCCTTCTTCGAAGCCGTGAACGTGACGTCGTCTCGCGGCGACGCGCCAAGAGCCGATCCCACGGTCACGATGACGGTGATTTCATCGTCGGAGCTGCTGACGACTGCCGCGGTCACCCTGGACGATGCGTTGAAGATGGTGCCCGGGTTCACGCTCTTTCGCCGGACCTCGTCGCGGACCGCAAATCCGACGGCACAGGGCGTGGCGTTGCGCGGTATCGGCGGCACCGCACAGAGCCGCTCGCTGGTGCTCGTCGATGGCGTGCCGCTCAACGATGCGTTTGGCGGGTGGATCTACTGGGACAAGATTCCACAGGTCGCACTCGATCGTATCGAGGTACAGCGCGGCAGCGGCAGCGACCTCTATGGCGCGGACGCCGTTGGCGGCGTCGTGCAGCTCCTCACGCAGCGGCCGGCGCGGCCGTCCGGAACTGCGCTCGTCGAGGGCGGCGGCCTCGGCACCGGGCGCGTCTCGCTCTTTGGTGGCGGCCGCACGCGCGGCTTGAGGTACAGCGCGAGTGGCGAGTGGTTCGACATTGACGGCTACATTCCGGTGTCGACCGAGCAGGATCCCGGGATTGCACCGCGCGGTCCAGTCGATAGTCTGCTGGGATCGACGCATCTATCCGGCTACGCGTCCACGGGATATCAAGCGGCTAATGGATGGCGCGTCGATGTCGTCGCGAATGTGTTCGACGAAGATCGCACCAACGGCACACCGCAGTCGATCAACAGCACGGCATGGCGGCAGGGCGCGGGCGAGGTGGCCGGTGCCGTGGCCGGTGGCCTGCTCAGCGCGCGCGGCTTCGGTGGCACACAGCAGTATCGGCAGACGTTCACGACGGTGAATGCCACTCGAACGGCGGAAACGCTGATTCGCGATCAAGCCGTTCCGTCAACGTCGGGCGGCGTCGGTGGCCAGTGGTTCCGCGCCTGGGGAACACACTCGCTGCTCGTGGGCACTGAAGGACGCTACATCGAAGGTTCGTCGATCGACACGCCGTTCGCGCAGGGCCAGGCGCTTCCGACCGTCGAGGTCGGCGGCACTCAGCACCTCGGCTCCGCGTTCGTGCAGGACACCTGGCGCCCGAGCGATCGCCTGACGATTGCACTCGGCGCACACGGTGACATCTGGCATTCCGATTCCGGGCAAACCGACTTTGAGAAATCGTCAGGGTCGTTCAATCCACGTGCGTCTGCGTCCTACCGCATTGGCGAGAGTGGCGTCATCATTCGCGGAGCCGCGTATCACGGGTTCCGCGCGCCCACACTGAACGAGCTCTATCGAAACATCAGCGTCGGTAACACGCAGACACGGCCGAACGACGCGCTCGAGCCCGAACGGTTGACGGGCGGTGATGTCGGCGTGATGGTGACGCGCGGGCGCCTGTCGGCGCGCATCACCAGCTTCTGGAACGTCCTGGACGAAGCGATTACCGCGATCACGCTCTCGAGCACGCCGCAGCTGATCATCAAGCAGCGCGCGAACGCCGACACGGTTCACGCCTCCGGCCTCGAGGTGGAAGCCAGTATGCGATTCTCATCGTCGCTGTCGGCCACGTTCGGGAGTGGATTCGTCAGCTCGACCTTCCAGGGCGACACATCGCTCAACGGCAACAAGGTGCCGCAGGTGCCGGAATACAACGTCGGGCTCGGTGTCCGCTACACGCCGAAGGCCTGGAGCACGTCGGCGCAACTGCGCATCACCGGCCCGCAGTTCGAGGACGACCAGAACGTCTACACGCTGCGTCGAGCCACGGTGTTCGATGTGTTCGCCGGCCGCACGCTCGCCCGCGGAGTCACGGCGTTCGTGGCCGTCGAGAACCTGTTCAATGCCACATACGACGTCGGTCGGACACCCGTGTTGACGACAGGGTTGCCGCGCGCCGGCAGGGTGGGAGTCCTCATCGCGTTGCCGTAGCGATCCGCGTCTGATGGACGTAGGATAGGCGCACGCAAGATCACGAGGCCAGGGATTGTATGGAGAGACTCTCCGGCACGATGCGGACCGCGCGGACATCAGCGTGGTTGAGTGCGTCCACGCTCTTACTCGGCGCAATCCTGACGCAGGCGGTTCACACGGCGCCGCAGGCAACGTCGCCCGCGGCTCAGCCGCTCCCGGCCACCATTGAGTTCAATCGAGACATCCGGCCGATCCTCTCGGACAGGTGTTTCCAGTGCCATGGGCCTGGAACACAGATGGCGACATTGCGGTTCGATTCGGAGGACGGCGCCAAGCATGCATTGAAGGATGGCCGGTTCGCGATCGTTCCTGGCGAGCCGGCACGAAGCCAGGTGATCGCGCGCATCACGGCAACAAATCCCGCCGTGCGCATGCCGCGGAGTCAGAACGGTGCCGCGGCCGGTGAACCACTCAGTGAGCGGCAGGTGGCGTTGCTCACGAGATGGATCGAACAGGGCGCGACGTGGCAGAAGCACTGGTCGTTCATTCCGCCGAAGCGACCGGAACCGCCGAAGGATCTGCAGGACCCAAAGTGGGTACGGAATCCCATCGATGCCTTCGTGCTGCAGCGGCTCGAGCGTGAAGGGCTGAAGCCTGCTCCCGAAGCGGACAAGGCCACGCTCCTTCGGCGAGTGTCGCTCGACGTGATCGGGCTGCCGCCAACACCAGCCGAGCTCGACGCGTTCCTGAAGGACAACTCGCCGAACGCGTACGAGAAGGTCGTGGATCGGTTGCTGCGCTCGCCGCAATATGGCGAGCGCATGGCGTTTCCCTGGCTCGACGCTGCGCGCTATGCCGACAGCAACGGCTATCAGACCGACGGTGAACGCTTCATGTGGCGATGGCGCGATTGGGTGATCGACGCCTTCAATCGCAACATGCCCTGCGACCAGTTCACGATCGAGCAACTGGCCGGCGACCTGCTGCCCAACGCGACGCTGGACCAGAAGATCGCCACCGGGTTCAATCGCAATCATCGCGGCAACTCGGAGGGCGGGATCGTTCCTGAAGAGTACGCCGTCGAGTACGTCGTCGATCGCGTGGACACGACTGCGACCGTGTTCATGGGCGTGACGGTCGCGTGCGCGCGATGTCACAACCACAAGTTCGATCCGTTCACGCAAAAGGAGTTCTATCAACTCTTCGCGTACTTCAACAACGTTCCCGAGCACGGCAAGTTCCGGCGTGTGGGCAACTCGCCGCCATACATGGCCGCGCCACTTCCGGCGCAGGACGCGCAGTTGAAGCGGCTCGACGAGGAACTGTCTGCCGCGACCTCGGCTTATGCGAAGCTGCAGCCTGAAGTGACGCGAGCGCAGCAAGCATGGGAGCGCTCGCTCGACACGTCGACGCCGGTGGCATGGGTGCCGACGCGCGGACTGGTGGCTTACTACGCGTTCGACGGCGACGTCTCCCCGCAGGTCGCGGTGCTGCAAGAGACGAGAAACCCTCGACCCACCTCCGCACAGCGTGGCGACGTGAACGCGCCGGCTCCAACCCTGGCACCCGGCCGAATCGGGCAGGCGGCGAGCTTCGATGGCAAGAACTTCATCCAGTTCGGCGGCGACATCGCCGGCTTCGACAGCTACGGCGCCGGCCGCGGCGCGATCGGCGCGAACGACCCGACCGTGACGTACGACGATGGGTACACGATGGCGGCGTGGATTTATCCGACGGCTCCGAACGGCGCGATCGTGACGAGAGACGAAGACATCGGCGAGCCAAACGGCCACGGCTTCAATCTGCGAGACGGCAGGATCGAATACGACTACGTGACCAAGTGGGTCGATGAAGGGATCCGGCTGCGGACGCAGAAGACGATCGCGCTGAACGAGTGGCACCACGTCGCGCTGACCTACACCGGGTCGCGTTGGGCGAGTGGCGTGAAGATCTACGTCGATGGCGAGGATCAGGCGCTCGAGGTCATGCTCGACGACGTCAATAGCCAGGGTGCCGTGAAGCGCGAGCCGCTTCGCATTGGCGGCGGCGGCGGAGCGGACAACCGCTTCCGCGGCAGTCTCGACGATGTGCGGATCTACAACCGGGCGTTGTCGGCCGCTGAGGCCGGCATGCTCGCCGATCTCACGACGGTCACGGACATCGCGGCGATGCCCGAGGAGAAGCGCAGCGCGGCCCAGGCGGACAAGATTCGCGACTATTTCCTCGAGCACGCGCTGCCGGCCAACCTCGCCGAAGCGCGCAACCATCTGGCCGACGCGCAGACCAAACGAGACACTTTCTATCGAAGCCTTCCCACCGTGATGGTGATGGAGGAGATGCCGACGCCGCGCGAGACGCACCTGCTGATCCGCGGGATGTACGACAGGCCGGGTGAAGTCGTGACGCCGGGTGTGCCTGCTGCGCTCGCTTCCTCGCCGACCGCGTTTCCGCCGAATCGATTGGGACTGGCGCGGTGGTTGGTCGATCCGGCGAACCCGTTGATGGCGCGCGTGACCGTGAACCGCTTCTGGCAGATGTACTTCAGCACCGGAATCGTGAAGACGGCCGAGGACTTCGGATCGCAAGGCGAGGTGCCGTCGCATCCGGAGCTACTGGATTGGCTGGCAACCGAGTTCGTACGAACCGGCTGGGACGTGAAGGTGCTCCAGAAGACGATCGTCACGAGCGCCGCCTACCGGCAGTCCTCGCACACCAGTTCCGAGCTGCGCGCGAAGGATCCCGACAATCGCCTGCTGGCGCGCGGCCCGAGCGCGCGGCTCTCGGCAGACGTCGTGCGCGATCAGGCGCTCGCCGTGTCCGGGCTCCTGGTGAACAAGATCGGTGGGGCCTCGGTGAAGCCGTACCAGCCTGAGGGACTCTGGAATGAAATCGGCGGCGGCGGCGCTTACGTTCAAGATCACGGCGACAACCTCTATCGCCGCAGTCTGTACACCTTCTGGAGGCGATCGATCCCTCCGCCCTCGATGGCGAACTTCGACGCGTCGGCGCGCGAGAGCCACATGGTCAGACCGGTGCTCACCAACACGCCGCTTCAGGCGCTCGACCTCATGAACGACGTGACGTTCGTCGAAGCGGCGCGAGTGTTCGCCGAGCGCGTGATGAAGGAGGGCGGCTCGTCGCCATCGGAGCGGATCGCATACGCGTTTCGCATGGCCACCGCACGCGCCCCGAAGAGGGCAGAAGCGGCGGTGCTCGAGGATGCGTTTGTCGACAACCTCGAGTTGTTCAAGTCGAAGCCCGACGCGGCATTGAAGTACGTGAGCCACGGCGAATATCAGCGCGACGCGACGCTGAACGTCAGCGAGCTCGCCGCCTACACCAGTGTGACCAGCCTCATCCTCAACCTGAACGAAGTGGTGATGAAGGAGTAGCTATGGACCGGCGGCGCTTTCTCGGTCAGGCGGGACTCGGGATCGGCATGACGGCGCTCGCGGAGCTGCTGCAGCGCGACCTGTTCGCTCAGGGCTTGTCTGCGAATCCCGAATCCCGAATCCCGAATCCCGGCATCGAGGGTCTCCCCGGTCTTCCGCATTTCGCGCCCAAGGCGAAGCGCGTGATCTATCTGTTCCAGAGCGGGGCGCCGTCGCAGCTCGATCTGTTCGACTATAAGCCACAGCTCGCCAAGGTACAGGGCACCGATCTGCCAGAGTCGATCCGCAACGGGCAGCGCCTGACCGCGATGACCGCGGCACAAACGAGCTTCCCGGTCGCGCAGTCGATCTTCAAGTTCGCGCAGTACGGGCAATCGGGCGCGTGGCTCAGCGAGCTCCTCCCTCACACGGCGAAGATTGCAGACGACCTGTGTTTCATCAGATCGATCCACACGGAACAGATCAACCACGATCCGGCAGTCACGTTCGCGCAGACGGGGTTTCAGCTCGCCGGCCGGCCGAGCCTGGGGGCCTGGGTCTCCTATGGGCTCGGGACGAGCAACCAGGATCTCCCTGCCTTTGTCGTGATGATCACCGGGAACGGCCAGTCGCTGGCCGAGCGGCAATGGGGCACGGGGTTCATCCCGAGCAAATACCAGGGAGTCAAGCTGCGGTCGGTTGGCGATCCCGTCCTCTACGTGTCGAACCCGGAGGGCTTCGAGACGTCGCAGCGCGCGCGGTTCATCCAGGATCTGGAGAAGCTGAATCAGGCCGAATACGACGCTACTCAGAATCCCGAGATCGCGACGCGGATCGCGCAGTACGAGATGGCGTTTCGCATGCAGAGCTCGGTGCCCGAGCTCACCGATCTTTCGAAGGAACCCGAGCACACGTTCGAGTTGTATGGTCCCGACTCCAGAAAGCCGGGGACCTACGCGGCGAATTGCCTGCTGGCTCGGCGCCTGGCCGAACGAGGTGTGCGTTTCATTCAGCTCTATCACCGCGCCTGGGATCATCACTCCGGGCTGCCGAGGGCGATCAGGACGACGTGCCAGCAGGTCGATCAGCCAAGCGCTGGCTTGATTCAGGATTTGAAGGAGCGCGGCCTGCTCGAGGACACGCTGGTCATCTGGGCCGGCGAATTCGGACGGACGGTGTACTCACAGGGCAAGCTGACGGCGGATGATTACGGGCGCGATCACCATCCGCGTGCGTTCACGATCTGGATGGCGGGCGGTGGTGTGAAGCCGGGCATCACGCTCGGCGAGACCGACGACTATGGCTACAACATCACCGCCGACCCGGTCCACATCCACGATCTGAACGCGACTATCCTGCGCTGCCTGGGGATCGATCACACACGGTTGACCTACAGGTACCAAGGACGCAACTTCCGGCTCACCGACACCGCCGGGCGCGTCTTCCAGAAGGCGCTCGCGTTCAACGCCGCCAGTATTGCGTGACGTGAATCGTCGCGACTTCCTTCAGCAGACTGGCTGGTCGCTCGCGTGGTGCTCGACGCTGGCCGCGCAGCGGGCCGAGGCGCAGGCAGCCAGACCGGGTCCCATCGTCGAGACGACCACGGGCCGCCTTCGCGGTCTCGCGCTGAACGGCGTCATCACATTCAAGGGCATCCGCTACGGTGCGTCCACCGCAGGTGCGAATCGATTTCAACCACCCGTAAAGCCATCGAGCTGGACGGGCGTTGTCGATGCATTCGAGTACGGCCCACGCGCATGGCAGCCGTCACGTCCGATGATTCCCGAGATCGGCGACGCGCTGACCGGCAGCGGACCGATGGATGAAGATTGCCTGCGGCTCAATGTCTGGACGCCTGAAACGGGCCGCGGCGACCGGCCGGTGATGGTGTGGTTCCACGGAGGCGGACAGCGGACTGGGTCCGGCAACTCCATTTTCTATGACGGCACCGCGCTCGCCCGGAACCACGGCGTCGTCGTCATCACGGTCACTCATAGGCTCAACGCGCTGGGCTACTTGTGGCTGGCCGGGCTGTCAGGCGTGAGCGAGCGTTTCTCCCGCACGGCAAATTTGCCACTCGCCGATCTGATGCTTGCGCTCGAATGGGTACGCGACAACGTCGAGCGCTTCGGCGGCAATCCGCGCAACGTCACGATATTCGGTCAGTCAGGCGGAGGCGGGAAGGTGGCGATGCTCACCGCATTTCCCGCCGCGAAGAGCCTTTTTCATCGCGCGATCATCATGAGCACGCTGTCCGATACTGCGGTCACCGGACAGGATCCGTCGCGTGCGATTGAGGCGGCCGAGGCGCTGCTCACACGTCTCGGCTCGCGAGCGACGAGTGCAGATGCGCTGCTGACGATGCCCGCTGAGCGGATCGTGTCGGCGATGGGGACAGGCGCAGGCGGCGATCTGTCGCTTCGCTTCGTTCCCGTCGTCGACGGACGCACGCTGCCGTCGCATCCCTTCGACCCTGTCGCATCTGATCTGTCGGCAACGGTGCCGTTGATGGTGGGATCGAACGAATGCGAGGGAATTCCGTACGGCAACCCCGACGACCCGTACTGGAAGTCCGAGCCCACCACGTTTGCCGAGCTTCGCGATCACGTGAAGCGGATCGTTCCTTCGATCGACGATGACGCAGATCGTCTGATCGCGATCTATCGATCTCATCGCCCGACCGAGACGCCTGGCGACATCGCTGCGGTCATGGCTGGTGATGCGTCAACGCTGCGCCACGCCGCTCACGTGATCGCGCAGCGGAAGTTTACGCAGGGTCGTGCACCGGTCTATCTCTATTCGTTTACGTGGCGCTCACCCGTGCGCAGTGGCAAGCTCCGATCGATGCACGGCATGGAGCTGCCGTTTGTCTTCGATCACCCGAATGACATCTCATTCATGACCGGATCGAGCGCAGCGCGCACGAACCTGGCGACCGCGATGAGCGAGGCATGGGTCTCGTTCGCGCGAACGGGCAACCCGTCGCATCCAGGCATTCCGTCGTGGGCTCCCTACAATCCGACAACGTGGCCGACGATGGTCTTTGGTTCGTCTGTTGATCTCGCCGACGACCCGCACGGTGAAGAGCGCCGGGCGATGGAGAAGCTCAACCGCGCTGAGTGACGTCCCGGTCCCACGTATAATTCGCAAGACTTGGCCCTCACAGCCGGTACACGTCTCGGCGTCTACGAAGTCATTGCGCATATCGGCGAGGGCGGGATGGGGCAGGTCTACCGCGCTCGCGACACGAAACTGAATCGTGACGTCGCGCTCAAAGTCCTGCCAGACGAATTTGCTGGCGACGCCGAACGACTCGCCCGGTTCACGCGCGAGGCGCAAACGCTCGCGTCGCTGAACCATCCCGCGATCGCACACATTCACGGCCTCGAAGAGTCCGGCGGTGTCCGCGCGTTGGTGATGGAGTTCGTCGAGGGTGAGGATCTCTCGCAACGCATCGCGCGCGGGGCGATCCCGCTCGACGAAGCGCTGCCGATCGCGAAGCAGATCGCAGAGGCCCTCGAAGCGGCGCACGAGCAGGGCATCATCCATCGCGATCTCAAGCCGGCGAACATCAAGCTGCGACACGATGGTGCGGTCAAAGTGCTCGACTTCGGGCTGGCGAAAGCGCTGGCACCGGAGCCGAGCAGCGGATCCGCGACACACCAGTCGCTGTCGCCTACGATTACGAGCCCGGCGATGGTCACCGGCGTCGGTGTGCTTCTTGGTACAGCGGCGTACATGTCGCCGGAGCAGGCGAAAGGACGACAGGCCGACAAGCGCAGCGACATCTGGGCGTTCGGCTGCGTGCTGTACGAGATGCTGACCGGCCATCGTCCTTTCGATGGCGAGGACATGACGGAGGTGCTTGGCGCGGTCGTGCGTCTCGAGCCGAACTGGGAGGCGCTGCCGCCCGATGTGCCGCTGCCGATCCGCGCGCTGTTGCAGCGGTGCCTCGTCAAGGATCGCCGCAAGCGGATTGCCGACACCGCAGCGGCGCTCTTCGTGCTCGATCATCAGACAGGTGTAGTTACTCCCGTTCCAGTCCGATCGAGCCGAATCGCATGGCTGGTAGCGGCGCTGGCGACGATCGTCTTGATCGCCACGGCGATCGTTGCACTGCGAATGTCCCGCTCCGGCGCGCCAGCGTCAGACCCGGTCCAGTTCACCATCGCGCCGCCTGAGAACACGTCCTTCGGGGGTCGCGCTGCAGGAGGTACGGGCACGAACGCGCAACTCGCGATATCGCCTGATGGTCGCAACATCGCGTTCGTAGCGGGTGCCCAATCCGAGTTCCGACTCTGGCTGCGACCGGTGGCCAGCGCGGATGCGCGGCCGATTCAGGGAACCGAGGGCGCCGCGTTTCCTTTCTGGTCGCATGACAGTCGGTTCGTCGCCTTCTTCGCAGGGGGCAAGCTGAAGAAGGTCGCAATCGCCGGCGGACCACCCATCATGCTGGCTGACGCGGTAGCCGGGCGCGGTGGAAGCTGGAGCCGCGACAACGTGATCGTGTTCGATCGATCGGTGGGTTCGGGCCTGTTTCGCGTGTCGAGCAACGGCGGAGCGCTGACAGCCGTCACGACGCTCGCCGACGGAGAGGATGCTCACAGGTGGCCGCACTTTCTGCCTGATGGGAGGCATTTTTTCTACACCGCCGTGACGGGAGCCTGCTGCCCTCCGGCGGAGCCCGGCACGATCAAGATTGGCTCGCTCGATCAGGACGAGCCTGCCGTCGCGTTGCTTCAGGCCGATTCATCGGCAAGCTACTCCTCCAACCACGTGTTGTTCGCGCGCGACCAGACGTTGATGGCGCAGGCATTCGATCCTGACGCACGCCAGCTTGCCGGCGATGCCGTGCCCGTGACCGAGCGTGTCAGCACGGAGGGCAGTCGGTATGTCAGCGCAGCCGTCTCGGAGAATGGGACGCTCGTGTACGCGCCCGCCGAGTCACTGAATTCACTGCAATTGACGTGGTTCGATCGAGCCGGCAAGGTCCTCGGCACGCTGGGCGAAGGGGCGGTGGACGCCAATCTGTCACTCTCGCCAGACGAGCGCCAGGTCGCGCTGGCCCTGCGCAGCGGGAGTTCGGAGAATCTCGATATCTGGACGATCGACATCGCCCGCAACCTGCGGAACCGCGTGACGTCCGATCCGCAACCCGAAGGATGGCCGTTATGGTCGCCAGATGGCACGCGCATCGTGTTCGGAAGCGGCGCGCGCGGCGTAGGGGGACTGCCGGAGAAAGCGCGCTTAGTTCAGACTCTGGTCAACGGGACAGGGACAAATGAAACTCTCCTCGAAGCCGTGGACACACCTTCACGGCCATGCGGCCCGCGACAATGCACATTGGCGCCGATCGACTGGTCGGCAGACGGACGTTTCGTGTTGTACTCGTTCAGCGGGTCGTTTCCGGCGACAGCGGACATCTGGGCCCTTCCGCTCTTCGGGGAGCGCCAACCGTTTCCAGTGATACACACTGAGTTCGCCGAGGGGCAGGGAACGTTCTCCCTGGACGGCCGATGGATCGCGTATACGACCAACGAGACCGGCCAGCCCAACGTCTACGTTCAGCCATTTCTTCGCGCCGGCGGGAAGCAACGAATCTCGCCCAATGGAGGACGGAACCCGCGCTGGCGGGCCGATGGCAGGGAGTTGTTCTATCTCGATGCGACGGGGACGATGACGGCGGTGCCGATCGACGCGACCGGTACCTTCGGGTTGCCACAGACGCTTTTTCCGACTGGGTTGGTCAGCATCCACAACATGTACGCGGTGACCAGGGATGGGCAGCGATTCCTCGTCGACGCCGGCCCCTTGGCATTGGGGCTGGCGCAAAGGCCGCAGATAACTCCGCTGACCGTCATCGTCAACTGGGCGTCGACGCTTCAGAAATAGGGAGAGTTCGACCACTCAATGCGTCATCGCATAGAGCAGGACGTTGATCCCGAGCGCATAGCCGTCGATCGAGAACTGGTAGAAGTACGCGGGATCGTCTGTTTCCCGTTCCCATGCGTTCGACACGTCAGTGTTATGGGTCACACACGGTTGACCTACAAGTACCAAGGACGCAACTTCCGGCTCACCGACACCGCCGGGCGCGTCTTCCAGAAGGCGCTCGCGTTCAACGCCGCCAGTCCGTCCTGATCGCGTTACGTAACCGTGCGCTCGCGGCGCGCGTTACCAGGCCGGGTTGCCGCCTTTGTACGCCCATTCCGCGCGTCCCTCGTTGTAGATCCTTCGCTTGGTGAAGAGCCACTGGCCATTGACCTTCACGAGCTCGTCCTCGTAGTGGCCGTAGCCGTCGAACACCGAGCGCCGTTCCGCGTTGGTGTTGCTGTAGTGGAACCAATAGGCGCGGCCCACGGCTTTGTCACCGTCGATCTTGAGCACGATGTTGGAGATGTTGTGGCGCCCCGAGGCCGGACGCAGCCCGTTCTCCGTCGTCCGCGAGTTCGGCATCTTCGCGATCACGTCGTGGATCGCCTGGCGGCCACGAATCGCGCCGGATCCGATGTCGAGGATGCCGTCCTGCGTGAATGTCGTCACGTAGAGATCGGGATCGCCGAAATCCATCGCGAAGAGATAGCGCGCCTGCAGGTCCTCGATTGCGGCGCGATCCTCGGCGTAGCTCGTGCCGGCGGCCTTCGAGGTCATCGACGTCACGGCCAGCGTGAGCAGCACAGCCGCAGCCGCGGCTGCCAACGGAACGGTCAGCTTGCGCATGAGCACTCCTTTTCAGCGGTCGGGCAGGAGTATAGAAGATCAGGGGACCAGGACGAGCGCCCGCCCCTTCTTCTTGATCTGCTTGTCGACCTCGACGGCCATTTTGTCCCGTCTTGCGATGATCGCCGTGATGGCCTCGTTATCGAGCCATCCTCCGAGCGCGCGCATGAGATTCTCACTGGTGAGTGACTGCATGCGCTCCCACAACTCGGCGTCGACGCGTTCCACCTTGTTCTGCAGCTTCTTGTCCGTGGTGAACGCGCGTGAATGGTCGATCAGGATCAGGTCGCCAGGTCGGCCGATCAGGATGTTGCCCGCGTTCCGGTCGATGTTGCGAATCAAGTTGTCGAACATCTGCATCTGCCGGATCGGCTTGCCCCAATCGGCGCCGCCCGGAACCTTGCCGCCGAGCTCTTTGACGCTCTTCATCCCGCTGACCCACATCACGGCGGCGCCCGTCTCGTCGCCGATACGACGCTCGACCACGGGCGGGACCATGCGCATGTTCAGCAACCGATCGAGCTCGTACGCCGCGATCTCCGACTTGTAGCTCTCCCAGTAACCGTTTCGTCTGCCCGGTGGCAGGACCTTCCACGCGACGCTTGCTGCCGGCTCGCTCGGCGAAAGATAGGCGCGCCGCGGACGCGTGACGCCCGTCCCGATGTCTTCGATGCGCGTGATGGCGGCGTTCTTCAGGTGTTCTTCGATCCGCTCTTCCTGCCCGAGCCATGGCCGGGCGGGATCGGCGGTGCCCGTCGGGACAGGAGTCTGTCCAGCGCCGACAGCGACAAGGCAGATCGTCCAGAGCACGACATACCCTGCGACCGATGCGAGCATCGTGTGTCCGCGGCGATTTCCGGTCATCTGCTCACCACTGGTTGTGAGATCGGCTCCACGCGTGGGGAGGCATTCACCGGTTCGGAGAAGCAATCAGTGGATGTGTCCACCTTCATCCAGAGCACGGCACCGGCGAAGAGTAGCACCGCCATCGGCACGAACGGCGCGTCGTAGCCCCAGCGTTCGACCATGTACCCATACCCGATCGACGCGATCAATCCTCCGGCCTGCGCCGACGTGTTCATCAGCCCGACCACGGCGCCCGCGTGTGCGCGGCCGATGTCCAGGCACGCGCCAAAGACACCCGATTGCTGAAACGTAATGCTGCCATAGACGAGCGACAGAAACGCCACCGTGAGCCACTGGTCGTGCGTCACCATGGCCGCGAGAGTGAAGATCCCCGCGCTGCTAAGCGCCACTGTGCCAACTGCTCGGCGGCCCCACTTCAGACCGACCCTGCGCACGAGCGTATCGCTTACTGCTCCGCCCGTCACGTTGGCCACGGCCGCAAGCGCATAGGGAAGTGCCGACAGGAGGAGACCCGCTTCGCTGAAACCGCGGCCGCTGACGAGGAACGTATGAAACCACGTCTGAAAGAAATTGTAGGTGTACACGTAACAGAACGCGATGGCCGCCAATGACAGCATGGTCGGCGACTGCAGTGCGAGACTCCACGCCAACCTGTGTCCCGATTGCGGTGGGAGTGCCTCGGTCTCTGCCAGCTCGGAATCGGTGACACCGGCCTTCTCGGCAGGCGAGTCGCGGAACCACGCATACCAGGCCGATGCCCAGACAACCCCCAGCGCGCCAAAGACGAAGAATGAGGCGCGCCAGCCGTAGCGTACCTGGATCGGTACGATGAGGAGTGGTGCGATCGCACCACCGATCTGGCTGGCCATGAGGATGACGCCGGAGATGCTGGCGCGTTGACTTGATGGGAACCAGCGCGAGATGACGATCGACGCATTTGGAAACGCGCCGGCTTCTCCCATTCCGAACAAGAACCGTGTGGCGAGCAGCACCGCGTAGTTCGACACCGCTCCGGTCAGCACGGTGAACGCCGACCACCACAACACGACACGCGTCAGCACTCGCCGCGCACCGATGCGGTCTCCCAAGGCTCCCGTGGGGATCTCGAAGATCCCATACGCCAGACCGAACATCGCCGTCACCCATCCCCAGCGGACGGGATCGATGTGCAGCTCCTCCTGCATGCGTGGCCCCGCCACGGAAATGCAGACGCGGTCGAGATAGGTGATGGCGAACAGGAGAATCAGGAACGCTAGAACACCGTGGCGGTATCTCGTTGCCCTACTCCTTTGTCTACGTGAGCACGGACATTCTCACACGAAGGGCGTGCGCTCTTACGCGGAAGGCAGCCAGGTCAATTGAAGTTGGGGTACTCTGGTGGCAGTTTGAGAAAAACAAGGAGATTGCAGCGATGTTCAAGCGCGTTGTTCTTGCAGCTCTTCTAACGTCACTTGTTGTCCCGTTGGCGGCGCAGGCGCCCGCCGGCTGGAAGATGCGGCTCGATCGCAGTAAGAGCGCTCAGGATCCCGACGACAAGTCGGGCGTCACGTTCATGGCGATGGGCAAAGCCTTTCACGTCGCGGGTGGGCCTGCGGGCGTCTACTGGAATCCCGCGACCACCGCGACCGGCAACTTCACGGCGAAGGGTACGTTCACGCTGTTGAAGCCGAGCAATCACACCAACTACTACGGCCTCGTGTTCGGCGGTCAGGGACTCGATGGCGCCGAACAGCGCTACACCTACTTCACGGTGGCGCAGGACGGCACGTTTCTGATCAAGCAGCGCACCGGTGAGGCGACGAGGGACATCAAGGGCTACACGCCCAGCCCCGCAGTCAAGAGACCGGATGCGACCGGCAAGTCAGTCAATGCACTCGAAGTGCGTGTGTCGGGCGACACCGTCACGTACGTCATCAACGGCACGGTCGTGCACACGACGCCGAAGTCGGAGATCAAGATCCCAGCCGATGGCATTGTCGGGTTCCGGGTGAACCACGTGACCGAAGTGCAGGTCGATGGCTTCGAGGTGCAGAAGTCGTAACGTCCAGGGCCTGAAGCCGGTGAGCAGCGACGAGTATTCCTGTGAAGTCAGCCGAGTTCCAAGCGACAGGGATGTATGTCGCGAATGGGTTACATACACGCGACACACGAGCGTCCTACAATCGATCAAGGACGCTCGTGCCACTCGACCTCTCACGGCTCTTTCGCTCGCGAAATCCTGACGACCCACGTGCCCGGGCCGCACGGACCAGGGACGTCGACCGCACAATCGAACTCTGCCGCGCGCTGCTGACAGCACGCGGGGAGGTCTCGGGTGCCCGCGTCGCCGCCGAGGCCCTCGCGGCGTATCAGCAACTCAGCGACGAGCAGGTCGAGTCGTTCTTCGATCGATTGGTGAAGAGCTTCTCGGTCAACCCCGACACGGTTCGACTGGCGGCAGCGGCCTATCGTCTCGATGCATCACCAGCAAACCTGGTCGCGCTGCAGGAGGCGGTCGAACCGCCACGTCAGGAACTGTTCCGGCGCTGCAACATGGCGCCAGGAGGGACAGCGCTCCTGGTGGACATGCGCCGACGGCTGCTGCGTACCTTAGCGGAGCATCCGGAGCGCATCGAGATCGATGCCGACCTGACGCATCTCTTCCGGTCGTGGTTCAATCGCGGGTTCCTCAGGCTGGAGCGGATCGACTGGCAGACGTCGGCCGTCGTGCTCGAGCGACTGATTCAGTACGAAGCCGTTCACCAGATTCAGGGATGGCGCGACCTGCGGCGCCGCCTGCAGTCGGATCGGCGCTGCTATGCGTTCTTTCATCCCGCGCTTCCGCAGGAGCCGTTGATCTTCATCGAGGTCGCGCTCACTCGAGCGATGACGGCGCACGTGCAGCCGCTGCTCGATCCCGAGTCGCCCGTCGACGATCCTGCCCAGACCACGTGTGCCATCTTCTATTCGATCACGAACTGCCAGCAGGGGCTGCGGGGTGTGTCGTTCGGCAACGTGCTGATCAAGCAGGTGGTCGAGGATATCGGCAAGGAGTTTCCGCGCATCAGGACGTTTGCGACGCTCTCGCCGATCCCCGGGTTCCGCGCGTGGCTCACCGAACGGCAGACCACCGCGAAGGGATCGATATCACCAGCGCTGGCGACTGTGGTCGCGAAGGGTGACGATGTTGCCGCCACGGACATCGCCGCTGTACCCTCGGCGCTTCGCGAGGAAATGATGGAACGGTGTGCGCGCTACCTCTTGTCGACGAACGACGGGGTGGGCGCACAGGATTCGGTCGCGCGCTTTCACCTCGCCAACGGCGCCAGGCTGGAGCGACTCAACTGGATGAGCGACACGTCGACCGCCGGGGTGCGCCGCTCGTACGGAATGACGGTCAACTACGTCTATCGCCTGGCCGACCTGGAGCGCAATCACGACGCCTACGCCAATCAGTTTCGCGTGGCGTCCTCGAGGGCATTTCAACGGATCACGAAGCCTCGCCGCTAAAGGGATCTCGTCGACCCCCAGGTCGAGTGCCCAGCAATCGTCGCGGCGGACGCTCTCGCTGGTCACAACGGCCAGTGGCGAAGAGAAGCGCGAACAGCACGATCGATCGAATGAGCATCCTGCAGACGTGGGCCGCGAAGGAGGGCTCGCGGACCCCGCTCGATGTCTTCTACAACAGCCGACACGGGCGGCCGCACGTCTAAAGGCGCAATGCAGGATCTGCGTGTCGCCGTCCGCGTCCTCCGCGCCGCCCCGATCGTCACGGGCATCGCGATTCTGTCGCTGGCCCTCGGCATCGGCGCGAACACAGCGATCTTTTCGCTCGTCAACAGCCTGCTGCTCCGCACGCTGCCGGTGGCCGAACCGGAACGTCTCGTCATGCTTTCGGCAACGACCCGAGCGGGTACAGCTGCATGGAACTACGTCCTCTGGGAGGAGATCGGACGGCGCGCACCGCAGATGTTCGATGGTGCCGTCGCGTGGTCGGCGGCCGAAGGGGAGAGCCGGCTCAGCCTCTCAACCGCGAGCGGAGAGGTGCAGGCGGTCGATGGCACGTATGTCAGCGGCAATTTCTTCACGACGCTTGGCGTGCCAGCGCTTCTCGGTCGCACGTTCACGCCAACCGACGACGTGCGCGGTGGCGGAACCGACGGTCCTGTGGCCGTTATCAGCTACGGAATGTGGCAGCGGCGTTTCGGTGGGAACGCCAACGTCATCGGAACGTCGCTCGTCATCGAGCGCATCCCATTCACGATTATCGGGGTGACGCGTCCCGAGTTCTTCGGCGCGGAGGTTGGACGCACATTCGACGTCGCACTGCCAATCAACGCGGAACAGCTGATCCGCGGCACGGACTCGGCCATCGACGGGGCGTCTGTCTGGCTCTCGATCATGGTCCGGTTGAAGCCCGGACAGTCGGCGGAGGCAGCGACCAGCCTTCTGCGCTCGGTGCAGCCACAGATCCGCGAGGCCGTCATGCCCGAGCCTCCGCCGCCGGAAGCCCAGGACCCCGCGCTTCGCCAACTCGCCGATCAAGTGTTTCTCAAGGACCCCTTCACGCTCGTTCCCGCGTCGCTGGGCACATCGCGACTCCGTCAACGATACGAACAGCCCCTGCTAGTGACCCTGGTCATCGTCGGGCTGGTTCTGCTGATCGCCTGCGGCAACGTCGCCAACCTGCTCCTCGCGCGGGCGACAGCGCGCCGGCACGAATTGAGTGTGCGGCTGGTGCTGGGAGCAACCCGCTGGCGCCTCGTGCGGCTGCTGCTCGTCGAAGCGCTCGTCCTCGCAGGTATCGGCGCGGTGGCCGGACTCGTGTTTGCCAGGTGGGCGAGTCCCATGTTGGTGGCCCAGTTGTCGACGTCAGTCACGCGTGTGGCTCTGGATCTCGCTCTTGACTGGCGCGTGCTGGCCTTCACTTTCGCGGTCACGGCTGCGACAGCCGTGCTGTTCGGGACCGCACCGGCATTCAGGGCGGCGCGCGTCGCACCGATCAACGCGCTCAAGGAACAGGGTCGCGGCACGCTGGGTGACGCGCGTACAGGTCTGTCGAGCGGCCTCGTCGTCGCACAGGTGGCGTTGTCGATGGTGCTCATCGTGGCTGCGGGCCTTCTGGTGGGGACGTTCCAACGGCTCGCGACGCTGCCCCTTGGGTTCGATACCGACCGCGTACTCATTGTCAACGTAGACGTGTCCCGTGCGCCCGTCGATCCGGCCACTCGCATTCCCTTCTTTCATCAACTCGTGGCGGCGGTCGGCGCGGTGCCTGGCGTCGCGCATGCGGGTGGGTCGATGGCCACGCCCGTCGCCGGTGGCGGCATGCTCGGCTTCATTGACCTGCCCGGTGCGCCTCCTCCGCAACCCGAACCGGGTCCAGTGCCGTTCTGGAACTCGCGCACGATCATGCTCAATCAGATCACACCGGGATGGCTCGCCACCTATGGCACCGCTGTTCTCGCCGGCCGCGACATCGATGAGAGGGATACGCAGGGAGGGCTTCCGGTCGCGCTCGTCAATGAAGCCTACGCGCGCAAGTTCCTATCGAACCGGAACCCGGTCGGAGAAGCGGTGACGTTCGTGGAGGCTTCGCCGAAGACGATCGTCGGAGTCGTGAGCGACGCGGCGTATATATCCGTACGTGATGGTATACGGCCGACGGTCTACGTACCGCTTGCGCAACGTGATACCGCCGACCGTGGACCGACCAATTTCAGCGTCAGCGTTCGTTCGTCCGCAGGGGCGCCCGCGTTCCTGGCGCCTCGCGTGGCAGCCGCACTGATGGCAGTGGATCGCAATCTCACTTTTACGTTTCGGCCGCTGCAGGATCGCGTCGATGCATCGCTCACGCAGGAGCGCGTGGTTGCACTGCTCTCAGGATTCTTCGGTCTGCTGGCCCTGCTGCTTGCCGCTCTCGGTCTCTATGGCCTGACGTCGTACGCGGTTACGAGACGACGCGCCGAAATCGGCATTCGGATGGCGCTCGGAGCGGAGCCGGCGGGCGTCCGCCGCCTGGTGCTGGTGCGAGTGTTCATGCTCGTTGCACTCGGCGTGATCCTCGGCACGGGGGTGAGCGCCTTGTCATCACAATTCATCGCGAGTCTTCTGTACGATCTCCACCCGCGCGACACGGTCACACTGGTCAGTGCGGCAGCCACACTGGCCGCGGTTGGCGCGATCGCGGGTTGGCTCCCTGCCTTCCGTGCGTCACGGATCGATCCGGCTCAAGTACTGCGGGACAGTTGAGCGTCCTTCGTCCGTAGGCCTTGGCGCGTGCGAAGGCGACTTGAGTATCTCGTTCAGCTCAGGAATGTGCTTCGGGAATGGCGGCCAGTATCGTGTGTGGAGTTTCAGCCCGTTGAAACGGCCGGCCCGGTCCAGCAATTTGGTTGGATCAAGCGGAATGTCGCGAATCCCGCTACCAAGGATATTGGAAAGCGGTCCGCCGACGGGATCGGCCTCATAGAAGAAGTTTGTCCATCGCGTGAGCGCGAACGGCGCGGCATGGTGCAGGATGAGCGTCGGATCGTCTTCATACCCGGCAGCCTCATGCCACAGGTGCACGGCGAATCCATTTGGCCGATCCCTGGTGCTTCTGTCCGGTGGACAGGTAGGCAATTCGCGCAGGCGCGTCTTGTCCGAGAAGTCGGTGGCCGAATCCGCCAGAAGGATGGCACCGTATGTGAGCGGACTCCCGAGCGTCACGAAGTCGGTGATGAGCCATCGTGGCGGCACGACCGCGCGCCGAAGTAGAGCGGAATCCATTTCTTTGCTGCGGCCCAGTTCACGCCAGCACTCGAACTGCAGATTGGGATAATCCTCGCGGAGGCTTGATGCGTCCTCGATTGTCGACACGCTGTTTGGAACGTTGTCTTCCGGGAACGTCAGGTAGCGATTGACACGGAACCAATAGTGCTTGATCAGCTCATACCCGATGACGCTTCCGAGGCTATGGCCGACGACCACGATTCGGTCGTAGACGTAGGGGGCCTCGCCTTCCGAGAGATCCGAACGCTCCGCGTGAAGCGATTGCAGGAGGTCGATACCACCCTGAAGGATTGCGTGTCGGCGAGCGATGTTTCGTGGAGCCACATCGAGGTAGCGCGACACGTCGCCAAAAACGCGCAACAGAATGTTGTCGGAGACCCAGTCGAGCACGAGTAGCAGCCCGAGGAGCACCAAGCCGCTGCCGACAATTGCCAGAGGCCCGAAGATGGCGAGCACGAGGGCCCCGACAAGCAGGAACGACGCGAGTGAAACTACCACCAGCTTTCTAGATCTCACGACCCGGCCGTTGTGAAGGCCGCGCAATTCGCGATCGTCAGGCCCGGTAGCACGCCATGCGCGCGCGAGCACGCGGCCGGCCCAGCCCACGAAATGACGCCAGCGCGTCCCGAACATCTCGTGGGCCCAGTAGTACTCGTAGAAGTCGGTCTCGATCCAGTTCTCCGTCTCGTCTTTCGTCTCTTCCTCTTTCGTCAGCTTCCGAAGCTTCATTCGCCGCGCCTCGAATGAGGCCGTCAGCCGCTCGGGCTTCGAATAGAAGGTGCGTTCTGGGCGAAAGGAGCGAACGAAGCTCTTGAGCGTCCCCAGTGGGCGCTGCTCGCCGATGCCATGGATGATGACGACGGCCTGCCGCTTCATCGGAGTCTGCGTGGCGGGTCTGTCTGAACTCACATGGGCCACCAGTGACGGCGAGTGCGATTCTAGCGCGGATGTTCATTCGGAATCGCAGGATCGACGTCGTTGTCGTAGACTTCACGGCATGGTCCGGGATTCAACCGCGATCCCCAAACAGCAGAAAGGCTCCTCCGTGAAGACGACCTTCCCGCGGCTCAGTGCCGCTGCGATCGTTCTGATTGTCGTCGCCGTCGCCCACCTGCAGGCGCAGCGCGGCCCAGTCGTTCCGCAGATGCGCGGCGATGGCCCCGCACCGGCCGCCGCGCCTTTTTCGATCACGAGGTCGGACCCGGCGCTCGACGAGATCATCTCGCCCGATGCCAAGCTGGTGGAGCTGGCTCGTGGTTTTGGACTGACGGAGGGCGGGCTCTTTATCGCCGACGGCAAGAGCGGCTACTGGATCTTCACCGGGCTGCTCGACAACGTGCTCTACAAAGTCACGCCCGACAAAGAAGTGTCGGTGTTCATGGAGAAAGCCGGCTACACGGGCAACGATCCCGATCATGTCGGTACGCAAACTCGCTCGGGTCGCAGTCACGTCCTTCTGATTGGTCCGTCCTGCACGGGGATGGATCATCAGGGCCGTGTGATCTGGTGCGCCGATAACGATCGCCAGGTGATGCGCCTCGAGAAGGATGGCACTCACACAGTGCTCTCCGGCGGTATGGACGGTAAGAAGTTCAGCGGCCCGAACGACATCACCATCGCCGCCGACGATGCGGTGTACGTGACGGACAACGACTTCGGTTTGCGCGACGGAGGAAAGAATCCGGACAAGCAGTTGCAGAACGGCATCTACCGCATCAAGGACAACAAGACGACGCTGGTGCTGAGCAGTGCCGATCTCAACGGCATTCCAAACGGCATTGCGTTGTCGCCCGACGGCAAGTGGATGTACCTGTCCACGTCCGGTCGTCAGATACGGCGTTACGCCGTCAATCCTGACGGCTCGCTGGGCGCGTTCACCATGTTCACTGAAGGCGTCGGCATCGGTGACGGAATCAAGACGGACAGAGCAGGCAATGTGTTCTCGACCGGTGGCGCGGGCCCCGGCATCGTCCGCATCACGTCACCCGCAGGCAAACTGCTTGGCACCATCAACCTGCCAATCTACGGCGGTGAGCCCAAGCGGCAAATCTGCGCGACGAACGAGGCGTTCGGCGGGCCGGATGGGAAGACGCTGTTCGTTGCAGGATGCGATTCGGTCTATACGATCCAGCTGAAGACGCCTGGCATCGTGCCGGCGCATGAAGTGAAGAAATAGGACTGGTGGAGTCGCGTGAGGATGTCTCCGTCGATCGCAATTCAGGCAACGCACGGTATCGATGCGTCCGTGCAGATCGATCACGTGCTGACTGCCGGCCGCCTGGTGCAGTCCATCGACGTTCTGCGTGACGAGTTGGACGACGCGTCCGCGACGTTCGAGACTCGCCAGCGAATGGTGGGCGTCGTTGGGGCGCGCATGCCTCATGCGACGGAAGCCGACGAGGCTCCTCGCCCAGTAGCGTTGTCGCGCGCGCTCGTTTCCGACGAACAGCTGGAACGTGATGGGAGGGCGGCGCTTCCACTCGCCATCGGTATCGCGGTAGTCAGGAATGCCTGAATCCGTACTGCAGCCGGCCCCGGTGAGCACGAACAGCCGGGGATGGCGCTCGACGAACTCGACGAGCGAGGCCGTCGAGGACGCACGTACTGTTACTTCATGTGCTTCAGAGAGCGCTCGTTCTCCAGGCATATTTCGTCGATCAATTCGGCGTCAGCGATCAGGCGTTCCTTGATCATAACGGTCCACGGCTTCGTGTAGGCCTTGGGATCGTCAACGGTCACCGTGATCTCCATGTGGCCGAAGGCAATGCGGCGGATCTCTTCCCGTACCTTCGCCGCCTCGGTCAGCACGCTGCCTTGCCAATCGATCCAGGTGTCGTCACGCACGCCGTTCGTATCGACCACCAGGGTGTCGCCATCCCATTTCGCCGATGAATATCCCATCAGCGAGGGGTTCGGATCCGTGGGCAGCGCGCGCCCGTCGGTGTGAATCTGCCGATAGCCGGCGTTCCATTCATTGAGGACGATCAGCAGGCCCGGCATCTGCGCGAACTTCAGGAGATGCGGCGTCCCGTAGGCGCGAAGAAAGTTATCGGGGAAGCACCGGACGTGCGGGTCGTCTACTGCGTTCTTCGCCCAGCGTTCCTTGACCAGCGCGGCGAGCCACGGCTGATAAGGGAGTCCGCCAGGAAGCTCGACACCGATGTTGATCATTCGGCGCGATGTCGTGGCATCACGGGGATTGGGTGGGACGTTTGGCCTGCGTGGATCGACCTCGTCGCTGGTCCAGATCCCGGAGAAATCGGGCTTGCCGTCTGCGGTGCGAGGAGTGGCCGCGGCCATGTCCACGGTGCCGTCCGCTTTGCGCGGCGCTCCCGCGTTGGGATATTGAATCCACTGAGCGGCCAGAGGACTCGACGCGAGCACTCCGGCGACGAGTATGACGAGCAGTAGCGAGCGTGTAGAAAACAACAAACATGCACCTCTTGAGACGAGAGTTATGCATGTAGGGTATCGGAATCGCGGCCCCGATCGGACCCCCGTAGTCGGGGGAGATCGTCACCGCTTGCCGGCCGTTGCCTCGACGCACACGACGCAGTTCAACGTCTCGCCGAGCCGTGTGCGGCGGCCTGCGTCGGTGAGCACCCACGGGCGCACCTGCCAGGGCGGGTCGTGCCTGACGTGCTGGTTGTGGCCGCAGGCCAGCTCCGCGACCCAGTGGCCCTGATCGTCCTGATGAAAGCCTGTGATTGCCTGGTGCACGATTCCTCAATGGGTGCGACTACCATGTGCCATGGCTTCTGCTCGACTCTACCGCGTCATTCTTCCCGTCGACTCGCTCGACGTCGCCGTACGCTTCTACGCTGCGCTCCTTGATGACGCCGGGATGCGAATCTCGACGGGCCGACATTATTTCAGATGCGGGGAGGTGACTCTGGCGGTGTACTCCCCTGTTGACGATGGTGATCCACGAACGCCGCGACCGAACTTCGATCACGTCTACTTCGCGGTCGACGATCTCGAGGCTGTTTTCGCGCGTGCCCAGCGCCTCGGCACGCTGTCGAAAGAGGTGGGTGACGGCGGCCTTCCAATGGGCGAGATCGTTCGCCGCCCGTGGGGCGAACGATCTTTTTACCTGCATGATCCGTTCGGCAATCCCTTGTGTGTTGTCGATGCTGCCAGCATCTTCACCGGCAGGCCGGTGTAGCGGCCGACGCTTTCAGTTCGTCGGCGCGAGGCGGCGGACGTCGTCGAACCAGTTGAGAATCAGCCGCAGGCTGGTGACGCGAGGTACATCACGCGGGCGGAACTGCAGCGTATAGAACGATTGTCCGTCCGGGCTGATGGAATAGCACGGCGTCGCTGCACATTGGGCGAGCGGGAGGACTGCGGGGTTGGTTTCGAACAGCCGTTGCGGCCTCCCTGACGAGATGGATCCGCCATCAGTGCTGGCATGACATTGTACCGAAGCCGCGACGGATCATTGGTCATCGGCTCGGTGTAGATCAACTCGCGGCCGTTGGGATTCCACACGGGGGCCTCACCGCCTGCGGTCGACACGAGAATCGGTGATCCCGGTCCTGGATATTTCTGCACATAGACCTCATTCCGCCCGACACGTCGGACGCATAAGCGAGCCACTGCCGTCTGGCGACCAGACCGGGTAACGCTCCTGTGCGGCGCTGTTGGTCAGACGCTCCCACTTGTCGCCGCTGGCAGACGGCTTGTACACCCAGAGATCTCCATCGCGATTGCCGATGAGCGCCTCACCACTGCGCAGCCACGAACTGGGCGCGAATCCGCTCTGCGGCAACAAGGGCTCTTCGACAACGCTGGTTCGATCGGCGCTCAGGAGAGCGATGTGGCTTCCCCCCGATCGATAGACCTGCATCGCGATGTCACCCTTCGCGGACCAGATGGGTCGTATCGTGTCGCGCGCAGCTTGCTGCGCAAATGCCGGCGCAAGCGTGCCGCGGGCCATATCGTAGAGGAACAAGCGAACATCGGTGGTCGACTGTACCGTCACCGCCAGCGTCGTGCCATCGGGTGACACTTCCACGCGCTCGCGATACGTATTGGGAGGCGCACCCACGGCGCTGACGTCGCCCTTTCGATTTACTCGCACCAGGTCGGATGTCGGCAGCGACACCGACGGGCTGGGCACATAGGCGAGAGCCCCTTCTGGCGAGACCGCGAACTGTCCTGCCATCGTCAGATCGTCCGCAAACCAGGCCGCCGCCGATTGAGCCACATTGCTCACTGCAGCAACGGGGCTGCCGCGCACTGCGAATGTCTGCGCGTCGAACCGCACGACGAACAATGTGCCTTGACGCATGAACGCCAGATGCCCCGTGGGGAGGTAGCGCGCGTCGGCGGCATCCGTCAAGAGGATCTGTGGCTGGGCGTCAGCTTCCAGTCCGCGAATCATCACCTGCTCGTCGCCCGACGTGAACGGTTTGCCGTACTCGGTATAGAGCAGAGCGGTCTCACCGGGAAGCAGGAATGGATTTGACGGCCGTTTGCCGGCCTCCGTGAGCGCGCGCGGAGCCCCGCCGTCAGGTGTGACGTCGAGCATCTGATACCGCGTCGTAAAGACCAGACGCGTGGACCCCCACGTGAGTCCAGTCACCTGAATGGCCGCGCAGATCCGGGCCGAGGGACCTCCGGATACACGGATCTTTCGTAACTCGCTGCCGGTCCAGAACGCAATCCACTCACCGTCAGGCGAGTAGGCCAAGATCCGCGCGCCTTGGGTGCCGTCGAGCGACTTCGCTTCGCCAGAGGTGAGGTCCCGCAAGTAAATCTGCGACCTCCCGAGACGAGTGCCGATGAACGCCAGCGTCTGTCCGCCGGGAGACCAGGCCAGTGCAGGACGGCCTCCGGCGGGAAGCATGTCGAGAATGCTGCCTGTGGTGATCTCATCGGCGGGTGCCGTGTCCAGCGTCAGGCGCAGCGCGGATACAGCAGCCGGCGGGTGCCGCCACACGATCGCACCGGCCACGAGCCCAGTCGCCAGTGCACCGATGCCGACGATCGCGGCCGGCATCACCCACGACATTCGTTTCGGCGTCCGCGCAACCGTCGCGGTCACGTTATCAGCAACCGGTGGCGCAAGCGCCTCCTGCAACTCGAGTCGCGCATCGGCGATGTGGTGCAGGCGCTCTCGCGGATCCTTGGTCAGGCAGCGGGAAATCAGACGACGTACGGCAGGTGGTGTCGCTGCGGGCAGTGCACGCCACTCAGGATCTCTGGCGAGCACATTCGCAAAGACATCCGGCACCTCATCGCCGCCGAACGGACGACGCCCCGCGAGCATCTCGAAGAGCACACAACCGAAGGCCCAGATGTCGGCGCGCTGATCGACCGGCTTGCCGCGCGCCTGCTCCGGGCTCATATAGGCCGCGGTGCCGAGAATGACGCCGGCCTGTGTCATGGCCGGCGTCGTGATCGTTTGCACAAGCGATCCGACTGTGCTCGTCGCGGCCGGCTCCATCGCTTTTGCCAAACCAAAATCGAGGACCTTGACCGTGCCATCTGGCCGCAGCTTGATGTTGGCGGGCTTGAGATCGCGATGGATGATGCCCCGTTCATGCGCCGCCTCAAGCGCCTCGGCGATCTGCTTCGCGATGTGGATCGCCTCGTCCACGGAGGTTGCTCCCAGCGCGATGCGATCCGCGAGGGTGGGGCCGTCCACCAGTTCCATCACCAGTGAGATCGCGCCGTCTGATTTCTCCAGCCCGTAAATCTGCGCGATGTTCGGGTGGTTCAATGACGCGAGCGCCTCGGCCTCGCGCTGGAACCGCGCGAGGCGATCGGGCACGCCCGACAGTGATTGAGGCAGAACTTTGATCGCGACCAGGCGCTTCAGATTCGTGTCCGTTGCCCGGTACACCTCACCCATGCCGCCGGCGCCGATCAGGGCGGAGATCTCAAACGAACCAAGGCGGGTGCCCGGCGTCAGCGACATCGAAAGAGATGCGAATTATAGAGGAACATCCGAACGGTCTAATGCGGCGACGAGGTGTTCTTCGGCGGCCATTCCGGCCACCTGTTGCCGCGTGTGGCTTCGATCGGAACCGGCCCTTGAAGCGAGAATCCCGGGACGCGGCCAGGAGGAGGCGGTGGTGGCGGCGGTTGATGGTCGGCGGCTGTCGTGCACCGCATTTCGTTCCAGCCCACGTGCGCAGTCACGTGTTTGTAGAACGTCGGGATCTCGCCGTCAGCCCAGTCCTCGTGGAGGATGTTGAACGTCAGCGTGTCGCCCTCGATCGTGAAATCGTCGAGCGCGGCCATCGTGTACGGGTTGTCACATGTGCCGCACACCATGCCGCGGAGCTTGTCACCGACTTTCTTGATGATGAAGAACTGCTTCGGCGCGCCGACACCGAATCCCAGCCACACACCAACGACATCCTTCTCCGTCAGCTTCGATTTCCATGGGCCCGGCTGAATGTAGGGCAGGCCGTCTGCGCCGTCAGGGTTACGGCGAGCGATGTTGCCGGGCACGGACGGCCGATCTTTCGGGAGCACGGACACCATCGCCGGGATCGGATCCGGGCCGCGCGGATCCTTGATCAGCACTCGTTCGAACGTGCCGCCGCCGCGCGCGCCGCTCGTGCCGGTGATGATCAGGCGACCCGCGCTGAACGTCGCGGTCGCCTTGTCCTTGTAGGCGGTACTGCCGTCCGCGTTCACATGCGTGACTTCGAACCGGATGCCGTCCGGGCCAAACGTCCCATCGACGAATGCGAGCGTCGTCGCATCCGCGCAGTAGGTGCAGTAGATCCCTCTGACCGTCGTGCCGCGAATCGAGAACTCGTAGGTATGCGCCTCGCCGCCATCGGTTCTCCAGCCGCCGCGATAGTCGTCCGCGTTCTGCGCGGCGGCTGGATATGCGAGCACGAGCAGGGCGAACGCAATCGCGGCTGTCTTCATGCGCGAGCTACTGCAGGTGCTTCGACGCCGTGTCCCAGGTCGAGTTGGTGCACAGGCTGCAGTCCTTGCCGACGAACATCTTCGCGGCCTGCTTGTCGCCTTTGAACTGCCACTTCAGCCAGTTCGACGCGACGTTCGCAAACTCACCGCCGCCGGGATGATCGACAGTCGCCGTGTGCCCCGCGCCGTGACGCGCGCCGTAGAACGCCGGCAGCTTGTCGATTGCGTCGTAGGTCGCCTTCGAGGACGCCATCAGGAAGTCGCGCTCGTGCCCGTTGATGAGCAGCACAGGGCCATGCAATGCGGCGAGCCGGGCGACGTTGTCCCCCTGCGCACCCGAGTTGAAGACGCCAATCGTATCCACGCGCGGATCGCCTCCGAGTTCGATCGACATGAACCCGCCACAGGACTGGCCCATGACTGCGATTTTGTCGAGCGCGATCTTGCCCCTGAGCGGCGACTCCGCGCGCTTGTTCTCGGCCTCGGCCCAGTCGATGGCCTTGCGCAAATTGTCCGCGGTGGACCGAGTCCCTGGCGCTGCGCCCGGCTCGGCGGCGGTCGCCATCACGACGAAACCATGCGATGCGATGGTCGTCAGGAAACCGCCATAGCGCGTGCTGTTGATCGCGCATCCGCCGTTGCCCCACACCATCAAGGGCAACGTGTCTTTCGCCGGGAACGGCGTGAGATCTGCCGGGCGGTAGACCACGTGACCCGGTGAGCCGAACGCCGGTCCGCCCTCCACTTTGTACGGTCCTGGCACGGCGAGAGGAGCACCCTCCACCGGCAATGCGGTGGCGATCATCTCAGCCGTGATGCCGGCTGGACGCTGAGCGTGGCTCACGGCCGACAGCGCCAGGACGACGATCGTTCCAATGACGATTGATGTATTTCGCACGGTCCTCTCCTCCAGATTCGCCGAAGTCGTCTCCCCGTCGGCGGAGCGAGTCTACTCCGGAAACGGCAGAAGAAGAGCGGCAGAAGAAGAGCGTTGACACCGTCGCTACTGGAGCGATAATCGGCCCGCCTGGCGAATGGAGGTGTTGCGTGCGCAGCCTGCTGGTTGTCATCGCCCTCGTCGTGACCTCGGTTGTCGTCAACGGGCAGCACTGGACGCCGCCCCGAACTGCGTGGGGAGAACCTGACTTGCAGGGGCTGTGGCCGGGAGTGGAAATGTTGGGCGTGCCGCTGCAGCGGCCCGCCGGCCTCGGCGAGAAATCCACGCTCACCGAAGACGAGTTTGCGAAGTTGCCCGCGCAGCGGCGGACGCCCAACGACAACGACGCATTCTTCGGAGAATCGCGGTCGCACTGGCGCGAGTACGGCAAGCCGCAGCACCAGACGTCGCTCATCGTCGATCCGTCCAATGGCAGGTACCCCGCGATGACCGCCGAGGGTCAGAAACGACTCTCGACGCGTCCGAGCGAAGCCCGCGGTCCGCTCGACGGTCCGGAGAATGTGAGCGCACAGGCACGGTGTCTCTCACGCGGGCCGTTAGGCTCGATGCTGCCCATCGGCAACTCCAGCGGCAATCAGATCACCCAGTCTCCTGGCTGGGTCGTGATCCGCAACGAGATGATCCACGAGGCGCGGCTGATCCCCGTAGACGGTCGCCCGCACGTCGGCGCGAAGATTCGCAGCTATATGGGGAATTCGCGAGGGTGGTGGGACGGCAGCACGCTGGTCGTCGAGACCACCAACTTCGACGATCGCAACAACGGCGTCAACACGTTCAGCGGGGACGCGCGTCTCACGGAACGCTTCACCCGAACCGCCCCCGATACGATTCGCTACGAAGCCACGATCGACGATCCGCGGACGTGGACGCGCGCGTGGTCGGTCTCGTTTCCGTTGAAGCAGGACCCGAGTTACGAGTTGTTCGAATTTGCGTGTCACGAAGGAAACTTCCTCAGCATGAGCTCCATGCTCGGAGGCGCCAGGCTCCTGGACAAATAAGACGTCACTGCCACGCGAGCGCGCTGCGACGGGACCAGTACTCCTTCGGCGATTCTGCGATGTCAGGCCACTCAGCCGACTCGCGTGCGAGGACGAGCGACTTCACATTGCTCTCGAGCTGCTCGCGCGTGACCGCGCCAGAGAGGACGACGTCGGCCCAGGGCTGAGACAAGGCTGCGGCGAAGGCCATGGTGGCCCGATCGGCGAGGCGGCCGTTGGCGAGTCCCTCTTTGATCATCACGCCCCACCCGCGTGCTTTCGCCTCGGCGAGAGCGGCACCCGCTGACCGCTCGAGCAGGTTCCACGTCGCCTGTACGACTTGAAATGGATTGACGCCATCGATGCTCACTCGCAGCGCGCGCCGGATCGTGTCCGCCTGGTTCGGTCCGGTGACAGTCAACCCGATGACGAGTCCACCGGAGCGCAGTCGCAGCAGCTCGCGCAGGACCTCGACGTTTTCGAGAACCCTGCTTTCGACGGTTGCCGAGTGAATCTCGTACAGCTGAAGGCGATCTCCGAGGAACGACCGGCTCTCGACGATCTGCCGGCGCAGCGTGTCGATCGAGAGATCCTTCACTTCATGAACGGGCGCATCGAGCTGCCAGGAGCCCACGTAGCTGTAGCCCCATTTGGATCCGACAATGACCGCGTCCTGCGGCGGGTTGCGAGCGCTGAGCCACGTGGCGAGAAAATCTTCGGCCATTCCGTACGAGCGCGCAGCGTCGATGTATCGGACGCCCATCGCGTACGCGGCATCGAGCACCTCATGGCAACGCTGCTCGAGTTCAGCGACGCTGCGATTGGAGCCCAGGTCGCGCTGTCGTCCGAGGTTGATGTACGCAGGCCGGCCAAGCGCGGCGAGGCCGAGGCCGATGCGGCTGACAATGAGCGCTGTCGAGCCCAGCTGCCGGGTCGGGATCTGAAGGGGAGACACGGTTACGATGCTGGCGGCGCGAGTTCTTGCAGGATGGTCGGAATGAGCTCACAGACCGTCGGATGAATGTGCATGGCGCGTTGGAGAACAGTGTAGGGGGCCTTCGCGTACATCGTATCCAGCACGCAGTGAATCGCTTCATCGCCGCCGGTCCCGAACACAGCTGCGCCAAGAATCTCCCGAGACTTCGCGTCGACGACGATCTTCATCAGGCCGGTCGTCTCGCCCTTTTCAATCGCGCGCCCGACGCGTGTCATCGGGCGTGTGCCGACCAGGACCGTGCGACCGCTGCGCTGCGCTTCCGTTTCCGTCATGCCAACGCGGCCGAGCGGTGGGTCGGTGTAGAGCGCATACGCCTGAATTCGATCTGATACGCGGCGAGACTCACCGTCGAGCAGGTTCCCCGCGACGATCTCGAAGTCGTTGTAGGACGTATGAGTGAAGGCGCCCTTCCCGTTGCAATCGCCGAGCGCCCAGATGCCGGGAAGATTGGTCTCCAGCCGATCGTTCACGACGATGTAGCCACGCTCGTCGCGTGAGACGCCAACCGTCTCGAGTCCCAGATCGTCTGTGTTTGGCTGGCGGCCAACCGCGAGCAGCAGATGTGTGCCCTCGACTGCCGGACTGCCGTCCTCGCAATCGACGTGCGCGGTGATGGCACCGGCGCGTCCGCTGAGGCGAATGCAGCGGGCATTCACTCGAAGGTCGATGCCTTCGGTGGTGAGGAGATCTTGAATTGCCGAGGAGATCTCCGGGTCTTCGCGCTGCACGAGGCGTGGCGCCATCTCGATGATCGTCACGTCGGATCCGAACCGACGAAACATCTGGCCGAATTCCAGGCCGACGTAGCTGCCGCCGACGATGATGAGATGCCGAGGGGCGGTATCGAGCTCCATCATCGAGCTGTTCGTCAGGAAGGGAACCTCGTTGATTCCCGGCATCGACGGGACAGCTGCCCGTCCGCCGACATTGAGGAAGATACGCTCGGTGGTGAGGATCTGATCGCCGACGGTGACTTCGCGAGGGGAGCGGAGCCGGGCGTGGCCGGTGTAGACATGGCATGTCGGCAGGCCACGCAGCATCTTCTCGACGCCCGTGCGGGATCGCTCGGAGATCGCATCCTTGCGGGCCTTGACGCTTTTCATGTCAACGCGCACGTCACCGTTGATCGACACACCGAAGTCGCGGGCCCGACGTGCCATGTGAGCGGCATACGCACTGGCCACCATCGCCTTGGTTGGAATGCATCCGGTGTTGACGCACGTCCCACCGAAGAGATGGCGCTCGACGATGGCAACCGACATGCCGGCACCTGACAGTCTTTTCGCGAGAGTCGGGCCAGCCTGACCTGTGCCGATGATGATCGCGTCGTAGTTCTCGCTCATCACATGATCAGTCCTTGCGCGTTCGTCGCCGAGACGTCCTTCTGAGAACTAAGCCGAAAGGGATCAGTGCTTCACGGTGCGCTCGATGAAGTCCACCAGCTCGCGTGACACGCTCGTATCTGGCGTGCCGACCGACAACAGTTGCGACGAGTGATTGTGTCCGAGGCTCTGCCTGTAGCGCGGTCGCGCTTTGTGCTTTTCAACGAGCTCGTTGTACACAGCGGACTGTGGCCACAGATACCGCGCGTTATCCCATTCTGCAGTCGTAAAGAACACCGGGATGTCGGCGCGGGTGATGTGACCGGGGATCACCATCTCGGCCCATCGCTTTGAATCCTCTCCGAAGTACGCAAGCTCGCCCTTCGACGGTGACGCGAAGTCGAAGGAGTAGGGGCCCGATACGAGAATGGCACCTGCTGGGCGCGCGGTGTTCGGGAGCAGCAGCTCGGGTCTGAAGACGTACGTCGCGGCATGGTACGCACCCGTCGAGATGCCAACGACGAAGATCTGTTCGGGATCACCACCGTACTCGGCGACATGGCTCTTGAGCCACGTGACTGCGGCTCCGACGTCACGCGCCCCCTCCGGCCACTTCGCATCCGGCGCAAGGCGATAGCCGCCATTGACCCCGACGTATCCCAGGCTCGCGAAGTAGTCCGCAACGTTCGTCGTCCCGGTGCGGCTGCCTCCGACGAGGCCGCCACCGTGGAACACGATGATCACAGGCACCGGACGATCGGACCTGCGCACGGTCGCCGTGTGAATGTCGACCTGCTGCCTCTCGTGCGGGCCGTAGGCGAGATTCTTCGTGACCTTGATCTCGCCCGGCTCGTAGACGCGAGGCTGCGACGCGTAGATCTTCGCCGTCTGCCCGGCAATCTCGCCGTCGAACTCCGTCCCGAACGCGGCGAGCTGTTTCGCGACGTCGGCGGGCATGCCGCTGCGCACGACGTCGGCGCTGCTGATTGTGCGTTCATCGGGCTGCGACCAGCGGAATGACTGCCGCGCCTGCTGCTCATCGTCACAGCGCTCGAGCGTGACATCGCGTCGGCGGTAGACAGGAGAGATGAGTGCCGGCGTGCCCGCGATCTCGCCCTGTGCACTTGCGACGGAGACACAGAGATCCGGCTTCGAGTCCAGTGTGAGGCGTTCCGATGTGAGCGTCCAGCGTTGTGTTGGCGCTGACGTGCACGCGCGAACAACCAGCTTGGCGCCAGGCTCCAGCGCGGTGACGGCGAGGCAGCGACCGTAGCGGCTGGCCTTGATCGCACCGTTGGCGATCGGCTCGAAGCGCTGATCGTCGAGTTCGCTCCCGTACTTGCAGGTGTGCGCCTGGAGCGGATCGTCGAGACGAAGCGTCGCACCGAAGCCCGCGATGTCGAGGCAGTAGCCGCGCGCTTCGTCAAGCGCGTGAGCCGTGCGCAACAGGCCGACATCCGCCGTGCTGACGGCGGGAGTCGACGCTACGAGCAGCAGCACCAGCGTGGAGACGCGTGTGTTCGTCATGTGTCCCTCCAACCCGCATAGAATGCCAGAGGATTGAGCCTGGGAAGACCTAATTCATGATGCGTGCGCTTGCCGCCGGGCTGACGCTGTTGCTATCCGGATGGATGGTGAACGCGCAGTCAGTCCCAATCGGCGCCCGCGTTGTCACCGCCACTTCTTTACGCGGGTCGTTCGCTCCGGGAAGTCACTACCAACCCAGACTCGCGCACATGTCGAACTCAGTCAGCGCCGGCGAGCGGTCGGGATCCACGTACTCGACGAGCACGGTGACGCTCCGCAGGCACCCCCACCCGTCGGTACTCGGCCTCGAACGAGCGCTCCGGGCCAGTGGTGAGCAGCCCGTTCCTGAACGTCGGATGGTCCATGCGGTACGTCACCGTTGCGACCTCCTTCACGTTCCCTTTCCCTGTGTCATCAGGCATCAGCGTGAACCTGTAGATCGGGCGTCCGGTGCTGTCGCGGTACCCGCGCGGTATCGCGCGAGCCGTGAATGCCAGGTCGGTGCTGGTGCGCGCCGTCTCGAGAAACCCGCGAATCCCATCCCGGTCGCCGGTGAGAACGGCCCGTTTCATCCTGAGTCCGTCGGTGATTCGGGTCAGGCGTTCCTCGGCGAGTTTCTGCTGCGTCGCCGCCACCTCGCGCTGTTGGTTGGCGACGATGCTGGCCTGGGTGGCTTTCTCAGTCTCCCGCACCACGGCGGCGCGTTGGATCGACGCGATCGCCGCAAAGCCAATGGCGAGGACCAGCACGAACGCCAGTACGGCGGCGAGGCGTTTGAACCGTCGTCCTGCACGCGCCTCCGCCTCCAGGCGCTGTTCGCGTTCAACCCGGCGTTGCTCTTCGATGTCGGCTTCGCGACGACGCGCGGCTTCGGCGAGGGCGCGCCGCTCCTCCTTGGCGCGCACCGCGAGCGCCTCCCGCTCCTCGGCCGCCCGGCGCTGGTCCCGGTGATCGCGAATGGCGCGGGTGAGGACGTCGTGCGTCAATTCGATCCGTTGCGCGCCGTAGCGTTCCTCGAGTCGCAGCAAGCGCATGTGAATCAATCGACTGAGCTCTTCGTCGGTCAGATGGGTCGGAACCGCGTCCTCGCGCGCAAAGCTGTTGCGGAATCCCTTCTCGGTAATGAGCTCGGTCTCGATGAATCGGGCCACGCGCGGCGGCAGCCCGTCAACGCACGATCGGTAGTAGTTCGACAGGATGTCACGCTGACTGCCTTCGAGAAGCTGCGCGTCGATACGATCGCGCCCGAGCTTCTTGCGGGCTTCGTTCAATCCCTGGCAGAACAGGCTGAGCAGCGCCGGTTCCACGTCGCCGGTTGGCGTGTCGTCGTCCTCGGGCTGCTGATCCGCGGATTGACGCGTGCCGCGCAGATCCTCGCCGGCGACGATTGCGACGATGGCGCGGGCGAGTGGTTGATCGAGCAGGTGCGACGCTGTCTTGTAGACCGCCTCGAATGCCTGATCCGGCCGCATGCGCAGGAGCCGGGCACGCGATCGGCTGATGGCCGGGATCGCGGGGCGCCACGCTTCCAGATCGGCCAGGAAGTCCTCGCGGAGCGAGAGCACGAGCTTGTATCGGGATACACGCACATCGAGCCCGCTCGCCACGGTGGGATCCGACGAGATTCGTGCCGCGACCTGCGCCGGAATGCGGTTCTCGGCCAGGTCGCCGAGCTCGTCGCGAAACGCAACCACGAGATCGCGTACGCGTTCTCCCAGCGTGAACAGCTCTTCGAACTGGTCGAGCACCAGCACGATCGTCAGCGGGTAGTTTTGTGCGGACCACACCTCGAGGCCGGAGCGGTGCAGATATTCCCAGAGCGTCTCGTCGCGACCTGGCCTCGGCGCGTCGACGGCTTCGGCGTCGAGTGCCGCGGTCAGCGACGCCAGAATCTGCGACGTCAGCGGCGTGGCGTCGGGCCGGATATCGAGCCGGACGTACACCGGCAGGAAGTGCCGATCGCGCAGGCGCGGAAATACGCCGGCCTTGAGCAGCGATGTCTTCCCGAGGCCGGAGCGGCCGAAGAGCACCGTCACCGTGGAGTCGGTAATCTGCCGCAGCAGACGCTCGGCCTCCTGGTCGCGCCCATGGAAGTAGTCGCGTGCCGCTTCGTCGAACGCCTCCAGCCCGGGCCATGGGTTCTCTCGATCGAGGTGTGTGCCCACTGCGGTGTCGGCGTTCATACCGCCTCGGGGCGCCGCATCGCCCGGATCTCGGTCGTCAGCGCGGTCACGAGATCGACGTCGGGTTCGCCGGCTGGTGCGCGGCCGAAGTGGAACTGCCGAAACGCCTCAGGGATCTGAACGTACCGGCCCGGATTGCCGTCGTAGTCGGAATCGACGACCACCGGAATGATGAAGCGCCGGCGCGGAATCGATCGAGCGCGCTCAACCGCTTCATCCCACTCGCGGAACACATAGCCTTCTTCGCGTTTCTCGGTCCTGGCCGAAATCATCGGTACGAACAGCCGAACCCCGCGACGGATGCCGGACAGGATGGTCTGCTCCCAGCGTTCACCGACCTCGAGGCGGCGCTCGTCCAGCCACACGTCACCACCGAGGCGAGAGATCGCGTCCGCGAGCCGTCGCGCCGCGTCACCATCCTCCCTGACGTAGCTGATAAAGATGGAGCCCTGCGCGGCGCTCGACTCGGCACTCTCTGCAATCGCCTTCGCCGGTGCCGCTGGCCGAGTGGCTATCCATCGCGCGTGCAACTCTTCGACGAACGTGACCGGGTCAAGGTCGATCATTCGCACGGCGCTTCGACCGCAGTAGGTCGTGAAGAACTGCGACAGCGACGGATCGAACGCCTGGGTGGGCTCCACGAAAAAGAACTGCTTCGTCGACACCGATAGCCGCGAGTTCGACGACATCCGGACGATGAAGCGGCCGAACCAATCGGGTACGTCGCAGCCGATGAACAACAGCGGTTGATCCTTCAACCGGTAGGCGAGCCACTCGGGCAGGCGCGCGGCATCGCTGACGAGGGCGTGCAGCCACTCGAGGTGGTCCTCGTCGTGAATCGCATACTGCGGCGTCGAACAGGCCTGTCCAAAGAGCCGAAACACAACGACTTCGTCCTCGCCGGGCGCACGAGCGTTCCGCTGCTGTTCGGCGGTCGACTGATTCGGTGAGAACCATGCCTCCCGCGTGCGCGGCTGGTCGGGGAAGCGGACATCGTTCAGGGCCTGGATCAACAATCGATCGGGTGACATGCTCACGAATACGCGGAACTCGGAGATTTCCGCGAGCTTGCGCAAAGCCTCGGGAACGCGCCCACTGAGACTGGTAATGATGTCGTTGACCACGCGGTACAGCCGCTGACTCTCGTCGCGGCCGCGAGCTTGCAGTACCGCTGACACCGCATCGGACAGCGAGTCAGCACCCGCAGGGAGCGATAGCTGGTAGCGTGCCGCGAGCCGCTCGGCGACCGCCTCGAACAGCTTTTGTCCTGGCCGATCAGCATCGATGACGAGCAGCTGCGGGCCGATCACCGGCACGAGCACGCCATCTCTGATGTAAGCCAGCAGATCGTCCCAGAACTCTGAGGTCTCGGCCACGTGGTTCTCCCGTCTGCGGTATTTAAGCACGTGAAGGCACGCGGCATCGTTCGATCGGCGACACGCGCGCGTTTACTTTAACGAGCGGGAGCGGCATCCCGTTGCCCAACTCGCAGTCTGGAGTGCCTCATGACGGACCGACCAACGAGCTCACCGATTCTTCGGTTCAATGCCGCAGTGCTGAAGAAGGATCTCGCCAAGGCACGAGACAATCTGTCTGCCGTCGTGCTCCGCGACAACCGTCTCTGGCTCGGTGGTGACGAGGGAACGTCGATCGATCGGATGACCCGCGACTCGAGCGGAAACTTTGGCGATCACACTCGCTTCGAGCTCAAAGACCTTCTCGAGTTGCCCGCGCCCGCGAAGGAGGAGATCGACATCGAGGGACTCGACGTGGACGGCGGCTACCTGTGGTTGATCGGATCGCATAGCGCCAAGCGAAAGAAAGTAGATAGCAAAGAGACGCTCGCCGAAAACCTCGAGCGCCTGGGCAAGGTCGAAATGGACGGCAACCGCTTCACGCTTGCTCGAGTCCCGTTGAACGCGCGCGGCGAGCCAGTGGCGAAAGAGGGAGCGCTGACTGCCGCGCGCCTCGACGGCGATGCGAGTGGAAACGCACTGACGAAGGCTTTGAGGAAAGACCGCCACCTCGGTCGCTTCGTGCCACGCAAGTCGAGCGACGGTTCGATCGACGGGGTTCCGAGCAAGGACAACGGGTTCGATGTCGAGGGCCTCGCTGTGTCGGGGAATCGCATATTCCTCGGTCTGCGCGGTCCAGTGCTTCGCGGTTGGGCAGTCGTGATCGAGCTGCGCGTCAAGGCGTCATCTGATGGCGTCTTGTCGCTCGAGTCGATCGGAGCGGCGGGTGAGCCATACATCAAGCACTTCCTCCAGCTCGATGGGCTCGGCGTGCGGGAGTTGTCGATTCACGGCAAAGATCTCCTGATCCTTGCCGGGCCATCCATGGATCTCGACGGCCCGGTCTTCATCTATCGATGGCAGAAGGCGCTCGAATCGACTGCAGACTCGCTGACTGCGAGCGATGATCTGGTCAAGGTGGTCACCGTGCCCTTCAGAGAGAAGAAGGATCACGCGGAAGGACTCTCCATCGTCACGCGCTCCCCGCTATCGGTGCTGGTCTCCTACGACTCGCCGCACAAGACACGCTTCGACGGCGCGGATGAAAGCGGTGTCTCGGCCGACATCTTCGATGTATCGCCCTGAGAGGACGCAGCGGGGCCTATAATCACGGTCCTGATGCCGACAGTTCGATCGCTGCGCACCGCCGCGTTGCTCGGAGCGTGGATCGTTGTTGCGGTACCCGCGCACTCGCAGTGGCTGAACTACCCCACGCCAGGTCTCCCACGAACCGGTGACGGCAAGCCAAATCTCTCGGCACCGGCCGCGACACGCGACGGACATCCCGACCTGTCTGGCGTGTGGACGTCGGAATGCGGGATCTATGGCCGCGACGCCTGCTTCCCGAAGCGAGGGTTGTTCTTTGACCTTGCACAAGATCTTCCGCCGGAGGACGTGACGATGACCCCGTGGGCAGCGGGCATTGCGGCTCAGCGATCGAGTCGCGAGCACGTCGATGACCCGCTGGGATATTGCATGCCGCCAGGGTTTCCGCGCATCACATTCGGAGGCGGGCCGTTCAAGATCGTCCACGCACCAGGCGTGACGGTGTTCTTCTACGAGACGCTGGCGGGGCCGATGTTTCGGCAGGTGTTCACGGATGGGCGACCACTGCCCGCCGATGCGGAGCCGTCATGGTTGGGATATTCCGTCGGGCGCTGGGAGGGCACCGTCTTCGTCGTCGAGACAACAGGCCTGCGCGACGGCGGGTGGCTCGATACGCGAGTCGGTCGGCCGCACAGCGATGCCCTGAAAGTGACCGAACGATTCGAGCGGAGCAGCATCGGCACGATGATGCTGACGCTCACGATCGACGACTCGAAAGCGTTCCGCAAGCCCTGGACGATCCACGTCCCCCTCTCGTTGCTCCCGGATACTGAGCTGATCGAGAGCTTCTGCGATGGCCAGCAGAAGACGATGGAACGCCGAATGATCACGCCCGCTCCACCTGAGCCGCCCAGTCCGAGGCCGTAGCCGCGCATCAATTGGGATGAGCGTTATTCCGCCCGGGAATGACGGTCTTAGAACTTGATATGGCAGTGTCTGTCGTGCGACTCTCGCCTCGCATGCGACTCGCTTTGGTCGGCTGCGCGCTCGGCGCGGTGGCTGTCGTGTCCATCGCCTCCCTGAGTGGCCAGTCTGCAACACCGCGGTTGCAGGGAAGTGCGCCGCCAACATCGGCAGAGAAGAGCCGCGCCCTCCTCGATCGGTACTGCGTTACCTGTCACAACGACCGGCTGAAGACGGCAAACCTCTCGCTACAGGGACTCGAGCTGGCGACGATTCCCGATCACGCCGAGCTCTGGGAGAAGGTGATTCGCAAGCTGCGCGCGGGCGTGATGCCTCCGCCCGATCTGCCGCGTCCGCCGCTCGCCGAGTATGAAGGGCTGCGCGACTGGCTCGAGTCCGAAGTCGATCGTGCCGCGGCGACGAAGCTTCACCCGGGATCGGTCGTGCTGCATCGGCTGAACCGCACGGAATACGCAAACGCCATCCGCGACCTGCTCGATCTGCGGATCGACGTCACAACGCTGCTGCCGCCGGATGACTCCGCCAACGGATTCGACAACATCGCGGGATCGCTGACGATCTCGCCGACGCTGCTCGAGTCGTATGCGACTGCTGCTGCTCGCGTCGCACGCATGGCCGTCGGCTACTGGAAGTCTCCGGCCGAAGCCACCTACCTCGCGTCGAGCGACGCCTCACAGAACCATCGCCTCGAGGGCATGCCGTTCGGCACGCGCGGCGGCATCGTCGCCCGTCACGACTTCCCGGCTGACGGCGAATATAAGTTCTCGATCCAGAACTTCGGTATCGGGAGCTTCGTTCCCAACGAGCAGCTCGCGCTCATCATCGACGGCGAGCGCGCGCACACCTGGAAATATCGCGGCGTCGGAATGGCGGTCGGGATGACGGCGGATGGTGACGGCACGCTGGAGGTCACGGTGCCTGTGCGCGCGGGCTCGCGGCTCGTCGGCGCCACGTTCCTCGCCACCAACTACCGCCCGAGCCTGGACATCATCCGTCAATACGATCGGAAGTCGCTCGAGAACAACACGATCCCGCAGCTGGAGTACTACCCGGCGATCGGATTCGTCCGCATCCAGGGGCCGTTCAACGCGCAGCGCCCTCTCGACTCGGCGAGCCGGGAGAAGGTCTTCACCTGCAGGCCTCCGCAGTCGTCGCAAGAGGCCGCATGTGCCACCCAAATCCTGACGACGCTCGCTCGCCGCGCGTATCGTCGTCCGCCCACCGCGCAGGAGATTGCCACGCTGCGATCGTTCTTCGATCGGGGCCGCAAGGACGCAACCTTCGACGATGGCATTGAGTACGCATTGCGTCTTCTGCTCGCGAGCCCGCAGTTTCTGGTGCGCGCCGAGCGTGAGCCTGTCGGCAGCGCGCGCCCCGGGCAGACGTATCGGATCACCGATCTGGAGCTTGCGTCGCGCCTCTCGTTTTTTCTCTGGAGCAGCATCCCGGACGACGAACTGATCGCCGTCGCGAGCCAGGGACGACTCAAGCAGCCGCAGGTGCTGGAGCAGCAGGTGAGGCGCATGCTGGCGGACGCGCGCTCGGAGGCATTGGTCTCGAACTTCGCGCAACAGCTGTTGTACTTGCGTAACCTGCCGGCCACGTCGCCGGACGGCATCTTCTATCCGAACTGGGACGACGAGCTGCGGCAAGGTCTCAAGCGCGAATCGGAATTGTTCTTCGACAGCATCATCCGCGAGGACCGCGACGTCGTCGATCTGTTGACCGCGGACTACACCTTCGTCAACGAGCGGCTCGCGCGGCATTACGGCATCCCGAATGTGTACGGGTCACGATTCCGCCGGGTGACGCTGCCGCCCGAGATGGACTACCGGCGCGGCTTACTGGGGAAGGGCAGTTTCCTCGCGGTCACGTGGACGCAGAACTTCCGTTCGTCGCCAGTGAAGCGCGGCGTGTGGGTGCTGGAAAACATCCTTGGGACACCGCCGCCGGAGCCGCCGCCCAACGTGCCGGCGCTCGAGGATACGAAGGGCGAGAGCGGGAAGGTGCTGACGTTGCGGGAGCAGATGACGCTCCACCGCGCCAGCCCGGCGTGCGCCGGGTGTCACAAGATCATGGACCCGATCGGATTCGCGCTCGAGAACTTCGACGCTGATGCGAGCTGGCGCAGCAAGCAGGGCGGCGAGGGTGGCACGCCGATCGACGTGACAGTGAAGTTGTACGACGGGCAAGAAGTGAATGGACCGGCGGGGCTGCGACACGCGCTGCTCCGATACTCGCCGCAGTTCGTGCGGATGTTCATCGAGAAGATGATGACCTACGCGATTGGCCGCGGCCTCGAATACACCGACATGCCGACGGTTCGTTCGATTGCGCACGACGTTGCCCGGGACAGCAACCGGTTTTCGGCGATCGTGCTCAGCGTGGTGAAGAGCTCGCAGTTTCAGATGAGAGTGAAGAGCAGCGACGCGTCGGTCAGCACAAATTGAAGAGGACGCCATGTTTCTGACGAAGAGACACATCCCGCGACGAACGTTCCTGCGAGGGGCAGGCGTCACATTGGCGCTGCCGCTGCTCGAGTCGATGTTGCCAGCGCTGACACCGGCACGGATGACTGCTGCGGCGCCGGTCCGTCGCTTCGTCGGCATCTGGCACCCGCACGGCGCGGCGCCCGGCTATTGGAGTCCGCTCAAGGAAGGCAAGGACTTCGACTTCTCGTTCATCACGAAGCCGCTGGAGCCGTATCGAAATCGCGTCGTCCTCATCACCGGACTGGATATGCCGGAGGCGATGGCGACGACGGACGAGCCCGGCGGTGATCACGCGCGCGGGGCGGTGTTGCTGTCTGGGGCGCGGCCACGGCGAAATGCCGTGAGTCCGTTCCTCGGTGTCACCGTCGATCAGCACATCGCCAACAAGTACGGGCAGGACACCATCCTCTCGTCGCTGCAGCTTGGTGTCGAGGACATGGGCAACTTCGGCAACTGCAACTGGGGCTACAGCTGCGCCTACACCAACTCGATCTCGTGGTCGTCGCCCACGCAGCCGCTGCCGACGCAGGTCAACCCGCGCGTGGTGTTCGAGCGCCTGTTCGGCGACGGCGCGAGCGCAGAAGAACGGCGCCTGGATCGGCAGCGAAACGCGAGCATTCTCGATGCCGTCGTCGATCAGCTCGGGTCGTTCAAGAACCATCTCGGTGCGGGCGACAAGGCGCGCGTCGACACCTACGTGGACAACATCAGGGAGCTCGAGCGCCGCATCACGATCGCGATGGAGAACTCAGTCAAAGAGCCGACGGCGGACGTGCCGTTCGGGTTGCCCGAGAGCAAGCACCTTCATTTCCGATTGATGTACGACCTGATGGCGCTCGCGTTCGAAGGCGACATCACTCGCTCGATTACGTTCATGCTCGGTCGCGATTTGAGCGGCGCGAGCTTCCCGGAATCCGGGTTCACGGGAGGTTGGCACGGGACGTCGCATCATGGCGACAAGCCGGAGAACGTCGCCAACTACTCGAAGGTCAACCGGTATCACGTGCAGAACCTCGCGTACTTCTGCGAGAAGCTCCAGGCTATTCCCGACGGCGACGGCACGGTGCTCGATCACGTGCTGATCTACAAGGGGAGCAACATGGGGAACTCGCATCGCCACGCGCACGAGAAGGTGCCGGTCGTTCTCGTCGGCGGCATCGACGGGACGTTCAAGGGAAATCGCCACCTCGTGTTCCCCGACAACACGCAGCGGACGTCGAACATGCTGCTCAGCGTCCTGCATCTGTACGGGATCGAGATCGACAAGATCGGGACGAGCACCGGACGCCTGCAGCCGCTCGAGATGGTGTGATGTTCCTCAACGATCACGACAGACCTGCCTTCGCCCAGGCTTCGGTGGACAAGCCGAGGGAGCGAGGCACAGAGCAGTACAAGTCAATCGCTGTGTCTCAGTGCCTCAGTGTGTCGTTGTGGGTGTGCGTCGCCGCGATGATGTGCACCGTGCCTGTCGTCGCTCAACTCGCCCCGCGCGCGACCCGGCCTCAGGTGGTTCCGCCTCAGGGTCCCGTGCGTCAGGTGATCTTCAAGAACTGCACGTCGTGCCACGGCATCGACGACTACGCGTACAACGCTCTCGATCGTGCCGGGTGGGACTCGCTGCTCACAGCGAAGCATCGCGGCGTCGATGCGCCGCTGCCCGAGAAGGAGCGGGCCGTCCTTCTCGATTGGCTGGAAGTGCGTTTTGGTCCGACCACCAAGCCATTTCCGCGTGCCTATGTGGCGCGCGAAATCACGACGTTCTTGACAGACAGTGAAGCCGACGCGTTGCTGAAGCGAGCGTGCACGTCCTGTCACGCGATCGATCGGGTCACCACAGCGCGTTTCATTGCGGATCGGTGGCGCGTGGTCACCCTCGACATGCGCGAGCGCGGTGCCAAACTGGCCGACGAGGAATTGGAGCGCCTGGTCGAGTGGCTGGGCCGCACGAAGGGTACCAACGACAGTGATCGACAGTAGCCGTATGAGACGCGCCCCCCTGACCGCTCTGTGCTGCCTTCTGTGTGCGGCGTCGATCGTCCGCGCCGCGACCTCCGACGTGGCCGACGCGGCGATGCGTGGCGACCGCGAAGCCGTCCGTGCCGCCATTGCCCGCAAGGCTGACGTCAACGCGACGCAGGTCGATGGCACGACGGCGCTGCATTGGGCCGCCGAACGGGATGACCTCGCGATGGCGGACCTGCTCATAAAAGCCGGCGCGCGTGCGGGCGCACGGGCTCGAGAGGGCGTCACGCCATTGCAGCTGGCGGCGGTCAACGGCAGCGCGTCGATGATCGATCGCCTGCTGAAAGCAGGCGCCGACGCGAACGAGCCGCTGACGACGGCGGGCGATACGGCGCTGATGATGGCAGCTCGCACGGGTGGGAGCGACGCGCTTCGTGTGCTGGTGGAAGCGGGAGCGAACGTCAACGCCAGAGAGACGTGGGGTGGGACGACCGCCTTGATGTGGGCAGTGTCGGAGGGGCATGCCCCCGCCGCACAGCTGCTCATCGCCGCCGGTGCGGACGTCAACGCGCGGTCCAACTACGTTGCCGCGGCCAACGGACGCGGGTTCGAAGGGCGCACGCCACTCGCGAACCGGACCGACGCGAAGCCCGAGGAGTTTGCCAGTGGCTGGTTGACGCCGCTGATGCTGGCCGCGCGCGAAGGCGATGTCGAAATGGCGCGTGTGCTCGTCACGTCTCGCGCCGACATCGACGCCGGCGCCGGCGACGGCAAGACCGCGCTGTCGATGGCGATCTTCAACGGCAACTACGACGTCGCTTCATTCCTCGTCGACAGCAAGGCCGATGTCAACAAGGCCGACGCGCAACGGTTCACGCCACTCTTCTGGGCGGTCGATCGCCGAAACATGGAAACGGCGCCGAACTTTCCCTGGATGGTGACCGCCGATCCGCTGCCGCTCATTCGCCAGCTGCTCGACGCCGGCGCCAACCCGAATACGATCGTCAACAACACGCCGCGCGCACGCATGCGCGAGGGCTCTCCACGCATCGTCTTTGCCACCGCGCTGATGCGCGCCGCGTTCGCCGGCGATCTCGAGCTGGTGAAGCTGCTGCTCGATCGCGGCGCCGATCCGATGACCAGCTCCCGGGACGGCGAAACGATGGTGTCGGCCGCGGCCGGCCTCGCCTTCATTCACGGCTATCACCGCGGCAAGGCACCCGAGGAGCGTCTGCAGGTCGTGAAGCTGTTCGTCGGGCTGGGCAATGACGTCAACCAGCCGGATGACTACGGGATCACCCCGCTGATGGCGGCGGCGAACTACGGCAACGTCGCGATCATTCAGTATCTGATCGAGGTCGGCGCCGGTCTGGGTGCCCATGACCTCGGCAAGAAGAACGACGGACAGTTCGGGTCGAGCGTCGAGCCGCTCATGCCGATCGACTACGCCATCGGCGTCGGCACCTTCGTTCCGAACAACGCGGTCATCATTCACGATGACGCCGTCGCGCTGATGGCGAAGGTCATGAAGGAGCGCGGCATCATCCACACGACATCCGAGTGCACGCTGCGCGGCTTCACGTGCGCGCAGGCCCGGGTCGATCCGAAGGTCGCGTCACCAGCGGAAATCAGTCGCGCGCGCAAGCTGGCCGTCGGCCACCAGATTGAGGGGGTCACTGGAGGTTTGGAGGCGAAATAGGTCCCTGCTCCGAGGTCCTGGGCGCTGGCACCCAAAATGCTCCCGAGGCAGCATGGGTGTTTATCGCTTTGAGGATCTGCGCGTCTGGCAGGCAGCGACGCAACAGTGCGATCGAGTCGGAGCCCTGGTGAAATTGCCGGCGTTCAAGGGTGATCGCGAGAGGAGCGTCAGTTCTCCGGCTTCTCCCAGCCCTTCTCGAAGTGCTCTTCCCAATTCTGCGCCCAGGGACGACCGAAGTAGTCGATGTACCCCGGATCGCCAAATGTCAGCTGCACCGGTCTCCCGTCAGGACCGTTGACGATCGTGCTTGCGACGCGGCACTCGACGTAGGTGTGTCGTGCGACGGGGTCGTCAAGTCGTTTATTGAGATTGAGAGTCGTTACCGCGTGAACTGGTCGGACGAACGCCTCTGGATCGTAGAACGTCGCCTCCCAACTGATCGTCTTCCCGTCGGCACTCGGCCGGAACACTTCGACGATCTCCATTGCGTCGCTGTACTCGAACATGTTGTGTGTCAGCGTCCACCCCTGCACGTTAGCCGTCCAGGCGATGAGGGTGTTGCCGTTCCAGAAGCCGACCGTCTCACCGAACCATTGCGGCACCTGCTGAACGTGCTTGCGTCCGATCAGGACGCGGCGCAACAGATTGCCGGCGGTCCCTGAGAGGAATTGCACCTGGTACGGGTTCATCATGACCTCGAACACACCGCTGGGGCCGGGCAAGGACCACCATCGCATCAGTCCTTCCGGATAGCAGAACGACGCACTCCACTGTGGGGAGTTGCTCACCGTCTCGTGGTACTGCTGCTGGATGAAGCGCTTCTGGTATTCGGGCGTCAACAGCGGGACCAGGGTGTTCGCCTTCATCTTGCTGCCGTAGATCCAGACATCGTCGAGACCGCTACGCACGTAGAAACCGTCCCACTTCGGCAGTGTCTGCGACGTGTGGTTGGTCGGACCACCGGCTTTCCGTGTTTCCGCGAGCAACGCGTTGTAGTGCTCCTCGGCGGTCTTGTAGGAATAGGGACTGACGATTTTCTCGATCGGGATGTCGCTGTTGCAATCGCCCCAGAAGCCAAGTGGATTGTCCCCGAGATTGTGTTGCCAGAGTTGATTGGGCGTGTTGCAGCGGGCGTAGCGCTTGTCGGCCCAGTACTTTCGATCGAGGTAGAAGTTCTTGCTGGTGAACATGTCGATCGGCAACGGCGTGACACCAGGTGGAGGAGTCGTCGATCGCGCCGCAGCGCGCGCCGGTGCGTCCTCCCTCGTCCGCGTACCTTGATCCTGTTGCGCATACGCGACCAGCGTCAGCGCGGTGGCTATACACCCGAGAGAGACAAGACCTGTCCGATTCATAGTGACGCTCCCACTAGGATCGCTCAGTTCGCCGGTGGCTTCATGACTGTGCCAGTCTGAGGCGTGCACCCGCCCGCTGGCAGCGCCGTGCCGCAGAGAACCAGCGCACCGGCAATCGCCCCCTGATTGGCGCCGTTGCGTTGCGGAAAGAGCGTCACAGTGACCACGGTTCCGGGTGTAAGTGTCTTGACGGTGACGCCCTGCCGCGCGATGTTCGCGGCCGAGCCGAGTTCCACCTGCCACTTCACGGGCTTGCCATCAGGATTCAGTGTCGGTTTGCCCGTTGCGTCCATCAGATCGAACACGATCTGCGAATGGCTGCTCCCGGGAATCAGGCGCACGAGCGTGCCCGTCATCGTCTTGGTGGTTGTTTGATCGTACATGGCGAACGAGTGGTGAGCGTCCGCCGTCGCCGCCAGGCCAGTCACACAGAACCCCGCGACGACCAGGAACCGACAGAGGTTTCGCACGCGTTGAGTCACAGAGTCCTCCGATTCTACCTACGGCGCGGCCATTCTGTGCTACGGATGAACTCTCCGCAAGCGCATTGACTCGTGCCAGGTCGCGCTCCGCGCGAACGGCACAATGCCTGGCAATGTATCGCCACGCACACGAGGGGTAAGCCAATCGTCCTATTCCGTGGCCGCATATCAGATATTCAACATTGACACGTTCTGACTGAACAGGGAGTCTCATGACGCTGGTGTCTTCCCACACAGGAGCGTCGTGTATGACACGGTCGATCGCCCACTCGAAGCTGGGGCCCTGGTAGGCGATACTGACGGCCGTATTGACTGCCAAGACACCGGATCTCAATCTCCTGCCGATCGTGGTCGCGCTCTACGAAGAGTTGAGCGTCAGCCGCGCGGCGCGACAGCTCGGCATGAGCCAGCCCGCCGTCAGCAAGGCCCTGCGACGCCTGCGGGAGGCCTTCGACGATCCGCTCTTTGTCCGCGGACCAAGCGGGATTGTGCCCACGCCGCGTGCGCACGCGATCGTTCGCGCGGCGCGGCCCCACCTGCAGCAGTTGCAGGAGGATCTGCTCAAAGGCGAGCACTTCGATCCGGCGACCAGTTCGCGGGCGATCGTGTTGGGACTGTCAGACGTCGCGGAGATGGCCTTCCTGCCGTCGATTCTCGAGCACTTTCGTGCGCGCGCACCGAAGTGCCCGGTGAGCACCGTCACGCTGCCGGACGCGCAGCTGGCGGAGAGCCTGGAGAAAGGTGACGTCGATGTGGCGGCGGGCTACTTTCCGGCGCTCGCACAGAGAAACTTCCGCCAACGGCGTCTCTCGAAGCATGGGTTCGCCTGCCTGATGCGCGCCGGGCATCCGCTCTGGAAGACGCGGTTGACTGTTTCCGCCTACATGGCCGCTGAGCACGTCGTCGTCCGTCGCGCGGGCCGCAGCCAGGAAGTGCTCGAGCGGTTCCTCGACCGGCGCAAGATGCGCCGGAAGATTGCGCTCTACACCTCCAGCGTGCTGAGCGTGCCATTCATCGTCATGGACACACATCTCGTCGCCACGCTGCCGTACGGTGTCGTGACGCGATTTGCGTCGCTGACCTCACAGGTTGCGGCGGCGTTGCCGCCCTTCGACGTCACCTACGACCTGAAACTGCACTGGCATCGTCGATTCGACAACGAGCCGCGCAGTATCTGGCTCCGCGACCAACTGGCTGCGGTCTTCAAGGATCACCAGTGGCTCCAGCCGCCGGCTGGTCCTGCGCCGTTTTTGGAGTCGTAAGAGCGGATCACGATGATGCGAGCAAGGCGTACGTTCTTTCTTGCGGCGCCCGCGATGTTGCTGGTGGCCGGCCTCGCACAGGCACAGGGCCCGTTTCCTCCGCTGATGCAGGCGGCGCCGAAGCCGGCCGTCGCCAATGCCAGGCCCGTACGATCGTGCGAGAGCCTGGCGAGCACCGACGATGCGGCCAACTTCGTGTGCTGTAGCGGATTCTGATCGCTGAGGGGCCTTCGAGTTGACGACCACGACAAGAAATTCTCCGCGCCTCGGTGCCTCCGTGTGACGTAGACATGGCTTCTTTGCAAACGCAAGTCGGTATCGTCGGAGCCGGTCCCGCGGGGCTGCTGCTCGGCCATCTGCTGCATCTGAACGGCATCGACTCGGTCATCGTCGACAATCGCAGCCGTGAGTACGTGACCGACCGCGTGCGAGCAGGCGTCCTCGAGCAAGGCACCGTGGACCTGCTGAATGCGATGGGCGTTGGTGCCCGGCTCCAGCGGCTGGGCCTGCGGCATGAAGGGCTTTATGTGAGCTTTCGGGGGCGGCGGCATCGCATCAATCTCGCCGAGCTGACAGACGGCAAAGCCATCACTGTCTATGGGCAGAATGAGGTCGTCCACGATCTGATCGACGCGCGCAGCGCGACGACGCGTCCTCTGCACTTCGAAGCCAAGGATGTGTCGGTCGGCGCGCTCGCATCGTCCAGCCCTGCGCTCCGATTCCGCCATGGTGATACCGAACACGAAGTTCACTGTGACTTCATCGCCGGCTGTGATGGATTTCACGGCATCTGCCGCCCATCGATTCCAACCGGCGTTCTGAATGTCTATGAACGCGTCTACCCGTTTGGCTGGCTCGGGATTCTCGCCGAGGCGCCGCCGTCCTGCGACGAACTCGTCTACACGCTCCACGAGCGCGGGTTCGCGTTGTTCAGCATGCGCTCACCGACGATCACGCGACTCTATTTTCAGGTGCCACCGGACGAGCCGATCGAGCGCTGGTCTGACGAAGCGATCTGGCGGGAGATGCTCACGCGGATGACAACGAGCGATGGGTGGTCGCCGACGATGGGCCGCATCATCCAGAAGGGCGTGACGCCGATGCGCAGCTTCGTCGCCGCGCCGATGCGTCACGGTCGTCTGTTCCTCGCGGGTGACGCGGCGCACATCGTCCCGCCGACGGGCGCCAAGGGACTGAATCTCGCCGCGTCGGACGTTCTGGTGCTGGCACGCGCGCTGAAGGCGTTCTACGAGCGCGGCCGTACGGAGTGGCTCGACGAATACTCCGACCTCTGCCTGCGTCGTGTCTGGAGAGCGCAGCGCTTCTCGTGGTGGATGACGTCAACGCTGCATCGCTCTCCAGACGAGAACGCATTCGACCATCAGCGCCAGATCGCCGATCTCGATTACCTCACGAGTTCGCGCCCAGCGATGACGAGCCTCGCCGAGCAGTACGTCGGGCTCCCGGCGGAGGTCTCCTTCGAGTCTGCGGGGCTGTCTATGCGACGATAGTCGGCATGCATGGACGCTCATCGCGTCCTGTCCTGACCCGGCGCCGGTTCCTCGGGCACCTGGGCGCCGTTGGCGGCTCATCGCTGGTCATGACGGCGATGTCGTCGTGGGATCTGATGGCGGGCCAGCGTGCTCGTCATCGGCGCCGGAGTCTCGGGGCTCGTAGTCGGATACGAGCTCGCCAGTCTCGGATACGACCTCAGGATCCTCGAAGCGCGCGATCGTGTCGGCGGGTTGGCCTGGACCGTTCGCCGCAGCAGCACGCACACGGAGATCGGCGGTGAGCGCCAGATATGCGCGTTCGATGAAGGGCTGCATATCAACGTCGGCGCGTGGCGCATTCCCTACACGCATACCGGCATTCTGAACTACTGCAGGGAGCTCGGCATACCACTGCAGATCTTCGTGAACGAATCAGACGCCTCCTATTTCTATTACGAAGGTCGCGCGGCCGGCCCCCTTGCGAACCGGCGCGTTCGCCTGCGCGAGGTCAAGGCCGACATGATCGGCCGCACCAACGAGCTGATCGTGAAGGCGATCGATCAACGCAGCCTGGACTTGCCGCTGACCGACGAGGATACCCGGCGCTTTGTCGACTATCTTGTGGCACAGGGATACCCGGACAGATCGGACCGCCGCTACAAAGCCTTCGAGCATCGAGGTGCCGGCGAGCCGTATGAGTTTGCCGCGTTGCTGCAATCGGGCTTTGGCAGCCGGATGCGATCGATTCCGGTGCGCGACGGCACACAGGCCGCACCGATGTTTCACCCAGTTGGAGGCATGGATCAGATCCCCCTCGCGTTTCAGCGTGCGATCGGCGGCGAGCGCATCACGCTCGACGCCGAGGTGCAGTCCGTTCACCAGGACGAGAGCGGCGTGAAGGTCGTCTACGTGAACACGCAGAACGGCGTCACGACTGAGCTCGTCGCGGACTACGTCGTCGTTTGCGTGCCGTTCTCCGTGCTCACCCGCGTCGACATCAACCTTTCACCGGAGATGATGACGGCCGTACGCGCCACGACCTACAGCAACAGCGCCAAGATGGGTCTGTCGATGCAGCGCCGGTTCTGGGAAGAAGACGATCAGATCTTCGGCGGGCACCTGTACCTCCGATCTGCCGCTCGGTGACTTCGCCTACCCCTCGAGCGATTACTTCTCGAAGAAGGGAGTGCTCCTGGGCCTGTACGCAAACGGGCCGATCGGCGACCTGCTCGATCAGCCCGTTCGCACGCGCGTCGAACACGTGCTCACCCACGCGAGCAAGGTGCACCCGCAGATTCGTCAGGAGTTCGAGAGCGCGTACGCCGTCTGGTGGAAGAAGGTCAAATACAGTGAAGGCGGCTTCGCCCCGGGCGCACCGCCCGCACGACGCGCCCAGTTTGCAAAGGTCGATAACCGCATCATCCTCGGTTCTGCAGCGACGGCCCCGTATTCGGAACCCGACTGGCAGGAGGGCGCCGTCGCAGCGGGTTGGCAGGCGCTGAGGCTGCTCCACGAGCGGGCTATGCGCGGTTGATCCCGGGCGGCCGACGGGGTCAGACCCTTCACAGTTCTGCTCGGCCACAGAATCAGCGCCTGACGTTGACGGCGAGACCGTTGAACGCTGCCGTGCCGCTCAGCGAATCGACCTCGAATTCGCTCGTCACGTCGTTCACGCTCACGCCCGGAGACTGCCGGGCCACGGTCAACCGGGTTCCGTCTCGATCGTGACCCCAGCCGTGCGGGAGGCTGACGACACCCGGCATGATGGTGTCGGTCACTTCAATCGCGGCCATCAGCGTACCCGCCTTCGACTCGACATGGGCGAGATCCCCGTTTGCCAGATCCCGCGACGCGGCGTCGTCTGGGTGGATCAGCAGCGTGCACCGCGGCCGCCCTTTCACGAGGCGATGAGAGTTGTGCAGCCAGGAGTTGTTGCTGCGAAGCTGTCGCCTTCCGATTAGGAGAAGCGCGCCGCTCGAGCGAGTGTCGGTATCAACGAGGAGCCGATCGCGGGCAGCGCGAATGAAGTCTACTGGCGCGATGTCGATCTTGCCGTCCGGAGTGGCAATGCATTGTGCGATTCGTCCGGGCTCCAGAGGACCGAGGTCGATGCCGTGAGGCGTCTGGCGCAGTTTTGCAAGGCTGAGACGATACGGCCCGATCCGCAGGAACAGATCGAGGATTCGCTCCGGCCGCAGGACCCCGAGCGCTCGAACCATGGGGGAACGCAGGAGCCTGGGCACGAACAGACGTCCCGCCAGTTCCGACACGATCTCCCAATCGTGACGTTCGGACGCCCGGCGCTCGACCAGCGGCGCCGTGTACTTCGCGACGTTGCGGACGGCAAAGGCCAGGAGCGCGACATCGTAGTGGCCTCGCGAGAGTGGCGGCGCCGGCGGCAGGATCACGTGCGCATGGCGTGTCGTCTCGTTGAGATACGGGTCGACCGCGACCATGTGCTCGAGCGACGCGAACGCCCGATCCAGGCGCGCACCGTTCGGCGCCGATAGCACCGGGTTGCCGGCAATTGTGATCAATCCTCGAATGCGTCCAGGTCCAGGTGTCTCGATCTCATCGGCCAGCGTCGCGACGGGAAGCTCGCCACCGAACTCGGGGAGCTTGCGGACGCGGCTACGCCAGCGATCGAAGCTGCCACGCAGCCCCACCTTTGACATGAGCGAGACGACATCCACTGCCGGCGTCGTCAGCATCATTCCACCCACGTCGTCGACATGACCGGTGACGAGATTGAGCGCCTGTGCGAGCCACGAGGCCAGCGTTCCGTGACGCTGCGTGCACAGGCCGACGCGGCCGTAACACGCGGCGCGATCCGTCCGCGCGAAATCCCCCGCGAGGCGACGGGTCGTCTCCGCGCTGATCCCGGTACGAGAGGCCACGTGCTCAGGCGAGAGTTCGCGCACGAATGCCGTCAGCGCGTCGAGGTTCTTGATGCGGCCCCCGAAGCGACCGCCACGCGTCCATCCCTCCTCGAACACCACGTGCAGCATCGCCGCGAGCAGCAGTGCGTCGGTACCCGGGCGGATCGGAACATGCTCGTCCGCGGCATCTGCCGTCTCGGTGCGTCGCGGATCGACGACGACGACACGTCCTCCGCGATCGCGAATCGCACGAAGGCGACGCCTCATGTCCGGGGCCGTCATCAAGCTGCCGTTCGAGACGAGAGGGTTCGCACCCAGTATCAGAAGGAAGTCCGTCCGCTCGAGGTCCGGTACCGGGATGAGCACTTGATGGCCGAACATGCGCAGGGCGACCAGCATCTGCGGCCACTGATCGGCGGAGCTTGCCGAGTAGACATTCCTGCTCCGCAGCGCCCGGGCGAACGTCGGCCCATGAGTCATCAGTCCGAGGCTGTGTGCGACCGGATTCCCGTAGTAGATTGACAGGCCGTCGCGGCCGTATTCCCGCCGCACGCGAACGAGGCCGTCGGCTGCTCGACTGAGCGCTTCGTCCCAGGAAGCTTCACGCCACCGCGCGCCCTCCCGGACGAGCGGTGCGCGCAGGCGATCGGGGTCGTTGTGAATATCGGCGATTGCCGCGGCTTTGGGACAGATGTACCCGTGGCTGAACGGATCGTCGGCGTCGCCGCGAATCGAGCGGATGGCGTCGCCCTCGACGTCCACCAGGATGCCGCATGTCGCTTCGCAGAGAGGACATGTCGCGATCCCCACGACACGCGATTGTACGGCGGCTTGCGCTACACTCGGCCCCGACTCGGAGGCTCTCTATGACGTTCCGCTTTGGCGCCGCGGCTGGAGCAGCCGCGATTCTGTCCCTGCCGAACCCTGCCGCCGCCCAGGTGCTCACTCAACGAGACGTGTCGCTTCGCATGGCGCTGACCATCGCCCAAACCGCGAGCCAGGAATGTGGAGCGAACACGTCCGTCGCGGTGGTTGATCGTGCCGGCCGGTTGCGCGTATTCCTTCAGGGCGACAACGCGAACCCGCACAACATCGAGCTCGCGCGTCGCAAGGCCTACACCGCGCGGACGTTTCGCCAGCCATCTTCGGCCTGGGCCAAGCGCACGGAAACCGTGAATCAAGGTCAGCGGATGCTGGCCGACGTGATCCCGCTCGGTGGCGGGATGCCGATCAACATCGGTGAGGAAACCATCGGCGCTGTTGGACTGAGCGGCGCGCCCGGTGGTCAAGAGCAGGAAGAGGCCTGCGCCAAGGCCGGCATCGCCAAGGTGGCCGACCAGTTGAAGTAGCGCGCTCGGAGCCTCATTCCTCCAGCGCAAAGACGAACAGCGAGAGCCCCGACACGGTTGCCACGTACTGGCGGTTGCCCACGCGGTACGACATGGGGCCGCTGTTGATGGCGCTGCCGAGGTTTGTTTTCCAGAGCAGCGTGCCGGTCCGCGCATCGAGCGCCTGAAAATAACCTTCCCTGCCGCCCGTGAAGAGCAGGTGCGACGCCGTCGTCAGGATTCCGCTGTCGGTGACGTCGGTCATGTTGAACTTCCACTTCTGCTCGCCCGTCGCCACATCGAGGGCGATCACCGCACCGTGCCCGGCTGCTTCGGTCCAGATGTTGATCGGCGCACGGGCGAGACCGGGCGCGCCCGGCACCGGCGCGTAAGGCCGTGGGCCGCCGCCCGTGAAGTTGCGCCCCTCTTTGTATTCAACCGGCGAAGGCCCGTAGATGCTCGCGTAGTCTTCCCATGCGGAGACGTAGAAAAGGTTGGTGCGCGGGCTGAACGACGGCGAATACCAGTTGGTGCCGCCCTGGTTGCCCGGATACGTAGGTTGGCCGGGCGGCTGCGGCGTCTGTATGGGCCGGCCCCGCTCGTCGAACTCGCTCATCCAGTTGACCTTCACGAACGGGCGGCCGAGCAGGAACTTTCCCGTCGCACGATCGAGCGCGTAGTAATTGCCGTTGCGATTGGCCCAGACGAGGGCGTTGATCCCCGTCCTGCCCCAGTTGTCGACCAGCACCGGCACCTGTACGGAGTCGTAATCGTAGACATCGTGCGGCGTGAACTGGTAGTGCCATCGGAGCGTGCCTTTATCCGCGTCGAGCGCGACCACCGAGGCGGTATAGAGGTTGTCGCCAGGCCGCTGAGCACCGGCGTAATCGGGTCCCACGTTGCCGACGCCCCAGTAGGTGAGATTGAGCTGCGGATCGTAGGAGCCGGTCATCCAAATCGATCCGCCCCCGTGTTTCCATGCTTCGGGATCGCAGGACGCATCGGACTTGGGGGTACAGGCTTCCCATGTCTCGTGCCCCTTCTCACCGGGTCCGGGGATCGTGTAGAAGCGCCAGGCTTCCTTTCCCGTATCGGTGTTGTACGCGGCGATGAAGCCGCGGATGCCGTACTCTCCTCCGCCCACACCGACGATCACTTTGTCCTTGATGACCAGCGGCGCGTGCGTGATCGAGTAACCCGATTCCGTGGTCGCCACTTCGGTCTTCCAGAGCTGGCGCCCGCTCTTCGCGTCGATGGCAATCAGGTTGGCGTCGAGCGTTCCCATGAACAGCGTGTCGCCAAGGATCGCGACGCCGCGGTTGTTGGCGCCGCAGCAGACGATGCGATTGGGATTCGGAGTGTAGCGATAGATCCAGAACGCGCGGCCGGTCGCCGCATCGAGCGCGATGACGTCATTCGGCCGTTGCGTGATGTACATCATGCCGTCGACGACCAGAGGCGTCGTCTGCCAGTTGCCCGCCACGGGTGACTGGTACACCCACTGCAGCTTCAGGTTCTTGACGTTGGCCGGGGTGATCTGATCGAGCAGGCTGAAGCGGTGGCTCTGGTAGTCGCCAGAGTACGTCAGCCAGTTCTGCGGCTCGGAAGTGGCGGCGGTGAGACGCTGGGATGTCACCTGTCCATGCACGCGGATTGACAACACGCAGATCAGCGAGGCCACGCACAACGCAAGAAGCCGTCGTCTCCGGGTCATGATTACAGCCCTTTCAGGGAAAGCAGGTAGCCGAGCAGGTCAGACAGTTCCTCCGAGGTGAGCGTGTCCTTGTAGGACGGCATCGGCGAAGTCTTCACGATCGTGAATTCGCGCACGTCGTCCTTCCGCACCGAGTGGAGCCGCTCGCGGTCGTCCATGACCTGAATGCTGTAGGTATCTTCGTTGAGGCGCCTGCCGTTGATGACGGTCCCATCCTTTGTGACCAGGCGCACCGGCCGGTTGATCGGCATCATCTGGCTGGTCGGCTCGAGCAACGATCGCTGAATCGACCCGGCGCTGCGAACCGAACCGATGTCGGTCAGGTTCGGAGCCACGTGCGATCCAAGGCGCCCGACGCGGTGGCATTTCGTGCACGCACCTTTGCCTTCGAACACCGCCCGGCCGCGCAGCGACGTTGCCGGTCTTCACCGTGGCCGCGTCGAACGAGTTCATGTTGCGAAGGTAGGCGATGATGCCCGCCATGTCGGCGTCGTCGAGCGCAAAGGGCGGCATCCCGGCGGCTTGCGAGCCGGCCCTGATGAAGCCGGCGAGGTCGCGATCGGTGATGGCGTTTCGATACTTGCCGCTGCGCAGATTCACGCCGCCGATTCCGTCACCTTGAGCGCCGTGGCAGACGGAGCAGCGAGCCGTGTAGAGGCTCGCGCCGTGCGCGATATCGACGTCGGGATATTGGCTATCGTGGAGCTGGGCTGCCTGCTGTGCCGCCACCGCCATCGAGCCGACCGTCGCTCCGACGACCACCAGGACTGCGAGGTCAATCATTTTCTGCATGGTTCATCCCCGTGGCACGAACGCGAGAAAACGGCGCGGGTTGTCGACGGTGATCTGGCGGATCAGAGCGCTCGGAACTGCCGTTGGACATTTTCAGTCGCGCGATCGCTGCGCGCGTCGCAGTATAGTCCTGCGCGGAGGATGGCATGAGCAAAGCGGCGGTAGCGGCATTGGCGCTCGTGGTGGGTCTGGTGCTGGGCATCCCCCTCGGCGGGCGGTTTTCGCCGCCGGCTTTGGCGCCCGCGGCGGCGGCGCCGGAATCGGGGTTCTCTGCCGTGCCGGGCGCCGTCGGCGCGCAGGACGTCTCGGGTCCGTACGACGTGGTCGAAGGGTGGCCGCAGGATCTCAGCACGCTCCCCGGGCACGAGAAATGGACGTATGGCGGCGCGCGCGGCATCTTCGCCGAGAGTCCGAACCGCGTCTTTCTGCTCGGCGGTGGTGAGCTGCCGAAGATCGCCCGTCCGCAGACACGGCTGTTACCCGAGATTGGCCCGAACGTGCAGTTTCCGCTTGCGGGATTGCCGTGGCGCAACGCGAACACGGCGTCGCCGCCAGGAGCGGGCGGCTCTGGTCAGGACCCGGCGAAAGGGATGGAGATCTGGCGCGGCGCATCAGCTCCGTTCCGTGAGCTCGGAGCCGACGCGCGCTGGGAACATTCCATCGTGGTCGTGAACGCTGAGGGAAAGATCATCGAAGAGTGGACGCAGTGGGACAAGCTGTTCAAGCGTCCACACGCGGTCTACATCAGTCCCTATGATGCGGAGAAGCACGTGTGGGTGGTCGACGACCACACGCACGCGATCTACAAGTTCACCAACGACGGCAAGCAGCTCGTGCAGACGATCGGCACGCCGAACGTGTCAGGTGCTGACGGCACGCATTTCAACCGGCCGACGTTCATGGCATGGTTGCCCGACGGGAGCTTCTACGTGTCGGATGGGTACAACGGCACGCGCGTCGCGAAGTTCGACGCCGACGGCAAGTTCCAGTTCGACTTCGGCAAGCCGGGCGAGTCCGGGAAGGAGACGCGTCCGGGCTACATGAACAACGTTCACGGCGTGGCAGTCGATCTCGAGACGAGGCGCGTGTTCGTCAACGATCGCGACAACCATCGCATTCAGATCTTCGACGAGAAGGGCACGTACCTCTCCGAGTGGAGAATCGCCGTCAGCCCCTCGAGCCTCCACTTCGTGCAGATCGGCGCCGATCGGGCCGTGGTGGCCTTCGACCGCAATACGCACAAGATGCTGAAGTACGACCTCGATGGCCGTCTGTTGTACGCGTGGGGAACGGTCGCGGATTTCCCCGGCACGCTGTGGGGCGTGCACGGCATGAGCACCGACCAGGAAGGCAACCTCTATGTTGCGGAGGTTGACGCGGGGCGCTTCCAGAAGTTCCGCCCGCGCACCGGCGCGAACCCCGCGTACCTAATCGGCACGCCAGTCTACTCGGCGTGGAAGTAGTCCGGCGATGTGCGGTCGGCCAGTGCGCGTCGATGCTTCCGGCTATCCGCGTTCCACGACGAGGATGGCCTTCGCGGAATAAGACTTACCTGTCCGGGCCACTTCCGAAGACACGCCCTGCGGAATCGGATCGTTCGTGTTGAAGACCTTTCGCTTCGCCACGTGCGCGCGGTACGGGTCCCACTGCGCGAACACTTCCTTGGTGATCTCATCTGGGAAGAAGATCTGGCTCGCCACGACCTCGTTGCCGCCAACGAAGACCTTGAAGTGCACATGCGGAGTCCGGCCGCCGTACCAGCTCGGGAAAACCGTTCGGAACTGGACGTTGCCATTCAGGTCGGTGATCTGTGTCCCCCGCAAGTACCTGTTGGCCGACGGCGGTCTCAGGAGACACGCCGCCGACGCCCGATTGCTTGGCGTACCCGGAGTAGAGCCCGATCGCATCGGCATGCCACACATCAACGCGCGCGTTGGCAAGCGTTGCGCAGTCTCCTGAGCGCACGACCTGCAGCGCAAGTTGCAACGGCGCGCCGGGCTTCCCCGATGTGATGTCCGATCGAATGAGCTTTGGGTCGAGGTAGAAGGGCCCTTCGCCCGCCTCCGGGGTCAGGACACAGCTGCGCGGCGTCTGTGCCCACACTCGTTCGACACCCATTGCCGCCATCGCCACGGCGGAAAGTCCTATCAACGCCCGGCGTCGCCCCGGATCGACTTGGCATCGCTGCCAGGTCGGCTTGATGGCTCGCAAATCAGTTGCCTTCATGCGCCTCTCCATTCGTGATTCTCACTGAAGTGTAGCGCGCTTCTTCACAAGCTCGCGTGCCGCGATGACGAGCCTCGCGGAGCAGTACGTCGGCCTGCCGTCCGACGTGTCATTCGAGTCCGCCGGGTTCCCGGCGTAAGTTGCGAGTAAGCTAGCGACGGGCCGTCAGGCGCAGTCGTCGGTGCTCGTCGGAGCTGTTCGAAGTTCCGCTCAAGTCCGTTATTGACTCCGAGGCCCGGGCCTTCCCCCAAGCGATCCGGAAGAGGTGAAGACATGCGAGTACAGTCCGATGGTGATCTGGAAGTATCTCCAGGCGAGACCGTCACCGTGGAGATCGAAGCCACGGGTACGGCCTTTCTGGCTCATACCGGCCCTTTGCAACTGGGACAGTGGGCGTCAGTAACCCATCCGTCGACCCTGAGCGAAGTGCGCACATTCACCGTGTCGAACACATTCTCGACGAACTTCTCGTTCACAACGGGCTTCGACTTCACGCCCGGGCCAGGGGGCATGATTCCCGCGACTGCGAGGTACACGGTGAGCATCTCAGGCACCGGGCCCGGTGGCAAAACGCGCACACGCACCATCAGGCCGCAGTCGATCCTTCCGGCTGTGAAGGTGTTCAGCTTCGAGGTGGGCCAGGGATGATGCGCACGGTCACCACAGCCATTCTCATCCTTGCAGCAGCGGGCCATGCCTTCGCACAGACGTCGCTCGTCCCGTTCGAAGGGCTGGCCGACGACGTCAAGGCTGCCGCAACGATCGCGACGAGGGCAGATCGAAAGGACGATATCGCGGACGCGCTTCAGTCGAACGTCAGAGACCTGGCCCTCTACAGCCTGGGCTCCGAAGTGTTCATGTCCCTCGTAGAGGAGGGCCGTATCGACAAACAGGTCGGCACGAGCTCGGCGACCAACGGGTCCACCACGCTCGTGAGCAAGGGCAGCGTCCCGTCTCTCTTTGGCCTGGCGGTCGAGGGTGGCGCGCTGTACCAGTCAGTGAGCTCGAACATCGTCACCTTCCGCTTGAACCCGTCCGGGGTGGCGCGTGCGTTAGCCCGAGGTTCGTACCTCGTGTCGGGGCCACCGGTCAATGCGACCGCGGTCGAGGCCGGGCTGAGCAAAGTGGCAGCGGCTGCCAGTTTCGATTTGAGCGAGGGATCGTCCGAAGGCACGTTCACCGGTGAACGGTCGCAGTTGAAAGAGATCAGCGTTCATGTCGATGCCATCAACAGGAGAGATCCGCGTCATCCATCGCACGGCGCTGCTCTCCAGCAGCTGCGGGGGGACATGAGCGGGCTTGTTCAAGTCGTGCAGGACTACTTCGACGTCCTGAAGAAGATGCCCGGGTTCGATCAATGGAGGATCGACACCGCGGAGACGCTGGTCGATGTCGACTCCAAGGACGATGCCAGGCTCAAAACGGCGCTCGATGCCGCCGGTGAATCGTTCGTGGCGAAGTTCGGTGGCGACCCGGAATTGCGGCGAGTGTCGAAGAGTCTCGTGGAACAGCTCAGGTCGTATCGCTCGGTGCGCGACAAAGTGTTCGAGCGGATCGAGAAGTCGTCGATCCTCAGCTTCGACTACGCGTACAACCAGTTGACGCTCCCCGAAGCCGCGCCGCCGCTCCCGGACGGTGTGTCGCTGCCCACGACCTCGACTGTCAGAGTGATCTATGCGTCGCCGCTCGGACGTGTAGGGGAGGCGACAGTCAACGGTTCGGTGACCTGGTTCAATTCCCAGCCGGTGCCGGAAATGGACGGCTCGTTCCGTGATTTTCAGATCTCAGGAAGCCTGGACTTCAGGTTGCCCGAGATCCAGCAAGTCGGGAGGATGGTGCTGACGTTTGCCGGGATGGCCGCCTTCCTGCACCAACAGCCATTCGGCATCAAGGTCGCGATCGGCGATGTCGAAACCGCCGACGGAACGATTGGCGTCTTTCAGACGAAGCTGACGATTCCGGCGGGCGGAGGCGGCGCCGCGCAGATTCCGTTGTCGTTTACCGTTGCGAATCGCAGCGAGTTCAACACCGAACACGAAATCCGCGGTTCCGTCGGCCTGACGTTCGACCTGGACAAAATCTTCGCGCGTTGATCCCTTACCTGAAGGGATAAACCATCGCGCCGACGAAGATGTTGAAGCTGCTCGCGTCCCACTCGTCCTCGAAGCGGCCGATAGGCGTGTCGATCACGTTGTTGAACTTGGTAAAGAAGTAGCCGAGGCTGGCGAAGACCCCGACTTTCCTGGCGACGGCGTACTCGAACCTGAGTTGAGGCCTGGCGGCGAAGCTGTTGCTCGCGTCCACCCGGACTTCGGTGCCCGGGCCGAAGAAGTTTCGGTACTGGTCGTTCAGCGTAATTGAGTTGAAGCTGATGCCCGCATTGATGGACACCCCGGTGGCCAGTCGGCTCTTCACCCAGGTGTAGCCGACGCCGGCCATCAGCGGACGGACGCGCAGACGTCCGACTTCCACGTCGCCAGACACTCCGGACAAGGTGAGATCGCCCTGGTACCAGCCGAAGCCTATCGTCGGGCCAAACCCGGGCTTCGGCGCGAGACCGACGTTGATGCCGAGCCCGACGCCGACGTTCACTTCATCGTCGAACGTAGAGATCTTTCCGACCGATGCGCCGATTCCGGCGCGCTTCGCGATGTTCGTAATCACCTGGGCCGAAGCGTTTGTTGCAGTCATCACACAGGTGAGCAGGGCACAGGCCAGAACACGTCTATTCATTCAACGATCCTCGACTGTCCAAACGATACAGTTCGTACGTGTCAACGGGGTCGCGCTGAGTAGTTCGTCGGTACTTGCTGCGTCGCCGACGGCTCGATCCGCAGGATGCCGCCGTTCTCGTGATCGACCAATACATACAGGAGTTCGTCGGGTCCCTGGCGGACGTCACGAATGCGCATCCGCAGCGGCACGAGCAGTGACTCTCGACGAAGTTCCTCCAGCTTGTCGTTGACGAGGACTCGTTCGAGATGACCCGTTCCCGGGATCTCCCCGGTACGCTGTCCGCCGACGAAGATGTCGCCCTTCCATTTCGGAAGCTTGTTGCCGGTGTAGAACGTCATGCCCGAGAGAGAAATCGACGGCATCCAGTACACGACTGGCGATTCGAATCCCTCCTTCGTGAACGTCGGGGACTGCCACGGTCCCGGGTAGCTCCGGCCGAGGCTGACGAGCGGCCATCCGTAGTTGGCGCCGGGTTTCAGGATGTTGATCTCGTCGCCACCGTTCGGGCCCATTTCGTTCTGCCACATCTGGCCGGTTGCCGGATTGACGGCGAGTCCGAGAGAGTTGCGGTGTCCGAAGGAATAGACCTCCGGCTTATGCCCGGCGCGTCCGGCGAACGGATTGTCCGCGGGCGCCGTGCCGTCGTCGTTGAGCCGAAGGATCTTGCCGGCGTAGCTGTTTGGATCCTGCGAGCTGTTTCCGTTTCCGCTGCTGGGCGTCGTGACATAGAGCTTGCCGTCACGGCCCCAGGCGAGTCGCGACGGGCCGGCGATGCCCGCCCCGCAACTGAAGATGTCGGTGAGCTCGGAGATCGCGGATCCATCGAAGCGGCCGCGAGCGACGGTCAACGCGGCTTGCTTGTCGTTGACGGGCTTCAGGTACGTGAAGTAGATGAATCGATTGGCGGCGAACTGAGGATGTAGCACCACTTCCATCAGTCCCGACCGGCCTTGGACGCGCACCGTCGGCACACCCGGAATAGGCGTCGGATCGAGCACGCCGTTGCGAATGATCCGCAGGCGGCCGTCCTTCTCCGTGACGAGCATGCTGCTATCCGGAAGGAACGCGAGGCTCCACGGATTCACCAACTGCCGCGCAACCGGAACGACGCGGATGCGCATGACTTCGGCGGTGTCGAATTCGATCGGCTCGGCCGGTATCGGCTGCGGTTCGAATCCGGCTGGTGCGACCGGTATGCCGCCATCGAAAGGAACTGCCTGTTGGGCCGTGCCGGAGAGTTGAACGGCGAGGAACCCGGCGGCCATGCTGAAGACGAGCCACGCGCCTGTGCGGAGTTGTGGAAACCGCATAATCGAATCACCTCGTGAGCCGTCCACCCGGCCCGGCTGGGCCGGGTGCTGCGGCGACTTGACTGGAGAGAGTCGCGTCGATGCGTCAGACTACTTAGCCGGTGCGGGCGGTGCAATCGTGGCCGGATCCCAGTGCTCGTCGGCCTTGCCATCGACGAAGCGCCAGGTGTCGAACCACGTCGTGTAGTACTCCGCGCCCGCCTTACGGGGATCCGGATACTTACGCGGCATCATCACGGTGACGTAGTTGTCGTCGGCGATGACCGCCACGACCTCCGTCGTCAGCTTGTCGCATTTGTCGACGCGCTTGACGTTCAGCACTTTCGTAAAAAAAGCGATGACGCCATCGAGGCCCGACGCGGCGTTCGGATTGTGCTGATGATAGGCCTTCGTCAGCCATTCCCCGGCGCGATCCCACTGACCGCATTGCAGCAGCTCGCGCATGATGTGGAGCGCCGCCTGCTTGTTCTTGTTGAGCGCCGGATCTGAATCCTTGAACAACGACTCCGGGTCCTTGACGCCGACCACCGGCTCCTGCGCGTAGAGCGCCGAACTCGCCGCCAGCGTCAGGACCATCACGACAATCGCTCGCATCTTCATTCGAATACTCCCATCGGGTTGAGCGTTCTGCATCGACATGATCGGCGCGATGCGACGTGCGAGTCAATCTCGGACCCGGAGGGAGCTGTTTCTCCGGACCCTCATGGATTGAGCGGCTGATACGACACCAGCTTCCACTTCCCGTCCTCGCGCGTCCACAGCAAGCCGAAGAGACTGCCGCCCGCAATTCTGAACTGGAAGACGGCGCCGACGTACTCGCTGCCGGTCGGAGTCGCGCTCGCTCCGTCACACAGGTACGGCTTGGCCTGCGCCTCAGTCAGGGGCGTCAGCAGGAACTCGCGCCGGAACGTGTGGTCGATCACGACGCGCTTCGGATCGCGTGGCGTGAACGCCGCGACGACGCTGGTGAGGTTGCTGTGCGGGCCGAGTTTTTCGTTGGCATACGTCATGATGCGCTGCAGTTCACGACGCGCGCCGGCGGCGTCGAGCGCCTGGCCGCGCGCATCTTCGTTCAGATTCAGGCAGGCGTAGGCTCGAGGAGAGAGAAACTGGAGCGCCTGGTCGTACTGACGCCGAACGAGCCAGTCGGTAAGGAACTCCTGCACCGCGTCCTCCACACGATCGGGAGACGCGCCCAGGGGCCTGTCCGGCGGAAGGGCGGTCGGGGCATCAGGGCGATCGAGGTTGAGGAGATCCGGTTGCTCGGGGGCCGCTTGTGCCAGGCGTCCAAACGACTGCCACCACGTGATGAGCCCGGCCCACCGTGCGCCATGCTTGCTCGAGTTCTCGCCGACGCGGATGTCCGAATTGGACGCCGTCAGGTGGCCGTTGAACATGCTTTGGGGTGTCTTGCTCGCACGGTAGTCCACGTCGATGTCGGCGCGGAGCCCGTCCTCGGACATGGAGATCTGGAGATTTGGTTCCTTGCCCGCCAGTCGGTAGGAATGCGGATAGCCCACGTGATAGACGGTGTTCTCCTCGTCGCGAAAGAACTCTCTGCTCTTTCCCAGCACCTCACGTGTGTCTGGCTTCAGGATGACAAAGAGCCGGAATTGCTCGTCGCCGCTCCGTCCCGAGTACTGTCCCGCGACCCGCTCGATTGACTCGATGCGATCGATCGCCAATCCCAGCGAGGCTCCCTGCATGTCAGTGAGCCGCGTGTTCATCAACGCGTGCGTGACTCCATAGAAGGTGGTCTGCTCCGAGATCGTGAGCCGGTCGAACACCTCCTCGGACGAATACTGCGTGCCTCGCGTGCTGTTGTAGGTCTTCGCGAAAGTGTCGAAGAGCCCGCGCTGAGCCACGGACAAGTCGGCGAACACGCGACGATCGGCGCGCGGCGGCGGTGGCGGGATCGAGATAACCTTGCCAGGCCAGGTCCGTTCGAGCCCAACGACTTCGAACCCGTTGGCTCCTTTGCGGAGAAACACCTCGACACGCATGTCAGCGTTGCCCGCCGAGACACGCGCCGCCACATAAGCGCCGCTGGCCAGCGCCTGGACACTCGACGGAACTGTGGCGCCGGTCCCGCCTTGATCGAGGATCGCGTTCCTGGCGTTGTCGAAGCCGTACCACTCGATGGTGTAGGTACGCGGCGTACTGAACCCGTAGGTCACGGCGAGGTCGTCGAACTCGAGCGCATTCGCGGTGACGCGGAAGCGATCGACCGGCAGCACGCCGGCGAAGAACGTCCGGCCAATCCGGTTGCGCCGCTCGATGAGCGCCGCCGTGATCCAGTCCTCGGCCTCTTTGCTGTACTGGCCGGTCTGGACGATGGCCCGAATGTCATCGTCGCTGAACGCCATGACCTGCTTGGCCGCCCAGTAGGTATCGTCGGGAAGGCGATTGGCGAACGGCGCGATGGACTGGTTCGTCGTCCATTCGGCCGGGTTGAATGTGTTGGCTTCGAACGCGCCCACCTCACGAAGGCCGGGGTAATTGGCCTTCATCCACGGGGGCGTCGCGATCCCCATGCCTGCGATGTTGCGTCCGATGGCACTGAGCTTGGGAAGTACGGGCTCGTTGCCTTCCCACGAGAGCTTAGGACCGCCTTGAGCGCCGCTGCCCAGCGATCGTGTGAAGTCGACCAAGTAGTGACGGATTCGCGTGACGCCGCCAATCGTCGTAAGGATGTCTTGCGTTCCAACGGCGCGGGCACCGGCATTGTTGACCCACGATTCGAACACGGACAACCCGCGCAGGTCGCGCCGGTGTTCGTGCGGCACGATGTCATTGGGGTCGTCGCGCCTCGTGCCCCAGACCTGAAATGGCCCGACCAGCGACCCGCGCCCCTCGGGTAGCCGCGTTGCCACTGCGCGGTAGGTCCGGCCGGGCCCGACCGGTACGCCGCGCAGAAACAGATCGATGTCAGTCGCAACGAGCTTGCGTGGCCGGCCGGAGCTCGAGACGGCCTGTCCTTCCGGATTTGCCACAAGCTGGCCGCGTTCGAACTTCACGATGTAGTTCTCGGGAATGTGATAGCCCAGTGCGTAGAACAGCCGCGACGTCACCATCTCCGCCCCGGTGGCGAGCCCTTCGTAGCCGACGGGATCGAAGCGCACGAGATAGATCTGACCCTTGCTGTCCGCCACCAGCAGACCGGGATTGAAGCCGAAGGTCTTCACGACCAGGACTTGCAGGGGCGCCCCCGCTGCGGGTGGATTGGCGTTGCCCGAACCACGCTGCAACTCGTCGATCGTCATCCGTCGCGTGCCATGACGGTTAACGAACCACTCGCTGTCCATGACTTCGCCAAGTGTGTTGACCGCGCGCGCCGGGATGACGCCATCGGCGGGATGGCGCTCGCCGGTCTTCCGCAGTGAGTTCTTGACCTGCTCGAGGACCTCGCTCAACGCTCGCACGTTGATATCGGCGACCGGGAGTGGTGTCGGCTCCACGCGGAGCGGATCGTCGGGATAGAAGCGCGGACCCTGCGCCCATACCGGAGCGCCACACGCCACAACCAGCACGATGAACGCGAGAACCCTCGATGACCTCATGAGCGTTACCACCGCGTCTTGTAGATGTCGCTGAAGGTCCAGACGATGCGGAATCCTTCGCGCGACACGGCAAAATCGGTTCGACTGACAATAGCCGAGCGAATGCGAACGCGGAATCCGATGCCGCCGCTGTAGTTCATGCGGGTCGGATCGATGTTTCGTTTGAGTGGCACCACTTTGCCGGCATCCAGAAATGCGGACATATCGAGGATGCTCGACGCGTGCCACCGATGCTCGACACCGACGTAGACCGAGTGGTTGTCGCGAAAGCGGTATCCGCCAAAGCCCCGGAGGTCATCGTTGCCGCCCAGAACGGGCTGGAGATAAATCGGGACCTCGTTCCCCTCTTTGGGGAAGGTCAGCACGACGGCCGACCGGATGGCGATGACACGACCCTTGTTGAAATAGGGAATGTACTGCTGGAACTCGTACTCGGTCTGGCGAAAGGCAAATGTCCTGCGGTCGATATCCCAATATTCGCGATAGCGCGCCCCGAGCACGCCGCCGCTCCGCGGTCCCGTTTTCGAGTCTCGATAGTCGAAGTCTACGAACGCGCCGATGCGCGTGAAATGGGTGTCCTGGTTGTAACCGGGAATCTGGTCTGGCGGAAACAGTTCGTCGATCGGAGTGAAGTCGTCATGGCCGGGCCCGCTATCGGCGTGCAGATACCCAGTAGTGAAGCCGACTTCCAGGTGTCGCAGCGGCTGATAGGAAGCATCGACGTCGGTGGTCAGGTCGTCATACGAAAAACTGGTGTGGTTTTCCTTGGGACTGTCGTTTCCGAGCCCGTAGAAATCGATGTCAGGGGAGCTCTCGTACTTCGTGTACCACCGGACCGCGGTTCGTTCGGTCTTGAGGCCCTGGAAATCGAGATTGAAGTCGAACATGTAGGCGCGCTGCAACGTGGCTCGCCCGGTAGCGCGATAGCCAAGGCGTTCGTCCCAGAGATCGGACCGCCGATAACCAAGACCCGCTGTGAACCCCTGTCCTGGTCGCATGCCACCCAGCACGATCTGCGGTCCATTGGCGCCCTTGCCCGAATCGAGACCTTCGCGGAACCCTCGCTCGACCAGCCGATTGACCGTGTCGACGATTGGTGAGGTGCGCTCGGGCCAGAGCTCGACGACCTTGTCGTTTCGTTCGGTCGCGATGGTCTCTTCCCTGGTGGTCGCGCCCGTCGCTGGCTGCTGCTGCGCGAGGGAAGGGACGGCGCCGGCGACGAGCACCAATGCGATGAGCGCTGGTCGAAACATGCGTTGAGCGCTGAAGAGCATATCAGGCGGGCGTCCGCCGTGACACTGCCCTTATCGACGATTCCGCACTCGAGCCACTCCGTTAGAAGGCTTTCAATACCCAGTTCCTACTTGGCGCCGGCACGAAGCTTTGCTGCCATCGCGCACTCCGTCATCACCGTGAAGTAGCGTTGCACGCCCTCGGTCCCGACGATGAACGGATGGTTTTCGCCTGGCTGCCGCGGCGCGGCGACGAGTCGTGCCTTGGTGTAGGCGCCGTCGTACTCACTGTGATTTGACAGCATCACGCTCGCTTCGACTTCGGCAGCGACCCTGGCGATCCGGCGTTGCGAGGCGATGTATTCGTCCCAGCGTGCGCCGTCGGTGCCGAAGGCCCCCGTCAGCGTGCCGCCCGAGTAGGCGACCATCACCGTTCGACCCTGATCCTTCACGGGAAAGACGTAGGACAGCGTGCCCGGCGTGTGGCCCGGCGTGGCGACGATTTGGATGGTGGTGTCTCCCAGCGTCAGCTTTGTGCCTTCCGGTCCTACCGATACGTCGCGCTTCGGGACGCCGCCCGCGGCCGTCACCGGGCGCGCCAGCGTCGATTCCCAGTCGGGAGCACCCATCACCACCTGCGCGCCATAGCGCTTCTGCAACTCCGCGGCGCCCTGGTCGTGATCCCCGTGTGCGTGGCTGATCACCACGTACTTGATGTCGCGCGGATTCAGGCCAAGCTTCGTCAGGCCTTCGATGATCTCTGGCTCGGTGGCCCACGCGAAGTTGGTGTCGATGATGATGATCCCGGCGCTGGTCTGCAGCGCCCACGAGGAGTGTTGGCGCGTGCCCAGCCAGTAGAGGTTGTCGAACACCTTGAAGGGCGCCGCGTACCAGTTGGCGCGATCGGGCGTGGGCGGCGGTGCAGTCGCACCGCGTCCGGCAGGGCCAGGCCCACCGCCACGCGGGGCACTCGGCAGACAGAGATTGACGAAGGTTGCGCGGTAGTCCTGTCCTGCGGCGCTGCGTGCGGCCGCGATATGCGCATCAATCTCGCTGGGAGGCGCCTGCGCCAGAGCAGTCGTTCCAGAGATCACGGCCAAGAGTGCGACGGCGCCTGCGTTCTTCATGTGTTGCCCCTTCGGACGTCAGTACCGGGTTCAAGAAAACGCGAGCCAGAAAATTCAGGCACGTGATTCTGACACCGTTGACCCTCACGGGTGGCCGCTTCGACGAGAATTTGTTCGAGCGCGAGGACGAGCACGATTACCATCCCCTGCGCGTGTTCCTTGACAGTTCCACGGAGGATGAGTTCGATGAGAGCGTATCAATTGGCACTTGCGGCCGCATGTCTGGCGGCCTTGTCGGTGGCCGGCTGCAGCGGCGCGCCGGCGCCAGCGCCCAAGGCCGATGAACCGGCTCCACCTGCTGTCGCCACGGGCGACGGGTCTGGAACGGTGACGCTGCCAACTGGATATCCCGAACGGCCGTTCGTGCGCGTCCAGTTCGACAAGCTGACGTGGCGGCCTACGGAAGGCAACACGCTCGGAGTAGAGACGGCAGTCGTCGAAGGGGATCCGTCGAAGCCCGGGTACTACCTGACGATCAATCACTTTCCCGCCGGTGTCATGAGCCGTCCGCACTATCACCCCGACGAGCGCTACATCATCGTGCTCCGAGGTACGTGGTACACAGACGAAGGAGAAGTCTTCCGGCCGAAGCAGACGATCCCTCTGAAGCCGGGCGACTTCATGCGACATCCCAAGGGTGGCCCACACTACGACGGTGCGCTGGACGAGGACACCTGGGTGGCGATTGGTGGCTACGGCCCGACGAAAGCCACCGTCCTCGATGGTGGCGAACTATTCGGGCGATCCCGGTAAGGATCGATCATTCAGCGACGCCGACCTGGCGCTCGTCGCACGTGGCGCCAAGTCCGGCCTCCGAACGCTAAGGGCAGGTGAGGTAGAATCGGCCGCGGGAGGGGACACGATGCGCATTCGGTTCCTCGCTGGTGGCGTGGCCCTGTCGACGGTGGCAATGCTGGCGACGGTTCACGTGTCGACGCAGCCCCGATCGTCCCCCCAGGCCCGCATGCCGAGCGGCGAGCCAAATCTCGCGGGTATCTATTCCTACAGTACAATCACGCCGCTCCAGCGGCCCGAGGCGCTCACCGGTAAAACGACGCTCACCGACGAGGAAGCGCAGGCGTTCGAGGCGGCAGAAAACAAACGGCTCAATCGCGATCTGTTCGACCCGGAGAAAGGCCAGCCGAGCGCTGGCTATCTGCCGCGGTCGCAGGGCGGCGTGCTGTCGTACAACGAGTTCTGGTACGAGCGTGGCAGCAAGGTGACGGAAGACCGGCGGACGTCGCTCATTTTCGATCCGCCGAGCGGGAGGATTCCGCTGACAGACGCAGCCGCTCTGCGTGTCGCGTCGATGCGGCGACTGTCCGACTCGGGCGCCGGCGACTCCTACACCGACCGACCGCTCGCCGATCGATGCATCCAGGGCTTCAACGCCGGCCCGCCGATGACGCCGGGTTCCTACAACAATAACCTGCAGATCGTGCAGGCACCGGGCACGATCGTGATCATCAACGAGATGGTGCACAACGCCCGCATCATCCCGACCGACGGCCGCCCACACAGCCAGCTACGCCAGTGGTCGGGCGATTCGCGCGGTCACTGGGAAGGCGACACGCTTGTCGTCGAGACGATCAATTTCCGGCGTGAGACGAGCCTGATCGGATCGACGGCTGACGTGCAATTGGTGGAGCGCTTCGCGCGCGTGGATCGCGACACTCTCGCGTACGAATTCACCGTCACGGATCCGAGTTCGTACACGCAACCGTGGAGCGCGATGATGCCGCTCAATAGTATTCCGGGGCCGATCTTCGAATACGCCTGTCACGAAGGTAACTACTCGCTGCGGAACATCCTCGCCGGCCGGCGCAAGCAGGAGCAGGCCGAGGCCAGGGGCAAGACGTCCGACTAGAGGTGGGCTTGCTCCTCATCGACGCACGGTGACGACGACGCGGCGAGAGAGATAGTCGTCGATGCCGGTAGCTGTGGCAGGCTCGTCATGCCACGTCACCTTGTATGACGGTGCCTTCAGATTCGCGCCCTGCAGCAGCATCGCCACCTGTTCTGCGCGCTTCTTTCCGATCGCCGGATCCTCCACCATCGTCTGTCCGTTCGAAAGGAGCACGGCGCCGCGATGGCCGACGATCTCGATCTCCTTCGCATCCGCCGCGCGCGCGAAATCCAGGACGTCGGACAGCGGCCGCGCATGACTGAACCCCACCAGGCCGTCGAAATCGTACGCGATGACGAACTCTCTGCTCGATGAGGACGCGGTCGCAGGCGGCGCAGCAGGCGGCGTGTAGTCGAAGGCGAGTCGCCCTTTGCTCGGGCCGGGAGGACGCGGTGGCTCGAACGTGAGGTTGTAGCGCTCTTCAGCCGGCAGCATCGTGTTGCAGGAGGCATCGCGCTCGGGGAGCACCGAGAGATGCACAGGCTTCAGCACGATGCCACCGCAGATGCGAGGCTCTGTGGAAATCGTCCCTTCCACCAGCACGCGATGACCGAGCCACGGTGGTGTGACTGGCGCCGTCACGTCGGACTGCAGTGTGAGGAAGTACATCTCTCCCTCGTACTCGGTGAGCCAGCACGGCACCGAGGCCGTGTCGCGAACGATCGGGCAGCTCACGAAGTTCTTGCGCTGCTCGTCGGCGCGGATCGTCACGACGGCGCTGGACGCCAACCAACCTGCGATGAGCAATGCGACCCCACCAGTCACGCGATGCGCGTTCATCAGAGCGCCCCCAGGAAGTTGACGAGGTCCTGCTTCTCCTGCTCGGAGTAGCCGATGTTGTAGCGGCGGTCGTAGAAGTCCACCAACTCCCGGAGAGTCGTGGCCGAACCATTCGAAAAGTACGGGGCGCGCGCCGCCAACCCGCGGAACTGCTGCATGACGATCGTGCCGACGTCGTTGCACTGACCGGAAATGAGCGCACGACCGGGGTCCTGCGTATAGATGACGCGGCCGAGGAACGGATGCTCCTTTACCGTGGGCTTGCACGTGATGCGAAAGAGTGGCATCTGCGGTTTCGCCTCGTTCCACGGATTCAGCGGTACTTCAGCGGCCCACGGCAGATTCGTCGTGCCGATGTCCATCCAGCCGTTCGCCGTGTCCATGCCAGTCATGTGCATACCGTGGCACGTGGCGCACGTGCGCTTCGTCGGATTGCCGAGGCCCACCGAGTTCAGGTGCATCGAGTCCTTGATCCAGAACGTGCGGAACATGAAGACGTCGTGCCCGCGCGCGATCGACTCGCGTGCCGCATTGCGCGCGTTCGCGACCTCGTCGCTCGTCCGTGGCAGCGTGGCCCACTTGCCACCCAGAGGAAACACGAAGCGCGTGGTGTTGTTGCCGAGCACGCCCGCATCACCCGCTGCCAGATTGCGCGGCCCGAGTGCCGGAGGCCCATCGGCCTCGACCAGGCTGTCGGCTCCGTTGCTCTCCACTTGTGCCACGTATATCTGTCCCTCGAACTCGACAATGCGGGCGATCTGCGCGGCGGAGAGCGTCCCTGCGATCTGGAGATGGCTCCTCGCGGCGTCTTCAGCCTGCACTCCTAGCGTTGGCGCTCGCGCGTCGGACATCAGGTTCATGCTCGTGGGTTTGCCCGTGAGCGGATCCGTCGCGGTCGGCATGCCGTTCTTGCCGATGAAGGGGCCGATACCGAAGTTCTGGTGCGTCGTGTACTTCGTGTTCGCCGCGACGCGAGGACGACGGAAGACTGAGATCGAGGGGTTCGCGCTGTGGAGCCCGTAAACGGGATCCGTGTTGCAACCGCTCGGGTCGCGCACGATATCGATCGAGAACTCTGGATCGATTCGAGTGCCATCGAGTCGCCTGGGTGGCCAGGGAAGCGACACTCTGATCAGGCCGCGCTCGAGCAGGAGTGAGTGAGAGCGCGGATCATCAGGCGGCTGGTTGGGGCAGTTCATCCCGTCGATCGGAGCAAACAATGGATCCTTGCCACCGGTGGCCGCCCATCGCTCGCGAACGCTGCGTAGCGCGAGCGCCATCGCGTCCCCAGGCTGATGGCACGTGACGCACGCGCGGCCATTTGTTCCGATCGGTTCGAAGAAGGGATGGCCCCTGGTGTCGAGCCGGCCGGACGCATTCAGCACTCCGAGCTCGCCGCGATCGTTGTCGTACGTCGCGAAGTCCGGCAGTGGCGTGCCCTGCCCGGGCGCCCACCATGCTCGTGGCGGACCCTGCGCAGCCACCACGGCTGCGAGCGCGAACACAGCACAGGCTGACGGAAGCAGATGTCGGGTGGTCACTTGCTTCCACGCACGTCAGAAAACTGCTTGCGCTGCAGCAACCATTGCGTGTCCTTGCAGAGTCCGCAGTCGTCGCCAACGAAGCGCTTGCCGCTCTTGACATCACCGCGAAGCTGCCAATCAAGCCAGCTCACCGCGACAGACGCGGCCGCCCCGCCGTTGGGTTCGTTGAAGGTCCCACCATGGCCGACCGGAAGGTTGGCGATCGCAGCCGGCACATGCGAGATCCGGTTGAAGTCGTCCATACCGTTCGAGTACGCGATATCGGTTGGCCCGCCCTGGATGTAAATCACCGGCGTGTGCAGCGTCTGCAGTACTTCCTTGCCGACATTCATTCCGGGGATGGTGCTCGAGCCGGTGTTGAGGACGCCACTGTTGTGGATCACGAGGGTCTTGACGCGCGGATCCTTCGCGATCTGCAGCGCCTGCAGGCCACCGCAGCTCCACCCCGAATAGGCAATCAACGCGGGATCGATCCGGCCGAAATACGGACTGCCCGCACGCGTGTTCTCGGCGAGTGCCCAGTCGATTGCATCGCTCAGATCCGACACCTGTGTGCGAGGAGGCTGGATTTGACCGGGTTGTGCCGCTGGACTCGGTTCGCGCGGCGGTGCGCCGGGGCCGCTGAGGATGCGGCCGCTCGCGATCACCAGATACCCGTGCGACGCGAGTTCGAGCAGGTGGAAGCGGCTGCTCGCGCCGTCGTCTGAACACCCGCCGTTGCCCCAGGCCACGACGCCCATCTTCACGTTGCCGAGTGTGGCGAGGTCCTTCGGGCGGTAGACGACGTGTCGGGGGAGCGAAGCGACTTCCTCCTTCATGGCGGCGAAGCGCCCGGTGCCGGGCGTGTCGGGGCGCTTGTTGATCTCGGCCTGCCGTTCCTGCGCCGCGCGGTCTACCGGCGGCGGTGCCGGTTGTTGGGTCGGCTGTTGCGCGGCGACGACCGTGACGCACGCGGTGGTGCAGACAATGGCGAGCGGGCGTGAGAAAAACTGCCGGAAGCTGAGTGACTGGGACATGATGACGACTCCTCGCGAATCATGCAGTGGCGTTTTGCCGGTACTCCGTGGCATCCAGATGCTCGAGCACTGCTCGCGTCTTCATCGGCTGGCCGGAAGGGTATCATTCAGCGCCGAAATGGACGGGCATGAAGGGTGTTGCCGGCGTGGCGTCGGCGGCCAGCGAGAGTCAAATTACAGTCAAAAAGTCGTTGAGTCGGTTCGACTAATCATAGGGTGGTGCTGTATGTCACGACTGACTTCCGGATGTGCGACCGCTATCGTGCTGTGCGCCCTCGCGTCGGGCCCGTCAGCCCAGTCCGTATATCCCACCGGCACCACGATCTACGACCCGGAGAAATCGTGGAACGGGTTCACGGTGCTGTCGCCGCTGCAAACGCAGGCCGTGCTCGTCATCGACATGAACGGCAACGTTGTCAAGCGCTGGGACGACTTCAACAATTCAGCAGGCGGCCCCGCGCGAGTGTTGCCGGGCGGCATCGTCATGTCGGCCAGAGGCGCCCGCCCGCCCCACCAGGAGTCACTCGAGCTCGTCCGCCGCGACTTCGCAGGCAATGTCCTCTGGCGGTTCTCGCAGGGCGAGCAGATCAAGACAGCTGAGGGCAGCACGGTCTGGTCGGCACGACAACATCACGATTGGCAGCTGGAGAGCTTTCCCGCCGGCTACTACTCGCCGGAGTTCACGCCAACGGCTGACGGGGTGAACACGCTCATCCTGACGCACACCGATCGGATGCAGCCGAAGGTCGCCGACGTGATGCTCGGAGACGATCGTCTGATCGAGGTCTCGCCGAAGGGCGAGATCGTCTGGCAGTGGGTGGCGAGCGATCACATCGACGAGCTCGGATTCGCCGATGACGCGCGCAAGGCCATCAAGGGCGCGCGCAGCTTCAACAAGGCGCGCGGCAGCTTCGACTGGCTGCACATCAACTCCGCCACGTACGTCGGACCGAACCAATGGTTCGACAAGGGCGACACGCGCTTCGCGCCGAACAACGTGATCATCAGCAGCCGCGAAGCCAGCCTCCTCGCCATCGTCGGTCGCGATGGCAAGATCGTCTGGCAACTCGGTCCCGACTTCGGTGCGTCGAAAGAGCTCCGCGCGATCCGCCAGATCATCGGCCAGCATCACGCGCATTTCATCCCGAAAGGTTTGCCGGGTGCCGGAAATCTGATGGTGTTCGACAACGGCGGCTCGAGCGGCTACGGCTTCGCCAATCCAATCGCACCCGATGGCGTCGGCGCGTTTGCGCGCGCGACGTCGCGCGTGCTCGAGATCAACCCGTTGACGCTCGAGCTCGTGTGGTCGTACACGAATCCCAGGTTCTTCAGCACGAACATCAGCAGCGCGCAGCGATTGCCGAACGGCAACACGCTCATCACGGCTGGCGCCGGCGGGCGCATGTTCGAGGTGACGAAGGACGGCGCGATCGTCTGGGAGTACATGTATCCGCTGTTCAGCGGCGCCAATGCCTCGAACGCTGTGTACCGCGCCTATCGCGTGCCTTATGGATGGATTCCGCAGCTGGCAGTTCCCAGGCAAGAACGTGTGACTCCACCCGCGCTCGGCGACTTCCGGGTCTCGTCGTCTGGTCAGGGCAAGACCATCACCGCGGCAGAGTGTGCGGCCGAACGGTTCGGCACCGCGGTGGACACGTCGGCGATCGGTGAGCCGGTCCGCAGCGTGACCTTATCGGCCCCGGCGTGGATTGAAGCGGCCAATGGCGTGACGGCGCATTGCCGTGTCAATGGATCGATGGCCTCGATCGACCCCGCCAGCACGTCGAGGCCAATCAATTTCAGTGTTGTGCTGCCAGCGACGTGGACTCGCCGCGCGGCGCAGCTGGGCGGTGGGGGCATGAACGGCTTCGTGCCCATTTTCGATCGCAGCGCCTTGACGACCCGCCTGCGCGAGCACTCAGTCGACGTTCTGCCGTCGACCGATGAGCCAGACGTGGTGCGGTTCCGCGACAACAGCGGTGTCGTCGTCGAGCTCCGCGTGAGCGTGTGAACATCCTTCGTAGCTACGACGTGCGCTGTGGTGTCATGCGCGAGCGAATGATGAGGTGCGCCGGGGACCGCCGGTAGAGTTTCAAGATCTCGTCTCGTATCGCAGAGGCCTCCTTCTGGTCGCCGCTCGCCTCGGCGGCCCGCTGTGCCTGCCACCTGCAGATCTCGTCTTCTCGCGAACATTGATTGAAGTGGGAGCGGGCGCCGGCGAGATCGCCCTGTGCCACCGCGAGCATCGCTTTCCCGAAGTGCATCGCGGTTTGCGTGTTCGTGTCGTCACTGCGGGACGCCGCAGCCATGTCGAGGGCGGCCGAGGTCTTCGCGGCCGCCGCGGCGTCTTTGAGCGTGGCCTCGGCGAGAACGCGCGCCCGAAGAGCCTCGAGGCGGACTGTCACGGTGGGTCCTGGAGGAAGCTGACCGCTGTCGGCAGTTGCCAGCGCCGCCGCGAGTGGCGCGAGGGCTTCGCGTGCGCGGCCGGCGATGATGAGTGTCATCGCTCGCCGCACGGGAATGATGGCGGTCTGGTTCGGCGTCGCCCCTTCGGTCTTCGCAGTCGCATCGAAAATCTGCAGAGCCTCTGCCGTGTTCTTCTGTGCGAGCGCTGCGGCAGCCAGTTCCATATCCATCTGCATCTGGTCACCACGTCGCGTGGCGGCCGCCTTGGCTTTTGCCATCGCTTCTCGACCGCCGGCCCAGTTGCCCGCATAGAAGCGCGCGAAGGCGATGCCTTCGTGACCGCTGAAGAACTGTGGTGACAGTTCAACGGACTTCTGGAACGAAGCTTCTGCGTCCTGGAAACGCCCTGCAGCAAGTAGAGCCTCGCCGAGCGAGTCGTGTGCGTTGGGCTCTTGCGGGAGAATCCGGACATACTCGCTAAACGCGGCAATCGCCTTCTCGGTGTCGCCCCGGCGAAGCGCGGCGTATCCGAGCATGTTCTGCGCGCCGCCGCTATTGGCATCCAGTTCGATCGCCTTCTGAAGCGACGCCACCGCATCGGCCTCTTGTTCCTGATTGAGCAGCACCGCGCCGAGTATGGAGTGGCCGCGTGCGTAGCCGGGGGCTGCGGTGGTGAGTCGGCGCAATGCGGCGACCGCGGCGCCCGGTTCGGCTTTCCGTTGGGCAAGCAGTCCGTCGATCAGTGCGCGCTCCGCCTCTGACACGTCTTTTGCCCCTGCTGCCGCACTCTCGATCTCCTTCAGACCTTCCGGGCCAGGTGTGGCGACGCCGTGTTCGGCCTGTGCGAGCACGAACGCGGGGTCGAGCTTCAGGGCGGCTGCGAACGCCTCCAGCGCTTCGTCGGGCCGGAGGTTATCGAGCAGCGCTTCGCCCTTCTGAACCTGGGTGATGGCCTCCGGCGACTTCGAGGTGTACGTGATCGAGGCCGGGGGTGCTTGTGACGACTGCGATTCCGAAGCCGGTTGCGATGCACAGGCGGTCACAAGCGCGAGACAGAACGCAGCGATCGATCTCTTCATGGGCACTCCAGGCGAGCCGAAGACGGGGGCACGTGGTCGAGGAAGCGCGAACTATAACTCGACCGTGAGCCTCGAGCAAGCGGTGATGAGCGCACCTGGCGATCTACCGATCGTAGAGGCGCGACGTCGAAAGCATGTGGGACAGGCCGTAGTTACCTTCGTGGCACGCATACTCGAAGACGCCAGAGTCTTCCGGCCGCGCCTTGAGGTCGAGAGCCGCCGTCCAACGCGCGGTCCACGTCGCCGGATCGATGAAGGTCACCTGGTACTGAATCGCGTCGCGCCCGGTGCGGGTGAACCGCTCAATCAGCCGGAGGCCGGGCGACGCTCCTCGCGTGTTCGCCTTGAAGTTGCTCGATTCGACGATGAGCGTCGTTCCCTCCCAGCGGCCCCGCCCGGCGCCCATATACATCCGAATCGCGGGGGACAAGGGTGGCTCTCGCTGCGCTGACGCGTCGATCGGGATGACGCGCGTATCGTGAATCAGCTCGTAAGTAATCGCGACGAACCCCGGTGTCTGAAGGATCCGGAAGTTGGCGTTGTAGACGGCCGGGAACATCGCATCCGGGAAACCGCCGCCGTGGACGATGCAGCGAACGCCAAGGCCGTAGTCTTCGTAGGAGTCGCACGGCTCACCGCGCTGCAGGCTGCCACATCGCTGCGGCGCGAGAGGCTTCGCCTGCGGGGTCCGCGCCGGCAGGCGTCCGTCCGGCGGATCCACGATGAGCGACGTGCGCCGCGATGTCGTGTTGTATTCGCGCCAATGCGGGATCGGCGCGTTTGGCGCGTCCACCTTGCCGGACAGGACGTCGACTGGTGCGAGGTCCTTCTCGTCGCGGACTCGGACGTCTTCGAGTCGCGCGGTGTACTCGCTGTCGGTCAGGAATTGTCGCGTGCCGAACTGCTGCGGGCGCTCGAATGGGACGCCGTACTCTCCTTCGCTCGTCCACTCGCCCTGCAGATCAGGGTCACCCCACGATGTGCGCTCGCCCCACGTTCCTGCGCCGATCGTCTGGGCGCTGTCTGCGCGAGTCGACGCCGCAGGGTGGACCCATGTCGCGATCGCGAACACACAAGCCGTGACCGCCGGTACGATCCGGATGCTCATTTTCGGCTCCTGTTGTCGATTCTAGGCTCGGTGCCGCCTCGTTCGCGAGACATTCGGCTCATTGATTGAATTTTGACGGGACGGAGAGGACAGCGCGGTCGGTCGCCTACCACGACGCCCGCATGACGAGCGCGACCCAGCCCGCGCGCGCCGTCGCGTGCACGCGTAGCATCCCCAGACGACGATAGGCATCGTCGACGTTCTGTTCGACGGAAGCGGGAATACCTGAGAGCACCAGTTGACCATGATGGCCGACGCGGCGCACGAGCGTTGGTGCCATCTCGATGAGTGGTGCAGCGACTACGTTGGCGAAGACGAGTGGCCATGCGCCGCTCATCGACTCCGGTCCACCATGGGCGAGCTGCAACCGATCGCTCATTCCGTTGATGCGCGCGTTCTCCGCGGCGACACGCAGCGCGTCACCGTCGATGTCGATGCCGACGTGCCCGCGGCACGCCCATGAGCAGCGCAGCGAGCGCGAGCACTCCGGATCCTGTGCCCACGTCGAGCACCGAATCGGGACGAGCATTCTGCGCAGCCTCATCGAGCAGCCTCGAGACAGAGCGCGGTGGTCGGGTGCAGGCCTGTGCCAAATGCGGCGGCGTCGATCAGTTTGAGATCGTTGAGCTCCGCAGTGGTGTCAGCCGGAACGATCCGAAGGCTTCCGATGCGAATCGCTTGTGGCCGCAGGACCCAGACCGATCCATCGTCGCGCCCGATTGCGGGCGAGACCGGGACATCGTCGATACCCAGTGCACCGCGACCTGCGCCGGCGCGACGCGATCCGGCATCAGTGCGGCGATGCCGCCATCGTCGGAGCGACTCGGCATCGATGGCGCCGAGGTCGATGAGCCGATCGAGCGTGTCGTCGACTGGCGTTGCGGAGGTCAACTCGATACGGCACGCTTGAGCGACCTCTGCGGAATGTGCAGCCTAGAGCCTACGCCCTGCTCTCCGAACATCTCAAGGAGAAGGATACGCGAAGAGCTCCCGGCCGCTGCAGCCGTGTAAATCCGAGCGCCCGAAGGGGCAACAGCGGTAGACTGAACGGACGCATGGCGGGCGATATGTCACGGCCCGCCGACGGAGAGCACATGAAACGTCTCATTCTCGGAAGCCTGACGGCGATGGCCGTCATCGCAGTTCTTGCAACCACTGGAGTGTCCGGTCAGGGAAGGGTCGACTCGGCCGGCGTGATGACGCCGATGGTGGCGTCCCGGCGCTCGGCAGCTTCAAGGTGCCGAAGACGCCGTGGGGCGAACCCGATCTGCAGGGCACCTACAACGCGAACGATCTGCAGGGCGTTCCGATGCAGCGTGCGCCGACAGTTGGCGCACGCTATCGGCTGAGCGACGACGAGTTCAACCAGCGCGTCGCGCAGCGCGATCAGAACGTCGCGAACGACAACAGCGATGAGTTCACGCTGGAGCGCGCCGAGGAGTTCGAGAAGAGGTTCGGCACCGTCGGCGGCGCCGTGTCGCCACCGCCGCACTGGCTCGAGCGTGCGCGAGCGGTCAGCCGCGTGTCCTCCTACGTCATCGATCCTCCGGATGGACGTATTCCGGCAATGACCCCGGCCGCAGTGGCCGCGGCAAGAGAAGCGTCAGCAGGCGCAGGCTGCGCGCCGCAAGCAACTGAACGGCATCGAAGCCGACTGGACGACAGACCGCAGCAACTACGACCGCTGCATCAGCACCGGCGTCCTGCAGTCGATCACTCCAAAGATCTACAACTCGGGCAGCCGCATCGTGCAGGGCCCGGGCTGGCTCGCGTTCCAGAACGAGATGATCCACGAGACGCGCGTCATCCCGACGGACGGCCGCTATGCAGGTGGGCTCGGGCGTCCAGAATTGGATGGGCACGTCGGTCGGCCACTGGGAAGGTGACGTGCTCGTCGTCGAGACGCGCAACATCAAGCCGGAGTCGCCGATCAACGGTCAGCCGTTGTCAGACCAGGGCGTGCTGACCGAGCGGTTCACGCTCTCGGATGCGAACACGCTCGACTATCGGATGACGGTCAACGACCCGAAGGTCTACGTCGCGCAATGGACGCTGCGACTGCCGATCCCGCGTGAAGACAGCTACGGCTACTTCGAGTACGGGTGCCACGAAGGTAATTACGCGATGCCAAACCTCCTGGCTGGATCGCGCGCGGAAGAGAAGAGGCGCGCTGAAGCAGCGGCCCGCGGCGAGAAGATCCCTGAGTACGTCGAGCCGGCGCGCGGTGGCGGTGCGGGTCGTGGCGGCGCAGGTGCTGGCGGCCGCGGCAACAACTAGCTCATTCCGCGGTAGAGGCGGGCCTTCAGGCCCGCCTTCAGCGCTCCTGCGTCTTTCCCTCCGCCCGCCATCTCCAGCCAATCCAGTTCCTCTTCCACCTGGTGAAAGGCATCGTCGCCGATTTCGTCGTTGGTGCGCATGTCGATGACGGCCTGGCGCGCAGCCTGAAGCGCGCCGCGATGAATGTCGTTGTGAGCGCCATGCCGTCCATCGCCGTCGCGATTCGCATCCGCGGACGCGAGATGTGCGGTGAACTCCTCGCGGACCGCATCGGCGACTGGCGATCGATCGAGCTCGAAGCTCGCAAGTCCGGCGCGTAGCGCACGTGCCCGCGCCGCCTCGAGCTCGCGGCCAACCGGATCATCGTCCTGCAGATTGAGCGCTCGCAAGAGCGCCTTGAGCGTCAGTCCCTGAATCACCAGCGTCCCGAGCACGACGGAGAACGCCGTCAGCACGATCAAGTCGCGGAACGGAAATGCCCCTGGTAACCCGAGCGCGGCAGCGAGCGAGACGATGCCACGCATGCCTGCCCACGAGATGACGAGTCCACTGCCGACCGTTGGCCGCAGCATCGGCCGCGGTGGATTGAACCCGTGTCGCCGGTCGCGCCATCTGACGACGGCGTTGAACGACATGTGCCAGGCAATGCGGACGACGATCACCGTCACGAGTACCGCACCGGCGACGAAGAAGTATCGGCCGCGAAGTCCGGGCTCGATGCGATCGATGATCGGTCGGATCTGCAGGCCGATGAAGATGAAGGCGAGGATGTTCAGCAGGAACACCGCCGATTCCCACACGGCGTACGACGGGATGCGGATCCGAGCGGGTGTGCGTTCGGGCGCACTGCGCGCCACTGTCACCGCATAGCACACCATCGTCAGGACGGCAGACAGACCGATCCGATCGGCGAAGATCCACACGCCGAAGGTGGTGGCGAACTGCAGGATGATCGCGGTCGGCACGTGCTGCACCCGATCACCAGGCGCAGGAACAACCAGCCAAGCGCTGGCCCCGCGACGACGCTGCCGGCGACGGCGAACAGGAACGTTGGCGCGACCGCCTGAATGGAGAAGCCGTTGGCCGCGACTGCTCCCACCGCGAGTCGATAGATCAGCAACGCGCTCGCGTCATTCAGCAGGCTCTCGCCTTCGAGAATCGTCAGAAGACGTTGAGGCGGCCGCAAGACCGCGAAGAACCGCCGTTGCCGCTGCCGCGTCAGGCGGAGCGACGATGGCGCCGAGTGCGATCGCCGGTGCCCATGACATCGCGGGTATCAGCGCGTGCACCACGACTGCCACCGCGATCGTCGTGAGCACGACGGCAAAGACGACGAGGCTGAGGACCGGCGCCCAGTTGTCTCTGAGATCTCGTGGCGATGCATCGTACGCGGCATCGAGCAGCACTGGCGCGATGAAGATCGCCAGCGCAAGCTCGGGAGGTACCATGAGCGTGGGCGCGCCCGGGAGGAACGCGAGCAGCGCACCGCCGAGTGCGAGGAAGACCGGATAGGGTGCGCCGACGCGCCGCGCCGCCGCTGCCAGGAGCACGGCCGCGAGGACGAGACCGATGAGTCCTTCGAGTTCGCTCATGGGTTGGCGCGCGCCTTCCGAGCGGCGCGCTCGTATCAGAGGATACTGTGGACGGCAGATCGTGGACTGCAGACCCTGAGGCCTGGACGGGAGAATCTCATGCTGCGACGACACCTGTGGATAGCTGCGATCGCGCTCGTGATGGCGGGCGCGTGGACGGATGCGTCAGCGCAGACCTCGTGCGATCGCGCCTGTCTTCGCACCATGCTGGATCAGTATCTTGCGGCCGTCGTCAAACACGATCCGGGCGCCGCACCGCTCGTCGTTGGCTTCCGTCAGACCGAGAACGCGATCAACGTGCGTCCCGGCAATGGCGTCTGGAAAACCGTGACGGGCCTCGGGGCGGTGCAGCGGCGGTATCTCGACGCCGTCACCGGTCAAGCTGGGTACTATGGAACGGTGATGGAGGGCAGCAGTACCTGCCGTCGTCACCGTTCGTGTGCGCGTCGAGAACCGTCAGCTCACGGAAGCCGAGTGGTTCCTGGCGCGCGCGGACGATCCGGGACTGAATGGGCCACGTCAGCCCGGAAGACCGCCAGCCAATCTTCACAACCCGCAGTATCTCGCGCAGAACCCGCCGACCGATCGCGTGGTGCCTCGCGACAAACGATCAGACCGCGCGACGCTGGTCCGCATCGTCGAGAGCTACTTCGATGCGATCACCTCACACGATAACTCGGTCGCGTTGACCCATCCCGGATGCGGCCGCGCCGAGAATGGCTCGCCGGCGCCGGCAGGCCAATTCCTGCCTCCGGCCGCGCCCGCTACGCCAGCGCCTTCCGGTCAGACTGCGCCCGCGGCTCCCGGTAGCAACGACTGCGTATCCGGTCTTTCAAACTTCAATCTCCAGATGGTGGTTGCCAGGCGAATCCCGCTCGTGGACGAGGAAGCACAGGTGGCTCTCGCCATTGCCGTCTTCATCCGCAAGCCTGGATCGGCCACGCCACGCAATGTCTTCAGCGAATGGTTCATGATCGACGAGGCGAAGATCCGCACGATCTACACGGCGATGTTCTATCCGCCGCCAGATCTTGCCGTTCCCAACTGGCCGCCCTACGACGGCAACTGGCCGTTGCCGTCCGGGATTGTGCCGCCACCGCCACAGCCGCGACAGCCGTAGCGCGCGGCCAGAAGCTACTGGCCCAGCGTATAGCTCTGCGACGTCCCGACTTTGACGGTCGGTGGTCGCGTTGGCGCGGTTGGGGACACGAACATCCAGAGCATCAGGCCAACTCCCGCCGTCAGCGCGACGCCGACGACGGTGAAGCCGTATGCCCAGAACACTCGCTGCCATGGCCAGGTGAGCGGATTGCGCCAGTCGTGACTGAACGAGTCATGCAGCAATCGCAGGAAGTCGTCCGTAATCGGCTTCGGTTCGACCGCACTCCACAACTCCCACAGAAACCAGAGCGCCACGCCGATCAGCATCAGGCCGCAGAGTGAGGTGAATGCCGCATCCAGTGCCCCTCCGCGATAGACCGTTCGCTCACACGGCAGCGCAACGGGAGGAGCCGCGTAGCAGTTGGTCAGATCGACGACGGTGACGATACGGTTCGGAGACGTGGCGATGAGGTAAAGGCCGAGACTGAGCGTGACGCACACGAGCATCCCCATCCAGATCTCCCAGAAGGCGAGCTGGATCCACGCGCTCCTCGAGGTCGGCGGAATCGACAGCGTCCCTCGACCCCAGGGCCGCATGTCATTCAGCGTCATCCCTGCCATCGTTGACGCCTCTCGTTCCACACCGGCGAGACCTTCACCGGCGTCGGGTCTTCAATGGTAATCACTTTGTTTGCGCCCCGCTCGCCCCATGGCGGCGGTGGCCCGTCACCGACGCGGATGGTGATCACCGGGAATGGTGGCGCCTCTTCAGGCCACGGCGTGTGGCAGTCGGTGACGACGACCAGCAGATCGACAGGGCCGCTCTTGCGCTCGGTGAACCAGCGCAGGCCGACGCCGATGTCCGTGCCGCCTCCGCCTAACAACTCCACCTGCGAGGCGTTGAACGCTCTCTTCACGCTGTGCACGGCAGCGTCGCAGCAGGCGACGACGACATCGGTGCCGTACCCGAGTTGACGCGTGAGTCCGCCGAGTTCTGCGATGGCTCGAGCCAGTTGCGTGTCCTGCATCGAGCTCGACGTGTCGATCAGAAACCCCGGCCGCGGGCGAGGCTGGTGAAAGGACGACATGATGAAGTCGCCGTACGCCGCTTGCCGTCGATGTGGCCGGCTGTAGGTGCGGTCGTATCTCCGAGCGTGCTTTCGCGAAGCGCCTTGCGCACCGCGTGGCGGATGGTGGCCATGTAGTCCACCTTCGGTGCCAGCACGGTGTTCGCCCATCGTCGCCAACCCAGTGCGACATCGCCGGCATCGCCCGAGCGATCGAGGATGCGCTGGGCGACGTCGCGACGTACGAGTTCTGCCTTGACTGGATCCACTCCCGGCACGCCACCCGCGCTTCCATCGTCGATGGGGAGTTCCCATGGTCGCCGTTCGCCGTGCGCGCCGGAGCCGCAGTCGGTGTGCAATTGTCGAGTCGGGGTCTGACCCCTTCACAGAGTTGGCTGTAGTAGGTCTCGGCGTTCTCGCCGGTGTTCAGTCCGAACGTGCCGGGCAGCGGAGGGTTGTCAGGAAGCGGCAGCCCCTCGTCGACGAGGTCGTCGTTGATCTCGCAGTCGGTGGCGGTGTTCCAGAGCGTGACGTTCTTCGCGGCTGACGCCTGCTTGCGAGCGTCGTGTTCCCGCAGGAGATGGCTGACCTCGTGAATCAGCACCGCGGCGTTCTCTTCGACGCTGTGCGCCGCGAGCCAGGCGTCGTTGTAGTAGAGACGCCAGTGCGTGTCGACCGCCATGCTCGCGATTTGATCGGTCTTGACGGGAATCAGGCTGAAGAGCGCCGGCGCAAAGTAGGCGCGTTGATACGACGCGCGCACGCGCGCGGCCTGGAGCGCGCGCGAGTAGCCCTCGCCGCGCCGATCCATCCCGCGAATCAACTCAGTGAGCTTGCTCAGCACGGATCACTCTCGCGGAATGACCTTCGCCACCTGCATCAATTCATAGAACGGCCGGCACTCGTCCGGCAACTGTGATCGAGCCTTCAGGGCGATTGCGTTTGTCACACAGCGTGCGCGCCGCGGCAGTTGGGATGTCCGCGTTCTTCCGGCACGCCACGCCGAGCGCGATCAGCGCTGACTGCCACCGTTCCGGCGTCTTGTTGTTCAGGACCGCGCCGACGAGCGAGTAGCACACGGCGTATGCGCGATCGGTGCGATCGGGCAACACCAGACTGCGAGGGTCCTTCAGGATGTCCTCGGGATCCGGCAGGTTGAGTGTCTCGCGATACTCGAGAAAGGGGAGCGCCTGATCGCCGACGAGTCCGGCAAGCGCAGCCGCCTGCAGCGCACGATTGTCCGGGAGAGACGGCTTCGATCGCCGCGAGCAGGCGTGACGCGAGATACCAGGTGCGACCTGATGGCCATGGACCACTGCGCCGCGCCGGATCGTCAGGCGGTGCCAGCCAGGCATCGCGTCCCGCTGCTCTCACATACGCAGCGATCAACGCACGCTGTCGATGATGGTGCGTTCGCAGGTAATCAGCTGGCAGCACCGGCAGATTGCTCGGAGCGGGGAAGTCGCTCACCATCATCTCGCACCACGTCTCGTGGTCCATGGGGAACTCGCCATGCCACAGGCGATTCGCCATCGGCGCCTGGATCTCCTGTCCGCCCGCTGCCCATTCGACGGCGTTGCTCGCGCACAAATAGACGACGCCCCCTTTGCCCGGCTCGTAGTCGGGCAACTGCAGCTCACCGCAGACGTTCTCCGTCAGCAGTCTCAGCATCGCCGCCTGCGTCGTCGGAGGCACGGTCGTCAGCTCGTCGAGAAAGACGATGACGAGATAGCCCTCTTCGGCAAGGCGCTTCGCATCGCGTGCCCACGCCATCGGCAGCAGTCGCACGCCGTCAGGCGTCGACACGGGAAAGCCGCCGAAGTCCTGCGGCTCTCGAATCGATCCGACGAGGATGATGACCCTGCACTTCACGCCGGCGCGCGTGAATCCCGCCTCGAGGCTCTTGGTGAATTCAGTCTTGCCGACACCGGGAAAGCCGGTGATGTGCATCGGAATGCGCGCCTGCAGACCGATGGCGATCAGCTGAACGAAGTTCGTGAAGTCCATGTCGCGGCGTTCCAGAGTTAGACACCACGAACTGGAAAAGGGGTCTACCGCTATGGCCCCAGCAGGTGCGAGGTCTACGTCCGTGCTGGTGAGGACGGATTGATGAGCGATGCCCCAGGGATCCTACTGAGGGTCTCGCTGTCCGACAACGCCATCGCCAGCACGCGCCTGCCGAGGAAGGCGTGCTCGCGCGCGAGATATTCCGCGCGCGTGCCCTGCCTCGTCTGAATCGCATCGACGATGCTGCGGTGATGCTGCTTGGCGATGGCGAGCGCTTCGTCTGCGTTCGCGAGGCCTGACGTCGGGAACACCATCGCGCTCGGTGACGCAAACGGCAGCGACACCGCCTGCTCGAACGCGCGCTTCACCATCGCGCTCTTCGCGAGGTCGATGATCGCGAGGTGGAACGCCTCGTTGAGATCCATGTAGTGCGCGAACGAATCGAGCGTCAGACGCTCGAGGCGATCCATCTCGCTACCGAGACGTCGCAACGCTTTCGACTTCTGACACATCGACGAGCCGCTCCGCTGCGAGGCGCGCGGCCGTGCCTTCGATCACGCCGCGAATCTCGATCGCGTCGAGCGCTTCTGCCGCGCTGTATCCGCGCACCGTGAATCCGCCGCTCGCGCTGATGTCGAGCAGTCCCATGTGCGCGAGCCGTTCGAGTGCGAGCCGGATGGGCGTTCGCGAGACACCGAGTCGTCGCCACGAGCGGCAGTTCAGACATCCGCTCACCGGGAGCGAACTCGCCGCGCATCAGCGATTCGCGCAGGCTGAACAGGGCGCGTGCGGCGTGGGACGCGACGTCCGAGGAGCTCGGGCGAGCGGGAGGGCCGGATGCCAGCAGCTCAGACGGGTTCGACATTTGAGAGTCCCTTCAATTCACCCCTTTGGATCGAGCTGGGTGAGGTACCGAAACGCCCGAGATTCTCGCCGAAATCAGACCAGCTTTTTGGATCCCGTCACCGCCGCGGCGTGTGGCTGCATGCAAGATGACGCAGCGGAGGCACATTCGTATCACAGATCATGACGAATTCCTTGACATTTTCGCTCACACGCCGCATAATTTTCTCCGCCCTGTATGCAATGCCCCTTAATTAGGTAGTGCCGGAGTCTGGCGTGGCAACGCGGCCGTGACGCCGTTCTTGTCCATAACTGAAGGGAAAGACGCGCTGTATGCGAACAGTAGTGAAGTGTCTGACGCTCCTCGTTGTTCTGTTGCTCCCGGCATCCGTATTTGCCCAGGCATCCCTCACGGGAACCGTTCGTGACGCGTCCGGCGGCGTGCTGCCAGGCGTGACGGTTGAAGCTGCGAGCCCTGCACTCATCGAGAAAGTCCGCACGGCCACAACCGACGACACCGGCCAGTACCGCATCGTCGACCTGCGACCGGGCACGTACGCGCTGACGTTTACCCTCCCGGGCTTCAACACCGTCAAGCGCGAAGGCATCGAGCTCCTCGGCTCATCGACGTTGACCATTCCCGTCGAGATGAGAGTCGGCGGCGCTCGAGGAAACGATCACCGTCACGGGTGAGTCACCCGTCGTCGACGTGCAGAACGCTCGTCGCGAAGTCGTTCTCAACAGCGACACCATTCGAGACGATTCCTGCGACACGCGCGGCTGGCGCACTGCTCAATGCCACTCCCGGCGTGTTCGTCGGCGACCCTGGCCTCGCCATCTCGCCAACGATGACCTCGTTCAACGCGCGCTCGAGCACGATCAACTCGACGTCGGTCGCTGGTGAAGGACGTTATGCCATCAACGGCTTCCCATTGACGGCGGCGCGCAGCGGCGGCTTCTCGTCGTACGTCTACGACACGGTGAACACCGAGGAAATCGCGATCACCGTCGGTGGCGGCCTCGGAGAGAGCGACATCGGCGGGCCGGTGATGAACATCATCCCGCGCTCGGGCGGTAATCAGTTCGCCGGCACCGGGTTCTTCAGCAACGCCGGCGAGTGGTCGAGCGGTGAGAACCTGAGCGTCGGAAATCCAGGCGCTCAACCCGAACCTTCGGCCGAACCCCGGTGTGATCTCTGCGTACGACTGGAGTGCGTCGTACGGTGGTCCGATCAAGCGCGATCGACTCTGGTTCTACGGCAGCTATCGTGACCTGAGCACCTCGGTGCCGATGGACGGCATCCTGGCAAACGCGAACGCCGGAAACCCTGCTCGATGGGATTGGGTCGGTTCGCCGATCGAAGCACGTCTCGTGCAGGACCGCACGATGTGGATCGGACGCATGACGGGGCAGTTTGGCAAGCACCGCGTCCGCGTCAACTCCGAGTATCAGCACCGCTGCGAAGGCACGCCGCTCGGGATCGGGGAGGACGGTTGTCACAAGCGGCGGGGACGACTGGATCGGTCTCGGCAACAACCAGGCACCGACACAGATGTCGCCGGAAGCGACATCCACTGCGGGCCGCGGCTACTTCGACGTGCCGTTCTACGTGAACCAGGGGACCTGGACGATGGCCGCGAACAACCAGTTGTTGTTCGAGGCGGGCTACACCGCGTTCCGCTATCAGCCGATCTTTGGCCACCCGGCGCCCGACGCGAACACCAACTTGATCCCGGTGACCGAGCAGTCGAACGCGGTGAACGCGCTGACCGGCCTGCAGTATGCACCGGTGGCGAACTACCGTTACCGCGGCGTGGAAAGCTGGGGCCCCGCAACCGGCAAGACGGATGACATGCTCTCGTCGGCGTCGTACGTGACGGGTGCCAACAGCATCAAGATCGGATATCAGTACCGGCAAGCTCGACCTGCTCGACAAGGACGTCGCGAACGGGACACAACTTGGCTATCGCTTCAACCAGGGAGTGCCGAACGCCGTCAGCTACTATCTGCCGGACTTCGGCCGCCGCACGATCACGAAGACCAACAGCGCCTTCATTCAGGACAGCTGGACCCGCAGCCGTCTGACACTGCAGGGTGCGCTCCGGTGGGATCACGCCTCGAGCTTCGCGCCGTCCGAATTGAACGGCACGACCAACACCTCGTTCCTGAACCCGCAGCCGATTACGATCGAGCGCACGCCGGGTGTCGATGCGTACAACGACTTCACCCCACGCGTTGGTGTCGCATACGACGTCTTCGGTACCGGCAAGACAGCGGTGAAGTTCAATTTCGGAAAGTACCTGGCGTACGCGGCGAACGATTCACCGTATACCGCCACGAACCCCGGAGCCACCGTTGTGCGCAACGTCCAGAATCGCGGATGGACCGACCTCAATCGAAACCTGGTCGTCGATTGCGATCTGCTCAATCCCGCGGCGCAGGGCCCGGCGACCGGGCAGGCCGACACGTGCGCAGCTGCCACGGGCACCGCTCCGAACTTCGGCAAGCTGGGCGCCGCGACGATCGTGGATCCTGGCGTGCTGAGTGGATGGGGTGTGCGACCGGGTGACACGCAGTACACCCTCACAGTGCAGCAGGAACTGGTGCCGCGTGTGTCGGCGGAGTTCAGCGCGACCCATCGGTCGTTCAGCGGCTTCTTCATCACCGACGACCTGACCCGTCGCGGCAACATCAACTCCTACTACGAGACCTACACGCTGACGGCACCGCAGGACGCACGTCTGCCCGGTGGCGGTGGCTATCCGGTGACGGTCTACGTGCCGACGACGGCAGCGAACAACGTCGCTCCGCAGCGCTTCCTGATGAAGGAGTCGGACCTGGGCGCCGAGCGGTCGAGCACGTGGAACGGTTTCGACGTCACCGTGAACGCGCGGTTCCGGAGCGGGCTCACGGCGCAGATCGGCACGACCACGGGTCGCGCCCACGTCAACACCTGCGACGTGGACGGGCTCTACAACCAGGTGAATGCGGCGACTGGCGTCATCCGTGGTCCCGATACGCGCGGCTGCGACGACATCGAGCCGTGGATGACAACGCTGCGCGGCCTCGCCAGCTACACGATCCCGAAGATCGACGTGCTCGTCAGCACGGTTGTGCGTTCGCAGCCGTCGGTGCTGCTCGGCGGAACGCCGGCCACGTCGGCGAACTGGCAAGTGCCGAACTCCGTGATCACGGCGGCGCTCGGTCATCTACCGCCCGGCGCGACGGCGACCGGAACGACGACCATTCCGCTCGTGCACAACGACACGCGTATCTATGCGGACGAACGCCGCACGCAGGTCGATATGCGCTTTGCGAAGATTGTCCGATTCGGTCGGACGCGTACTGACATCGGTGTGGACGTGAACAACCTGTTCAACACGAGCTACGCGACAGGCTTCAACACGACCTACATCTACGGCACCGACAACGCGCCACGCCCGAGCGGTTGGGGCACGCCGACGAGCATCTATGCCGCGCGGTTCGTGCGCCTGAACTTCACGGTCAACTACTAGGACGAGACGGCGGGTCTCAAGACCCGCCGCTACTGCAACACGTTATTGGTAGGGGCGGGCCTTCAGGCCCGCCCTTTTTGTTGGGCGCGTGCTACGCGACCCGGTCCCCCGGCTCGCGGCCTGCGAAGAACGCGTCGAGATTGTCGAGCGCACGAAACCCCATCGCATCACGCGTCTCGCGCGTGGCGCTGCCGATGTGCGGCATGAGGAACGTGTTGGGCAGCGCAGTCAAGCGTGGATCGACGTTGGGTTCGTTGTTGTACGCGTCGATTCCTGCCGCGCGTAGTGTCCCCGAGGTCAATGCGCCGATCAGCGCGTCGTCGTTCACGAGCGCGCCGCGGGCGGCATTAACGAGGATGGCGCCGTCCGGCAGCAACGCGAAGCGTCGAGCGTCCATCACCCCGCGTGTCTCCGGAGTGACGTTGCAGTGCAGACTGAGGAAGTCGCAGTGCGGAAGCATCTCGTCGAGCGTCGCATGATAGACGCCCTCGTCTGAACCGAGCGGACGGAGGTCGTGATAGTGAATCCGCATGTCGAACCCGCGCGCTCGCCGGGCCACGACGCGCCCCACGCGACCCATCCCGAGAATTCCTAACCGCTTGCCCGTGACCTGGGTGCCCACCATAAAGGCCGGGCTCCAGTCTTTCCACAGCCGCTCGCGCACCAGCCGCTCGCCTTCGCCGGCACGTCGCGCCGCCCCGATCATCAGCATCATTGTCAGTTCGGCGGTCGCATCGGAGAGCACGTCCGGCGTATTGGTCACGACGATTCCTCTCGCGCGTGCAGCATTCACGTCGACGTGGTCGTAGCCGACCGAGAAATTGGCGATGATCCTGACGTCCGCAGGCAGGCGCTCGAAGACCTCCGCGGTGAAATGTTCCGTGTGGCACGGAAGGATCGCCTGAACGCTGCGTGAGCCTTCGATGATCTCGGCGCGGGAGTAGAGCCGGTCATCGGGATTCAGGCGCGCGTCGTAGTCGCGTCGCAGGCGAGCCTCCACGGCCTCGGGAAGTTTGCGCGTCACGAAGACGGTTGGTTTTGTGCTCATGTTGAAATCGGGGGGTGTCTCGGGACAGAGTCTACGCGACTATGAAAATTTACCGATTCGTGAATCGCGTGCCCGGTGGATTGATGGTCGTGCCGCTCTTCATCGGCATGGTCATCAACACCTTCTTCCCCGGCCTGTTGCAGATTGGCGGGTTCACGCAGGCGCTGAGCGGAGTCGGTTATCCCACCGTCCTCGGGATGTACCTCTTCACGGTCGGCACGAAGATGACCGTCCGTGCCGCGCCGCGGATGCTGCTGCGCGGATTCGGTCTTCTCACGGCCAAGGTCGGCATTGCCACGCTCTTCGCGTTGGCCGTCGCTCACCTGTTCGAGGGCAGTATTCTCGGATTGAGCACCCTTGCCGTGATGGTCGCGATGAGCGACACCAACGGCGGCATGTTCCTCGCACTGACCGGCGTGATGGGCGACAAGGACGATTCCGGCACCTACGTCGTCCAGAGCATCGAGACCGGTCCGTTCCTGACGATGCTGATCTTCGTGGGAACCGGACTGGCAGTCATTCCCTGGCTCACGATGGTGTCCGTGATTGCGCCGATTGTGGTCGGCGCGATTCTCGGCAACCTTGACGAGGAGCTGAAAGAGTTCTTCGCGTCGCACGAGCCGATCATCGTGCCGTTCATGGCGTTCACGCTCGGACAGACCATCAACCTGAAGTCGGTGGTCACCGCGGGCCTTCCAGGCGTGATGCTCGGTGTGACGGTCGTGATCGTGACGGGTGCGGTGTGCATTGCGATGGACCGGCTGCTTGGCGGGTCCGGCGTTGCTGGCGCAGCGGCGTCGAGCACGGCCGGGAACTCGGCGGCGGTTCCGCAGGCCGTGGCGTTGGCGGACACGTCGTTTGCGCCCGTGGCCGCGGCGGCGACAGTCCAGGTCACGGCTTCGGTGATCGTCACGGCCATCCTGACGCCGTCTCCTGACCGCGTGGTGGTACCGGCGGGTGTCGCGCACGCGGGCAACCGCGGTGCCGGAGCGCAAGATCGAACCCGCCGTGCAGCGATAGCCGCGAGACGGGCTCAGCGGCGGGCGGCCGCGGCCAGATTGGCGATCAACAAAAAGCCGTTCGACCTCGCCTGCCGTTCGGCGGCCTCGAGTCGTGTGCGTCCCTGGGCGGCCCGACCCGAAGCGATCTCCGACCTCGCCAAGCGCCAGGTCGGCATCGAGCTCGACGCCCATGAACCCCTGTGCATCGTCACGAAGCGTGCGCAGTCTGGTTGCCGCCGCCGCGCGCTTGCCAGTTGCGGCCTCGACGCGGGCCGCTGCGATGCCGACTTCGAGGTGCCACTGAGCGATTGCTCGTCGGCTCGACCAGCCGCAGCGCTTCCTGAATCGTCTTCTCGGCTTCCTGGTTCTTGCCCTCCGCGAGCAGCGCCTTCGCGAGGACAGCGAGCGTCGCGGCGTGCTCATCGGCTGCCTTCAGCTCGCGGAATTCAGCAGCTGCCTGACGGAGTAGCTTCTGAGCATCGGCAGTTCGTCCCTCGTAGCAGGTTCAGCGAGCCGATGAAGTTGTGCACGCGAGCGATGCCCTGCTTCTCGCCGACGCTCTCGAGCAGGGCGAGTGCTTCTTCGTACGTCTGTCGTGCCTCGGTCAGACGTCGCCTGCGCGAGCCTGCACCATCCCGATGCTGGCGAGCGTTCGCGCAACCGCGCTCCTGTCCTCGATTGCGATCGGCGAAGCGATCAGCGCCTGGTCGTACGACGTACGCGAGTCGGACAGATTTCCTTGCAGCCGCTCCATCTCGCCGATGTTGAACCATGCCATCGCGACGCTGCGCTTGTCGCCGATTTCCTCGGCAGTCTGGCGCGTCTCTTCGTACAGCTTCATCGCGCCAGCCAGATCGCCTTCGTCCGACATCAGATTGGCGAGGTTGTTCAACGTCGCCGCCATACCGGCCTTCTCGCCGATGTCGCGGCGAATCGCGAGCGCTTCGAGATAGTTCTTCTTCGCTCCGGCGAGATCGCCCTGCACGCGCAGGCCGATGGCCATGTTGTTCAGGATGAGAGCAACCGAGCTTCGGTCTCCGATCTCGCGGGAGATCGCCAGCGACTCCTCGTAGGTCTTCAGCGCCGCTGCGAGCGAGCCTTGCTGCCTGAGCACGTTCGCGATGTTGTTCAGCAGCACCGCCGTGAGGCTCTGATCGCCAATCTCCCGCGCGACCGCAAGTCCGCGTTCGTACATCGCCGGGCAGCCGCGAGATCGCCCTGCGAGCGCAACGAGATGCCCTGCTGCGCGAAGCGCGCGACTCTCGCCACCGCGATCGCCAGCGGACGCGTAAATCTGCCGTGCTTCGTCGGCGGCCGCGATGGCCTTTGGGCGTGTCTCCCAGTTCCTGCCAGGCGTTTCCCTCCGTGAGGAGCGCGCTCGCGACCAGGAGCCGGGCGCCTTGCTGTCGTCCCTTGGCGACGGCGCGACGCCGCGGATGCTTGCTGTCGCTTGTAGTCGGACAGTGAACTGGCCGCAGTCGCCTCCGCGCTGTCGATGCGCGGATCGTCTCTGACCGGAGGCGCGAAGCTGGCGCAACGAATCGATCGTCCCGAGTGCATCTTGTCCCTTGCCGGCCGCCGTTTGAGCCGAGGCCAGTTGCAGCCCGTACTCGAGGTTGTCGGGGAAGAAGCTATAAAGCGCCTGGTATGTCTTGATCGCCTCCTCGTGCTCGTTCATCGCATCGTGGTAGCGACCTTCGACCCACATGCGATCCTCGCGCGCAAGACTGGCCGACAACTCGTACGCCCGTTTCGCAGACTGTTGCGCGCGTTCGTCGTAGCCGAGTGCCGACCATGCCAGCGCAAGCGCGGAGTGCGCCAGCGGACTCTTCGGGTCGGCGTCTACCGCCTGTTCGAGCGATCGGCGCGCCGACTGCGCGTCGTAGAGGCGCAACTGCGCGAGACCCTCGGCATACAGTCGCGCCGCCGCCGGATTCGATGGCAGCGACGCCTGAACGCTCGCGACCTGGGACGGCGAGAGCTCGGTGACGCCGAGTCGATTGCGCAGCCGGGATCCGATTCGCGAGACGATCTCGAAGAGCTCGTTCTCGCGACCGGTCTCCGCCACCGCGGCGACCGTCTCGCCCGCGCGTGCGTCCTGCATGCGCACGTCGAACCGGATCGCATCGCCGATCACCGCGTACGATCCGAACACGACGATGTCGCTGCCGAGGCTCGTGTTGATGCGCGTCAGCGTGTCGGATGCGAAGCTGTCGGCATCGGCGAGCGCGAGGTCGCTCTTCATGCGCGCGACGTTCTCGCCGGGGATCGTTCGCAACTGTTCTCCCGCCGCCAGCTCCGTGGTCAGCATCTCGGCCAGTGCAGTCGAGAGCCACGCGACCGACGCGTCACCCGACAGATTCTTGAAGCCGAGGACGGCAACGGCGCGCCGAGCGGTGACTGACGAAGGAACAGGCCGGGTGGAAGTCGTCGCGACCGGTTCGCGCGTCGCGAGTTGCCGGTAGACGAGGCCGCCGCCGATCGCCAGGACGAGGAGCGCTGCAACACCGACGGCGATCTTCGTGGGCGCGGACCACGCGGGTCCATTCTGCGCCGTCTCGAGCGCCGCTGAAGCACCTCGCGCGAATTCTGATAGCGGCGCGCAGGATCCTTCTCCAGGCAGCGGTGAATGATCGAGCGCAGCGATCCGGGCACCAGCGCGCTCAACTGCGGGACAGGGCGATCCTCCATGACCTTCGAGACGAGCTCGAGCCCCTTGATCCCCTGATACGGCTGGCGCCCCGACGCCATCTCGTAGAACAGCACGCCGAGCGACCACACGTCGCTGCGCGCATCCGACTGTCCGGTCTTCAGCGTCTCCGGCGCGATGTAGGCCAGCGTGCCGGCGACCGTCTCCGGTTCAGCCAGGAGCGAGAAGGACTGTGTGGGGTTGTCGGTCTCATACTCCGGAAGCCGATGGGCGAGCCCGAAGTCGAGCACCTTCAGCCGTCCGTCGGTGCCGACGATGACGTTCGCGGCTCTTCAGGTCGCGATGCACGATGCCGCGATCGTGCGCATGCATCAGCGCGTCGGCGATCTGCAGGCCGTAGCGGAAGAACGTCTCAGCCGGCAGCCCGCCTGGCACGATCATCGACTCGAGCTGCACGCCCTGCACGTATTCCATGACGATGCACGTCTGGTCGTCGACTTCCTCGACCTCGTGGATCGTGCAGATGTTGGGATGATTCAGCGCCGAGGCTGCGCGCGCCTCCTTCAAGAGCCGCGCACGATTCTCATCGTCGTGAGCGCCCTTCAGGAACTTGATGGCCACGCGGCGCCGCAGCATCGTGTCGTAGGCCCGGTAGACGACGCCCATGCCGCCGGCTCCGAGCTGCGACTCGATCTTGTAGTGGCCGAATGAGCTACCAATCATCGAATGGCGAGCGGTTCGTGCCGTCACGAACCTCGGCTATTATCACCGGATTGAGGCGATCATTCTGGCCGCGAGCCGTTGGGATTCTGCTGGCCGTCGCGTTGAACGGCTGGATATTGTTCGAGGCCGGCGTTCGCCCTTCGGGTTTTGTCACGCCCGCACCAGCCTCCACCGACGAGCGCAAGCCCGTTCTTCATCGAGGAAGTCGTCAATCCTGACTCGCCCTATGCGATGTCGCATGTGGCATCGATCTGCGAGCTTCCCGACGGCAGACTCGCGGCGACGTGGTACGCCGGCTCGCGTGAGGGCGCAGGCGACGTGGCGATCTACTTCTCCACACGGGCGCCAGGCGACAGTCGCTGGTCGGCTCCACGCGCCATCGTCACACGCGAGTCTGCGGCCCGCGATCTGAATCGGTACATCAAGAAGGTCGGCAACGCGGTGGTCTTTGCCGACGGCGCCGGACGAGCTGTCGCTGCTCTACGTCACGGTGTCGATCGGAGGCTGGTCCGGCAGTTCGCTCAACCTCACGACATCGAGCGATGGGGGAGCGACGTGGACGCAAAGTCAACGGCTCACGCTCAGCCCGTTCTTCAATCTGGCCGAACTGGTGAAGAACGCTCCTGCCGCGCTTGTCTACGGCCAGTGGGCGGTTCCGATTTACCACGAACTGGTCAGCACATTTCCTGAAGTGCTGTGGCTCGAGGAGACGCAGAACAGGTGTCCGGGTGATCGAAGAGCCGCGTGAGCGCGGGGTGGTTCGGCTATCAACCTGCGTTGACCCCGCTGACTGTCGACACGGCACTGGCGGTGCTGCGCAACGACGACGAGCGAAGACTGTGTCTGATCGCGCGCACCGACGATGGAGGGAGACACTGGTCAACGCCACACTTCGCTGGCCTGCCGAACCCTGATGCCGGGCTCGACGCGATTCGATTGAGCGATGGACGTCTTGCTCCTGGCGTTCAACGACTCGACAGACAGGACGCGAGAATCTCCGGCTCGCACTGTCTCTACGACGAAGGCCAGACGTGGACGCGCATCGCCACGGTGGCAGAGGAACCGGGACGCTGACTTCTCGTATCCGTTCCTGATGCAGGCCTCGAACGGCGACGTGCACCTGGTCTACACCTGGAAGCGCGCGGCGATCAGGCACGTCGTCTTCAATATCCCGTGGCTCGACGGATGGCGCAGGCAGGTCGGCCCGATGAGCCACGCGACCCTCGTCGAGGTGTATGCCGCGGTCTGTCCGTGGCTCGCGCTGTCGTGGTGCCTTCAGCGCGTCGCGAGACTGTTCAAGCAACCACTGCGCGGCTGGACGCTACTGGCTGTCGCCGGCGCAATCGCCGGGGCCGTCCTGGTCGTGCCCGGTCCAGGGGCTTGTCATCGCGCGATGGGTCGCGGCGCTCAATGCGAACTTCAGCATTCCACTGACCGTGATGCTCGCTCGTCATCGTCTGGGAAGACGTCTTCGAGAGAGCACATCTTTTCGGAACGAGAGTGGACGACAGCCTGGGTCTTTGGTGCGATCGGCGGTCTCACGCTGTATCCGATGGCGCTCGGGCTGGGCAGCTTCGATCCGTACGAATGGGGCTGGTCCATCAGCCCGCTTTTCCTTGTCATCGGAGTGTTGACGGCGTGGTTGATTTGGCGGGGGAATCGCTTCGGACTCCTGCTGCTGCTTGCGGCTGCCGCGTTTCAGCTGCGACTGCTCGAGTCGACGAACTACTGGGACTACCTGCTCGATCCGATCTACTCCCTTGTCTCGCTCGGCTGGTTCGCCGGCGGGCTCGTGACGTCAACGAGGAGTTCCCTGACGAAGAGGAGCTCGAAGACCCTGCCGCGCAACATCTCGACGATCTGATCTGACGAATGCCGTGTCGCGATGTCGAGGCGCTGGCCGAGCACCTTGCCAACGGTGACGTCGGGTGCGTTCATCGGAACGCGAATCGCGAAAAGTGGATACTGCGCCGCGAGTTCAGCCGCGGTCAGATTCGACCCAAGGGGATAGCCGTGCACGTCCGCTCCCGGGAGGAGAAAGCGATGGCCTTCCTCACGCGCCGCGAAGTTCGTCGGTACCCACACCGTCCGGCCTTTCACCAATGCCTGGACGTCCGTGCCATAGGTCCCGCGCGCTCCATCGAAGGGACGGAAGAAAGCTGCGAAGCTGAGGAGCCCCAGGAGCACGGCGGTGTTTACGAGCGGCCGCGTCAGTCTGGATATCGCGAGTGCGATCGCGATGACGATCAGCGTCGCCGTCAGGAGCACCCAGTAACCGCGGGGATACAGCTGGCCGTCCGATACGCTCTGCTCGAGTCGCAAAGAGAGGTACGATCGAGCGCGAACGTGGCAATGCCCGTCGCGGCCAGGCTTGCGGTGAACGCGTGCCTGCTGATGCGCTCCCAGTTGAGCGCGGCCAGTACCGCCAACGCCGGCATCGCTGGCAGGAGATAGCGTTCGTCGCGCTGACTTGGCAAGCTGAAGACGATGAACAGCGTGACAATCCACATCCAGAGCAGCGTTTCGTCGTCGCTCAGTTGCGCGCGTCGCCTGAAGGACATGGCGAACAGCGCCATGATTGGAAACATCAGCAGCCCTGCGTTGATCGGATAGGAGACCACCAGCCGCCAGATGCTCGATGCGCCCCAGAAGAAGTTCCTGATGTAGCCGCCCTGCGCCGTGAACTTGCCCGCGTTCTCCTCGAAGACGAACTCCGTCACGATGGCGCGCGGATCGGGATCGAGCAGAAACCACAGGCTGAAGATCGCGAGCGCGACGACGCCGAGGATGACGAGCTTGCTGGCATCGCGCGTGAGGAACGTTGCGAGGTCGTAGCGGCGCCGGCGCAGATACGACCACGCGAACCAGAGACCGACCGGCAGCAGCAGCGCGAATGACTTATAGAGAAGACCGATCCCGGTAAGCGTCCCGAGCACAAAGGGTATGCCCACGCGCGAATCGAGAATCCTGTCTCGGCCAACAAGCGCGATGACGCACGGCAAGAAGAGCCAGAAGACAGACGGCGAGTCGGTGAGAAACGGGCGGCCGTAGCGATACGTGCTGAAGAACGCAAGAAACGTCAGGAGCGCAACGAAGCCCGGTTCGAGTCGGCCTGACAACCTCCAGCCAAGGACGAACGCCATGGCTGCCGTGAGCAGCGTGTAGATCACGCTGGGCCAGCGCAGGCTCCACAGCGACCAGTCAGCCCCCCAATCCGTCGACGTGATGCCCTGCCAGAAGAGCAGCGGCGGTTTGGTGTACCGGAGTTCCCGTAACTCGGACTGCAGCGGCAGCCAGTGACCGTTCGCCGCAGTCATGCGAGTGATGTGCTCGTAAGGATATTCGTCGCCGTTCTTCGGGATGTGCTGACTGTCGAGACTGTAGAAATAGGTGAACACCGCCAGGATGGTTGCGAGCCCGTACAACATCAAGAGCCCGGGCGCGCTGCGCGTCTCTGTCACGTCCGCCATGCCGGTTCGGCCGTCATCATCTGCCGCGCTCGAGCGAGCACCTGCTCGGGCGTGATGCGCTTGAGGCACTGGTTGTCGCCGTCGCACGGCGAGGTGCGATGGTTGTATGCCGTGAGGCATGGCGAACACGCGAGACCGAGATGGAAGCAGTGCGAGTTCTTCGACAGCGTGCCGTAGAGGACTGGCGTCTCCGGCCCGAACAGGATGATCGTAGGCACCGGTGTGATGGCGGCGAACTGGCCTGGTCCTCCGTCATTGGTCACGAGCAGAGACGCGCGATGAAAGAGTGCCAGCAGATGCCGGACTGATTTCGTGTAGCCGGTCAGGTCCACGCAATGCGGACTCTGGCAGTGCGCAACGAGATCTTCGCCGAATCGCTTGTCCCCCTGAAGGCCGATGACGGCCACCGCGAGGCCGTCGGCCAGGAGACTGGTGCAGAGCGCGCGATAGTGCTCGATCGGCCAGGCACGAATTGGCAGGATGCCACCGCTCGGCGACACGAGGACGAGGCTCTTCCCTTTAACCTCGGGGAAGTCGGCGTCCAGTCGCGCGAAGACCTCTTCCAGCTCGGCGGCCGGGAACTGCAGTTGCGGCGGCGGATCGAGAGCCGGAAGAACGGCGTCCTTCGCAACCGGAATCGTGCGTGAGTCGATGGCGTCGGCCAGCCCGACGAACTGCTGCGTCAGATGCGTGTAGGGGTTGTACATCACCTGACGGTTGATGAACGTGCCGCGATAGAGACCTTCCTGCGTGTGGCGAAAGAACCCGACGCGGACCGGGGCGCCGGACAGGAACGAGAAGATGCTGCTGACGCGCGCAAACAACTCGCAGTCGATGACCACGTCAAAGGCGAGCCTGCGCATTGCGCGTACGGCGTCAAACGCGTCGCCGATGAACTCTGTCAGCGATCGGTCGCTGACCGTCAGCACGTTCTCTCGCGGCATCACGCCGAGCAGATCGAGCACCTCGCGATTCTTGCTGAACACCAGCGCGTGAATGGACGCGCCTGGATACTTCTTCTTCAGCCGCGCAAACATCGCGTGCGCGAGGACCAGGCTGCCCATCTCTGACAGCAGGATGACGAGGATGCGGCGCGGCGGCGCGCTTGGCCGGGCGGGCGGAAGCAGCCCGTCGATCAGCGAGAAGAGCGCGCAGATCGGCACGCCCACATATCGATCGACTGCTCGCTGGAATGAAATGTCCACTAATGCTTTTTAACGCAACTCCGGCGGAAAGCGGAAGTCCGCCATGTTGGCGTCGAGCTGCACGCCGGCGCTGTTGATCGCCATCGACGTGGCCCGGTAGCCACCCACTGCAATCAGCACGTCGAGCAACTGTTTCGTGTCGAGTCCCTGTGCGAGCGCGGCCCACGTCTGGTCGGACACTCGATCGTCCCGATACAGTTCGTCAGTCGCGCGAATCAGAGCGACCTCGAGCGGATCGCCTCCACCACTGTCAGGTCCGGCCACGATGCGGGCGACGTCGGTGTCGGTCATCCCCGCACGTCGTCCCAGCCTCGAATGCGCCGCCCACTCGTACTCCGAGCGGCACAGCACGCCGATCCGCATCAGCAGCGTCTCGCGCTGGCGGACGGACAGCGTCGTGGAATTGAGAATGTGCTGGTTGATGGGGCCGCGCAGGCGATCTGCCGGCGGATTGCGCACGAACGTGACGAAGACATTTGCGGCGCGCTGACCGGTTCCGTTGGGATCGAATCGCTTCCGTTGCTCGGGCGTCCAGTCCCTGGGCTCGAGCGGTGGAATGCGTGGCTCCCGCCCCAGCAGCCGCACGTTCGTTCGTGTGGCTGCTACTGCGTGCGGAATCCCAGTTGGAAGCCGTTGCAGCAGTCCCGGCTCGAGCTCGAGGCCGAGCGAATTGAACGCCCCTGCGTGCATCGTGAGCGTCCCGACCGTGTCGACAACGTCCACCAGCTGGTTCGTGTTGTAGCGCGCGCTCAACGCCTGCCACGTCGCGTCAGAGACAAACGAATCGACGTGCAGTTCGTCCGCTGCGCGAAGCAACGTCGCGTCGAACGCGTCCCATCTATTCGCTCCAGGGCCTTCGGCAATGCGTCTGCAACTCGTCGGTCGTCACGCCAGCCTGTCGCGCCGCGCCCACTCGATGCGCCCAGAGATACTCGGAGCGTGTCAGCCACGCCGTGCGGAGGATCAGCAGCGAACGGTCTCGAGGGGGGAGTCCCGAATCGTTCGAGACGTAGTGCTCGAATGGCAGGATGTGCTCAGCGAGCAACGGATGATTCAGGTAGGTGGCGACGGCATTGCGCATCGCGGACGACGCGAAGCGCTCGGCAAGCGCTTTCTGTTCGGCGCTTTGCTGGTTCTCCGGTATCGGCGCGATGCGCGGCCCCGCTGCCTGCGACGGAGCCTGAGCGATAAGCGTTGCGACCAGCACGATCGACGCGAGTCCCATCCTCATCGCCAGCTCCTTCTGCCGTTAGCGGCCGGATGCCGCAGCCCTTTGAATCAGCTCGACACGATTACCAGCCGGATCGGTCGCGATGCCGATGACGATGCCGGTGTTGCGGAAGGGACGCGGTTCGCCGTCCATTGTGCCGCCGGCGGCTTTGAGAGCCGCAACGGTTGCCGTCATGTCGGTCACGTTCAGGATCACGTGCGCGATGGGATCCTTTACCGCGTCCGAGTCGCGGTGCATGAGGACGATCGGAAGACCCTTGTTGGCTTTGGCTGCTTCCGCGGAGGCGCCGAAGTTGACGAAGATCTCAGGTCCGCCAGGCACGTCGATCCGGTTGACCTCATACATGCCGAACGCAGATTGATAGAACTTCGCCAGCGCCACCGTGTCCATGCCGGCCACGCGGACCGAGTTCAGCGTGACGTCGGCGTGCGCAGCGCTGCCTGCCATCAACACCGCGGACGCGGTTATCGCAATTGCCGCCAGTCTCTTCATCGCAGGTTCCTCTCGTCAGTGTGTGCTGCCCGGTAACGGCGACGTCGGGTTCGCCGGTGCGGCCAGGTTCTTCGAGAAGAACGGCAGCACGTTCCGCTCGATGCGTTCGCGGACCTTGTTGGTGTGATCGCCGTCGTATTCCTCATAGTCGTGCGGAATTCGCAGACGCATCATCGCCTCGTGCAGCTGCTTGTTCGAGGCCAGCAGTCCGTCGGACGTCCCGATCTCAATCGCGATCGCGTAGTACTTTCTGAGGTTGTCGGCGTGCTGCTCGAGCATCTCGAGCGGTGAGTTGGCGACCCATTTCGCGACGATGTCCGCGCGAACCTTGCCGTCTTTGATCGGAAGGTCGAGAAAGAGCGGAGGGTTCTTCGGATTGGGTGACCACGCGGCTGCCGACGCCAGGTTGACCGATGGACCGAAGCCGCGACCGCTGGCCGCCTCTACGGCCTGTTCGCGCGTCTGAATCGCGTCAGACGCCGCCATCGACTCCGGATTCGGATTGCGGTTCGCCGCCAGGCAGCACGAGCTCATGAGATAGAGGCTGAAGAAGACATCCGGCCGCTTCATGCCGATGCGAAGCGCACCATAACCACCCATCGAATGTCCCGCCAGCCCACGGCTCATGCGATTGGCGAGCGTGCGGTAGTGGGTGTCCATGTATGCGACGAGATCGTCGGCGACGAAGCGCTCCCAATCGCCGGTCGTCGGTGAGTTCGAATACATGCTGCCCTTGTGGAGCGTGTAGGCACTCGGTGTGACGACGATCGCGGAACTGAAGCCCTGAGCCGCCGCCAGCGTGTCGCTGCTCTGTTGCAGGCTGGCCAGCCGCTCAGTGAACGTGTCTTCTCGTCCGCCGTACCCGTGCAGCAGGTAAATGACGGGGAAGCGTCGGGACTGATCGCTCGCATAGGTCGGGGGAAGGTAGACCGTCGCTTCGCGATCGGGCGAGTCGCCCTCGAGATTGCCTTCGAGCGATTTGCCGTGGACAACGATCTTCTCGACCGTTCCTGAGGCTGGTGCCGCGCCGCGGCCGCCCCGGCCTTGCGCGTTCACGACTCCGGTCGCGCCCGTCCCCAGTAGTACGACTGCCACAACAGTGGCCACGACACACGCGGCAGACATCGTCTTCACGATCAATTCCCTCCGATCGAGCTGATTCTAGTTCGAACAGGGTGCTATTCTGCCCGGGCATGCTGACGAAAAAGGACCTTCCGAAAAACCCTTCGTTCGAGCTCCAGCGAGAATTGCTGATTCACCCAGAGAGCAACCCGACAAAGTATGTCGCGTTCGAGGATGCTGCGACCCATCGGTTCATTCCCGCCGCCACCAGTTGGTCGCGTGTCAACGCGTGGTGGCTGGCCGACTCTGCCTGGATCGCCTACAACCACGACGCCAACGCTGTCCGCGACGTCTTCCGGTCACGTGCGCAGATGGAATCGTGCGAGGTCTTCGCCGGCGGTGGAACGGATTGCTATCTGGCGACGTGCCCGAGCTTCGCGATCGTCACGTTCCGGGGAACGCAACCAGATGCCTGGCAGGATCTGTTCAGCGATGTCCTGCTGAAAGCGAAGCCGTGGGACGTCGGCCACGTTCACCAGGGATTCGGTAAGGCGCTCGGGCCGATCTGGAAACCGCTCGAGGCCGCATTGAATCAGCTGAAGGATCGCCCGGTCTGGTTTACGGGTCACAGTCTCGGTGGTGCGCTCGCAACGCTGGCTGCCTTTCGCCGGGGCGCGTCTGCCGCAGGCGTCTACACATTCGGGTCGCCGCGAGTGGGCAACGGCGTCTTCGCCGGGCACTTCGACGGCGAGCTCGTCGAGCGCAGCGTTCGCTACGTCAACGATCATGATGTCGTCACGCACGTACCGTCAGAGGTTATCGCGTTTCCGAACGGCCGTTACACTCACGTCAACCATCTGCGCTGGATCAACAAGGATGGCCACGTCGGCACGATCGAGCCCACGGTCACGCACTTCGTTCAGGACGTGTTCGGCAGCAGCCGCATGTTCCTCGACATCGTCAACCTGTCGCGGCAGAACATCCAGATCACGCTGCCAGATGCGCTGCTCGATCACACGCCGCTGTACTACGCGCTCCACACCTGGAACGACTTCGCCGTCAACGGGAGCTGAGCTGCAGTTGTGCGGGGTCAGACCCCGTCGGATTGTCAGAGGCGCGGCTATTCGCAGGTGACGACGCTGGTTTGCAACGAGCTGATGGCGATGTTCACCCGGCAAGGCTTCGTCGCGCGGCCGACCTGGACCTCGTGCGTGCCGACGGTGGTGACGAAGCGGCGATTCGTGACTTCGCTTTTCCGTTGGCCGTCGATCGTGATTCCCGCGCGTTCGGGAGTGGAGGTGACGAAGAGGTACCCGATCGACTGCGACGTGGCACGCGCGATGAGATCCGACAGGAACTGCGTGAACGACCATCGACGTACTTCATTGGCGGTCACTTCGGTTGGTGCGGCGGGTTGCTGCCTGAGTGCCGCGAGCATGACCGGTTGACGTGTGATGAACTCTGCCGTGCCTCGCGCAGATGACAAACGGTTGTCGCGGAGGTCGTAACAGTAGTGCGAGAGCAGGGCCTGAAAGACAGATCTGCGCATCTGCGCCGTTCATTTCCTGCTGTCGGAGGAAGTCGTCGAGCGGACGCCGCGCCTCCATTATCGACTTCTGGATCGCCTCGAACGCGTCAGGAGCGATTCGGAATCGCGCGCGAATCTCCCACGCATCCACGATGGTCTTCATGGTGGTCGGCACGTTGAATCGTGACAGTGCCGGTCGCGTCACTGACGCCACGATTTGAAAGCCTCCGGCCTGGATCCCGGTCAGCCGGCGCGAGTCAGTGTAGGTGCCATCGCCCTTCACGTCGCGCGGCTGAATGGTGATCCGAGGCGATCCCCCTTCGATTTGCAAGGTCGTGGGCGAGAGGTTCTTGAACATGAGCGTGGCGGGTTCAGTGATGCCACCAAGTCCAGTGACCGTCGTCGTGAGCGTGGCGCGCTGACCCTTCAGCAACTGCGTGCTCGTAGCAGTCAAACGCACGCCCATCGCCCGGGTCGTGCCATCGGTTGTCCGTCCGCTGTCAGTGAAGCGAATCGGCACGTCACCGAACGTCGGCTGCGTCGTACGGAAGACCACTTGCCTTGGAGACGCAGCGAGGAGTTCGGCAGGAGTGCCTCCTACATCGATGGTCTTGCCACGAAGCGAACCGTCGAAGCGGCCGCGGATTGTGACTGGCCGGCCGACTTGAAGGTCGGATGGCAACGCAACGTCGGTCTGGCCAGCGCCGCGGGGAAGCGGAGGCTGCGGATCGATCGGAACCGGCACCTGCGACACCACCCGGCCATCAGGTCGCCGCAGCGTGAGAATCGCGCGCCCGACACGGAGTGCGACCGGCACCGTCCATTCGTATTGCTTCGACGCCACCTTCGTCGGCTGTCCCTCCAGTTCGACGACGAGGCCGCTCAACGTCCCGAGGTTCGCCTGCTGCTCCTGCGGAGTTGTGCCCGCAGGCTCCGCCAGCACAACGCCCGAGATGGTGTCGCCCGGGGCCGCGTCCGACGAGACGTGCACCTGAATCTTTCCCTCCGGTGTCGCGAACGACGCCGTGGAGATACCACCGGTGACCTGAACGTCGCTTCCATCGGACTGCGCGCCCACGCGATCGGAGGAAGGAACGAACAACGCGAACGCGATGCAGGCGGCCGATGCCGAGAGCTTCATGACGACTTCCTTGCGTGATGCGCGTCAGTGACCTGCAAACTCATGTAGACGAAGTCCGCGAAGACAACGACGGATGCGAGGAAGCTCCAGAACTGGGCGCGTGTAGGAATCCAGATGCGCGGGTTGGCGGGATTGAAGAAGCCGTTGTTCAGCATCCACACGGCCTGCTGGTACGCGAGATACCCGAAGTACAACGACGCGGCGCACAAGCCCCAACTGGCGACCACGCGGCGCAGCTGTTGATGTGAAAGTCCCGTCGCCTTGTCGCCCTTGATCACGTACCCGGTGATGCCACCGATGGTCACGGTCGCTAGTGTGATCAGCAGCTGAATCATTTCGAAATACGAGTCGAGCTGTCGCTGCTGCAGTTGCTGTGCGTAGTCGGGGATTGCGTCGGCGAATGGCAGCGACGTGAGGAAGGCCTCGAACGCCACCAGCATCAGGACGATCGCCGAGAAGGCGAGGTAGAAGCGCACAGCGCCAGGCAGACGGGGCGACCGCATCCGGAGAACTATAAGCTCGCGCCGGTTCCACGGAGCAGAATCTCGTCGATCTCGGACAGGTTGACCTCGCTCGGGCCGGCATAGCGCGCACACATGCGGGCGGCATCGAGCGCGTCAAGGCAGTCGTTCTTCGTCAGGAAGACGGACTCCAGTTCGAGCCGACTGCCCAGGAGGGTCTGACCCCACCCTTCGAGCTCCGTGCTGCGTGCCGCCATCCGGCCGTCGCCGCCGACGACCACGAAGCGTGGCGATTCGATGTCGAGCAGGCTGTTCGAGATCCGCGTGAACACCTCAGCCGTTTCGGATCCGAGGTCGTTCATGACGAAGGCGAACACGTCGCGTCGAAACGCGTTGACGTCTACGCCAGGCCTGCAGAAGGCGTTCTGCAGATACCCGATGAAGTGCGCCAGCGTTTCTCCGGCGAGGATGCCGCTCTGGCAGATGAACAGGCTGAGCGTCACGTTCTTCGTCGTGCCGCGCAGGAGCGCGAGTCGTCTCGGAGAGGCGTTCGGCAGCAGTTCTTCGATGGCCTTCTTGACGGCTTCGACGTTGCGGCGCTGCATGATCCAGCCCTCGGGGGCGGACAGGATCGTGACGGCGCTCCGTGCACGTTGGAAGAGTGGGAGTGCCGCGAGCACGCGACGGCCGACGCTCTTGTCCGACGAGCAACGCGCGATGACTTCTTCATACGCCTGCTTCGTCGCCAGTGGACAGACCGAGATGCCTTCGATCCAATCTCCCTGGTGGGAGCCACGCGGGAGCGACAAGGCGCGATAGAGCAGTTCGTCGAAATCGACCTCTGACGATTCGCCGTTCACCGCGCACTGCGCGTGTGCGACCACACTGATTCCGCTGAGGCTGTTCTTCAGGTCCGCGGGGTCGAGCCTGCGGAACTCCGTCATGTCCACCATCGTCGGTGTGGATTCAACGGCTGCGGGCTTCACCGTGCGCTTGTCGCCGTCAGGGGAGCCGAGGTTCCATTCCTGGTGGTCCTCGAAATCCTCAGGCAGTGACTGCGCCATCAGGACGCCGAAGATCTGCTGGGCGATGTACTGATTGGCCGCGCGCTCAGCATCCTCCTGAGAGGGGATGAGAGACGCTTCGCTCTGGAGGAATCCGACGACTTCGTTCGAGACGAGCAACAACGCGTCGAATGGAGGCCACGTCGTTTCGCTGAGTTCTTTTCGATCGTAGACGCTGGCGAATCGCCCGAATCGAGCGAGGTAGTTGCAGAGCACGCGACCGGTGTTGAGCGCCTGTGCGTCGATCTCTTGCGTGCGGCCGGGCATGATCCCGAGGCCGATAGAGCAGCACGCCTCGAGCGGGCCGGTTTTCGCCAGCAGCGACGCGCCCGGACTCCCTGAGGGCGCCTTCGTCAACTCCTTCTGCCGCTTGTGTGTCAGGAACCCCTGAGCCGTGCCGACTTCGATGCTCATGCCCGAACCCGTTCCGCCGCCGGTGCTGAACAGGAAGAAGGTCAGTCGTGTCTGGTTCTCTTTCGCGCCCGCTGAGTCGACGAAGAACGATCGCGTCGTCTTCCATGACGTGAACGGCACCGAGTCGACGTCCTGCAGCGCCTCGTACGGGACTTTGAGCGCGACGCGCGTCATGTACTGAGCGGCCTGCGGCACGTTGCCCGCCCCGCCGCGGAGGAGCCAGTCGAGATCGACCCACAGGCAGCGCGGGTAGTTGGACAGACGCTTCGATCGCGTCACGCTCTGGACCTGTCCCTGGTCGAGGTCCGCAAGGAGAATGACGGGCTCAAAGAGGTAGAGCGCCTTGTCCTGATCGGTCCCGGTCCAGCGCTGCCATTGCTCGCCAAGCGCGCTGAACACACTCCCGGGCTTGGTTTCCGCCTTCTTGTCGCGCGCGCGCCGGAGTTGCTCCGCGACGGCGAGGCACACGTTGGTCCCGCACTGGCCAAGTCCGAGGAGAGCAGCGGTCGGGAACGATTGTCCGTCCGACTCTTCGTTCTGAAGGTCGAGCTGGGTCCGCAGCGCCTTGAGTTGTTCGATCGCGGCGTCTGCCGCCCTGGGGACGGAATACTTCACCAGCTCGATGATGGCGAGCTGAAGGATGTCAGACATGGGGGAGCCTTTCTATCTCCCTATAACGCCACTCAGAGAGGGTTGGAACACAATCCGCTGGCGAGGCTAACCGGAGGGGTCGCTGAGGGGAACTACCTGGATCGCCGCGTCCCGTACTTCCTCGAGGAAGCGATTCAGCGTCGAGCCTTTCAGGAGAATCTCCCACCGGCTGCGCGCCGTCTGCCCGAAGATCACGTGCGTGATCCCTTCCCGCTTGGCGAACTCGATCAGACCATCTGCCGGTTGATCAGCCTTGACGCGCACGACCGTCGCGCCCAGGCTTTCCGCGAGTGAGATATTTCGTTGCAGCGCATCACGATCGCCAGGGGTGATGCGGCCAGGTGCTTCTCGTGGGGTCTCCACGTAGACGGCATACCACCGCGCTCCGAGACGACCGGCGATGCGCGACCCGATACGGATGACGCGTGGTGCATCGGCGCTCGAGCTCATACACACCATCACACGCTCGGGGATGAGGGCCGGCTCCAACCCCTCGCGCTGGCGATGTGACGCGGCCTTCTCACCAACTTCATCCGCCACTGCCCGCAGGGCCAACTCGCGCAGCGTCGACAGATTCGTTTCACGGAAGAAATTCGAGAGTGCCTGTTCGACCTTCTCCGGCTTGTATACCTTGCCCTGTCGTAGTCGGCTCTGGAGCTCCTGCACGGTGACGTCGACGTTCACGACTTCGTCGGCGCGATCGAGGAACGTGTCGGGGACCGTCTCGCGGACGCGCACGCCGGTCACCCGTCCGACGGCGTCGTTCAGCGTCTCGAGGTGCTGAATGTTGACTGCCGTCAGTACGCCGATGCCGGCATCGAGCAGTTCGAGGACGTCCTGATAGCGCTTCTCGTGCTTGCTGCCGGGCACATTTGTGTGCGCGAGTTCGTCGACCACGCAGAGTTGCGGGCGGCGGCGAAGGATCGCCTCGACGTCCATCTCTTCCAGCACGACGCCGCGATATTCGATTTGCCCTCTCGGGACGATTTCCAAATCACGAATCTGCGCGTCGGTCTCGGTGCGACCGTAGGTCTCGACGAAGCCGACGACCACGTCGACGCCCTCGCGCCTGAATGCGTGCGCGTCTTCGAGCATCGAGTAGGTCTTCCCAACGCCAGGCGCGGCACCGATGTAGATCCGGAGCCGGGCACGTTGATCGGCTTGGAGCTTGGCGAGCATCTGTTCGCCAGTCGGGCGAGCTCTCTCAGGCATCGCCTCATGCTACCGCCCGGAACTCGTTGTCCGCGCGCGTCTTTACAGACTCTTTATGACTTTCTGCTTACAAACTCTTTATGGACTCTTGAGCGCTTTCTTACGTGAACCGCCCGCATCATTGAGACATGAATACGAGAGTGACGAAGGTCGCGTTGGTCGTCGTGGGGTTGTTGTGGACAGCAGAGGCGTCGGCGCAAATATCGGCGCCGGCTGATCCCAATCCCGGCAAAATGACGGTGACCGCGAGTTTCGATACGGTCAGCACCTATATGTTCCGCGGTATCCGCCAGCATTCCACCGGTGTCGCCATGTGGCCCGCTCTGGATCTGGGCTTCGCTGCATTTTCCGGCGACGGTGGTCTCAAGAGCGCCGGCGTCAACGTTGGCACGTGGAACAGCCTTCATACCGGCGACACGGGCAGCGATGGCCCCAGCGGCAAGCTGTGGTACGAATCCGATTTCTACGCCGCGCTCGGCCTGGGCTTCGGCAAGGGCGTGACATTCACCACGACGTACACGGCGTATACGAGCCCGAACAACTCGTACAGCACGGTCAAAGAGTTCATGTTCAAGCTGGGCGCAGACGATAGCGCTTATCTGGGTAAGGCCGCGTTCAAGCCGTACGTCATTCTGGCGCAGGAGTTCGATACAGAGCTCGATGGTTTGACCAATGGCCAGGCGGATGGCGGCCTGAACGCCGGTACCTATCTCGAAATCGGCGCCGCGCCCGGTTACTCGGCGCCGAGATTCGGCTTCGCGTTCCCAATCAAGGCTGGCTTCAGCCTCGGTGACTACTACGAGTTGGCTGGCGTCGACCACACGTTCGGGTTCTTCAGCATCGCGGGCATCGCCACGGTGCCGCTTGGCGGCACAACCGGCTTTGGCGCGTGGAACGTGCACGGCGGTGTGGAGTATCAGGCGCTTGGCGAGACGACGGAAGCGTTCAACGGCGGCGAGTCGTCGCGCGTGATCGGGTCCATCGGCTTCGGGTTCACGTACTGAAAGGACGCACGTCATGTTGACTGTGGGGATGGTAGTCCTGGGGCTCGCGACGTTCGCGGCCATGATCGGGTTCGTCATGCTTTGTGATCGCGTGTAGGTGAAGCCATGACTCTGTTGTCGTTGTTACTGAGTGTCGCCGCGTTCGTGTACCTGGTATACGCGATGCTGCGACCGGAAAAGTTCTGAGGCGCCCATGGGCACGGAATACATCGCCATTGGTTTCACGATTCTCTTCACCATCGCGACGAGCCTGCCGCTCGGCCGGTACATGTTCCACGTGTTCACCGGCCAGCGCACGTTCCTCGATCCGGTCCTCGTGCCGATCGAGCGGCTCGTGCTTCGACTGACGGGGGTCAAGGCGGACGAGCAGCAGGACTGGAAGCAGTACTCGATGTCGCTGCTGATCTCGAACATCTTCATGTGGCTGGCGACGTGGACGATCGTCACGCTCCAGCAGTATCTGCCGCTGAATCCCGACGGCATCAGCAACATGGAGCCGACGCTCGCGTTCAACACGATCTCGAGCTTCACGACGAACACGAACCTGCAGCACTACAGCGGGGAGACGGGCCTGTCCTACTTCTCGCAGATGTTCGCCATCACGTTTCTGCAGTTCGTGACCGCGGCAACTGGTGTCGCGGCGTGCATCGCGATCATCCGCGGTCTCGCCGGTAACCGGTTGAAGACGCTGGGCAACTTCTACGTGGACCTCACGCGGGCGACGATTCGCTTGTTCCTGCCGCTCGCCGTGCTCGTCGGCCTGGTGCTGCTGTGGCAGGGGTCGCCGATGACCTTCGAGGGCGCGGCGAAAGCGACCACCGTCGAAGGCGCCGAGCAGGCGATTGCGCGCGGCGTGGTAGCGCCGATGGTGGCCATCAAGCAACTGGGTACGAATGGCGGCGGCTATTTCGGCCCGAACTCGACGCATCCGTTCGAGAACTCCACGCCACTGTCGAACCTGGCCGAGACCTGGTCCATCACGATCATCCCCATGGCCATGGTCTGGACACTCGGCTACATGGTCGGCCGGCGCAAGCTCGCGGTCGTGGTCTTCGCCGTGATGCTGGCGCTGTATGTCCCGATGGTGACCTTTGCGGTGAGTCAAGAGGCCGGCGGCAACCCGGCGATCGCGCGCATGGGCGTCGACCAGTCGACCGGATCGATGGAAGGCAAGGAAGTCCGCTTCGGCGCGGGCCTCTCGGCGCTCTGGGCCGTCACGACGACCGTGACTTCGAACGGATCGGTCAACGCGATGCACGACTCGCTGACGCCACTCGCGGGGCTGATGCCGCTCACCGGCATGTGGCTCAACAACATCTTCGGCGGCGTCGGCGTCGGCTTCATCAACATGTTGATCTTCATCATCGTCGCCGTGTTCGTGGCGGGCATGATGATCGGTCGCACGCCGGAATTCCTCGGCAAGAAGGTCGAGGCGAAAGAGATGAAGCTGGCCAGCCTCGCCCTGCTCTGGCATCCGCTGGCGATTCTCGTCGGCACGGCGATCGCCTGCTACGTCTGGGCCACCACGGCCGACCCGGGCAGCGCGCTCGCCTGGCTCAAGAACCCGGGCCCGCACGGCTTCTCCGAGATGCTCTACGAGTTCAGTTCCGCGGCCGCCAACAACGGCTCAGGATTCGAAGGGCTGGGGGACAACACGCCGTTCTGGAACATCGCCTGCGGCCTGGTGATGCTGCTGTCACGCTACATCCCGATCATCGCGCCGCTGGCGCTGGCCGGCGCGCTGGCCGCCAAACCGGCCGCGCCGGAGACTGCCGGATCGCTGCGGGCCGACAGCGCAACTTATGGATTCACGTTGTGGGCGGTGATCGTCATTCTCGGCCTGCTGATGTTCATGCCGGTCGCGGTCCTCGGCCCGATTGCCGAGCATCTGGCGTTGCGGTAGGAGTCGATCATGTTCAAAGAAATCAAGCAGGGGATTCTGTTCACCGTCGTGACGATGGTGCTTCTGGGCGGCGTCTACCACGTGGTGATCTGGGGCGTCGGGCAGGCAGTGTTCGGCTCGCAGGCCGAAGGCAGCCTGATCCGCCGTGCCGATGGCAGCATCGCGGGATCGATGCTGATCGCGCAGAAGTTCACGCAGCCCGATTACTTCCAGCCACGGCCATCCGGCGTGGACTACAACGCCGCCTCGACCGGCGGCACCAACTACGGGCCGTCGAACCCGGATCACCTGAAAGCCGTCAAGGAACGGCTCGACGCCGTGACGGCACAGGAGAAGGTGACCGCGGGTCAGGTGCCATCGGAGATGGTGACGGCGAGCGGCGGCGGTATGGATCCGCACATTCCTCCGGCAGCGGCGGAATTGCAGGCAGCGCGAGTGGCCGCGGCTCGAGGCGTCTCGATCGACCGCGTGCGCGAGCTCGTTCAGGCGCACACGGAGCCGCCGACCTTTGGATTTCTCGGCCGGGCACGGGTCAACGTGCTCGAGCTGAATCTGGCGCTCGATGCGGCCATCGGCGCGCCGAAACCGACCGCTAGTCAGTAGTTCAGTCAGGACACGATCATGGCAGACAGAGCGCGTACGATTTCAATTTGGGATCCGAGCATCGTCCGGCAAGCGATTGCCGATTCGTTTGCGAAACTGGATCCGCGGGTGCAGATCAAGAACCCGGTGATGTTCATCGTGGAGATCGGCAGCCTCATCACGACGATCGTCTTCGTGCAGGAGCTGGTCAACGGGAGCGGACGACCGCTGTTCACAGGACAGGTCGCCTTCTGGCTCTGGTTCACCGTGCTCTTCGCCAACTTCGCCGAGGCGATGGCTGAAGGGCGCGGTAAGGCGCAGGCCGCCACACTGCGGAAGGCGAAGACCGAGACGACGGCTGTGCGCCTGGTGCGGGGCCAGCGCGAAACCGTCAACGCCAGCAGCCTGCGGGCCGGCGACACCGTCCGGGTCGAGGCCGGCCAGATGATCCCTGGCGACGGCGAGATCACCGAAGGGGTGGCGAGCGTCGACGAGTCGGCCATCACGGGCGAGTCGGCGCCGGTCATCCGCGAAGCGGGCGGCGACCGCTCGGGCGTGACTGGCGGCACCAGGGTGCTGTCGGACTGGATCGTGATCAAGATCACGTCGAACCCGGGCGAGACGTTCCTCGATCGGATGATTGCCCTGGTCGAGGGCGCCGAGCGGCAGAAGACGCCGAACGAGATTGCCCTGAACATCCTGCTGGCCGTGCTCACGCTGGTGTTCCTGCTGGTGGTCGTCACGCTGCAGCCGTTCGCGTATTACGCCGGTACGGAGATCCCGATTCCGGTGCTCATCGCCCTGCTCGTGTGTCTGATTCCGACGACCATCGGAGCGCTCATTTCGGCGATCGGCATCGCCGGCATGGATCGGCTCATTCAGCACAACGTGCTCGCGATGTCCGGTCGATCGGTCGAAGCATCCGGCGACGTGGACACGCTACTCCTGGACAAGACCGGCACGATTACGCTGGGCAATCGGCAGGCGACCGAGTTCCGGCCTGCCCCGGGGATCAGCGAGGCGACACTCGCAGACGCGGCGCAGCTTTCCTCCCTGGCCGACGAGACGCCGGAGGGGCGGTCGATCGTGGTCCTCGCAAAGGAGAAATTCGGCATCCGTGGACGCGAGTTCGGCAAGCACGAGGCCGTGTTCGTACCGTTCTCGGCGCGTACCCGCATGTCAGGCATCGACTTCAACGGGCGGCAGATCCGGAAGGGCTCGGTACGACGCGATCGAGCGCCTCGTGCAGGAGGGCGGCAACAGTGTCCCGCCTGAGATCAAAGGGCAGGTGGAGCGGATTGCGCGCGAGGGCGGCACGCCGCTCGCGGTCGCGGAGAACGGTCGCGTGCTCGGCGTCGTCCACTTGAAGGACATCGTCAAGGGTGGCATCCGCGATCGCTTCGCGCATCTGCGGGCGATGGGCATCAAGACCGTCATGATCACCGGCGATAATCCGTTGACGGCCGCCGCCATCGCGGCGGAAGCCGGCGTCGACGATTTCATGGCGGAGGCAACCCCCGAGGACAAGCTGGAACTGATTCGGACCGAGCAGGCGGGCGGTCGAATGGTGGCAATGACGGGCGACGGCACCAACGACGCACCGGCGCTCGCGCAGGCCGACGTAGGCGTCGCCATGAACACGGGCACCATGGCCGCGAAGGAAGCCGGCAACATGGTCGATCTCGACTCGAACCCGACCAAGCTGATCGAGATCGTCGAGATCGGCAAACAGTTGCTGATGACCAGAGGCGCATTGACGACGTTCTCGATCGCCAACGACGTGGCGAAGTACTTCGCCATCATTCCCGCCATGTTCATCCTGGCGTTTCCGCAGCTGAACGCCTTGAACGTCATGCGGCTGGCCACACCGCAGTCAGCCATTCTGTCCGCGGTGATCTTCAACGCCGTGATCATCATCGCGTTGATTCCGCTGGCCCACGCGGAATCACCTACAAGCCGCTGGGCGCCGCTGCGATCCTGCGACGGAACCTGTTGATCTACGGTGTGGGCGGTGTGGTGCTGCCGTTTGTCGGCATTAAGGCCATTGACGTCATGATCACGGCGCTCGGCCTGGCCTGACGTCGAGTACGTGGAGGCCGGTCCGACGACCGGCCACCAGCGATGCTTCCCGGCGCGTCCCGTTCGATGGAGTCGTCGACGCGCGGGACTGTCCCGCCCTGGCGCCAGATCTGAGGCCGATTCTTCGCAGCAGATCTGCGGTGTGGAGGACGACGAAATTGGTCAGAGGAATCGTTCGGTCGGACAAGGTGAACGAGGTCGCCGCCGCCCTCGATCGCGCCGGTGTCGTCGGTCTGACGGTGATGGACGTCCAGGGACGAGGCGGCCATCCGCACGCCGCGATGTATCGTGGTACGCCGTACAACGCCCTGCTGCCGATGAGCGCATCGACGTCATCACCTCGACCGACGACGGTCGATGACGTCGCGCGCATACCATCGATCATGCTCAGACCGGTGAGCACGGTGACGGCCACGATCGTCATGACCCTGGAGGATCAACACGCCATTCGCACCGGTTGGCGCGGTGCTGGCCGAGGTCCGATGCGTCGGATCCCTGCGCTCATCGATCTGATTCGTTCATCGTCCTGGCAGCCGTCATCATGTCGTGGCTGCCGGCTGGATCGGCGAAGCCCCTCGGCCATGATGATCTTCCGCCTCACCGAGCCTGGCGCTCGCCCCGATCCGAAGGGTGCTTCCCTCGATGGGGGGCTGGACCTGTCGCCGATGGTGCGCACCTCGGGTGGCAGTCTGAAACGCTTCCTGGAAGCTCCCGCATCCAACGCACGCCTGCCGAACGACTCAGGAGGGGAGGACCTGAACGCGCGCAGTGTGTCTCGCTGGTCGCACAGATGTCGAAGATCCGGTGCATGCGCACGAGCTCGAAGACGCCGCGCACCTGCTTCGACATACCACAGAGCTTCAGGTCGCCCCCTTGGCGTTCAGCTTGCGGAGGCAGGAGATGAACGCACCCAACCCGGAGCTGTCGACGGAAGCGCAGGCGCGAGAGGTCGAGCACCAGCCGGGAATGGGAGTCGATCACCGGGGTCATGCCACGCTTAACTTCCGCCGCGTTGCTCGCGTCGAGATCCTCCACCGGGAATGTCGTGACGGCCACGCCGTCAATCGCGCAGCACCACTCCATCGTGATCCTTCCTGCGACCGCGAGTGGTCTTCACCAGCGTAATGAGTTTCGCCCGCGATCGGCGCGAGAAGTAGCTCACCTGTAACGCTCCGGGCGACGAAGAGTAGACACCAGAGCCAGAGCTCCCGAGAGCCGTCGAGTGATGCGGAGGAACGGCGCGGTGAACGTTCCCCCAGACGATGGAGCCGGGATCGAGACGGTTGGGGAAACGTTCGGCTTCGAACGAATCTGCTGATCGGGGGTTGCCGCGAGACGCATGCTGCGACCACGTCCGCCGCTGTCGTCCACCGCGAGCCAGGTTGTGATGGTTGCCCTCGTCGAGCCGGTCGCCGGGAACGGCCCGGGAGGCAGACACGTACGAATCCACGGTGGCGAAGGTCGTTGAGGCTGCTGCGAAGCGGCTGATCTCGTTGCGAGCAAGCGGCTGCGGGACGTCCTGACCTTTGACGGTGACGTACGTCAGGTCGTTGGTCAGCCGATCGGACTGTGCGAAACGCCGCGGTCGCGGTGCGGATCGCATCGACGAGGGCTCGCGGATCGAGCGATCGATTCGGATGGGCCAGCAGTCGGCGAGGTGGTCCGGGCCGGAGAAGTCCGCCGGGGTTGCGAATATCCTGGGTATTCCGATCCGAGCAGAACAATCTCCCGCCCGAACGGGACGGTGATCTGGTCGAAGATCTCGCCCGGCGGATCCCGAGCGAAAGGTCGTTGCGCGGGAGGATCGGGCACGCGCCGGTGGCGCGCTGTGCACCACGATCATCCCGGCGGCTGTAGTCGACCAGGTCGAGATGCGCCGGCAAGGTCGAACCTGTGGTAGCTGAGCAAACGACGAAGCTCCAGATCCATCAGCCGGTGAACTACGTCCGCATGGGCCAGCGCGACCATTTCCCTGGCTCCCGCAACTGGCCCGCTCTGGCTCATGGCCGTCAGGGTGGGACAACGCCTCCAGGGTATCCGGCCCTCGGTCGCCGCCGTGACGAGAGCCGGAGGGAGGCCTTGCCCATGACGTCGGCGACGATCACGTCGAGACGCTTGGCTCCCGCGCTGAAGAAGTTGTAGGGATCGCCATCGACGCGCTGTGACGGAACGGCGAGGGCGTGAACTGCAAACCGGGGGAAGATCGGTGGCTCGGCTCGCGTGAGCAGCAGCATGGCTGGATCCTGAACCGATCTTCTCGTTCGCTGTCGCGGGCGGCTTCTTAATCGGCGGGGTCCGTGCACGGACGCGCTGCTCAGTTCCGCATTCAAAGTCCGAACCTCGGTCCCCTTCTTGCTGCTCGGTCTGGGCGCCAAGTGTCGAGCTACGCCGAGCCGAACATCATGAGTAGAGGTCGCTCAGAAGCGTGACCTCTCCATTGCGGGACGCTTCGGCCTCTCTGGAGACACGCTGAGTGTGCCGAAGGTTCGGCGTCAACAGCCAGCGGAATCGGTATCATTGATGTGCAGCCATGCTTCAGCGCCTCATCGCGCCATGGGCGACGTCGGATCGGCAGCCGGTGTCCGTCACAGCTGCTTCTCTCCGGTGTGGATGCACGTCCCCGTGGGCCCGCCCGCGGTCGTGTCGGCCCAGGTCACGCCGATGGTCTTCAGATTACCCGTCGTCGAACCCGGCCTGCGCCACCGCCGTCACGGTCCTGGCCTCGTCGGCTTGGCCCACCCGACCCAGCAGAAGCGATAGCCTGCCGCCTCGACGACAATGTCGCAGACCTGGCGAAGCCATGCCGATTCGTCCGACGCGCGGATCAAGGCCTCGTTGCAGAGACTCAACGCCCGCAACGCACGATTGACCCGAAGCAGTTCCTCCTGGGCGCGCTTCCGCTCGGTGATGTCCTGGACGGTTCCGGTTCCTCCGATTGCATGCTGCTGGGCGTCGAATTCGAGCTCGGCTCGCTCTCGCGCCCCTTGAGGGCACCGTTCACGAGGATGCGATGCTCGACGTCGTACAAAGCGCCGCCGAGCGCGGCCTTCCACGCGGTTCGACGGCGTCTTCGTCACCGGGTGAATCGCGGCGAGAAACGACTCGTAAGTGAGGGGGGTGCCTTGGGGAAGGCCGAAAATCCGGTAAACCTCGTCGGACCATGTGAGCTGATTTCGCGCGACATCGAGGTGCCAGCTCCCGAGGTGCGCGATCGCCTGTGCTCTGTTCAAGTTGGCTTCGCTCGTGCGCAACGCTTCTTCGGCCTGTTTGTGCTCCGTCACATCATGGACGGTGCCGCGCACGAGGACGACGCGGCCGCCCGCATCGCGCTCGGCTTCGCCGCGGCTGGTGACCAAACGGGCCGATGCCGGCGGCGCGGATCATCGCCAGTTCGAGGCCGAACGACTCACCGGTGGCGATTGCCCGTTCGACCGCGGCGGTGAGCCGCGCGAAACTGTCTGGCGTGTAGAACGACGCGTGCGCCTTGAAACCCGGAGGTGGAATCTTCGGGTCGCGGCCGGCGATACGGTGGCCCCTCCGGACCAGGCCACGGTGTCGGTGGCGGGATCCCACCACCGGCTGCCCACGCGTGCGAGCCGCTGGGCCTCCCGCAACTCTTCTTCCCGTCGATGCAGCGACCCTTCCGCCTGCCGGCGCTGGGCGTCGCTGCAATCGATGCGTTGGGCGTCCATACCGTAGAACCAGCCAGCAGCGTGATCATCGCGACGATCATCGTCGTGATGCCACCCCATTCGGAGAGGAAACCGGCGGAGAAGGCCAACCACGACACGCTGCCGATCACCAGCGGCACGATGATGGCGGCGGGCCACAACCACCGCGTCAGCATGCCGCCGTAGCTGGCGCTGGTGAGCAGCGCCCCGAGGCCCGAATCCGTGCGTGCGCACGCGACGCCGAACGAGAGCACGAACAGCGCGACGGCGGTCTGCAGCGCGATGTGGGTGTAGGACGTGTGTGATTCGAGGAGGAAGTCGAGGATTCCGAGGATGGCGCAGGTGTTGGCAGCGAACGCGAGGACCTGCGCCGGTCCCATGGCGGGCGAGGTCGGGATCCGCGATCCAGCAGGAGGAGCGCGAGCCCGAAAGCAGAAAATCCAGCGCGGTAATCGGCGCCATGAGACCCGGACGAACGCTGCCAAACGCTTCCCCGGGGTTCGTATCGAAGAAGAGCAGCTGATCGAGGGCGAGATCCCAGCCGAGCACGTGTTCCGACCCCCCGAACAATCCCACCAGTTCGACTAGCGCCGCCGGGGTCCGGCCCAGCGTGCCTGCGCAAGCCCCGTGGAGGCTCCGACCCACGGCTCCGCAGCAGCCACAGCGCCGCGCCGCACCAGACCAGGGCCACCGCCGCGTTGGGCTTGATGATCACCTGTCCCGGAATCACGCTCTTGAACACCGCGATCTCGAACGCCCAGCCAATCAAGCCGAGTACACCGATGACGATCGGGAGGAGCGCGGCGAAGCCCACGAAGCGGTTCAGACGCTGCACCGCTTCGGCGTTCGCCACGGCAGTGCCGGTCCTTCCGGCGGACGAAGGAAATCGAGCGGGCCGCGGCGACGACTCCGATCACGTTCCCGGTGTCATCGCGATGCAGCGAGGCGTTGTAGAGGACCGAGGTCAGGTGTCCGTCCCGATGGCGAAGCTCCAACGGGCGATCACGCACAAACCCTTCACGCAGGACCTCGCGACAGAGCGTCCGCGCGGTCTCGGGCTCGGTGAAACAGTCCGAGAACTCGGTGCCGATGAGGCTCGCCCGCGAGCGGCCGGTCAGCGTCACGATCGCCGAGTTGACGTCATCGATCCTGCCGTCGACCCCCCATCGTGACCAGGGCGTCCACGCTGGCCTCGAGCAGGCTTCGGTTCCCGACGCTCGCCAGCCTGGCGGTGGTCCGCACGGCCTCCGCTTCCGCCGCGCGCCGCTTCGAGAGTGCGGAGAGCTGGCCGGCGGTGACAGCCGTAAGGAGAAACGCCGTCAGCGCGATCCAGTTCTGCGGATCCGCGATGGTGAGCGTGTAGACTGGCGGCAGGAAGAAGAAGTTGAAGCAGAGCATGCTGAGCGCGGACGCCATCGCCGCCGGCCAGCTTCCCCATGAAGTGGCGACGAACAGCACCACCAGCACATAGGCCAGGGCGATGGTCGTGTGAGCCAACGTCTCGTGAAACGGCGCGCCAGCGGCGGTGACGGCGGCCACGCCCACCACGCCGGCGAAGTAACCGGCGCCGCTTCTGCGAAGGACGCTGCTCAGCATGTTCAACCCCGTCGCTAGACGCTGCGAATTCCCCAGATGTCCCTGGCATACTCGGCGATCGTTCGATCGCTCGAGAACCTCCCGATTCGCGCGACGTTCACGATGGCCTTCGTCACCCACGCCGCCGGTTGCCTGAAGACGTCGTCGACCCGCTGCTGCGCCTCGAGGTATGACGGCAGATCCGCAAGGTGGAAATAGGGATCGCCGTGGTCGAGGATGGATTCGACAATCCAGTGGAAGCGTCCCGGCTGCGTCGAGCGAAACAGGCTCGAGTCGAAGGCATCGAGGATGCGTGTGACGCGCGCATCCTGACGATACAGATCCCGCGGTCGATAGGTTCCGTCCGCGCGCATCGCCTGGATGCGGTCCGCGGTCAGCCCGAAGATGAACATGTTCTCCGCGCCAACCGCCTCGAGGATCTCGATGTTGGCGCCGTCGAGCGTGCCGATCGTCAACGCGCCGTTCATGGCGAGTTTCATGTTTCCCGTACCGGACGCCTCTGAACCAGCCGTCGACACCTGCTCGCTCAGGTCGGCTCCGGGAATGATCTTCTCGGCCAGCGACACGCGCAGGTCGGGAACGAAGACAACCTTGATGTGCTCGTTCGCGCGCCGGTCATTGCTGACGACCTCGCCCACGCTGCAAATCAACTTGATGATCTGCTTGGCGGCCCAATACCCGGGCGCTGCCTTTCCCGCGAAGATATAGGTCCTGGGCACGGCGGGCGCGACACCATCTTCGATAAGGCGCAGGTACTCGTGCACGATCCGCATCACGTTCAGCAGCTGCCGCTTGTATTCGTGGATGCGCTTGACCTGCACGTCGAACAGCGAGTCCGGGTCGACCAGTCGACCGAGGTTGCGTCGGCGATGACGCGCGCCA
>CAVYZF010000014.1:0-209757 GCA_963772955.1 uncultured Acidobacteriota bacterium | reverse complement strand
CCCGCCCTGGCGCGTGGTCGCGCAGGCGGGCCAGCCAATCAACTCCCGATCCCGGCCTAAGTGGGCAGCTTGTGAGGGCTTACCACTTGGGACGCCTGGAATCGGGTCCTGGTTTCCAACTCCGCTACGAGATCGAAACCTTCGCGCCGACCTCTTCGAACTTCTTCTTGATCGCCTCGGACTCGTCCTTGCTGACCGCTTCCTTGATCGGCTTCGGCGCGCTCTCGACGAGATCCTTCGCTTCCTTGAGGCCGAGGCTGGTGACCTCGCGGACGACCTTGATGACCTTGATCTTGTCCGCACCCACCTCGGTGAGCGTGACGTTGAACTCGGTCTTCTCCTCGGCCGGGGCCGCTGCGCCCGCGCCAGCCGCCGCCATCCCGGGCATCGCCATCGGCACCGCCGCCGCGGCCGAGACGCCGAGCTCGGTTTCGAGCGCCTTCACGAGCTGCGACAGCTCGAGCACGCTGATGCCCTTGATGTAGTCAACCACCTGCTGCTGATTCAATTCGGCCATTTCGTTTTCTCTCTCTCCGATGGCGGGCGGGTCTGAAGACCCGCCCCTACGTTGACGTAAGGGGCGGCCCTATGCCGCGCCCGCTTCCTTCTTCTTCGCCGCCTCGTTGAGCACCGTGACCAGATTGCGCGGCGTTGCGGACAACACCGTCACAAGCTGCTGCATCGGGGCTTGCAACAGGAACAGCAGTTTCGAATACAACTCGGGCTTGCCAGGCAGCGTGGCGAGGTCGTTGACCGCCGCCGGCTGAACGGCCTGCCCCTGCACGACGGCCGCCTTGATGACCAGCTTCGGCGTCGCCTTGATGAACGTCGTCAGCGTCTTGGCGAGCGCGACGGCATCTGAGTCGGTGAACGCGACCGCCGTCGTTCCCTCGAAATGCTTCTCGAGCGCTTCGAGACGCGTGCCCTTCGTGGCCCGCTTCGCCAGTGTGTTCTTGACGACACGATACTGCGCCTTCGCCGATCGCAGCTGGCGACGCAGTTCGGTCGCCCCTGGAACGTCGAGACCCTTGTAGTCCACGAGGATCGCCGTGTCGGCCGCCTTGAACGCGGTCGCCAGGTCCTGAAGTTGTTGCTCTTTTTCAGCTTTGGTTACAGCCATCGTTCCCCCTAGACCTTCTGCCGCTCATCGATGTGCCCGGTGTCGATGCCGACGCCCGGCCCCATCGTGGAGGACACGGTGACTGACTTCAGGTACTTGCCCTTCGACGCCGATGGCTTCGCCTTGACGACGCTGTCAACCAGCGCATGAGCGTTTTCGATCAGGCTCTGCGACGCAAAGGACGTCTTGCCAACCGGCGCGTGAATGATCCCGGTCTTGTCGACGCGGAACTCCACCTTACCGGCCTTGATTTCCCGGATCGCCTGCGCCACGTTCGGCGTGACGGTTCCGGTCTTGGGGTTCGGCATGAGACCGCGTGGACCGAGTACCTTCCCGAGGCGTCCGACTCCGCGCATCATGTCGGGCGTTGCGACCACCGCGTCGAAGTCCATCCATCCACCGAGAATCTTCTCGACGACGTCGTCACCGCCAACGAAGTCGGCGCCGGCTTCCTGCGCCTCCTTCTGCTTGTCTGCGCCCGCGATGGCCAGAACCCGCTTGCTCTTGCCGAGGCCGTGGGGCAGCACGACCGTGCCGCGTACCATCTGGTCCGCGTGCTTCGGGTCGACTCCCAGGCGCATGGCTAATTCGACCGTCTCATCGAACTTGGCGAACTTCACCTTCTGAATGAGGGGAATCGCCTCTTCGATCGAGTACAGCCGGTCCTGGACCTGCGCCGCGGCCGCCGTAAATTTCTTGCCGTGCTTTGCCATGTGCCTCCTTGTGGTGCTAACGGACAGGCTCGCTGTCCTCCCACTGTCAATAGGTAGCTCGGTCAACTCGGTCGCTTGGTTGCCGGGGTCCCCAGCGACCGAGCCACCCAACTCCTCAGCTACCCGATTACGTCTATCCCCATGGATCGGGCCGTTCCCCGCACCGTTTTCACCGCGGCAGCGAGATCGGTGCAGTTGAGATCCGGCATCTTCTGCTTCGCAATGTCCTCGACCTGCTTGACCGTCACCGTGCCGACCTTGTTGCGGTTCGGCTCAGGCGAGCCCTTCGCGAGATTCGCGACCTTCTTCAGCAGCACCGACGCGGGCGGCGTCTTGGTGATGAAGCTGTAGCTGCGATCCGAAGTAGATCGTCACGACGACCGGGATAATCAGACCGTCGTCTTTGGCGGTCTTCGCGTTGAAGTTCTTGCAGAAGTCCATGATGTTCACGCCGTGCGGACCGAGCGCGGTGCCGACCGGCGGTGCGGGCGTCGCCTTGCCCGCGGAGATCTGCAACTTCACCATTGCCTGTATTTTTTTCGCCATGACCTAGATCTTCTCTACCTGCAAAAAGTCCAATTCCACGGGCGTGGCGCGACCGAAGATCGTCACCATCACCTTCAGCGTGTTGCGATCGAGATTCACGTCCTCGACCACGCCGTTGAAGCTGGTGAACGGCCCCTCGTTGATACGCACGTGATCGCCCTTCTCGAACGTGTACTTCGGCTTCGGTTTCTCCGCTGCCGACTTGACCTGCTCGAGGATGTGCTCGACTTCTTCCTTGCTGAGCGGCGTCGGCTTGGTGCCCGCGCCGACGAAGCCAGTCACCTTGGGCGTGTTCTTGACCACATGCCAGGCGTTATCCGACATCGTCATCTCGACGAGGATGTAGCCCGGGAAGAAACGCCGCGCGCTCTTCACCTCACGTCCGCCGCGCTTCTCGACGATGTCCTCGGTCGGAATGAGGACTTCACCGATCTCGTTCTGGAGCCCATAGGCCTGGACGCGCTGCTCGAGCGATTCCTTCACCTTGTTCTCGAAGCCCGAGTAGGTGTGCACGATGTACCAGTTCTTGGTCGCAACCTCTGTCATGCCGCACCAAAACGCCGGAAGATCCAGTTCACTGCTGCGTTCAGCGCCAGATCGAGACCCCAGAGATACAAGCCGAAGAAGGTCGACGTCAGAATTACGACGACGGTCGTTGCGTAGACTTCCTTACGCGCCGGCCACGTGACCCGCTTCATTTCGTTGCGGACCTCGGTCAGGAACGTACGGCTGTTCGACCACCATCCGGTGATCCCGCCGCCTTCGCTCCCGCCTGCCGGTTTGACTTGCTCTATCGTGGCCATTTTCTGATCTCTCTTCGCTCGAACCCTTCGCCGTCCGCTTCCACCTTCCACCTTCGCGCTTGCGCGCTACGGTGGACAAGTCGCGGACCCGCTCCCTCGAAAAGGCTGGACCTGGGTCACCATCCGTAGCTCGCGTCAGCGAAGCCCCCGCAGCGAAGGATGGCAGGTCAGGAGGGACTCGAACCCCCAGCCCTCGGTTTTGGAGACCGATGCTCTACCAATTGAGCTACTGACCTATGAACCTACTTACTTTCCTTGTGCGCCGTGTGCTTCCGGCAGAAGCGACAGAACTTGCTGAACTCCAGCCGCTCCGTCGTTTTCTTCTTGTTCTTCGTCGTGCTGTAGTTGCGACGCTTGCACTCGCCGCACGCCAGTTGAATGATGTCTCGCATGGGTTACTCGATGATCTCCGAGATGGTTCCGGCGCCGACCGTGCGGCCGCCCTCGCGAATCGCAAAGCGCGCCCCCTTTTCGAGCGCCACCGGCGTGTGCAGTTCCGCCGTGATCGTCGTGTTGTCGCCCGGCATCACCATCTCCACGCCGTCCGGCAACTTCAACGACCCCGTCACGTCCGTCGTCCGGATGTAGAACTGCGGCCGATACCCCGTGAAGAACGGCGTGTGCCGCCCACCCTCTTCCTTCGACAGGATGTAGACCTCGCCCTTGAACTTCGTGTGCGGCTTGATCGTCCCCGGCTTGCACAGCACCTGCCCGCGCTCCACGTCCGCCTTTTCCACCCCGCGCAGCAGCACCCCGACGTTGTCCCCCGCCACCCCCGAGTCGAGCAGCTTCCGGAACATCTCCACGCCCGTGACGACCTTCTTCTCCGTCGGCTTGAAGCCCACGATCTCGACTTCCTCCCCCACCTTCACCTGCCCGCGCTCGATTCGCCCGGTCACCACCGTCCCGCGCCCCGAGATCGAGAACACGTCCTCAATCGGCATCATGAACGGCTTGTCGATCTCCCGCTCCGGCAGCGGAATGTAGCTGTCGAGCGCCTCCATCAGCTTGATCACCGACTCCACGCCCGCCGCGTCGCCATTGATCGCCCCGAGCGCGCTCACCCGCACCACCGGCACCGCGTCCCCGTCGAACTTGTAGCTCGTCAACAACTCCCGGACTTCCAACTCCACCAGGTCCAGCAGTTCCGGATCGTCGACCGCGTCCACCTTGTTCAGCGCCACCACCAGATACGGCACGTTCACCTGCCGCGCCAGCAGCACATGCTCCCGCGTCTGCGGCATCGGCCCGTCCACCGCACTCACCACCAGGATCGCGCCGTCCATCTGCGCCGCCCCCGTGATCATGTTCTTGATGTAGTCGGCATGCCCCGGGCAGTCCACGTGCGCGTAGTGCCGATTCGCCGTCGCATACTCCACATGGCTCGACGCAATCGTCAGAATCTTCGTGTCGTCGCGCCGCCCCTGCGATTCCGACGCCTTCGCCACTTCGTCATACGGCACGAACTTCGCCCACCCCTTGTCCGCCGCCACCTTCGTCAAGGCCGCCGTCAACGTCGTCTTCCCGTGGTCGATGTGCCCGATCGTCCCCACGTTCACGTGCGGTTTGGACCGATCAAATTTCTCTTTCGCCATATGCGTTGTTCGCTCGCTCTAGAAGTGATGACTGCGTCTACTTCTCTGTTCTGTCACCCGTTAACTGTTGCTGGCTTGCCATCCGTAGCTGGCCGGCACGTTCAAGCGGCGAGCGAAGGATGGAGCCGATGACCAGAATTGAACTGGTGACCTCGTCCTTACCAAGGACGCGCTCTGCCAACTGAGCTACATCGGCCTTCGCCCTTCCACATTTGCGCCCCGCGCTGCGGCGGACTTAGTCGGGCTACGGCCGACAAGTCGGCCTGCCCATACTTGTCGCACGTACCGAGTCGTATCCTTCGCCTGCATCCAAAAGAGAAGGATGGCTCGCCAACCGAAGCTCGTTCACTCGCATGGCAAGGCCCACCCTCGCGCATTGCGTTACGGTGGGCAACCTTCGCCCGCATCCATGAGCGAAGGTTGGAGCGGGAGACGGGGATCGAACCCGCGACCAACAGCTTGGAAGGCTGTGACTCTACCACTGAGTTACTCCCGCCTACGTGCTCGCCCGCTTCGCCCTTCTCGCACTTCGGCGGGCAAGCCCGCCAGCACTAAACCCTCGCTCACTCACCCACTCCCACGCCGGAAGGTTGGCCTGCCAACCGCAGCGAGCGCGCTCGTTGGCCGCGCGAGCGAAGGTTGGTGGGGAGGGGAGGGTTCGAACCTCCGTAGCCCGAAGGCGGCAGGTTTACAGCCTGCTGCGATTGACCGCTCTGCCACCTCCCCGAAAACTCACTTGTCAGAGACATTCACGATCCGGCGTCGGGCGCGGCGCCCTCGCGGACGTGATCCATGAATCCCTCTGGCGCTTTTTATCGATACCGTGTATCGCGGAATCCGTGTGTGATCGGTGCTTCCCTGAAGATGTGGCGAGATGGGCCGATGGAGCTGGCGGAGGGATTTGAACCCCCGACCACCTGATTACAAATCAGGCGCTCTACCGGACTGAGCTACGCCAGCCAGACAAAGAGCAGATAATAGCACTTCCCGTGCCAGAGGGGCAAGTCTCGTCAAGCCCGCCTTTTGCGTCGGCTCAGCCCGTTCCGGCTCTGCCCTTCTCCTACCCGATCCTACCGGCCCGCATGGTCCACGAACCCCGCCAAAACTCACCAGAATTTCAACTAACCCGCTGACTGGCCGGCATTTCTTCGCTGCCTCACAGCTTCAAACAGTACAACGCCCGCCGCTACTGAGACGTTTACGCTACCCACGTGGCCGCTCATGGGAATGGACGCCAGGGAATCACACCGTTCGCGCACCAGACGACGCAGTCCCTCGCCCTCCGCGCCCAGAACAATCGCCGAAGGCAACGTGAAGTCGACACAATCGTACGGAGTCGGCGCCTCGCCAGCCAGGCCTACGGTCCACACGCCGAGGTCCTTCAACTCCTCGAGCGATCGCGCGACGTTGACCACTTCCGCGATCTTCACGTGCGCCAGTGCACCAGCTGATGCCTTCGCTGCCGCGCCCGATCGCGCTGCGGATCGTCGCGTCTGCACCACGACTCCTGTCGCGCCGGTCGCATCGGCGGTACGCAGAATGGCACCCAGGTTATGCGGGTCCTCAATTCCGTCGAGCACGATGATCAGCGGCGGACCCGCCGCGCCTCGCACCAGGTCTTCGAGGCTGTACTCTGCGGCATCGTCAATGTCTGCGACGACTCCCTGATGCACGCCGCCGCGTGCGCGACGAGACAGCACGTCGGGCGCGACATGTTGCGGGCTGACGCCGTGAGTGGTCGCAAACGCGAGGAGCTCGCGCATCCGATCGTCGCGACGCTCCGCGATCCACAACTGTTTCACGCGCCCCGCTCGAAGCGCCTCGAGCACGGGGTTGATTCCGTAAATGATCATGAACGATTCAACGCCGACGCGAACTGGCGCGCTCGTTCGGCCGCTGCGAGAATCGGCTTGATATTGGACGCCGCGAGCGCGGCTCCGGCTTCAATCGCTGGCACAGCCAGATCGAGCTCGAGTCCTTCTGGTTCGCCGGTGAGCGCCAGACGAATCGGATGAAACAGTGCCTTCCCTTTCTGTCCTGTGCGCTCGCGCACGCGCGTTGCAGCTGCGCGAAACGCCTCCTTGTCGAGCAGGCGATTCGATGCGCTCAGTTCCTCTGCAAGCGCATCGATGACGCTTCGTGAACCCAACGCCTCCGTGCGCACGTTCGGATCCTCGAGCGCGCGCGTCGCGGAGTAGTCGAACAGAAACTTCAATCGTGCGGGTATCTGCTCCAGCCGATCGACTGACGCGGCCGCCGCCGGGATGACCCGCTCGAGGAACGCAAGATCCGATGGCGACGGGTCAGAGAGCCAGTCGTGCTGCCGCAGATACGGCACAGACAACCGAGCGAGACGATCCGGTGCCGCGCCCTTCAAATAGTGCCGGTTCACCCACGCCAGCTTGTCGATGTCGAAGATGCCCGCGCTGTGACCGACATCCTCCAGGCGAAACCGTGGCGCGAGTTGCTCGATTGGAACGAGCTCTTCACCCTCACCCGGCGACCATCCGATCAACGCGAGGTAGTTCGTCAGCGCCTCCGGTAGATACCCGCGAGCACGGAACTCCGCGACCGACGTCGCCCCATGACGCTTGGACAGCGGACTGTGATCCGGCCCCATGACCAGCGATACGTGCGCGAACGTCGGCGGCCGCCATCCGAACGCCTCGAAGATCAGGATCTGCCGCGGCGTGTTCGAGATGTGGTCCTCGCCGCGAATCACATGCGTGATCTCCATCAGCGCATCGTCGATGACAACGGCGTAGTTGTACGCCGGGACGCCGTCGGATCGAACGATGACGGGATCGCCAATCACGTCTGTGTTGAACGTAACGCTGCCGCGGACGACGTCAGTGAATGTGACATCACGATTGTCGGGAACGCGGAAGCGAATCACCGCCTTCTCGCCGCCCTCGATGCGACGCCGCGCCGCGTCGCGTGAGATCTGACGGCACCGCCCGACGTACTTCGGAGGTCGCCCTGCCGCAAGTGCCGCTGCCCGGTCCGCATCGAGCAATTCGCCAGAGCAAAAGCACTGATAGGCGTGCCCTCCGGCCATCAACTCGACGGCGTGGGCGCGATAGATATGCAGACGCTCCGACTGGCGATACGGGCCGCGCCCGCCGCCAACGTCTATGCCCTCGGTCCACTCGAGACCGAGCCAGTGCAGGTCGTCGATCATGCTGCGCTCGGACTCGCGGGTCGAGCGCTCGAAGTCGGTATCCTCGATGCGCAGGACGAACGTGCCACCCTGCCCGCGTGCAAGCAGCCAGTTGAAGAGCGCGGTGCGCGCGTTGCCCACGTGCAACTGCCCGGTGGGGCTCGGAGCAAATCTCAGTCTCATCTCAGATACGAGTCAACAGCGTGACCGCGTGCACGGCGATCGACTCGCCCGCTCCCATGGAATCCACGCCTTCGTTGGTCTTGCCCTTCACGCTGATTTGCGTCACGTCACAGCCGAGTGCGCCTGCCAGGTTCGCGCGAATCGCATCGACGTAGGGAATCAGTTTCGGCTTCTGCGCGATGACGACGACATCGACATTCACGACGGCGAATCCTTCGCCCGTCACGAGCGACATCGCCTTGCGCAACAGCTCGAGGCTGTTCGCACCCTTCCACGCCGGGTCGTTGTCGGGAAAATGTCGACCGATGTCTCCTGCGCCGGCAGCACCGAGCACGGCATCGGTGACAGCGTGGCAGATCGCATCGGCGTCGGAATGCCCGAGCAGACCCTTGTCGAACGGGATCGTGACACCGCCCAGAATGAGCGGCCGATCCGGCACGAGACGATGGAGGTCGTAACCGTTGCCAATTCGCATGACCGCGGGTGCAGGAGAAGAGAACCCCAGCAGCCGCTCCGCCACGGCGAGATCGGACGGCGTCGTGATCTTCAGGTTGCGGGGATCGCCTTCCACGATTTGAACCACGTGGCCGGCCTGCTCAGCCAGCATCGCCTCGTCGGTCGCATCACTCGCGAGCGCCAGCGCGTCCTTGAGCACCGACGTACGAAACGCCTGCGGAGTCTGGGCGAGGAAGATCTCTTCCCGCGGCAACGTCGCCGTCACCAGGCGATTTGCGCTCGCCCGCTTTACCGTATCGTGCGCGGCGATGGCCGCAATCGCCGCACCGGATTCAACCGCAGCCGCCACCGTTCGCCGGATGACGTCGTCGGTGACGAACGGACGCGCCGCGTCGTGAATCACCACGATGTCCGCTCGATCGACGACGCGCGCGAATGCGTTCGCGACAGAATCCTGCCGGCGAGCGCCGCCCGCAACGATCTCGATCGGCTTCAGACCGCCGCGCAGGGATGCAGGCGGATTCTCGGCTACGTCGGGCGGCACTGCCACCACGAGGTCGTCGATCACCTCGCAGTTCCGGAAGGCATCGACAGTGCGCTCGAGAATCGACCGTCCAGCGAGCGACAGGAATTGCTTCGGCTGTGCGCTACCGAAGCGCGAGCCACGGCCTCCGGCCGCGATGAGGGCAGACACATGCAAGGCGTGTGAACTCAGTGCATTGATTCTAGTCGGCTCGAGCGGCATGCTGCCAGCGCCACGAAGTACACTGAGCAGCGATGACGTTCACCGACCGCGTGAAGGGCGTCCTGCTTCTGGACGCCAGAACCTTTGAAGACATCGAAGCAGACAAGGCCGCAAACGGCCAGGCCCTCCTCGTCGTCGTCGCCGCGAGCCTTTTCGCCGGAATTGGCGCTGGCATTCAGCTCGGCGTGAGCGGCCTTCTGCGCGAGACCATCGGCGCGTTGGTTGGCTGGGTGATGTGGGCAGCCGTGACGTGGCTGATCGGCTCGAAGCTTCTTCCCGAGCCACAGACACGGACCGACATGGGCGAGCTGCTGCGCGTCATCGGCTTCGCGTACGCGCCGCAGCTGTTCGGGTTCTTCGCCTTCATCCCGGTACTCGGCGGACTCGTGAGCACTGTCGTCGCCTTCTGGCTCCTCGCCGCAACGATCCTGGCAGTGCGTCAGGCTCTCGACTACACGAGCACGTTCCGCGCCGCCGCGGTCGTCCTGATCGGGTGGCTGATCTTCGTCGTCATCCAGTGGGTGTCCTAGAGCACCTCTCGCCCTGTTTCCCTGGAACCGGTGAAGTCAGTCATGCGACTCGATGTGCGGTCGAGGACGGTCGCCAGACGTCGCGCATCCACGTCGCGTGGCGCGAAGACGACCAGCAGCGCGCGCGTCGTTGACGTCGTCACCATCGTCCGCGCGGAATCCGACGTGGGATTCCCGAACGGACTGTGCGAGTCGGCGAGCGTGATCCGCCCATCCACGTTCACATCGTCTTTCCGAATACCTGGATAGGACTCTCCGTCGCGGCCGATCCGTAACTCCACATCGCCATCGATCCTGGAAGCGTCGTAGAGCCCGTACGGCAGCTGGAATTCGAGCGAGCACCAGTTGCAGACGTCGACCATCGAGTTGATGCGAGGCAACGAGTCGCCACGACGCACTCGACGCAGCAATGCCTCCGACGACGGCCGCGTCTTGGTGGGATCCAGACCGACGCGCTTGTACATCGTTCGAACGGAGGCGATCTCCTCAGGCGGGTGCATGCGTACTGCGGCTTCAGCGGCAGCGAGCGGCGCGTTGAGACGAACGTCGCGCTCGACGACCGTCGCCCCATCGAGCCAGATCACACCGGGGCGCACGATGCCCGCGAGCTCAGGCGCGAGCGTGAAGCGCATGGACGTCGGGCGGCACGGCGTCCGCATCGGACTCCGCATCGGGAGCAATGACTCGGCGCACGCGTTCGCCGAACTCTTTCCTGTCGAACTCCGACAGCGCGCGCGTGTCCATCGGCTCGTGGACAACGAGCCGCACAGAACCTGGATAGGTTGCGAGCCGCCCTTTCAACATCACGTGACGGCTGCCGACGATCGACAGCGGCACCACAGGGAGTCCTGCCTGCAACGCGAGGAGGAAACCGCCACCCTTGAACCTCGCCACGCGACCGTCGCGGCTGCGCGTGCCCTCGGGGAAGACGATCAACGAGAGGCCGTTCGACGTCAGACGTGAAGCCCACCCGAAGATCCTGGCGCGATCGGGATGCCGGCGATCGACGAGCATGTGTCCCGTGCGCCGCAAGTGCCAGCCGAGGAACGGGAAGTTGCCGAGTGATTCCTTGGCGATGATTCGCAACTGATACGGCAGCGACCAGAACAGGATCGGAATGTCGTAGATGCTCTGATGGTTCGCGACGAAGACATACGTGCGACCGGGCTCGAGCCGCTCGAGACCTTCGACGCTGATACGCACGCCCGTCGTCACAAGGATGAGCCGTGACCACGTGCGCGCACACCAGTGCGCGAAGTGGCCGCTGCGCTCGAAGATGCTGGACGCGATCGAAAGCGTGCCGAGCACGATCGTGTAAACGGCGATTGACGGAATGAGAAAGAATACCGTCCGCCACCAGTGGTAAGGAGGGATCAGACTTACTTCCCCGCAGCAGCGGCTGATGGCGGCACTTGCGGACGTGGCCGTCGGCCGGTGTCGGCATCGGTCGACACGACGTTGGCCGTGGGCGTCGCTTGCTGTGCACCCGACTCGATGAAGCGGCCGAAGATCATCTTGCCCGCAGTCGTCTGAAGCACGCTCGTTACGACGACGTCGATCGTTCGTCCGATCATCTTGCGTGCGTTGTCGACGACGACCATCGTGCCGTCGTCGAGATACGCGACGCCCTGGTTGTATTCCTTCCCTTCCTTGAGGATGAAGACCTTCATGATCTCGCCAGGAAGGACGACCGGCTTCAGCGAGTTCGCCAGCTCGTTGATGTTCAGCACTTCGACGCCGCGCAGCTGAGCGACCTTGTTCAGATTGAAGTCGTTCGTGACGATCTTGCCCTGGAGCGCACGGGCCAGCTCGATCAGCTTCAGGTCGACCTCGCGCACGTCCGGAAAGTCCATGTCCGAGATCGTCACGTCGACGCCCGCCATCTTCTGGATCTTCTGCAGGATGTCGAGACCGCGACGGCCGCGATTGCGCTTCATCGAATCGGACGAATCGGCGACGAGCTGCAGCTCCTTGAGCACGAACTGCGGGATCACCAGAGTTCCGTCCATGAAACCGGTTTCACAGATGTCCGCGATGCGGCCGTCGATGATGACGCTCGTGTCGAGGATCTTGTATCGCTTGCGGGGCCCGGTCGACCGGAACAGGCTGACGAGATTCTCCGGCTCCAGCCACTCAGCTTTGCGCGCACCGATCACGAGGCCCAGGTACGGCAGTGCGAGCAGGATGACGCTGTGAAGGAATACGACGCGTCCGTCACTCAGGTTGGCCCAGTAGAGCGCGGCGCCGATCGTCTTGGCCGCAAGCAGGCCGACGGCTCCGCCCAACAGGGCCCCGACCATGTGGGTCACGGAGATGTTCTTGAGGCGCAGCTCGAATGCGACGATCAGCAGCCCCAGTACGACGCCGAATACAGTATTGAGAATGGCATCGCCAAGCAGCGGTTGAAGTTGAAACGCGGAATAACCAACAGCCGCGATGAAGAGCACACGTGCGAACACGAACCACGCCATGACGGACTCCAAGGGTCAACTACGATCCACGCCGGGCAGAATGAGTGAACCTTAGAGCCCCCCGCCCGGAAAATCAAGCGATCAGCTGGTCGAGCGCCTCGCCGACCGTTCGAACTCCGACCAATTCGCACCTGCCTTCAGCCGGTGCGTTATCAGCGGGATCGAGATTGCCAGCCGGGAGAACGACGCGGCTGAACCCCATCTGGGCTGCCTCTTTCACACGAAGGGCCGCCTGCGGAATGCCTCGAATCTCCCCGCTCAGCCCCACTTCACCGAACACCGCCGTGGCCGCCGCCAACCCTCGATTGCGCACACTCGACGCGACCGCGGCGATGACGCTCAGGTCGGCGGCCGGCTCGTCGATCGTCATCCCGCCCGCGATGTTCACGTACACGTCGTCACCCGCGAGTGAAAGCCCGGCTCGCTTCTCGAGTACGGCGAGCAGCAGCGCGAGGCGATTCTGGTCGATGCCGATCGCCATTCGCCTCGGGTTGCCGTAGGTACTGGTGCTCACGAGCGCCTGCACTTCGACCAGGATCGGGCGCGACCCTTCGATACAACACACAACAGCGGACCCAGGCGCACCCGACGCCCGCTCCGACAAGAACAGTTGCGACGGATTCGGCACCGGTCGCAAGCCGGTGCCGGTCATCTCGAAGACCCCAAGCTCGCTGACCGCTCCGAAGCGATTCTTCACCGCGCGCACCACACGATGCGAATGATGACGCTCGCCCTCGAAGTACAACACCGTGTCGACGACGTGCTCGAGCACTTTCGGACCGGCAAGGCTGCCGTCCTTCGTGACATGGCCGACGAGCACCGTGGGGATGTTCTGATTCTTCGCGGCAAACAGGAACTGCGTCGCCGCCTCGCGCACCTGGCCGATGCTGCCCGGTGCCGACTGAAACTTGTTGGACCACACGGTCTGCACCGAATCGACGACGACCAGCGATGGCGAGAGCCGCGCAACCTCTTCGAGGATGCGTTCGATGCAGGTCTCGGACAGCAGGTAGAGTGGTGAGTCGGCCACGCCAAGCCGATCACCACGACTCTTGACCTGGTGCTCGGACTCTTCCGCGGAGGCGTACAGGACGGGACCGACTTCACGAGCGAAATGGGCGGCGGCCTGCAGCAGCAGCGTCGACTTGCCGATGCCCGGCTCGCCGCCTAGCAGAATCAGCGACCCGGGAACGACGCCGCCGCCGAGGACACGATCGAATTCGTCGATGCCCGTCGAGAGCCGCACGCCGTGCGACATCTCGACTTCTGCGTACAACTTCGCCGCTGACGTGTTCGAAAACTGCGAGAACCGGTTGGTCCCGGTCACAGCGGGCGCTTCAGCGCGCTCTTCGACGAGCGAGTTCCACGCACCGCACTCGGCGCAGCGGCCCATCCACTTGGGCGCTTGCGCTCCACACTCCTGGCAAACGAAGACAACCTTGGGGGGCTTCACGGGGTCTCACTCGTATTGTCTTTCAATCCGCGTGCCGAGGCGACAGACGATCTCCCACGGGATCGTGCCGATCGCCGCGGCCATCTCGCGCGCGTCGATGCGTTGCCAGCTCTCATCGCCCTGCCGTCCGAGCAATACGACTTCGTCGCCCGGCCGCACCTCGGAGAGATCGGTCACGTCCACGGTCAGCATGTCCATCGACACCGCGCCGACGATCGGCACGCGCCGGCCTCGAATCAGCACGTGACCGCGTCCGCACAGTCGCGTATCGAGTCCATCCGCGTAGCCCGCAGGAACGACGGCGACCGTGCGAGGCTCGCTCGCCTCATATCGCCAGCCGTAGCCCACACCCTCACCTGGCCTCAGTCCTTTGACGGCAACGACACGACTGGTCAGCGACATTACCGGCGTGAGATCGATCGTCGACGCCAACGGCGGCGGGACGATTCCATACAGCAGGAGGCCCGGTCTCACGGCGTCGAACCAGACGCGCGAATCACGAAGCAGCGCCGCGCTGTTGCAGGCGTGACGAAATACCCGGGACCCGGGATCCGCCCTTCGACTATCGCTCAGGGCGTCCCGAGCATCGTCGAGGGACGGGGTCCGGGATCCGCGACCAAGTTCCTCGACAACTATCCACGCCGCATCGAAACGCTCACGCTGCGTGTTGAACACCGGACTGTCTGGCACGTCGGCCGAAGAGAAATGCGTGTAGACCGCTTCGAGTTTCAGGCGCGGACTCGCGAGCAGCTCCGGCAGCGTCCGGCGCAGATTGTCGTGACGAAACCCGAGCCGGTTCATCCCGGTATCTATCTTGAGGTGATACCCGATCGTCGAGCGCCGCCGCTCGGCGGCCGCTTGCACCGCTCGCGCCGCGCCCGGTGTCGAGATCGTTGGAGTCAGCGCGAAGTCGAACAGCCCATCGAGGTCGCTGACGCTGAGCGCACCGAAGACGAGAATCGCCACGCGCACGCCGGCTTGCCTGAGCACGATGCCTTCCTCGATATCCGCGCACGCCAGCATTGTGGCGCCGGCTTCCTCGAGCGCGAGCGCGACGCGTGGTGCGCCATGGCCGTACGCGTTCGCTTTGACGACGCCGATGATGGCGGGTGCGGTTCGCCCGTGTTCGCTCGACACGTAGCTGCGGATCGCCGCGAAGTTGGCTTTCAACGCGGCCAGATCAACGCGGGCGACGGTGCTGCGAATCATTGTTGATGTGGCGATCGTTGATCGGTGATTGGTTGGCGATTTGTGGTTGTTGATCGGTGATTCATCGCAACACGAGGCGCCTTCCAGCAATCAACAATCGCCAATCACCAACGAATCGCCAATCACAGATCAAGGACCAGCAATGCTCTACGAACCTTGCGCGAGGTTGGCGAAGCGAGTTTGTTCACGCAGGAACGCGAGACGCACAACGCCGGTCGGACCATTTCGCTGTTTTGCGAGGATCAGTTCCGCGGTGCCGGCATCCGGGCTGTTCGGATCCTTGTTGTAGACATCATCGCGATAGATGAGGATGACGACGTCCGCGTCCTGTTCGAGCGCGCCGGATTCGCGCAGATCGGAGAGTTGCGGCCGGTGGTCGGACCGCGCCTCGGGCGCGCGGCTCAGCTGCGACAGCACGACGATTGGAACGTTCAACTCCTTCGCAAGGCCCTTGAGCGAGCGCGAGATCGAGGCCAGCTCGAGCGTCCGGTTTTCAAAGCGTCCTCTCCCGGTCATGAGCTGAATGTAGTCCACGACCAGCAAGTTCAGTCCATGCTCGGACTGCAGCCGTCGTGACTTGGCGCGCATCTCGAGCACGCCGACGTTTGCGGAATCGTCGATGAAGAGGCTCATCGCGTTCAGCTTCTCGAGGGCGTGAGAAATGCGGTGGTAGTCGTTGCCACCGATGGCGCCGCTCATCAAACGGTGACCATCGATCTGCGCCTCGGACGTCAGCAGGCGCAGGAACAGCGACTCCTTCGACATTTCAAGGCTGAAGAACCCGACGACGTGATCGCCCAGTGCCGCGACGTACTGCGCGATGTTCAGCACCAGACTCGTCTTCCCCATCGACGGGCGTGCGGCGACGATCACAAGGTCACCACCTTGTAGCCCGCGTGTCATCTCGTCGAGATCGACGAAGCCGGAAGGCACACCAGTGATGAGCCGCTTCTGCTCGAAGAGCTTCTCGATCTTGGGGAAGCTCTCCTTGACCAGATCGCGCATCGCGACGAAGCCGGACTTCAGCCGGTCATCGGCGACCGCGAAGATCGCACTCTCGGCCTCATCCAGGATCAGATCCGATTCCTGGTCGGCCTCGTACGCATTCGTGACGATCTTGCTCGCGGCGTAGATCAGATTGCGAAGCGTCGACTTCTCTTTGACGATGCGCGCGTAGTACTCGACGTTGGTCGCGCGAGGCACACCGTCGGCAAGCGAGGCGACGTACGCGGGTCCGCCAACCTCGTCGAGCTCACCGTTGCGTGCGAGCTCTTCTTTCAGCGTGACGAAGTCGATCGCATCGTGCCGCTCGTTGAGCGCAACCATGCGATCGAAGATGCGGCGATGCGCATCCCGGTAGAAGTCCCGGCTGTCGATGACTTGTGCTGCGAGATTGAACGCGTCGTTGTGGACGAGAATCGCGCCGAGCACCGAGCGCTCGGCTTCGAGATTGTGCGGAAGCGTGCGCTCCGCCGTGGCAACAGCAGTATCGGCCATTTACGAAAACACCGCGATCGCGCGCGTGTGACGACGAGAACTTTGTAAACGCGGAGTGACGACGATGGTAGCGGGAATTCCAACTTATGGGCAGTGACCAAGGATTGAGGCTTGTCACTCCCAACCTTCCAACTCCCAATTCCCAACGCAGCGGGGGTTTTGGGAGTTGGAGTTTTTGGCAGTTGGGAGTTGACGGGAGTCTTTACAGGCTCTCGAGCGTGTGCTTCACTTTCGCGTAGTCCGGTTCGTTGCGTGCGTCCTCGAGAACTTCGGCGTGACGCACGACGCCACTGCGATCGATCACAAACGTCGCACGCTTGGAGATGTCCTTGAGCCCGATCATGTCCGGGTTCACGACGCCGTACTTGCGAATGACGTCCTTGTTGAAGTCGCTGAGCAACGGAAACGTCAAGGACTGCGCATCGCCCCACGCCTTCAGCGCGAAGAACGTGTCGACCGTGACGCCGAGCACCGTGGCGTTGACCTTGTTCAATTCGGTCGCCGAGTCACGAAACGTACACATCTCGGTCGTGCAGGTGCCGCTGAACGCCGCCGGCATGAACGCCAGGACCACCGGCCCCTTCTTCAACTGCTCACTGAGTGTGACAGGCTCTCGATCCTGATTCGGAAGGGTGAAATCTGGCGCCTTCGCGCCGACAGCTACCGACATTCCTCGCTCCTTTCCCGGCAGACCGGGAGTAATGGGGTCTTGGCATTGTATCGACTTGCGTGGCTTGACCGCATCACGATGCTCGGGCTACGGTCTACGGACTTCATGGAAGCTCAGGCAGCACGAACGGCGACGACGGCGATCGGTGCCGAGGTGCCGTGGTATCGGACGGTCACGCGCGAGCAGTGGCGTGTGCTCCTGGCCGCGAAGTTCGGCTGGATGCTCGACGCCATGGATTTCATGCTCTACACCATGGCCGTCGGCCAGCTCCGCATGTACTTCGGCTTCGGCGACGACACCGCCGGCATGCTCGGCACGGTAACGCTCGTCATGTCCGGGGTCGGCGGGACGATCTTTGGTTACGTCGCCGATAAGTTCGGCCGGACGCGCGCGCTGATGGGCACGATTCTGATCTTCTCGCTGGCGTCGCTGGGCGCAGCGACATCGCAGACCGTGATGCAGCTGCTCTTCTGGCGCGCCGTGCTCGGCATCGGCATGGGTGGCGAATGGGCGTCTGGCGCGGTGCTCGTCAGCGAGACGTGGCCGGCACATCTGCGTAACAAGGCCATCAGCATCATGCAGTCGGGATGGGCGCTCGGCTACATGGCGGCGTCGATTGCCGCCGCAATCATCCTCGGCTCGCCGTCACTCGGCGCCGACGCCTGGCGCTGGCTCTTCGTCGTCGGCGTCATCCCGGCGTTCTTCACCTTGTGGATCCGGCGCTACGTCAAAGAGCCGGAATCATGGGCGCGCAAGGCACAGAAAGCCGATGGGCCGAGCCCGTTCGCCGTGATCTTCGGTCGAACGCTCCTCGCCCGCACGCTGCTGATCATCGCGCTTGGCTCCGCGGTACAGTTTGCGAACTGGGGCCTCTTCTTCTGGTTGCCCGCGTTCCTGGCTCGCCCGATCGAACAAGGTGGCGCCGGAATGGGGATCGTCGGGTCGCTGCCCTGGATCATCCCGGTCCAGCTCGGCGCCTACTTCGGCTACCTCACGTTCGGCTTCATCGCAGACAAGATCGGGCGACGCCAGGCGTTCGTCCTCTATATGGTGGGCGCGGCGCTGCTCGTGCCCATCTACGGGCAAATGGCGCGCAGTCCATTCGTCCTGCTTGCGCTTGGTCCATTGCTCGGCTACTTCGGCTACGGCTACTTCAGCATGTTCGGCGGCTTCGTCGCGGAGCTGTATCCCGCGGCCGTGCGCGCCACCGGTCAGGGCACGAGCTACAACATCGGCCGCATGGCAGGTGCAGTCGCGCCGTTCACGATCGGCGTGATCGCGACGCAGCCCGGGATCGGAATCGGGCTCGCCCTCAGCGTCACATCAGCCTTCTTCCTGCTCGCCGCGATGCTCGTCTTCACGCTGCCCAACCGCAGCGGCGAAGCGCTCGATGCCTAGCGAGGCTACGCCTCGCCAGGCACACTATTTAATTGCCCGCACTGCTCGCGGGCGGACGGAGACACGATGACACCAGCCACCACGGCTCGCACACCTGCAGCCGCCGCGACGACCGCGACCACCTGGCAGATGTGGGTACCGTGCATCGGCATGGCGCTCTGCTCGTGGCTGTCGTTCGTCGATCGTCAAGTCCTGAACATCCTGTCGCCGACCATCATCGCGGATACCGGGCTGACACCGCAGGACTTCACGACCGCCACGTCCTTCTTCTTCCTCACCTACACGCTCGGCAACCCGGTGTGGGGTTCAGTCCTCGATCGCGTCGGTCTTCGCGTCGGCATGCTCCTCGCCGTCGGTGTGTGGACCGCCGCCAGCATGTCGCACGCGCTGATGGCGACGTTCGCCGGCTTCGCGCTTGCCCGCGCCGTGCTCGGGCTCGGCGAAGGCGGCACGTTCCCCGGCGGCCTGCGCACGGCGGTCGAAACGCTGCCTCCGAACCTTCGCGCGCGCGGCATCGCGTTGTCCTTCAGCGGCGGCACCATCGGCGCGGTCATGATGCCGCTGCTCCTCGGACCACTCGCGATTCAGTACGGCTGGAAGATCGCCTTCCTCGCCACAGGCGCCCTCGGCGTGCTGTGGATGCTGATCTGGGCGACCATCGCACGTCCGCCATTCCTGGCGAAGAGCGCGCACACCACGTCGAAGATGCAGTGGCCGAACTTCCGTGAACGGCGGGTCTGGGCGCTCATGTTCAGCTACGCGCTGCCGGCGATTTCGCCCGGACCCGTGCTCACCATTCTCGCGATCTATCTCGTGCAGCGGATGCGCCTGACGCAGGCCGACGTGAACAGCGTCGTCTGGATTCCAGCGCTCACCTGGGGTATCGGCTACTTCTTCTGGGGCTGGGCCGCCGATCGCTACGCGGCCACTAACCCGCGGCCGGTCGGCATGTTCATGCTGCTGACGGTGATCTCGCTGACGCTGGGACTCACGACGATGACCACGTCCCTGTCGATTGCGATCGGACTCATCTCACTGTCCACATTCATCGGCGGCGGCTTTCAGATGGTGGCCCTGAAGGTCGGGTCCTACGCGTTCCCGCGCGAGCAGTCGGCGATGATGTCCGGCATCGCGTCGGGCTCGTGGTCGCTCGTGAATTTCATCCTGCTGAACGCGATCGGCGCAGGCGTGGCCATCGCCGGGGTCCGCATTCTTCCGGGAGCCAATCTGATCGCCGGCCAGCGCTGGGAAGAAATCTTCTGGATCATCGCGCTGATGCCTGCAGTCGGCGTCGCGATCTGGATGTTCCTGAGCAGGGATCAAGGGCTCGCGTCGCGAGCATGAGACCTCGGTCCACGGTCCTCGGTCCACAGTCCACGGTGGCATGGAGCTGGCTCGTTGGACTGAGGACCGAGGACTGAGGACTGAGGACCGGCGTTATTTCACTGTCGCCACACTCGCCTCATACTCCGTCGGACAGCCGAAGCCCTCGACCTTCACACCCATCCGGCGCAGCGCGTCGAGCGCGACCAACCGCTGATAGCCGTTGAACGTAATCACGTGCGCGAACATGCCGCCGAACGTGAACGTCTCGGGTGGCTCGCACAACGCATCGACGAACGTGTCGCTCCACGCATTGCGCTTTCGCACATCGCTGAGCACGCGGTTGAACTCGACGTCGACCTTCTGCAATCGCGCCAGCAGCACATCAGGCGTTCCCTGCTCGGGCGGCTCCATCTTGGGGTCGGAGAACGTGCCGCCAGTGAGCGCCGCCGTCCAGATCTCCTTCGTCTGCACGATCCTGAGAAGCAGATCGCGGAGACTTCGCGCGGGCGAGTCCCACGGAAACACATACGTCTTGTTGTTCAGCGGCGCGTCGAGCTGCTCGGGCGTCAGTTCACGCGCGTGCTCGAGCAGCTTCCGTGTGTGGAACGATTCGGCCCCAGCGAAGATGTCGTACAGATCCATGTCGTCTCCTCCCGAGCGGGACGTTGGAGCACAGAAGTGAATCGCGACAGGCGCCGGCAGGTGATAGTGCGTGGCACCCATGCGCCGGTAGATGCTGGGCGAGATGCGGAAGGCTTTGCGAAACGCCCGCGTAAACGCCTCGAGCGAACCGTAGCCGGCATCGAGCGCGATCCGGGTCACGGACTGCTGCGTTCGTGAGAGCTGCCAAGCCGCGCGTTCCAGCAGCACACGCCTGCGCATGGCTGCCGGTGTTTCGTCGATGACGGCCCGGAAGATCCGGAAGAATTGCGTCCGGCTCGCATACGCCCGCCGCGCGAGTGCATCGCTATTGCCTTCGTCGTCCAGCGAGTCCATCACCACGGCGGAGAGACGTTCAAGGTCGCGGTGTGTGCTCATACGTCCTGCTCACGACGAATGTAGCGGTGGGGGACGCTCTCGATCTGACTTTGCGTCCCGAATTTTTCGGTCCTCAGTCTCCGGTCCACGGTCCTCAGCCCACCGAGCCAGCTCGAAGGCCACCGAGGACTGTGGACCGTGGACTGTGGACTAAATCCCACCAAGACAGAGGTACTTGATCTCGAGATACTCCTCGATGCCGTACTTCGAGCCTTCGCGCCCGAGCCCGCTTTCCTTCACGCCCCCGAACGGCGCGACCTCGGTCGAGATGAGGCCGGTGTTGATGCCGACCATGCCCGACTCGAGCGCTTCGGCGACGCGCCAGACGCGGCCGATGTCGCGACCATAGAAGTACGCCGCAAGACCGAACTCGGTGTCGTTCGCCATCGCGACCGCTTCGTCTTCCGTCTTGAACCGGAAGAGCGGCGCAACAGGACCGAACGTCTCTTCCTTCGCCACCATCATCGCGGGCGTCACGTTCACGATGACCGTCGGCTCGAAGAAGCGGCCGCCCAGCGAGTGGCGTTTGCCGCCGAGCACGACCGTCGCGCCCTTGGTCACGGCGTCGGCGATGTGCTCTTCGACTTTCGCAACCGCCTTGTCGTCGATCAGCGGACCCTGGGTCGCGCCAGCCTCGAGACCTGGCGCCGGCTTCAGCTTCTTCACCGCTTCCGCCAACTTGCCCGCGAACGCGTCGTAGACACTGTCCTGCACGTAGATCCGATTGACGCACACGCACGTCTGACCGGTGTTCCGATACTTCGAGGCAATCGCCCCTTCGACGGCAGCATCGAGATCCGCGTCATCGAACACGATGAACGGCGCATTGCCGCCCAGTTCGAGCGACAGCTTCTTCACCGTCTGCGCGCATTGCGTCATCAGGAACTTGCCCACTTCAGTCGATCCGGTGAACGACAGCTTCTTCACGATTGGATTGGACGTGAGCTCGCCGCCGATCTCGGACGCCGACCCCGTGACAACGTTGAAGACGCCCTTGGGGAGGCCGGCGCGCTCGGCCAACTCGGCGAGCGCGAGCGCGGAGAACGGTGTCTGCGATGCGGGCTTGAGCACAACAGTGCATCCGGCCGCAATCGCCGGGCCCGCCTTGCGAGTGATCATCGCGAGCGGGAAATTCCACGGCGTGATGCAGGCCACGACACCGATCGGCTGTTTGATGACGACGATTCGCTGGTCGGCCTGGTGCCCCGGGATCGTGTCGCCGTAGACGCGCTTGGCCTCTTCCGCGAACCATTCGAGGAACGACGCGGCATAGACCACTTCGCCCTTCGACTCCGCCAGCACCTTCCCCTGCTCCGTCGTCATCAGGCGAGCGAGATCCTCCTGATGCTGGAGCATCAGCTCGTACCACTTGCGCACGGCGGCGGCGCGCTCCTTCGCAGTCTTCTTGCGCCAGGCCGGCAGCGCCCGGTCGGCCGCCTCGATGGCCGCGCGCGTCTCGGCCGCACCCAACTTCGGCACGGTGCCGATCACGTCTCCTGTCGCCGGGTCGTCCACCGAGACAGTGCCGCCCGACTGCGCGTTCACCCAGGCGCCGTCGACGTAACACGACTGCCGGAACAACTTCGAATCTGTGAGCGTGACACCGGTGGGAACGGTTGTGGATGTCGTTGCCAAAACAGCCTGCCTAATTCAGCGCGTCGAGTGTCCCCAACAAATGACTCCCGACCCCATTACGAATTTCGTGTGTTGATCGTGTATCCGCCGTCAACGGTGATGCGCGCGCCGTTCACGTAGCTGGCGCGATCGGATGCGAGGAACGCGACGACGTCGGAGACTTCTACCATTGTGCCCCACCGCCGCGACGGGATGCCCCAGTCGCGACACGTGTCGTCGAGGAACTGCTGCTTCGTCTGGCCGCGCTGGCGACCCATGTTCTCGGCCCAGCTCTCGCGCCACTCGGTCGCGATGAGACCCGGAATCACCGAGTTGACCGTGATCCGCGACGCTGACAGATCCTGCGCGAGGTAAGTCGTCACGTGGTTCATCGCCGAGTTATTCAACCCGTGCGTGAGCGCGGACGACAGCACGCTCGAGCCTGCGATCCCGCTGATGTTGATGATGCGACCTGTCCCGTCGGTCGGCATGCTCGGCAGCAAGGCCTGGATCATCCTCAACATGCCCATCGTCTTGATGTTCACGTCGTCCATCCAGTCGGTGTCAGGCCAGGTGATTTGCCGTTCCTGACGCTTGATCGGTCCGCCAGCGTTGTTGACGAGGATGTGAATGCTCGTGAACTCGCTGGCCGCGCGATCGGCAGCCGCTTTGACAGCGGCGGTGTCCCTCATGTCAGTGGGGACGGTGACGATGCGGACGCCAGTGGCCTTGCAGATCTCTGCAGCTGACTTCTCGAGCTCCTCGACCCCGCGCGCGAGGAGGACGAGGTTGACGCCTTCATCGGCGAGCCCGCGAGCGATCGCCTTCCCGATGCCCTTGCTGGCACCAGTCACGAGCGCGTTGCGACCTTTGAGTCCGAGATTCACAACAGCCCCGAATACGACACACAGAGGCACCGAGACACCGAGATCAACAAAAGGGATTCTCTGTGCCTCTGAGCCTCGGTGTGTACGTGCGAGCGAAGTACGTCCACGGCGTTAGATCACGCCAGCCACTTACCAGGATCCGACAAGGTGCCGACGACCTCCTGCATGAACTGCGCGGCGCGGGCACCATCGATGATCCGGTGATCCGACGAAAGCGTGAGCGTCATCATCGGGCGAATCGCGATCATCCCGTCCACGGCGACGACGCGATCGCTGGCCGCACCGACCGCGAGAATCCCTGCTTGCGGCGGAACGATGATCGCGGTGAACGCATCCACGCCGAACATACCGAGATTGCTGATCGTGAACGTCGCGCCGGAGATGTCGGCCGGCTGAAGCTTGTTCGCCTTCGCGCGCTCGGACAACTCCTTGCGCTGCTTCGCGATCGCGCCAAGCGGCAGCTTGTCAGCATTGCGAATGACCGCCGTGACGACGGCGTTGTCCACCGCCATCGCCAGCGCCACGTTGATATCGGCATTGAGCGAGACAGCGTTGTTGACCCAACTGCCGTTCATGCGCGGGAACTGTTTCAGCGCGCGCGCGACTCCGGCCACCATCAAGTCGGTGAGCGTGACCTTCACTCCGTGCGACTTCTCGATCGCGGGAATCAGGCCTTCGCGTGTGGCGTTGAGCACCGTCGCGTCGAGGTCGCGAGCAACGAAGAAATGCGGAACGCTTGTCCAGCTCTGCGTCGTCCGTTCGGCCATGATGCGACCGATCGAGCTGACCGCATCCGCCGGGCCCGACGGAGCCGCCGGAGGCGGCGTCGCAGGTCGCGCGGCAACGGGGACAGGCGTCGGCGCGGGCGTCGATGGAACTGGTGCTGGACCGCTCGCAGCCTGCGCGGCCTTGAGGATGTCGTCCGCGAGGATCTCGCCGCCAGGGCCCGATCCTTTTAACTTCGCGATGTCGACGCCGTGCTCGCGCGCGAGGCGTCGTGCCTTCGGTGAAATCTTCGCGCCAGCAACCGACGCCGGCTCGGGAGCGGCAGGCGCGGCTGCGGCAGCACTGGCTGCAGGCGCCGACTCCATCTTCCGTCCAGACTGCGCTTGTGCACCACCGGTCGGAACCGCCTCACCTGGCTTCAACAGCCAGGCGATAGTCTGACCGACCGGAACGACGTCGCCGACCTTCGCGGTAACGCCCGACAACACGCCGTCGCCACCCGCTTCGATCTCGACGACGGCCTTGTCGGTCTCGACCTCGAGCAGCATCTCGCCTTTCTTGACCTGCTCGCCTTCCTTCTTCTTCCACGAAACCAGCTTGCCCGTTTCCTGCGCCATTTCGAGCGCAGGCATCACCACGCTCATTGCCATTAGCGACCTGCTCCGACTTTTTCGCCCTTGGGCACTTCAGCCTTCGCGGCGGCGGCAACCATCTTTGCGACCTCTGGATTGGGCGGCGCCTCGGTCTCACGCACGAGCGGCAGCTGCCCACCGACAGTCACGAACGGCGCTCCTGCAACGAGCAACTCCTCCGCCGGGAATCGCGTGATCACTTCATGCCCAGTGGCGGTTACGACGATCTCTTCTTCAATGCGCGCCGCGCTCGTGCCGTCCTTGGTGGGCCAGAACGTCTCCAGCGCGAACACCATGCCCGGCTTGATCTCGTGCGGATGCTCGAGCGAGACGAGCCGGCTGATCATCGGCTTCTCCCAGATCGCCAGCCCGATGCCGTGTCCCATTTGCAGCGCGAACGCGGCTTCCTCGTCGGGGAACCCGAACTCCGTGGCTTTTGGCCACACCGACGCAACTTCGGCAGTCGAACGGCCCGGACGGATCAACTCGATCGACGCGTCCAGGTAGTCGCGGCATCTCTTGTAGGCATCCACGAGCTGATGCGACGCCGAGCCGATGGCGAAGCAGCGGTAGTAGCAGGTGCGATACCCCATGTAGGAGTGAAGGATGTCGTAGAACACCGGATCGCCCGGGCGCATCATGCGATCCGAGAAGACGTGCGGGTGCGGGCTCGCGCGCTCCGCCGAGATCGCGTTGACGCCCTCGACGTACTCCGAACCCATCTCGTAGAGCCTCTGCGCGACGAGCGCGACCGCGTCGTTCTCGCGCATGCCCGGCTTCATTGCGCGATAGAGGTCGTAGTAGGCGGCGTCGACCATGGCCGCCGAGTGCGTGAGCAACGAGATCTCGTCCACGGTCTTGATCTCGCGGGCGTCCGACATCAACTGCTGGCCGTCGACGATGTTGAGCCCTTCCTTCTGCAGTGCGAAGAGGACCGGCGGCTCGACGACGTCCACACCGACCGGCTCCTTGTGCAGGCCGCGCGACTCCAGCTCGATCCTGATCTTGCGGGCGACGTCCTCCGAGCGCCCCATCTCAGGGGTCATGGCGCCGCGCATCAGCGGGATGCCGGCGCGCGACCGTTCACCCAGCCAGTCGCAGTTCTGCTGGTGGTGACGCGCGGCGGACCCGAAGTCCCAGAGGATCGGCTCGTCGTTCTGCGGCAGCAGCGTAAAGCGGCTGATCTTGTCCTGTGCCCACGTGCCGATGTGCGTGGCCGTGATGTAGCGGACGTTGTTCATGTCGAAGCAGAGCACCGAGCCCATCTCCGACTTGGCCAGCAGGCTCTTGATCCGATCGAGCCGCTCGCGCCGCAGCCGATCGAAATCGATCCGCCGCTCCCAATCCACCGCCATCGTGCCGTAGGTTTTGATTGCCACCGTGAACTCCTTCAAGTAGCTGGGTGGCTAGGTAGCTGGGTGGCTTGGTTGCTTGGTTGCTTGGCAAAACCGATTGCCACGACCTAGCTACCGAGCTACCCAGTAACCTAGCTACCTATTAACCATTTGCCGAGCTAAGTCGAAAACCTGGCGCTCAGAAGGAACGGTCACGTCCTCGAGCGACGGCGAGAACGGAATCGGCACGTGCATCGCGCCGAGCCGGCGCACCGGGCCGTCGAGATCGAAAAACGCCTGCTCCTGAATCAGCGACGCCAGCTCGCCGGTGATGCCGTAGCGGAAGTACCCTTCGTCGATGACGATACAGCGAGACGTCTTCTTGACGGATTCGACGAGCGTCTTCTCGTCGAGCGGCCATGTCGTGCGTGGATCGACCACCTCCGCGCTGATGCCGACTTCTTCCAGCATCTTCGCCGCCCCGAGCGCGACCTGCACCATGCTGCTGAGCGCGATGAGCGTGATGTCAGTGCCCTGACGCTTCACGTCGGCGACGCCGAGCGGAATGATGTAGTCCTCGTCCGGCACAGGTCCCTTGACCTTCCGGTAGCTGATCTTGTGCTCGAAGATGACGACCGGGTTGTCGTCGCGGACGGCAGCCTTGAAGAGCCCCTTCGCGTCGTACGGTGTCGAGGGAACGACGACCTTGAGACCGGGGATATGGCTCGGCCACGCATGCAGCGACTGTGAGTGCTGCGCCGCCGATCGCCGCGTCGCGCCCATCGTCGCGCGAATGACGAGCGGCACCTTCCACTTGCCGCCGGACATGTAGTGGATCTTCGCGGCCTGGTTGGCGACCTGGTCCATGATGATCATCAGGAAGTCGCCGAACATGATGTCGACGATCGGCCGCATGCCAGCCATGGCAGCACCGACGCCGAGGCCGGTGAAGCCGGCTTCCGAGATCGGTGTGTCGATGATGCGCTCCTTGCCGAACTCGTCGACGAGGCCGACCAGCACCTTGAAGGTCGTGCCCGCCTCGGCCACGTCCTCGCCCATGAGGACGACCGTCGGGTCGCGGCGCATTTCCTCGGCGATCGCTTCCTTGATCGCCTCGCCGAAGGTCAGTTCCCTTACGCTGTCTGCCTTTAAAGGCGGTGTCGCTAATTCAGGCATAGATGTCCTGGTCCACCTTGCTGGGGTCGGGATATGGGCTGTTCACGGCAAATTCGACGGCGGCGTCCATTTCGGCAATGAGCTCCGCCTGAACCTTGTCGAGCGCGGCTCGATCGGCGACGCCGTTGTCCATCAGCCACTGCCCGTGCAGCGTGACTGGATCTCGCTGCGTCACCCACTCCTGCTCTTCCGCCTTCGGGCGGTAGTAAGCGCGCGCGATGTCGCCGACGTGATGTCCGTGATACCGGTAGGTCTTGAACTGGAGAAACGCCGGGCCTTCGCCTTTGCGTGCGCGCTCGATGTACTTCGACGCAACAGCGAACACCTCGCGGACATTCTGCCCGTCGGCCGTCTCGTTTGCCATCCCGAAGGCCTCGGCGCGAGCGCTGACGTCGCCCGCCGTCGACTCCGAGAAGTGCGTGTACTCGTTATAGCCGTTGTTCTCGCACACGAAAATCACCGGCAGCTTCCACAACTGCGCAAGGTTCAGCTCTTCGTAGAGCAGGCCCTGACCGAGCGCGCCCTCACCGAAAAAGCAGACCGCGACGCGATCCTGCTTCAGATACTTCGACGCATACGCGGCGCCCGTCGCGATGCCGGCGCTGCCACCCACGATCGCGTTCGCGCCAAGGTTGCCCGTGGCTGGGTCGGCGATGTGCATCGAGCCGCCCTTGCCCTTGCAGTAGCCCGCTTCCTTGCCGAGCAGCTCCGCGAACATCAGATCGGGCGACGCACCCTTCGCGAGGCAGTGGCCGTGGCCGCGATGCGTGCTCGTGATGTAGTCGTCCTTTCGCAGCGCCTCGCACACACCGACGGCGATCGCTTCCTCGCCGATGTAGAGGTGCGCGAGACCCGGCATCAGCGCTCTCGTGTAGAGATCGTTGACGCGCTCCTCGAACAAACGGATGGCAACCATCTGCTTGTACAACCGGAGCAGCTTGTCGGTCGGGATCTTTGACGGGGCCTTGGTCGCAGCGGTGCTCATGCCTGGACTCCTGAAAGCTTGGCGATTACGTTGAACACGGCGGCGCAGTCTTTCTTTTCGAGGCCGAGGCCGCGCGCGGCGGTCAGCATCTCGTTGGCGACTGCCGTGGTCGGCATCGCCACGCCAAGCCGCCGGCCCAGTTCGAGCGCCAGCGTCGTGTCCTTCTGCATCATCTTCATGTCGAACCAGGCCTCCTCCGGCATGTTGAGCACGAAGGGGCCGCGGTACTGAATCAGCGGCGAGGCGAGCACGCTGTTGGTGTAAACCTCGACGGCGGTCTTGCGATCGATGCCGGCCTTCTCGGCCAGCAGGATGCCTTCGGAGAAGGCGAGCATCTGCGTCGTGATCGCCAGGTTCAACGCAAGCTTCATCGAGAGCGCCAACCCGTTGTCGCCGACGTGTGTGGCTTTCATCCCGACGTCGAGCAGCAGCGGCTTCACGGCCTCGAAGGTCTCCGCTTTCCCGCCAACCATCATCGTCAGCTTGCCGGCCTCGAGGGTGCTGATGCTGCCGGACACTGGTGAGTCGACCATGTCGGCGCCTTTGGCGCGAACCTTGGCAACCGTCTCGCGGCTGACGACCGGGCCCACCGTGCTCATGTCGATGATGGTCTTGCCTGTGCTGAGACCTGCAACGAAGCCGTCAGGACCGTCGGCGACACCTTCGAGCGCCGGCGAATCGGTCACCATCACGAAGATCACGTCAGCGCCCTGAGCGACCTCGCGCGGCGTCGCACCCCACTTCATCCCTTTGTCGAGCAGCCACTGCGCCTTCGACTTCGTACGGTTGTAACCGATGACGGTGTGGCCCTTGCTGAGGAGGCGATCGACCATCCGGCCGCCCATCGCGCCGAGGCCGATGTATCCGAGGTTTGCCATAATGCAGGTCGCGCTTGGGCCACGGTCAGCAAATCCGACCAGTTACCTCTGGGACTCGCTTGTGTTTGTCAATGTGGCGACGCTCGTCCACAGGTGAGACGGCCGTTGTATTGGCCTGACCGTGGTGCGAGCCCGCCAACACAAGCGAGCAGCCGGGGAATGGCCCTTCTTAACAGAGAAGAACAGCTAATAAGTATTCCGTAGAAGCGAAGGCAGACGCAAGGTGCCGCAGATGCACAAGGAACGGAGCCACACGCAGGAAATGCCGCCTCCCTCCGACGTAAAACCGGTCTCGTCGACGCTTGCGGGCGTCGGTTTGCGCCTGTCTGACTGGTTCGAGCGATGGTTTCCTGACGCATTCGCGCTCGCGCTTGCCGCAGTCGCGGTGGTCTTCGTCGCGGCGCTTGCAATGGGAAGCTCCGTCGTGCAGACGGCACAGTGGTTTGGCGCCGGGTTCTGGGATCTGGTCGCCTTCACCATGCAGATGTCGATGGTCGTGGTCACCGGCTACGCCGTAGCGACGTCGCCGCCGGTCTACGCCGTGATCAGGAAACTCGCGGCATTTCCGCGCAATGGCCGGACCGCCGCGGCATACGTGGGGCTCTTCTCGATGCTCGCCTCGCTCGTGTCCTGGAGCTTCAGCCTGATCTTCAGCGGCCTGCTCGCCCGCGAGGTCACCCACCGCGTGCGCGGCGCGGACTATCGCGCGGTCGGCGCAGCCGCGTACCTCGGGGTCGGAAGCGTGTGGGCGTTAGGCTTGTCGTCCTCAGCGGCGCTCATCATGGCTGCCCCGGCATCGTTGCCGGACGCAATCGAGAAGATCAGCGGAGTGATCCCGCTCAGCCAGACGCTCGGCCTGTGGCAGAGCATGCTGATCGCTGCCTCGCTCATCCTCGTGTCGATGGCGATCTGCTACTACTCCGCTCCCGGTGATGCCGAAGCGCGCGGGATGAAGGAGATGGGCGTCGAGTATCAGCCGGCGACGCAGAAGCTCGACGTTCGTCAGACTCCGGGCGAGTGGCTGGAATACAGCCCGGCCCTCACGATCGTCATCTGCACGCTCGGTTTTCTGTATCTGATTCGCGAGGTTGCCACCAGCGGACCGTCTGTCATCCTGGAACTGAACCACTACGTCTTCCTGTTTCTGATCGTCGGGATGCTGCTTCACTGGCGCCCGCGCTCGTTCGTGCAGGCGATCCTCGGGGCGGTGACTCCCGTCGGTGGAATCCTGATTCAGTACCCGCTCTACGCGGGCATCGTGCGGATGATGACCGAGTCGGGCATCGCGACGCAGTTGGCGCACTTCTTCGTGGCCGTCTCCAGCGTGCACACCTATCCCGTGATGATCGGGATCTACTCGGCATTCCTCGGGCTCTTCATTCCGTCGGCCGGCGGCAAGTGGCTGATCGAGGCGCCGTACATGCTCGAAGCCGCCAAGACACTGAACGTCCATCTCGGCTGGGTGGTCCAGACCTACAACGCAACCGAAGCGCTCGCGAATCTGATTCATCCCTTCTGGATGCTGCCGCTCGTCGGCATCCTCGGCCTGAAAGCGCGCGACATCGTCGGCTACTCGATGCTGCAGTTCGTCGTACACGTCCCGCTGGTGCTCTTCCTCGTCTGGGCGCTCAACTACACGCTGCCCTATATCGCGCCCGTATTGCCGTAGATTTGGGCTTTGGCTGATCAAGGCCAAGCGCTCCGAGGGGGCGACGGGGCGGGGTGCGATGGTCCAGCACGAAGGCGCGACGGTCGGTGACGCACCGCTACGATCTTCGCTCGAACCCGCATGCCGTAAGCTTGAACGGTGACGGCCACTCCCCGTCTTCGCCTCGAGCTACTTGGAGGCTTTCGCGTACTCACCGACAGCCGGTTCGCTAGCCGCGCGCCGAGTGCACGGCAGCAGGAGCTCATCGCCTTTCTGATCCTCCACGCGCGGCGCGCGCCAGTCCCTCGTCCGCGAATCGCTGGATCGCTCTGGCCAGAATCGAACGACGCGCAAGCACTCACCAATCTTCGTCGCGAGCTGCATCATCTTCGCGATGCCTGGCCTGGACTCGAGGCGCTCATCGATGTCGGCTCGCGAACGCTGGCGTGGCGCGACGACGCCGGAGTGCCGGTCGATATCGTCGCCTTCGAGCAAGCGGCCGAGCGCGGCCTCGCCGGCGATCGCGCTGCACTGCACGATGCCGCGCGGCTCTACCAGGGCGATCTTCTGCCAGACCTCACGGTCGAGTGGATCGAGACGGATCGAGAACAGCTTCGACAGCGCGCAAAGGGCGTGTTGTCGCGTCTCATCGCCACGCTCGAACAGGAGCGCGCCTATGGCGAGGCGATCGAGCGTGCGCAGCAACTGTCGCGGCTCGATCCACTCGAAGAGCAAGCGTGGTGCACGCTGATGCGCTGTCACGCGCGCCGCGGCGATCGCGCCACCGCCTTGCACCTGTATCAACAGTGGGCGGCAATCCTGAAGCGAGAGCTTGGCGCACAGCCGAGTGCCGCGACGCGCGCCACCTATCGGGAGATTCTCGACCTCAACGACGCCCCTCCCAGTCCGGCGCCGCCGCGCACGAGCGTCTACCCGCTTGTGGGCCGCCACACCGAGTTCCGCACGCTGCTCAACGCGTGGTCGGTCGCGGCGACAGGGCGGCCTTCGCTGGTCCTCATCCGCGGCGAAGCGGGCATCGGCAAGAGCAGGCTCGCCGAAGAACTCATCGACTGGTGCCGCCTCGAGACGATCACGGCCGTCACCGCACGTTGTTACGCGGGAGAAGGACGGCTGGCCTATGCGCCGATTGCATCGTGGCTCAAGAGCGACGCCCTTCAGCCGACGCTCAGGACCCTCGACGAGGCCTGGCTGACCGATGTCGCGCGCCTTCATCCGATGTTGGTCACCGCACGTCCCGACGTCACGACACCGGTTCTGCAGCTCGAAAGCTGGCAGCGCCTGCGTTTCTTCGAAGCGCTCGGGCAGGCGTTCAGATCCGCGGCTCCGCTCGTGCTCGTCCTCGACGATCTGCAGTGGGCTGATGCCGACACGATCGAATGGCTTCACTACTTTCTGCGTTCGGCCTCTGGCTCCGCCTGCCTCGTCGTCGCCACCGTGCGCGCCGAGGAGGAACAGGACAATCCCCCGCTGGGTCGACTGCTCGGTCAGCTTCGACATGACGACCTGCTGACGACGATCGCACTCGGCCCGCTCGACGAAGCGGCGACTGCCCTCCTGGCCGGGGCCGTCGCCGAGCGCTCTCTCGACGAAGCGACACAGGCGCGTACGTACCGCGACACGGAAGGCCATCCGCTCTTCATCATCGAACGCGGCCGCATGGAGCTGGCGGGACAAGCCGGGACGTCCACCGTCGGCGAGTTGTCGCGCGTGCAGTCTGTTGTTGCCGCGCGCCTTGCGCTCCTCTCCGACGAAGCGCGCACAACGGCGGAAGTCGCCGCCGCCGTCGGCCGCGACTTTCAGTTCGATCTCCTGGCGCGGGCAAGCGATCTCGAGGAACCCGTGCTCGTGCGCGCGCTCGACGAGCTCTGGCGGCGTCACATCGTCCGCGTCCAGGCGGAGGAACGATGGGACTTCAGCCACGATCGGATTCGCGAGGTCGCCTACAGCGGCATCGGGCCTGCGCGACGACGGCTCATTCATCGCCGGATCGCGCAAGGCATGGAGCTGCTGTTCGCCGGGCGCCTGGACGAGGTGAGCGCGTCGCTGGCTGTACACCTCGATCGCGGCGGGCAACCCGCCCGCGCGGTGCCCTTTCTCGAACGCGCGGCTGCAGTCGCCACTCGCGTGTCGGCGAACGAAGATGCGATCCGCTGCTTGAACTACGCGCTGTCGCTGCTCGAGACGCTGCCGGTCTCGCGCGAGCGAGACGAGCGTGAGCTCTCGATCCGTTCCAGTCTTTCGGTCGCCTTGAATTCTGTGCGTGGGTACGCGTCGCTCGACGTCGAGCAGAACCTCGATCGCGTGTTCGCGCTATCACGAGCCGATGGCCAGGAACAATTGCCGGTGCGATGGCTGTGGGTCGCGTTCACGCAACGGTTCATGCTGGGCGACTTGAGAGGGACTCGCGAAGCCTCCGAGCAGGCGCTGGCCAGCAGCGTCTCCGATCCCTCGTGCCTGTGCGAGGCGCACCACGCCATGGGCGGCATGTTAATGAGCGTCGGAGAGCTCGACGCGTCGCGCGACCATTTCGAAGCGTCGCTGGCGGCGTACGACGAGCAGCACCCGCAGCGTTCTGCGCTCGGCTCCGACCTTGGCGTGTTCGCTCACGCCTGGTACTCACACGCACTGTGGCTCCTCGGCGAAGAGGACCTGGCGCTGAGGCACGCGGATCAAGGCATCGCACTCGCGCGCCGGCGCGATCACCTCTTCAGCCAGACCATCGCACTCGCGTATGCCGCGCTCGTTCACCAGATGCGCCGCGACTCCCGTCGCGTGCTCGAGTACGCGGAAGGTGTTGTGACGCTATGCGAGCGCTACGGGTTTGCCTACTACGGCGATTGGGCGCGTGTGCTTCTCGGATGGGTGTACGGTCAGGAGGAGCCGACTCGCGGTATCCAGACGATCGAATCAGCCCTGGAGCGTCTCGACGCTCAACGTGCGCAGGCTCGCCGGCCGTACTACCTCTCCCTGCTCGCTGACACGTACCGCCTTGCCGGACAGACCGACCGCGCGGCCTCGATTGTCGATACGGCTATCGAGATGGCACTCGCGCGAGGAGATGCGTGGTGGCTGCCTGCGCTGTTTCTGCACAAGAGTGAACTGGGCCCGCCGGTCGAGCGCGACCGCTCGCTTCGCCGGGGCCTGGAGATCGCTCACGGACAACGCAGCATGAGCCTGGCGCAGCGACTCGCGTCCGCGATGTCGGCAACGACCTGACGCGGCGCGATCGCAGATCACCTCGGAAAAAGGCCCAAAAGACCCGGAACGCTTTCACGAACGCTTCTGGAACGGTGGCTTTCTTACGCTCTCCCTGACAAGGAGGCTTATGAAGATCATCTCTTCCGCCAACGTTCGTTTCGCGTCTCTCGCCCTCGCCGTCGCCATCGCACCCGCTCTCGCCCAGTCGGCACACGTGCTCGTGCCGGCAGACAAAGTGCAGTGGGGACCGGCCCCGCCAGTTCTCCCAGCCGGTGCCCAGATCAGCGTCCTCGAGGGCGACCCACACGAGAAGGGTCCCGTGACGCTGCGGCTGAAGTTCCCGGCGAACTACAACATCCCCCCGCACTGGCACAGCATGACGGAGCGCGTGACCGTTCTGTCCGGAGCGCTGCATGTGGGCATGGGAGACACGCTGGACCGTCACACCAGCCAGACGCTCGAGCCAGGTGGGTTCGTTTCGCTGCCGGGGAAAATGCACCACTTCGCCTGGACCGCCAGCCCGACCGTCGTGCAGATCAATCTCGAAGGGCCGTTCGACATCTTCTACATCAACCCGGCGGACGACCCGCAAGCCAAGTTGAGTACCAAGTAGATCTCATCTCCCAAGCCGCGGGATTGGGAGGTTGGGAGTTGATCCGTTTTCAACATCAAGGAGCAGTCGTATGGGAGCCATGGACATCGAACAATTGCGGGCGCGGATTCGCGGAACCATCATCCAGCCTGGTGACGACGAGTACGACTCGGCACGCAGGGTCTATAACGCCATGATCGACAAGCGGCCCGCGTTGATCGTGCGCTGCGTCGATACGGCGGACGTCATCGCGTCGGTCAACTACGCTCGCGCCAACGACATGTTGACGGCGATCAGAGGCGGAGGCCACAACGGTGCCGGACTCGGCACATGTGATGACGGGCTCGTGATCGACCTGTCGCGCATGAAGGGCCTCCGCGTCGATCCGGTCGCGCGCACGGTTCGAGTCGAGGCGGGATGCACAGGCGGCGAGATGGATCACGCCACGCATGCGTTCGGGCTGGCCACGCCGAGCGGCACAGTGTCGACAACCGGGATGGCCGGCCTGACGCTGGGCGGCGGAATCGGCCATTTGACTCGGCCGTTCGGGCTGGCCATCGACAACCTGCTGGAAGCCGATGTCGTGCTGGGCGATGGCCGATTCGTGACCGCAAACGAGAAGCAGCACTCCAGTCTGTATTGGGCGCTACGCGGCGGTGGTGGCAACTTCGGCGTTGTCACCTCCTTCCTGTTCCGCCTGCACCCGGTGACGATGGTGAGCGCGGGCCCGACGTTCTGGCCGATCGAGCAGGCGCCGGAGGTCATGAAGGCGTATCAGGAGTTCATCCTCCAGGCGCCTGTGGACGTGAGCGGCTTCCTCGCGTTCCTGACCGTCCCGCCGGTGCCGCTCTTTCCGCCAGAGATTCATGGCAAAAAGGTGTGTGCGATCATCTGGTGCTCGACGGCGGATCCAGAGAGGGCGGACAAGGCGACAAGAGCGATGCGGACCGTCGGCACTCCGCTGCTCGATCATGTCGGGCCGATGCCGTTCCCCGTCCTGCAGGGTCTGTTCGATCCGCTCCTGCCCGCAGGGATGCAGTGGTACTGGCGCGCGGACTTCGTCAAGACGTTCAGCGCGGATGCGGTCACTGCGCACTATCAGGAAGCATTGAAGATGCCTGCTGGTCTGTCGCAGGTGCACATCTACCCGATCAACGGAGCCGCACACCGCGTCGGTACCGGTGACACGGCGTTCAGCTATCGCGACGCCAACTTCGCGGTGGTCATCGTCGGCATCGATCCCGATCCGCTGAAAAAGAATGCGATCACGTCGTGGTGCAAGGCGTACTTCGACGCGACGCATGAATACTCGGCCGGCGGCGCCTACATCAACTTCATGATGGAGGAAGGCCAGGAGCGCGTGCAGGCATCGTTCAGGGACAACTATGCCCGCCTCGCTCAGGTCAAAGGGCAGTACGACCCGGCGAATCTCTTCCGTGTGAATCAGAACATCCGACCGGTGGAAGTGACCGCCTGACTCACGCGCAACACTGTGAAGGGTCTGACCCCTTCACAGTGTTGCAAGATAGGAGCGTGATCAACCAACGCCCTCTCGATCGTGCTCGCGCCTTCTGCTCTACCTACGGCCTCGAGGTGCCGATTCTGCTCGCGCCGATGGCCGGTGCGTGTCCGGTGAGCCTGTCGATCGCCGTGGCCAACGCCGGCGGCATGGGCGCGAATGGCGCGCTCCTGGATCCTCCGGCAAAGATTCGTGAGTGGGTCGACCAGTTTCGCGCTGCGAGCAAGGGGCCGCTGCAACTCAACACGTGGATACCAGACCCTCCCGCGCTGCGCGACGCGGAGAACGAGAAACGCATTCGACAGTTCCTCACCGCGTGGGGCCCGGACGTCCCCGAGGCTGCCGGCGACGTCACGCCGCCGGATTTCGGCGCTCAGTGCGACGCGTTCGTCGATCTGGCTCCGCGTGTCGTTTCTTCGATCATGGGCCTCTACCCCGCTCCGCTTATCGAGCGACTCAAGGCGAAGGGCATCGCGTGGTTTGCCAACGCCACCACGCTCGCGGAAGCGAGGCAGGCACAGACCGCCGGCGCGGACGCGATCGTCGCGCAGGGGTTCGAGGCGGGTGGCCATCGCGGCGCATTCGATCACGCCGCCGCGGAGCGGCAGATGATCGGGCTGTTCGCGCTCGTGCCGCGACTGGTCGATCACATCGACCTTCCGATCGTCGCCGCCGGCGGCATCGCAGACGGTCGCGGGATCGCCGCGGCGCTCACGCTCGGTGCGAGCGCTGTTTCAATCGGAACCGCGTTCCTGCGTTGCCCCGAAGCACACACGCATCAGGCCTGGGCACACGCGCTCGACCACCTCGAACCCGAAGACACGACTCCGACCCGGGCGCTGACCGGACGTCTCGGGCGTGGAGTCGCGACGAACTACGTGCAAGCCGCGGCAGCGCCGGGCGCACCGCGTCCGGCGCCGTATCCGGTGCAACGAGGTTTGACTGCGGCGATGAAGGCCGCCGGCGCTGCGGCGAACGATCCGCATCGGATGCAGATGTGGGCGGGACAGTCAGCAGCCATGGCCAAGCCGATACCAGCCGGCGATTTGCTGCGGGAAATGTGGGGAACCGCGCAAGAGCTTTTGTAGATCACGTCACACCGAGGCAGTGAGGCAGGCGCCTTCGCCCGTCGGGCTTCGGCGCCCAGGCCTGTCCCGCCGTAGCCTTGGCGGAGGCGGATGCCTCGGAGCCTCTGTGTGTCGTCATCGTGTGTACGCCTTTACGACGCTTCGGTGCCTTCCTTGACGACTTTCACCACGAGCGGCACCGTCACCTCGCGATGCAGCTTGAGCGGGACCTTGTGGTCGCCGATCGTCTTGATCGGTTCGGGCAGAATCAGCTTCCGGCGATCGATCTCGAAGCCCTTGCTCTTGAGGAAATCGGCGATGTCGACGGCCGTGACCGAGCCATACAACTGGTCGGTCTCGCCAACGCGACGCGCGATCGAGATCTCGACGAGCGCAAGCCGTGCGGCCATGGCCTCCGACTGCCCCTTCTCCTCCGCCTCGCGCGTCTCCATGATCTTCCGCTCGCGCTCGACGTGCTTCTTGTTGCCCGCGGTCGCCAGCAGCGCCAGCTTCCGCGGCAGCAGGTAGTTGCGCGCGTAACCCGCGGCGACCTTGACGATTTCGCCGCGGCGGCCGAGGTTGTCGACGTGTTCTCTGAGAATGACTTCCATGGCCCGTTACTCCGTCGTGTACGGAATCAGCGCCAGCTGTCGCGCGCGCATGATGGCCGTCCGCAGTTTCCGTTGATGCAGGGCGCAGGTGCCTGAGATACGACGCGGCAACACCTTCGCGCGCTCGGGGACGAACGGCATCAGCATGCGGACGTCCTTGTAGTTGATGTCGTCGATCTTGTCCGAGCAGAACTTGCAGACCTTGCGGCGCCGGAACATCGGGCGGCGCTGCCCGTCCTTGCCCTGCTGACCTGTCGACGACTTGCCGCGGCCACCGCCTCCGAAACTCTTCCTGCCGTTCATCGGAGTTCCTCCCCCATGTCAAAGCGATCGTCGCGGTCATCGTCGACCTCACCACGCTGGCCTTCGCCTGGCTGGCGCTCCGGTGGCAACCCGCGCGCGACGCGCCGGCGCCGGCTCGTATCGCTACGGCGGGCCTTGGTCCGCTCGACGACGCCCAGCTCTTCGTCCACGCGCACGACGAGATGACGAATGACCAGATCGATCACCTTCAGGCGGCGGTCGATTTCCTTCATCAGATCGCCGGTGCCGTTGATCACTTCGAGGACGTAGGTGCCCTCCTTGTGACGACCGATTTCGTAGGCCAGCTTGCGCCGGCCCCAGTTCTCGGTCTTTTCGATCTGGCCGTTCATTTTCTGAACGGTCGACTCGATCTGGGTGTGCAGATCGGTCACCTGTTCGTCGGACGCCTCGGGCGACACGACGTACACGAGTTCGTACTTCCTGTTCATACGTCTCCTTCTGGACGTTGACTCGACCCCGTCTCGCAACGGGATCTCACGGCTGCTGGCCAATGCGCAGCAGCAAGGAGTCAGTCAGTTTCCGAAGGTGCGGCCTCCGGGTTGTACGTGTTCATCACTTTCAAGATGCCCTCCGCAGCGAACATCTCGGCGGCATCCGCCGCCCGGGTGATGAACGATTCGAGCTCGGCACGTTCGCTCCGCTCGAATATCGAGAGCACGTGGTCACTCAGCTTTCGCCGGTCGTCCCCACCGCGCCCTACTCCCAGCCGAAGCCGGGAAAATTCCGTCGTCCCAAGCCGTTCGATGATCGACTTGAGGCCGTTGTGCCCACCCGCCGATCCCCGGGCCCGCGCCCGCAACTTGCCGAACGGCAGGTCGGCTTCGTCTACGACGATCAGTGCGTCTTCCACCGGCACGTCGTAGTACCGCATCAGCGTCGCGACCGCATCGCCACTGAGGTTCATGTACGTCAGTGGCTTGGCGAGCAAGACGGGCTCGGTTCCGTAACGCTTCGCGATGAACGCGTCGGGAACCTGCGCCGGCGCCTGCGCCCAACTGAGCGCGTACCGCCGCGCGATTTCCTCGACCACCATGAAACCGACGTTGTGGCGGGTCTCGCGGTACTCGCGTCCCGGATTCCCCAGACCCACGATGAGCTTCATGGGAGTCAGGCAGGCCTAAAGGCCTGCCTCTACTTTTTGCCCTTCTCCTCTTCCTTCTCGTCGGTCTTGCCCTTCTTGATGACTTCGGGCTCGGCCGCCGCTGCCGCCGGCGCTGCCGCATCGGTCGCCGCAGCCGTCGCCGATTCCTCGGCCTTCGGCATCACGACGTGCACGAGCATGGTGTCGCCCTCGGTCACCGACTTCCACTTGGGATTCACAGCCAGGTCGCGCACCCGGATCGACTCATGGAGCATCAGCTCACTGACATCCACGTCGATGTGCTCGGGAATGTCCGTCGGCAGGCACTGCACCTGGATGTCGCGCGTCACGAAGTCGAGCAAGCCGCCCTGCAGCTTGACGCCCTTCGGCTCGCCCTTGACGACGATGGGCACGGTGACGGTGATCGCCTTGTCCATCGCGAGCTGGTAGAAGTCCGCGTGCAGCAAGTGATGCGTCATCGGATCGAGCTGGTATTCCTTGACCATCACACGCGACTGGCCGCCATCGAGTTTCAGCGTGATCAGCGTGTTGGCGCCCGAGTCCGAGTGCAGAATCCGCAGCAACGCCTTGGGATCGACCGAGACCGCCACGCCTTCCGGCGCCTTGCCCTTCGAGGCCGTTCCGTAGACGACGCCAGGAATCTTGCCCGCGGCGCGCAGACGATTCGCCTCGTTCTTGCCGCGGCCCTCTCTCTTGACTACTTCTAGTGTCGCTTCCATATCTTCCTACCGTTCCATCTAGAGTCCGAATGCGCGTAGGGGTCCTGCCTTGTGGACCCGCCGGGTAGCCAGACCCGCTCTACACTGTCGGTTACACAAACAACGAGGATACCGACGTCTCCTCGTGGATATTCCGTATGGCTTGCCCGAGCAGACGCGCGACCGACAGCACGACGATCTTCTTGCAGTTCTGCGCCTCGCTCGTCAGCGGCACCGAGTTGGTCACAATCAGCTGATCAAGCGGCGACTTCTCGATCCGATCGATCGCTGGTTTCGAGAGCACGCCGTGAACAGCGCACGCCAGCACGCTCTCGGCGCCCGCGTCCTTGAGCGCGACGGCCGCCTTCGTTATCGTGCCTGCCGTGTCGATGATGTCGTCCTGCAGGATGCATGTCCGCCCCTGCACGTCACCGATCACGTTCATCACTTCAGCGGTCCCGTCTTCTGTCCGCCGCTTGTCGACGACGGCGAGCTCGGCATCGAGACGCTTCGCATAGGCACGCGCGCGCTCGGCGCCGCCCGCATCGGGCGACACGATCGTCAAATTCTCCATCTTCAGCCGCGCGCAGTACTCGATGATCACCGGCGCCGCAAACAGATGGTCGACCGGAATATCAAAGAACCCCTGAATCTGCGCCTTGTGCAGATCCATCGTCAGCACACGATTCGTTCCCGCCGCGCTGAGCAGATTCGCCACCAGCTTCGCCGAGATCGGCACCCGCGGCTTGTCCTTGCGATCCTGCCGCGCATATCCGTAGTACGGAACGACCGCCGTGATTCGCGATGCCGACGACCGGCGGAACGCGTCGATCATGACCAGCAGTTCCATCAGGTGCTGGTCGACCGGGTTCGACGTCGGCTGGACGATGAACACGTCGGCGCCGCGAATGTTCTCGTCGATCTGAAACGAAACCTCGCTGTCGGGAAACCGACGCAATCGCGCCTGCCCAAGCGGGATCCCGAGGCAATCGGCGATCTCCTTGGTCAACTGCTGATGGGCGCTGCCTGAAAATACTTTCAGATCGCCAAACCCTGTCGACAGAAGGCCTTCTCCACTGAGAGGTCGTCTCATGCTCTCATATGCACCCCACCGCGCAGGCGCGGCGGGGACCCCGCGTTAGGGCGCACCAGCGCGCCGAGCTGGTTGGGGCGGGAGGATTCGAACCTCCGAATACGGGATCCAAAGTCCCGCGCCTTACCGCTTGGCCACGCCCCACCACGTCACCTCGTCGCCCGGGCAGTCGAGGGTTCAGCTGTACGCTACGTGAGAAATCTACTGGAGTCGCTCAGCGGCGGTGGTGCAAACCCTTAGTGTAGTCGAGACTTGTGGCTCCCGGCAAGACTTGGACGCTTCGCTCGCCACTCTTACCGACGGTATCTCTTGCGGGCACTCTGTGCGGGCGGGCCGGCTTGACGGTCGAACACGCCTCAGGCGCGACGAGTGGTCAAGCCGGCTAACGTTGTCGGGCGGCTCCGTCGGGAGTAGTCGCCACGGCCGAGCGACTCGGTCAGGATCACTCGCCAACCCGACCCGGACAGCCGATCGACGGCCAGCACAGCGTCCTTGCGCTTCTGAAACAGGCCGAAGACCGTCGAGCCGCTGCCCGACATGGCAGCAGCCAGCGCTCCGGCCCGTCGCAGTGCGGTCTTCATCTGCTCGATTTCCGGGTGATGACGCGCGATCGGCGCCTCGAGGTCGTTGATCATCTGCGCCGCGCGCGAAGGCCACGGTCCTGGGACGTATTGGGCTTCGCGGACCATGGGGCTACGCCCCGGATCCCGTTCAGCGTCGTACCAGCTGTAGGCATCGACCGATGCCACGCCAAACCCCGGTACCAGCAGGACGACCCAGTGACGAGGCAGATCGGCGAGCGGATAGATCTCGTCCCCTTTGCCGAGCCCGAGCGCCGTCCCACCAGAGAGAAAGAAAGGGACGTCCGCGCCGAGCGTCGAGGCCACATCGACGAACTGGTTGGGCCGCAACGGCAAGCGCCAGGCGTACGCCAGCGCCAGCAGCGTGGCGGCCGCATCCGTACTTCCGCCACCCAGCCCGCCCTGGAGCGGAATCCGCTTGTGCACGCGCACGAGGACGTCCCGTGCTGAGCCCTCGCGACGCAACGATCGCCACAACGCCTCGGCCGCGCGCCACACGAGGTTCGATCGATCGAGCGGCACACCCGCCGTCTCACACTCGATCGCAAACGGACCCACGCGCGGGATGCACTCGATCCTGTCGTGCAGTTCGAGTGCCTGGAACACCGTGCGAAGTTCATGGAATCCATCGGGACGCGTGCCGAGCACCCGGAGGTCCAGATTGATCTTCGCGTGCGCGCGAACGGTCACTGCACGCGCAGCCGGTGTCAGGGTCATCGTCTTCACGGCACTCACGGTTTTTCTCCGAGAGGTCCGGCCTCACGCAACTCGTCGAGGCTGAGCGGCGCCGTGCCCGCAGGGATGTCAACGGTGAACGTCGCGGGATTGAGATCCGTGTTGACCTCGATCTGTGCGAGCGTCGCGGTCATGTCCACATTGGCCGGCTCGGACGCCGAGCGAAGACGAATCACCTGTGGGAACGCGCCCTGCCACATCGGGTAGTCGACTTCCCACCCGTTGCGACGTCCCGCGCTGATCTGCCACGCGCCCATGCGGCGCAGATACATCGTCGCGCCGCCCTCGAGATCGATTGACGCCCACCCGTTCGCGTGCAGGCGGCCCGCCACAGGCTTGGATCCGGGAAGTATGCAGCCGGTGAGAATGGCCTGGAGATCTGCCGGCCCGAGCGTGACGCCAGTCAGTGCGCCGAGAATCGCTTCGGCGGACTCCCCGCGGACGACGCGCTCATCCCGCGGCAGCAGGAGCTGGGCCTGTTCACCACGCGTGACCAGAATGAATCCGGCTGGACCAAACGGCGCAACTGCCTCGAGTCGCATGGACGCTGGCCGCTCGAAGCCGGCGATCAGACGTCCGCTGAGCCGACGAGACGCGGCGCGACCGCGCAGGCCGAGTTCGGCTGTGAGCGTGCGTGCGCCACGACAGGACTTGGTGACCTCCGCGTGAATCTCGGAGAAATTCGGAAGGGGGGACCCTTGATCAGTGGGAAGCGGGACTCGCTTCGCGCCGCATGCGGCGCTTACCGAAAGACATGAAATGCAAAATGCAAAATGCAAAATGCAAACGGCAGACGCTTTCATTTTGCATTGTCATTTTGCATTTTGAACTTTGCCTTTTGCATTACCGATCTTCTTCTCGAGCGCACCCTTGTCAATGTCCTGTCCATCGCCGTTGAGCGCGCGCGTCCATGCTGCGACCGCGTCTGCGTACCGTCCCTTGCGCGCAAACAGATCGCCGAGATGTTCCTGAACCTCCGAGTTCTCCGGCAACTGCTTGCCTGCAGCCACGAGGTACTTCTCGGCTTCGTCGAGGTTGCCACGGCGGAAGTACGCCCACCCGAGGCTGTCGAGATACGCGCCGTTATCCGGTTCCTCTTTCAGCGCGCGCTGCACAAGTTGAATCGCCTCGTCGAGCGAGTCACCGCGAACGGCCAGCAGGTAACCGAGATAGTTGAGCGCGCCGGCATTCATCGGCTCGGCGGTCACGATCTGACGAAGGATGCGTTCGGCATCCATGGCCCGGCCGGCATCAGCGTAGACATCCGCGAGCGTGAAGAGCGTGTCAGTGTCCTTGGGTGAATCCTTCGTGACCTGCTCGAGCAGCAGGATCGCGCCGGACCGATCGCCGCCGTCGAAGAGCGCACGTGCCTGCAGACGCACGAATCGCGGATCGTCGGGGTGCTGCTTGCGGGCTTCGCCGGCGAACCCGGCGGCACGCTGGTACTCCTTCGCGTCGAGCAACACCGCAATGCGTCTGATCTTCAATTCGCGACTGCGCGGCTGTACGGCGAGCGCAACGGTGTAACTGTCAACCGCGTCGTTCAGCAGGCCGGCTTCTTCCTGATACTGGGCGAGCTGCGATGCCACGCGCGGCTCGTCTTCGAGGACTTCCTGCAGCGTGGCGATTGCACTCTTGAGATCCTTATTCGCCTCGTAGGCCTGCGCGATCACCAGGCGAGCCTGGAAGAAGTCAGGGTTCTGAACCAGAACCTTCGTCAGCGAGTCGATCGCCTTCGCAGGCTCGTCGTTGCGGATGTAGAGGCGGCCCAGCGTGTACTGCAGCGTGACGTCGGCCGTCGGCCCGGACGCTTTGATCGCGCGCTCGAGATACATGATCGCGTCGCGCAGGTACGTCTGAACCTGTGCGGTGGCGTCTCGTCCGCTGGCACCTTCGACCGCCGCCGCGTTGAGCAAGCCCAGCGCCCGGTTGGCACCGACGTTGTCGGGATTGATCGCCAGCGCAGCCTTCGCGGCCGCTTCAGCCTCGGGGCGCTCGTTGTGGCGCAGATGGAAGCCCGCCACCTCCGCCTGAATCTCCGCCGACTTTGGATCGGCCGTGGCCGCACGCTTGAGCGCCGCGAGAGCTCCCGAGTTATCGCCTTCTGCCTCGAGGCGGCGCGCCATCAGGAACGACAGATATGCCGAGGACGATCCCTGTGCGAAGGACACACCTGGCACGAACCCAACGAGCAGAGCCCCAAGAAGCAGCGACGCGGCGGCGCGGGTGTAAGGCATGGCTAAACGATTTTAGCCCAAGATGTTATAGTTCCAGAGGTCAATCGGAGGGGTATGCCTGTCGACAAGGAACTGCTCGAAATCCTTGCCTGCCCGAACTGCAAAACACCGGTCCATCTGGTTAACAACAGCCAGGGCCTCAAGTGTGACAAGTGCCGCCGCGTCTATCCCATCAAGGACGACATCCCGGTGATGCTGATCGACGAGGCGACCGTGGACAAGGAGTAGTGCGCATCCTGCTCGTCCGGCTGCGCCCGATCGGCGACGTGGTCTTCACGACGCCGCTTCTCAGCGCTCTCCGGCGACACTACCCCGAGGCTCACATCTCATATGTGGTGGAGCCCGACGCTGCACCGATTGTCGAAGCCAACCCTCACATCAACGACCTGATCATCATCCCGCGCCGCCGCGGCCTCAGGCGAATCGCAGATGACATCCAGATGGCGCGCCGGCTCGCGCGCGGCCGCTACGATCTCGCGATCGACCTGCATGGCGGACCACGCAGCGCGTGGCTCACCTGGGCCAGCCGCGCACGCCGGCGGATCGGCTACACCATTCCTGGCCGGGCGTGGATGTACACCGATGCCGTCGCACGATCGCGACAACTGGCGCCGCGCCACTCGGTGCTGAATCAGGGAGACCTGCTCGCGCCATTGGACATCCCGCCACTGGATCCGGCGCACGATCCGCTGCAGATGCCAGACAGTTTTCAGGCGAGTACAAGCGTCGATTCGTATCTCACGCAGTCGCGCATCGATCGCGGCGACGCCCTCATCGTCATTCATGTCAGCGCGAGCACGCGCTTCAAGCGATGGCCAGAGGAATCGTTCGTCTCGCTCGTCACCGCGCTCGTTCGGCAGGGCTCGAACAGAAAAGTGTTCTTCACCTCTGGGCCATCGGACGCCGAAGCGGCACAGCGAATCGCACACACAGCTCGCCACGAGCTCGGCCGACTCGGGACCGCCATCGTCGAAAGCCGGCCTCTGACGCTCCCTGAGCTGCGCGCACTCATCGCACGCGCTGCCCTGTTCGTCGGTGGTGACAGCGGTCCGGTGCACATCGCCGCAACGACCTCGGTCCCGATCGTGGAATTGCTCGGGCCGACCCTGGCGGAGCGGTCATTCCCCTGGCGCGATCCACGTTGCTACTCCGAAATCATCGACCCGGGAGAACTGCCCTGCCGGCCGTGTCACCAGCGAACGTGCGTGCCTGGCGACTTCCGGTGTCTCACGAGCATCGGGCCGGACCGCGTCCTCGCCGCCGCCGAACGTGCGCTCCGCTCGGCCACTCGAACCGGGACGGACGCCGCGCCGGCGCCGAACGAACGTAGAATTCCAGTAGTGCATTGATGAGAGCCACGACGATCGGCATGCCGGCGGCGCCTACCGCGCCGGGCCTCGAGCGGCTGACGACGATACTCCTGCTCGCGTTCGTCGGAGCGGTGCAGTTGTCGATCGCAGCCGCGCAGATCCTGCTGGGCGCCCTGCTGCTTTGCTGGATCGTCGGCATGGTCCGGGACAGGAGCCGGCCGGGTGCGCCAACGTTCTTCGTCGTGCTCCTCGCCTACGCCGGGATCACACTCGTCTCTTCGATCTTCTCGATGGCACCGCTGGAAAGCTTCATCGACGATCGTCAGCTGGCCCTCTTCCTGATCGTGCCGGCTGTGTACGACCTGGCTCGCGGCCACCGCGCGACAACAGCGACAGACGTCATCGTCACGGTAGGGGCTGCTGCTGCGGTGTACGGCATCGTGCAGTACGGGATGCTGCATTTCGACAGCCTTGGCCAGCGACCCCGCGGCACTCTCGGCCACTACATGACCTACTCGGGCACGCTGATGCTCGTGGTCGGCGTCGCCGGTGCGCGGCTCGTCTTCGGCACCCGCGATCGCGTCTGGCCGGCGCTCGTCATGCCCGCTCTCGTCGTCGCACTGTCGCTGACGCTCACGCGCAGCGCATGGGTCGGCGCGTGCGTCGCGGTTGGCGTGCTCTTCATCCTCAGAGACCTGCGGTTGCTCGGCTTGCTCCCGGTCGTGGCTGCGCTGTTCTTTGCCTTTGCGCCCGACAGCGTGACGAGTCGCATGGTCTCGATGTTCGACCTTCGCGATCCAAGTAATCGCGATCGCCTGGCGATGGCCCGCACGGGCTCGGCGATGGTGCGCGACTACCCACTCACCGGCGTGGGGCCAGCGATGATCCCGAAGCTCTATACGCAGTACCGCGATCCCGATGCAGTGCAGGCGATCAATCCGCACCTGCACAACGTTCCACTGCAGATCGCCGCCGAGCGCGGACTACCAGCTCTCGCGATCTGGCTTGCCTTCATCGCAGTCCTCGCATACCACCTGTTTCGTATCTTTCGAACGGAAGGTGATCAGACGCTGGCCGCCGCTGGCCTTGCTGCCATCGCCGGCATGCTTTCGGCCGGTCTCTTCGAATACAACTTTGGTGACTCCGAGTTCCTGATGCTGTTCCTTGTGCTCGTCACCCTTCCATTCGCCGCATCTCGCCGCGACGATGCTGCTGCCGCCACTCGCGCCTGAGCGCGCGCGCGCGATCATCTCGCGCGTGAGCGGGGTGCACGTCCTCGTCATCGGCGACGCCATGGTCGACAAGTTTATCGTCGGCCGCGTGTCACGCATTTCGCCCGAAGCGCCCGTCCCGGTCGTTGCATTCGATCACGACATGTACCGCATGGGCGGAGCGGCCAACGTCGCAAGCAACGTCGTCGCACTCGGTAGTCACGTCACGCTCGTGGCAATCACGGGACGAGACGACGCTGCCGCAACGCTGACGGAAGCGTGTCGCGAGGCAGGCATCGCACCGTCGTTCGTCGGCGACCCCGGTCGTCCCACCACGACGAAGACGCGGGTCGTCACGGATCGCAACCAGCAGGTCGCGCGGATTGATTACGAAAGCGACGCCGAGATCAGTGGAGAGATCGAGGATCGCGTCATCGCCGAGATCCAGAAGCACGCGGCACGGTGCTCCGCGATCATCGTGTCCGACTACATGAAGGGGTGCGTCACGAAGCAGGTGATGCAGACCGCGGTCAGCGTCGGCGCTGAGCGTGGGGTGCCCGTGCTCGTCGACCCGAAGATCCCGCACCTGGACTTCTACAACGGCGCGACGATCGTGACGCCGAACCATCACGAGGCCGAGTTCGCCACCCTTCGGCGCGTACGCAGCGAGGACGAGGCACGCACGGCAGCGCGTATCTTCCGGGAGCGCACCAACTGCCGTGACGTGCTGATGACACGCGGCGATCAAGGCATCTGGCTGTTGAGCGGCGAGGTCGAAGGGCATTTGCCGGCGGCGTCACGCGAGGTGGCCGACGTGACGGGCGCGGGCGACACGGTGATCGCGACACTGGCCGTGATGCTCGCTGCCGGGGCGACGATGAGCGAAGCCGCGCGCCTTGCGAACGAGGCGGCGGGCATCGTCGTCGGCAAGTTCGGCCCGGCAACGGCGTCAACGTCAGAGTTGCTCGCGGCGATCAGCGCGGACGCGGGCGTCTGATCGCTCGGCGGGTCTAAAGACCCGCCGCTACTGGTAGAGGCGAGTCTTCAGACTCGCCTACGGCAAAGCCATCAAGCCGACTGTCACCAATAACGGGATGACGACGGCGACGAGCGCTTCGCCCGCGATGAGACCGGACGCGATCGGAATCGAATAGCGCTCGTGCGACTCGGGCAACACCTTCGCCCAGACGGAATCCGCGGCCGCGCCGATGAAGATCATCGTGACGGCGTTGATCGGGATCAGCATCGCGATGCCCATGCCAGTCGGTGACGGGATATACGGCCGCCACTTCGCCTTCTGCTCGAGGAACGTCAGGATCACGCCGACGAGCGCGCCCACAGCGAGCGATGTCGTCATCCACGACACCCGCGCAGCTACTGCCGGATCGGCTGCCGCCGGACCAGTGAGCTCCTGGGTCACGAGCTTCGCGAACCCGACCCATCGCTGTGACGTCGGACTGAGCAACTGCGCGTTATCGCCAATGACACCATATGTGTCGCGCAACAACGGGTACATGAACGCCAGCGCAAGCGCGCCCACGGGCACGGCGATGAGCTGCATGTACGTCAGCATTCTCGGCGTCGAGCCGAGCATCTGACCGGCCCGGAAGTCCTGCATCAAGCCCTCGGACTCCGCGGCCACGGCGGCAGTGATTCCACTCGACACCATGTTGGCGCGGAGGTCACCAGGCGCGATCCCGCCGAACGCCGCCTGGATCACATTCGTCATCGTGCTGATTGGTCCCCAGTTTGTCTCGCCGAGCACGCGCAACGCCACGAGCCCCAGAGGCACAGACAACACAATCGCGACAACGGAGTGCCACACGGGCGTGCCAAAGAAGAGTGCCTGCACGAAGATGAGAAACACGCTCGCCGCCAGACTGCCGACCCACACCCAACGCAGCGGCAGATCGCCGGACATCCCTGAGGCCGAGGCCAGCCCTTTGAACGTACGAACGAGGACGCCCCACCTGAAAAGCAGCGCGGCGATGCCGCCCGCAACCAGCATGCCGACCGCGGGCCACATGATGAGCAGCAGGATGTCGACGCGGCGCGCGTCAGCGGCAATCAACCCCTGAGACAGCAGCCACGGCGGCATGATCACCCAGCCGATGACGCCGCCGATCAGCATGCTGGCGCTGATGCGCAGGCCGATGATCATTCCCGAGCCGATGTTGAGCAGCGAGACGCCGAACCCAAGTCCGACGCGGGCCGAGAATCCATTCACTGCCAGCGGAATGCTGTCGACGACCCAGCGCAGCAGCGTGGCGAGGAACACCACCCCCGAGAGCACGAGCGAGCCGATCATCACGAACGCCGACTTGCGCGCCTGTTCGCCGCGCGAGTCGAGCATGATCAGCGTCTCGCCGGCGGCGATGCCATCAGGGAACGGCAGGTTCTCATCCTCGATGAAATGCTTGCGCAACGGCACCGCGAGCAGCACGCCGAGCAATCCTGACGCCGACAGCCAGACGAACGTCTGAACGCGCGTGAGGTGGACGTCGAAACCGCTGCCGGGTTCAGCCGCGAGGATGTCAAACGCCGCGAGCAGCCAGCACAGAAACGCAATCTGGCCTGCCGTCGTGCCCGCGGTCTGAACGATGTTGTTCTCCCAGCGGTTGTAGTTCTTCGTGAACCCGAGGGCCATGAATCCAAAGAAGGCCGAGACGACCGAGATGTTCGGTCCGAAGCCGAACTTGAGCACCACGTAGGGATACGAGGCGCCGATGACAAGCGCGACGAGCAGACCCACGATGATCGACCTCGGGGTGATCTCGCGAATGTGCGGAGGCTTGGTGGATGTAAGCACTAGACTCCCTGCTCCGTGCTGAGTGCAACGCGACGCAGTATAGGCCCGACGACGCCCGCCATCGCCAGACCGAGCCGTTCGTGTTGATCTGCGTCGAGGTGCACACCATCGACGCGACTCGTCGGCGTCACCGTCCCGGCATCGAAGAACTCGCAACCGCGCTCCGTCGCGACGGCGCCCCTGGGTTCCTGGATCGGTGGCGGCGCGACGATCAGAATCTCGGGCACGGGCATGCCGGGCTCGATCGGCGCCTGACGAACCGCCTGCACGAGTGCCGCCATGCCCTGTGCCGAATGCGTCGCGGTGAACTGGTGCATCGATTGAAAGTCATTCGTGCCGAGCATGAGGACGACGAGCGCGAGCGGCGAGTTGACCTCGATCCGCTGCTCGATCCCGACGCGTCCATTGCGCCCGGGCTTGAAGGGGTCGTCCCACACCGTGCGCCGCCCGTTCAGGCAATCCTCGATGACGCGAACGTCCTGACCGGCTTTCACCAGGGCGCGCTCCATGACGCCGGGCCAGCGCGTCGTGAACGGCCAGCGCTTTCGCGTGTCCGGAACGATGCCCCAGGTCAGTGAGTCGGCATAGACCAGGATCTGATGCATACGTGTGTCACCGCGACTAACGGGCGGCCGTTGCGCAGAACGACGTCCTCAGGCCAACGGTCAGGTCGAACGTGTGCCGAACCTCGGAGACACGATAGCGACCGCTGAAGAGTGGCCCTATTCCTTGCAGATCGACAGGCGTACCCGCGCGAATCGCGGGGTTCGCCTGACACGTTCCGCGCGCCACACGATATGGTCGCGCAATCGGATCGTCCTGCACGGACAGGTCACGCAGCTCACCGCCACGGACGAGCGCGATCGTCCCGAGGTTACGGAGTGCGCGTAGCTGCGCGAAAAGAAGATCCCCTTCGACCCAGAGATCCGCCTCGATGGCATCCATCCGACCACGCAGGAATTCGAGGTCCGTCTGGTTGTGCTGGTACACACTGGGGAGAATCGGCCCAGGAATCGCGACGTTGCTCTTGAGCCGGTATTCGCTGGCAATCCGAGACACGATATCGGAGTCGGTCATCTTCTCGAATGTCCGGCTGCGCGGTGTCCTGCGAAGATCGACGAAGCGATCCTCGGCGCGAACGGCGATCGTGGGCGCCGCGGCTTCCGGAAAACCCGCGTCGATGGACACGACACGCCCGTCGAAGACTTTGACGTCGGACAACTGCACACGGAAGCCGGCGGCGAAATCCAGCAGCCGGCGATCGAAGAAGAGGTAATCGGCCGCCCCTGTACCTGTCGGTCCCCAGTTACCAAACCGTGCCTCGCATCGCGACGGCCCGACTCCATCGTCGACGACGGTCAACTCCATCAACGCATTCCTCAGGACCGGGGAGAGGGCCCCATGAATGGCAATCGTCAGTTGCATGGGAAGGAGCGGCATGCCAACACCTCAATGCCTGAAGTGCCTGTACCCGGTGAACACCATCGCAAGGCCGTGTTCATCCGCTGCGGCGATGACCTCTTTGTCCTTGACCGACCCGCCGGTCTGGACCACGGCGGTTGCACCCGCGGCGGCGATCGCGTCGAGCCCGTCACGGAACGGGATGAACGCGTCTGAGGCGGCCACCGATCCGACGAGCAGATCAGGGCGAATTGCGGCGGCCTTCATCCGCGCGACATTGACCGAGTCGACACGGCTCATCTGCCCTGCCCCGATCGCCAGGGTCCGATCCGCGCTCGTAAAGATCACGGTGTTCGACTTGACGTGCGCGCAGAGCCGCCACGCGAACCGCATTGCCTGCCATTCATCGGCAGTCGGCTGGCGCGCTGTCACGACCTGGAGATCGGCAGAGGGCCACTGTTCGTGCGCCTCGGTCACTCTGTCGCGGCTCTGCACGAGCACTCCACCGACAATCGATCGAATTTCCGGATCCTCGGCCGGCGATGGCGCGCCGGAATCGCTGACCACACTCTCCGGCACCACCACCCGCATATTGGCCTTGGTCGCGAGAATTGCGCGTGCGTCCTGATCGACGGCGGGCGCGATGACCGCGTCGATGCGAGTCGATACGATCGCGCGAGCCGTCTCGACGTCGATTGGACGATTCAACGCGACCGCCGCACCGAACGCGGAGAGCGCATCCGCGTCGCGCGCACGGACGTACGCATCGGCGGCGCTGGCTCCCGTCGCCGCACCGCACGGATTGGTGTGCTTGATCAGAGCTGCTGCTGGCTCCTTGAACTCGATGACCATGCGGATTGCCGCATCCAGATCGAGCAGGTTCGTATACGACAGCTCCTTGCCCTGCAGAATCGAGTAGCCTGGATGCGGGCCGAACCCGGAGTAGAGCGCCGCGCGCTGATGCGGGTTCTCGCCGTAGCGAAGATCGCGAACCTTCCGCAGGTCAACCGTCAGGCTCTCGGGAAATCCGCTCGCCGCAACTCGTGTGAATCCTGCATCGTCGGTCTTCACCGCGCTCAGCGTAGAGGCGATCGCGCTGTCGTAACGCGCAGTGTGCGCGAATGCCTTGCGTGCGAGATCAAATCGGAAGCTCGGTGACGGTCCGCCTGGTTGATCGAGTGCCTCGAGAACGTGCGCATAGTCGGACGGCGACACGACAACGATCACATCGGCGAAGTTCTTGGCCGCCGCGCGGACGAGACTCGGCCCGCCGATATCGATTTCTTCGATTAAATTCTCGAACGACGTCTCCGGGTTTTGCGCGGCCTTCACGAACGGGTAGAGATTGACGACAACGATGTCGATGAGACCGATACCGTGATTCGAGATCGCGGCGAGGTCGTCCGGTCGAGATCGGCGCGCGAGGATTCCGCCATGAATGTGCGGGTCGAGTGTCTTCACTCTGCCGTCGAGCATCTCCGGAAAACCCGTGACGGTAGAAACACCGACGACCGGAAGGCCGCCACGCTCGAGCGTCAACGCCGTGCCGCCCGTCGACAGCAACTCAAAACCCCGGTTCTTCAAACCGGCCGCAAACTCCAGGATCCCGGTTTTGTCAGAAACGCTCAGTAACGCTCTACGCATGGGCGATCCGTGTGCATCCTGCGGAAAAATCGACACTTAGACAGACAAATACTTGACACCTCTGTTACGTGCGCATAGCATTAGGCTGCATTCGAGGGGCGTTCCCCGGATGTTGCAGTCGAGGCCGCGCAAGCACTCGCGGTCTTTTTTTGTGCCCCGAAGCTCATCTGCGGCGTCGGAATGCACGCGATCCAGTGGCTCCATCGTTTACCGGGGCCACGCTTAGCAAGCAGGGAAGAAGAACGATGCGCATCACAGGCAAGGTCAAGTGGTTCAATAACGCCAAGGGGTATGGATTCATTGAGCGTGAGGGTGGGAGCGACGTGTTCGTGCACTACTCCGCGATCAGTGGCAACGGCTTCCGGTCCCTTGAAGAGGGTCAGGCGGTCGAATTCGAGATCGTGGATGGCCCGAAGGGTCCTCAGGCAGGGAACGTCACCAAGCCCTAGAACCACACACGACCTGTCCGGCGCCGCCAACGGCGCCGGACTCACAGCCCGGGCGCGTCCCACTCTCCCCGTCCCGCTCTCCCCTCGACAACCTACTTCTTCGATTTACCTTTCATCCCACGTGCGGTGAAGGCGACTTTGCCGTCCTTGACCGCCACTCGGAACGCCACTTCGGGGCTGCCCTTTTCCTTCAGCGAGTTCACCTGGGTTTTGACCAGGTCGGCGAATTTGTGGAACGGGATCGCTTCCTGCCCCGCGTCTTTGCGCGCCTGAGCCAGCTCATCGTACAGCTGATGCACCTTCTGCATCTCCTTCAGCGGATCTTCGAAGGTGGTGACGTGCAGCACGCGATCCTCGGGCCGCGCCGCCTTAGGCTTCTCCTCGACGACGGGCCGCGGCGGGGCGAACGGACCTGCGCGTCCCTCTTCGCGCGCGCGCAGCCCGCGATCCCAGAGGTCGATCGATTTCGCAAAACGTGTCTGCAGCGTCGTGAAACGGAAGCGCTGGCCGTAGTTGGGAATGTGCGCGCGATCCATCTGTTTGACCAGACCCTCGACGCGCTTCCGCATCTCCCACGGCGGACGCTGAAGCCGCCCCGCGAAGTACATGTTGTACTCCGCCTCGAGCTTCTTCATTTCCGCCTCGAGGAAAGACAACTGACGGTCAGTGTCGTCGGTCTCGGACACGGGCGGATCAATTGTGACGCGTATGCGGTCCACAGTCCACGGTCTACGGTCCACAGTCTTCACGCTTCGGCGTCCGCGTCAGGATCCGGGGATGGTGGACCGAAGACTGCGGACTAGAAAATCGTCGAGATCGAGCGTGCCGCGAGATCCAGGACCTTCGTGGGCAGGACGCCGAGATAGAAAATCGCGGCAATCGACACCGCCAGGGCAGCCATGCCAATCCCGGTGACACGGACTTGCACGGCCTCGCCCTTGCCGTCGGCCATGTACATCATGACCACGACGCGCAGATAGAAGAAGACGGAGATGACGCTGGTCAGCATGCCGATCACGGCCAGGCTGTAGTAGCCAGCGCTGACGGCTGCGCTGAAAATGTACCACTTGCCGATGAAACCGGCCGTTGGCGGCAGGCCGCCGAGCGAGAGCAGGCAGACCGTCATGAGCGCCGCGAGCGCGGGGCGCGTGTGCCACAGGCCGGCATAGTCGCGAAGGCTGTCGTTCGCCTTGTCGCGCGAACCGACCAGCGCGATGACGCCAAACGCCGCGAGATTGGTCACGGAGTACGCAAGCAGGTAGAAGAGGATCGCCGCCTTGCCCACCTGGTTGGCGGCCACGAGACCGACGAGCAGATACCCCCCGTGCGCGATGCTCGAGTACGCCAGCATGCGCTTCAAATTGCTCTGTGCCACTCCGACCACGGTGCCCAACACCATCGTCGCAATCGCGATGAGCGCGACAACTGGCGCCCACTCGTCCTTGAACGGCTCGAACGCCGAGAGGAACACTCGCGCAAACGCGGCGAACGCGGCCGCCTTCACACCGGTCGACATGAAGCCGGTCACGATTGCGGGCGCCCCCTCGTAGGCATCCGGCGTCCACATATGGAACGGCACCGCGGAAATCTTGAACGCGAAGCCAACGAGCAGCAGCCCGAGCGCCAGCAGGATCATCGGGTTGTTGGTCATCGACTGTGCTGAGAGGAACGACCCGACAGCCGCCAGCCTGGTGCTTCCGGTGACGCCGTAGGTGAAGGCGATCCCGTAGAGGAAGAACGCGCTCGAGAACGCACCCAGCAGGAAGTATTTGAACGCCGCTTCCGTCCCCTGCATGCTGTCGCGACGAATAGCCGTCAGCACGTACACGGCGAGCGACAGAATTTCGAGCGCGATGAAGATGACGAGCAGATCGGTCGCCGTCGCCATCATGATCATGCCGACAATCGCGAACAGGAGCAGCGCGTAGTACTCACCCGCCGGCAAACCATCTCGCTCGATGACCTGCGACGAGAACATGATTGTCAGTACGCCAACGATCGTCAGGATGACCGTCACGAACAGTCCGAAGTTGTCCGCGGCGATGACGCCGAACCCTTCGGCGTTGCGATCCCACAGCAGAACCGCGGCCGCACCGCCGAAGAGCAGACCGATGATGCCGAGCCAGCCGATCGGCGTCTTCTCGCCGGGACGACGAAGCGCCTCGGCACCCATGGACGCCAGGGCGGCCAGGGTGACACAGAGCATCGGGACGATGGCGTCTAACTGAGTGTTGAACATGAGTCTCTGTAATTCAAAATGCAAAAGGCAAAATGCAAGCAGACACCGCTACGGCTTGGCCCCGATACGCTGTTGCGACGAGTCGTTGACGGTTTGCATTTTGAATTTTGACTTTTGCATTTCGTTCCGCACCCGCAAGGGCTGCACCGATTGCACCTGTGCCACGAGTCGCTGCACCGCCGGCTCCATCGGCTTGAGGAAGATCGTGGGAAACACGCCCATTACGATCGCCAGCGCGCACAGAGGCACCACGCTCGCCCACTCACGCGGCTGGAGATCTGACAGCGTCTCGTTCTCCTCGTGCGTCACGCTGCCCAGGTACACGCGCTGGAACATCCACAGCATGTACACCGCGGACAGAATCACGCCCAGTCCGGCGGCGACGACGTAGCGCGGATCCCACAGGAAAGCGCCGAGCATCGTCAGGAACTCACCGATGAACCCGTTGAGCGCGGGCATCCCGATCGAGGCGAGCGTGATGATGAGGAACGCAGCCGTCAGGCGCGGCATGACGTTCTTGAGACCACCGAACTCCGCAATCAGACGCGTGTGGCGCCGGTCCGACAGCATCCCGACGATCAGGAAGAGCCCGCCGGTGCTGATTCCGTGCGCGAGCATCTGATAGACGGCGCCCTGCACCCCCTGCACGTTCATCGCGCAGATCCCGAGGACGACGAAGCCGAGGTGGCTCACCGACGAGTACGCCACGAGCTTCTTCATGTCCGGCTGCACCATCGCGACGAGCGCGCCGTAGACGATGCCGATGACCGCGAGCAGCGCGATCCAAGGAGCAAACTCCGTCGCCGCCATCGGGAAGAGCGGAAACGCGAACCGCACCAGTCCGTAGGTGCCCATCTTCAGCAGCACGCCGGCGAGGATGATCGAGCCCGCGGTCGGCGCCTGGACGTGCGCGTCCGGCAGCCAGGTATGGAACGGGAACAATGGAACCTTGATCGCAAAGGCAATCGCGAACGCGAGGAAGAACCAGCGCTGCGTGTTGGGCGCGATGTCCAGGGTGTACAGCTTCAGCAGATCGAAGGAGTAGCTGCCGGTCGCTTCGCTGTGGAGGTACGCCAGACCAAGAATCGCGACGAGCATCAGGACGCTGCCCGCCATCGTGTAGAGCATGAACTTGACGGCGGCATAGATGCGCTGGTCGTAGCCCCAGATCCCGATGAGGAAGTACATCGGGATGAGCATCGCGTCCCAGAAGACGTAAAACAGAAAGAGGTCCAGTGAAACGAAGACGCCGATCATCGCCGCCTCGAGCGCAAGGACGAAGATCGAGAACTCCTTCACCTTCTTCTCAACGGATTCCCACGACGAGAGCAGCGCGATCGGCGTCAGGAACCCGGTGAGCACGACGAGCAACAGACTGATGCCATCGATGCCCACGTAGTAGTCGATGCCGAACGCAGGAATCCACGGCACGCGCTCGACGAACTGAAAGTCGGCGCTGGCCGAGTTGAATCCCGCCCACAGCGCGAGCGTGACGCCGAAGGTCGCGAGAGAGACGGCGAGAGCCAGCCAGCGGACGAGGCCGTTGCGTCGCCCGTCGGCGTTGCCGATCAGCAGCAGGAGCAGTGCGCCAGCGAGCGGCAGCGCCCAGGAAAATGTCAGCATCTTCTCTCTATCGCCAGAGGTAGTAGCCCAGGATCACAACCACACCGACGAACAACGATCCGGCGTACGCGCGTACCGAGCCGGACTGGAGACGCCGCAACACGCCCGCGCTACCATCCACGATGGACGCAGCGCCGTTGACCGCACCGTCGATCACGCGCACGTCGAACCAGCGCCAGAGGCCCTCTGTCGAGGCCACCTTGATCGGCTGGACGATCGTCGCGTCGTACAGTTCGTCGACGTAGTACTTGTTCAGCAGCAGCCGATGCAGTCCGGGGAACTCGCGGACCATGTTGTCGGCAATCCTCCGGCGCTTCACCCAGACGAAGTACGCGAACGCGATGCCGGCAACGGCGATCGTCAGCGACACACCCATCAGCGTCAGTTCAAGCGCAGCGTGTTCGGCCTCGGCTTCTCCTGCTTCCACAGCCGCTTCGCTCACCGCAGCCTCGCCAGCCACGCGAGGTGCACTGAACGACGGCTCGAGCCACGCACCCAGCTCATTGTGTCCACCGATGGCATGCGGAATCCCGATCCAGCCGGCCGCAACCGACCCGATGGCCAGCACAATCAGCGCGAGCGCCATGGCGGGAGGCGCGTCATGCAGGTGCGAACCCGATCCGTATCCGTGCGATGCCGCTGCCGCTGGTTGGTGCGAGCTCGATGCGTGTCCGTGCGACGGAACTGACGCGTGTCGGTGCGAGTCGTCTGACGCCTGCCCGTGCGTAGCGTGCGCATCAGCCGCAGCAGGCGCATCGTGTCGTCGCTCGCCGTGGAATGTCAGGAACACGAGGCGGAACATGTACGTCGCCGTCAGGAGTGCCGTCAACGCGCCGATGGTCCACAGCAGTGTGTGGCCCTCAACGAACGTCTCGAAGAGGATCTCGTCCTTGCTGAAGAACCCTGACAGAGGGAAGACGCCGGCGATCGCGATCGCGCCAATCAGGAACGTCCAGTACGTAATCGGCAGCTCTTTCTTGAGGCCACCCATGTTGCGGATGTCCTGCTCCCCGTGCAGCGCGTGAATCACAGCGCCTGAGCCAAGGAAGAGACACGCCTTGAAGAACGCGTGCGTGTAGAGATGGAAGATGCCGGCGCCAAACGCACCGACGCCCATTGCCAGGAACATGTAGCCCAGCTGCGACACCGTCGAGTACGCGAGGACGCGCTTGATGTCGTTCTGGACGAGGCCGATCGTGCCGGCCATCAGGGCTGTCAGCGCGCCGATGACCGCGACGATCGTCAGCGTCTCCGGCGCGTGACTGAAGAGCACTGCGTTGCGCCCGATCATGTACACGCCCGCTGTCACCATCGTTGCGGCGTGGATGAGCGCCGACACCGGCGTCGGGCCTTCCATCGCGTCCGGCAGCCAGGTGTAGAGAGGAATCTGGGCCGACTTGCCCGTCGCGCCGATGAAGAGCAGCAAGGTCGCGAGCGACAGGATGCCGAACCCGGTTTCCGCCGGCATCGCGGCCACCGCCGACGCGACGGCCTGGAAATCGAGCGTCCCGAACTTGGCGAAGATCGCCAGCATCCCGAGGATGAAGGCGTAGTCGCCGACGCGGTTGACGATGAACGCTTTCTTGCCCGCATCGTTCGCGGACTTCTTCTTGAACCAGAACCCGATGAGCAAGTACGAGCAGAGGCCGACACCTTCCCAGCCGACGAACATCAGCGGGAAGTTCGCGCCAAGCACGAGCACCAGCATGAACGACGCGAACAGGTTCAGATACGAGAAGTAGCGCGCGAACTCGCTGTCGACCTCGTCGTGCATGTACGCGGTCGAGTAGATGTGAATCAACGAGCCGATGCCGGTGATCACCAGGATCATCACCGCCGACAGCGGATCGACGCGGAACGAGAGCCCGATATTCAGATCGCCGGACGCGATCCAGGTGTAGAGCGTCTGCTCGATCGCCTGCGCGTCGGGCGGCAGCCCGCGAAGCTGCAGGACCGTGATGAGCGACACCGCAAAGGACGCCAGCATCGCGAGCGAGGCGAGACCGCCCGACACGCCCTTCGGCAGGCGACGCCCCATCGTCGCGTTGACGACAAAGCCGAGAAACGGGAAGAGAGGAATCAGCGCGAGCATCTCACCACTTCAGCGAGCTGAAAGCGTCCGGGTTGAGTGACTCTCGATGCCGGAACAGCGCGATGACGAGCGCCAGGCCCACCGCGGCCTCGGCGGCGGCGACCGTCATCACGAAGAACGTGATGATCTGGCCGTCCACGTCGCCGGCGAAGCGCCCGAAGGCGACAAACGACAGGTTCACCGCGTTCAGCATGATCTCGATCGACAGCAGGATCGTGATGAGATTGCGGCGCAGGAACACGCCGGCCGTGCCAATCGAGAACAACACCGCCGACACAATCAGGTAGTGACTGAGCGGAATCACTGCTCGCTGCCCTCCCGCCGGGCAAGCACCACGGCACCGACCATCGCAACCAGGATCAGGACCGACGTGGCCTCAAAGGCGAATGTGTGTCGGGTGAACAGGACCCGCCCCATCTCGACCACCGAGCCGACCGAAGCGGCATCGCTTCGTGAGCCAACCGGCGTCTTGAGCTCGGCGACTTTCGTGAGCGCCCAGACGAGCTGCACGATCAGCAGGGTCGCCAACAGCGTGCCGAATCTCCCGATGCCTGGGTGCGCCAGTGGATGCGACCGGTCGTACTCCGCCGCATCCTCGCGCGGCGCGTTCAGCAGCATGACCACGAACAGGAAGAGCACCATGATGGCGCCGGCGTAAATAATGATCTGCGCGACCGCGACAAACGGGGCATCGAGCTGAATGTAGAGCCCCGACAGCGCGCCGAAGGACGCGATGAGCAGCAGCACGCTGTACATCGGGTTACGCTGCCCGATCACAAGCGTCGACGCGCCGATCGCCAGGGCCGCGAACGCGTAGAAGACGACGTTCTCAGGCATTGAGATACAGCACGAGCGCGGCCGTGACGAGCAAGTTGATTACCGACAGCGGGAACAGGAACTTCCATCCGAACGACATCAGCTGGTCGTAGCGATAGCGCGGTACCGTCCAGCGCATCCAGATGTAGAAGAAGAGGAAGCCGCCGACCTTGGCGAGGAACGCCATCCAGCCGAGCCCGTACTCTTCGATGAGCGGATCAAGAGGTGTGTAGAAAGGCAACAGCCCGTGCCATCCGCCCAGATAGAGGTTGGTGGCCACGGCGGACATCGTCGCCATGTTGATGTATTCGGCCTGCGGGAAGAGCGCGAACCGGACCGAGCTGTACTCGGTGTTGTAGCCGGCCACGAGCTCCTGCTCGGCTTCCGGGAAATCGAACGGCGCGCGATTGGTTTCCGCGACCCCTGCAATGGCGTAGATGACGAAGCCGACCGGCTGCGCGAAGATCCACCACTGCTGGATGAAACCGAACCAGGTGCCGGCCTGCCCGTCCACGATTTCGCGCACCGACAGAGAGCCGGCCAGCATGATCACGGCGGCCAGCGACGTCGCGTACGAAAGCTCGTAGCTGATCATCTGCGCCGAGGCGCGCAGGCCGCCAAAGAGCGAGTACTTGCTGTTCGAAGACCACCCGGCGAGCACGATGCCGTACACGCCCATCGACGTAATCGCGAAGATCACGAGCAGGCCGACGTTCACGTCGGAGACACCGAGCTTGATCGGCTCGTCGAGTAGCCCGAAGAGCGTGGTCTCGGCGCCCCACGGCACCGTCGCGAACGCGGCAAACGCCGCCGTCACGGAGAGAATCGGCGCCAGCGTGAAGAGCCACTTGTCCGCGCCCTTCGGCCGCAGCTCTTCCTTGAACAGCAGCTTGAGGATGTCGGCGAGCGGCTGGAGGACACCGTGCGGCCCCACCAGGTATGGGCCGTAGCGCTGCTGCATGAAGCCCATGATCTTTCGCTCTGCGAGCACGAGGATCGCCGACGCGTTGATCAGCATGAAGAACGTGAGCCCGATGACGACGAGCTGAACGATCGTTCGCAGATCCATGCTCAGTGCGCCCCCGCCGTGAGCGGCTGCTTCGCGCGCCACTCGGCGGGCAGCGTGCAGCGCCCTTCCTTGACGTGCGCCTCGAACTCGTGGCGGAACAGGTTCAGCGTCGTCAGCACCGGCGTCGCCGCGGCATCACCGAACGCGCACAGTGTTTTGCCGACGATGTTGCTCGCCACGCCGTACAGGAGATCGATGTCCTTCGTCCGTCCCTCACCGCGTTCGACGCGCTGCAGCAACTTGTAGAGCCAGTCGCCGCCTTCGCGGCACGGCGTGCACTTTCCGCACGACTCGTGGCGATAGAAGTGCAGCAGGTTCATCGCCAGCCACACCATGCAGACGCTCTCGTCCATCACGATGAGCCCTGCCGACCCGAGCAGCGATCCTGCCTTCTGTATGTGATCGAAGCTCGCCGGCGTATCGAGATCCTTGTCGAGCAGGATCGGCACGGACGAACCGCCCGGAATAATGGCCTTGAACGTCCGGCCGTTCAGCATCCCCTGCGCATACTGGTCGCCGTAGATCAGCTCGCGCAGCGTCGTGTGCATCGACGCTTCATACACACCGGGCCGCTTGACGTGGCCGCTGATGCAATACAGCTTCGGCCCGCCGTTTTTCTCTGGGCCCAACGCCGAAAACCACTCGGGGCCATTGAGGACGATGGGGGGAACGTTGCACAGCGTCTCAACGTTGTTCACCGCGGTCGGGCATTGATAGAGGCCCGCGACTGCCGGGAACGGCGGCTTGATGCGCGGCTGCGCTCGCTTGCCCTCGAGCGACTCGATGAGCGCCGTCTCTTCGCCCGCCTCGTACGCGCCGGCGCCGCGATGCACGTACACGTCGCAGTCGAAGCCGCTGCCGAGGATGTTCTTCCCCAGGAACCCGGCGCGATAGGCTTCGTCGATTGCGCGCTCGAGCGTTTCCTGCACGTGGTAGAACTCGCCGCGGATGTAGATGTAGGCGACTTTCGCGCCGATGGCGTAGCATCCGATCGCGCACCCTTCGATGAGCAGGTGCGGGTTGCGCTCCATGAGCACGTGATCCTTGAACGTGCCGGGCTCGCTTTCGTCAGCGTTGCACGCGATGTACTTCGGCTTGGGCGTGTCCTTGAGGACGAACTGCCACTTGAGGCCCGTCGGGAATCCGGCGCCGCCGCGACCGCGCAGCCCTGACGCCTTCACCTGCTCGATGATGTCGTTCGGCTTGAGGGTCAGCGCCTTCCGCAGCCCTTCGTACCCACGCGCGTTCTTCTGGTAGAAGTCGAGCGTGAACGAGTTCGGCTCGCGGACGTGGTTGGTTAGAACTGGTTGGAATGAAGCCATATCGTCAGTTCACAGTTCACTTCTTCTCCACATGCAGATGACAGCCAGTGAACGCTGCCCGACCCTGCTTCTTGATCGCGTCGACGAAGGCACCCGCCTGATCGGGCGCGAGGCGCTCGTGCCAGTCGTCGTTCACCATGACGACAGGCGCGCGGTCGCACGCGCCCAGGCACTCCACCTCGATGACCGTGAACTCGCCGTCACTCGTGGTCTGACCCGGGTGAACGCCGAGCTTCGCGCACAATTCCTCGGTGACGCGCTCCGCGCCCATCAACGCGCACGACAGTGTGCGGCAGACGTTCAGCACGTACTTCCCGACCGGCTTCGTGTAGAACATCGTGTAGTACGACACGACGTCCTCAACTTCGGCGGCTGTGCACCCGATCTGCGCCGCCACGAAACGCATCGACGCGCCGGTGATGTAACCCTGCTGTTTCTGGACCAGATACAGCGCGTAAAGAATCGCCGACTTGCGCTGATCGGATGGATAGCGCTGGACGTTCTCGTTGAACCTGGCCTGGTTCTCGGCGCTATACGCGAACGCCTCACCCGCTTCTGCCAGCTTCCGTTCCGACCTGTGGAACTTGGCTGGCGCGTAATCCATCTCGGGATGAAAGCTCACCGGTCGCAGTCTCCCATGACGACGTCGCTGCTGCCGATGACGGCGACGAGATCCGCAATGAGACCGCCCTGGACGACCGTCGGCAGTGCCTGAATCGCCATGAACGACGGCGCGCGCATCTTCACACGCCACGGACGATTGCTGCCGTCGGACACGATGTAGCACCCGTGCTCGCCGCGCGGCCCTTCGACCGGCACATAGCAGTCGCCTTCCGGCACCGTGAAGCCCTGTGAATAGATCAGGAAGTGCTGAATCAGCGCTTCCATCTCCGTGTAGACCTTGTCCTTGGGCGGCGGCACGACGCGCGTGTCGTCGCACGCCCATACGCCGGTCGGCGTAATCCGCTGGATCGCCTGCTTGGAGATCTCGATGCTCTGGCGCATCTCGGCGATGCGCACGCGATACCGCGCGTAGACGTCACCCTCGGTCGCCGTCGGGACCGAGAAGTTGTAGGTCTCATAGCCGCAGTACGGGAAGTACTTGCGAACGTCGTAGTCCGAACCGGCCCCGCGCGCGATCGGACCAACCAGCCCCCACTGATACGCGTTCTCGAGCGTGACGACACCGACGCCTTCCGTGCGCCGGCGGAAGATGTCGTTCTTCGTCAGCAGTCGCTCGAACTCGTCCATCTTCGTCGGGAACCGCTCGAGGAACTCGTTCACCGCCTCGTGGAACCCACGCGGCAGATCCTCGCGCAGCCCGCCAATCCGGATGTAGCTCGGGAAGAACCTGAAGCCCGCGATCAGCTCGTTGATGTTGAGCAGCAGTTCGCGCTCGCGGATCGCGTAGAACAGCATCGAGACCGCGCCGATTTCCATCGCGTGCGTGCCCAGCCAGATCAAGTGGCTGGCCATGCGCTGCAGTTCCGCGATGAGCACGCGGATGTCGTTCACGCGCTGCGGCATCGTCAATCCGAGCAGCTTTTCGACGCTGAGCGCATACGACAGGCTGTTCGACTGCGCGGCCAGGTAATCCATGCGCTCGACGAGCGGGATCACCTGCTGCCACTTCTTCTGCTCGGCGGTCTTCTCGATGCCGGTGTGCAGGTAGCCGATGGTCGGCATCACGGATTGAATGACCTCGCCATCGAGCTCCAGCACCAGCCTCAACACGCCATGCGTGCTGGGGTGCTGCGGCCCCATGTTCACGGTCATCGTCTCGGTTCTGATTTCTGCCATCCTCGTCGGCTCCTGGGCTCGCGGTTGATTCGATGGTCTCAGTGCGCGCGCTTGACGCGATCGCGCTCGATGTTCGCCCGGAACTCCGCTTCGCTGACTTCGAGCGGCTCGTATGTCTGCGCCGCCTTTCTAATCTGCACCGGGTAGTCCTTGCGAGCGGGATGACCGTCCCAATCTTCTGGCATCAACAGCCGGCGCAAGTCGCCATGGTCGTCGAACACGATGCCGAACATGTCCCACACTTCGCGCTCTGGCCATCCGGCGCCGCGCCATACACGCTGCACTGTGGGGAGCGCCCCGTCGCTCGTCACGCGCACCTTCAACCGCAGGCGTAATTTCTTCGAGACCGAGAGCAGGTGATACACGACTTCGTAGCGAGGCTCGCGCGGCAGGTAGTCGGCCGCCGTGATCTCTGTGAGGACCTTGAAGTCGAGCGACGGAGTATCGCGCAGCGCCTGGCACGTCTCGACCAGGCGATCGGCCGGAACGTAGATCGTCGCGAAGTCGACGCTCCGGCCCGCTTCGAAGGCTGCACCCGGTACGAGCGGCTGCAGGATGTCGATGATGGCGGAAGAATCCAGTACCTAAGACCCTATGCTCGTGAGCGCTCGATCTTCTGCTGCAATTGCACGATGCCGTAGATGAGCGCCTCCGGCCGCGGAGGACATCCCGGCACGAACACATCTACTGGCACAACCTGGTCAACGCCCTGGACGATGGCGTAGTTGTCGAAGACACCGCCAACCGACGCGCAGGCGCCCATCGAGATGACCCACTTCGGATCGGGCATCTGGTCGTAGACGCGACGCATCGCCGGAGCCATCTTTCGCGACAACCGGCCGGCGACGATCATCAGGTCCGACTGGCGCGGAGATCCACGAAACACCTCCGCGCCGAATCGCGCGATGTCGTAGCGGCTGGCGGCCATCGCCATCATCTCGATTGCACAGCACGCGAGCCCGAACTGCGCCGGCCAGATCGCCGAGCGACGAGCCCACTGAATCAGCCATTCGAGCTTGGTGGTGATGAACGGAAGCTCCGGATCGAGTCCGTGTTCGTGAGTGTCAGCCATGCGTCACGCGGCTTTCTGATTGGTGCGGCCGCGCACTTGCCGCACGGCCGGACCCCAATCGAGCACGCCCTTCCGCCAGACGTAGACGTAGCCGACGAAGAGGACCAGGAAGAACGTCAGGATCTGGAAGAACCCGAGCCACCCGAGGCTGCGTAACGCCAGCGCCCACGGATAGAGAAAGGCGATCTCGATGTCGAAGAGCAGGAAGATCATCGCCACGAGATAGAACTTCACCGAGTGGCGCTCGCGCGCGTCGCCGACGGCGGGCATCCCGCACTCGTATGGCGCCAGTTTCTCGGGCGTGGGATTTTTCGGACCGAGCAGAAGCGAAAGCCCAATCATGACCGCGGCGAACCCGACGCCGAGCACGATCATGATGACTACGCCAAGCCAGCCATCCATTTAGGGGATCACCTGCTGCTTCGGCCTCAGAGAACCGGGGAAAATGACGCGGCGCGGGTTACTCGCAGCGCGCGCCACTCGCGCTTGTGAAGAGTTTCCCAAACCTGTTCATGCTATAGAACCCACTCTGAAAGGTCAATTACGACACCGTTGTCGCACGCTCGTCACACCATGAAGCGGCGCATGCGGGCCGCACCGTTCGGCTGCACCGTACTCTTACTGGTTCCGGTCGCGTGGTGCGCGCCGACACCGGCGAGCCACTCCGCCGCGTCCAGGTTCGTGCCATCGCTTCCGACTCTCACACACGAAAGGGTCGCGGGTCACGCTTCGCGACGGAGAAACCCGCACGATCGAGGTCACGGTCGTCTCCTACTGATCGCCGCCTTCCCAGGGATATCCGCGTTCGGTGGTCAAGCGCGCATCTTCGACGGGCATACCCATCGAAAAGTGATAGAGGCTTTGCCACGCCTGACCGGTTAAACCGAGAAGATCGTGCACGGCATCGTCATAAAAACAGCCGATTCCTGTGGCACGTGAATCGGCTGCCTCGGCTTGGAGATACAGGACCTGGCCGATCATCCCGCACTCCCAGAACAGCCGTCGGTAGAACCACTGACCGCGATCGCGGATGGCGGATTCGACTCGCGCGATCATCCCGAGGCTGAAGAAACCGTCGCTGGCGATCTCCTGATCGCACGACACGCGATTGGCGGCCCCCCTGACATCCGCAGGCAGGAGCAGGAAGAGTCGATCGGCGACTCGCTCCCACAAGAACTCGGGCCGCATCGCTGCGCGCCATTCGTCGACGACGTCACTCTCTCGAAGATAGGCATAGACACCTGGAACGAATCCTTCGACCCGGTGCACGAACAGCGCGAGATGCACGTGTGGCGGCCAGTGGATTGCGTCGAACGGGGGCACATCGGGATGGAGCGTCGAGAGCATCGCCAGGAATCGATCCCGCGACAGCGTCGAGCGCCCGTCGAACGCCACCGCGCTGCGGCGCTTAAGGATTAACGCTCGCGCGAATTCCCAACGTTGAACGCCGACCTCCTGGGAGTTGGGCCGTTTGGGAGTTGGCAATTGACCAGGATACCGAGTCGCCTCCGTCACCCGCTCGATGATTTCCCATCGATCGTGACCGCGACTCAGGACATTCGCTCGCCCCTGCCACGTCGCGCTCCGGGCCGCATCGACGAGCGACGCGTGATCTTCGGGATGCCACGACACTGAAGGTCCGACGAGCGCGAGGCATTCCGGATGCTCGGCCTCCGCATCTCCGCGGTCCTGGTCTCTATCAACACCGAGGAGTGTCGAAAGGTCGCCGTCCGACCATTCGGGCAAAAGCCTGAGCGTCCAGCCAAAGAGCGCGGCCGCGACGCGTAACGCCGCGATCGCGTGGCCGACATCGTGCTGGCAGTATCTGAATGCGCGTTCGCCGTATTTCCACGCCTCGCGCCATTGAATCGAGGTGAGGGCAACGAGAAAGCCATCGCGACCACCGAGGAATGCCTGCCACTGCTCGAACCGCACAGCCGCGCGCTCCTCGACCGCGTGTTCGCGCGGAGCGTAGTGAAGGATGCGCCCGTCGTGGACGATGTAGGCTTCGGTGGGGTGAAGGTTGCCGCTCGAGGGATTGACCCGGAGTGCCCAGCGGGTGTCTCGGTAGGCTTTCCACGCCGACAGGCCCATCGAGTAGCGAAGGAACCAGCCGATCGAGGCGAGATGTAGCGCTGCAGCGCTGCGGTCAGTTCCCCTATTGCTCGCCGGGGCTTCTTCTTGAGGAAGCGGAATCAGTCGTGCGCCCGCATAGCGCCGGAAGGGATCGGGTTGAGTGGCCCAATCCAGAGACCCGCGCGATCGAGCGAATCGACCGAAATGGTGCTTGGTGGTCTCGTGGTATTCGAGTGAGACCAGACCCGTGGTCCTCCTACTTCGAGAGCGCAGCCATGCGCTTGTCGATTTCGACGATCGCCTGTGAGAGCTGCTGCTTGCGCGCCTGGTGAGCTGTGCTCTCCATCTGGCGCTGCATCTCGGTACGCGCCAGACGAAGCGACTCTATCTGTCTTACGCGCTCAGGATCGATCCCCTTGGCGCCCTGCTTGGCGTTGCGACGTTCCTGCTCGCGCTCTTCCATCCGCTCGGCGAGGCGGGATTCCGCGTCGACAAGCCCTTCACCTGCATCACCCATATTCTTCGATTATCAACATGAACGCGGCCATTACACAATCCCCGGAATTTGGCTGGTGGTTGGTGGTTGGCGGTAAGTGGTAGGTTGGTTGGCGGATCGTGGATAGTGGATGACATGTCCCGCCGCGCCGCCCTGGACATCTTCCACCCGGCCGTGACCGAGTGGTTCACAAAGACTTTCCCTTCCCCGACGACGCCGCAACTGCTCGGCTGGCCGGCGATCGCTCGCGGCGAATCCACGCTGATGCTCGCGCCGACGGGCAGCGGCAAGACGCTCGCGGCATTTCTCTGGTGCCTCAACCGACTGATGTTCTCGCCTGCGCCGCCGCAACCCTCGCGCTGCCGCGTGCTGTACATCTCGCCGCTCAAGGCGCTTGCGGTGGACGTGGAGCGCAATCTCCGTGCACCGCTCGAAGGCATCTCCGCGGTCGCACGTGCACACAATTTGACGATGACCGTTCCGGAAATCGCCATTCGCACGGGTGACACGCCGGCGCGAGATCGCGCACGGTTCGGACGCCAGGCAGCGGACATTCTCATCACGACGCCAGAGTCGCTGTTCCTTCTGCTCACGTCGAATGCACGGGAGCGCCTGACCTCGCTCGACACGGTCATCATCGACGAGATCCACGCGCTCGTCCCGAGCAAGCGTGGCGCGCACCTCGCGCTTTCCCTCGAACGGCTCGACGCGCTCCGCGATGCGGAGCGTGAGTCGTTGCAGCGCATCGGTCTCTCGGCCACGCAACGACCACTCGAAGAAGTTGCGCGGTTTCTTGGCGGCGCCGCATCGAGCGGCAAGGCTCGTTCGCGTCGAACCAAAAAGATCGATCGGGCCGCCACGACGGTCGAAGCCGAACTGCGCGACGAGTTGGCGGGCACGAACGAGACGGTCTCCTATCGACCCGTCACGATCGTCAACACCGCTGAGAAGAAGCAGCTCTCACTGCGCATCGAGGTTCCCGTCGAAGACATGGCGCGGCTGACCACGAAGGTGGGCGTGCCCGTGACCGCCGCACCAGATCGACCGATCAGACCGTCGATCTGGACGTCGGTGCATCCGCGACTGCTCGAGCTCATTCGCGCGCACCGTTCGACACTGCTCTTCGTGAACAGTCGTCGGCTGGCCGAACGGCTCGCAGCCTCGTTGAACGAGCTCGCCGGCGAACCGCTGGTCCGATCGCATCACGGCTCGATGGCACGCGACGCACGCAGCGAGGTCGAAGAACTACTCAAGGCCGGCGGCATCCGCGCGCTCGTCGCCACGTCGTCGCTCGAGCTTGGGATCGACATGGGCGCAATCGATCTCGTCGTGCAGATCGAAGCGCCGCCGTCGGTGGCGAGCGGCCTGCAGCGGATCGGCCGCGCAGGACATCAGGCAGGAGCCATCAGCGAGGGCATCGTCTTTCCGAAGTTTCGTGGCGACCTCCTCGCGTGTGCGGCCGTCACGCGCGCGATGCACGAAGGGCAGGTCGAAAGCACGCGCTATCCACGGAACCCCCTCGATGTCCTCGCGCAACAGCTGGTCGCGATGGCCGCGATGGAGCCGTGGAGCGTCGACGAGATCTACGCGCGCGTGCGGCAGGCCGCACCCTTTGCGGAACTGAGTCGTCGTGTCTTCGAAGGAGTGCTCGACATGCTCTCGGGCCGCTATCCCTCGGATGCATTCGCCGAGCTCCGGCCGCGCATCACGTGGGATCGCGTGCAGGGCGTGATCTCGGGACGTCAGGGAGCCAGGCGCGTTGCGATCGCGAACGCTGGGACGATTCCCGATCGTGGCCTCTATGGCGTGTTCCTCGCAGGCGCGGACCGCCCAACGCGCGTCGGCGAGCTCGACGAGGAGATGGTATTCGAGACCGAGGTCGGCGACACATTCACGCTCGGCGCATCGACCTGGCGTGTCGAAGAGATCACTCATGACCGGGTGCTCGTGTCGCCCGCGCCGGGCGAGCCGGGCAAGATGCCCTTCTGGCACGGCGATCAGGCCGGACGTCCCGTTGAACTCGGGATGGCGATTGGAAAACTGATTCGCGATTTGCGCTCGACGCCGAGGAACGCCGCGATCGATCGCCTCGTTCGTTTCCACGATCTCGATCAGGCCGCGGCCGAGAACGCGCTGCGGTATCTCGACGATCAAGCCGCCACTGGCGCCGTTCCCGATGACCGCACACTCGTGATCGAGCGATGCCTGGACGATCTCGGTGACTGGCGCGTCTGCCTGCTGTCTCCTCTCGGCAGTCGTGTACACGCGCCGTGGGCGATGGCCGCGACGGCCCATATCCGCAGTCACACCGGCATGGACGTCGAGGTCATGTGGGGCGACGAAGGATTCGTCGTCCGCTTCCCCGGCGCCGAGCGGCCACCGGATCCCGCACTCCTGCTGCCCGAGCCCGAAGACATCGAGGGGCTCGTCCTCCGTCAACTCGGCTCGACTTCGCTGTTCGCCGCACGATTCCGCGAAACAGCAGCACGCGCACTCCTCCTCCCGCGCCGACGGCCGGGGATGCGGACACCGCTGTGGCAACAGCGCAAACGCGCGTCGGATTTGCTGGCGGTCGCGTCGCGATTCGGATCGTTTCCAGCGCTGCTCGAAACCTATCGCGAGGTGTTGCGCGATCACTTCGACATGCCCGCGCTCGTCGCTGTGCTGCGTCGCGTGTCGACACGCACGCTTCGCGTCGCGACGATCGATTCGACGACGCCCTCGCCGTTTGCGGCGTCGCTCCTTTTCAGCTACGTCGCCAACTACATCTACGACGGCGATGCGCCGCTGGCCGAGCGACGGGCACAGGCGCTGTCAGTCGATCAGGGCCAGCTTCGTGAGCTACTCGGCGACGCCGAGTTGCGCGAACTGCTCGACCCGGCGGCGCTCGACACCATCGAGCGGCAGCTGCAGCACGTCGACGAGAGCCGTCGCGTGAGGTCAGCGGATGGCATCCACGATCTCCTGCTGCGGATCGGCGATCTGACTCGTGCAGAGATCGAGTCGCGTTCCGCGCTGGCGGATACCGCGGCCGCGATTGCCGACCTCGAGCGATCCGGACGGATCGTCGCGGTGCAGATCGCTGGGGAGCACCGGTTCATCGCGGTAGAGGATGCCGCTCGATATCGCGATGCGCTGGGAACCGCACTGCCGCCCGGCATTCCCGAACTGCTGCTCGAGGCCGTTCGCGATCCTGCGGGCGACGTCGCCCTGCGCTTCGCGCGCACGCACGGTCCTTTCACCGTCGACGCTCTCAGGCGCCGCTTCAGCCTCGGCACCGCCATCGCCGAGTCGCTGTTGACGCGGCTGACGGAGTCGGACCGCCTCGTTCAAGGCGAGTTTCGTCCTGGTGGCAGCGAGCGCGAATGGGTCGACGCTGATGTGTTGAGGCGCCTGCGAAGCCGGTCGCTGGCCCGACTGCGGCGCGAAGTCGAACCGGTCTCGCCGGACGCGCTCGGTCGCTTTCTCGTCGCCTGGCACGGAGTCGGCTCCGTGCGTCGCGGCCCCGAAGCGCTGCTCGATGCCATCGAGCAATTGCAAGGCGCGCCACTCCCCTTCTCGATCCTCGAGCGCGACATCCTTCCCGCACGAGTCGCCGGCTATCAGCCTTCGATGCTGGATACGTTGATGGCTGCAGGCGAAGTCGTCTGGGCCGGTGTCGAATCGCTCGGAGAACGAGACGGCCGCATCGCGCTCTATCTGACGGATCACATGGCTAGACTGCGGCCTCCGTCCACGTCCGCGAGTGACGTGGACGGACGGTCGGCGGACATCCTGTCGTATCTCCGCTCTCACGGCGCGTCGTTCTTCTCTGCGCTTCACGAAGGCAGCGCTGGCGGGTTCCCCGGAGAAACCGTTGACGCGTTGTGGGAGCTTGTCTGGAAAGGCATGGTTACCAACGACACGCTGCACGCGCTGCGCGCCTACATCAGCGAGACGACCACGAAGCCGGCAAAACGCGGGCGCCCGGCGCCATTCAGATCGAGGCGCCTGGTGCCGCCAACCGCTGAAGGCCGCTGGTCGCTCGTCGACGCGCCTCGGGCGTCGACATCGTCGATGACGGAGTGGGGCACAGCGATCGCGAATCAGCTCCTCGCGCGTCACGGCGTCGTCACGCGGGAGACGATCGCGTACGAGCCGGTCGCGGGTGGATTCTCGCTCGTGTACACCGTTCTCAAGGCGATGGAGGATGCCGGACGCGTCCGTCGCGGGTACTTCGTGTCCGGTCTTGGTGCCGCGCAATTCGCGATGCCGGCCGCACTCGACCTGCTACGCTCGCAGCGTGATGCTTCGGACACCTTCACAGCGCGCGTGCTATCCGCCACCGACCCGGCGTCACCGTACGGTTCGCTGGTGAAATGGCCGGCCGCCGCATGGGCCGACGAGATCTCCCAGCTTCAGGGACACGAGGCGAACGCGCCTGGCGATGGAGGCCGGGGACCGACGCGAACGGCTGGCGCCCTGGTCATTCTGGTCGATGGCTATGCCGGCGCGTATCTGCGTCGCGGTGAACGCGAGCTCCTGCTCCTGATGCCGTCTGCCGAACCGAACAGGTCGCACGCCACGCAAGCGGTGGCACGAGCGTTGGTCCACCTGTCAGCTTCGCGCGCGGAAGGTCGTCGAGGCATGTTGCTGGCGGACATCGACGGTCTGCCCGCGTCCATTCATCCCGCGACGCGCATCTTCGTCAAGGAAGGATTCCTGACCACGGCCATGGGCCTGCAACTGCGACCTCCTACCCGGGATCCGGGATCCGGGATCCGGGATCGGGATCGGGATTCGGGATCGCAAGACGACGACGGCGATGCGCCAGTACCCGATTGACGAAGTCTTCGCGAATAGCCTCGTCGCTGAGGCGTCGCTCTTCCTCTACCGGCAGACCTGGCAGCATCTGCACGAGCGCTTCGGCAAACAACCCGCGGCCCACGCGCGCCACTCCACCGCCGCCATGCACCCGCACACCGTGCAGTCCACAACTCGGTGAGTCCGACTTGAGTACGTAGCCGTCGAGATCGCCGAGAGTCGCCACTCGCGCCGCCGCGAACGTCGTCACAGTCTCAGTCCAATCGGTCCGACTACGTACTCCGAGCAGGCGGACGCGAGCCTGTCCCGCGGGAACACCGTCGTCGCTCTCGACGAGATCGATCGCTTCGCGCGGCGTACCCATTCCCGCTTCGACTTCAGGACACACTGGAATCCACTCGACGAGAGCTCCGAGCGTGGACAAAAGAAGCGCGTCGCGTTTGTCGCCGCCGTCGTATCGCACTGCGTCACCGAGAAGACAACGCGAGATCCCGACGCGCGGTCGCTCATCGTCGTGCGCCATGACGTTCATTGTACGGACATCGAAGATGCTTGAAGGAATCGATCCACACCGTTAACATGAGTCGCACATGACGACGCAGTGCTCCTTCGACATCACCTCGAACGTCGATCTGCAGGAAGTGGACAACGCATTGAATCAGGCGCGCAAGGAAGTGGCGCAGCGTTACGACTTCAAAGGAGCCAAGGCATCGATGGATTTCGATCCGAAGGAATCCAAGCTGGTGCTCACCGCCGACGACGACTTCAAGCTGAATGCGCTGTGGGAGATCGTGCAGACCCGACTCGTGCGCCGGAACGTGCCGGTGAAGAACCTGACGCGCGGGACGGCGACGCCTTCAGCCAACGGCACGATCCGCCAGGAGATCTCGCTTCAGCAAGGCATCCCTACCGAGAAGGCCAAGGACATCGTCAAGTTCCTGAAGGACGCGAAAATGAAGAAGGTGCAGGCGTCCATCCAGGGCGATCAGCTGCGCGTGACGTCACCGTCACGAGACGAGCTTCAGGAAGCGATGAGACAACTGCGGGATCAGGACTTCGGCGTGGCGCTGCAGTTCGGGAACTATCGCGGCTGATCGGTCGCAGGCGCGGGCTTCGGCGCGCCATTCTCTTCCAGCCAGTCAGCGATCTTCTCGCGCGACCACTCATGGTGGTCGTTGAGGTGGACGATCATCGCCGAGAGCAGCAACCGAGAGGACTCTGGTCCAAAGCATGTGCCAAAAGCATCCGCGCCAAAGCCTCAGCAGCACGCGAGCGCACGCGGCCTCTTACGGCGGTCAGCGTTCGGCTCTGGGACGCTCCGTTCACGGACGAACGCCTGGACCAAGGCCTGCCGCAAGGTCGCGGTGGAGCAATCGATGGAAGAGATGTTCCCCGGCTTCGCGACGAACCGACAGCCGTCCCGTATCGTACGCGCGTGACTTCAGGCCCCGCTGTACCGAGACACAGATCGCGACGTCCTCCGCTTGAATCTCGTGGCTGACGTCGATGCTGGCCCGATTCTGAGCGCGTGCCGACTCGGAGACATCAGTGAAATAGAAGTCGAAGATGACCTCGGTCTGGTCCACTCCGCGCGGGATGACGAGATTGGTATCCATCGCCCGCCCGTAGCAGTTGATCATGAAGTTCGGATAGATCCAGTAGTAATCCGCGCGTTCACCCTGCCGTACCGCCCCAGTTCGCGCCTCGGCGCCCTCAGTCACCAGCGGACTCCACTGCAGGCAGAACCGCTCACCGGTTTCGATCATGTAGTCGCGCGAACTGAGCACGCTGTCGAGACCGCGATGCACGTGCGGGACGTGATACCCGCCATCGAGATAGTTGTCGACGAACACTTTCCAGTTGCAGTCGAGTGTGTAGCGGCGGCGCTCCAGCCAATGCCATGAGTCGAGATCGCGGTTGGCAAGGTGGCTCGTGAGCGCAGATCCCAGGAATGCCGGAAGGCCAATGTCATCGCGTTCGGGCCTGACGAACACCCACTTCTCGGCGACGTCGGACTCAACGGGCACGAGGCCGTGAGCCGAGCGATCGAAGTCACAGACCTCCGCGAAGTCAGGCGTTCCCTTCAACGATCCGTCGAGGCCGTACGTCCATCCGTGGTACGGACATCGAAACTGCGACGTTGACCCGTGACTCTCGGTCACAACCGCCGCGGCGTGATGACGACAGACGTTGTAGAACGCGCGTAGCGACCGATCCGTGCCACGCACGACGACGATAGGCTCACCGCCTGGTAACTCACAGGTGATGTACTCACCCGGCTGGCGCACATCGTCGATGTGCCCGGCGACTTGCCACGTACGCCGAAAGACGGTGCGCTGCTCCAACTCGAGGACGCGCGCATCGACATACCAGGCTGCTGGAATCGTCGCTGCGTGCGTGAGCGGCGCTTCCGCCGGATAACGCCCGATGATTTGCTCGAGTGACTCCGCCATCACCTCCGTCTTGTAGTGCGCCTGCAATGCGAGGTCAAGGTCCGGCGCACGAAGGCGCCACGAATATACTGAGGCGCATGTGTCGGGGAGTCCGCGTCTGACCCGCGAGCGCGGGGTCGCGATCCGTGCGGCGATCATCGTCCTCGCCGGCATCGCGGTATACGTCAACAGCCTCTCCGGACCGTTCGTCTTCGACGATCAGAGCGCGATCATCGACAACCCGTCGATTCGCCAGCTCTCGCCGATCTCCGTTCCGCTCTCGCCACCGCAGAACAAGCCGGTCGCGCGGCGTCCGATCGTCAACCTCACGCTCGCCATCAACTACGCCGTCGGCCGGCTCGATCCCTTCGGCTATCGCGTGACGAACATCGCGATTCATCTGCTGGCCGCACTCACGCTGTTCGGGATCGTCCGGCGGACGCTGCGGCTGCCCTCATTGGCCGCGCAATTTGGCGAGCAGGCAACGAACCTTGCGTGGATCGCAGCGCTCATCTGGACGCTGCACCCACTGCAGACAGAGCTCATCGACTACGTGACGCAGCGCACCGAGTCGCTGATGGCGCTCTTCTACCTGCTGACGATCTACTGCAGCGTGCGCGCCCTTGAAACGCGGCGGCGCGGACGCTGGCACGCGTTGGCCATCATTGCCTGCGTGGCGGGCATGGCCTGTAAGGAATCGATGGTCACGGCGCCCGTGATCGTCGCGCTCTACGACTGGGCGTTCGTGTCGCGCGCGGTACTCCAGACGATCCGCCGCCGGCGCCTCTATGTCGGCCTGGTGTTGACGTGGGTGCCGCTCGCCATCCTGATGATCGCCAGCCCGACGACGAGCGTCGGCTTCTACACCCGCGTGAGCCCGTGGACGTACCTGCTTCATCAGGCGCCGATGCTCCTCACCTATCTGCGCGAGTCGTTCTGGCCACGAAATCTTGTGCTCGACTACGGCGTCCCGGAGCCGGTCACGCTCACCGACGTCTGGTTACCTCTGCTCGCAGTTGCGGCCATCGGCGTCCTTGTGATCGTCCTGCTCGCTCGCCGTCCGCACGTCGGCTTCCTCGGGGCGTGGTGCTTCATCACGCTGTCACCGACATCGAGCTTCGTTCCGATCGCGACTGAAGTGGGCGCGGAGCGGCGCATGTATCTCCCGCTCGCCGGGCTCGTGGTGCTGGTTGTCTTGTGCGCGCACCGGGCATTGACGGCGCGCGTGGGGCCAGGACAACAGATCGTCGGCGTAGCGGCAGCGGTCATCGTGTGTCTCGCGCTCGCAGTCGGGACGATACAGCGGAACAGCGAGTATCAGACGACGCTCTCGATCATGAAGGTGACGGTCGAGCGGCGGCCACATCCGCGCTCGTATCAGATGCTCGCCAACGCGTACTTCGAAGCGGGACAACGCGCGGAGGCGTTGGAGTATCTCCGGCTGGCGAAGGCCGACCCCACGTCCGGTTTCATGCTTGGCATCGAGCTCGTCTCCGGCGGGCAAGTCGCGCCCGGCGTCGAAGAGCTCGAGCGGTTCCTGGCGTTGGCGCCCTCACATCCCCGTGCCGCGGACGCGCACCAGGCCCTGGGGCAGGTGTATCTCAGCACCGGTCAACTCGACCAGGCCTCAGCGCACTTGCGAGAAGCCGTTCGACTGGAACCTCGCCGGGGCGCGGCCCACGCGCTGCTCGGAAGAGTGCTCGTGCAACAGGGACGCATCGCCGAAGCGCTCGGAGAGCTGCAGACCTCAGTCGACTTTCAGCCAGGTGATCTCGACACGCTTCGGCTGCTCGGGATCGTGCAGGGGCAGTCCGGTCAGCTCGAAGCCGCGGTGAAGACATTTAGACGTGCAATCGAGCTCTATCCGAAGAGCAGCCGCGATCATTACCTGCTCGGGCGCGCGCTCGCGGCAATGGGCCACATCGCCGCCGCGGTGCCCTACTTCGCGCAGGCAGTCGTGCTCGATCCTCAGAATGCAGAAGCCCGTGCCGATCTTCAGCGCGCCGAGCGCGACGCAACGGCGGCAGGTGGAGTCAGGCGCTAAGAGCGGTAGGCCTGTCTTCCGATTCCCTGAACAGGAATGCCCTGCCCCGCGAGCACCTCGTGCTGGAGCGCATACATGCACGCGGCCGCTTCGTCGATCCGTCTGACGAACGCAAGCGATCCCTGCAGGATCGGCTTCAACCTCTCGCGATCCTGAATGCGCGCTGCCGGGTATTCATGCTCGACGACGAGATGCGTGTTGGCGACATCGAGGCCCAGCAGCTCACGCGCCGCGAGCTGATGATCGAACCAGTCCACGCTGCGGTTCTGAAGATACGCGAGCGGATCGTGTCGCGCGGTGCCGGGCAACTCGTGCTCTGCGAGCACAACCTGCTTCTTCCATGCATGCAGTTGATCCGCAGGCCGGTCTGACGGCTGGCCATCGATCCAATCGCCTCGCTCGATCGTCTGGCCACCATAGCCCCACGCTGACACGCCTTTCGAATCGATCACCTGGCCCTTCACGTGAAAGCCGCCGATGAGGAAGCCGTATCCCTCGTCCTTCAGATACTGAAAGAGCGAGCGCGAGTCCTGCCCCATCAGGATCGCGTGTGACGGGTCGTAGTGGATCCTGAACTGGTCACCGACGCCGTGCTTCTCGCAGATCCTGTGGAGCGCGATCCACGCGCCGGGCGTATACGCGATGTTGTTGTGCCAGTTGTCGCCCGTCGTCCATCCGGGCATCGGACACTGCTCGACGCGATAGGTCAGGCCGCGCTCTTTCGCGGCGTTCAGCAGTGGAATGAATTGCTGCTCGAAGTCGACCAGGTTCTCGTCCATGCTGTGCCGCTGGTTGCGACCGACGAAGCCGCACACCGCGTTCACGCCCAGGAGCGTGGCCGCGTCGAACACGCGCACCAGAAAATCATGTTTCTTCTGGCGTGTCCTCGCGTCGTGATGCAACAGGTTGTCGAAATAGCCCAGATCGGAGAGACCAACGCCGGACGACGTCACCGCCGCGTGAACGCGCGCCGCGCGCGCCTGATCGAATGCCTGACGCAGGTCCAGCGTGTTGGCAACCGGGTCGAGCATTGCTTCGGGCGGAACATCGGCCTCGGAGGGATGCAGCGCGGCAGCAAGCTGGATGTGGTCAGCGCCCAGCTCGCGCGCGAACGCCAGCCAGTCCTCGACCGCCCGATCCGGGTCGGCATCGCGCTGCGCGCGCGGCGTCAACTCCTGCAATGCCGCAGTGAGAATTCCGACCTTCATGAAGCGCGGTTCGAATCGAGTCATATCCGCGTCCAGGCGCCGCCGTCCGCGGCGCTCTCGAGGATCGCGTCGACGACGCGATTGGCGCGGAAGCCGTCCTCGAACGTCGCGACAATCGGTGACAAGGCAGGATACGGCGGCCCGGCGGCGATGCACGCGTAAATCTCACGCATCACGTTGAGGAAGGCGTCGGCCCATGCCTCCTGATGGCCTCCGGGCAGGCGTGCGTATCCGCGAGCGCGTTCGTCGAGGAGCGTCGGATCCTTCTGCAACACTTCATTCGCCCGGTCGCGATGGCCGATCCACAGCTCATTCTGATCCTCCTGGCGCCATCGCAGCGATGCCGTCGCGCCGCAGACCTCGAGGACAAGATCGTTCTTGTGACCGCCACAGACTTGCCCGACAGAGAAGCAGCCGCGCGCGCCGTTCTCGAATCGGACGAGCACCGACGCGAGATCCTCGACCCCGATGTCCACGAGCTCGCCCTCGCCGTGTCCTGCCTGAAACGCGTCTCGTGATCCATTCGGCTTCCTGCGCTTCTTGACGACTGTGGTGATGTCGCCCAGCACGTGCGTGATCTTCAGACCGGTGACGTGCTGCGCCAGATCGCACCAGTGCGATCCGATGTCGGCAACTGCAGACGACGCGCCGCCCTGTCCCGGATCGAGGCGCCACGAATAATCCGTGTCCTTGAGGAGCCAGTCCTGCAGGTAGTGCCCGTGCAGAAAGTGCGGTGTGCCGATGTCGCCGCGTGCGATAGCAAGCCGCGCCTGCTGCACCAGCGGATTACCGCGGTAGTTGAATGTCACCGCCGCAACGACTCCCGCTCGCGCGGCCTCGTTGACCAGACGTTTGGCCTGCGCTGACGTCATCGCCAGCGGCTTGTCAGACACGACGTGCTTGCCTCGGGCGAGCGCGGCGGACGTGACCTCGTAGTGAAGGTGATTGGGTGTGGCGTTGTGAACGACCTGCACGTCCGGGTCGTCGACAAGGGCCTGGTAGGTGCCGTAGCTCTTTGGGATACCGAGTGCCTCAGCCTTTTGGCGCGCGGACTCGTCGCTGCTGCCAGCGACGGCGACGACGTCAGCGAATCCGAGACGCCTGACCGCGTCGATATGATGCGGGCCAACGAACCCGGCACCCACGAGCCCCATCCCGATTCGCGTCATCGTGGCCGGTCCACGCTACTTCCCGACCAGACGCGCGGCGTCGCGTTCGTTGTCCATGCAGTGGTAGTCCAGCAGCTCCGTATCGAGCACGATCAATTGCGTGAGCGTGACCGTCCACGGTCGCGTGTACACCTTGGGATCGTCGAGCGTCACTTCGATCTCCAGCCGGCCGTAATTCAGACGCCGATACCGCTCGGTCAGTTTTGCCGCGTCACTCATCGGGCTGCCGTTGCGATCGAGCCACGTCCCATCGCGAAACCCATTGCTCGTCACGACCAGCGCGTCTCCATCCCATCGTCCAATCGAGTAGCCGTTGAAGGTGGGATCCGGATCCTCTGGCAGCGGGCGCCCGTCCATGAAGATCTGTCGATACGTCACGTCACGTTCGGACAGGATCACGAACAGCCCTGGCAGCTGCAGGAATTTCCTGAACGGCGGGAACGTCAGAATCCGCAGCGCGCCACCCGGCCGGCACAGGCCGACCGGATCGTCCTTTCCCAGTTGCTCGGTGCGTTCCTTGACAAGTGTGGCGGCCCACGGTTGATACGGCAGGCCGCCCTTCAACTTCGCACCGAAGTTGAGGAACTCGGCGGCCGGCGCGTAGTCTGCCGGACAGGCGCCGGGCTCGCACGGCCGCGGCTCGAGCTGCCAGATGCCAGACAGATCTGGCTTTCCATCTGCCGCGCGCGGTGCGGGCGCCGACAGATCGACCTTTCCATCCAACGTGCGAGGAACTCCCCGCGTCGGATAGTTCAGCCACTGCGCGTGCAGCGGCGCGCTTAATGCGAGCACGGCGACAATCGCAAGCCGGCTGCTGGTCATGCGGGCATTATCCACGACTCACGCACGCAGGTCGTAGCACAGAAGTCGCGGGCCGTTGGCCCGCGTCACCTCTCGTGTGTTCTGGACGACATACAGCAGGCCGCGGCTGAGGACGGGCAAACTCCACGACTCGCGCGCCGGAAAGAGCCACGCTCGGGCGATCTCCTTGTACCCCCTGGGACTCAGGTCCATCCACAACAGGTGTCCCAGCTCTCCGAGGCAGAGGTACGAGCCATCGACGGCGAGCAGCGAACCCCGGTAGATGCTGACCGGCTGCTGACGGCCGCCGAGCGTCTCGTTCCACTCACGAATCTCACGCCAGACAACCTTGCCCGTCGACACGTCCACGCAGGCCAGTGACGCATCGGGTTCGTTGCGGCCGTCGAAGCCGTAGAGAAACCCGTCGCGATAGATCGGCGTGTTGAAGTGCAGCGCAAACTCCTGCGTCGTCCACAGGACTTTGTGCGTGAAGTTCGGTTGCACCTCGATCAGCGCGCCACCTGTCCGGTAGCTCGCCGAGATGAACACCTTGTTGTCGAAGACGACCGGGCACGACGCGTTGACGGACTCGTAGCTCCGACTGCGCCAGGGGAACGAAAAGTTGACCGCGCCATTCGCCGGGTCGATACACAGCAACCCTCCGGTCGGCGGATCCGACTCCCCTCCCGCGAACACGAACAACCGCCGCTGCCCGTGCACGACTGCAGGCACGGGCGATGCGTAACTCGGTCCCCATTCTTTTCCGGCGCGCCAGACTTCCTTGCCGCTCGCTTTGTCGAGACCGACGACGCACGGACCACCGGGGGCGCCGACGTTGACGATCAGCAGCTTGCCCTCGATGAGCGGCGTCGATGCGGTGCCGAAGAAGTCCTGCGGCACCTTGTATTCGCCACGGATATCCCGCTTCCACACCACCGTGCCCGACGCGAGATCGAAGCAGTGCAGTTTTCCTTCAGCGCCCATCGTGAACGTGCGCTCGCCATCGATCACCGGGCTCGCGCGCGGACCGTTGTTGTAGCCGTAGCGATCCTCGAAGACGGTGCCGTACTTGACTTGCCAGCGTCCCGCACCCGTTTCCGGATCGAGGCACTCGACGACCTCTTCGTCGCCGAGACGATGAATGAACATCAATCGCCCGGCGGCGATCGCCGGCGACGCGTAGCTCGTGCCTTTCGGGAACTCCCAGACGAGCGGTGGCGGAAGCATGCGACTCAACTTCGTCTCGGTGGAAACGGCATTGTGTGTGGGTCCCAGAAAAGAGGCCCACTCGTGAGTCACGGCTCCGCCTGGCAGCGGCTTGGGTTTGCCGGCGACGCGTGTCTGGCCGCGGGCAAGGCTCGTCATTGCTGACTGAGCGAGAACGGCTTGCAGCAGGGTACGGCGCGAGATCAGATCCATGAGTTGTCGCCACGGAATATCTCATGGAATTGGGTGGCTAGGTGGCTGGGTAGCTGGGTGCCTACTAGGTAGCTGGGTGCCTAGATAGCTGGGTCCCTAGCAACCCAGCTACCCATCTTCCCCAGCTATTGAGTGCGTCGCTCCTGCCGCCGCTGTTCCATCTGCGTCTTCCGCTCCGCGCGGAGCTTTGTCGCCGTCGCCTGCTGCTCCGGCGTCAGCACGGACCAGATGTCCGCGTTGATTCGCGCTTCCTGGACCGCCACTTCGACCTGCGCCTGCGTCATGTCCTGCGTGGCCGACGTGATGAGCGTCTCGTTCACCGGCAGTGTCTCGATCGCCTGACGCTGTGTCGCCGCCAGATCCCCGAGACGGCGTGTCAGAGCCTGGGTCTGTTCACGATACCGATCTCTGATCTCCTTCACCTGCTCACGCTGCGCGTCGGTGAGGTTCAGTTCGTTGAGCATCAGGCCCGGAGCGCCGGGACCGAATCCTCGTCCACCTCGTCCACCGAATCCCCCACCACGCGGTCCCTGTGCAAACGCGACGCTCGTCGCGAGCAGCGCCACCAATGCGACTCCCGTCGCTAACGAACGAAATCGAACCATGTCTCCCTCCGTCTGAGTATCGGCTCTGGCTTACTGATCTGATTTGACGGCAACGCCCGTGGCGAATGAATGGTGCGATCGTGACTCTTTTGTGGCGCAAGAGCCAGCCGCAATTGTCACAAATCTGCCACGGAACCAGACCTCGAATCAGCGTCCAAGAGAAAGAGGGCGAAGACATGAAGCGATCTTTCTGGGTGGCCGCAGGGGTGATAACCGTCGCGGTGATTGCGGCGATCTATTACTACAAGCGCGACGTCAGGGCCGAGGCACCAGCGTTCACGAGCGCTGAGGTCTCGCGCGGCGACGTGATCTCAACGGTCGAAGCGACCGGTACGCTCGAGGCTGTCACGACCGTTCAGGTCGGCAGCCAGGTGTCAGGCACGATCAGCGCGCTGCACGCCGACTTCAATTCCCATGTGAAGAAGGGCCAGGTCATCGCCGAACTCGACTCCTCACTCCTTCAGACGCAAGTCGAGCAGGCGCGGGCGACCGTCGCCCGGCTGCAGGCCGATTTCGATCGCGCTAAAGTCCAGGCGGCGGACGCCGGCCTCAAGCTCACGCGTGCGCACGATCTCTTTGACAAGCAACTGATCCCGAAGACGGACCTCGAAACAGCCGAAAGCACAGCGCGCTCGGCGGACGCCGCTGTGAAGGGGGCCGAAGCAGAGATCGTCCAGGCGAAGGCGTCGCTCAACCAGGCCCAGGTCAATCTCAGTCACACCATCATCACGGCACCAATCGATGGCGTGGTGATCGCGCGCAACGTCGACGTCGGTCAGACGGTCGCGTCGAGCCTGCAGGCGCCGACGCTGTTCATCATCGCCCGCGATCTGACCGAAATGCAGGTGAACGCCAGTGTCGACGAGTCCGACATCGGCGAGATCGCGCCGAAACAGAGCGTCACGTTCCGCGTCGATGCCTATCCCAACGACACATTCACGGGCCAGGTCAAGCAGGTCCGTCTGCAGCCGGTTGTTCAGCAGAACGTCGTCAGCTACGTCACGGTCATTGACGTACCCAACCGCGAACTGAAGCTGAAGCCGGGGATGACCGCGGCGGTGACCATCGAGACCGCGCGCGCGGACGATGTCCTGAAGGTGCCGAATTCGGCGCTGCGTTTCTCACCTCGCAGTGAATCGAACGCATCGAACGCTGCGCGGCCAGCACAACCTGGGGGACGCGGCGCGCAGCCCGGGACCAATAAGGCGACTGCGGTCTGGATTCTCGTCCAGGACCGGCCGACTCGCGTGCCCGTACAGTCCGGCATCAGCGACGGAAGGGATACCGCGATTCTCGACGGCGATCTGACTCCAGGCACGGCCGTCCTCACCGGCACGGCATCGACGTCGGCGCCTGCAGCGGCGGCCCCGGCCAGATCACCGCTGCTGCCCTTCGGGCAACGCGGCGGCGGGGCGGGGAATCGTGGAGGCGGACGATGAGCGAGATGCCCGTCATCTCCGTCCGCTCCCTGACGAAGACCTATTCCGTCGGTGAGATCGAAGTACGCGCGCTGCGCGGGATCTCGCTCGAGATTTCGCGCGGCGAGTTCGTTGCGCTGACCGGTCCATCGGGTTCGGGCAAGTCGACGTTCATGCACCTCGCAGGGTGTCTCGACCGCCCGACGAGTGGCGTCTACGAGCTGAATGGACGCGACGTCTCGCTTCTGTCCAAGCGGGATCTGGCCCTCGTTCGTAATCGAGAGATCGGATTCGTGTTTCAGGGATTCAACCTGCTGACACGAACGAGCGCAATTGAGAACGTCGAGCTTCCGATGTTGTATGGCATTCCGGTACCAGCGAAGGAACGCCATCGTCGAGCGGCGGCGGCCCTCGAGGCGGTCGGGCTCAGCAGTCGGCTCGATCACCATCCCAATCAGCTCTCTGGCGGACAGCAGCAGCGCGTCGCGATTGCGCGCGCGCTTGTCAACAACCCCTCGTTGCTGCTTGCCGACGAGCCGACCGGCAACCTCGACTCGCGCACCAGCATCGAGGTGATGGGGATCTTCCAGCGGCTGAACGCCGAGAAGGGGATCACGATCGTGCTCGTGACTCACGAGCCCGACATCGCCGACTACGCCACGCGGGTCGTCGGTTTCCGGGACGGACGCGTGCGGCTCGATCGACAGGTGCTGCAGCGTCGCGAGGCGGCCGAGGAACTTCGTCGATATGACGCCGAGGGCGAAGTGCTCTCCGCGTAAGGATCAGGCCATGTCACCTGTCATCATCCTATCTATCGCCGTCACCGCGCTGCGCCGCAACGCCATGCGCACGGCACTGACCGCGCTCGGCATGATCATCGGCGTCGCTGCCGTGATCGTGATGGTCGCCATCGGCCACGGCGCGCAGTCGTCAATCGAGGATCGCATTCGCAGCGCCGGCACCAACGTCGTCACGATCACCGCCGGCTCGAATGCATTCGGTCCTGTCCGACAAGGCTTCGGCGCCACCCCGACGCTCATTCCCGAAGACGCGCAGGCGATCGCGCGAGACGTCCAGGGCATTGCCTACGTCTCGCCCGGGGTCAATACGCGGCAGCAGGTCGTCGCCGAGACGGCGAACTGGAACACGCAGGTTCAGGGCGCGGGCGCCGATCTTCCAGCCATCCGCGCCTGGTCGCTGGAGAGCGGCGCATTCTTCACGGACCTGGATGTCGCTCGGGCGGAGAAAGTCGCGGTGCTCGGTGCCGTTGCGAGGGACGAGCTGTTCGGCGCCGGAACCGATCCGACTGGCGCAACCGTGCGCATCGGCAGCCAGCCGTTTCGTGTGATCGGTGTCCTCACTCGCAAGGGTCAAGCAGCGATGGGGCCCGATCAGGACGACACCGTCGTCGTGCCGTATACGACCGTGCAGAAGAAGCTGCTCGGCATCACGAACCTGCAGAGCATCACCCTCTCGACGGCCAACGGCGTGCCGTTCCAGACCGTGTCGGATCAGATCACGACACTGCTGCGCACACGCCACACACTGGCGGCCGACGCACAGGATGACTTCTCTGTCCGCAGTCTCGAGGAGATGGCAACCGTGCTGACGTCCACCACGACGACGATGACGTGGCTGCTGGCGAGCATCGCGGCGGTGTCGCTGCTCGTCGGCGGGATCGGGATCATGAACATCATGCTCGTGTCGGTGACCGAGCGCACGCGCGAGATCGGACTGCGCCTGTCGATGGGCGCGCGCGACATCGACGTCCTGCTCCAGTTCCTGGTCGAAGCCGTGGTGCTGAGCCTTGCAGGCGGGGCGATCGGTGTCGCGCTCGGCTTCGCGGCGTCGCTGGCCGTGAGCCACATCATGGGATGGACCGCGGTCGTGACGAGCGAAGCGGTGTTGATGTCGTTCGGCTTTGCTGCGGCCGTCGGCGTGTTCTTCGGGTTCTACCCCGCACGGAAGGCGGCAGCGCTCGATCCGATCGCAGCCTTGCGATACGAATGAGATAGTCCCCAGTCTTCAGTCCACAGTCCCCAGTCCTGACTACGACCGAGGACTGAAGACCGAGGACTGATTCAGAACTTGACCCCGAAGTTGAACCTGAACGTACGCGGGCTCGTGTACGCGAAGCGGCTCACAGCCGTGCCGAACGTCGGGCTCAGGTTCCAGTTGACGCCCTGCACGGGCGTTTGCGTGAACGGGTTGAAGGGCTGCAGCGTTCCAGAGTTCAACGCAGTCAACACTCCCGTGCTGATCGTCCGGATGTCGCTGGCGCCGCCGTTGTTGAACACCGTGCCTCCGCAGCCACAGAGCTGGGACTGATCGAAGATGTTCAACACCTCGGCGTGGAAGAAGACATCCGCTCCGCCACCCACGCGGTACTGGTAGTTGACGGAGAGGTCGGTGCGATACTGCGCCTCCGTCCGGTAGGCATCGCGCTCGAAGAAGTAGTACTCGACGCTGGTCACCGGCTGCGCGTACCCGGGATTCACGACGTACGGGCTCGAGTTGATGCGACCGACGCCCGTGCCCGGCGACGTGGAGTTCCCACCACCGTATGTGTACGGCGTGCCCGAGGCCATGCCAAGCACCAGGCCGAAGTCGAGCGATCCCGCGCTGCTGGCCATCGGCACGCGATAGATCCCGTAGATGCGCGCGCGATGCCGCTGGTCGCTACCGAGGTTCCCCTCGGGTGCGTTCCACCGTTCCCCGCGATATTCGGGATACGAGAAGAGCTGTGCCGTCAGCGGGCCGCTCGCCGGGTTCTCTCCGTCGAAGTTGCCCCACGTCCGCGACAGCGTGTAGTTGCCACCGATCTCCACGCTGCTGCCGACGCGGTAGTTCGCCTGGAACGTCCCGCCTTGATAACGGCGCGAGAGATCGTTCGAGTTCTCGATCAGGTTGACGTCGAACGTGCCCTGCGCGTTGGTCACCTGGCCGGTCGAGAGATCTGTCCGCGTGATGTAGAAGTCGCCGAAGTCGCGGAAGACCCAGTCGACGCGCACGCTGCCTCGCTGGCCGAGCAGCCGACTGACGCCGGCGGCGTATTCGACCGAGTTTGGCGAGTCGAGCGAACCGCCGATGAGCGTATTCACGCCGGGGATGTCCGCACTCCTCACTGGACGATTGGCGCCGCCGTTGGCATTGAACCAGTTGAACACCTGTTGAATCGCCTGGTCTGACGTGAGGAGCGTCGCCGCGTTCGCATCCGGGTTGATCGACGGCCCCTGATAGAACCACGTGAAGCTTGACGGCGATCCTGCCGGCGACGTCTCGGCGATCGAGCTGTTGATCGCGCTCACATAGCGACTGGTGCTCGCGTTGATCGACCACTGGCCGTCGCCACGTGGATCCCAGACCAGGCCAAGACGATGACTCAACTTGCTGGAATTGGAGATCGGATTGCCGATCGCATCGTCGCCCTGGTTCCGATCCCAACGCAGTCCGAGGTTGAACGAGAACCTGCTCAAGCGCCAGGTATCGTTGAAGAACGCGGCATGGGCGCGGATGTTCGATCCCTGGCTCGCCAGCGTAATCGGATCCCACTGGAGGACCGTCGAGTTGTTGTTGAGGAACACCGGGTACAGCGTGTCGCCTCGAAGAATCGTCGACGTACCGAGGATGCGGTAGTCGCTCCCCGACTGGTGGTTGTCCGCCTGCCGCTGATCGTTGTAATGGTCGTAGCCGAACACCATCGTGTGCTGGCCGCGGCGGCTGGTCGACAGCGCGTAGGTCGCCTTGGCGAGAAACTCCGAGTTGTCCCGGTTGTCGACGTTGCAGACACAGAAGGTCTGCGCCCAGTAGCGGTACGCCGTGCCGCCCTTCGATGTGTCGATGAGGAGCGTGCCGTTGATCGGATCGGTGGCGCCGCTCCCGCCGATGTTGGCCGAGAAATGGCGCTGCGAGTACTGCCCCTCGAGGAACAGATTGGCGCCAAGCACGCCGTTGTAGTTCAGCGACAGCAGGTCCTGCGGCTGGTCCTGGACGTACAGGCTTCGGGTGTCCATGACGTTCTGAAAGTTCGCGTTGTCGATCGCCTGCTGAATCTTCGTGAACGAGCCCTTGACGACCTGTCCGGGCATCACTGTGTACGTGAGCTTCCCTTCATAGCGCTTTTCATCGTCCGTGCGCGGATAAGAAAGGTTGGTGATGAAGGTCTGGCGAGACTCCTCGGCCGTCCGGAAGCGCCCGGCGTTGAAGAACCAGAGCACGTCTTTGAAGATCGGTCCTCCGATTGTGTACTCGTGTGTCGGGACGACCTTATCAAGCTTGGGCTCGTTGAACGGCGTCGTCGAACGCCAGTTGTCGTTGTTCATGCCAAGCCGATACGAGCCGCTGAACCGGTTGCCCCCCGACTTGGTGATCGCATTGACGAGACCGCCACCGAACCGTCCGTACTCCGCGGAGATGCCCGAGGTCGAGACCGTCGTTTCCTGAAGTGCGTCTTCGATGAAGAGCGTGAAAGGCTGGCCGCGAATGTTCTCGGTGATGGCGACGCCGTTCAGCAGGAACACACTGTCGTATGACATCGCGCCTGCCACCGTAAACGCTCCGTCGGTACCACCACTTCCCTGGCCAGGACCCGTCGGCTTGACGTTGGGGGCCATCGTGAGAACGGCCGTAATCGTCCTGCTGCTCGGGAGCGTCGCCATCAACGACTGCTGAACGTTGGTGCCTGTCTGCACCGTCCCAAGGAAACTCCTCGCCTCGCCGCGCACAGTTATCTGTTCAGTGACTGTGCCGAGGCCGAGTTCGACGTCGAATGGCACGACTTCCGTGCTGGCTACTTTCAGCTCCGTCTTGGCCGTTTGAAATCCAGCCAGCACGAACTCGAGCGTGTAGGTCCCAGGAGGGAGGAGCGCGAGCACGTAGTCACCCGAGACCGATGTGACGACTTCTCGAGACCCCTGGAGATTGGGCGACGTCGCCGTCACTGTGACGCCGGGCAAGACTCCGCCAGACGAATCCGTCACGCGACCCGAGATGGTCCCGGTGGGGACCTGGGCGCTGGCCATCGCAGCCGAAAGGGTCAGAGAGACAAGAGCCAGGAACACCTTCACTCGCATTCGCCACCCCTTTAGCGCGTGTACGAGAACGACGTCCCGCATCGTTCCGCCCTCGCTCACTTCGCGCAGAACCATCGAAACACCGTATCGGCAGCGCCACAATTGGCGCACCCAGCTCATCCCGGTTTGGTCTCAGTGGCCGACTACCGATGACCAAGAACCAGATGTCCTTGTTCAATGGCGAAATCGCGTGACAGAGCGTCTGGTCCCCATGAGTTCGTACCAGCGTTCGTCCCAGCTGATTCGAACGGGGAGGGCCTGGGATGGGCTTACCGATCGCTCGAACGGGTTTGACGGCGTCCGACGAGGTTGCGCCACATACGCACGAGCAGAGGCGCCCTATCCCGTGGTGAAGTCAGCTGGCGCCGCTTCCGCTGATCGATGTCAGACGAGTAGATGCAGATGCCTTCGGGGGCTGGCTGCACGCGCAGTTCGAACCATCGCGTGCTGCCATCAGCAAACGTGAACTCGTTTTCGAAGACCTGAGGGACGCGTGCTTCCATCGAGTGCCGGAGGCGCTCGAACATCGGCGTCTGATCGATGCCGGGATACTCCTCGAAGAGGGAGTGCCCGATCAGTTCTTCAGCAGGACGTCGACCGTGGCGCGCGGCAGCGGGGTTCACGTACACGTAATGCCAGTCGTACCCGATGATCTGAAACCCTTCCTGGAGACAGTCGAGCGCACGGCGGACAGGGTCGTGATTCAGCGAAGGCGGGAAGACGCCAACGAGCTCGGACATGGCTGCGCAGCGCCACTGACTATAACCGAGGTAATCTGTCTCGAATGAAACCTGCCGATGGCGTCAGAACCGAGTCAGGGCGCCAGCCGCACGAGGACACGGACGAGACGACGTGCCCGCAGTGCGGCGAATCTCACGAGCTGGCCAAGGTCAAGGGCTGCATTAAGTGCCTGAAGTGCGGCTTCAAGTTCGACTGCAACGGATGGTAGATCTCGGGACTCGGGATTCGGGATCCGGGATCGGGATCCGGGATCCGGGATCCGAGGGCACTAGGCGCGCGAGAAGGATGCGTTGCGTGAGCGAACGAGGAATCGCGACTCCACCAGTGTGGTGAGAACAGCGCTGCACAGCGCTGAATCGAAACTCCACAACCGCGCCGCCTGTGCTTCCGTCAACTGCAGTCCCGGCATCTCCAGGTACTCCGCCTGTGCTCTCCTGAGAGCCGATGCAAACGCATCGGCTGGCCCGTTACCGTCAATCGCAATCATCGTATGGGTGTGCGTATCCATGATCGTTCCCCTTGCGCGTCCAGCGTAGCGAGGCCAGGTGTCAACGTGATCACGGCTCGGTAACCTTGTCATGTCGGCGCTCGGCTTCTATGAAGATCGACGCTCGACGCGACTTTACGGCTTTGTCGCTCAACCGTCTCGCGAACCACACATGGCACCATCATCGTGTGGTGAATGAGAGCGATCACCCTTGCGCTGGGGCTGCTCGTCATCGTCACTGAAGCCACAGCCAACGGTCAGGTTTCCGGCGCCTCCGGCGAGCTTCCCCGCCAATCGATCGCCTCGACCTTCATCATCAACAACAAACAAGCGCTTCAACACGCACGGATGGATGGACGTCCGTACAGAGTTGTCACCGGAAGGTCACTTCTCCTTCAAGGCGCTCGCGGCGGGACTGAGGACTGCGGACCGTCAAGCCGCCCACGATCCGTTGCGGAAGAGCGTCAGCGCGATGTCGACGTTGTCACGCAGCGCACGGCTCACGGCTGCCCAGTCTTTCTCGGCACGGACGAGCGTCTTCCACGAATAGAGATGCTTGGGCTTGTGGAAGTCGCTGTTTGCTACGTATGGGTAGTGCTTCAAGCTCGTCACGGAGAACAGATCGTCGCGATTGGCCGCCTCCCACACGTCGACGAGATCCGACAACTGCTCACGATGATCCCAGAGGTAGCACGTGCTGATCTCGATGCGCCTGGTGGTCCGATGATGCGGATGACAGGCGATGCTCAGCGCGCTCTGACGGCGGATCTCCCGAAGGATGTCGTCGGCTGACTGATCGGCGCTGATGTAGCGCTGGATGTCGAGGGCGATGATGTGCGAGTTCTTGCGCCCGCGCAGCCGGTTCTGCGTGATCTCGGCACCCGGAATGACGAGCATGCCGTACTGCTTAAGCGCACGGGCGGCTTCGGCGCGCACGTTCTCGAGGTAGGGCTCGAAGTCCTGTTCGCGCACGCCGAAGGCGCGACGTCCGAGCGATGCGAGTCGCCCGGCGCGTGCCAGCAGATCCTTCTTCATCAGGATGTGATCGGTGATGGCGATGACGTCGAACTTGCCGGTCGAGCCGTAGAGGTCGACGACCTCGGCCACCGACAGCTTTCCATCGCTCCACTGCGTGTGGACGTGAAAGTCACACAGGAGAAACGGTTCATACCCAGGCATAACTCAGCTCTCCAGCCTCACATCCACGTGTGTCGTGTCCTTCGGTCGTCCACGCAGCAGCTCCGAGGTGAAGTTGCGCACGTAGAGCCGGAAGACCGCGCCCCTGCCCATGGCGATGTAGCGGCGCGCCGACGTGTACAGATAGCAGTCGTGAAAGAGCGACACACGACCGGTCGCAAACAGACGCCGGCCGACGTTGGTGTCTTCGCCATGAAACTCAATCGAAGTGTCGAAGCCGCCGATGCGTTCGAGCGCCGTGCGTCGGACGGCGAAGTTGCCGCCGTAGAAGATCGTCCCGATGCGCAGGACGTACTTGACGAGGAACTGCGTGGCCGGCGCCAGCGTGTAGTCGTACGCACGAATCAGCAGGCGACCCCACCAGTCCCAGTCGTAGAAGCGATAAGGACCAGAGAGTGCGATGAGTTGCGGATCGGTGTCGAAGTGGCGCTCGATCCGCTCGAGCCAGGTTACCGGTGCGCGACAGTCAGCATCCAGGTAGACGAGGATGTCGCCGGTGGCGGTGAGGCGGCCCGTCTCGCGCGCGACCACGAGGCCTTTGCGCGACTCGTCCACCACGCGCACGCCCTGAATCGCTGCCGCCACGGCGCGCGTCGAATCGGTGCTCGCGTTGTTGATGACAACGATTTCGTCGGGGATGCGGGACTGGGCCAAAAGGGAGTGGAGGCAGGCAGGCAGATGCTGCGCTTCGTTATGGGCGCAGACAATGACGCTGAATCTCATCCCTCGACCCTGCTCGGGATAGGCCTGAGCATTGTCGAAGGCCAACGCCATTGCCGCGCCAGCTGTACTAGCTTGTTGGCGCCGCACCCGCGTGTGCGGTCGCCCTCCCACTGCCGTGGTATACCCACGTGCATATGTCCTGCAGATTAGGGCGTCTGCATGACACCGAGATCACGATCGGGGAACGGTTGTGTTAAAACCAGCACCCCGGCGTGAACGATTCGCGGGATCACACGATGCGACAGACGAGCGACACACTCGCTATCATCCTTGGCGGCGGCCAGGGTTCACGTCTTTTCCCGCTGACGGCCACTCGTTCCAAGCCCGCTGTGCCGATTGGCGGCAAATACCGCCTCATCGACATCCCGATCAGCGGATGCCTGCACGCCGACATCCGTCGCATCTTCGTGCTGACGCAGTTCAACTCGGCATCCCTCAACAGGCACATCTCGAACACCTACCGGCTCGACCGCTTCTCAGGCGGCTTTGTCGAAATTCTTGCGGCCGAGCAGACGCCTGACAACCCGAACTGGTATCAGGGAACGGCAGACGCCGTACGCCAGGCTGCGCGGCACTTCAGCCAGCATCCGGCCGACTACGACGTCATCCTCGCGGGTGACCATCTGTACCGGATGGATTACGCCGATCTCGTCGCCACGCACAAACAGAGCGGCGCCGAGATCACGATCGCCGCGCAGCCGGTGGACCTCGACACGGCGACGCAGATGGGCATCTTCCGGTTCGACAACGAAGGCAACATCATCGCCTTCGAGGAGAAGCCCAAGCCTGCACGGCTGGAGCAGATCGGCCGCAGCATCCCTGAGGGCTCCAGGTTTGGCGATCACAACGACGATCAGCCGTTCATGGCGTCGATGGGCGTCTACGTCTTCACGAGGCGCGTGCTGCTCGACATACTCGAGCACGAGCCCGGGCACGACTTCGGACGATCGCTCATCCCCAATGCGCTCGGGCGCTACAAAGTGAAGCCGTACCTGTTCCGCGGCTACTGGGCTGACGTCGGAACGATCGAATCGTTCTATCAGGCCAACATCATGCTCGGGCGGCTCGACTCACCGTTTCACTTCTGGGATCGCGAGCGGCCGATCTACACGCACCTCAGGCATCTGCCCGGTTCGCTGATGCCCGAAGCGCGCATCCGTGATTCGCTCGTGTCAGAGGGGTGCTACCTCGCGGGGTGCGACATCGACGGCTCGGTCGTCGGCGTTCGCATGGCGGTCCGCGAAGGCTCGCGCATCACTCGATCGGTGTTGCTCGGCGCCGACTTCTACGAATACGGTCCGCCTCCCGTGCATCAGCCGGGACTCGGTCTCGGGCGTAACGTGACCCTCGATCGCGTGATCATCGACAAGAACGCACGCATCGGCGATGACGTGCGACTGATCAACGAACACAATCTCGACTCGGCTGACGGCGACAACTACTACATTCGCGGCGGGATCATCGTGGTGCCCAAGGGCGGAATCATACGACCCGGAATCGTGGTGTGATCGGCGGGTCCCGAGGACAGGCCCGGCCTCCGATGGCAGAGACTAAAACGAACCGGACCCTCCGAGAGACGCGTCGACTTTGGTCCGAAGCGCTTTCAGCGTTTCGTCTGACCCCTCGAAAAGCCCGTCCGGGTACTTCACTTCCCGGATCATCGCCTTGTAGATGGCATCGCTCTGATAGAGGTTCAGCCCCAGACCTGCCAGATACTGCAGCTTGAGATTGCGGTCCGTGTTGATGATCGCGTCGTTCAGCCAGTTCTTCATGTCCGACTGTCGGCCCGCGTAGGTAGCGAAGAGATCGATGGCCGAGAAGATCCCGATCTCGCGCAGCGATTGCGCGACCGCTGCGTTGGCAGGGTCGTCGAGCCTTGCCTGCACCGTATCGATGTTGATCTTCCCCGCCTCCAACTGACCGAACAGCACGAGGTCGTAACCCTGGCCGTTGACGGTGTTGGCGAAAACGGCGCCATTGGGGAACGCCTCGAGGAACGTCGCGATCTCGCTCTTCACGGCGGCGTCCGTGCTCTCGTAGAGTTGCACGAACAACGTGACGACACCGCCTGGATTGAGGTGGCTCTTCACGACCTGGAAGAACTCGCGCGTGTAGAGCGTCGCCGCGCCCTTCACCCACGGGTCGAGCGGATCCGAGGTGATCGCATCGAATTTCTCGTTCGTCGTCAGCAGATAGTGGCGCGCGTCGTCAAGGTGTACCTTGACCTTCGGGTTGGCGACAACGTTGAAGTTGTGTTCGGCGAAGTGAGTGGAGACGACCCGGGGAACGAGCGGCTCGATCTCGGCGATGGTCTGGTCCTTGACCATCGGATCGATCGACACCGCGCCGGCCGTCACTCCCGCGCCGCAGCCAATCACCAGCACCTTCGTCGGCGTCTTCGGGACCAGCGTCGTGATGTGGCCGAGCATGCGCTGCAGTTTCATGTCCTGCGGTTCGCTCGACGCCTGGACCTTTCCGGCGTTGTGATAGTTCAGCACGCCGCTCGGTGTTCGCGAGACGGCGACAGACGCTGTGACACCCTCGCCGACATACACGATCTCGTTTTGTCCGACCCACGTCGCCGCATAGCGGCCGTACGCAACCAGGATCCCCGGGAGCGGCGGGACCGAACGAGCCAGCAGACCCGCGATGAGCGAGATGCCGATGACAACCACCGGCGTCGACGTCCACGCCCGTCGCTTCTCACCCGTCGTCGGCATCAGCATCAACAGACCCGACATCGCCGCGACTCCGATGAGCGCCTGTTGCGTAATCTGACTGCCAACGGTGCCAACCATGCCCAGGCTCGTGACCAGAGCGCCGACGATCGCACCAACGGTGTTCGCGGCATACACGCCGCCGACGAGTCGAGCTGGATCCTGACCAGGCGACGCAACACCTGCGAGCGCCAGCGGAAAGCTCGCGCCCCAGAGCATCGCGCCGGGCAGCATGACCCAGATCGCGCGCATCAGATCGAGCTGGAAGGTGAACGAGGCCGACGTCGAAATCGAGGGATTGATCGGCCAGAACGGCAGTGAGTCAGCCGTCGAATAGGCCGCCCACGCCAGACAGAAGCAGAGGCCAAGCTGCACCCATCCGAGCGCGGTCTTCGCGTTCGACACGCCACGCGCGAGTGCCGCGCCGAGACTGCTGCCGATCCCGAGACCCACGAGGAACACGGCAAGGATCAGCGAGAAGGTGTATGTCGTCGCACCGAAGAGCAGCGAGAGGACGCGCGTCCAGACCACCTCGGAGCCGAGCGCAGTCAGGCCCGACAATGCGATCGCGATGTAGACGAGCCGGGCGCCTTCCGCCGAGAGCGGCTCTTGAAGCGCTGTAGACCCGTCTGCCCTGATCACTGTGTGTGGTGTTCGCGCCGCAACGATCATCGCGAGGCCCGCGACGACGATGTTCAGGACCACGGCGACGGCGGTCGCAGTCGGCATGTCGTAGACACGAAGCAGATAGAACCCGGCCAGCAGGCTGCCGGCCACGGCGCCGGCAAGGTTGCCGCCGTAGAAGTACCCAAGCCACGACACTCCGCGCGGTGTCGTCTCAACCCACCGCGCGATCGCCGGCAGCGTCGCACCCATGAGCAGCGTGGGCGGCAGCAGACAAATGCTCGCGACGATGGCGCGAAGGAACAGGTTGGCCTGGCCGGTCCCGGCGATCTGCGTGTAGATCTGCCCCACGATCGGAACCGCGAACAGCACGATTACGCCGAACACGCCGATGCCCGCTTCGAGTGCGGCGTACACCTTCAGCGGATGCCAGGCGGGGTTCAGGTATCGCGGCAGCAGCAGGCTGCCGAGACACATGCCCCCCATGTAAATCCCGAGGAGCACGCCAAGCGACACGGCCGACGAGCCGATCGACAACTGCAGGAGCTGAAACCAGACAACTTCGTAAATGAGGGCCGCGCAGCCTGACCCGACAAACAGCAACAGAAGCGCCGGAAGCCAGCGCTGGGCACCGTCGGGGCTGGCTGCGGGCCCCGCGGTCTCTTCGAGAGTGGTCATCGTTCGCGATCCTACTTCATCAGTCGGTTTCGGTGCCTTAACCCAGATTTAACTCCGACGTCACGCACCAGAAACTCCAATTTCCTACCGTGATTCCTGTAGCCCAGATAGAAATGGAGCATCAGTGCAATACAGCTCGGAGTCCAGCAGTGTTTCTGACCCACGCATGACCGCCCGCGCCACGACCCGCACTCACGTGCTGGTCGTCGACGATGAGCAGGACATCGCCGGGCTCATCAAGCACGGTCTCGAAAAGGGTGGCGACATCGAAGTCGAGATCGTCGGGACCGGCGACGGCGCCCTCAAGTCAGTGAACGAACGCACGCCTGATCTGATCGTCCTGGATCTCAACCTCCCGGTCCTGAGCGGGCTCGAGGTGTGCAGGATCCTTCGTTCACGTCCAGCCACGGCGACGGTGCCGATCATCATGCTGACGGCGCGCACCAGTGAAAGCGATCGCGTGACGGGACTCGACGTCGGCGCTGACGACTACATTACCAAGCCGTTCAGCCTTCGCGAGCTCGCCGCGCGCGTACGCGCCGTGCTGCGTCGCGGACGAACGGAGTCGGGCAACGGCGCTCGCGGGACTGAAGCGTTCGTCTATCGCGGCAAGCACCTCATCGCCGACTTCGACGCGGTCGCAATCAGCGTGAATGGCGAGGCGATTCGACTGACACGCCGCGAATTCGAGTTGTTGCGGTATCTCGTCGAGAACCGGAACCGCGTGCTCTCACGCGACCGGTTGCTCGAACGTGTGTGGGGATACGACCGCTTCGTGGAAACCAGGTCGGTCGATGTGCACGTCGGTCGCCTGCGTGGAAAGCTGCGCGAGGCCGGACGGCAAATCGAAACGGTCGTGGGATTGGGTTATCGGTTCGTCGAGTAACTCAGGATTCTTTCCGAGTCGCTAGGATTCTTTCCAGCCAGCGCTGGCGAGCGTTGCGGCTTCCCGCGCGAACGTCATGCGGGCTCTCTCGACGCGATGCCAGTCTGTGTAGCGGATGCTCCAAACGATCTGACTGTCCTGTTCTTCTCGCACTTCCCAGCCCAGACTCCCTGCGTCCGAAATGGTGAAGCGCCTAGTCTGACCAGCTTTCTGAAATATGCGGAAATACATAACCCTTGATCTATACCTCTCCGAAGGGACACGTTGGTGTAAACGTTGTGTAAATTGACTAACTCTTTGATCTACTTCCGTTTATCAAAGACTCGATGGGCTTGTTGAACTCCACTGATGGAGGCGTTCTCGGTACTTTAGCGGATGGCTGACATCACCCTGAGCGCGCGTGCGTGGATGCGCCCCTTGACGCACTGCCCACCGATATACGGCTCACCATCGACGTGATAGACGAGTGCCGCGTCTGACGCGATTCCCAACCTGCTCGTTTTTGTGATCGACACGCCAGGTACGCGAGCCACCGTTCCCGCGAACAACTTCGGCGCGTGCATCAACACTTTCCACGCGGGCAGATAGTCCACAACCACCAGGTCGAGTTTGCCGTCGTCGAGGAGCGCCTCAGGGGCGATCAACGCGCCGTTCCCGTACTGCCGGGCGTTGGCGATCGCAATCAGCAGGGGCCGCACGATGAGCTCGCGGCCATCAGCCGTCAGCGCATATTCGTGGGGAGTGAACGAGGCGATCTCGCGCGCGGCGAGCTCGAGGTAGCGCACGAGCCCGCGACGCTCTCCCTGCGCGAATCGATGTGCCACGCGTGCGTCGAGGCCGATGCCGGCGATGTTAAAGAACAGGTGACCGTCCAGTTCGCCCGCATCGATCAGTCGCGAGCGTCCCTCGAAAACCACCTGAAACGCACCCGCTGGCTCAAGCGGGATCCCGAGTTCGCGAGCGAGACCATTACCGGATCCGCTCGGCACGATCGCGAGCGTGGCATCGGTACCGACAAGCGCCGATCCGATTTCGTTGACGGTGCCGTCGCCGCCCCAGGCGACAAACGTCGTGACGCCCCGCCGAAGACCTGACTGCGCAAGCTCGCGCGCGTGACCGGGACGCTCGGTGACGAACACTTCCGCGTCGAGCCGACGCTTCTCGATGAGCGCCGCTGCCTGCTCCGCTCGAATGCGAGCCACGTCGCGACGCCGCCCCGCTCCCGAGATCGGGTTGATGATGACAGCGACTTTCAGAATCTATCCATTCTGTCCGAGATGCCGCAACACTTTCGGGGTCACGAACCAGATCAACGACCCAGGCCGGTTCTCGGTCAGCCCCTGAAGGTCGATCCGACAGACACCGCCCTTGCGGAACTCGAGCGAACGCTTGGCACCGATGAGATGCGCGGCGAGCTCTCCAAGGCCAGGCTCGTGCCCGACGAGTGCAATCCGTCGCCTCTTCGCGGTTTGCGCCAGCTGCGCCATCACCTGTTCAGGCGAGTGTCCAGGCGCCAGCGCCGGGAGCAATTTCACCGACGCCTTTCCCGAGATGCCGGCGGCGAGGAGATCGGCGGTCTGCTTTGCTCGCACGAGCGGGCTGCTGAAGATTTCGTCGAGCCCGACGTCCAGCCAGTTCAACCCCGCGAGACCGTCCTCGAATCGAGCGATGCCCTTCTCGGTCAGCGGACGCTTGTCGTCATCGGGCCAATCATCACCGCGCTCCGCAGCGATGGCGTGGCGCACGATGTAGAGCTCACATGGGGGCGGCGACGTTTTGGCCATCTACGCGGCTGAGGCTGCCTGCCGGTTATCGGCAGCAGTCACATAATCGCAGAGCTCGAGTAACTTCTTCTTAAAGCCCATGTATCGAACGTGTAACTCACGGCACTCTGTCTCGAGCCGGCGCACGAGCCGATCGAGATCTGCCGAGACTTTCAGCGTTGGGGCACGGTCCGAGCCCTGAAGCGCGCGGATTCTCGTGATGAGGACCTCGAAATCGTGCATGCGCCCGAGGAGGTCCTGAGCGTTCTTGAGCATCCGTATCCGGGCAGACGCGCGCGAGCGGCTCAATTCGCGAGCAATCTCCAGGACGTAGCGCAACTTCTTGACGGCGATCCGCACCTGGTGCAGGCGATCGGCGAGGTAGATATTTCCAGCGTTCTCAATCGCCGCCTGCAGCGCAAGCGCCCGGCGCCCGGCCCGTTTGACGACCGACCTCAGTTGCTTCAGGTCGGACTGATCTGAATCGTCTTCGATCGCGCGCTCGACGGCGGCGAGAGTCTTGCGCTGAAGTCGCTCGAGATCGACGTGCTGCACGGTCCCGATCATCTCAGCCTGGAAGCGCTCACGCTCCTCCTGCAAGATCCTGCGCAGCAGTTGCAGACCTTCCCCCGGCACGGACGGATCGGACGCCAACTCGTCGAGAGTCAGAATCGCCACGTCGAGCTCGCGCACACCGCCGAGCGCACGCGTCAATCGCGTGAACGACTTCTTCAGTTTTCGGCGCCTGCAGCCGCGCGTCACGATCGGCAGCGCGGCGCGCACACGTCGCGTCGCAACGCGCGCCTGGTGGATTGCGTTGACGTCTCCGCTCGATGCGGACGGCAGCGTACGCGCCAGCGCCGACAGCCGCTGCCGAATCATCGTCTCCGAGGGATGGGAATCCATCATGGTGTCACGCAGACTCAGTTACTATATGCGGTCTCTGGACTCACTCGTGTCCACACACTCGACCACGACTGAGCACTGAGGACCGAGGACGGTCTCCAACCATGCGCATCGCGGCCATCGACATCGGCACCAACTCGGTCCACATGATCGTGGTCCGCGTCCGGCCGGACCTCTCGTTCGAAGTCATCGATCGTGAGAAAGCGATGGTGCGGCTCGGCGCCGGCGGTCTCGACGGCAAGGAGCTCACGGGCGAGGCCATGGGCGCTGCGCTGCAGGCGCTCTCCAAATTCAAGAGGCTGGCCGAATCTCACACCGTCGACAAGATTCTCGCCGCCGCGACGAGCGCCACGCGCGAAGCGCGCAACGGCGGAGAGTTTCTCTCGCGCATCGAAGCGGAAACCGGCATTCGCCCTAAGGTGATCACGGGTGCCGAAGAAGCGCGACTGATCCATCTGGCAGCGGTGTACGGGGTGGATGTCGGCAGCGCTCGAGCTGTCGTCATCGACATCGGCGGTGGCAGCACGGAGATCACTCTCGGCACGGGCGCTTCGGTGCAAGCCGCCAAGAGCTTCAAGATCGGCGTGATTCGCCTGACCGAGCGCTTCGTGAAAAGCGATCCGCTCTCAGGGCGCGACGAACAGAAGCTCACCAAGCACATCATCAGCGAGATCGAGCGCCACTGCGAGCAGATCACCAGCACGGGCTTCGATCGCGTGATCGGCACATCGGGCACGATCCTCAGCCTTGGTACTGTGGCTACGGCGATGGCCGACGGCGCGATCCCGAGCGAGTTGCGCAACCTTCGCGTGGGCGCCAAGAACATTCGTCGCTTGCGCAAGGAAGTGGTCGCGCTCTCGCTGGCGCAGCGCCTGACGATACCGGGGCTCGACCCTCGCCGCGCCGATCTCGTCGTTGCCGGCGGCGTGCTGCTCGATACGATCCTGCGCCGCCTCGGCGCCGAAGACATCACGTTGTGCGACCTCGCGCTGCGTGAAGGGCTCGTCCTCGATTACATCCGCCGCAACAGCAAACACATCGCGCACGTCGACAGCATCCCCGATGTGCGGCGACGCAGCTCGCTGGAGCTCGCCGAGCGGTGCAACTACTATGCGGAGCATGCCCAGCAAGTCGTGCGGCTCGCGCTCGCCATCTTCGACCAGACGCGGACGGTGCACGGCCTGACCGATCGCGAACGCGAGTGGCTCGAGTTCGCCGCACTGCTCCACGACATCGGCTCGCTCATCAGCTACGAGCGCCACCACCGGCATTCGTACTATCTGATCCGGAACGGCGATCTACGTGGCTTCGATCCGGACGAGATCGAGGTCGTCGCGCTTGTGGCCCGCTATCACCGGCGCGGGACGCCGAAGCGATCGCACGAGGAGTACTCGCGGCTGCCCTCCCCGCTGCGCAAGACCGTTCGCACCCTCGCATCGATCCTGCGCGTGGCCGAAAGCCTGGACCGGAGTCATACACAGACGATCGCCGGCCTCGACCTTCGCGATCGCGGTGTCGATGCGCTGCTGCAGATCAAGACGACCGGTGACGCCGAGCTCGAGGTGTGGGCCACGAACCGTCATCTCCAGCCGTTCGAGCGAATCCTCGGAAAGCCGGTCCGCCTTGAGGCGGCTGCGATACCACCAGAACTGCGCCCCGTCCCAAAGGCCGTTACCAAGGCCGAAAGCAGCACCACAGCCGGCGGCACTCGCCGCGCTGGGGCCAAAGCGCAGAAGCGCGCCCCCGCCTGATTGCGGAAGCCGTAACACGGATTTAACACCGCAGAAACCAGTGTGAAATTCGCGTTCGATAGCGTGACTTCATGCCTAGGTTTCAGATGCGCCTGTGCGCAGTCGCACTCGTGTCGGCAACAGCGGCCGCCTGCGGAGGCGGCAGCGGCGAGGCCCCGGCGACGTCCAACGCGGCCCCGGCGATCATTCAGCTTGACGGTTCGAGCACGGTATTCCCAATCAGCGAGGCGGTTGCCGAGGAGTTCCAGAAAGCCAACCCGGGCATTCGGGTGACGGTCGGTATCTCCGGCACGGGCGGTGGATTCCAGAAGTTCTGTCGGGGTGAAACCGACATCAGCGACGCGTCCAGACCGATTCGCCCCGCCGAGATCGAAACCTGCGCCAAGGCGGGCATCGAGTACATCGAGTTGCCCGTCGCGTACGACGGCCTGGCCGTGGTCGTCAATCCGAAGAACACGTGGGCGACCTCGGTCACGATTGCCGAACTCAAGACGCTGTGGTCGCCTGATGCGCAGGGCAAGGTTCTGCGCTGGAACCAGGTCCGCTCGTCATGGCCGAATCGCGAGGTTCGTCTCTTCGGTGCCGGCGTCGATTCCGGCACCTACGACTACTTCACCGAAGCGGTCGTCGGCAAAGAGGGCGCGAGCCGCGGTGACTTCACGTCCAGCGAGGACGACAACGTGCTCGTCCAGGGCGTGAGCAGCGACGAACTGGCGCTCGGATTCCTGCCCTTCGCGTACGTCGAGCAGAATCAGGGCAAGTTGAAGCTGGTGCCTGTCGACGATGGCAAGGCGGAGAACGGGAGTGGACCGCTGAGTCCATCGGCCGAGACGGTTCGCGACGGCACCTACCAGCCGCTGTCGCGTCCGCTCTTCATCTACGTGGCGAAGAAGGCGGCGGAGCGACCGGAGGTCCAGAAATTCGTCGACGCCTACTTCGGCGCGTCGGCATTGATTCGCGAAGTTGGCTACGTCGAGCTGACACCGCAGATCTACGACCTCGCCAGAAAGCACTTCGCCGAGCGCAAGGTCGGCACGGCGTTCGGCGCGGGCGGATCACAAGTCGGGATGACGCTCGAGAAGCTGCTTACGCGGGAGCAATGACCTTTCGGAAGGTTGAATTCCTCATCGAGTGGGGGCTGTTTGGCTGTGCGCTGCTCTCCATCGGGACGACGATCGGCATCATCGCCGTCCTGACGGTGGAAACGGCTGGCTTTCTGCGCGAAGTTTCACTCACCGAGTTCCTGTTCGGCACGGAGTGGACTCCGCTCTTCGCCACGCCCCGCTTCGGCGTCCTGCCGCTCGTCACCGGCACCCTGCTCGTCTCGTTCATTGCGATGGTTGTGGCATTACCGATGGGTCTGCTCAGCGCAGTCTATCTGAGCGAGTATGCCGGCCCGCAGCTTCGGCGCATCGTGAAACCGGTACTCGAGATCCTCGCGGGCGTCCCGACGGTCGTCTACGGCTACTTCGCGCTGCTGTTCGTGACGCCCTTGCTGCAGCAGTTCCTGCCCGAGCTCGCCGGCTTCAACGCGCTCGGCCCCGGCATCGTGATGGGCATCATGATCCTGCCGCTCGTGTCGTCGCTCTCCGAAGACGCGATGCGCGGCGTGCCGCGCGGACTGCGTGAAGGCTCCTACGCGCTCGGCGCCACGAAGATGCAGACCAGTCTTCGCGTCGTCGTGCCCGCGGCCTTCTCTGGCATCACGGCGGCGTTCATTCTGGCTGTCTCGCGTGCGGTCGGCGAGACCATGATCGTAGCGATTGCCGCAGGACAGCAGCCACGGCTCACGCTCGATCCGACGAAGCCGGTGGAGACGATGACCGCGTACATCGTGCAGGTGAGCCTCGGCGATACGCCGCAGGGCACGCTCGAATACCGCACGATCTTTGCCGTCGGCATGCTGCTCTTCATCGGGACGTTTGGCCTGAACCTGGTGAGCGCCTGGCTGCGCGAGCGGTTCCGCGAGGAGTACGCGTGAGCGCGCAGGTCAATCCGTCGAGTGTTCCTGAATTTGGCGCGCCCTCGGGCAATTCGGCGTCGCGAGAGATTGCGTGGCGTCGCGGCGCTGACGTGGCTTTCCAGCTACTCGCGCTCTTCGTGCTGGTGATCGCGCTTGCGTCGCTGGCCACGCTCGTCTGGGACATCGTGGCCGATGGCGCGGGCACAATCTCGTGGAACTTCATCACCAGCTTTTCGTCGAGACGCGCGTCGCAGGCCGGCATCTGGCACGCTCTCACCGGCAGCATCTTCGTGATCATCGTCACGGCACTCATCGCGGTGCCGATCGGTGTGGCTGCTGCGATTTACCTCGAGGAGTACGGCGGACGCAGCATGGCCGCTCGCCTCATCGAGCTGAACATCACCAACCTGGCCGCTGTTCCCTCGATCATCTACGGGCTGCTCGGCCTCGGGCTGTTCGTCCGGATGATGGGCTTGGGTCGCAGCGTGCTGGCGGGCGCCTCGACGCTGGCGCTGCTCGTGCTGCCCGTGGTGATTCTTTCGACGCGTGAAGCGCTGAGAGCCGTGCCGAAGACACTGCGCGAGGGCTCGTATGCGCTCGGCGCAACCAAGTGGCAAACGATTTGGCATCAGGTGCTGCCGGTTGCGGCGCCCGGCATCCTGACCGGGTTGATTCTGGCGCTCTCGCGCGCCATCGGCGAGACGGCGCCGCTCATCACGATCGGCGCGGTCACGTTCGTGACCTTCGCGCCCGACTCCATCTGGTCACCGTTCACCGTCCTCCCGATTCAAATCTTCAACTGGGTCTCGCGGCCGCAGGTCGAGTTTCACGCCAATGCAGCCGCAGGCATCCTGGTCCTCGTCGCGCTGCTTCTGTCGATGAACGCCGCCGCGATCTGGCTGAGGGATCGCTACCAGAAGCGAGGCATCTCGTGAGCACCGCATCCAGGCCACTTTCGTCTCTTGGCGAGCTGGCCACGACGAGAAAGACGACGACAGACGGACCGGACGTTCCGAGCAAGATTGACGTCGTCTCGATGAACTTTTACTACGGCGAGAAGCGGGCGCTGCAGGACATCTCGATCCGCATCAGGCCGCACGTCGTGACCGCCTTCATCGGGCCTTCGGGCTGCGGTAAGAGCACATTCCTCCGTACGCTGAACCGGATGAACGACATCATCCCGGGCACCCGGGTCGAAGGCCGCATCCTGATCGACAACGTCGACATCTACAAGTCCGGGATGGACGTCGTGCATTTGCGACGACGGGTCGGCATGGTGTTCCAGAAGTCGAATCCGTTCCCGAAGTCCATCTTCGAGAACATTGCCTACGGCCTGCGAATCAACGGCATGGCCGGGAACAAGGCGGAACTGGCCGCCCGGATCGAGGAGAGCCTCAGGCACGCCGCGCTCTGGGACGAGGTGAAGGATCGTCTGCACGAGTCGGCGCTCGCTCTGTCGGGCGGGCAACAGCAGCGGCTGTGCATTGCGCGCGCGCTTGCCGTGCGTCCGGACATCATCCTGATGGACGAGCCCGCCTCGGCGCTCGATCCGATTGCGACGCAGCGCATCGAGGAACTCGTGTACGATTTGAAGAAGGCGTACACGATCGTGATCGTCACGCACAACATGCAGCAGGCTGCACGCGTGTCCGATCACACGGCGTTCTTCTGGCTGGGACGGCTGGTCGAATACGACCGGACCGAGAAGATTTTCACGGCTCCAGCCGAGAAGCTCACTGAGGACTATGTGACCGGGAGGTTCGGCTAGTGGATCGCCAGGTCCCCCACTTCCGCGAAGAGCTCGAAGCGCTTCAGGGCCGGTTGCTCGAGATGGGCGGCCTTGCCGAGGAGCGCGTGCGCCTTGCCCTGCACGGACTCGTGCAGCGCGACGCGGCCGTCATCCACAAAGTCCTGTCGGGCGATGAGCCGATCAATCAGCTCCATATTGAGGTCGATAACCGCTGTTTCCGCTTGCTGGCGCTGCATCAGCCGATGGCGACCGATCTGCGCGCGATCGTGGCGGCTGTGAAGATCAACACCGATCTCGAACGCGTGGGCGACTTGGCGGTCAACATTGCCGAGGCGAGCATGCGCTACATCGCCCACCCCCCGGTCAAGCAGCTGATCGACATCCCCCAGATGGGTGACATCGCTCAGGCGATGCTGCGCGACGCGCTGGATGCGTTCGTCAAACGGGACACCGAGCTGGCCACCAAGGTCCTCAACGAGGACGACCGGCTCGATAGCCTCAAGACACAAGTCTTCCGCGATTTGCTCACGCATATGCTGCAAAACCAGAGCACGGTCGAGCCGTCGCTCGATTTGATCCTGGTTTCCCGGCATCTCGAGCGCATTGGTGACCATGCGACGAATATCGCCGAAGACGTCATCTTCATGGTCTCCGCGCTCGACGTGCGCCACCATCTGGCCGGCAGCAATTAGCTGTTTCTTGTCAATTCCCAACGCCCAATTCTCCAATTCCCAACTCCCAACCAGATCCGCAACAGAATTGTTTGGGAGTTGGGTGTTGGAAGTTCACTGAGTTGGGCGTCGCGGGACTTGGGAGTTATGATTCATCGGATGGGCGAGGCTCCGCTGTGCGTCCTGTGCCGAACCCGTCCCGTAGACGAATGCTGGCGGCCGTTCTGCAGCGAGCGGTGCCGGAACGAAGACCTGGCGCGGTGGGCAGACGGACGCTACCGGATCGCCAGCGAACCCGTCCCGTCACCCGACACCGAGACTGACGCCGACCCCGACTGATACTGCTCTCATATGGCCGACACGCTCACTATTACTGACAATCGTACGGGCAAGCTGTACGAGATTCCGATTACCGACGGCGTGATTCGTGCCACGGATCTTCGCCAGATCAAGGTTGCCAAGGACGATCAGGGGCTCGGCACCTACGACCCGGCGTTCATGAACACCGCGTCCTGTCGCAGCCGGATCACCTACATCGACGGCGACAAGGGGATCCTGGAATATCGCGGGTACCCAATCGAGCAGCTCGCCGAACATTCGACGTATCTCGAGACGGCGTATCTCATCATCTTCGGACAGCTGCCCACCGACGCGCAGCTCAAGGAGTGGTCGAAGCAGATCACGCTGCACACGATGCTGCACGAGAACATCAAGAAGCTCATGGAAGGGTTCCAGTACGACGCCCATCCGATGAGCGTGTTCCTCAGCACGGTGGGAGCGTTCTCGACCTTCTACGCCGACGCCAAGAAGATCTTCGACGAGGAGTCACGCAAGAAGCAGATTCACCGGCTCATCGCCAAGGTCCCGACGATCGCCGCCTACGCCTACCGGCACAGCATCGGCCGTCCGTACGTCTATCCCGACAACGATCTCAGCTTCACCGGCAACTTCCTCAACATGCTGTTCCGGATGACCGAGCTGAAGTACCAGGTCAGCCCGGTGCTCGAGCGCGCGCTCGACGTGCTGTTCATCCTGCACGCCGATCACGAGCAGAACTGCAGCACCAACGCGATGCGCGGCATCGGCAGCTCCCATGTCGATCCGTACTCCGCAATGGCGGGCGCGGCGGCGGCGCTCTACGGACCTCTGCACGGAGGCGCCAACGAAGCCGTCCTCCGCATGCTGGCCGAGATTGGAACGGTCCAGAACGTTCCCGGCTTTATCAAGCGCGTCAAAGCAGGCGAAGGCCGGCTGATGGGATTCGGCCATCGCGTCTACAAGTCGTACGACCCGCGCGCCAAGATCATCAAGAGAACGGCCGACGAGGTGTTCGAGGTCACGGGCAAGAACCCGCTTCTCGACATCGCGCTCGAGCTCGAACGGATCGCGCTCGAGGACGAGTATTTCGTGTCCCGCCGGCTGTATCCCAACGTGGACTTCTATTCGGGTCTCATCTATCAGGCGATGGGCTTCCCGGTGACGATGTTCCCGGTGCTGTTTGCGATTCCGCGGACCTCGGGCTGGATCGCGCAGTGGGAAGAGATGCTCCTCGATCCGGAGCAGAAGATCGCGCGGCCGCGCCAGGTCTACATCGGGCCTGCAAGGCGAGACTACATTCCACTCAGTAAACGGACATAGGTGCGATCACAGCTTCGCTTGTCGGTGCGAACCCCCTTGCGTCTGTCGGTGCGATCGCGATACTCGTCGGTGCGAGCTTCCTCACGCTTGTCGGTGCGAAATCGATTCTCGTTGGTGCGACGAGCATTACTTGTCGGTGCGTTTGCTGTTCTGACGTTCGGCTGCACCGACACAGCGGGTGCAATTGCACCGACCAACGACAGTGAAGTTGCACCGACCAGCGATAGTAGAGTTGCACCGACCGGCGTCAGTTCCGTTGCACCGATACGCGAAGCGAACGTCGCACCTAGAAATGAAAGTGCGGTCGCACCGATGGGCGAAGCGCAGGTCGCACCTCAAGTCGCGTTTGACGGCTCGAAGGCGTGGACACATCTGCAGAAGCAAGTGGCCCTTGGCCCTCGCCCCTCCGGTACGCCCGCGATCGTCGAGACCCGGAAGTACATCGTCGATCAACTGAAGGCGTCCGGCATCGAATCGAAGGAACAGTCGTTCATCGGGATGACGCCGCTCGGCGAAGTCTCGATGTCCAACGTCATCGCCACGATCCCTGGACGACGGCCCGATCGCCTGGTGCTGGCGAGCCACTACGACACGAAGCTGTTTCGCGAGTTCCGATTCGTCGGCGCCAACGATGGCGCCTCGTCGACGGCGGCTCTGCTGGAGCTGGGACGTGTGCTCAAGGCGCGGCAGAACGAGCTGACGATCGAACTGCTCTTCCTTGACGGCGAAGAAGCGCGCATGCCGGAGTGGCGCGGCACCGACAACACGTACGGCAGCCGGCACTACGTGCAGGCCGCGCAGAAGGACGGTTCGCTCAAGAGCCTGAAAGCGCTGGTGCTGCTCGACATGATCGGCGACCGCGACCTGCTCATCAAGCGCGACTCGAACTCGACGCCGTGGCTCGTGGATATCATCTGGGCCACTGCCGCCCGCCTCGGTCACACCAGCACGTTCTCCAACCAGTTGACCGTGATCGAGGACGACCATATCCCGTTCCTGCGAGCAGGCGTCGCCGCGGCCGACATCATCGACCTCGAGAACCCGACGTGGCACACGCCACAGGACGACATCGAACACGTCAACGCGAGAAGCCTCCAGGTCGTCGGCGACGTCGTCACTGCCGCGATCCCCGACATCGAAAAGCGCATCGCATCGGGCAGGTAACCCCGAGGCCGGGATCCGGGATCCCGGATCCCGGGCCCCGGATGTATCCTTCCGCCATGAGTATCCTGACGCTGAAGGTAAACGGACGCTCGCAGCAAGTGGACGTCGACCCGTCCACTCCGCTGCTCTACGTCCTCAGCGACGATCTCGAGCTGCGAGGTCCGAAATTCGGCTGCGGCCTCGGTCAATGCGGCGCCTGTACGGTGATCGTCAACGGCCAGGCCACGAGGTCGTGCGTGACGCCGGTGAGCGCGGTCGGCTCGAACGACATCACGACACTCGAAGGACTCGGGACCGCCGACAAGCCGCACCCGTTGCAGCAGGCGTTCATCGACGAGCAGGCGGCGCAGTGCGGGTTCTGCCTGAGCGGCGTCATCCTGACGGCGAAGACCTTCCTCGATCGCAACCCGCGTGCGACGGACGAACAGATCCAGCAGGCGCTCTCTGGCGTCCTGTGCCGCTGCTTCGCCAACGTGCGCATGCTCAAAGCCATCCGTCGCTACGCCGGAGGGAGGACCGCATGACACCGCATCTCTCGTCCGACGCGCGGCATGCGCTCGGCCGCGCCGGCCTATCCCGAGCGAAGCCGAGGGGCTTTTCACGCCGCTCGTTCCTCAAAGGCTCCGGCGCTCTCGTCGTCGCCTTCTCTTCTGTGAACGTTCTCGACGGCCTGGGCGATGTCTTCGCTCAAGGCTTCAACGGGACGGGCAGCACACAGCTCGATTCGTGGATCGCCATCGGCCGCGACGGCATCGTCACCGCCTACACCGGCAAGTGCGACTTCGGTCAGGGGCTCTTCACTGCGCAGCTGCAGCTCGTCGCCGAAGAAGTCTGCGTCCCCCTGAACCGGGTACGCCTGATTCAGTGCGACACGTCGATGACGCCTGATCAGGGCACGACGTCGGGGCAGCAATCACACCCAACCAACTTCAACCACTCGAACCTTGCGCTCGCCGGCGCGACCGCGCGTGAAGCGCTCATCAAGATGGCAGCCATGCGACTCGGTGCACCTACCTCCGATCTTGTCGCCCGCGATGGCCGCGTCGAGGTGACGGCGACGCCCTCGCGCAACGTGGCGTACGGCGATCTGATTGGCGGCGAGCGGTTCAATCTGCAACTCGATCAGGCCGCGAAACGGCGGCATCCATCCGAGTGGACCGTGCTCGGCACTGCCGTTCCGCGCGTCGATATGCGCGACATGGCCACGGGGCGATTCGAGTTCGTGCACAACGTGAAGGTACCGGGGATGCTGCATGGCCGTGTCGTGCGGCCGCCCGAAGTCGGCGCGACGGTAGGCAGTGTTGACGAGAGCTCAATTCGCGAACTGCCTGGCATCGTGAAGGTCGTCGTCAAAGGCAACTTCGTCGGGGTCGTCGCGCAGAAACCGTGGCAGGCGATGCAGGGTGCCGAGCGCCTGAAGGTGACCTGGACCCGCGGTACTCCGTTGTCACCGCATGCCGATCTGTACTCGGAGCTTCGAAAGCAGCCTGCCCGGGACACGCTGCTGGTCGACTCCGTTGATGTCGACGCGAAGCTGAAGGCAGCGTCCACCGTCTTGCGGGCGACATACAACCATCCGTATCAGATGCACGCGTCGATGGGCAGTTCCTGCGCGGTCGCCGACGTGCAGGGCGACAAGGCAACGATCTGGTCGGCGACGCAGTCTGCATTTCCGACGCGCAACACCTCGGCGATGCTGCTCGGCCTCAAACAGGAGGACGTCCGGGTCGTCTACGTTCGCGGCGCAGGCTGCTACGGCATCAACGGGGCAGACACGGTCAGCTACGACGCGGCGCTGCTCTCGCAGGCCGTCGGCAAACCGGTGCGCGTACAGTTGTCGCGCAAGGACGAAATGGCGTGGGAGAACTATGGCAACGCCTTCGTCATCGATCAGCGTGTCGCGCTCGATGCGAGCGGCAACATCGGCGTGTGGGACTACGAAGCGTGGTCGGCAGCGCGTGGCGGCCGTCCTGGCTACGGTACCCCCGGCAACGTGATCACCGGCGTGCTCGTCGGCTCCAACCCGGCGCCGTTCGCGCCGCGCGCGCCTGCCCCACCGCCGGACACACCACTGAACAACAACTCGAACACCGCGCCTTCGTACATCGCCGGGCGCGTTCGCGATTCAGCCAATGGTGCGGGCGTGATTCGAAGCGAGCGCGTGCTCTCGCATCGCGTCCTGTCACCGTTCTTCACCGGACCGCTGCGAGCACCCGAACGGCTGCAGAACACGTTCGCGCACGAGTGTTTCATGGACGAAGTGGCGGCGCACGTGAAGGCCGACCCCGTCGAGTACCGCCTGAAGCACCTCAATCACGCACGACTGAGCGCGGCGATTCGCGCAGCCGCCAAGGCTGCCAACTGGGAGCAACGGCCATCGCCGCGCCCGACTCGCGCGCGGACGGGCAAGGTCACCGGCCGAGGCATCGCGTGCGTCTGCTATGAAGGTGACAACGGCTTCGTTGCCATGGTGGCGGATGTCAGCGTCGATCAGGACACAGGACGGATCGAAGTCACACGGCTCACCGTCGCGCAGGACTGCGGCCCAATCTCCAATCCCGACGGCATGCGCAACCAGATCGAGGGGGGCGCACTTCAGGGTATGAGCCGCGCGCTCGGCGAGGAAGTGACGTGGGACGATCGGAAGATCACCTCGGTCGACTGGCGCACGTATCACTCGCTCACGCTCGGAATGGCTCTGCCGGCAATGAACATCGTCCTGCTCAACCAGACTGATGTCGAAGCCTGCGGATCCGGCGAGACGTCGATCACGGTCGTCGCTCCAGCGATTGGCAACGCCGTGTTCGACGCGACGGGCGTGAGGCTGCGACAAGTTCCGTTCACTCCCGATCGCGTGCGCACCGCGCTGCGCAACAACTCGGAGTAGCGGCATGCCTTTGAATCGCCGGCGGTTCGTACAGCTCGGTGGGCTCGGAGCAACAGGCCTCGGCCTGGCTCCGCTCTCCGCCTACGGCCAGCAAGCCGCTCGAAGCGGTCCGGCGATCGATGACCGGCTCGTGAGATTGACCGGCGACGGCCTTGGTCTCAGTCCAGCCCAGTACGCAGAGCGCCTGACGGAGCTGACCGGAAACATCTCGGCCGATTCGTATTCTCTGGGAGGGACGGTCGAGGAATTAGAGGCCGAGTTCGCGCGTGTCCTGGGTAAGGAACAGGCGATCTTCATGCCGACTGGCACGCTGGCAAATCATCTGGCGGTGCGCGCGCTCGCCGGTGGACCAAGCCGCGTCATCGTCCAGGAGGAGAGCCACCTCTATCAGGACGAAGGCGACTGCGCGCAGACCCTGAGCGGTCTGACGCTGATCCCGCTTGCCGCCGGGCGGGCCACCTTCACGGCGGCCGACGTGCAGCGAGTGCTGGACCAGACACGGAGCGGCAGGGTTGTAGCGCGCGTGGCGGTGATCTCGATCGAAACGCCCGTTCGCCGACGGCAGGGTGAGCGATTCGATTCCGCTCAACTGCGGGACATCATCGCGCTCGCGCGACGTGAAGGCATCCGGCTCCATCTCGATGGCGCGCGACTGTTTCTGCAGGCGGCATACACAGGCGAATCGGTGGCCGACACGGCACGCCCCTTCGACACGGTGTACGTGTCGCTGTACAAGTATTTCAACGCGGCATCCGGCGCGATCCTCGCCGGCCCGCGCGATCTGCTTGCGGACCTGTATCACGTACGGCGCATGTTCGGCGGCGGCCTCGCTGCCGTCTGGCCGTTCGCCGCCATCGCCCTCCACTATCTGCCTGGTTTTGGCGAGCGATTCACCGCGGCCGTCCGCACGTCCGAGGATCTCATCCGCACCCTGCAACGACACGAACAGTTTTCGATCGAGCGCATCCCGCAAGGAACGAACCTGTTTCGAATGAGCGTGAAGTCGACCGATCCGCTCGCGTACCAAAAGAGGCTCGCGGCGAGCCGCGTGTTCACGTCCGCCCCACAACGCGACCGTCTTCTGATCGCCGTCAACGAAACCCTGAACCGGATGACTGCGGCGGAGCTGTCTGACGCGTTCGTTCGCGCGCTGGCGGGTTGAAGGCGTGACCGCCGCGCATGTTCGTCCTTCTCGCGCTCGCATCGGCAGCCTGTTACGGCGCAGCCGACTTCCTCGGCGGCCTGACCGCTAAACGCGCACACACGTTCACGATTGTCGTCGTGTCGCAACTCGCAGGGCTCCTGCTGTTGCTCATCGCGCTTCCGTTTCTCCCTGCTTCCTCGCCGACCAGAATGGACTTCCTCTGGGGAGCCGTTGCCGGCCTCACCGGCGGCACCGGTGTCGCCCTGCTCTATCGCGCACTCGCGATCGGTGTCATGGCGGTCGTCGCGCCGACGACTGCGGTCTGCGCTGTCGTGATTCCGGTGCTGGTGGCGCTTGCATCTGGCGAGCGGCCCGGGCTCGTGGCCATCGCTGGCATCGTGCTCGCCATCGTGGCCATCGCGCTGGTCTCGCAGTCCGAGCATCCGGAGCCGGTGCGGGCCGAAGAGACGGCGGGCTCAGGCGCGTCCGCGTTCACGCTGGCGCTGCTCTCCGGCGTTGCGATCGGATTCTTCTTCGTCGCGCTCGCACACACGAGCAGCGACGCCGGACTCTGGCCTCTGGTCGTCGCCCGAGCGGTTTCCGTAACCCTGTTTGCCGGCATGGCACTCGCGGCCTCGCAGTCGCTTCGCCTTGCGGGAAACACTCTCGGCATCGTCGTCGCCGGCGGAAGTCTCGACATGATCGCCAACCTGCTCTACATGATCGCCACGCGATCGGGTCCACTGAGCGTGGTTGTCACGCTGGCGTCGCTCTATCCCGCGAGCACCGTGGTGCTGGCGCGCGTCGTGCTGCACGAGCGGCTGAGCAGCCGTCAACTGTTCGGGATCGTCTGCGCGATGATCGCCGTCGTGATGATCGTGCGCTGAGGTCAGCGAGCGAGGGTGTTCGGGCCGAATTCGACGATCTCGGGAGGATTCGCTCCGAAGTTGCTGTGGCGAATCCAGGTCGGCTTGACGCGGACGTAGATCAGGCCGGGCCATGCGCGGCGCTCGGGGCCGTCGGGAAACCTGGCGTAGTACACCGCGAGCACTCGATCCAGTTCGCTCCCCCTCGGCTCGTCGGCGATCCCTTCGTATTGGACCGTGCATTCGTCTCCATCGCGCGTACCGCCGATGACGAAAGCGACGGACGGATTCGCGCGCAGGTTGGATGCTTTGCGTGACGAGGCGACCGTGTCGAATACGATCTCGAACGCATCCGTCACCGCGATTCCCACAACGGCAGCCTGCCGTGAACCGGCATCGGACACCGACGCCTGCACGGCGTACTTCTCCAAGCGCATGAACTGAAGCAAGGCGTCAGGTGTCATTTGCCGACTCCGTCAACGGATACACATAGCGAGCCACGTAGTACGGGCCTACCTGCCGGAAGCTGTGAAACTGGAACCCGAATCGTTCGTACAGCTGACGCAACTTCGGCCGTGAGGCATCCGTGTCCAGCCGCAGATAGCGTTTCCCAATCGAGCGGGCATGCGAGGCCGCCCACTCCATCAGCGCGACCGACACGCCAAGTCCCTTGAATTGCCGGCGCACGACGAGGCGATGAATGAAGGCCGAGTCGTCGCCTGCGAGGTCCGGCCAGAACAGTTGGTCCTCGAGTTGAAAGCGGACGGCACCCGCGGGAGCTTCGTCGACCTCGGCGATGAAAAACTGTCCTGCCGCGACCTCACGGACGATGCGACCCGGATCCAGTTCGCCCTCGTCCCACATGACAACGCCGAGCGCGTCGACCCATCGCGCCGCTTCTTCAAGCATGTCCCGCACGGCCGCGGTGTCGGATGGCACTGCCTGACGCACGGTCATCGGAGTCATCAGCGCACGCCCTCGTCCACGACGGTCAGTGACGGCGACGATCGAGGGCGAAGGCTGTCGAGCGTGAACACGACGAGCCCGAGCCAGACCAGGCCGAAGCCAGTCAGTTGCGTGTGCGTGAACGGCTCGTGGAACGCATACACACCAAGGAGGAACTGGATGGTTGGGGCGATGTACTGCAGGATGCCGACGACTGAGAGAGGAATTCGCCGCACTGCCGTCGCAAAGAGCAGCAGCGGTACGACTGTCACGATGCCGCCTGCGGCGAGGAGGGTGTCGGTCGCTGTTCCCGAGTGCAGAAACGCGCCATCACCGTTGCGATCGAGAACCGCCAGGAACAGCGCTGCCGGCACGACGAGGACAGCGGTTTCCAATGCCAGCCCTTCGAGCGAAGGCAATGTCGCCTTCTTCTTCACCAATCCGTAGCTGCCAAAGCTCGCGGCAAGTGCGAGCCCGATCCACGGGAGCGTTCCGTATGCCAGCGACAGCCATAGCACCCCCGCGAACGCGAATGCGACGGCCAGCCATTGCATCGCTCGCAGACGCTCGCGAAACACCGCCACGCCCATGAGCACGTTCACGAGCGGCGTCATGAAGTAACCCAGGCTGCTCTCGACGATGAAGCCGTGGTTGACCGAGAACACGTAGAGAAACCAGTTCACGCCGATCAACACGGCCGCGAGGGCGTACCACGCAATCACTCCCGGCGTGACCGTTCGCAGCACCGCGCGTCGCTCGCGCCAGGATGCGGCGACGATCGCCGCCAGCACGACGAACGACCAGACGATGCGATGCGCCAGGACCTGGCTCGCGGGGACCTGTGGGAACAACCGCCAGTAAAGTGTCAGGAGGCCCCAGAGGGAATAGGCCGCTACGCCATACCAGACGCCGCTCATCGGGAAGTTCAACGTGTACGGTGCAAAGTGTCAGAAGTAACTTGGAGGTCGCTGGCCGACCTTCTAACTTACTTTCGTACTTTGCCCTTCCAACTTTCGACTTGCAGAGATCTCCTGAAGGATCTCCGCCTCAGTCAATACCGTGGGTGATGACTTGGCGCGGCGGAAGATGCGATCGACGAGTTCCCCGTCGGCGGGCAGGCTGCGTTGTTCGAGCCAGAAGACGACGTTCGATTTGCCGGACATCGGCCCAATCTCGATCTGCTGGCGCCGGCCGACCAGGCGGGCGGGAACGCCCGAATAGACCGTGTCCGCGAGGTCGGAATCGTTCTTCTGGAACGCTTTGACCACCGCCGCGGCGTGCACACCAGTTGCAGTGCGAAACGCATCGCGACCGAACACTGGGTAATTGTCGGGAATCGGCTCACCCGTCGCGTCCGACACGGTGTGCACCAGATCGTTCAGGTGCGTCAGGTCGCGTTCGATCCATCCCATGAGCACCAGGTTCACCATCAGCAGATCCATCGGCGTGTTGCCGACGCGCTCGCCGATGCCGAGCATCGTGCCGTGCACGCGTGTCGCGCCGGCTTCGAGCGCCGCGAGGCTGTTGATCGTCCCCATATCGCGATCGCGGTGCCCGTGCCAGTCGATCCCGATATCCGCGCCGCTGGCTTCGACAAGACGTTTGACGAATCCGACGACGGCACGAGCGCCTGCGGGTGTCGCGTGCCCCACGGTGTCGGCGATGCAGAGACGCGAGGCGCCGGAATCGATCGCCGTCTGAAAGAGGCGACGCAGCGTCTCCGGATCCGATCGCGTCGTATCTTCCGTCACGTACATCACCTTGAGGCCGTGGCGGACACCGAAGGAGATCGCCTCCTCGGTGCAGCGCTGCAGATAATCGACCGACCAGTCCTCAGCGTAGATACGGATCGGGCTCGAGCCGATGAAACAGCAGCACTCGATCGGCAGGCCGGTCTTCTGCACGATGTCGGCGATCGGTTGAATGTCTGAAATGAGCGTGCGGGCAGCACAGTTGGCCTGCACACGGAGACGGCACTCGAGGATTTCGTTCGCGAGTCGCTGGACGTCGCGAGCGACGTGGGGACCTGCTCCCGGCAATCCGATATCGGCAGTATCGATCCCGATGCGATCGAGCAGGTGCAGGATGCGCAGTTTCTGCTCGATGGTCGGCGCGCGCACCGACGGCGACTGCAGGCCGTCGCGCAACGTTTCGTCGAGCAGCAGGACCTGGGCAGGCCGCGGCACCGGAGTGTCGCGATTCCAGTCGAAGATCAGAGCATCATCCACGACATGTCCACCTGCTCAGGACCAGTTCCTCCTTCAATTATAGAAGCCGCCACAGCCGGCGCGTTGAACCTCAAGTGGCCCACGCGAGAGGATCGAACCAGGAAGTACCACGCGGCCAACAGCGCAAGGATGACGAGAACCGCGACAACGATGACCGGCAGGCGCGACCGGCGCCGATGCTCGAAGAGCGATCCGACAGCGGGTGGCTGGATGCGCGGCTCGGTCGTCGACTTACCACAGCGATAGCAGATGAGCGCTTTGTCGGCGATTTCAGTGTCGCAATGCTTGCACTTCATGTCGGCTCTGGGCTCTCGGCTTTAGGCTCTGGGCTGGGTTCGATGTTCGTTGTTCGCTGGCAACTGGTAATGTACCTGCAGGCACAGGCCAAAGCCTAGAGCCGAGAGCCCAGAGTCGACAGCCCGTGATTCCCCTCCGCGACGTCATCCCTTCGCGCACGACGCCGTACGTGACGATCGCTCTCGTCACGCTCAACGTGGTGATCTTTCTGTATCAGTTCTCCCTCGGGCCGGCCGTCAACCAGTTCGTGCTCACGTTCGGCCTGGTCCCGGCGTACTTCTCGTGGATCAGTGTGTTCACGTCGATGTTCCTCCACGGCGGCTTCCTGCACGTGGCGGGCAACATGCTCTATCTCTGGATCTTCGGGGACAACGTCGAGGACCAGATGGGCCACGGACGCTTCATCGCGTTCTATCTGCTCTGCGGCGTCGCCGCGGCCCTCGGACAAACGTTCACCGCGCCCGACTCAGCGGTCCCGATGGTCGGCGCGAGCGGCGCGGTCGCCGGCGTCATGGGCGCCTACTTCGTCCTCTACCCGCACTCGCGCATCGTCACGCTGCTGCCACTGTTCATCTTCATTCAGATCATCGAGGTGCCCGCGATCTTCTTCCTCGGTATCTGGTTCGTGATGCAGTTCGTGAGCGGCATCGGCTCGATTGCCTCAGCCACCCAGGGCGAGCCGGCAGGTGGCGTGGCGTTTTGGGCGCACATCGCCGGGTTTGCGGCGGGGATCATCGGCGTGTTCGCGTTCAGGCGACGACAGCGCCAGACCGTCGAGTATTGGAACGAGCTGGATCGAAACTAGGGCTGGACGACTTTCAGCAGAAGGTCCTGCGCGCGTTCGAATGAGGGCGCAATCTCGAGCGCGGCGAGGACTTCCCTCTTGGCGTCAGCAGCACGCCCCGCCGCGGCATACGCCTCGGCGAGATCGACGTGCGCCGTGGCGCGATCGGGCGGATTGCCGGCGAGCGCGGCACGGAAGGCGCGCTGCGCGGCCTCGTTGTCTTTCCGCTTCAGCGCGAGCCGACCGTATGCGGCCTGCGCGTCACGATCGAAGGGATCGATGCCGATGACTCGCCGGTACGCCTCCTCGCTGCGTCGATCGTCCTTCAAGGGTGCGAGCAGTGTTGCCAGCTGGCGCGCGGACTCGACGTCAGCGCTATCGACCTTGAGCAGATCGTCGAGCGCCTGGATCTGCCTCGGCGCGTCCTTCGATTCCGCAGCGATGGCGGCGATCATCTTGTTCGGATTGTTGTCGCCGTTCGCGGTGGGCGCCAGCCTGGACGCTCGCTCCAGCGCCTGAATCGCTCCCTTGGGATCCTTCGCCTGATGCAACGCGACGGCGAGCTGCATCTGCACCGCGAAGCTCTCGGGATTGCTCTCGGCCATCTTCTTCAAGTCGTCGACCGTCGGCTTGCCGTCGAACTTCGGCGTCTGCAGCGCCTTCCGCAGTCCGGCGTACTGCTTTTCGAGGCGCGCGTCGAATCCGGTCTGCAGCTGATCGAGGCTCACTCCGAGCGCTTCCTTCACCGCATCCTCAGTCTCGAGCCCATCGCCGTAGGAACGAATCAGATCGCGAAGCTTTGGCTCACCGTACGTGTCGACGATGTGATCGACGACGAGCGAGGCCTGGTAGTAGGAGAGGGAAATCTGACGCGGATCGCTGAATCCTTCGTTGAGCACTTTCAGCTTGAGGATCTTGTCCTCGTTGATCGCCTGCGCGAACGTCAGATCCATCTCGCGCCCCCATTCGGGGCGCGCGCGGCGCTCCTCGTACACCGAGAGGCCCTCGCTGAGCCACCGGGGGAGGCGATTCTTCGACATCTGCAGCGTGATGACGTGAGCGATCTCGTGCCACAGCGTCTCGCCCCAATGGAACTCGCCAGGATCGCGCGCGTTCGGCGAATCGAGCGTGACCACGCGGCCGAAACAGGCGCCGAGTGCACCGATGAAGCCAGGCAAGCCGATCGTGCGGACAGCGAACTGATCGTGCTTGGGGAACATCTCGATCAGGATCGGGCCCGTGACCTTGAACTCGTACTGCTTCTGCAGCGTGGCGAGCGCCTGCTTCGCGAGCGGCATCGCGTACTCGCGCATCACGCCCGCCTCGGCGGGGTCGAGTCGCATGATGATGTCGCCGTCGGTGATCGTCACGAACTTGTCGATCGTGTCGAGCAGGTCGAGCTGGTTGAAGGTGGTCTGATCGAACGAGTCACTCTTGAACGCGCGCTCCAGCGCCACGCGTGCGCCCTTCTCGTCGCCGGTCCGCAGCAGGTGCGTGCCGAGATCTGAATAGGCTCGGGTGTTGTCGGAGTCCAGTGTCAGCGAGCGCCGCACGAGCTCGACCGCCTCGTCGAAGCGGTAGTTGCGCGCGAGGTGATCGCCGGCCACGCGGTAGACCTCGCCGTAGTTCGAGTTGATCTTCAGGATGTCCTGCACGAGGCGATCGAATTCCGCGGGCTTGTCCTCGAGACGCGCGATCGCCGCGTCGAGCGACCGGGCCTCCAGGCTGTTGGGGTTCACCGACAGCGCCTTCGTGATGCTCTCGCGCGCTGCATCACGCTCGCGGTCGTCGAGCGCGAGCTCGGCGCGAAGCAGATGCGCGGCGACCGAATTCGGGTTGACCTTGAGCGCCCGCTCGAGCGCGGCGCGAGCGGCCGGAGGGTTCAACCCCGCGTTGACCTCAGCGGCACCGATGAGCGCATCGACGTGGTTCCCGTCGACCTTGAGTGCCTCCTGGAACGACTTCATCGCATCGGCGGGGTTGTGCTTGTCAAGGAACAGCTCGCCCCATGCCGCATTGATGTCGGCATCGTCTGGCGCCAGCCTGTTGGCGTCGCGGAAGAAGCCGTTGGCCTCCTTGAACGCCTGCGCATCCTCGAAATTGGCGAGCGCGCTCGCCGTGCGTGCGAGGCGGAAATAGTCGCGCGCCGTCCGCGGCGCGAGTCGACCGGCCAGCAGGCGCAGACGCCGAATCCCGTCAGTCCGCTGCCCCAGGTAGAGTTCGAGCAGTCCGAGCTCGAGCGCGGCATCGCTATCGGGCTGTGCGGACGCGACGGGCGTCAACTGTGTCCGTGCGTCCTGGTAACGGCCCTGCGCGATCTGCGCACGGGCCCTCAGTGCGATCGATGTCGGGTCAGTGGACGCCTTGAGAAGACGCTCGACCTCGTCGTACTGGCCCGCGTTCAGGGCACGCGCAGCCGGGCTGGCCGTTGGTGCCGCCTGCCTTTGAGCCGGAGTTTGAGCCGACGGCACTGTGCCCGCGATGAAAAGCAGCAGCCACGCGACGCACCCACGCCGGACACTCAACAGTCCCATGATGCCCCTACTCCTCGTCGTCGACGTCCTGAGGCAGACCTTCGAGTTCTTCCAAGAAAACGAGTGCCCGATGGGACGGGATCTCGAAGCGTTTTCCGCACGTCTTACAGACGAGGTCGTCATCCACGCGGATCAGGTGGTCCTTCGATTTACCGAACAGGACACGGTCGTGTTCGTTGGCGCCCGACGGGATCTGCGCTTTCTTCGTACGGCGCAGCCACTTGATCGAATAGTCGTTGGTACGACGGCAGCGCGGACACTGAAACTTGGCCGGTCGCTGCTCGGGCTTCTCGGTGAAAAACTGACGTTCGTCCACGCGCGAAGCGTACCACACTGATAGACTGGACAAGACGTTCTCGGCCCTGCGCTCCGGTCTTTGGCTGAGGACTTATGGGCTGCCGAGAGCCACGAGCCCTGACGCGAAGAGCCCTAAGCCCACGATGGCCGAGACCGCTCCCCAACTTCCTTCGGAACTCCCTGTCCTGCCGCTTCGACGGACAGTGGCGCTCCCACTCACGCTGCAGCCGCTGGCCGTCAATCGACCCGTCTCGATCGAGACGGTCAACCGTGCGCTGGGCGCGGATCGCCTTGTCTTCCTGATCCTGCAGAACAACGAGAACGAGGATCCGGGGCCGAACGATCTCCTTCAGGTCGGCACTGTCGGCGTCATCCGGCAGATGGCCAAAGTTCCGAGCGGGATCAACATCATCATCGAGGGCCTCAGTCGCGCCCGCGCGACGCTGGTCACGCGCACGGGCACGAGCATGCGGGCGCAGATCGTCCCGCTGGCGGAAACCTTCGAGCGCACGATTGAGATCGAAGCCCACATTCGCCGGATCCAGGAACTGATCGAGAAGGCACTCTCGCTCTCGACTGGCCTCTCCGAAGATCTGCGCGGCGTGGTCATGAACATCGACGACCCGCTGCGGCTCGCTTACGTCCTCGCCAGCCTGATCGAGATGAAGCCGTCGGACAGGCAGGAGATGCTCGAGGCGAACGATCTGCTGACGAAGCTCGAGATCGTCTCCTCGTCCCTCACGCGCGAGGTCTCGCTCCTCGAGGTCAAAGGCAAGATCGAGTCGGCCGCCCAGCAGGAGATGACCGACGCGCAGCGTCAGGTACTACCTGCGTCAGCAGCTCAAGGCGATTCAGCAGGAGCTCGGGGAAGGTGAAGGCAACGAGATCGCCGAGCTCCGGAAGCGGGTCGAAGACGCGAAGCTGCCCGAGAGCGTGAACGTCGTCGCGATGCGCGAGGTCGATCGACTCGGGCGCATGACGGCCGCGTCACCGGAGTACCAGATGCTCCGGACCTACATCGACTGGCTGCTCGACATTCCGTGGTCGACCACGACCGCCGACCGGATCGATCCGATCGAGGGACGCCGAGTGCTCGACGAGGATCACTACGACCTCGACAAGGTCAAAGAGCGCATCATCGAGTACCTGTCGGTCCGCAAGCTCAAAGGCGACATGAAGGGACCGATCCTCTGCTTCGTCGGCCCTCCCGGCGTCGGCAAGACCTCGCTCGGCCAGTCGATCGCGCGCGCGATGTCGCGCAAGTTCGTGCGTCTGTCGCTCGGTGGCGTGCGCGACGAAGCCGAAATCCGAGGTCACCGCCGAACGTACATCGGCTCGATCCCCGGTCGGATCGTGCAGGCGTTGAAGCAGGCGGGATCGATGAACCCGGTGTTCATGCTCGACGAGATCGACAAGGTGACCGTCGGCGGATTCTCCGGCGATCCTGCGGCGGCCCTGCTCGAAGTGCTCGACCCGGCGCAGAATCACTCGTTCCGCGACCACTACCTCGAGATCCCGGTCGACCTCTCGAAGACTCTGTTCATCGCGACGGCGAACCAGCTCGGGACCATCCACCCTGCCCTCCTCGATCGCATGGAGATCATCCAGCTCGCGGGGTACAGCGAGGAGGAGAAGGTCCACATCGCGCGCAGATATCTGCTGCCGCGCCAGATGAACGAGCACGGACTGCCTCCGGCGACGATGGAGATTCCGGATGAGACGCTGAGCCTTGTCATCAGCGAATACACGCGAGAGGCCGGCGTCCGAAACCTGGAACGGCAACTGGGCACGCTGGCGCGAAAGATCGCCGCCCGGATCGCCACGCGCCCGCTCGAGAGTCCTGTTCCACCTCCGACGGTGATTCAGCCGACGGATGTAGAGGGCTATCTGGGTCCGGCGCGGTTCAGGAAAGAGATGGCCTTCCGCACATCCCGCCCCGGTGTCGCAACCGGTTTGGCGTGGACGGAAACCGGTGGCGACGTCCTGTTTATCGAGGCGACCTTGCTTCCCGGCGGGAACCAGAACATTATCTTGACTGGCCAGCTCGGGAACGTGATGCAGGAATCGGCTCGCGCCGCTCTCAGTCACATCCGCGCAAACGCCAGGGAATTAGGGATTTCGCCGGAGTTTCTGACGCATCAGGACCTGCACGTCCACGTACCGGCCGGGGCGATACCGAAGGACGGTCCGTCGGCTGGCGTCACGATCGCCACAGCCATTCTGTCGGCGGCGCGCAAGGTGCCCGTCCGGCGGGATATCGCGATGACAGGCGAGATCACGTTGAGTGGATTAGTGCTGCCAGTCGGCGGAATCCGTGAGAAGTCGCTGGCCGCGCGGCGTTCGGGCATCAAGACGGTGATCCTGCCGGCGCTCAACGAGCCCGATCTGTCAGAGTTGGCTGAAGAGATTCGGAAGGACATGACGTTCATTCCGGTCGAGACCCTGGAGCAGGTTGTCGCAATCGCACTTTCAAACGGTCAGGCACTGACGCGTGAGGGATCGAATGTCCCTCAGCAGTCGGTAACCCAGTAGAGCGGGTCTTCTGACCCTCACAGCGAAGGCGGGCCTCCAACCCGCCCGAGCGAGGTAGGCCAGTCTTTGGCACAAGCGATCGTCTTCTACATCTCAGGTCACGGGTTTGGTCACGCCTCACGCTCCATCGAGGTCATCAACGCGATTCTTGCCATGCGTCCCGAAACGCGAGTGGGCGTGCGCACGTCTGCTCCGCGCTGGCTGTTCGACCTGACCGTCAAAGGAAAAGTCACGTACAGCACGCTCGAATGTGACACTGGCGTCGTGCAGGCGGATGCGGTGACGCTGGACGAAGCGGACAGCATCAGGCGAGCCGGGGCGTTTCACAGCGACCTCGTCACGAGGGCGGCGAGCGAAACGCGTTCGCTGCGCGAGCTCGGTGCGGGGCTGATCGTCGGCGATATCCCGCCGCTCGCGTTCGCCGTCGGCGCATCAGCGGGCATCCCATCGATCGGGCTCGGCAACTTCACCTGGGACTGGATCTACGCGGACTATCCGCGCGTGCGGCTTGCGCCCTCGCTGCTGCCGGCGATTCGTGGCGCGTATGCCAAAGCATCGATGGCGCTCCGGCTGCCGATGTCGGGCGGGTTCGAGAGCTTCTCCAATGTCCGGGACATTCCGTTCGTCGCACGTCACGCGAGCCGATCCCGCGAAGAGGTCTGCAAGCTGCTCAAGATCCCTGCGGACAAACCGATCGTGCTGTCCTCCTTCGGCGGCTTCGGGCTGTCAGGAATCGACACGGATGTGGTCGCGAAGTTCCGGAAGTACACGGTCGTCATGACGGCGATGGCGCCGGCCGCCCGTGTCAAGAAGGACACTCCGGCTGCCGAACGAAAGGGTTCGCTCGTCACGATCAACGAAGAGGCGATGTACAACATCGGCGTCCGCTACGAAGATCTCGTCGGCGCCGCCGAAGCCGTGGTCACCAAGCCGGGCTACGGCATCATCTCCGAGTGCATCGCCAACGATTCCGCCGTGCTCTATACACCGCGCGGACACTTCCCCGAGTACGACGTGATCGTCGAGGAGATGCCGAAACATCTGCGCTCGGCGCTCATCGGGCACGACGACCTGATGGCGGGAAAGTGGGAAGGCGCATTGGACAAGCTGCTCGCGCAGCCGAAGCCCAAGAAGAAGCCGGAGACCAACGGCGCCGAAGTGGCTGCCGACATCCTTCTCAAGGCGCTCGACAAGCCGCCAAAGAAGCCGCGGGGACGCCCGAAGGCAAAGATCTAGATCAGACGAAGGCCGGGGTAGCTCAGGAAGTCTTGAAGTCGTCGACCTCGAATCAGAGGATTGCGTTCGCCTGATGACGATCGTCGCGACAACCCCTGCCTCGTTCGTCCACTATCGTGATCACACCGCGCGCCCACGTCTCGTAGCTGCCGACGAGACATCCGCACGGTAATACACCGCCAGACACGAGATTTCGCAAGCCGGGTGTCCAGCCGAGGATCGTACGAGCCTTCGAACGAACGCCTTGAGGTGTTAAGGACGTTAAGGATGTTATGGGTGTAAACAACACCCAAATAGCGTTGCAATCGAGAAGCCAGAGAAATCGACGCGAACCGCTCGGCGTGGACTGTCAGTCCTTGATGAAGGTAACGAGGGACCAGATACGCGGGAAGCTGACCTTCTGGACTGAGATCGGTTTCAGCGCCGCCTGCGCAAGGAAGCCAGGCAGGTCGAGATCGGATTTAAAGCCGATGTGCACCGTGAACGGCGAGATCGCGCGCTCGATTTTCGCAAGCAGTGGATTGGGGCTGCGGAAATGATTGAGGACGATGATCTTGCCACCGGGCCGGCAGACGCGTCGCATCTCGCCGACGACTTGAACGGGATCGGGCACCACGCTGATCACGTACGGGGCATAGACGACGTCGAAGGAGTTGTCGGGGAACGACAGGTTCGCCGCGTCCATCTCCATCAGGCTGACGTTGCGAAGGCCTTTGCGCTCGACACGCTCGTGCGCCTTCGCGAGCATCTTCGCGGAGAAGTCAATGCCGGTGATGTGGCAGTTGCGTGGATAGAGCGGCGCGTTGATCCCAGTGCCGATGCCGACTTCCAGGACGCGATCGCCGGGCTTGAGCCCCATGCCCTCAAGCGCAACGAGGCGCCCTGGATGAAGCGCCGGACCGAATGTCAGATCGTAGACTTTGGCGAGGTTCTCGTAAACGTTCTCAACGAAGTCGTTCTCGACGGCCGTCACCGACAGGGCGCGGGAGGCAGCGTCGGGTCGGAGATCATCTTCGCGTTCGAACAGGGCCATCGTGGCTCCTCACATGTGGGCCCGTCTGAGGGGCCTCAATCCTGACTTGACCCGGGCCACTTCCGTCTGGACTGTAGCCCGCAACCTGTTCAACTCGCTCGACTTCCGGCATGACACGCGACAGGACACGTGAGGACTGCCGTTCGGCACTATACAAGGCCTTCCCGATCCCGACAAGCACTGTTTACATGAGGTGAACAGGCAACGAAGGTGCAACCGCACGGCTTGCGATCATGCGATCGCATCGAGTAGGGCCAATCCCAGATCGAATCGGCCCAGCGGTGGCACCACATTCACGCCCTGAACCATGCTGCGAAGCGCGTGCACGAACTCGACGGCGATCGCAACACCTTCCTGCGCAGCGGCCTCGACGTTCTGTGCACGTCGCATGCGCTCGATCATCACTAGCGGCACGCGCACACCGGGTACTTCGTTCGCCAGATACTCCGCATCGAGCACGTTCTCGAACGGACGGATGCTGAGGACTACCGGGAGGCCTGCGGACTCGAGTCTCCGATGCATCTGCGCAAAGGCTTTGACGTCGAACACGGGCCTTGTGATGACGTACTCGGCACCCGCCTCGACCTTCCATTCGAATCGGCGCATCTCTTCATCCAGATCGTCGGCCGCCGGATTGACCGTGACACCGATGTAAAACGCGGTAGCGCCACCGATCGTCTGGCCGCCAACATCCAGCCCCTTGTTCAGACGTGACACGGCGTTGACGAGCCCGATCGAATCGACGTCGAGCACCGCTGTCGCGTCCGAGTAATCCCCCACCGGCCGCACATCGCCGGTGACGGGAAGCACGTTGCGGATACCGAGCGCATGCGCGCCGAGCAGCTCGGACTGCAAGACGATCAACGGCTTGTCGCGCGACGAGAACTGCAGCACGACATCGATGCCCGCCTGCTGGCGAATCAGGACAGCCAGCGACAACGGGCTGAGGCGCGGGCCACTCGCACCGTCGGGCACGTGAATAGCGTCGACGCGTCGAGCGCGTAGCTGGAGCGCCTGGTCGATCGCGGGCCTCGTATCGTGACCTCGCGGCGGCACCACTTCGATCATGCGAACGAATCGCCGGTTGGAAAAGGCGCGGCTGAGAACCGACTTCTCTGATGGATTGATCGGTGCCTCACCCTGCGCAGGCCAAGGCGGGTCTGAAGGCCCGCCTCTACGAGACGTGATCGATGACGTTGCACTGCCCTTTGTCAGCGCAGCTCTGATCTGAGCGATGTGATCCGGTGTCGTGCCACAGCATCCGCCAACCAGACGAACGCGCCGCTCGGCGAAACGCCGGGCGTAGGACGCCATGTACTCGGGTGACGTCAGGTAGATCGTGCGTCCCTCGACGTCGCGAGGCCGGCCGGCATTGGGCTGCGCGGACAGACCAACCGTCGTCGACGCGGTCATGCGCTCGAGCGTCTCCAGCATGTGCGCCGGGCCGATGCTGCAGTTGAGGCCAATCAGATTGGCACCCGACTCCTGCAACGACGGCGCAAACTGCTCCGGCGCTGTCCCATCCAGAGTGTTGCCATCGTCCTCGATCGTCATCTGGGCGACGATCGGCAGCGCACACACGCTGCGCACGGCGGCGATCGCGGCGCCAATCTCGTTCAGGTCGCGAAAGGTCTCGAGGATGAAGAGGTCTACGCCGCCATCGACGAGGGCCTGTGCCTGTTCGCGAAAGTACTCCTCGGCCTCGTCGCGCCCCATGCGGCCCCAGGGCTCGATGCGCAAACCCAGAGGTCCGATCGCACCGGCAACGTAGGCCGTCCCTCGCGCACCTTCGCGCGCCAGGCGAGCACCGGCGTGATTGATCTCGTGGAGGCGCTCGGCCAGACCGAATGCGCGCAGCTTGATGCGATTCGCCCCGAACGTATTGGTCTCGATGACGTCAGCGCCCGACTGCGCGTAGGCCTCGTGCACCGCGACCACGCGTGCGGGATCGCTCAGGTTCAGGGAATCGAAGGACCGGTTGATGAACACGCCCTGCGTGTAGAGCATCGTCCCCATCCCGCCGTCGCAGACGAGGACTCGCTCGTTGAGCGCGTCGAGGAAGGGCGGAATCACCTCGTACGAGCTCCGGCCTCAGGCCGGAGTCGGGAGACCGGATGCGGGGGCCTTGGCATTCGCGGGCGGCGCGACCAAAAGGTCGGCCTTGTCCCAGACAAAGTCGTCCTTGCTGTAGACCGCAAGCTCGTAGTCCTTGCCCATGAAGATGGCGGACACCGGGCACGCTTCCTCGCACATGCCGCAGAAGATGCAGCGGGTCTTGTGAATCTGGTAGATGCTGGCGTAACGCGGCCCGGCCATCACCGACCCGTCGTTCTCGGCAGCCTCGAGGTAGATGGCATCGGCCGGGCAGGCGACGGAACAGAGTCCACATGCCACGCACTTCTCCAGGCCGTTCTCGTCCCTCATCAGGACCTGCTTGCCGCGATACTTCGGGAATACGGGGACCTTCTGGTACGGATAGTTGACCGTCACCGGCTTCTGGAACATGTGCCGGGCGGTGAGGAGAAAGCCCTTAATCAACGGACCGATCATTCCTGAATTCTATCAGGCTCTGGGCTCTTGGCTCTCGGCTCATGGCTTCCGCCAGGACCCAAAGCCCAGAGACCAGAGCCCAAAGTCGACAGGATTTGTACAATGCCCTCGGTGGAACCTCGAATCCTCACGCCCGAGCAGTTCCTGCTGACACTGCTCGTCCGGCTGGCGGCTATCGCGGTGCTCGCGACGATGCTCGCGCGATTCCACCGGTTCCGTCGCATCTTGATCTTCGAGCGACGCGGCTGGGTCGATCGCCTGGTGTTTACACTGTCGCTCGGTGTCCCCCTCATGGCGGGCGTTACGAGCCGCGTCATCCTGAAGTACGACGCGGCTGACCTCACTCTCGAAGGGGCTTTCCTTGCCGGGCTTCTCGCCGGTCCCTACACCGGCGCGCTCGTCGGTCTGCTTGCCGCGACACCGGCCGTCATTGCCAACGAATGGATCGCCCTCCCCTTCGCCGTCGGTTGCGGCTTTGCCGGTGGCGGATTGCGCGAAGTCTGCCCGAAGGAAGCGATCTGGCAATTCACGCCATTCGTCTTCGTCGATCTGCGGAAGCATCTGTGGAAGATGGTTCGAAACTTCGAGTCCAACTGGCAACTCGCCTTGCTGTTGGCGACCGTCGCGCTCGAATTGCTGCGTCAGGCATTGGGGACCCGCTTCGGCGCCGAGCGGCTCTTCTACCTCGGCTCGCCGTCACCATGGATGACGCTGGTGGTCGTGCTCGTGACGGTAGTCGCAGTCGCCACACCAATCAAGATCTGGAATTCCGCGCGCGTCGAACATCGACTGCAGGAGCAGGCGCAGCTCCTGCTGGCAGCGAAAATCGAAGCGCTCAAGAGTCAGATCAACCCGCATTTCCTCTTCAACACACTGACGTCGATCTCTTCGCTCATTCGCTCGCAGCCCGATACGGCGCGCACGCTGATCATCAAGCTCTCGGCTCTCCTGCGACGGTTGCTTCGCAGCCACCAGCACTTCGTTACGTTGCGTGAAGAACTCGAGTCGATCGACGAGTACCTCGATATCGAGGTCATTCGCTTCGGGCCCAGGCTTCGCGTCCGGAAAGAGATCGGTCCCGATACGCTCGACATCATCGTCCCGAGCATGATCCTGCAGCCGCTCGTCGAGAACTCGATCAAGCACGGCTTCGCGAGAAAGGTCGGCCCGGGCGCGATCACGATTCGGAGCCGCCGCGAAAACGGCCGGGCGATCATCGAGGTCGAGGATGACGGAATGGGATTCGTGCTCGACCGGTTGAATCAGCCGATGTCGAGCGGCATCGGATTGGCCAATGTGCGGGAACGCCTCGCGGTGATCTACGGCGATCAATACCAACTCCAACTCACAAGCGAACCTGGCCACGGCACCAGCGCGCGCATCGAGGTTCCTGAACTGACAGCCGTTCATCAGATCACGGCATGAGTTGGGGTCAGACCCTTCACATGTGCAAACACGTGAAGGGTCTGACCCCACCGGAGACGCATGAGAGTTCTTGTCGTAGACGACGAGCAGCTGGCGCGAGAGGAACTGTGCTATCAGCTCGACCAGCTGGGCGATATCGAGATTGTCGGGCAGGCGGCAGATGGCCTGGAGGCGCTGGCCGCCGTTGAAAGGCACGAGCCCGACCTCGTGTTCCTGGACATCCAGATGCCCGGCCTGGGGGGATTCGAGGTGGCGCGCCGACTGCTCGAGAAGGGCGACGAGCCGCCGGCACTGGTCTTCGTCACCGCGTTCGACCAGCACGCAATCGAGGCATTTGAGGTCAACGCCGTGGATTACCTGCTCAAGCCTGTCGAATCAGGACGGCTCGAACAGGCCCTTCAGCGCGCCCGCCGGCGGGTCGAAGCCGAGCGGCAGACGCCGGCCGGCCCCCTCCCAGTGAACGACCAGCTCGAGAAGATCGTCAAAATGATGGCCGGACGCCAGATCCGGAGAGATCAGGTGGCTATTCGGGTCGGCGAGCGCTTCATGCTCGTGCAGTCTGAGGAAATCATCTATGCCTCGCTGGCGGACGACTCGATTAACATAGTTACAGGGCAAGTAGCGGGAACCTCCAACTACCGGACCCTGGACGACCTGCAGGCGCGGCTGGATCCGGATATCTTCTGGCGCGTCCACAGGTCGCATCTGGTGAACATCAACAAAATCAAGGAGATCGTCCCTTGGTTCAGCAGGAACTATATCCTTCGGATGAAAGATACGAAGGGCACGGAGATACCAGTGAGCCGCACGCAGACCAAGCGACTCCGGGAGTATCTGAAGCTGTAGTCGTACCGATTGAGCCCGGCATCGATCCACAGACCGCCGTCGCCGCCCTCCACCTCGAGGTCGAAGATCCGCCTGCTGATGCGCTTTCCCTGCGCCTCAGCGTGTGGAAGGACGAGCTCGTCGCGTGGTTCAAGACTCTCTTCTCAGCTGCCGTTTACGCGACCCTGATCGTCACGTTCGGATTCCAGGTCGCGCGCGTGGAAGGCCAGAGCATGGCGCCCACGCTCGCCGATCAAGACCGTCTCATCGTCAACAAGTTCGCCTATCGCGTAGGCGCGCCGCGACGAGGCGATATCGTGATGCTCTATTACCCGCTCAATCCGGACAAATCATTCGTCAAACGGGTCATCGCAGAAGAGGGGGATGAAGTCCGCATCGTCGATGGTCGCGTGTATGTGAACGACGTGCCGTTGCCGGACGACTTCGTGCCACCCGAGTATCGCAGCCACGACGACTTCGGCCCCAAGCGGATCGACGACGGGTACTACTTCGTGATGGGCGACCATCGCAACAACAGCTCCGACAGCCGGCACTGGGGCATGGTGCCCAAGAAGTACATCATCGGCCGCGTCCAGCTGCGCTGGTGGCCGATACCAAACGCGCGAGTTTTCTGACGCTCACTCGCGCCGTGTAATGCAAACGGCAAGATTCAAAATGCAAACGGGCTCTGGCCGTTTGCATTTTGCATTTTGAATTTTGAATTACCCGTGACCGACAGATACGCTGAAATCAACAAGGTCCTCTATCGCGTTCTACTCCTGAATCTCGTCGTCGCGCTGGCGAAGATCCTCCTCGGGTACTACACCGGGGCCGTCTCCATCGTCTCGGACGGCTTCCATTCACTCACTGACTCGGCGTCTAACGTTGTGGCGCTGTTCGGCGTCTCCGTCGCACGACAACCACCGGACGCGCAGCATCCATACGGCCATCGCAAGTACGAGACGATGGCCTCGCTCGGCATCCTCGTCTTCCTCGTCGTCGTCCTGGTGGAAGTGCTGACGGCTGCCGCCGATCGATTCGTCAACGGCGGCACGCCGCGCGTCTTTCCGGAGGGCATCGGCCTCATGGCTGTGACCCTCGTCGTGAATCTCTGGGTGGTCGCATACGAGATGCGCGAGGGACGACGGCTGAAGAGCGAAGTCCTGCGCGCCGACGCCAAGCACACGCGAAGCGATGTGCTGACCACAGGAGCCGTGCTCGGTGCGCTGTTCGGCGTCTGGTGGGGCTATCCCCTGCTCGACCCGATGGCCGCCGTGCTCGTCGCAGGCTTCATCGGTCATGCCTGCTGGGGCATCGCGCAGGAGGCGTCGCGCGTTCTGGCGGACGAGATCGTGATACCGGAGACGCAGGTGCGCGAGGTGGTGCAGGAGGTGCCCGAAGTGCTCGGCTGCGAGAAGATTCGAACGCGCGGCTCAGCCGACTACGCGTTTCTCGATCTGCATCTGTGGCTGAACGGAAGCATGCCGCTCGACCAAGCGCACGCGACGTCGCACGTGGTAAAGGATCGGCTGATGACGAGGTTCCCGCAGCTCGTGGACGTCGTCATTCATATTGAGCCACCACCGAGCAGTAGGCAGTAGACGGTATGCAGTAGGCGCGTGCCGCCTACCGCATACTGCCTACTTCAAGTCTCTTACTTCGGTCGATACGTCTCGCGCGCCATCTGACCGTAGGGCACCGTTCCGACGGTGACGCGGATGTCGAGCTGCTTGTGCCGCTCGACGGTCGACTTCTTCGAGCCGCCGTTCTCCTCACCCCACACGAGCGTGAGCTGGTCGCCAACGTTGATCTCGGGATCGATGATGCCGAGTGACAGCATCGACTGCTCGTTGTAGCTGATCCCGCTGAACATCGAGAGACCCACGACCTTCCCGCCCTTCATCACTTTGTCGTACGAGGACGAGGCGTAGTTCGAGAGTGGCAGATCGATGTACTTGTAGCGCTCGGCGCCCGGCGTGAACTGCGAGGCAACACACCTTCGTCACATCGTCGCCGTTCCACACGAACGTGACCTTCTTGCGGTGCGGCTCCTTGGACTTCTTCTCGAGCGCTTCGCGGCCGACGAAGTCGTGATCGAACTTGACGAACGATCCATAGCCCATCTCGTACGGCGTAACGTAGTAGTCCTCGATGTTGTTCGAGACGTAGCTACCGCCGAGTGAGCCCGTGGCTTCATAACCATTGGCCGGGAGCCACTCGCGGTATTTCTTCATCTTCTCGCCGGTGTAGACCGCGGGAAGCGGCGACGGAATCCAGCCGGACTCGAGTGTGTTGGTCGCGTACGCGCGCGCGCCCACCTGCACCATACCAAAGTCCTTGCCGGCCTCGACGATCGCAGCGCGGATCTCCTCCATCTGCTCGTACGGTCCCCAGACCTCGAGACCGGGCGCGCCGGCCATGCCGTGCCTCAACGCGCGGACCCTTCGGCCCTTGACGTTGATCGCGTCGAGGTGGAAGAACTTCACGTCAGGAATCGGCCCACCATTGAGGCGCTCCAGAATCTTCGCCGCGTTCGGGCCCTGGACCTGGAAGCGATAGTGACGCCGAACGACTGCCTTGCCGCCCGTGATCGACGGCGAGCGATCGTCGCGCACGATCTCGACCTTCCAGCCACCGGTCTCCGCGTGGAACTGCACCCAGTTCACGGTCGGCGCGCGACCGACGAGATTGAACTCGTTCTCGGCGTGGTGAAACATGATCACGTCGCCGATGACGTAGCCGTCATAGCTGCACGGTGCGAACTGCTTGGCCCGGTCGGGCGGGAAATTCGCAAAGCTGTTGGTTGCGAGCGACGAGAGCATCTTCTTCGCGTCCGGGCCGGTGACGAGAAGCTCCGCCATGTGATGCGACTGATCGAAGAGGACTGCCGACTCCCGCCAGGCGCGCTGCTCGTCGCGCCAGTTGGTGTACTCGGACGGAACCACGGGATACACATACGCCCCGATTTGCGAGTTCCGCACAACATCAACTGGATTCTTGCCCTGTAGTAGCTGCTCCAAGCTTTGCTGACTCATATTTCCTGTTCGCTCCTCTATTCACTGCACCGGCTCGGTGCCAAGCCTTTTATTATGTCCGGCCCACGGGTTGGCCGCCAAGCGGCCTGCAATGTCAGTGGGCTCCTGCCGGCGCGCCGACTGGCCCCCCCGCGGTTCGTGGTACGTGGCGTTTCACGACCGCAAGCGACAGAAACACGACCCCCATCAGGATGGCCCAGCACGTGAAGTAACCGGGCGACCCGCCTCGATCGAGCGCAAACCCGCCAACATAGACGGCGAGTGCGTTCCCGATTCGACCAAACGCCACTGCGGTCCCGACCCCGGTGCTTCGAATCTCCGTTGGGTAGACGTGCGCGGCGAGTGCGTACATCGTGGTTTGCACGGCGTTGAGCAAGCCTCCCGTGATGAGGAACATCGCCATCAGCGCGAAGGTGTCGGTCGGATCCAGCCGCATCCCCGCCATGATCATCGAGCAGACAACGGCTGCCGCCGACATGCCCAGCATCGTCACACGCGACCCGACACGCTGAATGACCAGTGCTCCGGCAATCGCGCCGATGACGCCACCGATGTTCACCCACTGCAGACCACCCGCTGCCGCCGCCGGCGTGAACTTGCCGTTGTCGCGCAACATCGACGGCACGAGTTGAATTGCCACGTAGTTGACCATCAGGCAGAAGAAGAACGACGCGAACAGGCCAACCGTGTCGCGCCGGAACATCGGCGCGAACAGATCACCGATCGTGGCTTTCTTCGCTGGAACTCCGGCGACCGTGCCTTCGACATACGTCACATCCGCAGGCAGGTCATGCCCCATCCGGCGCATGACGTGCGTGAGTTCCTGCCAGCGATCGCGGCGGCTGGCCAGATATCGAGGTGATTCAGGCAGGGCCTTCCACAGCACAAAGGCCAGGACGACGGGGACGAGGCCACCGACGATGAAGAGCGCGCGCCAGCCGTAGGCAGGCGCGATGATGCCGGCCATCGTGCTGGCCACAAAGCCGCCGAGAGGAATGCAGACGATGGTCAGCGTCACGGCGAACGGACGTCGATGACGCGGAACGTACTCGGACGCGAGCGCGGCGGCGTTGGGCATCGCGCCACCGAGGCCGATGCCGGCGACGAATCGCAGCAGACCGAGCATGAAAACGGAGTCCACGAACGCGATCGCGAGCGTCAGGACCGCGAATGCCATCACGCTACCGAGCAGCGCTGTTCTCCGGCCGTAGCGATCGCCAAGGATGCCGCCCATGAGGCCGCCGATCATCATGCCGAAGGGCCCGGTGGCGAGTGCGTTCCTGAACGCACTGTTCTGCACGCCCCATTCGGGCGCGATGAACGGCACGGCATTGGGAAGCAGCTGATTGTCTACGCCGTCGAGAATGATTGTGAGCGCGGTCCCGAGGATCAGAAGCTTCTGATACCCCGTCCACTGACCTTGATCGATCGTTGCGCCGACATCAACCGTCTTCATCAGGTCTGTTCCTCTGTGGCGTGGGCCATGGCGCTGACCGCCGGGAGTGCGGAAGTATACCAGTCACCGCATATGATTCTGTCCTGACGTGATTGGCGGCGCGCAGCTCCTCATCTCGATATTCGTGTCCGATCTCCTCCCGGTCTTCGCGATCGCCGGTGTGGGGTTTCTTCTGGCGCGCTTCGCCGGCGTCCAGGTCCAAACCGTTTCGCGCTTGACGTTTCACGCGCTTGCACCGGCGCTCGTCTTCAACACGCTGGCGAACTCGACGGCGGAGAGCGGCCAGGTCGCCCGCATGACGCTGTTCTACCTTCTCGTGGCGTCGTCGGCCGCGATCATGGCGCGGCTCGCCGCGATACCTCTGCGACTCGATCGTCGCGCGCTCAGCGCGTTCATGCTGGTCATCGTCTGCTCAAACTCGGGGAACTACGGGCTGCCCGTGGCGCTCCTCGCCTTCGGGCGCGAGGCGCTCACGTTCGCCAGCGTCTACTTCGTGGCGAGCTCGATCTTCACTTACACCGGAGGAGTCCTGCTGGCAGCGAGCGGACGACGAAGCTTTCGCGACGCGCTGGTCGGCATCGCGCGTGTCCCAGCCTTCTACGGGGCGATGGCTGCCGCGTTGACATTGACCTTCGGTATACGTTGGCCGGACGCAATCGCGGCGCCGATCACGCTGCTGAGCGACGCCGCTGTCCCGATGATGATCCTGGTGCTCGGAATGCAACTCGAGCGAGCGTCGCGACCTGAGCGTCCCGGCGTGGTCGCAGTGGCAGTGCTCGTGTCACTCGTGCTCACGCCGCTTGTCGCAATGGGCATCGCGCAGGTCGTTGGTCTCGAGAGCGCCGCTTTCAGGGCTGGCGTGCTGCAGGCCTCGATGCCGACCGCGGTCATCACGACGATACTCGCCGTCGAGTTCGATGCTGTTCCCGACTTCGTGACCAGCGTCGTCTTCGTCTCGACGCTGCTGAGCCCGCTGACGGTGACGTTGCTGATCGCGTATTTGCAGACCGTCTGATCGACCTTGCATTGTAGCGGCGCGTCTGAAGACGCGCCTCTACGAGACAAGCCGGTTCGCGAGAAACGCCGACGCGCCACAACCGGCGATCACTACTGCCATGGGGACAGGCGTGCCATTGGCAAACGCGCCAATCAAACTGCCTGCGATCGCGCCACCAACGAATTGAAACGTCCCGAGGAGCGCCGACGCACTCCCCGCCACGCGCCCGTGCGATGCCATCGCGAGAGCCGTCGTATTCGGAAGAACGAAGCCGTGGCACGCGATGTAACAGAAAAGCGGAATGAGGATACCCGCGAAGCCTCCGAAGCCGCTGTATGCGTCGACGACGAGGAACAGTCCCGCCGTCATCGCGACGACCAGCGCGGCCCTGACGATTCGCTGCGTTTCGACTCGACCCACGAGCCAGCGGTTGGTCTGTGAGGCCGCAATGATCCCGCAGGCGTTGATGCCGAAGTACACCCCGAAGCGTTCGGGAGGGACGTGGAACAACTCGATGAAGACAACCGGCGAACCGGAGATGTAGGCAAGCAGGCCGGAGAAGATGAGCGCGCCAGACAGCGCGTGCCCCATGAACGTTCGATCTCGAGCGAGACGCCAATAGACCGCGAGCACGTCGCTGATCGGCTGTCGCAGGCGACGAGCCGGGGGCAGGCTCTCCGGGAGAAAGATCGCCACGACCGTGAGCCAGGTTGCCGCGTATGCCGTCAAGAGCCAGAAGACCGCCCGCCACCCGAAATAGACGAGCAACTGGCCGCCAATGAGGGGAGCCAGAATCGGCCCCAGCCCCATCACCAGCATCAGCATCGAGAGCATGCGCACAGAGCCCGACTGATCGAAGTGATCGCGGACTACGGCACGCGGGATCACGATGGGCGCACAGCCACCGAGCGCTTGCAGGAACCTGAAGGCGATCAGCGCATCGACGCTTTCTGCTCGCGCGCAACCGATCGACGCGATCATGAACAAGGCCAGCCCCAGATACAGGCTCGGCTTGCGGCCGAATCGATCGGAGAGCGGTCCATAGAACGCCTGACCGATCGCGATGCCGATGAAATACGCGGCCAGGCTTCCCTGCACGACGCTCGCAGCCGTTCCGAACTCGCGCGCGATGGTCGGCAGCGCCGGCAAGTACATGTCGATCGCAAGCGGACCGATCGCCGTCAGCGCACCGAGGATCAGCGCAAGCCGGTAATAGTGCTGGTGGGTATGCGGCTCGCTGGCGACCGGCTGGACGTGCATCCGATCAGGCCCGAGCCTTCTTCCGCACGTAGTGACCGGAGCGTCCACCCTTCTTCTCGATCAGACAGATGGCTCCGATGACCATTGCCTTGTCGACGGCCTTGGCCATGTCGTAGATGGTGAGGGCCGCGACCGCAACCGCGGTCAGCGCTTCCATCTCCACGCCGGTCTGGCTCGAGGTCCGCACGCGTGCCTCGATGCGATACCCGCGGCGGATCCCGGTCAGTTCGACGCTCACGTGCGTCAACGGCAGCGGATGACACAACGGGATCAATTCCGCTGTCTTCTTCGCGGCCATGATGCCCGCGAGCCGAGCGACCTGGAGCGGATCGCCCTTCGCAAGCGCTCCCGTTCGGATGAGGCGAAGCGCTGTGGCGCTCATCGTGATCTCGCCGCGAGCCAGGGCTTCACGCGCGGTGACCGGCTTGTTGCCGACATCGACCATCCGCGCCTTCCCTTTCGCGTCGAGGTGCGAGAGCTTCGCCACGCTATTGCTCTCCCTGTGCCAGATAGAACGACAGGCTCTCGAGCGACACGGTCAGATCGACGCTCTTGAGCTTGACATCCTGTGGCACCTTCAATGCTCCCGGCGAGAAGTTGAGGATGGCTTTGATTCCGGCAGTCACGACCTGCTCCACGACGGGCTGCGCATGCGGGGCCGGAACGGCGATGACGGCGATGTCCAGGCGCTCGCGACGAACGATCCGTTTGAGCTCCTTGATGTCGTAGATCGGCACGCCAGTGCGGGACTCGTGACCGATCTTTTCGTTTGCCGCGTCGAAGAGCGCCGCGATCTCGAATCCTTCCTGTCGAAACCCCGGGTAGTCTGCGAGCGCGAGACCGAGATTGCCTGCGCCCATGATCGCGACACGCAGGTGTCGATCGAGTCCGAGGATCTGCCGGAGATGGCGACGGAGATCCTTGACGTAGTAGCCGACACCCCGGACGCCGAACTCACCGAAGTACGCGAGGTCCTTGCGAATCTGCGCAGCGTTGAGCTGATAGCGTTCGGCCAGCGACTGAGACGAGATCGACTGCACTCCGGTCGCATCCAGCTCATTGAGACACCTGAGGTACACGGAGAGGCGATTTGTCGTGAGTTCCGAGACCTGTTCGGGTGCCTGCCTGCGCTTGTTCAACCGATTCACAAGGTTCAATGCTACCATCACGCGCCATGGCACATGGCCCCGTGAATCGACCCGAAACGCGCGATTCGAGCACGTTTCAGCCGTACGTCCCGGCGTCCCGTTCGCTGCCGGAATTCACGATCAGGGCGGTGATTCTGGGGTCTCTCTTCGGGCTGCTGTTTGGAGCGTCGACGGTTTATCTCGGGTTGCGTGCCGGGCTCACCGTCGGTGCCTCGATTCCGATCGCGGTGCTCGCAATCTCAGTACTCAAACGGCTTGGCGGGTCGTCGATTCTCGAGAACAACATCGTGCAGACGATCGGATCCGCGGGCGAATCGCTCGCGGGGGGCGTCGTCTTTACCATTCCCGCTCTCATCTTCCTGACGCCGAACGGTCCCAGCTATTTCAACTACGTCCAGATCACGATGCTGACGTTTGCCGGCGGCATCCTTGGCGTGCTGATGATGGTCCCGTTGCGCCGCGCGCTGATCGTCAAGGAGCACGGCGTGCTCCCGTACCCCGAAGGCACCGCGTGCGCCGAAGTTCTCGTCGCCGGTGAGCGCGGCGGCAAGCTGGCGTCGATGGTCTTCGGCGGGCTCGGAATCGGGGCGTTGTGGAAGTCGCTGTCGTGGATCTTCAATCTATTCCGCACGGAGATCGGCTACTCCACCGCGCGCACGAGTCAGTTTCCGAACGCGACGTTGAACGTCGACCTCTCTCCAGAGTATCTCGGCGTCGGCTACGTGATCGGACCACGAATCGCCGGAACGATGGTCGCCGGCGGCGTGCTCTCATGGCTGGTATTTCTGCCGCTGCTCTCGATCCTCGGCAGCTTCATCACTGAACCGTTCCCCCCGATTCATCCGAACTTCGCGAACAACCCGGCCACCGGCCGGCCGTTCCTGATTTCCGAGATGAGCCCCGGCCAACTGTGGAGCGCCTACATCCGTTACATCGGTGCGGGAGCGGTGCTCGCCTCTGGTCTCATCACTCTGGCGCGCACGATCCCAACCATCGTGTCGTCGGCACGCGGTAGCTTCAGGGATCTGTCCGCTGGTGTCGGTCAGGGTACACAGACGCGAACCGAACGCGACGTCCCAATGGCGATCGTCCTCGGCGGTTCACTGCTGCTGGCCATCTTCCTCACCGTCATGCCTGGGCTGCCGAGCCAGGGCAACATCATCGCCGCTGTCCTCATCCTGATCTTCGGCTTCTTCTTCGCAACGGTCTCCTCACGCATCACAGGCCTGATTGGATCATCGTCGAACCCAATCTCAGGGATGACGATCGCGACACTGATCCTGACCTGCCTGTTGTTCGTAGCTCTCGGATGGACCGGTGACGCGTATGCGCCAATCGCACTTTCCGTCGGAGCCATCGTCTGTATCGCCGCCGCAAACGCCGGCAACACATCACAGGACTTGAAGACGGGTTACCTCGTTGGCGCGACACCCTTCTACCAGCAGATGGGCCTCATCGTCGGCGTGCTCGTCTCGGCGTCGGTTATCGCGATCACGACGATTTACATGCATCAAGTGTTTGGAATCGGATCGGCGGATGTCCCTGCGCCGCAGGCGACGCTGATGGCGACGATCATCAAAGGGCTGTTGAATCAGAACCTGCCGTGGGGCCTCGTGCTCGTCGGCGTGTTCGTGTCCGTCACGCTCGAGCTGTGCGGGATTCACTCGCTCTCGTTTGCGGTGGGCTCCTATCTGCCAATCGCAACGACGGCGCCGATTTTCGCCGGCGGCCTCGTTCGGTGGTGGGTCGAGCGGAAGGCCGGCGTCGCGCAGGAATCTGAGGTCAGCGCCGGCACCCTCTTCAGCTCGGGGCTCATCGCGGGCGGCTCGATTGCGGGCATCCTCTTCGCGATCCTCGTCGGAACCGGCTCAATCGAACCGTTTCAGTCAGTCGGGAATCTCATTCCGGCCCTGCATGAGGAAACGGCGCTGGGCCAGATCGCCGGTGCTCTCCTGTTCTTTGCGTTGGCAGTCATCGTGTCCCGCATGGCGATGCGCAAAGTAGAATGAAGGAGTGATTCGGCGGGTTACTCGTGCACTCTTCCTCGCTCTCCTTCTGGTCACCGCCGCTGATGCCCAGACCAACACCCGCCGCCTGACTACGGTCGACGCGCTTCGTCAATATCCCGGCTTCTATCACCTGCAAAACGTGCTCGTGCGCGGAGAGCTTGCTACTGAAGGAACAAGGATGTTCCTCCGTGCCGACGAACACGAAGTGCGGGTGTTCCTCGACGACGGCGTCAACACGCCAAACGGCGTCGTCGACGCGCGCGGCCTCTTCCTCGATGTTGGACGTCTCGAGGAAGGTGATCCTCGCGTTGGAGGTTTCAACGACGGTCGCGAGCAGGGCAAGTGGCCACGACCGGGCGAGGAGTTGATCGTTCGCATCAGCGCAACGTCGGAAACACAGCCGGTCGCAGGTGCGACGGTCAAATCGATCGCGATCGAACCGTGGCGTTACGACGGTCAGACCGTCACCATCTCCGGAAACTTTCGTGGCCGCAACTTGTACGGCGACCTGCCAGGCGCGCCTGGCAAGAGCAAGTACGACTTCGTCCTTCGCGGCACCGAAGGCGCACTCTGGGTCACCGACGTACGTCCACAAGGAAAGGGATTCGACCTCGACATCAATCGGAGAGTCGATACGGATCGCTGGCTCGAAGTGACTGGCACGGTCGTGCGTGAGAAGGGCCTTGTCACTTTGAAGGCCACGCGGGTGTCCCTTACGAAGGCGCCGCAAGTGGTCGCGTCCGACGAGCCAAGCGCGCCTCCTGTGCCGCTGACCCCGCTCGAGGTCGTATTCAGCTCGCCGACCGACGGAGAAACCGACGTGACCGGTTCATCGCCGGTTCGTGTTCAGTTCTCTCGCGGAGTGAACGAGAGCACAATCGCCGGGAACATTCGTGTGAGCTATGTTGGAGTCGAAGGCACGCTCGACTTCAAGTCGGCATATGACGCAGCCAACCGAGCGATTGTGATCACGTTCGCAAAGCCGCTGCAGCCGTTTCGAACCGTCAAGGTGGAGGTTCTCGACGGCCTCAAGGGATTCGACGGCGCGCCGTTCAAGCCGTGGACGGTGACCTTCTCTGTAGGTGGTTAGTGGTTCGTGGTTCGTGGTTGGTGGTTGGTTCTCTTGCCACCTACCACCCACCAGCCGTCAGGGAACGATCCGAAACCCCGTAACCTGCTTCGCTGTCCCCTGCGTCACTTCGATCGCGTAGTCACCAGGTGCAAACGGAGCGAGTGTCGCGTCCACAACGATCCACTGGAAGTTACCGGGCTGGTCCGGACGCTCACTCACCTGCACCGGGACACTGAGCGGATTGCCGTTGCGATCCAGCAATCGTGCCTTCGGGGGATCCGAACGCGTGGTCGCGTATTCGAAGCGCAACCGATCGCTGCGCTGGAACCGGGGATCGGCCGTACGCCTGTGCTGAAGTCCCGTGGTTGGCCCGCGACGCCACATGACCGCTTCACCCAGCGCCAGGCTGGGATTGAGAACGACTCTCGCCGTGTCGCTCAACGCAAGCGAGCTGTCCGCGGTCGATGTGAGCCGTACACGAACGGCGTACTCGCCGGCGGGCAGGCCGCCTGAATCGGGCACTGAAAAGCTGAACGGACCATCGTCGGTCTTCACATCAATCGACCGCGACATCACTTCGCTCCCGTCCGAAGCGAGGATCACCACATCTGCCTTCGCCGTCGCTGTCCACGCCAACTCGCGCCGTGTTTTGTAGTCCAGTTCTCCGACGACCCAGAAGGCGCCCCCGGCAGGATCACTTCCGCTCGCCTCCTTCGCCCAGGACGACGTGCGGATGCGGAACTGCGAGCGTGCATTGAAGGCGACGACCGGCGTCAACGCGGTGGTGAGGGTGTTCGCTGCCTCGGTTGCAGCCGCTCCCGCCGCGCTGCTAATCAGTTCGTCCGCCGTTCGCCCTCGATATCCGCGCCGCGCGCGCACCTTCACGCCCTGCCGCTTGACGCGAACAATGATGTTCCTGAATCGGCCATCGAGCTTCGTGTTCGTCGAGTAGTAACCGAACAGGTAATAGGAGGACACGTCATCGACGATGCGCTGAAGCATCCCGTCGATGTTGTTGGTGTTGATAATCGAGGTCCCGTCGGTGTTGTCGGCCAGAAAGCGAAGGCCATCCTGCTTCACGCGCAGATTCGCCTGGTCATCACGTATCGAGGGCGGCTTGTCCGGGCCGACAGGCGCGTCGAACGCGACCAGGCCTCTCGCATAGACCGGGTAGAACGTGACGTTGCCTCGATTCGCCTCGTCCGTGATCTCACGCAGGCGCTGAGTGTGATCGAGAGACGCGAGAGCCACACGATCGGCTTCGCATTCGGCGCGACTGCTCGGCGCGGTGCTCGTTCCGCTGTCGCTTGGCGACGGACGCGGCGACCGCTTCAGGACGTCTTCGGGCCGGACGCGACTGCTTGCATCGTCGCCAGCGGTCAGGCTCGGGTTCGAGTGGAATAGCTGCCAGCCTTCCGAGACAACCACGAGCGCTTTGCGCTCTTCACGGACACCGGCCAGGTGCACCATCAGATCTGAGAGCGCATCGAGCGTCAGCTTCTCGCGCCGGCGCGCCTTCATCTCGTTCACCATGGCGCCAATGCCGTAACACTCCTGGTACAACTGCTCCTTCGGGTCATCGTCCACCAGCCGACCCTTGCGTCCCCACATCCACTGTGCCTGCATGATGTTGGAAATGACAGTGGTCTTGCGGCCGAGCGCAATCTCGCTCGCCCCCATCTCGGGTGTCATCAGCGCGACCATGTCATCAGGTCCGAGCAGACGATCGATGAACTTGATGAGTGGCAGCCGCATGTTGGCGGAGCCTTCGATGCTCGTGTGATAGGTGTCCAGGAAGATGACGAATACGCGGGCTCGTCCCTCCGCAGCCATCTGGCGGCTCTGCTCGACCGTGGTGGGCTCGCGGCGGGATTCCTGTGGACCGGCAGGTCGTACCTGGACGTGCTCGAACGCTTCGACCTTCTGGGGCGCACCGTCTTCGAGTACTTCTATTTCTTCAGCGGTGAGGTCCTCGATGCTCTTGCCGTCGACGCTGGCGTACATGTCCACACGGACGTAGTTCGCCCCGGTTCTGAATGTCGGCTGGTCCTGGGCCTGCAGGACGACCGCCGTCAGCACGAGCAGGGAAACAACACAAAGTCGAGACACAGATACCCCGACGGCAGGCTGGCAATGGGAAGTCTACTCCAACAGGGCCCGGATGTCGGTTCGCACCCGCGTTATGAGCGAGTCCCGGTCGGCCATGGTCAACCCGGCCGTCGGAATCGGCGCGCCTATGCGGACTGTGACCGTCACCGGCTGCACGAATGCGCTCCCTTTCCTCATCGCATTGCGGCCGCCATGCACGGCAACAGGGACGATCGGCACCTGTGCCTCTATGGCCATGATGAACCCGCCCTTCTTGAATGGCAGGAGCTGACCCGTACGGCTGCGTGTCCCTTCAGGAAAGATCAGGAAGGAGTTCCCTGATTTGAGGGAGGCCGCGCCGCGCGAAATCGCCGCAAGACTCTTGTCGCGATCGCCCCGTTCCACCGGGACGAATCCTCCGACGTCGAAGATGATGCCCATCAAAGGAAATCGGCGGAGCTCCGCCTTGTACAGAACTCGCAGCCGCCGGTGCAGTACCTTGAAGAGCACTGGAGGATCGACGTTGCTTTCGTGATTCGAGCAGAAGACGACCGAGGTCGATGGCACGCGTTCGAACCCGATCACGCGATATCTGATCCCCGCAAGCGCCAACGCGAGCCAGACGCCGCAGTGCCCCAGCGCATACAGGCCACCTTCCCATCGAAGGATTCCGCCGAGGACGAGGGCCACGGGGCCGACGATCACAATGTAGGCGGTGGTCAGGAGGTAGGCGACGACCGAACGGACGGCATTTATCATCGACGGGCTACGATAATCGGGATTCGCCTGTACAAAAAAAGCGCCCGGACGGGCAGTCCGGGCGTGCGAAGAAGGCTATCGGCGAAGGTGACTACGAAGCTCGGGCTCGTCGCGCAGCCGCGGCAGCGGCCACGACCATCGGCGCCTTGACCGCCTTCACCACCTTGGCACGGGCCGTGGCTCTGGCGACGTTGCGCGCCTTCACGACGAAGCATTTCTCCAATGCGTGATCGACTCTCGTCTCAATGTCCGGGGCCTTCTCACGCATCACCTCTGAAACTTCCGAGACGATGAGTGCCTTGGCCCTGTCGAGCATGCGCTTCTCGCGGAACGACAGGCTCTTCGACTTGCTCAGGAACGTGAGACTCTTGAGCACGTCGGCCATGTCGTAGATCGAGCCGGTTCGCATCTTGTCCGAATTGTCCTTGAATCGACCCTTCCAATTCTGGTGGTTGTCGATCTTCCCGTCACTCAGCAAGGTGAACAGTCGCTCGACTTCTTCATCCGAAATGGCTTTGCGCAACCCTACGTTGTCGACATTGGCGACGGGCACGAGTACCGTCGTGTCATTGGCGACGATACGTAGATGAAAGAATCCGCAAGTGGTTCCGAGAATCGTTTTTTCCTCAACCCGTTCGACGATGCCGAGCCCATGATTCGGGTAGATGACCTTGTCACCAAGCTGGAATGTCACGTTTCCCCCGTTGCAGGAAGGTTGGTAGTAGCGGCTTACGCTGGGAACAGCACCCACGAGTATAGCCCACCCGCCCCAACAGAATCAACGGAAAATGCCCGAAAAACACCCTATTTCGGCATTTCGGACCCGGCAAATGCCCGTTGAGCGGTAGACTTCTGTTCAACCTCCCACGGCCACTCGTGGCTAAACCATTCGTACTTCAGGACTTGAGTAAATCAGCGGAATCGGGCCGACGACTGTCTCCCCGGGAGTACAATCCGCGCGTGTCTCGACTCGGACGGCATGAACTCCAGCTTACGGCTGTGCTTACAGGCATCGCGCTGCTGCTGCAGTTGCCACCAATCACAGCGCAAGGCCGGAGCCTCGCTCCTTACGTTCCAACACCAGGCGATGTCGTGGAGCGAATGCTCACCCTCGCGAAAGTAGGTCCACGCGACGTGGTCTACGACCTCGGATGCGGCGACGGCCGCATCGTCATCACGGCGGCGCAGAAGTTCGGCGCACGAGGCGTCGGCGTCGATATCGATGCCAACTTGATCAACCAGGCTGAAGCCAACGCGAAAGCGGCTGGTGTCGATCGGCGCGTGAAGTTTCTGATCCAGGATGCGATGACAGTGGACCTATCCGATGCAACCGTCGTGACGCTCTACTTGCTATCGGCGTCGAACGTGAAGCTTCGCCCAATCCTCACGCGACAGCTACACCGGGGTGCCCGGATCGTGTCACACAGCTTCGCGATGGGTGACTGGGAGCCTGAGGTCGTTGACACGTTCAGGGACGCGAACGGAACGTCACGAACGCTTTACCTCTGGACGACAGACGGAAAGGTGCGTCCTTAAGCGCGCGCCATGGCGAGCTCGACGATCTCTTCGACGAGTTGCGGGTAGTTGCGCCCGGACTTGCGCGCGGCCATGGCGAATTCTGCCTTCGAACTTAGCCAGGGATTGGGATTGACCTCGATGACGTGCACGCGGCCATCGGTCTGCAGCCGCATGTCCACGCGACCGTAATCCCTCAGTTCAAGAGCCTGATATGCGGCGACCGCCGTCTGCTGCAGGGCCGTCACCGTCTCTTCAGGCAGGTCGGTGGCGACCGCGGACTTGGTGTCGCGATACGCCTTCGTGCCTTTGCCCCACTTCACTTCTGCCGCGGCAATTCGGGGCGTTCCATCGGGTAACTTCGACAGATCGAGCTCCACGACCGGCAGCGCTTCGGGCTTGTCGTTGCCGATGACCCCGACGTACATCTCGCGCCCTTCGATGTACTCCTCAATGAGCACCGGCGAGTCGAAGTTGGCGTGCAGCCAGTCCATCCGTTCCATCAGCTCGCGGATCGAGCTCACGACTGCGCTGAACTCGATGCCGATCGATCCGTCTTCGCGCGCCGGCTTGACGATCACGGGGAACTGCAAGTCGTGCGAAAAATCGAGGCGTCCACGGAACGACTTCGCGAAGACCGGCGTGTGGATGCCGTGGAACGAGAAGATCTTCTTCGCGATCGCCTTGTCCTGCGCCAGCATCAAGCCGTGCGTGCCCGATCCCGTGTACTTCTTCCCAATCAACTCGAGGAAGCCGGCGATCTTGAAATCCGCTGTGTCATCGTCGGCAAACGACTCTGTCAGGTTGAAGATCAGATCGCATTCGAGGCGGGCGAGCGCCAGCAGACTCTTTGGCGTCCCATCGAGCTCGTGCATCGTCGGCTCGTGACCCAGCTTCGTCAGGGCGTCGGCCACTTCTTCCTCGACCTCTTTCTTGTCGAGGGTACGCACAACGGGCGACTTGTCGGTCGTCGCCGTCTGCTCGTCGGCTTCGTCAACGAGGACCCGGTCGTACAGAACGACGATCTTCAGTTTGCTCATCGCTGCTCGAACTGCCCTCGCGTCAGGAAATTCATCGCCAGCGTCGTGGCCAGTGCGGTCACTTCAACGAGGTAGCGGGCTTCCTCCCCTACCTCTCCCCAGAGTTTCATCCGCGTGCAGGTCGCGCAGATGGAATCGATCAATCCGCTGACGATTGGCCGCCGAACGCCCGTCCAGTACGTGATCTTCTCAACCAATTCCGGCCGGTGCTTACTCACAATATCGGCCGCAGGACGCGATTCCTTGCGCCGGCGGGCCAGGAAGATCTGCCCGAGGTGGGCATCGAGGGCTATATCGATGCGTGCCTGCTGCTCCTGGGCCGCCTGCTCGTAGAACTGCTCGACGGTCACGCTGATGTCGTCCGGCGTGATATCGACCTCCCCCGTCTTGACGATCGGCTCCGCATCGGCAAGCGCCTTGGCCGTCCGTTCCACATACCGCAGCTTGCGCAGCGCCGGCCATCCCTTGTACTGCCGGCGCCACGGACTCCTGGGCGTCAGCCAGACAGCAAACGTCTCGGCAAAGTCCTCGTCGGGATGCTTCTGCGCGTACCACCCCTCAATGTGACGCACGAAATGTTTGCTGAACGGGATGGGACGGTACTCCTCGCGGTAGGAACGGAAGAAGGGACCAAACAAGTCGCGCCACTGAGGTGTCGTATACAGGCGGTAGGCGTAGTTGAAGACGTGCCCCGCCTCGTGGCGCATGTACATCATGATCTGGCGATCGGTCTCGAGCGCATCAGCCGCCTTCTCGATCGTCCGCAGCTTCGAATCGGCCAGGTAGAACGGGATGCCGAGCACCGGCTGCTGATCGGGGCATCCCCACTCGTCGGTCAGGTAGCAGACCGGGCGAAACTTCTTCAGCCCTCGTCGATCGAGCTCCTTGTATAACTGCCGAACGTAACCTTCGACCGGGGATCCCTCGACGCGTAACCCGAGCTCGCTGACCTTCTTGCCAAGGACCCCGCGGATCTCCGGGTCCAAGGCTTCGAATCGCGTCACCTAGGAATTATCCCCGCTTTTCATGCATCAGGGCGAGCGTGTTCCCTTCTCCGTCTCGAAAGAACGCCATCCAGAGCTCATGATCGGGCATCTTCGCGATGAGGTGCGGCTCGTCGCCGAAATCGACGCCGCGAGCCTTCAAGTCCGCGTATGCCGAGTCGATGTCTGCAACCTTGAAATAGAGAATCGACCCTGGATGATCGAATTCCTTGTCTGGCGGCACCTCGATCATCAGACGGACGCCGTCGCAGTCGAAGAAAGCCAGCCCTGGCGGCACCTGGAAGAGGAAGCGCATTCCGAGCGTGTCCCGGTAGAAGGCGACAGCGCGATTCAGATCCTTCACCGCTGTAGCAATCTGCCCGATCGTGCTGAGTTGCGTCATGTGATTCACTTTACACCGATGCGTTTCGTCATGACCCCCGTCGGCTCGAGCGGCGACGTTCACCCATTCGTCGGTATCGGCCGGGCGCTCAAAGCGCGCGGCCACGACGTCATCGTCCTCACGGCCGGACCGTTCGGCGACATGGTTCGCAAGGCCGGCTTGATCTTCGAAGAGAGTGTGTCGGTCGACGAGTACGACGAGGTCTCGAGGCACCCGGACATCTGGCACCCGAGGCGAGGGCTACAACTCGTGCTCGACTCAGTCGTGTCGCGACTGGCGCCGGCGTTCGAGCGCCTGAAGGGCCTCCACGAGCCGGGCCGCACAGTCTTCGTCGGTCACTCGCTCAGCTTCTTCACGCGCGTATTCGAAGAGGTGTATCGAGTTCCGGCAGCAACGATTCATCTTGCGCCGTCGATCTTCCGGTCCGATTACGCGCAACCCGCGTATGCGCCGGGCGTTGACGGGTCGACCTGGCCGCGGTGGCTCAAGCGAGGCATCTGGTGGTCCCTCGATCGCTTCATGCTCGACCCCAACGTCACCCCGGGGCTGAACGAATGGAGACGACAACTTGGGCTGCCACCGGTGACGCGTGTGTTTCGCGACTGGATTCACTCACCACAACGAGTCATCGGTCTCTTCCCGGACTGGTTTGGCGTCCCGCAGCCGGACTGGCCGCCCTCGTTGCGCCTGACCGGATTCCCGCTGTTCGACGACCACGGCCCGACGGAACTCGCTCCGACGTTGCGGCGTTTCCTCGACGGTGGACCGCCGCCAGTGCTGTTCACGCCCGGCAGCGCGAATCAGGCAGCGTCTCGGTTCTTCAGCGCCGCAATCGATGCAACTGAGAGCCTCGGACGGCGAGCACTGTTATTGACGCGTTACACCGGGCACCTTCCGAAGCTTCCGCCGACCGCTCACCATGAGCCGTTCGTGCCGCTGTCGGACGTGCTCCCTCGTTGTGCTGCTCTTGTCAGCCATGGCGGTATCGGCACTCTGGCACAGGGACTGGCCGCTGGCGTTCCACAATTGACGATGCCGATGGGATTCGATCAGCCGGACAACGCCACGCGGCTCGAAAGACTCGGCGTGGGCAGGTGGGTCGTCCCGTCGAAATTCGATGGCGACCGTGTAGCGGGCGCCCTGCACAGTCTGCTCGACGATGGTCGAACGGCCGCGAACTGCCGGCAGTGGGCGGATCGGATTCGATCCCGTAATGCGATCGAAGAAACCTGCGATCTGCTCGAACAGCTTGCATAATGGAGCGTCATGGCGGCTGACTACGAAAAACTCGGCCTCTTCTATCTCGGCAAGCGTTACGACCTTGCGACCAACACGAGGCAGGAGGATCTGATCCTCTACGACTCCAGGGATCTGCTCACCCACGCGGTAGTCCTTGGCATGACGGGCAGCGGCAAGACCGGTCTCGGCATCTCGCTGCTCGAAGAAGCCGCAATCGATGGCGTGCCCGTTCTCGCGATCGATCCCAAAGGGGATCTCACCAACCTGCTTCTGACGTTCCCGAATCTCGCGCCATCAGACTTCGCGCCGTGGGTGGACGAGGGCGAGGCGTCGCGCAAGCAGATGACAGTCGATGCCTACGCAGCCGATATCGCAAAGCGCTGGAAGGATGGCCTGGCCGAGTGGGATCAGGATGGGAGCCGCATCGCGCGGCTGAAGGCCGCTGCAGACGTTCGCGTCTACACACCGGGTAGCCGGGCAGGAACTCCGCTCGCGATCCTGGGACAGAGCGGACAGTCGCGCCACGAGTCAGCGGAGGACGCGCAGGGCCGGATTGCAGCGACGGCGGCCGGGCTCATTGGCCTCGTCGGAATGACCGACGTTCAGCCACACAGCCGCGAGCTGGCGCTGGTCTCGGCGATCCTGCAGACCAGACAGGGCGATGGCGATACCGATCTGGCGTGGCTCGTTCAACAGATTCAGCGCCCATCGTTCGAACGCGTCGGTGTGCTCGACCTCGAAACGTTCTACCCGGCGCGCGATCGTCAGGAACTGGCGCTGAAATTCAACAGCGTCCTGGCCACCCCCGGTTTCGAGCTGTGGAGCACGGGCGAACCGCTGCAGGCTGGGTCGCTGCTCTTCACGGCGGACGGACGTCCGCGCATCGCCATCGTCTCCATTGCCCATCTCGACGAACCAGAGCGCATGCTCGTCGTCTCCCTGGTGCTGAACGCGGTGCTTCAGTGGACACGACGACAGACCGGCACGAGCTCGCTACGCGCGCTCGTCTACATGGACGAGGTCGCGGGCTACCTCCCCCCCATCGCCAACCCACCATCGAAAGCGCCGTTGCTCACGCTGCTCAAACAGGCTCGCGCCTACGGTGTGGGTATCACGCTCGCGACGCAGAACCCGGTCGACCTCGACTACAAAGCGCTGTCGAACATCGGCACCTGGTTTCTCGGCAAGCTGCAGACTGAGCGCGACAAGGCGCGCGTGCTCGACGGACTCGAAGGGCTCGCCGGCGGACTCGACCGGCAGACGATGGACAAGGCGCTCTCGACGTTGCGCGGTCGCGTATTCCTGATGCACAACGTGCACGAACAAGGTCCCGTTGCGCTCGAGACACGTTGGGCGTTGTCGTACTTGCGAGGCCCGATGGGGCGCGAGGAACTGCAGCGGTTCGCATCGCCACAGACGGCGACCGTCGGTCAGGCGCAGCCTGCGTCACCGGTCGCGTCACCATCGACCAAACCGAACGTGCCGGCGGGCGTCCGGGAGTATTTCCTGAAGGGATCTGGCACAGAGGCATCCGCGTATCGGCCGGTGCTCTACGGCGCCGCGCGGATTCACTACACGGACACGCGCCGCGGCGTGGATCTGGTTCGGAGTCTTCAGGCGGCGGTACCTTTTGCCGAAGGCGCGATCCCGATCGACTGGCAGAACGCAGACGACTCAGTTGAGCCTCCTGATTCGCTGATCGAGCGGAAGTCCATCCCGTCGGCCACGTACGGCTCGCTTCCCAAAGCCGCACTCAATCCGAAGCAGTACGTCGATTGGAGCAAGGACTTCGCCGACTGGATCGTGCAGTCACAGCCGCTGAAGCTGTTCACGGTACCCGCACTCAAGCTGATGTCAGAGCCAGGCGAGAGTGAACGCGATTTCCGCATTCGTACGCAGCAGGCGACGCGAGAGCTTCGCGACGGTGCCAAGGAATCACTCCGCGCGCGCTTCGCGCCGAAGCTCACGCGTATCGAGGAGAAGCTGCGTAAGGCGCAGGAACAAGTGCAGCGTGAGCAGCAGCAGGTTGGTCAGCAGAAGCTGCAGACCGCCGTGTCGCTCGGTGCGACCATGCTCGGAGCGCTGATGGGACGTCGAGCAGTGTCGCTCTCGACTCTCGGACGTGCCACCACTGCCGCGCGTGGCGTCAGTCGGTCGATGAAAGAGACTCAGGACGTCGATCGGGCACAGATCAAGGTGCAGGAAGTGGAAGCGGAGCTGGCGGCGCTCAATGCTGATTTGGAACGCGAACTGGCCGCGGTCGGAGGAACAGGAGCCTCGGACACCCCGCTCGATGTGATCGAGATCAAACCCAAGCGGGGCAACGTCGACGTTCGGCTTGTTGCCCTCGCCTGGCAACCCCAATAGGTGGCTCTAGGTTGTCTAGGTAGCTCGGTGGCTGGGGCTCTCCCTAGCAACCCAGCAACCCAGCAACCCAGCTACCCAGCTACCCAGCTACCCAGCTACCCAGCGACCCAGCCACCTAAGCGGAGCACTCCCCGTCCATGACCTCGGGCGTGAATGCCCGTGTCTCGGCGAGGTCGATGAAGTCCTGATCAGTCGCTTCGTTGGGAAGCAAAATCGCCAGATCCTTGAGCGCGTCGGTCGCCATCGACGGCGGCACGCGGCGGAAGAACGCGCCCAACTCTTCATCGCCCTGGCGATGATCGCGATAGAGGCCGAGCAGGCGATCGAGCGCGTCGGTCAAGCGATGGACCGGCACTTTCGACACCACCTTGCCGAAGTGCGCGGTGCCTTCATCCGCACACCCTCCGCCGACCAGCACGAAGTACTGTGGCACGGCACGCGGTCCGAGCTTGCGCACGCTGCCCTGGAATCCGATCGATGCGATGTGATGCTGTCCGCATCCGTTCGGGCATCCGCTGATCTTGATGTTCCCTGACGGCACGAGGTCGACCAGTTCGGGACGCGCGCTCAGATGTTCGGTCAACGCCCGCCCGAGCCCGCGCGACTGCGTGACGGCAAGCCGGCAGCTTTCCGCACCGGGACAGCTGACGACATCGCTGAGCGTATTGGCGTCTGGAGCCGCCAGTCCTGCCGCGGCGAGACGTTGATAGAACGGCTCGATCGATTCGCGCGTCACCCAGCGGAAGAGCACGTTCTGCTCGACGGTGAGACGCATGGAACCATCACCGTACGCTTCTGACAGATCCGCGAGCACGCGCATCTGGCCCGACGTGAAGTCGCCCAGCGGCAGGCGAACGGTCACGTGGTAGTGACCGGGCTGCCGCTGCTTGCTCACGTTGCTGCGCATCCAGCGGACGAACGCGTCCGGCAGCGGCTGCAGACGAACAGTACCCGGCATGATGCCCGGGCCGTTCACCGGTGTGCTTGCAGTCGCGGCAACGGCCTGGAGTGTCGGCGCTTCAGCAGGTGCCCAGTCGGGCGCAGTCTCGGGTCGCGTGGTCGCAGGATCGAACGGGAGACGCGCGCCTCCGTCCTTCTTGAACTCGTCGAGGCACTCCTCGAAACGCGCGCGATACCCGTCCCAGGTCAGCGCCTTGACAACGAACTTCATTCGATTCCGCTGCGGATGCTTGTAGTCACCGAAACGGTGGAACACACGAATAACCGCCTCTGCGACGTTGAACATCTCCTCGACGGGAAGGAAGTCGTACAACACGTACCCCGAGACCGGCAGAATCGACGTGCCACCAGCGACTGTGACGCGAAACCCTTTCTTGCCATCGACGATGCGCGCGCGCCAGCCGATGTCGTGAATCGACGCGAGCGCGTGATCCTCCGTGCATCCTTCGAACGCGATCTTGAACTTCCGCGGCAGGACACCCGAGAGCGGGTGACGCAGGAAGTAGCGCGTCATCGCCTCTGCGTATGGCGTCACGTCGAAGATCTCGCTCTCGGATGTTCCGGCGTACGGGCATCCCGTGATGTTCCGCACCGAGTTGCCGCACGCCTCGCGCGTCGTCAATCCCTCATTCGCGAGCTCGCGCATCACTTCTTCGACGACGCTGAGCAGCACGAAGTGGTACTGGATGTTCTGCCGGGTGGTGACGTGACAGAAACCGCGTGAATACCGCGACGCGACACCCGCCATGGCCCGCATCTGCGACGCCGTGACGATGCCCTGCGGGATCTTGATGCGCATCATCTGGACGTTGTCCTGACGCTGCCCGTACGTGCCGCGGACGAGCCTGAAACGACGCCACGCTTCGGGAGTGATCTCACCCCGTTCGTACTTGCCCAACACCTCGACGAACTCGTCGATATCGTGCTCGTCCGCAAAGTCCAGGCGCGCGCGGCCCAGGGTTCTCGAGTCGTCAACTACGGCCATAACTCACCTCGTCGGCTGCCGCGGGGCTTTCGTTCGCCGCAGCCATTGCTTCCCCGATCGACACGACTTCACCGACCACTAGGACGCCGGGTACCCCATCAGGGGGTTCAGGTGATCCGATGTCGGAAAGCCGTCCTGTCCAGACCCATTCTTCGCGCGTCGATGCTCCACACACGATGGCGGCCCGCGTGTCCGGCGACCATCCATGTGCGATGAACTCGCGCGCAATGTCGTCGCGGCCGCCCAAGCCCATCATCACGACAACCGTGACGCTCGCCGGACGCACCGCAGCAAGCGCACTGTTCAATCCCTCACCCGTCTGGCCGGTGAGGACGAGAAATCCTGACGCCATGCTTCGATGCGTCACAGGAATCCCCGCGGCCTCGGGTGCCGCCACCGCGGTGGTCACACCAGGAACGACCTCGACCGGGATTCCCGCTCGCGCAAGCACGAGCATCTCTTCCGCGCCCCGGCCGAAGACAAAGGGGTCTCCGCCTTTGAGGCGCACGACACGCTTGCCCTGGCGCGCCGCTCGGACCATCAATCGATTGATCGTGTCCTGCTTGACGCTCGCGCGTCCCGCTCGCTTGCCGACACAGAAGCACTGCGCGCGCGTGAGACGACGCAGCGCTGCCGCATCGACGAGCGCGTCATAGAGCACGAGGTCGGCCTCTTCCACACGCCGAAGCGCGCGAACCGTCCACAACTCCCAATCACCAGGACCGGCACCCACAAGCGAAACTCGACCTACTGGCACGATGACTTCTCCTCGTACAGTCGGTTGAGCGTCTCGAGCAACATGGGTCGCCGCTCTTCCATCGGCACACGACGTCGCTTCCACTCGCGACGCGCCGCGTCGGAAGCCGCCATCCACGCATCGAGATCGGCTGGCAGCCACGCGTCGAGTGCTTCACGCAGCAAGCCTGCCAGTGCAGGCGCACGACCATCGGTCGAAAACGCGATCGTGACGCCCGCTCGACGCACGACGCTGCCGGCATACGCGCTCGCATGCGCAGGGTCGTCAACGGCGTTCACGAACACGTGCCTGTGCTCCGCGGCATCGAGCACCTGCCTGTTGATCTCCGGCGGTGCCGCCGCAACCACGTACCAGACACCGTCGAGATCCGCAGGATCGAACGATCGCTTCGCGATCGTCACGCCGGGCTTATGAAGTTCCGGTCGCACTTCCGGCGCCACGACGGTCACATGAGCACCGTCAGCCAGAAGTCCTGCGAGTTTCGATGCGGCAACCTGTCCGCCGCCTACGAGAAGAACTCGCCGACCAGTCAGCTTCAAGAAGACTGGATACATACCCCGGTTCTTACGCTGTTATCCCCTGCGGGGCGACGACGCGCTCGAAGTCGGACAACGCGCGACCGATCCTCATCGGACGCTCGACGCGATCGGCCATGACCTCGGCAGTCTTGTAGCCGTTGCCGGTGATGCACACGACAACGGACTCATTCGGTTTGATGACACCGCGGCGCACGAGCGCACGCGTGGCCGCCAGCGTCGTACCGCCGGCTGGCTCGGTGAAGATTCCTTCCGTTCGCGCCAGCAGATCGATGGCGTCGAGAATCTCGGCGTCGGTAACCATCGCACCGCTCCCGCCGGTCTCCTTGACGACCTTGACGACCTGGAAACCGTCGGCCGGATTGCCGATCGCGAGCGACTTCGCAATGGTGTCGGGCTTCACCGGATCGGGGAACTCGAGTCCAGCCTCGAGCGCGCGAATCACGGGAGCGGACCCTGCCGGCTGCGCGGCGTGAATACGAGGCAAACGCCCGTCCACGAGACCGACTTCCTTGAACTCGCGCATGCCTTTGTAGATGCGCGGGAGCAGCGTGCCTCCCGCAACCGGCGACACGACGTGATCGGGAAAGCGCCAGCCAAGCTGCTCAGCGATCTCGAAGCCCATCGACTTCGCGCCTTCAGCGTAGTAGCTCCGGAGATTGATGTTCGCGAATCCCCAACCGTATCGATCTGCCACCTGGGTGCACAGTCGATTCACATCGTCGTAATTGCCTTCGACGGCGATGACGTGCGGCCGATAGATGGCTGCACCGAGAATCTTTGCCGGCTCGAGATCGTGCGGGATGAACACGTAACACTCGAGGCCGAGTCGTGCGGCGTGCGCGGCGACACTTCCTGCAAGGTTTCCGGTGGACGCGCAGCCAAAGACAGAGAAACCCAGCTCCACGGCCTTCGTCGCGGCGACCGATACCACGCGATCCTTGTACGAGAACGTCGGATGATTCACCGAGTCGTCTTTGATGTAGAGCTCAGTGAGGCCGAGCGCTTCTGCCAGACGCGTCGCACGTACGAGCGGGGTGAACCCGGAATGGAAGCCAGTAAGCGGTTCCTTGACCGGCAACAGCTCGAGGTAACGCCAGAGCGAACGGGGTCGTGACTCAATGAGCTCACGGCTGATGACCTTGCGCACCGCGTCGTAGTCGTACGTGACTTCGAGGGGACCGAGGCACTCGCTGCACACCCAACTGGCCTTCGGCGGGTACGTTGCACCACAGAGGTGACAGGTCAACCCGGCCACGAACTTCATACTGATCTCCTCACTGCTCCCGACTCGAGAACCCGCGAGCCCTGGTCGTCTACACTGAGCGTCCGGACTGTCGCTTCCACTCCGGCCCGCTCATACATCGATGACAATCGCGTCGCGACCTTCGTGTCGCCTGCTTTCGCGAGCAGCGCAACAGACGGTCCGGCTCCGGAGAGAAACGCGCCCAGCACGTCCGGATCCTCGAGCGCCAGCGCTTCCGAAAGCAGCGGCACGAGCGAAGACCGTGCGGACTGATGCAAGCGATCCTTCACAGCCTCACGCAGCCGGTCGTAGTCGCCCTGCTGCAACGCGTGTACGAGTGCCAGCACTCGTTGGATGTTGAAAATGGCGTCCGCGCGCGGCACCTCGCGTGGCAACGCGGCACGAGCCTTTGCCGTGGCCAGGCCGACGACCGGCGTCGCGACCACTAACTTCAGATCCCGCGGCCACGCCCATCGAAGCGAGTACGGAGATGCACCCTCGACTTCGATCACCGAGTTCAGTCCGCCGAAAAGCGCGGGAGCGGCGTTGTCCGCATGCCCCTCGGCCTTCGTCGCGGCGCCAAGCAGTTCCGAATCCTCCAACGGACCGGTCACTCGCTCGAACACTCTAAGAGCGGCCACCGTTGCGGCGGCACTGCTACCAAGGCCTGCCGCCATCGGGATGTCACTGGTGACATCTACGGTGACGCTGGGCGCCCGGCGTCCGGTGCGCTCGGCTACTAATTCGAATGCGCGCTCGACCGCGTTCCCGCCGGACACCGCCGGCACGCTTCGCGCCACTGTCAATCTGGACCCGCCGTCGTCACGGACATCGACGATGCGAAGCCGCAAGTACAACTCGACGGCAACTCCAAGCGTATCGAAGCCGCCACCCAGGTTCGCCACCGAACCCGGGACCACGATTTCGGCCCCCACCGCGGCGTCGGGGCGAATGGTCTCTACGTTACTCGGAAGACTCGCTTGTGTCGGTGATGGTGGCAACGCTCGTCCTTCGTGAGACAGACTGGCCTAGCCCGCCTATCGTGCCCGAGGCCCTCCAACACAAGCGAGCAGCAGTGTAAGTGACACGAAATAAAAACGATATCACGAATCCTGCCCCAGAAGTCTGGGGAGCGCGAGGGGTGGTTCGGCGTGCCAATCCGCGTCGTTCAGTTCGCCCAGCGCCTCGTTCAGGGCGGCCTCTTCGCAGGGCTCCACTGTGATGACAAACGGAAGCCGATCTTTGGGATAGCCGGGTTCCTGCAGCACCGCGTCTAAGTTGACGTCGTAATTGGCCATGGCGGTCGAGATGGCGGCCAGAATCCCTGGACGGTCCTTGACGATGAAGCGGAGGTAATACGGGAGCGGAGGGGGTGCCACAAAGCTCGCGGGCTGCCACTCCTCCGCCTCGCTTTGTCTCCCTCCCTGCGTCAGAGCCAACAGGTCAGACACGACGGCGACCGCGGTAGCTGGTCCACCTGCACCGGCGCCACTGAAGCTACTCTCGCCGCCGTACTTTCCGTAGATCGACACGACGTTGTTGGCGCCTTCATTCCGTCCGAAGCTCGACACCTGCGGAACGAGCGCCGGCCCGACGGATCCATAGAAGCCGCCCTCAGTCGCCTGAACCCGAGAGACCTGACGAATCGTGCAGCCCAATCGAGCGGCATACCTGAAGTCGGCGCTCGAGAGCGGACGGATCGAACGCTTTGGCACCTCCGGCATCCTGAGATGCCGGTGAAATGCGATGCCGGCAAGCACAACGAGTTTGGCCGCCGCGTCGAAGCCATCGACGTCGGCAGTTGGATCGGCTTCCGCGTATCCCAACCGCTGCGCATCGGCGAGGACGATATCCATCGCTTCCCCGGTCGCAGCCATCCTGCTGAGGATGTAGTTGCACGTGCCATTGAGAATGCCGGCCACGCCAGTCAGTGAATCGCCCGCGAGCCCTTCTCTGACTCCGTGAATCAGCGGGACACCGCCGCCTACTGCAGCCTCGAAACGAAGCCGGACTCCTTTGCGCGATGCGGCCTTCAGCAATTCCGGCCCGTGAGCCGCAAGCAGCATCTTGTTGGCTGTCACAACTGATGCGCCGTGCTCGATCGCCTTGCTCACCCACTCGTGCGCTGGCGTTACGCCGCCGACAACCTCCACGACGACATCCGGTCGCCCGTTGAGCACGTCGTCGAAGCTATCGGTCCAGACCACTGACGAAGGAACCCAATCGGCTCGTTTGCGCGTCACACCACGATTGAAGACATGCGTCAGCTGGAGTCGATGGGCGAGTTCCGGACGCTCGACGAGAATCCTCGCGACTGAGGCACCGACGGTGCCGAATCCGAGGAGGGCAACGCGCAGTGGTCTCATGGCTTTCGGCTCTCGGCTCTCGGCTTTGGGTTCGCTCTGGGCTTGTGGCATGCCTCTACAGTTTACAGTTTGCTTGTACCTTAGACTGAAAGCAGAACATGGAACCGCAGCCCAGAGCCGAGAGCCCAGAGCCGAGAGCCCCTTTCACGATCGGCATCATTCAGGACCAGGCGACGCCGGATGTCGCTGCAAACCTGCGGGGCACCGAGCGGCTCGTCCGCGACGCCGCCCGCAAGGGCGCGCAGATTGTGTGCCTGAAGGAGCTCTTTCAGTCACCGTACTTCTGCAAGTCACAGCAGAGCGAGCGCTTCGATCTCGCGGAATCGATCCCGGGCCGCACCACGGACGCCATGCAACGGCTCGCGAAGGAATTGAGCATCGTGCTGATCGTCCCGCTCTTCGAGCGGCAGGCGGCAGGTGTCTATCGCAATTCGGCAGCCATCATCGATGCAGACGGATCACTACTCGGCGTCTATCGCAAGATGCACATCCCGGACGATCCGCTCTTCAACGAGAAGTACTATTTCACGCCTGGGGATGCCGCCCCGGCGAGCGATGCGTCGGCGCAACGCGGCGGCTTCAAAGTCTGGAAAACGCGCTACGCCACAATCGGCGTGCTGATCTGCTGGGACCAGTGGTACCCGGAAGCTGCGAGAATCACGTCGCTGCTCGGCGCGCAGGTGTTGTTCTACCCCACTGCGATCGGCTGGCATCCTGCGGAGCGTGCGGAGTGGGGACAGGCGCAAATCGATGCGTGGCGCACGATCCAGCGCGCGCATGCGATCGCCAACGGGGTCTACGTCGCCGCGCCGAACCGCATCGGACACGAGGATGAACCGGGCACGAACGGCCTCACGTTCTTCGGCCACTCGTTCATCGCCGATCCGTTCGGACGCTACATCGCCGAAGCCGGCGAGAGCGAAGAGATACTCGTCGCACAGTGCGACCCGGCACTGATCGAAACCGTCCGGCGGAACTGGCCGTTCCTCCGTGACCGGCGAGTCGACGCGTACGGCCCAATCCTGAATCGGTACATCGGCGCGTGAGCAACACCCGCGTACAACTGCGTCTACCGGCGGAGTGGGCACCTCACCGCGCCACGTGGATCGCGTGGCCGCATCACGAGCCGGACTGGCCCGGAAAGTTCGGTCCGATTCCGTGGGTCTACACGGAGATCGCGCGCGTCATCGCGTTGTACGAGCCGGTAGAGATCCTGTGCCAGTCCGAAGAGATCGTCGCGTGGGCCCGCGCGATGCTCTCTGCGCACGCCGCACGACTCGATCGGATCCGCTTCCACGTGGTGCCCACCGATCGCGTGTGGCTACGCGACTCCGCACCAATCGGCGTCTACGACCCGACAGGCGAAGTCGTGCTGCTGGACTGGAAGTTCAACGCCTGGGCGAAGTACGACAACTGGGCGCTCGACGATCGCATCGGAACAGCCGTCGCATCCATCGCCGGCCTACGACGGGAGGAACCGTCGCGCGACGATGGCGAACGCATCGTGCTCGAGGGCGGGGGCATCGAGACCAACGGTGACGGGCTCATGCTCGTCACCGAAGAATGGCTGTTGAGTGACGTCCAGATCCGAAATCCCGGACTCACTCGCACTGACTACGAGCAGATCTTTGCGAAGTGGTTCGGCATCAATCAGACGATCTGGCTCGGCGAAGGATGCGTCGGCGACGACACGCATGGGCACATCGATGACATCGCCAGGTTCGTCGCGACGGACACGGTCGTTCTCGCGGTCGAGCCCGATCCGGGCGACGAGAACCACGCGCGATCCATCGACAACCTGCACCGCCTCGAGCACGCGTCGAAGGCGCCAGGCGTGGCGGCCCTGCACATCGTCACCCTGCCTTTTCCGCGCGCCGTGGTGATGAACGGCGAGCGTCTCCCCGCGAGCTACGCCAACTTCTACATCGCCAACGACGTCGTCATTGTGCCGACGTTCAACGACCCCAACGATCGCGTGGCGCTCGATATTCTCGCGAACCTGATGCCATCACGAACCATTGTCGGCGTCCACGCGGTCGATCTTGTGTGGGGGCTGGGCACGCTGCATTGCCTGACGCAACAGGAACCGTTGGCACAAAACCGGTAACAGAACCTGCGGTCCGAAGGGGCGACGGTGCGGAGTGCGATGGTCCAGTCCGAAGGTTTCGAAGGTCCGGTGCGAGGGTCCGACGGTCCAATTCCGACCTTCGGACCGGACCCCAGACGCCAGACCGGACCGTCGCACCACCGCCCCCCTCGCCCCGTCGGACGTACCGCGGGTTTATCTACGCACCGCCAGCGATACGCTGAACGCCGCGCCAGGCATCGCGACCCCTGCGATCTCCTGATAGCTCACGTCGAACAGGTTCGTACCGTCGAGAAAGAGATCGAACGTCTTGTTGATTCGTCGTCCAAGACGTGTGTCCAGCAGCACATAGTCGGAGTCACCACTCGATCGCGTTCGGTGGCGGTACTCCAGACGCGGCGCGACGCGAAAACCAGCAGGCAACGGAATCGCAGCACCGGCGGCGACCGAATGCGGCGCATAGTCGAGCACGTACTTCGACAGCAGATTGACCGTCGACGCGTCCACGCTGATCGCGGTGTACTGTGCATTCAGGAACACGCCGGAGGTGAGCGCTTTCTGCACGCCAATCTCGAAACCCAGCGTGCTGACGTCGCGCACGTTGTAGGTCTGCCACCGCTCAGCCGTCGTCGCGCGCAGCCAATCAATGACATCGTCGTCCTGGCGAGCGAAGACGCTCGTCTGAAGCAGCCATCCGCCGCGAAGCACGATATCGGCGCCGGCCTCCTCGGCCCACGCCTTCTCCGGACCGACCTCTTCACGCGCGAGGTTTGCCGGATCCGCGTAGTAGCGCTCGGTAAACGTCGGCACGCGGAACGCGCGCGCGACCGATCCACGAAGGCGAATTGAGGATGTGGCCCACCAGCTCGTGCCGAACGACGGGTTCCAGGATGTGCCGAACTCATCGTAGTGGTCGACCCGAAGCAGACTCTCGAACTGCAGTCCGGCACCAACCTGCTGCCGCCATTCGCCATACCCGCTGATGCGAGCCGTTTCGTGATCGCCAAGGTTGGTCGAGCGGATCCAGTCGCCTCCCGCTTCAGCTCCGAGAGTCAACGAACCACGACCTGCGACGGGGCGCGAGCCACTGGCGGATGCGAGCACGGCATGGGTTCGATGCCGGTTGTCGGAGAGCGCGGGGTTCGTTTGATTGAAGACGAACCGATCCCCGTGCGTCCGATAGGAGGCCTGGCCATCGATGTTCCAGCCTGCGACCTCACCGAACCGGTGGTCGAAGGCCACGAGCGTCTGATTCGTCCACTCGCGAGAGGGAGCGTTCCCGCCGTAGAAGTTGTTCGCACCGAACTCCTTCCAGACGTACGACACGGACAGTCCCGAGCGATTTCCGATTGACGTACGAGACCGCAGAATGGCGGTCTTGTAGTCGCGGTCGTACATGAACCCGTCCGAGCGATCGAACGAGACACCAAGCGACTCGCGCAGGTCGCCCCGCGTGAGATCGGCTTGCCCCCGGCCCGCGATCAGGCCGAAGCTGCCGCCCTCGATTGCACCCGCTTCGCTCGAGTCGCGGCGCGTGACGATGTTCACCGTGCCGCCGACCGCATCCGCGCCGAACAGCGAGGAGCCAGGACCGTAGAGGATCTCGATTCGCTCGACCAGATCGAGCGGCACGGGGATATCGCCGTTGTGATGTCCCGACTGCGCGTCGTTCAGCCGGACGCCATCGACGAGCATCAGCATCTGGCCGAAGGTCGCGCCGCGCAGTGCAAAGTCGGTCTGGACGCCGCGTTCGCCACGCGCCCGGACATCGATCGATGAGGCGAGTCGCAGAACGTCGGCGACGCTGTGCACCGGGAGCGCTTCGATCTGCTGTCGCGTGATCACCGTCATTGTCCGGGTCACGCTGCCAAGCTCCACCGGGCGCGCCGCCGCCGTCACGACGACGGTCTGTCGAAAGTCCTGTGCGTGCACCGGTGTGCACACGAGCCACAGGGCAGCGACGGCAATCCCCCTCTGGAAGTTTTGACAGCTTTTTGACATATGATTCCCGCGCGTTTCGCGATACTTCAGGCCGGTCACTCCCCATGTCGGGGGCAGGCGCGTACCATCACTCGGCCGCACGTGCGCGTCAATAACTGCATTGAAAGTATCAAATGCAAGAGAGCGCTTGATTGAATCCATGCCAGAGACGCAACATACGCGTCGTCAGCGAGCACGGGTTCGCGGTTCCCAACCCCAGGAGGCAGGAATGAAGCAGGTACTGATCAGAGGCGCCGCGGCGCTTCTGTTGCTGGCCACGCTGCCAGCGGTCGCACTCGCTCAAGCATCCATCACAGGCGTCGTGAGAGACACGTCCGGAGCCGTTCTCCCAGGCGTGACCGTAGAAGCTGCCAGTCCGGTGATCATCGAGAAAGTTCGTTCGGCGACAACCGACGGAACCGGCCGCTACATCATCCCGGACCTTCGGCCCGGGACGTATCGCGTGACCTTTTCGCTGCCCGGATTCAGGAGCGTGGTTCGCGACGAGCTCGAACTCCAGGGAACGAGCGTCGTGACCGCGAATGCGGATCTGGTGGTCGGCGCCGTGGAAGAAACCATCACGGTCTCGGGGGCGACGCCAACCGTCGACTTGCAGAGCACGACGCGACAGGTGTCGATCACGCAGGAGATCGTGTCCCAGATCCCGAGTTCACGAAATCCTTTCGCCTTGGGTGTGCTCATCGCTGGCGTCACCCAGAGCTTCGGCGGACGTGACGTCGGCGGCGCCGTTGTCGCAGAAGTCGCGGCGCTGTCGGCAAACGGCGGACGTACTAACGACCAGCGCATGATGGTCAACGGCGTGGCGCTCAGTTCCGGCATCGGCGGTGGCTGGGGCGGCGGCGCGGTCCCGAATGCGGCTGGAACGCAGGAATTCGCGATCGACGTCTCGGCGGTGGACGCGCAGGCGGCCACGGGCGGCGTCCGCGTCAATTTCATCCCGCGCGATGGCGGCAATCAGTTCAGCGGAACGATCTTCGGCAGCTACTCGAGAGGCAGCTGGGCGTCCGACAACTACACCGGCAGCGACGTGCAGCAGCGCGGGCTGACGGCGCCGAGCAAGATCAAGGAGAACGGCGACTTCAATCCTGGAGTTGGCGGACCGATCGTGCGCGACAAGTTCTGGTTCTTCGCTTCGGGTCGTGCGCTGAAGGCGGACAATCTCGTCGCTGGACAGTTCATGAACGCCAACGCGAACGACCTGACGCAGATCCGCTACGTCAGCACGGGCGAGCAGGCCATCCTGCACCAGGATCAGACGATCTTCCAACTCCACCTGACCTATCAGCTGAACGACAAGAACAAATTGGGCATGACCTACGACCAGGAATCGTATTGCGGATGCCCGTTCGGCGTGACCGCCGGCGTCACACCGGATGCGGCCAGCGATCGTCGGTTCCCGCTGCAGCGCTTCGTCAGCGCCGACTGGACCTCACCGGTCACCAACAAGCTGCTGCTCGAGGCGAGCGGCATTCACCGCGTCGAGCGCTGGGGCAACATGCACCTGCAGACGGGCAAGGGCGACAACATCGACGCGCTCGCGCCAGGCATCACCGGCATCGTGGACAACCCGTCGCTCGCGACCGGCGCCAGCCTGAACTATCGCGCGTCGAGCGGGACGTTCAACAACTCGTGGAACTGGAACCTCCACTACCGTGTCGCGGCCTCGTACATCACGGGCTCACACAACTTCAAGGTCGGGCTTCAACAACGCCTACCTGCACCACGAGAACACGACGTACACGAACCCGGCGACGGAGTACTACTTCAACTTCGCCAACGGCGTGCCGTCGCAGGTCGTCTACCGTATTCCACGAACCGTCGCCTCGGACGTCGACTACGACATGGGCCTCTTCGCGCAGGATCGCTGGACAGTGGGTCGCTGGACGCTGGCGGGTGGCGTGCGATTCGACGCCTACAAGAACCACTTCCCGGAGTCGTCGATCTCGCCGACGTTCCTCGCGCCGAACCTCAACGTGTCGTTCCCGAAGATCGACAACATCAGCTGGAAAGACGTCACGCCGAAGCTGGGCGCGACCTACGATCTGTTTGGCAACGGCAAGACCGCACTGAAGGTCACGCTGAACAAGTACCTCGAGGGTATGGGGACGACCGGGTTTGGTGCGGCGCAGGTCACCGACGCGCCGAACCCACTCAATCGTCTGTCCGGCACCGCCGCACCGTTCCCCACCCGCACGTGGGTTGATGCCAACGGAAATTTTGCCCCCGACTGCAATCTGCAGAACTACCAGGCCAACGGTGAGTGCCTCGCGTTGACCAACGCGGCGATCTTCGGCACCGTCGTGGCGGGAACAACCTACGACCCGGATCTGCTCAATGGCTGGGGCAAGCGATTCAACAACTGGGAGTTCACGACGAGCATCCAGCACGAACTGGCACCGCGCCTGTCTCTCAACGTCCAGTACGCCCGCCGTCTATACGGTAACTTCCGAGTGACCGATGACCGGGCGGTGAGCGCGGCTGACTATAACCAATTCACCATCAACGTCCCGAGCGATTCGCGCTTGCCCAACGGCGGTAGCTACCCGTTGACAGGCTTCGACATCACGTCGGCCGGCAACGCAAGACCGACTGACTACTTCGTCACGCTCGCGAAGAACTACGGCGAGCAGATCGAGCACTTCGATGCGGTGAACATCTCGGTCCAGGGGCGGCTCCAGAACGGCCTGACGTTCCAGGCCGGCGTCGGACCGGGCCGCCTCGAAACCAACGACTGCGAAGTGGTGGACGATCTGCCCGAGATGCTGCAGGCGGCAGGGGGCAATCCGACGCGGAGTTTCACGGCGGCGTCACGTCCGCTGGAGCGCTGCGAGCAGAACAACGGCTGGCGCACGGGCGTCACTGGCCTGGCCACCTACACGATTCCGAAGATCGACGTGCTGGTCAGCGGCACATATCAGAACCAGCCGGGCATCCAGACTGACGCTAACTACAACACGCCCGCGTCGGCGACCAACCTGGGTCGGCCTTTCACCGGCGCGACGTTCCGTAACTACAACATCGTGGAGGCCGGCGAGGTCTACATCGAGCGGTTGAACCAGATCGACTTCCGCGTGGCGAAGCTGTTCCGAATCGGCGGGTCGCGCACGATGATCAACTTCGACTTCTTCAACATCACCAACTCGAACTCGGTGCTCACCGAGAACGCGACGTTCGTCCCGGCAGCCGAGCACCGCTTGGAGAACGCCACAGTCGATCCTGCTGCCGCGCCTGTTCAAGATCAGCGCGCAGTTCGACTTCTAAAGCAGTAGGCAGTAGGCAGTAGGCGAGCTTAGGCAGTCACATGAAAGGCTCGTCCCGGTTCGCCGGGGCGGGCCTTTTCTTTTTGTCCAATTCTCGTCAAGCCAGTCGCTAGGACCGCCGTCCCTTTGGTAATGTCGCAAAATTCAGGGAAATTTCATCGATATACCCGCCATAAATAACCGCCACGCAATTATCTGACGTATCAGATAGCACATTGATCAGCCGGATAGCCGGAGCGCAACATGCGCTCGGTTCCGAGCACAGCGTTGGGGGTCCCGTCACTCTCCAGGAGGTACGAATGAAGCGCGTACTGAACAGAGGCGCTGCGGCGCTTCTGCTGCTGGCCGTGTTGCCAGCGACCGCATTCGCTCAAGCATCCATCACAGGGATCGTGAAAGACACATCCGGCGCGGTGCTTCCCGGCGTTACTGTCGAGGCAGCCAGCCCGGTCCTGATCGAAAAAACACGGTCAACCGTCACTGACGGATCCGGGGCGTACCAGATCATCAACCTCCAACCTGGGACCTATACGGTCACCTTCACGCTACCCGGGTTCAACACGCTTGTCCGCGATCAGATCGAGCTGAGCGGTTCATTCGTGGCCACCGTCAACGCCGACATGAGAGTCGGTGCACTGGCAGAGACGATCACCGTCACCGGCCAGACTCCCCTCGTAGACGTGCGGAGCTCCGCCGTCCAGAAAGTCGTGACAAAGGAAATCGTCGACGCGATTCCGACCGGCCGCCTTGGCATCAACCTCGCCGCACTGCAGCCGGGCATCATCCTCGGCGCCGGCGGCGGCGTCGGTCAGGCCAACACCAACGCACTGACATCGCAGGACGTCGGCGGCACCGCCGGTGACACGTTCACCGACCTCGCGATCCACGGCGGCAAGCCTGCGGAACAGCGGCAGACGATCGGTGGCCTCTCGGCCGCGACGACGATCCGATTCGGCGAATCTCTCAGCAGCTCGCCCAGCTTCACCGCGATGCAGGAGATGTCGGTCAATACGTCAGGCGCGGATGCCTCGCTCGCCGGCGGCGGCGTGCAGATCAACTACGTCCCGCGCGAGGGTGGCAACACGTTCAAGGGGCTGATGTTCTTCAGCGGCGCGAACGGGGCGATGCAGGGCAGCAACTTCTCGACGATCGAAGACGATCCGGTGACCAGCCTCGAGGCCCGCGGCCTCAGAGTCCAGCCCGGAGCGCTGAAGAGCGTCTACGACGTCAATCCGGGATACGGCGGTCCGATCATCCGCGACAGGCTGTGGTGGTTTGCGACCGCGCGATGGACCGCGGCCGAGAACTACGTCCCGAACAATTATCCCAACCAGAACTTTGTCCCAGGCCAGACTCCCGCAACGCTGCTCAACACCGCAACCCTGACCTACAACCCCGCAACGAATGAGGAACTCCGAACGACGGTCGGCGGCGGAGGCAACTTCTGGGAACAGACGGTGCGGCTCACGTGGCAGATGAACGAGAAGCACAAGCTGGGCATCTACTACAACAACAAGAAGCGCACGTCTCTGAACTCCACGACGACGACGTCGCGAGAAGCGTTGAATGCGTCGTACTTCTTCCCGTTCTCTGACAACCTGGTCCAGTGGTCGGCGCCGATGACCAACAGGCTGCTGCTCGAAGCGGGTTTCTGGCGCCATCAGGAAACGTGGGGCGGCAAGCGCGCCGAGGCTGACGTGACCGATCCGCTGGCAGTCGGGATTACCGACAACAATCCCCAGACTCTGATACCCGGCTACATGCAGCTAATCCAGAACTACCGCGGCCGCGTCGGGGCCACCGATACAGCGAGCCACAATCCCAACTACCGCGGCAATGTTGCCGCGTCGTATGTGACCGGTTCCCATTCGTTCAAGACCGGCATGGACCTGAACGGTGCGACGCGCTGGGCCGACACCAGCTCCGTCGTGCCCTACAGCTACGTCGTGAGCACGCTCGCCAACAACGGCGTGGGATTGGGCATCCCGGTGCCGACCACGCTCTCCCTGCGCTCCGACGGATGCACGGACCCGCTCGTTCGCCAGGTCAATGGTGGTCTGGTCGGAGGGAACACGTCGATCCAGCCCTACTGTCCGACGCCCGCGAAGAACAAGGTCAGCGGCGAGGGCGGCATCTATGTGCAGGACAAGTGGACGATCGATCGCGTGACGCTCAGCATGGGCATCCGCTACGACTGGTTCAATTCAGAGAACCCCGAATACCACCTCGGACCGTCGCTGTTGACGCCGAATCGCAACTACGATGTCCCGGCCTTCGATACGACCCGCTACAAGGACTTCACGCCCAAAGTCGCGGCGGCGTGGGACGTCTTCGGCGACGGGAAGACGGCCATCAAGGTCAATTACGGGAAGTACGTGCTCGGGCAGGCGCTCGTTGTCGGCGGCCTTGCCAGCCAGCCGGGCTACAACGTCCAGCTCACGTCGTCTCGATCGTGGATCGACAACGACAGGGACTTCGTTCCTGACTGCGATCTGACCCGCAACACAAACCAGGGTCCGACGCAGGTCGGTATCGATCGACAGGTAGACACGTGCAACGCCGCCACGGCAGCAAACGCCAACTTCTACAGCAACACATTGATTCCGAACCTCGCCGTTCAGGACGATGCGCGCTATGGGTGGGGCAAGCGGCCCTACAGTTGGGAATTCTCGCTCAGTGGTCAGCAGGAGCTGAACCGAGGCATTGCGGTCTACGGCGGCGTCTTCTGGCGATGGTTCGGCAACTTCCTGGTCACGGACAACACGACGGGAACGGCGGCCGACTACTCACCGTTCACGGTCACCTCCAGTCTGATTCCTGCCGCTCCGGCATCCGCTGGTGGCGAGAGCCTGCCAAGCGACATCTACACGGGCACGTACTACGCCATCAACCCCGGTATTGCGGTCAACAACCTGCAGGGTCTGTCGAAGACGATGTTCCCGGGCAGCAATGTCTACGATCACTGGTTCGGGTACGACGTCGGCCTCAACGCCCGACTGCCACAGGGAATCATCTTCCAGGGCGGCCTGAGCACAGGGCACCAGACGACGGACTTCTGCGACGTTCAGGATCCCGCGAAGGCTGGCAATAACGCGCTCGTCGAAATGCTGACGCGTTGCCGGGACAGCCAGTGCGCTCGCCTCGTGCCACATGGAGCAGAACTGGTTGCCGCAGATCAAGTTCCTCGGGTCGTACACGATCCCGAAGATCGACGTGCAGATCGGGGCTTCGTTCCAGAGCATCCCCGGCGTCGAGTACGCCGCGACCTATGCGGCGCCGAACAGTGACGTCTCCAGGCCGGTGGCACAGGGTGGTCTTGGACGGCTTCCAGTCGGAGGCACCGCAACCCAAACCACCAACGTCGCACTGGTCCAGCCCGGCTCGCTCTACGGCCCGCGCTTCAACCAGATCGACGCACGCTTTGGAAAGGTCATACGCATGGGCCGCACACGAGCGGTGGCGAGCCTGGATCTGTTCAACGTGCTCAACTCCGACACGATTAGCAGCGCCAGTGCGGTCTACGCGACGTGGCTGGCACCCGCAGCCGTTGTCGCACCACGCCTGATGAAGGTGTCGCTGACGTACGACTTCTAAGAAGTATGCAGTTCACAGTAGGCAGTTCACAGTAGGCAGTTCACAGTTCTCGTTTTTGTTCAGGACTCGCCTCTTCGGAGGCGGGTCCTTTTTTTGCTAAAGTCGTCCGAGTGCAGTCTCCACGGGCGGTGTCCCGTCTCGCAGCTTCCCTCTTCCTTCTCACCTCAATTGCCTGCGGTGCGGCCGCACCGAAGGAATCAGTTCCGCCACGCGAGCGTCAATCCCGCGCCGCAGGTCGAACGTCTGACTGGTTCGTCGATCGCGCCGAAGAAAGCGGACTGAAGTTCCGTCACGTCAACGGCACAGAGGGCAAGTTCTATTACGCCGAGGTCATCGCGCCGGGCGCGGCGATGGTCGACTACGACAACGACGGCGATCTCGATGTGTTTCTCGTGCAGAGCGGTTCGCTCTTGAATTTCGGATCCCGAACCCCGAATCCCGAGTCCCGAGGTTCGAGCAGCCGGCTCTTTCGCAATGACCTCACAGTCAACAGCGACGGCACACGCGTGCTGCATTTCACCGACGTCACCGATGCGAGCGGCATCGTCTCGCGCGGCTACGGCATGGGCGTGGCTGCCGGCGACTTCAACAACGACGGGTGCGTTGACCTGTACCTGACGAGCCTCGGACCCAATCAGTTGTTCCGCAACAACTGCAATGGCACGTTCACCGATGTGTCGAAGCAAAGCCGAACCGACGATTCGTCGTGGACCGTGTCGAGCGCGTTCCTCGACTACGACCGCGACGGATGGCTCGACCTGTTCGTCGGCAACTATCTGAGTTGGCGGGTCGAGTCGAACACACCCTGCTTCACGCCCTCTGGACGACCCGACTACTGCTCGCCCAACGTCTACCAGCCACAGCCGAGCCGACTCCTTCGCAACAACCACGACGGCACCTTCAGTGACGTCACCACGGTGTCGGGGATCGCGCGCGAGTTCGGTCCAGCGCTCGGTGTATCGACGGCCGACTTCAACGGCGACGGATGGATCGATGTCTACGTGGCGAACGACGGTCAGCCCAATCAGCTCTGGATCAACCAGCGCAACGGCACGTTCAGAAACACCGGGCTGTTGTCAGGCACGGCGCTGAGTGCGCACGGGAAAGCCAAGTCCGGCATGGGCGTCGACGCTGGCGACTTCGACAACGACGGCGACGAAGACCTGTTCGTCACGAATCTCACCGGCGAGGGGAACGACCTGTACGTCAACGACGGCTCGGGGCTGTTCGAAGAGCAGGGTGCGCGCTCGGGACTTGGTGCCGCAAGCCGTGGATACACGGGATTCGGAACCGCGTGGTTCGACATCGACAACGACGGCTTGCTCGATACCCTCACCATCAACGGCGCTGTGCAGACAATAGAGGCACTGAGGCGCGTCAACGATCCGTTTCCGCTGCATCAGCGAAAGATGTTGTTCAAGAATCCCGGTCAGGGACGATTCGAGGACGTCACCGCGCGCGGCGGGGTCGCGTTCGAGTTGTCGGAAGTCGGGCGTGGTGCCGCGTTCGGCGATGTCGACAACGACGGTGACGAGGACGTGCTGGTCGCCAACAACAACGGCCAGCCGCGGCTGCTCGTCAACAACATCGGCAACCAGAATCACTGGATCGGGCTGCGGCTCGTGGGCGCGGCACCGGGTACGGCCGCAAACCAGACTCGCGACATGCTCGGCGCTCGCGTCGGGATTGTGCGGGACGGTGGCCCCACACTCTGGCGGCGTGTTCGATCGGATGGAAGCTATGCGTCCGCGAACGATCCGCGCGTACTGGTCGGCCTCGGGCAGTCAACGAGCGTTTCGCGAGTTCGCGTGATCTGGCCTGGTGGCAAGACCGAAGAATGGACTTCGATCGCCATCGATCGATACACCACGCTTCGAGAAGGCGAAGGCAAGTGACTGTGCCGGCCAGATCGCTCGCCACGATCGTCGTCGCGCTGCTGGTCACCAGCGCCTGCTCGATTGAGCCTCCCACGGAACGGCCGTCAGCAGCGCTCTCCGCCGATCGAATCGGACATCAACAAGCTGCCGCCTGCCGTGCTGCCAGATCTCTCGCAGATGGACAAAGCCGTCCAGGAGCAGATCGGCGACAGATATCGATCTGGTGCCTACGGTGAGACGGGCAAGCTGCTCATGGCCGCCGAATACTTCGAGGCAGCCGAACCCTTCTACCTGCGCGCACAGGCGCTCGAACCAAACGAGGTCCGCTGGCCGTACTACCTCGGACATGTGTATCTTGCGAAAGCCGAGCCCGCGAAAGCCGTCGCCTCGTTCGAGCGTGCGCTGAGCATGAAGCCCGACGATGTCGCGACGCTGGTGTGGCTGGGCGGAGTGCATCTCGATCAAGGGCAACCTGAGTTGGCGGAGCCGCTCTACACGAGAGCGCTCATGATTCAACCGCGCGCGGTATCTGCGCTCTTTGGCCTGGGCCAGGCGGCACTCGCGAGACGTGAGTACGCGAGAGCCGTCAATCAGTTCGAGCAAGCGCTCGCCGCCGATCCTCGCGAATCGATTGCTCACTACCCGCTCGCGCTTGCCTATCGCGGCCTGGGAAACACGGCGCAGGCCGAAGCGCACCTGCGCCAGCAGGGTCGCGTGGAGGTTGGTCCGCCCGACCCGTTGATGACGGAGTTACGGGGGCTGCTTCAGGGCCCCGTTGCCGAAGAGAATCGCGGAATTCGTGCGATGGACGGTGGTGACTTCAAGACGGCAGCCGAGCATTTTCGACGGGGCCTCGAATTCGCACCGGACAACCCTTCGATCCGGCACAAACTCGGAACGGCGCTGTCGCTGGCGGGCGATACGAGCGGCGCGTTCGAGCAATTCCAGGAAACGGTCAAGCGAACACCGGACTTCGCGCAGGCCTACTACAGCCTCGGCGTGCTGCTGGCCATCAGCGGGCGCACTCAGGAAGCCTCCGAGCGCTTCTCGACCGCTGTGCGATACCAGCCGGACTACGTCGAGGCGCGGCTTCGCCTCGCCGAGTTATTGCGACAGACGGGCCGCCCCGAGGCTGCTCTCTCTCAGTACGAGAGCGTCATGTCGATCGACCCGCGCGCGGCCGAAGCGCAGTTCGGATATGCGATGGCACTGGTTCAACTGAAGCGATACGAAGAAGCGCGGCGTCGTCTGAGTGAGGGGGCCGCGCGACACCCTGAGCGGAAGGAATTCACCGAAGCGCTGGCGCGTCTCGAGGCGATCGCGCCCGATCCACGCCGCTGACTGCGTCGCGCCTACTGCCTACTGCCTACCGCCTACTGCCACCGGCAGGTACTGCTCCTGCGGATACATGCACCAGACGCACTCCAGGAACCGCCTGACGACCAGCGAGTTCTCAGCTTTGCGATGGACGATGCGCACTTCAGTGGTTGCGTCGCGATCGCTGACCGGCCTTACCGCGACTCCACTCGGCTGCTGCGGCTCCGTAAGTGGCACACCATAGCCCAGATAGACGCCCTTCCCTGACGCCACGAGCATCATGCCTGCGTGGTTGAAGGGGCCCGCGCCGGGCGTCGGGATCATGCGCGGTTCCACGCCTGCGCGCGCGTAGAGATCCAGAATCTGATCGTACAGAACCGGTGCGATCTGCCGATCCCACAGCAGCAGCGGCTCCGTCGCGAGCTCGCGAATCGAAACGGAATCGCGTGCAGCCAATGGACTCACGTCTGAGACGATCGCCTGGATGCGCTCGTGCAGGATGGGCGCCGACACCTCGAAACCCGAATCGAACGGCGGCCGCGCAAATGCAAGGTCGAGCGAGCCGGTGCGCAGCTGCTCGTCCGAGTCATACCAGCAATAAGCATCAGTTGCGGCAATAGTGACGTCCGGGTAGGTGCGGGCGAACTCGACGCGGATGCGGTTGACGACGTCCCAGAGCCCCCAGCCGATGCCGACTCTGATCTCGTTGGCCTCCGCCGAGGAGACGTGTCGCGCCGTCAGCGCGAACTCCGACGCCGCCGCTTCCAGAGCTCTCGCCTTCTCGAGAAGCCGCCCTCCCGCTTCAGTCAGCGTGACTCCATGACGATGGCGCATGAAGAGCGTAACGCCGAGCTCTTCTTCCAACTGATGGATGTGGCGACTGAGGGGCGGTTGAGAAATGTGCAGCCGCTCGGCTGCCTTGGTGACGCTCAGGGTCTCAGCCACGGCAATGAACGCTTTGACTCTTCTGAGATCCATGGGGCGCGGATTGTATATCAAATCGGTATACCAGCGCAGCCAAAGATGTATTGGACAGCGCGTGCTGCAGTGCGCCAGCGTATCGCCCGTACTGATCCGTTCCAGAGGAGAAACGCGTATTGACTCGACGGCCTCGCTGTCTTGACAAGCCCGACTGGTGCGCGCACGATCTGCTCACACTTAGCAGCATCATCGCCCTTATGCAGGGGCAACACCGCCCTCGTAATGTTCGACTTGGCTCCATTGCTAGACGAAACGACAGCTCTGATTTCGATCACCAGCTCGTTCGACCGACTACAGGGAGGTATTGATGCGTGGAATCGTGAGAGCGCTGGCGGCGTTCATGCTCTTCGTGCTCGCGCCGGGTGTCGTGTATGCGCAAGCCACACTGGCGGGAATCGCCAGGGATGCATCCGGCGCGGTGCTGCCGGGCGTGACAGTTGAAGCGGCAAGCCCGGTACTGATCGAGAAAGTTCGTACCGCGACGACCGACGAGACGGGCCGCTACACCATCCCGGATCTCAGACCAGGCGACTTACACGGTCACGTTCACGCTGACTGGGTTCAGGACCATCGTCCGCGCGGGTGTCGCGCTCAGCGGCACGGCCGTCGTCACGATCAATGCCGACCTCGCCGTCGGTGGCGTGCAGGAAACGATCACGGTCTCGGGCGAGACGCCGGTCGTCGACCTGCAGTCGACGACGCGACAGGCGGTCATGGATCAGGAGATCGTCTCGGCGATTCCGAGTTCGCGCACACCGTTCACCGTCGGCGTGCTCATTCCGGGCGTGCGCAAAGGCGCGTTCACGGGCCAGGACGTGGGTGGCTCGGTCGTCCAGGAAGTCGCATCGCTCGAGGCCAACGGAGGTCGAACCTCAGACCAGCGCATGATGGTCAACGGCGTGGCGCTCAGCTCGGGGATCGCCGGCGGATGGGGCGGTGGCGCGGTTCCGAACGCGACCGGGCACGGCGGAGTTCGCCATCGACGTCTCGGGCGTGGACGCGCAGGCCGCGACCGGCGGCGTGCGCATCAACTTCATCCCGCGCGACGGCGGCAACCGCTTCAGCGGCACCGATCGTCGCCAGCTACGCGAACCAGGACTTGGCCAGCGACAACTTCACCGGCAGCGACGTGCAGCAGCGTGGGCTGGCGGTTCCTGGCACCATCAAGGCGAACGGAGACTTCAATCCTGGCTTTGGCGGACCGATCATGCGCGACAAGCTCTGGTTCTTCCTGTCCGGGCGCTCGCTCTTCGCCGACAACTACGTCGCGGGCACGTTCTTCAACCAGAACGCGAACAAGCTGGATCGCTTCGACTACGTGCCGTCGACGGACCAGGCGATCCTCCATCAGGAGCAGACGATCTACCAGGCCCGCCTCACGTGGCAGGCGATCGCCGAAGCACAAGTTCGGGATGACCTTCGACCAGGAGAACTTCTGCGCCTGCACGACCGGCATCGGCCCGGGCCCGGCGGAGCCGTGACCTCACCCGAGGCCGGCAACGATCGCCGGTTCCCGCTGCAGCGCTTCGTCACCGTGGACTGGAGCACGCCGGTCAGCAACAAGCTGCTGATCGAAGCCAGCGGCATCCACCGCGTCGAGCGCTGGGGCGGCATGGAGCCGCAGGTCGGCAAGCTGGGCAACATCGACCACCTCGAGCCCGGCATGATCTCGGTCACCGACACCCTCAACCCGGTCACGGGTGCGCCGCTGACCTATCGTGCGGCGACCGACCTACAACAACTCCTGGAACTGGAACATCCACTACCGGGCAGCGGTGTCCTACATCACCGGCTCCCACACGCTTCAAGGTCGGGCTTCAACAACGCGTTCCTGCATCACGAGAACACGACCTACAGCTCGCCGGCGACGCCGTACAGCTACGACTTCACCTCGATGGTGCCGCACGTCGATCACGCTACCGCATCGTGCCGCGCACGGTGCAGGTCAACGTCAATCGCGACATGGGGCTCTTCGCGCAGGACAAGTGGACGACCGGACGGTGGACGCTGTCGGGCGCCCTCCGGCTCGGACTCCTTCAAGAACAGCTTCCCGGCGCAGGCGATCTCGGGCACGTTCTTCGGACGGAACCTGAACATCTCAGTACCACGAGATCGACAACCTGAGCTGGAACGACATCACGCCGCGGCTCGGCGCGACCTACGACGTGTTCGGCAACGGGAAGACGGCGCTGAAGGTGACGCTCAACAAGTACCTCGAGGGCCTCGGCACCACGGGATTCGGCGCCGCGCAGGTCTCGGACGCGCCGAATCCGATCCTCGAGCCTGTCGAACCAGACCGCACAGCGCACGTGGGCTGACGCCAACCGCGACTTCGTTCCGGACTGCGATCTGAACAACTTCGCGACTCAACGGCGAATGCGGGGCGCTGGACAACCCGAACTTCGGGATCGGCATCACCCGGCACCAGCTACGACCCGGACCTGATGACGGGCTGGGGCAAGCGGTCCTTCAACTGGGAGTTCACGACGAGCGTCCAGCAGGAGATCATTCCGCGCATGTCGGTCGAGGTGCAGTACGCCCGCCGGTGGTACGGCAACATTCGCGTCATGGATGACCTCTCGCGTCACGCCTGCGAGCTACACACCGGTCACGCTTACCGCGCCCGCGACTCACGATTGCCGAACGGCGGCGGATATACGCTGACCGGGATGGCCCTCAGCCCGACGGCCGCGGCGCAGAGCTACTTCGTCACGCTGTCGAACAACTACGGCAAGCAGACCGAGCACTTCGACGGCGTGAACATCACCGTCAACGCCCGGCTGCAGAACGGTCTGCTCCTGCAGGGCGGCCTCGGCACGGGACGACAGGTCACTCAACGACTGCGACGTCGTGGACGACCTGCCGGAAATGCTCCACACGTTCTTCGGTGACCCGACGCGCGCGTTCTTCTTCGCCGCGAGGCCGCGCGAGTTCTGCGAGCAGAACAACGGGTTCCGCACGTCAGTCCAGGGCCTGGCCGCCTACACGATTCCGAAGATCGACGTGCAGATCAGCGGGACGCTCCAGAACCTGCCGGGCGCCGTCGTCGCAGGCCAACGCGAACTACGGCGTCATTCCTGGCGTCTGCCGGGTCTCCAGGCCCGTTCATCCCGTTCAAGACGTTCCAGATCGTCGAGCCGGGCGAGCTCTTCGTCGAACGGCTGAACCAGCTCGACTTCCGCGTGTCGAAGCTCTTCCGAGTGGGCAGGAACGCGCACGAACGTCAACTTCGACTTCTACAACGTGACTGAACTCGAACTCGGTCATCGGCGAGAACGTCGCGTATCGACGTCTACGGCGATCCCGGCGTGGCGGCATCCGACGTCGATCCTGCTGCCGCGACTGTTCAAGTTCAGCGTGCAGTTTGATTTCTAGAAGCTTGAAGTAGGCGGTAGGCCGTAGACGGTAGGCAGCAAGCGGTTCGATCCGCCTACTGCCTACTGCCTACTGCCTACTGCACGACAGGGAACCCGTTCGTATTTCGTCATCTCGCCTCTGAGCCGCGCGGCTTCAGCCGCATCGTTCTCCTGCTCGGCCTCGGCGATCGCTCGCTTCATCCAGGACAACGCCTCATCACATCGTCCGAGCTCCGCGAGAGCGAGCGCGATCGTCTCGCCATGCACCGGTGTCGGTTCGACGCTGTGCACGGCATTGGCGAGATCGAGCGCACGCCCGCCATCGCGAACAGACAGGTCCGGCGACGAGGCCAGCAGCCTGGCGAGCGTCGTCGCCGTCGCCGTGCGTTCGGGGAAGCGTTGATTGCCTTCAGCCAGCAGGGTGACCGCCTCACGAAAGCGGTTCTGCTGTGCGAGCAGGATCGAGAGGCTGACGAGCGTCTCCTCGTCATCCGCGTTGACGGAGTGTGACTTCGCCAGCACGCGAATGGCGTCTTCCGGGCGACCGGCGCGCAACAGGACGCGAACGAGCTCACGGCTCGCGTTCGCGTCCTCCGGCGCAAGATCGAAGGCCTGTTGCAGGGTGGCAATCGCCGCGGCCGTGTTCCCCAACTGCAGTTGCGTCAGTCCAAGATTGACTCTCGCCGTCGCGCTCGACGGTGCGGCGTCGATCGCTTTCGCAAATGCGACCGCAGCCTCTTTGTATTGGCCGGCCTCATACGCCTTCCTGCCCTGAGCAACGAGGCCGCGCTCTCCTCGAACCAACGTCTGGAGGCTGTCCACGATCGGATCGCCGATGTTGAGTCCGCCCGGACCCCGCCGCTCCAGCTCCGATCGCGCCTCGTCCAACCGGCCCAGCCCGCGATACGCCATCGCGAGCGAGTAGTGGACCGACGTCGCCTGCGGCACGCGTGCGAGCACGGCGCGGAAGTGCGACACCGCGTCGTCGTAACGGCGTTCGCGAAGCGCGACCTCACCGAGCCCATTGCGCGACAGCATCGGGAACACGGCTTCAACGCTCTGGAATTGCTCGCGCGCCTCCCGCAGGCGATTCAGGCCGAGATACACCTGCCCCAGACGCACGGTCGCGGCGCGATCGTCCGCCTGCACGCGTAGTGCCCCCTCGAACTGCTCGGCCGCCGCATCGAGTCGGCCGGTCTGCTGGTACATGTAGCCGAGAAGATGGAGCCACGTGGCATCGTTGGGCGCGAGACGAACGGCGTTGAGATAGGCGGCTTCTGCCGAATCGAAGAACTCGTAGACGTGAAACACACGGCCGATCTGCCCGTAGCCATCCGCCAGCTTCGAGCCCGCGCTCGTTCCACTCGCCACGAGCACTCGCTGCTGTTCACGAATCTGATCGGAGACAGCCGGCTCGAGATCGTCGAGTCGCGGCAGCGGAACCGCCCGCAGACCATTTCGCGCCGGGGCGATCTCGGTCGCAGCCGGCTCCTGCGCAGTCGCGTGCCCGGAGCTCGCAAGAGCCAACGCCATCACACATGCCACGAAGAGATCGCGCATGGTTACTGGACCCGCGGCGCCTTCCCTGGCTCGAGCACGTAGTAGCGATCGACCGCCAGATTTCGAAACTCCTCCACCTGACCTCCCGCCCACTGCACGCGGACGGTCTGCGCTGCGCTCTCGCTGCCAAGGCCAAAGAGCACGCGCGGGTCGCTGGCCACTCCGTAACTACCGTCGGTCTGCACGATCTTCGTCGCGCCACGCTGACCGGCCAGCGTCACGCGGGTCTGCACGGCATCACGTTTGTACCGCGTGTCGACGCGCGAACGCCGAGCCAGTGACCTCGACTGCCGACCTCGTTCAGCAGCACACGCGCGGGGCCGTTGTTGTTGAACACGACCAGGTCGACATCCCCGTCATTGTCGAGATCGCCAGTCGCCGCTCCGCGCGCGACCTGCAGCTGCGCGAACGGTGGACCGGCGCTGTCCGACACGTCAACGAACTTCCTCCCGCGGTCGTTGCGAAACAAGCTGGCTGCGCTGCTTCAGCGGATAGGGATCGCCCTTCTGCAACTGACTGCTCAAATGCCGTACCGCGCCATTGACGACGACCAGATCGAGCCAGCCGTCGTTGTCGTAGTCCATGAAGCGGGTGCCAAACCCGGTGAATCCAAGCTTGAAGAGTCCGAACTCCGCGGTGCGATCCTCGAACAGCCCGTTACCGACATTGAGGTAGAGCGTGTTTCCCTCGTTGTCGAGATTCGTGACGAACAGATCGTCGTCGCCGTCACGATCGACGTCGCCGATGTCGATGCCCATGCTTCCCTGCGGCTGCCCCGCCCGGCTCACCGCCACACCGGCCAGCAGCGCATCGTCGACGAACGAGCCCGAGCCGCGCGCGTTGATCCACAACTGATTCGGATCGCCGTCGTTGGCGACGTACAGATCGGTCCAGCCATCTCCGTTGAAGTCCGACGCCATGACGCCGAGCCCTCGCCCGGATTCGCGAGCGATCGGCGGAGCGGGCGCTCACGTCGGAAAAGGTACCATCGTGATTGTTGTGGAGCAGCTTGTCGGGCACCGGGTCGTAGACCACAGGGTTGCAGTAGTCGCGGGCGGAGCCGGCCGAGAAACAGTTGCGCTTCATGTCCGGCCTGAAGTTCACGTAGTTGGCGACGAACAGATCGAGCCAGCCGTCCCGGTCGTAGTCGAAGAACGTGGCGCTGGTACTCCAGCGAGGATCGTCCGTGCCTGCCTTCACGGTCACGTCACTGAACGTGCCGTTGCCGTTGTTGTGAAACAACTGATTGGGCCCGAGGCTCGTGACGTAGAGATCGATCCAGCCGTCGTTGTCGAAGTCGCCGGTCGCAGCGCCCATTCCGTAACCGGTCGCAACGATGCCGCTGCGCCTTCGTGACATCGGTGAAACGCAGCGTGCGCGTGCCGTCTGCCTTGACGGTCAGGTCGTTGCGAAAGAGCCGGCTCCCGAGCGTCGGATCGGGTCCGGGGTCCGGGATCCGAACCCGAGAGCGAACCGCTCTGAACCAGAAACACATCCAAGTCACCATCGTTGTCGTAGTCGAAAAGCGCTCCGCCGGAGCCGATCACTTCCGGCAGCAGCAATCCACCTTCCGCGCCATTGACATGTACGAAGTCGAGACCGGACTGCGACGTCACGTCGCTGAACGGCGCTGCGGACTGTCCGCTGAGTGACGGGCCTGCCCACGAGGCGTACACGCCAAGCGCAACCGCGCATGCGAGACCGGCACTGCGGACTGTGGGCACGGAGCGATCTTACCCTCCGCTCATCGGATGATGGACAGGGTCATCCAGCGTCCACGGCGTGCGGCATGGCTGCCGACTCTGATACAGCTTCAGATTCGCGGTGAGCCTGCGAACGAGATCCTCGCGTTTGCTCTCGCTCGCCGCGCGGATCGCATCCTGCTGCCAGCGCGCTGCTTCGTCGAAACGGCCCGACTCAGCGAGCGCCATCGCCATCGTCTCGGCCATGGGCAGCGTTTGCTGCGACTTCATCAACTCGTTCATGAGCGAGACCGCTCGAGCGCCGTCGCGAACGCGATCGTCAGGTGCCGCCGCGAGCAGGCGCGCCAATGCGTGCGCGAATCCCGGCTGATCCGGAAAGGTCTTCATCGCCGCTTCAAGGCGAGACTTCGCGTCCTGGTAGCGGCCGAGTCGCACCAGGCCCATGGCGTATCCGAAGCTCGCCTGCGACACAGCGGGATCCAGGCGCAACACCTCGGCATACTGCGAGAGCGACTCCTGCACGCGCCCGTCGCGACGAAGTGCATTCGCAAGGCTGAATCGCGGCTCGACGTAGCTTGCATCGCTAGCAATGGCCGCGTTGAACGCCTCGATCGCCTCCGCGTCTTGTCCACGCGATTCCATGATCACACCGATGGAAAAATGCGCGCGCGCCAATGTCGGTGAAAGCCTCACCGCCTCGCGATACTGTTCGAGCGCTCCATCGGCGTCGCCCTGCATGTAGAGAGCCGTTCCGAGGTTCAGCCTGCTGAACGCGTTGCCCGGCGCCAACTCGATCGCCTTCTTCAGATTGGTCGCAGCCTCGGCCCACTGCCTCGCGCCCAGTGCCTGCGACGCGCGCGCCTCGTACGCGTCTGCGTTCTGGAGCAGACCAGACACCTCGCCCAGCAGCGGATCGGTCGGTTGCAAATCGACCTCGCCTCGCAACCGCAAATGCTCCTCGGCTTTCTCCTTTTGACCAAGCCCGCGGTACGCGAGGGCCAGCGGGTAGTGAAGTCGGTTGGACTGCGGGCTGATCGCGAGCGCACCCTCGAGCGACTTCACCGCCTGTCCATAGTCTTGCTTTGCCAGTGCTACGCGCCCGAGGCCGTAGAGCACAGCACCGCTCGATGGATCCAGCGTCTGCGCTTTCCGAAGCGGGTCGAGCGCAGCATCCGGCTTGTTCTGAGCGAGGTTCATGTCCGCCAGCCACACCAGACTCGGCACATCCTGTGGCGCGTGCGTCAACGCCTGCTCGAAGAAGCCTGCCGCTTTCGCGGGGTCGCTTCTGTAGCGGAACACGTGGCCAAGGAAATACGGCCATCGCATGTTCGCGGCATCGAGTTGCTGGGCGTTTCGCAGGCACACTTCTGCGGCGTCGTAGTACTCCGCGGCCATGAACAGAGTCCCCATCTCGCCGTACGCGGTCGCGAGCTCTGATGGGGGAGGTTTGCGATCGATTGCGGCCTGCAACGACTGATAGCGATCGCGAATCTGTTTCTGGACTGGCTCGGCGGCGCGCGAAACGTCTGGAAGCGCGACCGGTTGCAACGATGGTGTCTGCTTCGCCGAATTGCAGGCGGTCAGCGCGACCACGAGAACAAGGGCCAGCCAGCCGTGAATGGCCTTCACGGCTTCTGCCTCAATGTCGTGTAGGTATCAACGGCAACCTGCGTCCATGTCTCGACCTTGCCACCCGGCCAGGTGACGCGCACATCTGGTCGATCCGAAGACTCGCCTAGTCCGACCACGACTCGTGGATCGTTGGCCGAGGCGTAGCTGCCGTCCGCGCGCGCTCGACGCCAGCGGGAAGATGCGCCTTTGCGCACGACCTCCACGCGCGCTCCAACCATGTCTCGACCACCGACACCGACAAGCCGCAGGCCGATCCAGTGACGACCGTTCGCCGCCTGGTTGATCAGGAGGCGCGTGGGTCCGTTGTTGTTGCCGATCAGGACGTCCACATCACCGTCGTTGTCGATGTCGCCAAAAGCAGCGCCACGGCCAACCTCTGAAAGCTTGAACACGTCACCCGCGCGATCGCCGACCTCCTCGAAGCGCCCGCCGCCCAGATTGTGAAACAGCAGCTTCCGCTGGTGCAGCGGCAAGGGATCCTTCGCCTGCCGCAGCGTCTCGATGATCTGGACGGTCCCGTTCACGGACAACAGATCGAGTTGCCCATCGTTGTCGAAGTCGAACCAGGCTGTGCCGAAACCGGTGAAAGGCACGCTGGGCGCACTGAGGCCCGATGGCGTGCTGCGGTCGTCGAACACACCCGAGCCATCGTTGACATACAGATTGCTGCCCTCACTGGTCAGCTCCGTCACGAACAAGTCCTCATCGCCGTCATCGTCGAAGTCGCCGGCATCGACGCCCATGCTCGCCTCGGCCTTGCCGGACACAGGCAGTGCGACGCCAGCAAGCAGCGCCGCGTTTTCGAACGTGCCGTCGTGTTTGTTGATCCAGAGCTGATTCTCTTTTCCGTCATTGGCGACGTAGATGTCCATCCATCCGTCGCCGTTGAAGTCTGCAGTGGACACGCCCAGTGCGGGACCGTATTCCCGGGTGATACCGGACCTGACACTCGCGTCGACGAACGTGCCGTCTCCACGATTCACGTACAAGCCGATCCTGCAGCGGTTGATACGCCTGCGGCATGCAGTAATCGAGCGCGCCCGACGTGCCAAAGCACGGCGTATTGCTCTCGAGCGAGTAGCGGATGTAATTGCCAACGTAGAGATCGAGCCAGCCGTCGCGATTCACGTCCACGAACGACGCAGAGACACTCCACGAGCGCTCATCGGTGCCGCTCTTCCTGGAGACGTCACTGAACGTGCCATCGCCGTTGTTCTGGAGGAGTTGATTGGCAGCGTCGAACTTCGTCAGGTACAGGTCCACCCATCCGTCGTTGTTGAAATCCCCCGCGGCGACGCCCATGCCATAGCCATCGGTGACGATGCCGCTCTGAGTCGTCACGTCCGTGAACCGCAGCGTACGAGTGCCGTCGCCATCGATCGCGAGGTCGTTGCGAAAGAGCCGGCTGCCCGAATCGCCGGACTCGGGCCTCCGAGTCCCGAGTCCCGACTCCCGAGAGCGACCCGCTCTGGATCAGAAAACGTCCAGATCTCCATCGTTGTCGTAGTCGAACAGCGCAACGCCGGGAGCGAGAACCTCCGACACGTAGAGCTTCCCGGACATGCCGTTGACGTGCACGAAATCGAGGCCCGCCTCCTTCGCGCGATCGACGAACCAATCCTGTCGCGGCGGACGCGGGTGGCTCGCTTTTGGCGCCGCACGCGGCAAGCAGCGTGACGATGGATAGCGTTATCGGGACGAGCGCACGCATCGGAGTGACGAACTTTATCCTTCGAACTCCCAATCCCCAACTTCCAACTCCCAACGCCACTCGCAAGTCGTTTCGGAGTTGGGAATTGGCGGTTGGGAGTTGAAGTAGACTCGTTTCCTTCAGGGAGAGTACTCGATGAAACGCAGCACTCGTGCGGTTGTCCTGGCGTGGACCCTCACTGCCCTCGCACCCGCGTTCGTGCATGCCGGTCAGGCGGCTGCACCGGCCGCGCCAACCAGCGGCACAGAACCTGCCCAACGGTGTTGAGCGCGTCACCTCAGTGGAAGGCATCACTCGAGTACCGGCTGGCCAACGGCCTCCAGATCCTGCTCTTTCCGGATCAGTCGAAGCAGACCATCACGGTCAACGTGACGTACAAGGTCGGCTCGCGCCACGAGGGCTACGGCGAGACCGGCATGGCGCACCTCCTCGAGCATCTCGTGTTCAAGGGGTCGCCTCGCCATCGCAACATCCCGCAGGAGCTGACGGAGCACGGCTCGCGCCCGAACGGCTCCACCTGGTTCGATCGCACGAACTACTTCGAGACGTTCGCGGCCACGGACGAGAATCTTCGCTGGGCGCTCGACCTCGAGTCGGATCGCATGGTGAACTCGTTCATCGCCAAGGCCGATCTCGACAGCGAGATGACCGTCGTCCGGAACGAGCTCGAGTCGGGCGAGAACAGTCCGACCAATGTGCTGCTGGAACGGGTCCTCTCGACCGCATATCTCTGGCACAACTACGGCAAGTCGACGATCGGATCTCGATCCGATCTCGAGAACGTGCCGATCGACCGGCTGCAGGCGTTCTACCGCACCTACTATCAACCTGATAACGCGGTGTTGCTCGTCGCAGGCAAATTCGACGAGCCAAAGACACTCGAGCTCATCGCCCAGTACTTCGGCGCGATTCCGAAGCCAACGCGCACGATTCCCAGCTTCTATACGCAGGAACCCACGCAGGACGGCGAACGCGCGGTGACGATTCGCCGCGTCGGTGACGTGCAGTGGGTGATGTCCGCGTACCACGTGCCGTCTGGCGCCGACCCGGATTTCGCGGCACTCGATCTCGTCGTGCTCACGCTCGGCGACACACCTGCCGGCAGGCTGCACAAAGGGCTGGTTGAGACCAAGCAAGCCAGCCAGGTGTTCGGCGGAGATTTCCAGCTTCACGATCCCGGCACGGCGTACTTTGCAGCGCAGGTCCGGCAGGATCAGTCGCTCGACACCGCGCGCGACAGCCTGTTGAAGATCGTCGAAGCGATCGCCACCACTCCGCCGACCGCTGAAGAACTGGAGCGCGCGCGCCAGAACCAGCTGACGCAGATCGAACTGCAGATGAATTCGTCGGATCGCGTCGGGCTGCAACTCAGCGAGTGGATCGGCATGGGCGACTGGCGGCTGCTCTTCCTCCACCGCGACCGTCTCCGGACGGTGAGCGCGGACGATGCGCGGCGAGTGGCGGCGAAGTACTTCAAGCCAAGCAATCGCACCGTCGGCATGTTCATCCCGACGCCGCAACCCGATCGCGTCGAGATTCCTGCCGAAGCCAGACCTCGTCTCGCTCCTCAAGGACTACAAGGGAGGCGCCGTCGTCGCCGCCGGCGAAGCGTTCGATCCGTCACCGAAGAACATCGAATCGCGCACGGCACGATCGCCGGCGGGCGGGCTCAAGATGTCGCTGCTGACGAAGCAGACGCGTGGCGACACCGTCGTCGCCAACCTGATCCTGCGATTTGGTGACGAAAAGAGCCTGGCCAATCGCAGCATGGCGAGCCAGTTTGCCGGTGCCATGCTGATGCGCGGAAGCATGAAGCACACGCGTCAGCAGATTCAGGACGAGATCGATCGCCTGAAGGCGCGTCTCAACGTCTTTGGCGGCACCACCAACGCCGGAGCGCAGATCGAAACCACGCGCGAGAATCTGCCGGCAGTGCTTCGTCTCGCCGCCGAGATTCTCAGGCAGCCAGCGTTCCCCGCCGACGAATTCGAGCAACTCAGGCAACAGCGCCTGGCCGGGCTCGAGCAGGCCAAGAGCGAGCCTCAGGTGCTGGGCCAGCTGCAGTTGCAGCGTCATCTGAGGCCGTACCCGAAGGGTGACGTGCGTTACGTGCCAACGATCGAGGAGTCCATCGCTGACGTCAAAGCGGTCACGCTGGACGATGCGAAGAAGTTCTACACGGACTTCTACGGCGCGTCGAACGGCGAGTTGTCTGTCGTTGGAGACTTCGATGCGGCGGAGATTTCGAAGCTCGCGTCAGAGCTGTTCGGGTCGTGGAAGTCGCCACGTCCGTTCACGCGCGTGGGCGATACCTACCGCGATGTCCCGGCGATCAACCAGTCGGTCGAGACGCCTGACAAGGCGAACGCGATGTTCGTCGCCGGGATCAATCTCAACGTCCAGGACACGGACCCGGACTACGCGGCGCTCGTCCTCGGGAACTACATGCTCGGCGGCGGGTTCCTGAACTCGCGGCTCGCGACACGTGTGCGCCAGAAGGAAGGACTGAGCTACGGCATCTCGTCGCAGTTCCAGGCGAGTTCGCTCGACAGAACCGGCGTCTTCACGATCCAGGCGATCTACGCGCCGCAGAACGCCGCACGCCTCGAGGCCGCGATCAGGGAGGAGTTGACGCGCGCGCTCGCCGACGGCTTCACCGACGACGAGGTAAAGGCGGCGAAGGCCGGCTGGCTGCAGTCGAATCAGGTGACGCGGGCGCAGGATCCCTCGCTCGCCACCAGGCTCAACACCGTCTCGTACATCAACCGCACGCTCTCCTGGGACGCGGAGCTGGAATCGATCGTCGCCAGCCTGACGCCGGCTGAAATCAAGGCCGCGCTGGTGAAACACATCGCGCTGGCCAAGATCAGTTTCGTGAAGGCAGGCGACTTCGCGAAGGCTGCGGCGAAATAGCGGCGCTTCACCTCAGGGTAGTGGGCTGGCGCTGACGCGTTCGGCCCACCATGGCTCGTCCTCCAGCGTCGATTTATCGACCACGGCCCCCGTCTTACCTCGGCTCAGGGGTGTTCAAAACAGGACCGACTGGCCGGGCCCTCCAGGCGTAATGTCGATCGAACCGTGGTTCGCCCGACAGGAGCATATGTGGCACCCCGACAGGCCGATTCTCCGCTGCATGTCCTGATTATTCATCGCCGGGACGCCACTGAAGGCTACGCCGGGTATCTGATGAGCGAGGGATTTCGCGCCAGCGAAGCGAATGACAGCGACGACGGCGTGGCCAAAGCGCTCGAGCTGATGCCCGATTTCATCGTGTTGGACTTTGATCTCGATGGCGAAACCACGGCCCGTCTCAAGGCTCACATCTCGACGCGCGGCATTCCCGTGATTGCTCTGGCCAAGATGGATGAAGTCCGTGCCAGGGGCTCACTGTCGCAAGGAACGTGACATGGCGACTCCATTCGGGCTCGTAGTCGAGGACGACGCCCAACTGCGATTTCTCTTTGCACAAGTCCTTCGTCGCGGAGGCTTTCAGGTACTCGAGGCGGGGTCAGGGCGAGAAGCGTTGAGGCTGGCGCAGCCCACCGCGCCAGACTTCGTCGTCACCGACATCGAGATGCCGGACCTGGACGGCCTGGAGTTGTGTCGGCGACTGCGGCAGCTGCCCGCTACCTCCAAGATACCAATTGTCGTGGTGACTGGCGCCGCGGTGACGCAGGGAGACGAGGCGACTGCCGCTGGCTGCGATGTCGTCCTCGCGAAGCCCTGTTCTGGGGCCTTGCTGCTGGCAACGATTCAACGGCTGCTTGCACGATCGCCGGGATCGACTCGCACACAGTAAGCGGGGAGACACGTTGACAGGAAGAAAGAAGAAATGGCTCATCGGCATCGGGGCCGTCACCGTGACGGTGCTCGTCGCGCTGTCGGTGGCGGGTTACGTCCTCGCCAATCGTCTCGAGCCTTATATCCGCACGCAGGCGATTGCCTACCTGCAAAGCCGGTTCGACAGCGACGTCGAACTGGCTGCCGTTCGTGTGCGGATGCCTGAATTCTCGCCCGTACAGATGCTGTTCAGACGCGGCCGCGGTGTGCGGGTCGGTGTCGAAGGTGACGGCGTGCTGTTGCGCCACAAGGGCCGTCGCGATCTTCCGCCAATGTTCTCGATGAAGACATTCAGTTTCGACGTGGATCTGGGAACAGTGTTCGATGAGACGACGATCGTACGCCTCGTCACCATTGACGGCATGGAAATCAATGTGCCGCCAAAAGGCGAACGGCCACAACTCAACCCCGGCGACGACGAGAAAGTCGTCGACGCCGAGGCTGACAGGGGATCGCCGCCAAGGGTTCTCTTCGAAGAAGTGATCGTCACGAACGCCGCGTTGACGATTCTGCCGAAAGACCGTCAGAAGACTCCCCTCCATTTCGACATTCATCGAATCAGACTGGAATCCGCCGGCGAGAACGTGGCGATGAAATACGAGGCTGCGTTGACGAATGCCAAGCCGCCCGGGGAGATTCAGAGCACGGGCACGTTCGGACCGTGGGTTGCCGGCGAACCTGGAGATTCACCCATCAGTGGAGACTATCGCTTCGACAACGCGGATCTGGGAGTCTTCTCCGGCATCGCCGGCATTCTCCATTCGACGGGACAATTCGAGGGCAGTCTCTCGTCGGTCGATGCCCGCGGTGAAGCCACCGTCCCGGATTTCAGGCTGAAGCAGGCAGGCAATCCAGTCCCTCTGCGAACCACCTTCGAAGTGCTCGTGGATGGCACCAACGGCAACACCATCCTGAAGCCGGTGAACGGCACTCTTGGCTCGACCACCTTCACGACCAGCGGTGGCATCCTCAAGCATGACGGAGACATTCGCCGCACCATCAGCCTGGACGTCTCGATGCCGGCCGGAAACCTTCGCGACATTCTCACGCTCGCCATGAAAGGTGCACCTTTCATGCAGGGAAAGATCTCCCTGAAGACAACCATCGCCATCCCGCCATTAACAGGCAAGGTGCGAGAGAAGCTGCTCCTCGATGGACAATTTGAAATAACCCAAGGCAAGTTTCTGCGTTCCACGATTCAGACCCAGATCGATAGCCTGAGCCGTCGCGGTCAAGGCCAGCCAGAGAACGACGAAATCGATTCTGTGGTTTCTGTCATGGCGGGCAAGTTCAAGCTCGAGAACGAGGTGATCACCTTCCGATCACTCTCCTTTGCCGTGCCCGGTTCAGGAGTCGATCTCGCCGGCAGCTATGACCTCGATCAGGACACCGTGGATTTTCACGGCACGCTGAGACTCCAGGCCACAGTCTCCCAGACCATGAGCGGCTGGAAGCGGTGGGCGTTGAAACCGGTCGACCCGTTCTTTTCCAAGGAAGGTTCGGGAACGCTCCTGCGCATCCAGGTTGTGGGGACCTCGAAGGAGCCACAGTTCGGGCGTGAGCGCGGCGATCAGAATCCGAAGAAATGAGAAAGGGACCAGACCTTTGACAGCCTGATGATGCCAGTAATACTCTTACCGGTAGGAGTATTACCGTGCGGATCACCAGCAAGGGACAGGTCACCATCCCGATGAACATCCGGGAGAAATTGGGCCTGCTCCCGAACACCGAGGTCGAGTTCGAGATCGACCGCGATGCGGTTCGGATGAAGAGAGCGTCCGCTCCCACGCGACCGGACCGCGGGCGCGCGCTCATCGAGCACATGCGCGGTAAAGGGACCCGGCGCATCACCACCGACCAGATCATGAAGCTGACACGGGGCTGACGTGACCGGCACCCTCGTGGACAGCAACGTCATCCTGGATGTCCTCACCGACGATGCCGAATGGGGTGACTGGTCTGCAACGATGCTGGCAGAAGCCGCACGCAGTGGCCCGCTCGCCATCAACCCGATCATCTACGCCGAAGTGTCGGTTCGCTTCGAGCGGATAGAGGACCTGGACGAAGCGCTGCCCGAGACCTACTACCGGCGCCTGCCTCTGCCCTTTGAGGCCGCGTTTCTCACGGGACAGTGTTTCCTGAAGTATCGCAAGCGCGGTGGCACGCGCCTGACACCGATGCCGGACTTCTACATCGGCGCGCACGCCGCGCTCGCAGGTCTCACGCTGCTGACGCGCGATGCGAAACGCTATCGGGCCTACTTCCCGACGCTCCGAATCATCGCGCCGTAGCGCTCGGCGACGGCGGGTCTAAAGGCCCGCCGCTACAGTGACTGTCGCCATCGAATCGATCCCGCCGTGCAGGTGCACGACTCGCTCGACGTCCAGTTTCAGCCTGCGGATGTTCTCGACCAGATTGATGGTGAACGGCGGCGGCGCGGCGAGAGGCTTGGCGCCGGGCCGCGGATGAAACGCGTCGGCCTGCACGAGTAGCTTCTGCTTCGGAAGATACGCGACGAGCAGCGTCTCGTCGTGAAGATTCCCCTGCAGGTGATGGAGCTCCAGCGTCATGGAGCTGTCACTCAGGACTCGCTTCTCCCCGACCGTTTCGATCACAGGACTGCGACTGGCGCGCGCCAGACGATCGGGCTCGAGCGTGAACGGATTCTTGAGGATGCGTTCCCAGTACGGCTTGTTCTTCTCGTGCGTGACGATCGGAATACCCGCCGCAACGTAGGCTCGAATCCCACCCGAGTGATCGAAGTGCTGGTGGGTGTTGACCACGTAACGAATCGGCTTCGCCGGCAGAAGTTGCTTGACCGCTGCGATCGTGGCTTCAGTGCGCTCGTCGTTCTGCGGCCCTTCGATGATGACGACGTGATCGCTGAATTCGACGAGGACGCTCATCGGCGCGCCGCCATCGAGGAACCAGACACCGTCCGCGATTTTCTGAGCCTCGGTCTTCGCCGCTGCTGGCTGTCCGGCAGACGGTGGTGCCGGAGCGGTGAGGGCACGCGCAGCAGCGCTGTTCGGCTGAACGTCGCTGACGTTGAGATCGAGAGTTGGATGGCCGCCCTGCGTCTGGACGATGTGAGACGGGAACTTCACTCCGCCGTGGTCCTTGTAACCGGAAAAGACCGTCCTGACCGCAACATCTCCGAGGACGTTGTTCGCGAGTCGCGTCTCGACGCTTTCGACCAGGCTCTGTTCGTTGATGACGCCCGTCACGCTGTACTTGCCGATCGTCATCACCACGGAACGGCCGTTGATGCGGGCCTTGTTGATCGCAGCTGCCTTCAGGAATCCATGAGGCGTCATCGAGATCTGAACGAGCCCCGCATCCGTGCGCCCGTTTCGAACGATGTTCTGAATCACGTCGCCGGGAATCGGTCGCATGCCACCCTGACCCGTGGCTGGAGTGAATGGACCTGCGCCTCCGCCTCGAGGCGGGAAGTCCACGTCGCGGCGGACCGTCTCCTCCCGCATCGCCGGCGCGGCGTAGTTCACGGTGGCGACGTACTTCGCCAACTCGAACCGAGGCCACGGCGCACCGGGGCCGGGCGCCTGGCCAACGGTGAAGCTCGAGCCGGAGCCTGAGTACTGAATGGATTCGAGATTCGACGCCCCCATCGCGCGCGTCGCGGTGGCAAGGATATCTGGCGCCTGGGCGGTTGCGAGCGTCGAGAGCACACGCAACCGCCGCGAGAATGGCAAGACCGGACCGAGGACTGAAGACTGGAGACCGAGGACCGGTGTCCACGTCTACTTCCAGGCCGCGATCGCCTTGCCCTGCGCTGAACCCGGCCCGAACTGGAACATCTCGATCCTCACACCGGCGGGATCGGTGGCATTCGCGACCATCGAATCGTCAGGCCGTTCCCGAACCTCGTCGACCATGACGCCGCGCTGCTTCAACGCGGCAACGTAGGCCTTCAAGTCGGCCACGTGCAGCCCGTAGTGATTGAGCCCCGCCTTGCGATTCGCATTGGCGGGCTGAATCTCGATGAACGTGTCGCGGCTGGCCTGAACGTAGGAGAGCGCCGGCTGGCCCTGAGCGTTCCTCACCGTGAACCCTTCCTTGAAGCCCATCTTCTTCGTGTAGAAGTCGAACGCCTCGTCGAAGTTGTCATAGGCAATCGCCACGTGGTTCATGTTGTTGACGCCGGACAACCGGTCTCCCTGCGCCAGGAGCGGCGACATCGCCGTCCCGATCGCGAGTCCGGCTACGAACACGATCACAGTACGCATCGCAGGCTCCTTATTTGCTGCCGACCTTCGGGATGATCTCGAAGTACTTGTTGTTCTCGTTGCACATGTACTCGAGCAGTTCCGTGTCCGGGCGCAGAATGAGCGGCAGCACCACGTCCCACGGCTTGGTGTAGGCACCGGGGTCATCGATCGTGATGAGGATGTCCATGTGCCCGAAGTCCTTGCGCACGAACTTCTCGGTGACTCGCAACTTGTCGGTCGCAGGCTTGCCGAAGTTATCGAGCCAGCCCTTGTCGTTGAACCCGGCGGTGTCGACGATGAGTGTGTCCTTGTCCCATCGCCCGACGGAATAGCCGAACCACGACGGGTTCATGTCCGCTGGCAGCGGGCGGCCATCCGCGAAGATCTGTCGGTACGAATGCACGGCCTCGTACAGGATCACGACCAGATTCTTCTCGTGAAGGACCTTGAACGGATACGGCACGGCGTCCGATCGCGGCACGCCGCCGACGATGCAGCTCGCGGTGGGATCGTCGCGGCCATCGTTGGCGCGCCGCTCTTTATAGAGCTTCTCCGCCCACGGCTGGTACGGAACCGAGCCAGGAGGCAGATTCGCGGCGAGGTCGCCGATCAGGATCGCAGCCGGCTGCCACAGCCCTGACAGATCGGGCTTGCCGTCCGGCAGGCGTGGCGTGGGCGCGGTGAGATTCGCCTTACCGTCGGCAGTGCGCGGAATGCCCAGCGTCGGTTGCTTCAGCCACTGCGCCGCCGGCACGGCAGTCGCGAGAGCAACGAGCGCAAGCGCGACACAGACGCCGTTCATCGCTCTTCTCATCGCGAGCCCCGCTCCCCCGTCGCCTTCGGGATGATCTCGAAGTATTTGTTGTTCTCGTTGCAGATGTATTCCAGCAGTTCCGTGTCTGCCTGAAACGCGAGTTGCTGCGTGACCGACCACGGCTTCGTGTAGGCCTTCGGGTCGTCAATCGTCACCTGAATTTCCATCTGACCGAAGTTCTTCCGCACGAAGCGCTCGGTCACCTTCAACTGCTCCGTCGCCGGCCGCCCTGCGTTGTCGAGCCACACGTTGTCGTTGAAACCGCTCGACTCGACGACGAAGACGTCTCCGTCCCAACGCCCAACCGAATAGCCGAACCAGGCGGGATTGGGCTCCTTCGGCAGCGCACGTCCATCGGTAAAGATCTGACGGTAGGAGTGCACCGCTTCGTACAGGATGGCCACCATGTCCGGCCGCTCGATAATCTTGAAGGGATAGCCCACGAAGTCCGAGCGCGGCACGCCACCGACGACGCAGCTGGCGGTCGGATCGTCGCGGCTATCGTTCGCGCGCCGCTCTTTGAAGAGCGTCTCCGCCCACGGCTGGAACGGAACCACTTCTCCGCTCTTTATGCCGCGCGTCATGTCGCCCACGATGCCGGGCGCGGGACGCCACAGGCCGGCGAGAACCGGCTTGCCATTCGACTGACGAGGCGTTGGCGCCGACATGTCGGGCTTGCCATCCGCCGTCCGCGGAATGTCTGGCGTTGGATACTTCAGCCACTGCGCGGCGATCGACGTGTTCATCACGAACATCGCCACGATAAGGAATCGGAGGGCTTTCATGCCGGTCTCCAGATCTGTTTTAAGAGTGCGATGTGCTGACAGGCACCGATTATCGCCGCAGTGGAGGGGTTGTCAACCGCCGCAGAGGGATTGTCGGAAGGAAATAGCCATAGATTGGGGCAGCCGTAATGGCCGGAGGACACATGAGACGGTCGGCAATCCTTGTGGCGCTCGCGCTGGCGAGTGCCGTCGCCATACTACCTGCTCAGCAGCCCGCGCCAGACGTCATCCTCTCGAACGGGAAGATCATCACCGTCGACGAGCGCTTCTCGATCGCCCAGGCCGTCGCCATCCGCGGTGATCGCATCGTCGCGGTCGGCAGCGACGCTGACGTCGCGAAGCTTGCCTCGCCGGCCACACGGCGGATCGATCTGCGCGGACGTGCCGTCATTCCGGGGCTCATCGACAACCACATGCACCTGACGCGCGCCGGAACGACGTGGCAGTGGGAGGTGCGGTGGGATGGAGTCGGGTCGCGAGCCGTCGCGCTCGAGAAGCTGCGCGCGCGCGCAAAGGCCGTCGCGCCCGGCGAATGGATTTACAACCTCGGCGGATGGGCGATCGAGCAGTTCGCAGACGATCCGCGTCCGTTCACTCGTGAAGAGCTGGACAAGGTCGTCCCGAACAACCCTGTCTTCCTGCAGGCCTCGTACTACGAGGCGTACCTCAATAGCCGCGGGCTGCAGGCGATGGGCATCGACGACAAGACCCCGGCGAACGATTCGATCGTGCGCGACAGCGCGGGACACCCGACAGGCCGGATTACCGAGAACGGCTTCCGCGCGCTCGTCGGGAAACTCCCGCAGGCAGCCCCAGCCGCCGTCGAGGCCAGCACGCTCAGCATGATCAAGGACCTCAATCGAGCCGGGCTCACCGCGTTCGGCGTGGCCGGCTGCGATGCCGACCTGATCGGGCTCTACAAGAAGTGGGCGGCCGAGGACAAACTCAACGTCCGCACCTACTGCATCAACGGCGTGGGCATGGGCAATACGGCCGAACAGATCGATCGCGCGCTTCCGCGCATCGCCGAGATGAAGCTGTTCCAGGGCAACAACTACGTCGATGACATCTTCTACGGCGAGAGCGTCTACGGCCCGCTGCACGATCCGATGTTCATCAAGAAGTCCGATCCGAAGCCGGAGCAACTGGCACTGTGGCGCAAGATCGCAACCGAGATCGCCAAGGACCACCTGCCGCTCCACGTCCACGCCAACCTGACCGACACCATCGACGGCTTCCTCGATCAGATCGAGGCGATCAACAAGCAGTACCCGATCAAGAACCTGCGCTGGGTGCTCGCGCACGTGAATCAGCTCAACGCGACGCAACTCGCGCGCATGCGAGAACTCGGCATGTACGCGGCCGTGCATCCCTGGGGCGTCATCAACGGCGGCATCAACCAGCGCGTGTTTGGCGACGCGGCGTACGACATGGCGCCGCTCGACACGATTCAGAAGAGCGGCGTCCTCTGGGGCTTCGGGAGCGACGGAAGCCGCGCGAATCAGATCCTGCCGTTCACCACGCTGTACTGGGCGGTGACCGGCAAGATGGTGGGCGGCACGAAGGCGCTGCGCCAGCCGATCAGCCGCGAAGACGCGCTCATCGCCCACACGCGCCGGAATGCGTTCCTCGTGTTCCAGGAAAACAATCTCGGATCGATTCAGGCGGGACGGCTGGCCGATCTCGTCGTGCTCGACCGCGACTACCTGACGATTCCCGCCGACCAGATCAAGGACATCGCACCCGTGATGACGATGATCGGCGGGCGCATCGTTTACGAGGCGAAACCCTGACCCTGAGACGGTCGCCTACTGGGTAGCACGCGCGAAGATCACCGATCCGGTTCAGTACAAGAAGTACACGGATCTGGTGCCGGCGATCATCGCAAAGCACGGAGGCAAGGTCCTCGCGCGCGGCGGCCGCTACAAGATCAACGAAGGGCCCCACGACTTCCACCGCTTCGTGGTCATCGAGTTCCCGACCCTCGAGCAGGGCGTTGCCTGCTTCGAGTCACCTGAATATCAGGCGGCTGCGGCGTTCAGACGTGCTGGTGCCGGCATCGTCGAGAACGTCATGGTTGATGGGGGAGACGCTACACAGTAGACAGTTCACGGTTCACGGTTCACAGCGGACACTCGCACGCGGGGCGAACGTTTCGTACCGCCCGCTGTGAACGGTGAACTGCCAACTTCTCATTGCCAGTCGCGAGGGATGTCAACATACGAGCGATCCAGTTTCGTGATCGAGTCGCACCCGAGCAGCCTCATCGTTCGCACCAGATCGGTCCGCAGGATCTCGATGGCACGCGCGACACCAGGCCCTCCAGCAGCGCCAAGTCCCCAGGCATACGCGCGTCCGATCAACACCGCCTTCGCACCCAGGCACAGCGCCTTGACGATGTCGCCGCCGCGACGGATGCCGCCGTCCATCAACACGTCGACTTGACCGTTCACGGCCGCGAGAACCTCGGGCAGCGAGCGCAGCGACGCCGGCACGCCATCAAGTTGTCGTCCGCCGTGGTTGGACACAATCACGGCGCTCGCCCCCGCATCGATCGCCCGCCGGGCATCGTCTCCCGTGTGAACACCTTTGACGATGAGCGTGCCTTTCCAGGCGTCGTGCATCCATCGCAGGTCGTCCCAGGTCACCAGCGTCTGCTCGAGTAACGCGCCCACGTCGCCGCACGGCATCGGCCCCACGCCGGGCAATTCGACGTTTGGAAACACTCGTGGTGCGCCGTCGGCAAGGAAGTCCATGACCCAGCGCGGACGCGTGATGAATTGACCGGAGTGCGGCACGCTCGCCCAGAACTTGCCCTGCAGCAGATGCCTCACGCCATGGCGAAAGTCGCGCTCGCGCATGCCGGCGACGGGCGTGTCGATCGTCACGACGAGCGCGGTGTAGCCGGCAGCTTTTGCACGGGCGATCGTCGCTTCGGCGACCGCGCGGCCGCCTGGCACGTACAGCTGATACCAGAGCGGACCGCTTGGTACCCTGGCGGACTTCCTCGAGTCGAGTGCCGGAGAACGTTGACAGGATGTAGCCGGTGCCGGCCGCGCCCGCCTCGCGCGCGGCGACGAGCTCGCCGCGCGGATAGAACATGCGGCAGAAGCCGACCGGCGCGAGCATGAACGGCACTGCGAGTTCGGTGCCCAGCACCGTCGTACGCAGATCGCATTTCGGGACCGCGACACACTGGCGAGGTCGAAACGTGATCTCGCGAAAGGCGTCCACGTTTTCGCGCAGCGTGACCTCGTCCTCCGCGCCACCGTCGATGTACGCGAAGACGACCGCCGGCAGACGGCGCCGCGCCAGGCGCCTGAGATCGTCGACATTGATGACGCGAGGGAACGAGACGGCGCGAGCCAGGCTCGCTTCTGATCGCATGTGTATGTCTGCCCGGGGGCTACTCGTTGAGTGGTGGGCGTCGCAGCCCGTGCTTCGTCGCCTGCTCGAACGCGTGCGCGATCTGCAGCACGCTCCACTCGTCGCGGTGGCGGCCAACGATCTGAATGCCGACCGGAAGACCGGCGGCAGTGAATCCCACCGGGACCGACATCGCCGGATTACTCATGAAGGAGATGTACCAGCAGGATCGCATCCAGTCGAGATAGTCGCCCATCGGCGTGCCGGCAATCTGCGTCGGGTACGGGGTGGTGACATCGAACGGCGAGACCTGCGTCACGGGCAGCACGAAATATTCGTACTTCTCGAAAAACTGACGACTCTGCTCGTACGCCTGCGCCTGCCGGGTCTGTGCGCGCCCGACGTCGGCAGCCGTGAGCCGTTCGGCCTGAGCCACCTCGAACTTGATCGTGTCCTTCACCCATTCGGGACGCTCGCGCACGAGCGGCGCGTACTGTGAGTAGTTGGAGGTGTATCTCAGGATCTTGAACGCCTCGTCCACTCCCGTGAAATCGGGCTCGGCCTCTTCGACGACGCAACCGAGCTCGTCGAAGACGCGGCGGCTCCCGTCAACGACGCGTCGAATCTCGGGCTCGAATGGAATTCCGCCGAGCCCCTTCCACCACGCCACGCGAACGCCCTTGAACGAGCGGCCGAGCGGCGCGCGAAACCGCGCGCCATCCTCCTGGATCGAGAGCGGGCTGCGCGGGTCTGGCCCGGCGATCGTGCTGAGGAACAGCGCCACGTCGGCAACGGAACGCGCCATCGGCCCGGACACCGAGAGCGCAGACCACGATCCGGATTCGGTCGGGACACGTCCGGGAGACGGCCGTATGCCGACGACGTTGCAGAAGGCTGCCGGGTTGCGGAGCGAACCGCCGGTGTCGCTGCCGTCCGCGATCGGGACCATGCCGCACGCGAGCGCGACGGCCGCACCGCCGCTGCTGCCTCCGCACGTCTTGCTCACATCGTAAGGATTCCGCGTGGCACCGAACACCGTGTTGAACGTCTGCGAGCCCGCGCCGAACTCCGGCGTATTGGTCTTCCCGAGGGTGATCGCGCCGGCGGCACGAATGCGGGACACGATGAGCGCATCGCGGGTCGGCACGCGGTCGCGATAGAACGGAGAGCCTCGCGTCGTTCGGATGCCGGCCGTGTCGACGAGATCCTTGTGCGCAACCGGGAGGCCGTGGAGTGGTCCAGCGATGCCGCCGCGCGCCAGCGCTTCGTCGGCACGCGCGGCGTCGGCCATTGCTCGTTCCGCCACGAGAGTCACCACTGCGTTCACCCTCGGGTTCACCCGCTCTATTCGAGCCAGGTGCGCGGCCATCACATCGCGCGCGGAGACATCGCGCTTCTTGAGACGTGCAGCCAGCTCGATGGCGCTGAGGTCGCACAGAGTCTCAGGCGGGTCTAAAGACCCGCCTCTACTAGAGCTGACAGAGCCTGCGACGGCAAACGAACCGATGGTCTTTCCGAAATCGCGGCGGGTGATCATTTCGTGGCTGCGTTCTTTTGCTCGTCGAGCCGCGCGGTGAAATTCTTCTCCTGCCGGTCCAGATGGGCCTTGAAGCCCTCGGGATCGACGAAAGGATTGCTGCCCCCCTTCTCCAGTTGCGCGTACTTCGTGGTCAGGTCGTAGAAGGATCCGTGCGCGCCGAGGAAGACATCCACGGGCAGCGAGCGCAGCGCCTTGAAGCTCTTGACGTAGTCGGCGGCGATGTCCGGGTAGTCCTTGTTGTTCACGAGCACGTAGCCCGGGTTGACGCCGATGCTGCCGAGAATCGCGACGTTGTAGGTCTTGCCGCCATCCTGCACGCGCAGCGTCCACGTGGTGCAGCCCTTGGTATGACCGGCCGTTAGACGCGCAGTCAGCGTCGTACCGCCCAACTTCACTTCATCGCCGTCCTTCAGCACACGATCGATCGGATGCTCCTTGCCGCCCGACCGCATGTTGCGAAGGGCGGGCACATCCTGCTCCATCGCCACGACCTGTGCGCCAGTCAGCTCCTTGACGAGCGCGTCGCCCTGCATGTGATCGCCGTGAGCGTGGCTGCCGAGCAGGATTTTGATGTCCGTGAACTTGAACCCCAGTTTCTCGACGGCGGCGCGAATCACCGGCACCGTGGTCTCGAAGCTGCTGTTGACCAGGATGTGCCCGTCCGGCGACGTGATCAGGAAGGACGCGAGTTGCTCGGAGCCCACGTAGTAGACATTCCCGATCACCTTGTGCGGCGGGAACGGCTTGTTCCAGTCGGTCTGCTGGTTCTGTGCACGCGCATCAATCGTCGCAAGGCCGACGAGCAGCAGGAACATGAAGACGTATCGCATGAGCCTCACCTGTGAACTGTGAACTGTGAACTGTGAACGACGCCACTTAACACCTCAGAAGTCGACCGTCAGGTTCCAGCGGACGAACCGCGCTGTGTAGATTGCCGTCGGGTTGTTCCAAGTGCCGCCCATCGCCGCATTGCCGGCGCTGTACTGATATGTGTTCTCGTACGTCGTCGCGTAGTTGGTGTTCAGCAGGTTGCCGAGGTCCACGCCCACATCGGCGCGCCTCGACCCGAACCGGAGGATCTTCGCGAATCGCATGTCGATCTGCGTTCTCCGGTTGTCCGCGAACAACCGATGGTCGTTGTCCAGGATCTCGATGCTCGTGTTGCCGGTGGCGAGACCTCCTGGTGGCAGCCGTCCGATGATGCTCTGGATCACCGTGTTTGGCACCTGCCACGTGGCGATCCGCTCGAACGCCGGTTGTGAGCGCACCGTACCGCTGACGAGCACATCGACCTTGGGGATGGTATACGACGCGAGTCCCCGCACAGTCGTCTGGAACGGGTCGACGTCGCGGCAATTGCGCAGGTCTTTCACCGTCGACAGGTTCGTCAACAAGATCGGTGCGGCCGTCGAATCGAGCACCTGTGCCATCTCACACGTGTCTTCGACCGACCGGCCGGTCTGCGTTCCGACCTGCAGCGTCAGCCCCTGACGGAGACGCGCGCTCAGCGTGAGATCGACCCCGTGCCAGTACTGCGTGCGCTCCGGTCCGAAGTCCGTCTCGAACGTCACGTAGTTCTGCGTCCCTCGAGCGTTGCCCGCCGCCGTCACCATGGACAGCGAGATCGGATAGCCGCCGCCACCCGGCAGCCGCGAATCCTGCGGGGCCAGGATCGTAAACGGCTGATAGTCGTTCGGACCGCGAAGCGTATTATCGGTAACCTTGTTCCCCTTGAACCAGCGGCGGTTGTAGGCCACTTCCGCTGACACGCGCGGGATCACTTCCTGCTGTACGGTGATTCCCCACTGCCAGTCGTTTTGACGGACACCCCAACCTGTGAGCGTCGCCTGGTTCACCTGCGTGACGTTGCCGGATACCGCACCGAAGTTCACGGCGTCGCCGGTGAGCACCGCGCACTCGCCGTTAGCGGCAAAGTTCATGATGTCGCAGTCGACCACCTTGTTGTTATTCGTGTCTCCCCAGTTTCGCGAGGCCATGCGAACGATACGCGTCGCTGGACTGTTGCTCGTGTACTCGCTGTCGTTCGTCGCGGCATCGAGGTAGTGGCCGAGATTGAACTTCAGCGCCGTCTTGCCGTTGCCGAACACGTCGTAGGCGAGACCAAAGCGCGTCGTGATGTCGTTGAACGCGTCGACGCCGGGCGTTCGCGGAAAAGTGATTGGCGCCGCGTTGAACTTCGACGTCAACTCCGTCCCATTGTGTTCCGCCGGGCTGAAGCTCGAGGCGCGGTCGTATCGAAGCGCGCCCTGAAGCGTCAATCGGCCACGCGTCCACGTGTCCTGGACATACATCGCCGATGTCGACGTGCGGTCCGCCTGATGCCACTCCGGCAGCCGGAACGTGAACTGATTCGGCACGCCCTGGTTGAACCGGTAAGACAACTGCGAATCGGGAACGAGGAACCACCAATTGACCCGGATGTAGGCGCCCTGGTAGCCGGCCTTCATCGAGTGTGACCCGGTGACATACGACGCCGAGGCGCGCCAGCTGTTCGGGTTGGCGTAGTTGGGGTTGGCCGTCGGGACTCCCCGATAAACGAAGTTCGCCCGCGGAGCAAACTGGAGGCCCGTCGCCGAATTGATCGCGGTGGACTGCTCGGTCACCGAGATCAGATCGAAAATCCCGTCCGGCGGCACCCTGCCCGTCGTTCCGCCCTTGAACGAGAACCAGGTGTAGCCGGCCTCGAGCAGCAGCTTGTTCGTCATCGGCGCCGTCCAGATCGCCTGCGTCACGTAGTAAGGGGTGTTGCCGAAATAGTTTGGATTGGCCTCGGGCGACACCGTCGCTGTTCCTGCCGCGATCCAGCCGTCCTCACGCGTGTTGCAGCCGTCGGTGCCAATCTTCAACGGCGACCCCTCACAGCGGCGCTGGTACTCCTGGTTGAACGAGATGCGGTGTTTGCCGACCTGCGCCGTAAACCGCCCCACGTACGACGCGCGCCCCTGCAGTTGGCGCGCCGTGACGCTCGGGTCTCCCACCCAGTCCCAGCGTGAAGCATCGTAGGAGTTTCGATTCGCGACGACACCCTGGACCGGCGATGCCGTGTCGAGACTGCGATAGCTGCCAAAGAACCACAGGCGGTCGCGTTTGATCGGGCCGCCATAGGAAACGCTCGCGTCATAGGAGCTGATGATCCCTGGCGTCTCCGTGATGCCGACCGCGCGGAGCTCGTCGTTCAAGTTGTCGCCCCGTGACCAGTCCCCCGCGTTGTTGATGAAACCCTGACCGCGAAACGCGTTCCCGCCGGAACGCGGCACCAGGTTCATCACCGGCCCGCCGATGTCCGACTCGCCGAGACCGCCGCCAACGGCCACAGAGACCTCGTCGACGTTGACCGAATCCAGGATGTAGGTCGACACGCCCCCGCCGTTGAATGGTGCCGCGACCGTCATGCCGTTGATCGCCATGCGCCCTTCGTTGATCGGCCCGCCGCGCGCCGCGAAGAAGGTCATCGTCGGCGAGGCGGCGAGTGCGCCGTCGTTGACGATCAGGCCGGGGACGGCGTTCAGCAGCGTGCCGACGGAGCGGTTCCCCGGAATGGCCGCGACCACGTCGGCGCTGAGCACAGTCTCGCGCTGGGTTGTCTGAACGTCGACCACTGGTGACTCACCCGTCACTGTGATCGTCTCCTCGAGCGCGCCGACACGCATGTCGACCGGAATCGTCAGCGTGGCGGTGCCGCTGAGTTCTATGCCCTCGCGCTTGACGATGTTGAAGCCGGTCAGCCTGAACGTCAGCGAGTACGTGCCAGGATTCAGACCAGTGACGCGATACTGCCCCGCGCCGTCAGTGACGGCCGTGCGCACCTTTTCGATGAGGGCGGGGCTGGACGCCTCGACCGTCACGCCCGGCAGCACGGCACCCGATTGATCCCTGACGGTGCCTGTAAGGGCACCTTGTGCAAACGCGAGGGATGGCAGCAGGACGGCTGCCATCAGGGTCACGACGGCCTTCGACGCTCGACGCATGGCAGCCCTCCTTCGATAACCGAGTGGGGTCCAGGACGACAGCGTGGTGTGCCCGACGGATAGGTGCGGGCATTCAACGATCTCTGGTTGTATTTGTCAATGAGATGGGCCGGGCTCTCATGCCGGTTGCAAAGCCAGTCGCGGAGGTACTCGAAGCCGCGCACGAGCAGGGATCATCCACCGCGATTTGAAACCCGCGAACATCGGCCGACCCTTCCCTGCTACTGCCTTCGAAGGTACGCCAGCAGCGCGGGCCGCTCGTCCGCCGCCACGAATCCGCGATCGATGACGAGACCGTTCGACGAAAGAATCGGCGGCAGGTTCGGCGGCGGATTCAACCGAGCCACGCGTCCTGAAGAACGCGTCGTAGTGGTCGAGCACTTCCTCGAGTGTCGCGGCGGAGTTGTTGTGGAAGTACGGGGCGGTCCTGCCGATGCCGCGGAGTTGCGTGACGTCCATCACGCCGAGATCCGCGGGTTGGCCCGTGAGCAGCAATCGTCCAGGATCCGAGGTCGTGACGGTTTGGATGGTGCCGTTGGCGAGCGTGATTCGGTACGTGCGCGCGTTGCGCTCGAGCCGCGGTGGACAGGGCGAGAAGCCGTCGGTCGCCGGGCGCGGACACGCGGTCTGGATGTTGTGATAGCGCACGATGGGCCGCACGATCGTCGCGTCGGGCGTGGACGTGCTCGGATGCAACGTGCCGCCGTGGCATGTGGCGCAGGCGCGAGTTGAAGACCGCCTTGCCCTGCTGCTCGAGTTCGTTCAGCTCAGGGTCGGGATCCGGGAGCGGCGAACCCGACAGGATCGCTCGTGCCAGCCGCTCGACGCCTCGCGACGAGAACAGCGTCTGCTGGAAAGCCGCGAGATCATCGAGCATCTGCGCCGGCGGTTCGACCGTCACCTGCGCGTGCGCGAAGAGCGCGCCGCGAGCCTGTTCCTGCAGCGTGGCGAAGCGCGCATCGTGCTGATAACCACCCTGCCGGTTCGGGCCGTTCGGGTCCTGGCCCAGGATCGGGACGCGCGGAACCGGCGGCCAGATCGGCAAGACTCCGTCCGGTCCGGTGATCGCGACGTTGAGCACCGGCATGACGGCGCGCCAGAGATCGACCGACGTCTCGGCCGACGGCTGACCGGTCGCGGGATCGATGAGCTTGACGTTCGCAGGCAACGGCATCGTCACGCGTACGAGCCCGTTCTCCACCAGGTTCGAGAAGTCGCTCGCGTTGTCCCCGTTCACACGGAAGTCGTCGGCGTCGACCGGCCGGAAGAGCGGATCGTCCGCGTTCTTGTTGTCGCGCGAGCCTGGCCAGCAGCGCCTCGAAGCGGGCCCTGGCCACCGACGGTGAGAGCTGGAACGAGTCCGACGGCACGTGGCAGTCGGCGCATGCGCGTCCGTTTCCACCGAGTTGCTTGAGATTGCGGTCATTGAACGCCGCACGGCCCCGCGCGACGCCGTCGCATGGTTGGCTGTGGCAATTGAGCTTCTCGCGCCGTTCCCCTCCGCGATGATCGGCGCCGCGCTCGTTGAGACCAGAACCGCCGTGACCAGACATATACCTGCAGCGATACCGACGAACCGTACGTGTGTCCTCATGGGATGCGCTCCGTTCTCATGGCTCGGATGGCGTTGACGGCTCTGTACCGACCCGGACCTCAGTCGAAGGCGGGTCAGATGCGTCCTCGCCGACGTAGGCGCAACGGAGCGCCCAAACGGGGCATGGCCGTCGAAACGAGTGAGAATCGCCACGAACTGCGGGACAAGTGCGCCGGGCCAGTCGATGAGCCGGCGCGCTAAGATGACGCGTCATGTCCGAACGGGACGAGTCGACGTCGCTCGCCCAGACCGACCGACTTGCTGCTCGCGTGGGGACGCGGCGAGACATCCGCGTTCGACCAGCTCGTGCCGCTGGTCCACGAGGAGTTGCGACGGCTCGCGCGGCGGCACATGGCGCGCGAGCGCCCGGACCACACGCTGCAGGCCTCAGCGCTCGTCAACGAGGCCTATCTGCGGCTCATCGACCTGAAGCAGATGAAGTGGCAGAATCGCGCGCACTTCTTCGCGATGTCGGCGCGCGTGATGCGCCGGATTCTGGTCGACTTCGCGCGCGCCAAACGCAACGAGAAGCGGGGCGGAGGTGCGCCCCGGGTGACGTTGGACGAGGCCGCTGCTCCCGCCAATCGAGACCAGCCACGACCTCGTGGCGCTCGACGACGCACTGCACGCGCTCGCGGCCGTGCACCCGCGCAAGAGCGACGTCGTGGAACTGCGCTACTTCGGTGGACTCAGCCTCGAGGAGACCGCAGCGACCTTGCACGTGTCGATTGACACGGTGAAGCGGGACTGGCGGTTTGCCAGACTGTGGCTCCTGCGCGAGATCAAGGGAGGCTAACGGTCATACTGCCGCTCACGGCTTGGGCACTCGCTGCCGCACCTCGTCGAACCAGTTGAGGACGATGTTGATCTGCGGCAACAGGGATTCGCCGCCGCCGACCATGACGCCGATGACGTGTTCGCCATCGGGCATCGAGTCGACCTCGCGTCGTGTCGGCCGGGGTCCTTCTCTCCGCGCGCCCCGCGGAAAGTCCCTTTCCTGTCCAAACGTCACGGTTGTTGGCGTCGTCGTCACCGGGATCACGACGCTCTGTCCCACACCGGCGTTGACGAGGAGTTCGTCCCCTCTGGGCGACCAATACACATGGCTCCCGTTGCGGACCAGGTGTTTCGCTCCGGTCGCAGGAAAGGGCTGCAGATAAACCTCGCCTGGTGTCGCCTCCGACTCTCTGCTCCGATACGCCACCCACTGGCCGTCCGGCGAGAACGCGCCTTCAGCCAGTTCGATCGAGTGCACGTCGCCGAACGGGGCTGACTCTGCCGGTCCTTCACGCTCAGCGTCGACAGCGCCCACACCTTGTCCTTGGAGACGCTGAACAGCAGGTGTCCACCATCTTTCGACCAGGACTGCGGGACGTGTTCCGTCCCCCCTTCCGGCTTCGTCAGCCGCTCCGCGACGCCGGAGCCGTCGGCCCGCTGACGGAAGATCCCCAAGTCGCCGTCGCGGTCGGACTGGAATGCCACCCACTGGCCGTCGCGCGACCAAACGGGATGGCGGCTCTTCCCGCCGAGGGTGAGCTGCCGCATCGACTTTGCCACCTGCCAGCTCGTAAACCCAGACGGCCGCGCCGTTGGCATCCTCGATGTCGAATGCGACAAACTTCCCGTCTGGTGAGACGCGGGGCGACCGGTACGGCCGTGGGGGGAGTCCGAGCGGCGTTGGCTTCCCTTTCCGGTCGAACAGCGCCAGGTCCACGTTCGCGTCGCTCACCACGCGGGGACCCGGCAGAAACGCCATCGACCCGGTTGCCGAGTAGCTGAACTGGGCCATGGCGGGCGAGGCGATCAATGTCGAGCGGCGGATACCTTCGACAATGGAGACCGCTCCCCCGCTCACCGAAAGACTGGCCAGGTCGAAGGGCGCCGCGAAAGGTCGCCGGAGATGGCGTAAACGAGATGGCCGGTCGGGAGGTAGCGGCCGTCGAGGCCTCCTGACAAGCGTCTTCCGTTCGCCGCCGTCGAGGGGTTGAACGACAACACGCCCGTCGTCCTGGTCATTCGAACTTGACCTCACAGAAAACAGCACACCACGTCCGCCGGGCAGCATCTGCGGAGAGGATGCGATCTCATCGCCGACCGGGGGAGCGAGCATCTCGGGGACGCCGCCCGTGGAGGGGACGCGCAGGATGCCCTGCCGGTTCTGGCCGAAGACGATGTCGTGCTCGCTCCAGCTCAATCCAAAGGGGCGGCCCATCTTCGCGATCGTGACCGGCGCGCCGCCAGCGATGTCCAAGCGCTTCAGTGCACCCTCACGGCTGAATAGAACGCCACCGTCCGTCCGTCTGGCGAGAACACCGGGCTCGACACGTTTCCTTCGCTTCCGGGGATTGCCCTGGCTTCGAGGCCCGACATCGGTCGCAGGTACAGGCGCTGGTTGGCCACATACACCACGTTCGTGCCGTCTGGCGATATCGCCACGAGTTGCCCGCTCTGGTCCGTGAACTGCTGCCCCTCGGGCAGCGGTATGACAAACCGGGTCACGCCGCGCGGAGGCTCCGGCTTCAGCATCCACACGGAGTAGCCAGCGCCGAGAGCTGCAATCACCAGACTCGCGGTCACTGCGAGAGCGCGCTTCCACATCCCCTGAGGCTTACCCGCCGTCTGGCGAGGCTCGTCCACGATCTGCGCGCGGCCCATCACGGCGTCGAGCTCGATGCGCACATCTGCGGCGGCGTGCCACCGCTGCTTCGGGTTCTTCTCGAGGCACCGTCGCAACAGGTCGATGAGACGTGGGTTGAACCCCGCTGGAAGTGCGGCGAAATCCACTTCTGACTTGAGAACGCCCGCGGATATTTCCGACGCCGTTTCCCCTTCGAACGCCTGTCGCCCCGTGAACAGCTCGAACAGGATGCAGCCCAACGAGAAGATGTCGCTTCGCTGATCGGCTTCGAAGCCCTTGGCCTGTTCGGGCGACATGTAGCCCGCGGTCCCGAGGATCACGCCGGGATAGGTTCCACCGAGCGTGAGCGTGGGCGAGTGCGTGAGGTTGGGATCCGACGAGGGTCCATTCTGAAGGAGCTTCGCGAGGCCGAAGTCGAGCACCTTCACCACACCGTCGGGGCGGACCTTGATGTTGGCTGGCTTCAGGTCGCGGTGGACGATGCCCTTCTCGTGCGCCGCCTCGAGCGCCTCGACGATTTGCCTCGCAATAGCGAGCGCCTCGGAGAGTGGGAGGCCTGTGCGGCTTGTCGAGAGTCGCTCGGCGAGCGTCTCTCCTTCGACGACTTCGAGCACCAACGCGTGGATCCCCGCTTGCCCTGAGGCTGCCGAAGCGTCGACGCGCTCAACGCCGTAGATGGTCGCGATGTTGGGATGGTTGAGTGCCGCCAGCACGCGTGCTTCACGCTCGAAGCGCGCGAGCCGGTCGGCGTCGCTCATGAAGATCGACGGGAGGATCTTGATCGCGACGTCCCGGCCCAGGCTACCGTCCCGCGCGCGGTACACTTCACCCATGCCGCCCGCGCCGAGGCGCGACAGGATCGTGTAGTTGCCGAGTCGCTGACCCGCGCTGAGCGCGTGGCCAGCCACACTCATCTCGAGCGCGGCGACGGCCAGCGCCGGTCCGTCGAGAAAACTCGCAGCAGTGGTCTCGGTGCGAGCAACGACTCGACCTCGCGACGCAAGGCCACGTCGGTGCCGCACGCGTCGGCGATGAACGCCTCGCGCACACTGCCGTCACGCTCCAGTGCCGCCTGGCAGATGCGCTCGATGGCCTGTTCGCGGTCAGGCGTCACCCGTGGCTCCTTTCGGGAGTCGCACCTCGCCCGGCTAGCAAGGCCAGCCTGATGTGGTGGAGTATGCCGCCCATTCTACAGGGCGCCGTCTCTATTGGCCGCGTGCGTGTTCCACGTCTTCCATCACGCGCAGGATGTTGCCGCCGAGAATCTTCTGGATGTCCCGCTCGCTATAGCCTCTGTCGAGCAGGGCCTGCGTGATCTTCGGCAACTTCGACGCGTCTTCCATGCCGAGCGGCACCGACGTTCCGTCGAAGTCAGATCCGAGCCCGACATGTTCCACGCCGGCGACCTTCACCGCGTGGTCGATGTGGTCCACGATCTTCTCCCAGCCCACCTTCGGGAGCTCGCCACTCATCATCGCGCTCCGAGTGATCCGATCGAGCTCGAGGATCGCGCACGCTTCGTTGCCGCACGTCTTCGTCAGCTCCTCGAACGTCTTCGTTTCGTCGCGCGCCTTCTGGCTGGCCACGCGATACTCCTCGCTCAAGAATCCGACGGAGTAGTTGATCATGACGACGCCGCCGTTGCGCGCGAGCGTCCGCAGCATGTCGTCGGTCATGTTGCGCGGATGGTTCGCAATCGCCCGGCAGGACGAGTGAGAGGCGATGACCGGTGCCTTCGACACCTCGAGCGCATCGTAGAACGTCTTGTCCGAGACGTGCGAGACATCCACCATCATGCCGAGCCGGTTGAGCTCGCGAACAACCTCTTTGCCGAACGCGGTCAGGCCGTTGTGACTGGGCTTGTCACCCGAGGAGTCTGCCCAGTTGGTGTTCACCGAGTGCGTCAGCGTCAGATACCGGACACCGAGCCTCGCGTAGCTGCGTAGCAGACCCAGGTCGTCGTCGATCATGTGGCCGCCTTCCATGCCCATGAGCGCCGCGATCTTTCCGTCGGCCGCCGCTCGTCGAATATCCGTGGCCGTGGTCGCGAGGACCAGGTCCGCCGGATGCTGCCGCACGGCCTCGTGCACACTGTCGATCAACGCCATGGCGCGCCGGACCGCAGCGGGGCCCGTCACGTCGCCGGAAACGAAGATCGAGAAGAACAGCGCGTCGAGTCCCCCGTCCCGCATGCGCGGCACGTCGATACTCCCGGTATCGTGACGTCGGCCGATATCGAAGGACTTGTCGAAGAGCAACCGCTGTGTCGTGTCGTCATGCGTGTCGACGACGATGGCGCGACGGTGGATCTGGCTGGCCCGTGAAGACACCGCGGTACTGGCCGGTGTTTGCGTAACCACGCGAGCCGGAACAGCCATCGCGGCGCAGGTGAGGACAGAGACGCTGACCACCCGGAGGCGCATCTCGCGATTTTACCCGCGGCTTCGTCTAGCCAAGCCGCCTGAACTCGACGACCGCCGGCCGTCCGGCAACTCGAACGAGGTGAAACGGCGCTGTCAGGATTTGCGCAACGACGCCGCCGGGATCTGGCGCGCTCTCTCGATACTCCACAACGGCCTTTGCACCGTCGAGACGTACCCGTTCGATCTGCACGCTGTAGCCCGCCGTCGGCCGCGACCCGAGAAATACGCCAACGACGACGCCCGTGCTCAAGTCGACACGCGGGGGGGCCTGAGGGCTGTGTCCCTTCCAGAGCGTCTGCCACTCCCCTGCCGATCGGATGACCACTTCGCGTCGCTCTTCGATGAGGCTCGCGCTACCCTGTGCCACCGTCGTATACGCGAGGGTCGTCTGCAGCGCCATGGCCAAAACGTAGAAGATCATGAGCAACACTGTATCCTGCGTACTAGCGAATTACTTGAGCTGATGTCCTTCCATCGACGAGGATGCCCACATGCGGGAAGAGAAGCTACAAGGACAGGCGTTTTCACGGCGGCAGATGATCAAGACCGCCGTCGCCGGTGCCGTCGCGATTGCCGGTGGCGCGACTCCTGCGCGAGCAGAACAGACGACAAGCGCCGCTCCGCCAACGCGCGTCGTCAGCGATTTCGTCCTCGCGAACGGCAAGTTCGTGGACGGGCGCGGACAGGTTGCGACGACGCTGACGATTCGAAATGGCCGCATCGCGACCATCGGAAAGACAGGGCCCATTGCACCTGACGCGCGTCAGATCGATCTGGGCGGACGCACCGTCGTCCCGGGTTTCTTCGACGCGCACGTGCACTACACGCGCGCTGGCGTCAACCCCGGCTACGAGGCACGCCGCATCGAGCGAGCGTTCTCGATCGCGGAGCTCCAGGACGCGATTGCACAGCGCGCCAGAACGGTTCCTCCTGGTCAGTTCATCACGTGCATCGGCGGCTGGAATTACACGCAGTTTGCCGAGGAGCGGCGTCCGACGAAGGCGGAGCTCGACGCTGCCGCGCCGAA
>CAVYZF010000013.1:0-56763 GCA_963772955.1 uncultured Acidobacteriota bacterium | reverse complement strand
GCCATGATTGGCTTATAGTGCCGCGGGGTTCGGTTAGAGCGGACACGACGCGCCAGGCATACCGCAAGGGAGATCACAATGACGAGACGAGTTGCGCTCAGCACGTTGAGAATGGCGGTTGGTATGGTCGTGGGCATTGTCATCGGCGGCGTGGTGACGAGTGGTTTTCTGGCGACCCGAGGTGTCGAGGCGGCTCAACAGGGCGGCGGCGGCCAGGGTGCGCCGGCCACGCCTCCCTCGCCGTGCGGACCTAAGGCGACGCTGCCGGAGAATCTCTCCAGGAACGTCGCGCCGAACTCGCGCTGCTTCGAGATCCGCATGTACACGGCGGACCCGAGCCGTGACGGCGTCGGTCAATTCAAGGGCGGCATCAACGAATTACACCAGCGGTTCCGCGAGAAAGAGGTCGCCCTGTTCGTCAAGCACGGCGCGGAAATTCTCGGTGTCTGGCAACACCTCGACGATCCGAACACGCTCGTCTGGATGCTCGCATATCGAGATCGGGCGCACCGGGAGGAAGTCTGGGCCGCATTCGGCAAAGATCCGGAATGGGACGCCCTGCGGAAGAAGTATTTCGTACCGCTGAAGACCAACACCTTCCTGATGAGCGCGTCTGATTACTCGCCGATGAAATAGTCATGGCCGTGTCCCGTTGGCTCGCGTCGCTCGTCGTCGTTTCGTGCGTCACTGCGGGAAGCTGGATCGGATCCGCCCAGCAGGCGAGCACGCAGGACAAGACTGCATGGCGGAATGGTGAATGGGCGAGACACGGCAACGATCCCGCAGAGACACGATACAGCCCGCTCGACCAGATCAATCGGTCGAACGTGAGCCGGCTGGGGCTGGCATGGACGTCGGTGGCTGGCGACGGAGGGGGTAACCAGGAGGCGACTCCCCTCTTCTCGAACGGCGTCCTCTATGCCATCACGAACTGGAGCATCGTGTTCGCCCTGGATGCGCGCACGGGACGCGAACTCTGGCGCTACGACCCCAACGTGGACCGGGCATTCAGTACTCCGGGGGCGAACCGCGGAATCTGCTGCGGTGTCGTCAACCGAGGGATCGCCCTCCACGATGGCAAAGTGCTCGCTCCCGTCATCGATGGGCGGATGGTGGCGCTCGACGGCAAATCGGGCGCGCTGCGCTGGTCCACGCGGGTTCTCCCGGAAGACTCGACTGGCTACTCGATCACGATGGCGCCACGCGTCGCGGGGAACAAAGTGATTGTCGGTGTCGCCGGCGGCGAGTTCACGCCACATCGTGGGTTCTTCTCGGCATTCGATGTCGACAGCGGCCGTGAGCTGTGGCGCTTCTACACGGTGCCAGGTGATCCGTCGAAACCATTTGAGAACAAAGCACTCGAGGCGGCAGCGAAGACGTGGACCGGAGAGTGGTGGAAGTTCGGCGGCGGTGGCTCGCTCTGGGACGGCCTCTCCTACGACTCCGATGCGAATCTGATCTATGTCGGCACGGGCAACGGCGTTCCGTGGCCGCAGATACTCCGTGGACAGGAAGGCTACGACAACCTGTACGTCTCCTCCATTCTTGCGGTGAATCCGGATAACGGTGAACTGAAGTGGCACTATCAGGCCGTGCCCGGCGATTCCTGGGACATCGACACGGTGCAGCAGCTCCTGCTGGCCGACATCGAGATCGGCGGACGACCACGCAAGGTGTTGATGCAGGCGAGCAAAGGTGGATTCTTCTACGTGCTCGATCGGATCACGGGTGAGTTCCTGTCCGCGACTCCCTTCGCGCCGCTCAACTGGGCGAGCGGCCACGATGCCGCCGGGCGCCCGCGGATAAATCGTGAGGCGTACTACACGACGACGCAGCCCGCAGTCATCTCACCGGCCTCGGGAGGCGCCGCCAATTGGGCGGCGAAAGGCATACAGCCCGAACACGCGACTCGTATATATGCCGGTCAGTGGGTTCAGCAGCCGAACCTATGTCGCGATCCCCTTCGACCTGACAGCCGGACGGTCCGTTCAGAACAATGGCACTCCGCGCGGTGGACGAATGCCGTTGCAGGTGACAGCCGCCCCGGTGACTCCACCGTATATCGGTCCGCCGCGGAGCCTCACAGGCGGGTACCTTGTCGCGTTCGATCCGGCCACTCGAACGGAACGCTGGCGCGTCGACGGTGGCGGAGGTTCGGGTGGTGGCGTGCTGGCGACGGCCAGCAACCTCGTATTTCAGACCGTCAGCGACGGACGCCTTCGCGCGCTGGCTGCAGAAGACGGCACGGTGCTGTGGGAAGTCCAGACCGGCCAGCGAGGCATCGGGCCACCGATCACCTACCAACTGGATGGAAAGCAGCACATTTCGTTCTTGGGTGGCACTGGCGGCGCCGGCAGTCTCCGTCCGATGGTTTACACGTTCGTGATCGATGGTAAGGCGCCGATACCATCGACCACCTCGCGATAAGGCCCGGGTTTACTTCAACCGACGGAATAAATCCGTATACACCAGGCTGACGAAGCGATCAGGCGTGATGGCGCCTCCCATCCGCCCTTCATCGAAGTCCCTGGTCGGTTTCGAAGCGACAACTTCCGCTTCAGTCTTCCCCGCTTTGATCGCGGCCGCTACTCGATCCCGGACGGCCGCAAACATCGTCAACTGCTGTTCGATTTCTCTGAACCCGACGATCGGCCCCAGATGGCCCGGGACGATCTTCGTGTCGGGCTTGACGACTTTCATGAGCTGCCGCGCGGCCGCCATCATGCCGTCGACGGTTCCGCCGTCGTTGACGCCGATGTTCGGGTAGCGCAGCGACGCTGGGATGTCGCCCACGTGCGCAACATTCGCCTTGCGGAAATAGATGATCGAGTCTCCGTCGGTGTGCGCAGGCGTCGGGTGAAAGATCTGAATCTCCTCTCCGTTGAAGTGCAACGTCAGGCTGTCAGAGTAGGTCAGAACCGGAAGCGTCCCCGCCGCGGGAGCGCTCTGCGCATCAGCCATGCGCTTCCGCATGTTTTCGTGAGAGATGATCACGGCACCGAGCTTGGCCATCGCCGCGTTCCCCGCAGTGTGATCCCCGTGCAGGTGCGTATTCACGACATAGCGAATGGGGAGCGGACTGAGGGCCCTGACCGCATCGACGATCTTCTGGTGCATCTGCGCGTACATCGAGTCGACGAGAAAGACGCCATCGCTGCCGACTGACACCGCGATGTTGCCTTGCGCGGGCCCACCCACGAGCACGTACAGCCCGTCGGCGACCTTGACCGTCTGCAGTTCGAGCTTTTCGAAGTCGATGTTCTGTTGTGCAGCGGCGTTCCAGATGCCGCAGGTGAGGATCAGGGCCAGCGTGAGTGCCAGCTGTCTTCCAGCGCGAATCGGCATGCGTGCCCTCCGACGGCACAAGGCTACACGAAGTTGAAGTTGACCTTGATGGCGGAGGTGCGTATGGTCTGTGGCCATCGGGAACAACGGCGCGGAGGCCCATGATGACGGTACGAACGCGACTGGCTGCAGCGATCTGTCTGTGGGGTCTTGACGATCGTCGTGTCAGGAAGCTGGCTGAACCGTGTCCAGGGGCAGCAAGCACCACCGGGTACTGGATTCGCCGCGATCCCAGGACTGAAAGGCGGACAAGACATCTTCGGACCCTACGACGTGGTTCGCAACTGGCCGAAGCCGATGTCGGACAGCCTGCCCAACCACGAGAAGTTCACGTGGTCGACGACGATGGACGTGTTTGCCGAGAGCCCTAACCGGGTGTTCCTCGTCCAGAAGGGCGAGCTGGCGCGTATCGACAAACGTCCTGAGACGAAATGGATTCCGGAGTTCGGGCCTGGCCTCGTCTATCCGGTTTTCCGTTTGCCGTTGCGGCAGGCCGGTGCCGGCGCGGGTAGCAACCCGCTGGACCCGCCAGCCGATGGCCGGCCTGGTGTCGACTGGCGATGGGAACACTGCATTGTCGTCGTCGATGCGGAAGGAAAGATCATCGAGGACTGGACGCAGTGGGACAAGCTCTTCACGCGCCCGCATGACGTCGAGATCAGTCCGTACGATCCCGAGAAGAACGTGTGGGTGGTGGACGCCGAGGGACATGCCGTCTACAAGTTCAGCAACGATGGAAAGAAGCTGCTCTTGACGCTCGGCACTCCGCGCCAGCGCGGCGACGACGACACGCACTTCAGTAGGCCGACCTTCCTCGTCTTCATGGACGCGAACACGATGTATCTGGCTGACGGGTACGACGGCACGCGCGTCATCAAGTACGACATGAACGGAAAGAAGTTGATGCAGTGGGGACAGAAGGGTACCCCACCGAATGAGAAGCGTCCCGGCTATTTCAACAGCGTGCACGGGATCGCGGTCGATCCCACGACGCGTCGGGTGTTCGTCAACGACCGCACGAACGGCCGCGTGCAGGTCTTCGACGAGAACGGAAAGTACCTCGACGAGTGGAATTTTGGTCCGCGCCCGCCGATGGACATTCACAGCTTCATCGTCACGAGCGATCGACACCTGTGGGCGGCTGATCAGGGCACACACAAGATCCTCGGCTACGACCTGAACGGAAACTTCCTGTACTCGTGGGGCAGTTGGGGTGAGTATCCCGGCGGCATGTGGGGCGTGCACGGGATGTCGACCGACCAGGAGGGCAACTTCTACGTCGCCGAGGTCAACAACGGCCGCATCCAGAAGTATCGGCCACGGCCGGGTGCCAACCCGGCGTTCCTGGTCGGCAAGCCGTGGAAAGGCGTGTGGTAACGGCGAATACGCTGAAAGTCTCGTTCGTTGTCTGTCACGAGAATACACCCGGCTCGCGACATGACAGAGCCAACAGCACGTCGTTCGCGAACGCAAAGGACAAAGGTGTTGAGATTGGCTCGCCGCACTGCTGGGCAGCCGCCGCGCGGTTGTGGCAACAGGTTGTTGCGCGGGCTGGCAGGCGCTGTGGCGGTAGCTCACAGCTGCTAATGTTGGGCGCCAGCACAGCCTTTCCCTTATAATTCGCCCCACCTTCGATTTCCAACCCATCTAGGACGGCCCTCGGGGGCTTACCGGCTGGGCCGTCGTCGCGGCGTGGCCAGTTCGTAGCGTGCCTTCGCGCTCTTCTCACGCGGCGAACCGCGTCGGAGTGGGTGGAGCAGGAGTGACAGAGTCAGACGAGGTTCCTTACCACTGGAGACACGCATTGCTTACGCGGAGATGGCGAGGTGCATTCGTCGCGGTGTTCTTGCTCACATCAACGGCCTCATCGGCGTCGGCCCAGAACTACAGCTTCGACGCCAGACGAATCGCATTGGGGGGCGCCGGAGGGACTCCGAATGTGGCATCGAAGCTGGTCGAACGGCAGCGTCGGTACAAGTCGATCCTGATCCCGGTAGGGCTGGTGAGGGTCTTGAGCGATATCCGCGTGTTCTACCCGAACCGGGAGGATTTCGATCTCTCTCGCGCCATAGAGTTCGGCACCGCTCCGCTTCACTTCGTCATCGGGCGAAGTGAAGACATCACCGCTGCATCGTTCTTCCGCGACCTGATCCAGGCTCAGCTCCAGTCCGACCTGAATGCCTACCGCCAAGACGGATTCGACACCCCACTCAAGATGTCCGAAGAAGGTCTCATGGCGATCACCTGGGGCCATACGTTCATGCTGCACGAGAGCGACCGGAGCTTTCAGGGTATCTACGTCGGCGCGGGTCCGTATCTCGCCGCGCAGGGGTATGGGGATTTCGATGCGGAGTTTGAGAAGCTTCTGAACAGCACAACCGACAGGTACGTTCGATCGGCGAGTATGAGCCTCGGCGGAGGGGAGATAGACGAGCTTGCCCTCGATATCACCGGGTCGTATCGCGCGCGCTTCCCCGTCTTCGCACAGGACGGCCCTGGTGCCAGCCGCAATGGCATGTATGTCATGGCGAACTACCATCACCTGCAGGGGTTTCGCTTCGACGAGTTCAATGCGCAGCTGCGGCTGGACACCGACCCGGGTGGTCTCCTTGTGCCCAACTCACCCGAAGCGCCCTTTACGCTCGACTGGGAGACATCGTCAAAGGGCATCGGTCTGGCCCTCGATTTCGGTGTGGCGTTTGCGTTCAACCGCTGGGACTTCGGCGCCGGTGTGAGCGGCGTCGCGAACCGGATCAAGTGGCGCGACATCACGAAACACGAGCTCGCCCTCGTGAGTCTTTTCAACGGCACCGAGTTCGTTCATGTCAAGCTGCCAAGCACAAACCGCACGATTCAAGTCGAGCTGCCGGTCACCTATACCGGCGACATCTCGTATCACAGGGATGCGTGGTCCGCTTACACGGAATACTCGAACGGTCTGGGGGGAACCAACTTCCGCGCCGGTTTGGAGTACAGGTTTGGTGCCATTGAAGTGAGAGGTGCCGGCCGATATTCGGAAGGCAGCTGGTATCCATCGGCCGGGGCCGGCTTCAACCTGACGCGCAACTTTGGCGTCGACGCGGCGGTCTACGGCACCAAAACCTTCCTCGAGCCGCACCCCCATGTCGGATTAGCCATCTCCTTGCGCTTCGACAGAAGGTAGCCACTCCAGACTGGTGAGCCGCGAAGGACCCACCTTCGCTGTCAATCAGAGTGGCAACGAATCGCGCGACCCAGTTGTTGATGAGCTGCTGACGACGGTCGCCGAGTTCCGAGAAGGCGCCTCCGAAGCGGGCCTCTGGCTGCTGGGCGTCACACGCTGAAAAGGCCGAATGAGAGTCACGTCAGCCCACCGTTTTGGCACGTCGCGGCCGCGACATGTCACGGGCTCGGTCAAGCGTTCGTTTGCGCCGCACGAATCCTGAGGTGAGTTCGTTGAAAACACTGTATGCATCGATGGCGAGTAGGATGCGTACCAGCGGCTCAGTCGTGGGGCGACATTTGGCGTGGTGACACGTGCCGATCTCGGCGGATCATTTCTCTGCACCGACCAACAGCGTTCGCGTTGTGGTGAGTGCACAAGGTCAGCGCGTCATGCGACTGAGAGAACTTAACGTGTCATGAGCATCGCCGTCCGCGCCGAGCGTGAAGGAGACCGCGCCCGTCTTGTACCTGTCGGCGCGTTCGACGTGGCACATGCGCCAGCAGTGGCACGGGCCATGGCGCACGTTCAGCCCGATCTCGAGGGGTGCCGCTCGATCGATGTGGACCTGACGCACCTCGATCGCATCGACGGCGCAGGCGCCGTCCTGCTCGCACGGTTGCTCGATCGGCTGGATGCCAACGGGAACCGCACACGGATGGTCGAGGACCGCAATCCCGAAGCCGCGCGGCTGATCACCCTCTATCGACAGAAGCGGGAAGAGCCACCTGCTGCTCGTACGCAAACCATGAGTGCGCTGACGAAGATCGGCGTGGCCGCCGCCGATCTTCCCGCCAGGATCACCGACACCCTGGATTTCGCAGGTCGCTGCGCTGCTGCACTGCCGAAGACCGTCGCGTCACCACGCTCGGTCGACTGGCGATCGCTGCCGCGGCTGGTCCAGCAGATCGGCGCCGACGCCCTGCCGGTGACGAGCGCGGCCAACCTGCTGGTCGGCGTCATCATCGGGTTTCTGGGTGTTTCGCAACTGGGCCGCTTCGGCGCCGTGGTCTATGTTCCCGAGCTCGTCGTCGTCGCACACTTCCGTGAGCTCGGGCCGCTGGTCACCGCGATCGTGGTCGCCGGCCGATCGGGTGCTGGTCTCGCCTCTGAGATCGCCACGATGAAGGTCTCGGAGGAAATCGACGCGCTGCGCTCGATGGGGTTCGACCCAATGAGGTGGTTGGTCGTGCCTCGCTGTATCGCCCTCGTCCTGGTCGTGCCGCTGCTGACGTGGGTCGGCGACGCGCTCGCCCTCCTCGGGGGTCTGATGGCGACAGTCGCCATCACCGACTTGACCCCTCGCGCCTACGTCCTGGCGACGATGGATGCCATCACCGTGAACCACTTTGCCGGGGGCCTCATCAAGAGCCCGTTTCTGGCGCTCGCGATCGGACTGATCGCCTGCGGTCAAGGACTGGCGACGCAAGGTGGCGCCGCCGCTGTCGGCGCCCGCACGACGACTGCCGTCGTCCTGGCGATTTTCGGAGTGATTGTCATCAACGCTCTGTTCACGCTCCTGTACGTCGGGATGGGCATCTGATCATGCCGCCCCAGAGACCGCACATCATCGTCGAGGACCTGAAAATCGGGTGGGGGACCAGAGTGCTCATGGAGCGCGTCACCTTCGATATCGAGCGCGGAACGACCTTCGCGATTCTCGGCGGATCCGGGAGCGGGAAGAGCACACTGCTGCGATACCTGATCGGGCTCGAGCAGCCGATGGCCGGTCGAATTGATATTGACGGTGTTGGAGAGCCGCACCGGTACGAAGGCGTGCCGCCGTTCGGCGTTCTCTTTCAGTCGGGCGCGCTCTTCAGCTCCATGACACTGGCCGACAACCTCGCGCTCCCGTTGACGAGGTGGACCCCGATACGCGGCGCCACGGTACGGGATCTCGTTCAGGCGAAGCTCGATCTCGTGGGGCTCGGGCCATTCGCGGACCATTTACCTGGCGAGATCTCGGGCGGCATGAAGAAGCGCGCCGGCATTGCGCGGGCCATGATGCTCGAGCCCAGCCTGCTGTTCTTCGATGAGCCGTCCGCCGGGCTCGACCCGATCTCGGCGGTCGAGCTCGACGAACTGATTGTCACGCTGAGCCGCGACCTCGGCATCACCATCGTCATCGTGACCCACGAGCTTCCGAGCATCTTTCTCGTGGCCAACAATTGCATCGTCCTGGACAAGACGGCAAAGGGAATCGTGGCCCGTGGCGACCCGCGCGCGCTGCGCGACACATCAGAGATCCCGTTCGTGCACAACTTCTTCACGCGGTCGTCGCCTGAGGCGTCCGTGAACCAAGGTAGGTGATCGATGGCCGTCGAAAAGAGCTACGCGCGGCTTGGCGTCTTCCTCGTGGTGGTCCTCGTCGTCGTCATCGCCACAGCCCTCCTGTTCATTCAACGCTGGCGGAGCCGTACCGTCATCGAGTTGGTCACGTACACGAACGACAACGTCAGCGGGCTGGAGGTATCGAGCCCGGTTCGCTTTCGAGGAGTGTCGATTGGCCGCGTCAGCGACGTGCGGGTGGATCCGCGTGACGTCATCGTCGAAATCGACTTCGAAATGTTTCCCGATCGCCTCAACACGATTGGCTTCGGCGCGGAGCGGATCGGGCAATTGCGCGATTTTCTCGGCGTGGCCCCCAAGCTTCGCGCCAGCATGGTGAGTAATCCAGTGACGGGAGAAGCGTATTTGCTGCTCGACGTGCCGGAGAATCCGCCGACGCCGATGACGCTCGCGTTCACGCCAGACCGGCCGTATGTCCCGTGGGTGCCCACGACGCTCGCGACAGTGCAGGACCGACTGCCGGCCATTCTGGAGCGTGCCGAAGCCACACTGAAAACAGTCACGGAGATCGTCAGCAAGGTTCCCGAGAGCCTCGACCGGAGCAATCGATTCTTCACCAACGTCGAGCGTATCTTTCAGGAGAGCGAGCTCCCGGCGTTGAGCGCAGACTCACGGAAGTTCTTCTCGACGACAAGCGGCCAGATCGACAAGATCGCGACCGACCTCGAGAGGGTGATCGGGACTGACGGGACGTTGGTCACTTTCGTTGAAAATGCGAACGCCGCGATCAAGGCAGCCGACCTCCCCACCACGAACCAGTCAGCGCGTGCGGCGGCGGACCAGACCACGCTGGCGGCCGGCGATCTGCGGCGCACGCTGCCGGCCATTCGCGATTCGCTCGATCAGCTGCGCGATCTCGCAAGGCAACTGCAGGAGCAGCCGGAGTCGGTCGTCTATGGCCCACGACCCCCGGTAGCGAAGCGTTGACGCGTGTGATCGGATCAGGATCACGTCTCCTCGTCGTGATCACCTGTCTGGCAGGAATCGCCTGCCAGCTGAAACGGCCCGAGACGATACCGGGCCGCATGATCGAGCCACAACTGCTGGCGCCACAGGCACCGGCGTCCGCCGGGCCGGGCACGAGCGGAACGACCGCGGCCTCCATCCGGCTGCTCGATACGCAAGCGCGTGGACACATCGGCCGCCGCCTGCTTCACCAACAACCTGATGGTGAGCTCATAGAAGACCCCGTGTGGCGATGGTCATCCGCGCCGGATCGGTACCTGGACACGGCACTCCGACTCGAGTTGACGTCGAGTCCTGTTCTGCGACTGGTCGATGTGGCGAGTGCACCAGCGGTCGCCGCCACGCTTCTGGTCTGGCATCTCGAAACTGGAAGCGGGATACGACTGGTTGGTGCTGTCGAGTTCCAGTTGACGCGCACCGATCACGTGGTCCAGACACAGGTGGTGCAAGCCAGTGAGGCCGTGTCAGGAGATCTGCCCGGCGATCTGGCCGCGGCCGCGGGCCGCCTGTTGCGTCGCCTCGCACTCGAGGGACTGATGCGTGTGGCGAGCGAACGATGAAGACGGCTCGATTACAACAGCCTATTTCCAGAGGTCGTACTGGATGCGGAAGTCGGCCTGGTCGTTGTTGAGCGTGCCACTGCGCCGGTATACACCACGGAATCGGATGCGACCGAGCTGCAGTTGCAGGCCGAACAGCCAGTCGGTCTGATGCTCGCCGCTGCCGTCGGCCAGCCAGGCAGCGCCACCGATCAGGTCAACCTGCGTGTCGATTTCGTAGAAGGCCAGGAGCTCGGCGTCGAGCACGGGTCCATCGGAAGGGAAGACCACGCCGACGTCGGCTGTCAATGCAGGCCACGGACGGCGAAGGGTTGCCAGCGGCAATCGCCCGCCGAGCATCACGGTGTAACTGTCGAACGTATTGGTAAAGCCCACTGAGAGCCCGCGCTGGCGCTCGACGCTGTCGTTCATCAGGCGACCGGCGTTGCCGTGGTCGTCGCTCGACGAGGGTCGCCGCAAGGCGGGCGAGCCCCCGTCGTTCTTGCCGAAGAAGCGCTTGAACGGATTCACCTGGCCGCGAAATGCCGACTCCTCCTGGCCAGGAGCGAGCGCCAGGCTGCCAAAGGCCGCGTCGACCGACGCCATCGGCTCGAGGTCGTAGGTTCGATCTCCCTCCGCGCCTGGCGCTCCCGCCGGTATCAAGGTCGTCGAGGCACTCGCCTCTCGACGGAGTGCGTCATCGGGTGACTGCCACGCCCAGATGCGACCGGTATCGCGCAAGCCCCAGGTGATGCGCCTGGGCTCGATGTCGACGTTCGTTCGGACATACCCATCGCCGTCGACGTCCGGCGCCAGAGAGTGCGAGCCGAGCTCCACGAGGAGCAGCGGCCGCTCCTCGACGCGCGCGCCAGCAATGATGGGCGTGACGTTGTTCGGAACGCGTCCATCGTGCACGTTGGCGACGATCCGTTCGATGCCGAGGCCCGTCGAGGGATTGTTGCTGTCCAGGGAGGAGCCAGCACGCGGCGCGAGAATCAGGAATACGTGCTCGAAGTCGTTGGGGTGTGAGGTGTCGAGCGAGAAGGGGAAGAACCCGCGCCGAGTGCGATAGCGGCTCTCGACGAAGTAGAGCCAGTACTCCACGACGATCCGTCCCGGCCCCAGGCGCTCATCGTGATAGACATCGTAGAAGATCCTCGCCTTCGCGGCCTTCTCGGCGAGCGTCAGCGCCAGGTAGCGGCGTATGCGATCCGCCGGGGAGCCGAGCACCTGCGCCGCACCCGGGCCCTGCGACCCTTCCTGACTCGCGGTGTCGAGCACGAAGAGCGGGTGGACCGGCAGATACGCTTCGTCGGCGGTGGAACCGGAAACGCGGAGCAAACCGGATCGCGATCGCGCGCGCCTGATCGTCGGCGAGTCCCTGAGCGTGTCCAACGATTGGGTCGCCCGCGGCGAGCGCCACGAGAAACAGGACGACAACAGTGGCCTCGCGTGGCAATCAGGTGGTACCGAGGTACCCGCGGAGCTTCATCGTTCTCACCGTCATGTAGATGATGGCAAGCGTAATCCAAGTGGCGGCAATCCACCCCTGCTCCACGTCGCTGATCGGCTGGGCTGATGGACTCTGGTGCTCCCAGATCAGCAGCAGCAGAAACCCGCTCAACCATGCGAAGGGCGTCCCATATTCTTTTCGAAGGACCTTTAGCCAGTCGAAGTCGCCGCTGCCGATCGTCTGGCCCAGCCCGCGAAGCGACGGCAGCCAGCGCGGAACCCGTCGGCGATATTCCGTGTAGGCCTCACCGAAGCGCGCGTGCAGGTACTCCTCTTCGGCGAGCACGATGGCCGTATAGAAAAACAGGAAAACCGGCAGGGCCACGAGGTACATCGCCCACCCGTTGTGCACGATCGCGAGCCCCAGGATGATGAACAGGTTCCCGACGTAGAGCGGATTGCGGCTGTGCGCGAACATGCCTCCGTCGACGAGCGAGTTGGCCCACACCTGGCGGTTCTGGCCTCCTCGTGTGATGTAGACGAGACCGATGACGAGCGCCCGCAACGCTTGACCGGTGAGCGCGACGAGCAGCCCGATCGCGTCCGTCATGTGATCGACGCGCATGTCGCCACGCACGATACGCGGCCATGTGCCGAGCCCGATCAGCAACAACACCAGCGGAAGGAGCAGGTCCCTGGACTTGAAGAGAAAATGCCCCGCCCGCGCCAGCGGGGTCGAGCGGCCGACCGCTCTACTTGATGGCGACGATGCCGCAGAAGTTGTACCACTTGAAGAAGACATCGACATGCTGGAAACCGCAGCGACGGAGCAACCGAAGGTTCTCGTCGAGACGATAAGGAACGAGGACGTTTTCGAGCGCCTCGCGCTTTTGGGCAATTTCGATCTCGCTGTAACCCTTCCGCTTCTTCATCTCGTAGTAGTGGTCGATGAAGAGGCGGTTGAAGGTCGAGTGTTCACCCAGAACCTTCTCGACCAGGATCAGGCAGCCATTGTGGTTCATTCCCTGGCGCAAGCTCGACACCAGGGCCTCGCGGTTCAGCGGCCGCACGAACTGCAGGGTCAGCACCATCAAGGCGACTGACGCATTCTCGATCTGCACTGTCTCGTTCAGATCCTGCTGGTTCAGCACGTAAGGCCAGGGGAACCGCGCATTGGCGAGCTTCTGTTCTGCCTTCTGCAGCATCTCGCCCGAGGAGTCCACCCCGACGAACTTGACATTGAGGTCGGGCGTCAGATGGACCCCGATCGCCAAGAAGGTGTTCGCAGTCGAGCATCCCAGATCGTAGATCGATGACCCGTCGGCGGCGAAGTCGCTGGCGAGCTCTCCGATCATCCGCTGGATTTCGCCGTAGAACGGCACTGAACGGTCCAGCATGTCGTCGAAGACTGCGGCCGTCTCGGTGCCGAAGTTGAAGTCGTGGATCTGCGCCCGTCGTTCCGCAAACAGGCTATCCGCCATCGAGGGAAGCTTGCCGACTTCTTTCGGTGCGTCCGACATATCACCTTCACTCCGCGCTTTAGTGTTCAGCTGGGGCTCTCCGCATTATCAGCCTGACATGCCTTTCACGCAAGAAGTGTGCAGCGTGGACGCAGCTATCGAAATTCCGTGTTTTTACCGACCCTTTCCACCTGTTTCCGCTCTGGACCATTCGCTCAGCGTTATGATCGGTGCTCGCACGTTGCCGTTTGACTGCTGCTACTTTGTCGAAAGCATAGATCATGCGAATGTGGGCATCCACAGTGCTGGTGTTGATTACCTCGATTGCGTGTGTCACCACTGCGGATGCGCAGACAGGAAACGTGAGCTCAACGGACGACGACGGAAGGCCAGTTGCTGAGTGCGAGGCCTCTCCCGCAGCGTTCGACACTCCCCCGATTGCCTCCTCACCGATCGCCGCGGCACAGGCTCAGGGTCCGACGATCAGTTCGGCTGATGGTGTCGGGCTCGGCGCCGCCTTCGGGCAGGCCATTGGCTTCACCGTCGTGCAGCATCTCTTCAGGCTCCAGGAGGAGAAGACCAGACGCGAACTGGGCGGGCCCTTTTTGTCCGACTGGTTCAAGTCGGTGTCGAACCTGGGCGGCGACTGGAGCGACCACGGCAAGAAGTTCGCGAACTACATGGCGCACCCAATGGGAGGCGCCACGTATGCGCACATCTATCGACAGAACGATCGGTCCCGTCGAGAGTTGGAGGTCGGCGAACCCGGGTATGGCGGCATGGTCCTGCGTGCGTTGGCATTCTCGGCGGTCATCAGCTTGCAGTTCGAGCTCGGGCCGCTCAGCGAGGCCTCCATCGGCAATGTCGGTATGCGCGATCCGAGAAAGATGGCATGGGGAGACCTGGTGATCACGCCGGTGGTCGGCACCGCGTGGATGGTCGGTGAGGATCTGATCGACGAGAAGATCCTGAAGAGAATGGACGGCCAGCAGATCGTCTGGCGCAATACAGTGCGGTTCTTTCTCAATCCCTCGCGCACCGCTGCGAATATGTCCAGGCTCAAGTGGCCCTGGTATCGCGAGCGGGACGTCGATTCAGGTCGTCGTCCCGGCGCGCCTTGAGTATCGACTCCTGAGTCTTCAGTTCCAACTCCGGACCCTCACGCCACCTTCCGCACGCGCAGAACACCGAGCAGCGCGATCACGACGAGCACGCCCAGTGTGACCACCGACATCCGGATCAGCGCATAGTAGGCAGTGCGGCCGACGAGATCGAAGAGATGCAAACCGATGGCGGCGATCGCGGCGACCGAGAGCAGCCGCAACGCGCGCGGAAGCCGGTCGATGTAATTGGCCAGATAGACGACGGCCGGCGTGCAGACGACGAGGACGTAGTCCCAGCCCTGCGGCGACAGGAGCGGCGTCAGCGCGATGAGGAGCCCAGCCTCGAGGCCGTCCGGCTGGGGCACACGTCTTCTGCCAAGGAAGACTGCCACCGCGAGGCCGAGCAGTGCCATGGCCGTGACGACAGTGAACGTGTACGCGGTCGCGGTCGCGCCGAACCACTTCACGTACATCGAGGCCAGCGACACGTTGTCGGGATGCGTCACCACCCCGGCGGTGGTCGCGCTAACGGTTCTCCACCAGTCCATATGCAGCGCCACGCTTCCCGCCAGGCCGTAGATCGTCGCAGGTAACAGAAACGCCACGGCCATGCCCGCGGCAACGGCCACGATCGATCGCGTCTGTCCTCGGGCGATGAGCCACGGCACGAGGATGAGGCCGTACGGCTTCACCATGACGGTCAGCGCCACCAGCCATCCGGCCCGAGCCTCGCGGCCCGCCTTCAATGCAAGGATCGCACTGATGACGATGAGAACGAGCAGCAGGTTGATCTGTCCGAGGACCAGTTCCCTCGCGTAGTACTTGCCGAGGCCCACGATCAGCACGGCGAACAACACGCCCACGGGCTTGCGCCGCTCGGGCAGCGTCCTCACGCTCAACCTGAGAACCGCGACGAGTGCCGCCAACAGTGCGCCAAACCAGACGCCCCTCGCGACGGGGTGCGGCAGTGCGCCGAGAGGAATCGCCAGCACCGCGGCTGCAGGGAAATACTTGAACTGATATTCGCCGTCCGTGACGCGGTAGAGCGGCTCCGCGTGCGCGGCCCGCGCCCCCATCCGCCAGTAGACCTCGAAGTCAGGCATCTTCGCCTTGACGGTGAACACCCAGACGCCGGCGACGACGATGAGGCATACGAGCGCGATCCGGCGAATCGCCGACGGTCTTCCGAGTTCTTGCCGATCGACCACGAGCGATTCAGACATAAGTTCGCAGTCGGCCTGCCCACGAAGCGCGCAGACACCTAGGTCGGTTGGTCATTTGTTCAGAATTCAATGACTATCCCGGCACGCGGGAGATGCCAAGAAGTATGTCACTGCTTGAAAGGCTCACCTCCCATGCCGCATGTTGACTCGGCGGACGGCAGGTACATGTCTTGCTCGTGCTCAGAATGGGCCGCATGCAGATCGCAAGTTTCTCAAGAATCTGTGCGCGAGCCGACGTGTCCCCGCCGTCGCATCACTACATGTCGTGGCCGGTTCGAAGGTACCGGCACTTAGTCGGAGGATCACACGGCGACCACGCGGTGCGATCCCAAGTCGACTCGGCTCCACGGGCGCACTAGAACTAATCGGGTATACCGGACACGTGGCCTGCAGTCTCTGACATCGCCGCGTGAATGGGTTTTCGGTCCTTCACGGAGAAACACATGACACTTACCAGGCTCCTCGCCACAACTTGCAGCATCCTCGCACTGGCCGGATGTGGGAGAACCGAGTCGGCGGCGCCAGCTGGCGGTACCGCGCCCGCTGACACCGCGGGCGCGAAGCCGGCCACCGAAGCGACCCGACCCGCCGACGACCTATCGAAGAGCCCGCCGCCTTCCGACAAGGCCGACGTCAAGGATGCCGAGCCCGCCGCCGTCGCCAAATCCGAAACATCAACCATCAAGGCCAGCGGACCTCTGCTGGTAACTGCCAATGAACGACTGACGGATCAGGAGGTCAAGGCGCTACTCGAGAGTATCGAGAAGAAGCGTTCGGCGTTTGAAGCCGCCCTTGACCTCAAGCTGAAGAACTCGACCATCAAGAGTGAACGCGGTGAGGTCAACACCAACGAGTTCTTCGACGACTTGCAGGATCAGGTTCGGCGTGCCCGTGAGAGATTCTCTTCGAACTACTCGGCCAGCAGTGAGGTGCTGTCGCTTCTTCAATACGCCACGCGGCTCGAATCGTGGGCATCCACGCAACCAGCAGGGTTCCCCGGATCCCGGGAGTGGGGCGTGCTCGCGACCGACTTCCGGCGCCTCTCGGCGGCGTACAACTCGGGCCTGCTCAGGCCAGGACAGCAGGCACTCGGAGAACAAGCCAGGCGGATCAACGACGAGGAGCTCGTGATGGCCACAGCCAACGTCGAAAAGAACATGGATGCCTTTCGAAACGCCTACGACAGTGCGCTGGCCGCAAATACGAACCTCACACCTGCGAGCCGTCAGACTTCGATCAAGAATGTCGACGGAATGAAGAACAGCGCGCGGGCGCTCAACGCCGCGCTGGGGAAAAAGCAAAAGGGCGTGACAGAGGCGAACACGCTGTTGAAGGGGAGTGCCGTCATGATCGACGCGACGCTCAAGCTCCCACCGAACTCCTCGGCGGCGGCGGCGTGGGTTCCGGTTCGCGAGGAGCTGACAAAGGTCGCGTTGGCCTATGAGGCCACCCCATCGCGTTGACAAGGAGACGACGGGACACTTAGAGCTGTTTCGTGGTCGCTTCGTAGTCGAATGAATCGTCGTTATGCGACCGATGACACCAGTCCGGCGGTCGGTGTCGCTGCCGGCCGGCGTCAGCCTCGCACACGGAAATGACATGAGTTATGCCTCCGGGGCAGAGGCACGGCTTTGAGCGAACTCGGCCGAGCTCGGGACAAGGCGTCGTGGCGCGACACCTTGCTGAGCGTGTTAGCGGCGTGGAACCGCCACCAAGTCTGGAAAGTCCTGACCGGCATCGTTGTGATCTGGATCATCAGCGGCACAGCACTCCACTTCGCGGAGCGTGCCACGAATCCAGAGTACGAAACGCTGGGCGAGTCCCTCTGGAACGTCTGGGTCACCCTCTTCAGCGGACTCAACAACGCGCCCACCACTCCTGTTGGGCGGCTCGTGGTTTCCGCTGTCCTTGTCGTCGGTGTCGCCCTAGCCGGTTTGTTCACGGCCAGCGTGGCGTCGATCCTGATCGAACGCGCACTAAGGAGTCGGGAAGTGCCTAATCTTGAAATGTCTGACCATCTAGTGCTGTGCAACTGGTCGCCGCGAGCACTGGAATGGATACGCGAAGTGCACAGCGATATCGTTACCGACAAGCGGCCAATCGTGATCGTTCACGACCCGCCCGACGAAGTCGTGCTGCCTGAGAAACTGGATGAAGGCGCCTTCAACGACGTCTACATCGTCAAAGGCGACCCAGCCAACGAAGTGATCCTGCGCCGCGCCAAGGTGGCGCAAGCACATTCCGTCGTCATCTTGTCGGATGACCGCCAGGACAAGCACGCCGACGGAAAAACAATTGTGTGCTGCATTGCCATCAAGAACGTGTGCGTGCACGAGCGCCAGCCAAACATCGTGGCCGAGTGCCAGGACCCGAAATACCGGCAGCACATGCGCAAGGCGGGTGCCGATGAAGTCATCTCGGCCGCCGACTTCGGATTGCGGCTGATGGCACGCGCTTCGCTCTTTCATGGCATGACGCGCGTGTATCAAGAGCTGCTATCGGTCCGGCGCGACGCGAACGAGATGTACCTGGTGCCGGTACCTGCCCAACTTGTCGGGATGGATTTCGTCGCAGCGGCTAACCGGTTCCTGCCCGAGCGCACGAATATGAAGGCGTGCCTTCTCATCGGGCTCTATCGCGGTGACGCAATGATGCTCAACCCGGTTGGCGAGGAGGCGGGACCGTTGCGCGAAGGCGATGAGCTGATCTTACTGAGCCAGACTCTGCCGGATCTGTCGCGGCTGCAGCCGCCCGACGCTGCATAATTTCTGCGCATCGCCGCCAATTCGTGGGAGGACGCGGTGGGATGACCGTGTTCCGTGGGGATCCTCAAACAGTCGTTTCGGCATTGCGTCTCGAAGAGAGCTTCTCTCCTCCTCTCATTGCTGCCACGAGCTCTTTCGACCCTGCTCCCCACCGCGAGACGGATTGGATAGCCTGGGTGAACGGAATGTCGACGAGATGTACACGTTCGCGGCTGAGAATGTAGACCGCTCCGGCGAACGGTGTTGGTACTGACGGCACGAACACTGTGAAGCGGCCGTCGTCGAGTTCCTCGACGATGAACGCGGGGACGAGAGCATCCTCGATTTCGGCGAGCACCGGCTTCCACATGTTCTGTTCACCTCCTCCTGCCAGCCGCTGCGTAAGGCCGCGAAACATCGCATAGCCGGGGAGTCTTCCAAAGAACGAGGTCTCCATGCGCTCTCGGAGTGCTCGTCCTGCCCGCGTACGCACGGCAGCGCCGACGGCAAAGCAGATAATCAGCACTGCCAACAGCGCCAAGGCGTTTTCAGCCGGCCATGTTTCCGGGAACAACGCCGCGATCGGCCGCACCAGGACCACCACCGACTGCATGCCCTTGAGCATCACCAATACGGCCAGGTACAGCGGCAGCAGGACGAGGACGCCACCGACCACGGCGCTGACGGCGAATTCGCGTACATATCTCATTTCTCAGCCCTCTTCGGCGAGCGAGATGTCGATCCACCAACCTCAGCTCGTCTCGTCAGAAGAGCGAGCCCCAGAACGATTCGTCACTTGACTGCATCGCGCCGTCGATCCTGCCGCCGGTCCTGGCTGCGATCGGTCCCGGGGCCATCGACGACCTCGTCCCTGTCGTCCACCGCATCCTCAGCCTTGTCCTTCGCCTCGTCCTTTTTCTCCTCCGCTTCTTTCTTCTTCTCTTCGCGATTCTTCTCGGCGTCCTCCTTCTTCTCTCCCTCCTGCGCGCGGGCGATCAGCGGGACGATCAGCATCCCCCACCCTGTCACGAATGTTCGTCGACTGAAGGTCTGCACAACCTCCCCCTTTCGCGCTCGTGAATCACCGCGAGCGCCAAGACAGAAATCTACTGCAACGGCGACGGCGTGGCCACTTCAAACGCTCGCCCGCTCACAGGCGCCTCCAGAAGAGCCAGCCCGGCGCACCCGAGACCATCAGGTCCTGGAGGCCTCGCTTCCCAACCATCGATAAGTCACACCTGCCAGCGCCGCGCCGATGAGCGGTGCAACCCAGAACATCCACAGTTGGGCCACTGCCCACCCTCCTACCAGAAGGGCGGGGCCGGTGCTTCGCGCGGGGTTCACCGACGTGTTGGTCACAGGAATCGAGATCAGATGAATCAGGGTCAGGCCGAGGCCGATCGCAATCGGAGCGAACCCGGCGGGGACCCGCTTGTCCGTTGCACCCAGGATGACGATCAGGAACATGAACGTCATCACGACCTCAGTCACGAAGCCGGAGGCGGCAGAGTAGCTCCCTGGCGAATGCTCGGCGTAGCCATTCGACGCCAGGCCAGCGGCCAGATCGAATCCGGGCTTCCCGCTGGCAATGAAATACAGGACGGCGGCCCCTACAATCGCCCCCACCACCTGCGCCACGACATAGGGAAGCAACTCCGACGACTTGAAGCGTCCGCCTACGACGAGCCCCACCGACACGGCCGGGTTGAGGTGGCAGCCGGACACGTGCCCGATGGCGTACGCCATGGTCAGAACCGTCAACCCGAAGGCCAGAGACACTCCCACGAGCCCGATCCCCACCTCAGGAAACGCTGCCGCGAGAACGGCACTCCCACAACCGCCCAGTACGAGCCAGAAGGTCCCTAGTGCTTCCGCGGCAAGCCGCTTGGACATCGCCATTGATTTCTCCCTCCCCATTCAAGTTGCGATGACGACGCACGAGAATCGCAGCATCCTAAAGCGCATTCCTCAATCGGCGTGCAGCTTGCTGATGTTGTTGTTTGCCGCGGCCGTCGTCTGGTTGAACGCAGCGTACAGATTTCCCACGGGCGCGACGAACAAGCTGCGCGCGAATGGAGTAAATACATGGCACACGTTGAAGTCGTCGGCGAGCGCGACGCCATCCTTCTGTACTTGAACCGCGAGTCCGGCTAATGCCGGACCCTGCTCTTCACTTGGGACCCTTGCCGGTTATCACGATCTCTTTCGAGATCTCGGAGGTTGGTTGTGCGACGATCTTCGTAGCCGAGACCTTCATGCCCTTCCGCACATCCTTGATCGTGGCGGGCTTGCCCTCGGCAGTGAAGGTGAACCCGTCGGGAACGGTGTACTCCCGTTGCTGACCATTTTCGAGCGTGATAATCACGTAGTTGCCCTGGACATACCACACCGTGCCATTGGTGACGGTCGTCGTGCGAATCGTGATCGGCTGCGTTGTCGTGATCGCTGTGGCGGTGAGGAACGTTCCCGGCGTTAGGTCAACCAGGCGCTTTGACTTCCCATCGATCATGAACTGCTGGGTAGGTTGGATGTTGAACATGCGGTACTGACCGCTTGGCTGCATCCTGGCGAGCAGGATGTTGTTTTCGACCAGCACCACTTCCCCGGTGATCTGCTCGGTTGTGACTTCGGTCTTGCCGGGCTCTTTCGTCGTCGTCGAGGTCTGGGCCCAGAGCCCCGCTGCCATGGCGACTACGGCGACACAAATCATCATTCCACGTCGTGAGGTCATTGTTGTTCTCCTTGCGTTGGTGCTAATCATTGCCGGTGCTAATCACTGCCCGCCTTGTCGTCGCTGAGATCAACCGGCAGAAGTTTCAGGAGGACGGGCACGCCCTGCTGGTCACGGTTGCTCAATGTCGTACGAGGTGTTACGCCAGTTCGCGTTCTCCTTGCGATCCGGAATTGGCGATCGTTAGCTGCTCCATCGACTTCCCCTCTCACGGAGTCCACCTGGTCGACGACTCCAGAGAGGGAACGTGACGTGGCTCGTCACGCACCGCGCGAACGATATAACGCTGCGGGGCGGAGCCGACGAAATAGAACGGATAGCAGGTGACCAATGTGATCGATTGATCGGGCGTGGGATCGAGCACCGATACGTCCTCGGGATTGACAATCCACGCTCGCTCGATGCGGTAGATTTGTTTCTCGTGAAGCGTTTCGAGCTCGACCGTGTCTCCGGGGCCCACATCCTTCAGGCCGCGGAAGAAGCCGTCGCGATGCCCCGCAATGCCGGAGTTGCCGCTCGTGCCTGGCACGGCGGTCTCCTCGATGTGACCGCCGCCACGATTCAGCGTGATGTCGCTCGTGCCTTCCAGCACGGGGACTTCCAGATGAATGCGCGGAATGCGAAGCACCGCGAGGGGGACCTCACGTGGCAAGGTCAGCGTGCTCTGCCACGCGGCGATGCGTTGTGGTGACCACAGGGTGAGATCGGGCGACTCCTCTGGCTTCTCGGTGGCCTTCAGTTCAGCGAAACGATCGAGCGCTTCACGGCTGCCTCGCCTGCTATCGACGTATTGCGCACCGACGTAGACGAGTGACGCGATGCCGGCGACCCAGCCGAGAATCTCGACGGTCAGCAACCACCGGTTGGCCCTGCGACGGCTCTGAACAAGACCCATTTCCTGGTCCTTGGTTCTTTGGTCCTTGGTGCTTGGTGCGTGGTCCTTAGTCACTGGTCCAGCCGTGCGCCGGACCAGGAACCAAGAACCTAGCACCAAGGACTAAGCGGCGAGGCGTCGCCGCGTTGCGAAGGCCCCGATCGCCAGCAAGGCCAGACCGGCCAGCGCCATCGTTGGTAATGACCCAGCCGTGCTGGGCAGCCGTCGAGCAGTTGTGGCGACAGGCTGTTGCGCGGGGCTTGCGGGCGCTCCGGCCTGAGCCGCACTCGGGGCCGGCGCCGGCGCGGGTCTCGGCGCAGGCGCTGGCGCCGCGGCGGCGGCGGGTGCCGCGGCCTTGGCGAGCGTCGCCTGCACTTCCTTCTCCGTCACGATCGAGGGCGGTTTGGTCGTGACGATCGTGGCTGTCAACCTGTTGCCCTCACGGAGTTCGGACACCGCTCTTGGCTTGCCATCCACGAATATCTTGACTCCGCGCTTGTCCAGTTCGCTCTGAGTAAACAGGCGCACTCCCTCGGGGGTTCGAACATACACGGCCGTGCCCGACACTAGTGCGACAGTGCCGCTCTTGACCTCCGTGACTGTAACGGGTGTCACCGTCGTCGTTGTCGTGATGGTCGCCGTCCCGGACATTCCGGGAATCAGGTCACTGACCGACAAAGCCTTCCCGTTGACCGTGAACACGAAACCCGGCGGCACGTTGATCTGCCTCGTGCCCTCGGGCAGCCTGACAACGAGATCGTTGCCGTCCACGGCGATGACTTCGAACTTCTTGACTTCACTTGATGTCGACGTGGTTTGCGCCGACGAGACGCTGGCGGTCAGGAATACCATCACGCTGGCGAGAACGAGACGCGACGTACGTGTCATGGAGCCTCCTCCTAATCGAATGAAATCTGGCGGCGGTATCGAAGCCGGGGGGGGATTGCGCCTGACCGTGCTTCTGGATCGTTTGTTCGGAGCGCTTGTGTGCAGGTACTGTGCCATAAGAGCGCATGGCCTCGGCCGGCTCCGCGACTGTTGAGTTGATCGTGTAGCTGGATTCAGTGCCACGTCATGTCGCGGATAGCCGTTCAGAACTCTGCCTCGCTTCAGGACTCCACGATCTTGAACGAGTGGATCCGCCAACCTTGCTCGTCCCGGATCCAGCCCAGGGCCAGGACGGCGCCGTCACCAGAGGCGTTCACGAAGCGCAGCGCCGAGACGAAGTACCTTCCGTATTGCTGGTCGACTCCATTTTCGGTGGCCGCCGTGTCGCCGCGAATCAGTCGAGCATCGCAACCGAGCGTCGGTCCCATCCAGTCAGGTACGCCGAGCAGGCCGAACAGCGTGCTGCGCGAGTGATCGACCACGCGCAGGCGTGGATCGACGGGATCGACTTTCTCGATGACGCCTTCCAAACGGCTGATCTGACCAAGCCCCGTGCTGACGCGTTCCAGCCCGAGCCGCAGGCGTCGCACCTGCTCGGCGGCAGTGGTTTTCGAGACGTCGCCGGGATCCGGGTACAGGTTTACACATGGATAGGCCTCCGGCGTGACGATGGCCAACGCCTCGTCGTACTGCTTGCGGATCAGCCACGCGTCCAGAAATCGCCCGGCCGTCTGCGCGAGCGCGGGTTCAGCGGTGATCCGTGGCTGAGCGACGGACGCAATCGAGCCGCTCGTCGTGGCGGCCGGCTTGCGGAGGTCCGGGATCGGTTTCGTGCCGGACGCGTCGGCCCACGTGGTTTGGTAGGAGACGATCTTCCATTGGCCATTCCGGCGCTGCCAGAGCAGACCCAGAGCAGCGTTCGCGTAGTCCGATCCGCCGATGGTGGCAGTGGAGTAGAAGGTCTCGTAGACCTCGCGTGGCGTGAGCGCCGTTGGCGTGTTCGGTACGGCGCCGAATGCGGTGTCGCTGTCGCACGACCAACGCTCCGCCACAGCGCTCGGGACGCCGTAGATCGAGTAGAGCTCCGGGCGCTTGTGCCGCACGATCTTCAGCGCAGGATCCACCAGACGCACGCCTGCCGTAGTGCCCGCAAGCGATTGCCGGGGGCCGAGTGTCTCCGCGACCGCCTTCATGCGGACGTACATCTGCAATGGCGCCAGTGCGCGATCCAGGGACTGCCCCTCCTGCGCGAGTCGGGCGGCGAGACAGTCATAGGCCGGGCGATCGAAGTACGCGACCGCGAGGTTCGGCCGGCGTTCCACCAGCCACGACGTCAGAAGATCATCGACGGCGACGTCGATGGTCTTCGAGCCGGCGCGCGGAGTCGGTGGGAAGGCCTGTGGGGCATCGGCAGGTACGTCCACGTCCGGCACGAACATCGATCGGAGCAAGCCGTCCCACCAGTTGACCAGTCCAGTCCATCGGCCATTGTGTCGCTCGAGATTGCCGGCGCGAACGTCGGAGTTGGCAGCCGTGAAGTGGCCGTTGTACAGACTCGACGGAAAGCGGCCCGGGCGGTAATCGACGTCTATGTCCGCTCGCGTGGCGTCACGTGCCATCGATATCTGAATCGAGGGCCAGCCATCCTGCCGGTATGAGAGCGGATACCCCTCATGGAAGAAGGCGTTGTCCATGACGCGATTGAATTCCTTCGCCGTGTCCAGCCGCTCGCGCGCACCTGGCTTCAGCTCCACATAGAGCCGGAACTGCTTGTCAGGCGTCGAGCCATCGATCTGGCCGCGGATCGTCTCGACGTAATCGATCAAGTCGAACGTCCGGCCGAGCGATTGCCCGGAGTCACGATCGGTCAGCGTGGAGGCAAGCAGCGCGTGCGTCACTGCGTCGAACGTCGTCCGTGACGAAAGCGGCGCCTTGTCGTAACTCTCGTATGGATCGAGTGTGGTGCCGAGGATCGCACCCGCGCGCCGGAAGAGATCGTCGACGAGCGCTCGCTGTTCGACGCTCAGGTCGGCATACGACGCACCGAATGTTTTCTTATGCTCTTGTGCCGTTTGCGCCGCGGCCGTGGCCGTGTTGATGACGCCGGATACGAGAAACACGACGAGTGCAGGAATCCATCGAGACACCGCAACCACCTACCTTTAAAAGTCGAATCCGACTCCCACGATCAACCGGACGTCGTCCTTTTCAGGGACGACACCAGACGACTCCGGACGCGGCTCCTGCACGCGATCCCACACGAAGGAAAAATCGACGTCGAGCGGCCCCAGAGAATCGATCGACAGACCGGTGAGGACGTGGTGCGTGTAGCGTCCGGCCTCGGGTTTGACCACGAGAAAGCGGTAGTCCGCCGTGTAGTCGATGTCTTTGGTCAGTTCGTTGGTGTACGTCGTGCCGGCCCAGACTGCGGCCGTACTCTCCGTGGTCGACTCCCCGGCCGCCACGCTCTCGAACGTCGTGTGCTGATACGCCGGGCCTACGTTGAATTCCCAGCTGACTCGCGGCGTGTCCACCATCTGATAGCCCAGGGCCACGCCAGCGGTCCACCGGTGCGCAAAGTTCTGAAATGGATCGCGGAAGTACTCGGCCACAATCGGTCGTACGAAGAACTGCGACGTGAGGAACCAGTCCATTGCGCCATTGGCACGCTGGTTGTTCGTCACGGCGATTTCGTCGGTCAGGTTGTAGTTGGCGACGTAGTCGAGGACGACACGAGTGGTCACGGTGCGGCGACGCGCACTCGCGACCGTATTCGCCTCCACCTGGTCGGAGTTGCCGGTTCTCAGGTTGAATCCGAAGGTGACGTTGCCAGACCAGTAACTCAACTCCCTCGGCTCTCCCGGCGCAATCGACACAAGCTCCGCTCGTGGGAACTGCTGCTCCGTGTCGCCCAGCACTCGGACCGTGGTGGCGTCGAGCACGACCCGGCCGATCACCTGTGTTTGATCCTTGAACCGCACCTGGACCACCCGCGCGGTTCTGAGTACCCGGACGTCTTCCCAGTCGAGCGTCAGGTCATCGAGTTCCTCACTATCGAATTCCAGCGCGTCGTCGTAGAGGGCGATGAACTCGCCTTTCAGCCATTCGTCGGAGGTCAGCTGAATCCAGTCGAACTTGTCCGGCGGAGGGGGAGTTGGCTGGAACGGCTGTGGGGGACTCTGCGCCATCGCGCGCGATGCCGCAAATATCTGTATCGCCGCGATTGCGAGTGCGCGTCGGATACACGACACAGGCATTGCGAAAGGCATCGCGAAATAGCGCCCGTTCAGGAACCGTGCCGCTCGGTATCACAGCGAAACATGGGATTTCCCCGCGATTACCAGACCATCGGGCGATGGTCTGTGAGGGTTCCGCGAACAGCAACGCCCGATTGCCTGGAGTCACGACATGTCGTGATGACGAAGAGCCGTCGCGGATGGCGCAGGTGGCTCCTTCGCGGCGCGGTGACTCTCGCCATGGCCGCGTAGATGTCTCGGAGCGATTCGATGTGTAAGCGGCCATCGCGCTCATCTCGGGCTGTCGCATGGCGGACCTCGCGCCCGTTCATGCAGCCGTTGATTCGATCGTGGAGATCGCGCGTGCCGGCGTCGGCGTCAATCGAGTGTGCGTGTGGTCATCACTCTTAAGGAGCGAGATCCCGAAGTCCGCGAGCACAGCCTGGCCGTCCCGAAACAACACGTTTGTCAGGCTTGAAGTCGCGGACGACGCCGTGACGAGGGCGTCCAGGCGCCACGGATACTCGTGGCTCTGCCATGACCACACGTTGCGGCCGACAGAACAGCGGCGGCATCGCGAAGATCGTTGCAGACTCGGCAACGCCTGACCGTCTCAAGCGGATTCGGATCTTGCCCTTTGAACGGCCGAGAGAACGCGCGGCACACGACACGCTCTGGCGAACGAGTCTGGCGCTTGGCAAGGACACACCGATCACGCGCCCGGTCACCACAATCACGATCGCGTCGCGGATAACTGCCGTCGGCCCCGTACGCCCATCCACATTCCGCGGAACCGCCCCCGTTCATTGAACCGCATTGCGCTTGGAATGAGCATGTCCCGCGGGCGTCCTAATTCCCGTGCGGACTCTGTGGCATGCCTGGAGCTTGATCTGCGGCCGTATCGACTTTTCGATAGCCACACCCATTCGCGTCTCTCTCCTGGCCAAGGAGTCTGGCACGGTCGACGGACAATTTGAAGACGCTGATGACGCTTGCGGCCTACAATGCCAAGGGGCATCTCGGCCACGAAAACCATGACATACGTCAGCAACATCTGTTCGTACTAGGCAGGATACAAACATGCGAATGACCAATCGTGGGTGGCGGATCGCGTCACTCAGTGCGCTCTCGATGTTGCTCGTGGTGGCTATCGGCTGTGCGGCGGCGCCGCGTCAACGGCCTCTCCCGGTGGGAAAAATCGAGAGTGGTGCGGGGACAGTCAGCGAGGCGCGCAAGTTCCTGGAAGGCCGCTGGGTGCTCGAGTCGTTCGAAGTGCGTCCGCCGGGCAAGTCGCCGATTCTGCTGAAGGGTTCCGGAGTACTGAACTACGACGACTTCGGGAATCTTCACATGGAGATCAAAGCCGACCAAGCCTCGGCGGATCTGCTGCGTGCCGCTGGGATCGAGATGCGTGATGGCGTCATCTCCGCCGATGGCCGGACGGCGATCGATCTGCAGAATCACACGCTCACCTACTTCATCGAAGGCCAGCGTTCCTCGAATTTGACCGGTGGAGGTCCTCTGGCCCTGAATCGGCCGCGGCACTGGGAGGTCATGGCTGACGTACTCACGCTGACGACTCGTGACGACAGCGGCGCGCCGTTGTCGATCGGCCGGTGGAAGAAGAGTCAGTAGACCGCGAAGGAGGAACCGTGCGCCGAACAAGAATCTTGATGACTGCCTTGTTGCTTAGCGCCCCCGTCTGGGTCGCCGCACAGGCGGCCCGCCCGACGACGGGCGCTCCAGAGACCTTCACCGCGTCTGCGCAGGCGAAGAATGCTACCGGCGCCGTGTCGGGCACGCTTGAAGTTCGCCTGGATCGCTATACGCCGGACTTCGATCGCAAGACCGTCGAGGAGGCGCTCCGCCTCGGTGGTTACCCGCGGTTCGTCACGACGATTCGGAACGCGCCCGAGGTTGGTCAACTCGTGCTCGCAGGAGGCCAGCCGTACGCGATCCGGTATGCACGCGAGAGGGTCGAGGGTGGTGGCCGCACGATTGTCGTGGTGACCGACAGACCCGTGTTTTTTCTCGGTGGTGGGCGAGAGACCTCGAAACCGCGAGCGGGATACGAAGTGGCCATCGTCCAGATTCAGCTGGATGCCAAAGGACAGGCCAAGGGGACGATCGCGACGGCTGCCCGCGTGCGCCCCGATGGCGATGGCGGTGTGTTGCTTGACGATTACAACGAACAGCTCATCACGCTGACGAACATCACACGCAAGGCGTCATAGCCGCAACTTCAAGGCTGTGGCTATCGAAAACATCGTACGCGTTGCGTCGATTGAGGTTGTGGAGGTTCTCCGATAGCCTCGTTTCGTGGCGTCCGTCGTCTTCTCGCTGCTCCACTCTATTCGGGCGCCCCGGCACCATCATCTGCGCCGTTTCAACGGTCCTCTGCCCCGTGCACCGGGGCGTGCGGGAGTCGCATACCTGGGATCCTCGGAAATCGGCTACTCTCTTCGGGGTCGACGTGTGCTGGGCGCCGGATCGCGCTCCGCGTTGCCGCTGCGGTTCTCGGTCATCTTCGAGTACGGAGGGTTGATTCCGTGAGTACGCGACATCGCTCGTTCCTTCTTGCTTCGCTCCTGCCAGCAGTCCTGCTCGTCAGCGCATCCGCTGTCGTTCAGGCCCAGAATGCTGGATCGCCGGCGGCCAGCCGCTGGTCTGATCCTGCCACTTGGCCTGACAAGAAGGTGCCCGCCAAAGACGACGTGGTCACCATTGAGAAGGATATGAACGTCATCCTCGACGTCAGTCCGCCGCCGCTGCATGGCATCACGCTCAACGGCACGCTCAGCTTCGCGGATAACAAGGATCTGGAGCTGACCACCGAGTGGATCATGGTGCACGGGGTGTTGGAGATCGGCACGGAAGCCAAACCCCACACGCGCCAGGCGACGATTACCCTTACGAACAACGTCCGCGATGAAGAACCCATGAAGGATATGGGTGACCGCGGCATCATGATCTTCGCGGGCACCCTGAACCTGCACGGCAACCGGACGAACTCCTGGACGAAGCTGTCCAGGACCGCCGACGCCGGCAGCAACGCGATCGAAGTCCTGAACGCCGCTGGCTGGCGGGTTGGCGACGAGATTGTCCTCGCGTCGACGGATTACGATCCCCGGCAGGCCGAGCGGCGCACGATTTCCGCGATCAGCGGAAACAAGATCACGCTCGACAAGAAACTGGACTACATGCATTTCGGCAAAATCACCTTCGACGTTGATGAGCGCGGCGAAGTGGGTTTGCTGACGCGCAACATCAAGATCCAGGCATCGGCCGACGCCGCACAGTCATTCCAGGGCGGTCATGTGATGGCGATGGGCGCGAGCAAGATGTTCGTCGAGGGCGTCGAGTTCAATCGCATGGGCCAGAACCTGACGCTGGCCCGGTATCCGATCCACTGGCATCTGATCGGCGACGGCAAGGGCCAGTACATCAGGAACGCCGCGATCCACGACACCTTCAACCGCTGCGTGACCGTGCATGGCACGAACAATCTGCAGGTTGAGAACAATGTGACCTACAACACCGTCGGTCACTGCTTCTTCCTCGAAGACGGCATCGAGACCGGTAACCAGTACATCCGCAACCTGGCGATCCAGACCAAGTGTCATACGTCCAAGCCCTGCGACCCGACCAATCTCGCCCCGTTCGGAGCGACGGCCGGCACGAACTTCAATACGACCGGCCAGGACTCCAAGGACGTCCTGATCCCTTCGGATAACACGGTGTCGTCTTTCTGGATCACCAATCCGGACAACACCTACCGCGACAACGTGGCCGCGGGCTCCGACGCGACAGGTTTCTGGTTCGCCTTCCCGGAGCATCCGACGGGTAAGTTCGAAGGCACGGAGATCAGCAGGGCCACCTGGCCACGTCGCACGAAGCTCCGCGAGTTCAAGGGCAACGTCGCCCATTCGAACTTTGACAGTTTCATGGGCGACCGCGCCCCCAGGGCCGATGGCCATTTCGCCGTCGGCGGGTATATTTCCCTTGTCAATCCCGCTGACGCGAACAGCGCTCAAGCGGAGTCGGTAGTCGAGGATTTCACCAGCTACAAGAACCGCAATAGCGGCATCTGGGCCCGCGGTGAGTTGCGCCTCTACAAGAACCTGAAGATGGCCGACAACGGAATTGGCTTCACGCAAGCGTCCGGCAACTTCGGTCAGTCCGCTTATACCTCACGGGTGGTTGACTCGCGGTTCGTGGGCGAAACCGAGAACATCGGCAACCCCAGGACACCAGCGGAAATGGCTTACGGCCGCAGCCTGCCGCATCCCGAAGTCGCGGATTTCCCGATCCGCGCCTACGAGTTCTATGACTACCATCATGAACTGGACAACAACACCTTCGTGAATTACCAGGACAACGCCACCCGCAAGACGGGAGCGATCTCCTACCTGCTGTTCACCAGCTTCGGCATGAGCTCCAACAACACCGTGCAGCGCTCGAAATTCATCAACGCCAAGCCGGTGTATTTCCCGCCGATCGACAACAGGTGGAGCAACGACGATTACGGCAACACGGTCTACAAGACCTCGGTGTTCAATGACAAGGACGGCACCATCACCGGTGTCGCCAATTCCTACATCGTCAACATCACCGGAATCGACGTAGACGAAGGCTGCGAGGTCAAGCCCACCTGGAACGCTGTGGTGTGCAAGGGCGATATCGGGCGCATGACTGTTGGCGGCGGTGGTGGTGCAGTTGGATTCGGTGGATTCGGCGGCGGCGGCGGTCGTGGTGCCGGTGGTCCCGGTGCCGGTCCCGCGCGAGGCGGAGCTCCCGGTCCTGGTGCAGGTGCCCCAGGCTGGGCCGCGCATGCCCGCGGAGGCGGTGCTGCTGCACCTGCTGCCTTTGCTATTGCCCCAGGTGGTGGTCGAATCAGAGGTACCGCTGCACCTTCAGGGCCGCCAGTCGTTCTCAGCCGCAATGGCAAGGATTTCACCGCCAACGGTGAAACCAACGTACGAGCGGGCACCGAGTACAAGGTGACCACCGAAAGGCCAACCTTGAACATCAACGTGAAGGAACTGGATGCCGGTTCGTGGGTGATGTTCGAGCTGCCGGGATTCACCACCGCAGCGTCGGGTACGGAGCAGAGCAGCCTGGATGCACTTCGCAATGCCAGCGCCACCTCGTACCACAAGGGCAACGGCGCGCTTTGGGTCAAGCTGGTCTCCACCGGTGACGTCCTTGGCAGCGGCCCTGGTCGCGGCCCTGGTGCCGGAGACAGCCTGCAGGTCAGCCGTTAAGCTGCATCCTGTTGTTTAAGCAAGAGCCCCCGGCTGTGCCCGGGGGCTCTTTTACTTCGTACAGCAATCACATCGTCGCACCTCGAACGGAGCGTCACGCCCCATACAGCCAGTGCGAGTTGCGACGGCCCGATCCCCGCACGCGCGTAATGTCCCATAACAAGATCGCGCAGAAGCTGGCGTAGTGAAACGCCTCTCTCTGCGGCTTCATCATGCCGTCGCGAGCATTTTCAGGGTGGAAGTCCTGAAAACCTCTGCCCTCCTCGGATCTCACGATCGAGAAAGAGAACTCCATCAGCGACTTGCGCCAGGCTTGCCCCGAAACGCGCACCGCATTCGAGACAATTCGAGACAGTTCAGAGGCGCGGGATTGTGCGCGAGAAGAACAAACGATGGAATTCAAACTGGAAAATTGGAGGCGCCTCCCGGATTTGAACCGGGGATGGAGGTTTTGCAGATTTACCGGGGTTGTCGATCGTGTTGTCTCGTGCTGGTCTCTGGTCAAGCCAGCTACCCCGTTTTGCCCGGTGTTTGGGCAGTATTGGACTACATCTGGACTACGACATGGCTTGCGAGGGTTCCTCGTCGTCGATCCATCTGCCGGTAAGTCCATCGCCACCTCGCCCATTACAGCTGCAGAGCGAATGCACACCCAACCGATCTCGAACACCCACTGAAATCGCTCGCGGCATGATTTCTTGCCGAGTACACCCTGAGGCCGCGTGAAGGTAATGGCATCCACGGCTGGTCACGAACCCGTTACGGCAGTTCCTTGAACGGGTTGAAGACTTTGAGCCCTGGCCGTCTGAAGTCCCGGTCATTCCCAGTGGCGATCGTGAGTCCGTAACGGCGCGCCGTCGCTGCGATGTAGCCGTCCTCGACCGGCATGCGCTGGCCGACCTTGTCGAGGAGGCGTTCTTGCTCTGCCCAGACGTGGGCCACCGATACGTTGAACCCATGAATCCGGCCGTGCAGCGCTTCGACGAGACGTGTGAGCCATGCCTGCAGCGCCTGTCGCTGTCGACCGTCCTTGGTGCGAACCCAGTACGCCAATTGTGCGATGACTACCGCGCTCGTGTAGCAGCGTTCTTGTTCTGCCTCCAGCCACGCGATGACCTTCGCGTCGCCATGCTTCTTTGCCGGCTGGCAGATGACGTCTGTGTCGAGCAGCCAGTTCACAACTTCCGTCGCTTCGCAGGAGTCCGCCGACGCGGGGGTACGTCATCAGGACTGACGGGGCACTCCTTCATGACCGTCAGCCAGTTCTCCTGGCCGCCGAGCCGACGGAAGACGATGGCGTCCTCCTCGGGATCGAAGCGGGCGTCGAAGTAGTCGCCGGGCTTGGCCGGTGCAAGCGCAGAGGGCACGGTCAGCCGGCGTTTGGCATCGAGCGTAACTACCATGGTGGGATTATCCCACCACGTGCGTCCACACGCCAAATCGGCCTTTTACGTTCCTGAGGAAGACGATCCCATGACGGCCGATGGCATCGTCCACTTCAGCCAGATTGGCGAGGGAAACGTGGCCGTCCCGACTGTGGCTATCGAGAACTTCGTACATGTTGCGTCGATTGAGCTGGCAGGCATTCTCCGGTAGCCTGCAGTCGTGTCGTCCGTCGTCGTTTCGCTGCTCCACTCGCTCCGATTCTTGGTTGAATCACGTGTCTCGCTGCACTTGGAAATCCTCGCGCTTCGACACCAGCTCGCCGTCATGAATCAATCCCGCCGCCCACGTCTTCGGTTTACTGCGGCGGACCGGAGGCTGTGGGTTTGGCTCTCGCGCTCGTGGCGCGGCTGGCGCTCGGCCGTTCACATTGTCAAGCCGGAGACCGTTATCGCGTGGCATCGCCGTGGCTTTCGTCTGTTCTGGACGTGGAAAAGTCGACGCATCGGACGTCCTGCTGTGCCACACGAGGTTCGCGCCCTGATTCGCGAGATGTCCATCGCGAATCCCCTGTGGGGTGCGACTCGGATTCACGGAGAGCTCCTGAAGTTGGGGATCGCGGTGAGTCAATCGACCGTGGCCAAGTACATGAGACGGCACACGCGGCCCCCGTCACAAACCTGGCGAACGTTTCTGACAACTCACGCGAGCCAAATCATCGCCGCCGACCTCTTTGTCGTGCCAACGATCACGTTCCGGCTGCTCTTCGTGCTCATCATCCTCGCGCACGACCGTCGACGGATCGTGCACGTCGCCGTCACCGAGCATCCCACCGCGGCCTGGACAGCCCAGCAGCTACGCAACGCCTGCTCGGAGCAGGAAGCGCCCCGCTATCTCCTCCACGATCGCGATTCGGTCTTTGCCGTATCCCTGTACATCGATGGCCACATTGCGCGCGCTCACCGCTTCTTGCCGTGAACGTCCGCACTCTCGTAGGTGATCTAGGCGGACCGGGGCGGTGACATGTGGTCACGAGTTCACCTAACGAGCGCAAGACCTCCGGCGGATCGACTTCTCGATAGCCACACCCCCGTACTCCCTGGTGTTCGGGCGCAATTGTTCCCAAGTTGTTCCCAAGTTGGTTCACGACGCCGATGTCGATTTCGGGAGATACACGACGCGACTGAGCCAATCCCACGCGTGACCCTCATCAGCCCAGAAGTCCGTCAGCAGTCGTGCCTGGTGACCGTAGTCGGTGCTGCGAACGGTCCGGCGGAAGACCACGAGCCCGCCGTGGTTCTGACCGGCACGAATCACTTGCCCCGCATGCCAGGGAAGCGTCGCCCGGTCGAACGCGACCAGCACCAGTCCTGCCTCAGCGCACGACATCAGTAGTGCGGCGTCATCGAGGCCAAGCCAGGACGCGTCCTGCCAGTCGGCAATGTGGACGATGGGAAACTGCGTGATCAGGCGTCGGCAGGCTGAGACGAGCCGATGCGACGTGTTCTCGTCAGCCAAGAGCCGCGGCTGTGTCAGTTTCTCCGTCCCGCGACCTGCGGATCTCCTCGGGGAAGGCTTTGGCATAGGCAAGCGCCCGCGTCACGAGCACGCGCGGCCAACGGAAATAGCTGACGGTCTTCTCCATGGACTTGGTTTCTTCGCGGACGGCCAGCACCTCCCACACCGCCACGCGACGACCGGTCACGTACGCTTCACGCCCAGAGAGGGAATCACGAAAGGAGATCCCGGGGAACTCTGTTTCGAGGCTCTTTTCGATGACGTAGCGGGCGACGAGATCGCTCTTCGAGGTCCTGGCCGCACGCGCTTGTCTCGCGACCAGCCGCTCGTAACGAGCGGGCACTCGCCCGGACACATATGCCGTGCTCATATCTCCAGTTTTGTGCACAGTGTGCACAAAGTCAACCTCGGTGTTTGCTGCCGCATGTAGTGCGTGCGCCCCTGTTGTTCCGGTAGGCTGCAGCTACCAGAAACGCGGTACGCCTTGTGACGATTGAGGGGGCAGGCCATTTCCGAATAGGCTCGACTCATCGTGTCCGTCATCGCTTCCCTGCTCTGCTCACTGCGGTTCTTGGTTCGTTCACGCGCGGCGCGGCTGACGTCAACCGCGCCTACAACGAGCACTGGATGGACGCCAGACGACTCACAATCACTGCGGATCGGCGGACGTCGCTCATCGTGGATCCGGTTGACGGACGGATTCCAATCCTCGCGACGCTGCCGCCCGAGCGCCGGCGTGTGCGCGACGCGCGCCGAGGGCGCGGCACGCTTTGCGGCAGGGCTGCCTGAAAACTACACCGATATGTCATGGCCCGTCCGCTGTGTCGTCCGGACCGATGTGCCGCCCTATCTGCCAACGATCTACAACAACAACTTCCAGATCTTCCAGGGTCCCGGCTACGTGACGATCGCGCCGGAGATGATCCACAGCGCCCGCATCATCCCGCTCGACGGCCGCCCGCATCTCAACAAGGGCCTGCGGCAATGGCTCGGTGAGCGAGGAGGGTGTGCTCCTTCAAGGAGCCAATCCTGCGACGTTCACGATCACCGAGCGCTTCACGCGCGTTGCCCCCGATTCGATCAACTACGAGTTCACCGCGCGAATGGCCGTGACCTGACGCTGCCCAACGGGCAGACACTGTTCCTGGGCTCGTCGAGCACTGGCGCACCGTACGACAAGAAGTGAGACGACCGTCCCCGAGCCGCAGCTGCGTCCGACGGCCCGCCCTCATAGAGGGCGGGCCGTACTCATGCGAAAACAATTTGAGGATCAGAAGTCGTACTGCACGCTGAACTTGGCGTAGCGCGCCGGCACGATGGTCGTTGGAGTCAGCCACGTGCCACCCGTTACGAACCCATAGTTGTAATTGGTGACCGTGTCGGCATTGAGCAGGTTGAAGATGTCGACACCCACTTGGGCTCGCGTCGCACCGAAGCGGAGAATCTTCGCGATGCGCATGTCGACGTTGTTGCGCCGCTCGCCCCACATCGTGGCTGGAGCGATCAGGTTCACCTGGTTGAGCGCCCCAGTGAGATTCCGGCCGAGGGGCACTGGTCCTGCGTTGACCCAGGCGTTGGTGAGCGTGAAATCCGCGCGCAGGGAGTCTCCGGGGATACTCGCCCATGTCGCGGACAGCTGAACGTCGACTTTCGGGACGATGTAAGTGGCCAGACCGCGGAAGTCCGTGCGATAAGGTTCCTCGATGCGGCAATAGGGGTTGTTCGTCGAGAGCGAGTATGCACCGCCCCCGAGGGCAGTGACGTTCGCCGTCACGGAGCTGTTCGTCGCGAATCCCGTCGGGCCCGGGATCGGGCCGGTGCCGAGCTCCGGCAATTTGGCCCGCACGGCGCAGCCGTCAGCAAGCCTTCGTCCGGTGCTGGTGCCACCCTGCACCGTCAACCCGTTCTGCAGCCGCGCCACCACCGAAAAGTCGATGCCCTGCCAGTTCTCGGTCTGCTCGCCGAAGTTCTTGTACGACTGCGCGAGCTCGTCGACCAGCCCGACCTTCGCCGGCACGAGGTTGTACAAGCCGCTAATCGGATAACCGCCACCATTGGGCAGCCGGGAATCGAGGGGGGCGTTGATGGTGAACGGCGTGTAGTCCGCGAAGTCGGTCGAACGGTTGTCCACGACATACCAGTTACCCCACCAGTTGCGGGTGTAGCCGGCCGTCACCGAAACGCGAGGCACTATTTCGTGTTGGACCGACAAGCCCATCGACCAGTTGTTGGCACGGCTGCCCCAGCCGCCGACGTACTCGGGATCGAAGGACCGGACAAACACCGGCTGCCCCAGCGTCTGGTTATCCATCCTCGCGCATTCGCCATTTGCCTGCGAGTCGTTGAGATTGCAATCCGGCACGAAGTCCCGGTCCGCGTCCGTCCACCCGCGCGTCGTGTTCGTGGCGGTACGGATCAGCGGGTTCATGTCCAGATCGTTGTTGCTCGCCGTGATGGCTTCCAGATACTTGCCGATGTTGAACTTGACCGCCGTTTTTCCGTTCCCGAAGAGGTCGTAGGCCAGGCCCAGCCGCGGCGTCAGGTCTTTCCAGCCGTACCCCGCAGTCGAACGGGCAGGAAAGAAGATCTCGACGGGGGCGTACGGCCAGCCGGGGCCGCCTATGCCCTGGTCGGGATAGTTCGAGATCAGGGAGTCGAAGCGCAGGCCACCCTGCACGGTCAACCGCCTGAGCGTCCACTGGTCCTGCGCGTAGAAATTCGTCGGGATCAGATTGCGGACGTACTTGGTGTCCGGCCCGACAGAAATCGTCTGAGTAAGCTGGTTCGGAACACCAAGGTTCGTTCGGACCTGAACGACCTGAGTGTCGTTCTGGTAGGTCTGGGACGGGTTGCCGAATCCGCCCTGATAGCCGAACTTCATGTTGTGGGAGCCGGTGACATACGACAGAGATGCGCGCAGGCTCGCCAGATTTCCGATCAACGAATGCGTGAATCCCCCTTGCCCGGGCGCTCGAGGCATTCGCGAGATCAGACCAGGGATGCAGTCTCCCGCGGCCTGGCAGCCTGGCTCTCCGGTCTGCTCCAGCCGCTGGATCATTGCTGGATTGTGCGAACCGTCGTTGCGCTTCCCGAAGCGGTAGCGGGCCTGATACATGCCCCAACCAGCCTCAGCCAGCAAGCGACCCGAGATTGGCGACTGCCACGTGGCTGTGGGCTGACGCGAGGGGATGTACAGCACTCGACTTGATGCTTCCGGTGTCGTGGACGGCACCCCGGCGCCACCGCCCGGACCATAGTTCGCGTCGTTGTACTGTTCGGCCCAATGGAAATTGAATTTGTTTCGCGGCGTGGCTTGCCACGTCAGCCGAATCGTGGCCTGACGCTCGAGGCTGTTGTTGAACGCCTGTTTGGACCTGTCGAAGTCCACTATCCAGGAATTTGGGTTTCCAGCGTTCTTGTTGACGAACATACCCGGTACCGTCCGCTCGCCCCCGACTTGTCGGTATACGCCGAAGAACCACAGCTTGTCACGCACGAGCCGGCCACCGTACATGCCGCTGACGTCGTACACGTTGATCAGCTCGAACGGCGCGCGAAGTCCTGCAGTCTGAAGCGCTTGTGTATAGTTACTGCCTTGCAGCGAGTCGTTGGAACCGCTGAAGTTGAACTGGCCGGTGAAGTTGTTTGACCCCTCGCGCGGGACGGCATTGAAGACCAGTCCGCTCGTCTCGGCTTCGCCGAGCCCGCCCGAAACGGTCATCACGACTTCCTGAGAGGCCGCGACCTGCGGCATCTGCCCGCCGCCGCCGCTACTGCCGGCCCACCCCATGTTGATCCCATCCGCATAGATCCGCGAGTCGTTCGCGCGCCCGCCGTGAATAGCGGCAGCCCCCCCTTGCATCGTGCCCGCGATGCCGCCGTCGTCTCCCGCCACGCTCATGCCGGGAATGATCGCCTGGATGCCGACGACATTTCGCGAGGACGGAATCGCAGCGAGAACGTCCTTGTCGATGATCTGCTGTTGCCGCGTGCTCTGCACGTCGACGATCGGCGACTCACCGGTCACCGTGATTGTTTCCTCCAGCGCGCCGACTCTCATGTCGGCGTTCACCGTCGCGACGAAGCTTCCCGAGAGTTCGATGCCTTCGCGCTTGACAGTGGTAAAGCCAGTCAGCGACACCGTTACCGAGTAAATGCCGGGCCGCAGATCGACGATGCGATACTGACCGTTGGCATCGGTAACGACCGAACGGACCTTTTCGATCAGAACGGGGCTGGTGGCCTCCACCGTTGCACCCGGTAGCACGGCGCCCGACGTGTCTCTCACGACGCCGGTAATCGCGGCCTGGGCATAGGCCACGGACGGCAAGAGCAACAAAACCAATGCGACCACCGGAGCGCGCCGGGATCGCAGGATTGGGTTCAACATCGCGGTCCCTCCTCAACCTGTTTTCAGCTCGAAAACGCACACCACGTCTCAGCCGACTCGGACTAACGAGATTTCCTCCCAGGGTTCCCGTCCACTACGGGGGCACGAACGGTTCAATGGAACACGAACGATTGCTTATGAGGACGACGACGCGGGGACGGACGTTGAGGGTAGGGTATGAACCGAAGGCGTAGTTACACCTGTCGCGCGGCGATGTCAAGGCGAATCAGGTTCCAGTCTGGAGTCGCTAACGTCGCGAATTCAGAACTGCCTTGGTCAGATCGCTGAGCTGATCCGCCGTGAACTGATTGCCTTCGATGTTGGCAACCATTCTTCCCTGCCGGTCGATGATCGCCGTGTGCAGCGAGTGGTTCATCAGCCCCTCGTCCGGAAAGAAGTCCACGCCGAATACGTGACAGACGCGCTGAACGTCACCGATCGGGCCGGTCAGAAAGTGCCACGCCGTCGGATCGGCGCTCCAGCGGCGGGCATACTGCGCCAGCACCTCAGGCGTGTCGTGGACTGGGTCGAACGTCACCGTGAGCAAGACCAGGTCGCGCCCAAGCTGCGACTTGAAGCGCTGATGGAGTACGCCGAAGTTATTGGCGATGCGCAGGCAGAAATTCGGCAGCGGACAACTCGTGTAGATGAAGTTGATGGCGACGACCTTCCCGCGCAGGTCCGATAGCGCCACGGACCGTCGTTTCTGATCGGTCAACGTGAAATCGGGCACCGTCTCGCCGATAGCCAGCACCTTGCGCGGAGTCGCGCCCGCAACATCGGTCAACAGCTTCAACCGGTTGGCCGCCAGGGGATCCTGCTCGGCGCTTTGATACCGAACGACGCGGATACGCTCAGCATGCGACGACCTGTCGTTGACGACGAGCACGAATTCCACGATGGCGCCTGGAGACAGGCCGTCGAGGTCCTTCTTTTGACGAACCTCGAACGGCATCGCCATCGCCGGCATGAAACCGGGGATGGACTGAATCGACGCGGTAAACGTATTCCGTGAGCGATCGACTCCGAGCACCATGCCGGTCACCGGATACTCCCGTGCGATAACGGAAGACTGAACCGCCAGGAGCATCAGCGCCGTGACGAGGGCTCTCATTCAGCCTTCCTCTTTCCCCCTAAGACGATCGTACCGCGTTCGATGCGGATGTAGCTTCGCGCCAGCTCGGTGACCTCGATAGATTGATTCTTCGCGATCCCCGTCAAGCGCTGTCGAGTGTTGCTCCCAGGCCACCAGATCTCGAGCTCGACGATTCGCGCTGACCTTCCCAGGCCAACATGCTGCTCCAGGGGTGAAGCACCGAACGTCCCGCCACTTCCGACCGTGCGATGAATCGCACGAGTTCCACGTCCCTCGTGTTCGACGGTCAACTTGATTCGAGCACCAATTGCCGCCCTGTTCGTCTGTACTCCGACGAGCCTCAGGTTTATCCAATCGTTTCCGTGACCGGGGTTTTCGAACAGGCGCAAAGGATGACTGTCGCCCGGCGTCGCGCCGCCAATCTCCGCCACGATCTCCTCGTCACCATCATTATCGAGATCGGCGAACGCGATGCCGTGCCCCTTGTGCAACTCGCCCGTACCAGAGGATGCCGTGACATCCACGAACGACTTCCCCTCCTTGTTACGAAGGAGCACATTCGGAAGGAGCGACGCATACGATGGATTCCCCGTGCCGAGATGAATGTCGAGAAAGCCGTCGTTATCGATATCGCCGAAATTCGCGCCCATGGGCATGAACACTTTGTCGAGGCCGACGTCCGTCGTCACATCCCGGAACGTCCCGTCCCCCAGGTTCTTGTAGAGCCTCAGTGTGGCGGCGTTGTGGGCTAGACCGAGGTAGGTCCGAACCGATTCGTCGACCGAGGTGAAGTAGCTGGTCGCGAAGAGATCCGACCATCCATCGTTGTCGTAGTCGAAGAACCAGGTCGCAAAGCCGTTGCCGGGGCCAGGCACTCCGGCCGCGCGCGCCAGCTCGGTGAACGTGTTGTTGCGATTGTTCCGATAGAGGAGGTTGCTCCCTTTGAAATTCGACACGTAAAAGTCGACGAATCCGTCGTTGTCGTAGTCCGCCGCGCTGACCCCCTTGCTGAACCCACCGCGATCGATGCCGGCAGCGCGCGAGATGTCTTCGAAGGCATTTCCCCCCTTGTTCAGGAACAACTGCGAGGCGCGATCCTCGTTGCCGACGAACAGATCGAGCAACCCGTCGTTGTTGATATCCGCCCACGCCGCAGTCTGCGAGGCCGTTGCGGGTTCCGCCAGCCCGCTTGCGGCGGTCACATCGGTGAAGGTCCCATCGCAATTGTTGCGCAACAACGAGTTGCGCTGGGGCAGTTCCCATCCGCCCCGCAGTACGAAGATGTCCTTGCAGCCATCGTTGTTGTCGTCGGTCTGAATCATGTTCAGCCCGCCCAACTGGCCGTCGAGGCCGGCTGCGGATGTCCTCTCAGTGAACGTGCCGTCCCCGTTGTTGCGAAAGTAGTGCAGCGGGCCGCAACTATCGAAGTTGGAGGTCACGACGTCAAAGCGCCCGGTGCCGGCGAAATCGTCGACGATCACACCTCCGGCTGTCGCGACGACGTCCAGGCCGGCCTGCGGGGCCACGTCGTGGAAACGCCCAACGTCCTGCGCAGAGACAAACGCTGAAGGCGGCATCAGATACGCCGGCGGAACTCCGTCTGGATATCGACCGACGGTCATGTACGCGAGGTTGAGAAGCCATCGCACCTCGAGGTTGTCGGGCTGCTGCTTCAGAAACCTGAGAAAGAGTTCGATCGCCTTTTCTGTGTCCCCAGTCCTCGTGTACGACTGACTTGCCCGCAACGCCCCTCGACGTCGCTCGGGGCGCCCTGAGCCGTAGTCGAAGGGCGGAAACAGACAGATCTCGCCGGGCGAGCGATGGACGCCGTTCTCCATGCCAGCCCTGTGCAGATGAGCGACACCCAACGCTTCCGTCATCCGCGCCGCTGCCGCAGGCACGCCGGCGCGGGCAGTCTCGTATGCCGCCTGATACTCGACGAGCGCGCGATCCATCCGGCCGTGATACGCATGGAGCTGGGCCAACGCGAAGTGCGCCTGCATCAAGTCGAACGGCGATCGCGAAGTGCCCCCAGCCCGCTGCTCGCCCGACAGGAAACTTTCGAGCGATCGCTGCGAAGACGCCAGCGATTGGCGGCGCGCCTGACAGATGGCGAGCGGATCCTGGTTCCAGGCGGCGGGTTTGGGAAAGGCCTGAAGGATCGCCTCAGCCTCCACGATGCCGCTCACATCAATCACGTACTTCACGCTCGCCTGAGTCGCGAGGGAAGTGGAGGCGGCGGCATTCATGTTGATATTTACCGGATCGCTGTCATCGACAACCTTCAGGATCGCGAATCCGGTCGGAATCCGCACCACCGAGCTCACCTGCCCGGGGAGGACGCCGGTCAGTGCGTCTCTCAACACCGGCGGAAGCGATGACAACGTGAGGCGACCGAGAAGACCACCGGTGCTGGCGGTTGGATCGATCGATTCGGCCTGGGCCAGGCCAATGAAGTCTTCGCCACCATTCAACCGTGTGACGAGACGCTGTGCCTTGTCTGCCGAGTCGACGACGATCACTCGCAGCGTTACTTCGTTTGACGGAGAGACTTGTGCTCCTGCAGCATCGACCTGGAGCGAGTGCGATTGAATCCCAGAGGTCGTCAGCACGCCAAGCAGCAGTAACCAGACAGAAGGCTTCATGGCGTCCCGCTGGCCCGTCCGCTTCGTCGCAACGCGTTGGCCAACCCGGTGCGCGCCTCGGCGTAGGCAGGATCCAATTTGAGGGCGGTAGAAAAGGATTCGATTGCTTGCCGATGTTCGCCGGCGTCTTCGTAGATCACACCCAGGGCGTAGTGCGACTGGGCAAAGCCTGGCGATAGCCGCACGGCTTCCTGGAACTGTTCCATCGCGCCACGCCGGTCCCCCATGTAGAACATCGCCGTGCCGAGTTTGTGATGCAGTGCCGCCCGAGTCGGCGCCAGAGCAAGTGCTCTTCTGAGGTGTTCAGCGGCGACCGCCCATTCGCCTCTGTTGCCCGCAAGGTCGGCATTCCTTTCGTAGGTCAGCGCGCTGTGAAGCAGCTCGTCGAGTTCCTTCCGCAGGGTGTCGGGCTGAATCTGCAGCGTGCCGCGTTGCCGCAGGTGCTCTTCCGCCTGGCGATCGTCACCCAGCCCGCGGTACGCCATCGCCAGCGAATAGTGGATGACCGATGCCTTGTTGTCCAGCGCCATCGCCTGCTGGAGGCTCTGTGCCGCTCGAACGTAGTTCCTTCGAGCCAATGCCGTTCGCCCGAGCCCATAGTGTGCCGCGGCCGAACGAGGTTGAAGCGATACGGCCTTCGTAAACAGCATTTCCGCCGTATCCGGCCGCCCCTGATCGAGAGCCGCCTCTCCGAGCCAGATCATCGTCGGCACGTCGCTTGGAGCCAGGCGCAGCGCACGCTCGAAGGCCGCCATCGCCTTTGGAATGTCCCCTATCGATCTGTGGAGATGGCCGAGATAGTACGGCCAGCGCATGTCGCGAGCGTCGAGCGCCTCTGCGTTCAGGAGCGCGGCTTCCGCCGGCTCGAGAAATTCGGCGGCCATCAGCAACTTGCCCATCTCGCCGAATTGAGTCGCGAGATCGCCGACAAGCGTTTGAGGATTCTGCTGTTTGTCAGTCAGCGACGCGTAGCGCTCGCGCAGTTGCACCTGGACCGATTCCTCGAGACGCGAGAGATCGGGCAGCACTACGGTGCGCAGGCCCGCTCGCAGATCGCCCTTCGGCGTGTCGCTCGACGTGCAGCTGGCCAAGAGCGTCGTCACGACCACCACCATCGAGAGCCTCACCGACCTTCGCCTTCCCTCAGCGTCGTGTATCGACCGAGAGGCACATCGGTCCACTCTTCGGCGTTCCCGTCCGGCCATTCGACGCGGACTTTGGTCAAGGTCGCTTCGTCGCCCAGACCGACCAGCACTCTCGGATCGTTGGCGGACGCGTAACTGCCATCGGCTCTGGCCCGCCGCCAGAGCGTCGGACCCGTTGCGTTCACGAAACCCACACGTGCGCCTACGACATCCCTTGGATGGCGGCCAACCACTCTCACCCCGACCCAATGGTTCCTGGAACCGACGTTGTTGATCAGCAACCTGATCGGGCCGTTATCGTTCGCCACGACGACGTCGGTGTCGCCGTCGTTGTCAATGTCGCCGAACGCAGCGCCGCGACCGACTTCGGGACTGCTCAGGGCCGCTCCGGCCTGTCCGGTGACGTCCGTGAAGTGCCCGTTGCCAAGATTGCGGAACAACTGCCTGGGTTGCTGCAGCGAAAACGTCTCTTTGCGCGCGAGCGCATCGGTCGTGTGTCTCACTCCCCCGTTGACGGTCAGGATGTCGAGCCAACCGTCGTTGTCGAAGTCGAACCAGGCCGCGCCGAAGCCCGTGTACCTGCAGGCTTGGAAGCCTGATACCCGCGATTGCGGCGCGCTCTTCGAAGACGCCCGATCCGTCATTCACGTAGAGATCGTGTCCTTCGCGCGCGAGCTCGGTGATGAACAGGTCCTCGTCTCCATCCTGATCGAAGTCGCCGGCATCGACGCCCATGCTCCCTTTGGCCTCGCCGTCAGCGCCGAGCGCAACACCGGCGATGAGCGCCGTATTGATGAAGGTACCGTCGTGCCGGTTGATCCACATCTGGTTCGGTGCGCCGTCGTTGGCCACGTAGATGTCGACCCAGCCGTCTCTGTTGAAGTCGGCCGTCGAGACACCGAGCGCCGGGCCGAACTGACGTGCAATACCAGCGGTCACGCTGACGTCTGTGAACGTCCCGTCGCGATTGTTGCGATACAGGCGATCCGGTTGCGCGCGATACACACTCGGCGGACAGTAGTCGACGAGGCTGCCGATCGGATGAAGACACGGCTTGTCGGCTTCGACGTTGTAGTACACGTAGTTTCCGACGAACAAATCGAGCCACCCATCGCGGTCGTAGTCAACGAAGGCAGCGGACACGCTCCAGCCGCGATTGTCGGCACCACTCCTGCTCGACACGTCAGTGAACGATCCGTTGCAGGCGTTGCGGAACAGCTGGCCTCGTTCGAGGTTGGTCACGTACAGGTCGACACACCCGTCGTTGTCGAAGTCGCCGGTTGCAGCGCCCATGGCATATCCACGCACGACGATGCCGCTGGCCTCTGTGACGTCGGTAAACCGCAACGTTGTCGTACGGTCCGTGTGAACCTGAAGATCGTTGCGGTACAGGCGGCTCTTCAGCGGAGCCTGCGGCTGGTGCAACGCTTCGCTCAGCGCGCGTGTTCCGAGCATCTGCCCCTGCGCCACGAACAGATCGAGATCACCGTCGCCGTCGTAGTCGAGCAGCGCGACACCTGGCGGAATGACCTCGGGAAACTGAAACCGGCCGGTCATGCCGTTGAAGTGGACGAAGTCGAGACCTGATTCGCGGGCGCGCTCCGTGAACCACTCCTCCGCGCTGGCGACCGCGCGTCCCTGTTCGGTCTCGCCAGACGAAGGGCGGCCCGAACACGAGGCAACGAGCAGTCCAGCAGTCAGAAGCGTGAAGGCAAGCCGCGACAGCGCGGCGGTCATGGCCGTGATCCTAATCCGAGATTCGATTCGAGTGAGTCCCGTGAACCGCTAATTCGAATGCGCTCGATACCAGACGATGAAATCGCGGATGTTCTCGTTGGCGGCGCGAGCGTAGAGCGTCGTCGTGGTTTCGACCGGGCGAATCGTCAGCGCGGTCAGGTTCGGCGCGGAGACATTCGCGAGCAGAAACCCGCCCGGTCTCAGCATGGCTTCGACATTGGACATTGCCAGCGCCTGCTCGAGCACGTCGTAGTAGATGAACACGTTCGTGGCGATGACGAGATCAAAGACTTCGCCATCGAGGCGCTCGGTGACGATATTGAGATCCTGCACCGACATCCGCTGAACGACAGAGGGGCGCGCACGGACGGCGCGCAACTCCGTCAGTCCGGCAATCGTGTTGGACGTTCGTGCCGGAACGGGTGCGCCAATCCGATCGCCGAACGTCTGCCAGTACGTGCGAACCTCGGGCTGCCACGGGTTGTTCTTGGGCAGCGGGAGATTGAGGGTGTAGCCGATGTTCCTCGCGGCCCGCGCTCGAGCCCGCGTCACGTGATCGACGATCCGCGGACTGATATCGAGCAGCACGATCTCGGCACCGCCGGGCGCGGGCGCAAGACCCAGCCGCGCGAGCGAATCGAGAACAGCGAAGGGCTGGAGCGTCTGTTGCGGATAGAAGTCGAAGCCGACGTCCTTGTCTGCGAAGTCGAGCCCGGGACCAATGATGGCCACGCGCTTGACGGTGCCCGGCTTGAACAACCCGCGTCCCTTCATCGCCGCGAGCGCTTGCTCGACCGAGTAGTTGGGCATGAGCGACGTGTCGAGGGACAAGCCGCGCGTGCGGTACAGCTGGGAGCGCTGAGCGAACTCGGTCACAGGGTCGCGGCCGCCCGTCGTGTTCAGTTCCTGTTGGATCTGTTCCTGCTCGTTGGCGACGCGTATGACCGCCGCGAGCAGATATGCTCGTGCGGATTCGCGGTCCGCAGCGGTCGCGAAGCGAAGCCCTTTTCGCTCGAGAAGAGCTCGGGCGAACAACCGGCGTTCGTCGTTGCCCGGCGTGGTCAGCGCCTGTAGCAGATCGTCGAGGCGGGCCGAGATCAGCTCGATGGTTTGGCGCAGCACGCGTTCCTGATTACCCGCGGCACCTGATTCGACGGCCCCGAGCAGCGCGCGCGGCTTCGACGTGAACGACGTCCCAAACAGCATCCAGTTGACGATGGTGTCCTCGTCACCTTGCTCGAGCCGTGCACGAATCTCTCGATCGCGGCGCGCGATCCACTCAGGCCAAGTCTTTTCCAGTTGCGCCGAGGTCAGCGCGTTGAGTTCGGGAGGGAGCTTGCCTGCAAGCTCGGTCAGAATCGCCCGGGCTTCTTGAACACGAACGAATCGGGCGGGAGTGATCGCGGCTGCAGCGACGAGCAGCAAGGCGCCGACAATCCACGCGGGAGTCTGCGAAATGGGCTGATCCTATCAGCTTTCGAGGGCGCGCCTCGATCTAGACCGCTACAGACGCGCGCGCAGCTTTTCGGCCTGCTTCAGCAGCAACTGCCGTCGATTTGACGCGGGCGGCGGCAGCATTTGCCAGTGGTTGTGGCTGCCGAAAACACCGTACGCGTTGCATCGATTGAGGTTATGACGTTCTCAGATAGCCTCGATTCGTGGCGTCCGTCGTCTTCTCGCTGGTCCACTCGCTTCGGTTCATGGTCCGGGCACGGATCTCTCTGCACTTGGAAATCATCGCGCTCCGACACCAGTTGGCCGTCGTGAATCGATCGCGCCGCCCACATCTCCGCTTCACGCCTCTCGATCGGATGCTGTGGGCGTGGCTCTCGCGCTCATGGCGCGGCTGGCGCTCGGCCCTTCACATCGTCAAGCCGGAAACCGTCCTTGCGTGGCACCGGCGAGGCTTTCGCCTGTTCTGGACGTGGAAGAGCCGACATCGCACCGGCCGCCCGGCGGTGCCGCACGATGTCCGCGCGTTGATTCGTGAGATGTCTACCGCGAACCCGCTCTGGGGCGCGCCGCGGATTCACGGGGAGCTTCAGAAGCTGGGAATCACGGTGAGTGAATCGACCGTTGCCAAATACATGCGACGGCATCCGCGTCCACCGTCACAGACGTGGCGCACCTTTCTCACCAATCACGCGAACCAGATCATGGCCGCCGACTTCTTCGTCGTACCGACGGTGACCTTCCGGCTGCTCTTCGTACTCGTCATGCTCGTCCACGACCGCCGACGGATCGTCCACGTGGCGGTCACCGAGCATCCGACAGCGGCCTGGACGGCACAGCAGCTTCGCAACGCCTTTCCAGAGAACGAGGCGCCTCGGTATCTCCTGCACGATCGCGATTCGGTCTTTGCGGACGTAGCGACCACCATCGGCGGGATGAACACGCAGGCCGTTCGAACGGCGCCGCGATCGCCGTGGCAGAAGGCCTACGCTTCACACTGCACCTCATGAGATGGATCTGACGTAGATCCATGTTCGCGTTTCCATTGCGTGATGCCTTTCCACGCATAGCGTGCGGGTGCACCAGGACCGGGTCGCTCATAGAGATACTGATTCTTGTCGTTGTACGCGTGTGCTCGCAGCAGACCCGCGAGTCGCCACTGTTTTGCGGTTGCCGTCGCGATGCCCAGCGCGTCGGCGACTTCGCGGAGCGTGAGCAGGCCGCGTTCACGGAGCCGCTCGTAGCGGGACTTCAGCTGATAGTGTTCACGCACGCGCGCCACCATCATGATGTTGACCGGCTTTCCGGCCTTGGAGTGAAAGCCTCGCTCGTTGAGCACGCGCGCGATCTCGACATCGGTGTGCTCATCCAGCAGCCGGTCGATCTCCGCCACGACGTCAGGGCTCGTCCGACGCAGGGCCCAAATCGGCGCGGGCCGTGGCACGGTCAGGGTCCGCGTGGCGCCGCCGCGGAAGCGGATGTGCATGACCAATTCCTTCCCTTTGAGCAGCGTCACGTCCTCGATGATCAGGCGCAGCATCCGCTTTCGCTCACGGTCGGGTGTCGCGGGATCACGCCAGAGCCGTGGGACATCTTGTGCCAGCGCCAGAATGCGCTGGCGTTGCTCCTCGCTGAGGGCGGCACAATCGGCGTCGTGCTGCTGACGATAGCGGTCCTGCGCGTCGTTGAGCAGCCGCAGTTTCTCATTCCAGTCGGCCTCGAGCGAATCGGCCACCAACCGATTGTTGGGATCGACGCGCATGAAGCGTTGGCGCGCGAGATCGACGTCGTACTGCACCCGTTCGACCGCCTTGCGCCGGAGCGCGTCGGCCTCCTCCAGCCGTGCGTGGAGCTCCTGTTGAATGCCGAGGCTCACCTCGAGGGCCAGCGGACTGACCGCATCGACCACCAGCGCACCGATCGCGTCGTCAATGGACGTGCCGGTGATGTGTTGGCAGAGGGCATGCCCGTGTTGAATGCCGTCGCGTTGGCACATGTAGATCGGGAAGAGCGTGCCGCGGGCGTGCCGATAGCGCACGGTCATGCGCAGACCGCACTGGCCACAGATCACGAGGCCCTGTAAGAGCGCCGGCCCTTCGCGGGGCGGACTCCGCCGACGATCGGCGCCGTGGACGGCCGCATTGTCACGGAGCATCACTTGATGCTCTTCGAATTGCTCCCACGTGATGTACGCGGGGTGGGCGTCGCGGACCAGCGCGGTCCATTCCTCCCGCGGCAGTTTGTGATACTTGCGATCGACGTTGCGCTGGCGGGTGCGGCCGTAGACAAACGCGCCGGCATAGCGTGGGTGGTGCAAGACCCAGAGCGTGCGGGGGTGGTCAAGCGGGCCCCAGACCACCTCGCCTTTCCGTGGACCGTGCCAGTAGCGTCGTGGAAAGGACAAGCCCTCCTCGCGGAAGCGCTTCACCGTGGCGGTCGCCGAGCCGGTGCGACGGAAGGTCTCGAAAAACACGCGAATGGTCTGCTGGACTTGCTGATCGGGATCGAGCACCACGCGCCCAGCCGCGTCGTACACGAAGCCGATCGGGATGCGCATTTGCAGCTCGCCGCGACGCGCTTTGTTCAGCATGCCGCCAATCAGCCGCGCCCGCAGCACGTGGAGCTCGGCCTCCGACATCGTGCCCTTCAAGCCAAGCAGCAACCGATCGTTGAAATGGGCCGGGTCGTAGATGCCATCTTCGTCGAGGATGAGCGTATCGGTCAGGGCACAGATCTCGAGGAGTCGGTGCCAGTCCGTCGAATTGCGCGCCAAACGGGACACTTCGAGGCCCATCACGATCCCCGCCCGGCCCAGGCCGACTGCGGTGACCAGCGTCTGAAACCCCGCGCGATCGATCGCGGAGGCGCCCGACAGTCCCTGATCGCGGTCGACGACGACGATCTGATCGAGCATCCAGCCGAGCGCGATGGCGCGCTGCTTGAGGGCGTACTGACGCTGGGTGCTTTCGGTGTGCTCGAGGACCTGGCGGAGCGACGACTGGCGGATGTACAGATACGCATGGCGCTTCAGATGGCGCGCCTGCACCTTGCTGTGAGCCTCACCGGTCATGGATGCGCCTCCGTATGAGCCGCCGTCAGCGCCATCGTGACGAGCAGCCGCGTCACATCGCCACGCACGCCGACCGGCAGCGCCGGCGCGGACCCGCGCGTGACACGGTCAGTCGCCGCCGCGGGGGTCGCACAGGCCGACCACGCCTGGATCCACGCGCCCATCCCTCGACGGATCAATAAGACAAGGCCCAAGTCGCGGTCGCCGCGGACGCCGTCGAGTACGGCGCGCCGCAACGCCTCGTAGTCGGCCACGGCACGGTCCGGCACCGTGTCTGGCGATGGCGCGGACGTTACCGGCGCCGTTTTTTTTCCTGCCGCACGAGCGCTCGCTCGATGCTGCGGGGATGGACGGTGGTCGCGAATCGCTGCGCGACACGCCGAGCCAGCTCGGGCGCCCGCAGCACCGGCTCGGTGTCGCGCAGCTCCTGCAGAAAGGCGACGATCTCGGCCGTCAGCTTGTGGCCGCCGCGGGGCCCGCGCTTCCGGGGCAGCAGGCCCGCCAGGCCGCGTTGCTGAAACGCCCGCTGGGCCTGATAGAACGAGGGCCGCGAAAAGTGGAACGCCGCGGCCGTGGTCGCGACGGGCTGTGCCTCGATTTCGACGCGGCGGATCATTTCGTATTTGACCTGGACGACGTCGCGCGGATCGAAAAACTCGTGCGTGGCAAACACCGGATCGGTGACCTGCTCCGCGTGCCGATACAGCGCCCCTTCGGCGCGCAACGCCTCGACCTTGGGATCGCGAGCGGGCGGACGGGATCGGGCTGGCATGTGTAAAGTAAATTACGGCATCACATCGCGTGGTGTCAAGAGTGGAACGCCGTGATTCTGGCGACTGAATACCGTGAATATGAGGACGAATGCGGCCTGAGCTCCTCGCTCTGACGCCGCGCCCATGGCCTACCTCGGCATATTTCTTCTTACATGCACGGCAGAATTCGCTTAACACTCGCTCCCTGAAATAGCGCACCAGGCTCATCGCTCCCCCTCGCCGATGAACGTCGCAAGTCGAAGCAAGTCCGCCACGCGACAGTACGCACGCCCGGCGGCTATCGTGACGAATGGATCGGGGTCGGCGACATCGGTCCACGTGGTCGGCAACGCGGCCAACGTGCCCGCCTCGTCGTAGTAGAAGACCCGGTACTCGCCCCACGTCTGGCGAACCGCCACGAGCTCGAACGCGCGGCCGGTCAGCGGGTGGAACGGATGGGTGACACGGAAGATTCGCTGCGGAGCCGCGTCATCAGCTGCAGTCGACGGCTTTGGCCAAGGGGAAAGTCGAGCGACAGATCCAGTATCTGCGTCACGCCTTCTTTGCGGCGCGCACGTTTGTCGATGTCGAGGATCTGAACGCCCAATTTCAGCGCTGGCGGGACGACGTCGCGCATCAGCGTCCCCATCCCGAGCAGCGCGATCGCACGGTCGCCGAGGTCTTCGCCGAGGAGCAGCCGCGGCTCTTGCCGTTGCCCGCACATGCCTTCGAGACGGAGGTGATGCGGACGGTCAGCTCGGGCAAGACGCCGTACGTGCGCTTCGATCGCAATCACTATTCGATTCCGCATACGCACGTGCGTCGCCCGCTGACGCTGCTCGCCAGCCCCACGACCGTCCGCGTCGTCGTCGGCACTGAGGAGATCGCGCGCCACGCCCGGAGCTACGACACCGGCCAGACGATCGAGCAGGAGGCGCATGTGGCCGGCCTCATCGACGCCACGCGCCAGGCGAATCCCTCCAGTGCCCGCGACCGCCTTCGGCTGGCGGTGCCCGCTGCGACCACCCTGCTCGAGCGGCTCGCCGCGCGGGGCGAATCCCTCCGGTATCACATCGTCCGCTTACTCGCGCTCCTCGACGACTACGGCCCGCAGGACCTCGGGGCGGCCATTGCGCGCGCGCTCGAACGCGATGCGCTCGGCGCCGGCGCCATCGCGCACCTCCTCGAAACGCGGCGGCGGCAGCGCGGCCTGAAACCACCGATCCCGATGGCCCTGCCCGATCGGCCCGGCGTCCGTGATCTCGACGTCACCCCACATCGCTTGGAGACTTACGATGACCTCGCCCGATCCGATTCCGACGACGCTGAGTGATCAGCTCCGCCAGCTCGGGCTGCTGCACACGGCTGACGAGCTCAATGATTTTCTCGCCCGCGCGACACAGAAGCGCTGGAGTCCTGTCGTGCAGCTCGAACGACTCGTGCAGGCCGAGCTCGAGGCCCGCCTGCGGCAGCGCGTCGAACGGCGTCTCCGTGACGCGCGCCTCGGCCGCTTCAAGGCCATGGCTGACTGGGAATGGGACTGGCCGAAGACGATCCATCGGCCGACCGTCGAACGCGTCCTCACCCTCGATTTTCTCGCCCAACGCGAGAATGTAATCATCGTCGCGGCGCATGGCCTCGGCAAGACGATGATCGCGAAGAATCTCGTCCATCAGGCCATCCTGGCCGGTCACTCCGCACGCTTCCTCAACGCAGCCGACTTGATCCTCGACCTCACCCGACAAGAAACCGCCCGCGCGTTGCAGCACCGCCTCCGCTCGTATCTCCGACCGAGTCTGCTGGCCATCGACGAAGTCGGATACCTGTCCTATGACGCGCACGCCGCCGACCTCCTCTTCCAGGTGGTGAGTCGCCGCTACGAGCAGAAGTCTCTGGTGATCACGACGAACTTGCCTTTCAAGCAGTGGGACACCGTCTTTCCCAATGCCACCTCCGCGGTCGCCCTGATCGATCGCCTCACGCACCACGCGGAGATCGTCACCATCGACGGGGAGTCGTATCGCAAGCGAGAGGCGGAGCAGGCGCAGAAGCGGAAGCAGGAGCAGAAACCGAAGCGGTGATCACATAGACGCCGCCCTCATCGACGTCGGTCCAGATTTCCGCGGTTTTGCGTGAGCGGCAACACCAGCAGTTGCCTTTCCGGCTCATGCTTGGCTCGAGGCGATTCGACCGGCAGAATCGGCGCCACGCGTCGCTGCCGAACTGGGTGCCCTGATCGGAGTGAATCAGCGTGCCGCGTGGCCGTCGTCGACGCACGGCCATCAGCACGGCATCGAGCACGAGCTCACGGCGAATGGTCGACCTGGTGGCCCCGCCCACCACCCTGCGCGAGAACAGATCGATGACGACGGCCAGGTAGAGCCAACCCTGCCAAGTCCGGATGTAGGTGATGTCCGTCACTCAAGACGTGTTTGGGTGCGACGCGGTGAATTGCCGCTGCAGAAGATTTGGGATCAGGACCGACGGCTTACCGACCGCCCAGCGTCGCGTGCGGTAGCCGTGCAGCGCGCGAAGATTGGCCTCGCGCATCAGTCGCGCGACGCGATGCTTGCTGCAGGTCTCGCCGTTTTCCCGCAGATCGAGGAACACGCGAGGAGCGCCGTAGATGCCATGACTCGCGACAAACGATGCGCGAATCAGTCGGAGGAGCCGGGCGTCTTCTTGCGCGCGGTTCGAGATCGGTTGCTTCAGCCAGTCGTAATAGCCGCTCGGGGCTACTTCCAGGATGCGGCACATCGCTTCCATGCTGTGCCGGTCTCGATGCGCCTTGATGAATTCGTACGTCGAACGGACTCTTCCCGGGATCTGGTGTTTGGACTTCGGCATCGCCCCTCCGTGCAAAACCGGATGCTAGCTGCTGTCCACCAAATCCTGGGAACTCCAGGGTGAATGCTGTTGACGAATGGCACCCGGCAGCTGCGCCGGTTGACGTAGTCGCCCCGTAACCTGTACTTGCTCTCGCAGTTCACGACAGCGATGCGTCCACTGATACTGGCGCGCCAAAGTGTGCGCAATGCTTCATCGGCAGTGACAGTCCAGAGTTGATAGCCTGAAGGCAGCGTGCGCCGCTCGTAGTGGCGCAGCAGGATCTGAACTTCGTCGCTGGTTTCAGGACGAATCCATTCCCTAGCGAGAACGAGCGATGCCCAAGGCGCTCACCGCCTTCGGTCGAAGTGGCTGGTGCGTTCTGCGCTAATTGAAAGAAGGTGCGTCACGTTTCCGGAAGGGTCCGAAGCAAATTGAACTGTCCCCGGGAAGTGAGCACTGAAATCAGTGTCTGACAGGGGCACCATTGGGACACGGCCTTTGCCATTCAGAGCCAGGAACAACTGGCCGTTCTCCAGGGAGACGCTGAACTGACGGATATTACCTTCGGGTCCGACAGCGTCATACGAGCCGACGTAACGCCGTAGAACGTCGGGCCGCACTACCACCTTCCGCTCTTGTTCGGTCCGACCAACCAAGTGCGGGCGACTCCGGGGGTTCTCGTTACAGACGTATTCCAGCATGTCGGTGTCGGCAGCGAAGGCCATCGGCGCCTGCACAACGATTGGCTGCTTGTAGAACTCCTTATCAATGAGCGTGACCTCCCGATCGATGCGGCCGAAGTTGACCCGCCGAAACCGCTCGATGGTTTTCAGTTGCTCGCCAGCCGGATGCCCGCCTAGGTCCAGCCACGTCCGTCCGTTGAACCCAATCGTCTCGACCACCAGCGTGTCACCTTCCCAGCGGCCAACGGAATAACCCATGAAACTAGGGTTTGGATCGTCTGGCAATTTCCGGCCGTCCAGATGAATCTGCCGGTGAGCGAGATCCTCGAACAGCATGGCGATCAGCAGTGGTGTCTGCACGATGCGAACACGGCTGGCGGTCAAACCACCGAGGATATGCCGAGTCCCGGACGGTAAGCACCCAACATTGCCAGGATCGTCCTTGCCAAATTCGCTGAACCGCTGTTCGTAGAGTTTCGATGCGGCAGCTTTAACGTCCTCTGGGTGAAGGTCGGACGTAATATCCACACCGTATGCAGGCGCGAGCGGCTGATTCCAGAAGCCGGACAAATCGGGGGTGCCATCCGACAATTTCGGAGCCGGGGCCGTCAGATCCGGCTTTCCATCTGCGGTGCGCGGGATACCAGCCGTTGGATGATTGAGCCATTGGGCGTGTGCTGGAAGGGAGCCTGAAAGGAACGCCGTCAGCAGCGAGACAAGTCGCAGAACCTTCATTGGCGATCCTTTCCGACGAATGCGGTGCGGAATCATAGCTCACGCTTCAGGGACTCCTCAATCCGGCTCCGAAGATCGGCCACGGAGCGGTCGCAACAGACTGAGGCCGAACTGATCCCATCGATTGCTGTTTGTTGCGGCTCTTGCGGTTGCGACGAAGGGTCGCCAAACGCCCGTCAGACAACAAGTTTGCGCGAGTTCAGGAACAGATTGACGCGAAGCGGCGAAGTGACCTTCACCGACTTAAAATCCTGGGTCCCGTAAGGGACGTGTGGGTTCGACCCCCACCCCGGCACTCCTAAGAAACTGATCCCTCGACGACCTCACCGGTCGAAAGGTTGACCAAGCCAAAACCGAGATGCTCGGCGCGTTGTCGGAGGCGACGAACGATGCGGGTGCGGTCCTGCGCATCATAGGCATCGGCGCCTGGGTCGACGTAGACGAGATGTTCTTCGAGCGTGCGGTACACCAAGACGGCGAGCTTGCGCGCCGTCGCAGTGATGGCTTTGGCCTTACCGATTCGGAAAGCCACCCGCCGATAGAACGCGCCCAGGGCGGTCTGGGTGCGCCCGAGATTCATGGCGGCCAAGCGGAAGATGGCGGCGGCGCGATTCGCCGAGGGCTGTGTCCGGCTGCTCAGCAGACGTCCGCCGGAGATCTCGTTCTGCGGGGCGAGGGTGAGCCACGAGGTGAAATGCTTCTCTGTGGGCCAGCGCGTCATGTCCGTGCCGATCTCCGAGAGCAGGCGAAGCGCGTTGTAGGGCCCGATGCCGTCCATCTGGGATAGGTCGACGCCGGTGAGCTGGTGCAGCGGCGTCCGGACATCGAAGCGCGGTTCGTTGTCACGCGGCTTCTGTCGGCGCCGCGCGGCGGGCACCGGGGTCGCGGGCGGCGTGCTGATCGCGGTGAGGTGAGAAGGCGGGCTTCGACGGCGACATCGCACGCGGCAAGTTGCCGCTGATAAATGTCGAAGAGTTCGAGGTTCTGCTGGAGCGTGAAGAGGTGTTCGGGACGATAGTTGCCGGTCAAGGCAGCGACGATCCCGCCCTCGGACGCGTGACACCGATAGTCCCGATGTCGGGCGAGCTGCTGCGGGTCTCGCTGACCGGCCACGAGGTCGCGGAGGATCCGCATGCCGGTCACGCCGGTGATGTCGCTGACCACCAGTGGGAGCTGCACGTTCATCTGGACCAACGCTTTCTGCATGCGTTGCACGAGGGCGCCGGCGCTCTCGATGAGCGTCGCGCGGTGCCGGAGATAGCCCCGCAAGGCGACGATGCCGTCGGCGGGGCGGAAGCTCCCGCGCAAGAGCCCCAACGTGTGGAGGTCGCGCAGCCATTCACAGTCGGACACGTCGCTCTTGCGGCCAGGGAGATTCTTGACGTGCCGTGCATTGACGAGGATGACGTGGAACCCATGGTGTCCAGGATCCCGAAGATGGGAATCCAATAGACGCCGGTGGCTTCCATCGCCACGTGCGTGATGCGACACGTCGTGAGCCAGTCCGCGAGGCGGTGGAGATCCCCGGTGACGTCGGAAGGCTTGGATGGGCGTCGGGGCCCTATTCGGCGGCACGGCCACGAAGTGCTCCGCCGATTCCGGAGTCGATGCCGGCGGCGTTGGGGTGGAGCCGCTCGAGTGCAGCCGGGGACTGGCGAGGCTTGGGTGTACGACGACGGGTCTGGCGTTTCACGGAGGCCTCCTTTACACTGACGACACCTCCGAGAACAGGGATGCGGATGAGAGGCAATCTCCTGAAAAATGGATCACGCCGCGTCAACGACGTGTCACCAGTGACGATGCCGCGAATCCCCGACCACGTGAACACGCGGGCTACGGAGCACCAGTGCCGGTTCGGTCTCGGTTCTCGGAGGCTTCGCGATCAGACCGGCGTGCCCTCGTGCCCCCCAGTTTCTCGCGTGACGAGTCGCGATCCCATCGCGTGGGCCGCT
>CAVYZF010000012.1:0-168213 GCA_963772955.1 uncultured Acidobacteriota bacterium | reverse complement strand
CAACGAACGTGAAGCCGTAGGCCCACGCCATTCGCGCCCATGGCCAGGTGCGCGGCTTGCGCCAGTCGCGCGCGAACGAGTCGTCGAGCAGCTTCAGAAAGTCGTCGGTGATCGGCTTCGGCGCCACCGCGTTCCACAGGTCCCACACCAGCCACGCCGCGACGGCGATCAGCAGCACGCCGCACCACACGTTGAACGCGGCGTTCAGCGCACCCGCTCGGTATGCGACGCGCTCGCAGGGCAGCGCGACGGGCGGGGCGGCATAGCAGTTCGTGAAATCGAACACCGTGACGATGCTGTGAGGGGCGGTGACGATCAGCTGCGTGCCGAAGCCGACGACCACGTAGAGGAGCACGCCCATCCAGAATTCCCACACGGCGAGCCTGACCCAGGCGTGCAACGAGTCCGGTGGAATCGTCAGCGCGCGGCGCCGCCACGGGCTGATCTCGGGCGGTCGCCACCTAGCCACGTCTCTCCTCGATGGTGATCACCGTGTTGGCGCCGCGATTTCCCCATGGCGGCGGCGCGCCGTCGCCGACGCGGATGGTAATCACCGGAAACGGAGGCGCCTCGTTCGGCCACGGCGTGTGGCAGTCGCTGACGATGACCAGCAGGTCGATCGGATCGTGCTTCCGGTCGATGAACGCGCGCAGCCCGACACCCATGTCCGTGCCACCGCCGCCATACAACTCGACCTGCGCCGCCGAGAACACCTTCCTCACGTCGTGCACCGCGGCATCGCAGCACGCGACGACGACGTCGGCGCCGTAGCCGAGCTGGCGGGTCAGGCCGCCAGTTCGGCGAGCGCTCTCGCCAACTGCGAATCCTCCATCGAGCTCGACGTGTCGATCAGAAATCCCGGCCGCGGCCTCGGCTGGTGGAAGCTGGGCATGAGGAACTCGCCGTAGCACGCCTGCCGGCGATGCGGCCGCCGGTAGGTGCGGTCGTACCGGCCGAGCGTGCTGTCGCGCAAGGCTCTGCGCACCACGTGACGGATGGTCGCCATGTAGTCGACCTTCGGCGCGAGCGTCGCGCGGGCCCAGCGACGCCACGCGGGAGAGACGTCGCCGGCGAAGAGCGAGATCTCGTCGATGCGCCGTGCCACCTCGCGCCGCACGAGCTCGGCCTTCAACCGGTCGACACCCGGCACGCCTCCCTCGCTCTCATCGTCGGCCGGCAGCTCCCAGAATCGCCGTTCGCCGTGGGCGCCCGACCCGCAATCCTGCCCGGCGTGCTCGCGTTCCCCCGCTCGTCGTCGCACGCGGTGGTGCGGCAGCTGCTTGTAGTAGATCTCGGCGGTGTCTCCGCTCTGCAGTCCGTACTTGCCGGGCAGCGGCGGATCGCCCGGCAGCGGCAGTCCCTCGGCGTGGAGATCGTCGTTGATCTCGCAGTCGCCGGCGGTGTTCCAGCGCCGATGGTCCCTGATGCCGGCGGCGTTCTTGCGCGCCTCGTGATCGCGCAGCAGGTGCCCGACCTCGTGAATGAGCAGCGTCGCGTTCTCCTCGACCGTGTGCCGCGCCACCCACGTGTCGTTGTAGTACAGCCGCCAGTGCGCGTCGACGGCCATGCTGTCGATCAGGTCGGTGGCGACCGGAATCAGGCTGAAGAGCGCCGGCGCGAAATAGCTGCGTTGATAGGCCGCCCGCACGCGAGCCGCCTGCAGTGCGCGCGAATAGCCGTCTGCTTCTGCTCCGGAGCGGCGAATCAGATCGAGGAGCCTGATCTTCACGTCAGTCCCGCGGCACGAGCTTCGCCATCTGCATCAGCTCGTAGAACGGACGGCACTCCTCGGGCAGCTTCATCAGGCCCTCGGGACGGTTCCGCTTGTCGCACAGCGTGCGCGCGGCCGCCGTCGGGATGTCGGCGTTCTTCCTGCACGCGACGCCGAGCGCGATCATCGCCGCCTCCCATCGCTGCGGCGTCTTGTTGTTGAGGACGGCGCCGGCGAGCGCGTAGCAGACGGCGTACGCGCGATCGACGCGGTCGGGCAGCACGAAGCTGCGCGGATCCTTCAGGATGTCCTCGGGATCCGGCAGGTTCAAGGTCTCGCGGTACTCGAGGAACGGCAACGCCTGATCGCCCACCAGACCGGCGAGCGCCGCGCCCTGGAGCAGGCGATTGCCCGGCGACACGGCGTCGATCGCCGCGAGCAATCGTGACGCCAGATACCAGGTGCGGCCCGACGGCCACGGACCGCTCCGCCGGGCCGGATCGTTGGGCGGCGCCATCCAGGCGTCACGTCCGGCGGCCCTCACATACGCGGCAATCGTCGCCCGCTGGGCGTGATGGTGTCTGCGCAGATAGTCGGCCGGCAGCACCGGCATGCTGCCCGGCGCCGGAAAGTCGCTCACCATCATGTCGCACCACGTTTCGTGATCCATCGGGAACTCGCCGTGCCACAACCGGTTCGCCATCGGCGCCTGGATCTCCTGTCCGCCGGCGGCCCATTCGACCGCGTTGCTGGCGCAGAGATACACGACGCCGCCCTTCCCCGGCTCGTAATCCGGCAGCGTGAGCTCACCGCACACGTTCTCCGTCAGCAGGCGCAGCATCGCCGCCTGCGTCGTCGGCGGAACGGTGGTGAGCTCGTCCAGAAAGACCACCACCATGTAGCCGTCCTCGGCGAGACGCTGCGCGTCGCGCGCCCAGGCCATGGGCAGCAGGCGGACGCCGTCCGGCGTCGACACCGGAAAGCCGCCGAAGTCCTGCGGTTCCCGAATCGACCCGACCAGGACCACGACCTTGCATTTGATCCCGACGCGCTCGAATCCCGCCTCGAGGCTCTTGGTGAACTCGGTCTTGCCGACGCCGGGAAAGCCGGTCATGTGCATCGGGATGCGGGCCTGCAACCCGATGGCGATGAGTTGAACGAAATGTCGGAATTCCACAGCCGGACTCCCCCGAGACCATAGACACCGTCTTTCACGCGACGGCCCAAGCGCCCCATGATTGTGTCTCCGGCTGCACGTGAAAGGTAGATTCTTGTGCACCTTGCCGGGCGCCGCGGGAAGCGTCGTCGGGCTGTCCCTGGCGTCAGCGCGGACGATGTCCGCGGACGCGTCATGAGCACGCGAGCCTGCGTCTGACCAGTGCGACGCCGCGCGCACAAGAGGCATCGCCGACGCTCGTCGAAAAGCTCGGTAGATCTCACGAGACCAGCGATTGAAGGACAACGAGGACGAGCGGCTGTCGGCCAGTGAGATGTTGCGAGAGCTACTCGACGACCATTGTCAGCTGACGAGGTTCCTTCGCCTCGCCCACGATGTGTGTGATCGACACCGCGACGTGGCGACCGCCAGTCTAATCGAGAATTTGGATTGACGAAAGCGAACGCCGCGTCGGGTTCCTGAACGAAACGACGCGCGCGGCTCTCTTCACTAGTTGCGGCCGATGCCCGATCGAGTCATGCGGCATGTCGCCGCGCCTGCTCGCTGAATGGCTAGTCACCGCTGGTGGCCTTCACACAGCTGTTTGATCGTCGAAAGCAAGTCGCCGCCAGCCGACGTCTTCGACACAAATGCCGACGCGCCGACTTCGAAGGCTCGTTGACGGACATCCTGATCGTTCATCGCCGTGAATATGATGACTTTCGTGTTTGGATGCCGTTGCCTGATCTGACGACACGCCTCCAGTCCGTCCATACCCGGCAGGTTGAGGTCGACGACAATCACGTCGGGCTCCAGTCGTTGCGCTGCCGCGAGCAGTGCGATGCCGTCTGCGACTGTTCCCACGACTTCGCAGTCCAGTGCCAGCACCCGGCAAACGGCTTTCGCCACGTCGGGATGGTCTTCGGCTAGCAGCACGCGCGGTCGGCTTGGGCAAGTATCGACCTCCACCATCAGGCAACACTCTCCGCGCCAGACAGGATCTCGGGCGCTTCGCTGCGGCGCAGGGTGACCGTGAATGTCGCGCCCCCTTCGGGATTGTTGTGGCCATCGATAGTGCCTCGGTGCGCGTCGACGATCGTTCGGGCGATCGTCAATCCGATCCCAAGACCGTGCGCCTTCGTCGTGACGAATGGTGTGAACAACGCGCCGTCCACCTGCGTCGGCAAGCCTGTTCCGTTGTCGCGCACGGTCACTTCGACATCGGTAGCCCCAACGTCGGTGCTGATGGAGAAGCGACGACGTGCCGGAGGTGAGTCCGCCATCGCGTCCATGGCGTTCATCACGAGGTTCACCAGCACCTGCTGCAAGAGCACCTGATCGCCGGTGACGATGCAGGGACTCGACGACAGGTTGACGGTGGCCTCGATCTGCCGCGCTCGCATCTCGTGTGCCACCAGAGCAAGACTGGCGCGTATCACGGCGTGGAGGTCGATCGGTTTCGGGTCCAGTTGGCGACTTTTGAGCATCGTCCGATGCCGATCGATGATCTGCGTGGCTTGGACAGCCTCGCGCTCGATGTCGGATAGGATTTCGTCCATGGTGTCGGGAGTCGCACGATTGACGGTGATCATCATCCGACCCGCCTGAACGTTGTGGATCATCGCGCTCAGGGGTTGACCGAGCTCATGCGCAATCGAGTTCGTGAGCGCCGACATCGTCTGGCGACGACCGGCGTCGGCGGCGAGTGCCAGGTTCTTTCGGCCCTCCAACTCGGCCCGTTGTCGCGCGCGGCGCTGATACAAGAGCCCAACGATCAGGAGCGATTGCACGGCCAGCACGCCGACGGCGCTGAGCACCGTGCCGCGGTATTGCTGCCACAAACTCGGCGTGCGAAAGCGTACCACGCTACCGGGCGGCAACCGGTTCTCGGAAATCCCCCAGCGCTGTAACTCGCGCCAGTCGAACATCGGGAGACCGGCTCGTTGTGGCGGTACGTTGAGGCTTCGCGGAGACGCGCCGTTCAACAGTCGAATGGCCACATCGGCTGTCCTCAGAGTCAGTTCGTCCATGCGCATCAGCGATCCGCCGACCACGCCTGCGCCGAGGTACGTGCTCTGTAGACCAAACACCGGAGCACGAGCCGTGGTGTTGAGGTCGCCGAGCACCCGCTCGTCCGCATAGGCCGCTCCGCCGGCGTCCGTGCCGAACGACATGAACAGGATCGCCGAGTGGTCTGGCAGACCGGCAGAGCGACGCAGGATCTCTGGAAGGGAGAGATCGTCACCCCAGACAAATGTCACTCGATCCTGAAATCGAGCCAACGGTTTATCGAGTTCCCGCCGCCAGAAGGTACCGATCTGTCCGGCCCCCGTCACGATGAAGATCTGCCGCGTCTGGGGCAGCAGCTGGAGAATCTCATCAACCATTCCCGGGAAATCGGCGGCCACCGCGACGGCGGTCTCGTTCTCCCCAAGCGGCGAGTCGCCAAAAAATCGCTGGTCGACAGCCGCGAACAGGAGCGGCGTGTCTGGAAAGAGTTGCTGGCGATGTTTGCGCGCGAAGACCGTCGCCGGCCCCGCAATCGCCACGACGAGGTCCGGCTTCGAACCGTCGACGAAGGTGGATCGAATGAAGTCGATGACCGCTTGTTCAGGCGCGCCGACAGACCCTGTCGGACCGACGACGACTTGAACGAAGTTCACCGGTTGGTCGGCGCGCTGGTCCAGTTCGACATGGAAATTCGTCGTGAACGTGTCGAGCACCAGGTTGCCGCGGTTGACTGATTGCAGCACCAGGACCTGCCGCTGAACCGCCTGGGCGGCTCCATCCGTCGCCGCCCCGAGCACCAGCCAGACACCCAGCGCCACACACGCGAGTCGTGGACACACGTCTAGCCGCTGGCGGCGGGCTGTCTGTGGGCTTCCGGAGAACTCGCGCCCTGGCGACGTGGCACGGGTGACGTGGAACTGACGGTAGGCCATGAGGTTGTCGATACTCGATCGCGGTACACGGGGTGAACGTATCGCCAGCGCCTGTCGTGGGCCTACGACTTTAGAATGATATCCCGTCCCCGCGACACCTGACGGAGGCGATCGCCGCGTTTCTGGCGCTCTCGTGGGCGCCTCATTCTGCACCGGGACATGTCGCGGGGAGCGGTCCGTTCGGCCCGCAGCCAGACCGGCGTTCCCTCGCTTTCGGTATTCTCCTGACTCTGGTCCACCCTCTGTCGCTCGGGAATCCGCGAGAGCAAGAACGCAGGCGGGTTGACCTTCGCGCAACAGCCCGAATCGGCCCGCTTCCCGACGATTGCCCCAGCGCGCGATCGAACATGTTCCAAAGGCTTCGCTCGGCGCACGACGCGGACCTTTACCCATTACGGGCGCACCACGATCAGACGCCGCATCGAACGGCGCATGATGCTGCGGCGCATCGAGAGCCTTGACGATTACTGCGAATTTCTCGATCGCGAGCCGGGCGAGCTCGCCGCGCTGCACCAGGACCTCCTGATCCGCGTGACCGAGTTCTTCGGGGATCCGACCGCCTTCGAAGCACTACGTCAGGATGTGCTTCCCTCCCTCTGTAAAGGCCGGACTCCGAAAGACACCATCCATGTCTGGGTTCCAGGCTGCGCGACTGGCGAGAGAGGTCTCCCGTCGCCATCACGCTTCTCGAGTACTTCGGTGACGGCCAGCCGCCAATGAAGATCCAGATTTTCGGCACCGACGTCAGCGAAGCATAATGAACGGCGGACCAGGGCGGCAGGGTTGCGTTTGACCAACGACTCACCCTAAGCGATCCTGCGAGATACGAGGTCTTACACAATTTCGACCGGTGCGACGATGACCCGCGCCGGTAAACTGCTGAATCAAAACGGCATCGGTGAACGGCAGCATTTGAAGGAGGATTTTGCGCGACACTGTTTCGGACCGCTTGTAAATCGTTGATTCTAAAAGGGAGAGATGTCCGAGTGGTTGAAGGAGCTCGCTTGGAAAACGAATCCGGCGAGGCTCATTGAGCAATGCGGAAACACCTCTTGGCACAATCGCTTCAACAACTTCCCACCACAGAATGCTTCTCGATGTGAACCCGTAAACGGCGCTGTTTGTCAGCGTTTTCGGGGGTCACCTTACACAGTTTCTACACAGTTCTGAGCGGCACTTCTACGAATAATCCGTGATGCGCGTCGGTGTGTCTCGAAAAAGACGACCGCCTTTCATGCGACGCGCCGCCGTCGGACGTCAGTCGTGTTCCCTAAGGATGGTGTCAATCTCTTCGACGGTAAACTTGTTCAAACCCGTGATGTTCGCTTCGGCCCGGAACGCCGGCGGTACGATCTGCCGCGCTTCGTCCTTACCGTCGACGTCGACGATGAGCCATGCCTGGTGATTCCCGTCCCTGCATCCCCAGTCTGCGTGAGTCACCCAGTGAGAACCGCTCTTCTGAAAGATATCGACAACCCGCGCGCACGCAACCCTTTCGGGGTCGTGCGGTACTTCGATGAGAAAGCGTGCCATGGTGTTCTTTCGCTCGCTGCTGAACACGCTGAGTGGTGTTCACTCAGTCCGAATACGACATGATCATCAATGTTCTGCCCGTACCTTCTTCGCGACACGTCCTGATTCAGGCGAACGCCCCGGTGAAGGCAACCGTTCAACCCATCGCGTACTCAGGTAGTGTGAAATCGTCGTGCAGCGAGCGCGCCCAGAACGGCTTGCCAAGCCACGGGAGCGCGAACGCACGCACGGCAAGCTTGCGCACCATCAAACCCGCGTCCGTTTGCGGTGCGAAAAACCCGCGGAACCAGACCGCTCCCTTCTGTTTGCCTGAGACAAACGTCCGCAGCCGGCGCTCGTATGCGGCCAATGCGCGCGCACAGTCGCCGTCGGCTCGATGCAGTTCTCCCGCCAGGACGTACGCCTCGAGCATCCCGAGGCCCGAACCCTCGCCGGCGAGGAGCGACGGACAGGCGGCGGCATCGCCGACGAGCGCCACGCCACTGGCGCCCCACTGCGGCAGATGGATCTGGCTCACGCGATCGAAGTACACGTCCTCGGAGGCGTCCATCGCGTCGAGCAGCTCCGGCACTTCCCATCCCAGGTCACCGAACGCCTGGCGCAGCACGGGGCGCGGGTCGCCATGGCCGCGATGATCGGCGCCGATGCGTTCGGTACCGCACACCAGCATGACCACCGTTTCGTCGTCGCGCAGCGAGACCCGTGCCGCCTGACGCCCGCGCACGGTGTGCGACACGAACGTCAGCTCGTCGCGGTGCGGATAGCCTCGGACCCGAAAGGCCGCGACATAACAATCCAGAAATCGTTCGAACCGCGCTTCCGGGCCGAAGGCGAGGGCTCGCACCTGCGAATGCAGTCCGTCTGCCCCCACGACCAAATCGAATCGCTCCTGCCCGCCGTCCGTGAGCGTGACGAGCGACTTGGCGCCGTCTTTTGTGATCGCGCTGATCGAGACGTTGAAATGGATCGGGATTCCCTGACAGGCGCCGGCGAGCGCGGACGCCAGATCGGCCCGCGCCACGCTGATGAAACGACCCCGCAGTGACTCGTACATCGGCGTTAGATCCATATGCGCTTCCTCGCGGCCGTTGCGATCGACCATCTGCAACTGCTTCATTTCATAACCGCGTTCGCGCAACGTCGGGATGATTCCCATGCGCTCCGCGATCTCGTACCCGAGTCCCCAGAAGTCGATGAGGTACCCGCCTGTTCGAACTGCCGGTGCCCGCTCGAAGAGCACCGGATCGTGCCCGCACCGGCGAAGCCAGTAGGCGAGTGTCGGGCCGGCGATGCCCATGCCGTTGATTGCGACTCTCATGTCGGATGTCCTTTCTCTGAGCAGCGGGGCTCGGTCACAAGCCGTTCTCCCGCTAACGACGCTCAGTCATGCGCGCGTCCCGACGACGTTGAGATACTCGGCGTCCACAATCGTGCGTCCGGTGACGGTCGCGGTGTTGTGCGTGCTCCACAGCTGCACCAGCTCGCCACGAAGCGCCGCCTGCTCGGCTTCGCCGAGCGTTGCGAAGGCGCGGGTCGCTGGACCGTAGTATTCGCGGAAGAACTCCACGACGTCCGCCGGTCCGAACGGGTACTCGAACCGATAGAGGACGCGGGTGAGCCTGAGATCCGAGACTCCGGCGCCGAAGCGCTCACGCACGATAGCCTCGTCGCCCCAGAGCAAGGGAGACGGCATGTTGGGCGGCATCAGAAACCGCGCAAAGGTCTTGAACATCGCGCCGACGAACCCCTCCTTCGTCCAGTTGCCCATGGAGACGATGCCATCGGGACGGCAGACGCGGAGTAGTTCGGCCGCCACTCGCTCGGGCCGCGGCGCGAACATCGCGCCGAAGAGACTGGCGACCACGTCGAATGTGGCCTCAGCGTACGGTAGCGCTTCGGCGTCCCCTTCGTCGAACTGCACGTCGAGGCCGGCGGCGGCGGTGCGGCCGCGCGCGGCCAGAATCAGGTTCGTCGCGATATCGACGCCCGTGACCTTCAAGCCGCGCTCGGCGGCGACGAGCGCGACCTGTCCCGACCCGCACGCGACGTCGAGCAGTGTGCTCCCAGGGGAGAGCGCGAGCGGATCGAGGAATTGGGGAGCGCTCGACGCCATGAACCGGGAGAAGTAGTCATAATTTCCGTCCATCCAGGTGGCCTTCAGGCGCGTCTTGAGAACGTCGAGTGCGGTGTCAGCAGTTGCGGATGTCATACGTCGTTCCTCCTCGGAACACTATGACGGCGCTCCACACTTCAATTCTTGTCCGCGTGTCTCGGGAATTTGACCGATCAGCCGAACGCGAGTAGTAGACTGCTCTTATGGACGCGCTTGCCGAAGTGCTTCGCGCCATCAAGATCGATGCGGCGATCTATTTGAACGGCGAGTTCTCTGAGCCCTGGTGCGTGCTGGCACCCGAGGCCACGATGCTCGCGCCGCTCTTCGGACGCGACGGCGCCCACGTGATCATCTATCACCTGCTCTGCGAGGGCCGCGCACGTTGCGAAATCGATGACAGCGACCCCATCGATCTCTCCGCTGGTGACCTCGTCGCCTTGCCGCATGGCCATTCCCACCGGATCGGCAATGGGCGGTACGCCACCCCGATCGACGTGACCAACGCCCTTCCGGGCCTCCTCGAACGTGGCCTCGAGCCGCTGACGGCTGGTGGCGGGGGTACGGTGTCCAAGTTCATTTGCGGGTATCTCGCCTGCGATCGACACCTCAGTCAGGCGTTCTTGACCGGTCTGCCTCCGTTGATCCGTCTCAATATCCGCGACGACGTGTCGGGACAATGGCTGGAGAACTCGTTGCGGTTCTCGGTCGTCCAGGCGGCGTCGCGCGACGCAGGCGCCCTGGAGGTCGTCGCGAAGCTATCGGAGGTCTTCGTTGCGGAAGCGCTGCGCCGCTACCAGCGCGAGTTGCCGCCGGGACAGACCGGGTGGCTCGCCGCTGCACGTGAGCCGGCGGTTGGACGGGCGCTGATGTTGATGCACCACCGCTCTGCGCATCCATGGACGCTCCCGGGTCTGGCGCACGAGGTCGGTGTCTCTCGCTCGGTGCTCTCGGAGCGGTTCCGGCACTACCTCGGCGAGTCGCCCATCGCGTATCTCACCCGATGGCGCCTGCGGCTAGGGGCGCGCGCGCTCACGTCCACGGCGCACAGCGTGGCGCAGATCGCGCTCGAGGTCGGCTACGAATCTGAAGCGGCCTTCAATCGAGCCTTCAAACGCGAGTACGCCGTGCCGCCTGCGCGCTACCGCCGCCAGCACCAGCCAAGCGCGTAGAGCGCAACTTCTCCGATCCGGCCGATCGGTCAAACGAGCCGGACCCGCAGTCAAGCAGCGCCGCGCACCTCCCGCGACAATACGCACATGCGGCCGTTGGCCGTCCTGGAAAGGAGCTGACATATGAAGTTTGCGAGGTTCGTATTCATCGCTGGCGGCGTGTGGGGCATTGCCGTGCTCGTGCCCTTCTACTGGCTCGTCGACATCACGGGTCGTCACTACGCCGCGCCCACCGACTATCCACAGTTCTTCTGGGGCTTCTTTTCGGTCGCGCTCGCGTGGCAGTTTGCGTTTCTGCTCATTGGATCGAACCCGGTGCGATTCCGGCCCTTAATGGTGCCGGCGATCGTCGAGAAGTTCGGCTTCATCATGACGCTGGCGCTGCTGCTCGGCCGCGGACGCATCCCGAGCGCAGACGCAGAGGCTGCTATCCCCGACGCGATCGTGGGCCTCTTGTTCGTCGTTGCGTTCGCCGCAACCTCGTCTAGAGCCCGTCCGGCGTTTGCGAGCTGGCAACGGTGGACATCACGTGATCTGCCCGTGAGCGCTGCAGAGGATGGGATCCGATCAAGTCATCCTTGAATCCTGAGGCTAGAGAGCGGTTCGCATTTCTTAATGCCTGCTGATTTCGGTTGCATCGATGGCGTGCACAAGGCGCCACGGGGACTGGTCGCCTGTCTTGGCAGCGCGGCGCGGAAAGCAACGGGCTCCTCGAAACAGCGCACGGTCGCCCAAATCGCTCACGCTTGGCGGCCGATGACCGACCGACTCAACAAGATCGCCGTAAGTGATCGCGGCACATTGAGACGTCTTACACAATGCGCGCCTAGCGTACGATCCGGCTGACCGCAAGTCGCTGAATTCACTCATGATCCGGGTTTCCGGCGCGAACCGCGAAGGCGTGTGCGATAATCATTTGTCGACCACCCGCAAGTTATTGAATCTAAAGGGGAGAGATGTCCGAGTGGTTGAAGGAGCACGCTTGGAAATTGATTCCGCTCGCGCGTGCTGACGCACATCACAACCCACCAACGCACTCCCGATCAACGACTTCATGCAACATCGATGTGCGTCGACGTGTCCCCGTAAACGACGGTGTTTGACCGTGGTTTCGGGGGGCATGTGACACAGTTCTGACACAGAACCGAGCGTCACTTCTCCAGCGCGCAGTGTCGATGTGGATCGACAGCGCGACGCTCGTTCAGCTTTCGCCAGCTGTCCTAACTTCTCCGAGCCGAGGTGGCTGCCGTGCCTCAAGATAGGGGCCCGGCCGGTGCGACGACGGGCAGGTTCCACGCGCTCGTGGCAACGCTGCCCGTCAAGATCGCGGCCTACTCGAGCGGCTCGAACGGGATGCGCACGAAGTTGGCGCTGCCTGTGCGCGACCCCGTCACGACGCCTTGCAGATCGACGATGTCCACTATCGCGCTGGCGCTGGCGTCATCGCCGCCATCGCCCAGCGTCACCTCGAGGCGAAGCTTGTTGTATCGAAGCGGCTGGCCCGTGTTGACGTCGTAGAAGAGGTCCCATATCGTCACGCCGAACCGCCCCTTGCCGAGGTAGCGCCAGACGCCATGGGCGGCGGTGTGCGGCGGACGTGCGGGGTCGGTGCTGACTTCGCCTTGCACCGAGCGGAGGACGGTTCCATCGGCGTGGAACGTGATGAGTTGTCTGATGCCGGTGGGGGTGGCGGCAAACCAGGAGCCGACGATGGCCCACGGCCGCCCCTGTTTGATGTGTTCGTCGCTCCTCGAGTCATGCCGCTCCTTACTCGGACCAGGTTGAACGATGGATTGGGCCTGCGTCCCGGTTGCCGCGAGCACGAGCGTGACGGTCAGCAGCAGGGACCACAGGATTTTTGTGTTCTTCACCATATAGGTCGGCTCCCTTCGGCCCCGCCATTTGGGTTAAGGGCGCGGGCTCTACCGAAATAGGCGTAGAAACCCGGAAAGACCTATCAGTCGAAGAGACGGAGAAGGCCGATATAATTCGCTCGAGCTCGCCGGCCCAACCGCCAATGGACGATGACCGCTGGAATCACGTCGATCAGCTGCTGCAATCCGCGTTCGACGTTCCCGCGGTCGAGCGCGACGCCTATCTTCGCCACGCGTGTGGCGGCGACCAACGGCTGGAAGAAGAAGTCCGTTCGCTGCTCGCCGCACACGACCGTGCCGACAGGTTCCTCGGCGCTCCGGCGATCGATCTCGCCGCACGCGAGCTCGCCGGAGAGCGCAGCGACGACGGCAATCAGGCCGGCCCTTCGACTTCGCTCAGGGCAGGCGGCGATCCGCTGATCGGTCAGACGCTCTCGCACTACCGCATCATCGAGAAGCTCGGCGGCGGCGGGATGGGGGTGGTGTACAAAGCCGAAGATTCGCGGCTTCACCGTCCCGTTGCGCTCAAGTTCGTCTCCGACAATCTGGCGAGTGATGCCAAGGCTCTGAACCGTTTTCAGCGTGAAGCCCGAACCGCATCGGCGCTCAACCACCCACACATCTGCACGATCTACGACATCGGCGAGCAGGAGGGACGAGCGTTCATCGCCATGGAGTATCTGGAGGGCGCGACGCTGCAGGACCGAGTCGCCGCTGGTCCACTCGGACTCGATACAGTGCTGCGGCTCGGGATCCAGATCGCCGACGCACTGGACGCCGCCCATACCGCGAATGTCATCCACCGCGACATCAAACCGGCGAACATTTTCATTAGCTCGCGCGGTCACGTCAAGCTTCTCGACTTCGGCCTCGCGAAGATGCGCGCGCAAGCCTCGCGCGAGGCCGGCGTCACGACAATGGCCGGGACGATTCAGGGCGCCGTGATGGGAACCATCGCTTACATGGCCCCGGAGCAGGCGCGCGGCGAGCCGGTCGATCACCGCGCCGACATCTGGAGCGTCGGCCTGGTGCTGTACGAAATGGTTAAGGGTACGCGGCCCTCGCCTGCGGTCCGGCTGCGGGTCGGGGAGTCTCCCGAGCTGGAGCGCGTCATCTCGAAGTGCCTGGAGACGGATCGCGGTGTTCGTTATCAGCACGCGGCCGACCTGCGGACTGATCTCGAGCGCCTCAAACGTGGATCGGACGCAGCGATGACGGGCCGCAATCAGCTGCCCGCGAAGGTACGCGTCCGTTGGACAGTCGTTGCCGCTGCTGCCGCCGCAATCGCACTGGCCGCTGTGGGCTACGTCTTCTATCCGCGACAGGCGACGCTCACCGACAAGGACAGCATCGTGCTCGCTGAGTTCACCAACACCACCGGCGATCCGGTGTTCGACGATACGCTGAGACAAGGACTCGCGGTGCAGCTTCAGCAGTCGCCGTTTCTCAGCCTCATCTCCGATCAACGTATCCGCACGACCTTGCCGTTGATGAACCAGCCGGCGGATGCACGATTGACCCCTGACATCGCCCAGGGCGTGTGCCTTCGGACCGGCAGCGCTGCCGTCCTTGAAGGATCGATCGCGCTGCTCGGCAGTCAGTACGTCCTCGGGCTGCGCGCGACGAACTGCACGACCGGCGACATACTCGCCGACGAACAGGCACAGGCGGCCCGGAAAGAGGAGGTACTGGACACACTCAGTCAGATTGCGACGCGTTTTCGAACGCGAGTTGGAGAATCGCTCGCCACCATCGAGAAACATTCGAAGCCCCTCGCGGAGGCAACGACGCCGTCGCTTGACGCGCTGAAGGCCTTCAGCACTGGAAACGACTTGGCGGTCTTCAGCTGGGACAGACGATTGCCCCACTACCAGCGCGCGATAGCAATCGATCCCGAGTTTGCACTGGCTCACGCGCAAGTGGGCTTCGGCTACAGCACGCTTGGCGAGTCAGCGCTGGGGCGACAGAGCCTGCTTAAAGCCTACCAGTTGCGCCATCGCGCGAGCGACGTCGAGCGCCTCAACATCGAAACGCTGTACGACCGCGACTTCACTGGCAATCTGGAGCGCGAACGACGGACATTGGAAACATGGGCCGCAAGTTATCCCCGCGATCCGCGGCCTCGTTCATTGATCTCAGGTCTAGCCCTGACAAGCACCGGACAACATGAGTTGGCGATCGCCAAGACTGAGGAGGCCCTCGCGCTGGATCCGGACCTGACACCCTCGTATGGGAGCAGGGCATTCAATGAGCTTTTCGCGAATCGCCTTGATGATGCGTTGCTGACGGTCCGTCGCGCGACTGAGCGTAAGCTGCAATCGCCCGACTTGCGCTTGATTCCGTATTCAGTCGCCTTCTTGAAGGGTGACGACGAGGAACTCAGACGAACGGGCACGGTAGCCAGGAAAACCCCCGGTCTGGAAGACCTCATCCCGCATCTGGAGGCGCTCGCCCTGGCTCGGTCCGGCCGCTTGCAAGACGCGAGACGAATGTCCGCGATCCCCGTCGAGATCGCGCAGCGCTCGGATCGGCGCGAACGGGCCGCCTTGTTCGAAGCGGCCAGAGCCGTGTGGGAAGGGTTTTACGGCAATGCAGCCGCCGCCAGGCAGAGCGCCAGCAAGGCGCTCGCGCTTGGAAGAGGCCGCAACGTGGACTATGCCGCGGCATTCGCACTGGTCCTCTCAGACGATGTGCGGCAAGCGCGTGCCCTCGCCCAGAATCTCGCGCGCGAGTTCCCGGAGGATACGTTCGTTCAATTCATGTATCTGCCGACGCTTCGAGCCCTATTCTCATTGAACACTAACGATCCGGTAGCGGCCATCCAAGCGCTGCAGGTCGCCTCTCGCTACGACCTCCATTCCGGTGGCGTCGGTTTCATTCAACGCTTCGGCGCCTTGTACCCCATCTACGTTCGCGGAGTGGCGTATCTCGCGGCGCGTCGGCCCACCGAAGCTGCCGCCGAGTTCCAGCGGATTGTCGACCATCGAAGCATCGTGCTCGTCGATCCCATGGACGCGATGGCGCGCCAGCAGCTGGCACGAGCGCTCGCGCTCTCGGGCGACACCGTGAAGGCGAAGAGCGTTTACAACGCTCTCTTGACTCTGTGGAAGAACGCCGACGACAAGATCCCGATGGTTGAACAAGCGCGGACGGAATACGCGCGCTTGCCGTGACCCGTTCCAAAACCATTTCAGCGGCCATGCGATGTGGCTGCTGCTCAGCTCTCCCGTGAGCGAGACAAGTTTTTTCTCCTTCGGAATTGACGAGCATCTTTCTCGTTGATACAGGCCGGCGCCTGTTGATACGGTCCCCACTCACGCACTGGAGCAAAGCGCCAAGGGATTGGCTGAGTCGGACTTTACGCGAGGGTTGCCGTGGAACTGCCGTTGATTCTGTCCGGTCCGATCCTCCGCCGGGTTGAGCCCGGACTAGTCTCCGTTTGGGTTGCACTGAGCAAGGCATGCTCGGTGCAATTGTCACTGTTCGAGGGTCTCGCCAAGGCTGGAGACACGCCGAAGTTCAGCCGCGACGCCGACAAAGTCGACACTGTTGCCATTGGCGACAAGCTTCACATCGCCGTCGTGATGATGAAGCTCACCGGCGCCGATGTCCTGAAGCCCGGACAGACCTACTCGTACAACATCGCGCTCACTGAGAAAACAGGCGGCGCGAAGAACGACCTGAAGTCGCTCAACTTGCTCAAAGACAACGTTCTGAGCACGACGCCTGTCGAAAAACGCAGGCTTGCCCTTGGCTATGCGGAGAATCAGCTGCCCAGCTTCGCGTTGCCCCCGGACAAGCTCACGGATCTGAAAATCATTCACGGCTCCTGCCGCTTGCAGGTGGCAGGGCTGACCGACGGTCTCGCGTGGATCGACGATCTCATCAAGGACAATCTCAGCGACCCGAATCAGCGCATTCATCAGCTCCTCTTGGCGGGCGATCAGATTTACGCGGACGACGTCGAGGTCATGATGCTGCCGCAGATGGCCGCCCTCGGCCAGGACCTGCTGGCGAAGCGCGAATTCCTGGCCATCAATGAACCAAATGGACTGGCGGCCAAGTTCGTTCCTGCCGACGAGAAGAACTTTCCGGCGGGCATGCGCGCAAACCTCGTATTGTCGGAAGCGCGGCTGACGACGGTCGACAATCATTCGCACTTGTTGTCATTCGGCGAGTTCGCCGCCATGTATCTCGACGCCTGGAACAACGAGCTGTGGCAGCCGGCCCTGTTCAAAGACTTTGACGACACCATCGCGGAGTTTCGGACGAACTACAACACGAAGGTGCCCGACACCGTCTTACCGCTCTTTCGTCGACGTGACGACAAGAACAAGCCCAAGATCGTGGACGCTCTGCTGCGGCGCTTCACCGACTTCGCGTTCAAGACGCTCACCGCCGACGAGTTGAAGTCGGCCATCAAGAAGAAGGACGACCTCGATCCGATCGAGCGCGACCCGATCGACACGGATACGCTCAAAGCCGGGAAACTGCCGGCGGCCGGCTCACCGCAGCGTGCGAAATTCCCGAAGGTCTACACATTTGCGGACACGCTCACCGCGGACGAGCAGGGCAAGTTTCAAGGTTTCATTCAGCAGCTCAAAGACGATCTGGAGGAGCGATACAAAACAACGGCTGACCAACGCCGGAACAATTGCGTTCAGGCGCTGAAACACCAGCATAAGGTCCGCCGCGCCATGGCCAATGTCCCGACGTACATGATGTGGGACGATCACGAGGTCACCGACGACTGGAATCTGAATCCGATGTGGCGCGACCGCGTGATGACCAACCCCCTGGGCCGCGCCATCGTCCGCAACGGGATGCTCGCCTTTGCTCTGTTTCAAGGGTGGGGCAACGATCCCGAGAAATATACACAGGGGAAACCCAAGAGGCTGCTCGAGCTCGCGGCTCAACTCTTCACCAGTTCCTCGACTGCGGCCACGCAGCAGACGGCGAACGACGAAATCGAGCAGCTCTTCGGTCTCAATCGCCGCACGATCGATCCGTCCAAGTTCGACGATCAGTTGTCCTGGCACTATTCGGTGCCGGGGACGCGGCATCTTGTCCTGGTGATTGACAACCGCACGCAACGGAATTGGCTCACGCGTGGTGGACCACCGACCAACATCATGCTGGACGTGATTGAAAAGCAGATCCCGGGCGGGCCGGCGACGGGAAAGGATGTGTTGATCGTCGTCGCGCCGTTGCCGGTGCTGGGTCCGCCGATGTTCGATGAGATCGTCGCGCCCCTGGCCTATCGAGCCTTCGACGTCAAAGAGGCCATCGCGAACGGCAATGAAACCCTGCGCGGAATGCCAGGCACGAATCCCGATGCGATCGAGGCATGGGCGTTCGATCCGAAAGCGACGGAAGCCCTGCTGAAACGGCTGGAGCCATATCGAAAGGTCGTCCTGCTTTCAGGCGACGTGCACTATGGCTCGGCGCAGGCCATGAGCTACTGGAAGAAGGCGGACGAACCAGGCAACCCGTGCCGGTTCGTCCAATTCACGTCGAGTGGCTTCAAGAAGGTTCTTCCCAGTTATGTTCGCAACATCGATCTCCGGATCGGGCGCGCACAACGCCTGGTGCGCGCCGGCATCAATGCCGAACGTCTGGGTTGGTTTGTCAAGGCCGATGTCCTGAACCAGACGGCTGCAGCAGCGGCTCCGGCGCTGCGTGCGCGGCTCGAAGAGGCGCCAATGCTGCTTCCCGCATTTGGCTGGCCCGAGGGAACGGCCGTCAAACCGGCCACGCCTCCCGACTGGTCCTGGCGCATCAAAGTGCTGCTCGATCAACGGCCTGAATTCAACGGACCGCCGTACGAGCCGGACAAAGAACGTCCAGAGGCCGCGAAGCCCGCGTCGGCGGGGACGGACATCTCGACTCAAGCGACGCAGATTCCCAGCTTTCGCGACACATTTGCGGATGCCTATCGCCGGTTGGTGTCCCGTCACCACCGAAGCTTCGACATCATGCGCAACGGCCGACAGATCGCGATGGGCAACAATCTCGGGCTGATCCACTTCAAGAACATCAAGGACGCCCAGAACCAGGACGTGCTGCACGCCATCCAGGAATTGCGCAGCGTGTTTCCGTACGAGCTGCCCAATGCCTCCGAAGACCATCAGCCCTTCACGATTCACAAGGCGCGGCTCACCGGCGATCCCACCGAGACGAAACCCGTGTTGCGAGGCCAGCCGTGAGCGCGGACAACTTCCTGCAAGGCGTCGTCGGCAAGATCGGCGAGTTCTACGAGTGGATCGCCGACCGTCTGAACGACGATGCGGCGCGCGCCGAAGTGCTCATCGATCTGGGGCTGCCGCCGACCATTGCCGTTGGCCAGGCGTTCCCGCAGCATCAAATCAAAGGCATCAACGAATACCGCAAGACCATCAGCATCGAGACGGAAGTCTCCGCGGCGCACGCCCAGGACCTCGGAAAGGTGCTTGGACTCTCATCGAGCAAGGCCGCGAAGCTGGTGCTGCCTGAAAAAAATCTGGCCAACATCCGCGCCTACCGCGATGCCAACGATCCGAGCTTCGACGACTTCAAGAAAGCGCTCGGCGACATCAAGGAGGTGTTCAGCACGCTGACGAACTTCGTCAAGGCGCTGGACGTCGAGGGCATCCACAACATCCCGGAGCTGGTGCACCGCCTGATCGATATCCTGACGGTGGACTACCTCCGCCTCCACCTCGTGCCGTACGGGCCGATCATCTATTGGGCCGCCCAGCCGCTCGGTTTTCTCGAAGAGCCCGTCACTGCCACCATTCCCCATTTCGTCTGGAGCCGTTTCGTCACGATTTTCAAGCCCAGCGGTCCGCGCCTCGACGACGAAGATCAGGCGCGCGCGACGTCCGACAACGTGTTCATTCCTCTCGCAGCCACGTTGGCGATCCTCGAGATTGCGGATGTCAAACCGGGCACGACGCGACAGGACGATGGTGACCTTTCGGTAATCGCCATCGAGCCGCTGTATGGGTGGGACCCTTCACCGGGCTCCGCGACGCCGCTGCTCGACAAAATGTCGGAGCGCACGCTGTCCGTCCGCTTCAATTGGAAAGAGCGTGATCTTCTGGACCCCAAGAAGGCGGTCGACAAGAACGGCACGGTCACGTTCTTGTTCGTGCCCGCAATTCATGGCGGCCCCGGCCTGCTGATTTCGTTCGAATTTGGCGGCAGCTTCAACATCCGACTGAACAAAGACTGGCGATTCAAGCTCACGCCGTCAGTGAATGCCGGCGACTTGTTCATTCACTTCGGCGAGTTTTCCAAGGCAAGCGCGGGGGGGCCTGGCCAGCCAAGCATCAAGCTGGGCTTCGAGGGAGGGAGCGAAGACGACCCGCTTTACCGGTTCGGGAAGGAAGACGGCTCGCATCTGGAATTCGGACAGTTCGAAGTCGAGCTCGAATGGTCCACGGCGGTGGCGGGCCTCAGGGCGGTGTCGCGGAAAAGCGAACTGGTGCTGAATCTCGACAAATCCGGCAACGGCTTCTTGTCGCAAATTCTGCCGGGCGAGAAGAGGATTCCGCTCAATCTGGGTTTGGGATGGTCGACGGAGCGCGGATTGTTCATCGATGGCGGCAAGGGCAACGTCATCAAGCAGACGAATCCGCCGCCCCCGACACCGGTTGCCTTGACTGCGGCGCCGCGTGCGTCGGCGATCTCGAGGGCGCCACAGGCGGGTGAAGGGGACGCTGCAAATGACGCGGATCTCAATCGCGTCACGCCTGTCGGCAGGACATTCGGTCCGGTGCGTATTCAGTTTCTCTCACTAGGGCTCACGCCGGAATCGGACAACGGCAAGGCCAGACTGACGCTCGGCGTGAACATCGCCGCGGACATACGACTGGGACCAGTCACGGCCAGCTTCGACAAAGCCGGATTCGCGCTCACTGCCGATTTCGTCAAACCGGATGCCAATCTCAGCCTCTTCGATTTGGATTTTGGCTTCCAGCCACCGAAAGCCATTGGCCTCGACATCGACGCCAAAGTTGTTCACGGTGGCGGCTTCCTTGACCTCGACCGCGAGCACTCGCAATACGCAGGCGCACTTCATCTGGAGATCGAAGGCTTCGCTTCTCTCTCGGCGTTGGGCCTGTTGAACACCAACATTCCTGGAGGCGGATTCTCCCTTCTTGTGATCATCACGGCTGATGGGTTCAGGCCCATTCCCATCGGCTTCGGATTCATGCTGGTGGGCATTGGTGGACTGCTGGGCATCCATCGCACGGTCAATGAAGACGCGGTCCAGGCTGGCGTGAGGGCCAACACGTTGAATGCCGTGCTGGCGCCGAAAGATTTGATTCGCAACGCGCCGCAGTACCTGAGCGTGATTCGTGAGTTCTTCCCGGTAGCGCGCGATCACTACCTGTTCGGTCTCGTCGCGCAGATTACCTGGGGTACGCCGCCTCTGGTCACGATCAATCTGGCGTTGATCCTCGAGCTCGGCGTGCGCACGCGATTCCTGATCATGGGCCAGGTTCTGGCCATCCTGCCCAAGAAGGACCTGGACCTCGTTCGGCTGCAGATGAACATCTTCGGCGGCGTGGACTTCGACCAGAAGCGCGCGTTCCTCGACGCCGTGCTATTCGACTCGCGCCTGGTTGATCGATTCGTGATCACCGGCGAAATGCGCATGCGCTTGAGTTGGGGCGACCAGCCGTTCTTCGCGCTTTCTGTCGGCGGGCTGCACCCGGCCTTCACTCCGCCGCCAGGCCTGGAAAGGATGCAGCGCGCGGCGATTGTCTTTGCCGACTCCAACGATCTGAAGATCCGTTGCGACTCTTACTTCGCCATCACCTCGAATACCGTGCAGTTCGGCGCGCATGCTGAACTCTTTGCCAAGAAATCGAAGTTCAGCATTTCCGGTCAGGCCGGCTACGACGTGCTGATTCAGTTCGATCCGTTCCATTTCGTCGCCTCGCTCTACGCCTCGCTGCAGTTGAAGGCGGGCTCGACCAATCTGTTCAAAGTCAGCTTCGCCGGTGAGCTGTCCGGACCGCGACCGCTGAATGTCAAAGGCAAGGCGACGTTCGAGATCTGGTGGATCGACTTTACGGTGTCGTTCAATGCCACGCTGGTCTCTGGTCAAAAACCGCCGTTGCCCGCGCCTGTGGATGTGGGCGCGCTGCTGCGCACGGCGTTGACAGACGCCGCCAGCTGGAATGCCGTCATGCCGGGAACCAGCGAGCGCTTGGTCAGTCTGAGAGAAGGTCCGGCGGGTGTTGTTCGTATTCATCCGTTGAGCACGTTGACGGTGAAGCAAGCGGTGGTCCCGCTCAACGTGCTGATCTCGCGCTTCGGCAATACGCGTCCGGTGGGCGGACCGCAGGAGTTCCGTATCAAGCAGGTCGTCGTGGGCAGTGCGTCGTTCACTCCGGACGTCGTTCGCGATCACTTCGCACCGGCGCAATTCCGTGACCTGTCCGATGACGCGAAGCTCTCGAGTCCCTCATTCGAGCTGCTGCCGGCCGGCGTGAGCGTCGGCAACAACGCCGCCGATTGCGGAACTCCAGTGCCGGCTGCCGCGGACTTCGAGGACATCGTCATTCCAAGTCCTCCGGAGGAGCCGCGCAAAACCACGACCATCGGGTTCAACCTTGCGACCCGGTTCGCGGAGTGGAGCGCGGCGGGTATGAGCGACGCCTCGCGCCTTGGCGCGATCCGGTATCGCGCAGCGGCAGTTCCATTCACGACGCAGGCGAAGACGTTTGCCGTGAAATCGAAGGTCGATCTGTCGGATCTCCAGGGAGCAAAGACGTTTGCAACGCGCCTCGAGGCTGAGGATGAGCTGAAGACGTTGAGTAAGGTCGAAGCGGTGAAGTTCCAGGTCGTTGCGAAGCGCTGATCTCAGAGGATTGCTGAACCATGGCCGACAACGCAGTACGTCACTTCTTACCGTGGGTCCGGCAGGGCGCAGCCTCCGGCATCACGACGCCGGATTCGCTTGGCTCCGCACAGCGCGCCGACGTCTCATTGCCGGTCAGCGTGCAGCTGACGAACTTCAACGTGCCTGCACGCGACGTCCGCCTCTACGGACCCGCGGATGTCACCGCCATCGATCCGCGGCAGATCGTGCGCGTGCAACCCCGGCATCTGACGACGAACTTCGAGTCCAACTTCTTTCCGCAGATTGAATTCGATCGTCCCGATTTTCCGTGGCTGTTCACTCCCGCAAAGGCCGGAGCGGGAGAGCGGCTGCGTCCGTGGATCTGTCTGGTTGTGGTTCGCAAGCGTTCCAGCGTCACGCTTGGCCGTACGGAGACGTCGCCGCTGTCGGTGCTCGAATTCACCGGTCCCGTGGCGGAGGATCTGCCCGATCTCGACGAATCGTGGGCCTGGGCGCATGCGCAGGTCGTGGGCTCCTCAACGGATACCGTTCCGACGCTGAAGGGTGCCATCGAAAATGCCCCGGCGCGCACGGTGTCGCGGTTGGTGTGTCCGCGCCGGCTTGACCCGGATGTGGCCTACATCGCGTGTGTCGTTCCAACGTTTGAAGTCGGGCGCAAGGCGGCGCTTGGATTTCCGATAGACGAGCAGGCGCTCACGACACTCGAGCCTGCATGGCGTCTCGATCAGCCGACGGCGCCCTTTCAGCTGCCGGTGTTCTACTCGTGGGAATTCACGACTGGCCCGGAAGGCGACTTCGAATCGCTGGTGCGTGATCTGAAACCGCGTCCCTTGCCAAAGGAGGTAGGGACGCGTCCACTGGATCTCACCAGACCCGGCTTCAGCCTGCCTTCGGGCGGGGTGATGCCGATGAAAGGCATCCTCAAGCCTCCAGAGCCGGTGACGGCCGAGCCGCAACCGCCGCCACAGACGTTGCGGGGAAAGTTGGCGGACATCCTGAATGCGCCAGCCAACGCGCTCAACACACCGGCGGCTCAGGACCCCATCGTCGCGCCGCCCATCTACGGTTCGACGTATCCGCCGAAAGAGCGCGTCGAAGTCTCCGCCTCGCCGCCGCACTGGGTCAACGATCTCAATCTGGATCCGCGAGATCGCATCGCTGCCAGCCTGGGCGTGCGCATTGTTCAGGAAGACCAGGAACATCTGATGGCCTCCGCGTGGCAACAGGTGGATGCCATCGAGAAGGAGAACGAAGAGCGACGGCGAAAGCAATTGGCCGCGACCACACGGCAATCCACGTGGGTGCGACACGTCCGGCCGATTGAGGACGATGGCTTGCTGCAGATCACAGGACTCAGCCTGGCGAAAGTCGCGGTGTCGGTGCAAGAGGGACAGACCATCGTTCAGCGCACCGTTGCCTGGCAATTGAACGGGTCGCAGGCGCCCGGCTTCCAGTCCGCGGCGTTAAGGCGAGTCGCCCGGGCGCGCGGTGCGATCAATCGGCGCGCGCTGACGCCGGCGGTCGTCCAGAATCAAACGTTCGCGCGGCCGATGGTCAAGCTCACCCAAACGCTGCCGCCCGTCGATCGCGTCGTCATCACAGGTCCGCCGCGAATTTTTGTCGGCCGGATCGTGACGATCAAAAGTGTCTCGGACGCGGCGCTGACGCCTCAGTTCGATCCGGCGAAATTGACGCCGGCGAATATCGCCAACATCAATTTCCGACCTCCCGTGTTGACGATCCGCGAGACACAAGGTCGAAGTTTTCAAAGTTTCGACGATGAATTCAGCGAGGTCACGCTGACGAGGGAATTCCGTGCGGCCGCCGGTGCGCATTTGACGAAACTCGTTCGCCTCGGATCGATTGGAAAGGTTGTTTTCCGCGTTCCCGATTTGGCGACGTTGAAAGGACGTCTGCAACCAGTCCAGCTCGCGACCACAGGCAGGCTGGCGGACGGCAAACCAGTCCGGCTGGCGACGACACGCGGGCTGGCGGACGGCGAGATTCCGGCCGAGCAACAGATCTTGGCGCATCCGCAGTTCCCGGCGCCGATGTCCGAACGCCTGATGGAACTGGCGCCCGAGTTCCTGCTGCCGGGACTCGAAAACGTGCCGCCCAACAGCGTCACGCTCGTGCAGCCGAATTCGCGCTTCATCGAAGCGTTCATGATCGGACTCAATCACGAAATGGGCCGCGAGCTGCTGTGGCGCGAGTACCCCACAGACCGACGCGGCAGCTACTTCCGTTTCTTCTGGAACCGACGCGGCTCGGCGCAACAAGAATTCATGCAGCCGATCCAGGCGTGGAACTCGCCGTTGGGGCGTAATCCATCTGCCGCAGGCAATCCGGATCAGTTGGTGTTGCTCGTGCGCGGCGAGCTTTTTCGACGCTATCCCACCGCGGTGATCTACGCCGCAAAGGCGACGGGTGCGGTTACCAATCCGAAACTGACGACAGAGGAACGCTATCCCTTGTTCCGCGGCTCCGCACCACCTGATGTCTCATTCTTCGGTTTCGATCTGACGGCAGCGGCCGCGCGCGGTCAGGATCCTGATCCCGGTTGGTTCTTCGTGATCCAACAACAGCCCGGCGAACCAGATTTCGGACTGGACATGCCGAAGGACATCAACCCTCAGCCGCCGCGGGTGACAGATTGGAATCAGCTGACGTGGAGGCATCTGGTGCAGGCTGCCGCTGAGTTGACAGCGATCACGCACGTGAAAGTCGGCATGAAGCCCGCATCGCCGCCGCCTCCGCTTCCCGATACGTCCGCCAACCCGCCCGGCGCGCAATGGGGCGCGAACGGCGCGCACATGGCGCGCATCACGCTCCAGAAGCCGGTGCGCATCGCGATACTCGCCCGACAAATGTTGCCCTGAAGGAATCGCCTCATGCCGGACCCGTTACTGCTGAATGGTGATCGCCCGCTCGTCCTTTTCCCAGTCCGCCTGGAGACCCGCTTCTTCGGCCAGGAACTCCGCATCCGCGTGTTCCCGGACAAGATCCATGTCGACACCCACGAGCCCGAACTCACCGCGGACGAAGTCGAATGGGGTAAACACTTCCACACGTTGCTCTGGAACGCGACGACGGAAGAAGCACGAAAAGACGCGTGGCGGCAACTGGCGGACCGTTATGGCGCAGAGCGCGCGTCCTGGGTCGTGCGCCAACTGACACCGACGAACCCAGCAGAGCGGCCAACCAAGCCGCCTAAGTTTCCGTCGCCGCCGGTGCGCCCGGAAGCGCAAAAGAATGAGACGTGGACGCGCGCGCCCCGCACGGGCGTGCTGCCTGATCAATGGATCGCAACCGCCATCGTGCAAGGGGTGGGCGCCGTGACGGCGGCGAGCAACTTGATCCCGGACATCCTGTCCGTCGGACCGAATCCTCAGGCGACCGTCGGGACAGACGACGAGACATTGGCCGTCGACGAAGGGATGAAGTGGATGGTCGACTTCAACGAGGCAGAGCGGATTGGCATGGCCCTGCGCATGCCGCTGCCGCCGACCCCGGGGCCGCCACGCATCAATTCGCTGCTCGTGTGGGGTGTGAAGAGATCGCTCGATAGCGCCGCTTCGGCGGCGCGGCTCCGGGAGTTGCTCGAAGCTCACAAATACACTGATGGACTGAGCCTTGTGAGCCAGGGCACGCCGACCAACAACACGGAGGATGCCACGTCGGGATTCACCACCGACGATCCGGGACACGACCAGAGCTTTCGTCTGATTCTCGGCACCCCGCAGTTTCAGGCAGGTGACGGATCCAATGGCGACGAGTTGTCGAAGGCGCTCGGTCTCCCTCCCGACGTGCTTGCACGCACGAACCGTGCGGATGCGCGCGAGCAACGGGAAGCGCGCGACATGAATCGTGCGCTGTGGCCGTCCACCTGGGGCTACTACCTTGAGCAGATGATGGGACTCGGCGACTTCAATGGTGCACAGCCTGGAGTGTTCCCCGAGGCGGAGATTGACGCGAATCTGGAGTGGGCGCAGGAGCACTTCGTGAACCATGTGCGGGCGGGCGGGCCGCTTCCGACACTACGTGCAGGAAAGCAGCCCTACGGCATACTTCCCGTCACGGCACTCGATTTGTGGGGCGCAACTCCCGAAGATGGAAAACTGGCCTCGAGGGATGCCGCCGCGGTGGCATTGTTGCGGCGTCTGCAGGACTACTGGACCGTCGAAAGCGCCACTGCGCCGCGCATGGGCAGTCACGCGGATCCCGATATCGACTTCGCGGAAGTATTTGCCATCGACGGGCTGTCCACGAGCTATGCCATACGCAACATCTTCGGACTCTTCTACACCCAGGAACTCTTCGAGTTTTTACGCAATCCGCGAAACGACGAGTGGAATCGCGTGCAACGGTCGCAGGCGATCGGGGCGTTGGGGCTCATTGCCGGTATTCGCGGCGTCACACCGCGCGCCGCGCTGACGTTGTGCGATCCCGCGCGCTCCGGGCTGAGCCTGCCGCTGGTTCAGTTGTCCTCTGACGCCGACTTCACCTTCAACTACATCGATCAGTTCTTGAAGGCGCCGAGTCTCGACGCGTTGCTCCAGCATGCGTCCATTCCAGCTCCATTCAGTTTGCTGTATCTGCTGCTGCGGCATTCGATGATGGTCGAGTACGCGAATGCCGCGGCTCGAGCGCTGGGACGCTCGCCGCATCTGCGCGCCGAACCGGAGCATGTCCGATTCACCCAGCTACCGATGGAGACACCGCTCGATCGCATTATCGCGGCAGGACTCCACACCGGGCCCGCGTTCACGCAACCGGCCGACGCGAACGTGCAGGATTTCCGCAAAACTCTCGATGCGCTGACGCTGTTGAAGACCGACAAGTTGTCCATGTTGATGCGAGGCACTCTCGATCTCTCGTCGCATCGCCTGGACGCCTGGGTCACATCGTTTGCAACGAAGCGCCTGAAGACCATGCGCCAGAAAGATCCCGCCGGCGTATATCTGGGAGGCTACGGCTGGGTGGAAGACCTGCAGCCTGGGCCGCCGCGAGCTGAGGTCACACCGCCGCCCGGCGAACCGGGACCTCTTTTCGGATTCCGTAACGATCCAGGGTTTGTCCATGCGCCGTCGCTTGATCAAGCCGCGACGGTGGCAGTGTTGCGCAGCGGGCATCTCACTCGTTTTGGCCGCACGTCAGATCCACAGGCCGATCCGCTTGCGATCGATCTTTCCTCCGATCGCGCCCGCACGGCGCAATATCTGCTCGATGGCGTGCGATCCGGCCAGCCGCTCCCAGCCTTGCTCGGGTATCGCTTCGAGCGCGCCCTGCACGAGCGTGGGCTGGACGTCTTCATCGATGCGTTCCGCCAGCTCGTGCCGATCACATCAGCGCGCGTCGACGAGACCGGGCAAGCGGTCGAGTTTGTGCCAGCGACCCACGTGGTGGATGGGCTCGACCTCGTGCGCCGAACAAAGGGGCGGGGGGATCGCGCGGCTCTCTTTCAGCTCGCGAGCGCGTTAGCGAGGGTGCCGGTGCCGTCCGTCATGAACGTGGAGGTGGATGCGCTGGCCAGCAGCGTCGACGCGCTGAGCGATGCCTTGCTGGCTGAGAGCGCTCATCATGTCGTGCGCGGCAATCCCAGCCGCGCGGCCGCAACTCTCGACGCTCTGGAACGCGGCGAAGCGCCGCCGCCAGAGCTGGAAGTCATCCGCACGCCGCGGACTGGTTCTGCGTTCACACACCGGATGGTTGCGCTCTTTCCTGGCGCTCCAGCAACGATTCCCGACTGGACGGCGACCTTTCGTTCTGTGGCGGAGCCGTTCCTCAACGCGTGGGCGGCGAAACTGCTCGGCAATCCCACCAATGTTCGCTGTGTCGTCGAACGGGTGAACACGACGACGGGCGCCGTTGTCGACAAGCGGGAGATTCGGCTCAAGGACCTGAAGCTCGCGCCGCTCGATGTGATTTATGCACAGGAATCGACCGAAGATTCCCGGCTTTCGGAACTCGAGCAGCGCATCCTTTTCATGGTGCGGCGAAACGTGACGCTCACCGCCACTCAAACACTGCGGCTGAATCCGTCACGCGATCAAGCCTGGCCGATGACGGACGTCAGCTGGTCGGAGTTCACCGAAGTGGTGCGCACGGCGCGTAACCTGCTGGCCGGTGGACGGGCGTTGCGAGCGGGCGACATCAATATCGCCGACGTTGCCGGCTCGCCCAGCGTTGTGGATGCTGCGAATCTGAAGGTCCGTGCGGATCGCGCGCTGGCCTCGCTTCGTCAATTGCAGACGACCTTGCACACGGCCTTGAATAACGCCACAGCCTCGACGCTTGCGCCGCTGCGGTCGGTGATGCATTCGATAGCGGCCTTCGGCATCCCGGGAGCCATCCCGTTGTCAGCGGTTGGCCAGACCGACGCGGATCTGAAGAGCCTCGTTTTTCAAGCGCGATCGATCGACCGCGAAGCGGCAGATCGCCTCGCGAAAGCCGATGCCACGACGGATTCTGAGGAACGACTCAGGCATCTGTTCGGCAGCAGCTTCGTGGTGCTTCCACGCTTCCGTCCGCCGAACTTGACCGAGATTCAGCGTGCTCTGAACGCGAGCACTGCTGTACAAGATGGCGACCCGCTTGCGGTCGTGACGTTCCATCAGCGGATGGCGCGAGTTCGCGAAGGCGTCGCACGCCTTGACGATGCGTTGCAGTACGCCGAAGCGCTGAGCAATGGCGATGCACTCACGCTCCAGGTGGCGCAGCTTCCACAACGTGACGGCGATCGCTGGGTCGGGTTGCAGGCGAAGCCCGGCACACCGATCCCGCCCGGCCGCTTATCGCTGATTGTCCACGTACCCGAAGCCATCGATTTTACGCAGCCCGCGATTGCTGGCCTGTTGATCGACGAGTGGATCGAAGTCGTGCCCAATGCCAGCGAAACCACTGGCGTGGTGTTTCAGTACAACCAGCCGGACTCGGTTGCGCCTCAGGCTATTCTCGTGGCCGTCCATCCCAACCCCGTCGCGCAGGCGTTCTGGACCATCCCGTGGCTTCAGCAGGTGCTGCGCGAGACGATCAGCCTGGTCCACATGCGTGCCGTCACTCCGGACTTGCTGGACGAGACCTCGCACTATCTCCCAGCGGCGTATTTCGCGTTCAACGCGGAGGGCCATACGGTCTCAACAGACTTCTTCAAGGAGAGACCCTGAGAGCATCATGCCATCCATCACCACTTGGTCGCGGTTAGAACCGAACGTCCGCGGCGTTTCACAGAACGAAACGCTGAAGGCGCGGATTTACGATCCCCTCTGGCTGCTCGCGCGGCAGTGGCAGCTCGGTGAGTTGCAAGGGGACGACAATGGCACGCCCGTGTCCGCACGATTGCGTGCCGAGTGCTCCGAGCTCACGCGGTACGTGCCGCAGGGCGGCGCGGCAAGGCCGGTCACGTTCGATCCGAAGAGGGTTCCTCTGGAAACGCTCGTCGAGCGCGAGACGGTGCACCCCAAGCCGGGCACCCTCGTGCGCCTGCGTGTTTCGGTCGAAGCCGGTCAGCAATTCTTGCGTCTGTTGGGGCGCGCGCCATTCGGCGCGAAATATCATCAAGGCTTCCTCGCGGCGTTCCCGTTGCCAGCGCGCAGCGCAGCACTTGCCGCGGACGTTGATTGTGAGGCCTTGCGTTTCCTGGACGTGATGTCTGCCCGCGTTCCGGACGGCGTGAAGCTGTACACGGAGCTCAAGACGAACCCGCTTCCCGCGTCGCCCACAATCGAACAACCTGCCGATGTTCAGGCGTTCGCCGACGCGCGAGACGCGTTCATTCGTTGGTATGAGGGGTTGTTCAGCGAGCCGGCGGGGCAGCCCGACGCCTGGTCCTCGCAGCGGATGGAGTACGCCTTCTCCGTTGAAGCGCCAACGACGCCGCAAATGGTCTTGACGTCGGAATACTACGAAGGCGATCTCGACTGGTACGACTTCGATGTCAAGATGGGCGAAACGCTTGGAGCCGGTGAAGACCGGAAGGCGGGCGTGAATCCGCTACCCATCACCAGAACGATGATTCCCGCTCCGGCAACGTATCGCGGAATGCCGGCATCGCGGTGGTGGGAATTCGAGGACGCGTCTGTGGATTTCGGTGCGGTGGAAGCGGACCCGGACGATCTTGCCCGCATGCTGTTGGTCGATTTCGCCATTACCTATGGCAACGATTGGTTCGTCATCCCAGTGGATGTGCCGGTTGGCTCGATCTGCAAAATCAACTCGCTGGTCATCACGGATACATTCGGCGTCCGCACGCTGATTCCGTCCATCGACCGGTCTGCCCATCCCGCGTCGAGCCACTGGCGGATGTTCAAGAACAGTGGCAACTCGGACACTCCGACAAATCTATTCCTGGCGCCGACGCTGAAGCGCACGATGGAAAGCAACCCGCTCGACGAGGTGTTGTTCCTGCGCGATGAAATGGCCAACCTCGCCTGGGGTGTGGAGCGGATTGCCGAAGGCGCATCCGGCCGTCCACTGAATCGACGCGACGACGACCTCGCCCGACAGCGCCGCAACGAGCCCGCCACGCCCGCACCCTCCAATGACGGCGCACTGACGTGGCGCCTGTCGACCGAAGTCCCCAGCTACTGGATCCCCCTCATCCCGGTTCAGATTCAGCCAGGCCAAAAGGCGATCCGTTTCCGCCGCGGCGCGACATTACGGCAGGACGGCACGCTGAACCCTCAACCCGCGCTGAGTCAAATCCTGCACGCCAGCGTTGGCCCGCTCGATATCTTTGAAGAGGAGATCCCACGCGAAGGCGCGCGGGTCACCCGTTCCTATCAATACGCCCGCTGGTTCGACAACAGCCCGCTACTCTGGATCGGCCGACGCAAGACAGTCGGCCGCGGCGAAGGATCGAGCGGTCTGCGCTTTGACGTCGTGGAATAGCGTTCTAGCGACCTGAGATCGACTTCATGAACACGGTGTCGGCAGTGCGCATCGCGATCGTGAACGCGCTGAAGAGGGAAGGCATTGCCCTGCCACGCCCGGAGGAGCGGCACGTGACGCTCACCGACCCGAGCCGCAAGACACTCGAGAGTCGCGTCACCGGCGTGTAACCGCCGATCACGCTGCTGTAAAACTGGAAGCCAGGGCGAAGTCAGCAACACCGACGAGGTGGGCGAGTTTTGGTGCACCCAGAGCGAGCTATCGACGAGGACGGACATTCAGATCCCGATCGCGTTTGGTATCGACCGCCTCGATCTCGCCGTTGGTGGGAAACCGGTCACTGAGCGTGCCGGAGAACTTCACCAATTCGGCCATCCGCCGCCGACGATTGAACTCCTCCAATATTTTGACGACCGCTTCCCGCTTGGTGGTCGCGCGGGTGAAGCGCATCGCATCTCGCAACTCGTTCTCGGGAATATCGATCGTCGTCTTCATGCTTCCATTTTGGCGCTCTTCGGATTCCCGTGCCACTCGTCAAGGAATCCATGGGTGGCTGCGACAGCACGAGTCTATGGTGCCAGTGGTTCGAGCGTCCCTCGGACGTTCACGAAGAACGTAAACGGGTCCGACGACGCCAGACGGATGCGGAAGGTCACCGTTACCGGCTCGTCGGGCGAGAGGACGCCATCGCCCACGTCCGGCGACAGCGTCGCACCGATCCCGCCGTTGCCCCCGTCGGCGTTCATCAGCACGTTGTCACCCGAGAGATCTGTCACCTCGAAAAACGGGTTACGCAGCGGCGTCTCGCTCGTGTTGGTGAAGGTGGCTGTGACAACGAACTCCGAGTCGCGCGTGTCCGTGGCGACATCGCCGAGCGTGATGAAGTCGTTCAACAGGGAATACGCGCCGCTCGCGCGCTGACACCCGCCCGCGGTGTTATTGAAGGGGTCGCGCGGGCACGGATCGCGAGCGTCTCGGATCCCGTCGCCATCCACGTCAGAGACGAGTACCTGCACGGCGTTGTTGGGAGGTTGTTGCTCGGAATCGCGCATCCACGACACGGATACGGTGTCGCCGCTGACTGACACTGACTCAAAAAAGAACGGACCCGGCGGCGAACCGCGGGGGTCTACCCCCGCGGGGCGAAGCGAGCTGACCTTGCCCCAGGCGTTCTGGCCGCTTCCACAGCGGGGGAGTTCGAATAGTGGTGGGGGCTTGCAACCTTGGTTGCGAGCGAGGATGAGGACTTCGTTCAACGAAGCGTAAGAGGAGTTGCCGACGATGTAGTCCCCGCTAATTCGCGCGGCGAAACTTGGACTAAAGGGAACAACGAAGGCGCTCTGACCCCAAGCATTGGGGCCTCCCATGTTGCGCTCGAACACCTGCACGCTACCGGGGCCGCCTAGCTCCCCGCTCCCAATCACGGCCGTGTCGCCGCTGAGGTCGGCGTTACCTGGAAACGAGAACGAGGGCCCAAATTCGGAGATTCGCCTCACGAGCGTCCACTGGTCCTCAGCGCTTGTGTCACGGTCGAAGATGTACAAGAACCCCTGACCCTCAGGAGCTCTCGTCTCATGCACGAGCGCAGTGTTCCCGCTAATAGCAACACGGAATCTAAAAAAAACGTTCTGTCCAGCTGTTGGGGCCTTCAGTTGCGCCACTTCGGTCCAAAAGTCGCCGGTGCGCCTGAAGATGTATGCCACACCACCACCTGACGACGGAGGATTATCGGCGCCGGCGATCGCATGCTCGCCGCTGATATCGACACTCCTCCCGAAGTTGGGATTGCCGTCGGGGGCAGCGATCTTGACGATCTCGCGCCACACCGGTACACGGGCAAAGAAGTACACAGCGCCTTCGGCCCCGACAATGGCCGCGTCGCCGTCCACCCTGAACGAGCGTCCAAATCCGGCGCCGGCATCGCTCGGCGTCAACAACGCGACCTGCGCCCACGCATCGGTGACCGGGTCGCGCTCAAACACATAGATACCTTCATCCGCCCCGATCAGGAGCGTGTCGTCATCCACGTCCGTGGGCCCGGGCGGCATCAACTCCGCCTGGAGGACGAATGGTCCGAGCGTTGACTGCGGATCGATCACGGGCTGCGCCCACGCAGATCCTGTTATCGACAGTACCCACAGGGCCACTGCGGTGGCTACCCACAAGAACCGCGCAGCAATTGGCGCACTGGACATAACGACCTCCTTCGACGAGCAGAAAGAAAAGCGATCACGAACTCCACATCAATCAACTCACCCGGCGAGAGCACGGAGTCCGTCCCGGCGCCGAAGGGGTTGAACGCGTGGCCGGCAATTCCTGCTTCCGTCACCCGCTCGCTGGGAATCTACGGGCCGCGCTACGCCCTCATAGTGTGCGAGGCAACTTGCATGCCCGCGCGCTGCTTATCGACTACCCTGTCGATCGATCCGGCCACACAGGCCGCACATTCGGAATCATTCAGAAGATTCTCGGCTGCGTCAGTTGGATCGAATGTGATGAACGTGAGACTGGGCGATCCGATCCATCGAGAAATCGTGTCCACGGCGTCGCGCGGAGGTTGGAAAATTCCATGGTCACGGCTGATTTTTTCACTTCTTCGCCGAGAGGCGAGGAGGCGCTCCGAAGGAGATCACCGTGGCGAGTCGATTAAGAGCATGCAGGCATGCAAGTTGCCTGCACGACGCGAGAGCTTCACCCGCATGACTTACCGGTTTGACCGGCGCAGGAGGACGCGATGAGAACCACGCGGCAGTCGAGTACGCGGTACTCGAGCACACCCATCGTCGCATGCGTGACGGTTGCGGTGCTCGCTCTCGTTGCGGCGCCGTCCCTTCGGGCGCAGCAGGACGAAGTCGAGCCCGGCAGGCTCGTGCAGGGCGACCCGGATCCTCCGGGCGCGGTGGGGGATGGCTTCGGATCCGATGTGTCAGTGAGCGGCGACACCGCTGTGGTCGGTGCACCTGGGAAGGACGACGCCGGAACGGACTCCGGCGCCGTCTATGTGTTCGAACGCAGCCAGGCAGACAGGGATCAGTGGACACAGGTCGCCAAGCTCGCGCCGGATGATGCACGTGCCGGCCTGAGGTTCGGGTCGGACGTCGCGATTGACGGTGACACGATCGTCGTTGGCGCCGTCGGGAATACGGAGCTAGGGGAGCTCGTCGGAGCGGCGTACGTCTTTCAGCGCGACCCCGTCGGCTCAAACCGTGGACGCAGGTGGCGATTCTCAGGGGCGATGAAGTACCGCGAGGATTGCTTTGGTGCAAGTGTCGCCATCGACGATGACACGGTCATCGTTGGCGAACCGGGATTCAACTCACTCCTGACGCCCGGCGCCGCATACGTCTTCGCGCGCCATCACGGCGGCACCGATATCTGGGGCGAGGTTCAGAAGCTGAGACCGAATGACACGGGGTTTCAAGATGGGTTCGGGTCTGAAATATCCATCAGCGGAGACACGGTCGTCATCGGCGCCCCCGGGCTGCGCCCCCCCGCCAGCGTGGGCGCGGCATATGTGTTCACACGCACCGAGCTCGAACCGGGCGTGTGGAAAGAATCTGCGAAACTGACCACGAGCGGCTATGCACCCGATTTCGGACACGCCCTGTCAGTAGACGGCGGCACGGCCATCATCGTGGCATCGTACGGCTTGGTAAGCCACGCCTACGTCTTTGAGCGCGACCCCGCTGATCCATCTGCGTGGAATCAGACCGCCATTCTCAGCGGCGGCTTCTACAGCGACTTCGGGGATCCCGCTCTCGTACCCATCGGTAACGTGTCGATCAGCGGGGATGTGGCCATCGTCGGCCTCGCGTATGGCACAGGCTCCGCCAAAGTGTTTCATCGGAATCAGGGGGGGGCCGGTGCGTGGGGAGAGTTGTTTCGACTCAGAGGCTCTGTCTATTCCTTTGCCACACAGGGCGTTGCAGTCAGCGGAACAGTCGCCATCCTCGGGGACATAGGCGCACTCGGATCTGGAATCGGTGGCGCGTACGCGTGCCCGTTGGAGACGGTGAGCTACACGAGCGGCGCCTGCCGTTTCGAATCCCATGTGTTGAACGATTCGTTCACGATGTCGGACCTGACGACCGCGTGTTGTGACGGAAATATCTTCACCATCACGGCGACCTTCACCAACAACGGGATGTTCTCGGTTCACCGGCCGTACTTCGAAGTGACGAGCCCCCTGACCGGCCGTCCCTGGACGTACACGTATGCGACCGGCGTCGAGGAGATCGCCCCTGGTGAGTCGATGACAGTCCCCTTCAGGGTTCCTGTTCGCGGTGAACCGTTCCGCTTCTACGTCGATCTTCGTGGCCAACCAGTCCAGTGATGTCGCGCCAGTTCCGCGACATGGTGACCTGCTACGGACCCAATTCGCCCCGAAGGTTCACATAGATCCAGAAAGTGCTTCTCGTGACGAGCCGGATCACGAACGTCACCGTCGTCGCCTCCCCGGGCGAGAGAATTCGATCACCCACGTCGGGCGTCAACGTCGACCCGATGCCTCCCGGCCCGTGGTCCGCGTTCTCCAGCAGATTGCCCTGGGCGAGTTGCGTCACCTCGAAGAACAGATCTCGAATCGGCACGGAGCCGGTGTTGGTAAACGTCGCCGTGACCCTGAACTCATCCGGGTCACAGCAGTTCGTTATCAGGTCCGACATCGTGAAGAGATGATTCACGACGGGGATGGCTTCGCGGCACCCCCCCGTGGCGCTGTTCACTGCACTCAGAACGCACACGTACGCCGATCCGATTTCATCGAACGTCGGTGACCCAACGATTGCGGTCGTGCCGCTGAGGGAAACGCTCCACCCGAACTGATCTCCAGCCTTGCCGTCGTGTGCCGTCAGCTTGGTACCTCGTTCCCAGCTGTGCGTGCCTTGCTGGCGGAAGTAGGCGTACGCGGAGCCCGATTGCGATCCACGGCCGCCTTTCTCGTCATCGCTCGAAGCGCCCACGACAGCCGTATCACCGCTGATTGAGACGCTCCCGCCGAAGAACTGGTCGTTTGCTCCCCCTCCAGGTATCAGCTTCGCTGTCTCATCCCATTGAGCTGTGGCGCCATCACGGCTGAACACGTACGCCACGCCGGTGCTCGGCTGTCCGAGGCCGTCAGGTGCTCCTCCCGGTGCCCCGACGATAGCTGCATCGCCATCGATCCCAACTGCCCAACCGAACCCGTCTCCAGCGACGGCGTCGCGGGCAATCAACTTGACGACCTCGGCCCAGTCGCCCGGCATATCGCTTTGCCGAGCGAAGACGTACGCCGAGCCGGCACTGAAACCGAAGAAAGGAAGTCCCGGTTGGTCGTCGTCAGGGGACCCGACGATGAACTTGTCGCCACTGATGGAGATGCTTGCACCAAACCGATCTCCAGACTGCCCATCGCTGGCCGTCACACGCGCAGCCTCGCCCCATACATCGATGCCGAGATGGTTGCGCTCAAAGATGGTTGCGAAGCCGGCGCGGGCGGGAAATGGCGCCTGATTCTGCGGAGCGCCAACGACAGCCGTATCGCCACTGATTGAGACGCTCTCTCCGAAGACGTCCCCTCGCGCGGCGTTACTGGCCATCAGCTTGGTGACCTCGCCCCACGCGTTCGGGCCGCCGTGGTGGCGAGCGAAGATGTACGCCGACCCCGTGAATTCCCCGTGCTCGTCGTCGCCGACGGCCCCCACGATGATCGTGTCCCCGCTGATGGCGACGCTCCTCCCGAACTGCAGTCCACGTCGCGCATCCCCCGGTATCAACTTGGCCACCGGCATCCACAGATTCGTGGCCCCGGCACGGACGAATACATAGACCGCGCCGGACAGATCTCCGAAGTCGTCCTTCGTCGGCGTGCCCACAACCGCCGTGTTCCCGCTGACGGCCACGCTCCACCCGAAGTGGTCCCCGAATGCGTTTTCGACGTTGGGGTCACTGTGAACCAGCTTGTCCGGTTCGCCCTCACCTTCCTGCGCCAAGAGCGGGGACGCGCTGACGAGGAATGCCAGCGTTGCCACGGCACTGCAGAAGACGGATACGCGTGAATCCCTTGTGAGAGACCGGCCGAGAACCCACATGAATAGCTCCCTGAATCTGAGGATATGCATTGTCAGATTTCAGCACGAGGAGCGGGGGATGTTTGCACGCTTTCTCCGGCCACCGATGGGCCACACGAGGTGATAACCCTCGACCCATTTCGGTTTTTTCGTGCGCATCAGGGGAGAAATCCCCGCGACATGAGAAAGCGCAATCAGGCAGCACTCACCGCAGGCTCCCGGCCGCCTGCAGCCCGGATCGCACCAGACGGCCGCCGTACTTCCTGAGCAGTCGAATCGGTCGGATGACGAAATACAAAGCGCTCAGATAACGTGGCAATGCAACGACGCTGTAGTCCTGTTCGTTGGGAGCCATCGTGAACCATTCGCAGAACAGTCGTGCGAAGAACCGCAGATACGGCAGCTTGTCCGCGAGGCGTTCCCTGGTCCACATGTACAGCAGTCCCGCTTCTACCACCCGTACGATCCGTTGAGCCGATTCAACGTAAGCGACGGATTGCACAGCCTCTCCGATAGCTCCGAGCACGAGACGCTGAACCGATCGTATCGGAGCGAATGCCTGCCTGAATTTCTCCCGCGCACCTCCAGTCGAAGAAGATGCTCGGCCAGGCCGATGCCCACAAGAAGCAGGCGTCTGGCACCGAGACGCGTGGCGCGATCGAGCGTGGATCGCCAATCGATCTGCTCAGCATTCGCATGAACGAACGCAGCGAGATCGACGACCCATTCGAGCTTGCTCCAGCAGTGCTTGGCGGGGTGCGCGCTCAGGATCAACAGCTGATCGTCCAGCGCGGGCTGGCGCACCGTCGTGTTCATGAATTCGACGGGGACCAAGCGGCCGCTGACCTGCTTCTGGTCGAGTGGAAAGCCGTAGCGATCCTCGGCCAGCGTCCACTGCAGGTCCACGACCAGAGGACATGACCCGCCAGCGCGAACCGCCGTGATGGACGTCTCGCCCGATGACCGGACATCGTAGCCGCGTGACTGGAGAAGCGTCCCCGCGCTGGAGGCGTCCTCGGCAGGGACGAGTACGTCGAGGTCGGTGAACTGCCGCATGGCGACACTGCCGAACAGCGACATCGCCAGCACGGGTCCTTTCAGCGGCACGGCCTGGATGCCGTGTGCGTCGAATAGCGCAAGCAGCTGGACGAGCTCTCCCGCGCGCAACAAGTTGCACTGCGCATTGTCACGGAACATCCGCTGCAGCCCGTCGCGCGTTGCCTTCGGGGCGTCTGCGCAGATGTGGCGGAGGCCGACGTGCAGGTGCGGCATGACGCCGTGTCCGAGCGCCATGCCCACGAGACGCGCCCAATCGACCGTGGTCCATCGCTCTCCGCGCGTATCCTCATCGGCCCCCGTGCCAAGCGATCGTCGGACACACGACAGCAGCAGCGCCATTTCAATCGGCGGTGCCGGGGCAGACGTGCCCATGGCGGGCGAACCCGCACGCTGTTCGGACGCACCTCGTTCGGACGACGCATGGGCAGGTGTCAGGTGAATCACGGACGTGACCGCGAGTGAGTTGCGAAGGAACGACAGGGTTCCATTGGATAACGTGGGTCAGACCCGCTGCGCAAGGTTGTTGCGGACGAGCTCCTCCACGAACCCGTTGACACTGCGATCGGCGTGTTCCTGGTCCACGTCGAACTCGGCCTGCAGGCGGCTGCTCACGTCTTCGAGACACACCCCCTGTTTCAGGTGGGTCCAGATCCGGGCGCCCGTGCGATTCAGGCTGAAGTAGGTCTTCGTTCCCAAATGGAGGAGGGCCAGCTCGCCTTCGTCGATCTCCGTGTCAACAACGTCGGGATCCGGCCGCACCTGATGCTGGGAGGACATGGAGTCTCCTTCCGTTCGATCGGTCCGCTCCGCCGGCTGCGGGCAGCCACGCAGCGGCAGGAAATTCGTCAGCGGCATTCACTTTGTTCAAGTATTTCACGCAGTACCAGCAGGGAAAGTGGTCCAATTCGCCGAACGCGCCTTGGTTCACGCGCTCGCGCTTGTCGGCGAGATATGTCGCCACACGTGAGTGAAACCGGCGGCACGCCTCCACGAGCGTGATGTCGTGCAGGTTGCCCATGACGTCATCACCCGCATTCGGCCCGGTGTATCCCGAGAGGTGGCAGCACAGCGTGAGGTTCGCCCGAGAGTCGAGGTTGAACTCCTCGAGCACGAGCGGACCGCACGGGAAGAACGGCGACTCGCTGTAATAGCCCGGCGCGATGTCGACGGCAACCGGTGCATGCCTCTTGAGATCCCAGATTCGTGCTTCGACGTCGCGCCGCTCGGCAGGAGAGAGCGCCGGGCTGCTCGTCGTGTTCTCGGGAGTGAACATCAAGTGGCCGAATCTCACGCCGCGGCTGCCGAGCCTCGCGGCCAGAGTCACCATGTCCTCGATCTCGCTCCAGTTGTCGCTCGTGATCACCATGTTGAAGGTGAAGGGGAGCTTCTTGAAAAAACAGACGCTCGCGCCCCGCATGACACGCCGGTACGATCCCGGCCCGCGCGAGCGATCATGCGTTGCCTCGCTCGCACCATCGAGACTGAACGTCACGCCGCGGAAACGATCGCGATGGCTGACGAAGAGAGACGACACGGCGGGGAAATTTCGCCCGTTCGTCACCATGCTGAAGTCGTAGCCCGCTTGGCACGTTCGCTCGACAATCGTCTGGAACTGCCGATGGAGTGTCGGCTCACCGCCGCTGAAACACAGATGATCGATCCCGCACGCCGATCCCTCGGCGATCACCTTGTCCACGATCGCCAGGGACAAGTCGGCCGTCGCCGCATGCCGCTCCCCAAAGCAGTGCGGGCAGCGCAGATCGCATCGATTCGTCAGTTCGACGATGAGCCTGGGCATGCAGGCGCTTCGGGGGCGCGTTCCAGAAGTCTGATCAGGTCGTGAGGAGCCCGGTGCACGTCTTCGCCGGCTCGGAGCTCGTACGGCATCGTTTGGCGCAGCAGCCGGCCCAACACATCCAGGTGAGCCGACATCGTGGACCGATCGAACAGCTCTGGCCCGCTTTGCGCGAGGAGGTAGCGGAGGGCCACAGAGTGCGGGAGCGGCGTCAGGGTGCTCGTCTCATGCGGAACGATCCGCGGGAAGATGATGACGTGTGGTCGAAAGCGCTCGAGGTGCTGTGAGGAATACGACCGACTCGCGTCGGCGCGGCATTTGCGCAGCTCGGAACTCTGCAGCTGTGCGAGGCGGGGAACGAGGTCGGGATAGTCGGCCGCACGTTCCACGTTTACGGAGAACGGTTTCCGTAACGTCAGCGCGTCGATCCCATCCGGCGCCGCTCGCAAGAGAATCGCGTCGTCGGAGAGAAATCGACCCCCCGCCCGGATCATGCCTATGGTCATCGTCGACTTCCCGGATCCAGAAGGACCGACAATGAGGAGGTTGACTCCCTGCGGTGTCGCCACACCCGCAGCATGGAGGCCGTAGAGTCCCAGCGGGCGAAGGAGCGTGAGGATCCCGTGCGCCCAGAATCGCTGGCGTAACTGAAGAGGGCGCTCGTCGAACGAAGGCGCGATCTGCGCCGTGGCGCGGCCGCACTGTGGCCGCACGTGGAGCAGTGACGCGCCTTCGCTCACGTAAACGTCCTCGCCAATCTCGCGAACCTCCAGGGCATCGTCCTGCGATACGACCCGCCCGCCACGAAGAGCCGGATTCGTGCGCGTGCTGGATCGGATCAGCAAGGTGAGTCGCGATCCGCGAACCGTAGAGCAGCGGCGCGCGCACGAACGAGAGGTCACCGAGCAAGTCCCCGAGGTCCTGAGGGCAACCCGGCCGCTCGTCGTTCACCTCCAGAGCGACGTCATCGTGAAGCACGTGGAGATCCATCGGACCCGTGCGATACGTCCTAGGGAACGAACGTGCCGATGAAGCCCTGTGCGGTGATCTGTTTCATCTCACCTTGCTTTACCAGCTTCGGTTCGACGAACTCCAGTTTCGGTTCCTGCCAGGCGCGTTTTGTCCCGGCCTCAGCGTGCGCCTCGTTGTGTTCGATCTCTTGATCGTGGTCGTTGTGTTTGTCGGTCATCGGTTCAGCGCCTCTCTTGGATAGGCGAACTACGCCGTGATTGGCCGTGCAAGATCCCGGCGCTTCGGGCGCTCGGGGTAGGAATAAAGGAGTTTGAAGCCGCATTCGCGATCGGCAGGGACGATCGGCGTGCCGTGGAGCGACACCCAACTGTGCGCCAGAAGATCTCCCTCGCACTTGCGCACTCCCACACAAAACTCGACAGGCTGGCCGGCGTGGCTGAGGACGTGATAGAGCGCCAGCGCCTCACGAAGACAGGTTCGCGGAAAAATCGGGAGCCTGAACAGCCTCAGCGCCGCCACTCGGCGGACGACGCGGATCGTGGAATCGATCTCGGAAGAAGACTCTGGTCTGGGCCGGCCTGCAGGGCCGATCCGCTCCAGGACGCTCGTCAAACCGCAGGCGCGCCATCTGAGTGGAAGCACGCAGAGCCACGCACCCACACGGGTCGCCAACCACAGACGATCAGCTAGTCTTCTCACATCCATACTCGTGAAACCACACCGTGGATCAGACCAGTCGCACGCGCTGGAGGCGCATTCTACAGCAACGACGAGGAGTCCAGCGAACGTCTCGTTTGCGGTAAAGCGCGGCGATCTTGCCTTCACCCAAAAGGAGCCGTAGGCCCTTCCCAAAAATCGACAACAAAACGGGCGCGAATCGCTTCGCCCGGCGCAAGAACGCCATCACCGACATCCGGCGTCAAGGTCGCCTGAACGCCCAATGGTGACCCATCGCCGTTGACCAAGACGGCACCGTCCGTGATTTCGCTGACGGCAAAATACGGATTCAGGATGAACGACGACGACCAAGATGCGCGCAAACATGACGAATCCTCATTCGTGCCGTCACGCGTGGCTTTACGAGTCGCCGTGCAATGTGTGCAGATAACGAAATCTCGCTTCGATTTCGCTCATCTTTACGCTCGCGTATCGCGACGCTTCAGCCAGGAGATGTCGCGCGGCTTCGTCCGTTCGCGTGTGCAAGCTATGAAGGTCCTCGCCTGCTCCTGCGACATAAGTGCCGATGAGGTGACGTTCGAGTTCTGCCAGCGGCTCCTCCAGCGGTACGGTATCCGTGAGATTTGCTTTTCGTTCTGTGCGCTCAGCCATGACATCCTCCCGCGTACACCGACCGAAGGGTCGTTCCGGTAGTTTCGTTCTCGAGATGTGCACGTGGCACGCCAGCGACGCTGTGAGGGATCTGCGGATAGTGTAGGAAGAGTCGCGACCAGTAGCCGGCAGCCCTGGTGAAAATCTCGCGTCGAGGGAGATTGTCCGCAGCGTTCGCGCAATCGAACTGACGCTTCAGTATGCGGACTGTACGCGCGTTTTATCGTATCCAGTCAGACATGCCGATGGAGTCCCTGTATGATGAGGAATTATCAAGCCGTCATCGTCTCAATTTCGTCTTCAGCCAGGTCGTATCTGCCGCGAACGGCGCTGGCCATTTCCGGAAGCGTCTCCTCGGCGGATCCCGCTCGATATCTCTGTTCGAGCGTCCGCAGCTCTTCGGCCAGGGCCTGATCCCCGAACACTTCGCCAATCCAGCGCGAAAAGTCGCCACGCATGATGTAGCCCGCCAATAGGGGCGGTGGCGTGTTCTCCAGTTCGAAGACGAACTGCCGAAGCGTATGAATCCTGTGTGCCGGTTGACCGTTCGCGTTGAACACGAACGCGCGATGCGAGCTCACTGGAACATCGACATATTTCTCCCGATGTCGGACGTGGGGCGTGAGCCGCGGCGCGATCCTGAACAGTCGCAATTCCCCAACGGCCTCTTCAGTGATCGGAAGCGCAACGGCTTGACCGACCTTGAGGTGGCCGAGTACGGCCCAGCGTGATTTATCGATCCCGGCACATCCGGAGCAGCGTGCGCGGAGCGCCTCCGTTTCGGTGGGGTTTGATTCGCACGTCACGATCATCACCTCGGTGTTGGCGAGCAGGGCCTGAGGCAGCCGCGACGCACAGTACGTGACGACCGTGTACCCATTGCGCTCGAAGTCGAGGAGTTGCGGTGCGTCCGTGTCGTGCAGGTAGTAGTGCGCTTCGTCGAGCAGAATGCGGTGCGGAAGTCCGGTTTGACGCCGAAGTACATTCAACGCGGGCAAAATCGATCGCACGTAATGGAACTTCTCATCGTGTGGGAGGCGAGACAGGTCAATCACAACGCTGCGATCCGGATACCGGAGCGCACGCAGCAGCTCGCGAGGGGTTGGCGGGGCGTCCTCGCGCCCGAGCACAGTCACCCCAGGAAGGCTTTCGAGCGACCTGTAGTCTCCTTCCGGATCGATGGCACACACGCAGTAGCCGTGCAGAATGAGTTGTTCGCACAGCAGCCCCGCGATCCACGACTTTCCGGACTTGGCATCGCCGGTCACCAGCACATTGCGGCCGCGAACCGCGAGGGAGAACTCACGCCCGTCCTCCAGGTGTCCGAGCAGCAGCCGACGACGGGCGCGCAGAGGGACGGGAAGATTTCCGGTTGCCGCGATCGTTCGCACATAGTCGCCGACGGCTGCCGGTCCGTTGCCGTTGAGCACGACGTCGGCGCCCGACTGCAATGCCCGACTCCCCCAGGAGACCGCGACGCCAACTTCAGCGAGTCGCAGCAGTTCGTGGTCGTTCTCAGCGTCTCCAATCGCGACCGTGTTGCGGGCGGAGAGGCGCAGCGTCTCGAGCGCGACGTGCAGGCCAGTCGCCTTGCTCACGCCCTGCGGTGCGATCATCACACGCCCGCGGTTGAAGATCAGAACGAGTGGCAATTCGAGCGTCCGAATGACCTCGATGAGCAGCGGAGCATCGTTGGCGTCCGCGTCGACCAGGCACTGTCCAGCAGTAAACGCTATTCCACGCCGGCGCAGATCGGCGACGAAGGCCTCGGGCACCGTAGGAGCGAGCAGAGAGGTCCGTCCGTTGTCGGTGAAGTGAACGACGGCGCCGTTTTCGGCGATCACACCGTCGACGAAGTGCAGGTCCCCGGCAACCCGCCTCAGTTCGTCGAGGATGCGACCGGTGACCAGCAACACCACGATACCGAGTGTCCGGGCCGCGGCAATCGCATCCCGCACAGATGGGTCCAGAGCATTGCCACGAGCGACGGTGCCGTCGTAGTCCAAAGCGATCACTGACAGCTTCACAGGTAACTCCACGTCCGATCGAGCAATTGACCTGCCAGGATTGTGGCGACGGAACCTGTGCACGCGTGAAGGAGCCACTGGGAAGATTTCCTCACGTCTCGGAATATTCCCCGCGGGCGGCCGACTGATACTCCCGTACGGTTAGGAGTGCTGTGAGTTGGCGCGGTGCAATTGACTTGGAGCGGCCGTCCGCTGCGGTACATCGCTTGCTGTGCGTTCGAGACACTGAACGAACACACGGAGGATGACGCCACGTCTATCGCAGGAATTTCCCAAGACAAGCTGTGCGGCCCGCCGCCTGATTGCAGAGGGATTCCAGAGGCAATCATGATCGAGATTCGACGAATTCTCTGCCCGATCGACTTTTCGGACTACTCGCGACGTGCGCTTGATAACGCAATCGCAATCGCTCGGTGGTACAAGTCGACCGTCACCGTCCTGCACGTCTTCTCCACGGCTCCAGTGGCGGCTGTCGGCCCAGGGCCGGTGGTCCTGGAGCCAATCCTGCTATCGCCTGTCGATCGTCAGCAACTCCTCGCCGACACAAAGGCCTTCGTCGAGTCGGAGAGCGCACCCGGTCTCACGATCAATGCGATCGTGCGCGAAGGGGATATCGCCGGCGAGATCCTGGAACAGGCGACCATCATGAAGGCCGACCTGCTCGTCATCGGCACGCATGGACGATCGGGGTTCGAGCGTCTCCTGCTCGGATCCGTTGCCGAAAGAGTCCTCCGGAAGGCAAGTTGCCCCGTCGTGACCGTGCCGAGAGGACTTCCGGACGCCGTGCCAGCCGGTTCTGTTCTGTATAAACGAATCGTGTGCCCGGTGGACTTCTCAGAGTCCTCGTTGCACGCCTTGAAATATGCGACCTCGTTGGCACACGAAGGTGACGGTCAACTAACCATCGTCCATGTTGTCGCACATGAACTCGAGTACACCGGCGACATCGAATACAGCACGGGCATGACGGTTGGAGATTTCCTGAAAGAGCGCGAGGAGACCCTTCGCCGGCGTCTTCGCGAAGCGGTGGCGGGCGCGTCCGAGTTCTGCCGAGTGGATTCGTCGATCGCTCACGGAAAGCCCTGGCGCGAGGTGCTCCGCATCGCCGCTGAGCGACAAAGCGATCTGATCGTTATGGGGGTGCAGGGGCGTGGGGCTGTCGATCTCTTGCTGTTTGGCTCGACGACGCAGCACGTGGTGCGCGAGGCGTCGTGCCCGGTGCTGACCCTGAGGCACGTGTGAGCTGCTTCTTCTCTGAGATGAATCCGAAAGGGATGTTTTGAAGGAGGTCACCATGACGACTGCAACACTTACCGACGCGGACGTTCGCGTGCGTGACGCTGTGATAAGGCAACTGGATTGGGATCCCGAGGTGGACGCGAGTGCGGTGGGCGTTGCGGCCAAGCACGGCACGGTGACGCTCAGCGGCTTTATCAACACGTATTCGGGGAAGGTCGCGGCCGAGCGTGCCGCCAAGCGGGTCCACGGCGTACGAGCAGTGGCCAACGACATCGAGGTCCACCTTCGGCCGGGGCGGACGGATGTCGACATCGCTCAGGACGCCACGCGTGCGCTGGAACTCTGCAGCACGATTCCTGAGACCGTTCAAGCGGTTGTCTGCAACGGCTTTCTCACCCTGACGGGGAAAGTCGAATGGTTGTATCAGAAGGAAGTCGCCGAACGGGCCGTTCGGTATATTCGCGGCGTCAGCGGAGTAGTGAACCAGATCACTATCACGCCCAAGGCGGCCGCTGTTCGTGATGTGCGCCATCGGATCGTTAAGGCGTTGCATCAGAACGCCGATGTGGATGCCCGTCACATCACGGTGACGGTATCAGGTGACACCGCGACACTGACGGGCACAGTCGGCACCTGGGCGCAGTGCGAATCCGCTGAACGTGCGGCGGCAGACGCTCCTGGTATCGCGCACGTCGACAACCGGATCACAGTCGACTCGTTCCACCATCCCGACGTTGAGGAAGGCTGAACGCGCGCCTTTGATCTCATCGTTCACGTCGAATCGCCTCGAGCGCTGCGGCGTGGTGGACCACCGTTCGAGGCGAGTATTCCCGTATTGCGAAGCAGAGCCAGGCTCCGTTGCCACGAACGGCAATCGCGATGCCTCCCGGTGCTGATGGTTCGTCCACCGCGGACTAATCCGCTCCCGGGCGAAAGATTGCGCAAGGCACAGCCGATGATCCCGCTCGTTCATCCAAGCGACATCACGATTCTCGGGATTCTCACAGGTGGTCCGCTCTGTGCTTTGTGAGGTGGCAGGGGATGTCCCCGACTCATTTGGCTCGAATGGAGGCTCCTCATGCGACTGCAGGATGTGATGACCGCAAAGGTTCGAACGATTGCCCCGACATCGTCGGCTGGGGAGGCGTGGAACGTGATGCGCATTCATGGCATTCATCACCTTGTCGTTACCGAAGAACACCGTCCAATCGGCATCCTGTCCGATCGTGATGCCGGAAGCCGCCGCGGCGCTGCCGTGAGGGCGAACAAGGCTGTTGGCGATCTCATGACGGCGCCGGCCGTGACGGCCGCTCCGACGATGACCATCCGACAGGCCGCCAATATGATGCGAGGCCGTTCCATTGGCTGTCTGGTCGTGGTCGCTTCGGGACGACCCGTTGGAATCGTCACCGTATCGGACCTCCTCGAGGTAGTGGGACGTGGTGTTGATCGTGGCGCTACGAATGCAAGGCGGATATTGAACCACCGCGTGCCTCACAAGAAGGTGCACACGGCCGTCCGAGCGTGGTGACGGCATTTCGCCGGTCTCGAGGAACGGGAGTCGTTCGATGCCACCGACTGTCCGGCATTTCGTTGAGCGCCTGCACGAAGTCGAAACCGATCTCGAACACGAGGTTGAGAAACGGCGTCGGCGATGGCACCATCGGGTGAGTCGCGGTCGCCTGTGGTTCAATCAGGAACTTCGCGCGCAGCACCGTCGCCTGCGTCAAAGTATTCCGGACTACATCCGCGAAGCCGATCGCTTGAGCCTCTTGACGGCTCCCATCATTTACTCGCTGCTCTTTCCGTTCCTGGTGCTCGACCTCTGGGTGACGGTCTATCAGCGCGTGTGCTTCCCCATCTACGGCGTTGCCCGCGTGCCACGTCGCCGCTACTTCGCCATTGACCGACACAAGCTCGCGTACTTGAACGGCATCGAGAAGGTGAACTGCACGTTCTGCAGCTACGCCAACGGACTGATTGCCTACGTCCGAGAAGTCGCTGCGCGCACCGAACGGTCCTGGTGCCCCATCAAGCATGCGCGCACGATTCCCGCTCCCCATTCGCGATATCAACGCTTTGCCGATTACGGTGATGCGCACCACTACAGGAATGAGCTGCCGACGCTGCGTCGAGGCTTGCGAGGAGACAAGTGACAGGAGGTTCTCGTCCTCGAGCAGCACCTGTCGAAAGTATGACGACGCAACCGGGACTCTCGGCGTACTGGTCACTGGAGCCGGCTGCGCTGGGCGCCGAGCTGCTTAGGTCATCGATCGAATGCAGTGCGGAACGCGAAAGCTCCCATGAGAACAAAGAGGCTGATGAGCGCGCCGAGACCGCCTTCGTCGAACAGCAGCTGCGTCTGGCCGTCCCAGAACACCGCAAACGCCACGATGCCGACGACTGAGCCTGCGATCGCGAGCGGGCGCCACCAGCCGGGGAAGAGCGATGGCAGTCCGATCGAGGCTGCACAGGCCAGCGTTGTGATTCCGGCAATCACATGAAGTCCGATGCTCAATTTCGTGAGCTGAGCCGTGGTGATCGAATTCCCAAGCAACCACGAGCCGCCGTTCCAATCCTTAATGGGCCCCGGCAGCATCGAGCCGATGCGAACGTAGACGAAGCCGTGGCAGAACAGGAGGAAAGCCGCCAGGTATTGGAACCACGGTGTCATGTCGCGCCTCCGGAAACGGCGTTGTGCTGGATCGATGTCTCGAAACTGCCGAGGGCGACCAGTGCGCCAGCCAGCAGAGCGTAGTCGAGCGTCACGCCGAGCATGAAAACCCCGATCGCGCCATAGACGACACCAGCTGCCGCGAGTGTGAACGCCCACACCCGTGAACCGAACTGTCCACACACGAGGCTCAAACCCATCACCGACGAGAGTGTCGGACAGGGAAGAAGCCCCAACGGTGCCGCATATGCGTACTCGGTCCACTGGTCAGTTTCGAGAAAGTGTGGGTAAACCCACCCGAACGCGACCAGGAGCACCCCGGGTATGGCCATGACCACCGACGTCATGCGGATTGGCTCGCCGGATAAACGACATGCGACCGATCCGAGTACGACGGTCAGCGTGGCGAACATCGTCCCGTTGACGACGTTGCCAGAGGCGAAGGCCGAAACCGCTACTGACGCAAGAGGGGATGCCAGTGCGTACGCCGCAACTCGAGCCGACGGACGCCACCCCGAAAGAATCGCGAGCAGCGATGCGCCAAGAGCGCCGTGCCACGCGATTGCCACAAGTCGCCACTGATTGGCGACCGAACTAAGGCCAAGCAGAATCTCGGAGGCTGACGGCATCTTCGACTCGCTGATGCGTCAAGCACGAATCCTGCCCAGCCATCGTTCGCCTCGTTCCACGACCTCCTCCGATCACCAGTTATCTGGAGAGACAGCGGGCGCGGAGTATCTCGCGCGGGTGAGAAGAATCCTGATATATGTCCCCTTCGCCCCCTGAGTTACTGGACCCGTTCGTGGGGCATTACCGCCATGTCGCGTTATGCCGTTGCAGTCGCCGCATTTGCGGCGTCCATCCTTCTTCGCTACGGGTTGCGAGACTGGCTCGGTTCTAACGTCCCTTACCTGCAGTTTTATCCGGCGATCATCGTTGCGGCTTGGTATGGAGGGCTCGGTCCCGGCCTGCTGGTGACGGGCATCTCCGTCCTCACGGCGATGTACTTCCTGCTGCCGCCGGGGGGGCTGGCCGTGACCGACATCGCCGACCAGTTGTCGCTTGGAGTGTTCGCCGCGACAGGCGGTGTGATCGCGGTGCTCAATCACCGCTTGCGCGTCGCCGAGGAGCATCAGCGAAAGACAACGGCCACGGCTACAGTCCGGGCTGAACGCCTCGATGCGATTCTCAATACGACCGTCGATGGCGTCATCGTCATCGATGCGAAGGGCACAATCGAAGCATTCAACCCCGGAGCGCAGGGACTGTTTGCGTATCCCGAATCAGAAGTCATCGGCCGGAACGTGAGCTTGCTGATGCCTTCTCCTGAACACGAGGAGCACGACCAGTACCTGCAGCGCTATCTAACGACAGGTGAGGCGAAGATCATCGGCGTCGGTCGCCGAGTGACTGGCCGTCGACGCGACGGCTCTCTCTTCCCCGTGCATCTTTCCGTTCGAGAGATGCGAATCTCAGGGGAACGCAAGTTCACCGGCGTTCTGCATGACCTCAGCAAACGCGCCGATCTCGAAGGACAGCTGGGAGCAAGCGAAGCCAGATGGCGCGCCGTGATCGATTCCGCCGTCGATGGCGTCATCGTGATCGACAAACACGGACTGGTCGAGAGCTTCAACCCCAGTGCTGAGCGTCTCTTCGGCTACGAGGCGGGTGAGGTAATCGGTCGAAACGTAGACATGCTCATGCCGTCGCCCTACCGGGAGGAGCACGACAGCTACTTGTCACGCTATCTCGCCACTGGGCGGGCCAAGATCATTGGAAGCGGTCGCGAGGTACAGGGACTGCGCAAGGATGGCACGACGTTTCCTCTGCATCTCTCCGTGGGCGAGATCACGGTCGCCGGTGAGCGCAAGTTCACAGGGATCGTTCACGACCTCAGTAGGCGTGTCGAAATGGAGGGGCAACTTCGAGAGCAGGCTGCGCTGGCCAAGCTGGGAGAGATGGCCGCGGTGATCGCACACGAAGTGAAGAATCCGCTCGCCGGTATCCGAGGGGCCATCCAGGTGCTCGGTGGCCGAATGTCTCAAGACGGGAAGAATACGGCAGTTCTGAAGGAGATCGTTTCGCGCATTGACGCACTCGATCAGCTGATGAAGGAGCTGTTGCTTTACGCGCGTCCGCCCAAGCCAAAACATGCGCCCACTGAGCTCGTATCGCTGGTGACCGCAACCGCGAACTTCTTGATCCAGGATCCTGCGTTCCAGGAAGTCGACATCCAGGTCGCCGGCCAGGTGCCTCCGGTCTCAGCAGACGCTGAAATGCTGAGGATCGTGTTCCAGAATCTGCTGATCAACGGCGGCCACGCGATGAAAGGCAAAGGCAGGATCCGTGTGGCAGTCGACACAATCGATTCGACATGCCAAATTGCCTTCAGCGACGGTGGGCCGGGGATCCCTCTCGAGATACGCGAGAAGATCTTTACGCCCTTCTTCACGACCAAAGCCCGCGGGTCTGGCCTTGGCTTGCCCACGGCGAAGCGTTTCATCGAAGCGCACAACGGACAGATCGCCATCGATTGTCCACCGGCTGGTGGGACGACGGTTGTCATTCGACTGCCGATGAGTCCGGCCTCCGGATCGACTAGAGCCCGCGCGGAAGCTCGCGCATGATCCGCGCGACCGCTTCGTCGATTCTCTGTTCCATCCACGCCTGATTGTCGATGACGCCGTCAATGCTGCCTTTCGCCCACCCCCGCCACGCCAGCAGACCGGTGCGCGCGTCCATGAGATCGATCAGGAGCGTCCCCTCGTCGTAAACCTCCGGCCGGCACTCTTCGCAAGCAACGCCGTGGTCGTTTGGGCTGATCTGGATTTCCTGCGTGACACTTGCGTGGTAGTGGACCAGGAACTGGGGCGAGGCGGTCTTCTCGAAGCCTCTGCCCGCCAGTTGTTCGTCAACGGCTGCCTGCACGCGATGTTGAAAGAACGGATTGTTGTCGAGGCGTGGGTCTCCGGTCGGTCTTGCCTCAGTCGGCCCCCAGTTGTACGTCCGGTGCGAGTGAAAGTCTGCACCGCGTGCCACATATGAGCGCACTTCAGTCGATGCGCAACCCGCGAGCGCGAGCGCGAGTGTGAGGAGTCCTGCGAGTCGAATCTTGAGCGTACACATGGCGTCTCCTGTTCGTGATGGGCTAGTGTGTGGACGGCAGGCGGAGCAGCATCCGTGCAACGGCCTGGTCGATCGTTTTAGCCATCACGTCGCGATTCTCGAGCATGTTTCCGACGCTGTTCTGCGCCCAGCCGCGCCAGATCACTCGGTTCGTTTGCGCGTCGACGATGTCGAGCACGAGTGTGCCGGCTTCGTAGTGCACGACATCGGGGGGACATCCGGGCTGCGAGCAGTACCCGTAAAGACGATCGATGCGATTGACATCGATTCGTGTGCTGACGTGCGCGTGATAGTGGATCAGCAAATCGGGTGACCCGGTTGCCGGCAGTCGCAGGCCTCTAGCGAGAAGACCTTTCTCGACGGCGCCCTGCACGTGATCCTTGAAAAACGGGTCTCCATCCAGTCGGGGATCGCCGGTCGGCAATGCATCCGCTGGTCCCCAATCGAACGTCCGGTATCGCGATAAATCGAGACCACGCTCGACGTGCGAGCTGACGGTCATGCGCGCCGCACAGGCGCTGAGAGTCATCACGGAGAGCACTGCCGCTGTCAGTCGGAGAACGGGTCGCATCACGGGCCTCGAATCGGTGTAGTAGTCGCGTCCGCTGCTCGTGGTGCGAAACCGATGCCGGAGATCCCGTCGGCCGAATGAACTGATGTTGCGCCTGAAATCGGTGTGACGACGGAGACTGGCTGACTGCGCATGGGAAAAATTCACCACAGTCCGAATAAACCCGCAGTCGACGGGCCTCGTTTACGAGCGCCGCGCCTGCAAAATGCCGCCGTGACACAGCACATCCTCGCTCGTGCGTCAAAGCGACGTTGGATCACTACTTGCCTCTTCCTCTGTGGACAGCACGTCCAGCGAGGAGCTACCAATGGCCAGGACACGCCGGATTTCCATACAGAGAGTCTTATGTCCGATCGACTTCTCGGACACCTCGCACCATGCACTCGCACAGGCGGCAGCGATAGCCCGCTGGCATGAAGCGCAGCTGACCATCCTCTATGCGTTCCCGTACCTCCCCGCCATGGACCTGCCGCCGTTGCCGCTTGAAGATGCCGACCGCACGAACATGCTGGCGAAGATGCGTGAATTCGCCGCAATCGTTCCACGGGATGTTCGCGTCGATTGCCAGCTGCGGGAGGGGCAGTCGGTGCACCAGGCGATCGTCAGTCAAGTGGAAGCCACCCAGGCGGACATGCTGGTCATGGGCACGCACGGACGTTCCGGCTTCCAGAGGGTGTTCCTCGGGTCAGTCACCGAGAAAGTGATCCGCAATGTGAAGTGCCCGACGCTGGTCGTCCCACCCCGTGCGCCCGACATCGCACCGGACACACCGGTGCAGTTTCAGCGAATCCTGTGTCCGACAGACTTCCTGGCGAGCTCGTTGAAGGCCTTCGAATACGCAATCAGCATGGCGGAGGAGACAGATGCGCAGCTAACGGTGTTGCACGTGGTGGAAATGCTCGCGGCTGTCGGGCAGGAACCGTTTGTCGCCGACGACCAGTTTGCGCGCATGCGGGGGGCGACGATCGCTGAGGCCCGGCGGAGGTTGAGCAGCCTGATTCCGGATGAAGCGCGTGCGTATTGCACGGTTGACGCGGTTGTCGTTGAAGGTCGCGATTATCGGGAGATCCTCTGCCAGGCAAAGGCGAAGCGTGCTGATCTCATCGTGATGGGAGTGCATGGACGTGGAGCCCTCGATCTCCTCTTGTTCGGTTCGACGACACAGCACGTGCTCCGCGCCTCGACCTGCCCCGTGCTGATCGTGCGGGACCGCTGAACGATGTGCGATTTGCTGTTGTCACCACAGGGACAGGTAGAGGAGGACGCCATGACTCGGGTACGCCGATTCGCATTGCCACTGATGGTGATTGCCGTCGTGGGCGCGATGCCGCCATCACTGTTTGCGCAACGGGCGTTCGAGGGCGTCTACATCGCCAGCGGTCTTGATTCCGCCGGGAACACATATGAGCGAGCCGTTGAGATCGAGCGGCACGGCGATCGCTACATCGTCACGTGGGTGTCCGCCCGGCTTATCGGTGAGGCACTTGTTCTCGAACCCACCTGGATCGGTGTGGGGATCGTGACTGATGAGGCCTTGTCCGTGGGTTTCGTCGCTGATTACGCGATGGGGATCATGGTGTATCGCTTCGGTCCGAACGGACAGCTGTCCGGCCGTTGGACGCTCGAGGGCGATGACGAGGAGATCTGTTCGGAGACGCTGACGCCGTTGCCCGACGTACTGCCAGCGCCAGCAGCGGCCGATCCCCCTCGGGAACAGCGGCCACGTCCTTCGCCAGCGCCAGCGATTGGTGTGTTTTCGTTGTAGGAGGTAGCCATGACGGAAGCGACAGCATGGTCTCCGTCAGAGCCTGAGGACGTTGTCGAAGGACCCGGCGTGAGCGCGCGCAGTTCTTCGACGACCACAGACGGAGATGCGATCCGACCCTACCTCGTGCAGATTGCCCGAGTTCCCCTGTTGACGCCGTCCGAGGAGCGCACTTTGTGCGCGCAAATCGAGCAGGCACGGGCAGCGCTCGCCGCCGCGTTGCTTGCCGAAGCCGGCTCGGCGGGCCGTCTCGCCGGACTGTCTGCCGCGGTCCGCACGGGAGTTGCCGGTGCCGATGATCTTCTACAGTCACCCGACGGATGTCCCCTCCGCGCCGATGAGATTGCCACGGCGCTGCGGCATCTGGATAGGGCGGCACGCCGTGCCGTGAGTCTCGCGCGAATCGACGGGGTCCTGGCGATGGCGCAGACGTCCTGCACGTCTCGCGAGGAGCTCCAGCGTCGCGCGGATCGGTTCGTCGACGCCATCGGCCGAACTCTGGTGGACGTGCCGTTGCGTCCGTCTCTGGTCGAAGCGCTCGCTGTTGATACCGAAGGGGCCGACGTTGGCGCGTCTCACCGCATTCACCTTCGGCGCGACGCGCTATTGGCTCTGAAGCAGCGGCTTGTCGAGGCTAATTTGCGCCTCGTTGTGTCGGTCGCCAGGCGGTACCGAAGAATAGGCCTGTCGCTGCTCGATTTGGTGCAGGAAGGCAATCTTGGCCTCTTGAAAGCCGTGGATCGATTTGAATATCGCCGGGGGTTCAAGTTCTCGACCTATGCCACCTGGTGGATTCGTCAGGCCATCACGCGTGCGATCGCGCAATCAGGTCGCACGGTGCGGCTACCGGTGCATACGGTCGAAGCGCTGAACCGGATCGAGGCGGCGCGGCGAAAGTTATCGAGCGAACTCGGGGGCGATCCATCGATCGATGACATCGCACGCCAGCTGCACATGGCACCCCAGAGGGTGATGCGACTATTGCGCTCGGATGCGCACGTGATATCGATCGATGCGCCGATCTCGGAGGGAGCGGCTGTGGGAGACCTTGTTGCTGACGCAGGGGCATCATCGCCTGATGCGCCGCTGCTCGAGTCCGACATCGTGCGCCAGGTTGGCGCGGCCCTCGAGTTGTTGAACGCGCGCGAGCGCCGTGTGCTCGAACTGCGATACGGACTTGCCAATGGCCGCGAACACACAGTCCAAGAGATCGCGGATTCTCTGGGCTGGACTCGTGAAGCGGTCAGGCAAGTCGAGCGGCGAGCGTTCAACCGACTTCGGCGCCGACGCAGATGGATGCGTCCACGCCGTGCCGCAGGCATCGCCGCCTAGTATCGCGGCCGCGCGATTCGTGCGCGGCCGCGCCGGCGGTCGATCTGGCTAGCAACGTTCGTCAAGGTCGCCCAGTCGCGACTCAACAGCAATCTTGTTTTCTACGCGCGCTATTCCGGGTGCATCGAACGCGGCGCGTTCCGCAGATTCGCGCTGAAGCCAGCTGTCGACGACGCCCGTCAGGATTGCGGTATCAGCGGAAACACTGACCGTGATGTGACGGCTGTCGAGGTTGGCGTTTCGATGAAGCGCTTCGACGATCCGGTGGCGGACGTCGCGTTCGACCGCTTGTGGAGCGATCACGATACGGTTCACGACATCCCGCACGCCTCGCAGGTGACGGATTGCTTTCTCGGCGTCACGCTTCTGAAACATCCAGTTCACATGGCCAGTGAGCGTGACATGTCCGTGATGGACGGCGGCCTGCACCGTCTCGGGGATCCTGCTGTATAAGTCGAGCGCGCGAACGATGTCGGCCGCGATGTCCGAATCTACGCGTTCCAGCCTCAAACGTACTTCGATGTCGTTGGCGACCGCACGCACACCGCGGACGCGCTTCGCTGCTCGTTCGGCGGCCAGCTTGCCGATGTACGTGCCGATGTATCCAGTCAGCGTCACAGCTCCGCCCTTGGCCGTGACTCCCACGGCCGTGGAGTCCACTTCAGGATCCCAATCGAGTTGACGCATCACGGCGTCCTTCATGCTGATGTCTGTATCCGTAAGTCCTATGGCAGTCATGGCGTTCCTCCTGAACTGTCACGCGATTCACAGGTCGCGTCGGCTCTGACGGTCCGGTCAAGGGCAAGCCTCGTGCCGCGTGGCGGGTAGCGGACTCGGGCGCGAATGGTCGTCGACGATTCTTCGGCCCGATGTTCATGGCGTCCGTCCGCGAGATATCTCGCAACACGATCGAATTTCTTCCCACGTCGTGCCACTGGGAAAGGGCGTTGCGACCCATCTGGCCATTCAATCCAAAGGTACGGGAGTTGCGTTCGTACAGGACGTAACGGAATGAACGCTTCAAGCGTTCGTGAATAACCAGGGGGAGGTGTTCAATGGCCGAAAAGCATGACGTCGCACTTGCGCTGGCACGCGGTGCTCGAAATCCATTTGCACTGCTGCGCCAAATGACTGCGGAGTTGGATCGGGCGTTCGACGAGCCCTTCTGGCCGTCGTTTCGTTTCCCGGCGATGAGAACCATAGAGGGCGTCGAAGCATGGGCGCCAAAGGTGGACGTGTTCGAGAAGGACAATCGGTTCGTGACGCGGGTGGATCTGCCTGGCGTCAAGAAGGAAGACGTCACCGTCGAAGTAACCGGCGGACACCTTGCGCTCTCGGGTAAGAGAATTCAGGAGAAGGAGGAGAAGAAGGACAACGTGTACCGCACAGAACGGGAATACGGCCAGTTCTATCGCGCCGTGCCGTTGCCAGAGGGCGTGACGCTGGAAGATATCAAGGCCACGTTTGCCGACGGCGTGCTCGAAGTCAGCGTGCCGTTAGCTGTCCGGCCGCAAGCGGCAGTGCGGAAAGTCGAGATTCAGGAGCCGGCGAAAGGCGTGAAGACGGCGGCATAACACCGCCCCTTGTGAAGGGAGGCGATGGGAATGTGAGACGAGTCCGATGCGCAGCAAGGATGTGCCAGCGCGGCATTCCCTTGCTGCGCCTCTTCAGCATTCTCTCGCTCGGTGGGCGCGGCCAATGGAGTACGGCCCGAGGATGTCATCGAGACTTCGCACGCGCCGATTCTGGCCGGCGCTGCGCCTGGCGAGATATGCCCGATCGCACCTCGGAGTTCACGCCGCTGACCGGACGGCCCGACCGGGCTCGATTCGATATGCCCACGTGATCGGAATGGCCGGCCGCAGCATCGCGCTCACCGAACAGTACTTGGATTCCGACAGCTCGATCGCCCGTACCACGTCCTCCGGACGAATGTCGTTGCCGCGAATCACGTACTCCAGGTGAATCTCGGTGAACACTTGTGGATACTCGTCTCGCTGTTTGGCAGTGATATGAATTTCGAATCCATCAAGCTCAACACGCTTCTTCTTGAGAATCGAGATCACGTCACTTGCCGTGCAACCACCGAGCGCGAGCAGTAGCAATTCCTTCGGCCGCGTCCCGGCGTTACTGCCGCCGAACTCCGCCGGACCGTCCATCATCACCCAGTGATTTGAATCCGTATTGCCGGCGAACGTAATGCCCTGAACCTGTTTCACCAGCGCTGTCTTGACGACCATGGCCGACGCTCCTTTCATCAACGGGGGTGTTGTTCGTGGCCTGCCTCGGGTTGCTCCTTTGGTGCGTTGGCCGGAGCCGCAGGTTCCTGCCCCATCGACATCATGTGGGCGCGCATCGCCTTCTGGTGGGCCACTAGTTCGGTCAGTACAGCCGCTATCTGATCGATCTTGAGTTGTCCCGTGGCCGCGTTCATCTTCGCGACCAGGTCGTCGAGCTTGTCCTGTTCGGCTTTCATGCCCGCCATCATCGTCTGGCAGTTGGTCATCATCGCCGCGTGATCGTGAGTCGGAGGCGTCTCTCGAGTTTGTGCTTGAAGCGTGGCGACCGTGGTGAGGCCGGCGACACAACCAAGGCAGAGAAGTCGTCCAAGTGTTTTCGCAGTGTGAGTCATCGTGCCCTCCTCTGGCAGCGACGCATCGGACGTGCCACGTGAGATCGAGCTGATTCAACCGGGTCCCGACTCTGACCATTCAGAGTCGTGCGAAAGGTTCCGCCGCACCGTGAAAAAATCCGGGCGGCGCACGGGCATCAACCTTGCCTATCAGACAGCCAGAAAGGAGGCGGGTCATGCGACGAACGAAAGGGAATGCGTGGCGCCACACCGGGGCGATCACGGGACTGACCATGGCGCTTGCGCTCGGAGTGGTGTTGTTCGTCACCGGCCCTGCGTACCCTCAGGACCGGCCGCCCCTGCAGGAGCCAATCGCCCTGGAGGGAACGATGAAAGCGTTCTATCGGGCGGCGAACATCGTGATCGTGACGACGATGGACGGCGTGGAGCATGTGTATCACTTCACGAAGAACCTGATAGTTCACGGTGGGAAGGTACCAGGTGTCGACGCGCTCGATGAGTTGAGCGAGGGAACACCCATCGTCATTCACCGCAGGGCGAACGACGAACAGGCCTCAGCCGAGGAAATCGATCTGCTCGGTGACGAGGGGCTGAAGATCACAGAAGGGCGAGTGACCCACATCGATCGCCGGAAGAAGGAGATCACCATCCGATATGGCAACGGCAAGACCGAGACACTGCAGCTGACTGCCAGGGCCGCTGCGGAAAGCGGAGCCAGCGTCGACGAATCGAATGGAGACGCGACCGAGCTCGTGATCTATTACGCGGATGAAGAAGGACGCAAGGTCGCCCATTACGTCACGAAGAAGCCCTGACCGAAGGATGAAAATCCCGCAACGTCTGCGGGATTTTCCAGCCTCATTCGACTCCAGTGCCTGCCTGGCTTCGTCAAAGAACCGCTCGGCTCTCGGCAGGAGTTATGCGTGCTCGCCTGAGCATGACCACTTCGTTCAGGGCACGCACGCTCGCAAGGTGGGTCTCGATCGGCATCGGCGTTGCCGCCGCCGCGTATGGCCTCTACGCAGGTGTCACGTGGTTCCGCTACGGTCATGCCTCGCAGTCATCGCACGAAGACGAGGATCCGCTACTCGATCGCTTCATGCCTACCTACGAGGTGGTGGAACGCCATCACATTCGCGTGGCCGCTCCCGCAGAGACCTCGTTCGCCGCGGCCTGTGATACGAACCTTCTGTCCTCGGCAGTCTCACGAGCGATCTTCAGAGCACGCGAAGTCATCCTCGGCAGCACACCTGATACGGTGGAACGCCCCAGTGGCGTGCTGGCGTTGACGAAATCAATCGGCTGGGGCGTGCTCGCCGACGTGCCTGGGCGCGAAGTTGTCATGGGCGCGGTCACACAGCCGTGGGAAGCGAACGTCACATTCCGCCCCGTGCCGCCAGACGACTTCGCGGCCTTCAACGAACCTGGCTACGTGAAGATCGCGTGGACGCTGCGAGCTGATCCGATCACTGCGGCTGAATCGGTCTTCCGCACAGAGACTCGAGTGATCGCGACCGACGCGTGGGCCCGAAGGAAGTTCCGCCGCTACTGGTCGCTGCTCTCGCCCGGAATCATCATCATTCGAGCGGTGATGCTGCAGCCGGTGAAGCGAGAGGCCGAGCGCCGTGCGCGTGCGGGCCAGGAACGCTTCCGGGAGGCGCCCCAGGCTCTCGTTGAGAGGTCGTGAGCGAATGAGCGCCATGCTCGTCGACGAATGCCTTCCCGTATACGACGTCTCGGACGCGGTCGCAACCGTGGTCGAGACGAATGTGTCCACCGTATGGGATGCGTTGATGGAGGTCGATCTCATCGACGTCGGTCGGCGGCGTCCACTCGTCGCCGCATTGGGTGCCTTGCGGATGCTGCCTGAAATCGCGTCGCACCTGCTCCACGGTGAAGCGCCACCGCGGGTACCTGCGCAGCTACGGCTGCGCGATATCTCGACGCTGCCGCGGGATCAGGGAGGCTGGGTCCTCCTCGGCGAGCGTCCGCGGGATGAGATCGCGCTCGGGCTGGTCGGCAGGTTCTGGCTGCCTGTCATCGTGTACGCAGACGTGACTCCTCAGTCATTCATCACCTTCAACGAAGGTGGATACGCCAAAACGATCTATTCGCTTTCAGTTCGTGCGCTCGATGAGCGCCGTACCCTCCTCGCGGGTGTGATGCGCACGGCGACGACCGACGAGTACGCGCGCCGATGCTTCAGGCGCTACTGGACGCTCGGCGTGGGTTCGGGCGCGCACGTGCTGGTGAATGGTCTGCTCGATGTGACACGCGAACTGGCTGAGAGCCGCCGGGAGGGGTGATGTCCGGATCAGCAGTTGCGCCAAGGCGGAGCATCGTCGAAGGGCACGTCAGTCCCGGCTTCGAGCCGGTGCGCGAGGCGTTTGCCGACAACTTCACGCAGCGCGGAGAGTTGGGCGGCGCTTGCTGTGTGTACGACCGTGGCGAGAGGGTTGTCGATCTCTGGGGCGGTATTCGAAACAAGCAGAGCGGGGACGCCTGGGATGCGGACACCATGGTCATCGTCTATTCGGCCTCGAAGGGGCTGGCGGCGATGACATTGGCGATAGCTCATTCGCGAGGATGGCTCGACTACGAAGAGAGAGTCTCGCGTTATTGGCCCGAGTTCGCGCAGTACGGGAAGGAGGCGATCACGGTCCGACAGCTTCTGGCGCATCAGGCCGGACTCTTCGCTCTCGACGAGCCGGTCGACCGAACCGTCGTTGCTGATCCCGATCGACTCGCCGTGGTGCTCGCTCGCCAGAAACCGGCATGGGCGCCGGGGGCGCGCCAGGCGTACCACGCGATCACACTCGGCTTCTACCAGGGCGAACTGCTGCGTCGAATCGATCCGAAGTGTCGCACGCTCGGGCAGTTCTTCCAGGACGAGATCGCGACGCCACTGGGGCTGGAGGTCTACATCAGACTCCCGGAACAGATTCCGAATTCGCGCCTCGCCAGTATTGCGAGGCCCCGACCGCTGGACATGCTGCTCGGGTTTCCTCTCCGCTTCGCGTTAGAGGTCATCAATCCACGGGCTAGGATCGTGCGGGCGCTCAGAGGATCCGAGCTGCCTCACGATGAGCAGCGTGTCTATGCCCGCAACTTTGAAGTGCCATCTGGCGGCGCCGTCGGCACAGCCCGTGGCATTGCGCACGCCTATGGCGCCTTTGCGACCGGCGGACACGAGCTCGGGCTTCGACAGGAGACGCTAGCGCTGCTCGCAGCGCCCGCAGTCGCGCCCCGATATGGGTTCTACGACGAGTGCCTTAGAGGACCGGTGCAGTTTTCGCTCGGCTTCATGAAGCCAAGCCCGCTCTGGCCGTTCGGCAGTGCGAGTGCTTTTGGGTCACCGGGATCCGGTGGATCTCTTGGATTTGCCGATCCGGAGACGGGTGTTGGGTACGCATATGTGACGAGTCAGATGGGCACGACACTCACCGGCGACCCGCGGGACCTGGCACTGAGACACGCGCTCCACTCGGTACTCCACACGTAGCGGGAGTCGCGATGCGAACCCTTTTGACCTTCGTTCGGCGCCATCCAGCGAGCGTGTACTTCAGCGTCACGTTTGCGGTGTCCTGGGGCGGCACACTCGTCGCCATCGGAAGCGGCGGCGGCATGGGGGGAACCACACCAACCAGCGACCCGCGGTTCGCCTATGCCGTGCTGGCAATGCTCGCCGGCCCGAGCGTGACGGGTGTGGCTCTGACGGCACTGGTTTCGGGACGCACCGGGCTTCGCGCGCTGCTCGAGCGTCTGACGACATGGCGAGTGGCCGCCAAGTGGTACCTCGTCGCTCTCCTGACGGCACCCGTCCTGATGACCTCGACGCTTCTTGCGCTGTCGGTAGCGTCTCCCGAGTTCGTTCCGGGCGTCGCCACATCCGACCACAAGGCTGCGCTACTTCTCGTAAGTCTCGCCGTAGGTCTCTCAGCCGGTAGCGTTGAGGAACTCGGGTGGACCGGATTCGCGATTCCGACCGTGAGACAGCACCACGGGATCATCGCCACCGGGCTGATTGTGGGCATCTGGTGGAGTGCGTGGCACTTGCTGCCGAACCTCTGGGCCAGCCGTGCAGCTGCAGGTGAACTCTCAGTGTCCGTTTACCTTGCGGCCACCGTGATCGGCATCTTCGTCGGATACCTGACGGCATTCAGGCTTCTCATGGTCTGGGTCTACGATCACACGCGGAGTCTCCTGGTGGCGATGCTCATGCACATGAGCCTGACTACCAGTCTTCTGATTCTCAACCCGCTGGACATCGCGGGCACACCCTTGCAGGTCTATTCATTCGCACTTGCCGGTGTCTTATGGCTCGCCGCTGTCATGGCTCTCGTGGGACGAAGTTCAACGCATCGCGCAGGTCGTGGCGCAGATGATTCGTCGCGGACTCGAGCACCGATGAAGCGGCGACTGAAGCATTCAGTCGATGCCACGTGATGTCTCCGATGTCCAGAGTGCGTTGCATGCGAACGACAGCGGCGTCGGCGTCCGACGGGTCGTTCGTCCGCTGTTCCGTTCGACCAAACAACGTCGACTCCGGCGCCTCGAGCCAAAGGCCGATGAACGGCACGGTCGCGTCCGCAGCCACCCGTTCGATCGCCTGTCGGTCGGCGGCGTGCACATAGACCGCGTCAACGATGGCGCTGTGACCCGCGCGGACAATCGACGCTGCCCGCTCAGCAAGCGTGGCGTATACGCGTTCAGAAATTTGTGATGCATATCCTTCCGGACCCAGCCGTTCGAGGAGCGGCACACCGCACAGGCGCTTCCGTATCTCATCGCTACGCAAGACAACCGCACCGGGCACGGCGCCGACGATCGGCGCGAGAGCGAGTGCGAGCGTCGATTTACCCGAGCCCGACAGTCCTCCGACCGCGATGAGCGAGGCGCGAGGCGGACGTAGCAGGCGTTCAGCCATCGCCAGATACTCGCGGGCGGTCTCGTGAAGCTCGCGGCGTCGCGCCGGATCCTGCTGGAGGCTGGCCGCCGTTGCGCTCGTCTTCGCGCGAACCGCGGCACGACACGACAAGAAGAGTGGGAGCGGCGACAGACCGGAGAGATCGTCCGTGTCCGTCAGATAGCGGTTCCACACGACATTGGCGTGGCGTGGCAGCCGTCTTCGCCACAGATCCATGAGGAGGAACGCGAGATCGTACAGGACGTCGATACAGGAGATGTCGTCGTTGAATTCGACCCCGTCGAACAATGTGGGTTGGCCGTCCAGCATGACGATGTTGCGCAAGTGAAGGTCGCCGTGACACTGCCGCACGAAGCCGAGCTCGCGGCGCCGGTCGAGCGTCTTTCCCAGGCGCTCGAGTTCACGACGAGAGCTTTCGATCGCTTGCTGCGATAGCTCAGGATCCAGGCTTGTGTGGCCGAATTCTGCAAACCCCGCAGCGTTGCCTTCGATGACCCACGACACACCTGCCCTGCCCCCATGATCGGTGCGGCTCTCCGCCAGCTTGTGGAACTTCGCGATGCCTGAGGAGAGTAGCGGCATGAGCTCGAGCGCGAGCTGACCTGCCGTCGCCAGTCGGTCGAGCAGGGCCTCTTGAGGGAACCGAGTCATCTCTACGACCCAGTCCACGGGCGTCCCGTGCCCGCCGAGGGTGTAGGAGCCATCGGGCTGGCGCATTATCGGAAGCACGCCGCGATAGAGCGCCGGCGCCGTTCGCCGGTTCAAGCGGACTTCGGCTTCACACAAGGCACGACGCCGTGCGCTCGTCGAGAAATCGAGATAGTCGAATCGCACTGCTCGTTTCAGCTTGTAAGCGCGCTCACCGGTCAGGAACACGATGGATGCGTGTGTGTCGATTCGTTCGACTGGCGCACCGCCGTAGGTCGACGGCGCGGCGAGAAAATCCACGATCGCGCTCTGGTCTTCGCTCACCATGAGTCCTTCCGATGCAATCGGGACGCCTGCTCGAACACTTTGACCAGCCACCGCCACCTGCCATCGGTTGACCGATCGAGGCTGGGTATTTTGCGAAGTAGTGCGCGCGGCGTGAACTTTTCCCCGCGCGCAGCTTCGAAAGGGTGCGAGTGGCCGAACGCGTCAGAGGGTACGTCAGTTGCACCATCCTCTGCGTCTCGTGGAGGTTGTTATGAATATCCGGCCATCAATCCTTTGTCCGATCGATTATTCGGATGCGTCAGCGGCGGCGCTTCGCTATGCCGCGGCGATCGCAGAACACTTCTTCACGCGCCTACTCGTGTTGAACGTCGAGGACCCGAGGCTCACGACTGCAATGGATTGTGGAACGGGTGTCGTATGGACGCGCGAGGTACCGGAGAAAGAGACGGCGGCCTTCGTGGCGAACGTGTTCGAGGACGACGCGGCAACGCTGGCGATGTGCGAGTACGAGACGGCCCTCGGCAAACCTGCGGTCGAGATCCTTCGTGTGGCACGCGAGCGATCCTGCGATCTGATTGTGATGAGCTCACACGGACTGACGGGCGCGCGCAAATTGTTTTTTGGATCGACGACCCAGCGAGTCTTGCGAGAAACCAACGTGCCAGTGCTCGTCACGCCATCCGTCAATCCCGGGCCCCTTCACCTCGAAGAGGCGGGGCAGTTGCTGGGCCGAATTGTCGTCCCCGTCGACCTCTCGCCTGCGTCTGCATATCAAACGCGGATCGCCGGCGGTCTTGCGGAAGCGTTGAACGTTCCAATCGTGCTGCTGCACGTTATCGAGCCTGTCAGGAGCCATCTATTGACCCGCATCACTCCGACAGAGCTGGAGTCCAAGCGCAGGGTCGCAGCCGAGGAAGCCCTGGACGGGCTCCTGGCGATCATCCCACCGAAGGTTCGTCCGAAGACCGAAGTCGTGATCGTTACTGGTGATCCAGCCGAGGAAGCGGCCAAAGTCATTCACGATCGTCATGCCGGCATAGCTGTGATGGGCCTGCACGGGTCACCGCTGAATGGGCCACGCATGGGGTCGGTGACGTATCGAATGCTCTGCCTGTCGCCAACGTTGGTGCTGGCGCTTCCGCCGAGACTCACGCATCGTCGTGACTCGGGCTCTGCTTTCAGTCCCGTGCCCCTGTCCGCGTAGGAGACGAGCTGGTCCGCGTTCGACGGGCCTAGCCTAGACTGCTGTTCTGCGGAGCCTGACCTCGGCGATCGTTCCGCCGCCTTCGCGATCGGCCAGGCGCACGGTGCCTTCCTGCAGCTCTATCAGTCGTTTTACGATCGCCAGCCCAAGGCCGGTGCCGTTCACGCGGGTGGTGAAGAACGGCTCGAAGACCTGATCGCGGATCTCGGGACGAATGCCGGGGCCCCGATCGCACACAGCAACCTGACACAGACCATCGTTGCCGCTTACACGAATCTCGACTTCCTGGTTGGGTGCTGCCTGACACGCATTGATTGTCAGGTTCAGCAGCGCCGCGCGAAGCATGTCGGCGTCGGCGTATGCCTGGACGTGATCGCCGGATACCGGGATCGTCGAGCCATGCCGGCCGGTGCTCACTTCAGCGCTCGCGGCGACGTCCTGCATCAGGACTTTGAGATCGATTGATTGTGGTCGCGGTGGCCGTGGGCGTGCGTACAACAGCAGGTCCGCAACCTTGTCGTTCAGGTCGTCGATGCGCTGGATCATGGCCGCAATGGCGCTGCGATCGCGCGGCTCACGGACGCGCTGATCGATGATTTGCAAACCTGCCCGGAGACCCGCCAGCGGATTGCGGACCTCGTGGGCGACGACGGCGGCCAGTTGCCCGAGTCGTGCCAGGGCGGCCTGCTCTCTCAATTGTGCTTCTGCATGCTTGCGCGCAGTGATGTCGTAGCGGATGGCGAGATACTGACGCGGCTTACTGTTGCCATCGAGAAAGGGCACGATCGTCGTGTCGACCCAATAGAAGGAACCGTCCTTCGCCCGGTTTCGGATTTCACCTCGCCAGATCCGGCCCCTGGCGATCGAGTGCCACAAGTCACGCATGTACTCCTTCGGATGGTGGCCGGAGTTCACGATGCGGTGGTCTTGGCCGATCAGCTCTTCGCGTGAGGTACTGCGAAATCTCGCAGAACTTGTCGTTGACATAGGTGATTGAGCCGCGGTGATCCGTGGCTGCCACAATCGCCGACTGATCGAGCGCGTACCGGATCTCATCCAGACTTCGCAGAGAGTCGGACATGGCTCGAGAGGTTGAAGTGCCGTCCATGGGCGCCAATCGATGCATGCGCTGGGCCACTCACACGACAGCTTCCTGCTGTGACTCAGTCATTGGCGCCGCGGGGAAATTTCCCCGTGGCGTGAAATCGTTCGCGCTTCAATCCGAAGGACCGCCGGCCGCGACTCTCGCAGTTCCTCGAGGTAATTCGTGTTGATTCAGCGTGCGGCTGGAGTCGTGAGACCGAACTTCTCAATCCGATAGCGAATCTGGTCACGGTTCAGGCCGAGGAACGTCCCGGCCTTTGTCTGATTGCCGCCGCTTCGTTTGAGCGCCTGCATGACGAGACTTCGCTCGAGCTTCTCCAGATCGACACCAGTGGGCGGCAATTCGAAGTCGTCGCCGGCACTGACTCCGCTGGTCCTGACCGTAAAGTCCTTCGCGTCGAGGCGCTCGCTGTCGGACAGCAGCATCGCGCGTTCGATGACGTTGCGAAGTTCTCGCACGTTGCCAGGCCAACCGTAACCCTGCAGCAGCGCGTGAGCCGCCGGTGTGGCACCCTGCACACGCTTCTTGAATTCGGCGTTGAACGAGTCGATGAAGAACTCCACGAGGATGGGAATGTCCTCGGGGCGCGCCCGCAAAGGCGGCATCTCGATCGGCAGTACGTTCAAGCGGAAGAAGAGATCGGAACGGAAGTGATGCTTGCTGACCTCCTCCTCGAGATTCCGATTCGTGGCCGCGACCACTCTGACGTCGACGCGGATGTCGTGCGAACCACCGACGCGCCTGAAGCTCTTTTCTTCGAGGAACCGCAGCAACTTGGATTGAAGACCGGGGGTCATCTCACCGATTTCGTCCAGGAACACCGTGCCTCCGTCGGCCATCTCCAGAAGACCTCTCTTCTGCACCCGCGCGTCGGTGAATGCGCCACGTTCGTGACCGAACAACTCGCTTTCGAGTAATTGTTCGGGAAGGGCGGAGCACGTGATGTTCATGAACGGTTTGGAGGCGCGATCGCTTGCGTAGTGGATGATCTTGGCGACGAGATCCTTCCCGGTGCCACTTTCGCCCGTCAGCAGTACCGTCGAGGCAGGACTGGCCGCCACGCGGGCGATGAGCGAGCGCGACGCCTTGATCGACGAGGATTCGCCGACCAGTCGCTGCAGGCTGTAAGGACGTGCCGCGTCCGTGCGGTACTGCCGCACCTCGCGTCGAAGTCGGGTCGTTTCCAGCGCGCGTTCGACCGTTGCCGTGACCTCGTCCAGATTGAACGGCTTGTTCGCGAAGTGATATGCCCCGTGCTTCATTGCCTCGACGGCCGTGTCGACGCTTGCATACGCCGTCAGCAGAATAACCAGGATGTCCTGATTGAACTCCTTGATCTTGCGAAGGACGCTCACGCCGTCGGTGTCCGGTAATCGGTAGTCGAGCAGTACCAGATCGATCCCTTCAGGCAATTTGGAGAGAGCGGCTTCGCCCGTCTCTGCCTCGAGGATTTCATACCCTTCGGCTTGAAGGCGCTCCGCCAGTGACCAGCGAATCAAGGCTTCATCGTCGACAACAAGAATGGTGGCTTTTGACATGTGATCAGGCGGCTCCAATCCGCGTGTCGCCCAAATGCACCGGAGATGCCGGACTTGGATTCAACGAATCAGGCCTGATTTCAATCAAGCTACCCGGCAAGGCGGGAAATTTTCCGCACCCGGTTAAAAATTCCCGCAGCTCCGTACTGGGAGCACAGCCCATCGATCGAGATAGTCCCACGAAGCCGCACTCGTTCGCGGCGCGGGACTTTTCCCACCCGCGGGGATTCGCACGACCCAGTCAATTCGATTGTCAGGCGATATTCGGTGAACTCTCGTTGTGAGGTAGTGGCGATGCCTTTGCACATGGCCGAGCCAGGAGTCAGCCATGTTCGATCTCATTGAAGGACGCGCGGAACATCTACCGAGCCACGCGACGTTACCGATCATCACGTCGACTGTCGCGCAGACCATCGTCGTTGGACTACTGCTCGTGCTGCCGATGTTGTTCGTAACAGACAGGCTGCCCGAGGTGCCGACGATGATGGCGTTTGTCGCCGCGCCACCAGCGCCTCCACCGCCGCCACCACCACCCCCCGCACCGGCTGTGGCCAAGAAGCCAAAGCCAGCGCCTCAGGCACACGCTCCAATTGATCGGGCTCAGTTCGTTGCTCCAATTGAGGAGCCCTCGGAGATTACCTCGCTGCCTTCCGATGAGGGAGAGATCGGTGTGCCTGGTGGCATCGAAGGCGGGATTCCAGGCGGTGTCGTTGGCGGTATCGTTGGTGGTCTACCCGAGCCGCCTCCACCGCCGCCGGCACCCGCACCGGCTCCGCGGGCGCCAGTCCGCGTGGGCGGACAGATCACGCAACCTCAGTTGGTCAAGCGTGTCGAGCCGGAGTACCCGGCACTCGCCGTCAAAGCGCACATCCAGGGCATCGTAATTCTGGAAGCAACGGTCAACGAAGATGGTGCTGTGACGGAGGTCAGGCTCCTGCGGTCTGCGAATCCACTCCTCGATAAAGAGGCGATCGCCGCCGTGCGGCAATGGCGCTATTCGCCGATCGTGCTCAATGGCACGCGCGTGCCGTTCATTCTCAGCGTCAGCTTGTCGTTCGCTCTCGAGCCGCTGAAGTAATGGGACGTGTGGATGGCGAGAGTCCTCTACCCGGACCGTGATGTCTCGACGGACGCCATGTCGGCTTGATTGTTGGATTGACGTCCCATCTTCCTCGCCTGCCGAAATCCCGACACAAGCTGTAGCTCTCGGAGCATCGCGCGCTTTTTCGTCTGATGCCCGTGCATGCGCCGCAGAATATCGTCGAGAACGTGAACCGCTTGCGTGACGTAGGGTCCCTTGTTGAGCATGACGCACTCCGCGCGGTGCGACATGGCGGCATCGGTAATCTCCGCTCGTGAGGGCTGGCCGTCCTTGGCGAGACTCTCGAGTACTTGCGTCGCCCAGATGACGGGGACATGCGCGGCCTCACAAATCCAGAGGATCTCCTCCTGCACCTCGGCGAGTCGCTCGAACCCGCACTCGACTGCGAGATCGCCGCGCGCAATCATCACACCGCATCGCGGTGCTTTCATCGCTTCGAGCAGCATCGCAGGAAGATTTTCGAAGCCGCGCTTGGTCTCGATCTTCAGGACGACTGCGGGTTGCCGATCGCCAAGTGGAGCCAGAAGCGTTCGCAGCGCGCGAACATCGTCAACGGTGTTCGCGAATGACAGTGCAACCATGTCGGCATTGGCGGCGACGAACGTCAGATCGGCCCGGTCCTTCTCCGTCATGGCGGCAAGGCGCAGAGCGCTGTCAGGTAGATTGATGCCTTTATCAGCGGCGAGCTTTGCCCCTCGCACCCGTGTATTCGTAATTCGAATGTGGAGACGATCCGGCTCCTTTCGCTCGATGACGCCTCCGATCCGGCCATCGTCGATCCAGACACGCTCGCCTGCGCGGGCGTCCTCGAACACCTGCGAGGAAGTACACCCGATTGTGGCCGGATTGAGCACGCGACCGATGCTATCGTAAGCGGCCGCCCGCCCTGGTGTCAGTTCTCGAGTCAGGATCAGCAAGTCGCCTCGGACCAGCGGCATCACGGCCTCGGCAGGTGAAATGCCGCCGACCTGTGCCTCTGCACTGGTGTCGACGCCAGCGCGTTGGGCCCGGACGCGAACGTCGCTGGTGAAATAGCAGGTTCGCGTTGCTTCGGCCCAGGAGCCGTCGACGCCGACGGCCACGAGATCGAGTGCGCGTGTGGCTCCGCGGGCATCGGTGAACGCTAGGCGGTCGCCGACCACGAGCGCTTTCAGAAATACGTCCGGAAGCTCGAGGCTGGCATCGGCGTGAGTCGGCGATTTACGCGGTGTCTCCTGCGAAGAGAACCAAATCCGCGCGGGTTGGGTGACACGTCCGAACACATCGCGCGTCGGCCTGACCTTAATCACGCAGGGACCGGGCTCGAGAGGGCCAGTGCGCAGCTTGGGACCAGCTAGGTCCATGAGTACGCGACAGGCACGACCGGTCGCCAGTTCGGCTCGACGAAGATGCTCGATCATGCGCGCCCATGCGCCTTCGTCATCATGCGCACAGTTGACACGCATGCAGTCCATACCGTGCTCGACCAGATGCTGGACCAGGCTGTAGTCAAGAGCCGCCTCGCTGGGCATCGTGACCATGATCGCGACGCCGCGGTCGGCCGGCACAGACCCGAGCAGGGCGTGGGTGTGCGCACTCAGAAGGTGCCGCCCACGTTCAAGATCCACAGGAGGTTCATCTAATTTATCGGGCTGCCAGTCACGTCCGACCGCCCGATGGAGAACCGCAAGCACGGCGTCAACTGCAGCCAGGACATGCGACTCTGCGCGCCCCAGAGACGACAGGCCCGCGCACGCCAAGCGCATTTGAAACGATCGGAGGTCGCGGCTACGCAGCGCGACGTAGTGCAGAAGGTTCACGGCGCTCTCGCGCTGACTGGAGTGAACGTGTTCGAGCAAGTCGAGCGACTCGCTTGTCAGCTCAATGAGATCCCGGCGGATCTCAAGTGCCTCATCAATCAACTTCTCGAACTCGGGAGATGGATCAGACCCGCCGGATTTCCGCGGACTCAAGGACTTCATCTTGTCGTCTGAATACCACGCCGGTGTGAACAGCGAGTGACGTCCGCGAGTGGCGTTCTCCCGTCGCCTAGGAGGAGTGCCCGGGCGAATGGACGCTCGCCCTCTTCACAATTCGACCAAATTCGATACTCTCCCAGTACGGACACGCGGCACAGTCGCCAGCTCTCACTAAGCGTCCACTCAAGTGGGAAGCGGGACGTGCGCACACCCAGCCGGGAGTTTTGGAGTGTTTGAGAGCACATGGCTCGGGATCGCTCAGCCGGCTCCAACGACAACCCCACGGAGTTTGAAGCACTTGTGCGAATGCCATGGGTCCCTCCATGAGGGATCTTGCGCATGCTTTGTGCCACCGACTGAACGAGGTCGATAAGACTCTTTCCGCCTTTTCCTGGGAATGGCACGAACGGGGTCCGGACATTTCTCGCGCCATTGCGAAGTATCCCGCACGTCTCCGCCCAGGACCCGAGCCCAATTTGGCGTCAGCGACACTCACTTCTGGCGCAGATCGTGCGATAGGTGACAGCACCCGTGAGTGAACACTTTGAACGGCAACGTGACAGCGAAGGAGAGAACCATGGTAACGAGTGACGAGCTGCGCCAGATGCTGGCGCGCTGGCCTTGAGTACCGTGGACGCCAACGCGCGCGCCCTTGCCGGTGTGCGCCTCTTTGGTCGTGTGGCGGCACGATTCAGGGCAGGACGCTGAAATTCACGAGAAGTGAAGTGCTACCATGCACGCGTCCATGAGCGCAGGGACGGGTTCACCGAAGGTCCCCCCCACAACGATCGCCCATTACCGCATCTCAGCGAAGCTCGGCGAAGGCGCCACGGGTGAGGTGTATCGCGCCACCGATACCAAGCTCGGTCGCGAGGTGGCCATCAAGCTCATTCCCGAAGACTTCGCGAAAGATGCGCAGCGCATGCCGCGCTTCACCCGTGAGGCGCACGTGCTCGCCTCGCTCAATCATCCCAACATCGCCGCGATCTACGGTATCGAAGATCGCGCGCTCATCATGGAGCTCGTCGAGGGGCCGACGCTCGCCGAGCGGATCAAGCAGGGTGCGATCCCGCTCGAGGAGGCGATCGAGTTCGCGAGACAGATCGCCGACGGTCTCGAGGCGGCACACGAGAAAGGAATCGTCCATCGCGATCTGAAGCCAGCGAACATCAAGATCACGCCGACAGGCACCATCAAGCTCCTCGACTTCGGCCTGGCCAAGGCCGACGGTCCTTGGACATCCCCAGTATCGGTCGAGGAGCTGCCGCCAACGATATCCGTCGCGAGGACCGGCGCCGGCATGATTCTCGGCACGCCGGCGTACATGGCACCGGAACAGGCACGCGGCCGGAACGTGGACAAGCGCGCCGACATCTGGGCCTTCGGGGTGATTCTGTACGAGATGCTCACCGGCCAGAGGGTGTTCAGAGGCGAGACGCTCACCGACGTGCTCGCATCGGTCATGCGTGAGGATCCTGACCTCGCACGAGTGCCCGCGCAGGTCCGGCCGATGCTCGAGAAGTGCCTCGAGAAGGATCCGAAGAAACGCCTTCGAGACATCGGCGATGCGATGCTCTTTCTGACCACGACACAGAGTACGACGACGATCGCGGCGTCGAGCACGACGCCGGTACTCGTGATTAGCGGCATCGCCGCAGCGCTGGCCCTGGCGCTTGGCGGACTCTCGTACGTGCACTTCCGAGAGACGTCGCCGGCCGTGGGTGTCGTGCGATTTCAACTCGGGTTGCCCGACAACGTGCGCTTCACGCAACTGGGCGTCTCCACGATCTCCCCAGATGGGCGCAAAGTGGCCTTCGCGGCTTACGGCGCTGACGGCAATCCGCGTGTCTGGGTTCGCTCGTTCGATTCCTCTGAGGCAACACCGTTGGCCGAAGCGGAGATCAACCAGGTCACCTTCCCGTTCTTTTGGTCTCCGGACAGCCGGTTCATCGCCTTCGAGCAGGGCGGGCGCCTCAAGAAGATCGCCGCTGAAGGCGGTGCGCCTCAGGTCATCGCTGAGCCAAAGAAGCCTGTCGGCGGTCAGTGGGTTCTCGGCGGTTCCTGGAATCGCGACAACGTGATCGTCATCGGCACCAACGATGGCATCATGCGAGTCTCCGCGGACGGTGGCGCGTTGACGCCAGTCACCTCGCTTAGCACCGATGAATTCGCGCACACGCTCCCGGCGTTTCTTCCCGATGGCAGGCACTTCCTGTACTTACGCGGTGCCGCACCCGGCACCAGGTTCATCGCCGTTGGAGATCTGAGCTCGGCGCCGGCAGCGCAGAGCACCGTATCTGTATTGAAGACGGACCTCGAGGTCCACGTCGTTCCGACGGCACCCGACGGATCGCTCAAGCTCCTGTTCCAACGCGACGCCACCGTCATGGCACAGGACTTTGACAGTCAAACGCTGACGATCACAGGAGAACCGGTGGCGGTCGTCGATCAAGTCATGAACGTGACCGGCGCCGGACTCGGATACTTCTCCGCGTCGAATACCGGCACACTCGTCTATCGCTCCCTCGCAACGGATCAACGGCAACTGACATGGTTCAGCCGTGACGGGCAGGTGCTCGGCACTCCTGGCGAGCGTGCGCCCTATGGAATCGTGAAGGTCTCACCGGATGGCACCAAAGCGGCAGTCGTGCTCAATGTCGATCTTCGCGTGCAACCCCCAAACACAGACATTTGGATCGTTGATTTGATCAAGGGCGGAAGTACCAGACTCACGTTCGATCCCGCGAGCGACACGCAACCCGTCTGGTCGCCCGACGGGAAGTGGATCGCGTGGCAGTCGAATCGCAACAAACAGCTTGGTCTGTTTCGAAAGGCCGCCGATGGATCGGGCGACGAAGAACGACTGAGCACGTCGGACGTCTTCAACAACCTGACCGACTGGTCGCACAACGGCTATCTGATATACGCCTCGATGGGCGATTTGTGGGCCCTGCCAGCCGAGCCAGATGCCACCGGTAAACGAACGCCGGTTGCCGTCGTGAAATCTCCGGCGAATGAGTTTGGCGCGTACGTTTCACCCGACGATCGTTGGATCGCTTACATCACGAACGAAACCGGGCAGCAAGAGCTGTTCGTTCAGCCGTTCGCTCTCGGGGGCGGTACGACAGCTGGGAAATGGCCGGTGTCGACACGGGGCACGATGGGTATGGCGCGCTGGCGCGGCGACGGCAAAGAGCTGATGTTCGTCAATGGCGACGGTGCCATCGTCACCGTCGACGTTGCGCCGGGCCAGGCGTTCCAGGCAGGCGCACCTCGTCGACTCTTTCAGCTCCCACTCGAGCTCCTGGCTCTCAGCCCGAATCGAGGCACGCTCGTTGACGTTACACGTGACGGCCAGCGCCTCCTGCTCATCATGCCGGTGCAGGAGAGTGCACAGCGTGAGCTTGGCGTGATCCTGAACTGGCAGGAAAGCCTGCGGAAGTAGACGATTGTCTCAGCCTTTGCCTAATCGAGCCTCTCTGCACGTCGAGCCGCGGAGCGCATGGGATTGAGGTCGGTCCTCCCCGTTTGTATGACTGAGCGACAACCGAGCGACCTTGCGTTCGCGGATGTTGCGGAACGGGTGGCTCCGCGTCTCTTTCGTATTGGCGTGCGGATGTGCGGCAGCGCGGACGAAGCGCAGGACCTGGTTCAGGACGCATTGCTGCAGGGATTCCGGAAGTGGCACCAATTCGAAGGGCGCTCCGATCCGGCCACATGGCTCTACACCATCGCCGGCCGGCTCTGTCAGCGGAGACATCGGCAGCGCGCTGGTGAGCCATCGCGAATGGAGTCTCTCTCGGCGTTGTCTCCATCACCTGAAGATCCCGTCGTGGCACTTCCGGCCGCGGGAGAAAGCCCGCTCGACGAGCATATCCGGAAGGATGCTGAACGCGCTGTGACGAAAGCCCTGGCTCGTCTCCCAGCGCACGTTCGCCTGCCGCTCGTGCTCGCTGACATCGCCGAGCTCTCGACTTCAGACGTGGCGCGGATTCTGGGGTTGAAGGAGGCCACGGTGAAAACGCGCGTGCATCGCGCGCGTCTGAGCCTGCGCCGCGCGCTTCTCGAGCACCTGCCCGTGCGCGGCGCGCCGCCCCCAGATCATGACCGGCAAGTGTGCCTCGATCTGCTGCGGGCCAAGCAGGACGCCATGGATCGTCGCGTGCCGTTCCCCTTTTCGACCGAAGAGCTGTGCGCACGTTGCCGTTCCGTGTTCGCCACGCTCGATCTCGGACGCGACACGTGTGTGAACCTGGGACGGGGTCAGCTGCCCGCTGCCTTGCAGCAGTTGATCGAGAAGCAGCGTGAGACCGGGCCGACGCCCGAGTCCCCTCGCCATCGTCGCCAGCGTCGCTAATCCCCACCGATAGGAAAGAGTCCGCAGTGTTCCGTATAGAGGCGGGTCTTTAGACCCGCCTCCGTGCTCACCGCCAAGTGCTTGATCGGCAAAGCCTTGACCTCGCTTCGGCGCCTGTCGTGCCCGGCGCGCCCGACCTGGAACGGCGATTGGACTGCTCCCACCGGTTCGCTGGTGAAACCAATTCGGGGTGTCGTGTCTCTCACCGGGCAGCGGGACTGATTCCAGAGGGGAGTGGCGAGAGGTGTACTGCCGTCAAGCGAAGCGAGCGATCGTCATCCTTCTGGCCGCTGTCGTCCTGGCCGGAGCGGACGCGCTTGCACAAACGCCACTCACACTCGGCGAAGCCATGCAGCGTGCCCGGACCTCGACCGCCGCGGCGCGTGCGCTGGCGGCCGCCGACAATGAGGCAGTCGAGCGCGTCCGTCAGGCACGCGCCGGTTTCCTGCCTCGAGTCGACGTCACCGAGAGCGTCCAGCGCGGCGATCAGCCGGTCTTCGTCTTCAGCTCTCTGTTGTCGCAGCGACGGTTCACCGCCGCGAACTTTGCAATCGACGAGCTCAATCATCCCTCGCCGGTGACCAACACGCGCACCGCGGTAGCGGTAGAGCAGGCCGTATTCGACGCGGGGCTCACCAAACTCGGCGTCGAGAACGCCGAGATCCGCCGTGATATGGCGGCTGCAACGAGCGCTGGCGCGCGGCAGGATCTCGCGCTCATTTCAGCGCGTGAGTTTGTTCGCGTTCTGCAACTCGAGTCGGCGGCCCGCGCGAGTCAAGGCGCGGTCGAGGCTGCGGACAGCGATCTGTCTCGCGCGCGTGCCCGACGGGACGTGGGCCTGGTCACCGATGCCGACGTGCTCGACGTCGAGGTCCACCTCGCGGATATGCGGCAGCGTCAGCTCAGTACAACGGCGGATCTGGCCGTGGCGCGCATTCAACTGAACGAAGTCATCGGCGCTCCACTTGGCGATGTTCTGACCGTCGTGCCACCGTCCGTGCCACCGGCAGCCGGGTCAATCGAGGCCCTCGTGCGCGAAGCCATGTCGTCGCGCTCGGACCGGCGCGAAGCCGAGCTCCGCACCACGCTCGCCGACAACGCTCATGACACTGCGCGCGCGGCGCTTCTCCCACGGGTGGGCGTGCAGGGCGGATGGGAGTTCAACGGTCCGAGCATTACGGATCAGCGCGCGAGCTGGATCGTCGGGGCACAAGTGCAAATGAACCTGTTCCGCGGGTTCGCTGATTCGGCGCGGATGGCCGAGGCCCGATATGCGCAAGTTCGCGCACAGTCAGAGCGCGAAGGCCTCGATCGCGCGATCGAAGTTGAAGTCAGAGCCGCCGTGGCTCGCCTGGATGCTGCGCGCGAGCGCGAGCGAGTGGGACAAGCGGCGCTGATGCAGGCGCGCGAGAGCCAGCGCATCGTGCGCGATCGCTATGACGGTGGACTGGCGACGATTGGTGACGTATTGCGATCTGCGGGAGCGGTGCTTGACGCGGAGTCGCGCGCAACGGCTGCGCAAGTGGACGTCATTATCGAGGCCGTCGCGCTCGACCGCGCGGTTGGACGGCTGTGAAAGCGATGCGTGCCATGTCGCGACATTTGGTGCCCGTGATTCAGTTAGGGACTCTGAAAATGATCCGACCGACTCTTCTGAGCGTTATCGTAGGGCTCGCCATCATGGCAGCCGCGTGCCGCGGATCTCAGACCCCGGAAACCACCATGGATGTCGTCGCCCCCCTCAGTGTGTCCACGGTGATTGCTGCCGTCATGCCGCTTACCGACCAACTGGAGGCCGGCGGTGTTCTCGCCGCCAAGGAAACCGCGACACTCACCAGCCGGATCGTCGCACCGGTGATCGAGGTTCGTGTCCGCGCCGGTGACCGCGTCCGAGCGGGCGATCTGCTCGTGGTGCTCGATGACAAGGCGATGGCCGACCAGGCACGTGCGGCTGAAGCCGCCGCCGCGGCTGCGCAGCAGGGCTTGACGGTCGCGACCTCAGAACAGGCGGCTGCGGTCGCCGAGCGCAAGCTGGCGACGGTATGGCACTCGCGCATCGCGTCCCTTCATGAACGGCGTTCCGCCACGACGCAAGAGCTCGACGAGGCCGAAGCCCGCCTGTCGAGCGCCGTCGCGCGCGCCGAGAGCGCGAGCGCTCGCGTCGCGCAGGCCAACGCCCAGCTCGTGGCCGCGCGTGCAGCGGCCGACGCCGCGACGACGACTGAATCATTTGGTCTCGTCAAAGCACCCTTCGATGGACTCGTGACGGAGAGGCTCACCGATCCGGGCAACCTTGCTTCGCCCGGCATGCCGCTGGTGCGTCTCGATTCCACGGGCGCGCCGCACGTAGATGTGAGAGTGGACGAGGCTCGCGTGCGCTACGTGCGCTCAGGTGATCGCGTCGAGGTGCGATTCGAAGAAGGCGCTAGGGCGTCGCGTGCGGTCGAAGGCGTCGTGACGGAGATCGCACGAGCAGTGACCTCGGATACGCGTGCGTTCATGGTCGAAGTGTCGTTGCCGAACGACCTGGCTCTACGGACCGGCACGTTCGCGCGAGTCCGTTTCCGCGGCGCGAGTCGGGAGGCACTCGTCGTTCCGGCGACCACGATCCGACGCCAGGGGCAGCTGTCGACGGTGTTCGTCGTTGAAGATGGCATGGCGCGTCTGCGACTCCTTCAGACCGGTTATGAGGGTGCCGAAGGCGTCGAGATCCTCGCTGGCCTCAATCATGGCGAGGTGATCGTGAACGTGCCGCCGCCAGAACTGGCGGATGGCCGGCGTATCGTCGCGCACGACACAGCGTCGAGTGGAGCACGGCGATGAATCTACGCATGGGCGTGGCCGGCCGACTGGCCGAAGCCTTCATTCATTCCAAGCTCACGCCACTCTTCATCGTGGCATCGCTCGCGCTCGGCGCCTTTGCCGTCGTCTCGCTTCCGCGCGAGGAAGAGCCGCAGATCGTGGTGCCCATGATCGACGTATTCGTAGACGCACCCGGCGCGACATCCGCCGAGGTCGAGCAACGGGTGACGCGACCGATGGAGAAGCTGCTCTGGGAAGTGCCGGGCGTCGAGTACCTCTACTCGACCTCGAGCCCTGGGCAGTCGATGGTGGTCGTGCGGTTCTACGTCGGGCAGGACGAAGAGCGCGCGCTCGTGCGACTCAATCAGAAGCTGGCCGCCAATGCCGACCGCATTCCGCCTGGCGTCAGCCCTCCGCTCGTCAAGGCGCGTTCCATTGATGACGTGCCGGTGGTTGCGGTGACGTTGTGGGGCGCCAGGTACGACGACCACCAGCTTCGCGAGGCGGCGGCACAGACACGAGAGGCGATTGCTGAGGTGCCTGACGTGTCCGAGGTGACGCTGATCGGCGGACGTCCGCGCGAGGTCCACGTGGATGTCGATCCCGCCAGGCTGGCGGCGGCATCACTCGATCCGCTGCGTGTCGCGCAAGCCGTTCAAGAGGCGAACGCACGATCGACCGGAGCAGGCCCGGTCAGCGGCGGCGGCGTCACCCGGCTTCAGGCCGGCAACTCGATCGATCGCGTGGACGCACTGCGCGACGTCGTTGTCTCTGGCGCGGCCGGCCGTTCGGTGCTCCTCCGCGATGTCGCCGCGGTCACCGACGAAGATGCCGAACCCGTGTCTTACGTGCGCTACCACTCGCGGACGAACGGCGCGCATCCGGCGGTCACCATTTCGGTCGCGAAGCGCAAAGGGGCCAACGCCATCACCGTGGCGCGTCTGGTGGAGCAGAAGCTCGACACGCTGCGCGGCGTCGTGCTCCCACGCGACCTGACCATGACCGTCACCCGCAACTACGGCGAGACCGCGGCGGAGAAGTCGAACGAGCTTCTCTACCACATGTTCCTCGCCGTCATCTCGGTCACCGTCCTGATCGCGCTCGCGCTCGGACGACGTGAGGCCGCCGTCGTGCTCATCGCCATTCCGGTGACGCTGGCACTGACGCTCTTCGCGTTCGCGCTCTACGGCTACACGCTGAACCGCATTACCCTCTTCGCACTGATCTTCTCGATCGGCATCCTCGTCGACGATGCGATCGTGGTCGTGGAGAACGTGGTGCGGCACGCACGGATGCAGACCGGAGAGAAGTCCGGTCTGGCCGCACTCACCGTGCGCGCGGTCGACGAGGTTGGCAATCCGACCATCCTCGCGACGCTCACCGTGGTCGCTGCGATTCTTCCAATGGCGTTCGTCGGAGGGCTGATGGGGCCGTACATGCGGCCCATTCCGATCGGTGCCACCGCCGCGATGTTGTTCTCGCTTGCCGCGGCATTCATCGTGACGCCGTGGGCCGCGGTGCGGCTGTTGCGCGTCGATCACGGGCACGCCCATGCGACTGAGGGAGCCGCGACGCGACTGTATCGCCGCGCGATGGCGCGGCTCATCGACAACGGGCGCACGCGGCTGATGTTCCTGGGTGGCGTGGCCGTCCTGTTGCTGGCGGCGATCGCGCTGGTCCCGCTCCAGTTCGTAACAGTGAAGATGCTTCCGTTCGACAACAAGAGCGAATTCCAGGTCGTCATCGATATGCCGGAAGGTACTGCGCTCGAGCAGACTGCGCGGGTGGCCGGCGACCTCGCCAGCGAAGCGCTCAAGGATCCGGACGTCACCGACGTTCAGAGTTATGTAGGCACCGCGGCGCCGTACAACTTCAACGGGCTCGTGCGGCATTACTTCCTCAGGCGGGCTCCGCATCTGGCGGACTTGCAGGTGAATCTGCTCTCGAAGGATGACCGGCGCGAGCAGAGCCACGACGTGGCGAAACGGGTGCGTCAGCGGCTCCTGCCGATCGCCGCACGATTCAACGCGACGATTCAGGTGTCCGAGGTGCCTCCGGGCCCGCCGGTGCTGCAGACGCTCGTGGCTGAAATCTACGGACCAGACGCAACTCGACGGATGGAACTCGCACAGCACGTGAAAGACGTGTTCGAGCGAACAGCCGGCGTGGTTGACGTCGACTGGTACGTGGAATCACCGCAAGCGAAGACCACGCTGATCGTCGATCAGGATCGAGCCAGGGCCGCCGGGGTGTCGCCGGCGGATATCGCGGCGGCCGTACGGCTCGCCAGTGATGGGATGCGCGCCGGGCTGCTGCACGACCAGGCATCACGGGAAGACGTGCCGATTGTGATGCGGCTCCCGCGTCAGGCTCGCGGTTCGCTCGAAAGCCTGCGGCAGCTCCGTCTCGAGGGAACGCACTCAGTCGCGCTCGGCGAATTGACACGCGAAACGCGAACGACTGAGGACGCCAGCCTCTATCACAAGAACCTGCTGCCGGTGACGTACGTCACCGGCGACCTCGCAGGGGTGGCGGAGAGTCCGGTGTACGCCATCCTGCAGATGAACAAGGCGCTCGAGCAGTTCGTGCTGCCGGAAGGGTACACGTTCGAGATCTTCAACACGCGGCAGCCGTCCGACACCACTCGGTACGCCATGAAGTGGGACGGTGAGTGGCACATCACCTACGAGGTCTTTCGCGATCTCGGCTTGGCGTTCGCGGCGGTCCTGGTCCTGATCTACATCCTCGTGGTGTGGTGGTTCGAGGGATTCGGCGTGCCGCTGACGATCATGGCGGCGATCCCGTTCTCCCTCGTCGGCATCCTGCCCGCGCACGCGGCGATGGGCGCCTTCTTCACGGCCACGTCGATGATCGGCTTCATCGCCGGTGCCGGCATCGTCGTACGAAACTCGATCATTCTGGTGGACTTCATCGAAATGCGCGTGCGTGAAGGGATGCCGCTCGGTGAGGCGGTCGTCGACGCTGGCGCCGTTCGCTTCCGGCCGATGGCGTTGACCGCGGCGGCTGTGATCGTCGGGTCGGCGGTCATCCTGTTCGACCCGATCTTCCAGGGGCTGGCGATTTCGTTGATGGCGGGTGAGGTGGCGTCGCTGTTGCTGTCGCGCGTCACCGTGCCGGTCCTGTACTTCGTCACGCATCAACGCCGGATCAATGTCGCGAGTGGCGAGCTCCCATCGTCTTCGCCGGCGGGAGCGATCCCATGACCGAGTCTCAAGCCTGTCACAGGAGATCATCATGACCATCGAACGCGCGCTTCGGCTTATCGCTGGTGCTTTCGTCGCACTGAGCGTGCTGCTGGGTATCTACGTCGACAACCGCTTTCTCTGGTTCACGCTGTTTGTCGGGCTCAACCTGTTCCAGTCGGCCTTCACGAACTGGTGCCCGATGATGGCGATTCTGCGGAAGGGTGGACTGAAGCGCGCGGCGTGATGACAGATACCTGGTACAGGCTACACGTCGTCGGGTGAAACGAACCCAACAAGCGTAGAATCCCAATTGAACGTCACTCGGGACGTGTCGTATCAAGGAGCATCGAGATGCCAGTCTTTCACGGCCGCCGTTCGTTCATCTTCGCCGTTGCGTCGCTCGCCGGCGTCGCGGCTGCTCAGCCCTCGGCCGCGCAGGGCGTGTCACAGACACCGAACCGGCTGCAAGGCACCTGGGATCTCTCGTGGCTCGATCAATTGAAGGGTTCACACAAGCAGCTGTACGACCTGGGAAGTCACGATCTTGCGTCGGATCCAAGGCCGCTGCGCTTTGCGCGTAACTTCCTCGACACCTTCCGCGATGTGTACCGGCTCGAGTTCCCCGATATCAACACGGCGGTCGGCGTTTCCGGTCCGGCGTTTCCCCTGAACGCGTCGGACAGGCTGTGGGCGAAGTACCGCCTCGGTGAGCGGTCGAAGATTGTCGACCCGACGACGAAGCAGCCAGCAGTGCGCAACATCTTTCTCGACGGCCCCGACATCAGCGTCAAGGCCATGCAGGCGCGCGGCGCTGTATTCTGGCAGTGCAATGTGGCACTCGGAGTGGTGGCACAGCAGCTTGCTGCTGCGACGCAGATGCCCGTGGAGGAGGTGCGCGCGGACCTGGTCGCCGGACTGAATCCGGGCGTCAGGCTGATGCCCTCACACGTGATGGCACTCGCGCTTGCTCAGGAGCACGGCTTCACATACATGAAGCCGTAACAGCCAGCTATTCGGTGTGAACGCAGACCATCAACGGCAGCCGCGTCGGCCGAGCGCTGTTTGCGGGCGCGCGCGAAGTGGCCAAGCGCCCGAGACGGTCTCACAGCCAGGCATACCGGCGAGCGTGCCCCCGATTCCGGACGCGTGGCGACTTCATCGGACGACCGGCTCGACGTGCTCCTTGCGGCGGCCGTCCAACGTCCGCACAATCCATTTTCGGATTTCCTCGCCGGTCACCATGGCAGTGGCGAACGGCAACATGTACAGCCAGGCATCGGCGCCTATCGGCGCCGTCCCGAACACCAGGTTCCCGACCGGTGTGTACACGATGACGAGAATCAAGGCCACTTCGAGTCCCATCCCGGCGACGAGGAGCGTGTTCCACTGTCGAACGACGGTGAAAACCGACTCGCGACTGCTGCGGCACAGATGTACGTTCACGAGCTGTGTGACGACGATGGCAGCCAGGCACGCTGTGGTGGCTGGAACGTAACCGGCACGCGGCCAGACGAAGAAGAACGCCGCCATTGCCGCGATGGCCTCGAATCCGCCGAGGAAGATGTACGCGCGCGCCAGCAGGGCCGGCTGGAGCACGCGTTCGTGGCGCGAGCGGGGCGGCCGATCCATGATGCCAGGTTCGGCCTTCTCCGTGCCCAGACCCAGCGCCGGCACCATGTCCGTCCCGAGATCGACGGCGAGAATCTGCACGATCGTCAGCGCGAGCGGTACCTTGAAGAAGGCGAAGGCAAGATAGGGCACGAGCTCCGGAACGTTCGACGTCAGGATGTATGTCAGGAACTTCCTGATGTTGTCGTAGACAGCCCGGCCCTCTTCGATGGCGCTGACGATGCTGGCGAAGTTGTCGTCAAGCAGTACCATGTCGGCGGCCTGACGCGCGACGTCGGTTCCAGCAATGCCCATCGCAACACCGATATCGGCAGCGCGAAGTGCAGGCGCATCATTCACGCCGTCACCGGTGGCCGCCACGATGGCGCGATGCAACTGCAGCGTCGTCACGATGCGCAGCTTCTGGTCGGCAGCGACCCGCGCGAACAGTACGTGCGGAGCGTCGAGTGCGGCCCACATCTGCGCGTCTGTCATGCGGTGCACCTGGTCGCCAGTGACCACGAGCGGATCCGTTTCAGGAAACAGACCGATCTCTCGGCCGATCGCCACCGCGGTCTGTGGATGGTCGCCGGTGACCATCACGATTCGAATCCCGGCGCGCCGGCAACGGTCGACGGCCGCCGCCACCTCGGGTCGCGGCGGGTCTTCGAGACCGACCAGTGCATCGAGCACGAGATCCTCTTCGAGGTGTGTGCGATCGTCTGCACCCGGCAGCGCGCGATGGGCGAAGGCCAGCACCCGCAAGCCTTGCTTGGCCATCGTTGTCTGCGCGTCGAGAAACGCCGTGGCGTCCACGGCTGTGAGCGGGTGGCGACCCGAGGGATCTGAGACCCACCTGCACGTGGGGAGCAGCGTCTCGAGCGCGCCTTTGGCGTAAAGCACGAGGCCCTCAGCAGTGCGGTGCACAGTGACGAGCCGCTTCCGATCGGAGTCGAACGGAATCTCGTCGATCTTCGGTGCGTCATCCGGAATCAACGGCAGAGACATGTCGACGAGCGCGGTCTCCATCGGATCCCCTATCCATCGTGCCGTCGTGTGCGCAGTCTCCTTGAGGTCGTGACAGCGGCGCGCGCATTCGAGGAAGCGGGTCAGCCCGCTCTCGTGGTGCGCACTCAGTGCTTTCGGATCCTTCCAGCCGGCGTGCGAATAGATCGTCCGTGCCGTCATGCGATTCTCGGTCAAGGTGCCGGTCTTGTCGGTGCAGATGACGGTTGCCGCTCCCAGCGTCTCGATGCTCGTGAGCCGGCGGACGAGGACATTCTGTCGAGCCATCCGGCGGGCTCCCATGGCCATCGCGAGCGTGACGGTTGGAAGCAGGCCCTCGGGCACGTTGGCGACGATGATTCCGATCGCAAACACGAAGTTCGTCCAACGCGACATGCCGACGTACTCGCCAATCACGAAGACCAGGATCCCTGCTGTGACTGCCAACGCCGCGATGACGCGACTGAGTGTCGAGAGCTCGCGTTGAAGTGGCGAAGGCGCCTCCTCTGTCACCTGCGCCAGGCGTGCGATCTGGCCGAATTCCGTGCGCATCCCTGTCGCCACGACGAGGCCGTGGGCACTGCCGGACACGATGCTCGTCCCGGCGAGCAGGCCATTGTGGCTGTGCAGGAGGTCGGTCTCGGTCGATGGCAGCGCGTCGCGGCTCACCGGGTGCGCCTCGCCGGTCACCGTGGCGTTATTGATTGTCAGCGTGAAGGACTGGATGACGCGGCAGTCAGCGGGGATGCTGTCGCCCGCCTCCAGCGCGACGACATCGCCAGGTACCAGCTGCTCGGCCGGTAGGCGCGCGGCGACACCATCGCGCACCGTCGTCACTTCCGCGGGCAATAGCTGCTGCAATGCCAGGAACGCTTCCTCGGCGCGGAATTCCTGCCAGAACGAGAACGTGCCGTTCACGACAATGACGGCGACGATTGCGAGCGCGAGTGTGCGCATGCCCTGGCCGGGTTGACTCACGTCTGCGACCAACGCGAGGAATGCCGCCAGCCACAGGATCACCGCAAAGAAGTGTGTGAACTCTCGAAGAAGCCTCTGGACAATCGACACGCGCGCAGGGCGTTCGATCCGATTCGGGCCGAATTCGGCGAGACGCCGAGCCGCTTCGGCGGCGCTGAGCCCGTTGGTGCTACTGCGCAGGCTCTCGAGTGCGGCGTCAGTCGTGAGCTCGTAGATGTTCACGGTGCACGACGCGTCTGCCTCGTTTACGCGGCGTAGGCCCTAGCCATCGGGACAGCAAATGGACGGCTTGGAACAAGTCTCATGTAGGCCCCTTCCGATGTCATTCTCAGCACTCGGGCATCGACAAGAGCATCCAGGATCGCCTTGCAGCTCTCGATATCAAGACCGAATCGCTGGGACGCTTTCCCCAGTGGCAGCGTCAACGCTGGCGTTGCGAGGAAGTGATTCTGTACGCGCATGACAAGTGCTTCGATTTGTTCACGGGTCAAAGTCATGTCGGCCTCCGATGGTGACGACGTGCCAGGGGAGCAACTACTGTGCCGCTCGCGTGGTCTGCGAATCATTTCGTGACTGACCTCAGGCCCCTTGCTCGAATAGACGGGGGATGCCTTCGGTGAATCTCTCCGTGATCGCGCTCGACTAAGTCCACTACTACACCGATGAAAGCGGCGGTGAGTTTTATCTCTTCGCGTTGCACCGCGCCTGATGCCGCATGTCAGGCATCGCCAGAAGTACGTGGACGTTCCCGTTAGCGCTGAGCGGGCGTTCGTCTTCCGCCCGAATGATCATCCCGTCGAGCAACGTGCGCGAACACTGCGCCAGTTCGTCACGCGATTGGATGAGGGGCCTGCCGGTCTGCGCGATGGGTACATCGTCCGTGGTGACCTCTCCAGATGGATAGACGACGTCTTTGGTGACCATGGGCTTGCAGAAGAATTGCGGCGACTGGAAGAGCGATATCGAACCTCATCGCGGGCACAGACCCTCCTCGAGATGGCGGCCGCCATTATGACGTGGTAGACGACGAACTCGTCGCCGAGGTGCACGAGAGCCAGAAGCGGCCGTGTCCGCCTCAGAAATACTTCGCGAGGCGAGCGAAATTGTTCCCACTAGCCGCCGCGGCGCGCCGATGGCCGATGGCCGGCGCAATGATTGTCCACAGTTTCAACGACGTCCGCGCATCGCAAGAAGGGCACAACAGTTGCCCTGTTGGCGTCCAGTGAAGCGCGTGGAGTGAGCTTTTATTGATACGTTGCGGCGGCGGCACGGAGAATCGCTCGATCCCAATCATTCGCGAGTACAGAGGGTGATGCATCTGATGTCCGAGCGATCGGCAGCGGTCGACTCTGATTGCGGAGAATGCCATGAGTACCCAGCGCACAGTCAGCACGGTCGGTACTGCGGTCGGTGATCGGCCTGGCGTCGTTCGGCGCCTCGGTCGTCGCGTGGGATTCGACGCCAGTGCCTGAACACGAAGCGCGGTGTTCGTTCGCTGCGCCTCACGAGACAGCACACGGGCCGGGCCGGGGCAGCGCCGTCGGCAAGGGCGCACGGGGACGAGCGCCTTGCGACGTTGCGCCATCATTTGAGTTGAGCGTCTCTTCCACAGACGCCACCTCTGTAAGGCTTCAATGGACGCCGATAGCAACCGCGGCTGAATACGCAGTCTCACGCGATGGCAGTAGCATTGGCAGCAGCCTGGCCGTTGTCGGGTACTTTACTGATTTCGGGCTCAGACCAGGCGAGAGCCATCAGTACGTTGTCGAGGCACGCGATGCGTCTGGCGCGTTGATCGGCCGGTCTCTTCCGGCGGTCGCGCAGACGACGGAGGCGACGACGATCCGGACACACTACACCGTGCTTGCGATCGCCTTCAATCCTGAGCAAGAGAGCCTCGTGACCGAGAGCACGTTTCTGAAGCACAGGATTCAGTTCCTTACGCTTGCCTCGCTCCGTTCCGCTGTGATCGATCTCTTCGCCGGAGGTCTCGTGTCCGCCGCTGTCGTACCCCCTGTACAGCCGGGGACGAGCACGGTCGATTACGCAGCCCTCGTCACGAGCCGAGATATTCCCGGTCTCGATGGGTACTCGATTGTGGACCTCGTTGAGAAGGGTGACATCGACCATGTGTGGGTGGTGAAGTCGCCACAAGGAGCGGAGTTCTTGGAGAATGTCCTTATTGGGAACCGTCCCATCCAGGGCGATGGCATCGCTGCGGCGAATAGCTGGTTGCCCCTGCCCGTGCAGTCGTCGCGCTCGTTTTTCGTCAACGGGTTCCTGCCCGACGCACGTGCCTACGATGCCTACGCTCACATGGTGGAAGGCATCATGACATCGATGTCAGATGGTCACCCGACGAACTGGCCCAGGGTGTTCTCGCATGAGGTGTATGCGGACCACGGCAATCGGATGAACCATGCTGTGGAACAGCGAGACCTGAACGTGTGGGAGAAGTTCAGGCTGACGGACGGGTGGAACGGCACCAGTCCTGTTGCGTACGCGTCGCCAGGCAACGGCAACGCCGGATCCAGCCACTTCCCGCCGACGACGCCGCGAACAGGCGGGTACGACGACTACGCGTATCTCGATGCGAACGGACCCGCGTGGGGCGCGTACGTGGACTCGGTTGCCGACGACTGGCTCACCTATCCGCTTTTCACTGATACGAAGCGGAAGGTAAATGGCTACGAGTTCGGAGCGTTCAATCATTACGTGGAAGGAGAGCTGTCCTACTCGCTTGACATGAACGATTTGGGCTTCACGTTCGACGAGATGCCAGAACTGCACAGATCGTTCAAGACCGCGTCGGCATCATTCCATCAATGGTGGTTTGCTCACGTGCCCCACAACCCCGGTGTCACGAACGGCAAGCTGAATAACTGGTGGCCGTATCTTTTCGATTTCAACCGATTCGACGGATCGGTCATCGACTATCCCGTGGATGGGTTTCGCCCAATCGTGTCGGACTTTGGCGCGCTGCGCGGCGAGTATGGCACGGACCGGCAGAGTGCGACACAGTGGGGTTATTGGCACTCTGAAAACGGGTTCAGTCCTGGTGGGAAGGCTGCCAATTTGAGCATCGTGTCGGCAGCGGACGAGCCAGGACACGTCAAGCGAGGAAGGTATGCGCTCAAGGTGCGCGTCGAAAGCTCGCAGTACTGGGAATGGCTGGGTGCGGGACGGAACGACGTCTTCTACCCGCTATCGCGAAATGCGCACTGGCATCGCCCGAATCTCGCGGAGGTGCGGTTCTCGATCAAGCCTGGACGAAATGCCAGTCTTCTCTCCGGGACGAATCCCATCGTCAGGTTGTGCAAGAACGCGGGCAATCGCATCGAGCTCGTGCCGCTTCGCGACGGAGTGTACGGCAACTTACTCAATGACATCACGATGCGCGACGCGGACGGATGGTACAACTTTGGTGCGAGGTTGACCGGCGACAGTCGCTGGGAAAAGCATGTCATCGGATACATCGACGTAGGTCTGCCGATGTCGGAACGGCACGCGGCGCTGGCGCAGCTGGAGCGGGAGATTCTGAGCGATCTGAACTACGTTGAGATTTCCGTGCGCTCGAGCACTGCCGATCAGGCGACTCCGCCATTCGACGTGATCTCATACTACGTCGATGATGTCAGGTTGATCGATCGGCGATGAACGGGCCCAACGATACCGTCGCTCAACTCTCCCCAAGACACGCACCCATGGCGAGGTGCGTGTCTTGCTGATACCTGAACGTGTCGCACAGTGAGGATCGCCACAGTACCGCCCACAGGAAGAGAGTGATGTGTTCGGGTTGGTCAACGCCTACCGGGAGCGTCCACCCGTCGTATTTCGGTACTGATACCCGCCACGCAGAGGCGCTGTCCTGGAGCCGGGCACGAGCGGCATCACGACGGCGTCTCTTCTGTCACCTGCGCCAGGCGTGCGATCTGGCCGAATTCCGTGCGCATCCCTGTCGCCACGACGAGGCCGTGGGCACTGCCGGACACGATGCTCGTCCCGGCGAGCAGGCCATTGTGGCTGTGCAGGAGGTCGGTCTCGGTCGATGGCAGCGCGTCGCGGCTCACCGGGTGCGCCTCGCCGGTCACCGTGGCGTTATTGATTGTCAGCGTGAAGGACTGGATGACGCGGCAGTCAGCGGGATGCTGTCGCCCGCCTCCAGCGCGACGACATCGCCAGGTACCAGCTGCTCGGCCGGTAGGCGCGCGGCGACACCATCGCGCACCGTGGTCACTTCCGCGGGCAATAGCTGCTGCAATGCCAGGAACGCTTCCTCGGCGCGGAATTCCTGCCAGAACGAGAACGTGCCGTTCACGACAATGACGGCGACGATTGCGAGCGCGAGTGTGCGCATGCCCTGGCCGGGTTGACTCACGTCTGCGACCAACGCGAGCAGTGCCGCCAGCCACAGGATCACCGCAAAGAAGTGTGTGAACTCTCGAAGAAGCCTCTGGACAATCGACACGCGCGCAGGACGCTCGATCCGATTCGGGCCGAATTCGGCGAGACGCCGAGCCGCTTCGGCGGTGCTGAGCCCGTTGGTGCTACTGCGCAGGCTCTCGAGTGCGGCGTCAGTCGTGAGCTCGTAGATGTTCACGGTGCACGATGCAACGAGACGGACTGGGAGGGTCATTCTGCACGCGCACGACAAGCGCTTCGATTTGTGCACGGGTCAACGTCATGTCCGCCTCCAATTGCGACGACACAAGCGAGCAACGACTGTGCCGCTCGCGGGAAGTCCCGGCATCGCTTATCGCGAAGGATTACAGGCGCTGCGCGGCACTTTTCCCCACCGGGCCGAAATCGTGCGCGTCTGAGCGCCGCGCATTCGGTACTTCGCTCGCAAATCAGCATGCCGCAGCCGGCATCGGGTTTGGATCAGCAGACTGTATGGACCACATTCCTGCCGTTGCGTCGGTAATGACACCTTTTCCGTGCTCGGTCGATGTCGGCGACAGTCTGCGCCATGCGCACGGGCTGATGGTTGAGCACGAGGTCCGGCACCTTCCGGTGCTCGACGGTCACACGCTCGTCGGCGTCCTCTCGGACCGTGATGTGAAACGGGCGCTCGATCCCGAGGTCGGCCTGCCGCCGCGGGATGAGCTCTTTGTCCGCGACGTCTACGTGCCGGAACCGTATGCCGTCGATGGCAGTACGCGGCTCGATACCGTTCTCGAATATATGGTCGCGCATCACGTCGGCAGCGCGCTCGTCACGAAGCACGGTCGTCTGGCAGGCATCTTCACCGCGACCGACGCGTGTCAGGCCTACTGCGAGCATCTGCGGACACTGTTTCCGTCGCGGTCGGGGGAAGAGGTGGCGTGATCGCCAGAGGAGGGATGGGGAGCGGCAAGGGGAGTATGCACCATGCGCAGACGACTTCTGTTCGGTCTTGGCTCGTTCGCGATCGCATGGCTCATGACCGGCACGGTTTCCGGCTGGGCACAGTCGATGCCGACAGCCATTGAGATTCCTCGGAGCGCCACTGCGCTTGAAGGTGTTCCGCAGGTCAGAATTGAAACGACCAGAGAGGGCGCTCTGCGCCGCGAGCTCGATGCCACAGAAGCTGTCAGCAGCCGTCTATCGATCACAATCAAAGACGGCCGATTCTTCTGGGCAGGTCGTGACGGGCGTCCGCTGACCGTGACCACAACCGAGGATTACACCTACTTGTCCTCCACGGAGCCCGGTAGGTACGTGCGATTCACTGAACTCGGAAATCGCCTGCTCTACGTCGAGCACCTGGACATGCCGTTCGGCAGCGTGACCTTTTGGGGAGAGGCGCGGATCGTGTTCGGAAATTAAGGTCGGGTCACCGCAACACCTGCTGCCGGATCAGTGGCCGCGCGAGGGCCATGATGACCAGCGCTGCGCCGAACGTGCACACGATGGTCGCGCCGGTCGGCAGGTCGATCAGGAGGGACAGGTAGACACCGGCCGCGGACACGATCGTCCCCATCGACCACCCAATCGCGAGGCGCGCGCCGATGGACTCGGCGTAGAGCATCGCTCCCACAGACGGCACGATCAGATAACAGAACACCAGCAGCACGCCGGCAATCGAGACCGACGAGGTGACGACGAAGCCAAACGACGCGTAGAAGAGAAAGTCCCAGAACCTGATCGAGATCCCCTCGGCGCTGTGCGCGTCCGGGATCCATCGAGATCGTCAGAAACTTGTGTCGGAAGACGTAGTGAAACGCGCCGATCGCTCCATAGAGCAGCGCCGTGTGTCCGACGTCGTACCACGACACGGCCAGGATGTTGCCGACGAGCATGTCCTTCAGGTGTTCGCTTTCCGAGGTGGCCTTGCTCATCGCGAGGATGGCCGCCGCCGAGGCGACGGCGTAGCAGATCCCGATGACCGCCTCCTGCGGAATGCGAGCCTTATGGCCGCGGATCGTCGAAAACAGCAGCGCGCCAAGCAAGGTGAATGCGAGGCTGATCCAATAGGCCAGCGACGAGTGGGGATCACCGCCGGAAATCGGCAGCAGCAACGCCACAGCCGCGCCGAGCGCGGCAAACTGCGCCAGCGAGAGGTCGACAAAGATGACGCCGCGTTCGACGACGTGAACGCCGAGATATGCGTGGATGCCTGTCAGGATGAGACTGACGGCAAACGGAGCTGCGAGAAACTGGAGGACGGTCAGATCCATGGTGTTCTCACTGTGCCGTCTTCTTGATCGCGGTGACGAGCAGATTGACGTCGTAGTCGAACAGCGCGATGTAGTCGCTCGCTTCCTTCACACCGCCGACCGAGGGGGGCATGACCAGGACTTCGGCGCCGGTTGCGCGCCCGATTGAATTCGGGGTCTTCAGATCGAAGTACGGCTCCACCAGCACCAGCTTGATATTCAAGCGCTTCATTTCGCCGATCAGATCCAGCGTGTGTTGCGGCGTTGGTGGAATGCCGGGGCGCGGTTCGACGTAGCCGACGATCTCGAGACCGAAACGGTCCGCGAAATTGGGAAACGAGCGGTGATACGTCACGACCTTCGTGCCCTTGAACGGAGCCATGAGCCCGAGCCAGCGCTTCTCCGCCTCGTCCAGGCGACTGACGAAGCTGGCCAGGCGCTGCTCGAAGTACGCGCGCTCGCCAGCGCGCAGTTCGCTGAACTTGTCGGCCATCGCCTTGGCGATCCGCTTGCCGTTCTCGGGGTCGAGCCAGTAGTGCGGATTGCCGAGTGGGTGCACGTCGCCCATCGCGCGTGTGATCTGTCCCTGTGGCAACTCCAGGATCTGCGCCGTCAGCGAGGCATCGAGATATCCAGACCCGCCGGGCTGAATCTTCGCGTTGCGGCTTTGTGTGGTGAGCGGCGGCAACCAGCCGATCTCGAGGTCACGACCGACGGCGACGAGCACATCGGCTTTCTGAAGTTTGAGGATGAAGCTCGGTTTGGCCTCGACGAAGTGCGGGTCCTGGTATCCCTTCGCCAGTGACTTCGACGGCGACGCGGTCACCGCCGATGTCACGCGCGATCGACGCGAGATCCTCGGTCGTCGTCATGACGTTGAGTTTGCCCTGTGCCAGCGCTGTAAGCGGACACAGCCACGTCGCAAGAAAGAGGACGGCAATAGTGCTTCTCACGATGGTTCCTCCTAAAACGGATGCGCGCCGTGCGCACCGATCGAAAACAGCAACTGGAACAGCAGCTCGTTGGCCGTCGAATCCGACGCGTACCTGATACGACGATATTGCCCGCGTACCTGGCTGAACTCGCTCGGCCAGAAGCTGAGCACGAGCGACCCGCCCCGGTCGAAAACAGTCGCATCGTCTGCGCGATCGGATCGATCGTAGCGAATCCCCGTGAACCAGCGGCGAGCGAGCTGATAGTCGGCTGAGACGAAGTAGCCGAAGGCGTTCTGCTGTCCGTCGAACTGCTCCCGTCGACTCCACACGAGTTCCGTTCTGCCGATGAACGAGTGGTAAATCGACCGCCTGAGCGGCCGCCAGCGTACCGTGCCGTCTATGCCATAGAGGCCGGTGGTGAAGCGGCCCACGTCGGTGCCGTCGACGATGCCGGCCGCGTTATGCCCGCGCGAGTATGACACCCCGAGATCGATGTTGGTCGACTCGGACAGGTCGTGATACCCGCGCAGATGCGCGACGTAGCTGAGGTCGCCCGGCTCGCTGGACGTGAACAGATCCGCCTCGGTGTCACCGCGGAAGACCTGACCCGTCGCCTCGAGAAACAGCCACCGGTTCGGGATGAGGCGCGCAACCGACACGCCGGCGTCGGTCAGTCCCTCCTCGCCGCCGAGGAGATTTTCGGTGACCAGCGGCCGGTCCGCCCACGGCGAGACATGGCTGTGAAACATGTTGACCTTGCCGAACGCCGCTCGCATCTTCCCCACCCGCGTGAGCAGTCCGCCAGGAAGCGAGGTGAACGTCGCATACCCTTCCTCGAGGTCGACGCCCGTTTCACCGAACGACAGGAAGAAGTCGGCGCGCGCGTAGGGATCCACGATGGCCTGGAACGACGCCTCGGACTCCGGTATCGCCAGCGCCGGGGACGGCGCCACGTCGTTGTGTCCGGCGGTTCCGAGGAAATTGCCGATGACGGCGATGTCGGGATTGAAGATCTTCGATCCCGAAGCAGCCCCGCTGTACACAGGAAGTGCTGTGCCCTCGGCGGTTGCCACCGCATTCTGGGCGGGCGAGCGCCGCTGCAGTCGCACTCTGAGCGGCGGTCAACTTCGCTTCGAGCGCCGCCAGGCGCGCCTCGTAGTCCTGCTTCAGCGCGTCGAAGTCTTTCCTGAGCTGCTGGATTTCCTCCTGCATGCCGCCGGCCGGCGTCTGCGCTCTTGCGCTGGTTGGTACGCTGACCAGACCGGCCACCACGAACCCACTCATGAGGGAAGACAGACGCATGGTTACCTCCGCACACGGTGCCAACGACAATGCTAGCGCCGCGTATCCAGTCCCATCGCTGGGCATTTTTCCCCGCGAAAGATGGCGAGTCTCTCGGGCGGGCCTGATTTAGCCGTGTTGCTGGCTGGCACCGTGATTGCGCCTGACCAGTTCGTGAGTACCACCATGAGCCATAGGGCACCCTTGAGCGATTGGGTGTTGAAGGGGGACAACCTCAGGCTGGGCTATGGCCGACGGGTCCTTTTCAATGACTTCTCGTTCGAAGTCGCACGAGGGGAGATCCTGGGGATTGTCGGCCCAAACGGGTCTGGCAAGACCACCTTGCTCAAGACGATGCTCGGGCTGTTGACGCCCCTCGACGGTCACGTGGCAAGACACAACGGTCTGAGTATCAGCTACGTGCCGCAGCGCGATCGGATCGACAGCAATATCCCGATCACGGTTCTCGAAGTCGTGCTGATGGGACTGACAGCTCGCAGCAGCGCTTTCCATCGGGTTGGCACCGCGGATCAGGACGCGGCACTGCGCGCGCTCGGCTTGCTCGGCGACGAGGCACTCGCACCGCGACTCTTCCGCACCCTGTCGCGGGGGCAGCAGCAGCGGGTGTTGCTGGCGCGCGCGCTTGCCGGCGAACCGGATGTACTCGTGCTCGATGAGCCGACCGCGGGTATGGACATCGCCAGTGAGGCCGCGATGATCGAGTTCCTGCGCGGCCTGAATCAGCGCCGGCGCGTGACGATCGTCATCGTCACGCACTTGCTGCCAATCGTGCTGAACCTCGCCACCTCCATCATGCTCATGGGCGACCACAACATTCTTCAGGGCGCGATGAACGACGTGCTGAGAGAAGAACGCCTGGGTGCTTTGTATGGTGTTCCAGTGCATATCGGCATCGTCGCGGGACGACGAACTTTGGTGGTGGGCAACGGAGACAGCCATGTTTGAACCTGTGTTCATGCAGATGGCGCTGCTCGCGTCGGTCGCGACCGGCATGTCGCTCGGTATGCTGGGTGTCTATCTCGCCATCCGGCGCGTCGTGTTCTTCGGTCTCGTCCTCGCCAACGCCGCGACACTCGGAGCAGCGGTTGCGGAAACACTCGGCTGGCCTCCGGTCACGCTGTCGGTCGCGGCAGGCATCGTGGCCGCCGCCGGCCTTGGCGAGGTCGGTTCGTCGACGCGGGTCTCGGACGAATCGCTGATGGGTTGGGCCTACGCTGCCGCCGCGGCTGCCACCGTGCTCATACTTTCTCAGGCGGCCGGCGGCAACGTGGACACGTTGCACTTACTGTTCGGCAACGTGCTCGCGATTCAGACCAGCCACGTGATCGCGCTGCTGATCGAGGCTGCCGTCGTCGGCCTGCTGCAGCTTCTGTTGTGGCGCAGGTTCCTGCTGGTGACCTTCGATGCAGAAGCGGCCAGGGTTGCCGGTGTCAAGACCAGATGGTGGTCTCTCGCCATCAATCTCCTGATCGGCGGTATTGCGGCGGGCGCGGTTCACGAGATCGGCGCCCTCTCGACGTTCGCGCTCTTAACGCTGCCCGCGATGGCCGCGCTCCTCCTGACGTCGAGCATTCGGGCGACTTTCATCGTCGCGGCCGGTCTCGGCGTCCTGGTGCCGTCGCTGGCACTTGCCGCGTCGTTCTACTTCGATCTGCCGGCCGGACCCGCCTGTGCAGCGTTCCTCGCGCTCAGCGTGGCGCTCGCAGCCATCAAAGGCGCGTTCACTGAAACTCACGAACCCATCTCTCGGCTCGAACAGGGTCCAGAGGCTGAAAAGCGCGCTAGTCGACTCTGGCCCGCAGGAGAGTCTGGTGTGAATTCAGCACGATGGCACGACGGCAACCACACGCCTGGCGATTTCGTTCAACGTCGTTGTCCTGGTCATCGCCTTTGCGTCTGCTGCCCGGGGCCAGGCGACGCCAGATCTCTTCACCAAGGTGGAGACGCTGACGCTCAGCGACGGCACACCGGCGTCCGGGATCGCGTCGATCTCCGGCAACACGGCCGTCGTCGGCGACGACGGCGTCGTCCAGGTGTTCCGCCGGGAACGGGACGGCGACCATTGGCTGCACACCGCCACGCTGACCCCGAGCGATGGGACGTCCCGGTTCGGTCGGAGCGTGGCCGTCGACGGCAGGACGATCGTCGTCGGTGCCGACAGTGCCGCCTTCGTGTTCGCGCGCATACCGGGAATCGGGCTGGCAGGAGATCCCGAAGCTGTCCGGCGACACGAACGCGTTCAGCTTCGCCGAGAGCGTCGCCGTTAGCGGCACTACGGTCGTCGTCGGCGCGCCCCAGATCGTCGCATCCACTCGCCCCGGCCTGCTTGGAGACCCTGGCCTCGCGTACGTGTTCGAGCGGGATGAAGGCGGCGCGAGCGCCTGGGGCGAGATTGCACGACTGAGAGCTCATTCCCTGATCCCTCCCGGCTTTCTCGGCCTTCCGGACTTTTTCGGATCGAGTGTGTCGATCGATCGCGACCAGGTTGTCGCTGGCGCCGAGCGGGGGACTATCTTCGTGACGCGCGTACGTCTTCTCGCGCGATCACGGACGGCCCGAACGCGTGGGGCATGGGTCGCCACACTGGACAGTGATTTCGGCGCGTTCGGCATTCCGGATGCGGACGCCGGCGACCGTGTCGATCAGCCGTAATACGGTGATCGCTGGATCCCGTCTAGCTTTCCCATGCGCGCATCTTCGCACGAGATCAAGGGGGGCGAACGCATGGGGCTTTGTAGACGTGACGGCGAGACGTCCATTCCGCACGTCTTCAGGATCGGGTAGCGTGAGCGTCAACCGCGACCTGGCCGTCGTGGAGTCGGCACGCACCGGGAGCGTGCGTGTTCGCCCGCAATCAGGGCGCGTCGGACTCGTGGGGCCGCAGTGGCGCGCGTTGCTCTGGCGTCATCGGCGCCATGCGACGTCGCGATCAGCGGCGACACGACGCTGGTCGTCGATCGCGTCTTCAGCCCTCCGCAACAGACGCCCATCGAGGTGTATGTCGCCGACACCGATCGTGACGGCCTACGAGACGGAGCTGATCCCTGCCCGCGCGATCCCTTGAACAACGTCGCGGGCGGCTGCCAACGTGCCAGCGCGGTCCACGCCGTGCTGGACGAACTGATCGCGCAGGGCGACGTCACGTCGGAGACGCACGGCCGGCGGCAGATCATCACCGCCACGTTCACGAACACCAGCGACACCGCGGTGCAGAATCCGTTCTTCGAGGTCACCGAGCTGACCGGGCACAACGTGCTCCTGAACGGCGACGCGGGCCGCGGGCGCATCGGCGCCACGCTCTCGCCCGACGTGGGCGATGGCGTCCTGTCTCCCGGCGAATCGATGACCGTGACGTTTCGGATTCGGCTCCGCACATCGAATCCGTTTCAATTCTTCGTGACGCTTCACGGAGATCCGGTGCCATAGTTTGGTCCACGGTGCAGAAGGCGAGATCTCGTCGCGCTCGATCGCTCGGCGCGGCGAGCACACAGGGGCGCGACCCGCGCAAGGAGAGTTGAATGAGGTCACACCGCTCGCACCACCCGACCACGCACGTGACGGTCTCATTGACCGTCATCGTCTTGATCGTCGCCACCGCGCCTGCCGCGTGGGGTCAGGCGACGCCCGATCTCTTCACGAAAGTGGAGACGTTGACGCTCAGCGACGGGACGCTGGCGACAGGGAATACGTCGATCTCCCGTGACATCGCCGTTGTCGGCGGAGCGGGCATCGTGCATGTGTTCGAACGGGACGCGAATGGCGACCACTGGCTGCACGCGTCAACGCTGACCCCGAGCGATGGGACATCGGGGTTCGGCCAGAGCGTTGACGTCGACCGCCACACGATCGTGATCGGGGCCGACGGTGGCGCCTTCGTGTTCCAGCGCAAGAGACGGGGCTGGCAGGAGGTCACGAAGCTGACTGGCGACGCGAACAGTGGCAGCTTCGGCGCCAGCGTCAGCATCAGCGGAACGACGGTGGTGGTGGGCGCACCAGCTCCGGATTCCGTCGTTGAACCGGGTGTCGCGTATGTGTTCGAGCGAGATCAGAATGGCCGAAATTCGTGGGGCGAGGCCACGAGGCTCATGGGAGGCCCAGTAGGTGCCCTGGAGAGACGTATTCGGCGGCAGCGTTTCCATCGACGGCGATAGGCTGATCGTAGGAGCGTCGAGGCCCACGACTAACTTCCTCCTGCCGATAGCCTATGTCTTCTCGCGCAATGGCGAGCTGAGCGAGTGGTCGCTCGACACGTCACTGAATTTGCCAGGTGCGGGCTTCGATGCGAATCGCGTCGTGGTGTCGATCAGCGACGATACCGCAGTCGGCGGCACCGATACCTCGCAGGGCGGCGGCCGCCTGGTGATCTTCCAGGCAGATCGACAGGACCCGACCCTGTGGACCGAAATCGGCCGGAAGGCGGCGCCAGGTCATGTGGGTCGACATCGATGGAGACTTACTCATTGATGGCCGCTTCGCGGCGTCCCTATCCTTTCCAAGTGTTCATATTCTTACGCGCAACCAAGAGGGCATGAACGCGTGGGGCGAAGTCGCGCGCGTCCCAGTTGGGCTTGTCGACCCTCGGTCTTCGTCAGGCGGTGGCGATCAGTCTGGACACCGCCCTGGTGAACACAGCCTCGGTGCCCGGCGGAGCGATTGACGTGTATGTCGCGGACAGGGACCGCGACGGTCGTGCGCGACCGGCTCGATCCCTGCCCGCGCGATCCGTTGAACAACGTCGCGGGCGGCTGCCAACGCGCCAGCGCGGTCCACCCCGTCCTGGACGAGCTGATCGCCCAGGGCGACGTCACGTCGGAGACGCACGGCCGGCGGCAGATCATCACCGCCACGTTCACCAACACCAGCGACACGGCCGTGCAGAATCCGTTCTTCGAGGTCACCGAGCTGACCGGGCACAACGTGCTCCTGAACGGCGACGCGGGCCGCGGGCGCATCGGCGCCACGCTCTCGCCGGACGTCGGTGATGGCGTGTTGTCTCCCGGCGAATCGATGACCGTCAACTTTCGGATTCGGCTCCGCACATCGAATCCATTTCAATTCTTTGTGACGTTTCACGGAGATCCCGTGCCGTAGAGAGTCTATGCGCCGGCCAGCGAACCAGGCGGGAACACGTCGGCGCCATTCAACTGCTATCTCAGGACGGTGTCGAGAACGGTCGGAGTGCGGAGCAATTGCAGTAACCGCACCATCACACGCTGCACGTGAGTCCGCCTCTTCGTACCAACGGCACTCCGATTCGATCGGAGCGCCTCCTCGCCTCGGTGAAGAGGCGGACAGAATCAGCGGTGAGTCTGGAATCTTCCAACCTCAGCGACGCAGGTGGGCACGATTTCTCGACGAAGCGGGTTCTTTCAGGGTGGTTGATCTGTCCGGAGCAATGTGCTCCTAGACGCCGGCCGGGTGCGACGGGAGCGCGGCTCGCCCGAATGCCGGAACGGACGACGTGCTCTCGCCGGGCGAGTCGATTGATGTGAATTCGTGATCGCTCTTCTCTGTGTTCGTCAAAGGAGGTCGTCATGTCCAGTGCGCCAATTGCTGCGCGGTTCTTGTGCGCAGCCGCCGCAGTGGCCCTGTGGGTACTGTCGATAACCGGATCGGTCTGGGCACAACCAGTGATCGATCCGCAGTCAACGCTCGGACCATTCGTCCTGCAGGCGGAGCTGATGCCGCCCGGGCCCACGGACGTGGATGACGACACGCTCCTGATCGGGGCAGATGAAGGTATCTATGTGTTTGAGCGCGACCCCGTCACCGATGCGTGGGCCCAGGTCGCAGTGTTGACACCGAGCGATGCCGCCGCCGGATTTGGACGCTCGTTCGCGGTCGACGGCGACACGGCCATTGTCGGCGCCGAAGGCGCTGTGTACTTCTTTGCCCGTGCACCGGTGTGGCGCGAGATCATCAAGATCGCGGCCCCCGACGGCAATCCCAACTTTGGAACGAGGGTCGACATCAGCGATGAGCAGGCGATCACGAGCGCGATTGGCCCTCCATCGCCTGGCGTGCGTGTACATCTTCAGACGCACGGGCGGCACCTGGGCCGAAGTGGCGCAGCTGGAGGCGCCAACGGCTCGACGTGCGTTTTCGGATCCGATGTTGCTATTAGCGGGAACACGGCGCTCGTGCATGGATGTCGAGCAGGCCCTGAGGGGCGAGGGACGCTTGTACATCTTCGACCGTGATACCGATGCCGAGGACCAGTGGACGCTCGTGAAGCGAATCGGCTTCGGGTCCTCGTCCCTTTCCCGGCAACGCCGACCTCAACGGCGACACGGCCGTGATTGGGAGCGGGGAGCTAGGCGGCCCCGGTAGGTTCAGGTGTTCGAGCGCAACTTCGGCGGCCCCAATGCTTGGGGTCAGAGTGCCTCCGTCTCTGGGGTACCTCCGGAGTTCGCCGCGCGAATCAGCGGGGACTACATCGTCGGCAACTCATCTACGCTTGTTCCACAGGCGTAAGCATCCTTGCTCGCAACCAAGGTTGCAAGCCCCATCACTATTCGAACTCCCCCGCTGTGGAGGCGGCCAGAACGCCTGGGGCAGGTCAGCCTGCTTGGCCCGGCGATTCTACCCCTCCCGGTCCTGGCGGTAGGTCCGATTAGTTCGCGTCAGTGTCAGTCAGCGGCGACACCGTATCCGTGTCGTGGTGTGGCGCGATTCCGAGCAACAACCTCCCAACAACGCTGTGCAGGTGCTCGTCTCGCGACGTGGACGGCGACGGGATCCGGGATGCCCGCGATCCGTGCCCGCGCGACCCCTTCAATAACACCGGGGGCGGGTGTCAGCGCGCGAGCGGCGCGTATTCCCTGTTGAACGACTTCATCACGCTCGGCGATGTCACCACGGACACGCGCGACTCGGAGTTCGTTGTCACAGCCACCTTCACCAACACGAGTGAGACGCCTCTGCGTAACCCGTTTTTCGAGGTGACAGATCTCTCGGGTGACAACGTGCTGATCAACGCCGACGGGGGCAACGGCGGGGTTGGTGCCACGCTGTCGCCGGACGTGGGCGATGGCGTCCTCTCGCCCGACGAGCCGGTGACGGCGACCTTCCGCATCCAGCTGGCGTCGTCGGACCCGTTTACGTTCTTCGTGAACGTCAGAGGTACGCCCGAACCACAGACACCATAGAACACGTTCGTCGTGCTTGCGAAGCGAGCGCGGACGCTCGAAATGCCGGTGACGACATCATCGGCAACTTGCACGACATCTCGCTCACTGACGCGTGCCGCCGGTTTCACTCGCATGTCGCCACGTAACTCGCCGACAAACGCGCGCGTCGATCGGCTCGCCGGGGAACTTGTTCGTAACACCCTCGCACAACGCATCTGACGCGAGAGACGAAGAGAGCCCCGGGTGCGGCGGCTTGCCCACAAGGAGGATCAGATGAATTCAGCACGATCGCAGACCCCGACGAAGCGACTTGTGATCTCATTTGGCGCCGTCATCCTGGTGATGGCGACCGCATCCATAGCCCTGAGCCAAACCACTCAAGATCTCTTCAACAAGGTCGAGATTTTGACGCTCGACGATGGGATGCCTGCAGGGGGAGTTGTCTCGCTCTCCGGCCACACCGCGGTCGTCGGCGGTGACGGCGTCGTGCATGTGTTCGAACGGGAATCGGCCGACGACCATTGGTCTCAGAGCGCGACGCTGGTCTCGAGCGACGCGGCATCTGGTTTCGGCAAGAGCGTCGCAACAGACGGCAGGACGACTGTCGTCGGGGCTGACGGCACCGCCTATGTCTTCCAGCGCGCACCGGGCAACCAGAGCTGGCAGGAGGTCGGGAGATTGAGTGGTAACACGAATGCCACTTCCTTCGGTACGAGCGTCGCCGTTCATGAGTCGACGCTCGTCGTGGGAGCGCCAGCGCCGGAGCCTCCCCTGGAAGGACCGGGCGTTGCATACGTGTTCGAGCGGGCCGATGTCGGCTCGAACGCGTGGGACGAGGTCGCAAGGCGTAATGGGCCCGCCAAATCCCGTTGCCGGGATGATTGATGTTTTCGGGCACAGCGTCGCGATTGATCGGGATACGGTGGTTGTCGGAGCGTTCTCGCCACGCTTCGCCCCGGATGGATTCTTTTCGAGTACGTCGGCGTACGTATTTACTCGCGATCAGGGCGGCCCACATGCGTGGGGCATGGTCGCGACACTGCCACTCGGGCCCGGTATGGATACCTTTCCGGCTGAAGTATCGATCAGTGGGGACACCACGATCGTCGGATCCATCAGGCCCCCAGTTGCGCGCATCTTTGAGCGCCATCATGGCGGACCTGACCTGTGGGGCGAAGTCGCGCGATTGCTGCCGGCGGAGATTGGCCCCCCCTTCCCCCCCATAGGCACCTTCGGAAGCAAGGTTGGCATCAGCGGCAACATGGCCGTTGTGAACACGACGGGGCCGGTTGCCGTCACCTTTGTGTTTGCCCGCAACGAAGGTGGGGTCGACACCTGGAACCGTGTGGCACGGCTGACACCTTCTGGATCGGCGGTTTCACTCCGAGGGAGTGCGATTAGCGACGACACGATTTTCGCCAACACAGGAGTCTCCCGGATCGAAGTCTATGTCGCGGATAGCGATCGAGATGGTATTCGTGATGGGGCCGACTCATGCCCGCGCGACCCGTTGAACAACATCACTGGCGGCTGCCAGCGCGCCAGCGGAGCCTACGCAGTACTTGACGATCTGATCGCGCTGGAAGATGTCGTCACGGAAACTCGAGGCAAGAAGTTCTATATCGTCGCGACCTTCACCAACACGAGCGACACGTCCATTCGCAACCCATTTTTCGACGTGACCGAGCTGACAGGCAGCAACGAGCTCGTGAACGCTGATGCCGGTGCCGGAGGGGTTGGCGCCACACTGTCGCCAGACATCGGCGACGGCATCCTTTCGGCCGGCGAATCAGTGACCGTCACGTTCATCATCCGCCTCGCTACGCAGGATCCGTTCAGCTTTCGCGTGAGTGTCAGGGGAGAAACGGGTACATGACTCGCTTTTCGCGAGCTCAAGTTCTCGGACGGGAGCACAGGCGTATGAATACTGTCGCATCTTTGCGTGGCTGTACTACGTGGTCCGGCCTTTCCGGCTCGCAGGCAAGTACGGTGTGCTCCTCCTTTACCGCAGCGTGCAGATGACGCTTGTCTGGCGATAGTTCAGGGAGAGGGTGCGTTCTCGATCGCTCCCGCTCAGTGAAGCGCACGGAACAGTCGAAATTCACGAGCCGCGTGCGGAAATGTTCAGGCTCGCACTGACCGCCTTGCGGACCTGTTTCTAAGGCAACAGACGCGGGTCCGTTCGTCAACGTGGGGACGCTGACGCTGCGTAACGGCACACCCGCTGACGGCGCGGTCGCGATTCACAACAACATCGCCGTAGTTGGCGGTGACGAGATCTAGACAGTCAAGCTAGTCTGGTCGGTGCGCGGCGCAGTCGGAATCGTGAAGAGCACCGTGGTTCCGTGCCCTGGCGTGCTCTCCACCCAGACGCGTCTCCCGTGAGCCTCGACGATGGCCTTGACGATCGGGAGACCCAGTCCTGCGCCGCTGCGCCCTTCCCTGCGCGCCTGCCAGAACCGATCGAACAGGTGAGGTTGATCGTCGAGAGGGATGCCCGGTCCCGTATCTCGAATGTAGAAGAGCACGTCTTGCTGCTTCAATTCCGCTCCGACCGTAATGCATCCACCCGGCGGAGTGAACTTGATGGCGTTGCCAATGAGATTGTCGAACACTTGGAGAAGGCGATCCCGGTCCGCTCTGATATCGGGAAGAGAGGGCGGCACCTCGAGTCGGATTTCGAGCGATGCGGACGATGCCAGCGACTTGTGGGCGTCGACGGCGGCCGAGGCCACGTCTGCTGCGGACTGGCGGCTTGGTGCGACTGCCAGGCGGCCGGCCTCCATGCGGGCGACATCCAACAGGTCCTGGATCAGGCGATTCATCCGGGTCGCGACACGTTTGATGGCTTCGCCGGATGCACGAGTCTGAACCTCGGTCCCGCGCTCGCGAAGAATGTGAGCCTCGACCAGAATCGTCGATAGCGGGTTTCGCAGATCGTGAGCCACGATGCCGAGCACCTCGTCTCTGACCTGAATGGCGCGCTGAGCGGCGCGATAGAGACGGGCGTTCTCGACCGCCAGCGCCGCGCGCTCGGCGAGTTCGTGCGCCACGCGCAGATCCTCATGCCCGTAGATTCGCGAGCGGGTCGACGACAACAGCGTAATGGCGCCCAGGAGTCTCCCTTGCGCAAGGAGCGGGATGGCCATGACCGACTGCAGTTCAATGGCGCGAAGCGCCTCGAGGTGATCGTCGGTCAGAGCGAGAGCCTCGAGGTCCTGAGATGAAACGCGCGGGATGAGAACTGGTTGTCTCGACTCCAGCGCGGAACGGATCAGGTGCGGGAGTTTCTGGTCGACCAGGACACGCAGTACTTCACAAGTCCTGGCGTGAGAGGGATCGCGGCTGACGACCCTCAAGCGCCGCACGTCATCCGTGTCCTCGACGAGATCGACAATGCAGCAGTCCGCGAGACTGTGCACGGCGAGTTCGGCAATCCGCGATAGGGTTTCCTCGTAGTCGAGTGAGGTGGCCAGAACCGGCCCGACCTCTGCGAGGAACCTCTGCTCGTTCTCGATTCGCTTCTGGTAGGTGATATCGCGGAGAACCACGGTCAGAATTCGCGTCCCTGCAACCTCCAGCTTCGAGATGGCGGCACCGGCGGGGAACTCCTCGCCGTTCTTGCGGCGGCCTACGATGAGAGCATCCCTCGTCCCCATTCGTCCTGGCCACCCCGGAATCTGTCGCAAACTGTGCGACGTGGTGACGATGGATGCCACGCAGGCGCTCCGGGATGAGGATGTCGAGCGAAGCCCCGATCGCCTCCGTCTTCGAGTAGCCGAAGATCTTCTCCGCGCCCTCGTTGAACAGCGTGATTCGGTAACCCTCGTCCACGGAGATGATCGCGTCGGACGAGATCGAGAGGATCCCGGTCGCCTTCTCCTCGGACAACCGCAGCTCGTTCTCGAGGCGCTTCCGCTCGCTGATGTCGCGAACGAAACCCTGCCAGCGGCCATCGGGAAGAATCTTCGAGCTCACCTCCACAGGCAGGTAGCTGCCGTCCCTGGAACGGAGTCGCCACTCGGCGAAACTCGTCGCCCCCGCGAGTAGCTGTTCCCTCGCCTGCACGAGCCGATCGACATCCTCCGGCGGAATGAGGTCGACGATGGTCTTTCCGATGATCTCCTCGCGAGCAAAGCCAAGCAGGCGGCATCCGGCGTCGTTGACATCGGTGTAACGCCCGTGCAGATCCGCCACGAAGATTCCATCAGGGGCCTGCTCGACGAGACTCCTCGTCCGCATGCGGCTCGCCTCGAGCGCCTCGTGTGTACGATTGAGAGGCACCGCGATGAGAGTGAGTACGAACACACCAGCCGCCGTCAGTATGGCGGCCAGCATGGCGACGACGACCGGGGGATCCTCGATCCCCACGGCCGCGGCGAATCGCATCACAACCAACCCAAGCATCACCGGCGCGAGGATGGCTGGCACGACGAGGCGTCTCAGGAGGACTCCGCCCGGGCCCGTCGACGTCGCCACGCGCATGATGCCGGCTGTGGGCCGTTCGAGCAGCAAGCCCATCGACGTCAGGAGCAGACTCGTCGCCGTCGGCACAGCGACCCCTATGACGGGTGAACTGCTCAATCGATACAGCGGTCCGGCGCCGAAGATGACTCCCATGAGGGCCGTCAGCGCCGTCACGCTGGCGGAGAACACCAGCCATTCCGATGGACGCGCAGCCGCAGCCGGGCGGACGTCACTGAGGAGGATTGAAACAGCGAGGAGTGTGAGCGCCAGCGCCGTTGGCGGCGAGGGGCGCCCCGACGCAGGACCAGTGCCCGTGGCAAGCAGCAATTGATCGATGTGCAGATTGACGTCGAGCGCGTACTCCGCCAAAGTCCCGATGCCGATGGCGAGCACGATCAAGGCGGCCGTCACGGACAGTGCCTTGTGCACTCGCCCTGGCGATGGCGATTGTCGAAGTGCTCCGGCACTGCCGATCAGCACGAGACCAAGTGCCGTATTCGGCATCATGGCGGGCTGGCCAGGCACGATCGTGGTGAGCACGTTCAGGCCCAGGATGTGGCCGAGCAGCCCGACTGCTCCAAGCGTCGCACCCGCCATGCAGAGCCACAGCCCGGGGCGGGGCACGAGCGGCATCATGAGTGCCTGGCCAGTGCCGTCTGTATACGCGTGCGCAGTGGTTCAATCACAGCCGGATCATTGATGTCGATCACCGGCGTAGGGTCGTACAACTCGTAGAAAATGCTGTCGCTGACGTCCGGCGGGACGCCGAGCGCGTCGCGGATCGCCTGGGCGTGGGGGATGAACCCGCGGTCGAACAACAGGACGAGTGTACCGCCGATCGTTCCAGTCAACCCGCAGACAAAGATCACCGCGCGGTCCGGCATCAAACCGCCGGCCGGCAACCCGAGGCGATGCTCGAGATCGGATAGGCGGTTCGGTTCGAAAAACGATTCCACGCGACCCACGTCACCCGACCAGTCGCCGGACTCGCTCGGGCGGCTCACCGTGCCCCAGTACTTCAGCTGGTTGGTCTTCGACAACTCCAGGAGCTCCGGGCGGTATCCGAGCTCACGCGCATACGACGCGCCGTGCAGCAGCACCCACTTCGACAAGTCCGCGAACGGATTCCGACGTACCTCGCTGCGGATCATGCTGATGAAAGGCGCCGCCCCCGTACCTGCCGCGACCATCACGCGAATGCGAGCATCGTCGATGCCAACGGTGTCCTTGATGGTGAACACGCCAGCCGCGACGGAACGCAGGTAGATTCGAGCGCCCGTCCCAAGCTTCCACAACAAGTGCGTCAGAGGGTTCTGTGACGTCGGCGTGGCCACGTACCGAATGTAGAACTCGAGAGGAAGGTCAGCCTCGGGCGCCGATGCGATGGACATGGCACGGCGAACCGAACCGAGACTCGGCCTCTCGCTGTTGTTCAGGCCGAGCACGCAGTACTGCCCCGCGGTGAACCACGGGCGCGTCGGTGGGGGCGTATCGGGCTGGATCAGGAAGGTCGCGAGGGTATCGGTCAGGTCGGTGCGGCCAACGACCGTCGCGTTGTACGCCAGTGGCTTGCCCATTCACGCGACGCGGGGCGCGATCGGCGTGTCCGTCGTTCGCGGTGCGGGGGGTGGAGGTCGCTGCGCTACCTTGCGTTCACCCAACCAGGTGGATGGCCGCAGGTGTCTGCGAACGAGCCCGAACGGTTCCACTGCGTGTCGCTGGATATGTTCGAGCGCGGCACTCACGGAGTCCGTGACCAGTAGAAGCTCGAGATCCTGTTCGTCGATCGTACGCGCTGCAGCCAGATGTCGAAGCAGATCCTGAAGCGGGCGCCAATACTCAGTGCCAATCAGCACGACGGGAAAGTGTGCGATCTTCCCGGTTTGAATCAGGGTCAATGCCTCGAAGAGCTCGTCGAGTGTACCGAGTCCGCCAGGTAGTCCGATGAATGCGTACCGAGTACTTGAAGAGCAGGACCCTGCGGACGAAGAAGTATCGACATGTGATGGAGTGATCGAGATACGGGTTTGGCAACTGCTCCTTGGGCAACTCGATGTTGCACCCGACAGAACGGCCTCCCGCCTCGCGCGCGCCCCGGTTCACCGCCTCCATGAGACCAGGGCCGCCACCGGTCATCGCTGTGAATCCGAGTTCGGTCACCCCCCGGCCCACTTCGCGTCCGAGCTCGTACAAGGGATGTGACTCGCCGTAGCGCGCCGAACCGAAGACGGTCACGCACGGCCCGACGAAGTGGAGTGTTCGGAATCCGTGGATCAAGTCGGCAAAGGCTCGCAGGACGAGCCACAACTCCTTCCGGCGTGAGTGGGGTCCCTCGAGCAGGACTCGGTCAGTCCTTGATGCGGTCGCGCGTGACGATATCGGATTCATGGGACGTTCACTACGCGGAACGGCGCCAGGCAGTGGCAATGCTGAAGCCACGGCCATTCGTTACGAGTGCGCCGCGCTGGACGAGCGTCGACAGCACGTGTGCACAGCGACTGCGATCGAGGCTGAAGAGGCGAGCGGCCTGTGATCGCAGATGCATTGGCAACTCCTTGAGTTGAGTCATTGAGCAATGGCTGTGCCGCCCTCCCGTCAGGAGGGTGCCCTCTGCGATAGCGATCTTCCGAGGGCACAGCAAGCTCACACGTCGTCCCGCGCGGCATCGACCGTTGAAATTCCCCCACGCGCGGGAATAGTTCGCACCTCGCCTCCCATTACGCAGTCTCGGTCTGACCTGACGATGCTGACCAGACAACAGTCAGTCGTTGGTTTCTTGTGGCCGCCCGCCTGGCTTGATCCCGATTGTCACCGTCAATGCGCGTCTCTGGTTCCCATCCCAGGCGAAACTCCGGCGCGACGAATACATGCGAGCCGAGGGCGATGCGGGCGCCAATGCCGCCAGACGCCGTGGCTTCACTCGACGTGAACGGCGCGAGTGCTGTCGATCCCGGTCCGGTCCCCACCAGTGTCTTCTGTCGCATGAAGCCTCCGCCGGCTGCCAGATACGGCACGACTGGCCGCCTGCCGTCGTCGCGGATGAAATCGAACGTGATGTTGCCGCTGACGATGAGGCTCGAGGCTTCGAGGCTATCGAAGTTGCCGCTCAGATAGGAAACCTCGGGCCCGATTGCCAGTCGCGGTGTGACGAACCATCGGGCACCGACGCCAACCGTGGTGAAGTAGTCCCAGACCTCGTCGATGAAGCCGCTGCGACCAACGACAGCTTCGACGATCGGCGCAGGGTCTGTCCTGTGCGAGTAGCCGTTCCGGCATTCCGGACAGTACGGCGACGATCGTCAGGGATGTCAGCATCGTATGCGGCGCCACGTCGTCACTGCAGGTCGAAGCGGTCGAGGGTCATTACCTTGGCCCATGCGTTCACAAAGTCCCGCACGAACTTCTCTTGTCCGTCGGCTGCAGCATAGACCTCCGCCACGGCGCGCAGCTCGGAGTTCGATCCGAACACCAGGTCAACGGGGGTCGCCGTCCATTTGACCTTGCCGGTCGCGCGATCGAGTCCCTCGTAAAGACCTTCCGCCTCCGAGGACTGGCTCCACTTGGTGGACATGTCGAGCAGGTTGACGAAGAAGTCGTTGCTCAGCGTCCCGGGCCGATTGGTGAACACCCCGTGCGCCGACTGTCCGGCATTGGCATTCAGAGCCCGCATGCCGGCGACCAGCACGGTCATCTCGGGCACGCTCAGTGTCAGCATGCTGGCTCTGTCGACCAGCATCTCCGCCGGCGAGCGGCGTTGACCTTTGCCGAAGTAGTTCCGGAACCCGTCTGCGGTCGGCTCGAGCACAGCGAACGACGCGGCATCGGTCTGCTCCACCGAGGCGTCGGTGCGACCAGGCGTGAAGGGCATCTGCACCGTGAGCCCCGCCTGCTTCGCGGCCTGCTCGATGGCGGCGCCGCCGCCCAGTACGATCAGGTCGGCGAGCGAGACCGTCTTCTTTCCGTTGGCGACGTTGAAGTCCTTCTGGAGCGCTTCCAGACGACCCAGTACCTTGGCGAGCTCGCTCGGATTATTGACCTCCCAATCCTTCTGCGGCGCGAGGCGCACGCGAGCACCGTTTGCGCCGCCGCGCATGTCGGTGCCGCGGAATGTCGCCGCCGATGCCCAGGCCGTCCTCACGAGTTCGGGACCGGTGAGGCCCGACGCGAGAATCTTCGACTTCAAGCTCGCGACGTCCTTCGCGTTGATCAGCGGATGATCGACTTTGGGAAGCGGATCCTGCCAGATCAGGTCCTCACGCGGAACCTCCGGCCCGAGATAACGGGACCGCGGGCCCAGATCGCGGTGCGTCAGCTTGAACCACGCCTTTGCAAACGCGAGCCTGAACTCCTCGGGGTTATCGAGGAAGCGCTTCGAAATTTTCTGGTACGCCGGATCGAACCGCAGCGCGAGGTCGGTCGTCAGCATGGTCGGCGGATGTCGCTTCGATTTGTCGTGCGCGTCGGGCACGCGGTTGGCGCCTTCGCCATTGGCGGGGATCCACTGCGTGGCGCCGCCGGGGCTCTTGGTCTGCACCCACTCGAAGCCAAACAGGTTGATGAAGAACTCGTTGGTCCAGGCCGTCGGGTTGTAGGTCCATGCGCCCTCGAGGCCGCTGGTGACCGTGTCGCCCGCGTTGCCCGTGCCGCACTTGTTCGTCCACCCCAATCCCTGCTGCTCAAGGCCTGCGGCTGCGGGCTCGGGGCCCACGCACTCGGATGGCGGGTGGGCGCCATGTGTCTTCCCGAAGGTATGGCCACCTGCGATGAGCGCCACCGTTTCCTCGTCGTTCATCGCCATGCGACCGAAGGCTTCGCGAATGTCCTTCGCGGCCGCCACCGGGTCCGGCTTGCCGTTCGGGCCCTCGGGGTTCACGTAGATCAGTCCCATCTGCACGGCCGCGAGCGGGTTCTCCAGCATCCTGTCGCCACTGTGACGCTCATCGGCCAGCCACTTCTTCTCTGGCCCCCAGTAGACCAGGTCAGGCTCCCACTCGTCCCGGCGTCCGCCTGCAAAGCCGAAAGGCTTGAAGCCCATGGACTCCAGCGAGACGTTACCGGCCAGGACCATCAGATCGGCCCACGAGATCTTCTGACCGTACTTCTGCTTCACCGGCCAGAGCAGCCGACGCGCTTTATCGAGATTAGCGTTGTCTGGCCAGCTGTTCTCGGGCTCGAATCGCTGCTGACCGCCGCCCGCACCGCCGCGCCCATCACCCACTCGGTATGTACCGGCAGCATGCCAGGCCATCCGGATGAAGAACGGACCATAGTTCCCGTAGTCGGCCGGCCACCACGGCTGCGAGGTCGTGAGGACCGTCTTGATGTCCGCCTTGACGGCGTTGAGGTCAAGGCTGGCAAAAGCCTTGGCGTAGTCGAAGTCCTTGTCCAGCGGGTTGGACTTGGCGTCGTGCTGCCGAAGTTGCGAGAGGTCGAGTTGATCGGGCCACCAGAATTGCTTCGGCTTCGGCTCGCCTTGCGCGCTGACTGCATGCGTTGACATCAACGGCATCGCAGCGACCGCGCATACGGCGAGCAACATCATCAGTTTCTTGTTCATCGGACTTCTCCTGATCGGAGGGAAAGTCGGTTCATCGCTCGCCATGTGAGCGGCGCCGCAATCCTCGTCTTACAAAGATTCCGATGACAGCCAGAGCGACACGCGTGCCAACGCGACTCTTCCTGTTTCGAGGGATAAGGGTGGGAAATCCATCCGAGCATCGCGTGGGCCGAGATAGTCCGCAAGCCGTGCGAACTATCGCGCACCTTGCGCCAGTGAAGACCGAATCCGTTCGGATGTAGTGCCGATTCCGTTGGTAAGCCTCTTGCGCAGAGAGCTGCGACGATGAGCGCCTTCATGCACGAGCGTCCGCTGCGCGTCTACTGGGAAGTGACGCGCGCCTGTGATCTTGCCTGCCGACATTGCCGGGCGACGGCGGTGTCGGCGGCCGACCCGCGCGAGCTCTCGACGAGCGAGGGCACGCGGCTTCTCGCGCAGCTCGCCGCCGTGGGGCCACCATTCCCGCATGTCGTCCTCACTGGCGGCGATCCGCTGAAGCGCGCCGATCTGTTCGAGCTGATTGCCGCCGGACGTGCGCTGGGACTCGGGATGTCCGTGGCCCCGAGCGCGACTCCGCTCCTCACGTCGGCGGCGCTCCGATCGCTGCATGCGGCGGGCGTCGAAGCGATCTCCCTCAGCCTTGACGGCTCTTCTCCAACGCGCCACGACCGCCTTCGTGGCGTCGACGGAACGTTCGAGCGCACGCTCGTCGCTGCAGAGACAGCGCGTGAGATCGGACTTCCGTTCCAGGTCAATACGCTCGTGTGCGCCGGCACGAGCGACGATCTGCCGGACATCTATGACGAGGTTGCCGCCCTCGGAGCAGCGCGCTGGAGTCTGTTTTTCCTCGTGAGCGTTGGCCGCGGTCAGGAGCTGCAGCCGGTGACACCCCCGCAGGCCGAAGCCATCCTGTCGTGGGCGGCGGCTCTTCCCGTCGGGCCCGGCCACCCCGTAGTCACGACGACGGAGGCGCCGCAGTTTCGCCGTATCGCACTACAACAGCGGCGCGAAGCGCGTACGGCCCCGGCCCCTGACGGCACGGCCGCGCGAGGCGGACATTCGCACGCGGCGGGCATCCGCGACGGCAACGGCATCCTCTTCATCTCGCATGTCGGCGACGTCTGTCCCTCTGGATTCATGGAGGTGCCCGCGGGAAACGTGCGGGAGGGGGACGTTCTCGAGATCTACAGAACGGCACCGCTATTCAAGATGCTGCGAGACGTTGATGCGTTCACGGGCCGCTGCGGCGCGTGTGAGTATCGTACGACCTGCGGTGGCTCGCGCGCCCGCGCGTATGCGACCACCGGCAATCCGCTGTCAGAGGATCCGCTCTGCGTGTATACGCCGCGAGCGCTGATGTCGGCTGAACCACTTCGTTCATAACCGACATCTCGCTCTTCGCATCTCCGTCAGGGATGTGCAGTCACGATGCGCGTACGTGCCAGATAACGATGGCAGTTCACGCAGCTCGTGGTCAGCGAAATCAGCCCGAGCGACGCATATTCGAGGTCACGCATACTCGCCGCCTCGGTCAGGCTATCGGTCGCACGGAGAAACGCCTCGCTGTGCCGGGTGAACCCTGGCATCATCAGCGCCTGCCACGCGGGGTCATGAACGACTTGCGCCATGGCGCGGCTCTCGCGGTCGAGCAACTGCCAGTCGCTGGTGACGACCGCTTCCAGAATCTTCTGGGAGTGATCGAGTTTGGAGCGCATGACCTGCTTCATGCGCGGCGCCTGTGCTGAGGGTGCCGGCCCTGTAGTGACGGCGATGAACAGAATGGCGACAGCGAGTCGGAGGTTGATGTTCATGGAAACACTCACTTGCTCTTCCGCGACTCAGAATGCGGCCTCTGATGCGCGATTCCTTCACTCGGGAGCTCCGGTTTGAACTGCTTGTGGCAGCCCTCGCACGTTTGTACGAGCTTGCCATTCGCTTCGATCAGCGCGGGAAGGTTGCGGTCTCTGGCGGCGGCGAGCGCGGTCTTCCCAGCTTCCGACATCAACTGGGCATTGGTCTTCCAGCCGTCTTCTCCGACCCACATGGCATCCCGCGGGCCCGCCCCTGGCAGTTGAATCAAGGTGCCGGCAGCGGCCACCTGAATCGCGTGATCCTGCACCTCGATCCAGTCGGCCTCGTTCTTGGGTGCGAGGCCTTGTTTCTCGACGTCCCACAACACGTGGCTCGCGTTGTCGATCCAGGCCACCATCAGCTCGTTGTAGCTCGTGTTGAGCATCACAGCCGGCGGAGCGGGCGGTGGCGTCGCTGCCTGCGGCGCCGCTGCCGGAGTCGGTGCCGGAGCGCTGCATGCGGTCAGCAGAAGGCCCGCGATGATCGCCGGGAGCGAAACTTTCGACGCCGCTCGAATTACGTCTCGTGTTGCTTTCATCTCCCCATCTCCTTTTGCGTGCCGCAGGAGACCCAGGTCACGCGGCTCGACGCGGAGCGAGAGCATGAAACGTGCCCTCACGTCATTGCGACGCTGGGGAACTTTGGGTCATTGGAGCCGGAACGAATCCGCGGCCGATGGGACTTCTGCGAGAGATGGTGGATCACCAGGCAGCGGATCGGGCGCGGGATATTCCGCACCTCGTGCGAAGGATTTGGCACCTCGCGCCCGACCAGACCCTCCGGCTTCAGGAGTTGGGCGTGATTTGGGTTGCGTTACGGCGCGCTGGGACGGCATGAAGCCTGCTCTACTCCGTAGCAGACATCTTTTCGAAGGGACCGATTATGAGCACCGCAACCATCACTACAACCGACGTTCGCCTCCGCAACGCAGTCGTCCGTCAGCTGGATTGGGATCCCGCAGTTGATGCCAGTGCCATCGGGGTCGCCGCCCAGGACGGCGTCGTCACACTCACCGGATTCATCGATAGCTATGCCGGCAAGCTGGCCGCAGAGCGAGTCGTCAGACGTGTCCGCGGTGTGCGTGCGGTCGCCAACGACATCACAGTCCGGCTGCTCGTCGAGCACACCGACGCTGACATCGCGCGCGACACACTCCAGGCGCTAAAGGTAGTACCGGCCCTGGCTGATACCGTGGTCGTGACGGTTCACAACGGCCGGGTGACGCTGACCGGCACGGTTGAGTGGCTGTTCCAGAAGCAGCACGCGGAAGCGATCGTAGAGCACGTTCGCGGCGTCGCTGGCGTGTTCAATCACCTGACGGTGAGGCCAAGGTCCGGCCAGCGAGACATTCAGCGCCGCATCGTTGGTGCCCTCCACCACAGTGCTGACATCGACGCGCGAAGCGTGCACGTCGCACTCGACGAGGACGTCGTCATCTTGACAGGGACGGTTGAGACCTGGACGCAGCGTGAGGCGGCAGAGCACGCTGCCGGGAGTGCTCCAGGGATAACACGCGTCGACAACCGACTCGTGGTCGATGCGGCCGAGCCGCACGACATCGAACCGCCCGACGAGATCTGCTGACGCGCCGTCCCTACGTCATCATGACGTTCATTCAACGACTCATCGGGGCCGCGACACTCGACGGGCGAACGTACGAGGAGGTCGAAGCCGATAGCACGGCGACTGGCCAGGCCGGCCTCGTGGTTATCCTGAGCAGCCTTGCGGCCGGTGTCGGGTCGGTTGGGGCTGGCGTGTTCGACCTGCGGGGAATCGTCGTCGGGACTCTCGGGGGAGTAGCGGGATGGGTGTCGTGGGCGGCGCTGACGTACCTGATCGGGACGCGTGTGCTGCCAGAGCCTCAGACTCGCGCCAACTTGGGCGAACTGCTGCGCACACTGGCATTCGCGGCATCGCCGGGTCTCCTTCGGGTCGTTGGTGCCATCCCGATACTCAGGTGGCCAACTTTCCTCGTGACCGCGATATGGATGCTCCTCGCCATGGTCGTAGCCGTGCGCCATGCGCTCGACTACAGGAGCACCGCACGCGCAATCGGCGTGTGCGTATTGGGATGGGCGCTGTCGCTGGCGGTTGCCGCAGCCATCGGCATTCTCTTCGCGACGCCGGTGTCGTAAGACGCTGGGGGGTTCGTATGCAGAGGCTCGTGGAATTCCTTCACGTGGTGTTCTGCGCGCCGCGTCAGCGGGGCATGGTCGCCAGCGTCACGGCCAGCCGGTTAGGGTTGATCGAGTATGCGACAGTCCCGCCGCCCGAACGTGTAAATGCTGTTGATTCGACTGACGCCGATGCCTCGCCGGCCGGGCGTTCGCTGTTGTGTCTCGTGCTTCCGGCGCCGCGCTTGCCGCAGCGGGCGCGATCGGGAAGCCGAGCTGGTGTGGTCTCGGTGATCGCACACACTGCGGTGATCTCAATCGTGATTTCAGTGGCGGCCTGGTCGCGATCGACGGCACGTGCCCCTGATACGGCCGCCGAGCCAATGCAGTTGCCCCGGCTTGTCTTCCTGCTGCGGCCCGAGCCTGGCGGCGGTGGTGGCGGTGGCGGCAACAGACAACTACAGCCGCCCTCACGAGCGAAGGCGATCGGACAGGATCGGCTCACCGTGCCCGTCACCAAGCGTGTCGAGGTCCGGTCTTCACCACAAGACAACGCGCCGCCTCCACAACAGGTGCTTCTCGAAGCGAAACCGTCTGGCATCGGGAACGGTCGTGATGACCGGTCTTCCGGAGGCGTCGCAATCGCTCCCGCTCTCCTATGGATCCGGGAGCGGCGGCGGTGTAGGCGGGGGAACGGGCTCTGGCATCGGACCTGGAAGTGGTCCGGGGATGGGTGAAGGATCGGGCGGCGGGTTCGGCGGCGGTGCTTACCGGCCTGGCGGCGGCGTCACGCCGCCCACGCTTCTGAAGCAGGTGAAGCCACGGTACACGGTCGCCGCGATGCGACAACAGATCCAGGGGCAGGTGGGACTCGAAGTCGTGGTCAGTCGCGAAGGTATTCCAGTGGCCATTCGCGTGACGCGTTCACTCGAGCCAGGATTGGACGAGGAGGCTGTCATTGCCGCGCGCGAGTGGCGCTTCACGCCCGCCCGCGTCGGCGACCTTCCAGTCGATGTGATCGTGACCATCCTGCTTGATTTCAATATTCGTTGATGCAGCCGCGTCGCTCGTCAACATCGCAGCCTCAAAGTCACTCTGCTCACAATTCAAAATAGGCGGACGCCGGGCCACACGGCCGGCGACTCGATAGAGGCCCGCTCGATCAGGAGTTGGGGCAGCTCGCTCAGGCTATGCAGACAGCTGCGCGCAATGGCCTCCGCCGGTTCTCGCACAACTTCGAGCGAGACGCCATCGCGCGTCTGGATCTGCAACTCCACAACCTGCGGCGTCTCGACCGGCCGGCCGATACGACTGACGAGCACGCACGTCGCCTCGGCGATATCGGGGCACTTCGCGATGAGCTCGTTGGCAATCTTGTGCGCGACGATGCTGTATGACTTGCCGACATGGCTCACGACGTTCTTGCCGGCGGCGGCTTCGAGCGTCATCGGCCGGCACGGTGTGATCAGGCCGCCAACCCGGTTGCCTCGGCCAGTCTGACCATCGTCACCCGCCTCTGCTGACGTTCCAGTGACCGTCAAGTAGATACGGCCCGCCTCGATATCGTCGGCGGTGTTGACGGTCACTCGGACGTGAGAACCGTCGGCGGACCGCGCCGCGTGCTCCGCCAGTTGCGTGATGAGTGCCTTGGCGTCGGCGTAGTCCGAGAGGCCTCGTACATATCGGTCCACGATTGCGCAGGCGATGGTGAGATCGACCTGATGACCGCGGCGCACGCCCATCACCTTCACGTCTTCTCCAATCATCGGATGAGCAGCGACCGTGGAAGAGGACGTGAGGGCCTGCTCGACGGCGAGCACAACTTTCTCGAGCCGACTGGGTGGGGCGTACCCGACGGCAAACGACGTGTCATTCGCCAGAACGCTCCGTCCCCGCTCGCGAGCCACCAGCGCACTGAGCTCAGTCGATCCAGGCCTCACCACAACGTGGATCCGGACGTGGCGCTGAGCATCGAGGGCGTGCAGGTTCGCACGAAGCCACGCGCGGCTCGATTGCTCGGCGATGTCGGCGACCGAAATCACAGTACCGTTCGCCTTTGGCGTTGCGCGACCGCCCAGGTAGATATCCAAGGGCGCGATCACCTCGCCGCCGCCGAAGCGCGCGGCGCTGGATCCGGCGGCCAGCAGCACCTTGTCAACGTTGTGGTGAAGGACCGCACCACACCGTTCGTGATACACGCGAGTCAGGCTGATCGTGAATGCCTCGGCGAGCGCGTCGCAGATCGAATCCGGGTGGCCGCGCCCTTTGCGCTCGACTATCTCGAGCTCGCGCGAATCAGGATGAACGCCCGCCGGCGAGCTCACGACGATCGGAAAGTCGATGTCCTGTGGCATGACTCATTCTTAACTCTTGCGCTCATAGCGGCCCATCAGCTGCGCCGTGGCCAGCGTGTGCGCGTGAAGCGAGCACTCGAGCGCCTGTCGAGTCCCGCCGTACAAGTCGAGGGTGGGCACATCGAGAGCGTGGAGCGTGAAGACATATCGATGAGGCCCGTCATCAAGCGGGGGACACGGCCCGCCGTAATCGGCCTGACCCAGGCTATTGCGGAGCGCTTTGGCGCAGGCCTGCTCCCACAACACGGTTGTCGTCGCCGGAATGTCGTACAGCAACCAATGGGTGAAGGCACCGCGCGTCCCATCGGGCTCTTCCATGACGAGAGCGAAGCTGCGCGTGCTTTTCGGCGCATCAGACCACGCCAGCGGCGGCGCGAGATCCTCTCCGTCGCAGGTGAATTCCCGCGGGATCATGCCGCCATCGTCGAATGCGGAGCTCGTGAGAGTAAATGCCATACAACGCTCTTCGCTTCCCCTGACGTCGCTGTTCAAAGCACAGGACGGACCAAACGGACGCTTGCTGAAATTGACGGCGAGTTTTCGCGTTATCTGGCCAGTGACACTACGGTCGAAAAGTGCGCCTATTACGAGCAGTGCGGAGGATTCCCGCGAACTGCGGACAATTCCCCAGTGCGTGAGGCCACAGCACGGTCCCGGCCGACGATAGTGCCTGGCACGCGCGATGCTCTCAGCAGTGATCGAGCGCGGAAAGCGCTGAGAGGAGACCGACATGGACGTGTTCAACCGTATCTTGGTACCCGTGGATTTCAGCGCGCACTCGGACTTGGCGCTGCGCTACGCAACGACTCTGGCCGACCGGTTGGGCGCGACCGTCGAAGTGCTGCACGTAGTAGAAGACCCCTTCGTATCAGGGGCATGGAGAGCGGAGGCTGTGGTGCCGAACGTCCCGGAGCTGCTGGCGGATCTGGTCAGGGCCGCGCGCGCGAAGCTCGATGACGTGGCGACGGCCGCTGCCAGCAAGGGTCTGCGCCTCACCACCACGGTCCTGACGACGGTGGCGACGGGAGAGCCGGCGGACAGCATCTGCAATTACGCCAGGACAGAGAAGTTCGATCTGATCGTGATGGGGACACACGGACGCAGAGGTGTGTCACACGCTCTCATGGGTAGCGTCGCAGAGCGCGTCATCCGCAAGGCCCCGTGCCCGGTGCTGACCGTTCGGGAGATGACTCCGGATGCGCGGGAAGCAGCGCCGGTTGTCTCTGCGGCCGCCGTCTGAGGAGGCACAGCTCCGTTGAACGGCGACACGCGGCGTGCCATGATGCCCGCGGAACAAGGCGCGCGCGTCCTTCGCGTTGCGCGGGTTCTCGTCAACAGCAGAGGGTCGCCGAATGGCCAGTCCAGGTAGGCGCGCGAAACGCCCTCCGAAGTTGCGACGCCGAACGCAGAAATCAGCCAATCGTCCGGCGGCGGCTGCACTTGACCAGTCTGTTGCAGGCCGTGGTGTCATCGTCGGCCTCGGCGCATCGGCCGGCGGCCTCGAGGCGCTCAAAGCGTTCTTCCGCGCCATGCCTCCAAAGACTGGGCTCGTCTTCGTTGTCGTGGTCCACCTCGATCCGACGCATGAAAGCCTCCTGCCCGAGCTGCTCGCCAATGTCACTGGGCTCACGGTCGCGCACGCCCAGGATCGCCAGCCGCTCGAGGCCGACCACGTCTACGTCATCCCGCCGAACCGAACGCTGACGATCGATCAAGGTCTCGTCCGTGTGCGGGAGGTGGCGGACCGCGGGGGCTTGCGCGGCGTGATCGACCACTTCTTCCGCTCGCTCGCTGTAGCCGAAGGCGAGCGGGCCATCGCGGTCGTGTTGTCGGGCACTGGGACGGAAGGTACTGTGGGCGCGCGCTCGGTCAAGTCGGAAGGAGGCCTCGTCATTGCCCAGGCGCCCGAGACAGCCTCGCAACCGGGCATGCCGGCGAGCGTCATCGCGACGGGCCTCGTGGACGTCGTGGCAGCGCCGGAGAAGATGCCCGAGGTGATCCTCGCGTACGTGCGCAGAGCGGGCGTCAACGAGCCGCCCGCCGCCGAGGCAGAGACGAAGCCGCTCGAAGGCTTGCCCGCGATTCTGGCTGTGCTGCGCACGCGGACCAAGAACGACTTTCGCGGGTACAAGAAAGGGACGATTCAGCGGCGGATCGAGCGCCGGATGGGGCTGCAGCAGGTCGAGAGCGTCTCCAGGTACGTCAACCTTCTGCGCTCGAGCCCGGCGGAAGTGGATCAACTCTACAAAGATCTCCTCATCGGGGTGACGTCGTTCTTTCGCGATGCCTCAGCGTTCGAAGAGCTGGCCAGCACCGTGCTCGCGGGAATGGTGCGACGGCGGAATCAGGATATGCCGATCCGCGTCTGGGTGCCTGGCTGCTCGACAGGTGAGGAGGCGTACTCGCTTGCCATCCTGCTCGCGGAACAGCTTACAAACGCACAGTCCGCATGCCGCGCGCAGATCTTCGCGACCGATATCGACGAAGATGCGCTCGAGGTCGCACGGAGCGGCAGGTACCCGGAGAGCATTGCGCTCGACGTGACCCCACAACGGCTTCAGCGCTTCTTCACGCACGACGATCACCACTACACCGTTGCCAAGTCGGTCCGCGAGTCGGTCGTCTTCGCCGCCCACAATCTCACCAACGATCCCCCGTTCTCGAAGCTCGACCTGATCAGCTGCCGCAACGTGATGATCTATCTCGAACCCGAGATGCAGGACAAGCTGCTGACGCTCTTTCACTTTGCGCTCAATCCCGGTGGGTGTCTCTTTCTCGGCAGCGCGGAGGGCGTGGGCACTCGAGAGGATCTCTTCGTCCCGCTCTCGAAACGCCAGCGGATCTTCAAGCGGTTCGGGTCGGTCGCGCATCGGCCCCCGGGGCTTTCAGGACCAGCGTTTGCTGCAGGCCACATTGCACGGACGGGCGCAAAGGTGCCTCTGGACGTGGCGACGCTCGCCGACAGACTCCTGTTGGAGCACTTTGCGCCTGCCGCAGTCGTCGTGCGATCCAGCGGTCAGATCGTGCGGTTCTACGGCGCGATGGAGCGCTACATCAAGCTGCCGAGCGGCGAGGCCACGCTCGATGTGCTGATGCTGGCGCTCGACGCGCTCAAGCCGACCCTTCGGGCGGCGCTGTACGACGCGGTTCGGCGCAATCGGCAGACCGTCGTCGAAGCGATCGACGTCAGACGCGACCGCCGTCGCGTGACCGTCAAGGTCACCATCAAGCCGCTCAGCGGCCGGAACGCGGCCGACCGCCTATGGCTGATTCTCTTCGAAGAGGTGCCGCTGCCCTCGCCGGCCACGGGACAACGGACAGGAAAGGCGCAGTCAGAGGTCGTTCGACGGATCGAGGCCGAGCTCCGCGCGACGAAAAGAGAGCAGCAGCACCTGATCGAGCAGCTCGAGTCCAGTAACGAGGAGCTGAAGGTTGCCAACGAAGAAGTGCTCTCGATGAACGAGGAACTGCAGTCAACCAACGAGGAGCTGACCACCTCGAAGGAGGAGCTGCAGTCGATGAACGAAGAGCTGACCACGTTGAACCAGCAGCTTCAGGAGAAAGTGCACGAGCTCACCACGGTGAACAACGATCTAGCCAATCTGCTGGTGAGCACCGATATTGCCACCGTCTTCCTCGATACCGAGTTGCGCATCAAGCGCTTCACGACGGCGGCGTCGCAGGTGCTCAACCTGCGATCGTCCGATGCCGGGCGCCCCCTGAGTGACATCGCTCCGAACCTCGTTGATGTCGACCTCTCCGCCGACGCGCGCTCGGTGATGGACACCTTGACGGCGATCGCCAAAGAGGTGACCGCGCGGGACGGCCGAAACTTCTTCACTCGGGTACTGCCGTACCGGACGGTGGACGGGGCGGTGCAGGGCGTCATCCTCACGCTGGTGGACGTCACCGGCCTCAAGGAGATCGAGCGCGACCTCCGGGCTGCGCGCGAGCAAGTGGCGGAGGATCTGCGCCGGATGACCCGCCTGCACAGGCTCGGTTCGAACCTCATGGCCCCCGGTGACGTGAACGCCATGCTCGAAGAGGTCCTGCGCGCAGCCGTCGAGATCACGGTCGCCGAGAAGGGATTCGTGCAGATCTCAAACGAGGCGGGTGCACTGGACATCGCGGCGCAAACGGGCTTCGAGGGACCGTTTCTCGACTTCTTCTCCCGCGTCGATGGAGACAGTGACAGTGCTCGCGCCGCAATGGCCGGTCGAGAACGAGTGATCGTCGAGGACGTCACGACCAGCCCGATCGTCGCCGGCTCGCCGTCTTTGCCGGTGTTGCTGGCGGCCGGTGTTCGGGCCGTGCAATCCACACCACTCATCGATCGGGCAGGTCGGTTTCTGGGACGGATTTCGACGCACTACCGCGCCCCCCGTCACTTCGCGGAAACCGAGCTCGTCTGGCTGGACATGCTGGCGCGTCACGCGGCCGATATCATCGAACGCCAACGCGCCGACGAACTGTTGGCGAGGTCTCACGACGAGCTGGAGCAGCGGGTGACCGAGCGGACCAAGTGGCTGACGCTGATGCACGACGTCACGCGGGCCATCAATGACGCTCCAACGTGGGACGAGGGTCTCCACCAGGTGTTACGTCGGATCTGCGAGACAGAGCATTGGCAGATTGGCTTTGTCTATCTGCCCGATCGGGACGAGCCCGATTCCATCAGCGCGACGATCAGTTGCTACGGCGACGAGCGCTTCCAGCCGTTTCATCGCCTCTCCGAGCGCCAGCGCTATGCCCGTGGGGAAAAGCTCCCGGGTCGCGTGCTACTCTGGGGGGCTCGCCGTGTGGGCGAATACCCGGGAAGCGTTGCTCGAGGCGCTTCCCGTGCGTGCGAAGACCGCAATACAGGTCGGCTTGAAGTCGTCGGTCGCCCTGCCGATCCGGTCGGGGCGGGAAGTGATTGCGGTGCTGGAATTGTTCTCGGATCGGGAGCATCCTCCCACCGACATGCTCGTCAATCTGATGAACGACGTGAGCCTTCAAATCGGCAAGGTGCTCGATCGAGAACGCACGACGGCGCATATGGCCGATCTCCTCTGGAGCGAACAGCAGGCGCTGCTCCACACGCTGCACGACACGCTCGGGCAGACGTTGACCGGCATCGGGATGCTGAGTTCAGCGCTGACACGGCGACTGAGCGCGGCCGAAGCCGAAACCCTCCGGACAGCCCAGGAGATCGCGCACCAGGCCCAGCAGGCGCTCGATCAGGTACGTCACTTGACGAAGAGCCTCTTTCCGCTTGAAGTCGACGCCGAGAGTCTCCTGGTGGCGCTGCACGACCTCGCGACGACGACGGAGTCGCTGCACAAGATTCGGGTCCACGTCGAGGGGAAGGTCCCTGACGCCCTGCGGGACGGCGGCATGGCGACGCAGCTCTATCGCATCGCCCAGGAGGCGATCACCAACGTCGTCAAACACGCGCATGCTCACGCCATTTCAATCGAGATGGATGGCGAGCCCGGTCTGATCACTCTGCGCATCGTGGATGACGGTGTCGGGATCAAGGATGTTGGTCCGAGCAACGGCATGGGGCTGCGAATCATGCGCTACCGTGCGAGCTCAGTTGGTGGCGTGCTCTCGGTAGCGCCAGGCGCGAACGGAGGGACCGTCGTCACGTGTGCGGTGCGCGTCGTTCCGTCTGTGGCTAAACCTGCTGGAGTCTGACGACATGGTGTCTGACGCGCCACGCCGCAGAGGGTGGCTACAAGCCCAGGCTTCGGCAGTACAAACCATTCCTGGTTCGATGCAGCGTCCCTGCTGCAACCAGGCGGTCCAGGATGCGTGCGCAGATGTCTTCCCGCAGGTCGAACAGCCTCCGCGCCTGAGACACCGTGAGACAGAGGCCTGGCACCTCGTGGAACTCGGCGCAGACTCTCACGACGAGAGCAACTCGCTCCCTGACATCGCGCCGATCTACTTTGGTGGCGAGCGTGACGTCTGGAACCGGGGCGGTAAGCCTTCGGAGGCCTGCTGGTGGCTGACGAAAATACATGTTGGTTGTTTTCCTTCGGTCGCCCCTGGAAAATGGCCGACACGCGGAGTCAAGTATTCGGGGAGCGATGGAAAGAAGACAATCGGGGCGGCCCGCAGTTGCCGATCGGGGCGGCTCTGAGCCGGCGACGCCATCCATCTACGGGACGCACACGGCAGGGATGATGCAGCGGTGAAGCTTCATAAGGCGATGCCCGATGAATGTCACAACCACATCCTCGACACGCATTCTCATTGTTGACGACCACCCGATCGTCCGGCTCGGGATTCGTCAGATGATCAGCGGCGAACGGGATCTGGAGATTTGCGGCGAGGCGGATTCTGCCGACGCGGCCCGCCGGCTGGTCGCGAGCGCCAGACCGGATCTGGCGATCGTCGACCTCTCTCTGGCGGAGGGGACTGGCCTGGCGTTGATCCGGACCCTGCGGGAGTCAGTTCCCGGCCTTCGCGTACTGGTCCTGTCGATGCACGACGAGGCGCTGTTTGCCGAGCGGGTGCTGAGAGCCGGGGCGCGCGGCTACATCATGAAGCGGGAAGCGATCACTGGGCTGGTTGGCGCGATTCGGCAGGTCCTTGCCGGCCGTATCTACGTCAGCGCCACCATGGCGCAGACGGTTCTCGAGCGGGTCGGTCAAGAAGGGACTGTGCCGGCAGGACCGCTGGGAAACCTGACCGATCGAGAGCTCGAGGTGTTCGATCTGATCGGACGAGGGCTGCGCACGTCCGAGATCGCCGAGCAGCTGGGCGTCAGCGTCAAGACCATCGAGACCTATCGCTCGAACATCAAGACCAAGCTGGATCTCAAGGACGCGACGGACCTGGTCCGGTTCGCGACCGCCTGGAACGAGCCGTCGTAGCCCGGTCGGCCGCCCCCTTCCCGTCACACAAGTGGCTCCGCGACGCGGTCTCGTGGAGATTTCCTGAGCAAAACCTTCCGGCGCCCCTGATTGACGGAATCACACCGGGCTGTCGTAATCGGTTACCCGTAAATTCAGGTGGATGAACCCATGCCGAGTACAGCCGCAGCCACACCGGTCAGCGACACTCGTACCGTCGACGTCGGATCGTTGCCACAGCATGGCGACGTCGTCGTGACTCGCGAAGGCGGATCTGCCGTCGCGTACACGATCCGTCAGCTGCCCGGGGGTGCGCAGGTCAGTGCCGGGCTGCGAGAGAAGGCGCTTCATCTGGCACGAAGTTTCGCTCAGAAGCACGGTGTGGACCTGTGGTACCGAGAGAACGGAACGAACCGACTGCTCGAAGTCTACCGAACCAGGGCTCACCGTCAGGACGGCGTTGGCGGATTGAGGCACAGCTGAGACATATGGATCTCGAGAAACACGGCCCAACGCTTCCTTCGGCTCCGTTTCGCGCGCCGATGCGCTGTGTCTGCGGCTGGTGCGGCGCCGAGATTCGAACCGGTGGTGAACCAGAGACGACGGGTATCTGCCCGCGCTGTGCCGACGGCGTCGGAAGCGAGTGGGCTCGTCGGGAGAGTAAGTATCGCGTCGACGGGATGCTCAAAATGATCTGCAGCCAGTTCGTGGAGCTGCCCGGGCTTCGCCTCACCGCTCAACAGGCGCAACGGGTCTGGGGGCTCGACGAATGGACCTGTCGGCGATTGCTGGAGACGCTCGTCGAACAGAACTTCCTCTTTCAGAACGAGCACGGAACGTACGTGCAAGTGAAGGACCGAGAGGGACGACTGAAGAAGGCACGCTTCGCCAGCCGCATACCGCTGTGATGTCCGCGCGCCCGCGCGCAAGCCGAATCACCCAGACGTAAAGGCTGCCCAAATATCCTCGCGAGCCGCGGAGTTTTCCGGGTTGCCCGACTGACGCGCTCCCGTCGCCCGGCCATCAACCCAAGTAACGCTTACGGATGCGGGATGCTCCGCCGGCATGTGGATTGCGACAGACCACGGCATCGGGTTGTATTGGGGGGACTCCTATGACACGACCACTTCAAGTCACATTCCGCAACATGGCAGTCGCACCTGTTCTCGAAGAGGAAGTGCGGGCACGGGCGGCATGGCTCGAGACCTTTTACGGTGAGATCGTCGGATGCCGAGTGCTGATTGAGTTTCCGCATCGTCACCGGTCGAGGGGACGGCCGGTCCATATTCGCGTCGAGCTTGCCCTGCCCGGCGAGGACATCGTCGTGAATCAGGAAACGACGCGACACGTGACGCTCGGCGATGCAGCGTCACAGATCGCGCACGGGACCCTCGCCGCACAGCCGGACCACAAGGATGTCGTGACAGCGATACACGACGCCTTTGACGTGGCACGGCGTCGTCTCGAGGACTTTGCCCGTCGCCAGCGGTCCGACGTGAAGACATCACGCGCCGATACTGCGTCAGTCCCATAGACGAAGATAGGCGCCGTGCGACAGACCCGCGCCGCTGCTCGAGCGGCGCGGCTCCATCGGCGATAGTGCAATCCGGTTATCGCATCCATCTCGATCTCCCACACACTCCGCTCACAGACCTGGGACATTTCCGCCGCCGGCGCGGAAGAACCCTCACGCGCAGCTCACCACCGGTTGCCAATCGTGTATTTCCCGTCCGTGCGCGGACGTGTGCCGAGGCAGGAGAAATGCATTGGTCTCTCTCGGAACCGGGTCGTGTTCCGAAGGACGAAGAAAGGAAGTTCTTCGGAGAAGGTTCGGAGGACTTTATGACAAGACTATCTGTTTCGCGCGTGGTGGTCGCGGCGCTCGCCGCTGTGATGTTGCCCGCGCTCGTGAACGCCCAGACGTATGACAAGCTGGCGTATTTGACCTTCAACAGGCCCGTGCAAATCCCAGGAGGTACATTGCATGCTGGCACGTACGGTTTCAGGCTCGCCAACCCTGCCACCAGCAGGAATGTCCTGCAGGTCATGAGCAATGACGGCGCGATCGTCTATGCGACGTTCCACACCATGCCAGACAGCCGCACCGTCGTCACGCCAGAACCGGTCGTCAGCTTCTTGGAGACGCCGGCAGGTGTTCCCGCCGCTGTGAAGTCGCTGTTCTATGGCGGCGAACACAACGGGTACGAGTTCGTGTACCCGAAATATGAACCCCTCATGACGGCCGGAGTTCGTCCACAACCGCCGATCACGTACACACGGATCCCGGCTGCACCGGCTCCGGCGGTCGCTCCAGTCGAAAAGCCCGAGTTCGAGATCTTCGTCGAACCGTTGGAGTACACGCCAGCGGCGGAGTTACAGCCACAACCTTTGGAGGAGATTCCGCGCACGGCGAGCCCGCTGCCGCTCATGGCAGTTGGAGGCTTGACCTCGCTGCTGCTCGGACTCGGGGTTGGCGTTCTTCGTCGTCGCTACAACGACTGACGTAGCCACCGCACGGCCTGGCGGCTCTTCTCCGCCAGGCCGTTGCCACGTCGGGGGTCAATTATGAGAACGCCGCCGTTTGTCGCCCTGTTGATCATCGCATTGGGCGTCTGCGCCTCGACAGCGCCACAGCAGACTCACGAGCAGCCCCCAGTTCTTTCCATCCGCACCGATCTCGTCACCCTGGCGGTCACGGTCGTCGATAGCAAAGGCACGTTGATAACCGATCTCCGCCAGGACCAGTTCACCGTCTACGACAACAACGAGTCGCGCCCGATTCAGTTCTTTGCGAGCGACGACGCCCCGGCAACGATTGGGCTCGTGATCGACGGCAGTGGCAGTATGCGAGGGCGGCGCGAAGACATCGCGGCTGCGGTCACCGCTCTTGCCGCCACGAGTCATCCGCTCGACGAGTTCTTCACGTTGAATTTCAACGACAGCGTTTGGCTGGGCCTGCCACCTTCTCACACCTTCACCGCCGATCGGCAGCTGCTGCTCGGGGCGCTATTGGCGCTGCCCAGCGAGGGCATGAGTGCGTTGTACGACGGCCTCGACCGTGGCCTCTCTCATCTCGAACTTGGCACACGCGATCGAAAGGCGCTGATCGTCCTGAGCGACGGCGGAGACAATGCGAGTGCACAGACGCTCGAGGGAGTGACGGAGCACGCGCGGAGATCGGGCACCCCCATCTACGCGATCACCCTGTTCGATCCCGACAACCATGACGCCAGGCCTCGAGTGCTGAGGAAGCTGGCGCACCAAACCGGCGGCAATGCCTTCACGCCCAGGCGCCCCAGGGATCTGACGAACGCGTTCGTGCAGATCGCCCGGGAGCTCAGACGCGTCTACACGATTGGCTTCGTTCCGCCCGATGCGGCCGAGAGCGGCTTCAGGTCCATCCGCGTCGTCGCCGACGCCGGCGACGGGCGTCAGCTCATCGCCCGAACACGAGCGGGCTACTATGCGCGGCCGTGACGAGGGGGGAACACACCGTCGAGGGGCGTGCGTCCTGCGATGGGCCGAGCGTCTGTTCGTGATTGGTGGCGTAGCACTACTGGCCTGGTGTGCCGTGGTCGTGACCGATGCGTACCTCTCACAACGAAGTGCACGCCAGTCATTGGAGACGATCTCTCGCATGGCGCCGCCTGCTCTTCCACGCATACCAGCGACACCTGTTCCCAAGCCCCGGCCGATCGCCCGGAGGGGCACTGCGCTCGCTGCGCTTTCGATCCCGCGAATCGACTTGTCGGCGGTCGTGCTGCACGGCTCGGACGATCAGACGCTCCGCCGAGGCCCCGGACACCTCGAAAATACGGCGATGCCCGGCGAAACCGGCAACGCGGTGATCGCCGGGCACCGCGACACGTTCTTCCGTCCGCTACGACACGTCCGCCTCGGCGACGAGATATTCGTGGACACGCCGCACGGCCGCGTCGAGTACCGCGTGACCTCACTGCGGGTTGTCCACGCGCGCGACGTCAGCGTCCTCGATCCGACAGATGACGAGGTGCTGACTCTGATCACCTGCTATCCGTTCACGCTCCTCGGTCGTGCACCTGATCGGTTCATCGTGCGCGCAGCTCGTGTCGCGCCCAGGGCTGCGACGCCTGGTGTGCCCCCGCCCGCGCTCTTCGCCGCGAGCGACGAACCATACGTCAAGAAGGATGCGACCGCAGCGGTGAATGAACCGGTGACGGCACACAGGCGTGCCGCGCCCGACGATGAGACGTTGGTACGACAGGCGATCGAGCGGTTCCGGATCACGTACAACGCCCGCCTCGTCAGCCGCAATGACCATCGCCCCGGCGGACTGCTGACGTTTCGAACCTGCGACGTCATGATCGACGTCGATCAGGCGGCAGTTCACTGTGGAAGTGCCTCTGACCCGGCGGAGGATGGCGAACTGCACGTCTGGACGATGACACTGCAACGCACTGGGGACGGTTGGGCCATCAGACAGATCACGTCTGCAGATTGATCTTCGCGGGCCGCACGCCGCAGATACGACCCCCTATCAGGACGGGAAATCGTTCCCACAGCCGCTGAATTCTTCGCGGTCGATGGGTGGGCGCGAGCGGATTCAGCCGCGAAACTCCTCATGGTCGTGGGCATCGCCCTTGCCCCTCCATCGAGTACGAGGCGCATATGAGAGCCGTTCTTGTGCTGATCGCGTGGCTTGTTGCAGTGAGTGCCGGGGCGCAGACCGGCGCCAGCGTCTCCGGACGCATTACCGATGAGACCGGGGGCGTACTGCCGGGTGTGACGGTGGAGTTGCGAGGAGCCGGGGAACCACTGGTGGGCGTCACCGATGGGGAAGGACGTTACTCATTTGAAGACGTCTCACCGGGCACGTATCAGTTGTCGATGCGTCTGATCAACTTCGGAGATATCAACAAGCGCGATCTCGTGGTCGGCCGTGAACCCGTCGTCGATAACGAGGTCATGCGTTTGTCGCTCAGCGCCGACGTAGTCGTCATCGGACGGCGGACGTTCACCAATCTCGCGGACGTGAAGAACCCTGCCGAAGATCTGGTCGGCATCGCGGCCTCGGCCAGTCAGGGGGCGATCACGTCACGACAACTCGAGGTGCGCCCCTTCATGAGACAGGGTGAAGTGCTCGAGACGGTGCCGGGCGTCATCATCACGCAGCACAGCGGGGAGGGAAAGGCCAACCAGTACTTCCTCCGCGGCCTCAACCTCGATCACGGTAGCGACTTTGCGATGACCGTCGCGGGGGCCCCAGTCAACATGGTGACCCACGCCCACAGCCAGGGATACGCGGACCTGAACTTTCTCATCCCTGAACTGGTCGCAGGGGTGCAGTACTCCAAGGGCCCGTATTACGCGGACCTTGGCGACTTCGCGACCGCGGGTGCCTCCAACATCAATTACGCCACTCAGCTCGACCGGCCCATCGCGCAGCTGCAGGCCGGGACCTACGGCTTCGGCCGCCTCTTCGTCGCGGCGTCGCCAAAGACCGCCAACGGCCACCTCCTCGGTGCGTTCGAAACATCGACCAATGATGGCCCGTGGACGATGCCCGACTCGTATCGGAAGCTCAATGGCGTTCTTCGCTACTCGCAAGGCGACAACTTGAACGGCTTCTCGCTGACGGGCATGGCATACAACGGCAAATGGAACGCCAGTCAGGCAGTACCCGAACGCGCCGTGGAGGCGGGAGTCGTCGACCGCTATGGGTCAATCGATTCGAGCGATCGCGGCGACACCTATCGCTACAGCCTGGCTGGCGAATGGCAGCGAGCCTCAGGGTCGACGCTCACAAAGGTACAGGCGTACGGAATCGGGTACGACCTGACGCTGCTCAACAACTTCACCTTCTACCTCGACGATCCCGTCCATGGCGACCAGAACGAGCAGCAGGATCATCGTTTCACCACCGGCGTCAGAGCGTTTCAGAAGCGCCAGTCGCGGTGGGCCGGCTACGCGGTTGAGAACACCTACGGCGTGCAGGTTCGCAACGACGATGTCAGCAATCTCGCGCTGATTCACACCGAGCACGGTGTTCCGCTATTCACACGCGCTCAGGCCTCGGCGATCGTGACGACGGCAGGTGTCTACGGCGAGAACCGGATCGAGTGGGTGCCATGGCTTCGCACGACGGCGGGGCTGCGCGTCGACGGCTCCCACTACTCGGTCGACGACAAGCTGCAATCGATCAACAGCGGCACATCGTCTGCCGGGATTGTCAGCCCGAAGGGAACCGTGACGCTTGGTCCCTGGCGTGGCACCGAGGCCTACGTCAATGCGGGACTCGGGTTCCACAGTAACAACGCACTCGGCACGACGATCGTGGTGGATCCGAATGGGAATCCCGTCGATCGAGTCACTCCGCTGGTGCGCGCCAGAGGCGCCGAAGTCGGCGTCCGCACCGTTGCTCTGTCTCACCTGCAGAGCACCCTGTCGCTGTGGACGCTCGGTCTCGATTCGGAGCTTGTCTACAACGGTGATGTGGGCGCAACGGAACCGGGCCCTGCAAGTGGACGCTACGGCATTGAGTTCGCGAACTACTTCGCCCCCAAACCGTGGCTGGTGTTCGATGGCGACGTGGCCTGGTCGCACGCGCGCTTCACCGAGTTCAATGAAGCCGGCCAGTACGTGCCAGAGGCTGTGGACGTGGTCGTCTCGGGCGGCGCGAGCGTTGATAACTTCCATCGCATGTTCGGCAGCCTTCGCTTGCGGTACTTCGGACCGCGTCCGCTCGTCGCGGACAACTCCGTGAGGTCGAAGGCCACGACGCTGCTGAACCTCGAGGCGGGCTACCAGATTCAGAAGAATCTGCGGGTCAATCTTCTCGTCTTCAACCTCGCGAATTCGGCAGTGAGCGACATCGACTACTACTTTGCGTCACGACTGCCTGGCGACCCTGCCGGCGGGGTCGACGATCTTCATACGCATCCATCGCCGCCGCGCACCGCGAGAGTCAGTCTGGTCGTAGGCTTCTGATCCACGACGCGTCCACCTTGCCTGCCTGCAGCTGACGAGCGAATTCTTCGCCGCACCTGCGAAGTATTCCCGGCCGTGTCACGCCCGGTCAGCCGGTGCTGAGAAAAACGCACGGGTTATCGAAACGGGCATCGAGGCACGCCAATTGCTCGGTGGACCCGCGGAGATTCCGACGATGAAAAGCCCGTACTTGCTGTTGCTCGTCCTTCCGCTGGGCCTTCTTGCGTGGCGCGTTCCCGAACAGGCCATGGCCGCGGCGCCCCCGCCACCCGCGAAGACGCAGATGAACATGTTGCAGTTGATGCGGGCGTTTCCCTTCCCGCATTCGAACGTGGTGTTCGACACGCAGTCCAAGGATCCGGTCGGCAAGGACAAGAAGGAGTCCATGGTATTCAGCGTGTACCGCTGGGGCGATTCGGATACGTATGCCGGATGGGAAGGCGTCGAGAACAGCGCCCTGGCATTGGCGGAAATGGCGCCGCTGCTGCTGACTCCGCGTTGGTGCTCCAACGGTCTTCCTGCTCCGGTTGCCCAACCGGACTGGAAGAAGGCCGTGCAGGGACTTGTGGCCGCGAGCGAGACGGCGCACAAAGCGGCAGTGGCAAGGGATCTGGATGCCATGCTCGACGTCAGCGAGACGCTCAGCAACGCCTGCGCCGCCTGCCACGACAAGTATCGCGACGTGGACCTCGAAGGCGGGCAGCGCTGTAAGGTCGGCAAGTAGGCCACGTACGATGGCCAGAATTCTCGGCGCGGTCGCGAGCTCACACACGCCCACGATCGGGTACGCCCTCGACACGCACAAACAGGACGATCCCGCGTGGGCGCCGATCTTCGCAGGCTATAAACCTGTGCAGGACTGGCTCGCAGCGACTCAGCCCGACGTGTTGCTCGTCGTCTTCAACGATCACGTCACGTCGTTCTTCTTCGACCACTACTCGCAGTTTGCGCTTGGCATCGGCGATTCGTATGCACCGGCAGACGAAGGGGGTGGCGCGCGTGCGCTGCCACCCGTTCGTGGGCACACGGGGCTTGCCCACCACATCGCCGCGGGGCTGGTTGCCGACGAGTTCGACCTTTCGTACTTCCAGGACAAGTCGCTCGATCACGGCTGCTTTTCGCCGCTGTCGATGCTGTGGCCGCACGAGCCGGCGTGGCCCGGGGCGATCGTCCCGTTGCAAGTCGGCGTCCTCGAGTTTCCGATTCCCTCTGCACGACGTTGCTACAAGCTCGGACAGAGCCTGCGCAAAGCGATTGAGAGTTACCCTGAGGATCTCAAGGTCGTGCTCGTCGCCACCGGTGGCCTCTCTCACCAGGTGCACGGCGAGCGATGCGGGTTCAACAACACGGAGTGGGATCTGCAGTTCCTCGACCTGATAGAAAACGACCCCGAGCGTTTGACCGAGATGACACACGCGGAGTTCGCTGCGCTCGGCGGTCTCGAAGGCGCCGAGGTCATCATGTGGCTGGTGATGCGTGGTGCGCTGTCTCCGAAGATCCGCAAGCTGCACCAGAGTTACTACCTGCCGAGCATGACCGGGATTGCCACCGCTATCTACGAAGACCAGGCGTCCTCGGCACCCGTGCCAGATCCGGAATACCTGGCTCATATCCATCATCAGCTCGCCGGCATCGAGAAGCTGCAGGGCACCTATCCCTTCACGCTCGCGCGCAGCGTAAAGGGCTACCGGCTGAACAAGTTCCTGCATGCCCTCATCGACCCGTCCTGGCGTGCGAGATTCCACGCCAGTCGAGAGTCACTCTTCGATGAAGCTGGTCTCACGCTCGAGGAACGCCACCTGGTTCGCTCGCTGGACTGGCGCGGCATGATCCACTACGGCGTCAGCTTCTTCATGCTCGAGAAGCTCGGGGCTGTCGTGGGAGTCTCGAACCTGCACATCTACGCCGCCATGCGCGGCGAGACGCTCGACGAGTTCCGCAAGACGCGGAACGCTCCCGGTGCGTTGTATTCCGTCGCGGGGAGCGACGCCAATCGCGCGCGGCCATCCTGGGACTCCAAGGACTAAGATGCCGCCGCATCGTCGTCGACAATGAACTCGCGTTCGGGGTGCCTGACAGTGAGCACTGGGCATGAGGCCGTGCGAACGACGTGCTCCGCGACGCTACCCGTGAGCAGCCGCTCCATCGACTGGCGGCCGTGTGTCCCCATCACAATGAAATCGATCTGTGACGCGTTGGCGTACTCGACGATCGCCGCGGCAGGGTGGTCTGACACCTCGAGAACAGCAGTCGCACCATTATCACGATCGCTGGTGGTCAATCGCTCGCCAAGTTGCCGTCGCGCGGCTTCCTCGAGCGCATGCGGGTCGGAAACGATCGGCCGCATGAAATAGTTCTCCATCACATGCAGCAGGTGCAGCCTGCCTCCGAACGTGTGGGCGAGCGTCCGCCCATACGACAGCGCGGTATCCGACGCGATGCCAAAGTCGGTCGGCACGAGGATGTTCGGAGCCAGGTATTCGCGTGGACGCTTCCGGACGGTCAAGACGGGACACGGCGCGGTCCGAACGACTATCTCGGCAACGCTGCCCATCACTGCACGACTTACGCCTGTGCGCCCATGTGTGCCCATCACGATGAGATCGGTCCGCTGCTCCCTCGCGAAGCGGCGGATTTCGGCATGTGCAGTTCCGGAGCGCAAGTGGAACTCGAGGGTGGGTTTCGTCTTATCCCGCGCGGCAATGCTCAACAGGCGTTCCCGGACGGTGGTTTGGAGCTCTTCGTAGAGCTCATGCGGGAACCGCGCGGGTATCACGCTGTCAGCCTTGTCTCTCACGTGCAGGACATGGAGCTTCGCATTGAACATCCGTACAAGGGCGATGGCATAGTCCATCGCCGTCTTCGAGGTGTCGCCGAAATCGTGAGGCACCAGGACGTGGTTCAAGGTAATCATGGTGGCAAGCCCAGGGGCAGCAGGCTTCTCCTGATGATGTCGCGCCGCAATCCGCGTGCCGCTTGCTCGCACCGGACTGCGCGCCAACCCTCATCGAGAAACGCTCGAATGTGAATGTGCGACACGTTCTCGAGGGTGTGGTGCGCGCTCTGCCCTTAGCGCTCTGCGAGATATTCCCCGCACGCTGGGTAACTATTCCACGCTGCGGCTCATGTCTTCCGCGTTGCGCCGCGGCGGTTCTGTAAGTTCCAACGAAACGCACGATCAGGACGTCGACGTTTGGCTACTCCGTTGGTCCAGTTCTTGAAACTTGTCCGGCGTGCGATGCCAGGAGACTCGCTGACAGCGAGACGAGTTGCGCACCACAGGGGAGGAGATCATGACTGACCACGATGAGCGCTGGGTATTAAATCGATTGATCGCGATATGTCGGGACGGAGAGCGAGGGTTTCGCTATGCAGCGAACCACGTGCGGAATCCCGCTGTCAAAGATCTGTTTCTCGAGATTGCGAACCAGAGAGATCAGTTTGCTTCCAGTATCCTTCCGCAGGCTCAACGGCTCGGCGGAGCCAACGAGTCGGACGGCAGTGTCGCAGGCGCGCTCCACCGCGGGTGGATGACCATCAAGGACGCGGTTGGGGGGCATGAAGATGCCGCCATCATCCGCGAGGCTGAGCGCGGCGAGCGCATCGCCCTGGGGGCATACGAGGATGCACTCGATGGCATGCTGCCTCCAGGTGCACGCAACATGATCGAACAGCAGTGTGCTGTGGTGCGCGAGAGTCATCATCGCGTGCACGCGCTCCTCATGTTGTGAGTCTCAGTCGCTGGGTCTTCGTTCAGGAGAGTTGACGACTTGACAGATGGGAGGCGCAATGCCGGAATACGACGCTCTACGGAAGCAGCTTGAAAATCGGCTGACGCGTTTGCTGCACCGAGCGGAGAAAATTGAGGGCGATCTCAGACAGACGCATGACCCGGACTGGACGGAGCGTGCGACCGAGCTGGAAAACGACGAGGTGCTTGGAGGACTCGACGAGATGACCCTCCGAGAAATCGAACAGATCCGCACCGCGCTCAAACGAGTCGACAGCGGGAGTTACGGGACGTGCGCGGCTTGCGGCCGGCCCATCGGTAGCGAGCGTCTGGTCGCGGTTCCCAGTGCCATTACGTGCGTGGCTTGCACACCGTAGCTATGCCACGCATGCTTCACGCGTCTCTGCATCGAGTCTCGCTGCATGTCGAGCCGGACACCGCAGTGGGGGTCGCGCAGCACTACATTCGTGATCTCGTGTACGGCGCCAATGACGGCATCATCACGACGTTTGCCGTGGTAGCTGGCGTGACTGGAGGTACACTCGCGCCGATCACGGTCCTCGTGCTTGGAGTGGCCAACCTGCTGGCTGATGGTCTGTCGATGGGTGTTGGGAACTACCTCGGGATACGTTCGGACGAACGCGTGCGCGAGGCCCAGCAGCTCCCAGAGCAGGAGGCGTTTCCGGTCCGACACGGTCTGGCCACCTTTCTCGCGTTTGTGACCGCCGGTGCGGTGCCCCTCGTGCCGTACGTCTTCTCCGCTATAGCAGCGGATCGTTTTCTCTGGTCTGCCATCCTGAGTCTCGCCGTCCTCTTCGCGGTGGGCGCGGCCCGCGCGCGTGTGGGTGCCGGGAGCTGGTGGACGAACGGGCTGGAAATGCTCGGTCTGGGAGTGCTCGTTGGAGTCGTGTCTTACGGCAGCGGCGTCGCCGTCTCGACTCTGCTGCGCTGATCCCGATTATGAGATAGCTCGCAGTCAGCACTGGATTGTCGTCCCATCCGTCGCGGTGTGCGATAACTCACGCGTGACTTCAGCAAGGGCCGCCGTTCGTTCATCTCCGCGGTTGCGTCGCTCGCCTTGTCACTTCGCCTGAATTGATGCGATGAAGGCGATGACATCTTTCACGCGCGCGTCCGCGGTGGTTTCGTTTCCGTTGGCATCGGCGAGAAAGAGTGCTTTCCACGCTGTCATCGCAGGCGTATGCGCCTTCGTCTGATCCGCCCCCTTCAGAGTCGCCTCAACGCGTGCAGCGGGAAAGGCGCCATATCGCGTACTCAGCGTCGTCAGGTCAGTTGGTGGGGGCTTCATCGTTGAGGCCCCGGGCGCATCGCCCTTCCCGCGCTTGCCATGGCACGTCGCGCAGTTCTGGTCAAAGACGGTGCGACCGCGCTCAATCGCCGCGCGGTTCGGCGCCGTGGCTCCTTGACCGGCTACCAGCGCCGCAGAGCAGCCGATGGCGACGATGACGAACGTCAGCACGCAACGTCCGGCGATGGAAATAAGCATATGTGTCTCCTGGCTCCGGGATGCCTTGTCGCACGATACAGTGAGGACTTTCGCTCCTTCGTGGACACCGAGATCCCTCAGCGATACAGGACGTAAGTGAACCGTCCACGCAGCCAGGCTTCGCCGGCGACCTCATCGTGGCGGGTGTCGACGTGCTCGTCGAGCACGTGTGCGTAGCGACCGCCTAGGCGATCGATCTCCTGCGTGAATCGCTCGCGGGTGTTCGCGAGGAGGTCGCGGTAGCACTCATCCCATAGCTCGTCTCGGTGCGCGAGCGTGCCGCGCACGCGCCCACTCGTCGCCTCGAGGACGTGTTCGCCGATGATCTCGGCCTTGAGCGGAGGGAGTTCCCGGTGCCAATAAACCCGTTTGTCGTCGGCTGGCGTCATCGGCGCGGTATCGATCGTGATTGGTGCAGTCATGGTCTCTCCTTGCGCGGCAGCGCGTGCACGAACGCATCTCCGGCGGGTGGCAGTTCGGGTAGCCCGTTGCGAATACGGGCGGACCAGTCATGGCCGCACCGAGGGCAGGAGTACCACGCCACGACCCAGGTGCTGTCTGGTGCCGGCGCAACCGGTCGGCCACAGTGCGGGCACGGCATCGAGGCGGTAACGAACAGTGCGTCGGACATGCCTGAATGCGGGGCAACGATCGTGCCGTCGCGAACTGCCGCCGTTCGGCCTTATACGCAGAATGTTGTTGGAGGGCTGCGGAAATATTCACGGTCGGTGCGAAGGACTACGAGTGCGCGCTCTATGCTCTCTCTCGATGGATCTCGCTCTTCCGAGAGCATCCCTCTCGATCGGTAGTGGCATGGTAGATGCCTCTGGCACAGTTGGAGGCCGCCATGTGCTGCAAACATTTCCTTCCGATTGCTCTGCTGCTGACACCGCTGCTCGCTTTCGCATCGCCACCACAATGGCCCGGCAGGCCGACAACGGGAGCTGGCACAGACGCGACTGCCATCGCGGAATTTACACACGCGGTGTACGCGTATGTGAACCTTCACGACATCGTCGCAGCCTCAATGCCATCGGAGAAGATGTTCGCCGATCCCGAGCAGCTTCAGCGGCACACCAAACGACTCGCCGAGGCGTTGCGCACAGAGAGGGCAGCCGCCCGGGTCGGAGACGTCTTCCGACCGGCGATCGCGTCGCTTTTCAAGCGGCGTCTCGCTCACGCAATTCGTCGATCTGCGCTCCGTGGCGAGACGCGCGAGCCGCAACTGGATCCCGAGGACGAGCCCCGGCTGGAAGTCAACGATGCATTTCCGTGGATTGCGGGACAAGGGATGCCCCCGGCCATCCTCGCGACCCTGACACCATTGCCTCCGGGGCTCGAGTATCGATTCGTGTATCGCGATCTGGTGCTGCTGGACGTTGGCGCCAACCTGGTTGTCGATATCCTGGAGAATGCGTTGCCTCTGATGCCGACGAGGCAGGAAGTGATTGAGCCGCGCCCGGCCCCATCTGGTGCCTGCGCCGCGCATCCGGAACTTCCGATGTGCTGGAGCTGACATGATGCCTGTTTCCTCGATTCTCTGTCCCGTCGATTTCTCCGAAGGATCCCGCGCAGCACTCTGCTATGCGGCAGCACTGGCCGACTATTTCGGCGCCCGCCTGACGGTGATCACCGTCGATGATCCACTCCTCGCGAGGGCTGCCGCCATGGAGGTGCTCGATCCACCGCTCGCGGCACTGAGCGAGGCGGAATTGCGTCGATTTTCAGATGACGTGTTGCCGCACCTGGCGGCACGGGCGAAGATGTTGGACTTCCGCGTCGCGACGGGTAAGCCTGCGACCGAAATCCTGCGAGCGGTGCACGTCACCAAGGCAGATCTCATCGTGATCGGTTCGCATGGGCGAAGTGGTCTGCAGAAGATGTTCTTTGGATCAACGACAGAACGTGTCCTGCGCGAGACGACGGTGCCTGTGTTGATCACGCGTGACGCGCGTCCGGCGGCGGCCGCTCACCTGGAAGTCGCGCGCAGTATTCACCGCGTCCTTGCTCCGCTTGACCTTACACCCGCATCCACGTCCCAGCTCAGGTTCGCTGCCGCCATCGCGGAGCAATTGCGGGTACCGCTCATCGTGGCGCACATCGTCGAACCGATCTTTGTCCCGGGGGCTGTACGTCACGCGCTTGCCGGTGCGGACTCGGTCCGCCGCGCGGAAGTTGAAACCGCATTGACTGCCATCGAAGCGTCGATTCCACCAGGCGTCACTATCGAGAACGTGGTGTCGACTGGTGCGCCATCCGAAGAGATCGTTCGCATTGCAGAAGCACGCGGGGCAAATCTCATCGTGATGGGACTTCACTCCGGTGGCATGCTCGGCCCGCGGATGGGTGCCGTGACGTATCGGGTGCTGTGTTCGACGAAGGCGTTGGTAGTAGCGTTGCCGCCCGCGCCGACGCCTCAGGCCGAGTAGCCGGCGAATTGTCAAAAGGTGCGCGACGTATCAGATCGCGTCGAGAGGGGACCACTCGATGGTGACGGCGTCGACGGGGGACGTCGTTATCGGCTGGTTCATGTGCCGCCGGAGTTCTACCCTGAGCCCGACGCCTATCCACGCTGGCTTCAGCATGCTGCCGCCACCTGTCGCTCCAACGAGTTGCGCTTCCGTCGGTTCGGTGAACCACGCACCGCCGCTTATGAGCACGCGTTGGGTCTCGGGTTCCACTATCACGAGACGATAACAAGAGTTGCGGGTGCGGACGATCACAATCGTCCCCGCGGCGAGCTCACGCACGTCCACACCGTCCGCGTCGCCAAGTTCGAAGGCGAAGCCGTCGAGCGTGCGTGCACTGGCGATCAGATGCACATCGGCAGGTATGCCGTGTTCTGCTGGTCGGTCCCGTCGTTCCGGAATAGCCGTCGTCATAATGTCCCTCGAGCAGAAGCAGTGCAAGCGCCCTGCCCGATATTTGCTTGCAAATTGTGGGGGGAATTGTTCGGCGCGGAGCGAAGTTTGCCCCCATGCTGGGGAAAACTTCGCGCCGGGATCTTGAGGTGTCAGGGCTGCCAGGTATGCAGCGTTCGAATGTAGTTGCCGCGTTCGAACGAGGCGGTGTCCCGGCTTGCGAGTCCCATGAGACCGCGCGCCTCGTCGAGTGTGTCCAAGTTGTGCGCCGCGAGCCAGTCCTCCAGGCCTTGTCGCAGCTTCGCGACATACCCCGGTCCGTGAAGGAGCAGTGCCGAGACCACTTGGATTGTGTCAGCCCCAGCGAGCACTGCCTTGATGCCGTCTTCAGGCGTCGCGACGCCCCCTGACAGTGCGAGCGACGGACGGATTCTTCCGTGGAGGATGGCGATCCATCGCAGTCTGAGTAGTAGCTCGGCGCTCGTGGACAATTCCGCCCGCGGCACAGCTTTCATGCTGTGGATATCGAAGTCAGGTTGATAGAACCGATTGAACAGCACCAGACCGTCCGCCCCGGCGGAGTCGAGTTGCGAGGCGAAGTGGCCGAACGCCGTAAAGAAGGGGGAGAGCTTCACGGCGATCGGGATCTTGACCAGCCCTTTCAGCTCTCTCACGATACTGACGATGCGCTCCTCGATCGCCATGCTCGAGGCGTTCAGCTGCGTTGCCACTTCATACATGTTCAATTCGAGCGCATCGGCTCCCGCCTGCTCGATTACGCGGGCAAATCGCAGCCACGATTCCGCCGTGCGGCCATTGAGCGATCCGATGATCGGTATCCCAACCGCCCGTTTCACGCGGTAGATGTGCTCGGCATAGGCATCCGGACTTTGCGGATATTCCTCGGGCTTGGGAAAGGCCTGCAGGATGTCGGCAAAGTCCTGCTCAAAGACGTTGATGTCCGCCACCCTCCACGAATAGGCGTAACTAATCTGCTCTTCGAAGAGCGAGTGCAAGACGACAGCGGCGCACCCTGCGTCTTCGAGACGCTTGACCGAATCGAGGTGGTGACCGAACGGTGAGGCTCCGGCGATGAACGGATGCTCGAACCTCATGCCCAAGTACGATGTGCGGGTATCCATGGTTGCTCTCCGGTGCGAGTCAGCTCGCGCCCGCGGCAGTTCAATCAGCAGACAGTCGAGCAAACGTCGCTAGGCCGACCAGTCCTGCCGCTCCGAGCCAGAGTGCGATCGTGAAGGGGACCATCGAGGGTCCGGTCAGGACCACCACACCCGTCGCCACGAACAGGATCGCCGCGAGTACCAGCGTCGCGCGAACCGCGACTTGAAGTGCGGTCGAATGAACAGCCGTTGCCCGCTGCGACTTTTCTGCGGCCTGTTCCCAGAAGAGGCAGGTCGCGCATTCGTTTTCATCGACGAATCGCTGGTGTCCGTCGACGTTGCATACCCAATTGCCCTCAGCCGCTTGCGCGCTCCAACGGCAGCCCCATACCGGATGCAGAGTAATGGTCGCATGTGTCGCCATGATTGCGTCCCTTCCCAGTCTGTCGGCGAGGCGTTGGCCTCGTCTCAACCGGTTTGTGCAAGAGGACGGCCACGCGCTTGGCGCTCAACGGACGGCTCGGGCCCGCGTGGACGTCAGAGATTCTTCGTGTCGGCGAGAAAAATCCCGCTCCCCAGGTCGACGTGCCGAGTGTCGCGTTGGGCGCGTACCAGATCACCGCGCCCGGCGGGTTGAGCGATGCGGATCAATGCCGCAGCGCGTTGCCGAAGCCAGGTTGAGATTCGTCAATGTGCAAAAAGAGACAGCAGATCCCGGGAGAGTCGGCCATTCTCTACGCTGGCTCAGTTTGATCAGTGTTGCCGATTCGGCAGATCTTCATTGTTCAAGAAATCTCCATGCCCGCTGCGCGGAGATGTTCGGATCCTGGAGGGCGACATGAAGACAACTTGCTCGATGTTGCCGACTCCGCTGGCCCGACTGCGCGGCGCTGAACGTGCGCTGCGCAAGAGCGACGCAGTACTCCGTTCGAATCACCAGGGGACAGCTATTCTCGCGGGTCGCCTGATTGCAGTCCAAGAATCAGAACGCCGCCACATCGCGCGCGAGCTGCACGACAACGTAGGCCAGAAGCTTGCGCTGTTGTGCATCGACATCGAAAGCTTCGGCGCGCATCGGGGTGTGGTGCCCGCAGCGCTCGCCGCGGCCATTGCCAGTCTGTCCGAGCGGGTCAGAGACATCATCAGCGACGTCCACTGCCTGTCGCATGACCTCCACCCACCAAAGCTTGAACTCCTCGGGCTCTCGCAAGCCATCGCGGGTCTCTGCGATGACGTGTCGAGTCGCTTCAGCGTACGAGTCGAGTTCCGGCAGGGTGTGCTCAGCCCCCGTGTGTCGGCCGACGCAGCCCTCTGTTTGTTCCGCGTCACGCAGGAGGCGCTGCAGAACGTCGTCAAACATAGCGGCGCGAGAGCGGCGATTGTGCACCTGACCCAGGCTCGGCGGAACATCCATCTCCATGTCTCGGATGGCGGCAAGGGATTCGCCCGCAGCTCGAACGATCACGTGGGTCTCGGTCTTCTGAGCATGCACGAGCGCGTGCACACGGCCGGTGGGCAGATTGTCATCCGATCGATGCCGGGTCAGGGGACGCGGGTTGCAGTCAGGCTTCCGACGGCGGCAACGGCTCTCTTAGGGACGAACAGTAAAGACAGGGAGAAGCACAGCCTATGATTCGAGCAGCAATCACACGGACTGGGGTGGTATGAGTCACGATGTCGGGGTGTGGATCGATCACAAGAAGGCCGTCATCGTGTCCATCGCGGCTGGTCAGGTCACCACCAGGACGCTGGACATCCGATGTCGGGGCGCACCCGCATTACTCAGGCTCTCAGGAGGGCGGCGGCGAGAAGAAGTACGAGGAGCGCCACAACCAGGATCTTGACCGGTTCTACGACGCTGTCATCGGTCAGTTTGGCAAGCCGGACGCTGTTCTGCTCTTTGGGCCAGGTGAAGCGAAGCTGCAGCTCAAGGAGCGTCTCAGTCGCTCACATGTGTCGTCCGAGAGCATTGTGGCGGTCGAGAGCACCGGACAAGCTGACCGATTCGCAGATTGTGGCGAAGGTGAAGGAACACTACGGAATCGCTCGCTGAGCCGACCAGCGTCAATTCTCCATTCGGAAGGTAAGCCCAGAGAACCTTCGTGGCCGAATCACGCACACTTCGCGGAGCGGCTGTACTGGCCATCATCGCGGTCTCGTCCGTGGTGTGGGTCGTCCACCGAACCGTCCAGCGGTCGCAAGCCTCGAACGAACGGGTCGTTCACACGCAAGAGGTGCTGACCGCGATCGAGAGCGTGCTCACGACGATCGTGGACGCGGAAACCGCTGTACGGAGCCGAGTGTCGTCGGCCGAACCTCGGAATCTCACGGCGCTCGGTCAAAGTGCGCGCACGGTCGACGCCGACATCACGTCGGCTGGCGGCGCTGACAGCTGACAATCCGAATCAACAGGCGCGGGTGGCGCAACTTCGCCAAGACGCGGCGGATGTGCTCGCCGCACTTCGTGCGGTGGTCGAGGCGACGCAGGCCGCTCGTCCCATCACTCCAGCGGATGCCGAGGCACAACGCGCAGGCATGGACAGCGCGCGCCGCACGCTGCAGGCGATGCGCGCGGAAGAGAACCGTCTGCTGGCCGACCGCGTGCGGGTGGACCAGGCGGCGGTGCGCCGTCTTCAATTCGTCTCGATTGCCCTCGCGGTGACAGCCTCTGGATTCCTTGCGTGGATCTTCTGGCTCATCGCCCGCAACGCCCGTCGCCAACGGCACGGAGCCGACACGCTGCGCCAGACGAACCAGAGCCTCGAAGCGCAAGTGGACGCGAGTGCGGCAGATCTCCGTGACTCGAATGCGCGGTTGCGATCGATCATCGATTCCGCGGTCGATGGCATCATCGTGATCGACGCGAAGGGACGCATCGACGCGTTCAATCGCGGGGCCGAGCGGCTGTTCGGGTATCCCGAGGCGGAGGTCCTCGGTCGGAACGTCAACATGCTCATGCCGTCGCCCGATCACGAAGCCCACGACGGCTATCTTTCACAGTATCTCGACACCGGAGCGGCGACGATCATCGGCGTGGGTCGCCAAGTCACCGGGCGCCGTCGCAACGGGACCACGTTCCCGCTCCATTTGTCGGTGGGCGAGATGTCCATTCAGGGTGAGCGCAAGTTCACCGGCATGCTCCATGATCTCAGCGAACGTATGCGGCTCGACGAGGAGCTGCGAGCCAGCGAGGCACGCTGGCGGTCGGTGATCGATTCCGCGGTGGACGGCATTGTCGTGATCGATGCGCATGGCCGTATCGAATCGTTCAACCCGGCCGCCGAACAGCTGTTCGGCTACGAGGAAGGCGAGGTTGTCGGCCGCAACGTCAACATGTTGATGCCGTCGCCCTACCACGAAGAGCACGACACGTATCTGGCACGGCATGTTGCGACCGGCGTTCAGAAGATCATTGGAACGGGTCGCGAGGTTACAGGTCTGCATCGCGACGGCAACACGTTTCCGCTGCACTTGTCAGTCGGAAAGACGACGGCGGGCGGAGAACAACGATTCACCGGGATTCTGCACGATCTGAGCGCGCATGTCCGGATCGAGAAGCAACTGCGCGAACAGACGTCGCTGGCGAAGCTCGGCGAGATGGCGGCCGTGATTGCCCACGAAGTGAAGAACCCCCTGGCCGGCGTGCGTGGCGCGATACAGATCATCGGGACGCGTCTGCCGAAGGGCAGCAAGGACGCGTCGATCGTCACCGAGATTGTGTCGCGGATCGACACGCTCAATGAGCTGATGAAGGACCTCCTGTTGTTTGCCCGTCCGCCGCAGCCGAAGCTGGCGGTCGTGGACATCGGGGATTTAGTCACGACCACGGCGAACCTCCTCCGTGGCGATCCGGTGTTCGAGCAGGTGGAGGTCATTGTTGGCGGACAGCCGGCGCTCGCGCTCGGAGACGCCGAGCTCCTCAAGATTGTGTTCGTGAATCTCCTGGTGAATGCGGGCCACGCGATGCAGGGGCGCGGAACGATCCAGGTGTCGCTGGCCTCGATCGCGGACATCTGTCAGATTGCGTTTGCCGACGAGGGGCCGGGCATTCCCGCGGACGTGTTGGAGAAGATCTTCACGCCCTTCTTCACGACCAAAGTGCGCGGGTCGGGTCTGGGGTTGCCAACCGTCAGGCGTCTCATCGAGGCTCACCAAGGCACGATCAGCATTGCGTGTCCGTCAGCTGGTGGAACGGTCGTGACCGTTCGACTGCCAGGCGAACGCGTGGCCGTTGTGATGTAGGTGCCTCTGCCTGCGCTTCCCGGGATCGCCGGCATTCTCGTCCGGCGTTCCTGCGCGAGCTGCCCCGATCGGTTCGCGCGATCGCGGTGATGGACCGAACCAAGGAACCGGGCGCACTCGGCGAGCCGCTGTATCAGGACGTGGTCACGGCCCTCGCCGAGGCGCGCGCGGAAGGCACGTCCGCCTTCGCGGCCGAACCCGTCGTCGTGGGCGGCCGCTATGGGCTGTCGTCCAAGGAGTTCACCCCCGCCATGGTCAAGGCAATCTTCGACGCGCTGGCCGAGTCGCGCCCGAAGAATCATTTCACGGTGGGCATCATGGACGATGTGACTCACACGTCGCTCGCCTACGACGACGCCTTCGATATCGAGCCGGCCGACGTCACGACCGCGGTGTTCTACGGCCTCGGCGCCGACGGCACGGTGGGCGCCAACAAGAACTCGATCAAGATCATCGGGGAAGAGACCGATCTGCACGTCCAGGGCTACTTCGTCTACGACTCCAAGAAGTCTGGCGCGACGACGGTCTCCCACCTGCGGACGAGTCCTCGTCCGATCCGGTCGGCCTATCTGATCTCGAAGGCGCGGTTCGTCGCATGCCATCAATTCGAGTTCCTGGAACGGGTCGACGTGCTCGAGCACGCGGTGGAGGAGGCGGTCTTCCTGCTGAACGCGCCCTGCAGGGCCGACGAGGTCTGGGAGAGGCTGCCGCGCGAGCTGCAGGAACAATTGATCTCGAAGCGCATTCGCTTCTACACGATCGACGCCTCCGAGGTGGCGCGCGAGACAGGCATGGGCGGCCGGATCAACACGATCATGCAGACCTGCTTCTTCGCCATCTCCGGAGTCCTGCCACGCGAGAAGGCGATCGCACAGATCAAGCACGCCATCGAAAAGACCTACAGCAAGCGCGGCGCGGAGATCGTGAAGCGCAACTTCGAGGCGATCGACGCGACGCTCGCCCGCCTGGAGCGAGTATCGATCCCGTCGGCCGTCACCGCGACGCACGGCCGTCCGCCGCTGGTGTCCGCACGAGCGCCTGATTTCGTCCAGCGGATCACGGCCGTGCTCCTCGCCGGGAAGGGAGATCTACTACCAGTGAGCGCCTTTCCAGTGGACGGCACGTGGCCGGTCGGCACAGCGAAGTGGGAGAAGCGGAATCTCGCGTCAGAGATTCCGGTTGGGACGCGGGCCTCTGCATCCAGTGCAATCAATGTGTGCTGGTGTGTCCGCATGCGGCCATCCGCGCCAAGGTGTATGACGACGGCCCGCTCGCCGCCGCGCCGCCGACATTCAAGTCCGTGCCCTACAAGGGGCTCGAGTTCAAGAGGCGGACGTACACGATTCAGGTGGCGCCCGAAGACTGTACGGGCTGCAACCTGTGCGTGAACGTCTGCCCGGCGAAGGATCGAACCAACCCGCGGCACAAAGCGATCGACATGCACCCGCAAGCGCCGCTTCGCGACGCAGAGCGGGACAACTACGCATTCTTTCTCGACCTGCCCGAGCACCGCGCGCGTCGATCTGCCGAAGGTCGACCTCAAGCTGTCGCAGTTCCTCGAGCCGCTGTTCGAGTATTCAGGGGCCTGCGCCGGATGCGGCGAGACGCCGTACATCAAGCTGCTCACGCAGCTCTTTGGCGACCGCGCTCTCGTGGCGAACGCCACGGGCTGCTCGTCGATTTACGGCGGCAACCTGCCAACCACGCCATTCACGACGAATCTCGACGGGCGTGGGCCGGCGTGGTCGAACTCGTTGTTCGAGGACAACGCGGAATTCAGCCTCGGCATGCGTCTTGGCGTCGATAGCCACACACGCGCGGCGCGCGCGCTGGTGGAACACATGGCGGTGCCGATCGGCGAGCGCCTGACGCGTGAACTGCTCGGCGCCGACCAGGCAACGGAAGCAGGCATTCGGGCGCAGCGCGAGCGGGGTGCGCGCATTGCGACAGTATCGGCGCTCCTGATGCACGGGCCCCGGCACCTCGGAACGGTGCTGAATGACCTCGCGTCATGGCTGCAGGAACACGAGTGGCCCTCGCTGGCGGAGATGCGGGGCAATTTGAGCCTCCTCAAAGTTCCCGATCCCGACGCGTACGAACGGGCGAACTACATGCTCATGCTCCAGGGTTGGCGAGTCTGATGCGCGCAATCACGCTGCGGGCCGCGTGCCTGGTTGATAGCGAACCGGTCGGTACTTCGGGAACCACATCGCGCGGCGCAGGGTCTCTTCGAGGCCGGTCAGAATCCCCGGCGACGCGAGGCCTTCGGCGACGGCGCGCCGAATCACGGCACACGCAATGGCATGTGAGCAGTCCCGAATGCGCGTGAGCTCGGGGTAGACCGCCCCTTGATCGAGGTCCGCCGGGCTCACCATGTGCGCCAGTACCCGGGCGGCATCGAGGAACATGGCGTCGGTGACGCGGCGTACGCCGCCCGCCCACAGACCCAGTCCGACGCCGGGAAAGAGGAACGCGTTGTTCCCCTGGCCGATGCGGTGCGTCTGACCTCGGTGGACGACCGGGTCGAACGGGCTGCCGGTCGCGACGATCGCACGACCATCGGACCACCGAATCGCCTGCTCGGCCGTGCACTCGCTCTTGCTCGTCGGGTTCGACAAGGGAAACACGATGGGACGGTCGTTGATGGCGGTCATGGCGCGGACCACGGCTTCCGTGAACAAGCCGGCCGCACCGGACGTGCCGATCAGGATCGCCGGCCTGAAATTGCGGACAGTCTCCTCGAGCGTAATGTGCCCGGGATCGCGGTATGCGTACGTCGCCACCTCGGCGACCGGCCGGGCATAGGCCGCCTTGAAGTCCTCCAACGCCGGCCGCGCCTGCGTCACCAGTCCCCGGCTGTCCACGGTGCAGATACGCAACACCGCCTCCTCGTGCGAAAGCCCGGCCTCGCGCAGCGCTGATACGAAGAGGTGCGCAATGCCCTGCGCGGACGCGCCGGCTCCGGCGAGCACGATGCGCTGGTCGCGCACGTCCTGACCGGTCATTCGCAGGGCGGCGTACACACCAGCGACGGCGATGGCAGCCGTGCCCTGAATGTCGTCGTTGAACGTGCACAACCGGTCGCGAAAACGCGCGAGCTGGGTGAGGGCGTTGGCTTTCAGGAAGTCTTCCCATTGCAGGACCGCGTCCGGATACACGCGCATAACTGCGTCCACGAAGCGATCGATGAAGTCCTGATATTCGCGTCCTCGAATCCGCGGGTGCCGCAGGCCGAGATACATCGGGTCGTCCAGCCGCTCCCGATTGTCCGTGCCCACGTCGAGCATGATCGGCAATGTCAGAGATGGCGGGATCCCGGCGCAGGCCGTATAGAGCGACAGTTTCCCGGTTGGGATGCCCATCCCGCCGACTCCCTGATCGCCGAGCCCGAGGATGCGTTCCCCGTCGGTGACGACGATGACGGCCGGCGGCCGCGCGTGATTCCGGAGAATGGTTTCGATCTGGTGGCGTTGGTCGTACGAGATGTAGAGGCCGCGCGGGCGGCGAAAAATGTGCGAGAACTGCTGGCACGCTTCGCCGACGACCGGTGTGTAGATGATCGGCATCATCTCGTCGATGTGGTCGTGGAGGAGTCGGAAGAACAGTGTCTCGTTCCGGTCGTGCAGGCTGGCGAGGTACACGTAGCGCTCGAGCGGCGTCGGCTTGATACGATAGTTCTCGTACACCCGGGCCAACTGCTGGTCCATAGTGCTGACGGCCGGCGGCACGAGCCCGTCGAGACCGAGGTCGGCGCGCTCGCCCTCGGTGAACGCCGTGCCTTTGTTCGTGAAGGGATCGCGGAGCAGCGGCTCACCGCGTGCATCGACTGCGATGTATTCCTCGCCCGTGACCCCATCGTGCTCTGTCGACCACTTCATAACTCACCGTCGTAAACGGAAATCCGCCAGGAGGGCGGTGGAAAAAGACCTGGACCCGTTCTTGAAGACGAGAGGGTCGTCGGTCGTTTTCCCGTGGACTTCGCAGAGGTAAGTGTAGGTTTCCTCGCGCGGTACCACGAACACGTGTGGGTGGTTTTCCCCTATGGCAGGAATTTCTCGGCGTTTGCGCGTGCTCGTGGTCGAAGATGAGTTGCTCATTCGGTGGTCGATTGCTGAGACCCTCGGTCACGCTGGGCATACCGTGATCGAAGCGGAAGACGGAGCCGCAGCGGTTCGAGCGTTGACGAGTTCCGCCGAGGCGGTTGACGTAGTGATGCTCGACTACCGGCTTCCCGACTCCAATGACCTGACCCTGCTGGCGGCCATACGGCGCCTGTCGCCAAGCAGCGGAGTGATTCTGATGACAGCCCATGGCACGCCCGAGGTCACTAAAGGCGCGCTCGATTTAGGCGCATACCAGGTGATGCACAAACCCTTCGAACTTCACGATCTCGAGCCGCTGATGCTCAAAGCCTTCGCCGCGAGCAGCGCTCATCAGAGCACACCTCGGTAGAACCGCCGCTTGGTCAGTTCTGTGGCGGCGACATACAGCGCCGTAATCGCCATCACGGTGATAAGCAGCATGCCCGGCAACGGCACGAATCCGAACACGGCGATGAACGGCAGATAGGGAATGGCGACGGTCAGCGCGATGAGCGCCAGGGTCGACCAGAGCAGGATCCGGCCTGGCCGACTGCGATAGAAGGGTCGCTGCGTCCGGACAACGAGCGCAATCACGAGCTCGGTGAGCAATGATTCGACGAACCATCCCGTTCTAAACAGGTCCGGTGCCGCGTGGAACACCAGTAGCAGTGCCCCGAATGTCACGAAATCGAAGACGGAGCTCACCGCCCCGAACTCCAGCATGAAGCGGCCGATGAAGCGCATGTTCCAGCGCTGTGGCCGCGCGATCAACTCCGGATCTACGGCGTCATCCGCGATGCCGATCGCCGGCACGTCCGATAACAGGTTGTTCAGGAGAATCTGACCAGCCAGGAGCGGAAGGAACGGCAGGAACAGCGACGCGGCTGCCATGCTGATCATGTTGCCCAGGTTCGCGCTCATCGTCGTCAGCACGTACTTCAAGGTATTCGCGAAGGTCTTGCGGCCTTCCTCGATGCCGCGACGGATGACGTCCAGGCTTCGCTCGAGCAGGACGAAATCCGCAGCCGCCCGGGCCACATCAACCGCCTGCTGGACCGAGAGACTGGTGTCGGCCGCATGCATGGCCGGCGCATCGTTCACGCCGTCGCCGAGAAAGCCGACGACGTGCCCCATCTTCTTGACGGCCAGGATGATCCGCTCCTTCTGATTGGGATCCACCTCCACGAACAGATCGGTGGACTCGGCGACTCGCCACAGCGCTTCGTCCGACAGTCGTTGCAGGTCGGCGCCCGTGAGCACGCGATCGGCGCGCAAGCCGACAAGGGCGGCGACGTGTTGTGTGACCGGCTTGCAGTCTCCGGTGATGACCTTGACGGACACGCCCAGCGTCGCCAGATTGCGAATGGCGTCGGCCACATCCGCCTTCGGCCGGTCGAAGAACGTCAGGAAGCCCGTAAACGTGAGATCCCGCTCCACCTCTTTGCTGTACAGCGGCTGGGACTCCAGCGGTCGTGACGCGACAGCGAGCACCCGGATCCCCTGGGCACTCCACGCCTCGTAGTGCTCCTCGAGCCGCGCCTTGCCCGCGGCGTCGAGCACACCTCCGTCAGCGGATCGCGTGCAGATCTCGAGTACCTGATGGAACGCGCCCTTGGTGATGAGGGACGTCCTGCCTTCCGTCTCCACGACGACGCTGACGCGCTTGCGGACGAAGTCGAACGGAATCTCCGCGAGCTTTCGAACACCTGAAAGATCGGGCGCTGCCGCGTTGAGGATCGCGTCATCAAGCGGGCTGGGCAGTCCGGTTTCGAGCGCCGCATTCCACGCACCTTGCGTCTGGACGGCTGCCGATGGCGCGCCCAACGGATCGTACGCGCCTTCCAGCACCACCAGACCTTCGGTCAGGGTCCCTGTCTTGTCGGTGCAGAGGACGTCCATGCTCCCGAGGTTCTCGATGGCCGTGAGGTGACGCACCAGCACGCCGTGTCGGGCCATCATCTGGGCACCCCGGGCGAGGTTGACGCTCAGGATTGCCGGGAGCAACTCGGGGCTCAGACCAACCGCGAGCGCGATCGAGAACAACAACGTCTCGATGGGCGGCCGGCCGTTGACGACATGAACGATGAAGACGAGGAAGACCATGATCAGCATGGCACTCGTCAACAGGTGGCCGAAGCGGCGGAGCCCCCGGTCGAACTCCGTTTCAGGCGGCCGTAGCGTCAAACGGTGGGCGATCGCGCCAAACTGTGTCCGCAAGCCCGTCGCCACGATCAGGCACCGCGCAGTCCCGCTTCGCGCGTTGGTGCCGAGGAAGACGCAATTGAGGCGGTCGCGCAAGCCAGCGGTAAGGGCGACGGGCCCCGGTCGTTTTTCAACGGGAAAGCTCTCGCCGGTCAGGACCGCTTCGCTGACGAAGAAGTCAGCGGCCTCGAGAATCACGCCGTCCGCAGGCACCAGGCTGCCTGCGGCCAGCAGCACGACGTCTCCCGGTACGACTTCCTCTAACGGCACATCCACCGCGCGCCTATCGCGAAGAACGCGGGCTTGGGTGCGCACGCGCGCCTGAAGGGCCGCCGCGGCAGTCTCTGCCTGGTACTCGCGCGTGTATCCAATGCTCACGGTGGCGAGCACAATCGCGACGACGATCGCAGCGTCGACCCACTCACCCGTCAGCGCGGACGCCACGGCGGCGAAGATCAACACCAGCAGCAGCGGGTTCCGGAGTTGATTCGCCAGCACCCGCGTGCGAGTGAGGCTCCGGTGCTCGCGCACCTCGTTCCGTCCGTACTCACGCAATCGTCCCGCAGCGTCCGCGGTGGATAGTCCGTCCTGTGCTGAGCCAAGTTGCTGCACCAGCGTCTCGGCGTCGGCACTCCAGTAGGCCTTGGGCGGGCCTTCTGGCAACGTGGCAGCGACCGTGCTCGCTGTGAGTCGACGTGACACCCACCATCCGGGCAGCATGGGTAGCCAGAAGCTTAACCCTCGGAACAGGAGCGTCGCCGCGAGGCCGACGGGAACGGAGACGCCCAGCATGTGCAACGTCCAGACCGACGTCGCCTCGAAGGTGCCGAGCCCGCCCGGGACGATGCCGACGGTGCGAAACACGCTCGCAATCATGAAGCTGGCGAAGACGGCTCCTGGTGACGCGGTCGTGCCCAATGACTGAATGAGGACCCACATGGTGGCCGCATCAAGAAGGAAGATGACCGTCTGCCAAGCTGCGGCTTCGACCAGAAGTGACGCATGTCGGGTGAGATGCGGGTCCGCGTCTTTGAGAAAGACGAGGGCGTTCCTCAGCGCCGGGAATCGCTGCAGCTTCACCGCGAGTCGCTCGACGTCTCGACCAGAGAGGAGCAGGAGTCCTGTGGTCACCGCGACACTGAAGGCGATGAATAGGGCCGACACCACGAGCACCGGCACGTGTGTCTCGCCACGTGAGCTGGTGAGTGCCAGCGCAAGACTCAAACACAGCACGTACGCCGCGTGGTACGACGCGATGTTGATCACCATGCTCGCGGCCACGACCGCACGCGGCACGGCTCGCCGCTCAAGCGCTTTAGCCACCACGATGGTGCTGCCGATCCCTGCCGACGGAAGCGCCTGATCGATGAACAACTTCGCGAGGCTGAACTCGTAGGCCGCCGCAAGTGGCAAGTGGTAACCGGCTGCGTGCGGCACTCGGCGAAAGATCTCCCCCTGCGCCAGGTACGTGGCGCCCTGCAGGCACACCGCCAGAGCGAGCCACCACGGCTTGGCTCGTTCTGCCACCGCAATGAACTCCCGGCCTTCAGAGACATGAAGGGCAGCAACCACAACGGCGACCAGAATCGCCGCGCCGAGCATCCACGAGAGCCAGTAGGCGCTGCGACCCATGGGGCTGTGATTGCCGCTGTCGTCACCAGATGACATGCAGGGATCTTGCTTCAGAGGACGGCCACCGTGAGCATGCCTGCCGCAACAAGTCTGACTTAGCGACGGCGCCTGGGAATCCTTCACCACTCCCGGTTTCGAATCCCTGCCCACCGCCAATCAATTCCCGCCAGATCCAGCCGCGAGCCGTGTCGACGCATTCACCCCATCGTCGACCGGAGGTAGGCGTGAAGGTCCACAAGCTGTCGGACCGTCATCACGCGGCTGAAATCTCCCATCGGCGACAACACGCCATCGAGGTGTTCCCGCACTCCCTTGTCTGTCGCCAGACTGAGTTGGTGTGAGGGCGCAATGATTGACGCTGCCAGATACGACACATCACGTCCGGCGAGTCGCGCTTCGATGGGAGGGCCGGGATTCGCACTCACCGGCAACGGGAACGCGGGCTCGGACGGCACTCGATGGCAAGCCGTGCACCTGAGATCCAGAAACGCTTGTCGCCCCGCTGCCGGATCACCACCTGGCAATGGCACGGTCACTGTCGACGCGCCATCCACACTCGTGGCTGGCGTCACCTGCTTGCTCACCGCCGACGGTGAGCTGCACGCCAAAGCCATGGCGCTCGCTCCACACAGAATGAAGACTCGCACCTCGCTATTCCTCCTCGCGTCCATGTGACCGCCATCCGAGTGCGAATCCGATGACGCAACCTGCAAGAGCCCCCGCGCCTGTCGCGATGGCGATGGCCATCAGCGGTCGTCGCCGCACCTGATCTGTCGTCTCGAGCGCAAGATCTTGCGCGACGTAACGCCCCTTCACGATCGCGCGTCGTGCCTGCCGTGCCTTTTCTTCGACTGTGTCCAGCGCAGGACCGAATTTCTGCTCGAACGCTTCTTTCGCTGCTGTTCGCGCCGCCGTCATGGTTTCCATGCTGACCTCCGTTCACCCGTGCGCAAAGGGCAGGCCAGTTGCCAGACTGCTGCAGCAGGCTTCACCGTGTCTCATGGGGCCTGCGCGAAGCTGAGATTTTCCCGGTTGTCGGGAATTCTTCGCGAACGACAAACGAGCGCGTGATCGAAGGAGGCGCATTCGTCGGAATTGCGAGATGCGGAGCCTGGCATGGCCATTGGTCCCTTTCCGGCAACGTGCCGTCGTATCAACACGATTCTTGAGAAAGACCAATGACTACATTGCTGAAGAAAACCCTTTCCGTCTTCACGCTCGGCGCGCTCATGAGCACCGCAGCTCTGGCGCAATCGCCTCAAACGCCGCCCGCTTCCCAGGTGACCGGCCGATCCATCAAAGCGATCGGTTACCAGGTAGGAGGTGGTGAGACGACGGTCGATCTCAAGAGCAGCGGCCTCATAGCCGGCGCAACCGGCGAGGCCAAGGTGGAAGCCAAAGCATCTGTCACGACGGTGGAGGCCAAGGTTCGTGGGCTCAAGATCCCCACGCCACTCGGCACCGAGTTCCTGGCGTACGTCGTGTGGGCGGTGTCACCAGAAGGGCGAGCCGTCAATCTCGGTGAAGTCCGTCCGAACGATGACGGCCAAGGGACGTTGAAAGCCACGACACAGCTGCAGAGTTTCTCGCTCTTCGTCACCGCCGAACCGTACTCCTCCGTTCGGCTGCCGAGCGAGATGCTGGTCCTCGAAAACGATGTTCGCAAGAACACGAAGGGCAGGCTCTTCGTCGTGAACGACTACAAGCTGATGAAACGCAGCCAGTACCAGAAGAGGGACAACCCACTCGCGCTCTCGCTCGATTTGAAGAACGTGCCGCTCGAGATGTACCAGGCCCGTAATGCCGTGGAGATCGCGAGGTCTCGCGCGGCCGATAAATACGCGCCGGAGATCTTCTCGAAGGCGGAAGGTGGCCTGGAGCTCGCCGAGAACGCGCTGGCCCGCAAGGCGAACAAGAAGGAAGTCATCTCACTCGCGCGGCAGACGACCCAGTCCTCGGAAGATGCGCGAGCCTTGACGGCCGAGCGGCAGGATCAGGAACGCATTGCGGCCGAACGCGCGGCAGCCGCGGCAACGGCGAAAGCCGAGGCCGAGGCAAAGGCTGCCTCGGAGGCAGCGGCGGCGAAGCAGCGTGCCGATGCGGAAGCGGGGCGACAAGCTGAGCTCGCGGCGGCACGCGAGGCTCAACTCAAGGCGGAAACGGCTGCCACGCAAGCGGAGGCTGCACAACGCGAAGCGCTGCTGAAGGCGGCTGCGGCTGCGCGCGAAAGCGAATTGAAGCTCGAGGCCGCTGCGCAGGAAGCGGCAGAGCGCGAGGCCCGGATCGCAGCAGAAGCCGAGTCCGCGGCCAGGGAGGCGAGCGCCAAGGCGGAGGCCGAGCGTGCTCGTGGCGCCGCCGAGGCACTGCGCGCACAACTGCTCGAGCAGTTCAATCGCATCCTGGAGACGCGCGACAGCGTCCGCGGCCTCGTCATCACGATGGCCGACGTGCTGTTCGATACCGGAAAGTACGAGCTGCGCCCGCCGACGCGTGAGGCACTTGCCAGACTCTCTGGCATTGTGCTGGCGCATCCCGGATTGAAGCTCGAAGTCGAAGGGCACACGGACAGTACCGGCAGCGACGAGTTGAATCAGACGCTCTCCGAGCATCGCGCCGAGGCGGTTCGCACGTACTTGAGTCAGCAGGGCCTCTCTGCCGACTCGATCACGGCGAAGGGCTTCGGCAAGACCTTGCCAGTCGCAGACAACAGCACGCCCGCGGGGCGCCAGAAGAACCGTCGAGTGGAGCTTGTCGTGTCGGGCGAAGTGATTGGTGTGCGGATAGGGGACTAACGGCTCAGACGGCTCATCCGCCGAGACAGGCTCGGGACCTTCGCACGTCGACGAGCTCGTTGTTCCTCACGCGACCGTCGTTGGTCTCCGAATCCGGACCGAGCCAAAAGCGCGATCGAGAGAGGACGTTCGTCGGCGTTGTTCACGCGCGGCTCGGCGGAAGCGAGCCAGTAGCGTGAAGCCGCCGGGGCCCTCCAAAAACCACAGATTGACTCCACATCGCTTGGCACAGGTTCGCGCCACGCGTTCCGCCTCCTCACGGGTTGCGCAACCGAACTGGTCCGGTCCGGGAACCGCACGGATGGCGTACGACGGCGTCGCGTGTGACTCGCTGACGTGAATCACGACGTCGCCAGTCTCAGGAATGTTGTCGGGCATGATGAGTTTCACGCTATTCAGGGATCACTCCTGCGACGAGGCTCAACTCGCGCAATCCAGCGAAGTCTGTATGGCGCCCGGCTGAAACGCTGTCCCTTTATGCACAGTTGCGTCGTGACCACGATGGGAATTTTCAGTGGGGGCGTGAAATTTTCCTGATCGCGATTCGAGCTGGATTGTCACCGGTCCCCGCGAGTCAATCAAATAAGACGCTTTGGGAGGCGGCACCGGGCTTGAAGAGAGGTGTGCATGACTCAACGCGCATTGGCCGCTCTCGTCACGATCCTCGCCGCCGGAAATCTCTGCGCCCAAACCCCAGATGCGAGAAGCACGCAGACCGGGCGCAGTTCGTCAACGCCGACGCTCGCACTCGAGTCGTTGACCGGACGAGACTCGTTCGATCGCTACTGCGCGTCGTGCCACGGAGTCGACGGCAGAGGCGGTGGTCCGCTCGCGTCGGCGCTGAGGAACCGTCCGCCGGACCTGACGACGCTGGCGCGTCGCGAGGGCGGGTTCCCGCGAGAGCGCGTCTTCGCCTTCGTGGAGGGAACGAACCGGTTGTCACTGACGCACGGCAGCGGCGATATGCCGGTCTGGGGAAGGACGTTTCGCGGTCTCGAATCGTCAGACGCCAGAATCAAAGTGCGGTTAGCCAATCTCGTGGCCTACGTCGAGTCGTTGCAGCTCCCTGTCGACCAGGTGGCACCCGCCAGGGCCCCCGAGCCGATGAGCGGCGCGCAGCTCTTTCGAACCTATTGCGCGAGTTGTCACGGCGAGAATGCCGCGGGTGCCGGACCGGTCAGCGCGCAGCTGCGGAGCACCGTGCCGGATCTCACGACGTTCAGCGCGCGCAACGGAGGCATGTTTCCGGCTGAGCGCGTGCGGCAGATGATCGAAGGCCGCGGCCCGGCGGCTCACGGCGATCGCTCGATGCCGGTCTGGGGCGACGTGTTCCGCCGGCAGGACGCTGGCGCTGACGCTGCGAAGCACATCGACTCGATCGTGACCTTTCTTCAGTCTATCCAGCGGCGGCCTGCGGAGTAGCTCGCCACGAGTGTCGAGTGTCGAGAAAGAGGCGGTCATGAACACGATGAAAGCGGTGGTTTTCCATGGCGTCAACGACATTCGCGTGGAGGAGGTGGCAAGGCCACGTCCGAAAGCGGGAGAAGCGGTGATCCGCATCACCGTGACGACCATCTGCGGAACAGACGTCCATATCGTCAAGGGAGAGTACCCAGTTCGACCGGGCCTCATTCTCGGTCACGAGCCTGTCGGCGTAATCGAGGAGCTCGGTGAGGGCCTTGAAGCAGAGTACGCAGTTGGGCAGCGGGTGATCGTCGGTGCAATCACGCCGTGCGGGCAGTGCTTCTACTGTCTGAACGGCGTGCATTCACAGTGTCACGGCGCATTGGGCGGCTGGCGGTTCGGCAACACCATCAACGGTGCCTGGGCCGAGTACCTGCTTGTTCCGGATGCCCGAGCCAACCTGGCGGTCGTGCCTGACGAACTCTCCGACGAGCAAGTCCTCATGCTTCCGGATATTGCGTCGACGGGCATCTCGGGTGCCGAAAGCGGCAACGTTCGAACGGGAGACAGCGTCGCGATCTTCGCGCAGGGCCCTATCGGACTGTGTGCCACGTTGGGTGCAAAGCTCCGAGGCGCAGGGCTGATCATTGCCGTCGATCCACTCGAGGAACGCCGTGAGATGGCACGACAATTCGGAGCCTCGATCGCGCTCGATCCAGTCGCGGTAGACGTCGTCGCGGACATCAAACGGCTCACTGAAGGGCGAGGGGCCGACGTCGCGATCGAGGCCTTGGGGCGGCAGGACACGTTTGAAGCCGCGCTCCGGTCATTGCGACCCGGAGGCACGCTCTCAAGTCTCGGTGTCTATTCGGGCAAGCTCGTCGCACCGTACGAGGCCGTGTACGCAGGCTTGGGCGACCAGCGGATCGTCACCACGCTCTGTCCTGGCGGAAAGGAGCGCATGCGGCGGCTGCTGTCAATGGTCCAGCACGACCGCGTGGATCTCACACCGCTGATCACGCATCACTTCTTTGCGCTCGAACTACTGCCTGAGGCCTTCGATCTCTTCCGTCGTCAAGCAGACGGCGCCATGAAGGTGGCAATCCATCCAGCCGGAGTCGCGAAGGTCGAGAGCTCCGTGCGCGAAATTGCTGGTGTCGAACGCTGACGGAAACGGGTTCGGGGCAGATGGAGACCACGTCCGAATTGTCAAGGAATGGGGGAGAGGCTCCGACAGCCCTCGCGCTCGAGCGGGGCCAAATCCTCTGCGACTACTCGCCTGATGCCTTTATGACTTCGTATCGCGGAGCATAATCAGCAGCATACGCGTCGGCTCAAGCGCGTGAACCGCATGCGGGATGTTCGGGGGCATGCGGACAATCGTCCCAGGAACCGCCGTGGTGAGCGTCCCTCCAATCGTCAGACTGAGCGCGCCTTCGAGGACGAGCACCAGCGCATCGAACGAGGTTGAGTGCTCGCTCAGCTCTTGGCCGGCATCGAATGCGAACAGTGTTGCCGTGCCGCCCGCCGCGCGAGCCAGGACGCGGCTGGCAATACCTTGTTCCGTAGGTGTGATGAGCGCGCGAAGCTCAAGAGCCTCTGCCGCGGGCATACTCGTGTTGTTGGACATAGGATTGATTGCCTCAGCTTCTTCTGACGACATCATCAGATAGTAGGCAAAGACTCGCGGGTGTGATGCGCCATCGCTGATCGTCGAATGCGATGAACGACGGAGATCCCGGCGCGCCTGCGGCCTCGCTTCAGTTCGACTGCTTGCGCAGCGCGTCGGCTCGTTGTTGGAGTCGCGGGTTGGGAAATGTCTTGAGCACGGACTCGAGTGCTGACGCCGCCGCATCCTTCCTTCCAAGGGCCTCATACGCGTCGGCCTGAAGAGTGGCGTGCTGAAACGCCATGAAGCGATTGCCGGGAGGCAGTGTCACCTTGGCGAGCGCGTCGAGAGCACCCTGTGAATTCTTGCGGTCGCGCAGGAGCGAATCGGCCGCGAGCATCTGCACTTCAGGATCGGCTGGAAAGCGTGCGGCGGCGGCGGAGAGCAGATCGGAGGCCTGATCGGTGCGTCCGGCGTTCCGCTCAGCCAGCGCCTGGTGATAGTAGCCGGCCAGCAGCAACCGCTCTACGTCTTTCGGATCGCCGGAACGAATGCCAACGCCTCCGGCGTAGCCGTAGACGAGCTCGCCGCCGTGTTCTCCCGCCTCGTAGACGCACACGACCGCGACCACTCCTGCGACCGCGGCCAGCGAATGGACCAGTCTGAGCTTCGGTGACCGGCGCAGGAAGAGTCCAAGGATCTCTATGGCGCCGACGACGAGCAGGGCGGTTTGCGTCCGTTCACCCCACTCTTCGTGTTCCATCACTGCCGGGCGCGCGCCGGGCGCTCGCTCAACCGGCCCGTGCGCGGCAGTCCCCGACCGCACCGACACGACCGACGATGCCGCTGCGAGCAGGAGAAGCGTCGTTGCGGCCGGGCCCGCGAACGCAGGCTTACCGAGCAGCGACACCAGTCTGAACGCCACGCCAACGATGGCGAGCACGATCGTGAAGTGCACGACTTGCGGATGCAGAGCGCCCATGCTTCAGTTCATCCTCGAAAGAAGGGTCCGCTCACCGTGGACCTGTCGCTTGCGTGCGTGCAGTGGCCACGACGGTCGAAGATGTCGATGACATCGAGCGAAAGTAGCTGACAAACCGCCGGGGCTCCGGCGCGTCGTAGCCCTCGAGATTGTGCGCCCACCTGAAACCGATCGACTGATAGCGAAGCTCGACTTCCACGCTGTGGGGCCCGTCGCCGGAGACGTCGAGCGCGTAACGCACGCGATCGCCGCTGGCGGCGAAATCGGCATCGCTGGAGGCAGTGCCGTAGACGGCGATCTCGGCGGGTGCGGTGGACTTGTCGAAGCCGCGCGGCAGCAGGCGATTGTCCTTCACGTATTGAGTCGCCGTCAGCAGGCCTGTCGTCGGCGTCCCCACGCGGTCGCCGAGAATGGGTTCATAGATCTGAACCTGATCGGACTGGGTGATTCGTTCGTAGTGCGGTTCGTAGCGGCGCGGATCGACGTCGCTATCGTTGCCGCGAATCGCGCCCGTGGGCTCAACGGCCCCTGATTCGAAGACGACAGCGTCGCCGCTGCGCACGGTGACGTGCAGCCACGCGCGGCGGGAGGGATAGCCGGTTGGAAACTTATGCCCGGTCAGATTGCGCACGTTTACGTCGAAAGCCAGTTGTGTTCCGTTGACCTCGACCGGCGATATCGCGAGCGTGGCGGTCTCTTCCTGCAGTTGTCGCGTGGTTGCGCGGGCGGTGGCCTCGAGCTCGGATGGAAGCGCGGCCACACCGAGTTCGTTGCGGTAGCGATTGAGCATCCGCACCATGAACGCATTGCCGCCGACGAACACGTGCTGCGACATCTGGTCGCGCGTATCGCCCAGCACGGATGACAAGCGAATGGGGCCGGCGACCGCCGGCATGTGGCACGACTGGCAGCTGCGTTCCTCCTTGCTGAAGGCACTGTGCTGCCATTCGGGATAGTTCATTTGCTCGGGCAGCGAGCCGATGACTTCGCCGTCAGGGCCGTACGCGTCGGTGATCAGCGTGTGGCACGACGCGCAAAGCTCCGATTGCCTGATGTGCGTGGCTTCGGACTGCACGAAGCCGGTCACCGATTTCATGACTGATTGCCGGCCGTTGTCGACTTGGTAAGGCCCGAAAATCAGCCGCGTGCCGTCGCTGCGCGTCGGGAGCAGGGAGAAGTTTGCGTTGAAGCTCTCGCGCGTGCCGAGTTTGTCTGGAGCAATCTGATGGCAGACCGTACAGGAGATGCCATCCGACGCCAGCCGCTGCAATTCTGAGGCGTTAGGGCCGGCAATTGGCAGGTGAGCGAAGACCTCGCCCTTACCGCCGGCGGCGTGCGCGATCTTTTGCGCCATCGGCATGTGACACGCCGCACACTCGTTCTGAATGTCCGCCGACCGTTTGGGGTGATCGATCGTCTCGCGCCGCACACCCGCCTGCCAATACGGGTCTCTCGCCGAGTTCGCCATCATCGTCGAACGCCAGGTCGCGCCGATCGAAACATCTTCGCCGGCTGCGGATACCAGCGAGTTGTGACACGCGAGACAGTTCTCCGAGTGCGAGAAGAGCGAGAGGTCCGGATGAGGAGCCTTCTCTTGCGCGCGCTGGGGCTCACGCGCGTACGGCGAAACCGTGACGACGGTGACCGACCAGAGAGTGCAGGCGAGCAGCAACAGGTGACGCGTGGGTGTCATCGACTGGCTATCTCCAGAACTGGAACAGTCCGCCGTCGAACCAATCCCACAGGAAGTACGTCAGCACTTCCGGTTTTCGCTCCTCGCGCTCGTTCAGCGGTACCCGGACGCCGACGCTCAAGAGGATGTGCTGCAGCTTGCTGAGAGACACCTGCACCTGAGGCACGACGTCCCACTCCGTGGCGGCACCCTGCGGGCTCGCTGAGAGCACTTCGAGCATCGGGCTCCAGGCGCGCCCGAATCCCTGATCGCGCGCGAACGTATATCCGACGGCCGTGCGTACGAAGGACTCGGTGTCTCCGAGCGTCTGGTTGGATGGGAACTCGACGCCAGCATGCACCTGAAGGAAGGCGTTCGAGCCGATCATCTGTCCCCACATGGCAAACGGTTCGTAGAGCCAGAAGCCATTCCCGAGTCCTTCGTTCTCCTTGCCCGTCGGAGCCACAATGGCGCCACCGGCAGCGAAAATGCTACCGCGATCCAGGTTGGCGTAAAACGTTCGCCGCACGGCGAACTCCACATCGCCGATGCCGCGACTCCACACACCGCCAGGTTCCTGCTGCTGCGCCGCAATCGGGAGCCGCACTTCGTACTGACCCCGTGAGCCGATGCGGTGCTCGTAGACGAGTTCATTGCTGATCGCCTTCGCGCCGGATCCGATGACGCCTGTTGTCCAGACGGTTTCATTTTCGGGAAATGCCTTCTCGGTGAAGAAGGCGCGTGGAAGATTCAGCTCCCCGCGCGGCCACGAGGCGTCTTTACAGAACGTCCAGATGTATTTCACGGCCCGTTGGATCTGCTCTTCGGTCAACGCGTCGCCGAACGCCGGCATGTGGCGGTCGAGCGCGCGAACCGGACCGCCTCGATGGACAACCGCAGCCCAGTCGGCAAGCGGCTCGACGGTGTTCGTTGCGCAATCGTTGAAATCCGGAAACGTGTGGCCATTGGGCAAGGGAAGCTGAAACCCGACGACGCTTTGCGGTTGCCCTGAACCGTCCATGTGGTGACACGCAGCGCACGCCTGACGATAAATCTCTTCGCCTGAGGCATCGGCTTTCAATAGCGGTTCCGAGGGCGCAGGTGATGGGAGCTGCGACGCGCGGATCGAGACGGTCATCGCCATCGAGAGACACAGCAGAGCACCAAGGTTCAGAACGATCGGATGCCGCATGGAGCATTGCGATGCTGTATCAAGACGCGAATCGCTCAAAGCTTGCGAGCGAGTCTCAGAATCAGTCTTGAATCGGGGCAACTGCTCGTTCGAGATGTAACTGAGACGCAGACGCAGTATCAACGTGTGTCAGCTAACACTGCATCGCGATCAATCTCCCATAATGCGATCGTGACTCGTTGCGACGCTCGTCGTGACGCGTCGTCGAAGGAGGTTCATCAGTGCGCGCAGTGATCGTTGTGCTCGTCGTGGGTCTCACGTTGTGTGCTGTCGCGACATCGGCTAACGCTCAAACGGAGATCAACCAGGACGAGATCACTCTCTTGCCGCCTGTGGCCGTGAATGCCGCGGAGTTCATCCCGCCCGATTCTCATGTACCACTGCTCGTTGACCTCGCTGCGCTGGCAGATCCGACGGCGCTGCAGGGCGGCTCGCCTCGTACCGTGGCGTTCGAGTACAGCGACGGCTACGCGGTGAGGCGGAAGATCCATGTGTACGCGAGCCTGGCCACACTGCCGCTCTTCGTGACGGAGGTCATCCTTGGCTCGAAGCTCTACGACGGAGATGCCTCTGATTCGGTTCGCTCGGCGCATTCCGCGGTTGCTGGCGGCGTTGGCGTGTTGTTCGGTGTGAATACTGTGACCGGCGTCTGGAACATGTGGGAAGCGCGGAAGGACCCAAACGGCAAGAAACGCCGGCTCATTCACGGTCTGTCGATGCTTGGCGCCGACGTCGGCTTCGTCGGAACAGGAATGCTCGCTCCAGAGCATGACGAGGAGGGGAACAAGTCCCTGCACCGCAACGTCGCGCTGACATCGATCGGCATTGCCACTGGCAGCTACCTGTACATGCTCTTCACACGCTGACCATGATTGCGACGCTTTCGCACGCCCTCGCCTCGTGGAACAACTACTACGGCAACCACCAGGCCTTGTCGGTCACCATTCGATACGTGCATATGGCGGCGTTGCTGGTTGGAGGGGGAACCGCGCTCGCAATCGATCGCGAGATATTCAGACTGCATCGATCGCCACCCCAGGTGCGCGACGCCACGATCGCGCGATTGAATCGCGCGCACGCGCTAGTGATCGCTTCCATCGTCTTCATCGTCGCGAGTGGCTTTCTGATGGCTGGTGCAGACGTGGAGACGTATCTCGTGTCGCCAACATTCTGGACCAAGATGGCGCTGGTCGTGACGCTGCTCATCAACGGTGCGGTGCTCGCGCGCGCAGGACGCACATCCGCCACGACGAGCCGCCGCCTCGCGGTGGCGTCGGTTGTGAGCGCCATCCTGTGGCTCGTGATCGTGTACGTCAGCAACTGGCTCAGGGTCGCCGCATGAAATCTTCGAACGAATCGTCTTGTCCTGGTTGCGCCAGCCGGCGTGAGTTCATGGATCGTCTCTCTGGAACACTGCTTGTCGGAACGCTGTTCACGGAGATCCGCGCCGCCGAAGCTGCCGCAGGCGAAAGCGGGTCGGAGCGCACGTACGCGATTCCGACTAAGGACGGCGTCTCAATCGACAAGGGTGCGCAGGTCATTCTTGTCCGCTCGGGCCAGAAGGTGATTGCCTTCAATCTTGCCTGTCCGCACGAGAACACGGCGCTGAAATGGCGCGACGGTGACAAGCGATTCCAGTGCCCGAAGCACGAGTCCAAGTACACGCCTGAAGGTGTGTTCACCGAGGGTCGCGCCACGCGAAACATGGATCGGCTTGCGATTCGCCGGGAGGGCATGAAGGTGATCGTTGGTCTGGATCGGCTCTTCAAATCGGATCAGAACGCAGCCGATTGGGCGGCTGCGGTTGTGACGCTTTAATCAGGTGCGTGGTCTACGCCGCACACGAAAGGATCGGATGATGTCGCGAACTGCTGCCCTTCATCTGCTTGTTGTCATGACCGTCGCTGGCGCCGCGTGTCGGCAGGTACCGGCAGCGCAACCCGTGCCGGATGCGCAACCGGCGACTGCCACGGAAAACGAGATCGCCGCGCTCAAAGCGGATGTCGAAGTGCTGAAAGGAAAGGCACCATCGGCTTCGGTGGCAATGGCCGATGTGGGATTCCATTGGTCGAACCTGTGGTTCGCAGGGCAGTCCGGTAACTGGCCTCTGGCTGGTTACTACTTCAGCGAGGCGCGGAACCACATCCGATGGCTGACACGCATCAACCCGATGCCGAAAGGACCGGACGGTATGCCGGTTGATGTCAAAGGCATCTTCGACGGGATCGACACGAGCACGCTCGCGGCAGTGAAAGCGGCAATCGACAAGAAGGACGGCAAGGAGTTCGAGACGGCGTACCGTGGCGCTCTCGAGTCCTGCTATCAATGTCACAAGGCGGTTGGTCGGCCGTATCTACGGCCGATGATTCCGAAAGCCCTGCCGCAAACGATCATCAATCTCGACGCGCGAGCAAACTGGCCCCAGTAGCGTCATGCGACATCGCGAACGACATCGAACCGACCGTATCGGCTGGCTCCGGGCTGGCGTTCTCGGTGCCAACGACGGCATCGTCTCGACGGCGAGCCTCGTCGTGGGCGTCGCTGCCTCGCATGCGGATCGCGGTCAGGTTCTGATAGCAGGCGTTGCGGGGCTCGTCGCCGGCGCGCTCTCGATGGCGGCTGGCGAGTATGTGTCCGTCAGCTCGCAAGCTGACACGGAACAGGCGGACCTCGCGCGAGAGCGCGAGGAGCTCGCGACCGTTCCGGCTGCTGAGGAAGATGAGCTCACGAATATTTACGTCGAACGAGGCCTCGAACCCGCACTCGCCCGCACTGTTGCGCAGCAGCTGATGGCAAAGGATGCGATCAAAGCCCACGCGCGCGACGAGCTGGGCATGTCCGACGAGTTGGCCGCCCGGCCACTACAGGCGGCTCTCGCCTCGGCCGCGACATTCGCGGTGGGGGCCGCACTGCCGGTCGTGACCGCAATGGTCGCGCCGGCGTCGATGCTGTCGATCATCGTGATGGTGCTGTCGCTCGCGTCGCTCGTCGCACTCGGTGCCGTGGCTGCACGCGTCGGCGGAGCGTCGGCGACAGTGGGTGCCGCCCGCGTCGCGTTCTGGGGTGCACTCGCCATGGCCGTAACCGCGGGAGTTGGCAACCTGTTTGGTACCTCAACTGTCTGAGTAGCTCCACGTCCTGACGCCACCACCTGATCGAATGACAGATCAGAGAGAGGGCGAGCGCTCAGTCATCGCAACTGGCGTTCCTCACTTAGCTGTCCGATCGCGTCGAGTTCTTGTTGGAGCGCCATTTTGTCCAGCGCCTCGAGCCGCAGGCTCGTGAAGATCTTCACGCGAGCATCGAGCTCTCGAAATGCCTTGTTGAATGCGCGCGCCTGTTCGTCAAGGGTGCCTCCGACCGCTGCGGGGTCGTGAATCCCCCAATGAGCGGTGACTGGTTGGCCCGGCCAAATCGGACACACCTCTTGCGCGGCGTTGTCGCAGACAGTGAAGACAAAATCCAACGGAGGCGCGTCGGGCGTCGCAAACTCGTCCCAGCTTTTGCTTCTGGCGCTCTCGGCGGGAATTCGATTCCGGCGGAGCACCTCCACCGCCAACGGATGTACTTCCCCCTTGGGATGACTTCCGGCGCTGAACGCCTGGAACCGCCCTTTACCCCAAAAGTTCAAGAGCGCTTCGGACATGATGCTCCGTGCGGAGTTGCCGGTGCACAGAAAGAGGACGTTGTATCGAGGTTTGGTCATGTTACGAGATGCCTTCTTTTGATCCGGCCGCAGACCATGCATCGCCGCGCGCCGTTGGCCGTGATCTCGGTCCGCTCTCAGAGACTGAAACGCTGCGAGCGGTGCTCGCGACCGGAACCAGCCACTGAAAGAGCGCAGTTGCGGCGAATGCTCCGACGACTTGTCCGATCATGAAGCCGGGCACATCGGCGGGCCGAATACCGGCGAACGTATCAGTCACTGCTCGAGCCACTGTGACCGCTGGATTCGCAAACGACGTGGACGCGGTGAACCAGTACGCGGCGGTGATGTACGCGCCGACCGCAAAGGGCACCACCTCAGGCCTCCGACGCGCGCATCCCAAGATCACGGACAACAGTCCAAACGTGGCAACGGCTTCGCTCAGAATCTGCGGGAGTCCGCTTCGAGTGTGTTGCGACCACGCGTAAACCGGCTCACCAAACATCACATCCGCAACGGCAACGCCGACGAGAGCTCCGAACAGTTGAACGCCGATGTAGCCAAGTGCGACGGGCCAACTGAGTCCGACCCTGAGATGCGTCGGCCAGCGACACCAACGGATTGAAGTGCGCACCAGAGACCGGACCGAACGTCAGGATTAGGGCGACGAGCGCAGCCCCGGTAGCAAGTGTGTTTGCCAACAGTGCGATCGCGACGTTCCCAGCTGCGAGCCGGTCGCCCATGATTCCTGACCCCACCACCGCAGCGAGCAGGAGAGCGGTGCCCACGCCCTCCGCAACGAGAGCACGGCTACGCACTACTTCACTTCCTCCCAACTCCTCCATTGCAATCGCTCCTTCAACGCCGTCGCCGCCTGCGTCCGCTTCTGCTCCGCGGCGTTCCGATTGCTCCTCCACGTCTCGTTCGATATGTCAGCTCAAATCGGCGATCACTTTCTTCTTCACGGTGTCAGCGATTGGCGACGTGAGCTCCGGCAAGCCAAGAGTGCGATTCCGCCCGGAGACCCATTGAACCAAGGCGGTCGCAGCCGGTTCAACCATTGCGGACACGTCCGGCGCGCTCGACGAGCCCTGTTGAATGGCTTGGCAGACCGAGTCCAGCCAGGCGTTGTTGCGTGACGCGGCCTCTGCGTAGAGTGCGCGCACTTGCCCGGCCGGGTCCTGAGACTTGGCCTTGATGTCCGTGCACGCCACTCTCCGCGGCCTTGCGTCTTCCGTCCGCTTCCCTCAGCGCCTGGTCCACGTCTGCGGCAGTGAGCGTCAATGCACCGCTTCCGAGGACGAACACCGCGATCATCAACGTTCGTCGCGACCGAGTAGCCATCGCCTCGTTCTCCCTCCGGCTGCCATTCGCTTAAGCGAATATGGCTAGCCGAAAAAAATCAGGTCTAACAGCAATCGCCACGTTTCCGTATCGCCCGCGCCTTCATTGCATCGCCGGACATTTCCGGAACGGCACGGAAACAACTTCCCAAGCACTCGAGCAACTTCGTGTGGAACACCGATCGGGCTGGCGCGAGTTCGTAGTAGTTCCAGGACGCCTGCGGACGTACCTTCACCAGACCAGCACGCCGCAGGTAGGACAGGTGTCGGGAGATCGTGGGCTGTGGCAATTTCAGCACTTCCACCAAGTCACACACACAGAGCTCGCCCGGCTCGATGAGACTCAAGATCCGTAAACGGATTGGGTCCGAGAACGCCCGAAACATCAGATCGATTTGGCTCTTCGCCGCCGAGGGCATATCCGCGTATGCGAATGACGAGGGCGCAGCATAAACCGCGATCATGACGGTCATGTAAATTGGCTTGGGCTCTCCCTCGAATCAATCCGTTTCGGGCGTTGCGAATCGAATGAGGCCTTAGGCGCAACAGGTCGACGCGCAACAGGCGTGTGTGGACGCGACCGGCTTCTGTGCGCGCACGAAGGCACTCATGAAGCGTCCGTCGATCTGGGCGTAAAAGCTATTCATCCGACACAATCCAGCCTCGCCCAGGAACTGCCGGGCGTCGTCCGAGCGGTAGATACGCGTCGCCTCAACATCGACGCTGTGAATCCGGCATGCGACAGCTTCTCGCGATAGCTGCTCTCCTCCTCCAGCGCGCCGGCGATGCAGCCGACCCACAGTTCCATGCTGCCGGCGAATCGGCTCAGGCAGAGTCTCCCCTCACGACGATGTCGGACACCGCAAGGCGACCGCCCGGTTTCAGAACGCGGAAGGCCTCCGCGAGCACGCGGTCCTTGTCGACGAGAGGTTGATGACGCAGTTCGAAATGATCACGTCGACCGAGTTGTCGGGCAGCGGGATGTGCTCGATCTCGTCCCTTCAGGAACTCGACGTTCCTCAGCTCCGCGTTCGGTTGTTCTCTCGCCGAGCGCCAGCATTTCATCGGTCATGTCGAGCCCGTAGGCCTTGCCGGTCGATCCGACGCGGCGGGCCGAGAGCAGTACGTCGATGCCGCCGCCGGTAGCCGAGATCGAGTACGGCTTCGCCCGTCTTCCAATTCCGCGAGCGGCGTCGGATTGCCGCAGCCGAGCGACGCCAGCATGGCTTCCCGCGGGGATCGCCGCGGTCTGGGTCTCGTCGTAGAGGTTCGAGGTGATGGTGCTGCAGCACGACGTGTGGACACCCACAATCGGCCTTGTGGCCCGCGCGAGCCTGAAGGGGCAGCCTGTCCATACTTCTGCTGAACGATGTCTTTGATCGTGTCCATGGGAGTCTCCTGAATATTCGTCTAGGCGAATATACAAATCGTGTGGTATATGTGTCAAGGCGAATATATGAGACGGACTACGAAACCCCGAGCCGCCATTGATCAACTCGAGTCGGTGTTCAAAGCGCTCGCGGACAGAACGCGTCTGCGGAT
>CAVYZF010000011.1:0-957477 GCA_963772955.1 uncultured Acidobacteriota bacterium | reverse complement strand
GACGCGGCCGCCCGCGAGCTTGGCATCGAGCTCGACGTGATCTTTGCGCCGTCGATCCTGCGGGCTTTGTGGTCTGCATGTGTGGCGAAGAGTGCGCCGCCACACCATCCACGCGCCGGCTGCTCGATCGCCTGAACTTGTTCGCGGCGCGCTCGGCCGGGTTCGAGGACGCGCTGTGAATGGGGCTGTACCGGCCACAGACGTGAAGATTAACGTCTCCAGTTCCGGCGACACGGTCGCGACGATCGCCCGTCGCATCGCCGTCAGGACTCGTGGACGTGCTTCGCGAGGACGCGCAACTGGCGGAGCGACTGACCGCCTGCGGTTGATGGGTACCGTTGACTCCGTTGGTGTCATCCGCATGACCGAGATTCAGCGACGACGCTGTCCGGCTGGAGCTGGCACATCGGTCGCCACCGGTCTGAGAGTCGTCGGGATGGACGGTGTTGGCCGCGCATCCCGCGCCACGTCGCTGCGACTCACCAGCGATACGTTGCCGGCGCGTTTCGTGGCGCTCCTCCCTGTCGCGCCCGAGATGGTGCGGATGAGATCGACTTGTCGATCTCGTATGTGATCGATACGATGTTGTTCGACCCGATCCGTCCGGGCCCAGGCGGTGGGTGGCGCGTCGGATCGACGTGGCCGGCAAACCATCGCTGACGGACGCTCGTGTCGAAGACGGCAAGCTGCGGTGGGATAGAACGCGCACACGCGAGGTGTGACGCCCGAGGTGACCATCGAGCTCGGACGCGACGGAGGGTGGTGGACGATCCAGCGTGTCGAACAGGTGTGACCAGCGTCAAGCTCGCACTGATTGCCTGCCGTCTCAGGAAGGCGACCTGCTGCGCGTCGTGGCGAGCGATCGGTGAACACCGCGATCTGCCGCGGTAGACGCCCCCCCGCTCGTCGAGAGTCCAGGTGTGATCGCGCGTTATGCCGGAGGTGGTCGCTTCTGGGTCGATCTCGGCGGCATCAACGGTGACCGAACTGGCAAATGGGCAGTGTGAAGCGCACCGGGCCGGTGACCACCGTGCCTGCCAGTTTCACCGGGTGGCTCAAGTTGGAAGTCCGTGTCGGTGAAGACGTGATCAAGAATGCCCGCAAATCAAAGATCCGAGGCTGGCGTGTCGCACCCATCACTGAGCAGGCGCATCGGGGCCGGTCGAGGACACCATCACGCGCCGGTCCATGTGTGGAACGAGGTGCCGCTGGTCGCCCAGAGCACGGCATGAGCTGCTGGGGGCGGCCGCAGCCGATGCTGATCGGCTGGCGCGAGAGCCTCGCGGGGGTCTATTCCGGACACGTCGCCGCGGCGCCGGACGCTGGAGCGAGTTCAAGAACGGCCTGCATCCCGAAGACGTGGCGGGGTTCGCCGCGCGGTGGGGGCTGGTCGCCTGAACACAGTGACGACGTGTGGGAGGTCGGTCGCTTTCGCGGCTGCTCGAGCAGTTCGGGCCGCTGTGGGTCGGCGAAGCGAGTCCGGGTCTGCACGCGATCGTCGTGACCGGGCTGCACGGCGACGGACGCCGAGGAACGCATGTCCGCGTCAACGACCATGGCCCGTCGGCGCCGGCGAGCGCTACACGATTTCGTTTCTGCAGTTGCGGGAGAACTTCGACGCGGCGTCTCGCCTCACCGGCGATCGCGCGCACATTCTTCATTCAGGCGGGCGCGGCCGCGGCAACTTCGGCCGTATCGGCGCGCCGAGGAGCGCATCAGCAGCGGGATTCATCGCTCGCACAAGATAGGAGACACCATGAATCGCTATGGTCGCGGAGCTGTTCTCGATGCCGCCGAGTCGCTGGAAGTCCGCGCCGGCGATCGGTATCTCAACACGACGCGCGTCTCGCCGAATCCAATGGCAGGTCATGGCGGCACCGGTGACAACCTGTATCTCACATGGAATGCGATTCCCGACGACGCGAGGGCCGTCGATGTGATCGTCCATCTGCACGGTACTGGTCAGCCGAGCCGAACCGCGCGATGCTCGAGGGCAGAGTGACCAGAAGCGGTCTGGACCTTGGCGGCCGTACCCGGCCGACCCTGGCGCTGGTGCCGCGCGGCCGCAAGATCACCGCCGCGAAATCCAGGCCGAAACGCAGCCCGGGAAGAAGCCGCCGAATTCCCGCCCGCGTGCATACATTCCCGGCGCTGACGGCCCAGCGTGGCGCCGGCCTGGAGCGGTTGATTCAATACGCACTCGCGGTGTTCAGCCGCGACGTGCTCGGCGGGACCCACGGTTGCCAGAGCGCGGCTGATCTTTACTGCTCATTCGGGAGGTGGAGCTGCGGTTGAGGCGCTCTACTTTATCATCGCGAAGCGCGACGGCCGCGTGCAATCCGCACGAGGTCCACCTCTATGACGCGCTGTACTCGGCCTCGCCCGCGATTTCCGCGGCCTGGGCCCGCGATCGCATCGGTGCCGACCAGGGGCTGAGCGACAGCCGAACAGTGACGCCGCGCTCGCGCGCACGGCGGTGGCTGCCGGGTTATCTATGGATTCGGGCACGTCGGGTAACTCCGTCGAGGTGGCCAAGGCCTTTCCGGCAAGCGGACCGCTGCGGTCCGCCATCGCGCCGAGTCCAACGCGTCGAACACGACGACATCCCGCGCGTGTTTGGTCGCGCGCTCCTGACCAGCGTCGCGCGGATTCCTCGTCGTGGTTCCCGCGCTGCGAAGGCGCAGTCGATGCGGCAGGCCGTTGGACTTCGATGAGGCGGTGGCGTTTGCGATTCACGACGATGCCCGGGCCTGGCTGACCGCGGTCAGACAGCGCGCCCCGCGCTCGAGCCGAGCTGCGCTGCGTGGATTGCCGCGACTGATCGGTCCGCCATCGAACTGCTGCCCGACGTCAGCCAGCGGCGCCACTTCCTCACCGAGGTGAACTGGCAGCTCAGAACTTTCCCAAGCCGGTCGGACCGAGACCGCGGAAGCCGAGGGGCTCTTCAACGCGATGGAGCGCGTGGTCGAGCGAACGTCGGGCCAACAGCACGTCCACACGCATTGCCTATCACAACGTGGACAGCGCCGTGTGAACGTGCCCGGCAACGGCAGTCAGAAGCTGTTCCCCGAAGCCAAGGACGCGTTCGTGCGGATGCGCGACGCGGCCGGGGTCGACGGGTCACGCTGACCATTCTGTCCGCCTTCCGCAGCGCCGCCACGCAGGACCGGATCAGATCCGGCGTTCGGAACCCGGCCGCAGTGGCGCAGGGTGTCGTCGCACACCTACGGATTGGCGATTCGATTTCTCGCGCATGACCGTCCCGAGATCGCAGGACGACCAGATCAGCACCGGCTCGATGCCGAACCTGGTGGCGATGTATCGGTCTCCGGTCTACAAGTGGATGGCGCTGAACGGGCGGCGCTACGGCTGGTTCCCGCTATCGGCCAGGCCGGCCGTCAGCACTGGGAATACAACCCGGAGGGGTAGTGTTCAAGGCGCGATTCGAAGCGACGGCGCGCCACGGCGGCGCGTTGGCTTACGGCGCGCCACGGGCCTGTTCGAGGAGTACACGCACGTCGGTGGTCTCGGAATCGCTAGATACACCGCCAAAGAGTAAGGCAGCTCCGGCGGTCAACTCGAGACCTGCGCCGTCCCACCGAAGTCCACGGTCGATCCGTCGTCACTCGTGGTCTCGAAGGCTGGAACGGTGCGACTACTCCGCGGGGCGCCATCAACACCTCGAATGGCGCGTCGCTGCACGTTCGAGGTGTGGCGTACCACGCCGGCGATCTCGGAGGGTCAGTCAAAGCCGTTCGGCACGAGAGTGTCGGGGCAAGACAAGAAATTGCCCGTAGTCTTATCGCTCACGGCAACCACGCCACTGTGTACGATTTCAAGAACCGCAAAAGAAGGCGCCCTGATCACGCCCTCGGACCCGATACCTCCCGGCTGGGCTTCGGTGCCGAATCATCGAGGCTAACGTGTACTTCCAGAAGCAGCTGGCGTGCATGGGAATCGCGTCCGTGTCGATCGACTGCAACGAGACTGGTGGCGACGTTGGGCTATCACCACAGAACATCACTGATCGGGCGGAACTGATTGCTGCAAGCATCAAGCACTTCCAGTCGCTTCATAAAGACAAAGAGGGGACAGGCAAGGACGAGAAATACAAAGACAAGATCTTCGGCGGCCATCTCGCCTTCGAGAACGTTGGTCTGATGGGCCACTCACGAGGTGGCGAGGCCGTGCTGCTCGTGCCATTGCTGACCGGCTCGCGCGCCGTGTCAGGCGCCTCGTTCAAGGCCGTCTTGTCATTGGCGCCCACGGACACGAATGCGACAGGCGGTGCACCGAAAGGGTTTGACTTCATGACGATCCTGCCGGCTGGCGACGGCGATGTGGTGACGAATGAAGGTGCGCGATTCTACGACAAGGCGGTACCGCCGACGTTCAAGTCGCAACTGTACGTGCACGAGGCGAACCACAACTATTTCAACGTCGAGTGGTCGTTCAATCCCGATCGCAAGTCCGGTAGTGGTCCAATGAAGGAAGCCGAACACCGAGAAATCCTTTCGGTGTATGGGTGTGCGTTCTTCCGCACGGCTCTCCTTGGTCACTCGTTGGAGAAGATCGTCACCGGTCGCGAGATCCCCCGCGGTGCGCGCACGGACAACGTGCATGTGTCCGCCCAAATCGGAGGGGCGTTGACCGTTGAAGACCACGACGACGGCACGCCGACGAAGAACACGCTGCTGCAGACGATCACCAAGACTGGCTACGCGAAAGCGGACGAGTATCCGTTCTCGCAAGCCGCGAAGGCGTTCAACGGCAGCTTCTTTGGCAATACACAGGGCCTGGTGGTGAAGCGGTCGAGCGCGACGAACCAGTTCACTTCGCCGCTCGCGAAGGTGATGAATCTCAAGGACAAGGAGATTTGGATTCGCTGCGCCGAGGTGTACGACGGCTCGATTCCGAAAGGCGCAACCGGCTTCAAGATCGGTCTGGTCGATGAGAAGGACACGACCGTGTTCGTCAACTCTGACAGCGCCGGCGGCGTGCCCCGCCCGTTCGACCGGAAGACCGACGACGAGAACTTCTACAAGAAGCTCAGTGCCCGCGTAAAGCCGTACTACAAAGAGGACTACACCAAGACCATGCTCACGACATTCCGCTTCCAGGCCAGCTGTTTCACGGCCGGAACGAAGCTCGAAATCAAGAAGATCAAGGCGATCGTTCTCCAACTCGATCGCGCGGACAACCGGGCGCTGGCGTTCGACCAGTGGCAGATTGTCTGATACCGGAAGCAGGCACATCATGGAATCACGAGTCAGCCAGTTTCGACGGGAACCATCGTCCGAGCTGCCCGAAATCACGGCCGTGGAGATCAAGCGCGTCCGCTTCGATCAGCCAGTGCGCTTCTACCGCGAGGGACGGCAAGTGTCGATGTCGGCCGCGGTCGAGTTGCTCGTGCGAACCGCGGCGGCATTGCCGGTCATGGCGTTGCCCCCTGTCTTGTTCGTCGGCGAGATCAAAGTCGATGAGTACGCCCTGGTGGGCCAGAACGCCTATCGTTTCCGTGCGTATGACATCGGCCGGCTGAAGAACGGCGCGCCCATCTCGCTCGGGTGGCCGTATGCCCCCCGAACGAAGGTGCCTTCGCGTTTCGTGTTCGAGCTGCCAGCTTTGCCGGTTGCGTAGTGAGTAAGTGAGGGAGTGAATGGAGGGCCGCTGTCAGGCGGCCCCTCGAGGGTGGGAATCGAGTCTAGTACGTCTCGTAGTCGGGGGCCAGGGAGCCGTCGCCGGTAGATTCGTCGGCGTAGGCATGCGCGTACTCGTCGTCGTCGCTCAGTCCGATTTCCTGAATGCCCTGCTCGGGTTCCTGTGACGCATCCTCGAACGCGTCGGCGGTGTGCGATCGGGCCGGCATCTCGTACTGAGTGTCTTCGGCGTCGATGTCTTCCGATTCGAGGCCGAAGGTGCCCATGTACTTCTGAACGCCGCGCGCGACTGCAGCGCCGATGACGTCGGTCGTACGTGTGTTGGCGAGCCGCCGTTCGTCAACCGGATCGGCGAGCGACCCGGCTTCGACGAGACATGCCGCGACTCCGGAGCGGTGCAGACGTGGATCGAGGACGGTGAGACGCCCCTCGCGAATCGGAACGGCCCGTCCGTAAGAGCGGGTGATCTCGCCGCTGATGTGCTCGGCGAGTGCTATCGAATGAGCGTCGGGTGCCTGTTCGGCGTTGCCGTACACCCAGATCTCGGGTCCACCGTTGCGACGCGCGCCCGAATTGGCGTGCAGCGACACGAACGTCCTGGTGCCGCTTCGCCCCGCCTCGCGGACGCGACGCTCGAGCGATACGTTGTAATCGCCGTCGCGACTCAGGCGGCAGTGACCGCCATAGTGCGCCTGGACGCTGTGCGCCAGCTGCAGCGCGATGTCCTTTTCATAGATCCCCATCGCGCCGCTTCCGCCGTACGCCGTTGATTGTCCCTGTGACACGTCGCCGCCGTGGCCGGGATCGAGATAGAGCGGCGCTTCTTCCGGCGCGAGCTCCTTCGTCCGCGCCGGCGCTCCCGCGGCACGCAGCGTCTCGACGTAGTGCTGGCTGACCAACTGCATGTTCGGCATGCGGCCGATCCGGTCGGTCGCCGGATTCCGGCTGCGGACGCTGGTCTTCGTGCCAGACAGCACGCTTCTCACCTGTGCGACCGACGCGGGCGAGCCGGTGCGGGCCTTCACCATGCCCTGGAGCAGCACCGCGGCGCCCGCGACAATCGGCGTGGCGCCCGAGGTGTTCCGGAAATCGTCCCTGTACTTCGCGGCGTTGGTCGAGGTGGTGGTGATGTTCTGACCCTGCGCGAAACAGTCCACGCGTGACCCGAAGTTCGAGGCCGCCACCTTGTCGTGCGGCCGGGTCTCCGTCGCGGCGCCGACCATGATTGCGCCGGAGTCTCTGAAATCGGCGTGCCCACGCTTGAGCACGAATTTCCCCTTTTCGTCGGTCACCGTGTCGAGGTCGAGACTGCCGTTGCCTGCAGCGATGCAGATGGTCTTTCCCTTCCGTGTCCCCATACGGATCGCGACGCGATCGTGTTGGCGAATCTCGAGTGGACGGAAGCCAGTGGCTGGAAAGGGATTGGCTGGATCCGACACCGTCTGGAGAGAGATGCTCATGACGTCCCCGGCCGACATCGCCTTGAGGCCGCTGTAGATGGCCAGGGTTGTGTTGTGTTTGCCCGCCGTTCGCTCCGTGGACACCACGCGGACGCGAGCCTTCGGTGCGACACCCACGACGCCTTTGTCGTTGTCCTGCCCGGCCAACTCGCCTACGCAGTTGGTGCCATGCTCGCGGTTGGCGGCGTTGGTGCCGTTGATGCCTGAAATCAAGGTGATGCCGGCGCCGGCCAGATCCTCGTGGTTCAGTTGCCAGCCCATTTCGACGAACACGGCGCTGATGCCCGAGCCGTCGCCGCCCGGCTTGGCCCAGGCGAAGTTCGCATAGATCCCACGCTTGTTCCCGCGGCGGCCGCGAATGTAGCTCTGCTTGGGGAAGAGCGGATCATTGGTGGGACTGATGAGGGCCGGCATCACGCCGGCGTCGACGTACGCTGTTTCGACGAGCTCACGATTGGCCGTCCCGGTCTGCACGAAGTCCACGACGTCGCCACTCCGTGCTCCGGCTGGCAACCACAGGCGAAAGAAGTTGTTCAGATCGCCACCGAGTTGCTCCGGGCCGCCGGCCTCCTGCTGCTCGCGTGCGATCTCCTCGGGGCTGATGCCCGGCAACACGGGCTCAATGGTGATGTTTGGATACCGCTGACGGACGCGCTGCCAGAGCGCGTCGGCGTCGCGACGTCCGCCTCCACCGCCAGTCGGTTGGGCGACTGCGGCGACGCGCAGCGGCGCTTCTCGCAGCTTGACGATGACGCTGATCTGGCCCGCGCTCTCTCGAGGGGCGTTCTGCGGCGTGTAAGACATACGTTGAGCTCCTTGGACTTCAGTTCAGCGCGCAGCAGGAGCCATGCCAGTCGCTCACAGGTCGAAGATCGGAAGATGCCGCAGCTTGTAGGTCTCGGGCACATGAGAGCGGTAGATCGAGCGTGGCGGTTCAGGCATACCGCGCATGATCGGGCGCGAGGCGAGATCCTGTGGTTTGAGTAACGTTCCGCGACCAACACTTGAATAGCGGCAAATGTAGTCTCAGCGCTTCGGTCGCCGTGAAGATCACGGCATTTAGCATCTTGCGGATCGGTCTGAGCGGCCCGCGCGGATCTGCCACGGGGAGCAGGAGACATCTCGCGAATCAGGGCACGAACGTCGTGTGGCACAGCTGGACGTCCGATGCGGTGGCGGCTTTTCCATGGGGTGCTGATCTGCCAGCGACCACACTCGAGCCTCGACTATCAGGCTCCCTGGTCACGGCTCGCGAGCGCTGCGTGATGAACAACGTGTTTGACTTCAACAACTAGCGCATGAATTTTCGACGAATGGCAAGAGCAAGTAAGGCACTTTGGAAGGGCCCCAAAATGGTTTCCAACGTAACGAGCCCTTGCGCCACCGGAGTTGTGGGACGCGGTTCCGGCCTCTGTAGGCTCATGACTCCAAGACTATAAGTAGCGGCCTCTGGCCATTCCAGCGGCTCACCGACCTCGTCACGCTTTGCCAGTGCCAGATCGCTTTCACTCGTCAAAGCTGGTTGCCATCGTGCGAAACCGACTTGTGTGTAGAGCACTGCGAAGAGAAACCAGACGACTAGCAGCGTGCTGCACGCCCTCGAAACTCTTTCACCATAGCCACTCAACAGCCAATACCACCAGCTGAGTTTCCAGAAAGCAAAACCACGCCAGCGCTCCAGCCGAAGCGTGTCCATCGACCAGTAGCGAAATCTCGACGCCTCTTCGTAGCGGTGGTTCTCCTCGGCATTGACGGCAAGCTGCCGGTAAGCCAGGGAGAGTAGACGGTTGGCTGACTGGAGATTTAGTCTCTCTGAGCTTTGGATGTCTTCACTCAAACTCCCGGTCCATCTCACGTTGATGAAGACGCACCTGCGAGCGTCTACGTTCACGAACCAGTGCGGGCACAACGTGAGTGTGTGAAAAGAGACGTGTCCTGGTTGTTCGATTCTGGCGTACTGAAAATCAACTGCCGAAGCCTCGGGGAGGGATTGAATGCCACGGCCTTCAAATCTGACGTGGTCCCTGAGAATAGCCCCTTCAAAGACCAGGCCCTCTTTGAACGTGGTTTTCGTGAAATCTGTTTCGCCATTGAAAGTGGCCATCCTGAAGTATGTGAAGGCTTCGAAAATGGCGGAGACAAAACTCGCTCTTTCTCCAAACGTAACAGTTGCGAAATCTGCATCTCCACAGAACTTAACGTGCTCGAAGTCTGCTGACGCGTTGAACGTAGCTCCGAAGAAATCTGCGCCAGCAAGGAAAGCACCAAGTTCAAAGTCGGCTGCTCCTTCAAACTTGGCCGAGGTGAAACTCGCCTTCGAACCGAATCTGACGCTCCTAAAGTACGCTCCTTGCTTGAACGTGGCCAGGCCAAATGCGGCTCTTATTGTCTCGATGTCTGTGCCATCCTCACCAACGAAGGTTGCGTCACGGAAGTCAGCAGAGTTGAGGAATGTAGCTTTCGCGAAGTCCCCCTTTGAACGAAACTGCGTAGAAGAAAAGATAGCCTCGCCGTTGAAAGTGGCTGATACGAAAAGGGCCTTGCCATTGAAAGTAGCGCCACGGAAGTCGGCTTGATCACTAAAGACGGCTGAGCAGAAATTTGCATCTGTACCTGAAAACGAACTCAGGGAACTTTGCGGGGTTCGGGAACCACACACCTCTGAAATCGAGGTCATCAGCCGTGAGTTTGTCCTTCAGCGCTTCAGCAAATCGCTCGGCCTTTGGGCCTGATCCGATTCGGTGGACGGTCTAGTTAAGTCAGTCCGCTCTCAGGTACGTCGTCGTCACGTCTCTCCGCAATGGTCGTAGAAAGCTGACAGGCGCTTGGTGGCCTGCCCATCGTCGTCTGTCGCTGGGACGCGGCTGCCACCGAGCGCCCCATCGTGGTCCCTACGCAGCTGCCCCGCGTCGTTCGAAGGCGGCCGGGCTGATCTGGCCAAGCGTCGAGTGACGGCGTCGCTGGTTATAGAACACCTCGATGTAGTCGAACAACTCCATCTTGGCCTCACTGAAGCTGCCGAAGCGATCGGCCAGCTCGCTCTTGACCGTCGAGAAGAAGCTCTCCATGACGGCGTTGTCGTAGCAGTCGCCGCGCCGGCTCATGCTGCAGGTGATGCCCCGCGCGTCGAGGATCGCTTGGTAGTCCTCGCTGGCATAGGTGCAGCCCTGGTCCGAGTGGTGCAACAGGCCGGCATCCGGCGCTCGCCGCTTCAGCGCCATCTCGAGCGCCTTGATCGTCAGGTGCCGATCATTGACCGGACTGATGGCCCACCCGACGATGAACCGGGAGTACAGGTCGAGGATCGCGGCCAGGTACAGCTTGGTGCTCTCGCCGATGACGAACTCGGTCGTGTCGCCGACCCAGCGCTGATTCGGTGCCTCGGCCGTGAACTGTCGATCCAACAGATTCGCCGCAACGGGTAACGCGGGATCGTTGATGGTCGTGCACTTGAAACGCTTCCGGACGCGGGCCTTCAGGCCCTCCGCCTGCATCAACCGAATCACGCGCTTGCGGCTGACGCGCTCGTCCTGCTCCAGCAGGTCTTCGTGAATCCGCGGGCTTCCGTAGCGCTGCTTACTGGCGTCGAACGAGACCCGCACAAGGACCGTGAGGGTCCGATCCCGCTTCGCGCGCGCCGACTCCGGCCGCTTGCACCACGCGTGGAACCCGCTCGGCGTCACGCCCAGCCACCGACAGAGCTTCTGGATCGGGTAGTGCGCCTTCTCCGTCTGGATCCACGCAAACTTCACAGGTGGTCCTTCGCGAAGAAGGCCGTGGCCTTTTTTAGCACGTCCCGTTCCATGCGCAGCTCGCGCACTTCCTTCCGCAAGCGCCCGAGCTCGTCCCGCTCGCTGCTCGTCAGGACGCCAGGCTTGCCCTTGCCGCGGTCGGCGCGAGCCTGCTCGACCCAATTGCGCAGCGACGATTCGGTGAGGTCGAGATCGCGGGCCGCCGCGCCCACCGATTTACCTTCATCCAGGACCAAGCGCACCGCGCCGGCCTTGAACTCCTCAGTGAAGCTGCGCCGGGCTCGTTTCGGTTTCCGGTCTGCCATGGTCGACATCGTATCCACCTCTCGGAAGATGTCCACCAAACCGGATCAAGCCCAAAGTGCAACGGCGCGCACTACGGAGTCTTGCCAGGCGCTGTCGGCGCTATGGCCTGAGCAGGCGCCGTGGCGCTGCTGTGGCTCGCCGCTTGAGCGGTTGGCAGAGTGCCCTGCAGTGCGTTCTTCCCCTGATCGACGGCGGCGCCCCACAAAAACAGGCCCAGGTAATCTCCCAGCGATCCGAACGTCGCATTGGTCGCGTACAACGTCGACATGCCTGTCCCGATTGCGACGACCAACGCCAGCACCAGCGGAATCGATTCGTTGGTCTCGAAGCTGCGCGCGGCGCGAAATGCCGCCGACTTGTTGATCACGAGCGTCGGGGCGATCGCCGGAGAGCAGGAGTCTGCCCCATGCCACAACGTGACCTGTATCGTCGCCTTTCCCTTATAGCGCACGTAATGCGTGATGGTTGGCTCCAACGAATCCGGTGTCAATGTCCCGATATCGATGAGGGAATCCTTGAACTTCAATTGGTTGAAGAAGAACCGCCGCTTCAGTTGAATCTGCCACGCAAAGCGCAGCCCTTTCTTGAACAGGAACGTGTCATCGAGTTGGGAATCGCCTGTCGTGACACTCAGCGTGAACTGCTCGAATGCCTGTGGCGGCGCTGACGGGAGCATGATGCGGAGCGCATGTTCGTTCCCTGCCGCCGCTTTGATACGCGCCCAGGCATCATCGTCGGTGATCTTGAACAGCGCGCTTACACTGCCACCCTGGGCGCACTCGGCTTGCAGCTTGTCGAAAATCGATAGCCTTGTACGATTTCTCCAGAGCAGCTCCAGCGCCGCGTACTGCTGTTCGATCTCGACGGCATCTCTGGGCGGTGCACTGTCTACCGCGTGCTGGTTCAGTACGGCACGCAGTCTCTGTGCGAACTGGTCGACTGTCTTACGATGTTCGGCCTGCTGGACCTCCGCCAGGTGCGGCTCGACGCGCGCAAGCAGACGATCGATAGCGGCGCGGAGGTCTGACCAGTACGGCTTCAGCACCTCGTCCGGATCGGGCGTCGACCACTCATCGAGACGCTTGAGGCCGTCGGCAACCTGGCTCAGCGTGGCGGCACTGACTGGCGGATCGCTGCACTGCGCCGACAGCCGATCGAGGCCGCTTCGCGCCCTCCGAGTTATGAAGGGGTGGGGCGATGACGACTCGATCGCCTTGCGGAGATCGCGGATGGCCCTCAGCGTTGGGAGGATGTCCTCCACGGCCTTGATTCGCTCGGTGACCAAGTCCGGGATCTTGGCCCATGAGGAGCCGAGCGCGCTCTTGGCCAGGCGGAGATTCGCCTGCGCCCAGATTACCGCCGATGTCGACAGGTCGTTGCGCAGCCAGTTCGCATCGAGTGTCGCGATGCGCCCCCTGAGCAGGAGGCCTTCGCGGCGCGCGGCGACGAACTTCGTCGCCAGAAACGATGCGAGAACGGCGGCCACGAGCGCGAGCAACGGCGAGAGCCAGTCGTCCTTGACCAGCAACGCCAGCGTCATCTTCTGCCCGTCATCGTCGACCGAGTTCGCTGCGCCGAACCGGAGAGTAAAGTTGTACTCAGCGGGCTTGATGTTGCCCACTGTCCCACGCACGGTTCCGAGCGAGCCGGCAGGAACGGTACGTGTCCCTGCCGAGGCAGGCGAAAGGAGGTCCGTCGGCGTGCCATTGAAACTGAACGCAACGTCGCGCGCCAGGTTGAATCCGTCGCCGGCTTTCGCCAGTTGGTCCATCCGCACCCACACGCCCTCGAGCGGTGTTGAGCGGGTCTTGTCGAACACACGAACGCTGAATTCCCGCACTGACGGATCGTCACGACACCAGAACCGGCACTGCCACAGTCGAAGCGTCTGAGACGGGAGGTCAACGACGAGCGTTGCCGGGCGCAGGTTCGCGGGCTGAACCTGCACTCGCCAGATCGCGGGCGTCGTCCCGGAGATCAACGTCAATGTTCCGGTGAGACGTCCCGCCGGTCGGGGTGGCGTCACGCGGAGCTCGAAGCGCGACGTTCCCGATTGGGCAGTGAGGTCCGCCAACACATCGCTTTCAGGCTTGCCCTCGGCGAGTAACGCTGCTCTCGAAACCTGTCCTTGGGCGTCGACAAGACTGGACACGCTCAAGGCGAAAGTGGCCTGCGGATCGGTGGACTGGCGCAGGACGGCGAAGGAGGTACGGCCCGCGGAATCGAGCGGTAGCACCAACTCCGGCTGATTCGGCGCCGCCGCGTCGTCGATCACGAAGGGTGGAACAGTGCCCGTCGCCGGTTTCTGGGTCGGCAGCGTCGTGGGCGCCGGACTCGGACTCGACGGAGTCTGCGGCGAGGCCGTCGGGGCCGGTGAGGCAGGGGTCGCCGGAGTGGGCGACGGCTGCGGCGCCTGGGCGGATACCAGCGTGGCCACAAGTGACGCGAGGGCCGACAGGAGCACGGCCGCCTTCACGCCCTGAGGGATGAACCGCATGAGGTATCCAGTTAGCCACTGCATCGAACCTCCTTCATCCACTGTTACCTGGGCTGCGAGCTCGACATTAATACTCGATAACGGCTTAGTATGGAATTTCGAAGACGGAATCGGCGGGATAAGGACCGTGGCCGACTCGATACCAGTCGCCCGACGCAACACCTTCGCGTCGATCCTCTTGGTGCCGTAGGATCGATATCGGAATGGCCTCGCCTAAAGCCGGTCGATGAACCGGCTCCGTTTCTCATCGTCGTCGCGTGCATCTCGGTCGAGCTTTCATGTGCCGAGTACGCGGTGGCTCCGTAGCAGCAGCGGTAGACCTCGATCATGTTTATCTCTATGTGCCCCAGCGGAGCTCGGAAGCGGCGGTTGTGGCGACCCTCACATCCGCGGGGTTGACTGTCCAGCCGAAGCGCAATGACTTCGGCGACGGCGTAGTTGGCCGCTACGTCCGCTTTGACAACGCATACCTCGAGCTCCTGTGGCACGACGGAACGACACCGATCGACGAGGACTCGCGTCGTCGTACGGCGTGGGAGTCATCCGGTGCGTCGCCGTTTGGCGTCGGCATGCGCCGCCGTCTTGGCGTTCCCGACTGGCTGCGACCCGGCACCGAGATTCGCCAGCTGGGCACTGAGGGTGATTCGGCCGCGCCTGACCTTTTCGTTGTGCCTGCCTACCTCGCGAATCGCGGCACCGGTTCGCATCCGCTCGGGGTCCACCGGCTTACAGACGTGCGCGTGATCGTGTCGCCTGACGGCTTGAGCGACGCGACGCGGCTGGTCAGCGACGGGCGCATCGCGACGATCGTAGTGGGGAGCGAGCCGGCCATGTTTCTCACGTTCGACGGCGGGACCAAGGGGCTTTCGGTGGAACTGCGTCCATTGCTTCCGCTGACGCTCTCGTATTGATAAACAGGGACATGGGCCTTGAGTGCAGGGGCAGCTGGGCTCGATCGGTCCTGAGAAGTCGCTAGCGTTTGCGGAATATCACGTGCTTAGTTTTTTCTAGGTCCGCGCCTACGCCAAGGTCCGACGCCGCTTGGTTGCGAGCCACGCAACGGTCAACGAACAAATCTGATCTGTTCTTGGGAGACGGATCGTCAACGCTGTAGGCTATTTCGTCGCTGGCGCCGACTGTACCTGTTTTGTACCTGCACCATGGCTTTCTGTCGTTTCTCGCCGATTGAGCGATTCGAATCACTGAAATCATTCGAGAAGTCGACGATTGCGGCAGACCGACTCCCGCCGCCTCCAATCCTTTGTGCTCAAATATTCGATCGAACGCCTTCTCGAGCCCACCACCTCCCGATTTGTGAGGTGTCAACACGACGTCGTCTGCTGATCGGTGAACGTCACACGCGCTCGATGAGCGCCAATGCGACCGATCGCCCAGGAGCGAGTGCGACTCCCATCCTCCCGCTGCTTGCCGTCGCGTCGTCTAAAAGGCGGGCGGGTTGATCTGGCTGAGCTTTGTCGTCACGGCGCGTGGCGTCAAGCAATTCGATTGGAGGCCTGCTGCTCTTAACGTCTTGTCTCTCTTTGCAGTGTCTACTTGACGGGGAAGCTTACTGCGGCATGACCGCCATTCGGCCGCAACATCAATAAACGCAGCGAGAACGGGGTTTTCAGTAGGCACACGAGTTTTGGCGAAGGTCAGCGAGTCATGGGTCGATGAACTTCCTCTCTAGACACGCGAATTCTCTTTCGGCCAGCCAGCGATCCGCTACCCTCCCGCGCCTGCCTGTTGGAAAAGGACCTGTCGAACGTTTTGAACGTGTGAGGTGACGGGGTGGCTAAGTCAGAGCTTTACGGCAGTCCGCTCATACCGATCGTTCTCGTTGCCGGGATTCTTTCCGGCAGCCTCTGGCGAAGCACCCCACCAGCGGACACCGGGAAGCCGGGCGATTCCAGCAGCAGCGGCGACAAATCGGACGGCGCCTCCGCCGCATCCGTTTCGTGGGTCTCCGATCTCCGTCCAGTCCTGGAGAGCCTCGACGGGGCGCTCGGCGCTCACGTGGGCAACGCAGGCGCGTCGCCGCTGAACGGTGCGACCGAGGTCATGTTGGCCGCGAAGGGTGCCGCGAGGGACCAGCAGGTCCTCAACGCGATGGTTGGTCTGCGGATGGGCCTCGGTCGCCTTTCCAGCGTAACTGAACCCGCCACTTGCGGCGACGGCGCAGCGCTCCAGGCGGATGCCAACGTGCTCGGCGCCTGGACGTTGGCCGACGATGGCGGTGAAGGCAAGATACGGGGGGCCGAAGCTAGGGTGCTGTTGGACGGATTTCGGGACTGGCGGCTCCTTGCAGATCTGGCGACCGGGGTAAAGAGGAGCCGCGAGGGTCCCGACCATCCCGCCTTCTCCGTCGATTTCATCGTCGCGACGATGCCGGACTACGTCGACTCGAACAGCGGCTGGCTGGCCGACCAGGCGCTGGCAGCGACTCAGTCCGCGATGGCCCAGGAGAAGTATCTCTTCGATCGTGTGCGGCTAGTGGACTGGTCGCGTGCTTCGGCCGGGCCGCTGACGGTTTTGTCGGGGAGCCGTCTCCACGAGCGGCAACCTGGCGCCATCATCTTCCGGCGCGTCGAAGACAAGAACGTCAGCATGCAGGTTGTGCTGACCGTTCTCGAGACGCCGACGGCGGGTGTCCATCAGGTGGCCCTGCGGAACAGCCTCTGGTTCCTACGCGCGTGGAATGCGTGCAGCGGCGTTGAAAACGCCTCACTGAGGGTTCTGGGGCCGAGTTTCTCCGGATCGACCGTGTCGTTAGCGATGGTGCTGGGTGAGGCGCCCTTTCGCAGCTCGTTCAGCCGCCGAATCGTGGTCACCGGCTCCGCGACAGCTGACGAGAACGTCGAGATGATGGAGAAGTTCAGCAACGGTGCGGTCTTCAAGGCCGCGATCCAGCCGACGTCGGTATTGAAGGCGCGGATGGCGGAGTACCTGGAGTCGATCAACTCTAGATGGAAGGACGGCAACGGCGTCGCGCTGCTCAACGAAAGCAACACCGCGTTCGGAGGGGACGCGAACAACCTTTTGCCAACTCCAGCAGAGAAGTCGGGCTTGAACTCCGCGACCAAAACCGTGCCGCCGTTCGCGGCGGCGAAGGTCTTCAACTTTCCGCTTCACATCGCTCAGCTGCGTAGCGACGCTCCATCCCTGGGGCAACCAGGGACAGCACTCCTCTCCGTGCCGGCGATCCCGCTGAACCTGCGCGAGGCCACGCCGCCGAGCGACGCCATCCCAGCACTCCGTCCGCAGCTCACCGGTCCCGTCGTCGGGGCCACGGTCGATTCCATACTGGATGTGATCAGGCACGAGAAGATTTCTGCCGTCGGGATCCTCGCCACCGACGATCGTGACGTGCTGTTCCTGGCGCGCGAAGTCAAGCGAGCCTCGCCTGACGTGCAGTTGTTCCTGTTCGGCACGCACGCACTATATCTGCATCCTGACTATGTGCCCTACCTGCGGGGCGCACTCGTCGCCTCTTCGTACGCGCTGACGCTCGCGAACCAGCCGGAAATACCGGGCACGTTCGATGGGCTGCACCGGCAACCGTTCCCGAGCATGTCCGCCGAGGGCGTCTTCTACGCTGCGCGCGCGCTCGTGTCGCTGAGTGACACGGGCGAAACCGGCAAGGTGCCGCTGGAGTATTGCCCTCGCCCTGCCGCAGAGAACTGTGTGCCGATTGCGCCAGCGTCGATCAACGTCATTGGAGAGGACGGATTCTGGACGCTTCCGGACGCTAGCAACGACTGGTGGGCAAGCCTCGTGTCATCGATGCGCCGATGGTGGAGCGTTCGAAAACACTCCGATGATGAGCAACGGGCCGGTGTCGCCGTCGCACCGAACGCCATTCCGCCGCCTGGCGATCTGAATGTGGCGCCGCTGCCTCCGCTCCCGGTGCAGTTCTTGATCGGCGCTGTTCTCGTGCTCGTGATCGTGGGGGTACATCTCTGGGTGATGCTCCGCATCAAGCGAGTGTTCGATGATCAGCGCGTCGCATCTGGTGGCGCGAAGGATCTTCCGGTCAGTTCCCCCTTTTTCGAGTTGCCGCTGGTTCGCGTGCTGGTCCCGCCCCGGACGTTCAATCGCGCTGCTGGCCTGCACCGCTTCGCGCTCACGGTTTGTTTCGCGCTGCTGTCGCTGGCCGCCGCCTGGGTAGTGGCGGTCGCGCTACCGTTCTTCCTGCCGGAATCGACCGTGTGGCTGGTACCCATCGCGGCCGTCGCTACGTGTGGGGTGGTGATCTACACCGGAGTGAAGAGTTACGGGCCGCGGCAGATGTTACCCAAGGGGCTGCCCGCGAATACAGCAGCAAACGATGAGGATCACGCGGGAGTACAGCCTCCGCAACGACCTGCAGCAGCAACGCTCGAACCTCGTCGCAACTTGATGGCCGTTGTTCACGAGGCCGCAGCGACACTGGGCAAGCTCACGATGACCGAGCGGACGGGATGGCTGTTATTCGGGGGCATGGTGATCACGATGTTCCTGTTCCTGGTCCTCGTCGTCCAGACAGCTATCGACGCGGCCATCAGCGCTCAGGGCCGACTCACGCTCGCGCGAATCGTCGGCGGTGGCATCATCTCGCCGGCCGCGTTGACGGTCTTTCTCGCGGCGAGCTTCTACACCGCTGTCTTCACCGGCGTCAGGCGTCTCTCGCTGGTCGGGTTCGGGTACGCGCGTCTCGGAGGCGGGTCCCCGGCATTCGGCTTGTTCACTGCCGAACGTAAGCCGCCGGTCGGCGAGCCGAGACAGGGCAGTCTCGCCGGAATACTGGACATGCCGGCCCAGAACATGCCGTCGATCTATCCGGCTGCGCTCCTCCTGATTCTGCTGGTTGCTGCAATCAGCACCACGGGCGTCACCACGATCGAGGGATGGACGTTCTCCTGGTTCGTGATGGTCGGCACCTGGACCACGCTCGGACTCGGCCTGCTGCAGCTGGCTCAGGGTTTGGCGCTCTGGCACACGGCACGATCTCACCTGAAGCGGCTCGCTCAGACTCCGATCGAGAAGCACCTGCAGGAGATCGCGCCGCAGGTCCCATGGGACATATCCCTGGTGCCGCCGCGCCTGACAGAGCTGATGCCGATTGCCCGCATGGCCGATAGCGTGATGCGCGACTTTCGCAGCCTTGCCTTCGCTGGACGACGTGGAGCCGTCTTTCCCGAAGTCCTGCGTAACCTCGGGAATGTTCGCGATGTCGAAGGCGAGGAGGAAGTTCGTCTTGGCGTACGCCCGGGGGACCTCGTCTCGCTCCAGCCGATGTTCGCCGTGCCCTCGCACGTCAGCACCCTCGAAATTGAGATGGGCGTTCGGGAACACGCAGCCATCATTCAAAGCGAAGCGTGGTTCGGCTTGTGGGAGCTCTCGGATTCGCTCGTCACGATGTTGCAGCGAACCGCGTGGCTCCGAGGCGCGACCACCGCGCCAGCCAACGCGGTCCGTCGAGAAGCCGAGGTCGTCGGGATCTCGGGGGCGTCGCTGATCGCGACTGCCGTAGCCGAGTCGATGCCTCGCGGCCACGTCGACACACCGCACCAGGAACGATCGGGAGCCGGGTCGCCATCCGGGTGGTTCGCGCGCTGCGAACAGCTCGTCGCCCTTCAAATCGCGTTCGTCCTCCGTGACATTGTTACGCGCACGATCACCTGCCTCTTCGCTGCGATGTTGTGCCTGACGTCGCTGACAGCGGCGCACTTGCTGTATGTGTTCAACGGGCGCGCCTCGCTCCTGACGGTCGACATGCTCGCGGTGGCGGCGACAGCGCTATCAGCGATCTGGATACTCGTCGACATGGAACGTGACCATATCCTCAGCCGCCTGCGGACCACGACGCCGGGACGTGTGGACATCAACTGGGAGTTCATCAAGCGGATCGCGGTGTACGGTGTGCTCCCGCTTCTGGCCGTCATCGCGTCGCTCTTCCCCGAAGTCGGCGGCACTTTGTTCGGCTGGCTCGAGCCGCTCCGCAAGCTATCGAGCTTCTGATCGGCGGAAAGCTGCCTATCGTTAATCGGCGCCCCGTTCGTCTCAGAGTGGGCGTGCTCCGCAAGAACTCATGGGGCGAGAGGTTCAAGCCGGTACTCATGATGGAGATCCGCGAGGGTGGTACGGACAAGCGCGCCCAGCCACGCCATCGATCTTTTCTTGCTGAACGAGCGCGGCGGCATTGTGTCGCGCTAATACCTACGAGCCAGGAGCCTTCGCACGGATCAAAGAGCGACCCGTTATCCGTCGTGTGTCACGAAGTGTGTCAGCTGAGATCCGCACGCGAGTTGCGGTGCGGATTTCCTAGAAGACGTGGTGAGCCTAAGTTTCGCGAGTTGGAACCAAGTCGTCGGCTCGCTGCGACAGCTGAACAGTCTGCGCAGTGCTGCGTGACGGCTATCCTGCTCGCCGTTCCGTTTCGGACAAGCCCAGAAAAACGAAGAGAGCGCCGTTGAGGGCTCTGATTTCCTCGGACGTCAGCGATCCTACGAGAACGCCGAGCCGCTTCCGGGGCACGGCCGTGACCTTGTCCACCATCATGCGGCATGGCGCACGCAGCCCACTCTGGGTGCTGGGCCGAACGGGAAGCCTGAAGATCGGTGCCGTTGTCTGATCAGTGGTCAACGGGCAGACAACGATCGAGTCGTTGGCGTCGAATCGGTCGTCTTGGACGATGACCGCGGGTCGCGGCTTTCCCGCATAGGCCGCGCCACCCGCGACGGTCCAGATCTCGCCGCGTCTCACTCTGCATTCCAAGCCGAGATCGCGTCGACGAACTCCTGGTCCTGCTTGGCGTGAGGACTCTTTGCCACGGCAAGCGACTGGCGGTGAGCGGCCCGAGCGAAGGACTTCGACCGCACGTCCGGAACCCAGAGCTGAACGGGACGAAGACCCGCCTTGCGCAATCGGTTCCGGTGCGCGCGGACCTTGTCGCGTGACGTCGTTCGATCGGCGGTTGCCATCTGGTGACTTCCTCGGTTACATGTAACCTAACACATCACGGAGATGCCGCGCAAACACGGACCAGGCGAGGCGCGGGCCGCTGCGATCCGGCGTGGGCTCCTGCACGCGGTGTCGACAGATCCGGTCGCAAGTCGTTGACTGCGCGAAGGTGTCGCGATCGGAGGCGCGTGCGCCTTCCGCAGCGCTCAGGCAAGTGCGCGGGGCTTGCTCATCGTCTCAGTTCCCGCTGGCGTTCTGCCTCCTCCAGCCACTCGGCCATCCGCTGGTCCTTCTTGCCGTGGAACGCCCAACCCTGTGCCGTGCTGTTCCAGCGGTAGTCTTTGATGGTCATGTCGATGCCGCGGTCGATGAGGAATCGCATCGCCTCGTAGTCCCCCGGAAGGAAGACCAGATGATGCAGGATGCTCGCTGGCTCGTGAGAGTTCCAGTTGGTGTTGATATCGGCGCCGTGCTCGAGGAGGAAGTCCGCCACGTCGAAGTGACGGTTGATGACGGACCAGGCGAGCGCGGTATCGAGAACCTGCTGCACACCGACCTCGCCCCATTGAGGTTCCCGTGGGTGCACGCTGGTGGCGGGAGCCTGATTCGTCAGGTCGCTCAGCGCAGGCTTACCCTCCGCGTCGAACCAGCGCTTCGCCCGCGAGAGGTCGCCCATGCCTGCCGCATGGGGCAGATCGTCTGGCAATGGCCAGATGCGGGTGAGTAATGGAATGAGATGCGCGTTTGCATACGTGAATGCGTGCTCGATCGCTTGCGATCGGGGCGGCGGCTGGTGCCGAAGTATTGCGGGATCGAGGTCGAAAAGAGCGGCGATGAATTCTTCTCGATCGTTCAGCGTTGCGGCCCCGATGAGCCCATCCTGAAAGCCGACCCACGCGTCACCAAGCAGCCACGGCTCGTGCTGTAACCCGTTGACGAACGCCGTCACATCGCCATCCAGGACCGCGCGGCTCACCTGCTCCATGACAAACGCCTTCCATGGTGCGACCGATGTCGCGTGCGCGGGTCGCTTCTCGATGAAGTACGTGATGAAGGCGAGACGTCCCACGCTTCCATCGACGAGTGCGCCGAGTTCGGGATCGAGCGCGATGGATCGTTCCAGCAGGAGTGACGCGACGGCCTCGCGCCCGAAGCGGCAGGCGCTTACGAACGCTTCGTTGACGGTTGCCAGATCGTTCCCGTTCTCATCAAGAGCGGTGCGAACCGCGTCGAGATCGCCAAGCGCCGAAAAGAATTTGAGCGTGCGTGGAAGCAGGCCCTTGCGCTGAAAGATCTGGAACAGCCCCCTGGCGCGCGAATCGATGAGGCCGTGTAGCATTGATGGCGTCACGACCGCGCCGGCATCGATCAGCAGCTCGGCACACGCCGCGCGGGTGAACCACTGTTCTTGGTCCGGGTCGCCAGCGTCGCCGTAACCCGGCTGCGTGCGTTGTGATCGAGGCGCGACTCCTGAAAGCCCTGCGCCGCCATCAGCATCCAGTCCATGTTGTGTTGCGCGCTGTACCTCCGAAAGAGCGCGACCCGCCCGCTGTCCCGTTCCTCGAACGACTCGTAGAACTGCGCGAGCCCTTCGCTGGCCCACACCGGTATCTGGCCCAGACTGTTGCCGATCAGGAAGTGCGAGTACTCGTGAAAGACCGTTGAGAAACCGACCTCACCGTTTTCGATGTTGACAACGAGGTAGTTGACGTCTTCGTTGCTGAGAAAGTAGCCGCCCACTTCGGTGTTGCGTCCCTCGGTACTGCGGCTTGAACGGTGAGAAGGACCGATCTCGCTGAAACACGATGACGACGGTGGGGACTGGCGACGTGGCGGAGGCATTCGGCAGCGCTCGCAACATCACCTCGCGAAATTGTTCCAGCTTCCTCGCCGTCTCTCGCAGTTGCCGATCCGTCGTGTCTGCGATGAAGAGAAAGTTCGCCGTGCGGATGCGGGTCCAGTCGGCCCAGGCCCTCGCCGGAAGCGTCATGAGCACACTGATGGTCAGGCATCCGCACAAGTCGTGGCATATGGCCTCGCGACCGGACGTCTCAACTGCCGCCGTTCTGCGACGGAGGCGTGGGGGAGTTGCGTCAGTCGCCGATTTCCCGGGAACGGCTCCACAAGAAGTACCCGTGACACACTCTCTGCGTGATGTGGAGATGGATCGGGCGCATGGCTGGCGGAGTGGTGGCGTTGGCGGCAGCGTTCGCGATCGGGGGTGCGGTGTCGGCCATGAGCCGGTTGCCGGATCTGCAGCCCTGGCATCAACTGGTCAGCAAGCTCGAGCCGCGCGCATCCGAGATGACCGAGACATTCGGTCTCGACGACTACTTGCGAAGGGAGGACGCTGTCTTTCGCGAGGCGCAGGCCAGGATGGATGCGACGGTGGGTCGCGGCGCGGACCCGGCGCTCCCGAACCGGTATGTGGCGGCAAGTCGAAGCGCGCCGGGGCGGTTTCCCGTCGATTTCAATCGAACGCAGGTGCAGGTTCCGGCGCAGGTGCGAGGCGGAGCGCTTCTCGTTCATGGACTGACCGATTCGCCCTACAGCATGCGCACGGTGGCCAGCCGTCTGCACGATGCCGGCTACTACACACTCTCGCTGCGGATGCAGGGCCACGGGACGGTGCCGGGCGGCCTCGTGAAGGTGATATGGGAAGACTGGGTGGCCGCCGTCCGCATGGGCGTGCGCCACGTGCGCAGCCAGATTGGCCCCGGCATGCCGCTCGTGCTCGTAGGCTACTCCAATGGTGGCGCGCTCGTCACCGAGTATGCGCTGCAGGCGCTCGACGATGCGCGTGTGCCGGCCCCGACGCGACTGATCCTGCTGTCACCGATGATCGGCGTGTCGCCCATGGCGCGGCTGGCTCGCATGATCAGCCTGCTCGGTCCTGTCCCGTTTTTCGAGAAGGCGCGTTGGCTGGACGTGCTGCCGGAGTACAACCCGTTCAAGTACAACTCGTTTCCCGCCAACGCGGCCATACAGACGGCGCGGTTCACCCGGGCGATTCAGGATCATCTGTCGCGACTCGGCTCGACCGGCGCGTTGGGGAAGTTCCCGCCTGTACTGGCGTTTCAGTCGGTGGTCGACACCACGGTCAGCACACCCGCCGTCGTCACGGATCTGTTCGACAGGCTTCCGGCTCGCGGTCACGAGCTGGTGCTCTTCGACCTCAATCGGCAGTCGGGCGTGGACGCGCTCACTCGCCCGGGCGCGGTGCTCCCGCGCCTCACGAGTGATGGCGTGCGACCCTACGCGGTGACGCTGGTCACCAACCGCAGTCCCGACACGCCAATGGTGTCGGCCATGACAGTGGCGGCAGGCACGGCGAACCTGGTCGCAGAGCCTCTTGATCTTGCCTGGCCGCAGGACATGTTCTCGCTGTCGCACGTTGCCCTCACGTTTCCGCCGGACGACTCCTTGTACGGCGGCATGAGCACAGCGAGGGAACGCGGAGGGCTCGCGCTCGGGCGCGTCATCCCGCGTGGTGAGAAGGATGTGCTGATCGTGCCGCTCGACAGCCTGATGCGTGTGTCGTGGAACCCGTTCTTTCCCTACCTGGCGAGCCGCATCGAGCGGTGGGTTGCGTTCTGATGCCGACAACGCGCCGAGCCACTGAATTCGTTCACCGCGGGTCGAGCACGCGACAGTCGCCGAAGTAGTGATCCCAAGAGTGAGGTCGAGGACGAGGCCAAGAAGGGCTCGTATGAATCGCTTGTTATCGCGCCTCACCCCCGCGGGGCTTGTAGAAGACGAACTCACCAATCTCGGCCGTCTTGGTGTATTTGGCGGCCCAACCTGGCGTCACATTCCGCTGATGGAAATACAGTGCGCCGCCCGTTCGATCCGTGAGTTGAAGGTTGAGCGCCTTTCGCGCGATCTCCTTGGCGGTCGCGTACGACTCATCCTCCTTCGCCTGATCGGAACGGCCGTCACACCACCACGAGAACTGGCAGGAACCCTGTTCGTGGCCTTGCCTCACAACGCTACAAATGGTGTTGGGAAAGCCCTCATGGCCCAGCCGGTTCATGACGACATTGGTGATGGCTTCCATGTCGGCAGTCGTCTCGCCCCTGGCCTCCCAATAGATGGTGCGCGCGAGACAGGTGATCGCATCGTCCAACGGCTCCCCGCCGGCCGGATCGACCGCCTGCGCTTCAGGCTTGTTGATCATCTCGGATGGAGAGGGAGGCGCCTTTTTGCCGGCGGCCGCGTTTTGTTCCAGCGCCTCCGCCTTCTTCTCGGTGGCTGCCGGGCCGGTGGCTGCCGGCTGCTGCGAGTGGTCGACCTCGGCCGGTTGGCAGCCAACGAGACACATGATCGCAAGGTAGGACGCAACCCGTATCCGGCGCATCAGTCGACCTCGCAAACAATTCACATGCGCACTGATGGCTTTCGCCCCAGCGCAGAATCGTTACCGACCAACGCTGGTCGCACACGCGCCATGGTAGACACGTGAACGATTCGCGCGGACGTCAGTCTACTTTGGAACAGCGATGAACGCGCCGTCGTGCACGGCGCCTGGCCAGACGCAGTCTTCGGGCGCCGCTGACAATGGGTCAGTTCGCCCTCGCCCCGCTGAATGCCTCGGAAGACCGTGGGCCCCGCACGCTCGACCTGTCGTTTTTGCAAGGCCGGTCCCGTGAACTTGTATGGGTTGTTCAACGTGGAACGCGTCTCAACGGGCAGCCGACCGATGTCCCACACCCTGGGATGCCAGTCGGATTTCCTCCTGGGATTTCACATCGAGTTTGGGGACCATCGACAGATGAAGTGCGAGCTTGTAGGCTGCCACAGACCGTTCGTCGGCAGTGATCAGAACGTCACCGACAGCGTCGGCCCCTGACTTGATACAAATCGTTCGTCGAACGCGTGATGTCCACAACTGGATCGACGCGATCGCCCTAGAGGGGGACGCATGGCTCCGTTTCAGTTGTTCGTCGTGGCGGTGTGTGCGTGGCCTCATCGTGAGCAGACTGATCTGATCGCGTTTCTGCGAGAAGAGAATCGAGTTCTGAAGTCCAGCCTCGGTGGACGGCGCCGAGCTGTCTTCACGGACATTCCGGAGTCTGCGAACGAGTTCTCGCCATTCACGGCGGCAGTCGGCTGATGGAGGGTAACTCTGATCCACACACGGTTCTGCTCCGTCTCTTGATCAGCGAGTAGGAATGGCTAACCTGTGGGCTGGCGTAGTGGCCACACGACCCTGAGCTGCGGCCGAGTCAAGGCCGCAGTCCGCGGCGCGGGTCGAACGCCGTGAGAGCGATAGGCTCGAGGAGCGCGTCCGTAACCTGTGGGCCAAACGTGTTTGAAATCGAAGAATCCAAACCTTGGAAACCAAGAAGCCAGTCAACAGCAGCAGTTCTGGGGAGAGTCCTGGACAGTCGTCAGCTTCGGTGCGGGTTGGTTGCGGGGCGGTCGCCGGCGTTGGTGCACGTGAATCACTCGTGCAGAGTACAGGGGGACCATAAGTCAAGACCACCCAGGTGGATCAGCGATCACCAGCCGGAGCCAGTAATGCGCAAGCCGCTGCGCTCGATCGATGGACTCCACGGTTCGCGAGTCGACCAGGATGTCTGTGCCCATTGTGAGCCGCACTTCAACGTCGCGCCCATTGGCGTGCAGGCAGCAGACGAACTGGTACCCGTTCCTAGTCGTTACACGCCAGCAGACCTCCGGTCGCCGACCCGAGCGCCTCCCGAAAGCCGCTGACGTCTTCACACAAACGCTCCGTTCGTCAGGTCGCCCTGATGGAGGCTGGAGCGTGCAAAGTGCAGCGCGTGTCAGGGTGTGCCGTCCTTGGCAGATCGACAAGGAAGGTCTGCCTAGCACCGGAACGATGTTCGTTTACAGGAAGTGATCCCTCGAGGCCGAAGTTAAACGCAAACGTCCCGATCTGCCCTGCTGCCATGTCACAGTCGAAGAGCCTGAGCCGCACGCTGAAGAATGGCAGGAGGTCAAAAAACAAGACTGTCGAGAGAGGGCCGAGAGGACAGTACCGTTTGAAGCGGGGTTTAATCGCCGGGCTTCTGGCGACCTGAACCTGCGACTATGTCATGGCGTGCCTCTTCGTGCATGGCCTGATGGAATGCCCGTTGCTGAAGATGCACTAACCACGGTTGATCGCCAACTCTAATCTCGCCACGTCGTTTCGTCGGGTGTGCGCAGGTGCCGCGGGACTGCCCCGACCACGCATCAGCGCTCGGCGAATGGTCAGCGACGAACGCGGAGTCGGCAATGGAGGGTCTGTAAAGCCGACTCAGGTCGAGAGCGCAGCCGGACGGGGTTCGACATTCACTGCTGTTGCAACCACGCGAGTACACGGTGCCGTCAGCTAGCGGCCCGTCGACTCGACTTCTGGCACAGAGCCGCGGACCGTACTTCTCGTCGACGACGAACCGCGCGTGCGCGAAGTGGTCCGAATGATGCTGGAGCGCGCCGGCCACCGCATGGTCGAGGCCGAGTCCGGTGAGGATGCCATCAAGCAGTTCAACACGATGGAGTCCGTGGACTTGTTGGTGTCCGACCTGCAGATGCCCGGGATGTCCGGGCTCGAGCTGTTTGACAAGCTCGCCGAGCGGCTTCCCTCGCTGCGCGTCCTGTTCATCTCCGGAGCCGCCAGCCCTGCCGACCTCAATACGATTGCGCGCAAGAGAGCCGTCTTACTTGAAAAGCCATTTTCGGCAGAGATGCTCGCCAGCATCGTCCGTGGGTTCTGAGCTCTGGGCTTGATCCGGTTTCGTGGACATCTTCCGAGAGGTGGATACGATGTCCCGAATGAGCCGAATCACGCAGCCGCGGCGGATGTTGCCTGCCCCTCCACTGTTTCGCACGTCACGCGAAGGCAGTGCCACGTCGCGCTTCTCGATACGCTCAGCGGCGGCGTTGCGTTGTCGTTGCCGGCAGTTCGTCACCGTGAACAGGCGTCTTGCCCTTGCCCGCGCGCTTCAGTATCCGCAGCGCCTTCTTGATGTCGCCTTGCGCGGCGCGTTCCGCAAAGTATTCCTCGGTGCGCAGCGCCGACACTTTCTCGGCGATGGCCACGTTGATCAGTTGGTTCACCGCGACGCCTTCGGCCTTGGCCAGCTTCTTGGCCTCTTCCATCAGTGACGGCTGCAGCCTCAACGCGAAATTGCTCTTCTTCATGCGCGACTCTCCAATCGTCCCACCGCATCCGCGGGCGCCAGAATCTCGAGCCCGAAGAGCGCCGCTGCCGGCACGAAGTGGCGGCGATTGAACGTGACCACTACATCGGCCTGTCCATTCACTGCCGTTTCGAGTACCAGATCGTCTCCCGAGTCCGCCAGCACGGGCCGCCACAAGTACGAGATTCGAATTGGTTCCACCACCAGCGCGATCGCGTTGAGCAGGACTTCACCGTCTGCCGCCGAAATACCTGCCGCCGTCAGGTGCTCGGGCCGAGTGAGCACCGACTCGTATTGAAGCATGAGAGGCACCGAGGCCAGCACCGGATAGCGGCGCTCGAGTGCACTAATCAGGAGCGCTCTCGAGGCGCCACGGTCGCTGCGAACAGCCGCGACCAGAACATCAGTATCGAGCACCGTTCGACCTAGCACGCCATATCATATGCAATATCATGACATGACCGATGGGCGTGGACCATCGCGGCGCCTGTTCGGCTGTACCCTGTTTTGTACCTGGACCGCAGCTTTCTGGCGTTTCTCGCCGATTGCGCGTTTCGAGTTCTCGACATCATTCGAGAATTCGCGAATTGTGGCAGACCGACTCCCGCCGCCTCCACCACTCGACTCGCTCACTCCGTTCGCTCGCTCGTGGGGCAGGCCATGAATGCAGCCTGCCATGGCCTGGCTCTGCTTCCAAGAAGCGAGTCGAGTAGTGTCCCGAGCGAGCCTTCGATCGCGCGAGTCGAGGGGCACTCATCGTTACAATCAAGCGGTGTTCCACGTATACATGGTCCGTTGCGCCGACGGTACACTGTACACAGGCGACGCTCGTGACCCACGCGCGAGTTGAGGTGCACAACTCAGGAAAGGGCGCGAAGTACACCCCTTCGCGTTTGCCGGTGTCACTCGTCTACGTCGAGCAATGTGAGTCGCTCAGTGCTGCTTTGCGGCGCGAACGTGAACTGAAACCGTGGAGTCGCGCAAAGAAGGAAGCACTGATTGCCGGCGATCAGCACGTCTTGAGACGCGCATAGCACCATCCCTCGCTTCGCTCGGTCTGTTGTCGGCGCCGTTGCTGGCAAGTGGGCTTCGGCCTGCCATCTCGCCCAACTCTACTGCGTCTTATGCTCGATGAGCTCGATCGCGTTGCCAGCGTTGTCACTGATGAACGCGAAGTCCTCGGTCGGCGTGACGCGCAGGTCAAATGCCATCTTCACCCCTTTGGCCTTCAATTCCGCGAGAACGGCCGGCAGGTTCTTGACCTCGAAGCCGAAGTGCTTCACTCCGTGCGTGCGGAAGTCTTCTGACGGGTTCTTCCTCGACTCCGGCAGCAGGGCTGCGTCCGTCACCTGGAAAAGTTCGATGGTGATGTTGCCGCGGCGAAGATCTGCGACCTGCTGACGCGCGCCCGGCTGGCCGGGACGCACGGCGCCCTTGAAGCCGAGCATCTTCTCGTACCAGGCGATCGATTCGGCAATGTTCGGCACGCTCAGCGCGACGTGGTTCCACTCGATGTCGAAGCCGACGGCATCGCCGGTGCGCGCCTCTGCCGGCTGCTTCGCCAGCTCTTTTTCGAACGCCTGCGCACGTGCCGCGACCGGAAGCAGCACGATTGACGATACAAGGAAAACGACTGCTCGAAGCGCCGAGCGCATGCGAACCTCCTGATTCTTGACCGAGAGCGGGCTCATCATCGTACGAGACGTCACCACCTACTTGCGGAAGGAGCGTTCGACGGTGTCGTGCGGGTCGACGGACACGGGATGATCACGCCACAGCCAGCGCATCATCTCCGGAAGCATCGCGCCGCCCATGTCGTGGCTGTGGACACCCATGCCCCAGGCGTAGTTCACGTCGTACCCCTTCGCCACGAGCGCGTCCTTGAGCCGGACGTTTTGATGGAACCAGTCGCGCGTCGGATCGTACGCGCCGTCAGCGTTGATGCCGCGGTTGTCGTTGCGTCCGTCGATCATGAAGATCCGGAGCGGCTTGCGGTCGCTCACCATGACCTTCTCCGGATACACGTGTCCGCCGGCAAGATCGACGTACGTGCCGATACCGCTCAACACTTTCCGGAACTGATCGGGCCGCTCCCACGCCACCGTGAACGCGGCGATGGCACCCGAACTCCAGCCGCCGATCCCGTGGCGATCTGGTTCGTGCGAGATCCGATATTCGGCATAGAGCTTCGGCAGGAGCTCGTCGACGATGACGTGCGAATAGCGATCCGTCACTGGGTCGTATTCAGGCTGCCGGTTCGACTTGCCGTCGGCCCGGAATTTTCCCGGGTCGATGAACGCCGCGATCATGAGCGGCAGCTCCCGGCGATAGATCAGATTGTCGAGGACGTTGACGGCGCGGTAGTACCCGTCGGCCTGCAGGTAGGTGGCCCCATCGTTGAAGACCATGAGGCTCACTTCGGTCTTGCCGTCATACTGCGCAGGCACGTACACCCAGTAGTCGTGATCGACACCGGGGAATGCCGCGCTCGGCAGCGTGAAAGGCCCGGCGACCTTTCCCTTCGGCACGCCGCGGCGGACGAGGGAATCGGGCCCGAGCTCGTAGAACGCGTCGTAGTTCGGTTCCGACGGCGCGCGACGCTGGGCAGTGGCCACGCCGATCGACGCCGCGATGACGAGAATGAGCACTGGGGCGATCGTGCTGTGTCGTGCGATCTGTTTCATCATCAACCAACCATGAGGGGGAGACCGGCTATCAGCGCTCCAATTGCGCCACGAGGCTCGACGTGTCCCTGGTGCCTTGATGATAGACCGTCGGGTGGACGGAGCGTTCTGGTCCCGAGCGAGCCCACGATCGCGCGAGTCGAGGGGCACCAGATCGTTACAATCGAACCGTGTTCCACGTCTACATGGTCCGTTGCGCCGATGGCACGCTATACACGGGGTACGCCCGTGACCCAGGCGCGCGGGTTGACGTGCACAACTCCGGAAAGGGCGCGAAGTACACCCGCTCGCGTTTGCCGGTGTCACTGGTGTACGTTGAGCAATGTGATTCGCTTAGTGCTGCGCTGAAGCGCGAACGTCAATTGAAACCGTGGAGTCGCACAAGAAAGGAAGCACTGATTGCAGGCGATCAGCAAGCCTTGAAACGCGCTTAGCACTATCCCTAGCTGGTCTCGAAGCAGGCACGATTCGAAAGTGATCGTTCACATCGAGGCGAACGGGATAGTCGCTACCCCAGCGTCGTCGCCATCAGCGCGGCGGCGCTTGCTGGAATAGCTGCCGGAGCGGCTCGAAAGCCAAGCAGTGCCGCTGAGCCCCGTGACAACAGCACGTCGGCGTTTAGATTCCGGATCCATCCTCTTGCTGCCCACCGCCGTCGACGGGAAGAGCAACCGGCTTGACGAAGTTCGTTTGACCCCTGTCGATCATCCGACCATAATCCGGTTCGCACGTCCGTCCCTCGACTGATTGTGATCTCAGGAGAACTACGATGCGGAAGCGCATCCTCATCACGGGTACCAGCACAGGATTCGGCCGTGACGCCGCCGAGCGGCTCGCGCGACGAGGCGATCACGTGTTCGCGACGATGCGCGATCCGGCGGGGCGAAATGCCGAACATCGCGAAGCCTTGGAAGGATTGGCCGCACGCGAAGGGCTGCAGCTGCGAGTGCTGGCGCTCGATGTGACCGACCAGGCGTCGGTCGACAGCGCGGTGGCTGCTGCGCTTGCCGACGCCGGAGGCCTTGACGTTGTCATCAACAATGCCGGCGTTGCCGCACTCGGGGTCACCGAAGCCTTCACGCCAGAGCAGTTCCAACAGATCTTCGACGTCAACGTCCACGGAGTCGTTCGCGTCAACCGTGCCGTCCTGCCGGCGATGAGGCGGCAGCGGGCCGGGCTCCTGGCACACGTCAGCTCGGGCGCAGGACGTGTCACCATCCCCGCGCTGGCCGCGTACTGCGCCAGCAAGTACGCGCTGGAAGCACTTGCCGACGCCTATCGATACGAGCTTCTGCCGTTCGGCGTGGATTCAATCCTCGTTGAACCCGGAGTCTACCGGACCGGCATCCACGATCGCTTCATCCCCGCTGCGGACGGCGCACGCCTCGCCGATTACGGGGAGGCGGCTGGATTCGCGGAGCGTGTCAACGGCGTATTCCAAGCAATCGTAGGCGCGCCGGACGCGCCCGGGAGTAGTGAGGTAGTCGATGCCCTCGTGGCCCTGATCGACATGGCTCCCGAACAACGACCGTTCCGGACGGTGGTCAGCGCGCCGATTCAGCAGCTGCTGGATTCCTACAACGCGAGCGCCGATGCGCTTAGGCCGATCGTTGCGCAGATCTTCAATGTCCCTGAACTTGCCGTCTCGGATGTCGGGAGGGTTGAGGTTTAGGCTGTGATGGCGCTCTTCTTTCACGGAATAGGCACCTCGATCTGAAGTCTTGTGACAGCTGATCGCCGCCGTTGAGCTGCACAGCGGCTGCTCACACGCGGCGCACTCCGTCCTCTCCACAAAAGGCTTCTGTGGCAGACCTCAACGTGAAACGTCGTACCGCATGGAGAGGGAATATGCGAAGGCTCACATCGGGACAGGCGCGGACGTGGCTCGCGCGAGCGACAGAGTCGTGGATGTCTCTGCGCGGCCGAGTCGCGCGGCACTTGGACATTGAGACGGACGAGCGCAGGCGCCTCGCTGCACACGGCTTCGCAGTCAGTGTTGTCGCTGGTGCCGCCCTGCTACGGTGGACTCTCCGCACGTCGACCGATGAACCGCAGCTCTGGCTCTTTCACGTCGCGATTGCGCTGTCTGCTGCGTACAGTGGAACCGCCGCAGCGCTCGTTGCGACTCTTCTCTCGGTGCTGCTGGCACGTGTCGGGTCGGCGGTGCCACTGTCGACGGCATTGCTGTTTGGCCTCGAGGGGCTGCTGATCGCGTTCGTCGTCCTTCGTATGGCGAAGGCGATTCAGGGCTTGCGGCTGAGCCTGGCTACGCTGAATAGTTCGACTCGCGAGCTCAAATCAGCCGAGCGTCAAGCGAGCCGAATGAATGATGCGCTGGGCCGTCTCGAGCAGGCGTCGGGCGAGACGGTTCTGATTCTCCTCGACCAAACGGGACACATCAGCGATTGGCGCACCGGTGCGGCACGCTTGTATGGTATCGAAAGCCGAGAGATGGTAGGCAGGGGCGCGGCGACCATATTCGACGATCCTGGCCAAGCGGATTTTTCCCGGCTGCTCAGCGAAGCACGACGAGCCACGACTCGTCACACCTGCCGGCAGTTGCGTGCTGACGGGACGACGTTTGCTGCCGAGATCGAGATCAGTCCGCTCGTATCGGGCGGGCTCGACGGATTCACCATGATCGTGCGCGACCTGACAGCACTGCACGCGCGCGCCGCCGCTGACTGGTCCACGGCCGAAGCGCATGCGCAGCTTCGTGACGAGGTAGAACTCGCGCAGCGGCAGCTGTCGACGCTCCAGGATCTGACGGATCCCACTCTCAATTCACTCGGGGACGTCCAATTCGTCACGGAGCTCTTGGATCGCCTGCGGACGGCGATCAAAGCAGAGGGAATCGCGTTGATTCACTTCGGTCGCGTGCCACGTCACCTGTTCTGCGCGAGCAGTGGACTTCAGTGTCAACGAGGTAATCATCGGCCGGTTGTCGACGTGAAGACCGACACGGCTCGGACATTGATGATCCACAACGACCCGTCCGGCGTGGCCGAGGTGAGCGCGGTCGTGTGGCCGGACGATGTGTCGTCGCTGATTGCCGTACCGTTGGTGCGTGCCGGGTCGAAACAGGCAGTCATGGAGGTGGTGAACCGAACCGGGCGGCGCGCCACCGAATGGGAGATCGCACTCGTGCAAGTGGTCGCTGCGAGAATCGCCGGCTTTCTCGAAGATGAGTCCTATACGGACTCCGGCGCCAGTGCTTGGACCGCGTCGGACTCACCCTCGGTCTCACGCACCGGTTCAGGAGCGGGCCTGAGACTTAGCCTGGGCGAACGTGTTTCGGACCAGCGCTAGAGGCCGACAGAGGGCAGGGCTGTTGACTCGACGACGCTCGATCACGATGTGTCTACGGTGGGACGGAAGGAGCGGCGCCTGTACTGTCCCAAAACTGGCTCGAGAACCGCTGACGTAGACTTCGGACGTGTTTCCGTTCCCGTTCTTGGTCGCGAGGTTGAGTGGTTGGCTTCGGCACCAGCAGGACAACGTCATCGCGTTCCTGCGCGAAGAGCCGAACTGGGACGTCGAGTTGGGCGTCGCGTGCTGGGGCAGATCGCGACCATGAAGAACCTTGGCCATCGTGTGGGTCGTTCAACGATTGCGCGCATTCTCCTCACACACGGCATCCCGCCTCGTCGGGAACGCGCCATCGCGTGGAAGACATTTGTACGAGCGCACTGGCCGGCGCTGATCGCCGCGGACTTCTTCACGATCCGAGGTGTGGACGATGCGCGGCTTGGTCACCTACTACACTGCGTTTGTCATCGAACTGCATTCGCGCCGTGTTCATTTGCTCGGCAGAACGCCCTATCCGGACGAGGCTTCGTCATACAGACGCTGCGGCCACTGGCGGGTCATGGCACGGGTCCTGTACGCAACGGTCGCATCCTGATTTGCGATCGAGATCCGAAGTGGAGTCGAGCGGCAGAGCAGTTCCTGGCGATGGCGGGCGTTCGCATCGTCCGGACACCGGCACGTGCCCCTAACTGCAACGCGTACGCAGAACGATTCATGCGGTCGATCAAAGAGGAGTGCTTGAACCGGATCGTGCCGCCAGGTGAGCGGCATCTACGACGCGCGCTTGCAGAGTACGTCGCGCATTCATTCGTCTGTTGACTCAGCATTTGGGTCAACGCGAAGTCGAGGAATTCTGAGTGAGGCATCGCAGAGGTCGACACATGACTGCGAAGAGTTCGCAACCGCCTCCTGACTCGCCGCGTGAGGGTCAGCCAGCGAGTTCGTCTACCGAGCCGCCACCATCACGACCGTGGCGTACGGAAGGACTTCCGAAAGGACAACCGACCAAGCCGAGACCGCGCTGGCTCACGATGACGATCTGGGTGGTCGGCTACCTGATGCTGTTTGGCGTATTGACGGTCCAGGATCGACTGTCCGGACCACAACCGGTGCCGTACACAGACTTCAAGACCCAAGTCACCGACAAGAACGTTGCCGAGTTGTTCGCTCGCGGTGATTCCATCGAAGGCCAACTGAAGAAGGCGGTCGCCATTCCCGGCCAACAGGATCGCACCTATCAGCAATTCACCACCGAGCGTCCGACCTTTGCGAGTGACGACTTGCTGACGGAGTTGACTGCAGGAGGTGCGACCGTGCGTGCGACACCGCTGGTCCAGCAGCGAGGGTTCCTGTTCAACCTGCTCATTTCGTTTGCCCCGCTGCTCCTGCTGGTTGGTTTCTACGTGTGGATGTTCAAGCGGCAGCAAGGGGCGATGGCTGGCGGGCTGCTGGGCGGCGGCAAGCAGAAACGCGTTGATCCCGAGACGGTCCGCGTCACATTTGACGATGTCGCCGGTATCGATGAAGTGGAGGCGGAAATCAACGAGGTCGTCGACTTCCTGAAAGACCCCGAAAAGTATCGTCGTCTCGGGGCTCGTGCACCCAAGGGCGTACTGCTGGCCGGTGCCCCTGGTACCGGGAAGACCTTGCTGGCCCGCGCCACGGCGGGCGAGGCGAAGGTCCCTTTCTTCAGCGCCAGCGCATCGGAGTTCATCGAGATGATCGTTGGTGTGGGAGCCAGTCGGGTCCGCGAGCTCTTCTCGGACGCGCGGAAGGTCGCGCCGGCGATCATCTTCATCGATGAGATCGACACCATCGGCCGCGCGCGGGGCGGCGCGCGAGCGTTCGGAGGGCACGACGAGCGCGAACAGACCCTCAATCAGATCCTGACGGAGATGGATGGCTTTTCCGGCCACGAGGGCGTCGTTGTCCTGGCCGCGACCAATCGGCCAGACGTCCTCGATCCGGCTCTGATACGACCCGGACGGTTCGACCGGCAGATCATCATCCACCCGCCCGACCACAAAGGCCGCGTCGAGATCCTGAAGGTCCACACCCGGAAGGTCCCTCTCGCGAAGGATGTAGATCTGGAGCAGTTGGCGGCGTCGACGCCGGGAATGACTGGCGCCGATCTCGCGAACCTAGTGAACGAGGCCGCTCTTCTGGCCGCCCGTCGCATCCAGGACTCGGTATCTCAACGCGATCTGACTGACTCGCTCGAGAAGGTCCAGCTTGGCACCGCGCGGAACGTGGTGATTCCCGAAGATCAGAGGCGCCGAACGGCATACCACGAAGCGGGTCACGCGCTCCTCGGGATGCTCCAGCCGGGCGCGGACCCGGTGCGGAAGGTCTCGATCATTCCTCGCGGCCGTGCATTGGGTGTGACGTTGTCCACGCCGGAGTCCGATCGCTACGGCTATGACGCCAATTATCTTCGCGGCCGCATCATTGGTGCGTTGGGAGGCATGGCCTCGGAGCAGGAGGTCTTCGACATCGTCACGACGGGAGCGGAGAGTGATTTGGAAACGGTGACGCGCATTGCTCGCTCGATGGTCGGCCGATGGGGCATGTCAGAGCGCGTCGGTACGTTGTCTGTGCTACCAGCGGAAGGCGACCCTCGGATGGCAGGGGTCTCGGAGGGTTTGCTCGACGTTGTCGACGAGGAGGTCCGGCGGATTACCGACGAGTGCTATGCCGAAGCACGGCGACTGCTGAGAGAGAACCGCGCCAAGCTCGATGCGATCGCTACGCAGCTCCTCGCGCACGAGAGCCTTGACGAGCCTGAGATCTACGCCGCTGCCGGCATCGCGCACCCGGCGGTCACGCGCCCGCCGGCGCCCGTACCTGCGTGACGGGCTGGTACGACCTTGGTGCGCGATGGCGCTCCTGGTTGTCTCGCCTTGTTCAGGATGGAGTCCTGAAAGAGTCCGAGCCCGAATAATCATCGCTATCGCGTGGCGAATGCAGTACAGTCACGGTACAGAACTTTCCTGAACCCTGCTGTTTGATTCTCGCCTGCTCCAGACCATCACACATCAGCCTTCATCAAAGATCCGGCAAGGGCGGCGTTCCTCGCCGCTCGTGTTCGTCGGCGGCTCGGATTTGCGCAATCAACCGAGCCCAGGCAGTGGAGGCTTGAGATGACACACAAGAACGACAGGTCGGTAACGCCAACACCCAGGACCGCCACGAGGGAGGTTTCAGTGGAGGCCATCAACCAGCGCGCGTACCAATTGTTTGAGGCGCGCGGCAGCAGCGAGACCGGACAGGCGGTCGAAGACTGGCTTCAGGCCGAACGCGAGTTGTACGCAGGACGAGGCGTCGAGTAACGGTCACGGCGTCTCACAGTCCTTCCGTTTGGGGTGGGCCGTCGCCTCGGCGGGAGCCACTCGGCACGTTGACGGCCTAACTGTCGGCTTTTCGACTCAAAGGAACTGCACATGCCACCAGCTACCAGCGGCACGATCAAACGCATCACGGACCGCGGCTTCGGCTTCATCGCCGCGCCCGACGGCGTCGAGTATTTCTTCCATCAGTCCGCATGCACGAAGACGCCATTCGACTCTCTTCGCGAAGGCGAGGCGGTGACGTTTACGCTTGGCCAGGGTCCGAAGGGTCCTCGCGCGGAGAACGTGGCACCCGCCTGATCTGCTCGATGCTCGCGCCCCGGTGATCGCAAGGTCATCGGGTTTCACTGAACCCTCCGAAGAATGCACAGCCTGCGATCACCCGACATCTGGAGGCAGCATGTTCGACTATCGTGTCGTGGCGCCGCTTACCTACCGCGAGCCGCTCGAGTACTCGATGGCTCCACGAACAGTCCCCGTGTTCGTGGGCCGGTTCACCAACCCGCAACCGCCTGCCCTGAACGGGACAACGCCAGATGAAGGGGGGATCATGGCCGTAGCGAAGGGCCCGCTCACTGTGAAGGGAGCACCCGAGTCTGTGGGGATCGTCGAATTTTCGGCCTTGAAGCGGACGTAGGAACCACCTCGCTTCGCTCGTCGCCTACTTCAGTTGGGTCCGGGACCCGGCTAGAAGCCGAACGTTGCGACAATCACGGTCACGTTGTCGCGTCCGCCGCCATCGAGCGCGAGCTGCACGAGTCGATGACAGACCTCACTTGCCTGCGCTCCGCCGGCGATCGTTGCTGCAATCGTCTCGTCATTGACGCAGTCGGTCAGGCCATCGCTGCAGAGCAGCAGGCGATCGCCGTCTTCGAGGCGCAGCAGGTCCACGTCCACGTAGACCTGCCGTGCGCTCCCGCCAAGCGCGTTGGTCAGGAGATGTCGCAAGCCTGAACTGGCAACGTCATCGGGCGACAGTTGGCCGGCGTCTACAAGCATTTGCGCGTAAGTGTGATCCTTCGTCAGCCGTTCGAGCCGGCCCGCCCGCAGCAAGTACGCGCGCGAGTCGCCGACGTGGATGATCCACAGGTCGCGGCCGCAGCTTCGGGCGCACGTCAACGTCGACCCCATGCCCCTCAATGCTGCGTCCTCGCGTCCCCGCTCGAACACGAGCGAACCGACCTGTTGAACGATTTCGCGGGCGCGCTCTTCCATCTCAGGGGCGTGTTCGTCATCCACCCTGAAGATCCAGTCAGGGATATCCAGGGCGAGGCCAACGAGCGAGCTGATGGCCAGCCGGCTGGCGACTTCGCCGGCCGCGTGGCCACCCATCCCGTCGGCAACGACCATCACGTGGTTGATTTCGTCCGCCCGCTCCGGCACATCGCCGGCGGGAAGGCTCGTCAGTATCGTCTCCAATGCGCGCGTCGCTTTGGCAACGAAGAAATTGTCTTCGTTGTTGGCGCGCACGTGGCCGGTATGCGTCAGCGCGCTGATGTCGACGCGCGCGACCTGTGAGGAGGGTCGCGCCGTGACCACTGGCCGAACATCACTCGCCGCCGATGACGCCTTAATCATGGGATCCTCGCGCGAAGCAAGGATCAGGCTAACACTAGTCGAGCGTGAGATTCGCGCGAAGTTTGTCGAGCAGTTTTTCGCCGATACCGCGCACCGCGGTGAGCCCGTCGATCGACTTATACGGCCGACCCTTGACGATCGCATCCGCCACCTTCCGGCTCAGCCCCTTGACCGCCGCGAGCTCCTTTGCCGTCGCACGATTGACCGAGACGCGAGCGACCCGTTGCGCACTGACTGGCACTGCTCGCACTGCTGCCGAATCCCCGCTTGGCCGCGGAGTTGACGCTGAGATGTTCTTCTCGCTCACCGGCGTCGCCTTCACGACGTTCGTGTCGGTGGCCGGAGTTGCTGCCGCGATAGTCGTGCCGGTCGTGTCGTTCACCGGAGTTGCCGCCGCGACGTTCGTCGCGCTGTCAGGAGTTGGCTCCGAGACGCTGAAGCGATTGGCGAAGCGAGTGAAATCGCGCGTGACGTAGCCGGTCGGACCGGCCCACTCGCGCAGCATCAGCACGATTTCCCAGTTGCCCGCCGGCGGCGGCGAGAACGGAACGCGCTCGACCACGGCAGAGAGCGATGTCTGGCCAGCCAGCCGTCCAAGTTCGACACGTCCGAGCGCGTGACCTTCGAACGTCCCGCCGCGATACGTCTCGGCAACTGCCCACAACTCCAGGCTGAGCGAGCCGCTCAGGTTGTCGCTGGCCCGCGGACTGCGAATCGCATCCGCCTCGAGCACGACATGTTCTCCGTCGATCCGATAGTCGATATGCCCGTCGAGGTGCGGCGTCACGAACTGCTGGCGAGCAGGGTAGTTCGCGAAGTCATGCACCTGTGTGTGCCCGTTGTCGCCACTGGCGAGCACGAGCACCATCGCGTAGTCGCGTTGCCCGCCGGGCACCTGTGCCTGCGCCGCGGCATCGAGGCGCCGCGCGTTGTCGCTGGCGTCAAGAGGTTCACTGAGCGCGGCCTCGGCGACTTTGACGCCGAGAAGCGGGCCGCCAGCATGCGGTTGCTCGCACGCCCAGAGCTGCAGGGCCCAATTGCCCGTCAGGGGCGGGGTATCGAGGAATTCGACGTCGGCGTGAAGCTGCGCGACGTCACCGTCGATCACGTAACCATGGTTGGCGCCGAGGCGCACGTACGGACGAAGAACAGTGTCAGTGCTGATCTGGCTCACGAAAATCTCTCCAGGCAAGTAGTGGGTGAGTCGAGAAGCTACCGGGAATTCAGCGTCCCGATGTGTTGACGAACGTTGTGGAGTGGCAATCGTTGCGGAGTTGGAACGAACGACATTATACAGTTGTGCACTGCAGGATTCACGCGTGAAATCGCGGGATTCAAACGTGACGCCGCCGATCGTCATTCCGACAAAATCGATCCACTCGTGATCCATCCGCATTGCTTTTCGCATTGCGCACGAGAACCACGGATCGCGGTTGTTACTTGATACACTTTTCGGCCAACCCGCGAGTGATTTAGGAGAGGAGAGTTCGCGTGAACCGGTATTCAGTCGTGACGGCCGTGTTGACCGCCGCGGTGATCAGCACAGTAGCTGCGGCCGGCAGGGACGGCTCGCTCGTCAGCGCAGTCAGCACCGGCGACGTCAACGCGGTGCAGACGCTCCTCAAGTCTGGCGCAGACGTCAATCAGCGTGCAGGCGATGGATCGACCGCGCTGCTGTCGGCCGTTCACAACTCCAACCTCGAGATCGCGCGCGCGCTCATCGCTGCGAAGGCAACGGTAGACACTGCCAACGACTTCGGCGTGACGCCTCTGATCGAGGCGAGTCGAAACGGCGACGCGCCGATGGTGGATTTGCTTCTCCGATCTGGCGCCGATCCAAAGCGCGCGCACCCGGAGGGTGAGACGCCGCTGCTCAGCGCGGCGCGCGCAGGCAGCGTTCCCGCCGTTCGATTGCTGCTCGCGCGAGGCGTCGACGTGAACGCGGCCGAGACCTTCCAGCAGACCACGGCTCTCATGTGGGCCGCCGCGGAAGGGCACACCGACGTCGTCGATCTGCTGCTCGAATCCGGTGCGGATCCGAACCGCCAGGGACACGTGACCACCCTGACGTCGCGGCACAATGCCGACCACCCGACCGGTGGCTTTACGGCGTTGATGTTTGCCGCGCGCAACGGCGACGAGGCGATGGTGCGGAAGCTCCTGTCGCGCGGCGCCAACATCAACTTGAAGAACGGCGACGACGCGTCGGCGGCGATGGTCGCCATCTACAACGACCGCTTCGACGCGGCGGCCACCCTCATCGAGCTCGGCTCCGACGTGAAGGACGGCTCGCTCTACGTGGCGGCCGAGATGCGCGACGCCACCACCGATCAGTTCGCATTCGACGGGTCGCGAACGCGGAGGTCGAGCAGATCGGCAGAAGTACTGGACGCCTGAGCCTGTAGGCACAGCGCCGGCCGGCGTCCTTCCGAATCGAGGTCGTGAGGTCCCGTGACGCTCACGACCTTCCCCTGTCCGTGATCCTCTCTGTCGATGCATACAGCCGCCCCACCGTCAGTGAGCCAGCTCGAAGCGACGATCATCCGGCGCGTGACGCTTCGGCTCGTTCCCTTTCTGATGGTCTGCTACTTCGTCTCGTTCGTCGATCGAGTCAATCTGGGATTCGCCGCGCTGCAGATGGTGCGCGACCTGCATTTGTCATCGACGGTCTTCGGCTTTGGCGGCGGGATCTTCTTTCTGTCCTATTTTCTGTTCGAAGTGCCGAGCAATCTCGCGCTCGCGCGCGTTGGCGCTCGACTGTGGATTGCCCGCATCATGATCACGTGGGGCGTGCTGGCCATGGCGATGTCGCTCGTGACCGGTCCACAGTCGCTCTACGCCATGCGATTTCTGCTCGGCGCTGCCGAAGCCGGGTTTTTTCCGGGCGTCATGCTGTACCTGACCTACTGGTTTCCGCCCGCCTACCGGGCGCGGATCATCGCGCTCTTCACGGTCGCGATACCTGTCTCCGGGTTCCTGGGATCCCCGATCTCTGCTGCATTGCTCGGCATGGACGGATACCTCGGCCTTCGTGGCTGGCAATGGATGTTCATCATCGAAGGTATTCCGGCAGTCGTGCTTGGTGTTGTGTGCCTGTTTGTGCTGACCGATCGTCCTGCACACGCAAAGTGGCTTTCGCCTGACGAGCGCGAATGGTTACGGCAACGTCTCGACGACGACTCGCGACCACGGGCGCGGCTGGCGCAGGGAAGCCTGTGGCAGGTGTTGTTCAACCGTAACGTGCTGATTCTCAGCCTCGTCCTCGCCGGCAGCACGGCCGTGAGTAGCGGCGTGCAACTGTGGCAGCCGCAAATCATCCAGTCGTACGGTCTGACCAACATGCAAACGGGTTTGCTCAACTCCATACCGTTTGCACTTGCCTCCGTCGTCATGATCTTCTGGGGGCGCCACTCCGATTTGAAGGCGGAGCGTGTCTGGCATGCAGCGCTTCCGTTGATGCTGGCTGCCGCGAGCTTTGCAGGGGCGATCGTGTTCAACTCACTCACGCCGGTCGTCGTCATGCTCTGTCTCGCCGCAATCGGCATCTACGCAGGCAAGGGGCCGGCGTGGGCCGTCTCGACCGAGTGGCTGTCAGCGAGCACCGCGCCGGCGGGTCTCGCTCAGATCAACGCGATCAGCAATCTCGCCGGGTTCGGTACGACCTTCGCGATGGGCGCGATCAAAGACGCCACCGGGCGCTTTTCCTTGTCGCTCGTACCGCTCGTTGCATTGTCGGCTTCGGCCGCTATGGCAATCCTCTGGATCGGCTACTCCGACCGCGCACATCGTCAGTCGCAACCCTGAAGGTCCTGTCTTCGTCGGCGAGCGCCCTCCGCACAAGCCTGCCGGAGATCTCCATCAGGCGCTCAGTCCTTGAGCGCTTGATGAACGAGTGCGACGGCAATCGATCCTTCGCCGACAGCCGAGGCCACGCGTTTGACGTTTCCCCCTCGAACATCACCAACCGCAAATACGCGAGGACGGCTCGTTTCGAGCAGGTAGGGCGGACGTGGCAGCGGCCATGCCGCCGCTGTGAGCTCTTCGTGTGTGAGGCTCTGACCGGTCTTGACGAAGCCGTTGTCGTCGAGCTGCACGCAGCCGTCCAACCAGTGTGTGTTGGGAGTCGCGCCCGTCATGACGAACACGTGACTGATGCGATGAACCTCAGTGTCGCCGGTCTGGCTGTTGCGCCAGGTCACACATTCGAGCTCGTTGTCGCCATCGAGGTTCACGATCTCCGTATACGGATGCACCTCGATCGACGGATTGTCCTCAATCCGTCGAATCAGGTACCGCGACATCGTCGACGCCAGGCCCTGCGATCTCACCAGCACATGAACGCGCGGGCAGGTGCGCGCCAGGAATACCGCCGCCTGGCCGGCTGAATTGCCACCCCCGACCACAATCACTTCACGGTCAGCGCATACCTGCGCCTCCATCGGGGTCGCAGCGTAGAAGATGCCTGCGCCTTCGAATTGCGACAGGTTGGGAAGCGAAAGCTTGCGATACTCGGCGCCCGTTGCGACGATGATCGCGCGGGCGAGCACGCGCTCTCCTGACGCCATCTCGACGGCGTATTTCCGGTCGGCGCAGACCAGGCGCGAGCCGCCTGCCGCGACCTGCACGTCCGCGCCAAACTTCTGCGCCTGTGTATAGGCGCGTGAGGTGAGTTCCTGACCTGACACGCCCATCGGGAAGCCGAGGTAGTTCTCGATTCTCGAACTGGATCCCGCCTGTCCACCGGGCGCACTGGATTCGAGCACCAGAACGTCGAGACCTTCAGAGGCGCCATAGACCGCGGCGGCAAGTCCGGCCGGTCCCGCGCCGACGACCACGAGGTCTCGCACCTTGCTGGTGTCGAGCTGATCGTTCAACCCGAGGCATTCGGTGATCTTCCTGTTCGTTGGATTCCTTAGAGCAACTGTTCCGCGGCAAAGCAGGACCGGGACTTCGTCGATGGTCACCGAGAATCGATCGAGTAGCTCCTGTGCCCCGGCGTCTCGATCGAGATCGATGTAGGCGTGAGGATGGCCGTTTCGTGTCAGAAAGTCCCTGATGCGCAGCGTGTCGGCGCAGTGTTCGGACCCGACGACCACGACGTCGCCGAGGCCTTGCGCGACGAGCTCGACGCGTCGCAGGATGAACGCGCGCATCAGGATGTCGCCGAGGTCGGCGTCACCCTGAACCAGCGACTGCACGTGCGCATGGTCGAGCTCGATGACCTCACCGTCCTCGCTGACGCGGATCTGCATGAGCGCGCGCCGGTTCGAGAACATGTTGAGCTCGCCGGTGAACTGACCGGACCGCAGGATCGCAACGAGCGACTCCGCGCCGCCTCCCGCCGGCCGCACGATTCGAAGCTCGCAGCTCCGGACGACGAAGAACGGCGCCTGCCGCTGTCCCTCGGTGACGAGCAGGTCATCGCGGCGTACCATCCGCGTCCGTCCAAGATTGGCTATTCGTTGCAGCTGCGCATCGCTCAGCCTGGGAAATACATGATCCGGCAGTGCTTGTGAAACGATCGAATCCTGAGAGCTGTTTGCCATTGATGAACCAGACGTTCATCATACCCACCTTGCGAAAAACATTTACTGGGCCTCCACTCGTGATCGTTGCGCTGAGCTTCGTCGCGACTCTGCCGGCGCTTGCGCAGTCGGGAGCGCGTGGACCGACATTCGAGGTCGTTTCGATTAAGCGCAATTCATCAGTGTTCGGACCAGGGGTCAGGACCAATGTTGTGACCTGGCGCCCTGACGGTGGGCTCACCATGACCAACGTCGCAGTGGGGTTGATCATCGGCCGCGCACATTCCGGCACCACGCCTGCCGATATCGCGGGCCTCCCCGAGTGGGCACGGAATGAGCGCTTCGACGTGAGCGCCACGTCGTCGCTGTCGCAAGCCACTGCAGAGGACCGCAGTGCAATGCTGCGCGCGCTGCTGGCTGACCGGTTCAAGTTGGCGCTGCACGTGGAAAAGCGCGAGCAGCAGGTCTACGACCTCGTGCTCGCGCGTGCAGATGGCAGACTCGGATCTGGCATGAAGCCGGTGGAGATCGATTGCGCGCGCGTCGTTGCGGAGCGCGCCGTCGCTGCCGAAGCAGCGCTTGGCGCGGGCACACCCCCGTTACCGCCTCAACCTGTGGACTTGAAGGCGCCCCCGCCGCAATGCACGCTGCGCACCATCGATGAGAGGACGCGTGATTTCAGGGGCGATGGACAGGGCCGGTTGGGCTCGCTGCTCGAAGGAGAAGCCACCCTGAACGATCTGGCGTTGGCCCTCCGTTTCACGATGGGACGTCTTGTCGTGAACAAGACGGCGCTGGCTGGCAGCTATCGCATGGCGATGAACTTCGATGGGGCGTCCGGTCGCGGTGGACCCGCGCTGACGCCAACCGACACAGCGGCTCCCTCCATCTTCGCCGCCATTCAGGAACAACTGGGGCTGAAGCTGGAGGCGTCGCGTGCGGACGTGGATACGTTGGTGATCGATCGACTCGAGCGACCCACCGAGAATTGACGTGACGGCTGACTCGTTCTTCACACATCTCGAGTGCTCACGCCCATGTGGTGCACCTGTTCTCAACGCGCGCGCGCGTCATCACGTGTGCCGGTGCGGCGCTCCTCTGCTGGCTCGCTACGATCTCGCTGGCGCACGCCGCTGGTCGCGCGACGCGTTGACGGATCGTGCGCCTGACATGTGGCGCTATCGCGAAATGATGCCCATCTTCGCGGACGAGACACCGGTCTCGCTCGGGGAAGGGATGACGCCGCTGTTCCATGCGGCGAGACTTGGCGCTCGGATTGGGCTCGAGTGGCTGTACGTCAAGGACGAGTCGCTCAATCCCACGAACTCGTTCAAGGCGCGTGGCCAGTCCGCGGCAATCACCCGCGCTCGCGCGCTGGCGGTGACGACCGTCTCGGTGCCGTCAGCCGGCAACGCTGGCAATGCGATGGCTGCCTACGCGGCGCGAGCAGGACTGACGGCGAAAGTGTTCCTCCCGAGAGACGTCAAACAGCCGTTCATCCGCGAGTGCCAGTTGTACGGAGCAGATGTCACGCTCGTGGATGGTGTCATCACAGATGCCGCACGTGCCGCGGCCGAGGCGGGAGGGGCGCTCGGTTGGTACGATGTGTCCACGCTCAAGGAGCCCTATCGCATCGAAGGCAAGAAGACGATGGCCTACGAACTTGCCGAGCAGATGGGATGGGAATGGCCTGACTGGATCGTCTACCCGACGGGTGGTGGGACCGGGATGGTCGGCATGTGGAAAGCCTTCGAGGAGATCGAACGCATCGGTTGGGTTGCCCCGGGACGTCGCCCGCGCATGGTCTCGGTGCAGGCTGTCGGATGTGCGCCGATCGTCCGCGCATTCGACAGTGGGGCTGAGGCTGCCGCGCCCTGGGAAAATCCAGCTACCGTCGCCGACGGACTCCGGGTGCCTCGCGCGATCGGCGACTTCCTGATCTTGCGGGCCGTGCGCGAAAGCGGTGGCACAGCAGTCGCTGTTGAAGACGCGGCGATGATCGAGGGCATGCTCGAGCTCGGCGGCACCGAGGGAATCAGCGCGGCACCCGAAGGCGGCGCGGCGTTGGCGGCGATTCGAACGCTCGTCACCAGGGGAGTCATGAGCTCGCGTGATCGCGTCGTGCTCTTCAACACCGGCGGAGCCCTCAAGTATCTCGACGCACTGCCTTAAGTTCGCGGACCGATCGCGCGAAGCGCGGCGCCAACGACGATGGCGCCACAGAGAATGCCAAGCTGCGGAAGGCTTCGTGTGCTGAGCAGCCACAGCGCGAAGCCGACTCCGGCAACTGAGAAGATCACGCCGCCAGGGAGCTGAAATCCAGGAGATGGCCCGCGGGCTCTCCTCAAGGCGATGAGTGCCGCACAGGTCACGGCATACACGGCCAGCCGCGCGATCGCGGCAAGCGTGGCGGCCTCCGAAAACGAACTATAGAGGGCGAGCGCCAGCGCGACCACCGCGTTGACGATGATCGCCACGTGCGGCGTGTGAAATCGCGGATGCACACCACCGAGGGCGGCTGGCAAGTCCCCGTGTCGCGCCATCGAGTAGAGCACCCGCGGCGTCATCAGCGTGAAACCCGTGAGCCAACCGTAAACGGACAGGATGACCGCGACGCTGCCGAGTGTGGCGCCGCTCGTGCCCAGTAGCACACCGAGTGCCGAGGCGATCGGTGTGGTCACGTGGCCGGCATCGGGCAGGACACCGACGATCACGAGTTGCAAGAGACAATACAGGAGGGTCACGATGGCGCCGGCAGCGATCAGTGCGAACGCCGTATCCCGTCGCGGATTGCGAGCCTCGCTCGCGGCAATAATCATCGACTCGAAGCCGCCATAGGCGAACACCATCAGCAGCACCGCTTCGCGCCAATCGGGGCGGACACTGATCTGCGTCGCGAGAGTCCCGGCCTGAATCTGCGGCAGCCCAAGCACAACGAGCAGCACCAAGGGCAGCAGCTTCGCAACGGTAAACACATTGGTCGTCCATGTCGCCATGCGCACACCGGCGACGTTGATGGCAGTGACGATCGCCACAGCCGCAGTCATCATCGTGGCACGCCCGATGGGCGTCGCGAGTGGCGGCACGAGCACGTCCAGATAGACGACGAGAATGTTCAGCGCTGCCGCGCAACCCAGGAGCCGTGACATGAGCAGCAGCCAGCCGACCTGGAACCCCACGACGGCGCCGAAGGCATCACGGGCGTAGAGATACGGGCCGCCGGCATCGTCGAACCGACTGCCGACTTCTGCAAAACACAAGAGGACGATGAAGACGCAAACGCCGGCGATCAGGACCACCAGCGGGCTCCACGCGCCCGTAAGGGCGGCGACGGCCGATGGGAGGCCAAAGATGCCGCTGCCGATCACGCCATTGACGACGGCCGCGGTCAGGCTGAAGCGGCCGATGACACGAAGCAGCGACGGTTGAGAGGAGGTAACGTTGGCGACGGGCAACACGGGAACCCGCGTAGGATACCCGCCGCCAGCGATCTTTACTTCTCTTTGAAGACCGTGCCGATCTCGGTTCCTTCAGGCGTGAGGTCGTGTCGCACGAAATAGTGCGCACGGGCGCGAACGTCTAGCGAGTCTCCTGATCGCTTCGACCGAAGACGCGGAACCGTATCCACGCCGATACGACAGCGACCACGAGCGCGAGCTTGGTGGCCGGTGGAAGACCGAAGCCCCAGTCGTTGCCCTGAGCGGGGAGTGCGACCAGCACTACCAATACGACGAAGAGGGCATCGCTCCGACGAAACGGCCAGCCGTCACTGCGCACACCGAGAGTATCGGCTCGGCCGGCGCTCCGCTGGCCACCAGTGCAGATGTGCGTATCAGCGAGTCTCAGTTCGCAGCATTCGCCGCGTCAACGACAGTTGCTGGTGCGTCTGCTGTGGAAGCAGCGAGAGGCAAGTTCGGTTCGATGCGGTAGCCGTATACGAAGCGCTTGAACTCCGGGTGCAGGAAATCCGCGCCGAAGTCGTACTGCTTCATCTCCTTGAACGCCTGCTCGGAGTTCCAGCCGTCATGCGTCATCCGATACACCGCCGTCATCACCCCGGTTCGATGGCGTCCACCGGCGCAGTGCACGTAGACGGGCTGGTTTGCGGGATCGTTGACGAGCTGAAGAAACCGCGAGAGATCGTCGCTGGTCGGTGCCTTGCGTGTGTTCATGTGGATGCGGAAGAACCTCATCCCTGCCGACTCGACTAGCTGACGCTCGACGGGCAGGCCATCTTCCTGCAGATCGATGACCGTCTTGACGCCGAGCGCAGCAAGGTCCGTGTAGTCCCGGCCGTCCGGCTGCGCCCCACGATAGTAGGTCTCGCTGATGCGGCCGAAGTTGTCGATGCCGATCGACGGGGCGGTCGTCGCTACGGTTGCGGTGGTTGACGACTTGTCAGCCGCGATTCCAACGGCGGGCGCCAGGGAAAGCGTTGATAGCAGGACACCAGTCAGGCCGAGCGTTCGAATGGAGAGAGCCATATCCATTAGTGACGCCGACGCAGGCGATTTGGACTTCGCGCAGGGACCATACGCTTCTGTCGGGAAGTGTCCTGATGAGTCACGGCTTCGCATCAGAGCATTCCTACCATCGTGCAATGGATCTCATTAACTTGCGTGTGGTTTGATGCGTGTCAGGGAATGTTGTCCATGTGAAGCGTCAGAGACACAAGGGAGAAACCCGATGACCAAACGGACGATCGACGCAGAGACCATCTTGAAGCAGGCCAAGCCGCTCACGCATCAGCACGCCCACGAGATTCAGCCATTCGGGCACCTCGTCAAGCTCCCAATCGCCCTGGCCGAAAGCGCCTGCAAGGAGAGCGTTGAGAATCTCAACCAGCTCCTTGCGGACACGATGACGCTGCGCGACTTGTACAAGAAACACCACTGGCAAGTGGCGGGTCCGACCTTCTATCAACTTCATCTCCTGTTCGACAAGCACTACAACGAGCAGAACGAGCTGGTCGACACCATCGCAGAGCGGATTCAGCTTCTCGGTGGCGTCAGCGTGGCCATGGCGCACGACGTGGCCGAAACGACGCTGATTCCACGGCCGCCGAAAGGCCGCGAAGAAGTACCGGTTCAGATTTCGCGTCTGCTGCACGCCCACGAGATCGTGCTGAAAGAAGCGCGGGCGATGGCGCGCCGCGCCGCAGAAGCGGGCGACGATGGGACGAACGACTTGATCGTCAGCGACGTGATCCGCAGCAACGAGCTGCAGGTCTGGTTCGTTGCCGAACATGTCGTCGAGATGCCGCTCGTGCAAGCCGTGTAGGGGTGCGTGAACAGGAGGTGCTGCGATGCGTTGCAAGGACGTGCTGATGATTGGGATTGTGACGGTATGGCTCGCGGTCCTGGGCGGCTTCAGTATTTCCGCGCAAGACTCCGCGCAGGCCAAGTACGGCGTGAAGGTGCCGGGTGGGCTCGCGTTCTCGGAATTCAAGGGATATGAGGCGTGGCAGGTGATCTCCCTCAGTCGGAACGCCAAGTTGGTCGCGGTCATCGTCGGCAATCCCGCGATGATCGCAGCCTACCAAGCCGGTATTCCCGCCAACGGCAAGCCGGTTCCGGATGGCGCCAAGATGGCCAAGGTCCATTGGGCCCCGAAGCAGAATACGTTCTTCCCGGATGCGACAGTGCCTGGCGAACTGGTGAACGTGGACTTCATGGTGAAGGACAGCAAGCGGTTCGCGGACAGCGGTGGATGGGGATACGCCGTGTTCGACTACAACGCCGCGTCGGATACGTTTACGCCCGGCACCACAGCCGGGTCGCCGCCGCAGGGAAACGACGCCAGGTGCGGGTTCGCGTGCCACACGAGAGCGAAGGCGCGAGATTACGTGTTTACGGAGTACGGTAAGCGATAACGACTCAGTTTCCGGCCCTCCTTTTACCGCAACACTTTCCACACCAACGAGTCAGCTGAGCGTTGATCACTCGCCGCTCGGCCACTCACTGTTTACAGAGACGTTGCGCGAACGATACAGCGCAACACCCAGAATGGATCTGAGGAAACACGATGAAAAGCACAGCAGCGCAGAGCGTCTTCTCGCGCGGACTCACTGACGGCTCCCACACATTCCGGTTCGACGTCGAGCGAGCGCCGAATGAAGGTTGGAAGATCCGCGAACAGCGCGACGCGGAGGTCGTCCGCCAGGTGACCTACGGCGACTGGCACCGAGTCGAGTTGGCGATTCGTGGCTTCAGCGCTGAAGCGTGGCAGCTCACACAGCGAGGCTGGCGCATTTCCCATTGAGTTGCGTGAAGGTTTACCTGCCGGATCGGCAATCGATGCGTTGATGTCACGCGCGTCACGGACCATCGAAGTTCCGGGCAATGGGCTCGCACGTCGGTGGGGGTGAGATGGGATTCGCGACGAAATCGAGGGTAGGGATTGCGACGTTTACATTGATGTTGCTGTACGCCAGCTGGGCAGGGGCGCAGGTGACGCCGGCCGCCGGGTACACCCCGCCGGACGACACGCCGAGGATCGGTGTCGGCATGACGCTGTGGCCCAGCTTCACACTGCAGACTGAACCCGACATCACCGACGCGGCAGGCAACTCGGTCAACCGAAGCGCCTTCGACGTCGGTCGCGCCTACATCAACGTCACTGGCCAGCTCTCACACATCATCGCTTTCCGCATTACGCCGGACATCACACGCGAGAGCGGCCTCCTGAGTCTGGCGCCGGGCAGCACCGTGCCGAATGACAGCCTGGTCTTCCGGATCAAGTACGCCTACGCCCAGTTCAACCTCGATGACTGGATGGCGAGAGGCTCATGGGTGCGGATGGGCATCCAGCAAACCCCGTGGGTGGATTTCGAGGAAGGCATTTACCGCTACAGATTCCAGGGCACCGTGTTTGCGGAGCGTGTTCCGCTGCCCACGGTCATGAGTTCGTCGGACGCGGGCATCTCGTTCCGTTACAACTTCGCGAACAACTACGGCGACGTGCATTTCGGCGTGTATAACGGCGAGAACTATCAACGGACGGAAACCAACAACCAGAAAGGCTTCGAATTCCGCGGGTCGCTGAGGCCGCTGGCGGGTGGTAAGCCAATCTTCCGAGGCTTTCGCGCGCATCTCGTCTACTACAACGATGCCTACGTGAGCGACGGCGAGCGTCAGCGCATCATGGGCAACATGACCTACGAACACAAGTTCGTCAATGCCGGCTTCGACTATCTCGATGCCGACGATCAGGCGCTTCCAACGACCGCCAACATTCCGGCAAACGGCTACTCGATCTGGGCGACGCCGCGATATCCGTACGAGAACGGATCGTCGTGGGAGGCGCTGATCCGGTACGACCACTGGACGCCAAACACGACGGACGCCCTCGCTCCGGCATCGACCGCACCGGTGTTTGGGACGACGCTCTTCAGCGATCAGCACCAGAACCGAACGATCTTCGGCATCGCCTACTGGTTTCCGCATCAGGGGAATGTCAGCGCGGCGATTCTGATCGACTACGACGCGCAGAGCTTCGACAACATCACGGCACCCGAAACCAAGGCGGTGTCGATTCACGGACTACTCAATTTCTGAGAGGAAGGTTCACGATGACTGCCGGTAAGAGACTCTTTGCACTTATGACGGGCGTGGCGCTCCTTGCCTGCGTCGTCGATGCGCAGTCGACGATCAACGGCGCGGGAGCGACGTTCCCGTACCCGATCTACTCGAAGTGGTTCGCCGAGTACAACAAGCTCAAGTCGACTGTGCAGATCAACTATCAGTCGATCGGCTCCGGCGGCGGCATCAGGCAACTGACGAACCAGACGGTCTTCTTCGGCGCGACCGATGGACCTATGACACCCGAGCAGATGCAGGGAGCGCCCGGCAAGATCCTGCACCTGCCAACCGTGCTCGGCGCAGTCGTACCGATCTACAACCTGCCCGGGACCACCGGCGAGATCAAGTTCAACGGCGCCGTGCTTGCCGACATCTTCCTCGGAAAGATCACCAAGTGGAATGACCCTGCAATCGCAAAGTTGAACAGTGGGATGACGCTTCCCGCCACCGACGTCACGGTCGTGCATCGTTCGGACGGCTCCGGAACGAGCTACATCTGGGTGGACTACCTCGCGAAGGTCTCGCCCGAATGGCTGAAGAAGGTTGGCGTGGCCACATCGGTGAACTGGCCCGTGGGCCTCGGTGGCAAAGGCAACGAGGGTGTGTCCGGCCTCGTGCAGCAGACGCCCGGCTCAATCGGCTACGTCGAGCTCATTTACGCCCTGCAGAACAAGATCGCCTATGGTTCGGTGCAGAACGCGGATGGCGAGTTTGTTCGCGCGACGATCCAGGCGGTGACTGCTGCAGCCGGAGCGGCGGTGAAGAACATGCCGAAGGATTTCCGCGTGTCGATCACCAACGCGCCAGGGAAGGGTGTCTATCCCATCTCGTCGTTCACCTGGATCCTCCTCTACGAGAACCCGAAGGACAAGGCGCAGAGCAAGGTCATGGTGGATTTCATGAAGTGGGCGCTGACCGAGGGGCAGAAGTTCGCCGGTGATCTCGGATATGCACCGCTGCCAGCCGAGGTCGTGAAGCTCGAAATGGACGCGCTCAACACCATCAAAGTGTCATGAGCACATCGTCCTCAAGTAACGACTTGAGGTTCAGGCTCGGGACTGGGCTCGTGGCGCTCAGTCTCGTGCTTCTCGTCGCGGCGATTGGATTCGAGCTGCTGCGTCAGTCGCAGCTCTCGATCGCAAAATTCGGGCTGTCGTTCTGGACGAACGACGTCTGGGACCCGGTGTCGGGTGAGTTCGGCGCGCGCCCCTTCATCTGGGGCACGCTGTACTCCTCGGTTCTGGCCCTGGCGTTGGCCACACCGATTGCGCTCGGCATCGCCATCTACCTCTCCGAGTTGTGTCCGGCGTATCTCCGTCAGCCGCTGACGTTCCTGACCGAGTTGCTGGCGGCGATCCCGTCGATTGTCTACGGGTTGTGGGGCATCTTCGTGCTCGTGCCCGCTGTGCGCGCGTTCGAAGCGTCGTTGCCGGCCGGCGTGCGCGCGTTGCCGTTCTTTTCCGGTCCGCCAGTCGGCGTCGGCATGCTCTCCGCCGTGTTGATTCTCGCGGTCATGGTCATTCCCTTCACCTCGTCGGTCGCTCGCGAAGTCCTGAAGGCCGTACCGGTGTCTCAGCGGGAGGCGGCGTACGCCCTCGGCGCCACGCAATGGGAAGCCATCCGTGCGGCGCTGTACTACGGCCGCACCGGCATCGTCGGCGCCATCATGCTCGGCTTCGGCCGGGCGCTTGGCGAGACGATGGCCGTCACGATGGTGATCGGGAACAATCCGCAAATCTCGTTGTCGCTCTTCGCACCGCAGTACACGATGGCCGCGGTGCTGGCGAATGAGTTCACTGAAGCGGCAGACGAGCTCTATCTCGACGCGCTCATCGAGGTCGGGCTCGTGCTGTTCGTCATCACCCTGTTTGTCAACGCCGGGTCACGCATCCTCATCTGGAGGATGAACCGCACTGCGACCGTTCGCACGGCTCCGCCTGTCGTCGCTGCACCCATTGGGGACGCCGCATGAAGAACGACGCCGTTCGCCGGTTCATCTCGAAGGTGGTCACGAGCCTGTGTGCGTTCGCGGTCCTGGTCGCGCTCGTGCCACTCGCTCTGATCCTGTTTCTCGTCATCACGCAGGGCATCCTCTCGCTGAACATCGATTTCTTCACCCGCATGCCGGCGCCGGTTGGCGAAGCGGGCGGCGGCATGGCGAACGCGATCGCGGGCACGTTGATCCTGATCGGGCTTGGAGCCGCATTCGCGATTCCGGTCGGCGTCATCAGCGGCATCTACGCTGCGGAGTTCTCTGGAACGAAGATGGCGACGGCGGTGCAATTTGCCGCTGACACGCTCAACGGCGTGCCGTCAATCGTGATTGGCGTATTTGTCTATGGCATTGCAGTGCTGCCCTTCAAGCAGTTCAGCGCAGCCGCGGGTGGCCTTGCCCTTGGCGTGATGATGCTGCCGATTATCACGAGGACGACGGAGGAGCTGCTCAAGCTCGTTCCGATGTCGCTCCGCGAGGGCGCGCTCGCACTTGGCGCGACGCGCGGCTGGACGACGATGTCGGTGGTGCTGCCGGCTGCGGCACCTGGCATCATCACCGGCATCGTGCTCGCCCTCGCACGCATCGCTGGCGAGACCGCACCGCTGCTCTTTACCGCGTTCAATAACCGCTTTTTCTCGACGCGACTCGATCAACCCATTTCGTCGTTGACCGTACAGGTCTTTACATACGCCATCTCTCCGTATCAGGAATGGCATCGTCAGGCATGGGCAGGCGCCCTCGTCCTGGTGGGGCTGGTCTTATTGTGCTCGGTGCTCGCGAGGTATGCGACGCGCCGGCTCGAGCGCCTGCAAACGGGACACTAATCGGTATGAGCCCAAACGCCGCCAATCTCGCCACACCGACTCACGGTCTCGTCAAGGTGCCGCCGAAGAAAAGCGGTCCGCCTGTCGAGTCGCAGCCGACTGCGATCGAAGTCGAGAAGATGTCCTTCTACTACGGGCAGACGAGAGCGCTGTTCGACATCTCGGTCAAGCTTCCGGCGAAGCTTGTCACCGCGTTCATCGGTCCATCGGGATGCGGGAAGAGCACGTTCCTCCGCACGCTGAACCGGATGAACGACATCATCCCGGGCGCCCGCGCCACGGGCAAGATCATGATCGACGGCAAGGATCTCTACGGCCCGGGCGTCGATCCCGTCGCGCTTCGGCGCGACGTCGGCATGGTGTTCCAGAAGTCGAACCCGTTCCCCAAGTCGATCTACGACAACATCGCCTACGGTGTGCGCCTGAACAAGATGGCGTCAGGCCGCGCGGAGATGGATGCGATTGTCGAGGAAAGCCTCCAGAGCGCGGCACTCTGGGACGAGGTGAAAGATCGGCTGCATGACTCCGCGCTGGCTCTGTCCGGCGGCCAGCAGCAGCGCCTGTGCATCGCACGTGCGCTCGCCATCAAGCCCAAGATCCTGTTGATGGACGAGCCCGCATCGGCACTCGATCCGATCGCCACGCAGCGAATCGAGGAGCTGATCTACCGGCTTCGCCAGACGTACACGATCGTCATCGTCACCCACAACATGCAGCAGGCGGCGCGCGTCTCGGATATGACGGCGCTCTTCTGGCTGGGACGGCTCGTCGAGTTCGACAAGACCGAGCAAATCTTCACGAACCCTCGTGAGCAGATCACCGAGGACTACGTCACTGGACGTTTCGGCTAAATATGACTACGCCCTCTTCCGCATCAGTTACGCCGCACTTCCTCGAAGACCTCGCCGCGCTCAAGCAGGAGCTGGCGCATGAAGGCGAAGTCGTCGCCGCGCGACTGTCATCGGCCATCAAGGGGCTGGTCGATCACGACCTCGATCGGCTCGACGAGGTGGCGATCGGCGACGCCGACGTCAACGCGATGCAGATGGCCATCGACGATCGCGCATTCAAGCTGCTGGCGCTGCATCAGCCGGTCGCCGTCGATCTGCGCATGATCGTGGCGGCCATCAAGATCAACGCCGACCTGGAGCGGATTGGCGACCTGGCGGTCAACATCGCCGAGGCCGCACGACGCTATTTTGCGGCGGGCCCCGTCGCGGAGCAGCAACTGCTTCCGCGCATGAGCGAGATCGCGGAGGTGATGCTCGCCGATGCGCTGAAGGCGTTCATCACGAACAACCTCGGCACGGCGCAGGCCGTGCTCGAACGCGACGACACCCTCGATTCGTTGCGCGACCAGGTCAATCGGCGGCTGGTCGATCTCATGCGGAACACACCGGATGCGTTGTCATCCGCGCTCGAGCTCATGCTGATCGGGCGTCATCTCGAGCGCACCGGCGACCACGCCACCAACATCGCCGAGGACGTCTTCTTCGTCGTCGCCGGGGAAGACATCCGCCACCAGATGTTCGGGCTCCCTGCAGCGAACAGCAACTGAATGGCGAGCGCGCTCTCCCTAAATGGGGTCAGACCCTTCACATGTGAAGAACCGTGAAGGGTCTGACCCCGTCTAGTTGCTGCGTCTGACGGCGCTGAATTCTGCGACAGGAACCTGCGATCGCCGCAGCGGACGATCGCGAGAGCCGCGGCGAACGCGAGGATTCCGCGGAAGCTGATCTAGGCGAACGTAAGCGCCGTGGCCTCGCGGCCGAGACCGAGGGCGCTGGCGACGTCAAAGGGGACAGTTGGCATACGCACCTTCAGTCAAGGAGTCACGCGGGTGTATCGTGATAGCTGAGTCCACGATGGCCATCTTCAACGGAGGAGAGTAGCCATGGCGATCACGACGCTCCGAGCGCCCGCTGCCCTCATCATCATCTTGTCGCTGTCAGTGACAGCCGTAATCGCGCAGACCGCCTTCAAGCTGGCGAAGAACAAGTACACCCCTCAGCAGGACGTCGAGCTGGGTCGCCAGGGGGCCGCTGAAGTCCGCAAGCAATACCCCATCATCGAGGACAAGAGGATCGCCGGCTATCTCGGCACGCTGGGGGATCGACTGGTGGCGGTCGCGCCGGCAAACCTGAACCAGTCTGTCTACGAGTACTCGTTCACGCCTGTGAACATGAAGGAGATCAATGCCTTCGCGTTGCCGGGCGGGCCGATGTTCGTCAACCGCGGCATGTTCGACGCAGCGGCGGAGGAGGGCGAGGTCGTCGGCGTGATGGCGCACGAGTTGTCGCACGTCCTTCTGCGACACGGTACGGCCAATGCGACGAAAGCCGAGAATCCCTGGTTGCAGCTTGGCCAGCTTGCCGGTGCTGTGGGCGGTGCAGTCGTGGGAGGCGCGGCCGGCTCGGCCATCATGCAGGGCAGCCAGTTCGGATTGGGGACGTTGCTCCTGCGCTACAGCCGCGACTTTGAAAAGCAGGCGGACCTGCTCGGGTCGCAGATCATGGCGAAGGCCGGCTACGATCCGCGAGCGCTCGCGCACATGTTTGAGACGATTGCGAGCGAGGCGAAGAGCGGTGGTGGGGGAACGCCGCAGTGGATGAGCAGCCATCCAGATCCCGGCAACCGGACGCAGTACATCACTCAGGAAGCGCGGTCGCTCACCATTGCCACGGCGGCCGACCAGAGTCAGTTCGAGCCGATCAAGAAAGCCTTTGCGACGCTGCCGGCGGCCAAGACGGAGGCCGAGCTCGCGCGCGGCGCGAAATCGGCGGACACTGAGGCGACCCAGTCTGTCGGCACGCCCGGGCAGCCGATCCCCGCGCCATCGTCGCAGTACAAGGGGATCAGCGGTGGCAAGGTGTTTCAGGCGTCAGTGCCGAGTAACTGGACCAGCCTGTCATCGAATAGCTCGATCAAGGCCGTGCCGCAAAACGGATACGGCCAGCTGAATGGGCAGACGGCGTTCACCCACGGCGTTGAGTTTGGCATCACGAAGACCTCGACGCGCGACCTGCGGGAAGCCACCAACGCGTGGTTGAAGGCGGTCGCGCAGAGCAATCCTGAGTTGCGACTCGCAGGAGACCAGCAGACGATTCGGATTTCGCAGCGTTCGGCGCTCAGCACGCCGCTGGTGAATCCCTCGCCGCTGGGTGGACGCGAAGTCATCAACCTCTACACCACGTTTCTCTCGGACGGAACGCTGTTCTACTACTTCACCGTCGCGCCGGAAAAGGAAGCGCAGTCGCTGCAGGAGACCTTTCAGCGGATCGGCGATTCGATTCGACTGACTGAGGCGCGCTGAGAACATCGACCTGTCGCTCACTCGGCAATAGCGATTGGGCTATTTCCAGATGCGTACAGCATTCATCCGAACACTGTCCGAAACGGCGTCAATTCGACCGACAACTTGAATCGACGCCCCTGACACCAGGTGGCAGCCATCCAAGACGTTGAGCAGCGTGACGTTCACCTGCTGCCGGCTGCGCGCATTCACGTCGCATGTTCGCTCGGCCGAATGAGCCCCAATACTCTCGACTACGAGCGCCCATCCGGGCGGTGGCACATATCGACCCACGTACCGATCGGCCATTAGCTTTTGACGTTCGGCCTCTGGTGTCTTGTCCCAGTCGTTCATCAGTTCAGAAGGCTGCAGCGTCACAAACACATACTCGTTCGCTTGAGGCCATTCGATCGGATTGATGACAAATGACCACGGCACCCACTTGCCCTTCTGTTGCTGGAACGTTAGCGTTTCGCGAAACGTTGACGCTCGATCGAACTTAGCTAAGGAAGACACCACCAGGGTACCCGACGCCGACTGAGCTCCTTCGAACGTCCTGCTGATTGGAGGGGACGCAAACTGCGATAGGGCGTACGAGGACGCCTTGACGAAATTCGGGAACGCCATCTGCTCATGAAGGACTGGTGGGAACAAGTCGTATGCCGGTCTCCAGTCACCGACGAGCGCCGATTCCCAGAACCGTTGCGCGATAGCAGTTTCGTGCTCGGTGACGGCGGGGTCTTTCACGTTACCGCTCGCCTCGATGGTCTGGACGTAGGTCCATGCAGCAATGCCCATGGACGCGATCAGGAACGTTGCGACCACGATCATCCGGATGATTCGGTAGCCGTGAATCTGGGCCAGGTGGGGGAAGATGTTCTTTCGGATGACCTCCCGAAAGATGACGAGGAACACGCCGAGGGCGAGCCCTCCTATCCCTGCGATCTGGCCGACGGTTTTGAGTAGTGAGGCATCCATGGTGTCCTCTATTCAGAAGGGCACTCAACACGACTGCATGTTTTGGGTTCGCCTGATACCGCCTGGACGCCCACCGGCATCTTGTGGAGGGAGCGTCCTCTGGTAGATGTCGAAACCTGCTTGAATCGCCCCGATGTCCCCGAATGCGCGAAGAACACGTACGGCCCAGCAGTCTGCCTCGAGCTCGGATTGGTATCCCAACATTGGCAACCTGGGCGGCGGTGTGCTCTACTGAGCGAGAGTGTGACCGAGTCGGTGATGGCCGTATTCGTGTGCCCGAAGAAAACGAAAGCCGGGCGACTGAAGGCCCCCCATCCGTGAGATCCAGGTCACGTCGTAGAAGATCGTCGGCGCGCCAATGTAGAAGGTTGCCAGGCCTGCGAAGCCCTGGCCTCCGGCTTGGATCACAATCTCGGAAAACGGTGGACCTCCGTCAGGGCCTGGTGCCGGCGGCAGCTGTTGTCGCGCCAAGCTAGTCTCGATGGTTCCCAAGAGTGCCAAGGTGGCACCGACGATAATGGCGGTTGCCTTGCGACGGTGAATGGATCGAGTCATTGTGGCCTCCCGATGGCGTCGACGTCCTTCGTGGACGGGTAGAGGAGCTCAGCCCTCCGATCACTAGTAACGTGCGAAGATTTCGTTCCGAACCCACGACTTCACACGTCGCTCCCCCCTGATCTAGGCAGTCGAAATCTGTGTGCGCAGGTGTACGATGGAGCGCCATGAACAAGCACTTCTTCATCTTCGCAGTCACGGCGGCGATGCTGTCGCCGCTGTCCCTCTTTGCTCAGGCGCCGCGGGCTGACCGCCCGGATGCGGCGGGCACCAGGAACTTCACGCCGCCACGCACGCCCTGGGGTGAGCCCGATCTGCAGGGCACCTTCTCGAACCGGACGATCACGCCGTTCGAGCGGCCAGCCAACGTGGCGGGCCGTGAGTTCTTCACGCCAGAGGAAGTGGCCGCACTCGAGAAACGCGCGCAGGAGCAGAGCGGCGACGAAGGACGCTCGAAAGGCACGCGCGGCGACGTCGAGCGCGCTTACAACGACTTCTGGTGGGACCGCGGAACGAAGGTGACGACTTTACGGACATCGCTGGTGATCGATCCATCGGATGGCCGGATACCGGAACTCACCGCAGAGGCGAAGGCGCGTGCAGCCGATGAAGGGAAGCGGCCGGCGTTTCGTGGCGCTGGTGCGAACGGGCGCGGAACCGACACGTGGCTCGATCGCAGCACCTTCGAGCGCTGCATCACGCGTGGCATGCCCGGCGCGATGAGCCCGACGGCCTACAACAACAACTACCGGATCACGCAGAGCCCGGGATACGTCGCCATCCAGATCGAGATGCTGGGCGGAGCGCGCGTCATCCCGACCGACGGGCGCTCGCACATCAATCAATCGATTCGTCAGTGGATGGGGCACTCGGTTGCGAAGTGGGAAGGCGACACGCTCGTTGTCGATACGACCAACTTCACTGACAAGGTGCTCTATCGTGGCGCGGCCGAGAATCTCCATCTCATCGAGCGCTTTACGCGCATCGGCCCGGGACAGATCGACTACCGCGTCACGGTCATCGATCCCAGCACATTCACAAAACAGTGGACCGTGGCCATTCCGTACCAGGACATCGGTGAAGACTTGTTCGAGTACGCCTGCCACGAAGGGAATTACGGCATGGAAGGCATTCTGAGCGGAGCGCGTGAGGAAGAGCGTGCCGCGGCGGGGAAGGGGAAGTAGCATGCGGCTTCAACGCGTTCTCATCACGACATTCGCAGCGCTCCTGCTGGTCGGCACGGGCGTGTCGGCGCACCACTCGTTCGCGGCGGAGTTCGACTCGAACAAGCCGATTCAGCTGAAGGGCACTGTCACGCGCGTCGAGTGGATCAACCCGCACACCTGGATCCACATCGCGGTCAAAGACGCCGACGGTAAGACCGAGGAGTGGATGATCGAAGGCGGGACGCCGAACACGCTCCTGCGGCGAGGCCTGACCAAGACCTCCCTGCCCGAGGGCACCGAGGTTGTCGTCGACGGCTACCGGGCGAAGAACGGCTCCAATCGCGCGAACGGTCGCGACGTGACGTTCCCCGACGGCCGCAAGCTCTTCATGGGATCGTCGGGCACCGGCGCGCCCAAAGACGGGCGCGACGCCTCCGAGAAATAGCCAATCCGCTAGTGCACTTTGACGATGAGGCCTGCTGAGAACTCGACCTGCCAAACGACGTCAGCGTTAACACCGGCGAAGCAGATGCCCCCGCCGCAGCCGCCAGCCCTCGCATCGAAGTAGACGAACGTGGCTGACACCTGACCGTTGAGACGCACGCCGACGTTCTCGGATGCAAACAGTTTGACGCCGCCTCCTGCACCGACAGTAAAGCGGATCTCGCTGTCTCCCTCGCCGTAGTATCGCGTGAGGCCAAGCATGCCCATCCCAAACGGACGCACGCGTCCGTCCCGGTATTCCTGGAGCCCGCCACCCTGAAAGTGGTCGACGCTGACCTTCGCCCGCCGCAGCGGACCAAATGTGCCCGATTCGAGCTCTACGTGTGCGTCCTGATGGGTGAAGAGCCCCTCGATCTGAAGTCCGCCGCCGAGCGGGACATCCACGATGACGCCGAGGGCCGGCGCGCCGTCGGTATCGACGGGCCGCCCCGCAATCAGTTCGAAGAAGTCGCCGCCGAAACGATACCCACCAAATGGCGTGATCTCGATGCCCTGAGCCTGCAGAGGCGAGACGGTACCGAGAGCGCACGCGATCGCTAAGAGGCCCGCGATGAGAAAGGGTCGGAGCACGACGTGTACCCAAACGGACGAGCCTGGCGGGCACCTCCTAATCGGTATGGCGCCCGGTCCCCAAATCAACATAGACTCTGGCACCGAACTCCAACAACCACCATCACTATCGGAAGGGGGCCGCGATGAAAGCTGCGGGTTGCATCGCCATGTTGCTGCTGGCCATGGTCGCCGGCGTCTCGGCGCAAACGGGGCAGAAGAAGTTTCTGGGCGGGCCGCTCGTCATCGAGGACCAAGGCAGCTTTTTCGTTGGTGGCGTGCAGAAGGTCACCGAGCACGCCGTCGTGCCACCGCCGCCAGCTCCCGGTCAGCCAGCGCCTCCAGCTGCAACGCCACAGCAGATCACGATCGGCCAGATGTACGTGCAGTTCCAGATCCCGCAGAAGAAATACGGCGGGGGATGGCCTGTGATCATGGTCCATGGGTCGACCCACACGGGTGCCTGTCTCGAGGCGACCCCGGACGGACGTGAGGGCTGGTATCCGTATTTCGTTCGTCACGGCGTACCCAGCTACGTCGTCGATCAGGCAGGACGCGGGCGCTCTGGCTTTGATGAATCAGTCATACACGAAGGCGAAGCGCGGATGGCGAGCGGTGACGTCAAGGGTGGGGCCGCACTGATTCCAGCGTTTGGCCGCATCACCGACAACGGCGCCTGGACCGCTTGGTTCGGACACCTCGTCCCGCAGGGCTCGACGGTGCTCACGGGAACGCTCGTCCCGCACGGCGACGCCAAGGACCCGCAGCCGAAGCCGGATGCCTATCAGCACGTCGCTCCGCTCTTCCCGATCGACGCATCAGACCCGGATCTCGTCTCGCGCAAAGGGGCGATCGGTCCTACCCCTGCCGCTGGTTCCAGCAACTACTACGCGCTCGAGTACTACAAACAGCTCGTGCCAAACGCCGAGGTGACGCTCCCCGGATCGACCTGCGCGTCGTGCGATCCGAAAGAGCTCTCACCGGCCAATACCTGGACACCGCAGAATCTTGCCGAGCTTGTCGAGCGCCTCGGCGGCGCGATCGTCGTGACCCACTCACAATCCGGGATCATGGGGCATCATATGGCCCGCATTCTCAAGGAGCGGGGCCACCTGAATCTCGTCAAGGGACTGATCACGCTCGAGGGATCCTGCTCGCTGCCCAACAGCGGGCTCACGGCCGCAGACTTCGACAACATTCCGTACATGGCGCTCAAGGGCGACTACACGGCGACCAGCATGGTGTGCCAGGAAACGGTGGACGCGATCAATGCACGGCGCGCCGCAAAACAGGGAACGGCGAAGGCGGAGTACCTCAAGCTGGATGACATGGGGATCCTCGGTGTGACGCACATGATGATGCTCGACAAGAAGAATCTCGAGATCGCGGACATCATGCTTGGTTGGGTGGAAAAGAACGTGAAGGGCAACAGCAGCCGGCGCTGACGGACGCGCCGGATGCAGTGCGCGCGTAGCGCGCGTCGAACACACTCGGGTTCACGTACCACAGGAGAGCGCCATATGAAGAGACTGTCGAGGCTGTTCATGGTCGTTGCATCCCTCGGGTTGGGAGCGGCCGCCTGCAGCAGCAGTAGCACACCACCATCTACCTCCGGAGGCGCGCAACTGGCCGCGCCATCGCCGGTTCAGGATGCTGACAAGCAGTGGACGATGCAGAACAAGGACATGTCTGCGACCCGCTACAGCTCCGTGAACGAGATCAATACCGAGAACGTGAAGAACCTCAAGGTGGCGTGGTCGTTCTCGACCGGTGTCCTGCGTGGGCATGAAGGCGAGCCCCTCGTCATCGACAACACGATGTACGTCCATACGCCGTTCCCCAATATCGTCTACGCGCTCGATCTCACGAAAGAAGGCGCGCCGGTGAAGTGGAAGTACACGCCGCGTCAGGATGCGGCGGTCATTCCGATCGCGTGCTGCGATACCGTGAACCGCGGTCTCGCGTTTTCGAACGGCAAGGTCTTCCTCAACCAGCTGGACACCAACACTGTGGCCCTCGACGCCGCGACCGGCAAGGAACTGTGGAAGGTCAAGCAGGGCGACTACAAGATGGGCCAGACGATCACGTCGGCCCCGATGGTGATCAAGGACAAAGTCATCTCCGGGATCTCTGGCGGCGAGTTCGGCGTCCGCGGGTTCGTCACCGCGAACGACGTGAACACGGGCAAGCAGGTCTGGCGCATGTACAGCACCGGACCGGAAGCCGAAGTCGGCTTCCCCGGTTCTGTCGAGACCTGGCAGGGTGAAGAGTGGAAACGAGGCGGCGGGACGACCTGGGGCTGGTACAGCTACGACCCCGAGCTCAACCTGTTCTACTACGGCACCGGCAATCCTGGATCGTGGAATCCCGATCAGCGGCCCGGCGACAACAAGTATTCGATGACGATCTTCGCCCGCAATCCCGACACGGGGAAGGCGGCGTGGGCGTATCAGAAGACGCCGCACGATCGCTGGGACTACGACGGCATCAACGAGAACGTGCTCGTCGATCTCAACATGAACGGCCAGATGCGGAAGACGCTGGTCAACTTCGATCGCAACGGCTTCTCGTACGTGCTCGATCGCACCAACGGTGAGTTGCTGCTCGCGCAGCCGTTCGTCCATGTGAACTGGGCGAAGGGCATCGACATGAAAACGGGCAGGCCGATTGAGGATCCCGAGAAGCAGACCTCGGCGACGAAGAACACCAAGGACATCTGCCCGTCCGCGATGGGTGGAAAGAACCAGCAGCCCGTGTCGTATTCGCCGCGCACGGGATTCTTCTACGTGCCCACTAACAACCTGTGCATGGACTACGAGGGTGTTCAGGTGAAGTATCAGGCAGGGCAGCCGTACGTCGGCGCGATCGTCGTGAGCAAGCCGGGCCCGGGCGGCAATCGCGGCGAGTTCATCGCATGGGATCCGACGGCGGGCAAGAAGGTGTGGGGTATCAAGGAAGAACTGTCGGCCTGGGGAGGCGCGCTCGCCACCGGCGGAGACGTGGTCTTCTACGGGACGATGGAGGGATGGCTGAAGGCGGTCAACGCCAAGACCGGCGACGTGCTGTGGAAGTTCAAGACCCCGTCGGGCATCATCGGCAACCCGATGACGTATGTGGGGCCTGATGGCAAACAGTACATCGCCGTGTTGTCGGGCGTTGGTGGTTGGTCGGGCATCGGCGTCGCGGCTGACATGAGCCTCGAGGATCCGACAGCCGGCCTCGGCGCGATCGGCGCGTTCAAGGACCTGGCGAACTTCAGCAACCAGGGCGGCGTCCTGACGGTCTTCTCGCTGCCATGACCACGCGCGACGCGATTCGCGTCGTGATTGCTCTAGCGTCGCTTGCCTGTGCGAACACCGCGTTCGCACAGGCGCCTGCCGCGCCGAAGCCGGGCGGAGGCGGGAAACAATTCCGCGTGTGTGCAGACCCAGAGAACATGCCGCACTCGAACCAGAAACAGGAAGGGTTCGAGAACAAGATTGCGGATGTTGTGGCAAAGGCGCTCGGCGAGTCGACCCGCTACGTCTGGTGGGGTCAACGGCGCGGCTTCATCAGAAATACGATGAACGCGACCCTCGAAGAAGGACGTTGCGACGTCGTCATCGGCGTGCCGGAAGGGTACGACCTGGTCAGCCCGACGAAGCCGTACTACCGATCGACGTACGTCTTCGTCTATCCGAAAGACAAGGGGCCGCAGATCAAGTCGCTTGACGATCCGATCCTCAAGAAGGTCAAGATTGGCGTGCATCTGCTCGGTGATGACTATACGAACCCGCCGCCCGTGCACGAGCTTGCGAAGCGAGGAGTCGTTGGCAACCTCATAGGCTTCAGTACGTTCTATTCGGCGGACAATCCTCCGAGCGCGATCATCGACGCCGTCGCGAGCGGAAAAGTCGATGTCGCGATCGTCTGGGGACCTGCGGCCGGATACTTCGTCAAGCAGCAACGCGTGCCGCTGGCGATGGTGCCGGTGCCGTCGGGGCCTGGCGACCTGCCGTTCGAGTTCGGCATCTCGATGGGCGTCAAGCAGGGGAATACGGCGCTGAAGAGTCAGTTGGAAAAAGTGATCGAGACACGGCGCGCAGAGATCGTGAAGATCCTGAACGACTACAATGTTCCACTTATTGAGAGGAAGGCAGGCCTGAAACGATGATCTCCGCGCACACCCGACACGCTCTGCGCACGCGAATGTTGCTGACTATTGCTGTTGCCGTATTTCTCGTCACCGTTGTCAGTGTTGTTGAAGATGGCGGTCCGTTTCTGCCGACGTCCGTCGTGACCGCCCAGGCGCAGCCGGACACGTACAGGAACGTGTACGACGGATGGAAGTGGTGGCATGTCTACTGTTACCGCTGCCACGGTACCGACGCGATCGGAACCTCCACCGCTCCGAACCTCACGGATCCGAACGAAAAGCTGAGCCAGGCGGAGTTTCTGAAGATCGTGTCAAAGGGGATTCCTGACAAGGGCATGCAAGCGTGGGACAAGTTACTCGACGACAAACAGATCAATCAGATCCACCTGTACGTTCAGGCCCGCAAAGAGAAGGTGTTGCCACCAGGACGTCCCGATGAAGTTGGACCGAATAAGGGACCGTGGGTGCCACCGAGCGGCTGGCCTCGTCGCTAGCACCGCACTTCCTGTACATCTTTCATTTACATGAGCCGGTGCCCGTGACCGGCTCGACCACTGCGACCTCGAGCGTATCGATGTAAGCCACTCTTCGCACACAAGTTCGTCGCACTCGCGATGGAATCGGCAGGCATCTTGCCATTCGTATAGGCATGGAGGCCAGCATGTTGAAGAGGCTGATTACCACTTCCGTGTTGGTGGTGCTTGTCGGAGCGGCAAGTGGCGCCAGCGCATTCACGTCAGACAAGCGAACGTATTTCACATTCAGCCAGCCAGTGGCTCTTCCGGGAGTAACGCTCCCGGCCGGAACGTACATGTTCCGTTTGGCTGACGATACCACGTCACGTAAGGTCATTCAGGTTTCGAACAAAGAGGGGACGCAGAGTTTCGCGATGCTCCACACGATGCCGGTGTATCGACCGGACGCGCCGCGAGATCCCGAGGTCCGATTCATGGAGACCGCTTCGGGCGCGCCCATCGCTGTAAGAGCCTGGTGGCAACAGGGTGAGCGGACCGGTTATGGGTTCATTTACTCGAAGGAACAACTGGCGGGGCTGAACCGCAGCGTGGCGTCGGCAGAACCGGCGCCGATTGTGCCGGCCGCGGATGCGGAGGCCGCTCCTGCCGGTGAGCCGGTCGCGGAAGGTCCACTGAGTGGGCCGGACGTGGTCGACGGTCCTGGCATCACGGCCGACGAGCCCGAGTTCCAGGTCGCACAGGCGCAGGAGTCACAGCAGCCGCCAGCAGCGCCCGAGCCCACGCGTGAGACGCTGCCGCAGACGGCCAGTCCGCTCGCACTGCTGCTTCTTGGTGGCGTGGCGAGCGCCTCGGTGGGTCTGCGATTTCTGCGAAGGTCGTAAACAGGGGCATGGTCGGGGTCAGACCCTTCACGCGGCTTCACATGTGAAGGGGTCTGACCCCACCTGGTCTGTCGAGGAAACCCATGAGCAGAATCGCTCTACTCGCGACACTGTTCGTCGTGCTCGTTGCCCCTCACATAACTGCGCAAAGTCACTTTGCCGCGCGGTCGGATCTCGTCGTCCTGAACGTCGCCGTTACTGATTCACGCGGCGCATTCGTCAGCGGGCTCCCGCAGGACGCATTCAAAATCGTCGATGACGGACAGCCACAGAAGATCGCCTTCTTCGCGGAGCAGGATACCCCGGCCACGATCGGTCTGCTGATCGACGCGAGCGGTAGCATGCTCGAGAATCGCGATCGCGTCATCGCCGGCGTGACGGAGTTCGCCAAGGCGAGCCATCCAGACGACGAATTTCTGCCGCTCGTCTTCAACGAACAGGTCACAACGGTGCTGCCGAAGGGGAGATTCACGAGCGATCCGAACGAACTTCGTGACGTCCTGACGGAGGGGCTCGCCGCGCGCGGCCGGACCGCGTTTCACGATGCTCTTGCTGAGGCTGTGAAGAAAGTCGGGCACGGCCGCTACGAGCGGAAGGTGCTCATCGTCCTGAGCGACGGTGGCGACAACGCGAGCAGACTGTCATTGGACGAGGCATTCGAGAGAGTTCTCGTGTCGAACGTCGTGATCTATTCAATCGCGCTGGTTGACCCGCTCGCGCTCGATCAGAACCCAAAGGCGCTGCGACGGCTCGCCGATGGAACCGGTGGCCTCGCGTTCCGGCCGTCCGACGTGTCAGTCGTCGGACGCGCATTTGAGTCGATCGCGCACGACATCCGCAGTCGCTATACCGTGGCTTACGCGCCGCCCGACTCTCAGGCCGACGGTCATGTGCGGCGCGTGCGTGTCGTCATCGAAGCGCCTGGCCGGACAGGCCTGAAGGTGCGCACCCGCACTGGCTACATGACCGATTCGTCTCCGGCTGTCTCCGCCGGACGCGAGGTGGAGCGATGATCCGGCGGCTAATCGCGGTCTTGTTTGTCGTCGTGGGGTTCGCAGTGATTGCCGGTACTGGGTTCGCCCTGTTCTGGTCTGACGAACTGCAACGAATCTATATACCGTCACTCCCCAGCATCGAACGCCACTCAGGCGAGATCCCGGCGCCGGGGCCTGAGGCCCAGGATGGCAAGCCGATCGGCCTGATCGAGATTCCACGGCTGGGTCTTTCGTCAGTCGGTACTCGAAGGCGACGATACCGCTGCCTTGTTGCTCGGCGTTGGTCATCTGTCAGACACGCCGTTGCCCTGGCATGGCGGCAACACGGTGTTTGCCGCCCATCGGGACACGTTCTTCCGTCCGCTCGCGCATATCCGCGAGAACGACGTGATCAGGTTCTCGACCGCCGATGCCTCGTTCGACTACGTCGTCACGGAGTTGAAGGTCGTCGAGCCGACGGCCGTCGAGGTCCTCGAACCGACCTCAGCCGCCACACTCACGCTGATTACATGCTTTCCATTCGATTTCATCGGTCCGGCGCCCCAGCGTTTCATCGTCAAAGCCGCGCGCCGATCGAGCACGTCGCTCGAACCGGAGGCGTGAGCGAACTGGCGCATCGGAACGTCGACAGTGATCGAACAGTGATCGAGCCGTCGCCGTGTTGCGGGAATTGGCTCAGATCAGAAGTCGGTCGGAATGGGGAGGTTGTTGGAGTCCCAGTCCTTGACCGATCCATCCCTGGCCTTCACGAAGCCGAGGAGACACCCGCGGGAACCATCGCGAAGCGGGTGGCACCGCGCCTTGATCGTGTCGCCAGCTTTGAGGTAGTCGCGCGTCACACCAATGCGCTCGAGTTGGATGAGGCTGGAAGCCTCGAGCGACCATTTCTGTGGCTGGCCGTTGGGACCTTTGACTTCGATGTAGATCCACGAATGCGGATTCACGAAGTGCACTTCTTTGACCACGCCTTCGACATCGACGAAGGCGTCCGAGTAGTTGCCGTGTGAGTGATGCGCGCGCACCGGGTTCACGCTGACGATGCAGGCGGCGCCGAGCGCCATCGCAAGAGACAACCTGTGCGGAAGCGTCATCTCGCGCCACCTTGCGGAGCGGTGCCCGTTGCCGCCGGTGCCGGGCCCGCGCCGCGGCCGCCCGTCCGGGGCGGTGGAGGATAGTCGTTGTCGTAGTAATCTCGGTAGCGGATGCCGTTGCCGTCCTTGTCGACAAAGCCGAGCGACTGCTGAAAGAGTCCGGGCTCAGGGTCGCCATCGGGCACCGTGCCCTCGGAGATGTAGAGCCTGTTGTCGTGCATGTAGATGGCGACGAACGTGCGCGACTGGTCCTTGTTGTTCGTCAGCTGCAGCTGGTGCCCCTCGACGAGATCGATGAAGTTCCACATGTAGTGGGTCACCTTCGCGTCGAGTTGCATGAACTGCCACGAGGCCCACACAAGCGCGCCGCGTATGTCGGTCTTCCAGTAGCCGAACCCGACAGCCGCGCCGAACTCGCCACCAGTGCAACGCTCGTCGGCGAACGGTGGGCACTGCTTCGACTTCTCGGTGAGCACTTTCTCGATGCCGCGATAGTCGACGACGGTGATCGCGTAGCGTTCCTGGTCGCGCGTGACTGCATACACGTGCGCTGGAAGCGCTGCTCCGTATTCCGACATGTAGGTCGTGTCGGTGACCCTGGGCTGGGCAGGGAAGTTGACGCGAAAGCCGTCGTCTTTGCTCACGAAGTCGATCCACTCCTGTGCGCGAGCCGGAGCAAATGAGAGCAGGACGAGCGCCGTCACGGTGGAGATGATCCGCATGAGTAGACCCTCGATCCTGACGGACCGGATTACGCAGGAATCGGTCGACGTTGGTTCAGTGCCATCCAGCCGCGTGCGACTCGGTAAATGAACCACAACGCGACGATGCCCAGCGGTAGCCACGCGATGATGATACCGATGCCGAGCGTCATCACGACGAAGGCGAAACAGAGGCACACCCAGAGCAGTCCCCACCAGAACGTGCGGATTTGCCAGGTGAAGTGAGACTCCAGCCACGTTCCGCGTGCGTCAGCGCGCTTGATGTAATTCAGGACCACCGCGATGATGGACGGCCAGCCGGTCAGAAACGCGCCCACGACAGATGCAACTGTGAAGATTCCTGTGAGCAGGCTGACGGCATGCAACGCGTAGATCAGCTGTACCCAGTTCGTCAGGCTCCGTTCGTCGCTCATGTCGATCTCACCTCAGCGCGTCGATCGCGCGGCCGGGGACAGGCTCCGGTACACCGCCTCGACAAACATGTCCGTCGTCCACGTACCGGTGGTCGCGCCGTAGCGTGAGTCGTAGTCGAGCGTCGGCCGCGCCGCCTTGGCCTGCTCGAGCGTCATGTTCTTCGCGATCATCGATTGGATCCGATCGCGGACGATCGTCACCATGTCGCGATACTCGAGCACGTCGAACTCATCGGCGATGCGACCGTGGCCCGGGACGACGAATGTACCGCCCTCCTCATGATGTGCAGGGACGGCAAGATCGAGCACAAGGTTCAATCCGTCGATAATGCCCTGGACATTGCCGCCTTTCGGGAGATCGATCACGGGATAGCTGTCCGTCCGGAAGATGTCGCCCGTCGCGACCACATCGGAGTGCCGGAAAAAGACGATGCTGTCGCCGTCAGTGTGCGCGTTGGGGACGTGATACATAAAGACCGGTTCGCCGTTGAAGTAGAACTCCTTCTCGCGTCCCACGAAGGTTTCGCTCGGCGCGGCTGACGCGGGGAGGCTGCTCATCCGGCTCGCCACGTTGTCGTGCGCGAGCACCTTGACGGCGGTCTGCGATCCGCCGGGCGTGTTGATGATCGTCCAGGTGTTCGCCGACCCGAGTGCCTTCCCGAGCGCCTCGTTACCGCCGACGTGTTCGGGGTCGGCGCTGGTGTTGAGCAGATACTGCGGCGGCTTGCTCGACAGCGCGATCTTCTTGATCTCGCCCAGCACCTTGTCGGTCAACGCACCGGGCTTCGAGTCCACCATGATCGACCCGGACGGACCGACCTGCACCGTGACGTTGGCACCTCCACCTGCTATCAGGTAGACGTTGCCCTGGACCCGCAGGACCTCGATCTCGCCAGTGTCCGGGTTCTTTGCCTGGCTGACGCGGGGCGCTTCCGCGCGACTGACGGTCGCGCCACGTGACAACTGCTGCTGATACTCGGGGTAAATGGTCTCCGGTCCACCCTTCGCCGCAACTGCAGGCGCCTTGGTGCGATCGGTGAACTCTTTCAGATACGGGTTCTCGCCGGGCAGGTAGTGGGGGACTTCACCCTTGGGTCGACCAGTAATCTCCTCGACGTACTCACAGGGCCACGTCCACGCCTGGTTGTCCTGCGTGGCAATCTGGAAGTCGGTTGTTCGAACCATCGGTTCGGTGAGGTACACCGGATCCGAAATGATCGCGACGTGAGTCAGGTACTTCTCGTGTCTGATGAACCGCTCCACCATCGTCGTCTGATCGCTCTCCGGCACACCGTTGCGCCGCAGCCACCCCTGCTTCAGATGCGTCGTGGTGACGACGAGATGGTTACCCTCCCATCGGCCGGTGGAGAAGCCCATGAAGGTGTGCGGAGCATACGGTGACGGATGCGGTCGGCCATCCATCCAGATCGTGCGAGTCTGCTCGTAGGTGCTGATGTAATTCTTGATGGCGACGACTTGCTGCGTCTCGGGATCCTTTTCTTCCCAGACTCGCAGATTCAGCGGGCCGTGGTAGATGTAGGGCGCCACGTGCACGCGGCACTGATGTTCCTGTAGCGTCAGGCGCGAGGCATCCCAGCTCTCGGCAAAGAGGCGCGCGGCGTTGTTGATCGGAATGCCGAGATAGTCACCGAGGTCGGGCCCGGGTCCCCGGTCCTGTTCGTCTTCGTGGGTGCGGTACGGAATCCAGTTCCCGGCGAGCATCAACTGCGCCGACGCAGGAACGCTCGAGAGGACCAGCAGAATCAGACAGGCAGTACCGAGCGACCGTCTCGTCAACATGTCAGCGAGCTCCTTGCGAAGTAGGCGGTAGGCAGCAAGCGGTAGGCGTAGTGCCTACTGCATACTTCGAGAGTCGAATCGTGTGAAGACTAGCATTTTACAGGGAGCTTGCCACCTTCAGCGTCTCGACGACGGAGGCCAGCAAATAGAGACCCAGTGGCACGATCCAGACGGCATCAGACAACTGCCCTCGCCACTGATCGGGCCGGTTGGCGCGGGCTCGACGCGCTGTGCGGCGAGCCAGGGCGGCATGGCAGCGGCGTCGCACGTGCGCTGTCGCGTCAATCTCGGGATGCGGCTGGGGCAGTCGGCGCAAAAGGTCAATCGTTGGATCGAATTGTTCGTGGGATGACATCGTGGACCTCGTCGCCGGAGCGGGACTTCTGAACTTCATCGAGCCGATGCTGGAGCAGCGCGCGAGCGCGCTTCAAGCGTTGCCGAAGGGCCTCCGGCGAGATGGCACAGATCACTGCCGCCTCGGCGGGCCGCAGCCCCTCTATACCAACCAGCAGTAATACCTCTCGAAACGTCACTGGGAGACTGGCGAGCGCGGTCTCGATCTGCCCCTCGAGTTCCTGGCCGACCGTGTGATCGAATGGGGAAACAGGCATGACCGTCGGCCACAGACCGATCCCGCCTTCAACGTGCGACACCTCGATGGCTCGCGAACGGCAGTAGCTGATGTGAAGATTCCGTGCGACGGCGAACAGCCACGGGCCAAGTGTGGTGTCGGGCGCGAGTCGCGGTGCATGTGCCACAAAGCGAAGCCAGGTCTCCTCGAGCAGGTCCTGGGCCACATCGCGGTTCCCAGCCATGCGAGCGAGAAAGGAGAACAGGCGCGTGTTGAACATGGCGTGCACGGTGTCGAACGCGTCCGTGTCGCCGTCCCGCACCCGCTGCACGAGCTCCAATTCGGAGTCGCGGTCCATGTCGTAAGAACGCCCGCCAGGACCGAGCGTGACACACGTCACGCGCGGGCGTCTGGCGCGTTCCTATTCCAGCATCTGTTCGCGTGGGCGGACAGCGTTAGATGGTGCGCTGCTATCGCTATCGGAGGTCGTCATGCTGGCTATCAGGAATCTTGGTCCGGTAGGGTTGTTCGGGCTCCTCATTACCGCAGTACCAATGCTGGTCGGCGTTGCGTTCGCCATGCGGCCCAACGAGCGTTTGCTGGCCTTGATGAGGCCGTTAACGCTTGCCGGCATCTTCGCCGCGACGGCCAATGTGTTTCTTGGCGTGACCAACGAGCTGGTATGGATGTCGCGGAATACCCTCGCAAATCCATTCGACCAGCGCCTGATGGCTGGCTCGGCAGAAGTGGCGGTGCTTGGATTTGCGTCCTTCGTGTTCCTCACTGTGGGCTGGCTGGCCGTCGCCGTCGGTATGAGAAAGGTGCCTTAACGGATAATACGCGGATGGAAGTCCGCGTCTATTCGAATACCAGGCGGCCCGGCGTCGGCATGGCGCCGAAGCGCGAGGGGTCGCGTCCGCTGCTACCGCAGCATGCTCGCCATTGTCCCGTCCTCGAGGCCGGCAGCGCGCTCGGGTTCATGGTGTACGCCTCGCTCGAACCGAAAGAGTCGGTCTACGTGGAGTTCGAGGGCGACGGCCGCTACAAGTTCGTTTACTACCTGCAGACGCAAGGCGGCAAGCGCGCGCCGATCTTCCAGGTCACGATGAGCATGTCAGTCGGAGGCGTCGGCATGATGAAGGAAGAAGTCACCTTCGTCGGTGCGCCAATGCTGTCACGCGAAGCGGCGCTCGCGGTCATGCGCGCGTTCGTCGTTCCCGAAGATATGGGCACACCGGCTGGCGCCCTCGCGCTTCGTGGCGCGACGAACTTTCAGACGCCCGCAGGATGGGACACGGTCTACTCACCGATCCTGAACATGATCGAACGACCGGTTGCCCCCATGCTGTCCGTGCGAGTGGAAACCGACTGGTATAGCCACGAGACCGAGTTTCGCTACGTGCTGCAGCCGGGAGAGGGGATCACGCTCGAGCACAGCATTCCGATCGGCCAGGTGTTCTTCGTGCCCAGAGAAGAGATCACCATGCGGCAGTGCACGGCAGAGGAGTTGAAAACGATCGAGGCCTCACGCGACGAGTTTTATCACCACAAAGCTGCGGCCACGCAGCAGACCTGGTACGGTCTGAGCTACAGTCCTCACTATCTGAGGCAGAGCCGCGCACAGAAAGAGTAGTCCCAGCGCGGGTGTCATTAATCTTCGTCAGCTACCGGCGTCAGGACACACAGAGCGCCACCGGTCGGCTCTGCGACAAGCTGCAGGCGCATTTCGGTGCCGATCAGGTGTTTCACGATATCGAGTCGATCGAAGCCGGCTCTGATTTCACCGCCACGATCACGTCGAAGATCCAGGCCTTCCGCGACATGTGGAGAATCTCGCGCCTTCGCTTCGTAGCGATTCTGACGCTCGTGGCTCTGGTGCTCTCGGGTGCCGGCGCTCTCGTGGCGTTCGCCGCCACGCTGTAGGGAACTGGCTACGGCTTCAGCCGGCGATACGCCAGTCGATCGGCGAAGAACGAGCCGAGCCACAGATCGTCACCGACTCGCATCGCGATTGCCGTTCCGGTGAACGACGGCGTTGCCGGTCCTCGCGCGATCTCGGTGACCGCCATCGTCTTCGGATCGATCGTGACGGCGACATAGCCGCGCGGGCACCTGATGCCTTCTTCCGTCTTCGGTGCTCCGCCGCACGACGGCTCGTTGTCGATCATTCCCGCCGTGATCAGCCGATTGTCTGCGGTCCAGCGAACGTTGTCCGGACCGAACTCCTTGAGCTGCGCGGTTCGAAGTGGCTTGTACGGTGCATTACGCGAGAAGGCGATGATGCGCTTCGTCGTCGTCGAAGCGACGTAGAACTCGCGATCGTCGGGCGACGTCTCGATGCCGTTGTTCGCGGAGAGTTCGGTGCCCGGCAGCGCCTGGAACGTCTTGTCACCTGGCTTCCAGGCGAGCACGACGCCGGTGTTCCGTTGCGCGAACGCATCCTCGAACGTCTTGCCCGGAAGAATCAGCACGGTCGCGACGAGCGAGCCGTCTGTGAATGCGGCGACGCTGTTGAGCGCCATGTCGTTCGGGGTGACGACGCAGCCGATCCAGGTCGCGGTGGGCGTGGTACCGTTCGTATCGAGCTCGAACACTTCGACTGATTCGCGTCCGCCGTGATTCGTCGCATACACGGTGTAGCGTCCATTCAATGCGGCACGCAGGCTGAGTCCGTGCAACACCATCTGCTTCGGGTCGAGGGGGCCAGGACAGCTCGCATACTTCGCCTTGTCGAGGCGTGTCGCAGCAGCGCCCACGGCGTAGATGTTCTTCACCGTCTTCGCTTGCGTGTCGACAAGATGCACCCCGCTGCCAGGCGCCATCCCACTGGCGATCATCCAGCGGGAGTTGGGGACGAGCACGAGGTCTTCGGCGTTCTCGACGCCACAGACGAACGACAAGCCTCCTGACGGGGTGCATGGCTGCTTCGTCTGAGCCGCGGTCATCAATGTCGAACCGCAAATCGCAACGCAGGCGAGAGCAAGAAGTGTCTGTCTCATGCGTGTCCTCAAACACGAAGACCCGCCCTACGTTGCCGCGTAGGGCGGGTCCTATGCAGAAATGAGAAGGGTCTGACCCCGTTTAGAGATCCAATCGTCCTGTGCTGGCGCCCAGCTTCTCGATCTCGGCGCCGGACAGGTGCGCCATCGCGAGCAGGAGATTCGCCGTCGGCGCTTCCTTGGCCTCGATGTGGCGGTTGCCCTTCATGCGACCCTGCGCCCCGCCGACCAGTACTCCGGGCGGATTGCTGCGATCGTGCTGGTTGCCGTTGCTCATGCCGCTGCCCCAGTAGAGCAGTGAGTGGTCGAGCAGGTTGCCATCGGCGTCCTTGGTGGCCTTCAGCTTGTCGAGGAACTCGCTGAATTTCACGATCTGGTAGGTGCAGAGCTTCGCGTACTTTGCGAGCTTCTCGGCGTCGTTACCGTGATGCGAGATGCTGTGGTGCGTCTCGGGGATGCCGATGTGCGCGTATCCGCGGTCGCTCGCCTCGTGACCAATCATGAAGGTGAACACACGACTGATGTCGCCCTGGAAGGCCAGGTGCATCAGGTCGTAGGTGATCGTCATGTGATCGTCGAATGCTTCCGGCAGCCCGATCGGCGCTTCCGGCGTTCCCGTGATGGTGCCGAGACGCGTTTCCATGCGATCGAGCTGCTGCTCGACCTGACGGATGTTGCTCAGATACTCGTCGAGGATCGCCTTGTCAGGTGCGCCGAGCGTCGTGCGCAGCTTCGAGGTTTCCGCCATCACGGAGTCGAGCAGGCTCTGCTTCTCCTTGAGGCGTGCCGTGCGCTGTTCCTTCGACCCGGTCTCGCCGAACATCCGCTCGAACGTAACGCGCGGGTTGATCCCAATCGGAAGCGGGCTGAAGTCATCGCGCCACGAGAGCGCGTTGAAGAACGTGCAGGGGAAGCCGTCACAGGCACCCACCGCCGTTCCCATGTCTTCGGTTCCGACTTCGATCGAGCGGAGCGGCGTGTCATCAGCCACCGCGTCAGCGATGTACTGATCGAGCGTCTTCTTCGATTCGATCTTGCCGAAGGCGTCACCCGATCCATCACGCGCGCCGACCGGGCCGACGCCATTGAGGAACGCCGAGCTCGCCCCCAGGTGGACCGACTCGCCCCACGGTGCCTTCATCTTGCTCACCGTGACGAGCTGGTCGCGGAACCCTTCGAGCGGCTGCATCACCGGCTTGAACTCGAAGTCGGCGCCGACGGTTGCCGGATGCCAGGTATCCGGATACACGCCGTTCGGCATGTAGATAGCCCCGAAGCGGAATGGCGTCTTTGCCGCCGTCCGCGCCTGGGCCGTCAGGGCCGGCACCATCGCATCGAGCATGGGCAGCGCCATTGCGGCGCCAAAGGTACCGCGCAGGAACGTGCGGCGGGACAGATGCTTCTTCGTGATGATCATGGCTGCTGTACCCTCGCTAAGGAACGCTGACTGGGCGTTCCACAGACTGTGCGACTCTGGTCGTCGGTTCCGCCGACTCCAACCGGGTCCGCATCTGGAATGGCGCGCTTTCGACGATGCTCAAGACGATAGATTCAAGACGGTAATTATTGGGTGCTGATTTCCTGACGATGCTGCGAACGACGGGCATGTCTGACGGCTCGATCCCACGCCCCAGGGCGTAGGTCATGAGCCGCTCGGTCAGGACCGTTGCGAACGCGTCCGGCCGACTGAGAATCGCAGTGCGCAGAGCGATCGGTCCGTCGACCTTCGAGCCGTCCGCGAGCACTCCCCCAGTATCGATCGCTGCGCCGGTTTCCGTCACCTCACGCCACTGACCGACCGAGTTGAACTTCTCGAGGGCGAACCCCGCTGGATCGATGATGCGGTGACACGAGGCGCACACCGGATTGTTGCGGTGGCGTTCAAGCTGTTCCCGCACTGTCTTCGGCGCGGCGTCCTTGTTGCTCTCCTCGAGTGTCGGCACGTTCGGCAGCGGCGGGGGAGGCGGCGTGTTGAGGAACGTGGTCAGGACGAACTTGCCCCGGAACACCGGCGACGTTCTCGTTGCCACAGACGTCAACGAGAGGATGCTGCCCTGGCCGAGCAATCCGCGGCGGTTCGGGTCGGTGATCTTCACCTGCCGGAAACGGCTGCCATAGACGCCGGTGATGCCGTAGTGCTTTGCGAGACGTTCGTTCACGAACGTGTAGTCGGCGCTGAGCAACTCCATCGCGCTGCGGTTCTCGCGCAGGATATAGCCGAAGAACATCTCCGTCTCGCGACGGAACGCCTTGCGGATGTTGTCGTCGAAGTCCGGGAACATCAGCAGATCGGGCGCCACCTTCGATTCGAGGTTGCGCAGCTGCAGCCACTGCCCAGTGAAGTTGTTGATCAGGGCGTCGGCCTTCTCGTCCGCGATCATCCGCTTCACCTGCGCGTCGAGCACCCCGGGCTGGCGCAGACGGCCGGCCACTGCGAGGTTCATCAGCGTCTGGTCGGGGATGCTGCTCCAGAGGAAGAACGAGAGCCGCGACGCGAGTTCAATATCGCTGACCTGATGCGCAACTCCGGCACGCACGCCTACCGGATCTCGCTCCATGCGATACAGGAACGACGGGCTGGCGAGGACGCGCGCCACACCGACGCGGATCCCGGCGTCAAAGCTTTCCTTGCTGTCACGCGCCTGTTTGTAGAACGCCATCGGCGCTTCAACGTCGGCCGCTGTCACGGGACGTCGGTACGCACGGCGCGTGAGGTTCGTGAAGATCTTCTCGGCGCACACCGCTTCATCGGCCGCGGATGACGGCTTGCAGACGAAGAGTCGTTCGCGGCTCGCGGACTGGCTGACGCCCTTCACATCGTACGGGCCTTCGACCCCGACCGTCTTCAGTCGCGCGAGGCCGCCAATCATGTGCACTTCCTGGCTGTCGCGTTGCGCAGGCTGCCAGACGTCCTGACGGCGCGCCGGACGCTCTTTCCAGGTGTAGCCCACTTCATGCGGCCCAGCCGTGACGAAGACCTTGCCGGTCATGCGCGCATCGATGAGCGCCTTCGCCTCGTTCATGTCCTTCGACTGGATCTCGTGATCCTTCGTGCCACCGACTTGCGCTGTGAAGACCTCTTCGCCATCGATGGTGATGACGAACGTGTCCGGTGTCTCGTTGCTCTCGACGCCGGCGTAGCCTTCTTCGACGCCGCGGACGAGACGTCCGAACAGCTTGTAGTCGGCGTCAGCGGGAAACACGTGATTCACCACGGTTCCTCCACGCGTGCCGAGCGGGAGACCGTCGACGTGCATGTTCTGGCTGAACTCGCGACTGATCGAATACTCCGTCGTGCCCGGGCGCATCGTCGGATCGCCGACGGCCATCGTGCTGATGCGCTGCGCAGCCGTCAGATACCGCTCGAGCAGGAGCGGGGACGTACCGAGTGCTGACGCGATGTTGTCGAAGCCGAAGTTCGCGCCGTCGCTCGGCAGCAACTCGGTCACGTCGATGTCGAGCGCGAGCAGATCGCGAATCGCGTTGGCGTATTCAGTCCTGTTCAGACGGTGAACGACGTAACGTCCGGGCGTGCTTTTCCCCTGCCACGCCCGATCGAGTGAACCGGCCAGCCACGTAGTGAACCCGACGTAGTCGGCCTCGGTCGGATGCGGCATGCCCTGAGGCGGCATTGCGCGCACGCTCAACTTGCGAAGCACGCGCTCCCACGTGGCGGCCTGGGGCAGCAGGTTGGTGAGGTTCGCCGTCTCGAGGTTGACGGGCTCATTCGCCGGCGACGCCGTGCGGCTGTTGTGACACGCGATGCAGGTACTGCTTGACGAACGCCTGGTGCTTCGCAGTCTGGTCTACGGCAGGCGCAGGTTGCGCTGCAGCCACCGGCCGTGGCTGCGCGGGTGTCGAGGATGCGGGCTTCGCGGGAGTCGTGGGCGATGAGGCGGTTGTGGACTGCGGGCGAACGCTGCTCGTTCCGGTCTGCGCCCACAGCACTGCTGCGCCAACCCAGACGAGGACCGCGCTCATCAGGACTTTCTTCATTAGACGGCGTCCTCTTCGCTCTTCTTCTCGTCCTTCTTGTCCGACGGAGGCGCAGGCGGCGGCTGCGGCGTCGGGTCGTTGGGACCGAGATGCATCAACTCGCGCACGGCGGCGATGACGTCCTCGCGCGAGTCGCGCTTCGGGCGGTACGTGCGTGAGTCGGTGTTGTTGCCTGGCGGTGGCGGCGGCTCGGGTTTCTCAGCCAGCTGCAGAGGCGTCAGGTTGTCTTTGTTGACGACGTCGAATGTCGCGCCGGCGGCGGCAAGCGCGCGGATGATCTCAACCTGTCGCGCCGCCACTGCCTGGTGCATCAGATACGCGCCGTCGGGAGCCTTCGCGTTTGGATTGGCGCCCGCCGCAAGCAGTGCTTTCACCGCGTCGCTCGGCTGGCGATTCGACTCTTCGCGGAACGGCGGCGGCCCGAGCCGATCGAAGCCAGGTCCTGCCGCGAACGATGCACCGCGACCACCGGTCAGCGCCACCATCGTCGGCGTCTTTCCCACGTTCGGGTTGCCACGCCCGGCAGGAGCGCCTTCCTTCTTTTCTTTCTTGACCTCGGTCGGGCTCCACTCGACCTGCGCGCCGTGCGCGAGCATCAACTTCAACGACTCGACGTCCGCGGCCACGGCCGCGCGGAAGAACGGCGATGAATTCACATCGTCGCCGCAGCAGAGCGTGTAGGAGTGAAGTTGCCCGACGAATGCCTTGTTCGGATCGGCGCCCTTGTCCAACAAGTACTTCACCAGATCGAGCGCTGTCTGCTTGTTGGGGAAGTCGGCGCGGAGACGCGAGCCGTCCTTGGCGCGCATGTCCGTCGTGGCGTCGTGCATGTCCACGGCGAAGTAGAGCGAGCCGTCGTTGGCGTCGGCGCCGAGATCGACGAGCGTCCTGGCCAGGTCGAATCGATCGTTGACGATCGCGACGATCGTCGCGGTTGCGCCGTCACCGTTGGTCACCTTGGGATCGGCACCGCCGGCGATGAGCGCCTTGATCGTGTCCTCGTGACCGTTGCGCGCCGCATACATCAACGCGGTGAAGCCGCCGGTCGGATGATCGGCGTGCTTGCGTTCGGTCAGCGTGGTGACCGCAGCCTTGACGTCGGGATCGGCTTTCGCGTCGAGCAATGCCTTGACCACGTCGGTGTGGCCTTCCGTTGCCGCCCACATGAGCGCCGTCTGCTTCTGATACGTGTCGGTGGCGTTGACGTCGACTCCGGTTTCGAGCAGCAGCCGCACCGTGTCGATGCTGCCGGCGTACGAAGCGGCCATCAGCGCTGTTTCACCTTCAGGATGCGCCTGCTTGGAATCGGCACCCGCACGAAGGAGCGCTTGAACGACTGGAGCGGCGCCCGTGCGGCTGGCCTGCAGCAGTGGCGTCACGCCGTACTTGTTGGGAGTGTTGGCCTTGGCGCCCGCTGCGATGAGGGCCTGCGCCATCGGGAGGTCGGCGTTATAGGCGGCCCAGAGGAGCGCCGTCGACCCGTCCCGTCCGGCCTCGTTCACATCGGTGCGCTTGCCGATCAAAGCACGGACTGTTGCGACGTCACCTTTCCTGGCTGCCTCGACGAGTGGACTGTCCCCGGCTGCCTGTCCCTGGCCACCTGGGAAACCCATCACAATCGTCAAGAACGCGATCAGAAGCCATCCGGAATTACGAGCGGCGTGCATCTTGGCTCCACCTTTTCAAATGCGACAAGTGCAACTTCGGGAATGTGACGCGAATGGTACCTCGGGAGCACCCTCCCAGACGGTCAAAAACTACACAAATATCGGCGCGGACACCCGGTACGCGACACCGCTGATATTACACCTTTGGCCGTCCAGCCGGGAGTGAATACCTATGCCAGCCGTGTATAACCGAAGTGACGGTTACGCAGTCGTTTAGGGGCACGCCTCAGCCACGCGATTTACGGTCGCGACGTTGATCCCATTTACACCGCCCGCACCGATGAGAATGCCGGTCACCGACATGCGCTGACCGACGAACGAATCGAGCCGATTGAGGACGAATTTCAACGTGATCGTACGGTCGCCCAGCGGGCGAGTCGCGTCCTCGGGGACGGCGCCCGTCTTCTCAATGCGTTGCGGGACCGTGGCGTTGGTAACGGTCCAGTCGCTGCCGCTCTTCGGCGCCAGACACCCGACGATGCGAACGAGCGTGTTGCCGGGTAGTTCACCCGGCCCGTCCTTGGGGATGATCTGCACGTTCGTGACGGTCTCTGGCGTCAGCTCGGTCTTACCGGACGGGAACCCGTTCGACTTCAGGATCAACGCGACGAGGTCGTTGTAGGTGGTCGCCGGAAGTGAGCCACCCTGGCCGTTCGGCATGTTGGTCTTCACGAAGGTCAGGAGGTCGCCGACGGTCTTCTGGGTGTAACCCTCCCAGAACTTGTCGCCACTGAGCGGGCGGGTGCCCTGGGATGAGAGCGTGTGGCACCGTTCGCAGCTTTGACTGAACGTGCCCGACGCCCGGTCCGCCTGCGCGTCGGTGAAGACGCCGTCCCAGACGGTCGGACCCGTGGGCTTGGCGGTTTGCGCCATCACGGTGCTGGTGACTGCGCCCACGAACAGGACACACATCAGGCGAAGCATCGATCGTCGAAGGTCGGGCATTGAGGCTGCCTCCCGAGTACGTGTTTCGGTCGGATGCGGATGGTCGCGCGTATTGTAATCAGGAACGATCGCCGAGAGGGAGGCGAAGTGTCGCGCGCGTGCCGCGACGGTCGGTGCGATTCTCGAGAGAGAGCGTGCCGCCATGTCCTTCCGCAATCTGGCGGCTCAATGCGAGGCCGATCCCCGATCCACCCGGCTTGGTCGTGAAGAACGGCACGAACAGGTTGCTCGTGCTCTGAAGTCCCGGTCCTTCGTCCTCGATGCGGACGACGAGCATGCCGTCCAGCGTCGCCCAGTTCGCAGCCACGCCGCCGCCGGTCTCGATCGCCGCGTCGGTCGCGTTGCGCAGCAGGTTGATCAGCAGTTGTTCGAGTTGATCGGCATCGGCCGAAACCGTCGTCTCGAAGCAGCCGTCGAGTGACACCGGCAATCGCGATTCGAGCCCGACGACGCGCCGCATCAGCTCGCCGAAGGCGACCGTCTTTCGCGTTGGTGCTGGCAGACGCGCAAGCCGCGCGTACGCACTCGTGAATCGACTCAGGGCGTCCGCACGCGAGGCCACGATGCCGAGGCCACGCTGCATGTCTTCACGCCAATCGTCCGGTGGAGGATCGCGCGCCAGCAACGACTCGAGGCTGCCGGCGATCGATTTGATCGGCGCGAGCGAGTTGTTCAACTCGTGGCCGATGACGCGAATCAGGCGGCGCCACGCTTCGCGCTCCTGATCGCGCAGTGGTTGGCTCAGATCCGACAACACGAGCAGCTCGTGTCGCGTGCCGCCCTGCCAGAACGTGGTTCGACGCGTCTCCCAGCGGCCGGTGCCGCCGGGAAAACTCAGTTCCTGGATCGTGGACCCGCCGCCGAGCGCAGCTTGCAATCCCAATTGGCCGGCCGGATGCCCGATGAGGGTCATCGCGTCCTGGCCGAGCAACTTCTCGCCGGCACGATTGACGAGGACGAGCCGGTGCTCGTTGTCGAACGCGAAAATGGCGACGTTGATTTCCGCCATGACGGAACGCAGGAGCGCAGTCGCCTCCTGAGCGCCAAGGCGCTGCACGCGCAGCGTCTCCGCAAGCGTGTTGATCTCGAGCATGACGTGGGCAAGCGGATCGCTGCCGGGTGCCTCGCGCGCCCGGACAGAGAAGTCACCCTCCCGCATCGCGGCGAGGAGGTTGGCGATGGTCTGGAGCGGTCGCGCGACGCGATCGCGCACGACCACGGTCAGCGCGATCCACGCACCGATCGCAAGCACGACCGCCGTGACCCGCACGAGCGTCGAGTAGTTGCCGACCCACAGCAGCACGACGCACAGCGCGATCGCCGGCAGCGCCGTCGTCATCGTCAGCAGCGTGATGCGGCGATCGTGGGTAAAGAATGAAGACATCTCTAGCCAGACGATACCGTTTTGTCTCGTGCCCGGTGGCGCTTACGACACTTAGAGTCACCGAGACACAGAGGAATGCCTGCCAAGGAGTTCTCTGTGCCTCGATGCCTCGGTGTGACGTGAGCACCGATTGACGTGGGCATTAGGACAGCCTGTACCGTTCGAGCCGTCGATAGAGTGCTGACCGGCTCAGGCCGAGCGCCTTGGCGGCGAGCGTCACGTTGCCGTGACGAGCCATCGCCTTTCGAATGAGCAGCGACTCGACGTCTTCGAGGCTCATCTCGTCGAGATGTTCGCCCATCGCGACGGCCGGGCGCAGGCCGAGGTCGGCGGTGTGCACCACGTTGCCTTGTGCCATCAGGACCGCGCGCTCGACGGCGTGATCCAGTTCGCGAACGTTTCCGGGCCACCGATGATCGACGAGCGCTCTCAGCGCGGACGGGTCGAATCCGGTGATCCCCTTCCGATAGCGGTGTGCGTGGTTCGTCAGGAAGCAGGCCGCGAGCCGCGGAATGTCCTCGCGACGCTCGCGGAGCGGCGGCAGATGAATCTCGATCGTGTTGAGGCGGAAGAGCAGGTCCTGCCGGAATCGTCCGGCGTTGACTTCGGCGTTGAGGTCGGCATTGGTCGCCGAGATCAGCCGAACGTCTGCTTTGCGTGTCCGCGACGATCCGAGACGCTCGAACTCGCCGGTCTCGAGCACGCGCAGCAGCTTCTGCTGCTGTCCGAGCGGCACGTTCGCGATCTCGTCCAGGAACAGCGAGCTGCCGTCTGCCATCTCGAATCGTCCGACACGATCCTGCTTGGCATCGGTGAAGGCGCCCTTCACGTGTCCGAAGAGCTCGCTCTCGAAGACCCCTTCCGAGACGCCGCCGGCGTTGATCGTCACCATCGGCCGCGGGGATCGCACGGACACACCATGCAGCGCCTGCGCGACGAGGCTCTTGCCAGTGCCGTTCTCGCCGGTGATGAGCACGTTGGCGTCCGACGGCCCGACGCGATCGATCATCTGCAGCACTGGACGCATCGCCGCCGCTTCGGCGATGAGTGTGCCGCCGCCTTCGGTTGCCGCACGGGTCTGCGCCTCGAGCCTTCCTGCCCGGCGCAATGCGCGGCCCAGCTCCATCTGCGTCCGGAGGATCGTCAGCAGGCGCTCGTTGTCCCAGGGCTTCTCGATGAAGTCGCCGGCGCCTCGCCGCATCGCTTCGACCGCCACGTGGACCGATCCCCACGCGGTCATGACGATGACCGGCAGCATCGCATCCCCGGCGTGAATCTGCCGGAGCAGTTCGAGCCCCTCTTCGCCGGAGGTCGTGTCTCGTGCGTAGTTGAGGTCGATCAGGACGACGTCATAGTCCCGCTGGCTGAGCGCGGTGAGCGCGGCGGCGGGGGACTCGACGGTGTCGATCTGGTAACCCTGCCCCTTGAGCAGCAGGCGGAGGGCTTCGAGAACATCGCGTTGATCGTCGGCGATGAGGATGCGTGGCGAGGTCGAAGGCACGGCGCGAAATTATCCCTCAGCTGATTCAGGCGCTCTTTTCAAGGCTGAACACCGCCGTTGTCGCGCCGATACACAAGTAGGGGAGTTGCCGCATCAAGCGGCATGCCGCCCGTAGACGCCGCCAAAAGCACTGTGTTAACGCATATCTTGTCCGGTCTTGGGACGAAATGTCCGGACCCGGACGAGCCGCCGGCGATACCACGAGGCGTTGGTTTGGTACGATAGGTCAGAGATGGTCAAAGGCTTTACACGGTTGGCCGTGATTGTCGGGCTCACCGCGCTCTCCGTAGCCAGTCCCGGAGCGCAGAATCGGCCGCTGCCCGACCAGGAGGCATTCCTCAAGGAGACGCGCAAGCACCTCCAGACCGACAGCTCCGTCCAAAGTAGCTACATGTACGTCGAGACCCGCCGCGAGCAGAAGATCGATAAGAACGGGCGTCTGCAGGAGGAGTCGGTCAGGGTCTACGAGAGCTACCCGGGGCTCCCCGGCCAGCCTCGATGGGAGCGGCTCGTCTCGGAGAATGGAAAACCGGTCGCGGCAGGTGAGTTGGCGGATCAGGATCGCGATCGCACGAAGAAGGCCACCGCCATGGCCAAACGCCTCGAAAGCGACCCCGGGAAGGAGCGCGCCCGGCAACAGCGTGACTGGGACGAGGCCCATCACGAACGCTCAGAGGCGGTCGATGACCTCTACGTCGTCTACACGATCCACATGACCGGCCGTGAGCGCGTCGAGGGTCACGACACGATTGCGTTTACGTTGACGCCTCGCCCCGACTCGAAGCCGAAGACACGCGAGGGCGACCTGATGAAGCACTTCGGCGTGAAGGCCTGGATCAGCGAAACCGATCACGAGCTCGTGCGCATCGAGGCGGAGGCGATCGACAACGTCGCGTTTGGGCTCGGAGTGCTGGCGCGCATCCACAAGGGCGCACAGTTTTCGTTTCTTCGCCGCAAGATCAACGGCGAGGTGTGGCTGCCGGCTGTGGCAAGTTACAGCGGGAGCGCACGCGTCGGGCTGCTATGGACGCTGCGTCGAACGGGCTCGTCCGAGTATTCCGGCTACAAGAAATTCTCGGTCGACACGTCATCGAGCTTCGAGCATCCCAAATAGTTTCGGCGATATGTAGAGGCGGGTCTTTAGACCCGCCTGATGCTGACGGCAGGTCTAAAGACCTGCCGCTACTGGCGGAGCGTTTGCGCCGGGTCGACGGCGAGCGCGCGCTTTGCCGGGATCAGACACGCGGCGAACGCGATCAAGACCAGGAGAACGGTCACGGTGAAGACCGTCGCCGCGTTGTTGCCGTCGGTTCGAGTGATCTGAAGCGGCAACACCTGTAGCACCGCGAGAGATCCTGCGAGGCCGATCGCCAACCCCACGATTACCTGGATCGACGCTCGTCGCGTCGCAAGCCACCACACCTGACGAACGCCGGCGCCGAGGGCGATGCGCAATCCGATCTCGCGCGTGCGCTCTGCGACGGCGTACGCCGTCACCGCGTAGAGGCCGATGCCGGCCATCGTGAGCGCGATCGTCGCGAAGATCGCGAACATCGATCCGAAGATGCGCTGGGCCCAGCGCTGGTACGCCAGCAGATCGTCCACCGTGCGCACGTCGAAGACCGGGAGGTCGGGGTCGATCGCGCCTATCTGATTCTGAACTTGCGCAGACACCGCACCGAGCTCCGTTGAGCCTCGAACCAACACGTTGACTCCCCAGTCGGCGCTCGCCGTCAGGGGGATGTCGACCACTGGATCGAAACTCCCGTCGTCGGGCGGTCGCTGCTGGACGTTGGCGACGAGGCCGACGATCGTCATCCACTCCGTTTCACTCCCAGGACGCGAGGCCGGCGCGCCAGGAACGACCAGGCGGATTCGTCTGCCGAGCGCATCGTCGCCGCCGAAGTGCATCGCGGCGAATCGCTCGTTGACGATTGCCGCGCCACGGCCTGGCCCTCCATCGTCCGCGCTGAACAAGCGGCCTCGAATGTGCCGTGCGTCGATGGTGTCGAAGTAGCGATCGCTGATGGTCACCATCGTGACGTTCGGTCGCACGCTCGTCTCTGTGTCGGGGCGACCGTCGATGAGAAGCTGGCGCGGAGCTCCACCACTGGCCGGAGGTACGTTCGCGATCGATGCCCGCAGGCCCGGCATGGCTTGCAGGCGTTCGTCGAGCCTTCGATAAAACGTGGAGCGCTTGTCGGGAGTGTCGTACGCGGGTGAAGGCAGATCGAGTCGAAGGCGAACGAGGCCTGTCGTATCGACGCCAGAATCGGTCGTCGACAGCATCAGGATGTTTCGCACCATCGCGCCGGCGCCGCTCAAGAGCACCAGTGTGAGGGCCAGCTGTCCGACAACCAGCACCGCGCTCCAGCGCCTGCCACGTCGCCCGCCGGTGACGCCGCGCATCATCGCTTCGACGACGTTGGTCCTTGCCGTGTAGAGGGCGGGCACGAGGCCGAAGAGAACCGACGTGGCGAGGCAGATGGCGGCCAGGTATGTGAAGACCCGCCAGTCGATTGGGAACCGCAGCCAGTACCGGTGGATGCGTTTGCGAGGCGACGAGCCAGAAGGCGCGGATAGCGGCAGCGGAGAGGGCGAGGCCGAGCAGGCCCGCACACACCGCGAGCACGAGGCTCTCGACGAGGAGTTGTCGAACGATGCGCCACCGGCTCGCGCCGATCGACATCCGCACCGACACTTCGTGCGCGCGCGTCGCCGCACGCGCCAGCATCAGGTTCGCGACGTTCGCGCACGCAATCAGCAGCACGAATGCGACGGCGCCCGTCATCGCCATGAACAGCGCGACGATGGGTCCGCCGACTCCGCCTCGAAACGCCTCGAGGCGAGGCTCGATGTCGCGGTTCGTGTCTGGATGCGCGGTGGCAAGCGACGCGATCACGCCCTGCAGGTCCGCTCGGGCCTGGTCGAAGGTGACAGACTCTCGCAGTCGGCCGAACCCGCTCAGGAGGCGCGCGTGACGATCGTTTCTATCCTTGGATGTCAGCGCCGACAGCGGCCGCCAGATCTCCGATATCACCGGGAACCCAAAGCCCTCGGGCATCACTCCGACGACGGTCGATGGGACGCCGTTGACGCGAATCGTGCGGCCGACCACGTCAGGGTCTCCTTGATACCGGCGCTGCCAGACGGTCCATCCGAGCAGCACGACTTGACAGTGCGCCCTCGCGCTCGTCCTCGGCCTTCAGCGTGCGACCGAGAAGGGGACCGTGACCGACGAGCGCGAACGAGTTGGACGAGACGAACGTGCCCTCGAAGCGCCCGTTCGCCGCAATGCCGAGCGCGAGGATGACAATCGCCGCGCAGGCGAAGCCCGGACTGCGCGAAGTCCGCGAAAAGCGGACCTGAGATCAGTGTTCACACTTCTCCGTTCGCGCTGCTCAGTTCGTGTTCAGGTTCGGTTCTTGTTCGGCGGTTCGGGGTTCAAAGTGCGATGCTCGGTGCCGACTCGAAGATCGAACTGAGGGAACGCAGAACCGAACCCGAACACGAACCGAGAACGTAGCACCAAGAAATTCGAACGACAGGTCTTCAGACTAACTGTGTTCGATATATCCGTCGCGCAGCTTGATGATGCGATCGCCATAGGCGGCGTTCGCTTCTGAATGAGTCACCTGGATGATCGTCGTCCCCTGTTCGTTGAGCCGCTTGAACAGCTCCATGATTTCCTGGCCCTGCGAGGAGTGCAGGTTGCCCGTCGGTTCGTCCGCAAGGATCACTGCCGGGTGCGCCACGATCGCCCGCGCCACGCCAACAAGCTGCTGCTGCCCGCCGGACAACTGATTTGGATACAGGTCTTTCTTGGCGACGATGCCGAAGCGATCGAGCACGTTCGCAACGGTGCCCTGGCGCTCGGACTTCTTCACGTCGCGATAGGAGAGCGGGAGCTCGATGTTCTCGTAGACTGTCAGGTTGTCAAGCAGGTGATAGCTCTGAAAGACGAAACCGATGTGGCGCTTCTGCAGAGCGGCGCGATCCTTCTGCGAGAGTGCGTGGATGGGATGTCCCATCAGGTAGTACTCGCCGCTCCACGCGCTGTCGTGCATCCCGAGGATGTGGAGCAGCGTCGACTTGCCGGCGCCCGACGGCCCCATGATCGAGACGAACTCGCCTGGCTTGATGTCGAGACTGATACGGCGCAGGACGAAGGTCTGTCCCGCCCCGACCGGGAACGACTTCTCGACGCTCTTGAGCGACATCAGCGGGGCGGTCGGGTCGAGCTGCGGTGGCTCAGTGAGGGCGGAGGAGGACGAGCGTCTGAAGATCATGGTCGTGTGTTCCTTGTCTGAGCCCGGGCGACGTGAGTCACTGTGCCGGACGGTTCTACGCAATTTACGCGATCTCGGGGGCTATTTGTTCAGTCTGTCTTGAGTGCATTGATCGGATTCACCCGCGCGGCGCGGCGTGGCATCGGGCTCGCCTTCGCGCGGCCGCTCGTAAAGCGCCACCAGATCCGTCGGTGACGGTACGTTGAGCGGCTTGAACATGACCGCGTCCAGCACCGTGAAGATGGCCGTGTTGGCGCCGATGCCGAGCGCCAGCGTGACGACCGCGGCGATCGTGAACCCGGGCGTGCGGCGAAGGGAACGCGTGGCGTATTTCAGGTCCTGCCAAAGAGTGTCTGTCTTCATGACGTGATCAATCGTGCCGCAAAGCCGCGGTCGGGTTCACCTGCGCAGCACGACGCGCCGGGAGCGTCGCCGCCGAGAAGCACACAAGAGCCATCGCGAGGGGTGCCATCGTCATGACGACAGGATCGCGGGGCGTGACGAAATCGAATGCCGGGCTGGCCAGGAACGGCGTGAGAAACAGGGCGAGCCCGAGCCCTGCCACCAGGCCGGGCACTACCAGATAGCTCGCGTGAGTCAGCACCATGCCGAGCACACGAGACGGCGTCGCACCGACGGCCATGCGAATGCCGATCTCGTGCGTGCGGTTCGCGAAGAGAAACGCGATCACACCATAGAGACCCACGCACGCAAGGACGAGACCCAGAACACCGAGCGCGGTGAAGATGCGCGACATCACGCGAGAGGGGAGCAGCGCCCGCGACTGATACAAGTCATTCAGCGTCCGCACGTCGAACACGGGGACGCCGGCATCGACGGATGCCGCGGCCTCTCGCACCACCGAGGCAAGCGCCAGTGGAGGCGTGTCCTCAGCTGACAGGACGACCATCGTCATCCGTCCGGGTCGTGCCTGTGAAGACGGTCGATAGACGAAGGGCTGCGGGGTCTCGCCCAGCTGCCAGTACCGCCCGTCCCTGGCGACGCCGACAACGGAGAGCGCCAGCGTCTCTGGTCCGCCCGGGCCGGGGACATCAGGAATGCGAATCAGCTTGCCGATGGGATCGTCGTCAGCCCAGTACTTGCGAGCCATCGTCTCGTTGACGATCGCGACCCTCGGGCTGGCCTGCGAATCGGCGTTGTTGAAGGCGCGGCCGCGCACGATCGGGGTGCGCATCACATCCCAGTAGCCTGGGTCGGTCACTGTCTCTGCAATCGATACGCGATCCTGTCCGTCGGGCATGGTGGCGCCGTCGATCGTCACCGCCAGCGATCCATTGGTGACGCCGAGCGGCACGTACCGAGTGAGACCGACCGCAGCGACCGCGCGCTGATTGCGCATCCGGTCGACGACGCGATCGTAGAAATTGCGTGTCTCTGTGGGCCCGAGTTGCACGAGGCCAGGGTTGAACGATGCGATCAGAACGCGATCGCTGCGGAATCCTGGGTCGACGCTCTGAGCGGTTATCGCCGCACGAATCATCAGCCCCGCGCAGACGAGCACGAGCACGGAAATCGCCACCTGCAGAACGACGAGAGCCGAGCGCAGGTTCACGCGGCGTGCGACAGGCTCGCGCCGCTGCTTGAGCATCCCGTTCACGCTCGACGATGCCGATGTCTTCAGGGCGGGAGCCAGCCCAAAGAGGATCGCAGAAAGAACTGTGCTGAATGCGGTGAACGCGAACACCCGTCCATCGAGTCGAAGATCCACCCACAGTGGGAGCGCGCTCGGGATGATGACGACGCGCGACAGATACGCCAGGACCCACCCCGCGACAATTGTGCCTGCCACGCCGCCGGCGATGGCCAGCAGCGCGCTCTCGATCAGCGACTGGCGAACGAGTCGCGCGCGGGTCGCACCGAGAGCGGTCCGCAATGCGAGATCGCGTGCTCGCGCGGAGCTGCGGGCGAGTACGAGGTTCGCGACGTTTGCACACGCAAGCAGCAAGATGAGGGCGACGAGCAGGAGAATCACCATGGCACCCGTCGCACCGCCGGAGTCGAGCTTCGCCCGCGCGTCGATCGCGGGATAGATCGCCGTCGTTCTCCCGCGGTTCGATTGCGGGTAGGCGCGTTCGAGGTCCCCGGCGATGACCCGCAGCTCGCTCGCCGCTTGCGCGATGGGGATGGCGGCGGGAAGACGACCCAGTACCGTCAGCATCCGGTCGTTGCGATCGTTCAGGGCGTCGGCAGGCGATGACGGATACACGCGACGAAGCGCGGAGAGCGGAATGAAGACCTCGGGATGAAAGTACAACTCGGTGCCGCCAAACCGTTCCGGCGCGACACCGATGATGGTGAAGGGCGCTCCAGAAAGCAGAACCTGGCGTCCAAGGACATCTGGCGCGCTGTGAAAGTCTCTTTCCCAGATCCTGTGGCTGATCACCGCCACCGGCGAGGACGCTTCGTCGTTTTCCTCCGCCAGGAATCCTCGTCCGAGCGCCGGTTCGACACCGAGGACCGAGAAGAAGTTGGTCGTGACCAGCCATCCGCCAAGGTATCGAGCGGGTTCATGTGGATCGGCGGCGAGCGCGAAGTCGCCTGTCTCGTATGCGACGAGCCCTGAGAGCGTCTTCGTCCGTGCACGAAGCTCGAGGAAGTCCGGGTAGGACACGTCGCCGAACGGCGTGTCTCGAGATGTCGTGAACACCCTGACCAGCTCGCCAGGGCGTGGAACGTCGGGAGGACGCAGGGCAGTGGCGTCTGCAAAGCTGAACATCGCCGCATTGGCTCCGATGCCGAGTGCGAGCGTGAACACCGCGGCTGCCGTGAAGTGCGGCGCGTTCCGGAACGAGCGAAGCGCGATCCTGAGATCCTGGCGGATGCTGTCGATCATTCGTTTCTCAACGCGATCAATGGATCGATTCGCGCGGCACGCCGTGCCGGAACGTAGGTCGCAACCGCTGCGACGATCGAGATGGCCAGCGCCACTCCAACGTAGTTTGCCGGGTCGCGCACGTCGATAAGAGAGAATACGCCCGACATCGCGTCGACGAGCGCGACGGCAGCGGGAACACCCAACAGTCCACCACCGACCACAGGACGCGCCGCCTGTTGAACCACCATTCGCAACACGATGCCGGGTCGCGCGCCGAGTGCCATGCGCAGACCAATCTCGCGCACGCGCTGCGTGACCATGAACGACACGACGCCGTAGATGCCGACGCCAGCGAGGCACAGCGCGACGAATGCGATCGCGCCGAGCAAACCCGAGAGCGAGTACAGGCTCGCCTGATCGTTGAAGAGGACCTGTTCCATGGAGGCGGCGTCGAAGATCGGTTCGTCAGGTTCGAGGGCCGCAGCCTGCGCGCGTATTGCCGGTAGGCTGAGCGTCGGATCACTACTCTCGGTGCGAACCACAATTGCCATCGCACGCCCGGGCAGCAACGGTGACGGCACGTACACCTGAGGCATCGTTCGCTGGTCAGCCTCGGATCGGCGCACGTTGGCGACGACGCCGACAACCTGCAGCGGCGTCGCAGGCATGTCGCTCGCAACGATCGTCGCCTGAGTGCCGACAGGATCACGCCCGGGCCAGAAGAGGCGCGCGGCGTCTTCACTCACGAGCGCCACTGGCGCTCCGCTGCGAACGAAGTCGGCTGCACTGAAACGACGTCCCCGCACGAGTGGAATGCGCATCGTCTCGAGATAGCGCGGGCTCACCGTTGCGAGCGCGATGAACGGAAGCGCGTCCTCTTGCACTGGAGCCGCGTCGTCGGTCCTGATGCGGGCGCTCAGTTCTCGATCGGCAACCGGCAACCGATTGATCGTTGCGGACGACACGATGCCGGGCAGCGCGTCGATGCGCGTCAGCAACTCGCGATAGAACTGGCGCGTTCGCTCGCGCGTGTATGTCGCCGCCGGCAGATCCATTCGAAACGTCAGCACGCCTTGCGGGATGAAGCCGCTCTCCATCGTTCTGAAGTTCCAGGCGGTACGCGCGAACAACGAGATCTGAACCAGCAGCACCACCGCTAGTCCGACCTGGACTGCGACCAGCACTCGACGGACTCGATGCGCGGAGCCACCTCCGATCGCGCGCGCGCCGTCCTTGAGGTCCGCGGGATTTGGGCGCCAGGACTGGAGCGCAGGGATGACAGCGAAGCCGAGTGGCAGGACGAACGCTGTCGCGATGCCCACGGCGATGATGCGCCAGTTGAGTGCCGCGTCGCCGAACAGACGTGCCTGTGGCCCGGCCAGCCATTTGAGGAGCGCAAGTCCCCAGCCACCGAGCACCAAACCCGCCCCGCCCGCGGCGAGCGAGATCAGGAGGCTTTCGGCGGCGAGTTGCTTGAGGTGATCGCGGCGCTGTGCGCCAAGCGCTGTTCGCACAGACAGGTCGTGCTGACGTCCGATCGCCTGTGCGAGCACGACGTTCGAGACATTCGCACATGCCATGGCGGCGACGAGCGCCGCAATGAGCGCGAGCAGGAACAGCAGCGTCTGGATTTGTCCGCCGAGTTGTTCGATGAGCGGACGCACGACGACACCGGTGTGCGCGTTGGTGTTGGGGTACTGAGTCTTGAGCCGACTGGCTATCCCGGCGAGGTCTGCTTCCGCCTGCGCTCTGGTCACGCCCGGTTTGAGTCGCGCGGTGACGAACAGCCTTCGCTCGTCGCGCGCGTTGCGTACGGCGTCCAGCGGAAGTGCGACGAACAGATCCGTGTCGACGAAGATTCCTGTTCGAATCGATCGAGGCACAACACCGACGATCGAGTGTGCGACACCATCGAGGAGCACAGTTCGTTCGATGACCGACGGATCGGACGCGAACTCATCGTGCCAGTATCGATCACTGAGGAGGACCACCGGTGCCGCTCCCATTCTGCCGTCGTCGGCGCGGAACAGACGACCCAGCGAGGGGGCAATCCCCCAGAGCGAGAACATCTCCACGGTGGTGCGAACGAGCGAGACGCGCGTTGGCGCATCCCGACCCGTGAGTGTCGCGGTGCCGTAACGAAACGCGCCGAACTGTTCGACGGTCGCGGACTGTGCCGCCCAGTCCACGAGATCGGGAACCGACGTGCCCGTCATGGCGAGATTGCCTGACATGCCCGACTGCGCCTGGCTGGGACGCGGGTCGGTCGAGGCCACGAAGACGAGCCGTTCTGCGTCTGCGGCCGGGATGGCGTGCCAGACGCCGTCGATTGTGCTGGCAATGATCGTCGTGGCGCCGATAGCGATCGCCAGCGTCACCGTGACGATGAGGGACGGCCCGGGCGACTTGACCAGCGTTCTGAGCGCGTACCGGAGAGGGGGCACCAGGGATCTGCAGGGTCAAAGCCCATGCCAGCCAGAGTGACCATGCCGCGCGGTTTTGCTGGGGTTTCTCGCCCTCGATCACGGGAGCCACGGATGTGCCGTCCGCTCGTGGGACGCCACGTTCGGTGGCGCACAGCAGCCGCGAAATACTGTATCCGTTGTAAGGCCAAACCGTTGGCAACACAGGACGAGGTGATCGCGATGATGCTCGATTGGAATGACTACCAGCGCCAGCTTGGAACCACCACCGCCGAGATCGGACGCATCAGCCCGGATACCATTCGCGGCTATCGCGGTCTCGCGGATGCGGGAAAATCCGGGCCGCTCGATGGCAAGACCCGCGAGTTGATCGCGCTTGGCGTGGCGATCACCAGGCAATGTGATGGCTGCATCACGATCCACACCGACGCGGCAATCAAGCAGGGCGCTACGCGTGAAGAGATCGTTGCGGCATTGAGTGTTGCGATCAGCGTGAATGCCGGAGCCACCCTCGTGTACTCCGCACGTGTCATGGACGCGTACGCGGCGAAGACGGCGGGAACGTAGAACATTGTTGATTGCACGATCTGTGATTGTCGATTGGTTGTTGATTGGAGATTGTTGATTGTTGATTGGGTGTGTTGCTGCCTATTTAGACCAATCAAGAATCAACAATCCAGAATCTCCAACGATTCAACAATCAAAGATCATCCAATCGTTCAATGTCGTTATTCCTGTCGCAACGCGACCAGGGGATCGATGCGGGCGGCGCGGCGCGCGGGCACCCACGCGGCGAGCAGAGTAATCGCGACGAGCACGGGCACGACCAACAGATACGTCGTGAAGTCGATCATTCCCGCATTCGGGAAGACACTGCGAATAAGGCCGCCAGCGGCGATGCTGCCGATCACGCCCACGACCACCCCCGCCAGCGCGAGCGCGAGACCATGGCGAAGGACCATGCGCAGTACCGACCGGGACGGCGCGCCGATCGCCATCCGGATGCCGATCTCTCTCGTCCGTCGGGCCGCCGAGTACGCGACCAGCCCGTAAAGGCCGACGAGCGCGAGCGCGAGCCCGAGGAATCCCATCGCGCCGACGATGCTCGTCAGCGTGTAGACGATAGCGGATGCGTTCCCGTAGTAGAACTCTTCCATCGTCCGCACGCTGGAGATCGGCATGTTGGGATCGAGCTCTTTGACGATGTCGCGAACAGGTCCGGCGAGAGCGGCGGCGTCGCCGGTGGACGCCACGAGCAGCGTGCTGCGCGATCCCACGTCCTGCCGCTGTGACAGATAGACCCACGGCGTCGGCCCTTCACCGATCCAGTTGTACTTGTTGTCCGCCGTGACCCCGACGACTTCGGCCCATGGCTGATTCTGGCGATCGATGAGGCGAACGCGTTTGCCGATCGGATCCTGTTGAGGCCAGAAGCGAGCCGCCATCGCTCGATTGATCAGGACGACACGCGGTGTATCGGTCGCGTCACCCGGCCCGAATCCGCGCCCCATCACGAGGGGAATCGCCATCGTCTCGAGGTAGCTCTCGTCGATGCGCGCGGAGAGTATGGTCACGCTCGTATTGTCCCGGGGTAGTTGAAAGCCTTCAGGCACGATCGCCATGGGCTCGCGGTTGTCCTGGTTCAGCGGCACGATCGACGTCATGCCCACGGACGTGACGCCGGGTAGTCCACGCACGCGGTCCCTGAGCTGGCGATAGAGCGCTTCGGTTCTCTCGGCGTCATAGCCAGCCAGTCGCGGGTCGAAGCTCGAGAGCAGCATACGTTCGGTACGGAATCCCGGCTGACCGAGCTCGGCCTGAAATGCGCGACCGAGGTACACCGTCACCGTGAGGAGCATCAGCGCGAGCGCCACCTGTCCCGCCACGAGCCCATTGCGGCCCCAGAGCCGTGACCGGTGCTGAACGTTGGCGCTTCCCGATCGCAGCGTGAACGCGAGGTTGGTCGCGTGGCTCGCGCGCCACGCTGGCACGAGGCTCGAGAGGAGCGCGCTCGCCGCAGCGAGGACGAGACCGACGGCGATCGCTCGGCGATCGAGGTCGAACGTCAGGCGCACACCGATGTCACTGATGATCGGCAGCCGCCGAAAGAGCAGCACGCCTCCGTAACCCATGGCCAGTCCGAGTGCACCTCCGCCGGCGGCGAGCAGGGCGCTCTCGGTGATGACCTGCCGGGTGATGCGCGCGCGGTCGCCGCCGATGGCCAGACGAAGCGCCATCTCTTTCTCGCGCGCGGGCGCACGACTCATGAGCAGGCCGGCGACGTTGGCGCACGCGACCAGCAGGACCGCGAAGGCCAGCGTCATGAGCATGAACGCGCTCGGCGCCGATGGGCCACGCTCGTCGAGCCGCGCTTCGAACGCGGTTCGTACCAGCATCCCGAAATTGCGGTTGGTATCTGGATACGTCTGCTCCAGGCCGCGCGCGATCGACCGTACCTCCTGCCGTGCCTGCTCGAGCGACGTGCCGGGCTTCATCCGCCCCCGAACCTCGAGGTAGCGGAAGTTGCGTTGTTCCGTAAGGGTGCCGGGCAGAGCGCCTGCGAGCCTCGCCGTCATGGCAATGGGAATCATGAACGCCGGCGGCAGAACCAGATGCATGCCGGTGAAGGCCTGCGGCGCGACGCCGACGACGGTGAAGTCGATGCCACCAAGACGGACCTGCCGCCCGACGACGCCCGGATCGGATCCGAACTGCTCGGCCCACGTGTCGTACGCGAGAACGACCACGGCGTCTCTGCCAGGCACAACATCCTCGTCGGGACGAATAGCTCGCCCGAGCACCGGCTGGAGTTCGAGCACGTCGAAGAAATTGCCGCTGACTGCGAGGCCGAGTTTGCTTTGCGCCACCTGGTCGCGTCCCGTCGCGAAGCTCGCGAAGGTGACCGTGTACGCCGTCAGGCCTGAGAAGGTCTGCGCGCGGTCTCGCAGATCGACGTAGTCGCGATACGAGATCCGGTTGCTGGGGAGGAAGAACGTCTCATTCGCCCGCGGCGCCGTGGCGCTGATGCTGACGACCTGATCGGCATGCGGCACGGGCAACGGTCGAAGGACGAGGCCGTCGGCCAAGCTGAACATGGCCGCGTTGGCGCCGACGCCGATGGCGATGGACGCGATGGCGATGAGCGCGAATCCCGGATTCTTCATCAGCATCCGGGTACCGTGTTTCAAATCCTGCAAGATGCTTTCGATCATTGTTGATCTCACGATCTGTGATTGTTGAATCGTTGGTGATCGTTGACGTTCGATTTCTGGTTGGCCACGCGCCGTTTCACATCACCAATCGACAATCTCCAATCAACAACGAATCAAGAATCGACCATCACGAATCAGCCTTGTTCTCATTCCTGTCGCAACGCCATGAGCGGGTCGATGCGCGCCGCGCGACGAGCCGGAACGTACGCGGCGAACAGCGTGATCACGAACAGCGCCGGCACCACGAGCACGTAGGTCGTTGAATCGAGGTTGGCGACATCCTCGAACGGGAACACCGCGCGCATCGCGCCGCGCATGACGATGCTGCCGAGCATCCCGGCGACCGTTCCGCAGAGAGCCAGCAGCAGTCCGTGGCGCAACACCATGCGAAGCACTGCGTGAGGGTTCGCGCCCACGGCGACGCGGATGCCAATCTCACGCGTGCGGCGGCTCACGGAATAGGCAACCAGCCCGTAGAGACCGATCAGGGCGAGTGCAAGACCCATCGAGCCCATGCCGGTGATGATTCGCACGATCACGGTGCTGAAGATCACCGTCGAGGCCTGGAAGAAGCCCTCCATCGTGCGCACGGCCAGAACGGGCATCCGTGAGTCGAGGCCGAGCACCGCCTGCCGAAGGGGAGCGGCCGTCGCCTCAGGCTCACCAGTCGTGTGGACGAGAAGCGTCGTGTCGTTCGCTGGATCCTGCGCCCACGGGAAGTACACGAACTCGACAGGTGCCTCCGAGAGACCGCGATACTTGTGATTGGCGGCAACGCCGACCACTTCGGCCTGCGTTCCGTCCTTGTCCGTCAGGCGAATGCGTCTGCCGATCGCATCGCCGCTGGGCCAGTAACGCGCCGCGAACGTGTCGTTGACGATGGCGACGCGCGGCGCGGCTGCATCGTCGCTCGTTCGAAACGCGCGTCCGCGGTGGATACCGATACCAAGCGTCTGGAAATAGCCCTCGTCAACGCGAGCCGACCGGATTCGCACGAACGTCGTCCCAATGGGAAACGTGAAGCCCTCGGGTACGAGCGGCGTGTTTTCGATGCTGATCGCATCCATCGGAGGCGATGACGTCAACGCCACCGATCGCACTCCGGGAAGTGCCTGTGCCCTGTCCTTGAGGTCGCGATAGAACCGCTCGGCGCGCGGTGCGTCGTAGTTCGCGAGGTCGGGGTCGAACGACGCGAGCAGGACGTGATCGATGCGGAAGCCAGGACCGCGCCCGAGCTCGAGCGCGAAGCCGCGATACAGGAGCACGCCGGCCGTCAGCAGCATAAGTGACAGCGCAATCTGGCCGGAGACCAGGAGGTTGCGTCCCCATACGCGCGATCGACGCGGGTCCATCGCCGCCTGGCTCTTCAGCGTCGTCACCAGATCCACGCGAGTCGATTGCCACGCCGGTCCGAGGCTCGCCGCGAGCGAGCTGATCGCCGCGATCATGGCACCAAACACGACGACGCGCTGGTCGAGCTCGAAGGTGAGTTTCAGCGGCACATCGGTCGGAATCTCGAACTGCTGGAACATCGCGATCACGCCATTGCCGACCAGCAGACCCGCGGCGCCACCCCCGACAGCAATCAACAGGCCCTCGACGATCAGTTGTCGCATCACGCGAAGGCGGCCGGCGCCGATGGCAAGGCGGAGTGCCATCTCGCGCGATCGAGCCGGGGCCCGGCTGCTGAGGAGACCGGCGAGGTTGGCACATGCGACAAAGAGCACGAGCGCGGCCAGCGTGATCAGCATCGCGGAGATGCCTGCGAGTTGCGGTCTCGCGCTCACGCGGGCGTCGAATTCCGTCCGCACCGCGAGCCCCTGGTTGCGATTGGTATCTGGATAGCTGCGCCGCAACCGCTCCGCAATCAACGCCGCTTCCTGACTCGCAGTGGCCAGAGAGACGCCCGGCTTGAGGAAGCCCTTGACCGCGAAATTGTGAGAGTCGCGACGCGTCAGTTCGTCCGCCTGCAGGCTTTGCAGTCGCGGCAAGTGGGCAATCGGAAAGTAGTAACCGGGCAACACGAACTGATCCGGGCCGGAGAAACCGCGCGGCATCACGCCCGCGATCGTCATGTCGATCCCACCGATGCGAATCGTCCGGCCGAGTACGCCGGCGTCGCCGGCAAACTCCCTCGTCCACATGTCGTGATCGAGGACAACGACCGGGCTGCGATCGAGGCGATCCTCCTCGACGCCGAACGTACGCCCCAATGCTGGCTGGACGCCAAGTGTGCCGAACAGATTTCCGCTGATGGCAACACCGAATAGACGCCGTGGGAGATCGCCGGTGCGGCTCGCGAATGACGTCACGACGAGACGGTAAGCGACAAGGCTCGCGAAGCTCTGTGCCTGATCGCGGAGGTCGAGATAGTCGGGGTACGAGAGTGCTGCGGACGTCGGCGGTGCGAAACCCGACTGCGGCACGACAGCTGTGACTGTCACGATGTCACCGGCCCGCGGAATCGTCAGAGGACGCAACACCAGCGTGTCGGCGAGGCTGAACATCGCGGCGTTGGCGCCGACTCCGATGGCGATCGAGACGATCGCGATCGCGGCAAACGCCGGGTCCTTCACCAGCATTCGCGCGCCGTGCTTCAGATCCTGGAGAATCCCTCGGAGCATTGTTGATCTCACGATCTTTGATCTGTGATTCGTTGTCGCATTGTTGATTGCCGATCTGTGATTGGCCACGCGCCCGGCGACTTCAATCGCCAATCAACAATCTCCGATCACCAACGAATCCAAGAATCAGCAATCACGAATCACCATTGGTCTTATTGCTGGCGCAGTGCGAGCAAGGGATCGATTCGCGCCGCGCGCCGCGCCGGCAGATAGCTTGCGAGGAACGCGACCGCTGCGAGCGTCAGCGCAACCGCGACGTAGTTCCAGGGATCGCGCGCATCGACACCAGGTACGGACAGCCCGATGCCGATCGCGAGGGCGATCGCTGCGACGAGCCCTGCGAGACCGCCGGCCGCGACAGGGCGCGCGCCCGCTGCGAGCACCATCCTGACGACCAGACCCGGACGAGCGCCGAGTGCCATGCGCACGCCGATCTCCCGGCCACGCTGGGCCACCGAGGACGAGACCAGGCCATACACACCTGCTGCCGACACGCAGAGCGCAATGAAGCCGACTGCCGTGAGCAGCGCGGCCAGGACGTAGGTGCCGGCGAGATCGTCAAAGAGCACCTGCGTCATCAACGCCACGTCGTGAATGGGTTGATCTCGATCGATTCGCGCGACCTCGGCTCGAATGGCGGGCACGAGCGTCAGCGCGCTCGGCCCGGTCGATTTGACGACGATGGCCATCTCGCCATCCGGCCGCAGCGATGCCGGCACCAACACCTGCGGCAGCGGACCCTGATCGATGTCCGCGCTCCGGACGTTTCTGACCACGCCCACGATTTCCAGCCAGACTTCCTGTCCCGATGTCGCATCGATCGCAAGGCGGGCGCCGAGCGGATTGCGGTCAGGCCAGAAACGCTGCGCGGCCTGTTCATTGACGACCGCAACCGGTGCGGCACTGTCGATCTCGGAGCGGGAGAACGTTCGCCCCTGCCTGATCGGGATCCTCATCGTCTCGAGATAGTCGCCCGCGATTGCGGAGCGTGCGATGGTCGGACGTGATTCGAGCGGCACTGGCGGCGCGCCCTCGACCGTCAACCGCGCCATCGGCTCAGCATCCGCGACCGGCAGGCGATCGATCGCGCCTGCGGACGCGATGCCCGGCAGCGCGCTGAGTTGCGTGAGCAGTTGGTTCCTGAATCGTCCGATCGCCGCGGCGCTGCCGTAGCGCGACTCAGGCAACCCGACGCGCAACGTGAGCACGCCGGCGGGATCGAATCCGGGAGCAATGTCGCTCAGCGCCCACGTCGTGCGCACGAGCACTCCGATTTGAACCATCAGAATCATGGCGGCGCCGGCCTGCACGGCGACCATCCAGTTGCGAATGCGTCGTCCGCGCAGCGTGACGCCGACGCCACGCGCACCGTCCCTGAGTTCCTCTGGATCCGGCGTTGATGCGCGAAGGGCGGGCAGTAGTGCGAAGCCGAGCGGCGCGACGAACGCTGCGGCGACTCCGACAAAGACCGCGCGCCAGTTCATGCTGATGCCCGCGAGGCCAAACGAGTCGCCACCGAGCCACCGCAAGGCCGAAATGGCCCACGCCGCCAGCGTCAGCCCGATCGCGCACGCCAGCGCAGAGGCCAGCGCACTTTCGACCGTGAGCTGGCGAATGCGATCGAAACGGCTCGCGCCCAGGGCTGCGCGAACCGCCAGCTCGTGGCGGCGGCCGATGGCTTGCGCGACGAGGACTCCGGATACGTTCGCGCACGCCACGACGAGAACCAGAAGGGCGATGAGCGCGAGGACGGAAAGCAGGATGCGGACGTTGAACCCCGATACTTCGATGATCGGAAGCACCGACGCTCCGATCGCTTGATTCGTGGTCGGGTATTCGTCGCGCAGTTCGCGCGCGATCGTCTCCATCTCGGCGTTTGCCTGCTCGCGTGTGACACCGGCCTTGAGACGTCCGGTGACGAGAAGCGATCGGCGCCCACGCTCGCCACGCAGTGGCTCGACGACGAGCGGCAGGAATACGTCCGAGTCTTTGAGCAGCCCGCCGCTCGCCTCCGGCGGCAGCACGCCGACGATCGTGTGCGCGATGCCGTCGAGCATCACGCTGGTTCCGATGGCTGTCTGGCGTGACGAAAACTGGCGCTGCCAGAATCCAGACGTCAGCAGAGCGACAGGCGTGGCCCCGGCACGCGCGTCTTGCGCGTGAAACGGCCGGCCGAGAATCGGGGTAAAGCCCCAGACGTCGATGAGATTCCAGGTCACGTTGACCGACTCGACGCGCATCGGAACGTCGACGCCCGTGAGCGTGACTGATCCCATCTCGAAAGCGGCCAGGTGCTCGAAGCTCGACGATCGGGCAGACCAGTCGGCGAGGTCCGGCATCGACACGCGGCTGCGAAAGACGACGCTGCTCGTGCGGCCTTCGGCCTGAACGACGCGTGTGTCAGTCGAGGTGATGTACGTCAGGCGATCCCGATTGACGATCGGAACGAATCCCCAGACCAGATCGATCGCGCTGTAAATCACGGTCGTCGCCGCGATGGCGACGGCGAGCGTGAGTACCACGATCACGGTGGCGCCACAGTTCTTGACGAGCGTTCGGACGGCGTGTCGAAGCATCACTCTCGCGCTGAGTCCCGAGTGCTAGCTCAAGCTCTGTGCCAGTTCCGATGAGAAACACTATCGGATTGTTCGGAAAACCGCATCCTGTCGCGGCGAGTTGGCGTTGGGTGTCCGGCGGTGGGACGCCGGTGTTCGACGCCGCACAGCCGCCGAACACGTGCTGTCCAGCCGCGATCGTTGAATCGCTGGTGGTCGTGCGATAGCATCCGGCCCTCTCCACGGGCGTTCCTGAAACCAAAGGAGGATGTGATGCGGCGATTCCTTCTGTGTGCGTCGGCGTTGGTGGCGGTCCTCGGGGCTGTGGTGATCGCGCAAGGGAAGATTGCGGGTGCCGAAGACTACGCGAAGATGATGAAGGCCAACGCCCAGGCGGCGGGTGCAATGAACAAGGCGATCGGGTCGGGCGCGTTCGCCGACGCCAGGACACAGGTGGCGACCTTACGGACGAACTACATGACGTTGCAAGGGTTCTGGTCGGACAAGAAGAAGGACGATGCGGTCGGCATCGTGAAGGACGGCCTCACGCGGCTCGACGCGCTCGACAAGCTCCTTGGTGCAGCGACGGTCGATCAGATGGCGGCGCAGGCGGCGGGCAAGGAGTTCGGCGGCGCCACGTGCGGCGCGTGTCACAAGCTCTATCGTGAAGGCGATGCACAGTCAGGGTTCAAGTTCAAGGCAGGCGTCATCTAGTGTGAACGACTTTTCCTAGTCCGCGCGCAGCGCCTCGATCGGGTTGACGGCGCTCGCGCGGCGGGCGGGAAGTGCGCCGGCGAGAAGCGCGACAAGAACCACGAGGAGGGCCGCGCCGCCGATGACTCCTGCGTCGTAGCCATCCACGCCGATCAGCATCGCGCGGCCCAGCCGGCCGAGGCCGAGCGCGAGTCCGGCGCCGATCACACCTCCGATCGCCGCCATGCGAACGACATGACGCAGCACCAGCCAGCGAACGTCTACGCTCGTGGCGCCAAGCGCGATGCGAATGCCGAACTCGCGAAGCCGCTGCGCCACTCCGTATGCGAGCACCGCATAGAGACCGATGGCGGCCAGCAAGGTCGCCAGCACCGCGAACGACGACGATAGCGTGCTCAGCACGCGATCGCGGGCCGTGTTGTCCCAGATCTGATCGTCCATCGTCCGGAGATTGGCGATCGGAAGGTTGGCATCGAGCCGTGCGACGAGCGGGGGAATCGCGCCGACGAGCGCCCGTGTGTCAGCGCTCGACGTCCGTGCGTAGAAGGTCAGTGGTCCCACCCTGTCTTGTCGATACGGCATCACGAGCTGCGCGGGCGCGGGTTCCCGTACCTCGCTGTACTTCGCGTCACGTACCAGGGCAACAATCTCGATGTCGAGCGGCCGGTTCCCCCCGGAGCCCATCGCCAATCGTTTTCCGATCACGTGAGAGCCGAGGTTGAACTTTCGCGCGAAGGCCTCGTTGACGATCGCCACCTTCGGTGCCTGCGGTCCGTCGGCGAGTGTGAACTCGCGGCCAGCCAGCATCGGGATCCCGAGTGTGCGGAAGTACTCCAGGCTCGTTCGTGTGACGGAGACGGTCATGTTGTCGTCCGGTCCGGCATTGAAGCCTTCCACCGTCACGTTGTTGTTCCAGCTGTCACTGGCGAGTACCGACATCGTGGACGAGGTCGCGGCGACAACTCCGGGGATTGCGCGCAACTCGTTCTCGACTTGTTCGAACAACGCCAGCGCGCGTTCCGGCGAGTAGCCGTTGAGATACGGCGACAGCCGGAAGGTGACGAGCCCTTCGCGCTCGATACCGAGCTCAGAGCGCGCGAGGTTGACGAGGCTGACAACGAAGAGGCCTGCCATAGCGAGCAAGGCAGTGGCGAGGGCGATCTGCGCTGTGGCGAGCGAGGATCGAAAACGCCTGGCGCTTCGCGAGCCCGATGTGCGCGCGGATTGCGCGTGGATGCCCGCAGCGATCCCGGTGCGGACGCCGTGCAGTGCCGGGAACAGACCGAACAGGACGGCGGTGCCGAGGCCGAGCGCGAGCGTGAAGAGCAGCACGCTCGTATTGATCTCGAACGCGAACGAGGCTCCGTCCTCGGCCGGCATCATGGCGACCAGGCCGTCCAACGTCATGCGCGAGACGGCGAGTGCGCCGGCGCTCCCGAGTACGCCGAGGACCCCGGCCTCGACGAGCAGAAGTCTCAACAGCCTGGCGGTCGAGGCGCCAATGGAGAGTCGAACGGAGATCTCCGTCATGCGATCGGCGACTCGTGCGAGCAGCAGGTTCGCCACGTTGGCGCAGGCGATCGCCAGCACGAAGCCGGTGATGGCAAACATCAGGATGATGATCGTTTGCGCTTCTCCCCGACCAGCATTTCGACCGCGGCTGCCGTCCTCCAGCAGGAGCGGTCGCTGCAGGAACTCTTTGCGGTCGCGATCGCCCATGCCGCTTCGAAGAGCCGGAAACTCCACGTCGCGAATCAGCGAGGTGAATGGCACTGTGAGCAGCGCCTGGGTCTGTTCGCGCGTCACGCCCGGTTGGAGACGCCCGAAGATGTACAACCAGTGGTTGTTGCGTGCCGTCATCGCGTTCCAGTTCGGATCCCGGAACGCCTGCTGCGCCATCATCAGCGGCACGAAGACCTGCGGCCGGTCCATCATCGTGGTCCCGGCAAAGTCTCGTTGCGCGACGCCAACGATCGTCATCGGCTCGCCGTTGACCACGAGCGTCTCGCCAACGACCCCGGGGTCTGCGCCGAAGCGAGTCGTCCAGTAATGGTGGCTCAACACCACGACCGCATGTGCGCCAGGAACGCGATCATCTTCGGGTCCCAGTACGCGGCCAAGCGCTGGTGTCACGCCAAGCGTCGAGAAGTAGTTGCCCGAGACGAGCAGCCCTTCGGCCTCTGATGTCTGCCCCTTGAACGCGAGGTTCGCGCTGATGTCACGATGCCCTGCGAGCCGCAGGCCACCGACCTCGAGCCGCTCGAGATCGCGAAACAGCGGATAGCTGAACACCGCTTCGACGCGGCCGCTGTCGCTCGTCGATCTGGACCCGGGCTTTGGACCGGGTGAGGTGACGTTGACGATCTCGTCGGCTGCGGGCACCTGCAGGCGTCGCAGGAGCATCCGTTCGAAGACGGAGAAGATGGCGGTGTTGACGCCAATCCCGAGTGCCAGCGACAGCACCGCGACCGTCGTCATCAACGGCCTGCTCGTAAGAGAACGCAACGCGTACCGGAAGTCCTGAAACACGAGACAGTCTCCTCGTCCGGCTGAAGCCGGATCCTGGGTGTCGCCAGGCAGGTCTGAAGACCTGCCTCTACGTGCCTCCGAGATCGAATGCTGACATCGTCTGGCGATCGCGCACGTAGAGAGAGGTCCCTACGAGCGTGGGTGGTGTCCATGCGAGATGCGTCAGTACGTTGGCGCGAGCCAGAACCTTGAGCCCCTGTGGCGACACCGTTGCGAGGCCGAGCGTGCCGTCCTCATCGAGCACGACCATCTTGCCGTCCGCATACAGCAGTTGCGCGCGGGCAAAGCTGCGATCCTGCCAGGCGATCATGCCGGTCTTCATGTCGATGGCTGAGATGAACGCGGGGCCGAAGTCGCCGCTCGATCCGTACGCGTAGTCACCCAGCCGGATTACCGTGCCGATATGCACGCGCATGCGATTGCTCGCCCATTTTTCGGTCACCGTGGTCTTGCCGCCCGCCTGACGGAGTTCGAGCGCGCGACTGCCGGTGCCGTAGGCCGAGGACAGGAAGAGCAGCCGGTCGGTCGCCGACCACACTGGCGTGCTGATGTTCAGGCCCCAGTCGGTCTTGTGCGGGTGGCTCCACAGCTCATGCCCGGTTGCCGGATCCATGCCCGTGATCTGATTGCCACCGAACACGACCAACTGCCGCTGACCGTCGACGTCGATCAGGATCGGCGAGGCAGGTGCCCACACGAAGTATCCGGCTTTCCACGCGAGCTTGCCGGTCTGCGCATCGAAGGCCGCCACCGCCTGGTCGGGTCCGCCCATCGTCACGATCACGAGCCCGTTGACGAAGATCGGGCTGCATGTGTAGCCGCGCCCCGCGGGAACCGCGCGGAACTCCTTGACCATGTCGTGCGCCCAGATCTGTTTGCCAGTGGCCTTGTCGAGCGCGAAGAGTTCACTCCGCGAGCTCGTGGCATAGACACGGTTGCCGACGATGAGAGGTGTCGAGTGCGGGCCGTAGCCCTGGCTGAAATCGGTGCCCGCGGGCGGCGCGGGGTATTTGAATTCCCAGAGAGTCTTGCCGGTGGTTGCGTCGAACGCGGCAACGGCTTCTTCGTGTGTCGTCGCTTGTGGCGTCTTCGTGATGTGCCGGTAGAGCGTATAGAGGCGGCCGTTCTCTACGACGATCGACGAATGGCCTTCACCGAGCGTGCGGCTCCAGAGCTTCTTCGGTCCACCGACGGGCCAGCTTGACGCCAGGCCTTTCGAGTCCGACATGAAGTTGCGTGTGGGGCCGCCCCATTGCAGCCAGCTCGGCGCCGCCGACTGACCCTGCACTGTGCCCAGCGTTTCGACCAGCGCGAGCGCGATCAGAAACGCAGGCGCGAGCACGCGTCGCATCATCTGCCGTCCCCGGCAGATCGACGGAAAGTGAGTGGGAGCACCGCCGTGCCCTGAATGAAGGTGCCCACGATCTCCGTGCCTTCTGCGTTGACCTTGCCAGCATACGAGCCGCCCACAGCCCTGAGGTCGAGCGTGATGGTCGATGCGTCCTGCCTGATCGACGTGATCGGTACCTCGAGTCCGTCACCAGAGTTGAAGACAGTGCCGGTCGATGAACCGTCAGGCTCATTCGACAGCATCAGGATCACGCTCCGCTTGATGCCGTTCTGATGGGTGCCCTCGAGCGTGGCACTCCACGGGCCCTCGAGATTCTTTGGGATGGGAGCGCTGCGGATCGGCGCGTCGATTTGTGCTGCGCCTTTGCGGGCGAGCGCGAAGCGCATCGTGAAGCCACTCTGGATGAACTCGCCGCTTATCGAAGCGCCGTCCTCTGCGACGACACCCTGAAACACGCGGTTGCCCGGCGCGCCTTTGAAGCGGAACGTAATGGCCCGGCTATCGGCGGACTCGATCACCAGCGGGAAGCCCTTCAGATTCTGTGGCGGCACACCGATCGTCCCGGCCAGCTGTCCGGATGTGTTCTTTGCCAGATCGACGACGACACTGATCGAGCCTTCCGGTGTGTCGATGCCGCCTTCCCAGTGCCCGGATGGATCGGATGCGCCCTGTGCGTAAGCGGTGACGGCAGACAGCAGAAGCAGTGCGATGACTCGGATGCCCATGTCCTATTCCTGCCTGATGGTGATCAATGGATCGATTCGCGCGGCCCGTTGCGCGGGGATGAGCGCCGCGGCGAGGGTCACAGCGAGCACTGCGGGTACTACGAACAGAAAGAGGCTCGGGTTCACGCCGCTGCTGACCGGGAACGCCGCGCGCAGCAGGTTGTTCATGGCGGCTGCCGCCGTCAGTCCCAGCGCAGTGCCTGCGAGCGAGAGCAGCAATCCGTGCCGCATCACCATCATGAGCACGTTGCCTGGACGAGCGCCGACCGCCAGCCTGATGCCGATCTCGCGGGTTCTCTGCGCGACGGCGTGAGCCACGAGCGCGTACAGCCCGACCAGGGCCAGCAGCAACCCCATCACACCCATCCCGGCCACGATACCGACGATCACGTTCGACGTCGTCAACGCGCGAGCCCGGTAGAAATCCTCCATGGTGCGGACGCCGAACGTCGGCATGCCCGCATCGATGCTGCGGACGATCTCCCGTATGGAACCCGCCATCGCGCCCGCATCACCCTGTGCGTGGACCAGCAATGTGGTACGCGAGGTTGGCGTCGGATGTTGCAGCCGTTGAAGGTAGATGTAGTCGGTGGGGCCCTCCGCCACCCAGTTGTAGCGAATGGTGGACGCGATGCCGACGATCTCGACCCACGCGTCGCTGTCGTCCTTGACGCGCAGGCGTTTCCCCAGAGCGCTCTGACCGGGCCAGTAGCGATTGGCGAATGTCGTGTTCACGATGGCCACGTGCGGTGTGTCCGCCGTATCGGTCGACGCGAATGGCCGTCCGCTGACAATGGGAATGTCCATCGTGGCGAAGAAGCCGTCGTCGATACGCGCACCCTGCACCGTGATGCTGTCGCTGCCGGCGGGGAAGCGATAGCCCTCGGGTGCGACTGTGATGATGTCGCGGGAGTCCGAACCGAGAGGAATGTCAGACGTCAGGGCCATCGTCACCACACCGGGAACGTTGCGCGTGTTCTCGGTCAGCGCCCGAAAGAACTCACGCGCCGTCGCGTCGTCGTAGCGGGCGAGCGCCGGATCGAGATTCATCATCAGCAGTTGCCCGGTGCGATAGCCTGGCCCGTTGGCGACCGTCAATCTCGTTCCACGATACAGCCAGACCGAGACGGTAACGAGGACCAGCGACAGCGCGACCTGCACGCACACGAGACCGTGACGCGTCCAGAGACGCGAGCGGCGTGGCATCGAGCCGGATGCATGTTTGAGTGTCGCGACGAGATCGCCGCGCGTCGCGCGCCATGCCGGCAACACACTCGAGATGAGCGCGCTCGCGACGGCAACGGTGAAGCCGACGATCAGCACGCGCCGATCGAGGTCGAACGTGAGCGCCGCAGGCAGGTCCGTTGGGAATTGGATCTGACGGAGAACGATGATGCCAGCGTAGGCGAGGCAGAGACCGGCGGCGGCACCACCCGCTGAGAGCAGGAGGCTCTCGGTCAGCAGCTGTCGAATGACACGCGAACGTCTGGCGCCCATCGCGAGACGGAGCGCGAGCTCGCGTGCCCGGTCAGGAGCCCGGCTCGCGATCAGGCCAGCGACGTTCGCGCATGCCACCAGGAATACCGCCACGGACAGCGTCAACAACACGGCGACGAGCAGCGTGTCGGAGCTTTGTGATGTCCGTGACTGCAGCTCGGTCTGGACGGTGAAGTCGAGGCGGCGATTGCTGGCGGGGTACTGCGCCGCGAGTGTCGCCGCGAGGGAACTCAGGTCCTGGCGTGCCTGAGTCATCGTGACGCTCGTCCGAAGCCGGCCTTTCACCCGCAGCCAACGATTGGCGCGCTGTTCGAGGACATCGGCCGGCGCGCTGATATTGAGCGACGGCGTCATCGCCAGGGGTACATAGAAGCCGGGTCGCATGTAGGGGTCGAGTCCCGAGAATCCTTCGGGAGCAATGCCTATGACGGTGAAGTCGATGCCCGACAGGAACACACGTCGATCGATGACGTTCGGGTCCGCTCCAAACTGCTCCGACCACGTCTCGTACGCAAGCACGACGACGGGACTGCGCCCCGCGACGGCGTTTTCGTCGGCGCGGAACCAGCGTCCGAGTCGCGGGGTGAGGCCGCTTACGTCGAGCAGGTTCTCGGTTGAGGCGACCCCGACTCTCCGCTGTGCCAGATCATCCTTCGCGGTTGCGAAGCCCACAGCGACGAGCTGATAGGCTGCGAGAAGTGCGAAGCTGCGCGTCCCGTTGCGTACGTCGACGTAGTCGCGATAGGACATCGCCGGATTGCGGAGGCCCTGCACGGATGGCACGGCGGAGATGGTGACGATGCCGCCGGGCTCAGCCACCGTGAGTGGCCGCAGCACGAGGGCGTCCGCCAGGCTGAACACCGCCGCGTTGGCGCCGACACCGATGGCAATCGACATGATCGCCACGAGTGTGAACCCCGGGTTCTTGAACAACATCCGGGCGCCGTGCTTCAGATCCTGAACGAGTCCTTGAACCATGGTGTAGGCGTAGTGTCCGGCTTCAGCGGGACCAATCCGACGGCTGTTCAAGGGGCGTGCCCGCACAACCCCGCTGAATTCCTGCTATCAGGGCTTCGTGTCGTCCGCTTGCGGGACGGGCTGACCGTATCCGGACGAAGCCCTGAGACTGCGCCGATCAGTCTGCCCGCAGGGCCTTGACCGGGTCAATTTTGCGGCTCGAAACGACGGCAGCAACGTTACAGCTGTCCCGTCGTCGCGCGCGGAGAGGGCGTCGTGAGGACGACGAGTGCGTCAGGATTGGGATACGGGAGCGGCTTGAAGAGCGCCGCGTTCACGATCGTGAAGATGGCGGACGTGGCGCCGATGGCGAGCGCCAGCGTCGCGATAGCGGTCGCGGCGAAGGTGGGACTTCGCCTCAGCGACCGTATCGCGTACCGCAGGTCGAGCATCTAGTGCGTGGCGGTCGCCATCGACTCTTCGACGACGCGACCGTCGAAGAGGTGGATCGTGCGCTCAGCGTGCGACGCGTAACGCGCGTCGTGCGTCACCATGCAGATCGTGGCGCCGGCCAGGTGCAGTTCCTTGAGCAGATCCATGACGGCTTCGCCGTTTTTCGAGTCGAGGTTTCCCGTCGGCTCGTCTGCGAGCAGGATCGAAGGCTCGCCGCAGACCGCTCGAGCAACCGCGACACGCTGCTGCTGACCGCCGGACAACTGGCTCGGGAGATGCTTCGCGCGGTGTGCCATGCCAACGCGTTCGAGCGCGGCGGTCACGCGCTGTTTGCGTTCGGCCGCACGCATGCCGCGATAGGTGAGTGGCAACTCGACGTTCTCGTACACCGTGAGGTCGCCGATCAGATTGAAGCTCTGGAAGATGAACCCGACCTCGCGGTTGCGGACCCGCGCCCGCTCCGAGAGCGAGAGAGCCGTCGCCGGGCGGTTGTTCAGGACGTAGCTTCCTTCCGTCGGCGTATCGAGCAGCCCGAGGATTGAAAGCAGCGTCGACTTGCCGCAGCCGGAAGGACCGGCAATCGACACGTACTCACCCTTGGCGATCTCGATATTGATGTTGTCGAGTGCGTGCGTTTCGACCTCGTCCGTGTAGAAGACCTTGCGGACGCTTTCAAGCTTGATCAGCGGCTCATTCATGATCGTCCTTTGTCGTCGTCGTTAGCGCAGTCGCACCCTGTCATACGCGTCCCAGGCCGACATATCCGAGAGAACGACGGTGTCACCCTCGTTCAGTCCCGACTTCACCTGGATCGCATTCACCGAGCTCTTTCCCAGGGCCACCTGTACTCGTGACGCATCGCCGGAGGCGTTGGTCAGCTTGAACAGGCCCACGGTGCTGTCGTCTTGTCCGAGTGACGGCCGGCCCACGTAAAGGATGTTGTCCAGACGTTCGAGCTGGACGGTCCCGTCCACGCTCAAGTCTGGCACCGCACCCCTGAGAAGTTCGCCCGTCAATGAGACGTCAATGGTGACCGTTCCGTTCGCTGCCGCCGGATCTTTTCTGCTGACCCTGCCTTGCATGACGCCGCTGCGGGTGTCGATCTCGGCGGGCTGGCCGATTTCGATGTCCTTCGCCTGGGTTTCTGCGATCTTCAGCTCCGCCTTGAGGCGGCTTGGGTCCGCGACCCGCGCGAGATTCTGTCCGAGCGCCACCTGCTGGCCGACTTCAACCGGCACGAGCTGCAAAACGCCGGTGAAGCCAGGTTTCACTTTGAGCGACTCGAGGCGGCTCTGTTGGAGATTGGACACCGCTCGCGCCTGATCGACAGCAGCCTGCTGCACGCGAAGTCTGCCCTCGAGCGACTGCTTTGCGGACGCCAGCCGCTGCGCTTCGAAGGCGGAGCGCTTCTTCAAGGTTTCAGCAGTGAGTTGAGACTTGCGGCGGGTGATCTCTGAAATCAGCTGCTCTTTGGCGAGAGCCTCGTCGGCCTCCGCCTGCATCCGCGCCTGCTCGAATTCGGCCTGGATCGCCGCGGTCTGCGATTCCTGTGTCAGCAGATCGTTCTCGAGCTGCACCTTGAGGTTCTCGAGTGCCGCTTCCGCTGAGTGCAGCGCGAGACGCGCGTTGAGTGCTTCCTGCTCGACGTCCGGGTTGCTCAATTCGAGGATGACCGTTTCCGGTCCAACCTGCGCGCCGGGCCGCAGCAGAATTTGCTCGACACGACCATTTGTTCTCGAGGGTAGCCAACGCGTGTCTTCCGGCACCAGCGTTCCAAGTCCGCGGTGCTGCCGGATGATCGAGCCACGCTTGACGCTGTCCATGAGGACGGTTGCCCGTTCGACCGTTGGCGCCGCAGGCTCCATTCGGGCCAGGGCGATCGAAACGGCGACGACGATCAGTACGCCGACGGCGGCGTAGAGCGCATGCCGAAGCTTCTTGCGCTTGAGAATGGCGGGGTCGCGGACGATATCAGGCATCGAAGGTCAAAGGTCAAAAGGCAAATGTCACAGCTTCGACGGTCAAAGCGTATGCCACCGTTGCCCTGGAGTTAAGTACTTTGTTCATGGCGGGTTGACCCTGAAATCGAGGGCCCCCCAGCTCGGCTTCTGTCCGCTTGTGGGACGGGCTGTTCGCTTTTGCGCTCATACGATCGCCGCCACGACTGCGGTGGCATCGTCCTGGAGGCTGCCGCCGGCGAATGTGCCGACGTCCTCGAAAATTGCGTCGACCATCGACTGCGCATCCAGATGGCGGCAGCGCTCGAGCGTTCGCATCAGCCCGCTGTCATCGAACTCATCGCCGGCGATGGATCGCGCTTCGGTGATGCCGTCGGTGAAGAGCACGAGACGATCGCCGGGGGCGAGCATGACTCTGCCTTCCTCGTACGTGCTCTCGTCGAAGATCCCGGTGACGGTCCCGCCAGTCGCGAGGCGCTCGCACGATCCGTTGTGGCGCAGAACGAGCGGAGGATTATGTCCGGCGTTCGTGTACGTGAGCACACGAGTCGTCGAGTCATAGACCGCGTAGAACAGGGTCACGAACCTGCGAAGATCCTTCTGCCTGCAGAGCGCCCGATTCACGCTGGTGACGACGTCGCGCGCCGCGCGTGAGGACGCGCCAAAGGCACGCAGCGAGGCGAGCATGTTCGACATCAGCAGCGCAGCCGGCAGACCCTTGCCGCAGACGTCGGCGATCGAGATTGCCAGGTGGCTTTCCGATACTCGCATCGCGTCGTAGCAATCGCCTCCGAACGCGAGCGCCGGCTGCCATCGCGCGGCGAGAGCCACGCCAGACATCGCGGGAAGAACAGCCGGGAGGAGCGCCCGCTGAATCGCCTGCGCGTCAGCGTGTTCGGACGCCGCAAGCCTGTCTGACTGACGCTGCGCGTGTCCCTCTTCGATCTCGCGGCACACCGTCTCGGTCAACGAGTGGTTATCCCACGGTTTGTGCACGAACGTGCGGGCGCCGCGGCGCATCGCTTCGACGGCGGTGTCGATGCTGCCCCAGCCGGTCATGACGATGACCGGCAACAGTCGATCGCGATCGTGAATCTCCTTGAGCAGGTCGAGACCCTCACGGCCAGACGTCGTGTCCCGTGCATAGTTGAGATCCATCAGCACGAGGTCGTAGTTCCGTGTGTCGAGGCGATGACGAACCTCCTGTACCGAGGTCGCCGGATCGACTTCGAGGCCGGCTCCGCGCAGCAACATGCGGATGGCGGCGACGACATCCTGCTGGTCGTCAGCAACGAGAACGCGTGACTGCCGGGTCGCGAGCATGTCGACGCCTATCTCAATCGGCGTGCCATGACCGGATTGTGGTTGGTGTGAGTGGATCGTGGTCCTTCGATGTTCTTCCTTCGAATGCTTCGTGCGGTGATGGACAACGTCGTCCCACCACCGGACACCCTGTCCGACGAACGCTCGACTTCTGTTGATCATCTACATGGCACGCCGCGTGCTCATGTTGATAGTCCACAGAACCTATGACGCCTCCGTCCTCGGAAGTCCCATACGGCGCACTGGACCTGATGGTGCTGAAGACGCTGGACACGATGGGCGCTCAGCACGGCTACGGTATCGCGCGGCGCATCGAACAGATGGCGGAAGGGATGCTCGCGCTCAATCAGGGGACGATCTATCCCGCCTTGCTGCGCCTGGAGCAGAAGGGCTGGATCGTCAGCGACTGGGGAACGAGCGAGAACAACCGGCGCGCCCGCTTCTATTCGATCACTCGGGCCGGACGGAAGCAGCTCGCGATCGAAGCCGATCTCTGGTCGAAGACGGTGGCGATGATGAGCCGCATGCTCGGGGAGTCGTCATGACGCGTCGCTCGATTGTGCTGCGTGCCTCGGCATTGTTCCGACGACGGTCGCTCGATGCGGCGCTCGACGAGGAGGTCCGCGGGCATCTCGATCTGCTGGCTGGCGAGTACGAGCGTCGTGGGCTATCGCCCGAAGAGGCGCGCCTTGCGGCACGCCGCGCCTTTGGAGGCATCGAACAGATGAAAGAGACACACCGCGACGGTCGCGGACTGCGCTGGCTCGATGACGCACGGCGCGACATCCATCAGGCGCTCCGTGCCTTGCGACGCGCGCCTGTCTTCACTGGAGCCGCTATTCTGACCCTGGCCGTTGGTCTGACCGCGGTCACCGGGATCTTCGCTGTCTTGAACGCCTTCCTGCTGCGCGCGATGCCGGTCAGCCGTCCCGAGCAGCTCGTGTCGATTGGTACGGCGCCCGACGCCCACGTGCAGATTCCGCACGGTGTGTCCTTCGTCGACCTCCAGGATTACCGTCAGGACCACGCCGCGTTCGAGGATCTGCTTGGGTACTCCGTCGCGATCGGGGCGTTGAACAGCGACAACTCGACCGAGCGCATCACGATGTACGGCGTGACCGACAACTACTTCTCGCTGCTCGGTGTTCAGTCCGCGATCGGGCGTCTCATTCAACCGAACGAGGGAAGGGCGCGTGGCGACGCTCCAGTCATCGTGCTGACGCACGAGTACTGGCTCGCCAGGTTCGGCGGCGATCCGTCCGTCGTCGGACGCGCGGTCCGCGTGACCGGCCGTCCGTTCACGATCATCGGCGTGACTGCGAAGTCGTTCGACAAGGCGCATACGCTGATCTACCCGTCGGCGTACATCCCGCTCTGGATGTACGACGATGTCATGAACCTTCCGCCAGGCGAGTCGATTCTGCAGCGCCGAGACAGTCACCAGCTGTGGGTGCTCGGACGCCTGAATCCCGGTGTCTCGCTGTCGCAGGCACGCGCCTCGTTGGAAGTCGCCGCCGCAGCCCTCGCTCGCGCGTATCCGGCCACCAACAAGGACTCGGCGCTTGTCGTCGTGCCCGAGACGCACGCTCGTCCCAATCCGAACATCGGACCTGTCTTTCGAATCGCGGGGACCGCATTTGGCGCGCTGGCCGTGCTCCTGTTGCTCATCACCAGCGCCAACGTCACGAACCTGATCATGGCTCGAGCCGCGTCGCGCGAGCGTGAAGTGTCGCTGCGCGCGGCGCTCGGAGCCGGACGAGGGCGGCTCGTGAGGCAGCTTCTAACGGAGAGTGTTGTGCTCGCGCTGTTCGCGGGTGTCGTCGCGCTGCCGGTAGCGGCCGTCGCGTTGAGGAATTTCGAGCACGGATTCACAACGAGTACGGCCATCGCGACGCTGCGGCCGGACTTCAGCCTCGACCCACGCGTCCTGGTTGGCGTATTGGCGTTGACTCTTGTTGCCGGGATCGCGTCAGGTCTTGCGCCGGCCCTCACGGCCGCGCGCTCAGATCTCAATGTCTCGATCAAGGCGGGAGGGCGTGGGACGTCAAGTGAACCGCGCGCGTTTTTCCGCAGCGCGCTCGTTGTGGGGCAGGTTGCACTGTCGCTGATGCTGCTCGTCAGCGGCGGCCTGTTCATTCGCAGTCTCAATCATGTCCGGCAGGTCGAGCTCGGTTTCGATCCGCGGAATCTCGTCGTCTCATCGGCCGTTCCGAGCGAGAGCGGCTACGATGCGGAGCAACGATCGACCTACTTCACAAACGCGCGCAACCGGGTCCTCGCGCTGCCTGGCGTTCAACAGGCGGGATGGACGCAGTGGATTCCGATGGCGACCGTGAGCGACGGAGCCCCGGTCTGGCTCGCGAGCAAGCCGCCACGGCCCGACGAGCCACCACCGGTCACTGCTGCGACGCGCGTGGACCCGAGCTACTTCGCGGCCGCCAGCATTTCGATCCTGGAGGGGCGCGCGTTCACCGATCGCGACGACGAAAAGGCGCTGCCCGTTGCGATCGTCAATCAGACCCTCGCCAACCAGTTCTGGCCGAAGCAGAGCGCATTGGGCCGCTCCCTCGTGATCGAAGGCACCACCGTGGAGGTCGTCGGCGTCGTGCCGAACGGTAAGTACTACTTCGTGTGGGAGTCACCGCGCGCGATGGTCTATCGGCCGCTCGCGCAGAACATGCCGCTGCGCGCGACGCTGGTCGTGCGGAGCACACGCCAGCCATCGGAGTTGATGGGCGAGGTGCAGCGGGTCCTGCGCGACGTCGATCCCGCCGTGTTCGTCTACGACGTGCGCACGATGGATCAGCACCTCGCCAGCGAGGCCGGCGCGTTTGCGGCATTCTCGATTGGCGCCACGGTGACGACCGTCTTCGGCGCTGCCGGTGTGCTGCTCGCGGCCATCGGCCTCTACGGGATGATTGCGGGACGCGTGGCCCTGCGCACGCAGGAATTCGGGGTGCGGATCGCGCTCGGCGCGAATCGTCGCGCCATTCTCCGCGATGTCCTCGGGCGCGCCGTTCGATTGACGTCGATCGGCATTGTTGGTGGTGCCGTGCTCGCGGCGTTTGCGGCGCGAGGATTGTCCACGTTGTTGCTCGACGTCAGCCCCTTCGATCCGCTCACCTACGTCGTCGTCTCGCTCTTCCTCGTTTGCGTGTGCCTGTTCGCGTCGTTCATCCCCGCGCGCCGGGCGACGCGAGTGGATCCGATCGTGGCGTTGAGGGCCGAATAGGCCAACCAAACGCCCCTCGACGGTATCCGCGCTGTTGCTCGCGGCGATTGGGATCTACGGCCTGATGGCGATGATCCGGTCGTGTTCGTCGCGATGCCGGTGCTGCTGACGGTCGTGTCGATCTGTGCGGTGTGGCTGCCCGCGCGCCGGGCGAGCACGGTGAACCCGCTTGTCGCGTTGCGCTACGAGTGACTTTGTGCGGCGGCGTCCACAGAACAGGACCCGCCCTGCGTTCGATCACGCTGTCACTGCAGTTCGATTCTCACGGCCGTCTTCGTCGACGTAATCGGGTTTTTCCGATAGTGCACTGTGACCAGGGTCCCCGTGTTGCCGCGAAGACCCTGCACGTTGGGGATGCTTCCGACAACCTCGGTCTCGTCAGTGTAGGCGAACTCGTAGAGATCGTCGCCGAACTCCACGATCAAGGTCTGTCTGCCGGGATCGACCGTTCGAAGCTGCCCTGCAAGCACGAGCGAGCTTTTCTCACGATCTCTCGACCGAGGCGATTCGACCGCCGTGCCGTCGCGCGCGAGTGTGGGCGATCGGTCGGTCCGACCGCACGCCGCCACGAGAGGCAGGAGCAGACAGAGCGTCCGGAGACACGAAGCGCGCGTGCTCATGACGTCACCTCCTCATCTCCTGTGCGCAAGGAAGACAGCGAAGGACATGCCACGCTCACGACGAGAACGATTGTGCGATTTGTTTCGATGTTTTGAGCCCGAGGATTGGCTCAGTTTGCGGCTACCTCGTGAGTGGGAAGGTAACTTATACGCACTTCGTGTTCCGCACCGACAGGATTTTAGCGGAGTGGTCCCTACCCGCCGCCCCGCGGCCGCCTTTCGGCTCCCATCACAAAGATGACGGCGCCGGCCGCCGCGAGGACGATCTTCCAGGCATCGATCCCGAAGAAGCTCGCGCCGCTGGCGCTCACCGCCAGGGCGGCGGCGACGACGAGACCTCCCAGCGCTTTTCGCATCGGGCATCAGCATACATAGCTGCATGACGCAGAAGCCACCGCACTCCAGACCGGGGTGCAACTGCCGATTTCCGTTGGCATGGCGTGGTCCAGTCGTAGCGTGCCCGACGCCCAGGTGGCACCCGACCGTTTTCGCCGGCCCATCTGGCTGTGGCTGGTCCCAATCCTCTCGCTCGCATTGACCGGGGTTGCCTGGCATGTCACTCGTGTGTCCACGGCTGCACTCGCATCTGACCGGTTCAGGCTCCGCACGTCGATGATCCAGACGGTCATCGAGCAGCGGCTGAGGAGCCATATCAACGTGTTGCGTGGGGTCGTTGGCCTGTTCGACGCCGCTGGAGACGTCCCGTCGGCAGAGTGGGACCGCTACCTGCGCGCGGTCCACCCGGAAATGTCGGCGCCCGGTCTTCAGGGGGTCGGTTTCAGCGTCCGCGTGCCGCATGCTGAGCGTTCAGCATTCGAACGGCGGATACAAGATCAACGTTGGCCGCTGGCGATCTGGCCGGCCGAGGAACGCGACGAGTTTCACGCGGTTGTCTACGTTCATCCGGTCACGCACGAGAACCTGCGCGCGCTCGGCTACGACATGTTCACCGAGCCCGTGCGCCGCGAGGCGATGGTGCGGGCACGCGATCAGGGAGCGCCGGCGCTGAGCAGTCAGGTGCGTCTGGTCCAGGAAGGCACCCAGGAGTCACCGCAACCCGGCTTCCTCCTGTTCCTCCCTGTCTACGCCGTGGGCGAGCCAACGGATTCGGTGGCCGAACGCCGAGCGGCCCTGAAAGGATTCGTCTCTGGTGCGTTCCGCGCGCGCGATTTGATGGACAGCATTTTCGGTGGACAGCACTGGGACATCGACTTCGAGATCTATGACGGCGTCGTCCCGTCGGCCACTGGGCTGTTGTATCGCGGTGCGCCTGAGGGTCCGACGGTGGTCGACACAGCACGCACGGACGTATTGTCGCAACGGACGTCGCTCGAAATCGCCGGGCATCGCTGGCTGCTCGTTGCCAGACCTGCGTCGTCGTTCCTATCGTTTGCGGATCGCTATCAGCACTGGCTGATCGCCGGCGGCGGAATCACGGTCAATCTGCTGCTCGGCGTGGGACTGTGGGCTTCGGCGAGCGTGAGAAGACGGGCCCTGGTGATGGCAGAAGGCATGTCGAAGGCCGTGCGCGTCAGTGAGGCGCAGACACAGCTGATGGTTGACAGCATCACCGACCACGCGATCTTCAGGCTCGACCCGGAACGCAACGTTGCCAGCTGGAATTCGAGCGCCGAGCGCATGCTCGGATACACGGAGGCGGAAGCGATCTCGCGTCCCGCGGCGCGCTTCTGGGTTGGCCTCGACAACAACCCCTATGCCGGCGAAAGCATCGTCGATCGTCAGGTTCGCGAAGGATGGCATGCGCGAAAGGACGGCCATCGCTTCTGGGGAGCGGCAGCGATCGCCCCGCTGCAGCAAGCGTCGCGAGAGTCATCCGGCTATGTGGTGATCCTGCGCGACGACACGAGCCGTCGACAGGCGATCGAGGCGCTCGCGGAAACATCTGCGGCCCTCGAGCAACGCACGATCGAGCTCGGGCGCTTCAACCGCCTCGCATCCGGGCGCGAGCTTCGCATGATCGAGCTGAAGCGAATGGTCAACGAACGATCGACCCGTCTCGGGATGGAGGCGCCGTTCGACCTGTCGTTCGCCGATGACTTCGCCCATGTGGCGCGGCCCGGAGAGTCGCTCTGATGCCGACGCTGTCCGCGCGGGTGAAAGCCGCGCTCATCGTGGCAACGACGGCCGTTATTTACGTGGCCGCCGCGCAGTTCAGAGTCTCGGTTGGCGTCGCCAACGGCACGCTGCCGCTTGTGTCCCCGCCGACGGGTATCACGCTCTCTGTCGTCCTGCTGTGGGGACCCGCAGCATTGTCGGGTGTGATCGTTGGTGCACTCATGACCTACCTGATGCACGGGTGGCCCTCGACCTTCGTCGTGGCCGCGGCGATCGGGAACGCGCTCGAAGTAGCGATCGCGAGCTATCTGCTTCGCCGCGCGAACGTGCACATGACGTTCGATCGCGTGGTCGATGTCGCGCTGTTGTCGGTGTTCGCGGTGGTGAGCAGCGCGGTTGGAGCCAGTATCGGCGTGACGGCGCTCTGGGCGACCGGCGCCACTGATCTCGCGGTGCCGCGTTTGTGGATGGCCTGGTCCGTCAGCGACGTGCTCGGCATGCTCATCGGTGCGCCGGCCGTGGCCGCGCTGGTGAGCGCTGGGCAGCATCCCGAGCAGCGGCGTCGCCTGGAGAAGGTCGTGGCCGTCGCCGTCGTCGTCGGGGCGGCGTACGTCATGTTCGCGACGAACGCGTTCATCGGTGTCGGGCGCCTTCCGATCGCCTACTTCATGTTGCCGCTGGTGATGTGGATTGCGATCCGCCTCGGCCCACGGTACACGGCAATCGCGACGCTCGCCGTGACCACGATTGCTGTCGCAGGTACCAGTGCCGGACTCGGAGTCTTCGGCCAGGGCGCGGCGGCTGAGCGTGTCTCGCTGTTGCTGGCGTACCTGGTGCTGCTCTCATTGAGCTCGATGGTGCTGGCGGCCGTCGGTGTCGAGCGAGACCGCGCGACTCGGCATGCATGGCAGTTGAACCAGGAACTCGAAGCGCGCGTTCGCGAACGTACGGACGAACTTGCCAGGGCCCACGATCAGTTGCTCGAGCGCTCGTTTGGGCTCGAGGCCGCCAATCGCGCGCTCGAACAGCAGACGTCGGCGACCCGTGCGCAGCAGCTCGCCGCGCTGAACCTGGCCGAGGATGCGCAGCAGGCCCAGCAGATGGCGGTCAGGGCAGAGCGCGCGCTGGCCGTTCAGGCCGAGGAGTTGCGGCTTGCGCGCGATTCGGCAGAAGCGGCCACTGCGACCAAGAGCAACTTCCTGGCGACCATGAGCCACGAGATTCGGACGCCGATGAACGGCATCATCGGCATGACGGATCTGCTCCTCGAGTCGCCACTGACCGCCGATCAACGCGAACAGCTCGTGACCGTCCAGCGGTCCGGGAATGCGCTGCTCGCGATCATCAACGACATCCTCGACTTCTCGAAGGTCGAAGCGGGGAAGCTGGTGGTGGAGTGGCTTCCGACCGAGGTGCGGTCCGCGGTTGACGATGTGATGCAGCTACTGCGACCGCGCGCGCTCGAGAAGGGGCTCGAGCTCTCTATCGAGTACGCGCCCGGCATTCCGGACGCGATTGAAACCGACCCCGGCCGGTTGCGACAGGTGCTCACCAATCTCGTTGGCAACGCGGTGAAGTTCACCGGCGCAGGCCGGGTTCGTATTCTGGTGGACAAGGACACCGAGAGCGCGAGGCTGCGTTTCCGCGTGGTCGACACAGGGCCTGGTATCCCGGCCGATAGCCAGAAGCATCTGTTTCAGCCATTCACGCAGCTCGACGTCTCGACGACGAGACGTTTTGGCGGAACGGGGCTCGGATTGGCGATCTGCAGGCAGCTTGTCGATCTGCTCGGCGGCGAGATCGGGGTGATCAGTCCTGCGAATGATTCACCAGTGAATGGTGGGCCAGGATCGATCTTCTGGTTCTCGCTGCCAGCAAAGGTTCCGACAAGTGTGCTGCGATCGCCGTCGCGGCAGGCGAGTGCAGCGCCCGTTGCAAGTAAGCGCTCCTCGCTCTGCAGAGTGCTCGTGGCTGAAGACAACCCTGTCAATCAGATGGTCATCAGGGCCATGCTGCAGAAGCTGGGGATCGAGCCGACGCTCGTGGCGGATGGACGGCAGGCGGTAGATGCCGTGACAGCGACCGCGTTCGATCTGGTTCTGATGGACTGCCAGATGCCGGTGATGGACGGCTTCGAAGCCACGCGGATCATTCGCGACGGATCAGAATCACGACCGGTGATCGTCGCCGTGACCGCGAATGCGATGGCTGGCGACGCTGAACGCTGTCGAGCCGCGGGTATGGATGACTACATCAGCAAGCCGATCAGTGTCCGCGAACTGCGTCGTGTCTTGTCGCCATGGCTGGACGAGGTTGCTGTGGGGGAAAGCCCCCAACTGACCCCTCGACATTCCGAGGGTGTCGGCGCACAATGACCGAGATCACCCGAAGCTTCAAAACGAGACACAGCCAGGGGGGATGTTGATAGCTCATGGCGGGACAGAGCGACAAGCCACAATCTCCGACCGGGACCACGCCTGTTCCAGATCTCATTGAGCGCTACAGACTAAGGCGGGATGCCTGGATCGCCCAGGCCGACGAACTCGCGAGGCTCAGGGACGAAGTACGAGGGTCGGCCGAACGCGAGGCGATGGAGATCGTCACCGCAGCCCGGCGCGATGTTCGTAAAGTCATCACGGAAGCCCGGAGGGAACTGTTGGTTCTCTCTGCCCAGGTGCAGGCCGCGCTTGGCGAGGTGACCTCGAAAACTGATCCCGCAGCGCTCTTGAACAAAGCCGGGATCACTCCGGATCATGACGGTCAGGCCGCTCTGACCGCAGCCTTCCAGGCATTCGCCCCGGAAGACGCGGTCAACGAGATCCTCAGCGAAGTCCAGGAGGACATGACCGCCCTCGCCGAGGATGCGAGAGCGCTTCCACTCCGGGCTCCGTATCAGGTGCGTCAGATTACGGCTCCGTCGCCGCCAGCGATCACGCCGCCGGCAATCGTGCCCACGACGTTTGACACGTCATCGATCGCGACGCCCTTACTCGCATCACCCTCGATCGCGACACCGCGACCGAGACCACCGGCGCAGCAACCGGATCCTTCACCGATCTTCGAGTTGTCAGAGTCACTCGAGGTTCCGGAACTCGATTCGTTTTCCGAACTGAGTGAGCCTGCGACGAACGTACTGCTCTCCTCTCAGTTTCCAAGCGACGCAGTACCCGTTCAATCCGGAAGACGAATCAGCGCGTTCGTCGCCGCATTCGTCGGAGTTGGCGTCGTCGTGGCGGGCATCACGTTCTGGTGGCTCTCGAGTCGAAACTCTGGATCGAGCCAGCCTGCGGTCGCGGATAACGCGGCACCCGTAGCGCCGGCTGCAGCGTCATCGCCCCAAGCTGGTCCCGTCGAGAAAGCCTCACCAGCGCCGTCGCCTTCTGCTGATACCGCCGGATTGTCGATCGTGGCTGAAGCCGTCCGTGACGTATGGGTGCGTACGACGATCGATGGCGAATCGGATGCCGGTCGCACGCTCGCCTCGGGGCAGGTCATCGACGTGTCGGCCGAGAAGAGCATTTCACTTCGAGCAGGCGATGGCGGCGCGATCCTCATTTCGCTGAACCACGGTCAGAAACAGGCGCTCGGTAGAAGCGGTCAGCCTGTCACTCGCCAGTTCGACGTCGTGAAGCCCGGGACTCGGGAGGCGGCTCCAGCGCCTCAACCTGCAAAGCCAGTCCCGGCGCCAACGAGCACTCGCTCGGCACCGCCAATTGCATCGGCCGTCCCGACGCCGTCGCCAGCGCCACGCATTCCGACGCCGCCATCAAGTGGCTCGGCAACACCGCCATCAAGCGCCTCGGTCAGTCTGCCATCGGCACCGAATCCGCCCGGGCCCGCGGCGGCTCCACCGATCCCGCCGCCAGCGAATCCGGTCGTATCGAACAACGCACAGCCTGCGGTTCCGCCCGGTGTCGTCGATCAGCTGAGCGCGCCAGCGAATTCGTCTGCGCCTGTTGCTGTGTCGCCGGCGAATGTCGTTGTGGCCATCGCCCGTCAGTGGCTCGACGCCTACCATCGTCAGGACCGAGCGGCGATGGCAGCGTTGTCCACCGAGAACTTGCTGCTCGCTGATGAGAGACGACCTGACGAGCGCTTTCCCCCAGGTCTCTCAGATGTGACGCGAGCGCTGGATCGAGTGAGCGTTCAGATCGCAGCTGATACAGCCGTGTTGACGGCTGTCATGACTGAGCAGTCCGGGTCGCAGCCGTCGTCGCCCCACGTCTCCCCCATTTCCCAGGTGTGGGTTCTGGGATCCGGTCAGTGGAAGGTTCGGCAGGCACGCTTCGTCAGCGAGGCGAGACTCAATCAGGTCTTCAGGTAGAGCGTGTCATCGTCGCTCGACGACCACATCCGTGCGGCGCTCGACCGCATCCGCGTCAGTCTCAGCGGACAACTCGAAGCCGATCTGAGCGCATCGACAGCTGACATCCTGCGCGCCGTCGCTGAGGAGCATCGGGTTGCGCTTGTGGCAGCGACGGAGCAGACGGCCGCGGCGATGCGGTCTGAGGCGGAGCAGCAGCTCGCAAGCGTCCGCGAAGAATTCGTACGGGAAAGAGGGGCGCTCTTACGGCAGAAGGAAGAGGTGCAGAGCAGCTCGACCTCTGAGATCGCCGGACTCGAGCGCGTGCTCGGCGAGGTGCGCGATGAACTCGAACAAGCCAATCGTGATCTCGAGCAGAGCCGCCAGGATCTCGAGCAGCGCACGGAGGAGCTTGGACAGGCAAATCGGGATCTCGAGCAGAGTCGTGAAGACGTCGAGCGCCGCAGGCAGAGCGAGGATGCGACGAGGCGAGAGCTTCAGGGATCGATCGATCGCGCACAGAGCGAAGGAGAGCGTGTCCGTCTGGAGTGTGCGTCCCTGGTGCGGGAGGTCGAGGAGCTGCGAACGAAGCTCGCCCAGGCGGCGAGATTGGCCTCGGCATTCCGCACGCTCGATCAGGCCACCTCGCTCGGCGACATCCTCGAGCATCTCGCGCAGTCAGCCTGTCAGGAAACCGGACGCACCGCCGTATTTCTCGTTAGTGGAGGGAAGTTGCGCGGTTGGCGCGCATTGGGTTTCCCGGCAAGTCAGCCAATCGTCGGCTCCGATCTTGATCCGGCTGAGTCGGGTGTTGTTGGACAGGCCGTCCAATCGGGATCAGGTCAGCAGCACAGAAATGGCGATGCCACGCACTTGCCGGTGTTCGCTCAGGCTGATGGTCCGAGGGATGCCGCGGCCCTCCCGGTACAGGTTGGTGGATCCGTTATCGCCGTGCTGTATGCCGACGCGGCGCGCGCCGATAGACCGGAAGACCCTGAATGGCTGGATACGATAGACGCGATGACGAAGCACGCCGGACGCGTGCTGGAGGCGATGACCGTTCGTCGAGCGGCGGAGCTGTGGACGCCACGCAGGGGAGTCGTACGATCATCACGGCAATGAAGAAGGTCGCTGTGGTCGTCGCCGTCCTCGTCGGCGGGTCGATTCCATATGTCGCGCAGCAGCCGATCGCAGTCCCCTCGCTGATCCCGCCTGCTCCGGTCGCATTGAGCCCGACCGATCACCCAGCGCTCCCGAAGGATGTTTCCCAGTACTGGTTCGTTCCTGGAACCGATGCTACCGGCAGCCCTTCGAGGGACGCGTACGCGAGCCTCGCGCGCGGTGCCAGGGCGATCGACGACGGCCAGTACGCGGCCGGCCTTGCACTCGTGAATCGCCGCGATCTCGCTGAGACGCGCCTGGCCGACTACGCGAAGTACTACCAGGCGATGGCGCTCCAGGGCTTGTCCCGTTTCGCTGACGCCGACGCGGTGCTGACGCCGCTCGTGGCGAACCTTCGGGACGGCGCGCTGAAAGATACGGCACGGCTGAAGCTTGCCGAGGTGTTGATCGCGAAACCTGACCCCGCGCGCGCCGAGCAGTTCCTCCGCACCGTGACGTCCGATGCCAAAGGTGCGTCGGAGGATTTCTGGATGCTCCTTGGGCAGGCGGAGGAGGCGCTCGATCATCGCGATCACGCCATCGAGGCGTATCGCAAGGTCTACTACGGCTTCCCACTGAGTGGGCGCGTGGCTGACGCGAAGGCCGGACTCGATCGATTGCAGGTGACGGTCGGAGCCGGTGGACCTGCTGTCGACGAGCTCGCACGCGCCGAACGTCTCTTTGCGGGCCGGCGCTGGGCTGAGGCGCGGGTGGCGCTCGAGCCGCTGCTGCCAGGAGTGTCGACCGAGGATCGCGGACGCATCACGCTGCATCTCGCTGAGAGCGACTATCACCTCGGCCGTCACAAGGCCGCCCACGATCGATTGAAGGCCTATCTTGACGACGCGCCGAAGGACGTTGAGGCACAGTACTACTATCTCAATGCCACGCGCAGATTGGGCGATCGTGCGACGTACATCAGCCTGTCGCGCGCGCTCGTGAAAGAGAACCCGGGCTCGCAGTGGGCTGCCGAGACTCTCGACGATCTCGCATCGTTCTACATCATCGACGACCAGGACGACGCGGCCGATCAGGTGTTCCGCGAGCTGCTCGACAAATTCCCGCGTCATCGCTCTGCAGAGCGCGCCGCCTGGAGGGTCGGGTGGGAAGCGTATCGTCGTCAGAAATTCGCCGAGACCATCCCGATATTCGAGTCGGCGGCCGTCGCCTTCCCGCGAGCAGATTATCGCCCCGGGTGGATCTACTGGTCGGGTCGCGCGCGCGAACGCCTGGGTGACGCTCCAGGTGCGACCGCTCGTTATCGTCTGGCCGTGATCGACTACGGCAACTCGTATTACGGACGCCTCGCGTCGCGGCTACTCGCATCGCGTTCGGGCGCCGACGCCGCTCCCGCCGCGCGGCCCGTTGCGGCACCTGCTCCAGTGGCAACTGCGCCTCCAACTGAATCGCTGATGCGCGCGCTCATGACCGCTGGCCTCTACGACGATGCGCTGAGGGAGGTGCAGTTCGCGCAGCGCACGTGGGGTGATTCGCCGGCTCTTCAGGCGACGGCTGCGTGGGTTCGGGCGCAGCAGGCACAGGAGCTCCGTGCCGAGGAGCGTTTTGCCGCGCTGCGAGGGTCGATCACGTTGATGCGGCGTGCCTATCCGCAGTTCCTCGCCGCAGAAGGGCAGACGCTCCCGCTCGACGTGCTGCGCATCATTTTTCCGCTCGACTACTGGGATCTGATCGAGAAATATTCGAAGCTGATGAACCTCGATCCATATCTCGTCGCGGCGCTGATGGCGCAGGAGTCGACGTTCACCGCTGAAATCAGGTCCTCGGCGAACGCACGCGGGCTGATGCAGGTCATGCCGGGCACCGGCCGGATGTACGCGCGCAGGATGGGCATCCGACCTTTCACAACTGCGTCCCTCTCGCAGCCCGAAACGAACGTGCGGATCGGCATCCAGTTCTTGAAGGATCTCGTGGACAAGTTCGGCGGCATTCACTACGCGCTCGCCGGCTACAACGCCGGAGACTCGCGTGTGGCGGAATGGATGAAGGAGTCGCCGGATCTGCCCGCGGATGAATTCATCGACAGTATTCCGTTCGCGGAGACGCAGAACTACGTGAAGCGGATTCTTGGAACGACCGAAGACTACCGACGATTGTACGGAACAGGTCTGCTCGCGCCCAACCAAAGGCCGACCGCGGCTCGATGAGCGACCCGCTCGAGCTGACGAGTCGTGCCGAGGCGACTCACTTCTGGTTTCGTGGATTCCGTGAGTTCGTCACGCCGGTCATCTCCGACCTGAGCGGCGGACGCCGCGATCTCCGGATCGTCGACTGCGGCTCCGGTACCGGACACAACCTCCGGTTACTGAGCAACTATGGTCGAGCGGTGGGCTTCGATCTGGACGAAGGCGGCGTCAGGATGACGCATGCCGCCGGCGCGAAGGTCGTTCGAGCAGACGCCGCGCACGTCCCGTTCACGTCAGGGGTCTTCGATCTCGCAACATCCTTCGACGTCATGCAATGTCTCGAGCCGGATGCGGCAGTCGTGCGGGAGATGGCTCGTCTCGTCCGTCCAGGCGGCGCTGTCGTCGTCACGATGGCCGCCCTCGAGATTCTCCGGGGCGATCACTCCGTGTCGTGGCGGGAGGTCAGGCGCTATACGCCGGCCATGGCACGGGAGCTCTTCACGCAGGCTGGTCTTCGCGTAGAGCGTGTCGCGTTCCTTTTCGGCACGCTGTTTCCACTGATGCTGACGGTTAGACTGGCGCAGCGCGCGCTTCGTCCGTTCCGGGCGCACCGGCACGACACGGACATCGCTGTGCCTTCAGCGCCAGTCAATGCGCTGCTGACGGCGCTCGTGACTGCGGAGGCACGAGCTGCGCGCTACGTCCCGTTGCCCGTGGGCAGCTCGTTGCTGGTGGTGGGGACAAAGCCCGGTTAGAAACGAACGAGCCCGCCGAAGTAGAACCCCTTCATCTTCAAGTCGCCTTCGTCCTCGTCGATCGAATAGTCCGACGTCAGACTGCGATAACCGGCCTGCGCCCCGACGTGGCGGCCGAAGTTGACCGTGCCGTAGATGTCGAAATCGTGGACCGACACATCGAGGTCCTCTGCGATCCGGTCGGTCAGCGTCTTCACGATGCCGAACACTTTGAAGCCTGTGTACTCTGCGGTGATCGAGAAGACGCGGTGAGGGTAGACGCGAACGATGACCCCGAGGTTGAAGATCGGGGCGGTGACGTCGACGCCTTCTGAGAGGGAGAATCCGGCGGCGCTCAAGTCGGCCGTGACGTGATTCTGCTTGAGTTCGGTGATGACCCCGAAGAGGCCTCGATCGCCGGAGACCATGTCGTACTCGTAGCCAAACCGCCAGAGTTCCCAATTGAGCTCGGCAGTGACCGGGATCGTGATGGGGAAGGTCACGCCACCGAAGGAGATATCGCGCGTCACGGGCGCTGTCTCGTTGTAGTCGAAGGTGACGTGGGAAATACGGAACTTGTGCTTCCGCCCAGTCTTGAAGACGGACCGGAACTCCGGGAAGAACTGGTCTGCGAGCCCGAACTCTTTTACGAAGTCAACGGCTGGAATGCCCGCGGCCGCAAGTCCGCCGGTCTGAATCTCTATTCCCGGTGTCGGCTGCCAGAACATCAGGCCGAGTTCGACGTGAAAGTTCTCGGCCGGGGCCGGGTTGGGGACGTTGAACTGTGCCTCGGCGCGGGTGGCGAGCGTGACACTGAACAGGACAGTCGCAAGCAGTCGGATTCGCATTCGTCTATCTTCTATCGGCGTGCAGTTCCATGCGCTATAGCGCCTCGCAGGGTCGTCCTGTATCGGGCAGGTATACTGCGGAAATGTCCCCCCGGCGCCGCCTGATCCAGTACCTGCGGCGTTATCGCCGAGCTTTTGTCTCCGGTTTCATCTGCGTGGTGCTGGCCACCGCCATCGCCACCGGCGGCCCCTGGGTCCTGAAGTACGCAATCGACGATCTGAGCCAGGGGCTCACATTCGACAAGGTCCGCTGGTATGGCGTGCTGTTGTTCGCGCTGGCCGCCGTCGGCGGCATCTTCAGGTTTCTCATGCGGCGCATCATCGTGGGAGCGTCGCGCGACTTCGAATACGACCTGCGCAACGACTTCTTCGCCGCCCTTCAGCGGCTACACCTCGCGTACTTCCAGCACCATCGTACTGGCGATCTGATGTCGCGCGCCACGAGCGACCTCGGTGCCGTGCGAATGATGATGGGACCGGCGGTGATGTACACCGCGAGCACGGTCCTGACGTTCATCGTCGCAATCATTCTGATGATGTCGATCGACCCGCGGCTGACACTGGTCGCGCTCGTGCCTCTGCCTCTTGTCACCGTGGTCGTCAAGTACTTCGGCCATGCGATTCACACGCGCTTCGAGAAAATTCAGGAGCAGCTCTCCGACATCAGCGCGATCGCACAAGAGTCGCTGGCCGGTGTGCGCGTCGTGCGTGCGTACGGTCAGGAGTCTTTTGAGGTCCGCAAGTTCCGCCAGGCCAACGAGGAGTACGTCAATCGCAATCGCGCGCTGATCCGTCTGCAAGGGTTTTACTTCCCGAGCATGGGACTTCTGATGGGCATTGGCGCCTTGCTCGTGCTGTGGCTGGGCAGCCGGCGAGTGGTGGCCGGGCAGATGACGATTGGCGAGCTGGTCGCCTTCAATGCGTATCTCACCATGCTCGGCTGGCCCATGATCGCGTTCGGCTGGGTCAGTAACCTGCTGCAGCGAGGGATGGCGTCATGGAAGCGGCTGCTCGAGATTCTGGATGCTGAACCGCTCGTCTCAGATGCCGAAGCGATCGAGACGATTGACTCGATTGACGGGGAGATCGAGTTTCGGAACCTGACGTTCTCATTCGACAAGGCGGTCGTGCTCCACGGGATTTCGTTCAGGGTGCCTCGAGGAACGACGACCGCGATCGTCGGAGGCACAGGCTCAGGCAAGTCGACGCTGCTCAACCTGCTTCCACGTCTTCACCAACCACCGCCAGGCACCGTCTTCATCGACGGTGTCGATGTCCGTCACATTCCGCTCCGCGTGCTTCGAGGGGCAATCGGCTTCGTCAACCAGGAGCCGTTCCTCTTCAGCACCACGTTGGCGGAGAACATCGCCTTCGGCGCGCGCGACGATCAGGGACAGCGGGATCGCATGGCCGCCGCCGCCGCCATCGCCCGGCTCGACAAGGACCTGGCACAGTTCCCACAGGGGTACGAGACAACGATCGGGGAGCGCGGCATCACGCTGTCCGGTGGGCAGAAGCAACGGGTCGCGATCGCTCGCGCGCTCGTGGTCGACCCAGGAATCCTCGTCCTGGACGATGCCCTATCCGCGGTCGACACGCACACGGAAGAGGAGATTCTCCAACGACTCTCGGTGGTGATGGCCCAGCGGACGTCGATCATCGTCTCGCACCGCGTCTCGACCGTGCGCGACGCCGACCAGATCGTCGTGCTGCACGAAGGGCGCGTCGCCGAGCGCGGCACGCATGACGAGCTGATCCGGCGAGACGGATTCTACGCAGACCTCTATCGCAAGCAGCTGCTGGAGGAAGAGCTGAAGGCGTCATGATCGACGATGACGTCCTCGGCAAAGCCTACGACGGCCGCCTCATGCGGCGGCTGCTCACGTATCTGCGGCCGTATCGGGGCCAGGTGCTGGTGGCAGTGGTTGCGATCATCGGGCACTCGGCGCTCGATCTCGTGCCGCCGTATCTCACGAAGACGGTCATCGACCGGTATATCCCGGTCGCCGATCTGGCAGGGCTTGGCTCGATTGCAGCGCTCTACCTGGTCGCGCTGATCGCGTCCTTCCTGCTCGAGTACCTGCAGACGTGGACGATGCAGGTCATCGGGCAGAAGATCATGTTCGATCTGCGGATGCAGCTCGTGTCGCATCTGCACCGGCTCGACCTGCGCTTTTACGACCGCAACCCCGTCGGCCGGCTGATGACACGCATCACAACCGACGTTGACGTGCTCAACGAGCTCTTCACGTCGGGTGTCGTGTCCGTCTTCGGCGATGTGTTCACGCTCATCGGCATCATGGGCGTTCTCATCTGGATGGATTGGCGGCTGGCTCTGGCGGCGTTCTCGGTGCTGCCGCTCATCGCCGGAATCACGCACTGGTTTCGAGTCAATGCCCGGGAATCGTATCGGACAGTGCGCACCTGGATCGCGCGAATCAATGCGTATCTCCAGGAGCGCATTACAGGCATGGCGACGGTGCAGCTCTATCGTCGCGAGCAGCGGGACTTCGATGCGTTCGACGAGATCGATCGGAAGCATCGGGACGCCAACGTCCAGTCGATCTTCTACTACGCGGTGTTCTATCCGGCGGTTGAACTGGTCGGCGCACTTGCCGCGTCGCTCATTCTCTGGGTTGGCGGCGCGCGCCTCGTCTTCGACGGCAGCGACCCGCTCACTCTGGGCGCACTCGTCGCCTTCCTGCAGTATTCGCAGCGGTTCTTCCGGCCGATCAGCGATCTGTCCGAGAAGTTCAATATCCTCCAGGGCGCGATGGCATCGTCGGAGCGAATCTTTGGTCTGCTCGACACGCCGGTGGCGATCCGTTCAAAGCCCCAACTCGAGATTCCCAACTCCCAGACAGAACCTGGGCGCTGGAGCGGTCCTGGCGTCATCAGATTCGAGAACGTGAGCTTCTCCTACGTCGAAGGAGAGCCGGTTCTCAAGAATGTGTCGTTCGAGGTGCGGCCGGGCGAGCGGATCGGGATCGTCGGAGCGACCGGCTCAGGGAAGACCACCATCGTCAGCCTGCTGTTGCGTTTCTACGACGTGCAGGGAGGGCGCATCACGGTCGACGGCGTCGACATTCGCGATATCGCCCTCGCCGACCTGCGCTCGTTGTTCGGCCTGGTGCTCCAGGACGTGCAGTTGTTTGCTGGAACCATTGCGAGCAACGTCCGCCTCGGAAACGACGCGATTTCCGACGACGATGTCCGGCGTGCGCTCGATGCGGTGCACGCATCGAGTTTCGTCGATCGGCTTCCGCAAGGTCCTGAGAGCGTCGTTGCCGAACGGGGTTCGACACTGTCTGTGGGGCAGAAACAACTGCTGTCGTTCGCGCGAGCGCTCGCGTTCGACCCGCGCGTCCTGGTGCTCGACGAGGCGACGTCGAGCGTCGATACCGACACCGAGTTGCTGATTCGCGACGCGCTCAAGGTCGTGATGCGAGATCGGACCACGATCGCCATCGCCCATCGCCTCTCGACGATCCAGGACGTGGATCGGATCCTGGTGATGCATCGCGGAGAACTGCGTGAGACAGGCACGCATCAGGAGCTCCTCGCGCTTCGCGGCATCTATCACCGGTTGTATGAGCTTCAGTTCGAATCGACGACGGCCTAGTCTGGTGACGGCATGACCACTGCGCCATGCAGGCGCGCCAGATTACTGCTGACCGGAGACAGAACGTCAGGCGCTGCCGGGTTCGGCTGGCGCTTCCGGCGAGGGAGCCGTTGTATCTGCCGGAGTCGCTTCCGAGGGTGGCTCACCTTCAGGCGCGATGCCGGCAGGCGGCGGTGGTTCGGCCGGAGGAATGCGTCGCGCGGCGGCGTGTCCCCTGATGACGCGATCGATGAGGCCTGGCGAACTCGCGGTCGGATCCCATCCGAGGCGAAGCACGGTGACCTGCACTTCCTTGCGGCCGAACTTCAGCGCCTCATGGCAGCTCCACATGTAGAGATCGAGCACGCGTCCCTGGACTCGTGGGCCGGTGTCCATGACGGTGTACACGCCGCTGTAACGCGCATCGCCCGCCGCGATGTTGACGACGCTGCCCACGGGAAGAAGGGTCGGATCGGCCGCCGCAACACCGGTGCGCGCGACGACGCCGGATGCGGTCGTGCTTCCCTTGCAATACGCCGTCGCCGCGAATGGCACCTGGCTGCCGGGGCGGGGGGAGCCGCTCAGTGCGAGCGACTGCCAGAACGCGCTGCGCGAGTCGAACATCTCCGCTTCGTACATGAAGAGGAAGCCGACCACGGCGATCACCAGGACAACGACTTTCCGCCGCATGGACTGCGAGATGGTGGCCCGCATGACTTGCGTACTTTGCCCCTTGAACTTTCCACTTATCTGAAGTGCTCGTATCCCTCCGGAAGCTCTCGTTCGCCCCGTTCGTCTTTGACGATCAGGCGAGGCGCCCGGGTGACGACGCCGATTCTGGTTATCGGCAGATCACCCAGATATCGTCGTACGGCCCTCAATCGTCCAGCTTGTTTGGGCCTGACTGTAAAGATCAACTCGAAGTCATCACCGCCGCGCAGCGCAATGTCGATGGGATCGCGACCTTTCCGGCTGAGCCATTCTCTCGTCTCTGGCCCAATCGGCAAGGAAGACGCATCAAGAGTCATGCCCACGGACGAGGCTTCCGCGATCTGGCGCACACCATCTGCCAACCCATCGCTGAGGTCCATACAGCTCGTCGCTGCCTGGTTTCTTCCCAGGAGGAGTCCCGCTCGAACTCGCGGATCAGGTCGCAAATATCGGCCCGTATGCTCGCCGGCCGAGTGGTCTTCCTGAAGTCGCAGCAGTCCGGCCGCCGCGTCTCCGAGGGAGCCGGTGACATAGACCTCGTCGCCTGCGAGCGCGCCGTCGCGCGTCAGCATCTTTCTCCGGTGGACGTTACCGAGCGCGGTGACGTCGAGCACCATCGGTCCACTCGTATGCGTGATGTTGCCTCCGATGAGCGTCACACCGTGGCGGGCCGCGAGGGCGAGGAAGCCGTCAACGATGCGATCGAACGCATCGAGCTCGAGCGACGGAGGGAGCGCCATCGAGAGCAGCGCGGCGCGCGGTCGTGCGCCCATCGCGGCGAGGTCGCTGAGGTTGACCGCGAGCGCACGATGGCCGATGGCGTCCGGCGGAACGAAGCGACGATCGAAGTGCACTCCATCAACCTGAGCATCGGTGGTCACAACCTCCAGGAGGCCGCGTACTGGCTCGATGGCAGCGGCGTCGTCTCCTGGGCCGACGACGACCCATTGCGGAGTGGTGAGCCGCTGTCTGATGCGAGCGATGAGCGCACGCTCGCCGCAATCGGACACTGTCTGAGGATTCAAAATAGGGGGGCGACGAAGAGCCCCGCTTTGCCGTGTGGGGAGGTCGAATGAACCTGCGAAAGCAGGTGGAGCCGCTGTTGTGGGCCGCGCTTCAGGCTTCCTCGAATCAGAGGCGTGCACAACGCGCGACCTCGCGGCTCGCTTGGGTTGTTACGTTGGCTCAGACGAGCCTCCGAAAACCATCACGAGCAAAGCAGGAGCTGACCGATCTTACTGTGCGACCCGGGGAGGGTCAAGATGACTACATTTACACGACTGCTCGTTAAACTGCCCGTTTCGTGGCGACTTGTGCGAGCGCCTCGTCGACGATACGTTCGAGGCGCATGGCACGCTCGTGCAGATCGCCGCTCGACACCGATTGCTGGTCGCGCTCGCGGAAGTATTCGTCGGCGATGTTGAGGGCGACGAGGATGGCCAGGCCGAGCATGTCGCTGGTTGGAGCCGCGTCCGACGCGGCCCGCATCTTCTGATCGACATAGGCCGCGAGCTCGGTGACGTATCGCTCATCGAGCACGCTGCGAATCGGGTAGCGCTGGCCCCCGATCTCGACGGTCACGACACTGCTCATGGTCGAGTCAGTCGTCCTAGATGGCTTCCAGCTGTTCGAGCATCTCCGCGACGCGCGAACGAATCAGGTCGCGTTCTTCCCGCAGCGCGGTCAGTTCGCTGCCGGCGGCCTCGTTCTCGGCCGCCAGCCGTGATCGCATGCCGTCGAGCTCTCGCGTCAGGCGACTGTTCTCTTCCGATCGCTCGCGCGTGGTCCGCTCGAAGCTGCGTGACGATGCTGACGAGCGTCCGTACTTTTTCTTCGAGTCGATCGATGGGATCGAGATCAGTTCGCGTCGCTACTGCCTGCTTTGCCATCCGGAACGTGCCTCGTGAATATGAGTGCGTGGTGTGCGGACAGATGGTGCCATGAACTCACTGCCGGAGCAAGTTGTTGGTGGTTGGTCGTTGGTGGCTGGTGTTCGTTCAGCGTTCACCACGAACCACCGACCACTAACCCGGATCAGCGCTGCACCGCGCCGTGGTTCTCCTTCAGCGCAGCCAGCACATCGTCCATGGCGCTCTGGACCTCTGCGTCCGTCAGAGTTCTGTCGCCTGCCCTGAACGTCAGACGCAGTGACAGGCTGACCTTCCCCTCTGGAATTCCTTTGCCGGCGTAGCGATCGAACTCGCGCAGGCCGGCAAGATGCGGAAATGGCGAGCGCGCGGACCGTTTCGCGCACGGACTGCGCAGGCGTCGTGTCGTCGACGAGGATCGAGATGTCGCGATCGACGGACGGGAAGCGCGGCGGCGCTGACGCCTTGAGCGACGTTCGCCTGAAGCGGGCGAGCGGCTCGATTGCGACTTCGGCGACGTAGGCAGGCACTTCAGCCGGAAGGCCGAGCAACTCGCCGACGTCCGGCGTCAACCTGCCGACCAGGCCGACCGGTGTGGCCGCTGAAGCGGGTGAGTCCTTGGCCGACGCACTGACTTCGGCCGACTGCCCGGCGACGAGAAACGAGGGTTGAGTCGTCAGCGGCGTGAAGAGGACAGTGGCATCCAGGCCATCCGCGACCGACGACACGAGGCTCGTCGCGTCGAAGAAGTCCGCCTCGCGCGTCCGTTCGCTCCAGTGCTGCGGTCGGCCTGCGCCGGTCCAGACAAAAGCCAGTGCCTGCGTCTCGCCGCTCTGCTTCGTGAAGCGATTGCCGATCTCGAACAACTGCACGTCACGCTGGCCGCGCCGCACGTTGCGACCTGCTGACTCGACGAGCCCGGGAAGAAGCGAGGGTCGCAGCACGGCGAACGCTTCCGACAACGGATTCTTGATCGGGACGATCGTCTCGCCAGTGGTGAATGCCTCTGCCGCCGGGGCCGAAGTGAACCCGAACGTCACCGCCTCCGAGAAGCCTTGTCCCGTTGCCAGGGAGCGAAGCTGCCTGGTTCGCGTAATCCGTGGATCGACCGGCGGCGGCGCCACAGTGAGCGCCGGGAACGTCGTCGGGATCCGATCGAACCCGCAGTGTCGCGCGACCTCTTCGATGAGATCGACTTCGCGCGTCACATCGACACGGCGTGTAGGAACCGTGACGTCCCAGCCGCCCTCGCCGTCGCGAAGCGCGAAGCCGAGTGCCTCGAGAACGCGACGGATGTCCGCGTCGGGAATCGACACGCCGAGCAGACCGGAGATCCGATCGCGCCGCAGCCGCAACACGTGTCGGCTCGATACGAACAGGGTAGCGATCGACCACGGTGCCGCGCGTCGTGCCGCCGCCGATCATCTCGAGCAGCGCGCACGCGCGTTCCATGGCCGTCACTGGAAGGCGCGGATCGGTGCCGCGCTCGAAGCGCATGCTCGCTTCCGTCTTCAGTCCGAGCGCCTTGCTGGTTCGTCGCACCGACAGCGCATTGAAGTGCGCGCTCTCGAAGACGATCGTCTTCGTGTCGTCCGTGACCTCGGAGTCGCCCCACCCATCACGCCGGCCACCGCGACCGCGCGCTCGGCGTCGGCGATGACGAGCATCTCCGGTGACGAGCTCGCGCTGTTTGCCGTCGAGCGTGAGTCAGCGTCTCGCCCGGCCTGGCCGTGCGCACGCGAATCTGGCCGCCGCCGATGCGCGTCTGATCGAACGCATGCATCGGTTGACCGAGCTCGATCAGGACGTAGTTGGTGATGTCGACGATGTTGCTCGTCGGCCTGACGCCAGCCGCGCGCAAGCGTGACTGCATCCACTCGGGTGAGGGACCGATCGTCACGTCGGCCACCGCGCCCGCGTAGCGCGGACACAAGTCCGGATTCTCGATGACGATGTCGATGTCGCCGTGTTCGACGGTCTTGAGCGATGCCAGATGAAGCGCGGGAGCGCCTTCGCCCTGATCGGCGCGCCGCAGCGACGTCGACACTGCCGGACGTCTGACCTGAAGGCCGAACGCGGTGGCGACCTCGCGCGCGATGCCGCTGACCGACATGCAGTCGGGGCGATTGCCGGTGACCTCGAAGTCGATGACGGCGTCGCCGTCCGCGAATCGCTCGAGGCCCTCGACGGCGAAGCCGCGGACCGACATCCTCGCGGCGATGTCCTCCGGTCCGGCGGGGACGTCGACGAAATCACGAAGCCAGGAGAGAGACGGACCTTCATAGCGACGGGAACTGCTCGAGGAATCGAATGTCGTTCTCGTAGAACAAGCGGATGTCCTCGACGCCGTACTTCAGCATCGCCACGCGCTCGATGCCCATGCCGAATGCGAAGCCGGTCACGCGTTCAGGGTCGTAGCCGACCGCTTCGAAGACGGCCGGATGCACCATGCCGCTGCCGAGAATCTCGAGCCAGCCGGTCTGCTTGCAGATGGCGCAGCCGCTGCCGCCGCACTTGTGGCAGCTGATGTCGACCTCGGCGCTCGGCTCGGTGTACGGGAAAGAAGCTCGGTCGCAGGCGAATCTTCACGTCGCCGAACAGCGCCGTCAGCATCGCCTGGAACGTCCCCTTCAGATCCGCCATCGTCACGCCCTCGCCGACGACGAGCCCTTCGAACTGCTGGAACATCGGCGTGTGCGTGAGATCGAGATTGTCGCGACGGTACACGCGACCGGGCACGATGATGCGGACCGGCGGCGGGAACGTCTTCATGTAGCGGATCTGCATCGCCGACGTGTGCGTTCGCAGCAACGTCGCGGCGCGGACCTGCGCGTCCGGAACGCGACCCCGGTGCGCGCCCCATGTGCCGCCCGCGATCGGCATGTCGAGATACAGCGTGTCCTGCATGTCGCGCGCGGGATGATCGGGCGGCATGTTGAGCGCCTCGAAGTTGTGGAAGTCGTCTTCGACTTCTGGTCCTTCGAGAATCTCGTAGCCCATGTGGGCGAAGATGTCCTCGACCTGCTGGCGTACCAGCATCAGCGGATGGGCGTGACCGACCAACCGCTCGCGAGCGGGGAGTGTGACGTCGACCGCGCCGGCGGGAGGCCGCGAGGCGACGAGCGCTCGCCGGCGTTCCTCGACGGCGGTCTCGATTTCCTGCTTGAGCGCGTTGACCAGTGCGCCGAACTCGCGGCGCGCGTCGGGCGCGAGCGTGCCGAGCGTCTTCATCAGCCCGGTGACGCTGCCGGACTTTCGGCTCAGGAATTCGTCAGCGAGCGTCTTGACGGCCGCATCTGTCGCGGCGCTGCGAGGCGGGCCCGGAAATCCGCACGCAGGCGCTCGATTGTGCTGTGATCGGTGACTGATTCAGACATGCATCGACGCGCGGCTCACTAGCCCCGAATCCGACACACAGAGGCAGCGAGACACCGAGGAACGCTTAAGAGTCATCTCAGTGCCTCGTGCCTCGGTGAGTCTTGTCAGCATTGACACCGATGACAATTACGCGGCGGGAAGAGCGGCTTTGGCCTGTGAGGCGACCTTCGCAAACGCGGCAGGCTGTGCGACCGCCATGTCAGCCAGCATCTTGCGATCGAGCTCGTTGCCTGCAGCCTTGAGACCGCGAATCAGCTGCGAGTAGGTGAGCCCGTGCTCACGCGCCGCGGCGTTGATGCGGACGACCCACAGCCGCCGATACTCGCGCTTCTTGTTCTTCCGGCCGACGTAGGCGTACTTGAGCGCGGTATCGACCGACTCTTTCGCCTGGCGATAGAGCTTGCTCTTCGTCTGGAAGAACCCTTTGGCTCGATCGAGCAGCTTCTTCCGCTTCGCGCGCCGGACTGTTCCTCTTTTTACTCGTGGCATTGTCTGACTCGTCCTTAAATTCAGAAACCCGATCCCTTGTAGGGCAACATCCTGTTCAACTTGGGGGCGTCGCCCGGCGACACCTCCTGCGTCCCGCGCATGTGGCGCTTGGACTTCGTGGTCTTGCTGGTCAGGATGTGACGCTTGAACGCGCTGGCCCTGACGATCTTGCCCGTCCCCGTCTTCTTGAAGCGCTTGGCAGCGCCGCGATGTGTCTTCAGCTTTGGCATCTCAATCCCTCTACTATTCCTCTGCAGCGGCGCCCTCGCCGTCAGCCTTCGCGCGCGGCGTGCTCTTTCGACCGGCGCGCTGACTCAGGATGACGTGCATCTGGTTGCCTTCCTGTCGCGGCGACGTTTCGGCCAACGCGACTTCCGACAGTTCCCCCAGCAGCCGCTCGAGAATGCGCCGCCCGATCTCGGGATGCGCCATCTCGCGACCACGGAAGAAGATCGTCGCCTTGACCTTGTCACCTTCGCTCAAGAAGCGCTCGATGTGCTTCTTCTTGAACTGATAGTCGTGCTCATCGACCTTCGGCCGGAACTTGATCTCCTTGACCTCGATCACTTTCTGGTGCTTCTTGGCCTCGCGAGATCGTTTCTGTTCCTGGTACTGATACTTCCCGAAGTCCATGATCCGGCAGACGGGCGGCACCGCAGTCGGAGAGATCTCGACCAGGTCGAGTCCCTTCTGACGTGCGATGACGAGCGCCTGCGGCGGCGGCATGATCCCGAGCTGCTGACCGGTTTCGTCGATTACCCGGACCTCACGGACCCGGATGCGCTCGTTGGTACGAACGCGGTCATCACGTCTGGGCGAGCGATCGAATGCGATAACGTCCTCCTCGGGTTACAGAGTCTTCCGACGGATCTCTTCGAGCGCGTCCGTCATGAACGCCTCGACCGGCCGTGCACCGAGGTCTCCGCCAGAACGACTCCGAACGGCAACGGTCCCCTCAGAGGATTCCCGATCGCCGGCCACGAGCATGTACGGCACCTTCTGCAGCTGGGCCTCTCGGATTTTAAACCCAATCTTCTCCTGCCGATCGTCCAAGTCGACACGCAGCCCGGCGGCAACCAGCTTGTCCCGCACGCCGGCCGCATAGTCCCGGTGCCGATCGGAAATCGGCAGAACGACGGCCTGCACCGGCGCCAGCCACAGGGGCCAGGCCCCGGCAAAGTGCTCGATCAACAGGGCGATGAAGCGCTCGAAGCTGCCGAAAATGGCCCGATGAATGACCACCGGCCGATGTTCCGCGTTGTCGGCCCCCACGTACTTGAGATCGAACCGCTCGGGATGCGCGTAGTCGAGCTGAATCGTCGCGCACTGCCACTTCCGGCCGATCGCGTCGGTGACGTCGAAATCGATCTTCGGTCCGTAGAAGGCGCCGTCGCCCTCGTTGATCGTGTAAGGCTCGCCGACGGCCTCGAGCGCGCGCTTCAACTCCGCCTCGGCGTGGTTCCACGCCTCGATCGTGCCCATGAATTCCGGCGGGCGCGTCGATAGCTTCATCTCCGACGCTCAGGCCGAAGTCGCCGTAGCACCCGCTGGACCAGACGCAGCAGCCGCTCCACCTCCTCGCCGATCTGCGACTCCATCACGAAGCAGTGCCCATCGTCCTGGCTGAACTGCCTGACGCGCGTCAGACCTGACAGCACGCCGGACGCCTCGTTGCGATGGAGCGGCGTCTGCTCGTGAAATCGAATCGGCAGATCGCTGATAGCTGCGAACCTCGCTGGCGTACATCAGCATGTGGCCGGGGCAGTTCATCGCCTTGAGGCCCATCTGCTCGCCTTCGGACTCGACGAGGAACATGTTCTGGCGGTAGTGCTGCCAGTGACCGGACGTTTCCCACAGTGCCTTGTTGAAGACGATCGGCGCCTTCACCTCGGTGTATCCGGCGGGGATGAGCAAGTCACGCATGTAGTTGCCGAGCAGGTTGTAGAGAAGCGTGCCCTTCGCGAGCCAGAACGTCGCGCCGGGTGCCCACTGGTGGAACATGAAGAGCTTCTGCTCGCGACCGAGCTTCCGGTGATCGCGCTTCTTCGCTTCCTCGAGACGCGTGAGGTGATCCGTGAGCTCCTTCTCCGAGAGGAACGCAGTGCCGTACACGCGCTGCATCGGCTGATTGCGCGCGTCACCTTTCCAATACGCGTTCGACGTGGTGAGCAGCTTGAACGCCTTCAGCTTTCCGGTCGAAGGGACATGCGGACCAACGCAGAAGTCAACGAACGTCTCCTTGTCCTTGATCGTGTAGCAGGAGACTTCGCTCTGACCCTCGGTCTTCTCCTCGATCAACTGGACCTTGAGCGGCTCGCCCCGGCTGGTGAAGAACCGTTTGGCTTCCTCGCGCGGCCACATCTGACGCTCGAAGATCAGATCCTGATCCGCGAGCTCTTTCATCTTGTTCTCGATCGCCTCGAGATCTTCAGGGACGAACGGCCGCGGCACGACGAAGTCGTAGAAGAAGCCTTCGTCAGTGGGCGGACCGATGCCGCACTGCACGCCGGGGAACATGTTCGTGACCGCAGCCGCGAGCAGGTGCGCCGTGCTGTGGCGGAAGAGGGGAAGTGCCTCCGCCGCGTTCTTCGACGTGATGATCTGAATCGGCACGTCAGCCGTCAGTGGATACGTGAGATCGACGAGGCGATCACCGACCTTGCCTGCAAGCGCTGCCTTCGCCAGGCCGGGAGAGATCAACGTCGCCAGATCGCCGACAGTCGTGCCCGAAGGCACACTGCGACTGGATCCGTCTGGAAGCGTGACGTTGATCTGAGACATTCGAAAGTGGAAAGGTCGACTTACAATTCTCGGGTAATGGTAGGCGCGGGTGGACTCGAACCACTGACCTCCTCCGTGTCAGGGAGGCGCTCTAGCCAACTGAGCTACGCGCCTGTCCGTCGCAAAAACAGGCGAAAACCCGAACCTTCAGTATAACCTACGCGGCCTTCTTTTCCGCCAGACGGGTGAGCGCGGTGTCCAGCGTGTCGTCCTTCGTCGGTGGTGGGGCGCCGAATTCCACGTCAGGCTGACGGACCTGGACGTCAGGCGTCAGGCCGCGTTCGTGGATGCCGGCGTTGGCGGGGGTCAGGTAGCGCATCGATGACAGCAGCAGTCCGCTGCCATCGGGAAGCTTGACAAGCTGCTGGCGCGCAGCGCGTCCGAGAGTGCGCTCGCCAACGAGCTCGGCGCGCCCGTTTCCGCTGAGCGCCGAGGCAAAGACTTCGGCCGCGGCCGCTGTTCCCTGATCGACGAGCAGGATCGACCGGAGCTGAAATCGAGCCGTCGTTGGCGCCGGCGGTGATGTTCTCGCGCTGGGTCTTCGTCTGACGAATCGCCAGGGTGCCGCTCGGCACGAAGAGTCGCGCTGCGGCGATGCCGTTATCGATATCGCCGGTTGCCGTGCCACGCAGATCGACCACGTATCGCATGGCGCTGGTCTTGGTGAGGGCGGCGAATGCCTGCGTCAGCTTGGTCGGTGCGTCCTTCGAGAACTCGGCGATGCGCACGTAGCCGGTGGACGCGTTCGCCATCTTCGTCGTGATTTCAGAGGCCGTCGTCCGATCGCGAACGAGTGACAACTCGTGGGGGTCGGCAGCGTTGTTGCGAATGACCAGCAGCGCGACCTTGGATCCCGCGGCGCCGCGCAGGAGGCGCATGCCCTCGAAGGCCGACATGTCGCGCGTCGCGCGACCGTCGATCGCGCGAATGTAGTCGCCGGTCCGCAAGCCGGCTTTGGCGGCAGGAGAGCCGTCACGGGCGGACACGACGCGCAGATAGTACTGACGCGTCAACTCGACGCCGACATCCGCCGGGCCCGGGCTCGAATTCTGCTCGACGGCCTTGACCAGTTCCGGTGTCAGGTACGAGCTATCAGGATCGAGCGCATCGGATAGACCGCGCATCGCGCCGCGCATGGCCTGCTGGATATTCACTTCCTCGACGTAGTTGTTCACCACGTGCGACACGACGTCGTCGAACACCCGCAGATGCTGGTAGGTGTCGTCTTTCCCGCGTGCCTGGCCGAGGTAGCCGCCGATGACGGCGAATGCGATGAGCGGTGTGGAGACAGCCAGTATCCAGAGGCGAGTGCGTGAGCTCATGACTGATGGACCGCCCTTCTTTCCTAACGTGGCTTCAACCATTGTACGGGATTCACAGAACGGCCGTCGATTCGCATCTCAAAGTACAAGGCCGGGGGCCCGGCCGGCGCGAGCCCAACCCTGCCCACCTCTGCACCGGTTTCGACGGTTTGCCCCTGCTGGAGGGCCGTCGAGGCGAGATAGCCGTAGAGCGAGTAGCCGTTGCTCCCGTGGTCGAGGATGACCAGCGTGCCGAACCCGGTGAACGGGCCGGCGAAACCGACGGTTCCGCCATGGACGGCCCGCACAGGTATGTCCTCGTCCGCGGCGATCTCGAGGCCGTTCCTCGCGGCCCCTCCGCCGAGCCGATTCGACGGCCTGCCCGAAGAATCCGATGATGCGTCCTTGAACGGGCCAATCGAGGGCCCCCTGGAACGGGCGCAGCGGAACAGCGACGGGTTCTCCCAGCAGGCTTCTCAGTCGAGAGCGCGGCGACCTGCTGTTGCACCTTGCTATAGGCGTCCTGCAATTCGCCGACGTACTGCGCGGTCAAATCGCGCCTGGAGTCGATCTGCCGAATGAGTTCTGATGCTGAGGCGACCGCACCGTCGGCCGCCGACTTCGCTCGCCGCGCCTCGGCCGTCTTCGCCTGAAGCTCTTTTGCCTTCTGCTCGAAGGCGCTCCGTTCCTCACGCATGGCCTCGAGGGTCCTGCGATGCTCTTCGATTCGTCGCTCGTTGATGGCGGAAAGCGCCCCGACCGCACGTGTGGCTCGCGCGAACTCGCGCAGGTCCCCGGCTGAGAACAGCATGCGCGCGTAGCCGCTTCGACCGCGCTTGTAGATGTCGACGAGCTGCGTCTTGAGATCGGGCAGCTGATTGATGCGTTGCACCTCGAGATCGGACAGACGCGTCGTCGTGCCCTGAAGGGCGCGTTCGGCTTCAGCCATGGCGGCTTCCGCCTGCTTGAGTTGGGCTGCCTTGATTTCCCGTTCGATCTCGCGCTGTCGCAGATCGCCGACGAGCGTCCGTGCCTCGCCGGCCAGCCGTTCTGCCTCGCGTTGTAATACGCGAATCCGATCTGTAATGCGTTGGGCGTCAGCCGATTCCTGCGCAACGAGTGCAGGCGCCACAACGAACGCCAGAAGAAGACAATACGGTGCGAGGGTGCGTGGCATCTGGGATGCTAGGCGGTGGGAGAATTATACAGAGTGGGACGCATAGCTGGACTTGATGTCGGGGAGCGCCGTATTGGCGTCGCCGTGAGCGACGTGACGGGGACGCTCGCGCGTCCGGTCGGCGTCGTACAGACTGCGGGGCTGGAAAAGGACGCGCTGGATCGTGCCGCGGCGGAGATTGCTCGACTTGCTGAAGAGGAGGATGGCCTGGTCGCGCTCGTCATCGGCTTGCCACGCCGACTCGATGGGACCGCGAACGACATGACGCGGCGGGTTCAGGCCTTCGCGCGAATACTCGGCGATCGCACTTCCTTGCCTGTCGTCCTTCAGGACGAGCGGCTGACCAGCGTCGAGGCCGAGAGCCGGCTGGCGACCCGGGAGAAGGACTGGCGAGCCCGCAAGGCTCGACTCGATGCCGCGGCTGCGGCAATCATCCTGCAGGACTATCTCGATAGCCGGTCGTGAAGAAACTTCTCGTTTCTCTTCTTGTCGTTGCTGTCCTCGTCGCCGGTGGCGCAGCGGCGTTTGCCTTCTACACAGTGAACCGGATTCAGGAGCCGTATAAGGGCTTCGTGGAGCCCGAGAAATTCGTCGAGATTCCGTCGGGTACGGGCGCAGCCGAGATACGACGACGTCTGGTCGGGGCAGGCATCGTCTCGGACGAGCTGGCATTTCGCGCAGCGCTGATGTGGACGGGACAGTCGCGTGCGCTCAAGGCCGGCGAGTACCGCTTCGATCGGGCGATGAGCGTCGTCGAGGTCGTCGAGAAGCTCGCCCGTGGTGACGTCTACGGACACCCGATCACGTTTCCAGAGGGCCTGACGATCAGAGAGATGTCCGCAGATCGTCGAGTCGCGCGGATTCGGCACGGCTGACGAGTTCATCACAGCCGCGCGCGATGGTTCGCTGGTGAACGATCTCGATCCGGCGGCGAAAGACCTCGAGGGCTATCTCTTTCCGGAAACCTATACGTTGCCGCGCGGGACACCCGTCACGAAGCTGGTGTCGTTGATGGTCGAGAGGTTCCGCGAGACCTACACGGCACTCGAGTCGAAACGCAGCGGCGATGTGAATCGATCGACGAGGCAGATCGTGACGCTCGCGTCGCTCGTCGAGAAGGAAACAGGGAAGCCCGAAGAGCGGCCACTCGTCGCGGCCGTGTACCGGAATCGTCTGAACAGGAACATGGCCATGCAGGCCGACCCGACTGTGGTGTACGCGCTCGTCAAAGCCGGCACATACGATGGGAACATCCGCAAGGGCGACCTCGCCTTCGACTCGCCCTACAACACCTATAAGTACGCCGGCCTGCCGCCGGGGCCGATTGCGTCACCAGGACGTGCCGCGCTCGAAGCGGCGCTCGCGCCTGCTGACGTGGAGTATCTCTACTTCGTGAGCAAGAACGACGGGTCGCATGCGTTCGCCGAGACGCTGACGAAGCACAACGCGAACGTGCAGGAATACCAAGTGTTGTACTTCAGAAAGCAGCGCCTGGAACGACAGCGTCAACCAAGCAAAGCGACTCGATAGTCGTTCCCGGTCGCTCGAATTGCCCCCGTTCGACCGGGACGATTTGACTTGGACGTGCAGCCGCGCTCAAAATCGCGCCGCTCGGTCTACAGCCACGAGCCAACACGCCACCAACAACTGGGGAGACTGGTGCTCAACCGCTCTGCCGTTTTCCGTCTGGTTCTCGTGGTCGTCGTTGTTGCCTGTTTCCCCTCCGCTGGTCGTGCACGGTCGGTCGACGGACCGCTGGCCGACTACACAGTCAGGACCTGGAGCGAGAACGATGGTCTGCCCGCCGGCCGCATCCGAGCCATCGCGCAGGATCCCGACGGGTATCTCTGGTTGGCCACAGATGCCGGCCTCGTGCGATTCGACGGCGTTCGATTCGAAACCTGGAGCGCCCTCGGTGAGACACGTTTGCCCGTGGGGGCGGTGACGACGCTGATCAGCGCGCGGGATCGGTCGCTGTGGATCGGCGTCAGTGGCCGCCTGCCGCTCGGTCGGATCAAAGACGGCAAGCTGACTCTCTACGGCGAACGCGATGGTTTCGCCGAGAGGAGCTACACGCTCTCGCTGCTCGAAGACCACGAGGGCACGATCTGGGTTGGCACTATTCACGGCCTCTTCCGTCGCCACGGAGACCGGTGGCAACGGATCGGCGAGGAAGACGGCCTGGGCGACGTGTCCACGACGGCGATCTACGAGGACAGTCGAAAACGTCTGTGGGTTGCGACCGTCAACGGCGTCTTCCGAAAGGACGCTTCGGGCGACCGCTTCGAACAGGTCGACGTCATCACGCTCTCGAGCAATGTCTGGCAAGGCTTCACGGAGGACTCGACCGGCACGGTGTGGATGAGCGATTTCAACGAAGGGTTCAGAGTTCCTGGACTCACCACCCCTCGTGGGCGAAAGCCGCTTCGAGGCTGGGGCGTGGAGCTGCTTCATGACCGTCGCGGGAATTTCTGGGTCGGAACTCAAGGGCAGGGACTCTGGCGTGTTCGTGACAGCGATGGTCCGAAACGGGCGAACGTTGACGTCATCACCGTTGACGATGGCATCGCCAGTAATGCGGTCTACTCGCTCCTCGAGGATCGCGAGGGCAACATCTGGGTCGGGACGCTCTCGGGTCTGCAGCGCCTGACGCCGCACCGCGTCACGCCGGTCAAGAATCTTCCCATTCCCCGCGCGATCGAAATGACCCCTGATGGCAGCGTCTGGATCGGGACTGCCGCGGGCCTCGCGCGCTTCACATCGAAAGGGCGAACGCTGTTCACCGAGTCTGATGGTCTGCCAGGGTCCGTCGTGCTGGGGCTGTACACAGACCAACGCGGTGCCCTGTGGGTGTCCGGAGAAAGGGGAGTCGCACGCTTTTCCGGGGAACGCTTCTCATCGCTGCTCATGGTGCCGGGCGGCGGGATGCAGCGCATCATCAGCATGACAGGCGCTGGCGACACGATCTGGCTGCGCGATTTTTACTCGCGTCTCTTTCGATGGCGCCACGAGCAACTGACCTCGGCGGACGATATCCCCGAGGTGCACCGAAGAGGCGCCTCGTTTATTCATGCGGGGAGGAGCGGCGATCTGTGGATCGGATCGGCGGGCGGCAGGCTGGTCCTTCGAGCGCCGAAAGGCGAGGTGCGCACCTTTGAACCCGGCATCGGCACCATCAGCAGCATGCTCGACGACACGCACGGGACCGTCTGGGTGGGCGGCGAGGACGGCCTGAGCCGTTTCGCGGACGGGCGGTTCACGAAAGTCACGCGCCACAACGGCTTCAGCGGGGACGTCAAGGCCATCGTCGAGGACGATCTCGGCTTCGTATGGGTGGCCAACAGCAGCGGTATTCTGCGGTTGGATCCGAAAGAAGTCGAAAAAGTTGCCGCGGACCCTGCCTACCAGGTCCAGTTCAGGCTCTTCAACACAGCTGATGGCGTCGCCGGCGTGCCATTCAGTGAGGGGAGCCGCACTGGAGTACGCTCGCCGGACGGGCGCTTGTGGTTCATCACGAGCAGCGGCGTCACTATCGTGGATCCGCGCAACATCGGTCAGCCGCCAAGTGCTCCGCCGGTCAAGATCGAATCGATCGCTGCCGACGCGCGCTCGTTCGATCCAGCGGTGCCACTGCAACTTCCGGCACGGACATCCCACTTGCAAATCGGATTCGCCGCGCTGACGTTGTCCGATCCGACGCGAGTCCGGTATCGCTATCGCCTCGATGGGTACGACAACGCGTGGGTGGACGCTGGTGCCGCGCGGCAGGCGACCTATACCAACCTCCCTCCACGCCAATATCAGTTTCGCGTCATGGCGAGCGGCGGCGACGGTAACTGGGGTGAGCCGAGCAGCGCGCTGACGTTCGCGATTCAGCCGATGTTCTACCAGACGCGCTGGTTCTATCTCGTCTGCGGAGTCAGTGTCTTTCTCGTCGTGTACTTGTCGTGGCGAGTGCACGTTCGCCAGGTCCGCCGCCAGTTTGCGCTGGTGCTTGCCGAGCGGATTCGCATGAGCCGCGCCATCCACGACACGCTGCTTCAAGGCCTCGCCGCGCTCGCGCTGCAAGTGGATGATCTGTCGCACAACGCTGACCTGTCGTCACCGCCTGGCCGGAATCGAATCCTTGCCATTCGCCGCCAGGTTGAGGGCTACATTCGGCAAGCGCGCCGCTCGATCCTGGATCTGCGGACGCCGACGCTCGCGACACACGACCTGCCGCAGGCGCTCCGCGAAGCAGCGGAGCTTGCAATTGGTGGCAGGGCGGTCGAGCTCGACGTCACGGTAAAAGGAACTCCGCACGCGTGTGCCGCATCGGTAGAGGAGCAACTGCTCTTGATCGGGCAGGAAGCGGTCAACAACGCCGTCCGTCACGGACAAGCCAGCCGCGTGGCGGTCGAGCTCGACTACCGTGGCGACCGCACGTTCTTGCGCGTGGCCGATGACGGTGTTGGCTTCGATACCGAGGCCGCGTCCAGGTCCTCCGGCCACTATGGTCTTCTCAGCATGCGTGAACGTGCCGAGCAGGTCCGCGGGCGGCTTACCATCGCCTCGAAACCGGGGAGTGGTACCGAAATCGAAACCGTCGTTCCGGCATAGCCACTCAGGGGAACCAGAAGAATGTTGAGCACAGACACTCTCGATCGCCCAACGGTGCAGCGGACGAACCGGATCCGCGTACTCTGCGTTGACGACCACCGCGTGATGCTCGACGGCCTGGCCCTGCTGATTGGGCGTCAACCGGACATGGAAGTGATCGCCTCGGCGACCAGCGGGGAGCGTGCCGTAGAGCTCTTTGCGTGTCACATGCCCGACATCACCCTTATGGATCTTCAGCTCCCGACAATGAGCGGCCTGGAGGCGATTGGCGAGATCCGTGCAGCACATCCGGACGCGCGCATCGTCGTGTTGACGATGTTCCAGGGCGACGAGGACATCTATCGCGCCCTCGAGGCAGGCGCGACCGCGTACCTGTTGAAAGACACGCTGGCGGAGGATCTCGTCAACGTCATCCGAGAAGTGCACACCGGCAACCGCCCGATCCCGCCAGGCGTGGCGGCCGCGCTCGCCGTCCGCAAGGTGCACCCTTCGCTCACCCCGCGCGAGATCGAGGTCGTGCACCTCATCGCTGAAGGTCTGCGCAATAAGGAGATCGCCGTTGCCCTGGGCATCAGCGAGGAGACGGCCAAAGTGCACGTGAAGAACATCCTCGCGAAGCTGAATGTCAGCGACCGTTCCGCGGTCGTGGCGGTCGCGGTTCGACGCGGCATCATCCACATTCGATAGGGCTTCGGGCTCACTCCTCGGGGCGAATAACTCTCCTTGGGTAGTGCGGCGCCGGGGCACGGTCGCTAGACTCTTGGCCGCTCGACTTACGCAGGCAGGAGAGGATCTGTGTCATGAAGCGATTGTGTTTCGTGATCGGCGCGCTCGTCACGCTTGTCACGCCACGCGACACCTGGGCACAAGGCATCGGTGCGGCAAGCATCGTCGGTGTCGTGAGAGATACATCCGGGGCGGTCCTGCCGGGGGTAACGGTGGAAGCCGCCAGCCCGGTCCTTATCGAGAAAGTGCGCACCGCGGTCACCGACGCCGAAGGCCGCTACCAGATCGCGGAGCTGCGTCCGGGTGCGTATTCTGTGACCTTCACCCTTCCGGGGTTTGCCACCTTCAGGCGTGATGGCCTGGAGTTGTCATCGAACTTCGTTGCCACCGTCAACGCGGACCTTCGAGTCGGGGCGCTGGAAGAGACCGTCGTTGTCTCCGGGGAGACACCGCTCGTAGACGTCCGCAGCGTGTCGAAGGGAACAGTGGTGAGCCAGGAGACGCTGGCGGTGCTGCCGACGAGCAAGAGCGTGGGCGGATTGCTGGCACTCGTTCCCGGCGCAGTGTCACCTGCCAACGGCGTCGACACCGGTGGGACGAAAGGCGAACAGTCCGTTCGCATCTCTGTGTTCGGCGCGAGGCCGGGCGACATGCGTCAGATGACGAACGGGATGCTCTACAGCAACCTGAATGGCGACGGTGCGGGCCGGTTGTATTTCGTCAATCCAGTCTCCGTGCAGGAGAACGTCATCGACCTCGGTGCCGCCGGTTCCGCGCAGTATCAACTCGCTGGAGCCGTCGTGAACACGATTCCCCGAGAAGGCGGCAACCAATTTTCCGGGACGATGTTCGGTGCATGGACGAATCACTCGTTGCAGTCGAGCAACTTGAGCGACGAGCTCAAGTCACAAGGATTGACGACGGTGAACAGCCTGCGATCGATCGCCGATTTGAGCGGCCTGGTCGGGGGACCTGTGATCGCCGACAAGTGGTGGTTCGTGACGTCAGGCCGGGTGAGCGGGAGCACGCTGCGAGCCGCGAGCCTCTTTCATGACGCCGATCTCGACGACTGGATCTACACGCCGGACGCGAGCCGTCCAGTGGATCCTGAGGAGCGGAACCACAACTACCAGTTCCGAACGACGTTTCAGTTGGGGACGAAGGACAGGTTCGGCGCCTCGACTGACATCCAGCGGCACTTCAGGGATCAGGCATTCGGGCAGCTCGATCAAGGGATCGCGCGAATCGAAGCCAACGCCGCCATGTGTCACAACGACTCTTTGACGCAGGCGACGTGGAGCCGGCCACAATCCAACGTGCTGCTCTTCGAGGGCGGCGTGACGGTCGGCCTGAACACCTTCGGAACCGCCAACTTCGGCACGAAGCTCGATGGATCCGACTACGAGGAGTGCGGCCAGAGTCAGCCCTTCCGGGTCAATATCGCCGACGCCGCGCGCGGCGCCAACTACCACGGCGTGGGCGCGATCAGCATCGGCGTCTCGAATCAGTTCAACTCACGGTTCGCCATGTCGTACGTGACGGGCGCACATAACCTGAAGAGCGGCTTCACGATCATCCGCGGCAACGTCACCGGGAACACGATCAACCGTGCAGACGACGTCAGTGGGCTGCCTCTTTCGTACACGTTCACCAACGGGACGCCGACGTCGATGACGCTGTTCGCCAGCCGTAACAGCGACCAGCATCTCGACCACGATCTTGCGCTCTTCGTTCAGGATCAGTGGGCACTGCGCCGCCTGACATTGAGCCTTGGACTGCGCCTCGACTGGATGAGCCAGTCGCTGGGCGCCGTTGACAACCCTGCGAATGCGCTGTTCCCGGCGTACAGCTCGCCCGCGCGCGACGGAGTGCCGACCTGGAAAGATCTCAGTCCCCGAGTGGGAGCGGCATACGATCTGTTCGGCGACGGCAGGACCGCACTCAAGGGTGGCATCAATCGGTATGTGGCTGGAGGATCCACCGGTGTGGCTGCGCAGTTCGGCCCGACCGCCAACTTCAGCACCACGCGCAACTGGACGGACGCCAACGCGAACTTCTATCCCGATTGCGATCTGAAGAACCCCGCTGCGCAAGACCTGCGCCCGCGCGGGGGAGATCTCTGCGGCGCCTACAACAACCCGAGCGTGGCGACATTCAGCGAAAACACCACGGTCGCGAACTCCGACTTCACGAATGGGTGGTTCAAGCGCGGATACAACTGGCGGGCGAGCGCGGGCATCGAGCAGCAGTTGACGAATCGCCTCGCCGTGAGCGCCACATACGCGCGCACGATTTACGGTAACTTCTCGGTCACCGACAATCTCAATCTGGCGCCGACCGACTTCGACCCGTACTGCATCACCCTGCCAGTCGACTCCCGGTTGCCGCGCAGCGGGCAGCAGCTGTGTGGGCTTTGGGATCAGCGCACCAACGTGGCGACCAGCAATCTCGTGGGGTTCGCTGATGACTACATCGACAGGTATCCCGTGAGCGGCTTTGAGCAGAGCCCTCAGACGGAGCACTTCAACGGGTTCGATCTCTCGATGGCTGCACGGCTGCCGCGCGCTGGAACCTTCAACGCGGGATGGAGTGTGGGCAACACGATTCAGAACACGGCCATCTCGGCGAACGGTGGTCTGGTCAACAACGCCATCTCGAACTGCTTCATCGTCGACAACCCCGAGCAGTTGACGAGTGAGGTGTCGCCCTGCGACGTGAGCACACCTTACCAGCACCGGTTCCGCATGAGCGGGTCGTTCGAGCTTCCCTGGCAGGGCGTGATCGTATCGGGCGTGTACCAGGACCTGCCCGGTCCGCTGATCGTGGCGAACCGTGTTTACACGAGCGCAGAGATCAACTCTCAACCGTCGGGTGGCCTCGGGCGTCCGTTACGCCTGGCCACGCGCTCGATCGATATCCTCGAGCCGTTCTCGATGTACGGCGACCGGCTGCGGCAGCTCGATCTCCGGGCAAGCAAACTGTTCCGGTTTGGCGATCAGCGTTTCCAGCTCAACGTCGACCTGTACAACGCGATGAACGGAAGCACTGCGACTTTCATCCGCAACACCTACTCAGCGCCTGGCGCGGCGACGACGACTCCCTGGCTGCAGCCGACGCAAGTGCAGGATGGTCGCTTTTGGAAGTTCAGCGTCCAGTACCGACTTTTAGCGAGGCTCCGCCTCGCTAAAGCGAGATCATAGCGATGGCCGAAGGCAACGGAAGCGGCATCCGCGCTGGAAGGAGACACACGCTGCGCGCTCCTCGGAGGCGCGGCAGCGTTCGGTGTTGCCGCGCAACTCGAGTGGCTTGACAGCCTGGCCGCAATCGTTGGCGCGCAGGCGCCCACAGGCGGCGCGAGGATTCCAGTTCCTGCGGGCGGCATCATTCGCACGATCACAGGCGACATCGATCCGAACGCCTTGACCGGTGGCACGTTGATGCACGAGCACCTTGGCAACGGGCGGCCGCCGCAAGCCAGGGGAGCGGGCGCGCCGCCGCCGGTAGACAACCCGACGCAGGATGCGGCGTGGATGGCCGAGGAGCTGACGCTCGCGCGCAAGAACGGAAACCTCGGTTGCATTGTCGCGGCCGGTCTCAACGTTCCGGGGCCTGAGAACGCGACGTATCTGACGAAGTTGTCGCAGGCGAGCGGCGTGAGGATCGTTGCCGCCGCCGCGTACTACGCGCCCCAGTCATATCCGCGTGGGACGGACACGCTCAGTGAAGACGAGATCACGGACCTGATTGTCACAGGCGCGCGCGATCTCCGCCTCGGCGCGTACGGCGAGCTGGGGTGCACGAACGACGAGGCCGATCTGCAGCCGATCGAGAGGAAGGTCTTTCGTGCATTCGCCAAGGCGCAGGCGCGAACCAATCTCCCGATCTTCACGCACACGAACTACTCGACCGGTCCGAACGTCTCGATGGACATGGCGCTGCGTCAGCTCGACGCCCTCGAGTCGGCTGGCGGCAAGGCATCCAGCATCGCCATCGGTCATTTGTGCTGCTACGACGATCCGATGGTGGACATCGCAAAACGCGTCGCTCGCCGTGGCGCATTCGTGGCGTTCGATCGCATGACGCGGCAGCAGCAGTGGGTCTCCGACGCGCGTCGAATCGAGATGATCAAGGCGATGATCGACGCCGGGCTCGTCGACAGCCTCCTGATCTCGTCGGACTATATCGGGCGTATCAATACAGGCGTCGGCGAGATCCCGGGTTATCCAGGGTCACTTCACGCGCGTGACGGCGGCCCCGGCTATGCGAGGCCGTTCATTCTGGCTGTCCCGCGGATGATGAAAGCGGGCATTCCAGTGGATGCGATCCGTCGCATCACGGTCGACAATCCGCGCCGGTTCCTGACGTTTGTCCCGAAGAACGCCTGACGCCCGACCTACCGCGCACTCGTCTGCTGCGCTTCTTGCTTCCGCGCACCGGAAAGAATCCCGGACATTCCGACGTTTCCCTCGTGGCACGCGTACTCGAGGAGCGGTTCGTCTGTGCGCTTGAAGTAGATCCGAAGCGTCCATGGCTTCGTCCACGTCGTCGGGTCGTTCATCGTGGCGTCGTATTGCAGCGTGTCACGCTCGACGCGCGTGAAGCGTTCGACCAGGTGCAGGTTGCTCGACGATCCCTGGAAGTTGCTCTTGGACGAGAAGCCCTTCGTCTCCACGACCAGCGTGTCGCCTTCCCAGCGGCCACGTGAGTTGCCGAGCCACTGCGGCATCTGGTCCGAGAGATGCGGGCGCCCGTCGAGCGGGATCACGCGCGCGTCGTGGATGGTCTCCATGTTGAAGACCACGGCCGTGGGCGATTGCACGATTTGATAGACGCTGCTGTACGCCGCCTGGAATCGCGGCACGCCGAACGTGATGCAGCGTTCGCTCAGCCCGCGGTTCTCGGGGCCGTCGGCAGGATGCAGCTTTCGTTGCTCGGCAAGGGCAGCGCGCCGCTTCTGCGCCTCTGGTGTCTCGGGCGGGATGCGGCCGTTCGGCGGATCGATGATGAGCGAGGTGCGCCGCTCGAAGTCACGTGAGGGGAGCCAGAAGCCGTTGTAGTTTCCCGTCTCCGTGTCGTGCGACTTCGACGCCGTGTGTCCCTGCAGCGTATCGGTGATGAGCTCGTCACCGAAGAGCGCGTCACCGTCCTGCTCGAGTTGTCTGGCTGCCTGCTGAACGCGTGCGACCTCGGCGTCGGTCAGCAGCGGCTTGTCAGCCCATGCGGCGGGGCGCTGGAGCGGTGTTGCGCTGTTGTTCGACCAGACACCTTCGAGATCAGGTTGGCCGAACGACGTCTTCGCCACTTTGTAGGTGGTGGCCGGCTGACGGTCGCTTTGGCCCGCCGCCGCAAGGGTGATGCATGCGATCCCGACCAACGAGCAAACGTAAACGCCACGCATCCTCGTCATGGCTCCCTCCAGCTTCCTGTTACCTACGGAAGGGTCGTGCGCGTGTGGATATGAATGATTGTGTACTGTAGCGGGACTCCTGGATCGCCGTACGCCAGATGCCAGGTGTTTGGTGGAATCGACAGCAGGTCGCCGGCCTTCACCTTGACCTTGCGCCCGCCGACGAATGGACCGCCACGCTGCTCGCCCGGTGCGACCAGATAGACATTCTCTGGCGCCACGTCTGATTCAACCACCACGGTGCCGGAACCGGCAGTGACCAGGTAAATTTGTGTGTTGTCAGTATGAAGCTCACCCGTGGTGGGTTCTTGTCCGGCGGCCGCGCCAGGACGAGTCGTGCCCGTGAGTCGATACTCCGGCGCCCACTCAAAATGAGTCTTCTGCGTGTTCTGGAACTCAGTCGTGTACAGCTTCGCCTTACCAGGCTGTGCGCGCGTCTCGGGTCCTGCCGTTACGAGGAACATGTTTCTCGCAGCACGCGGGTTGTCGGTGAATCGCCCCCCTGGTGCCTGGCCGCGGCCGGCATTCGGGTTTGCGCCGCCCTCACGTCCCTGCGCACCTTGCGCCTGCATCACATTGGGCAGCCCGGCACCGGCCACGTATCCGATCGACAACACCAGCAGGAACATCATCAAACGTTTCATTTCAGATCCTCCGTGACCGACACGTCACCATGCCCCGCACGAACGGGCCCGAAATTCTAGCCGTGCGTCGCGCCCAGTCGCACTACCTACTCCGAGGTATCGCCTCTCGTGTGTCGGCGGTCGTGCCACCGCCTCGGCAGCGCATACCTCGTCCTAGGTAGAGATTTCAGGTAACACAGACCCTAGACTCGGCCCACTCGGGCCCATGTCCACCGATATCGTGGAACTGCGTCCGCGTGGAGATTGAGCAATGGTGAAGCGCATGAGACGGATCTTAATTGCCGTGGCGGCCCTGGTCGTGCTCGCGCCAGATGCGGTGTTCGCACAAGCGTCGGTGACAGGAACTGTGCGGGATCCGACCGGGGCGGTGCTGCCCGGTGTCAGCGTGGAAGTCACGAGCGACGCGCTGATCGAAAAGGTTCGCGCGGCGGTGACCGATGGGGCAGGGCAGTATCGTGTGACCGACCTGCCGCCCGGAGCCTACCGGATCAACTTCACGCTAGCAGGATTCACCACGGTCCGACGCGATGGGATCGATCTCTCGGGTAGCTTCACTGCGACCGTGAGCGTCGAGATGCGCGTGGGCGGCGTTGAGGAAACCATCACGATCACGGGTGAGTCACCGATCGTTGACGTGCAGAGCACGGTGCGGCAGGACGTCCTGAAGGGGAGCCTCATCACCGAGCTGCCGGCGGCGCGCAACATCCAGAACATCGCCATTCTCATTCCCGGCATGAACGTGAGCGGCACGTTGGACGTGGGCGGGCTGCGGGGCGGTGCCGAGGTCAACAATTTTTCCGCGCACGGAGGCCGCATCGACGATGGCCGCTTGCTCGTCGACGGCATGAACGTGGGTGGGCCGACCGGCGGCGCCGGAGCGAACTCGGGCGGAGGTGGCACGAGCTACTTCCAGCCAGACATGGGTAACGCGGCGGAGCTCGCCGTGACCACATCCGGCGCGCTCGGCGAAGCGGAATCAGGCGGTCCGGTCATCAACGTCGTGCCGCGATCGGGAGGGAACAGGCCGTCCGGTTCGTTCTTCTTCAACTACGCCAACAGCGGATTTCAGGGAAACAACGTGTCCGATGCGCTGAAAGAGCTGGAGGCCGTGGGTGTCAGGCCTGCGACCGAGGATCTCATCACCTCGCGCGACATGACGGGATCGCTGGGCGGTCCGATCAACCGCGACAAACTGTGGTTCTTCTGGAGCGGCCGCACGAAGCTGACCGAGAAGCAGACGCCCATCATGCTCTACAACCTGAACGCCGGGACGAGCAGCTGGCTGTACGAGGCGGACCGCAGCAGGCCGGCGTTCAACGACTCGCGTACCAACGCGATGAACGTTCGTTTGACCTGGCAGGCGTCGCCGCGTCACAAGATCGCCTTCTACTTCGACGAGCAATCACTCAAGGACAACCACGAGGGCGGCGGCACGGCCACGACGTCGCCGGAAGCGGCGGCGACCGCGGACGCCTATCCGCAGCATCTCGTGCAGGTGACCTGGCAGTCCCCCTGGACGTCACGGCTGCTCCTCGATGCGGCGTTCTCGGCGAGCGTGTACGACTACGGCGGCCGTGAGCGCGAAGGGAACGCGACGCGCGACCTCGTGCGCGTGACCGATCTCGGCGTGCAGAGCGGCATCTCGGGGATGACGTATCGCTCCATGAACTGGAACGAGAATCACGCGGCCGTCCCGCGATGGAAGGGCTCGGCGGCATACGTGACCGGCGCGCAGAGCTTCAAGATCGGGTTCCAGGGCTTCGTCCAGGTGCAGGACAACAGCAACTTCACCAACAACCAGGCGATTGCGTACACCTTCCAGAATGGCCGTCCGACCAGCCTGACAATGTCGGGCGCGAATCCCGTCCAGTTCCGCTCGCGCGCCTTCAGCCAATCGATATACGCGCAAGAGCAGTGGACGATTTCCCGGCTGACGCTGCAGGGGGCGCTGCGTTACGACTACGCCTCGAGCATGTATCCGCACCAGACATTCGGCGGGACGCCGTATCACCCGCTCATCCTGGACTTTCCGGAAGACACGACCGGGGGCATCACCGGCTTCCATGACATCAACCCGCGCGCCGGCGTCATCTACGACGTCACTGGCGACGGGAAGACCTCCGTGAAATTCAACCTTGGACGGTACACGGACTCGGCGTCGAGCGACGGCCGCTGGACGCTCGGCAACCCGATGAGCCGCATCCAGACGACGGTCGGCCGTACCTGGACCGACTCCAACGGCAACTTCTCGCCCGACTGCAACCTGCTCAACCCCGCCGCGCAGAACCTAGTCGCGAGCGGCGGTGACATCTGCGGCGCGTGGAATAACAACACGTTCGGCACCCAGGTCTTCAGCACGACGTACGACCCGGACATGTTTCAAGGGTGGTACACCCGGCCGATGGACTGGGAGCTCGGCGCGTCTGTTCAGCGGCAGGTCTTCACTCGCATGTCGGTCGAAGTGGGGTGGCATCGCCGGTGGATTGACAAGTGGACGCTGATCAACAACGTGGCGAACACCTATGCCGACTTCCAGCCGTATTGGGTGACGGGGCCTGCCGATTCGCGCCTGGGTGCGGCAAGCGGCCGGGTCATCGACGATCAGTGGAACATCATCCCGTCGAAGTTCGGCTTGATGCAGAACGAGACGGTGCTCGAGAACAACATCGAGGGCGCCAACCGAAAGAACTGGTGGAACGGCGTTGACCTCAACGTGAACGCGCGGCTCGCCAACGGCCTGACGCTGCGAGGCGGCGCGGTGTTCTCCACGAGCGGCGACGACTACTGCACCTACAAGGACCTCGGGTACTACGGGACCGGGATCGTCGAAGGCCCGAGCCACCGCAATTGCCGTTCGACCAGTCCATGGCAACCGGAATACCGGGCCCTCGGCACGTACACGGTCCCGCGAATCGACGTGCAGGTCGCCGGCACGTTGACCAGCCGCCCCGGCCCCACGAAGGTGGCCAACTATCAGTTCCTCGCGTCGGAAATCGCGCAGACGCTGGGCCGCCTCCCGTCGGGTTCGGCGGGGCCGACGTCTACAACGACGATCAATCTCTTCAACAACAACGAGGAGTTCTACCCGCAGATCACGATCGTCGACCTTCGTGTCGGCAAGATCGTGCGGATGGGCCGAACCCGGGCCAACATCGCCCTCGATGTGTACAACTCGCTGAACGCGAGCACCGGTCAGGCCTACAACGCGACGTACTCGCGGACCAGTCCCGCGCTGTGGGGCACCCCGACACTCATCCTGCCTGCACGCTTTGCGAAAGTGGGGGTGCAGTTTGACTTCTAAAGCGGAGAGCCCGATTCGACACGACTCCACGAGCGGCTACGCACTATGATGGCCGTGCATCCCGCGAGGTGATGGGACGCTCGTCAGGCTCGTCGCACGAGGATGGTGAGAGGAAGGAATCCATGTCGCGGATCATCGTTGGAACTGTCGCCGGACTGGTGGTGCTCTTTCAGGCTGTCACGTTCACTCAGGCCCCGAAACCGGTGCTCGCCACCGACATCACGGCCGCACAAGTTCAGGCCGTTCTTGCCGCGCCTTCGGCGATCGCGGATCGACTGATCACCGCTGTGGACATGGGGAGCTACAACGTCGGCGTGGGCGTGTTGCGGCGAACGCCAACGAAGCCTGGCGCTCCAGTCGGCGCCATCATGCACGAGCACATCACCGAGGTCTACTACATCATCTCGGGCACGGGCACGCTCTTCACCGGCGGTGAAGTGATCAACGCGAAGCCAGCGGCGGCCGACAGCGACATCGTGAAAGTCGTCGTGGGCCCGAGCCTGCAGGGAACATTCAAGACACCTGCGCAGAAGCGGAAGGTCGGCCCCGGCGACGTCGTGATCATTCCGCCCGGCGTCTATCACGGCTTCGACGACGTGACGACAGGGATCGACTATCTGGCAGTCCGTCCCGATCCCAATCACGTGCTGCCGGCAGGCTACGTACATCCAGCGATCAGGAAGTAGCGCCTCCTGGCCGTCGCCTTGACACTGCGGCGGCAGTCGGGTTGAATGCCCGGCATGCGCATCCTTATTGCTTGTGCCGTTCTCGTGGCCTCCGCCTCGCCGGCCTTCGCGCAGGCGTTTGCCAACGCAAAGAGCTCGCTCGCCAACTACGCTGTCGCCGAGGCGGCGCCGAAGAAGTCGTGCGAGAGCCTGTCCACCTTCAAAGGGAAGGACATCGTCGCCATCCAGGCGCGCGTTGTTCCTGCGACTGCAGACACGCCTCAGCACTGTCGCGTCGTCGGGACGATCTCGCCGGAGGTCGCGTTCGAGATCAACCTGCCCGAGCGATGGAATCAGCGTTTCTACATGACGGGAAACGGCGGCCTCGCCGGCGACGCGCTCGACGGCCCGACGAATCCTGATCGCACATCAGCCCTGACGAATGGCTTTGTGATGGCGCGCACCAACACCGGCCACGATGCGCGAAAGGAACCGAGCGGGTCGTTCATCATGAGCAATCCGCAGAAAGCGATCGACTACGCGTATCGCGCGGTGCATGTGACCGCAGAGACCGCGAAGGCTGTCGCAACCGATTACTACTCGCAGCCAATCAAGTTCTCGTACTGGAACTCTTGTTCGAACGGTGGGCGTCAGGGTCTGCTCGAAGCGCAGCGCTTCCCGGATGACTTCGATGGCATCGTCGCCAACGCGCCCTGGGTCGATCAGACTGGCTTCACTGTCGGAGCCATCTGGAATCAGAAGGCGCTGAGTGAAGCGCCGGTGTCTCTGGACAAGATGAAGCTCGTGGCTGAGAAAGCGATGGCCAAGTGCGACGAGGTTGACGGTCTGAAGGACGGGCTGATCGACGACCCGCGCAAGTGCAGCTTCGACCCGGCGCGCGATGTGCCTGCATGTCAGGCGGGAGCCGACACCGCCAGCTGTCTGACACCAGCGCAAGCGGCGGCGGTGAAGAAGGTCTACAGCGGTCCTGTGAGCAACGGCAAGCCGTTCTTCCCGGGCTTCATGGTTGGCAGCGAAGCGATCAACATGGGACCGAATGGTGTCGCCGCCACCGGATGGGCGAACGCAATCGTCGCGGCGCAACCCACTGCGAAGCCGGCCGACTTCAACCTGGCCGAAGGCGTGATGCGGTACCTGGTTCTCGATCCGCCGCAGCCGGAATACGACACGATGAAACTGGACTACGACCACGCGGCGAAGACCGTTGAGCGCTGGAGCAAGCTTGCCGATGCGAAGGAAACGGATCTGTCGAAGTTCCGCAAGAGCGGCGGCAAATTGATCATGACCTACGGCTGGGCGGATCAGATTCTCCAGCCGCTGATGGGCGTGAAGTATTACGAGGACGTCGTCGCAAAGAACGGCAAGGACACCACTGAGTTCGTGCGCCTCTTCATGGTGCCCGGGATGGCGCACTGCGGTGGCGGTGTTGGCCCCGATCGCAATGATGCCGTCACGGCTGTGATCGACTGGGTGGAGAAGGGCAAGGCGCCGGAGCAGCTCGTCGCGAGCAAGGTGACCGACGGAAAAGTCGTACGCACGCGGCCGCTGTGCCCGTATCCGCAGGTTGCTCGCTACAAGGGGCAGGGCAGCATCGACGATGCAGCGAATTTCAGCTGCGTCGCGCCGCGATAGTTCCGACCAGGCGGGCCTGAAGGCCCGCCTCTACGTTGTATCGGCGGGTCTTCAGACCCGCCGTGAAGTCCGTTAGTCTGCGCGCAGTGCGTTCGCGGGATCCGTTCGCGACATGCGACGCGCGGGAATCAGCGTCGCGCAGATCGTCACCGCAAGGACGACGGCGAGGGCGCCGGCGAGGACCATCGGATCCGAGGCTCGCACCTCGTAGAGCCACGACGAGGCGAGCCGTCCGGCTGCATAGGCAGTGCCGAGACCGAGGACGCCTCCAACCAGCGCAAGCACACGCGCCTGGCCCGCGAGCAACCAGAACACATTCGACGAAGACGCGCCGAGTGCCATGCGTGTCGCGAACTCGCGGCTTCGCTCAGCCGACGCGTACGCGATGACGCCGTAAATTCCAATCGCCGCCAGCGTCACGGCCATCGCGCCGAACACCAGCATCAACGTCATCCCGAGCTTCTGCCGGCTCTGCGTCGACGAGACGAGAGTGTCCACCGGCTCCACTTCGAACGCGAGCAGCGGATCGGCCTTCGAGATCTCGGCGCGGATGGCGTCGACGGCGACACGCGGATCGGCGAGCGACGTCGCGATCGCCACGGACATCTGCAGCATCGGAGCTTGATCCGCCACGACATAGAAGGCAGGCTCGGAGTCCGCGGTGAGCGACGTATATCTCACGTCGCTCACGACCCCGACCACCGCGCGTAGCGGTTGCGGCTGGATGGTGGGGAAACCAAACGTGAGTTGCCCATTCAATGGATCCATGCCGGGCATGTACCGGCGCGCAAAGCTCTCGTTCACGATCGCCACCGGAGCACCCGTGGCGCGGTCGTCGTCAGTGAAGCCGCGGCCCTGCCGGATGCGGATGCCCATCGCATCGAAGAATCCCGCGCTGACCACTCGTCGTCTCGACACGACAGGCGGCGTCGTGACGCCTTCCACGTGAACGAGTGGCGTTGCGTCGGTGTCGGGTCGTGTCGGAAACATCGACGAGGAGCCGACGGCAGTCACTCCCTCGATTCGGCCGATGTTCTCGAACAGTGTGCGCGTCCAGGTCGTCACCTCTCCGGGGTTGCGAAAGCGCGAGAACGTCAGCGTCAGGTTCGTGACCAGCCGGCCGCGAGCGTCGAACCCTGGATCGATTGCCTGCAGGTTCGCAAAGCTCTTGACGACCCACCCCGAGCCGGCGACGAGGGTGATGGCGACCGCGATCTCGCCGATGATCAGCACGCGCAGCGTCCGATGCGTATTCCGGTTGCCGCGAACCGACCGGCCGCTCTCGTTGAGCAGTGTCTCGAGGCCGGTTCGTGCGAGCTGGAACGCCGGCGCAATGCCGACCACCAGAGCGCTCGTCACGAGCGCGAGCAAGACGAAGAGGAAGACGGAGGTGTCGAACGGAACCGCTTCAAGTCTGGGAAGCTTCGATGCGCCGTAGGTGAGCAGGGCGCGCACGCCGACGAAGGCGAGCACCAGGCCCGCGACCGCGCCGGTGGCGGCAAGCACCGCCGACTCTGTCAGCAGCTGACGCACGAGGCGGCCGCGGCTCGCGCCGAGCGCCGCACGCGCGGCCATCTCGCGCACGCGACTGGCCCCACGTGCCAGCAGCAGGTTGGTCACGTTGACACACGCGAGCAGCAGCAAGAGCCCCGTGGCAGCGAGCACGATGATGAGCGTGGGCTTCAGATCGCCCACCATGGCATCGACGAACGGCGTGACGATGAACGCACGGTTGGTTTCCGGCCCCGGATAATCGCGCCCGAGCCCCTGCGCCACGACTTCGAGTGTGCTGCGAAGCTGTTCGTCGGTCGTGCCGGGGCGCACTCGCATGTAGCCATCGAAGCTGTGTGCCACGCTGTTGGGATCGAAGCGCATCGTGAACCAGATGTCGTTTCCCTGTGGCACGTCGAGATCGCGGGCAGCGACGCCGACAATCGTTGGGCTTGCCTGGGCCAGTCGCAGAGGCTTGCCGATGATCGCCGGGTCGCTGTTGAACACCTCGCGCCACAGGCGATGAGAGATGACGACCGCCGGGCTCGGCCCGTTCGCCTGATAGTGCTCGGGGATGAAGCCGCGCCCGAGCGTGTGGGGCAGGCCGATCAGCTCGAAGAAGCCTTCGCTGACTCCGTGCGCAATGACCGCGCGCGGTGTGTTATCCGAGAGAAGCAAAGTGACGTCGAACTTCGCCGACACTGCCGCACGTTCGATCGGCAGCGATAGCGATCGATCGTTGAGCCTGGTCAGCTCCACAGGCGCGACGCGACCGCTCGTCACGTTGCCGTCGGTGAATATCGTCCGCACGGTTCGCAGATCCTGCGCGTTCGGGTACGGCAGCGGGCGGAGCAGGGCGGCGTTGGCAGCGCTGAAGATCGCCGTTGTGGCTCCAACGCCAAGAGCGAGCGTGCTGACAGCCGCCAACGTGAAGGCAGGGACGTGCCACAACATCCGAATCGCAAATCGAATGTCTTGCAACAGCGTGTTCATGTCGCCTCGAATCGAGTCTGACTACTTCACGACGTCGAGCTTGATGGTCGTGTCCTTGAGGGTGACAGCCAGATCGCTCACGTTGATGCGGATCGCGATGGGGATGTCGAGCGAGGCAACAACGGCACCGGTGTCCTGACGTTTCAGATCGAGCTTCACGCCCTGGCCGGTTAGATCGAGACCGCCCTGCGAGATGTGAGCACGCACATCTCCGACGAGCTCGGGACGATATCGCTGGCAGAGCTCCTGAATCAGCGCTGTCACGAAATCGCGAACAGTCGCTGACTGCTCGCTGATGATGTCTTTGACCAGGTCGTTCGCGAACGCGGACACGCGCGGGCCGTACGTGTTCAGCACCTTGTCATTGATCCCGGCCGCGAGCGACTCGATTCTGGGAGCGGCGACGGTGGTGACGTCCTTCCCGACGGTATCGACAAACGTCTTCACATCAGACATGTGGGCCTGCCTCGTGCGAGCGTGTTGAGTGAGTCTGCCGGTGTTCGTTACTTAATCTGCGGAACGGGAACGACGACATCGCCAACCCTGACCTGCGCGTCGACCGGAATGTCCACGTTGAGGAGGTCCTTGCCCTTCTTCTGATCCCGGAGGGTCGAAAAGAGGCGCCCCTTCACCGCGAGGCCGCCGTCCACCAGCGAGATGGTCAGCGTGCCGTTCAACTTCACGGCGTTCCGTTCAACGAGGTTCTCGACCAAATCATCGACGATCGACATGTATCCCTCCTGCGTTCTTACGCCTTCGGCTGCACGACCTCGATGCGGACATCGTCTGGTCCGACGATGAACGAGATCTTCATATTCGTCCCGGCGGCATTCGTGAACGGACGCGGTTCGGCCTGGAACGTGACGCCCTTCTTCTTGATCTCGGCGGCGGCGGCGTCGAGGTCGTCGAAGGCGAACCCGAGATGGTCGATCGAGCGCCCCTGCGTGGCGGCGAGCGTGAGCCCCTCATTGACCTTGTCGATGAGCAGCCATACCGAGCCGTAACGCAAACCATCCATGCGCCCCTTGAGCCGGTCGCTCTGGCCACCGAAGATGTTCTGATACCACTTCAGCGTTGCCTCGGGATTTGCCGAGATCAGATGGACGTGATGAAAGCCGAGCGTCTCCTTGTCTTCGACCACTTCGATGCGCGTGCCCCATGGGTCCTCGATGAACCCCACCTTGAAGAGGCCGGGCACGTCGCGCGCTGCGGTCGTGACCTTGACGCCCGCTGCCTGAAACGCACGCATCTTCGCCGTGAGATCGGCGAAGGAGAACCCGATGTGATCGACGCCTGAGCCTTCGCTGCCCGCATCCGGCTTCCGGTTCGCGAAGATCAATTGCGTCGTCCCAATCTGACACGCGTCGGGGCGGTTCATCGCCGTGCAACCGATGTTCGCGATGTACCACTGAACGGCCTCCGGCACATTCGGCGATGCGAGATGGACGTGGTGATAGTCGGCCGCGCGAGCGACAGCGGGCAGCGCAAGCAACGTGGTGACGCAGACAGCCAGACCGAAGCGGTTCTTCATGATGAGGAAGCCTCCCGAGCTCGACAACCGAGCACGTATAATCTCACTCAATTCCCCGCGAGCATACCTTCGAGTTACGGCTGTTCCGGCATCACCCCTGTAGGCGTTAACCCTATTTAGGGAGTAGTGAGATGTATGTCTCCTTCTTCCTATACGAATCGAGCCCGATCCGGGAGGTCTTCACGGACGGGAGAACGCTGCCAGTTGATCCCACCCCGACATGGATGGGCTACTCCGTGGCGCGATGGGAAGGGGACACGTTTGTTGTCGAAACGTCCGGATACAACGACCGGACATGGCTCGACTTCACCGGCCATCCGCACAGCGAAGCGCTGCACATGACGGAACGCTTCCGTCGAACGGACTTCGGCCACATGAAGGCTGCGATCACGTTCGACGATCCGAAGGCGTATGCGAAGCCGTGGACGATCGACGTTGACGTCAACCTGGTGCCCGACACGGAGTTGCTCGAGTATGTGTGCCTCGAGAACGAGAAGGATCGCGATCGACTCGTCGGGCGCGTGTCCGATGATCGGAAGTCATCGATCAAGGTGTCGCGCGAGATTCTCCAGCGCTATGCCGGCACCTACGACGTTCCGATGCTCGGCATCTGGACCATTTCCGTCGATGGTGACGCCCTTGCGATCGAGATGTCGGGTGGTGGAGGTAAACAGGCTGCGTTTGCGCAGTCCCAGACGATCTTCCTCTTCCCGCCGATCGGTGGATCGGTCCGGTTTGAGGGAGACGGGAAAGGCCCAGCCGCTGGATTCGTTCTCACGATTGTCGAGGGTGACATTCCGGCGACGAGGAAGTAGTCTGGCGCAGCTCGATGCGTCGATCCGCGTTCGCCATCGCCTGTCTGTTCGCCTGCGTCTGCCTCGCTGACGCAGGCGCTCAGCAGCCCCCTGATGCGCGCGCCATCCTCTACGAGGGGGCGCGCCTCATCGTCGGCGACGGTAATGCGCCGATCGAGAGCTCCGCGTTCCTCGTCGAGAATGCGCGATTCACGCGCGTCGGACGGCGCGGTGAGGTCGCAGCGCCTTCCGGCGCCGCTCGAGTAGATCTAAGCGGCAAGACGGTGATTCCTGCGCTCGTCGATGGGCACTCGCACATCGGCTACATGAAGAACCTGACGAGCGGCGCAGTCAACTACACGCGAGAGAACATCCTCGATCATATGCACCGGTTCGCGTACTTCGGCGTGGCCGCGAGCCAGTCGATGGGCAGCGACTTTGGCGAGCTGCCGTTCCAGATCCGCGACGACATCCTGGCCGGCAAGTATCCCGATGCGGCGAGGTTCCTGACCGCCGGTCGCGGACTGGCGCCTCTCGTCGAAATCAGTCCGGACAACATGCGGCAGGCGGCGTTCCCGGTGACGACGCCGGAGGGCGCACGCGCATCGGTGCAGGAGCTGGTTCCGCGCAAGGTCACGTTGATCAAAACGTGGGTGGATGATCGTGGCGGCACGATCAAAAAGCTGACGCCCGAACTCTACGGCGCGATCGTCGACGAAGCACACAAGAACAAGCTGCGCGTCGCCGTGCACGCGACGGAGCTGGGTGATGCGAAGGCGCTGCTTCGCGCGGGTATCGATGTCTTCGCGCATATGATCAGCGACACCGACGAAGAGCTCGTGTCGCTCTTCAAGCAGCATCCGAATACGGCAGTGCTCTCGGCGTTGGGCGGGCCGCATCGCGCGGTCTACGCGCCCTGGCTGAATCCGGCTCACCCGCTGATTCTCGAAACGGTCCTGGCCGAGCAGATCAAACGGTTGCAGGGCCGCTTTCCATTGACAGAGCCTGCGCAGCTCAAACGATCGCAGGACGCGTGGGATCGCCTGGCTCGCGGCATCTCTCAACTGAGCGCCGCCGGCGTGAAGATCGGCGTCGGCACCGACGGCGGTGGTCAGCAGGGCGATCAGTTCATCGGCTGGACGATGCACGCCGAGCTCGAGAACATGGTGATGGCGGGCATTCCTTCGGCGAAGGTCCTCGTCGCCGCCACGCGCACGTCGGCCGAGATTCTCGGGCTCAACGATCTCGGCATGATCGCAGCCGGCAAGAGCGCCGACTTCGTCGTCCTCGATGCCAACCCGCTCGATGACATCACGAACACGCGCAAGATCTCGAGCGTGTATCTGCGTGGCCATCGCGTCGATCGAGAAAAGCTGCGGGCGAGTTTCGTCGCTCGTCAGTAACAGCTCGGCCGATTCGAGTCACGACACACCGAGGCGGTGAGGCACTGAGGGCCACCGCCCGCGTCAATCGGTGCCAGGGCGCACTACCAGTAACACTTCTTCGCAAGATATGCGCCTAACCCGGCCAACACGAAAAGGGCGAAGGTTAGTCCACTATGCGTGGATACTTCAGCAACGCCAATCGCTGCACCGCTGTTCAGAGCCTGAAACAGCGATTTGAGCAAGCCGTAACCTGCTGATGCCGAAAGAATGGCAGCGAATGATAAGAACACGAACGCCAATAACTTAAGCGTTCCCCTGAATAGAACGTTGGCCGAATACAGAGCAGAGACACTCACAGCAGCTCCTGACGTCAAACCCTTTCGGCAATTTGAGCACACTGCCGGCGGTCACCTCACGGGATGATCCGTGCGCTCGTCTCGAATTGCCGAAAGTTGGCGTACGTCGCCTCACCGGCGACGAGTTCGCCGCTGCGTGTGACGTAGCGCTCGGCCATGCGGATCGGCACGGGCACCGGAATACCGGGGGCATAGCCGTATGACACGGCGATCGACCCTTTCACGCGCTCCCATGTCAGGACGGTCCGGAGCACCTCGCCGGTCTGGATGTCGACGAGCGCGACCACGCGCGAAGGCTGATCGTCTCCTTCCGGGGTACGCACCAACGTGAGGAGGTTCTGCTCGCGGAATTCGATGAGCCAGCCCGGACGGCCATCGAGAACGTCGGTGCCCGTCCGGCGCACCTTGACACGGTCCCGAAACCGCGGGTGCATCATCTCCAGCGCAAACGTCGGGACGTTGATGTTGCGCGAGATGAGACCCTCGCCGAGGTTGAACCGGGCGTTCTGCTCGGCGATGCGGGCCGCTTGCCTGACTTCGCCGCTGCTCAGCAGTCGCTGCAGGCGTTCCTCGCGGTCGCGCACCGGAACACCGTCCACTTCGAATGTGTCGCGATATCCGACCCAGCGGTTGCGTTCGGGGGTGAGCGTCAGTGCAAAGTCCGAGCGAAGCATCCGTGACGTCGTCAAACGGCCAGTCGTCGGACCCTGCTCGACCCACTGCCGATACGCTTCTTCCGCGACGACGTTCGCCAGTCGATCCTCATAGCCCTGGAGATAGCCATCCAGGCGGGCAACGACGTCGCCGAGCCGAAACGTCTGCGCTCCAACGGAGACGGTCAGCAATGCGAGCGTGAACGCGCTGGCAATCAGCCGCACGGCGTCACGATACCTCAGCGTCTCAGCTCGTGTGGCGAAAGCGCCCGGTGACCTCGATGCGCACGTCGTCCCAAATGCGTTAGCCTGTTCCGGATGAAGGTGACGATTCTACTTGCGTGCGTGCTGACGATCCTCGGCGCGTCAACAGCGGGCGCGCAGGCTCGCGGCGGCGGTCCGCCTCGTCCCTCGGCTCCGGTACCGCGTTGGCCGGACGGCACCATCAATCTCGGAGCCGCTCCCGGCACGACAGGTTTGTGGGAGGGTGCGGAACCCCTCGCGACCAATCCAAAGAACTACGAGTCGGTTGGCGGCCGGCCGCGGCCTGGCCTCGTGGATCTCCAAGAGATACCGCTGCAGCCGTGGGCGCAGGCGCTGCTCGACGTGCGGCACGCAAGGTTTCTCGCCGACGAGCCGTATACGCGTTGCAAGCCATCTCCTGCCGCCCGGTCGTTCGGGACGGCGTATGGCATCGAGCTCATGAACCTTCCCGGCGGCGATCGGGTTTACTTGTTTCAGACCGGCGGTGCGCACTCCTACCGTGTGATTTACATGGATGGCCGCTCGCATCCGGTCAAGATCGAGCCGAGCGCCTTCGGCCACTCGATCGGATGGTGGGAAGGTGACACGCTGGTTATCGACACGGTCGGCATCGACGAGAGCGCGTGGCTGGAGCGATGGGCGATGCCACACACCGACCGGCTTCACACGATCGAACGAGTGACGCGGCTGGACATGAACACGCTGAAGTACGAATTGACGGTGGACGACCCCGGCGCCTATACCGCGCAGTGGACGAGCGGGTACACCCTGCGCTGGACTCCAAACCTGGAGACGTTCGAGTACATCTGTCAGGAGAACAATTACGGACCGCAGATGATGGTCGGCGTCGAAGGCGGCGAGGCTCGCACGAGCCCGGTCGTGCCCTAGCGAACGCGACTGATCTTCCGATTACGACACACAGAGGCTGTGAGGCACAGAGTGATAAGAAGTCTCAGTGCCTCTGTGACTCGGTGTGTCGTGAACAACGAGTGGGGTAGCCACCGTTCTCACTCAACGAAGCCCGGCGCCTTCGGCAGCTTCGCGTGCGTCGCGATGTCGTGCTCGATCCAGAGCTCGGCTTTGTTCTGCTTGACGAACGTCTCGATCTTCTTCCTCGATGCCGCTGACTGCTCGGCGTTGAACTCGAACGTCGGTGTTCTGCCGGTCGCCCGCTCTTCCGGGTAGTGATACAGGTCGCCCGACAACACCACAGGTCCACGCCTCGGGAGTTTGACGACGAGCACCTGATGGCCCGGCGTGTGCCCCGGCGTGGACATGAGCACCACGCTCCCGTCGCCGAACAGATCGAGGTCCTCGTTGTTCAGCACCGTCGTCTTCGCGTTCTTGAGCGCGCTGTACTGCGCGGGCTGAATGATGCCCTGAGGTTTGTCCGAGAACATGAAGTCGCGTTCAGCCTTCTGAACGATCCACGTCGCTCCCGCGAAGTCGTTGGCGTTGGCGGTGTGATCGGAGTGGTAGTGCGAGAGGATCAGGTACCGGATGTCTGACGGCTTGTAGCCAACGGATGCGAGCTGGGGCTTGAGCGGTTTCGTCGCCGACATGATCCCTTCGGTCACCGTGCCGCCGCCTGGCTTGAACGCACTGTCGGGAATGCCGCCTGTGTCGAACATGATCGTGCCTTTGGGATGCACGACCAGATAGGCGACGTTCACGAAGTCCACTTCCTTCAGCTCTTCACGCTTGAAGTTGAACAGCTTCGGGTCGAGACCTGCGATGCCGCCTGCCTCGAACACGTAGATCCGTGGAAACGTGACGACCGGCGGTTTCTGCTGCGCCTCGGCAACGACGATGGACAGCGTTGCCGCTGCCACAAGCGCAGGAATCATTCGACGCATCGACATGACCTACTCCCTTCCTCCGCGTTCGCCCCATTTCAGTTTTTCGCGAAGCACTTCGAAGTAGCTCCGCGCCGGCGCCTTGACCAGGCGCAGTGTTCGCTCTGACCGGCGCACGCGCACGACGTCATCCTGCTGCAGCGGATACCCGGTCTGGCCATCGTACGTGACGTAAATGTCTTCGACGCCGCTCACCACCTGCGGCCGGACCTCGATGACCTCGTTGCCGGGAATGACGATCGGCCGGTTGGTCAGCGTATGTGGTGCGATCGGCGTCAGGACGATCGCATCAGCGCGCGGATGCACGATGGGGCCGCCAGCCGCCAGGTTGTACGCTGTCGATCCTGTCGCGGTCGCCACGATCAGGCCGTCAGCTTTGACCTTCGTCACCAGGCCGGTGCCAACTGATACCGACAGCTCGATGATCCGCGACAGCGCAGCCTTCGTGAACACCACGTCGTTGAGGACGATGCGCGAATCGAAGTGCTCGCGCGCGCGATACGCATCGGCGGCGAGCATGGCGCGTTCGTCGAACGTCGCCGTGCCGTTCAATACGGACTCGAGCACGTCGTAGAGCTCGTCGATGCGCACTTCAGTGAGGAATCCGAGACTGCCGAAATTCACGCCGAGGATCGGCGTGTCGCGTCCGGCGAGCGCGGTGCGCGTCGCCATGCCGAGCAGCGTGCCGTCGCCGCCCATGACGACGACCAGATCGACATCGCGCGGCAGGTCGTCCCGCGATCGCGTGTCGCCCGCAGCCTTCGTGAGCTTGCCGCTATCGGTGTCGAAGATCGGCTCGATGTTGCGAGAGCGCAGCCACGACGCCAGCTGGTCGAGATGATCGGCGGCCGCATGGAGTCCGCTCTTGGCGACGATGCCGACGCGGGTGATCTCGCCGATCATGAGGGTCGGAAGTGGACCAGGAACTCGACGTTGCCCTTCTGGCCGGTGATAGGAGACGGTGCGGACGCCACGCGGCTCAATCCTACCTCAGCGCCCGCGGCGGTGACCTCTTCGACCACGCGCGCATGAATGGCCTCGTCTCTCACGATGCCCTTCCTGACCTCCGTCCGGCCCGCCTCGAACTGCGGTTTGACGAGCGCGACGACGTCAGCTCCCGGTCGAAGCACGGGTGTGACCGCGGGAAAGATCTGTCGAAGCGAGATGAACGAGACGTCGATCGTCACGATGTCAACCGCCGTTGGCAGATGGGCGAGTGTCAGATGCCGCGCGTTGAAGTGCTCGATGACCACGACGCGTTCGTCATTCCGCAGCTTCCAATCGAGCTGGCCGTGACCGACGTCGAGCGCGACCACGCGCGCCGCGCCGCGCTGCAGCATCACATCGGTGAAGCCGCCGGTCGATGCGCCGATGTCCAGGCACTCACGTCCGCGGACCTCGATGTGAAACGTGTCGAGCGCATGCGCGAGCTTGAGGCCGCCGCGACCGGCATACGGATGGTCTGGTGTGATGAGCGCGACGGCAGCCTGATCGTCGACGGCAGTCCCTGCTTTCGTCGCGGGACGATCGTCAACCGTGACCTGTCCCGCAAGGATCAGCGCGCGCGCACGCTCGCGCGAGGGAGCGAGTCCGCGTTCGACGACGAGTTGGTCTAAACGGATGCGGGGCATCCTCAACTCCCGACTGCCAACCGCCAACTCCCAGGAACATCGAACGTGTCTGGGAGTTGGGAGTTCGAGACTGGAAGTTGTTTCAATTCGACCTGTTGACGATCCATTTACCGATTGCGACCAGCCGTTGATCGTCAACACGTGCGGATCGAAGCGCGGCTTCGGCGCGCTCGAGGCACTCAACGGCCATGCGGCGCGACGTCTCCAGGCCGTAGAGCGCGGGGTAGGTGGGTTTGCCAGCGGCAGCGTCCTTGCCGGTGGTCTTTCCAAGCGTGGCAGCAACGCCTTCTACGTCGAGGATGTCGTCGACGATTTGAAACGCCAACCCAAACTCGCTCGCGGCCGCGTCGATGCCCACGATCTGCTGGTCGGATCCGCCGCCCATGATGGCGCCTGACACTGCCGCTGCGCGAATGAGAGCGCCGGTCTTTCGTGCGTGCATCGCACGCAGCGACGAAGCATCGACGACTGGATGCAGTTGTCCCTTCGGATCGGGCGTGACCGACGCGAGATCGATGGCTTGCCCGCCAACCATCCCGACGACGCCGGCGGCAAGCGCAACGGTCTCGATGACCCGCAGCTTGCGGGCGGCGACAAGCGAATCTCCGCTCACGGGCTCGCGGGCAAGCAGATGAAACGCCTCGGTGAGCAGTCCGTCACCGGCCAGGATTGCCATGCCTTCTCCGGCGACGATGTGCAGCGTGGGCCTGCCACGCCGCATGGTGTCGTCGTCCATGGCGGGCAGGTCGTCATGGATCAGGGAGTAGGTGTGGATCAACTCAATCGCGCACGCCGCCGGTAGCGCGAGGTGTCGTTCGCCCCCAACGGCGTCTGCGCCCGCAAGGCACAGAATCGGCCGCAGCCGTTTGCCGCCGGCGAGCAGGCTGTAGCGCATCGCCGAGTCGACGATGGCAGGCGCCTCGGGCGGTGCCGGCAGGAATCCCGCGAGTGCGGCTTCGACTTCTGCACGGCGAGCATCGAGGTACGCGCCGAGTCCTTCTGCGGTTTTCACTCCCTGCCCTTCGCGGGACCGTTTTCGACACCGAACCCGGGCGGTGCCGGCCTGACCTCACCGCGCTCGTTGAGGATCTCGATCCGCTTCTCAGCCTCTTCGAGCCGCGCGTGACAGAAGCGCGAGAGGTGCACACCGCGCTCGTAGAGCTGCAGCGACGCTTCGAGCGCAAGGTCGCCTTCTTCGAGTTTCTTGACGATGGTCTCGAGCTCGGCGATCGCAGTCTCGAAGTCTTTTATCGTGGGGTCCACAGTCTGCAGTCCTCGGTCCTCAGTGTACCTTCGGACCCTCGCACCGTCGCACTGGACCTTCGCACCGTCGTCCCATCGCACCCTCGGACCGCTTAGAGCTTCTTGTCCCTGACCTCACACGTCAACTCGCCCTTCTCGAGCGTGACGTGGACCTGTGAGCCCGCGTCGATGCGCGAGGCGTCGCGGACGATTTCAGTGCGGTCTGCGTTCCAGCATACGGCGTAGCCGCGACCGAGGACGGCAAGCGGGCTCAGGCTGTCGAGTCGTGCCGCCGATGCCCCGAGGCGCGCGCTGAACGTGTGCGTCCGCTGGTGAATCGCCGACTGCAGGCGCCCGTCACCCGCGATGAGCCTCGACTTGACGCCGGCCAGGCGGCGGCGCAGGTCGAATCGTTCGAGTGTCAGCTGCAGGCGCCGATACGCGCGCTCGCGCGACGCCAGGCTCGCCTGCAGCGCGCGTCGCAGCTCGAACGTCAGTTCGTCGGCGTGCCGGCCGCGCAGCGCGAGGTGGCCACGCATGCCGGCGAAGCCGGATCGACCGTCGAGCGAGCGCAGCTTCGACTCCAGCCGATGCGTGCGCGTCGACATCGCCGCCTGCACGCCTCTGACAAGTCGATCGATGCGCGCCACGAACTCGTCCTTCCGCGCCACGACGATTTCCGCGGCTGCCGACGGGGTCGGCGCACGCACGTCAGCGACGAAGTCCGCGATGGTGACATCGGTCTCGTGGCCGACTGCCGAGATCACCGGCACAGGCGAACCCGCGATCGCTCGTGCGACGACCTCCTGGTTAAACGACCAGAGATCTTCGATCGATCCGCCGCCGCGGCCGACGAGGATGACGTCGACCCCCTTCACCCTGGCAATCGCGCGCAGCCCCCGAGCAATATCGAGCGCCGCGCCTTCGCCCTGCACGCGTGTCGGCCGAATCACGAGATGCGCGTTCGCATAGCGGCGTCGCAGTACGTTGATGATGTCGCGCACAGCGGCCCCGTCGAGCGAGGTGACGATACCGATCTTTCGTGGCAGGGCAGGAAGCGGGCGTTTGCGCGCCTGGTCGAAGAGTCCCTCGGCGATCAGGCGCTTCTTCAGTTGATCGAAGGCGAGTTGCAGCGCGCCCAGTCCTTCCGGCTCGAGATGCTCGCAGACGATTTGATACTCGCCCTTGGGGTCGTAGACGCTGATCCGTCCACGCGCGACGACTCGCAGCCCGTCCTGCGGCTTGAAGCGGAGCAGTCGCAGCGAGGAGCGAAACATGACGCCCTTGATCTGGGCGTTGGCGTCCTTGAGCGTGAAATAGAGGTGCCCGGTGTTCCAGACCTTGCAATTCGAAAGCTCGCCCTCCACCCAGATTTCAAAGAAACGGTCCTCGAGCAGCCTGCGAACGTCAGCGGTCAACTCGGAAACGGTGAGAACTCGTCGTTGTGGCGGTGGCGGCGGGGTGTCCTCGTGATCGACCGTCTCGTCGGGTTCCTCGAACGGCAGATCGAAGAGGCTCATTTAGTCGGGACTGGCAACTCGGGATGCGGGACTCGGGATGCGGTTTTCGCGCGTGCGGACAGACTCGCGAGGTCCTGTTCGGAGTAACTCAGGCGCGTCACCGACGTCGCGCGACCGGTCTTTTCGTCCGCGCTCACGAGGACGCCGTTCAACCGTGGATTCGCGCTCGCCGGTTCCAGCTTCGACGACATAGCGGTGAGGAAGCGCGTGAGCGAGGGTTCGCGCTCCATGCCGATGATCCCGTCGTGTGGCCCGGTCATGCCGGCATCGGTCATGTACGCGGTGCCGTTCGGCAGCACGCGTTCGTCGGCGCTCTGCACGTGCGTGTGTGTGCCGACGACGAGCGTGGCTTTGCCGTCGAGATGCCAGCCCATGGCGATCTTTTCGCTGGTCGCCTCGGCATGGAAGTCGACGACGATGACGCGCGTCCGGGATCGAAGCGCTTCGATCTCTCTGAGGACGACTGCGAACGGATCGTCGATCGGCGTCATGAACACGCGACCCATGACATTGACGACGCCGACGGCACGGCCGTCACCCGTCTGCGCAAGATACGAACCTCGACCGGCAACGCCCGCCGGGTAGTTGGCCGGACGCAGCAGGCGTGGTTCGCCGGTGATGTACGGGATGACCTCGCGCTTGTCGAAGATGTGATTGCCGGACGTCATCACGTCCACGCCCCAGTCGAGCAGCGCGTCGCCGATGTCCTTCGTCACGCCGAATCCCGCCGCGGAGTTTTCGGCGTTCGCGATCGTGAAGTCGACGCCGTGATGATCGATGAGCGCCCGCAGCCCTTTGCGAATCAACTCGCGGCCGGGGCGGCCGACGATGTCGCCGATGAACAGGATGTTCATGCCGGTTGCCGCGTGTCGCCCTGAATCGGAATCGTCTGTACCTGACCGCGACGATCGAGTCGCCTGGGAAGAATGATCGTCAACTCGCCGCTCGTGAGTCTGGCTTCCGCCCGTCCGATCTCGAAGGCGCCACTCAGGCGCACGGCGCGTGCAAAGCGGCCGAAGCCGCGTTCGAGGAGATGAAAGTTCGGCTCTGACGTCGTCGGGGGAGGGGCTTTCTCGCCCGCCACGATCAAGACGTCACCGCGAAAGAGGACTCGCACCGCTTCGCGAGGCACGCCTGCCACATCGACGACGATTTCGACGGCATTCGACGTCTCGACGACATCGAGCGACGGGTGGTACTCACCTGAATGCGACCGCTGCTCAGGGCCGAGCGTCGCGGCCAGGTCGGCGAAGACCTGGCGGAGGTCGTCCACCAACTCGCGCGATTCAGTGGTGGGAAGGAACGAGAACTCGAGCACGGAAGCATGATCTCACGGCTTTGGGCTCTCGGCTCTGGGCTCTCGGTACTCGCGTGGGACCGCCTAAAGCCTAGAGTCTAGGACCTAAAGCAAGCTACGTCTTATATGAGTTAATATTACTAAGATCATATGCTTGACAAACACTCATATAGACCCTATCATTTTGTTCACGGGGGAATAGAACAGATGAGCAAGGTCATCGGAATCGATTTGGGTACGACCAACTCGGTCGTTGCCGTCATGGAAGGCGGGGAGCCGGCGGTCATCGTGAACCAGGAAGGTTCGCGGACGACCCCCTCCATCGTCGCCTTCACGAAGGAAGGCGAGCGCCTCGTTGGCCAGGTGGCCAAGCGTCAGAGCGTCACCAACCCGGAGAGCACCGTGTTCTCGATCAAGCGCTTCATGGGCCGCAAGCATGCGGAGGTGGCGCAGGAGATCGCGCGCGTGTCGTATCCGGTGATCAAGGCGTCGAACGGCGACGCGTGGGTGGACGTGCGAGGCAAGAAGTATTCGCCTCCCGAGATCTCCGCGATGGTGCTCCAGAAGCTGAAGACCGCGGCGGAGGACTACATCGGCGAGAAGATCACTGACGCCGTCGTTACCGTGCCGGCGTACTTCAACGACGCACAGCGGCAGGCCACGAAGGACGCCGGCAAGATCGCCGGTCTGAACGTGCTGCGGATCGTCAACGAGCCGACCGCGGCGGCATTGGCGTACGGCCTCGACAAGAAGAAGGACGAAACGATCGTCGTGTACGACTTCGGTGGCGGCACGTTCGACGTGTCGATCCTCGAAGTCGGCGAAGGCATCGTCGAGGTCAAGTCCACCAACGGCGATACGCATCTTGGCGGAGACGATCTCGATCAGCGCGTCGTGGACTGGATGGCGGCGGAGTTCAAGAAGAGCGATGGGATCGATCTGCTGAAGGACCGCATGGCGCTCCAGCGTCTCAAGGAGGCGGCGGAGAAGGCCAAGATCGAGTTGTCGACCGTGTTCGAGACCGACATCAACCTGCCGTTCATTACGGCAGATCAGTCCGGTCCCAGGCACCTGCAGATGAAGTTGACGCGGGCGAAGTTCGAGCAGCTCGTCGACGATCTGCTGCAGCGATCGATGGGCCCGTTGAAGCAGGCGCTCGACGATGCCGGCGTCAAGCCGTCGGACGTTGACGAGATCGTGCTCGTCGGCGGTTCGACGCGCACGCCGAAGATTCAGCAGATGGTGAAGGACTTCTTCGGCAAGGAGCCCCACAAGGGCGTCAACCCTGACGAAGTCGTGGCCATCGGCGCCGCGATTCAGGGCGGCGTGCTGAAGGGCGAGGTCAAGGACGTCCTGCTGCTCGACGTGACGCCGCTGTCGCTCGGCATCGAGACGCTGGGTGGTGTGATGACGACGCTCATCAACCGCAACACGACGATCCCGACCCGGAAGAGCGAGGTCTTCTCAACGGCGACGGACAACCAGACCAGCGTCGAGGTCCACGTGCTGCAGGGCGAGCGTCAGATGGCGCGCGACAACCGGACGCTTGGGCGCTTCCACCTGGTCGGCCTGCCGCCCGCGCCGCGAGGCATGCCGCAGATCGAAGTCGCGTTCGACATCGACGCCAACGGCATCGTCAATGTGACAGCGAAGGACGTGGCCACGGGCAAGGCGCAGCAGATCACGATCAGCGGCTCTTCGGGCCTGAGCAAGGACGACGTCAATCGCATGGTCAAAGACGCAGAGGGTCACGCTGCGGAGGACAAGGTCCGGCGCGAAGTCATCGACGCACGGAACCAGGCGGACTCGCTCGCCTACTCGGTGGAGAAGACGATCAACGAGAACCGCGACCGACTGCCGGCTGTCGATGTCGAGCGTGTCGAGCGCGCGATTGGAGTCGTGCGAGATGCCGTCAAGGGGGACAACCTCGAGACGATTCGCGCGGCGAGTGACGAACTGCAGAAGGCGTCCCACTCGATCGCCGAGCAGCTTTACAAGAACCAGAATCAGGCACCGGGCCAGAGCCAGGGGCCGAACGCCCGCCACGACGACGTCGTCGAGGGCGAAGTTGTAGATGCGTAAGTAAGTAGAGGCGGGTCTGAAGACCCGCCTGAGGGAGAAGGAAAATGACCATTACTCGATTCGATCCGTTTCGTGACCTGAGCCGGTTCTTCGGTGACGTCTATCTTCGCGACGAGGAGCTGACCTCGCGCGGCAACTGGGTGCCGCCGGTCGACATCTACGAGACCGCGGGGCACGACCTGGTCATCAAGGCAGAACTGCCGGACGTGAACAAGGAAGACGTCGAGGTTACCGTGGAGAACAACACGCTCACTCTCAAGGGGACCAAGAGTCTTCCGACCGACGTGCAGGAGGAGCAGTTCCGCCGCGTCGAGCGCCGATATGGTTCATTCGCGCGTTCGTTCACCCTGCCGAATACGGTGGATGCCTCGAAGGTCAGTGCTGATTACAAGAACGGTGTGCTCACGGTGAAGCTGCCGTATCGCGAGGAAGCGAAGCCACGCACGATCAACGTTGACGTCGCCGCGTAGTATGTCCTTGTAGTAGGCAGTAGATGGTAGGCAGTAGCGGTGGGCGGCGGGTTGTATGCCGCCTACCGCATACTGCATACTGCATACCTTATGGACGAGACCCTCGATGTCACCGACCCAGAGGCAAGCGAAGAGTCCGCGCCGATCGCTCCGGTCAAAGCGCCTCCCATCGAAAGTCGATTTCTCTTCGTTGACGTGGCGGCCATGCGCGCGAAGCAGCTGCGACGTGGCGCTCGTGTTCGCCTCAGCGACGATGACACGCCGGTGGAGCAGCACCGCGTGACCCCGCATAAGGCTGAGCGGGTGGCGATGGAAGAAGTAAAGCGCTGCCTCGTCCAGTACGAAGTGCCTTCTACCGACAAGCCGATCCCGCGCGAGTAGCCATTCAGATCCGGACGGAACCTTTTCCCGGCACCTCCCGTAGGTGCGAATAGGATGTTGACCTTCCTGTTCCTGTGCGCAGTGGGGATGGCCTTCGCAGGGCTGATCGCAATTCCCTTCATGCTGTTCGGGTTGATCTTCTGGGTCATCACCCTGCCCTTCCGCCTTTTCTTCGGCCTGTTCGGGTTCTTCTTCGCCATGATCTTCGGGCTCTTCCGAGTGGTGTTCGGGATCATCGGGGGGATTCTCGGCTTTATCCTGGCGCCCGTCGGCCTGCTGATCCTCGCGCTGCTGGTCATCGGCGGAGTGATCGTCGGCCTGCTCTCATTGCTGGCGCCGCTCGTCCCCGTCGCGCTGCTGGCGTTGTTGGTCTGGGCGATCTACAGGCTCGGGCAGCGGCGCCCCACACCGACATTCTGATAATCTCGGCGGCATGCCGAGAGTACGTCTCGTTCTCGCACTCATACTCTGCTCGTGGCTGTTCGTCCCGGTGGACGCGCAGCAACCACCTCCGTACCGAATCCTGATCAGCAATGACGACGGCGTGCGTGCCCCTGGGATCGCGGCTGTCGCACAGATTCTTCAGGCCATCGGACAAGTCATCATCGTCGCGCCGGCCGAGAACCAGAGCGGCAAGGGACATTCGATCGTCACGAGTGAACCGATCCTTCGTGAGGACCTGACGCTTCCGAACGGCTTGAAAGCAATCGGCCTGACGGCGACTCCGGCGACGACGGTCAACGTGGCGATTCGCAACATCGTGACCGCATTGCCTGACCTGGTCGTCTCGGGGATCAATCGCGGGTACAACCTCGGATATACGGCTTATCTGTCGGGGACGGTGGGTGCGGCGCGCGAAGCCGCCATGCACGGCGTTCCGGCGATTGCGGCCTCGGTCCAGGAGGACGGTGCGAATCGGAACTACGGCAACGCCGCCGAGGAAGTGTTGGGCGTTGCCCGCCGCGTGAAGCAGTACGGCCTGCCTCGCAACACGTTCCTCAACGTGAATGTGCCTGCGATGCCCGCCGGAGGCTATCGCGGTTACCGCATCACGACCCAGGCCTTGCAGCGGAGTGGCGAGGAGCGATTCGCCGAGACGCCGCATCCCTCGGGTAGAACCGTCTACTGGAACGTGTACAAGGAGGGGGCGACCGCTCCCGAAGGCACGGATATTCACGCGGTCAACGAAGGTTACGTGTCGGTGACACCAATGAAGCTCGGTGAATCTGACCCTTCGCAGTTCGAAGCACTGCGCGCGATTTTCAAATAGCAGCACGGCAGCTCGTGACAGGAGACGCAACGATGCGAATGGTGTTGACTGCCCTGGTCCTCGCGATGGCGCTTGGGTATGCCGGGACCGCGCAGGCACAGACAGCGGATCGCCCGAACGTCGTGCTCATCATCACCGACGATGTGGGGTATGGGGACATCGGGAGCTATGGGGCGCCCGACGTCAAGACGCCGAACATCGACAGCCTCGCGAAGAACGGTACGCGTCTGACCGACTTCTACGCGGCGCCGAGTTGTTCACCGACGCGCGCGGCGCTCATCAGCGGCCGTTATCAGCAGCGCTATCGAATCGAGGTTCCTCTTGGCGCGGCTCGCGGGCCAGCGGGGGAGCAGGGGCTGCGTCCGACGGGACGATCGTTGCCGCAGCTGTTGAAGAACAACGGGTATCGGACCGCGCTTGTCGGCAAGTGGCATCTGGGATACAAGCGCGAGTTCAGTCCGGTCGCGCACGGGTTCGACTACTTCTTCGGCTTCAAGAGCGGCCTGCTCGACTACTACCAGCACACCGATCAGAACGGCGAGCCCGACCTCTTCGAGAACGATGAGCCAACGCACGCCGACGGATACTCGACCGATCTTTTCACCGACCGCTCGGTCAAGTTCATCGAAGAGAACGCGGCGCGGCCGTTCTTTCTGGAGGTCGCCTACAACGCGGCGCACTGGCCGTTCCAGGTGCCGGATCATCCGTCGGTCGCCCCGAACAACGCGCGATTCGTTCAACCGCAGGACGATCCGACGAGCACGCGACAGGACTACGTCGCCATCCTCGAGCGGGCGGATCGCGGTGTCGGCCAGATCCTCGCCGCGCTCGACCGCCGGGGGCTGTCGCGCAACACGCTGGTGATCTTCACCAACGACAACGGTGGCGAATGGCTCTCGCGCAACGCGCCGCTGTTCCATCGCAAGCAGTCGGTGTGGGAAGGTGGCATCCGCGTGCCCGCGATCTTCCGCTGGCCGGGCCAGATCCCCGCGGGCAAGACATCGTCGCAGGTCGGTATCGTGATGGACCTGACGGCGACGATTCTCGCTGTCACCAAGTCGCCGATCCCACCGGAGGCTCGCCTCGAGGGCATCAACCTGATACCGCTGCTCAAGGACGGAGCTCAGCGAGTCGAGCGCACGCTGTACTTCAGGTATACGCTGCCCGCGCGTCGTCAGCGTGCTGTGCGACAAGGCGATTGGAAGCTGATGCTCGATGGGGCCAACCCGATGCTGTTCAATCTCAAAGACGACATCGGCGAGCGCAACGATCTCGCCAATCAGCGCATGGACATCGTCCGCAAGTTGTTTCCGCTGATCGGTCAGTGGGAGCAGGACGTCGACGCGGAAGGGAAGGCGACTGCGCCGAGCTCGCAGTAGGCGGTAGGCAGTAGGCAGAGGCGGTTCACAGTTCACGGTTCACAGGCCGAGGACTGAAGACCGGGGACTGAGGACTGAAGACTGGAGACGTGATCGTGAAAGCTGTCCGAGTCCATGCCCTGGGTGGGCCAGAGGTGATGAAGTACGAGGACGTTGACGTTCCGAAACCGGGAGCGGGCGAGGTTCTCATCAAGATTGCGGCCACTGGGCTGAACTATCTCGATGTGCAGTATCGAATCGGACGTGTGAAAGCTCCGCTTCCGTTCACGAATGGCACCGAAGCCTCAGGCGTGATCAGCGACGTTGGCAGCGGCGTGACCGAGTTCAAAATCGGTGACCGCGTGGCCTACACGATGATCCTCGGCACTTACGCCGAGTACGCGCTCGCTCCAGCCGCGCGCGTCGTGGCTTTGCCGGATAACCTGGATCTGCGCACCGCTGCCGGCGCGATGCTTCAGGGGCTCACCGCGCACTACCTGACGCACAGCACCTATCCGTTGAAGGCGGGGGAGACCGCGCTGGTTCATGCGGCGGCTGGCGGAATCGGCATGGTGCTCACGCAAGTCGCGCGTCTCATCGGCGCACGCGTGATTGCCACCGCCGGCTCCGACGCCAAAGTGCAGCTCGCGAAAGACGCGGGTGCGCACGACGTGATCAACTACACGACGCAAGACTTCGAGCAGGAAGTGAAACGCCTGACGAACGGGAAAGGCGTCGACGTTGTTTACGACTCGGTGGGCAAGGACACGTTCGACAAGAGCCTGAACTGTCTGCGGCCCCGCGGGTATCTGGCGTTGTTCGGATTCTCGAGCGGGCTCGTGCCGCCATTCGATCCCGCCATCCTCGGGATCAAAGGCTCGCTCTTTCTCACTCGTCCGACTCTCAATCAATACATCGCGACGCGTGAGGAGCTCTTGATGCGAGCTCGCGATCTGTTTGGCTGGCTCGCGTCGGGCGCGGTGAAGATTCGCATCAATCACACCTTCCCGTTGGCCGACGCGGTGAAAGCTCACCAGGAGCTCGAAGCGCGCCGGACAACGGGGAAGGTGCTGTTCGAGATTTGAACTACTTCGTACCCGCCGCAGCAACAACGTCCGCCTTCGTGAGCGGCTTGTCGGGGTTCGGCGGGTGCGCCTGGATCCACGAGTTGTAGTCCAACTTGAGTTTGGTCAGCGTCTCGTTGACCGCTCGGACGGTTGCGAGCTGCCCGGGATTCGGGTTGACTGCAGTGACGTCCGCGGACCACACGACCTTCTCCGCCGGCAGGTAGACGATCAGCATGCCGTCGCTGTGCTCATTCGGCACCCGGTGCAGCTCGACGACCTTGCCGTTGCTTCCCTTTCGCACGTCGTTGTCACCGACCGCCTCGAAGAAATTCACACGGCGAGCGGGCAACTTCGACAGGCTGTCGCCGGTGAGCGTGCGCGGGCCGGACATCAGCTTCTCGATGGCCTCCTCGTTGTTCTTGTGTGTGAGGATCGTTGCACCTTCCGCGGCTGCTGCCGCAAGGCCGCTCGCGTGATCGAAGTGCGGATGTGAGTTCACGACGTAGCGAATCGGCTTGTTCGGGATCGCCTGCTTGGCTGCGGCCATCACCGCCAGGCCGCGTGCGTCGCTCTGACCGCTCTCGACGACGAGGATGTGGTCGCCCATGTCAACGGCGAGCGACGTGTAGTTGCCGCCAATCTTGAAGACGCCTTCGCCAAGCTTCTCGACCGGTGCAGCCGCGGGAGCGGGTGGAGGACCACCTGCTGCACCGCCGGGGGCTCCGGCAGGTGGAGGTGGTGGCGTGAGCAGCGCTGTAAGGTTCGATGGATTCGGCGTCGCCGCTTTGATCTCCGCATCGAACGTCGCCAGGCCGGCCTGTTTCTGAACAATGCGCGTCGGCACCTGCACGCCGTTCATGTTCTGGTAGTTCGAGTACTCGAACTCGACGAGCAGGTCTCCAACCACCGCGTTGTCGACTCGTGTCTCAACCTTCGTGACGTGGTTCTGGCCGTTGATGTAACCGGTCACGCTATAGGTCTGTCCGGATGGCGACTTGAGATTGGGCGGTGTGAACGACACGACCTGCTGGCCACCTTGCTGTCGGACCGTTGCGTTGTTCGCAGCCGCGCCCTTCAGGAAGCCCCACGGCGTCGTCCAGACGTTCAGCCCCTGGTTCCAGTTGGTGCTCGCCTGCTGGACGGTGATGTTCTGGTTGAACACTCCCGGCATCGGCGCTGGCACACCCGGCACTGTTGGCGGCTGCGTTGGACCGGTCGCTCGCGAGACGAGGGCTGTCGCGTCCCCTCCCGGCGCGAAGTTGATCGTTCGCGTGTACTCCGTGATGCGCGTCACATTGACGGCCCCCATGGGCTCGCCGATGGCCTTGCTCTGTCCGAAGGCGCCGTTTCGCGCCGTTCCGGAGTAGGTGATCGAATTCAGCGTGTCAACGCCCATCGCCTTCGATGCTCCGGCGACGATGGAGCTGGCGTTCTGTGTTGCCGTACTTGTCGACAGAAGCGCGACAAGCAGCGCGGCAAGCGTCAGGGTTCTGAGCAGCATACGTGCCTCCAAAGCTCTTGCGTAGGGATGTCGATGGAACTGTGTGGCGTATATACCTGACGAAGCCGCCGAACGTTGACCGCTTTTGTCCAATGCGAAGGGAGAATTCGCCTATTTCGCCGCCGGAATGACGTTCAGGGTGAGGCGGACGGCAGACAGATCCTGCGATCGGGGCTCGGTTCCCGGGCTGAGTGGGAGCACCGGCGTTTCGTCGTCGAGGGAGATCGTGGACTCGATCCGTGTCCCGCGCTCGAGCGTGATCGGGTCCTGGAACCAATAGCGGCGAGCCCAGTCGCGCTGCGGGTGAAAGGCGATCAGCTCGCGCCGCGCGCCGGTCGGTGAGACGGCCGTGACGACGATGGCGACGTTTGAGGGCTGGTTGCTCGGGTAGATAGCGAGCGCGCGGACGCTCTCCGCGAGCGGGTCGCTGAACTGGCGACGCGAGCCGCCAGTTTGAAGCGCGGGCCCGTCGTGCGCCAGCGCGATTGAACGGACTGGCTGCGACGCATCCTTCGCGAAGTAAAGACCAACAACGCTGCGGTCGCGTATCTCCTTGCGTTCGTTCTGCCACGTTTTCTTGTAGCGAACGCGCACGACAAGCTCTGCTCCCGCGTGGACTTCGAATGCTGCGCCGTCACTCGTCGCGATCGGATCGTCGCCCGGAAGCCAGAGCGCGAGAAGCGGCTCGGCACCGATCGCTTGCGCGGATGAATCAGGTGTCGTTGATCTGATCTGCACGGTCGCTGACCGCACGATCGCTGGAGTTCCCGGCAGCAGATCCACCGCGCTCAGCCATCGTCGTTCGGTGAAGCCAGACGGGACGACGAACTCGGCGGTGTCCTCCTGTTTGTCGCCGGCCAGAGTGAACTCGTTGGGCAGTGACAGTTCGAGATCGGGCCTGCCCAGTGGCCAGCTCTGTTCGCGTGCCACGGGCTGCGGTGTCTTGTCAGGAGTCCCGAACGGTGTCCCACCAGTGGCCCACGTCAGCAACACGTTCATCTCACGCGCGGTGAGTGTCTGTGCGTTGCGAAAGCGAGTCGGGGCCGCATCGACGCCCCACGGCGGCATGTGACCCGCGAGTAGCTCGACGCGAATCGACTCGCCCCACGGCACCGTGTCGTCGTACGTCATCAGCGACATCGGCGCCACGCCGTCGGCGACATGGCAGCGCGAGCAGCGTTCCTTCAGGATCGGAAACACATCGTCGTTGTACGTGAAGGGCGACGTGATTGGCTTGTGCGCGCGTCCTGGCTCAGACGCGAGCGTCAGCGCGACTACGACGAGCGCGCAAGCGGTGAGCGTGTGGGATGCCCGGCGCATGGCTATTGAAACGCGGCGATGACGTCCGCGATGCCGGCGGAGAAGGTTGAGTAGGCCGCTTCAATCTGCTGGCGGTTGCCGACGTCGCCGGCGGCGTCGAGGAGCCACGCCCCACGGACGACACGCGCGAGGGCCGGCTCGCCGATGTTGCGCTTGGCGGCCTGGAGATGCGCGAGATGCGGTTCCAGCGAGATGGCGAGATCCTTTGCTGCAAACGCAGGCACCCAGACCGCGGCGAAGTCGCCACGCGCGATGAGCTCACGCACTTCGCTGTCTTTGCGTTGCAGCTCACTCACGATGCCGGCCATGGTGACCGGCATATCAACGCCAGCGCCCGATTGACTTGGTGCAGACGCGGGAGTTGCTGTGGCAACAGGGGCTGGCGCCGTGGCCGCTCTTGTTGTCTGAGGCACTGACGTTGGCGCGGCGGGTTCCTGCGTCAGCTTATCGAACGTGAAGTCGAAACGATGTTCATCGCTATCGCGTCCGAAGCGGACCTTCGCGGTCATCTCTGCCGGAAGAGACGCGGTGTCGACGCGGGCCTCGAGGTATCCGCGGTTGCGCGCGATGCGGAGCGGGAACGCGGAGAGCTCCGTCGTCTTGCGCGTGGCGGGATCGAATGTTTCCTTCGTGACGACACGCGCCTCGACGTCCTTCAACTGGTCGGCGGGCAGCGGCCGGCCGTAGTCGTCGTAGACATACAGGCGGAACGATCGTGCCGTCGGATATGCGCCCTCGATGTGATGCCAGCTGTCGGGCGCCATGAAGAACTGGCCGCCGTGCCTCGGATTGTGATTGCCGTGCGGGCGCAGCGCGCGTTGCCCGATGCGCGGCGAGCCGTCGCTGCACAGCCCGGGCTCGAGATGTTCAGCGTTATCGCTGCGGCAACTCCACGTCAACGCCACCGTGACCGGCACCAGCTGACGACGGCATAGCCGGCAAGTACCGCGTTCGGTCTCGATCACGGTCGTGTGGACGGGGCACATCCACGAGGAGTCCAGACGCACTGGCACGAGCGCCAGCTTGCAGAGAGGGCACGTGCCAGGTTTGTCTTCGAGCACGTCTGGATGATGGGCGCAGGTGTACGAGAGCGGCGGCAGCTTCGGCGGTGCCGCCGTGCGAGGTTGCTGTGCCGACAAGGCTGCTGCCAGCAGCATCAGCACCCAAACGGCGCTTGCGACTCTGCGCATCCGGGCCACAAGGTAATTATGTCTTCAGCAGCCCCTGAATCTCAGCCAGCACCATGTCCGGGACGTCCTCCTGCAGGTTGTGGCCCGCAGGCAGTGGCTTGCCGAAGGCCTTGTTCCCGCGCTCGCGCCAGATGCCGAGCACGTCGTAGAGGTCGAACATCGCGCCTTTCTGGCCCCAGAGCACGAGGAGCGGACAGGCGATCTTCTTCGTCATGTCCGCTTCGTCGTGCGTCATGTCGATCGTCGCGCCGGCGCGATAGTCCTCGCACATGGCGTGAATGTTCGCTGGGTCGCTCGACGTCCGCAGGTACTCGAGCTGAATGTCGTTCGTGGTGCGCGCCTTCGCCGCATCGTTCTGCGCCTTGAGATCGTTCTCCGGTCCGGGCGCGGGACGGAGATAGTTGAACCAGTGGAAGTAGCGTTGCACGAACTCGATCTTGAAATGGGTATAGAGGTAGTGCGTCGGCACGATATCGAGCACGCCGGCGTGGGTCACCTTGTCCGGGTGATCGAGCGCCATGCGATGCGTGACGCGACCGCCGCGATCGTGACCGACGACGGGGAACTTCTCGAAGCCGAAGTTCTTCATCACCTCGACCTGGTCGAGTGCCAGCGCGCGCTTCGAGTAGTTGACGTGGTTCTCACCATCGGGCGGCTTGCTGCTGTCGCCGTAACCACGCAGGTCGGGAACGATGACGGTCCGAGTCGCGGCAAGCTTCGGCGCCACCAGCCTCCACGAGACGTGCGATTGCGGCGCGCCGTGCAGCAGCAGGAGAGGTGGTCCGGACCCGCCGATGACGCCGTTGATCTCGGCGCCGCTCGTCTTCACCTTGAACGACTTGAAGCCCGGGAAGAAGCGCGTCGTGTCACTCACGGTCTGTGCCTCGAGTGCTCGACCGGCGCCGGCAGCGACGCCGATCGCTGCGACCGTTCGGAGCAGATCTCGTCGATTGAGTGGTTCCATGATGGGGCGATGGTAATGCAAAAGGCAAAGTGCAAGAGGCAAAAAGTCGGCTAAATCCCGGGCGTCTGGCGGCTCCATTCGGTGTTGCGCTCGAAAGCGTCAGCGACCCGCAGCACTGTCGGTTCATCGAACATCTTTCCAACGAGCTGAAGTCCGATCGGCAGGCGATCTGTGCCACCGGCACGAGGTGCATCGACGAAACCGCACGGCACGCTGATGCCGGGCAGGCCGACGAGGTTCACGCTGACCGTGAAGATGTCGGCGAGATACATCTGAAGCGGATCGTCTGTCTTTTCACCGAGCTTGAACGGTGGTGTGGGGCTGGTCGGCATCGCCACGAGGTCCACCGACTCGAAGGCGCGCTCGTAATCCTGCCTCAGGAGCGTACGCACCTGCTGCGCTTTCAGATAGAACGCGTCGTAGTACCCCGCGCTCAACACGTACGTGCCCAGCATGATCCGCCGCTTCACCTCCGGTCCAAATCCCTCGTCGCGGCTCTTCTCGTACATCGCCTTGAGGCCACGGCTGGCTTCCGGCGATCGATAGCCGTACTTCACACCGTCATAGCGAGCGAGATTGGAGCTCGCTTCGGCTGTGCAGACCAGGTAATAGACCGGGATGGCGAATTTCGCGTGCGGCAGGTCGATGTCGACGAGCGTGGCTCCCGTGCTGCGCAGCACGTCGAGCGACGCGTCGAACGCGCTGAGCACGCTCGCATCGACACCCTCGGAGACGAATGCTCTCGGGACACCGATGCGTACCCCGCGAGCGTTGCCGTCGAGCGCGGCTGTGAAGTCGGGCACGGCCTCGCGTGCCGCCGTCGAGTCCATCGGATCCGCGCCTGACAGAACACAGAGGGCGAGCGCCGCGTCGCCGACGTTCCGAGTGATGGGCCCGATCTGATCGAGCGACGACGCGAAGGCGAGCAGGCCGTAGCGCGAGACGCGGCCGTATGTCGGCTTGAGGCCGGTCACACCGCAGAACGACGCCGGCTGCCTGATCGAACCGCCAGTGTCCGAGCCGAGCGCGAGCGGCACGGATGAGGCCGCGACTGCGGCCGCTGACCCGCCGCTCGATCCACCTGGTGTGCGATCGTGCGCCCATGGATTGCGGACCGGTCCATAGGCCGAGTTCTCGTTGGACGATCCCATCGCGAACTCGTCGCAGTTCGTCTTGCCGACGATGACCGCGCCGGCCTCTTCCAGTTTGGTGATCGTTGTCGCGTCGTAGGGAGCAACGAAGGTGTCGAGAATCTTCGAAGAGGCAGTGGTCCGCATGTCGCGGACGCACATGTTGTCCTTCACCGCGATCGGCACGCCGGCCAGTGGACCAAGCGGAACGCCCGACGCCCGCAGCCGATCGACGGTCGCTGCGCGCTCGAGCGCGCGATCGCCGGAGATGAGGTTGAACGCGTTCAGCGACGGGTTGATCCGTTCGATGTGATTGAGCGCATCGCGGCAGACTTCAACAGCCGAGACCCGGCCAGCCGCGATGTCACTGGCAATCGCGCGGGCCCCCTTGAGGTGCGCGCTCATCCGATGACTCGAGGAACGCGGAAGAGACCTGCGTCCGGAGCGCCGTCTGGCGCATTGCGCAAGGCATCGTCGACCGGCAGACTGGGACGCAATTGGTCGTCTCGCTCGGCCTCGTGCGCGTTGACGTGCGCCGTCGCGATGACGCCTGTCGTATCGATGGCCTGGAGCTGTTCGGCGTAGTTCAGGATGTCGGCGAGCTGCTTCGTGAAGATCTGCTTTTCGTCGGGCGTCAGCTCGAGATGCGCGAGCGTCGCGATGCGCTCGACGTCGGCAATCGTCAGCGGTGTGGACACGTGTTGAATGGTACCACGGCGGGGTACCATGACTCGATGGCGCATATCCGGCGCGCAGCGGTGGCAGGCACGTGGTATCCAGACGATCCCGCACGTCTCGTCGCGGAGCTCGATGCCCATCTTGCGAGCGCGGATGTTGCGCATGACGCACCGCCACGTGCGCTCGTTGCACCACACGCGGGCTTGATGTACTCGGGTCCCGTTGCGGCGTACGCCTACAACGCCGCACGTCGCGCGCGCCCTGCGGCGATCGTGCTCGTTGGTCCCTCTCACTTCGTCCCTTTCGAGGGCGTCTCGATCTGGCCGGATGGTGCGTGGGAGACGCCGCTCGGGCCGATTCAGATCGACGAGGAACTCGCGAGCCGCATCACGGCAGCAACAGACACCATTGTCGAGATGCCCGCCGCGCACGGACGCGAACACTCACTCGAGATGCAGCTGCCGTTTCTCGCGCACCTCTTGCCGGGCGTGCCGATTGTGCCGATGGTCATGGGACGACAGACGCATGAGACCTCGTTCGCGCTCGGTAAGGCCCTCGCGCGCGCCGTACGTGAATCAGGCAGAGAAGTGCTGATAATCGCCAGCAGCGATCTCTCGCACTACGAGGACGCCCGTGTCGCTGAACGCCTCGATGGCGTGGTGCTCGATCGGGTTGGCGCCATGGATGCCCACGGCTTGATGCGTGCGCTCGAACACGAGCCGCGTCACGCCTGCGGTGGCGGTCCGATGGTGGCGGTGCTCGATGCGGCGGCGCAGCTGGGGGCGTCGAACGCGAGTGTCCTCAGGTATGCGGACTCGGGCGACGTGTCCGGCGACAAGTCAGCGGTGGTCGGTTACATGGCAGCGGCCATCTGGTGAAGACTCGATGCTGACGCGCGAGACGCGGCAGGAACTACTGGCGATAGCGCGTCGCGCACTCGAGGCACGTGTGCGGGGCACGCGTGCGCCCGATGCCGGCTCACAGGAGGAGAGTCCGCGGCATGGCGCCTTCGTGACGATCTTCTGCAACGGCGAGCTGCGTGGATGTCTCGGTCGCGTGACGTCCGACTGGCCGTTGCCCGACCTGGTCAGCCATCTCGCTCAGGAAGTGGCCGACTCAGACCCTCGGTTTGCGCCCGTCGCGCCTCACGAACTGAAGGACATCGTCCTCGAAGTCTCGGTTCTGACGCCTGAGAAGGAGATTCACGCAATCGACGAGATCGAGCTCGGACGCCACGGGCTCATCATCGAACAGGGATCGCGCAAGGGTCTGCTGCTCCCGCAGGTGCCCGCGGAGCACGATTGGGATCGCGAGACGTTCGTGACTCAGGTATGTCTGAAGGCGGGGCTGCCGGCGGATGCCTGGTGGCACGGTGCGCGTCTGCTCATCTTCGAAGCGCAGGTGTTTGGCGAGGGGGAGCCATAGCCGGTGGATAACATCTGTCACACGCTCGTGGGAGCGGCGATCGGCGAGGCCGGACTCAAGACGCGGACACGCTTCGGTGCGGCGGCGCTGATGATCTCCGCCAACATTCCGGATCTCGACGTCCTCTCGTTCCTGACCGACACGTCCCCGGTATCGTTCCGGCGCGGGTGGACGCACGGCATCGTCGCGCAGATCGCCCTGCCGGCGTTCATGACCGGAGTGTTCTGGATGTGGAATCGCTGGCGCAAGCCGGCGAGCGATGCCGCGCAGTCGTTTCACGTCGGGTGGTTGCTCGCGCTCTCCTATGTCGGCCTCTACTCGCACGTCTTTCTCGACTATTTGAACAACTACGGTGTCCGTTTGCTGACACCGTTCGACTGGCGGTGGTTCTACGGCGATTCTGTGTTCATTGTGGATATCTGGCTGTGGCTGGTGCTCGGGATTGGTGTTTGGCTGTCGCGGCGTCAGCGCTCGACGAGGCCCGCGGCGTATGCCGCCGCGATCGCCACGGTCTACATCGTCGCGATGTTGACGTCTGCGCGCGTTGCCCGCGGCATCGTGGCGGTGCAGTGGATCGAGGCGCACGGTTCTCCGCCTCGCGCGCTGATGGTGGGGCCGTATCCGGTGACGCCGTTGACGCGCGAAGTCATCGTCGATGCTGGCGACCACTACGAATACGGCTCCTTCTCGTGGCCGTCGAGGCTCGCGTTGAGCCCGGAGCGCATCGCGAAGAACGACCAGCGGCCTGAGGTCGCAATCGCGCGGAACGCCCCCGGCATTCGCGCGCTTCTCATCTGGTCCAGATTTCCCATCTTCATGCTGGACCCGGTCGAAGGCGGCACGCGTGTCACGGTCACCGACGCGCGCTTCATGTCGCGCGGCGGCACGTTCGCGGCATCGACGATCGTGCCGACGCATTCCTCGTCCTCTGATTGAGGCAACTGAGTTTCCTCCGATCCCTCCGAGTCCTCCGGAAGGCCAGCTACAATTCGATGTTCATCGAATCCAAGGAACCCGAGTGAGCGAACGCGACCAGAAATACAGCGGCGACAACTTTCGCGGGGCCGACCATGCCTCGCCGTATCCGGTCAGCCGCCTCGGTGCGCCGGTGTCCCTCGTCGACATGGCAAAGGTCATCGAGTCGGCATCGTCGAAAGTTGCCCTGCGCACCAACGCGCAGCTCGAGGTCATCGTCGAGCAGATGAAGGCGCTGCAGGAGCGCGCCCGCGAGATCATCGAGCAGGCCTCACGTGACGTGGACTTGATTCATGCCGAGTGCCGGTTCCATCGCGTCCCCGGGCGCATCTATCACCTGTACGAGCGCGCTGACGGTCACAGGTTCTTCTCGATGCTGGGGCCTGACGAATATGGCGGCGCCGGGCCATCCGGATTTGTCGCGAGCTATCGCTACGAGCATGACGAATCGTGGACGCGACTCGATGAAGTCGAAGGCCGCGATCGACGCCGCGCCGAGATCCAGGGGTTTGTCTCGAACCGCCTGCTCGGCGCACCCGAGGCCCCGTAGACCGTAGCCCGTTGCCCGTGTCAGACTTACGCCCTTTACGAGGGTGGAGGTTGCACGGTGAGCATCAACAATCGCTGGTTTCAGCTCATTGCGTCGCTGATCGCAATGATCATGATCGCCAACCTGCAGTACGCGTGGACGCTCTTCGTCGACCCGATGCAGAAGCAGACCGGTTGGGCACTGTCTGACATTCAAGGCGCGTTCACGCTCTTCATCTTGTTTCAGACGTGGGTGCAGCCACTCGACGGCTGGCTCGTGGATCGGTTCGGGCCGCGCTGGTTCATTACCGCGGCCGGCCTGCTCTGTGGCCTCGGCTGGGCGGGAATGGGATACGCCTCGTCGCTGCCGATGCTCTACACCTCGTACTGCGCGGCTGGCATGGGCGCGGCGTTTGTCTACAGCTGTTCGATCGGATCCGCGCTGAAGTGGTTCAAGGAGAATCGCGGACTCGCATCGGGGATCATGGCGGCAGGGTTCGGTGGCGGCACCGCGCTCTTCATCCCGGTGATTTCGTCGCTCATTGCTACGCGCGGTTACCAGACGACATTCGTCGCGACCGGTATCTTTCAGGGACTCGTCATCCTGATGGTCGCCCAGTTCCTGAGACATCCTCCTGTTCAGCCTGTGGCACCGGCGCCGGCCGCCGTGGCTGGAACATCGCAGATCGGCAAGCGGCAGTTCACGACCTTCGAGATGTTGAGCACGCCGCAGTTCTACTGGATGTATGTCGCGTTCGTGCTGATGGCCACCGGCGGGTTGCTCGTCACGGCGAATGCCGGGCCTATCGCCCGGTCGTGGGGATTTTCGCCCGGAGTGCTCACGCTTGCGGCGACGCTCAGTCCGCTCGCCAACGGTGGCAGCCGGGTCTTCTGGGGTTGGGCATCGGATCGACTCGGTCGCGAGACGACGATGGTGCTGACGTTCGTCTTGCAGGCTGTGTGCCTGGCGTCAGTGGTGACACTCGGCCAGCTATCCGGGGCGTGGTTCGCCGCCACGCTCGTCGCGGTGTATTTCACGTGGGGCCAGATCTATTCGCTCTTCCCGTCGATGTCCGGAGATTACTTCGGCACGCGACACGCGACATCGAACTATGGCGTGATCTACACAGCGAAGGGTGTGGCGTCCATCATCGGGCCCTGGGTCGGCGCGCTGATTTTCGAGCAGACCGGCAGCTGGGCGATGGCCTTCTACGGCAGCGCAGTGATGGCGCTCATTGCGGCCGGCATCGCTGTGTATCTCCGCGCGGGATCACCGTCGGTCCGCGCCAAGGCCGCTCGCGTTCCGGCTACCGCCTGATCCTTGTCCATTCCCAACTCCCAATGATCCAACTTCCAAGCGAGCTTGGAATTGGGAGTTGGGAGTTGGATCTCGGCGATCTGACGCTGACGACGACCGCCTGAAGTCATAATCACTATATGCGCCGGGTCCTGTTCGTGTTTGGGGTGGTCTGTGTCCTCGCGACGCCAGTGCGTCTTCATGCCTGGGGCTACGACGCCCACAAGTTCATCGTCGATCGCGCCATCGCGCTGCTTCCGAGCGAGATCCGACCACTCTTCGAAGCCAATCGGACGATCCTCGTCGAGCACTCCATCGATCCGGATCTCTGGCGCGATAGCTTCGCGTCGCTCGAGGATTCGAATCACTATCTCGACTTCGACTGGGAAGGGTTTGGACCGTATCCCTTTGCCGACCTGCCACGCAATCGCGAAGAAGCGATCAAGAAGTTCGGGCAGGCGACCCTCGACAAGTACGGCAGGCTGCCGTGGCGTACCGAGGAGATGTACGGGAAGTTGAAGGACGCATTCGCGGCGTATCCGCGCCGCGGGGATTTCGCGCGCTTCGACATCCTCTTCTACTCGTCGTGGCTGGGCCACTACATCAGCGACGCACACGTGCCACTTCACGCCGTGGTCGATTCCGACGGCCAGAAGACCGGGCAGCGGGGGATTCACACGCGCTTCGAAGCGTTGCTGTTCGAGCGCTACGTCAAGCAGCTGAAGCTGTCGCCGAAGCGCATAGCACCGATTCGCAACCCGCTCGATTTCACCTTCGACGCCTTGCTCCAGGGCACACAGCTCGTCCCGGCCATCCTCGACGCGGACCGTGCGGCGATTGGTTCAAAGGACGTGTACGGCACGGCGTACTACGACGTGTTCTTCAACGGCAGCCGCGGCGTGCTGGAACGGCGTCTGGATGAATCAACAGCGGCCGTCGCCGCGATGATTACCGGCGCATGGGAAGCGGCGGGGAAGCCGCCAGTGCCCGTGCGGGTGCGCGACGCGGATCAGCGACGTCGACAACCGTAAATCGACTGGAGGGTGTAATGCGCCGTTCGTGGTCGATCGTGCCTCTGCTCGATGCCACGTTTGACAACTCGCCAGGAAGGTGCGGGAACCCCGACCCCAGCGCCGACGTCTTTGGTGGAACACAGGCGTGGGAGGAGATGATGAATCCGTGGTTCGGGGTCGTCGTCGATCGGCTCGTCGATCCGGAAACGGCCATTCTCACGCGAGCAGCACAGGGCGGCGGTTAATTTCATGGACGTGTTCGTCATCCCGGTAGGCTCCGACCGATACGAGCTCTACTACGAGCAACAGGTCGAGGAAACGGAGCCCGACGAGGGACCTGCGTCGACCGGGATCTTCGCCAGACTGCAGCGTCGGTTCGGGGCGGTGTTGCGCGCAGCTGAGGAACGCCAGCATCGCGGGACAGAGAGCGTGGACGAGTCCGGGTCGTGGCTGGGCCGGATTCAGGACAGGCTGCTCTCATGGATGGCGGAGCGCATCGTGGAGCAGCGGCTGCTGTGGAACCTCAGGAAGCAGACCACCGTCGTGGCCGTGCATCCGCGCGACATGGACTTCGACACCGTGCTCGTGCACATCCGTCGGGAGTTGCAGCGCGACTACGAGCGGCATCGCTTCTGGCTGGTCCTCGATACCGTCGGTATGATCGTCTCCTGGCCGCTGACGGTCATCCCTGGGCCAAACGTCTTGCTCTTCTACTTCATGTTCCGTGTGGGTGGGCACTGGCTGTCGATGCGCGGCGCGATGCAGGGACGTTCTCGCGTGACCTGGACGAGCCAGGCCTCCGACGCGCTCGTCGATGTGCGTGCCGCGCTCGGTTTCGATGGCACGCAGCGGCAGGAGCGAATCAGCCAGATCGCGGAGACATTGCATCTGAGCAAGTTGCCCGCCTTCTTCGAGCGAGTCACGCTGAAGCACATGACTCACGACTCGACGAGCCCGAACGATTGAACTGGTCCGGCCCGAAGCGGAGTGCCCAGAGCCAGCGCCGAGAGCCTGTGGACCGCGATTCCCGAGTAGCATTGTTCCCGTGAAGTTGCGGGACCTGGCGGATCGGCTGGAATGTCGGCTCGAGGGCGACGGCGAGCGCGACGTCACACGCGTCGCTGGCATTCAGGACGCCAGGCCGGGAGACGTCACGTTTCTCGCCAATCCGAAATACGAGAAGTTACTCGCATCGACGCAGGCAACAGCCGTCATCCTCAAGGAAGAAGCGCCGGCCGCGCCGTGCGCGATGCTGCGCGCACGAGACCCGTACCTCGCATTCGCACGCGCCGTTGCGCTCTTCGTGCCAGTGTCACGTCCCGCGCCCGGCGTTCACACGCTGGCGGCCATTGCCGCCGATGCCTGCATCGGCGCCGACGTCTATGTTGGCCCCTTCGTCGCCATTGGTGAAGGCGCGCGCGTTGGCGATCGTACGGTGATCTATCCGAACGTGACGATCGGCGCCGGTGCGACCGTCGGAAGCGACTGCATCATTCACTCGAACGTGGCCGTGCGCGAGCGCTGCACGCTCGGCGACCGCGTGATCTTGCAGAACGGCGTGGTGGTCGGCGGTGATGGCTACGGCTTCGTGCGCCGTGGTGATGGCACGCACGAAAAGATTCCGCAGGTCGCTGTCGTCATCATCGAAGACGATGTGGAGCTTGGCGCGAACACGACGGTGGATCGGCCCGCTGTTGGCGAGACTCGCATCAAGGCCGGCACCAAGATCGACAATCTGGTGCAGATCGGCCATGGCGTGACTGTCGGCCGCAACGTGCTGATGGCGGCCCAGGTCGGCATCGCCGGGAGCACAGACGTCGAAGACGACGTGGTGTTCGGCGGTCAGGTGGGTGTCGGCGGTCACTTGACGATCGGACGTGGAGCGATTGCCGTCGGGCAATCAGGTGTCACCAACTCGCTCGCCCCGGGCGCATTCGTCGCCGGGTATCCCGCGATCGACAGCAGAGACTGGCGCAAGGCCTCCGTCCTTTTCCGTCGGCTTCCCGAGATGAAGCGACGCATCGAGCAGCTCGAAGCGCGCGTGGCGGAGCTCACACGCGCACTCTCCCAACCCGAAAGGTCATCTGAGTGATTCCGGTCGTTCGCAGATCGCACTGCGCCGTGATGGCGCTGTTGGTAGTGGTGTCGGCGGTTTCGGCGCGGGCGCAAGGCCAGACCCCTCCCGCAGAGCCGTCGCGCTCGGTGGAATTCATGTCGCGTACCGCATTTCACATGAATGCGCAGCACCTGTCCGGTGACGACCCACGCTATGTGTGGGACGCCGACTTCGGCGGGGAGCTCGACGTTGTCGACTACGGCGTCGGACGGTTTACATTCGAGGCGAACTATCAGATTGTGCTCGGAGAAGAGATTCGTTCCTTCGATCCCAACCAAGGCAACTACATCCTGGCGGGCAACGTCTCAGCACGCACGCGGGGGGTCGAAATCGCGGGCCAGTTGTATCACCAGTCACGACATCTCGCGGATCGACCCAAAGAGGAAGCCATCGACTGGAACACGCTCGGTGGGCGCGTACGTAAGGCGTTCAAATACCGCGAGGCCACCTTCGATGCGCGTGGCGATCTCCGCGGCGTGTTCATGAAGACCACCGTCGACTACTCGTGGGAGCTCGATGCCGCTGTGCGCAGCGACATGAAGGTGCATCCAGGTATCGGTCTGCTCGCGGCAGCGGATGTTCGCTACCTTGGTGTCGACGGCAGTCAGAATCGAGGCAATCAAACCGGCTACAGAGTCGAAGGCGGAGTCCGGTTCGAGGGGCGCGCCGGGGCGATCGAGCTCTTCGTCGCCGGTGAACGTCGGATCGACCCGTATCCAGTCGAGGTAGGTGTTGCGCAGTGGTTCACGGCGGGCTTTCGACTCCTGAGCCGCTAGTCTGGCTTGCCCGTCGTAGCTCACAAGCGAAGGCTGGACGATAATTGACGAGTATGCGCCTCCGGAAACAATCGACCTGGCTGGCCGTGTCCGCCGTGGCGGCCGTCCTGGCGGTGGCGTATGCACCGGTGCATGCCGCCATCCGTCCCCCGAAGCTGCAGTACCAGATCACAACGCTCGGGAACGGTCTGCGCGTAATCCTGTCCGAGGATCACTCGACCCCGATCGTTCACGTCTCGGTGACCTATCACGTCGGTTCCAAGAACGAACGTGCCGGTCGCACCGGCTTCGCGCATCTTTTCGAGCACATGATGTTCAAGGGCTCCAAGAACGTCGAGCCCGAATCGCACACGTCGATCATCGCCAGCGTTGGTGGCCGCAGCAATGCGTTCACCGAGGAAGACGAGACCGTATTCTGGCAGACGCTGCCGTCGCACTACCTGCCGCTCGCGCTCTGGATGGAAGCCGATCGCATGGCGACGCTGCGCATCGATGACGAGGCGTTCAAGCGCGAGCGCGAGGTCGTGAAGGAAGAACGCCGCATGCGCGTCGAGAACCAGCCGTACGGCCGGTTGTCGGAGATCATCTTCGACCATGCATTCACGACGCACCCGTACAAGCACCCGACCATCGGCAGCATGGCCGATCTCGAGGCAGCGTCGATCGCCGACGTGCGCGAGTTCCACGAGACCTTCTACGTTCCCGAGAATGCCACCGTCACCATCGTTGGCGACTTCGACGTGGCCCAGACGCTCGCGATGGTGAATCAGTACTTCGCGCGCGTGCCGAAGGCGAAGCGTCCCGTGCCGAGGGATATTCCGAAGGAACCGCCGCAGACGAAGGAACGCCGCGCGGTCATCGAAGAAGCGTGGCCGTTACCGGCTGTCGTCGTCGCGTACCACATCACCTACGACGGGCATCCGGATGCGTATCCGCTGCACATCGCCGCGAAGATCATGTCCGACGGGCAGAGCGCGCGCATTCCGCGCGAGCTGGTCTACAACAAGCGGATTGCGCTGACCGCGTTCGGCAGCGGCAACATCATCGAAGACCCGAACCTGTTCTACGCCGTTGCGATCGTCCAGCCCGGGCAGACACCCGAGGCGGCTGAACGCGCGCTCATCACGGAGTTCGAGAAGATGGCGCAGTCGCCGGTCACCGACGGTGAGTTGCAGCGTGCCAAGAACCAGTTCGCCCGCGACTACATCGTCAGCCGGGAGTCGAACGAGGACAAGGCGCGACATCTGGCGCACGCGACCGTGATTCACAATGACATCACGACGGCCGACGGGGAGTTCGACATCTTCATGAACGTGACGAGATCGGACGTGCAGCGGGTCGCGAAGACGTACTTCACGACGACCAATCGCGTCGTGCTGCACATCCTCCCGAAGGGAGGGTCGCGATGACTCGACTGCTGGCTCTGGGCTTTGGACTCTGGGCTCTGGTCGTGCCAGTCGCGCTTGCTCAGACCACGGAGTGGCCGACTGAAAGGGCGCCGCGACCGCTGGCGGCGCGCGAAGTGAAGTTCCCGCCGTTCCAGGTGAAGACGCTGTCGAACGGCATGCAGGTTCTCACGGTTGCCCATCACGAGCAGCCGGCCGTCACGATGCGCCTGCTCGTGCGAGCGGGCGCGGCGCAGGATCCTGACGGCAAGGGCGGTCTTGCCGAGCTCGTCGCCAAGCTGCTCGACCAGGGGACGACGACGCACAGCGCCCAGCAGATCGCAGATCAGATCGATTCAATCGGGGGTGCGATGGGCACCGGGTCCGGTACGGACCTGACCTTCGTCAACGCCGTCGTGATGAAGGACTCCTTCGCGCTCGCGATGGATCTCGTGCACGACGTCGTCCGCCATCCGGCGTTTTCGCCCGACGAGATCGCGCGCCAGCGCGAGCAGGCGCTGTCGTCGCTCCGCGTCAGCGGCGAGGATCCGTCGTTCGTGGCGTCGATGCTGTTCGATCGCCTCGTCTACGGGTTCCATCCGTACGGGAAGCCGGGAAGCGGCACGACGCAATCGCTGCAGCGCATCACGCAGGAAGATCTACGAGCGTTCCACCGCCAGTACTTCGTGCCGAACAACATGATCCTCGGCATCGTTGGCGACATCTCGAGCGACGAGGCGTTTGCGATGGCCGAGAAAGTGTTCGGCAGCTGGCCTCGTGCCGAGGTGCCAGCGTCGACGCCGGTCGAACCGCCGCCGCCGACGCGGCGACTCGTGATCGTGGACAAGCCGGACGCCGTCCAGACGGAGATTCGCGTCGGGCAGATCGCGATTCCGCGGAAGCACACGGACTATCTGGCGTTCGATGTGGCAGTGAAGATTCTCGGTGGCGAAGGCGCCAATCGACTGCACCGCGTGCTCAGGTCGGAGCGCGGGCTGACGTACGGCGCGGAAGCCGACACGCAGGCACTCAAACAGGAGGGCGACTTCGTCGCCGAAACAAACACGCGCACCGAGACGACCGCTGAGACGTTGCGGCTGACCGTGGAGGAGATCGCCAAGCTTCCGCGGCAGCGGGTGAACGAACGGGAATTGTCTGATGCGCAGGCCTATCTGGCCGGCAGCTTCCCGCTGACGATCGAGACGCCCAACGACATCGCGACGAGCGTGATCAACACGGTGTTCTACGAGTTGCCGATCGAAGAGGTGGCGACGTATCGCGAACGTGTTCAGGCGATCACACCCGACGACATCCAGCGTGTCGCGCGCGAGTACATCCGCCCCGACCGTCTGTCGATTGTTCTCGTTGGCAACGCCAAGGCGTTCATGAACAGCCTTCGCGCCGTCGGCTTCACGGATTTCGAGGTCATCGCGCTCGACGACCTGGATCTCATGTCGGCGACGCTCAAGAAGGAACCGCGCGCGCCCTAGAGGACCGGTCGTTCGACTATGAGGATCATGATCTCCTGCGGCGAGGCCTCAGGCGACATGTATGCAGGCGCGCTGGCGGCGGAACTGCGGCGCCGAGTGCCCGACGCGGAGATCTTTGGGTTCGGCGGGCCGCGACTCAAGGATGCCGGTGGCCGTCTGGTCGCCGACTACGGTCCGTTGTCGGTGACCGGCATCACCGAAGCCGTCAAGATCATCCCACGTTCGTTCGCCATGTTGCGGAAGCTCGTCGACGCGGCGCGCGAGCTTCGCCCGCACGTCTTCGTCGCCATCGATTTCCCCGACTTCAACTTCCGCCTCATGGCGGCGCTCCGCCGGCTCGGCATCCCGATCGTCTACTACGTCAGCCCGCAGCTCTGGGCGTGGCGACCGGGCCGCATGGAGACGATGAAAGAGTACGTCGATCGCGTGCTCGTGATCTTCCCGTTCGAGGAGGCGTTGTACCGGCGTGCCGGCGTAAGCGTCCAGTTCGTCGGCCACCCGCTCGTGGATCTCATTCGCACAGGCCAGGATCGCGTGGCGTTTCTGCACGACCGAGGTCTGAATCCGGAGGCGCCGACCGTGGCGCTGCTGCCGGGAAGCCGGCGCAACGAGCTCAATCGTGTCGTGCCGATCGTCACGCAGGCGCTGCCGCTGATTCGCGCGCGAGTGCCGGGCGTGCAGTTCGTCGTCGCGTGTGCGCCCGGCATGCCCGACAACTTGTTCGCGCCTCTGGTCAATGAGGCCAACGAGAGCCTCGTCCTCGTTCGCGATCGCACAGACGACGTGCTGGCGTCGAGCGACGTCGTCATCACTGCGTCGGGTACCGCGACGATTCAGGCCACGTTGCACGAGCGGCCGATGGTCGTCGTGTACAAGGTGTCGCCGATTGAGTATCGCCTGGGCAAACCGTTCGTGAAAGTCGACACCTTCGCGATGCCCAACCTCGTTGCCGGAGCGCGCATCGTCCCGGAGTTGATCCAGGACGATTTCACACCGGAGCGGACAGCCGCAGAAGCCATCGCGTTGCTCACGGATGTCAACAAGCGTGACGAGATGCGCGCGGCGCTGGCCGAGGTGCGCAAGCAGCTTGGCACGCCCGGTGCCACCGCCCGCGCCGCTGAGGCGGTGCTCGCGGTCGCGACGAGATCGATGTCGAGCTGAGGATCTCTTTCATGAACATGTGGCGACGGGGAAGTGTGTTCGCGCTCATCGTGGTGCTGTGCTCGACGTCGCTTCACGCGATGGTTGTGCTGCCGGCAGAGTTCAACGAGATGGTGGCGGCGTCGCAGACGATCGTCCAGGGACGCATAGTCGACGTGCGGTCGTTCGAGACGGCCGGACGCCGAACGATCGAGAGCCTTGTGACCGTGCAGGTTGTCGACGCGATCAAGGGTCGGCCGGGCGCGACTGCCTACTTCAAGCTGCCTGGCGGACAGGTCGGTCGATATCGTCGGGTAATGGCCGGCGCGCCCCAGTTCACTCCAGGTGACGAGGTCGTGTTGTTCCTGAAAGGGAGCGCCCCGGTGGTGCCGATGCCCTTTGGCCTGACGCAGGGTGTGTATCGAGTGAGCCGAGACGTTTCCGGTCGCGCCCTGGTCATGCCGGCCGTCGCCGGCGGTTCCGGGCGTGTCGTGCGCGGGGATCCGGCGCGCGCTCCGCTCGCGCTCGACGCCTTCACCGCCATGGTGCGAACGATTGCGAGCGCTCAGCGATGAGCCGCGGTCGGATCCGCGCGTGGTGTGCGATCGCCGTGTTCGTCCTGGCGCTCCCGGGCACTGCGGACGCGTACATCCATCTTGGGTTCGAGGGCAGCGGAGGCGTCAGGGCGATCAAGTGGAACGTGCCTCGCGTCCGCTGGTACGCGAACAATGGCGGCGTTCCCGGCGTCTCGGCCTCGCAGTTCCAATCCGAGCTCGCGCAGGCGTTCATGACGTGGGAGAGCGTCTCGACCGCATCGATCGCGTTCGAGTTTGGCGGATTCACGTCAGCGGCGCCATTTGAAGACGACGACCTCTCGGTCTTTGGTTTCCAGAGCGAGCCCGACATGGACCGCGTGTTGGGCGCGACCAGCTTCATCGTCGACGTCTTCGCAGGGACGATCATCGAGTCCGACGTCTTCTTCAACTCGATCTTCCCCTGGTCGGTCGCCGCGGCAGGAGATCCCCTTCGGTTCGATGTGCGCGCGGTCGCTACCCACGAGATCGGTCATTTTCTCGGCTTGGGGCATTCCGCAATCGGGGAGACGGAACTGAGGCCAGACGGCGGCCGCCGTGTGCTTGGCAGCGGCGCCGTGATGTTCCCGATTTCACTCGGTCGCGGCGTGATCGCGGATCGCGATCTCCAACCCGACGACATTGCCGGCGTCTCCGATCTCTATCCCGATGGTGCGTTCCGCGACGAGACCGGCATTGTCTCCGGGCGGGTGCGCCTGAACAATGCCGGCGTGAAAGGCGCGCACGTCGTCGCGTTCAACGCGCAAACGGGCGCGCTTGTAGGCAACTTCACGGTGGCGGACAGTTCGTTCCGGATTGCCGGCCTGAGTCCAGGCCCGTACGTCATTCGAGTGGAGCCGATCGACGACGCGGATGTCGACAGCTTCATGGATCCGCAAGGTGTGAACGTGAATTTCCAGGTCACGTTTCATCCACGGCTCATCGTTGCTCCGCGAGGCGGATCGACCGCCACGTTCGACGTGACGGTACTGGCGAAATGAACCTTCGCCGGATCATTTGTATCTGCGCGTTCGCGACCCTCGCTACCGCGCGCGCGGAGGCTCAGACCACCTCGCCTCCGCCAGGACGTCTTCAGGTCTCTCTCGGTGCCGGGTGGCTTGGCGGTGCCGAGTTCGGCGAGGAGCCTGCCAGTCTGCGTACGGCCTCCGGCAATCCCTATCGACTATTCGCATCGGACACGCATCTGGGCGGGACCGGCTTCTTCGAAGCACGTGTGGGATTCGCGCTCGCGAAGCGCGTTGCGATCGAAGGGCGCGCCGCGATCGCCAAGCCGGAGCTTCAGACGACTGTCTCGAGCGACGCTGAGGCCTCGGGCTCCTTCACTGCGGTTGAAGGCATCGATCAGTACGTGTTCGACGGCGGCATCCTGATCCATCTCGACGAGCTGCAGGCGCTCGGCCTGATGCCGTTCGCGACTGGCGGTCTCGGCTACGTCAGGCAGCTCCACGATCAGCAGCTGGTCGAGACCGGGCACCTCTTCTACGGCGGCGGAGGAGTCATGCGGGAGTTGTTCTCGCGTCCACAAGGATTCGTCCGAAGCGGGAGCATCCGCGCCGACCTGCGGTTCAACGTGCTGTCACTCGAACTCGACGAAGACAGCCGCTCGCAAGGGAGCGTATCGGCCAGCCTGGTACTGACGTTCTAGCGGGTCGAAGTATCATCAAGAGTCATGGCGACTTTGAACAGTTTTGGTACCCGCACCGAGATTCGGGTCAACGGAGAACCGGTGCAGATTTACAGTTTGCCGGCACTCGAAAAGGCCGGCTTCCCGGGTGTTTCGCGCCTGCCCTACTCGATGAAGGTGCTGCTCGAAAACCTGCTGCGCCGCGAGGATGGCGCCTTCGTCAAGGCCGACGACATCAAGGCCTTGGCGCAGTGGAACGCCACCGCGACCGTCGAGAAGGAAATCTCGTTCATGCCGGCGCGCGTGCTTCTGCAGGACTTCACCGGCGTTCCCTGCGTCGTCGACCTGGCCGCGATGCGCGACGCCATCATCGAGCTGAAGGGCAACCCGGATCGCGTTAACCCGCTGCAGCCGGTCGAGCTCGTCATCGACCACTCGGTGCAGGTGGACTACTTCGGGCGCGCGGACGCATTCGCGTTGAACGCGGAGCTCGAGTTCTCCCGCAATCGTGAGCGCTACGCCTTCCTGCGCTGGGGCCAGCAAGCATTCAACAACTTCAAAGTGGTGCCGCCGGACACGGGGATCGTCCACCAGGTGAACATCGAGCACCTCGCGCGCGTCGTGTTCTCGGAGACGGTCAACGGCACGACGTACGCGTATCCAGACACGCTCGTCGGCACCGACTCGCATACGACGATGGTCAACGGGCTCGGCGTCATGGGTTGGGGCGTCGGTGGCATCGAAGCCGAGGCCGCGATGCTTGGTCAGCCGAGCTCGATGCTGATTCCAAAGGTCGTCGGATTCCGCCTGACCGGTGCGATGCCGAAGGGCACGACCGCAACCGACCTCGTGCTGACCATCACCGAGATCCTCCGCAAGCACGGCGTCGTTGGCACGTTCGTCGAGTTCTACGGTGAAGGACTGAGCGCGCTGACGATCGCGGACCGCGCGACGCTCGGCAACATGTGTCCTGAGTACGGCGCGACCGTCGCGATCTTCCCGATCGATGAGATGACGCTCGACTATCTGCGACTGACCGGTCGCGATCCCGCACAGGTCACTCTCGTCGAGCAGTACGCGAAGGCACAGGGTCTCTTCCGCACGCCTGGTGCACCTGACGCCGTGTACTCGGAAACCGTCAACCTCGATCTCGGCACGGTCGAACCGAGCCTTGCCGGTCCGAAGCGGCCGCAGGATCGTGTGTCACTGTCGAAAGCGAAGGCGGCATTTCAAACCGCGCTGCCGTCGATGCAGGTTCCGGCAAAGGGTGGCTCCGGAGCGTCGGCGTCGGCAAAGTCCGCCGTGGCACTTGCCGATCCGGCGGTTGACGTGCTCGATCACGGCGCCGTCGTGATCGCCGCGATCACGAGCTGCACGAATACGTCGAACCCGAGCGTCATGATCGGCGCCGGGTTGCTGGCGAAGAAAGCCGTCGAAAGAGGGCTGACGCGCAAGGCATGGGTCAAGAGCAGCCTTGCGCCCGGCTCGAAGGTCGTCACGGAATATCTGAACGCCGCGGGACTGACGCCGTATCTCGACAAGCTTGGTTTCAATCTGGTGGGCTACGGCTGCACGACCTGCATCGGCAACAGCGGCCCGCTGCCCGATGAGATCTCCGCCGCCGTGCGCGAGAAGGGACTCGTCGTCGCCTCGGTGCTCAGCGGTAACCGCAACTTCGAAGGACGCATTCAGCAGGACGTGCGCGCGAACTACCTCGCATCGCCTCCGCTCGTCGTTGCCTACGCGTTGGCTGGCTGGATCACGACCGACATCACGACCGAGCCGCTCGGACACGATCCCGCCGGCAAGCCGGTCTACCTGAAAGACGTCTGGCCGACCGAACAGGAAGTCCAGGAGACGATGCTCAAGGCGGTGACCGCGGACATGTTCCGTCGCAGCTACGCCGATGTGTTCAGAGGGGACGAGCGCTGGCAGGGTCTCGACGTGGCGGAGGGCAGCCGTTTCCAGTGGGACGGGACGTCCACCTACGTGCGCAAGCCCACGTTCCTCGAGGGCATGACCATGGATCCGGCGCCGTTACGCGACATCACCGGAGGGCGCGTGCTTGCGTTGCTCGGTGACAGCGTGACGACCGATCACATCTCGCCTGCGGGCTCGATCAAGGCGGACAGTCCGGCAGGGAAGTATCTGATCGAGAAGGGCGTGAAGCCGTCGGACTTCAACTCGTACGGCGCGCGTCGTGGCAATCACGAAGTGATGATGCGCGGCACCTTTGCGAACGTGCGCCTGCGCAATCAGATGGCGCCTGGCACTGAAGGCGGATTCACGCGGTATCAGCCGTCCGGTGATCAGATGAGCATCTACGACGCCTCGGTCACGTATCAGGCGGCGGGAGTACCGCTGGTCGTCATCGCTGGCAAGGAGTACGGGTCTGGATCGTCGCGCGACTGGGCAGCCAAGGGCACGTACCTGCTTGGAGTGAAGGTCGTCATCGCCGAGTCGTTCGAGCGTATTCACCGCAGCAACCTCGTGAACATGGGAGTGCTGCCGCTGCAGTTCAAGCAGGGCGAGACGCCGGCGTCGTTGAAGCTGACCGGCACAGAGGAGTTCGCGGTGCGCGGAGTCGCAGACGGCCTCAAGCCGCGTGGAGACGTGCGCGTCGTCGTCAAGGCGAGCGATGGCTCGACACGCGAGTTCACAGCGGCGTGCCGCATCGATACGCCCGAAGAACTCGTGGCTTTCACACATGGCGGCATCCTGCCTTACGTCGTGCGGCAACTTGTAAGTAGGCAGTAGGCGGTAGGCGGTAGGCAGTTGGTGGTTCGTGGCTGGTGGTAGGTAGAGGCGGGTCTTTAGACCCGCCTGGTAGAGAGGTCCCTCATGACACTACGAACGACGTCGGTCGTCGTGGGGCTCGTGCTCGCGTGGGGTGTCGGCGCTGACGCCCAGTATCGGAGCGGGCAGGCTCGCCCGCAGTCCGCTGCTCCGAGGCCAGGCCCACCGCGAGCGCCGGCGGGCGAGGCGCGGTTCAGAAACACCACGACCTTCAGGCCCAGTCCGATCAGTCCATCGCTCGGTATTCCGATTCGTGGTCGTGACGTGCTGGTGTTCCCACTCGTGTGGGGCTGGGGAGCGATGCCGTTCTACTACGGCCCTGAGAGCATTTCATTTCCGCTGGAAGACGGGCCCACCGGCGGCGTGCAGTTGGATGTGCAGCCGTGGCGTGCCGCAGTGTTCGTCGACGGCGTCTACGCAGGTCGCGTGGACGACTTCAAGGGTTACTACAAGCACCTCGAGCTCGTTGCCGGACCTCATCAGATCGTTATCGTCGAGTCAGGCTACCAGCCAGTAGTGATCGATGCCATGGTCGTGCCGGGAGAGACGACGACGTACCGCGGAACGGTAAGCGATCTCGTCCAGTAGTCTCCAGCCAGCGCCTGCATACACTCCGGCCCGTCCGGGCCAGGCATTCCTTCGCGACGCCCGCAATTCATGCGGAATCCGAACCCCTCCATTTCGAAGGCGGACGCGCTGTATACAGCGATACCTGAAACAGCTAATCAGATTGTGTGAGTTCGGGTGAGCCTGTAGAATCCGCGCCGAAATTTACCCCGGGTCCACTATCCAACCTGAAGCCAAGGGAGGCGGGGAATGCGCAGATTCGAGACCGTTGTGAGAGCGGGGGCTCGACCGCTGCTTTTCGTGGTCGCTGCCATTGTGATGATGCTTCCGATACCTGCGGCCGCACAGTCGGTCGCCGGCGTCGTGCGCGATGCATCGGGGGCCGTGCTCCCTGGTGTGTCGATTGAGGCTGCAAGCCCAGCGCTGATCGAGAAGGTTCGGACAGCCGTGAGCGACGGTGCCGGTCAGTACCGTCTCGAGAACTTGACGCCCGGTATCTACAAGATCACCTACACGCTGCCCGGTTTCACCACGTTCGAACGCGATCGTGTCGAAATCACAACCGGTGTGACGATCACGATCAACGCCGACATGCGCCTCGGTGGCGTGCAGGAGACGATCACGGTCTCTGGCGAAACTCCGGTCGTGGACGTGCAGAACAGTACGCGCGTGCAGCGCGTTCTCAGCGACGAAGTGCTGGCGGCGCTGCCGGCCTCGCGTGGCTACGGGAACCTGCTCACGACAGTGTCGGGCGTCCAGGCCAACGGCACGCAGAATGGCGGCATCAACCCGACGATGGTCTTCTTCACCTCACGGGGTGGCCGCAGCAACGAAGGGACGATTCAGATCGACGGCATGAACGTCGGTTCGGCCTTCAACGGCGGCGGCGTGGCGGGCTACGGCTACGACACGACCAATGCTCAGGAGGTTCAGCTCACGGTAGCGGGTGGGCTCGGAGAGGCCGATCGTGGCGGGCCGCAGTTCAACATCGTTCCCAAGACGGGCGGCAATACGTTCAGCGGAACCTACTTCGGCAGCCTGGCCGGCTCATGGTCGCAAGGCAACAACGTCGACGATACGCTGAGATCGTATGGGATTCCAGAGCCGACCAAGATCATCAAGAACTGGGACACCAGCTTCTCGATGGGCGGGCCGATCCTGCGGGACCGCGTGTGGTTCTACGGCGTTGCACGGACGTTCGGCGAGTACACGGACATTGCCGGCCGCTTTGGAAACCTGAACGCCGGCAACCCCGCACGGTGGGACTACGTCGTCGATCAGAGCATCAAGTCGCGCTCGGCTGGCAGCCGCAAGATCGGCGGGACGCGTGTGACCGGCCAGTTATCGGAGCGGAACAAGGTCAGCGCGTATTACGACTACCAGTTCACGTGCAACAGCAGCTCGTACGTCAAGGACGCCGATGCGTGTCGAGTGCGTGGCGACGACTGGATTGGAGTCTATGGGTTCGGCACGTGGTCGCCGGAGGCGAGCCAGAAAGCTGACGGCGCCGAGCACATTATGCAGTTTACGTACACGGCGCCGATGACCAATAAGCTGTTGCTCGAAGCGGCCTACTCGCAGTTCTTCAGCAACTGGAGCCCCACCACGCCGGCCGGTGCGCTCGACTACGCGCCGTTCATCCCGGTGCAAGAGCGAAGCCTGGCAGGCGGCGTGCCCGTGCCCAACATGGTGTACCACGGTTACGCCGGGCTGAGTAACAACCACCAGACCCACAACGTGTGGCGAGCGTCGGCGTCCTACGTGACGGGTGCGCACGCCATGAAGGCCGGCTATCAGGCCGCCTATGAAGTGACCGACATCTTCGGCGACTTTGCGACGCACGGGCTGCAGTATCGCTTCAACGTCGGCGTGCCCGATCAGATCACGCAGCGGATCACGAAATGGCAGCAGGCCAATCGCACGCGCTGGGACGCCTTCTACGTACAGGATCAGTGGACCCGCAACCGGCTGACACTGCAGGGCGCGTTGCGCTACGAGCGTGCGTGGAGCTTCTTCCCGGAGGGGTTGAACGGCCTGCTCACCGACAGCGTGTTCGGTGGACCGGTGCGGACATTGCCCGAGGCGAAGGGTGTCAACAGCTACAACGACATCGCGCCGCGCATGGGAATGGCATACGACATCTTCGGCAACGGCAAGACGGCCATCAAGGTGAATCTGTCGAAGTACTGGCAGTACGCGGCGAACGACGGTGTGTATATCGGGACCAACCCGGCATCGACATTCGCGCAGACCGCCAACCGCGCGTGGACCGACGCGAACCGCAACTTCAATCCGGATTGCGATCTTCAGAACCCGCTTGGGCAGGACAATCGCGCAACCGGTGGCGACCTCTGCGGCGCGCTCGACAATCAGAACTTCTTCAGGTTCAAGCAGGACGGGTCGGTCACGAGCACGGCGACGCGAATCGACCCCGCGCTGCTCAGCGGGTGGGGCGTGCGTCCATACGACTGGCAGTTCGCCGTGTCGGTGCAGCAGGAACTTCTCCCACGCGTGGCGGTGGACATCGGGTATAGCCGGCGGTGGTGGGGCAACTTCACTGTTACCGACAACCTCGCTGTGACTCCGGCCGATTTCGACGTTTACACGCGAACCTCACCGACGCACGCGGACCTGCCCGACGGCGGGCAGCCGGTGTCCTACCAGCTCAGGAACCTCAGGACTGCGTTCGGCGCCGTGGATAACTACCTGACCCTCGCCAGTAACTACGGCGACATGGCGTACTACTGGCACGGCATCGACATGACGGCGACCGCACGTACGAACAACAATCTGACGCTTCAAGGCGGCTTCACGACCGGCGCCGGCACGCGCGATCAGTGCGACGTCTGGGCGGCGGTGCCGGAGAGCATGCTGTCGCTGGGTGTGAACCCGCGCGTTGACGCCTGCCGCATCGAGGAGCCATGGCTATGGAACTGGCGCGGTCTCGTCAGCTACATCGTTCCGAAGGTTGATGTGCAGGTGAGCGGCATCTTGCGCTCACAGGCCAACATCCAATCGACCAACGACCCGGCGTCGAGCGGTTTGTCGCAGCAGGCTCAGTACTTCGAAACGAACGCAGCCGTCCAGGCAGCCCTCGGTCGTCCAATCGCGGGTGGGGGCACGACCACGACGCTGGACCTGGCGAAGCTGGGTCAGGTGTACCCGGATCGTCTCAACACGGTGGACATGCGGTTCACCAAGATCCTTCGGTTCGGCAGAACGCGCACTAACGTGGGTGTTGATCTCTACAACCTGTTCAACGCCAACACGGGCACGACGTTCAACCAGAACTTCGGTGCCGACGGCGCGACCTGGCTGCGTCCGAACGCGATCCTCAATCCGCGCTACGTGCGTTTCAACGCGACGATCGACTTTTGATGGTCCACGGTCTTCAGTCCACCGTCCTCAGTCTTCTGCGCATGACGGAGACCGAGGATGGTGGACCGGGGACCGCCTGAATCAACGCTGAATCTGAAGCAGGGGTCCAACCGACGCATCAACCGGCAGAGTCGGCGTCGCGCGTTTCTGTGAAGGGGTCTGACCCCGCACACCTTCGATTGCTTTGCGTCGCCCGAACTCGCTGAGGATCGATTCGAGCACGGGCAGCATCATCCCCGCACGCTTCGCGCGAATCACGAAGTCCCACAACGGCTCGAACTTCTTCCAGCCAGACGCATAGGCGAAGTGCCGCAGGCCTGCGACCCAGTCGTCGTGCGCCGCCGCGCCGCGCGCGATGGATCCCCACGTGTAGAACTGCTTGTACGCCCACCGGTAGCCGTGCTCGAGTTGCTCGCCGGTGAGCTGCGCGGGACGAAACACGGTGTGTCGGGTGTCGTAGAGATCCCAGTTGCTGTGCATGAGCCGCCCTTGCTCTACGTATCGCTTGTAGAGCGCAGTGCCCGGGTACGGCGTGAGAATGTGGAAGGTAGCAGTCTCGATTCCGTTCTCGATCGCCCACTCCACCGTGTGCTCGAACACCGAGCCATCGTCACCATCCATTCCGAACACGAAGCTGCCGTTGATCATCACGCCGAGGTCGTGCAGGCGGCGGATGGCGGCGGAGTAGTCGCGGCGGAGGTTTTGATACTTGCGCTGCTCTGTGAGATTCGCAGGGTTGAGCGTTTCGAACCCGACGAAGAGGCTGCGCAGCCCACAATCGGCGGCCTTCTCGAGCAGGTTGGGCGCGAGGACGGCGTTGACCGTACCGGCGGCCTGCCACAATCGACCCATGCCACGCATCCCGTCGAAGAGTGCCGACGCGAAGCGGCGATCGCCGAACAGGTGATCGTCCAGGAAATAGAGATGCTTGCCAGGCAGCCGTTCGATCTCCGCGAGCGCATCGTCTACCGTTTGCGTGTAAAACGAGCGGCCGCCTTCGAAGAACGCTTCCTTGTAGCAGAAGTCGCAGACGTGCGGGCAACCGCGCGAGACCACGATTGAGTTCGGCACGAGGTAGAGCCGACGGTTGATCAGATCGCGGCGCATTGGTGGAAGGCCAACCAGTGTCCGGGTCTGGGAGCGATACACGCCCTCGGGGCTGCCGCGACGGAAGTCGTTCAGGAAGCGCGGCCAGGTGTCTTCACCGGGCCCGATGAAGATCGTGTCGGCGTGGGCCGCGGCCTCGTCAGGCAACGACGTCACGTGCAGCCCTCCGAGCACGACATAGGCGCCACGTGCGCGATAGTGATCCGCGACGCGATACGCGCGGTACGCCGACGTGATGTAGACCTGGATCACCACGAGGTCCGGGGAGTCGTCCAGATCGAGGATCTCGACGTGCTCATCCTGAATCTCGATCTCCTCATCGCCGAGATAGGCGGCGAGCGTGGCCAGGCCGAGCGGTGGAAACAGCGAGTATTTGATCGGGCGGAAAAACGGGCTCTTCGCTTCCGTGAGCGCCGGAAGGATCATCTTGACCTTCACTGCGCGGCCTCCCCGATCACGAGCACCGAGATGTCCCGGCTGCGCGGCCCGTCGAGCTCTGCCAGGAACACACGCTGCCAGCGGCCGAGCATGAGGCGGCCGTTGACGATGTTCAGGCAGGCGGATGTGCCGAGCATCAGCGCGCGGCAATGCGAGGAACCGTTCTGGCGTTCGCCCGGGTTCAGGTTGACCGTTCGAATCGTCTCGTCGTCATGCAGGTACGGCACGTCGTCCGGCGCGGTCTTGCGCAGGAAACATTCGAAGTCGTCGAGGAGCAGCGGCTCGCCCTCGTTCACGACGATGGCCGCGGTCGTGTGAAGGCTTTGCACGTTGACGAAGCCCGTCAGAATCCGGGACTCGGCGAGCAGTGCCTCCAGGCTCTCGGTCAGGTCGATGAACTCAGTGGGTCGTTCGGTTGTGATCCGAACCTTCGTATGCCGGTAGATGAACGCGGACGCGAGCGTTTCCATCGATGTCCTCCTGTTGGAAGCATCGACGCTCGCGCGTGGGAAGTCCTCAGCAGCCGGTGAGCATTCAGTGAGATGTTGCTGAACGCCGCGTAAGTCCAATGGAAAGGCCGATTCCGAACAGTGTTCCTTCGCCTGTGCCGATGACCGCGGCGGTCAATGGCCCGAAGTCAGGCTCGCCGACGAGTCGGGCAATTGGAGTCAGCGCGGCTTGCGATCCGCGCGACCCCTGCGCGATGGCGTGAATCGTCCCCCCGACGAGGGGTCGCCCGGCGAGGGTTAGTGCCAGCGCGGCCACGCCGCAGGCGGTGGCGGTCAGGGCCACGGCGCGAAATCGTTTGCGGCCACGTGGCGCGGCGAGTCCGCCTTCGGCGCCCAGCGTGCTGAAGCTGTAGCCAAGACCTGCGGCGGCACCGATGACCAGCCCCTCAATCCCGCCTCCGGTGGTGACGTTCACACCGACAAGGGTCGCCAGGCTCCATCGCCCGAGCCACTGTGCGATGAGGCCGACCAGTCCGCCGCCGAGCGACGCGCCGCAGACGAGCGCGAGCGCACGCCGCGAGCGCGCGATCGATTCGGCGATTGAGAGACCGGCGCCGACACCGGCACCGCCTGCGGCGCCGCAACATCCTCCAATGACGGCAAGCACTGGCGCGAGATCGAGCGGCGCATTGCTCGACGGTGCGGACGCGAGAATGAGGCCGCCGGCACCTCCCGCGATCACGCCAGCGAGTCCGCCCCCGACTGACGCGGCGACCCATCGAGCGGCCGCGAAGGCAGCGGCCCGGCGCAGCCTGAGTCCAACCAGCTCTCGCGCCGTCGCGACAGGTGACGGCTCACTGAGGATCGGCACGGGGCCCGCTTCTGCGGCATCCCATCGCGTGTCTCTCAGCAGGGCCCGAGCGAACGTGTGTCGAGGGCGAGTGCCGAGACGCCGCATCGCCTCAGATGTCCCGAGCGCGTGGAGCAGTTCGGCGGCTTCTCGCTGATCTTCTTCGTCGCTCGAGCCGGCTGCCTCGCGTGTGAGCCGATTCAGCAGCGGCTCGAACGGATCGGGTGCTGGCTCCGGCGCCGCCGGTTGAACCGGCGTGGCCGGCCGATCGTTCTGCCAATCACCCTCATCCTCTTCCTCGATAACGTCCACAAAAACGAACCGGTAGCCGTGACGTGAGACCGTGCGAACGAAGCGTGGCTCACGCGAGTCATCGTCCAGCACGCGCCTGATCGTTCGAATCGCCTGACTCAGCGCGCTGTCGGAGACGATGACGTCGCTCCAGATCCGCTCGAAGATCTCGCGGCGATGGACGGCCTCGCTGCGACGCTCGACGAGGAAGACGAGCAGATCGAAATAGCGCGGGATCAGCGGCAGCTCGCGTCCGTTTCGGACGAGCACCCGGCGGCGAGGCGACAGGATGAATTCGCTGAATCGATAACGTGGCACGTAGGTGTTAATAGTAGGTCAAACGTCAAAGGTCAAAGCGCAAGCGCCAAGACGCTGAAATACGACACACAGAGGCACCGAGGCACCGAGAAAGTAAACCAGTTTGCTCTGTGCCTCACTGCCTCGGTGTGTCGTGCCCAGTGTGTGACGGCTCATTCGCCCTGCTCTATTTCCTCGGACCGCAAGAAACATCAAGAACCCCGGCGGGTGAGCGGGCTATGATCGGGCCGACTCATGCCCACGAACCGCGACCTGCTCGACGTCGTCCGCGAGATTCGCGATCGCCCAACTGACGGCGCGACGCTCGACGGCCTCGCGTCACGCGCGGGGTGGTCGCCGTTCCATCTTCATCGCGCCTTCCGCGCGCTCGTCCGTGAGACGCCAAAGCAGTACAGACTCCGCCTCCAACTGCAGCAGGCCGCGACCCGGTTGGCGTCGAGCCGTGCCTCGGTACTGGATGTTGCGCTCGGTGCCGGGTTCAACAGTCACGAAGTCTTCACGCGCGCATTCCGTCGCTACTTCGGGGTGACGCCGGCGGCCTATCGCGAACGCGCCCTCAAGGGTGCGTCAGCCGAGATGCGCAGGCGTCACGCCACACTCGTGCACACATCGGGGCCCTGCTTCGGTCTCTTCCACGTTCCCGCTTCTTCGCTTCGGAGATCCTCGATGCCTACGTTGTCGATTGAGCGCCGCGAGCTGGCCGCGCAAAACATCCTGTTCGTTCGTCTGCGCGCCGCTCGCCACGAGATCGCGAACGCGATCGGTGAGGGTCTCGGCAAGGCGTTTCCGCACTCTCAGCGGCTTGGTCTCGCGATTGCGGGCCGGCCGTTCACACGCTACCTGACGACAGGGCCGGGGCTGTACAGCCTCGAGGTCGGGATGCCGGTTGCCACTGTGCCGCAAGGCGAAGGGGCAGTCGAGGCAGGCACGCTGCCCGCAGGTCCTGCCGCCGTCGCGATGCATGGAGGACCGTACGACCAGCTGAGTGAAACCTACGCGGCGCTCGAACGCTGGATCGAAGCCAACGGGTATCGCGTCGGGGGCGCTCCATGGGAGTCTGTACATCACCGACCCGGCCGATCATCCCGATCCCGCCGATTGGAGGACCGAAGTCTACTGGCCGCTGGAGAAATAGACCTACCCGTTCATTTTCGAGTCGCCCTTCGGCGTGATCTGCGCGAACAGGTTGGTGAACTTCATCAGCATTGGCACCAGGCCGGTGACACCGGTCGCCATGGTCAACGTGGCATTGAATGCCTCACGCTGCGTGGCGGCCAGGAACGTCATGCCGATGAGCGCGCCTGCACCAAGCGGAACGCGAAGACGATCCCACAGGCTTGGCCCGGCCTGCGATTCGAGGATCACCACTTCCCGCCGCCGCTCTTCCTCGAGAACGAATCGGCTGAAGCTTCGAGTCATCAGCCGAAGTTCAGGATCCTTGCGAAGCAGACCACGCGCCAGCAATCGCCGGACAACTCGACGGGACGTCGTGCTGGTCAACCCGTACTGCGCCACATGTTCGAGGACGACACGCTCGTTCTCATCGCAGGATTGCCAGACGTTGCGGTAGACGGAGCCAGCACGCTCTTCGAGCTCCTCGAGAATGTGATCCTCGCTGAGAGACTTCAACGCGAGTGAGTCCTTGAGCTCGGCGCAGAATGGCGCCACCGTCGAGCAGCCTGCTGCTTCGGAGTCGAGGAGATCCTCCCGCCAGGTCCGGTTCTGCCGTGATCCGTTCCACCGCTGACGCGCACCTTCGGCGCGTTCCCTGAACAGATCCCGTAACTCGAACCACCATCGTTCTCGCGCTGTGGCGCCGGAGGCCGTGGTCGTGTCTGTCGTTCCCACGTGCCGCAGGTTGATCACGGTGAGGCGGCCGAGAATCTTCGACCATCGGTCCGGGTCCTGATTCCACTTCCACGAGCCGCGCACGCTCGATGCGAGTGCGCGCTTGGACAGCTGTGTCAACAGCAGCACGGTGAGATCCGCTTCACCCATCAGTTCCTCGACCAGCGACAGCTTCCGCCGCATCAGCGCCAGGTCATCGGACTGATCGTCGAGATCGGGGATGACAAGTCGCTGGAGCGGACCGACTTCGCTGCTGGCACGTCGCGCCTGCCGCCACGCGTTCGATACATTCTGTGCCGTCACGACCGGCATCAGGGGCAGCAGGACATCATCCTTGAGTTCCTGCGCCACGGCCGAAGGCTGTTCGCAGATCACCAGCACGTGCTGGCCAGGCGATGTCACGAGATGGCCATTCGTGCCCACGGGCTCAACGACATCTGCCAGCACGACGCGCCGCAGCAGATACCCGACGATCCAGTACGCACCAAAGGCGATGCTTACCAGCATCAGGAGCGGAGTCACTGCGGTCAGGGCGAGTTGCGGCTCGTCACTGAGTGTTGTAATTCCAAGAGTTGATAAGAAGGGAGACTCGACAGAGAGGCGGTAGCCTGGCTCGCGCGCGGCCACGGCGACGGACAGAACACCTGGTCGCGCTGTTTCGCTGGTCCAGGCGTCGTCATTCGATCGCTCGTGCATGAGTTGGCGGAGCGGAGCAGAGGCTGACGTGAAGTACGGAAGGTACTCCTCAATCCTCGAAAACATCCTTCGTGTCGGCCCCTTGGCTTCAACGAGTGCCACCTGACACGTCACGTGACTGCGGTAGAAGACGTCCTCGTATCGCCCGAACTCGGACCGGGAGAGCGCCGCAGCCTTTTTCGGACATCCCTCCACGACATCGACGTCCCGCGCGACGTCGATGTGCTGCTTCTTGAGATACGACTGGAGGTGCTGTTCGGCCGAGAGCATGAAGAAGCACGCTCCGGGGACAGCGGCGGTAATCGCAAGCATCAGCGCCGCCGCCAGTCGGTACTCGCGACGTAGAGTGGACCACGCCTTGGCTTGCCCCGTATCTTTTGGGCGTGGGATGAGAGTGATGCACGTGATGCCCCACAGAGCGGGCGGCAGCAGGAGTCCAACGATCATCGTTGTGCCCAGGCTGGCGCGAGTCGCCACGAGGAGCCACACCAGCAGCGCGACGACGTAGAGAATCGAGAGCGCGCGATACCACGGCCGCCGTCGCGGATCAGGCCACAACCACGATGTCTTCGTGGTGAGGAGCGCCAACGTCAGCGCGATCCACAGCAGCATGTAGCCGCCCATCATCAGAAGCGCGACAGTGGACCATTCAAGGACCAGTGCTCGTGATGGCTGCTTGGAATGAAGCGCAACGATGGACCAACCCTGGACGAAGGTCGGGCGGACATAGGCCCGGTACGGGCGGCCCCAATACGAGGTGTTCAACGTTCCTGCGCCGTGGGTCGCCATCAGCGATCGCAGACGCGCATCCTCATCGGTTTCGAGGAGCAGGTTTTCATTGAGGATTCGTTGCTTGTCTGAATGAAATTGCACCTGGCCGTCTGCGTCGACAATCGTGAACTCAAAGCCGGGCGGCAGCACCGGTTCGAGCAGAGGTTTCATGGACACCGAGAGCGCAGCGACGGGGTACTTCTCCAGTTTCGTCGGCGTGGAGATCACGACCTGAAACTTTCCAGTCGTCCACGACCAGAGCTGCTCGAGAACACAGCCGTTGGGACACTTGGCGAACGTCCAGAGGTCCTCCTGTCCGCGCGCTTTCGAAAAGTACGCCCGATCTGAAACATCAACCCGCCGTCGCGCCGCATTCGAAGACGCCGCTTTAAAGCGCTGGAAACCCGACCTGTCCACGAGCGTGAAAGCGGAGAAACCCGGGTAGCTGCCAGGAAGGTCTGGCGGCCCGGCCTTTCCCTCTGACCAGTTCACCATCAGACTCTTGCAGGGAGTCTCGGGCGCTCCGCCGTCCTTCCCGGTGACCCGGATGCAGGGCTGCGATTCAACGGCGGTCGTCATCTCGTTCAACTGCGAGGCAGCAGATGTGACCTCGCGGAGGAAGCTCGCGTCGATTCGATCCGCCAGCTGTGCGAGCTGCGCATCGACATCTGCGCTGAGTCGCGCGTAGGCAGAACTGGTGAGGAGAAGAATCGTCAGGAGCGCGAGGCCGAAGATGCCGGACGCACCAAGCTGCAACACGTCGATGCGCGTCACGCGTTGCTGCGTTCCGATCAATGCCACTTTGAGGAACGACCAACCCACCAGCAGCGCAATCACCAGCACGACACCCGCGAGAACGAGGACAGGTGAAATAGCCAACGATGCTTCGAGCAGCGCCTGCTTCTCCACAAGTCCGATGACGACGAACGCATTCTCGGTCCCGGAGGCCTTTGTCCGGCAGCACGGTTGCATGAACATCCGGTACTCGACGCCAGCGATGGTGACGACACGCTCGGACGTCCCGCGCGCGATGATGGCATCGCCTGGAAGCGCGAGCAGGTCGCCGATCGCTGTCGCGCGGAGTTCCGCGGCTCGTCGTCCGGTGACGTAAACGATGCCGCCCTTCGGATTGGCCAGGAGCACCGTGTCGAATGCGCCTTGCTTGAGTCTCGGGTCGAAGGTGCCATGCAGGGTTTGCGCTGCGGACACTCTCACGCCCACGGAGGCCGCGGACTCCGCCGTTGACCAGTCGTACTGCAGCATCGTTCCATCGGAGGTGATCTGACTCTCATAATCCGAGAGCACTGCGGCTTCCTCTTTGAGTCTCCGCTTCGGATTGATGTGATGGATCTGACCCGCGGCGAGCTCCTGGGTCGCAGGATTCTCTTTGACCAGTGGGTCCCGGTTCGGCCATGGCGCCCACTTCGCGGAGATTGAATCGCAGAGATCGGCTTCGGAGTCGCAGAGCCTCGTGATGTTCTCCCCGTACACGCGGCTGCGGCTCTCGATGAGCTGTTCGGTCTGGCGTGCAAGCACGGCGAGGAGTCGGAAGTTGCGGCTCTGCAGGTACTGCTCACGATCCGTGACGCTGCTCCAGTAGACGACGGCGAGAGCAGACACGACGGTCATGCCGATTACCGCACCTGCGACGGGCCAGTTCTTCCAGGACTGCTTCATGACCAGCCTTTCCTGTCTCAGAGGCTTTTGGGCCTCTCAGTAGCTGACTGCGGTAGAGAGGTCTGTAGTGCTAACGCGCCACATCAGCTGGTCGAACAAGCCTTTGTGAGCGGGGACCGTCGTTCCCCCGGGGAACTACCGACCTCACGTACACTCCGAGCAGCCGCCCTTGGGAACGCTCACATCGCTCGACATCAAGCAGAAAGCCGCGAGCCTCGGCTTCGATCTCTGTGGTATCGCGGGTGCCGACTCATTCCCGGAGCTCTCGTTTCTCGAGGAATGGCTCGACCGCGGATATGCGGGCGACATGGCGTGGATGGCTCGCACCAAAGATCGCCGCGCCGACGTGCGCAACGTCGTTCCAGGCGCACGCAGCGTCATCGTCACGGGCACCCTCTACAACGCCGATCGTCCCTATAGTGAGGAACTGCCACAGGACGTTGCACGACTCTCTCGCTACGCCTGGGGCGACGACTATCACGACGTGATCAAGTCGCGGTTGGACGACTTACTGGCCTGGATGCGGTCGGCGAATGATGCGCCCTTCGGCGGGCGCGCCTACGTGGATACCGGCCCCGTGCAGGAGCGCGTGTACGCGCAGTACGCAGGGCTGGGTTGGATTGGGAAGAACACGTGCCTCATCAACAACGAGATCGGGTCCTGGCTGTTCCTGGGAGAGATCATCTGCACGCTCTCGCTCGAGCCAGATACCCAGGGGCTCGAGCAGTGCGGGAGTTGTACGCGCTGCATCGAGGCTTGTCCGACCGACGCGCTGGTTGAACCAGGTGTGCTCGACTCGAATCGCTGCCTCTCATACCTGACAATCGAGCTGCGTTCATCGATTCCGGAAACATACCGAGGATCGATGGGCGGTCACGTCTACGGGTGTGACGTCTGCCAGGAGGTGTGTCCCTACAATCGCCCCGCGCCGCTTTCCGGGGACGCACCGTGGCAACCGCGCAGCGGACTCGATCTGCCGCGTATGGTCGATCTGTGGCGACGCTCCGATCGCGACCTCCGCTCGCTGGTGAAGGGGAGTGCGATGACTCGCGCGAAGCTCGCGGGTCTCAGGCGCAATCTGGCCGTGGCGATTGGCAATAGTGGAGAGGACGAGGCGATTGCTGCGTTGCGCGAGCACGACGCCGAGCGCCCGTCGATAGAGGACTCGATGGTGCAGGAGCACATTCAGTGGGCCCTCTCAGCGCAGCGAACTGAGAACACCTGAGGCAAATCGGAACCCCGGATCCCGAACCCCGGATCCCAGATCCCGGATCCCGGATCCCGAGTCCCGAGTCAGGTATCATCATTTCGACATTTTTGGAGGACAGCATGGCCCGACGCACAGGTTTGTGGTCCATCGCACTGATGATCGTGATGGTCGCACCCGCGCTCGCGCATCATTCGTTTGCGGTTTACGACCACACGCGGACGCTCACGCTCCGCGGCACGGTCACGAAGTTCCAGTGGACGAACCCTCACGGCTTCATTGAGATGGACGTTCAGCAGAGCGATGGATCGGTGAAGCACTACAGCGTCGAGCTCACGAGCATCAACATGATGCAGCGCGTCGGCTGGCGCTCGAACATGATCAAGCCGGGCGATACGGTGCAGGTGGTCGTGGCTCCGCTCCTGAGCGGCGAGCCGGTCGGCCTTGGACTCGAAGTCGTCCTCGCTGACGGAAAGACGATGGCCCTGCCAGTGCCGGCGATCGGCGGCTTCAAGCGCTCGGATACGCAGGAGTGACGGGCATGCGCGCCGTCCAGTCGTTGCTCATCGCAGCGGGCGCGCTGCTGATCGCGTCATCGCCATCGAGCACTGCGCAATCGCCGACTGTTCCCGACATCACCGGATCGTGGCTGCGTCAGGGTTTCACCGTAGGTGTGCGTCCCGCGGGTCAGCAGGGTCCGGCGCCGCCGCCGGCCGCACCGCCACCGCCGCTCAAGCAGCCGTACCTGAAGGAGTGGCAGGACCGGATTCAAAAACTTCGCGAGGCCGATGCGAAGGGACAGCCCATCGCGACCAACGCCGTTGCGTGCCTCCCCGAAGGAATGCCAGGCATGATGACGGCAACCTTTCCGATGGAGATCCTCCAGAGCCGCGGGCAGATCACCATCATCGAGGAAGCCTACACGCAGGTTCGCCGCATCCTGATGGACCGGCCGCAGCAGGCCCTCGACGACATCGAGCCGGGATTCTACGGTCATTCCGTCGGACGCTGGGAAGGCGACACGCTGATCGTCGACACGATCGGAGTCAAAGAAAACGTGCGCTACCAGAACGTGCCGCACTCGAAGGAAATGCGGATCGGTGAGCGCATGCGGATCGCCGCGCCCGATGTGGTGTGGAACGAAATCACGATCACGGATCCGATGGTGTTCGACAAGCCATGGACCTTCACGTTCGCCTATCAACGGATGAAGGACTACACGTTGCTCGAATACATCTGCGAGGACAATCGCGAGTTCGCCGACGATCAGGGACGTCAGAAGATTCGCGTCGACCCGCCGCGGTGAGGAGCGCCGCCTAAAGTCGGGGCCGAGGGTACAATGGAGGCATGTCCGGCACGGCCCCGCTCCTCCTCCTCTCCATGCCCCAGATGGCGGATCCGAACTTCGCCAGGACGGTTGTGCTCCTGTGCGACTACACGGCCGAAGACGGTGCGTTCGGTCTGGTCGTCAATCGCCAGATGAGCGAGCCGGCCTGCGAAGTCGTGCGGACCGAGCCGCCCGTTCGCGTCGACCCTGACCTGAAACTGTGGATCGGTGGACCTGTCGATCCGCAGAGCACGTGGGTGTTGATGGCTGAATCGCAAGGTCCGGATGAAGAGCACCGGCAGATCGTTCCTGGACTGCTGCTCTCCGTCTCGCGCGCGCTGACGCTGCAGTTACTCCAGGAGCCACCGACGAGTCGCACGAAGGTCGTGGTTGGCTACGCCGGCTGGAGCCCGGGGCAGCTCGAGAACGAAATCGCCTCATCGTCCTGGCTGACGACTGATGTCGATCCCGGACTCATCTTCGGCGTGCCGCCTGATCAGATGTGGGAAGAAGCGATTCGCCGTCTCGGCGCCGACCCTGCGAAGCTCCAGACAAGTTCCGGAGTGCATTAGTGAAACCGACCATCCTTCTGCTTGCCGCCATGCTGACCGTGGCGTGCGGGACCATGGGCTGCAGTAGAGAGACGCCACAACCAGCCGTGCAAACCACTCAGACCCCGACCGATCCCGAGACACAGAAGCTCCAGACAATGGCCGCGCGCTTTGCGCCGGTCGATCTGACCGCGGATGCCGGCACGTTGCCTGACAACGAGCGCCAGGCGCTGGCGAAGCTCGTGTCGGCATCGAAGATTTTCGACGCGCTGTTTCTTCGTCAGGTGTGGGAAGGCAACGAGGCGATGCTCCTCGACCTCGCTCGCGACGACTCGCCGCTGGGACGGGCGCGACGACACTACTTCCTGATCAACAAGGGACCCTGGTCCCGCCTCGATGCGAACGAGGTGTTCATCCCCGGCGCGCCGAAGAAGCCCGAAGCGGCCAACTTCTATCCTGGTGGTGCGACGAAAGCCGAGGTCGAGGCGTGGTTCAAGACGCTGAGCGGGGCGGAACGCACGCGAGCGACCGGCTTCTTCACGACGATTCGACGCGGCCCGGACGGCAAGTTCATCGCCGTTCCCTACAGCCTCGAGTATCAGGGTGAGATTGCGCATGTCGCGGAGCTGCTGCGCGAAGCCGCGGCGCTGACCACGCAGCCGACGCTGAAGAACTACCTCGAGAAGCGCGCGGCCAGTCTGCTGAGTAACGACTACTACGACAGCGACGTCGCGTGGATGGAGCTCGACGCGAGCATCGAACCGACCATCGGTCCGTATGAGGTTTACGAGGACGAGTGGTTCAACTACAAGGCCGCGTTCGAATCCTTCATCACCCTCCGCGACGACGCGGAGACCGACAAGCTGACGCGCTTCGGATCGGAACTGCAGGAGATCGAGAATAACCTGCCGATCGATCCGACGTATCGCAACCCGAAGCTTGGTGCCCTCGCGCCCATTCGCGTCGTCAACACCGTCTTCTCGTCTGGCGATGGCAACCGTGGAGTGCAGACTGCGGCGTACAACCTGCCCAACGACGAGCGCGTGATTTCGGAGAAGGGCTCGAAGCGCGTGATGTTGAAGAACAACCAGGAGGCGAAGTTCCGCATGGTGCTGCAGCCGATTGCGCAAGTGGCGCTCGCCGCTGACGACCGGCAGCATGTCTCCTTCGACGCCTTCTTCACGCACATCCTGATGCACGAGTTGATGCACGGGCTGGGGCCGCACAACATCAAGGTCGGCGGCCGCGCGACGACGGTGCGGCAGGAGTTCAAAGACGCCTACAGCACGATCGAAGAGGCGAAGGCGGACATCTCGGGACTCTTCGCGCTGCAGTACCTGGTCGATCATCAGAAGCTGGATACGTCGCTCGACCAGACGATGTATGTGACGTATCTCGCGTCGATGTTCCGGTCGATCCGTTTCGGCATCACCGAGGCGCACGGGCGCGGCGTCGCCATCCAGCTCAATTACTTCCTCGACAACGGCGGAGTCACCGTCGCTCAGGACGGCACGTTCGCCGTCAATCCCGAGCGCATCAAGCAGAACGTCCTCGACCTCACGCGCGACCTGATGACGATGCAGGCGGTGGGGGATTACGCGGCGGCAAAGCAGATGATGGAGAAGCTCGCGGTCGTGCGGCCGCAAACGCAGACCGTTCTCGACAGGCTCAAAGGCGTGCCGGTGGACATTGAGCCGCGGTTTGTGACTGCAGAACAGCTGCTCTCGTCAACTCCCAACTCCACAACTCCCAACTCCCAATAGGGATTTTCCGGATCCCGGATCCCGGATCCGGATCCCGGGCCCCGGGCCCCGGGGCCCCGGATATAATTCCTCCGCTTAAAGGAGGCTCCCGTGCGCAAGATGCTGACAGGCAGGTTTGTCCTCGTTCTGGTCGTGCTCACCGCGTCAGGAGTGCTCGTCGCGCGAGAGCTGGCTGGGCAGAGCCGCAACTCGGCTCAGGCTCCGTATTTCGAAGTCGATCCGCTCTGGCCCAAGCCGCTCCCCAATCATTGGGTCCTCGGATCGACGATCGGCGTGTCGGTCGATGAACGCGATCATGTCTGGATCATCCATCGTGGGTCCGCGACGCTCGGCAACAACGAGAAGGGTCTCGAGCTGAACCCGCCGACCGGCGAGTGCTGCGCCGGCGCGCCGCCTGTCCTGGAGTTCGATCCGGAAGGCAATCTTGTCGGGCACTGGGGCGGGCCTGGCGAAGGCTACGAGTGGCCGGTATCGAATCACGGCATCACAATCGACTACAAGGGCAACGTCTGGATCGGCGGTAACGGCGATCAGGACTCGCAGGTGCTGAAGTTCACGAAGCAGGGCAAGTTCCTGCTGCAAGTCGGCAAGTCGGCTGCACGCAAGGGGCCGAACAACGCGCAGGGGAATCCGACGTATGTCGGCGGCAGCAACGATCAGGTGTCGTTCGGCCGTGTCGCGAAGATCTTCGTCGACCCAACGGCGAACGAGGCGTATCTCGCGGATGGCTACTTGAACAAGCGCGTCGCGATCATCGATGCCGATACCGGGAAGCTGAAACGGTACTGGGGTGCGTACGGTAACAAGCCTGACGACACGAACCTCGGTCCCGTACAAACCAGACGCGCCGCCCGCGCAGCAGTTCCGCAATCCCGTGCACTGCGCGGACCTGTCGCGCGATGGGTTCGTCTATGTGTGCGACCGGCAGAACAACCGGTTGCAGGTGTTCACGAAGGAAGGCAAGTTCGTCAAGGAAGCGATCTACGCGAAGAACAGCCTGAGCGAAGGCTCAGTGTGGGACGTGGCGTTCTCGAAGGACCCGCAGCAGACGTACATCTTCCTCGCCGACGGTCGCAACATGAAGATTCGCGTGCTGCGACGCGACACGCTCGAGGAGCTTACCAGTTTCGGCGACGGCGGCCGTCAGCCCGGTCAGTTCTACGCCGTGCACAGCATCGCGGCCGATTCGAAGGGCAATCTCTACACGACAGAGACCTACGAAGGGAAACGCGTGCAGAAGTTCAGCTACAAGGGGCTCAAGACAGTCTCGAAGAAGGAACAAGGGACGGTGTGGCCGCGATGAACATGCGAATGAAGACGACACTGGAGATTCTGGTGGTGGCCGCGCTGATCGCAGCGGCCCCGCCGGCGCCGCCCTCTCTCAACCTTGCCACCACGCTGTCGGCACAGACACCGACAGCCAATGGCGAATGGCGAACCTACGGCGGCAGCCTCTGGAGCCATCGATATTCGTCGCTCGATCAGATCAACGGGACCAACTTCAACTCGCTCGAAGTGGCGTGGCGGCTCAAGACCGACAACCTCGGTCCGCGGCCGGAGTTCAACTTCCAGTCGACGCCGCTCATGGTCGGCGGTGTGCTGTATTCGACCGCCGGCTCGCGCCGAGCCGTCGTCGCACTCGACGCGGCCACCGGCGAGATGAAGTGGATGTCCAGCCTCGACGAAGGCAAGCGCGGTCAGGAAGCGCCGCGTCAGCTATCGGGCCGCGGGCTCGCGTATTGGTCCGACGGCCGCTCGTCGCGAATCATTTACGTGACGCCCGGCTACCAGATGATCGCGCTCGATGCGCAGACCGGGCAGCGCATCACGTCATTCGGCAAAGGCGGCATCGTCGATCTGAAGCTCGAAGACGATCAGGAGATGGACCCGATCACGGGTGACATCGGGCTGCATGCCGCACCGATCATCGCCAAGGACGTCGTCATCATCGGCGCTGCGCACACCGAGGGAAGCCGTCCGGTCAGCAAACGTAACGACAAGGGTTACGTGCGCGGCTTCGACGTCCGCACAGGAAAGCGCCTCTGGATCTTCCACACGATTCCGCGCCCAGGCGAGATGGGCTACGACACGTGGGAGCAGGGCTCCGAGGAGTACACAGGGAACAACGGCGTCTGGGGTCAGATGAGTGCCGACGAAGAGCTCGGTCTCGTGTTTCTGCCAACCGAGATGCCGACTGGCGACTACTACGGTGGCCATCGGCCCGGGAAAGAATCTGTTCAGCGACAGCCTGGTTGCGCTCGATCTGAAGACCGGCAAGCGCAAGTGGCACTACCAGTTCATCGAGCACGACATCTGGGACTGGGATCTGCCGTGCGCGCCGATCATCGCGGACGTCACGATCGACGGACGCCTGCGCAAGATCATCGCGCAACCGACGAAGCAGGGCTGGCTCTACGTCTTCGATCGCGTCACGGGCGAGCCGATCTGGCCGTTCGATGTGCGCAAGGTCGAAGCGTCTGACGTGCCGATGGAGAAGGCGAACCCGACGCAGAAGTTCGTCGTGAAGCCTCCGGCGTACGACCGCCAGGGCGTCGCGATCGACGATCTGATCGACTACACGCCGGAGCTGCGTGCCGAGGCCGTGAAGCTCGTCTCGCGCTTCAAGATCGGTCCGATCTTCACGCCGCCAGTTGTGAGCAAGTTCGATGGTCCGCTGGGAACGCTGATGCTGCCGGCGGCGACGGGCGGCGCCAACTGGCAGGGCGGGTCTTTCGATCCCGAGACCGGCGTCTTCTACATCTTCACGAACACCGAGGTCACGCCGCTCGGGCTCGTGCCAGGCGCCGAACGCCCAGTGAGCCGTCAGACATGGCGTACGTCAGAGGGCAGGCAAGGAATCCTGCGAACCCGAAAGCTGCGGACATCCCGGTGACCGTGCAGGGCCTCCCGCTGATCAAGCCGCCCTACGGCCGCATCACCGCGCTCGATCTGAAGCAGGGCACGATGCTCTGGCAGATCGCGCACGGTGAGACGCCGGACAACATCAAGAACCATCCGATGCTCAAAGGTCTCAACATCCCGAGGACCGGACGTCAGGGGCGCATCGGCACGCTCGTCACGAAGACGCTGGTCATCGCCGGTGAGGGCGGCTACGTTCACGCTTCCCGACGGACGCCGCGGTGCGATGCTGCGCGCGTACAACAAGGCGACGGGGCAGGAAGTGGGATCGGTCTACATGCCCGCGCCGCAGACCGGATCGCCGATGACGTACTCGCTCGGCGGTCAGCAGTACATCGTTGTCGCGATCAGCGGCCCTGGGCTTCCCTGGCGAGTTGATCGCGTTCAAGCTGCCAAAGAGCTGACAGCGGTCCGAAGCGGCGAAGGGACGACGGTGCGAAGGTCGGGTCCGATGGCGCGGCGTTCGAAGGTGAGAAAATAGGAGCGTGCAAACCCGGGCGCTCCTCCTCGTACCTTCTGTCGTCGTGATTCCACTCGTCCTGGCTGGTCAGCAAGAGCGAGACAGACGTTTCCCGCTCCGGCTGTTGGTGTCTCCTCAGCCGGTCTCCGGCAGACGTTCATCAACTACTGGGAGTGGCGCCTCGCCGAAGAGCCGGAGCTGGCGACGCGTGTCGGGCTCACCAGCACAACGATCGCTGGCAGGACTGGTCGAAAGCCGCGCGCGACCCGTGCGCGCGCCGCACGAGAAGAGTTCCTCAGGCAGGTCCAATACGTCAGCCCTGGCAACCTGACGCTCACCGAACATCTCAGCGCCGACCTGCTCGAGTACCGAGTTGAAGACAGCGCTCGAAGCCGAGAGCGCACTCGATCTCGTGCAGCAGGTCTCGCAGTCCGATGGTCTCCACAACGAGGTGTTCGAGATCGTCGACCAGATGCCGGCGCGAACGGTTCGCGACTACGAGAACATCATCGCGCGACTGCGTGCGCTCCCGCTGTACGTCGATCAGTCGCTCGATCTCATTGCGCGAGCAGCTTGCGGCGCATCGTGCGCAACCGGCGGTCGTCGTCAACATGATGATCGAGCAGGTCGTGGCGCAGGCGAGTGCGTCGCCGGATGCATCGCCGTTGCTCGCGGCGTTCAAGACGCTTTCCGAGCGAGATGTCCGCCGCCGATCAGAACCGGCTGCGCGCCGACGCAAGAACAGCGTACTCGCAGCAGTTCGTCCCGAGCTGGAAACGGCTGGAGTCGTTCCTGCGCGACACGTATCTGAAGCAGGCGCGACCGGAGATTGGTCTCAGCACGATCCCCGACGGGACACGTGCCTACGCAAGCCTGATTCGCGCGTACACGACCACTCGCCTGCCGGCGGCGGAGATTCATCAGCTCGGGCTGAAGGAGGTCACGCGAATCGAGGGCGAGATGGCTCGCGTGGCACGTGAAGCGGGCTTCACTGGAACTGTTGCCGAGTTCGAGCGCCGGCTTGCCGCCGATCCGGCCATGCATTTCGCCTCGCAGGAGGAAATGCTCCAGTACGCGCGAAACGTGCTCGCGCGCGTCGAGCCTCAGCTTCCGCGTCTCTTCAAGAAAACGCCGCGCATGACCGTCGGCGTGCGCCCGATTGCGCCGGATCGCGAGGCCGCGACCGCATCGAACTACACAGCGGGGACGGCGGACGGAACGCGTCCGGCGTGGTTCAACATGAACACGTACCGGCCGACGGAGCAGACGAAGTACACCATCGACTCGCTCGTCCTGCACGAAACCGTTCCCGGACATCACCTGCAAGTCGGCCTCGCACGTGAGCTCGAGGGGATTCCCGGAGTTCAGGAAGATGTTTCGGGCGGCGTCGTTCAGCGAAGGCTGGGCGCTCTACGCCGAGTCGCTGGGCACGGACCTTGGTCTGTATCGCGATCCCGCGACGCGTTTCGGGCGGCTTGCGAGCGAGCTGTTTCGTGCCGTCCGCCTCGTTGTCGACACCGGAATCCACTCGATGGGGTGGTCGCGCGATCGCGCGCGCGCATACTTTGCGGAGCACGTGCCCTGCGCAGTCGCTGGCCGAAGTCGATCGCTACATCGCGCGTCCAGGCCAGGCGCTGGCGTACAAGCTCGGTCAGCTCGAGATTGAACGTCTGAGACGAAAAGCCGAGCAGGCGCTCGGCTCGAAGTTCGACGTCCGCGACTTTCACGACGTCGTACTTCGCAGTGGTGCGCTTCCGCTCGACCTGCTCGAGCCGCAGGTCGACGCCTACATCGCCGTCGGCGAAGGCCGCCGAGTAACCCGTTCCCGGTCGATCGCGGCGGCGCGGATTATTTCGCTGCGGACAAAAGAATGAGAAATAGTGCGTTTTGTTGTATTCTCACGTGCGGACAGGCTGCGAGGGCCCGCGGGACTGGTGGATCCCGGGGGTTCCTGACGAAGAATTCAGGGACTCTTCAGGACCGTTTTCCTCGTATGTCAGCTAGGATTCCTTACAGAGTTCGGTTCTGTCAGGGGAGGAACCACGATATGAAGCGTTACCTGGTTGTTCTGGCTGTCGCAGCGATGACATTCATCGGTGCACAGGCATACGCCCATCACTCCTTCGCGGCCACGTATCTCGAAGATCAGACCGTGCAGATTGAGGGCGAGCTGGTGCAGTTCCTGTTCAGGAATCCGCACTCCTTCGTGCATGTGATGGTGAAGGAGAAGGATGGGGAGATGGTGCGCTACGCCGTCGAGTGGGGCGGCGCTGGTCAGCTCGGCGGGCAGGGCGTAACCAGAGAGACGCTCAAGGCTGGCGACCACGTGATCATCACCGGTAGCCCGGGCCGCAACCCGAAGGACCATCGCGTTCGCATGGTGACGTTGCACCGCCCGAAGGACGGATTCGGCTGGGGCAAGCGTCCTGGCGAAATCGTCGACTAGCTCATCGCAACGCCTGGTCTGACGAACAGGACCCGGCCTGCATCGCAACTCAAGGACCCGCCCACGCTCCGCGTAGGGCGGGTCTTGCTTTTTCCGCCTTCGCGGACGCTTCGGCGGACTCGCCGTAGCCTTGGCGGAGGCGGTGGACCCGCCAGGAGCCTTCATGATTCGCAGCCGGACATTCGCCGCCTTCCTGCCGTTGTTCTTCCTCGTCGCCGCCTGCAACCGCACTGAGCCCACGCCATCGGTCGATCAACCACTCGGACTGGGAGCGGAACTCGCCCCTCTCGAAGTCCCGGCGCAGGCTGGCAGCGCGCACGCGCAACTGACCGCATCCTCGAAGGGCGCGATTCTGAGCTGGCTCGATCAGGATGAGTCGACGACCACGCTTCGATTCACCGAGCGTACGGGAGGAACCTGGTCGGCGCCGCAGACGGTCTCGGCTGGCAAGGACTGGTTCATCACCGCCGCAGACGTGCCATCGGTTCTCCGCTTGAAGGACGGCACGCTCGTCGCCAACTGGTATCCGACGACTGATGAAGCGATCGAGGCCTACGACACCCAGCTGTCCTATTCGAAAGACGACGGGAAGACGTGGGCAAAGGCGTTTTCGCCTCACCATGACAAGACGAAGACGCAGCACGGATTTGTCTCGCTGCTCGAACTAGCCGACGGTGGCCTTGGCATGGTGTGGCTCGATGGGCGCGATCAGGAGCTGAACACGACGGATCCGCTCGGCGGATCGATGGCGCTCTATTACGCCAGCTTCGACTCCTCCTGGAAGCAGTCCTCCGAGAGCGTCGTCAACGAGCGGGTCTGCGAGTGCTGCCAGACGGCGGCGGTCCTGACCGCGGACGGAGTGCTCACGGCGTTCAGGGATCGCTCGGCCGAAGAGATTCGTGACATCAAGGTGTCTCGCCTCGACGCCGGCAAATGGACGCCGGAGCTCGCGCTGCACGACGACAACTGGAAAATCGACGCGTGCCCGATCAACGGCCCCGCGTTGAGCGCGCGTGGCCGCCAGGTCGCGGCCGCGTGGTTCGCGGCTCCAAACGACAACGGTCGCGCCTACGTGGCCTTCTCGCAGGATGCCGGCAAGAGCTGGGGCGAGGCCATTCGACTGGACGACGAGGCGTCGCTCGGGCGGGTGGACATCGAGATGCTGGACGATGGCTCCGCGATCGCCAGCTGGGTGGAGTTCGCCAACGGCAAGAGCCAGTTCAAGGTCCGCCACATCACACCGTCAGGCCAGCGCTCCGCGGCGACCGACGTGCCCGGCGCGGGTCGGGTGAGCGGCTATCCGCGAATGACGCGGGCTGGCAACGAACTGATCCTCGCGTGGACGGACGGAGATGGGGGCCAGCAGGTCAAGGCCGCGGTGGCTCGACTGAAGTAGAGTCGGGACTCGGGATTCGGGGTTCGTAGTCACTCAGGAGCTGTGAATGTTTCCACGTGCCGTCATTGCTCTTGTCGCGCTGCTCGCGTGTGGCGTCGGGCTCAGGGCCCAGGACACGCCGCGCATCTGGCAAGGTGTCTACACGACGGCACAGGCCGAGCGCGGCAAGACAGTCTTCAACACGACGTGCCTGCGGTGCCACGGCGAGGATCTCGCTGGCAACACCGCGCCGGCGCTCAAGGGCGATCGCTTTCAGACCAGTTGGGGCGGCGATGTCATCGAGAGTCTGTTCACCAAGGTTCGCGACACGATGCCGCCGAACTTCGGCACCATCCTCGACGATCAGGTGAAGCTCGACATCGTCACCTACATCCTGCAGAACAACGGCTTCCCGACGGGAAACTCTGAGTTGCTCGTGGGCAGCGCCGACCTTGCGACGACGCAGATTCTCAAGAAAGGCGAGCAGGCGACGGTGCAGAACTTCTCGCTGGTTCAGACGGTCGGTTGTCTGGCAACGGGCCCGAACAACACGTGGATGCTGACGCGGACGGCGGAGCCGCTCACGACTCGCGACGATGTGCCGTCCGATCGTGTATTGGCGAGCGCGGCAGCGCGGCCGCTCGGAACGAAGACGTTTCGGCTGATCAGCGTCTCGCCCTTCAAGCCCGAGTCACACGCCGGTCAGAAGATGGAAGCGCGCGGTTTGATCTACACCGAGCCCGGCGATGAGCGAATCAACCTCACGTCGCTCAAGCCGACCGGTGGGAGCTGCAGTTAGCGGGGCGCTCGATCGCGTACAATCGATCCATGCCTTTGTTCGAATACGCGTGCAAAGAGTGCGACCATGAATTCGAGGCCCTCGTGCGCGGCAGCGAGACGCCCGAGTGCCCGTCCTGCCACAGCCACGAGCTTCAGCGGCGCCTTTCAGTGTTTGCCGCTCACACCGCCGGAGCGAATGGGACCGCGTCGCAGGCGATTGGTGCATGCGGATCATGCGGCGATCCGCGCGGTCCAGGGTCGTGTTCCATCAATTGACGCCGCGCGGCGCCGACAAGCGTTAGTGCGATCGCACGGACACGCGAAGCGAGATCGCACCGACGCTCGTTAGAGCGATCGCACCGACGAGCGAAGAAACGTCGCAGTGACGAGCGAAGCTAGGATCGCACCGACAAGAATGGGTCGTTTGCACCGACCGGCTATACTGGGAAGATGTCTTCATCAAGAAAGTCCACCCAGATCGCCAACCCGTTGCGGCGCAACGTCGCCATCATCGCGCACGTCGACCACGGTAAGACGACGCTCGTCGATGCGCTGCTGCGGCAGAGCGGCGCGTTTCGCGCCAATCAGCAGGTGGCCGATCGGGTGATGGACAACACCGATCTCGAGCGCGAGCGCGGGATCACGATCCTCGCGAAGAACACCGCGGTCCACTACAAGGACCTCCTCATCAACATCGTCGATACGCCTGGCCACGCGGATTTCGGCGGGGAAGTCGAGCGGACGCTGTCGATGGTGGACGGCGTGATGCTCCTCGTCGATGCCTCGGAAGGGCCGCTGCCGCAGACGCGATTCGTGCTGCGCAAGGCGCTCGAGCGCGGACTTCCGCCGATCGTCGTGCTGAACAAGATCGACCGCACCGATGCGCGCCCGAAGGAAGTGCTGAACGAGGTCTACGACCTGTTCATCGACCTCGACGCCACAGAGGATCAGATCGAGTTTCCCGTGCTGTACGCGAATGCGCGCGAAGGTATTGCGACGACGGAGCTGGAGAAGCCGGGGGAGAGCCTGCAGCCGCTGTTCGACGCCATCGTCGAGTCTGTGCCGCCGCCGCGTGGAAACCCCGACGCGCCGCTGCAGATACTGGTGGCCAACCTGGACTCCAGCGACTACCTGGGTCGAATTGCCATCGGCCGGGTGTTCAACGGCACGGTGAAGCTGAACGGCCCAGTGTCAGTGCTGAAGCTGGGTGGGACGATCGAGTTGACGAAGATCACCAAGTTGTTCGCCTTCGATGGCCTGAAGCGTGTGGAGATCGAGCAGGCCGCCGCCGGCGACATCGTCTGCCTCGCCGGCATCGAGGGCATCACCATCGGTGAGACGATCAGCGACCCCGAGAACCACGTGCGGATTACGCCGCCGGCCATCGATGAGCCGACGGTGTCGATGATTTTTGGCGTCAACACCTCGCCGATGGCTGGGAGGGACGGTCAGTACGTGACCTCGCGCAACCTGCGCGACCGGCTGACCAGGGAACTGCTTGGGCAACGTCTCACTGCGCGTCGAAGACACCGACTCGCCAGAGCAGCTGAAGGTCATCGGCCGTGGCGAGCTCCAGCTCTCCATCCTGATCGAGATGATGCGCCGCGAGGGATACGAGGTGCAGGTGTCCCGGCCCGACATCGTGACCAAGGAGATCGACGGCGTCAAAATGGAGCCGATCGAGGACCTGGTGATCGACGTGCCCGAGGAATTTCAAGGCGTCGTGATCGCGAATTCAGGCACGCAGACGGGGCGTGATGACGAAGATGGTGAACCACGGCAGCGGCCGCGTCAGGCTCGAGTTTCGCATTCCGGCGCGCGGGCTGATCGGATTTCGCTCGCAGTTCGTCGCCGACACCAAGGGCACCGGCATCATGAACCACCTGTTCGCCGGATGGGAGCCGTGGCACGGTGCGATTCCGTCGCGTGCCGACCGGCGCGCTCGTGGCAGACCGGATTGGGATGGCCACCGCCTACGCCCTCTACAACCTGCAGGAGCGTGGCGAAATCTTCGTCGAGCCTCAGACATCGGTCTACGAAGGCATGATCGTCGGCGAGAACTCGCGTCAGAACGACATGGACGTGAATGTCACGCAAGGAGAAGAAGCAGACGAACATGCGCGCGTCCACCGCCGACGAAGCGATCCGGCTGATTCCACCTCGTCAGCTCAGCCTCGAGCAGGCGATCGAGTTCATCAACGACGATGAGCTGGTCGAAGTGACGCCGAAGACGATTCGACTCCGGAAGCGCATCCTCGCATCGAACCTGCGGCCGAAACGATAGACGCGACGGCTGAAGCTGGCTCAGCGCCAGGGCTCTGACGAATTCGAGATCGTGCCTGTCAATCTTTCGACACGCAATCCGATTCGATTTCCTGCAGTCCTGAGAAAATCAAGGCAATTGCAGTGAGGGCACCTGGCCAACAGGCCGGGTACACTCCTTGCGCCTGTGACGGGCGCAACGTGAAGTTAGCTGGCGTGTTGCAGTCGGGATTCCGATAGGCCCGATTGCCCAGGTTTCCAGCGGCCATCACCTCACCAACCCGTTCGCGGAAAAAGGAATCACGATGCTGCTCGGAGCGATGTCGCTCTTCTCCCACGACCTGGCAATTGACCTGGGTACGGCCAACACCTGCGTGTTCGCGCGCGGCGCGGGCATCGTTCTCAACGAGCCGTCGATTGTCGCTGTCAACAACGTCACCGACCAGATTGAGGCCGTCGGAAGCGATGCCAAAGAAATGCTCGGTCGGACGCCCGGGCAACATCACGGCCATCCGGCCGATGAAGGACGGCGTCATCGCCGACTTCGAGGCCGCCGAGAAGATGCTCGGGCACTTCATCAAGAAGGCGCATCGTCGCAAGAGCTTCGTCCGCCCGCGCGTCGTGATCGGCGTGCCGTCGGAGATTACCCAGGTCGAGCGTCGTGCGGTCAAGGACAGCGCGTATCGCGCCAAGGCCAGTGAGGTCCACCTGATCGAAGAGGCGATGGCTGCGGCGATCGGCGCCGGGCTGCCGATCACTGAAGCGGCCGGCAACATGATTGTGGACATCGGTGGCGGCACGACGGACATCGCCGTGATCTCGCTCGCCGGGATTGTCTACAGCAAGTCAGTTCGCGTGGCGGGCAACGCGATGGACGAGGCCATCACGCTCTACGTCAAGAAGGAGCACGATCTCCTCATTGGCGAGCGGACGGCCGAGCGCATCAAGATCGAGCTCGGTTCGGCATCTCCCGCTGGCGCAGCGCAAGGAGATGGAAGTCAAGGGCCGGCACGTGCTCGAAGGCAAGCCGTGCACGGTGACGCTCAACGACCACCAGATCAGGGAAGCGCTGTCCGAACCCGTCCGCATGATGATGCAGGCTGTTCGCGACGCGCTCGAGCGCATTCCACCGGAGCTGTCCGCTGACGTCTGCGACCGCGGCATCGTGCTGAGCGGCGGCGGCGCACTGCTGCAGAATCTCGACGAGCGTCTGCGTCAGGAAACCGGGCTGCCGGTGCAGGTCGCCGAAGATCCGCTGTCGGCCGTCGTGCTCGGCGCCGGCAAGATGCTCTCGGACTTCAACCTGCTTCGAAAGATCTCGATCGACTAGCTGCAGTTCACGGTTCACAGTAGGCGGTTCACGGAGACGCGCGGGCTCAAGCCCGCGCTCTACCACTCTGTGAACAGTGAACTACGTGGTCAGATCCACTCCGGCGGCGGCTGGATCGTATCGAGCGGCGTCGATCCAGGATCGGGCCGTCCGCTCCCGGCAAGCCGGCTGATGGCGCGCACGGTCATGTCGTGATCGCACTCGATCTGACAGGACAGCCGGACCCCGGTCAGTCCCTTCTCACTCAATCTCGTCTTCTCGGCACGCGTCATGCGTTCGGGTTCGCCGCTCACGAACTCGATGCGGCACGTCGTGCAGCGTGCGTTCCCTCCACACGCGTGCAGGATGTCGACTCCCGCATCCTTCTCGATCGCATTGACGAGACGCTTGCCATTCTCCACATCAACAGTCGAAAAACCTTCAACGGTCAGCTTGGGCATGCGCGCTATGTTAACGTATCGAGTCGTGCCTGACGTGCCGGAGATTCCGAGACCATCGCAGCTGTGGAAGCGACTGTCGTCCGAACGCAAGCTGCTTGCTGCGGACGCATTCTGGCAGGACGAGAACGCCGCTGCCGAACAGGCCGAGGCCGTAGTCATGATCGCGCAGCGCATCAAGTTCCGGACGCGCAGCGTGCAGACGCTGCCGCGCGACAAGAAGTCGCGTCACCTCGTCAACCTTGGCGCGGTCTCCGAGATGGTCGCCGCGCGACTGCTCGTCGCGTATCACCTGCACCATCAGCGCGCGATGATGGGCGCATTTCTCGATGCGCTCGGCATCACCCACGAGAACGGTCTGATTGCGGACGAGGAAATGCAGCCGCCTTCCGCTGAGCGTCTCCGCGAAGCCGTCCGCGCGATCGGCGCGGCGCATCCCGCAGACGACGTCGCGCTCTACCTCGCGACGCTGATGTGGCAGGACCCGGAAACCTGGGCAGGGCTCTCCGAACTGCCCGAACTCGCGCACCAGGCGTGAAGGGCGGACGATGAGCGGCTGGCTCTCCTCAGGACTGGGCTGGGCGAACAGCGCAGAAGGCTGGATTGCACTCGGGACGCTCACCGTCCTCGAGATCGTCCTCGGGATCGACAACATCGTCTTCATCTCGATACTCGCAGGCAAACTTCGCCAGGAAGATCGCGCGCGCGCCAGGAGGGTCGGCCTGTCACTGGCGATGATCATCCGCATCCTGCTGCTGCTGTCGATCACGTGGGTGATGGGTCTCACGGCACCGCTCTTCGCAGTGCTCGGCTACGAGATTTCCGGTCGCGACGTGATCCTGCTCGTCGGTGGCCTGTTCCTGATCGGAAAGAGCACGTTGGAAATTCACGAGAAACTGGAAGGCGTCGAAGGGCACGGCTCGGCGAGAGTGGCGAAGTCCTTTGCGTCGGTCATCATTCAGATCCTGCTGCTCGACATCGTCTTCTCGCTCGACTCCGTGATCACTGCTGTTGGTATGGCGGAGGATGTCGCCGTGATGATCCTGGCGGTGATCATCGCCGTCGGCGTGATGCTGGTCTCGTCAGGGGCGATCAGTGAGTTCGTCGATCGGCATCCGACCGTGAAGATCCTTGCCCTCAGCTTCCTTCTGCTGATCGGCGTGTCGCTGATCGGCGAGGGACTCGACCAGCACATCCCGAAGGGCTACATCTACTTCGCGATGGCGTTCTCGGTGTTCGTCGAGATGATCAACCTCCGCATCCGCGCGAAGGTGGATCCGGTCCAGTTGCACCAGGCGTATAAAGAGTAGGCTTGTCGGTGCGACAGGTCTGACGCACGTCGGTGCGAGCGGGCGTCGCGTGTCGGTGCGATGGAACTAACGACAGTCGGTGCGGTTGGATATCGAGCAGACGGAAAGCCAGATGCGCTGCTCGTGCTTGCGCACGGAGCAGGCGCGGGCCAGCAGCACCCGTTCATGACCGCCGTGGCGAAGGGCTTTGTGGCTCGCGGTGTCGATGTCGTGACCTTCGACTTCCCGTACATGCGCGAGCGCCGCAAGATTCCCGACAAGGCGCCCGTGCTCGAGAAGGCGTTCGCGGATGTCGTCGCTTCGGCGCGAGCAGTGGAGCAGCGCGACGACGAATGTTCATCGGCGGAAAGTCGATGGGTGGCCGGATGGCGACCCATCTCGGTGCCGCCCATCTCGAAGGTCTCGCCGGAATCATCGTGTTCGGATATCCGCTTCATCCTCCGGGAAAGCCCGCGCAGTTGCGTGTCCAGCATCTGCCGTCGATTGCGGTACCGGTACTGATCGTGCAGGGCGAGCGCGACGCGTTCGGCTCACCGCAGGAGCTGAAGCCGGCAATCGAAACCATGACCGCACAGGTCACGCTCCATGCCGTGGCGAAGGGCGACCATTCCCTTGCTGTTGGCGGCCGTCCGCGCGATGAAATCCTGAACGAAGTTCTCGACGTCGCGGTCAGCCTGGATTCGTGCGGGGTCAGACCCCGTCCCAAAATGAGACGCGAAGAGCTCGGGTGGGATCAGTCGCTCGAACGCGCGTTTCAAGAGTGGGCAGGCAAAGCCGATGTGCAGCCGGGGCGCGTCCTGATCGAGTTCAACTACATCTGCCGGGTGTGGTGTGACGGCGCTGAGATCGACGCGGTGCGAACCGGACGCATGTCGCATCGCGCGACGAGCCGCAGTGAACTTCCCGTGGTCGGCGACTGGGTCGTTGTCAGGAAGCGTCCCGACGAAGAACGCGGCGCGATCGTCGCCGTGCTGCCGCGCCGCAGCTGGTTCTCGCGTCGCATGGCCGGACAGGTCACCGATGAACAGGTCGTGGCCGCCAACGTGGACGTCGTGTTCACCGTCATGGCGCTCGATGCCGACTTCAGTCCGCGCCGCCTCGAACGATATCTGCTGCTCGCGCGCGAGAGCGGCGCATCGCCAGTCGTGCTGCTGACGAAACCCGATGTCTGCGACGACGTTCCAGCACGGGTTGCCGAAGTCACTGCCGTGACTGGCGACGCTCCCGTCCACGTGATCAGCCCGAAGCTCGATCAGAACCTCGACCTGGTCGCCGGGTATCTCCCGGCCGGAAAGACGGGAGCACTGCTTGGATCGTCGGGAGTCGGGAAGAGCACCATCATCAATCGCCTGGTTGGCCGTGACGTGCAGAAGACGAGGGATATCCGCACGTCCGATTCGAAAGGGCGGCACACGACCACGCATCGCGAGCTCGTATTCCTGCCCAACGGCGGTTTCTTGATCGACACGCCCGGGATGCGCGAGCTGCAACTCTGGGACGTCAACGAAGCCGTCAGCGAGACGTTCGACGACATCGAAGCACTCGCTCCGGAATGCCGGTTTACTGATTGCCGTCACCGCGACGAGCCCCGCTGCGCCGTGAAGGCGGCGGTCGAAGAGGGGAACGTGTCAGCAGCTCGACTCGAAAGCTACCTGAAACTTCAGGACGAACTCGGATACCTTGCCCGCCAGCAGGACGAACGTGCACAACTCGAGGAGAAGCGGCGCAACAAGATCATGGGGAAGGCGCTGAAGCAGCACCTCAAGACGAAACGCGGTTAGTCCACCGTCGCCAATCGAGCAGCGACGCCAATCGAGCCAGAGCGAACTCAGGCCACCATCGGCGTGAGCGCCTCGGGCTCTGCAGTCCAAGGCTGGTGACGGCCGCGTGGATCATCTGCGTGGTGATCACTCGCGCGTCCGACTGTGCGCCGATCATCAGCCCGCGATCGCAGATCAGATTGATCAGGCGGGGCACGCCTCCGCTGGCACTCAGCACGACGTCGAGCGCGCGGTCCTCGAACGCGACCTGACCCATCTCGCCGGCGACCGAGAGACGGTGGATCACATACGCTTCGAGATCCAGCCGGCCGAGCGGCGTCAGCACCGCACGAAGCGACACCCGTTGATCGAGCTGCTTCTGTTCCGGCTGCTGCAGGAGATCGAGAAGATTGAGCTGGCCGACGAGCACGATCTGGAGCAGCTTGGATTGATTCGTCTCGAGATTCGACAACACGCGAATCTCTTCGAGCACCTGCGGCGACAGGTGCTGGGCCTCGTCGATGATGAGGACTCCGCTGGCTCCGATCGGCACCAGCGACGTCAGGAACTCGTGCAGCGTCGCGATCAACTCGTGCCGGCTCGCGGTCGTGATTCGGCCGCTGCGGACGGCTTCGCGCGAGACGACGCCGAAGTCGAGGAGGATCTCGCGGAGGAGTTCCTCACCAGAGAGAAACGGGTTCAGCACCAACGACGTGAACAGCTTCATGTCCAGCTGTTCGAGCACCGTTCTGCAGACCGTCGTCTTGCCCGTTCCGATGTCGCCGCTCAGAACGGCGACACCTTCGCGCCGCTTGATCGTCTGCAACAGCTGCCGGATGGCTTCTTCGTGCGACGGGCTTGGATAGAGGAACCGGGGGTCGGGCGCCAGCGTGAAGGGCGACTGCGCGAAGCCGTAGAACTCCTCGTACTGCTGCGCCCCGCGTGTGACCTGGGTGGTGACGGCCAAGTTGCAGCGAATATAGCAGATCTGTTCAGCGGCATGACGACGTGTCGCGTTGTGCGAAGTCGCGCGCACGGTGCGCGCGAACATGCTGGCGGTGCGGCCGACGTATCGTGAAGGCCATCCAGCGAGAGTCCGATATTCGCAGGAGAGGAGTGCAATGAGTCGAGCCCTGCTTGCGACTGCATGTGCCGTCGTTCTTTCACTGACTTCAACACTCCAGGCGCAATCCCTGGCTGCGGCGGCCAAGAAGGCCGAGGAGCAGAGCACGAAGGCGAAACAAGAGCAGTCGCCTGACAAGAAGAAGGACGACAAGCCGCAAACCAAGGTCTACACGAACAAAGATCTCGCCGATGTTCCGCCGCCAATGGCTGCGGCTCCGTCCGAGACGGCGGCGGCACCAGTTGGCGGCTCGGCGCCAGGGCCGGCGGCGCCGGCAGACGGGCACGATGAGGCCCGGTGGCGTTCGCGCGCGACCGCGCTGCGTCGCACGCTCGCGGACGATCAGACGAAGCTGGCAGCGGCGAAGGCGCACTACGACAGCCTTCCGGACACCGCGAAGGGTCCGCTCGGCGCCCCGGTTGTCGAGGCCTGGATGAAGGCCCGGGAGGAGATCACCCGCCTGACCGCGGTCGTCGCCAACGACCAGCGCGCGCTTTCCGACTTCGAAGAAGAGGCGCGAAAGGCCGGTGTGCTGCCAGGCTGGATTAGAGATAAGTAAGCGAGAGACCGTCGGCGGCCGTTGGCAGATAATCGATGTGATGCTGCCGTTGATTCTCCTTCTCGTCGCGCTCGACGCTCAGGCCACGCGTCCGCAGCGGCCGGCTCCAGCACCGCCGCGCGATCCGTTCTTCGCGTCGACGATGAAGCCGGAGGAGATTCGCGGCAAGCAGGCGGTGCTCGACACGAGCGAAGGCGTCATCGTGCTCGACCTTCTGGCCGACGCGGCGCCGACTCACGTCGCGCACTTCATCACGCAGGCTCGGGCAGGCGCGTACGACGGGACGGTGTTTCATCGCGTCATCGCGATGGGGATCATCCAGGGTGGCGATCCGCTATCGAAGGATCCGGCGCAGGCGGCGAAGTACGGCAGCGGCGGGCTTGGCACGCTTCGATTCGAGGCCAATGCGGAGAAGCACACGCGGGGCGCCGTATCGGCGGTTCAGGTGCCAGGGAATCGTGACAGCGCCGGTAACCAGTTCTTCATAGTTGTCACGGATCAACCTGCGCTCGACGGGCAGTACACGGTCTTCGCACGGGTCGTTGACGGCATCAACGTCGCGCAGACGATTTCGACGACAGCCGCGACCAACTCTGTCCCGGCCGCGCGCATCGAGATCCGGAAGGTGTCGATACGCGACAAGCCGGCGCCCGAGCCGGAACCGTTTGTGTCGACGAGCGTCGAGGAACTGAGCTCGTATCGTGTGGTGCTGACGACGACGCTGGGCGACATCACGATCGAGCTGTTTCCCGATCGAGCACCGGGTCATGTCCGGCAGTTTCTGCGGCTGGCCTCGTCCGGCGTGTACGACGGGACGTCCTTTCACCGCGTGGTCAAGGGATTCGTCGCGCAGACGGGACACCTCCCCACGCGCCGTGAGCCGTTGAGCGAGCGGCAGCAGGGCTACGTGCATCTGCTGCAGCCGGAATTCAACCCGACGCCCCACGAACGGGGGATCGTCTCGATGGCACGACTCGACGACCCTGCCAGCGCGTCGAGCTCGTTCTTCATCGTGCTGGGGCGTTCACCGGCACTCGACAATCAATACACGGTCTTCGGTCGAATGATCGCCGGGATGGACGTGCTCGAGAAGATCGAGAACGCGCCCCTGAACGGCGAGGCACCTGTGACACGAATCGAACTGACCGGTGTACGGCTCGTCCGTCAGTAACAGGACTTATGTTGAAGGGATCCCGCGAGGGCGTGCTGCATCGGATGCAGCCAATCAGTATTCACGGCCAGCTGTCATACGACGTGCACTACACGTTTGCCGATGAACCCGATAGTCAGGCACGCGTGGCGCGCGTCGGACCGGAAGCGATGGCGCGCGGGCTGCAGGTCGGCGACAAGGTCCGCCTCGACTTTCTCGTCGGTGTGGTCACCGCGATCCATCGCCTCTAGTCTTCGAACGGCAGTCGTGGCGCCGGGTTGGGCCTCGGCACAGGCACCACGATTGGGCTGTCGCACAGGTTGTGAACGCTCACGCCCAGGAGTCGCACGGGGCGCTGGCCCGCATCGGTCTTCTCGAGCAGCGCGACTGCTCGTGTGACGAGCGACGACTCGTCGCGGGTGGGGGCCTCGGTGTGGCTGCGGGTGATGGTGGTGAAGTCGCTGTAGCGCACCTTGATCACCACGGTCCTCGCGAAGAGCTCCTGCCTTGCCAGCCATGACGCCGAACTGCGAGCCATGTCAGCGACTTCCTCTCGAATCTCATCGAGGCTGGTGAGATCGTGCTCGAACGTGTTTTCGCTGCCGGACGATTTCGTCTCGCGCTCCGAGACGACGGGCCGATCGTCGATGCCCTGAGAGAGTTTCTGCAGCCATTCGGCCAGTGAACCGACGGCCTCTCGCAGGCGCTCGGGATCCGCAGCGCGCACATCGATCAGTTTCTCGATGCCACGCTCGCGCAGCTTTTGCGCCGTCACCGGTCCGACGCCCCAGAGCGCATCGACTGGAAGCGATCGCAGGAAGGGCTCGACTCGCTCGGGCGCAATCACCGTCAACCCATCCGGTTTCTGCCACCCGGACGCGATCTTGGCGAGGAACTTGTTCGGGGCGACGCCAGCGGATGCGGTCAATCCGGTCGTTGACTTGATCTCAGCTTTCAATCTCCGGGCGACGGTCATGCCGAGCGTCTCGCCCCAGGCGTTCTCTGTGACATCCAGGTACGCCTCATCGAGTGAGAGTGGTTCGACCAGGGGAGTGACGGCACGGAAGAGCGCGAAGACCTGTTGAGAGACGGCGCGATACTTCTGGAAATCGGGCCGGACGATCACGAGTGACGGGCACAACCGTACGGCTTGTGCCATTGAGAGGGCAGACCTGACGCCGAAGGCCCGTGCCTCGTAGCTGGCTGCCGCGACGACCCCGCGCTTGTCGGGTTGTCCGCCGACGACGAGAGGACGCCCTCGCAGATCTGGTCGATCGCGCTGCTCGACGGATGCGTAGAACGCATCCATGTCGACATGAAGGATCCTTCGCACAGCTCGGTATCAGCCTCCTGTTGCGCCAAATCCACCGCGTGTCGTCGAGCGAATGGCCGAGACCTCGTCCCACGTGACGCGCGGGGCAGGCAACACGATTCCCTGAGCGAGCCGGTCGCCTCGACCCACCTGGACGTCGGACTGCGTGAAGTTCAGCACCTGGACCATCACTTCGTCGTCTGGCCCCGAATAGTCGGGATCGATCACCCCGACGCCATTGGCCACGAGTAATCCGCGCTTGAGCGGCGTGCTGCTTCGGGCGAAAATCCCCAGGAAGTGTCCGGCGGGCACTTCGATGATGAGTCCCGTCCGGACGAGCGCGATCTGACCGGGCCGGGATCACGACGTCGTGGCTCGCAGCGAGGTCGAAGCCCGCTGCTTCGGATGTACCGTAACCAGGGAGGGGCAGCGTGGGATCCAGCCGAGTGATCTTGAGGCGCATCAGGTCAGCATACCTCGTCACCTTGTTGCTGCTCGTGTCGGCGGTAACCGGGTCGGCGCAGGATCCGTCGGCGCTGTTGCCTCTCGACCCCGCCGTGAAGTCCGGCACGCTTCCCAACGGTCTCCGGTATCTCATTCGTCAGAACGGGCGGCCTGAGAAGCGCGCGATGCTGCGTCTGGCCGTCAAGGCTGGATCGATGGACGAGGATGACGACCAGCGTGGGCTCGCGCACATGCTCGAGCACATGGCCTTCAACGGCAGCACCCACTTCAAGCCAGGTGAGCTCGTCTCCTATCTCGAGTCGATCGGTGCGCGATTTGGCCCGCACGTGAACGCGTACACCAGCTTCGACGAGACCGTATACCTGCTCGACGTGCCCACGGATCGACCGGGCGCGCTCACGCGCGGGTTCGAAGCGTTGAGTGATTTCGCGGGCGGCGTCACGATGGACAGCGCCGAGATCGATCGCGAGCGTGGCGTCGTGATCGAGGAATGGCGAGGACGTCTCGGCGCGGGCACGCGAATGCAGGAGCCGCAACTCAAGGCGCTCTTCGGCGACAGCCGATACGTCAACCGGATTCCGATTGGCACACCCGAAGTGCTCAAGAGTTTTCCAGCCGATCGGCTCCGTCAGTTCTATCGGGATAACTATCGTCCCGGCCGCATGGCGGTCATCGTCGTGGGCGACATCGATCCCGGTGAGATTGAGAAGCTGATCGCGGAGCACTTCTCGGGCCTGCAGCCCGGAGGCGCGCCACGCACGATCTATCCGATTCCTGAGCACACGGACACGCGTTACGTGGCCGTCTCCGACGTGGAGGCGCAGGGGTCGGCGGTCTCGGTGACGATGAAGGGACCGGTCGTCGAGCTGAAAACCGGTGCTGACTATCGCAAGACGCTGGTGCGTTCGCTGATGCATCAGATGCTCAACGCGCGCTTTGCCGAGATCGCGCGCCAGACCGACGCGCCGTTTCTCCGTGCAGGCTCAGACGACGAGACCTACGGGCTGACGGTGGAGGCGGTCTCGGTTTCGGCGCGGGTGAACGACGGCGCCGTCGAGACAGGGTTGCGCGCGCTCGGCGAGGAGATCGCGCGCGTCCGGCAGCATGGCTTTGGCGAAGCCGAACTCGATCGTGCGAAACGTTCAGCGATTGCGCTCGTACGAGCGTGCCTACAACGAGCGCAGCACGACCGAGAGCGACGGATATGCGTCCGAGCTGCTGCGCAACTACCTGAGCGACGAGGCAGCGCCAGGGATCGAGATCGAGCTCAATCTGGTCCGTCAGTTCCTGCCGACCATCACCGCGCAGGAGATCGGCGCTCTCGCGCGCGAGCTCTTCTCGGATCGCAATCGAGTCGTCATCGCAACATCACCGGAGAAGGCGGGCCTCGTCGCAGTCACCGAGCCGGCGCTCCGCGGCGCGCTCGCGGCGGGCACGTCTGCGACGGTCACCGCATGGCGCGACGAGATCGGTGGTCGTGAGCTCCTCGCGAAGAAGCCGCAGCCTGGCAAGGTCGCCTCGCGTCGAGAGATCCCCGAGCTTGGCGTGACGGTCCTGAAGCTCTCGAACGGAGTCGAGGTCTGGCTCAAGCCGACCGACTTCCGCAACGACCAGGTCGTGTTCACGTCGTATGCGCGCGGCGGTCTGGCTCTGGTCAAGCCTGAGGACTACCTGAACGCGTCGCTTGCGACGTCACTGGTTGGAACCGCCGGTGTCGGAGGGTTCACGCCGATTGACCTGGGTAAGCTGCTCGCGGGTCGCATCGGGGGCGCCTCCGCCTACGTCTCCAGTTACTCGCAGGGGATCAACGGGTCCAGCACACCGAAAGACCTGGAGACGGCTCTCCAGCTTGCATACCTGTCTTTCACTGCACCCAACGGCAACCCCGAAGCGTTCGACTTGATGAAGCGGCGTCTCGAGGCGTCGCTGGCCAACCAGGCGCAAAGTCCGGGAGCGGTCTACGGTGAGCGCGTTCGCCGCATCAACACCAGCGATCACTACACCGCGCGGGCCATTCAGCTCTCAGATCTCCCGACGCTCGATCCGGAAAAGATGCTGTCGTTCTACCGGCAGGCCTTCTCGAACGCTGCCAACTTCACGTTCTTCTTCGTTGGCACGTTCACGGTGGACGGCGTGACGCCGCTCGTCGAGCAGTACCTCGGTTCGCTCCCCTCCCGCGGTTCGCCGGATGTGCGCAAGGCCGACATGCATCTCGAGTTTCCGAAGTCTGTCGTTCGTGAGACGGTGACGAAAGGGCAGGAGCCTCGCAGTCAGACGGTGATCACGTTCTTCGCGGATACTGGACTCGAAGAAATGGAGACCCATCGTGTTCAGGCAGCGACCGAGGTACTCGAGATGCGCCTGCGCGACATCCTGCGCGAGCAGCTGGGTGGCACGTACTCGGTTGGCGTCAACTACTCGAATACGTCGCCCGAGCCCGGGTACGGAGTGACGAGCGTGCAATTTGGAAGCGCTCCGGAAAACGTCCAGAGCCTCACGACGGCCGTCATGACGGAAATCGCTCGACTCCGCAAGGAAGGTCCCTCCGCGGAGGACGTACGGGCCGTCAAGGAAACGGAGAAGAACGACCTGCAGACGGCGCTGCGCCAGAATGGCTACTGGCTCAGTTCATTGCAGGCCATGCATTTGCTGGGGCGCGACCCGAAGCGCATTCTCCAGCGCACGGAACGCGCCGAGTCGCTGACGCAAGAAAACGTGCACGCCGCCCTGCGTAAGTATTTTCCCGCTGAGCGCCATACCGAAGTGACCCTGATGCCGGAAGCGAAAGCTCCAGAACTAGGCCAATGACTCAGTCGAGGCGCAGAGGGCAACGGGCGTAGAATGTTTAGGAGCCGCCGCAGACGATGAACGACACGACCTGTATCGCGCGTGCAGCGACGCTGACCGGATTCACCTCGGCGGTGTCGAGCACGAACGGAGTTCAGTTGCGCGACCTGCCGCCCATGACCACTCTCCTGGTGCGGACGCGCAACTCCGAGTACCACATCGTCGTGTCGTCAGGCGACGAGGTCCTGGTCAAGGGTGGTCACTTCTTCCCGTCGCTCACCGAGGCCCGATTCAGCGGTGCCAGCGTCGGCGGGAGCTTCCTCAAAATCGGCTGGATCGGCGTCGGCCTTCGCATGGAGATCCTTGCCGAGGGACGTCGCATCATCACCTCGCCCGTGTACGACATCATGGCCAGGGACGAGAGCTCGGACCGAGTTCACTGAAACAGCCCTGAACGAGAAGCGTCAGCCCTTCCGGACAACCACGAAGGTCACGGACGTCACCCAGTTGATATACTGAGCGCTTGGCTCGCGGCGAGTGTCGCCGCTACTCCGGCATCTCAGGAACACACGTGCAATACATCTACACAATGAAGGGCCTCGGGAAGGTTCATCCTCCCGACGCTGTCGTGCTGCGCGACATCTGGTTGTCATTCCTTCCCGGCGCAAAGATCGGTGTCCTCGGCTTGAACGGAGCGGGCAAGAGCTCGCTGCTGCGGATCATGGCGGGCGAAGACACCGAGTTCCTGGGTGAAGCGTTTCCGGCGGACGGCATCACCGTCGGGTTCCTCCAGCAGGAGCCGCGCCTCGATCCGAAGAAGACCGTGAAAGGAAATGTCGAAGAGGGCGTCGGCGCCGTCAAGGCGCTGCTCGATCGCTACGACGAGCTGAACATGAAGCTCGGCGAGGATCTCTCGCCAGAGGAAATGGACAAGGTCCTCGAGGAACAGGGCAAGCTTCAGGATCGTATCGACGCGGTCAACGCCTGGGACATCGATTCGCAGCTCGAGCTGGCGATGGATGCACTGCGCTGTCCACCTGGAGACTCCGACGTCACGACGCTCTCCGGCGGCGAACGGCGACGCGTGGCGCTGTGCCGATTGCTGTTGCAATCGCCCGATCTGCTGCTGCTCGACGAGCCCACCAACCACCTCGATGCCGAATCGGTCGCGTGGCTCGAGCGCTTCCTGAAGGAGTACAAGGGCACGGTCGTGGCAGTCACACACGATCGCTACTTCCTCGACAACGCCGCGGAGTGGATCCTCGAGCTCGATCGCGGCTCCGGTATTCCATGGAAAGGCAACTACTCGTCGTGGCTCGATCAGAAGCAGCAGCGGCTGGCGCAGGAAGAGAAGTCCGAAACAAAGCGGCAGAAGACGCTGCAGCGCGAGCTCGAGTGGATCCGGATGTCGCCGCGTGCGCGTCAGTCCAAGGGCAAGGCCCGATTGAACGCGTACGAACAGCTCCTCAACGAGGACACGGCGCAGAAGATCGAACAGGTCGAGATCTACATCCCGCCCGGCCCCCGTCTTGGTGACGTCGTCGTCGAGGCGCGTGGGGTGCGAAAGGCGTACGGCGACCAGTTGCTGATGGACGATCTCAACTTCACGCTGCCGCGCGGCGGGATCGTCGGCGTGATCGGCCCGAATGGCGCCGGCAAGACGACGCTGTTTCGGATGATGACCGGGCAGGAGAAGCCCGATGCCGGCACCCTGCGCCTGGGCGAGACGGTGCAGGCAGGTTACGTCGATCAGAGCCGCGACGCGCTCGGCGCGAACAAGAGCGTCTGGGAGGAGATCTCCGGCGGGGAAGACGAGCTGACGATCGGCAAGCGGCCGGTACCGTCACGCGCGTACGTCTCGTGGTTCAACTTCAAGGGGGCGCAGCAACAGCGCAAGGTCGGATCGCTGTCAGGCGGAGAACGGAACCGCGTTCACCTGGCCAAACTGCTGCAGCGCGGATCGAACCTGCTGCTGCTGGACGAACCGACAAACGACCTCGACGTGGATACGCTGCGCGCGCTCGAGGAGGCGCTCCTGAACTACGCCGGGTGCGCGGTGGTGATCAGCCACGACCGCTGGTTCCTCGATCGCATCGCGACGCATATGCTCGCGTTCGAAGGCGATAGCCGCGTCGTGTGGTTCGAAGGTAACTATCAGGATTACGAAGTCGATCGCAAACGGCGTCTTGGTGCAGAGGCCGACACGCCGCACCGGATCAAGTACCGCAAACTGACACGCTAGCGGAGGAACCGCCATGACCCCAGAACAGGGAAAGGCCGCTGCCGACATGCTCGCGACCGTATGGGAAGGGGAGTTTCCCGCGACCTGCGCGGTGATTTCCGCGGTCAAGGACGACAATCGTGGCTACAAGCCGGACGTGAAATCGCGAACGGCATGGGAGCTGGCCACGCATCTGGCGACCGCGGACGTCTGGTTCATCGACAGCATCACCAAGGGGGCATTCGAGTGGAACCCCGACGCCGCCAAGCAGGCCGAGTCGCAGTTCAAGAGCGTGAATGACATCGTCGCGTTCTACAAGAAGACGTTTCCCGAGAAGCTGGCCGCGCTGCGCGCGCTTCCGGCAGAGAAGTCGACCGAGATGCTCGACTTCTTCGGCATGATGAAGATGTCGCGGGCGCAGTTCATCGGCTTCGCCAACAACCACAGCATTCACCATCGTGGTCAGCTGGCGGCCTACCTGCGCGCGATGGGCTCGAAGGTGCCGAACATCTACGGCCCGAGCGCGGACGCGGAAGGAAACTAGCCTAGAGCCGAGTGTCTTTCCCCGACCTCCGCGCCTTTCTCGACCAGCTTCGCCGTGACGGGGACCTCGTCACGGTGGAGTCCGAGGTCGATCCCAATCTCGAGGTCGCCGAGATTCATCGGCGCGTCGTCGCCGGTGGTGGACCCGCGCTGCTGTTCACCAACGTCAAGGGCTCCGGCTTTCGACTCGTCACCAACCTGTTCGGCACATCCCGCCGCGCAGAGACGGCCTTCGGAGAGCGGCCGCTCCGGCTGATTCGAAGGCTGGTCGAACTCGTCGAGACCATCATGCCGCCGACGCCTGCGAAGCTGTGGGGCGCGCGCGACATTGGGATGGAGTTGCTCAAGGTCGGCACTCGCAGGCAGTCGTCTGGACCGGTCACCGAACGCGTCACGCACGATGTCCGTCTCGATCGACTTCCCGCACTGACGTGCTGGCCGGAGGACGGTGGGCCGTTCGTCACGCTGCCGCTCGTCTACACGACGCATCCCGACAAGGCTGGCCATAACCTCGGGATGTATCGCATGCAGGTGTACGACGCGCGGACGACCGGCATGCACTGGCAGATCGGAAAGGGTGGCGGATATCACTACGCCGTCGCCGAAGGGCGAGGTCAGAAGCTGCCAGCGACCGTATTCCTCGGCGGTCCGCCTGCGCTCATTCTGTCCGCCATCGCTCCGTTGCCGGAGAACGTGCCCGAGTTGATGCTGGCCTCGCTCATCGCTGGCGAGCGCCTGAACCAGGTTCATGGCCAGGGGCCGCATCCGCTGATCGCGAACGCCGAGTTCGCGTTGATTGGTGAAGTCCCTCCGCGTGTTCGCAGACCAGAGGGACCGTTCGGCGATCACTACGGCTACTACTCGCTTCAGCACGATTACCCGGTCTTCGAGGTCAGCCGGATCGCGCACCGCGCCGATGCGATCTACCCGGCGACGGTCGTCGGCAAACCGCGGCAAGAGGACTTCTTCATCGGCGACCTGCTGCAGGAACTGCTGTCGCCGCTGTTTCCGGTTGTGATGCCCGCCGTCGAGAAGCTCTGGTCGTACGGCGAGACGGGATATCACTCGCTGGCTGCGGCCATCGTGAAGCAACGCTATCGCCGCGAGGCAATGGCCAGCGCGTTTCGTATTCTTGGCGAGGGCCAGCTTTCGCTCAGCAAGTTCCTTCTCGTCACCGACCAGCACGTCGATGTGAAGAACTTCCGGGCGACGCTCGAGCACATCCTGGCACGCACGCGACCGGAGACCGATCTCTACGTGTTCTCGAATCTCGCGATGGACACGCTCGACTACACCGGGCCGTCGGTCAACGAAGGCTCGAAGGGCGTGTGGATGGGGCTCGGCGATCCCATTCGCGATCTCCCCAGGCAATTCACGGCCTCGGATGTGCCGCAGGGCATTACCGACGTCCGTGTGTTCTGCGGTGGCTGCCTCGTGGTCGGAGCGCCATCGTACGAATCGGAGAGGGACGTCGTCTCCAGAATCGCCTCGGCGCCCGCGTTCGCCCAGTGGCCGCTGGTCGTGGTCAGCGATGAACCCGAGCGAGCTGCGCGCAGTGACATGAATTTTCTCTGGACGACGTTCACGCGGTTCGAACCCGCGGCCGACATCCACGCCGCCGACCGCCGCATCGTCCGAAACCACATCGCCTACACCGCGCCGGTTGTCATCGATGCCCGCATGAAGCCGTGGTACCCGAAGGAATTGTCATGTCGAGACGACATCGCCAATCTTGTAGGGCAGCGGTGGCGTGAGTATTTCCCCTCAGCGAACGTCACGATGGGGGACTCAGAGCGCGGCCATCTGGATTGAGGGATACTGGAGCGTCTCCAGATCGCAGTGACCACGAACATTCTCGGGCAAACCGTCTCGCACTACCGGGTGATCGAGCCGCTGGGTGAAGGCGGCATGGGCGTGGTCTATCGCGGCGAGGACGTGAAGCTCGGTCGCCCGGTTGCGCTCAAGTTCCTGAGCCCCGGCCGCTCGCAGGATCGGCAGATGCTCGAGCGCTTCATGCGCGAGGCGCGGACCGCATCCGCTCTCAATCATCCGAACATCTGCACGATCTACGAGATCGACGAGTTCGAGGGCGCGCCGTTCATCGCGATGGAGCTGCTCGAAGGGCACACGCTCGATCAGCGGATCGATCACCGCCCGCTCGTCATCGACCAGGTCGTCGACTACGCGCTCCAGATCTGCGATGCGCTCGATGCGGCACACTCGCGCGGCATCCTGCACCGCGACATCAAGCCGGCCAACATCTTCGTCACGGCCCGCGACCAGGTGAAGGTGCTCGACTTTGGCCTCGCCAAGTCCACCGAGACGCGCACGTCCGGCAGTAGCGCGCCGCGCTCCGATGCGCAGACCGAGCTGCTGACCGAGTTGCTGTCGACACGTGCTGGTGTGGCTCTCGGAACGATTGCATACATGTCGCCGGAGCAGGCGCGTGGAGAAGATCTCGACGCCCGATCCGATTTGTTCTCGTTCGGGCTCGTGCTCTACGAGATGACGACCGGACAGCGGACGTTCCAGGGAAGCACGTCCGCCGTGATTTTCGACGCGATCCTGAATCGCGAGCCAGCGGCTCCGATCGAGATCAACGCCAACGTTCCAGTCGCGCTCGAGCGGATCATGGCCAGGCTTCTGGAGAAGGACAAGGATCGTCGCTACCCGAACGCAACCGCGGTGCGGGCCGATCTGCGGCAGATCAAGCTCGAACGCACGAGCACGACTGGCAGCACGCGGACCCTGCCTCACACCGCATCGTCGCCGGCGCGCAGCGGTGCACAATGGCCGTCAGCGAAGAGCGGAGAGATCGCGGCGCCGTCGTCGCGCCCTCGTCTCAGCGCCGCGGTACTTCTGGTCGGGCTCTTCGGCGTCGTCGCGTTGGCTGCGGCATCGTGGCTGTTCTTTCAGGCGGGCAACCGGCCTGAGTCGACGACGGCCGAGGTCGCTCCGTCCACTGACGTTCCTGCAGACGCGTCCGTTCCTGTTGCAACAGATCCAGCCCCGGTTCAACCGACGACGCCAGCCACGCCTGCGCCACCTTCGGTCATTCCGCCTGCGGCCGGAGTCGAGTCACGTCGCGCGACGTCCGGCGCACCACTACCCCCTGCGACGACTGCGGCGCCTTCGGCCGGCACTCCCGTAATGGCACCAGCAGCGCCCGCAAGCGACCCGCTGGTTGAGTCGATCAAGATCGCTCGCGCCAAGGCCGACGCGAAGCTGTACGACCAGGCGATTGCGGATCTCAAAGCCGGCCTCGGGGCCAGTCCGTCGAGTCCGTCGGCTCCGAATGCGCATCTGCTGCTGGGCAGCATCCTCCAGCGGCAGGGTCGACCGGAGGACGCGATGGCCGCGTACGTGGAGCTTCGAAGCCGCCACGGACGGACGCCTGAGGCGGCGAAGGCACGTTTCTTCTCGCCGATCTCGTGCTCCAGTCGAAACGCAACGATCGAGAAGCTACGGCGCGCCAACTGTTCACAGAGATCCCGGGCATGGTTGGATCCGCACCGTGGGCCGTTCAGGCGTTGCTGCGTCGCGCGGCGCTGGAGGATCGTGCCAGGGCTCGCGTCGTCGACAGTGTGCTCGGGACGACGGTTCCCGCGTCGCTCGTCAGCTATCGTCAACTCGTCGAGTCATACCCCGACGCAGCGGGTGTCGAGCCTGCGCTGGCGCAGCTTGGTGAGATGTACGAAGATTTGCGGCGATACGACCTTGCCGGTCAGACATGGCTCGAGCTCGCGCGCAAGTTTCCGGCAAACACGCGGGATGCCGCCTGGCGAGCCGGCGAGCTGTTCGAGAAACGGGTCAAGGATCCCCAGCGCATGCGTGAAGCCTACGGCCTGGTGACGTCGCGTTCGTCGCACTACAGGGACGCGCAGAAGAAACTGCAGCCCTAGCGAGATTTGGCGGCCGGCCATGACCACGAGACGAAATGGTGGCGTTCTTCGAGCGGCGACAGGAGGCATTACATCGACCTCGATGCGGCGATGCTCGCGAGCCTGCACGCCGAGGACGGTGTGCTCGAAAGCCCGATGGCCGGAGGGGTCGCCCAGGGCCGCGAAGCGATCGAACAGGTGTATCGCACCTTCTTCACCTCGTTCAGCACCGCGACGATCGATCAGGAGCAGTTGGTAATCGACGGAGACAAGGCCGCGTTGCTGCTGCATATCCATGGCACTAACAGCGGGGGAATCATGGGACTGCCTCCCACGGATCGTCCGTTCAGCATGCTGCTGGTCTCGCTGTGCGAGTTGAAAGACGGACTTATCACCCGGGAGCGTCGCGTGTACGATTTCACCGGACTGCTGCTGCAGGTCGGCGCCTTGAAGGCGAAACCTATCTAGGCAGCAGTCACTGGGAGCCCATGAGCGAAGCCCGTCTTCACGTAACTGACTCGCAGGGACGACGAATCGTCGTCCTCGACCGGCCGCTTTTCATGATCGGCCGCCGGACTTCCGCCGACCTGCAGATCGTCAGCACCGACGTGTCGCGTGAGCATGCCGAGATAGCGCAGGAGGACGGACGCTACACGCTGCGCGACCGCGGGTCGCGCTACGGCACGTTCGTCAACGGCGAACAGGTGACCGAGCGGGTCCTGCAGGCCGGTGATCGGATCCGTCTTGGCCGGACCGATGCGATCGAGCTGCTCTTCATGACCGAGGGAGCCAAGACGACGGGCTTCCTTGATTCGGGCACCTCGGACGCTGGCGATCTCCGTCACGTGGCGGCCATTCTCAATGGACTGCGCGCGCTCGGTTCCGGTCGCGTGCTTGACGAGATCCTGGCGCTGGTCATGGACTCCGCGCTCGATGTCACCAAGGCCGAGCGCGGCTTCATGATGCTCGCCGCCGCCGACGGTGAGCTCGAGTTCAAGATTGCGCGCGGTCGCGGGAAGACGACCCTGTCCGGCACGACGTTCACGACGAGCGAGAAGATTCCGCGCGAGGTCTACCAGACCGGTCAGAGTCGCATCGTCGGCGACCTGATGGAGGGCGACTGGAAAGGGCAGCACGACGGAACGATCGCGGTCGGGATTCGACACGTGCTGTGCGTGCCTCTTCGCGTCACGCCGATGTCGTCCGGTATTGCGAGAAGCGAGCGGGTGATCGGCGTCCTCTACCTGGACGGCGAAGAGCGCAGCACGATGCTCTCGAAGTCCACGCAGTCGTCGCTCGAAGCGTTTGCCACGCAGGCGGCGCTCGCGATCGAAAGCGCGCGACTCTACGCCGAGTCCGACGAGAAGGCGCGCATCGATCGCGATCTCAAGATCGCCGCCGAGATCCAGCGCAACATGCTTCCCGAGCCGGTGTTCGAGGATGGCGTCGTTGATCTCGCAGCAGAATCGATCCCGTGCCGGACGATCGGAGGCGACTTCTACGACTACCTCGAGCTCGGCGCCCGCGGTCTCGGCTTCGCACTGGGCGATGTGGCGGGGAAGGGACCGCCAGCCGCGCTGCTGGCAGCTGCCGTCCAAAGCAACTTCGTCGCACTCGCACCGGTCAGTGGCGAGCCGGCCGAAACGATGGCGCGCGTCAACAAGGCGCTGTTGCGCCGGGCGATCGACGCGCGATTCGCCACAATGTTCTACGGCGAGGTGACACCAGACGGCCATCTGAGCTACTGCAACGCGGGGCAGGAACCGCCGTTGGTCGTCGGGCGTGATAACGTCTCGTGGCTCGAGACGGGTGGCCCCGTCCTCGGACTGCTGACGATCGCCACCTACGAGTTCGAAACGGTCGTCCTCGAACCGGGCGACCTCGTGATTGTCTGCAGCGACGGTGTCACGGAAGCGCGCAACCGCGGCGGCGATGAGTTCGGGCGGGACCGACTCGTCGACGTCGTGCGCGACCGCCACGGTGCCAAGCCGGAGATTGTTCTCGAACACCTCATAGGGGCAGTCAAGCAATTTTCAGAAGGTGCCGCTCAGGCCGACGATGTGACGGCACTGGTGCTGCGCTATCGCGGAAAGTCGTAGGAGGACGAATGCAGATCGGACAGCGAATGGTCGGTGATGTGTCGATCGTCGAGATCACCGGCGACATCACCTTGAGCAAGGGCGGCGACGTCATGATCAAGGACAAGATCCAGAGCCTGCTTCAGCAGGGCAACCGCAAGCTGCTGCTCGACCTTGGCAACGTCTCGTACGTAGACAGCGCGGGCCTCGGCCAGCTCGTGCAGGTGTACGCGACAACGCGGCACCTCGAGGGACAGCTCAAGCTGCTGCGCGTCACCAAACGGCTGAAGGACCTGCTGGTCCTGACCAAGCTGCTGACGGTGTTCGAGTGCTACGACGAGGAGGCGGACGCCATCGCCAGCTTCAAGAAGTAGAAGAGCACGCGCCTAGTTGAGGGCATTCGGGACGGCGAGCGTGAACGGTGCGATCACGGCATCGAACCGTTCGCCGTCGGCCGTCACCATCTGATAGCTGCCTTGCATCGCCCCCACCGGCGTTTTCAACGGGCAGAAGCTCGTATACTCGAACGACCCACCAGGCGGTAGCACGGGCTGCTCGCCGACGACTCCCTGTCCCTTGACACGCTCGACCTCGCCGTCGGCGTTGGTGATGATCCACTCGCGCGAGATGAGCTGGGCAACATCGGAACCGGTGTTCAAGATGCGAACGTGATACTGGAACAGATACGATCCTTCCCGTGGGGAACTGCGGTCGGGAATGAACTCGCTCCGTACCTGGATCCGGATTCCTCTTGTGGTGGCGTCACTCATCCGGACGCCGCGTGTGCTGGTGTCAGTCATCTCTGAAGGATTCAAGACCACTGATTATGTCATGGCCGCTCATATGAGAACGGGTGCGCACGGAACCGGCGAGCGCATTCGGCGTAGTACAGTTCCAGAATCAACGGTGGAAGCTCCCAAGAAGAAGGGCGTGTCTGCCTCGGCCGCCTGGCGCGAAGCACAATCGCTCCTCTGGGCACATCGTCGCCGGCTCGTCACCGGACTGATCCTGATGCTGGTCAGCCGGTTGGCCGGGCTCGTCCTACCGGCATCGTCGAAGTACCTGATCGACGACGTGGTCGGAAAGAACCGAACCGATCTGCTCCCGCTGATCGCGCTCGCCGCGGGATTGGCCACGATCGTTCAGGCAATCACCTCATTTGTCCTGTCGCAGATCCTCGGGGTGGCCGCACAGCGCGCGATCACGGACATGCGCAAACGTGTGCAGGCGCGCGTGATGCACCTGCCGGTGCGTTACTTCGACTCGACGCAGACGGGCGTGCTGGTGTCGCGGATCATGTCGGATGCCGAGGGTATCAGGAACCTCGTCGGCACGGGTCTGGTGCAACTCGTTGGCGGGCTGGTCACGGCGGTGCTCGGCCTCGGCGTGCTGTTCTGGCTGAATTGGCACCTGACGGCGATCACCATCCTCGTGCTCGCCGCGTTTGGTGGCGGGATGGCGTACGCGTTCCGCACGCTGCGTCCGCTGTTCCGTGAGCGTGGGAAGATCAACGCCGAAGTGACAGGGCGCCTGACCGAGGCGCTCGGCGGCATTCGCGTCGTCAAGTCCTACACGGCGGAAAAGCGCGAAGAGATCGTCTTCACGAAGGGCGCGCATCGCCTGTTCAGGAACATCGCGAAGTCGATGACGGGTGTGTCGGCCACGACAGCCGGCAGCACGGTCATCGTCGGCATCGTTGGCGTGCTGATGATCTGGCTCGGAGGCAGCGCGATCATCGCCGGCGAAATGACGCTTGGCGACCTGGTCATGTACATCTTCTTCATCGGTCTGGTCGCGGCTCCGCTCGTGTCGATCGCCTCGATCGGCACGCAGATCACCGAAGCGTTTGCCGGCCTCGATCGCATCCGCGAGCTCCTCGACATGACGACGGAGATCGACGAGGACGAAAGCCGCGCGCCGGTCGAGAGACTGGCCGGTGCGGTCCAGTTCGACGACGTCTGGTTCGAGTACAACCCCGGTCAGCCGGTTCTTCGTGGGGTGTCCTTCGATGCCGCGCCCGGAACGACTACAGCGCTCGTCGGGTCGAGCGGATCTGGCAAGAGCACGCTCATCAGCATTGTCATGGCGTTCAACCGCCCGACGAAGGGTCGCGTCATCATCGATGGGCGTGACCTCAATGAGCTCCGGTTGATGGACTATCGCGCACAGCTTGCGTCGGTGCTCCAGGAGAATTTTCTGTTCGACGGCACCATCACGGACAACGTTGGCTACGCGAGGCCCGGGGCGACCCGGGAGGAGATCATCAACGCCTGCCGCATCGCGCACTGCGATGAGTTCATCAGCCAGTTTCCGAATGGCTACGACACGATCGTAGGTGAGCGAGGCATCAAGCTGTCAGGCGGGCAACGCCAGCGTGTGTCGATTGCCCGAGCCATTCTCGCAAGTCCTCGCATCCTGATTCTTGATGAGGCGACGTCGAGTCTCGACTCCGAGAGCGAGCAGATGATTCAGGACGGCCTGCGCAACCTCAGGGCCGGACGGACGACGTTCGTCATCGCCCATCGTCTGTCGACCATTCGCAGCGCCGACCAGATTCTCGTGCTCGAGGAAGGGCAAGTCGTCGAGCGTGGCACGCACGCTGAACTTCTGAGCCTCAATGGACGTTACAGATATTTGCACGACAAACAATACACGTTCGAGGCGGACCGCTTCATCAACCCGGGAGAGGACTTCACGCCGGAGCCTGAGAAGCCGAACGCGCCGGTGCGGGTGACACAGAGTCTGTAGCCCGGAGCAGTTCACCGTTGTGTTCACAGACTGAGGACCGCGGACTGAGGACTGAAACAGGAGACCGAATTGGACGAATCGATGTTGCTGAACGGCGTGCTGCAAAGCCTGCTTGGCGGTCGCCGGAAACGTTCGCGCCGGGCGATGCGATATCTGGGCAGGCGAGGTGGGCCGTTCAGCGGGACGCTCGGTTCTGTCGGGGGCTCACTCCTGTCCAACCCGAACGTGTTGTTGACCGCGGCGGGAGTGGCATGGGGCATCTTCGAAACGATGCAGCAGGGCACCACGCCCGCAGCCGTTCCCGCTACGGCTGCGCCGGTGTCGAATGCGACTCAAACGCCGCCGCCCTTGCCCTTCGTTGGCACCACGTCCGCGCCGGTGAGCGATCAGGCGCTTCAGATCGTGCGCCTCGCGATATCGGCCGCCCACGCAGACGGATCCGTCAGTGACCCGGAGCGAGCGGCGATTCTCGATCAGGCGCGCATCGCCGGCGTCGATCGTATCGTCGAGCAGGAGCTGGCGAATCCGAGACCGCTCGCCGAGATTGTTGCAGGTGTCAACGACGATGCCCATCGCGGCACGCTCTACGTTCTGGCGTTCGGTATCCTTCGAGGCGACGAACAGCCGACCGGGGCCGAACGTATCTATCTGGCGAAACTCGCGGACCTGCTCGGACTGGATCCGGGCACGGTGCGGCAGCTCGAACAGAAGGTGGCCAAGCGGATCGACGGGGAGCCGGGAGCATGAAGAAGTAGGCAGTAGGCAGTGGGCAGTAGGGCCGGAAGTTCACGGTTCACGGTTGGTTCGACGGGACGAAGGTGCGACGGTGCTGGTGTAGAGGACAGGACCGGAGACTGAGGACCGGAGACCGACGACAGAACGGAGACAGAGAGCGATGTCAGACGACCAGTGGTTCATGGCCATCGGCGGCCACCAGGTGGGACCCGTGTCACGAGACGATGTGGTGACGAATCTGAGGAACGGCACCATCGATGGAAACACGCTCGTCTTCGGCCCCGGGCTGACGAACTGGACGCCGCTCAAGGACGTGCCGCAACTGGCGACCTACCTGGCCGGCGCATCTGGAGCCGCCCGTCCGGCGACGCCGCCACCGATCGTGCCGGGCCGCCGTGCACACGAGATCGACTTCAAGATCGTCGGCAGTGAAATGCAGTTTGTCGAAGTCGAACTCGATCCGGGCGAGAGTGCGGTCGCGGAAGCCGGGTCGATGATGTACATGACGCCCGGTATCACGATGGAGACGGTCTTCGGCGATGGCGCTCAGACGAAGGCGGGTGGAGTCATGGGCGCGCTGCTCGGCGCGGGCAAACGCCTCATCACCGGTGAGAGCCTCTTCATGACGGTCTTCACCAACGGAGGAGGCGCCGGCAAACAGCAGGTGTCGTTTGCGGCGCCCTATCCCGGGAAGATCCTCGCCATGGATCTCAAGCAGCTCGGTGGGCAGCTGATTTGCCAGAAGGACTCCTTCCTGTGCGCCGCGCGCGGCGTGACGATTGGGATCGCTTTTCAGCGACGCATTGGCGTTGGCCTGTTCGGTGGTGAAGGATTCATCATGCAGAAGCTCGAAGGCGACGGTCTCTGCTTTGTGCACGCGGGCGGCACCGTTCATCCGCTCGACCTCGGGCCGGGACAGACGCTGCGCGTCGACACGGGTTGCCTTGTTGCGCTCCAGCCCTCCGTGAGCTACGACATTCAGTACGTCGGGAAGATCAAGACGGCGCTGTTCGGCGGCGAAGGATTGTTCTACGCCGCGCTGACGGGTCCTGGTCGCGTGTGGCTTCAGTCGTTGCCGTTCAGCCGAATGGCCGATCGCATCTACAAGGCCGCACCGGCGGCGGGTGGCAGCCGGCGTGAGGGTGGCTCGATCCTCGGTGGGCTCGGCGATCTGCTGGATGGAGATCCCAACTAATCGAGATCTCCGCCCTTGATATCCAGGCGAACCCTTCGATTAGTTGGCAGCATCTCCTGGCCGCGCTTCGCGCGGCGGGGGGTGTCCGAGTGACCCATCAGGAACGCGAGCAGTTTCTCAAAATCCTGCAGGCGCATGCGCAAACCGTCGCAATCGGTGAGGCATGCGCCACCACTACGCGCGACCTCGCCGCCGAGGTCGCCCGTGGCAGCGTACCCAATCGCAATGATCTGGTGACGACCATCGCAGCCGCCGAGCGCGCACTCGAAGACCTGGCGGGTGTCCGCGAGGAAGTTGAGAGGCTCCTGGCTGCCATGAGGTAGGCAGGAGGCAGTATGCGGTAGGCAGAGACCGCGGACTGGGGACTGAGGACCGGGGACTAAAATGATGTCCACATGCGCACGCCGGTCACGCTGGTTACTGGGGCAAGTGGAGAGATCGGCCACGGACTGATTACACGCCTGTCTGGTACAGGACGGCCGATCGTGACGATCGATCTCGCGCCGCTCGATCCCTCGCTGCATCGACTCGTGCATCGCGAGTTCACAGGATCGATCACGGACAGCACACTCCTCGAGCGCGTGCTTGCGGAGTTCGAGGTTGATTTGATCTTCCACCTCGCCGCGTTGCTATCCACCCGCGCCGAGTTCACCCCGATCGCCGCGCATCACGTCAACGTCGACGGCACTCTGACTTTGCTCGAGTTCGCTCAGCGGGAAGGCGAGTCTCATGGTCGCACGGTCCTCTTCCTCTATCCATCGTCTGTGGCCGCCTACGGCCTTCCGGATCTGGCGACGAAGACGAAGGTCGGACGCATCCGTGAAGACGAGTGGAATACGCCGCGGACGATGTACGGGTGCAACAAACTGTACTGCGAGCACCTTGGTCGCTACTATGCGAGGTTCTACAAGCAACTCGCGGCGCATGCGATGGGTCGCGTCGATTTCCGGTGTGTGCGCTTCCCGGGTTTGATCTCAGCGGTGACGATGCCGTCGGGTGGAACGTCCGACTATGCGCCGGAGATGATTCATGCAGCGGCGCGGCGGGAACCGTACACGTGCTTCGTCCGTCCCGATACGCGGATTCCGTTCATGGCGATGCCCGATGCGATCTCGGCCCTGCTCGATCTGGCGAAAGCGCCGCGCGAGAACCTGACGCGGACTGCCTACAACCTGACGGCCTTCAGCCCCACGGCGCAGCAGATCCACGACGCCGTTCTCGCCGCGTTCCCGGGTGCCGCCGTGCACTGGGCCACTGACGAGAAGCGCCAGATCATCGTCGATTCATGGCCAGAGGATGTCGACGATGGCGCGGCGCGCCGTGATTGGGGCTTCGCGCCGGTATACGATTTCACGGCAGCATTCGACGAATACCTGATTCCAAACGTTCGGGAGCGCTACCGATGAAGTATGCGTGTGCGCTGCTTGCGGGCCTGGCTGTGATCGCGACGCTACACGCGGCGGAGAACGACTCGATGAATGTCCTCGCTGAGCGTTATGTAAAGCTCGTCCTGGCGCTCGGCCAGCACGACGCCGACTACGTGGATGCCTACTACGGGCCGCCACAATGGCAGACGGATGCCGAGAGCGCGAAGCGGCCACTCAGCGACATCGATCGGGACGCGGCCGCGGTCGAAGCGGCCCTCGCCGCTGCAAAGCCGGCGCAGTCGGCGGAGGAGATCGTTCGCCTCCGGCATGAGTACCTGTCGAAACAGCTGTCGGCGTTGCGGGCTCGCGTCGCGATGCTGGGCGGCAAAGCGTTGACGTTCGACGAGGAGTCCAAGGCGCTCTATGATGCCGTTGCGCCCACGCATGCGGAGAGCGAGTTCGACGGCGCCCTGAAAGAACTCGAGTCGCGCCTGCCAGGCCAGGGAACGCTCAGCGAGCGGTTCGACAAGTTCCGGTCGCAATTCATCATCCCGAAGGACCGGCTGGATGCGACTTTCAACGCCGCGATCGACGGATGTCGGCGCCGAACGCTTGCGCACCTGTCATTGCCGGCCGGCGAGAGCTTCGTCGTCGAGTACGTGACGAACAAGAGCTGGTCCGGCTACAACTGGTACAAAGGCAACTACCACAGCGTCATTCAGGTCAACACCGATCTGCCGATTTTCGCAGACCGGGCGATCGATCTGGCCTGTCACGAGGGCTATCCCGGGCATCACGTCTACAACGTGCTTCTCGAGAAGACGCTTGTCCGTGACCGCGGCTGGGTGGAGTTCTCCGTCTATCCGCTCCGGTCGCCGCAGTCGCTCATCGCCGAGGGCTCGGCGAACTACGGCATCGACATCGCGTTTCCGAGAGCCGAGAGACTTCAGTTCGAGCGCTCGGTGATCTTCCCAGCCGCAGGCCTCAATCCGGCAGGAGTCGATGAATACTACACCGTGTTGAGCCTCGTCGATCGACTGTCGTACGCCGGCAATGAAGCCGCGCGCCGCTATCTCAATGGACAGATCGACACGGCGGCTGCGGCGAAGTGGCTCGAGCGCTACGGACTCTATTCACCACCGCGAGCGCAACAGCGCATGCGGTTTGTCGACCAGTACCGCAGCTACGTGATCAACTACAACCTCGGCAAGGACATGGTGGCGCGCTACGTCGAGTCGCAGTCCAACGGCGGCGCAGATGCCGCGCGCCGGTGGGAGGTGTTCACGCGCCTCCTGTCGTCACCGCGGCTTCCATCGGGGTTGACGCGATGATCTGCATCGAGATCAGCCGGCCCGGTGGTCCTGAGGTTCTCGTTCCAGTCGAGCGGCCGGATCCGGTTCCGGGTCCGGATGAAGTACTCATTCGCGTCGCCGGATCCGGCGTGAACCGCCCGGACGTTCTTCAACGAAAAGGCGAGTATCCGCCTCCTGCTGGCGCGAGCGACATTCTCGGTCTCGAAGTCTCGGGCACGATTGCAGCCGTCGGCACGAGCGTCACCCAATGGAAGGTCGACGATGGCGTCTGTGCGCTCGTGGCTGGCGGAGGCTACGCGACGATGTGCGTCGCGCCAGCGCGGCAATGTCTTCCTGTTCCCCGGGGCATCGATCTCGTCGAGGCAGGTGCGATTCCCGAAACGTTCTTCACCGTCTGGACCAACGTCTTCGATCGCGGACGGCTTCGCGCCGGGGAGACCGCGCTCTTTCATGGCGGATCGAGCGGCATCGGCACAACCGCGATTCAACTTGCCGCCGCGCGCGGCGTCACAGTGCTGGCAACGGCGGGCTCCGACGAGAAATGCCGGGCGTGCGAGGACCTTGGCGCCAAGCAGGCGATCAACTACCGCAGCGCGGACTTCGTCGAGGCAGTCCTGGAGCTCACCGACGGCAAAGGCGTCGACCTCATCCTCGACATGGTCGGTGGAAGCTACATCGGCAGGAACATCAAGGCGCTCGCCACCGATGGCCGCCTGGTGCAAATCGGGTTCATGAGCAGCGAGTTCATGGCGTCCGTCGATTTCCGACGCATCATGGTTCGCCGCCTGACCCTCACGGGCTCGACGCTCAGGCCGCGGACCGTAGAGGAGAAGGGGCAGATCGCCTCCGCGTTGCGAACCGAGATCTGGCCGCTGCTCGAACGGGGCATCGTCAAGCCGGTCATCCATCGCATCCTTCCGCTCGCCCAGGCCGCCGAGGCGCATCGCCTGATGGAATCGAGCGAGCACGTCGGCAAGATTGTCCTCAGCCGATAATTCACCGCCACCCTCCGCCGAACTTCGATCCGCGTTTATGATTGGCGAGAAACCGTGTCCACGCCCAACGTTGATGCCCTGATCGGCCAGACGATCGGTTCCTATGTCGTCGTCGCCCGCGTCGGTGGCGGTGGCATGGGAGTCGTCTATCAGGCCAGGGACACGAGGCTCGGCCGCACCGTCGCGCTGAAGTTTCTTCCGGCGCAGTGGAGCCACGACGACGACGCGAGACAGCGCTTCATCCGCGAAGCGCAGGCGGCGTCGGCCACCAACCACCCGAATATCTGCACGATCCATGACATCGAGACCGCGCCCGACGGTCAGTTGTTCATCGTGATGGCCTATTACGAGGGCCAGACGCTGAAGCAGCGGCTGGCGTCGGGTTCGCTCAGCGTTGACGAGGCGCTCGACACCGCGACCCAGATCGCCGACGGCCTCGCGAAGGCACACGGGCAGGGCGTCGTGCATCGCGATGTCAAACCGGGGAACGTGATGCTCACGGAGGACGGCGTCCGCATTGTCGACTTCGGCCTGGCGACGTTTGCGGATGCGCTCAAGCTCACCATCGAGCACTCGACGCTGGGGACGGCCGCGTACATGTCGCCCGAACAGGTGCGCGGGCTCGCCGCCGATGCGCGTTCTGACGTGTGGGCAGTGGGCGTCATTCTCTACGAGATGCTCGCGGGCCACGTGCCGTTCCAGGGCTCGCACGCAGAAGCCGTCGCGCATGCAGTCAGGAACGAGACACCGGCGTCGATACGGTCGATTCGCCCGGAAGTCTCCGAGGACATCGAGCACCTCGTGTTCCGGGCGATGCACAAGGAGCCAAAGGTTCGCTTCGCGAACGGACGCGAGCTCGCGCGCGCGTTGCGACAGGTGCGGGGCCAGTCGCTGCCACTTGATTTACTGACAGTGCCAGTACGTACGCCACAGTCTCCCGTGGCGCCGAGACGTCACGAGAAAGAACCACGCGCACGGCTGCGTGTGGCTGGCATCGGCGTCGCTACGGTGGCGATAGCTACTGCGGGGCTCTGGTGGGCGGTATCTGGCCCGAGGCGTGTCGTAGCCGTTGCACCGGTCGTCAACGAAACAGGGCACGACGCGCTCGGTGTCTACAGGATGGCGTTGACAAACGCTCTCCTCTACGAGTTGACGGACTCTCCGATTGTTCGCGTCGTCGGCCACGAGGATCTGTCAGAAAAAGTCAGAGGATTTCGCGCCGCAGGACGGGATCTCTCGTCGACAGCCGTTATTCAGGCCATCGCCGGCGGCAGCGGTGCCGACCTCCTCATGGTTCCAACCATCCTCAAAGAAGGTGATCGATGGAAGGCACGGCTGGATGTTCGCGATCCCGAGACGGCAACCACTGACACTGTCAATGAAATCGACGTGGGAGTTTCGGTGCTCGTCAAGGAGAGTGCCTACGCAATGGTGCTCCCGCTGGCGGAAGAAATCGAACGGCACGTGGCCAGGATGTCCTGGCGGCTACAGCTGACCGCGTTCGTGCACCGCCTCCTGAGTGGCTCACGGAGCTCGCACCGGTTGGCGGTTGGCTCTCTCGATGCGGCAGACGCTGTCGAGCAGGGATTGGATCGCTACGAGGAGCTCGAGCTGAGCACCGCGGCACGTTCGTTTGAACGCGCGTCTCAGGCGGATCCGCTCAGTCCCCTACCCGTTGCTTGGCGCAGCCGCATAGCGCGCCTCATGAGAAGAGACGTTGAGGCAGTGCAGCTGGCGCGCCAGGCTTTGAGCCTCATCTCCGCGGAGACACCGGAAAGCGAGCGACAATTCGTTCAGGCGGTCGCCGCCGAGTCGAACCGCGATCTGGCAGATGCAGAGGGGCACTATCGGGCGCTCGTGAACCTCCATCCGGACGACCCTGGTTTCCTCGTCGAACTCGCCGCCTTTCACGATCGCACCGGAGCGAACGAGGAGGCGATCAGGCTCTATCTTCGGGCATTGGAGTTGCGGGGACGCCGCGTACAGGCCTCACGTCGAGCTCTGCCGTCTCTACATGCGCCTGAACAACCCGGCCACGGCGCGCCAGCATGGCTCGACGGCGCTGACCGCGTTTCGATCGATAGGTGCGCCGGCAGGAGAAGCGCAGGCGCTCTTCTGCCTTACTGAGTCGTTGCGCCGGGGAAACGAGAACGATCGGGCGGAAGCGCTGAACGACGCACAGGCTGCGTTGAAGGCCCTTGAGCCCTTGAAGTACAGCGACAACCTGGCTCGAGCGCATCACTACGTTGCGTTAGCGTTCGAGGCGCAGGGACGCCTCGAGGACGCCTTGAAAGCGTGGACGAACTCGCTGCCGCTTGCGCGCGACACGAATAACCTGCTGGCAACAACCGTCCTCATGAATCTGGGTGCCACCAGCGAGAAGCTCGGTCGTCGCTCGCAGGCAATTGAATTCCTTCGTCAGAGCGCGCATGGGTTTGAAGAACTCGGCGACCAGAATCGCGCCGCGCAGAACCAATTCAACATCGGCACCATCCTTGTTCAGTACGGCGGTGGCTGGAAGGAAGGATTGAAGGGCGTTCAGAGTGCACTACCGGTCTTCGTCCAGTATCGCGACGTCAACTTTCAGGTTGCGGCGAAGCAGGTCATCGCGATTTACAACCGCTATGCCGGCCAGCGGAGGGCAGCCGACCGCGAGTTGAGTCAGGCCCTGGCCCTTGCACAGAAAGCGGACCTCGACTACGAGATAGTGACGACGCAGATTCGCCGGGCCGAGGTGTTGGCAGACGACGGCGAGTACGAGCGCGCGCGCACTCTGCTGCTCGATGCCCTGGGACAGGCGAGCCGCCGCGATGGCATCGAGGCGCGGATTGTCTTGGCGAGAGTGTCCCTCAGGCAAGGTGATGTGCACGCCGCCGGCGAAAGCCTGCACGCTGCCCGCAACCTACTTGGCGATGACGTTGATGCTGGTTTACTACCGGCGTTCCACGCCGTGTCCGGTGAACTCGCCTCACAGACAGGAAATCGACGAGACGCACGCCAGCACTTTCGTGCATCCGCCGACTTCCTGACCGAGGAACTCGAAGATCCGGATGGTGCTCTGGCGCGCGCACATCTGGGGATGCTGGACGCCGAAGACGGCCGCCATGATGTTGGACGCGAGTCGGTCAGGCGAACGCTCGAAACGGCTCGGCGGATGGGACATATCTCGCTCGAAGCGCGGTGCCGTGTGTACTTAGCGCGCATTTCGCTCTTGCAGGGGAGGACGGATGATGCGTTGAACGAGCTTCAGATGGTGCCCGGAGACGATGGCGACCGGGCCATCGATCGCGAGTTGCGCGCGCAGGTGCACTATTGGGCCAGCCAGGCGTTCAGCGCGCGCGGTGACACCGAGTCGGCGGCATCAGAGCTGGAATCAGCCAGAAAGATCGCCGATTCACTGGCCGTCGGACTTGCGGAGTCGATGCGCGAACGGTTTCGCAACCGACCTGAGATCGTAAGGATTCTGAAGTAGCCGTTCGGTGGCGGGCTCGTCGGACGTTTGTACGTTGACTGGTCAGGTCGAAGTCATGGATGGCCGGATGACGAGCAGATGCGTGTGTTGGTGACAAGGTGCCAGCACCAATTGTGGAGGAGATGATGGGAGATACGCAGGTCGGCGGCAACTTGAGCGTTCATTGGGTGGTCAACGCAGACGATGTCGATCCAGTGGACGAGGCCACGTTTATCGGAAGCAAGCGGCTTGGTCCAAGCCGCAGCTTTTGCCAGTACGGTGCGGATTACCACAACCATAAGTCCGGCGGGTGTGGCGACAACTTCACGGTCCGAGTCAAGCTTCCTGAAGACGCCGATAAGTTCATCGCCAGCGTGCTGCGCGGGCTCAAGAACGCCAAGGCCAAAGGGCGCCTCGAATTCGAGTTGCCTATCGAGAAGTCGCCGACACCACACACGCAGGTTCAGGTCGCATGGGCAGGGGCGCAAAAGCGCGCTTCGGTCCCGAAGTGGTCCGACGCTCTCTCGCAGGCTGGCGGCGCTGGTGCGACCGGAGTCGGTCGCAGCACGAAGAAGACCTCGTCCAAGAAGAAGGCATCACGCTCGTCCAAAAAGACGACGTAGCCGTTCGCCGAGCGGCCGATTCGCCCCCTCGATTGCCTCGAGAGCACGCGTGAGATCGGCTGCCGTCGCAAAGCGATCGCTCGCACGCTTAGCCAGGAGTCGCTGAACAATGTGTTCGAGACTCTTCGGGTGTCGGGGGGACAGCGACGTCAATGGCTCGGGGGCCTTGTCCAGCACGTTGGCTACGGTCTCGGACGGGGAGGCGCCGGCAAACGGCAGTCTCCCCGTTGCCATCTCGAACATGACCACGCCGAGCGAGAACAGATCGCTGCGCGGATCGAGCGGCAGCTGGAGAATCCGTTCGGGCGCCATGTAGTTGGCCGTCCCCATTGGGCGCCCGGGAATTGTCGATCCGTCGGCGCCGAGCTCGTGAGTATCGTGCGTCATGAAGCGGCGTGCGAGGCCGAAGTCGAGGACTTTCACCTGTCCCTCGGCGTTCACGACGATGTTGCCGGGCTTGATGTCGCGATGGACGATGCCTTTGGCGTGCGCGGAGCCGAGGGCCGCAGCGATCTGCATCGCGATCTCCACGATAGCCGCCGTGGACAGCTGATTGCGGGACATGTAGGTCTTGAGGTTGAGCCCCTCGACGCATTCCATGGCGATGAACACCCGTCCCCCGGCGCGGTCGATCTCGTAGATGGTGCAGATATTCGGGTGATTCAGCTGGGCGATCGTGTCGGCTTCGCGCTGGAACCGCCGCTCGGCATCAGGGTCGTCCGCGTATTCGTCGGGGAGGAACTTCAGAGCGACTTTCCTGGGCAAACGGACGTCTTCAGCTTCGTAAACAATGCCCATTCCGCCACTGCCGAGCTTGCCGGTGATGCGGTAGTGACTAATTGTGTGCCCAAGCATCGACGCTACGAGAATACACGTACGTTCGATCCCCGATACACGCCCGTTAGGAAATGTGGAGGGTTTTCCCGATATGATGCCTGCCAATCAGATCGTGAGCGACACGTCCAACAAAACCTCGAAGCCGTCCGGGCGTCCGACCGATGGTGAAGCCACTCTGTTGAGCGACGAGCCTACCATCGAGCTCGTCGTCAGAGCCCGCGAAGGCGACCGCATGGCGGTCGAGGCTCTGCTGCAGCGGTCGATTCCGAGCCTCCGAAGATTTGCGCATGGCCGCCTGCCTGCGGCAGCCAGGGGAACGCTGGATACGGGAGATCTGGTGCAGGAAACCGTGCTGCACGTGCTACGGCGACTCGACACGTTCGAGCCCAGGCACGTCGGCGCCATGCAGGCGTACCTTCGACAGTCGGTCATCAATCGGATCCGCGACGAAGTGCGCCGAATCGGCCGGCATCCCACACCGGCGGAACTGCCGGAGGATCTGGCGTCCGACATGCCGTCGCCGCTCGAGGAAGCCGTGCGATCCGAGGCCTACGATCGGTACCGCGCCGTGCTCCTGCAGTTGAGTCCGCGCGATCGCGAAATGGTCGTCGCGCGTATTGAGGCTCAGTGGAATCTCGGAGAGATCGCGCAGCGATTCAACATGCGCACCGTGGACGGCGCGCGCATGGCGGTCACGCGAGCGCTGCGCCGGTTGACGAATCGTCTGAAGTCTTGAATAGAGGCGGTCAGCGCTAGTCGGCGACGACCACGCGCCGGCTGCTTGTGTGCGATCGCAGCACGTCTGACGTCAGCCGCTTGCTGAGATACACCTTGGACTCGCGATTGTCCGTCGGGTGTATCTCGTATTTGATCACGTTGAACTCGAGCTGGTCGAGAGTGCCGCGCATGTCGTAGTAGCGATTCTTTGTCTTGACTACGACTTCGTGAAAGCCGGCCGCGTGCGCCCACACTTCTGATTCCTCAGTCAGCGCGCGGAAGTGGCCCTGGCCTCGCCAGTCGCTGCGTGTGCCTCCCACCCAGCTGTAGAGAACCTTGCGATCCTCGAAGGGCACGCTGCGATTCAGGCGGGAGACGAGATCGACCAACTTCGGTTCGCTCTCGTTCATCCGGAGCTCATGAACGATCTTGAAGGCCACAGGCACGATGGTGCCGGGGTCGTCGCGCAGAGGAGCCTCGGCCATCAGGATGAGGAACTCCCGGTCACGGAGGCGCGAGAGGATTTCCGTCGCCGTCTTCTTGCGCGGAAACTCGCCGAAATACTCTTCGATGTACTGGATCTCGAGGGCACCGGTCTCGAGCGGGTATTGCTTGATCAGATACTCCATCAATGGCGGTGACTCACAGCCTCAATTATGGTTCATATCCCAAGTTGGGAAGAAGCCACCGTTCCACTTCAGTAAGGCTGGCGCCTTTTCGTCTTGCGTAATCCTCCACCTGATCCCGGCCCAGCCGCCCCACGCTGAAGTACCGTGAAGCGGCATTCGCGAAGTACAGCCCGCTGACAGAGGCCGCCGGCGTCATCGCGAAGCTCTCGGTCAGGGCGATACCGATTCTCTCTGCCTGCAGGAGATCGAAGAGGCGCCGCTTCTCGCTGTGATCGGGGCAGGCCGGATATCCAAACGCCGGCCGAATGCCGCGATACCGTTCCGCTTGCAAGTCTGCCTGCGTCAGCTGTTCGGTTGCGCCGTAACCCCAGTCCTGTCGTGCGCGCGCGTGCAGCCATTCAGCGCATGCTTCCGCGAAACGATCGGCCAGCGCCTTCACCATGATCGCGTGGTAGTCGTCGTGCTGCTGCTCGAACGAGCGGGCAAGCGCGTCGGCACCCAGTCCCGCGGTGATCGCGAATGCGCCGAGATAGTCGGCGGATCCGGAGTCAATCGGCGCGACGAAGTCTGTGAGGGAGAGGTGCGCCACGCCGTCGGCCATCTGCTCCTGTTGCCGCAGCATCGGGAAGCGAGTCAGTTCGGCTCCCGCGTCCCGAAGCCCGGGTCCCGGGGCCCGGACCGAAATGTCGTCGCCGTCTGCGTTCGCCGGCCAGAAGCCATACACCGCGCGCGCCTGGATCGATCGGTCCGCGACAATGCGATTGAGCAGCACGCGCGCGTTGTCATAGAGCTCGCGCGCCGCATGTCCGTATTGCGCATGCTCGAGGATCGCGGGGAAGCGCCCCTTGAGCTCCCATGCCGCGAAGAAGAACGTCCAGTCGATGTACGGAACGAGTTCGGCGAGGTCAACGTCGAGCGTCTTCGCGCCGGTGAATGCGGGGACCGCAATCGCTGACGGCGTCCAATCAAGCTTCAACCGTTTGCCGGACGTTTCTGCCCAGGGAACCATCGGCCGCCGTTTCAGCGCGGCGTGCTGAGCGCGCAATCGGTCCTGATCGGCGCGATTGCCTGCGTCGAGCGCTATGCGCTGTGCGGGATCAAGCAGGCGCGAAACGACGTCGACCGCCTTCGATGCGTCAACCACATGCACCACGGGATGGCCGCTGTATTCGGGAGCGATCTTGACGGCCGTGTGCTGGCGGCTCGTCGTGGCTCCGCCAATGAGCAATGGCAGGTTCATGGCCCGCCGTTCCATCTCGCGCGCGACGAACACCATCTCGTCGAGCGACGGCGTGATCAACCCGCTCAGGCCGACGAGATCGGCGCCCTCGTCGACGGCGGCCTGAAGGATCCGGTCGGCCGTGACCATGACGCCAAGGTCAACAATGTCGTAGTTGTTGCACCCGAGCACGACGCCGACGATGTTCTTGCCGATGTCGTGCACGTCGCCCTTGACGGTCGCGAGGATCACTTTTGATCGACGGCGGCTGCCCTGTGCCTTGCTCTCTTCCTCGAAGTAGGGGAGAAGGCACGCCACTGCCTTCTTCATGACACGCGCGCTCTTGACGACCTGGGGGAGAAACATCTGTCCCGAGCCGAACAGATCGCCGACCGCCCGCATGCCGCCCATCAACGGTCCCTCGATCACATCAAGCGGACGGGGCAGCGCGCGACGCGCTTCCTCGACGTCCTGCTCGATGAACTCGACGAGTCCGTGAACGAGCGCGTGCTCGAGGCGCTTTTCGATGCCGAACTCGCGCCACGCCAGGTCCGCGCCCTGACTGCTTGTCTTCCCCGCAACAGTGGCGGCGAACTTGACCAGCCTGTCAGTCGCGTCAGGACGCCGGTTGAAGATGACGTCTTCGACGTGTTCGAGGAGATCGGCCGGGATCGTCTCGTACACGGTCAGCTGCGCGGCGTTGATGATCGCGATGTCGAGCCCGGCCCTGGTCGCATGAAACAGAAAGGCGGAGTGCATCGCTTCGCGGACTCGGCTGTTGCCGCGGAATGCGAACGAGAGGTTGCTGATGCCGCCGCAGATCTTGACCCCGGGGCACGTCACTTTCAGAATCCTGGCGGCTTCGAGAAAGTCGAGCGCGTAGTAGTTGTGCTCCTCCAGGCCGGTTGCGATCGCCAGGATATTGAGATCGAACACGATGTCGGCCGGGTCGAAGCCGAGCCGGTCGGTCAGCAGGCGATAGGCGCGCTCGCAGATTTCGATCTTGCGGCCGGCGGTGTCCGCCTGGCCGCGTTCGTCGAACGCCATCACCACGAGCGCAGCGCCGTATCGCCGGACGGTTCGCGCCTTGAGGAGGAAATCCTCCTCGCCCTCTTTCAGGCTGATCGAGTTGAGGATCGCCTTGCCCTGGACGCACTGCAGGCCGGCTTCGAGCACCGACCACTTCGAGCTGTCGATCATGAACGGCAGTCGCGCGATTTCGGGCTCGGTGGCGACGACGTTCAGGAACGTCGTCATGGCAGCCTCCGAGTCGAGCATCCCTTCGTCCATGTTGATGTCGAGGATGTTTGCGCCGCCGCGGACCTGCTCGAGGGCGATCGCGGCCGCGTCGAGATACTGCTGATCCGCGATCATGGTCGCAAAGCGTTTCGAGCCGGAGACATTGGTGCGCTCGCCGACGACGATCAATGTCGAGTCCGGCCTGACGGTCAACGTTTCCAGCCCCGCGACACGGGTCAGGTGCTCCGTTTCCAGTCGCGGGTCACCGGGCTCGAGTGCCCGCGTACGCCGCGGCGTCAGGGCATCGACGGCTTCGCGGATCGCCCGGATGTGTGCGGGCGTCGTTCCGCAGCAGCCGCCGAGGATGTCCACGTAACCTGAGTCCGCGAAGTCGCGGAGGAGGGCAGCGGTCTGCTCAGGCAGTTCGTCGTACTCGCCGAAGGCATTCGGAAGCCCCGCGTTCGGATGGCAGCTCACATATTCGCCGGCAAGACGGGCGAGTTCCGCCATGTAGGGGCGCATCTGACGCGCGCCAAACGCGCAGTTCAAGCCGACGCTGAACGGCTTCGCGTGTTGAATCGAGACGTAGAAGGCATCGAGTGTCTGGCCGGACAGCGTCCGCCCACTGCGGTCGGCGATCGTGGCCGAGATCATCAGCGGAACCTCCATTCCGCGCGCCTCGAACTCGTCGTGGATGCCAGCGATGGCCGCTTTGGCGTTCAGCGTGTCGAAGACCGTCTCGAGCAGCAGCAGATCGACTCCGCCATCGATGAGACCGCGCACCTGCTCGCGATACGCCTTCCGAACTTGTGCGAAGGTCGTCGCGCGAAACGCAGGATTGTTGACGTCAGGGGAGATCGAGAGGGTCCGATTGGTTGGTCCGATCGCTCCCGCGACATAGCGAGGGCGCGCTGGCGTCCTGGCGGTCCACACATCGGCGGCTTCGCGAGCGAGGCGTGCCGCCTCGACGTTCAACTCGTAGACGATCGCCTCGAGCCCGAAGTCGGACTGCGCGATCGACGTACTCCCGAAGGAGTTCGTCTCGATGATGTCCGCGCCCGCCTCCAGGTAGGCGTGATGGATGGACGCGATCAGATCGGGACGCGTCAAGACCAGGAGGTCGATGTTGTTCTTGAGCAGGTGCGAGTGATCGCGGAAGCGCGTCCCGCGCACCGATCCTTCATCCAGCTTGTGCGACTGGACCATTGTCCCCATGGCGCCGTCGAGCATCAGGATGCGCCCAGAGAGCGCGCGATCTAATGAGCGGAGCAGCGGAGACATCTCTTACGACCTGGCGGCGCGAAAACGCGATGGCTGAGAGCCGCGGGCCGCGACCGGTGTGCGTGTCGCGTGCGCCGGCTTGGTGCCGCTCGCGATGAGGACCGTGAAGGGGTCGCCTCGACGCGATGCACCGGTGGACACACGGACATGGACGAGCCCCGCGCCTTCAAGAAGCTCGCGCAACTCGTCGACGCTGAACCCGAGATGCCGATCGCCGAATCGTGAACGAACCCAGCTCTGATCGTGTGCCTTCAGATCCATGAGCAGCAGACGCCCGGACGGTCGCAGCACGCGAACGGCCTCGGCGACCGCGCGCTCCGGATCGCTGGCGTGGTGCAGTGACTGGGAGAGCAGCGCGACATCGTGCGAGCCGTCCCTGAGCGGCAGGCGCGAGAGATCGCCTTTCCTCCACTCGACATTGGTGATCTGGCGTTTTGCCGCCAGCGCCTTCGCATGCTCCAGCACATCGTCCGAGCGGTCGACGCCCGTGACGTGCCGCGCCCAGCGAGCCGCTTCGACCGCCAGATAGCCGTCGCCGCAACCAATGTCGACGACGTCCAGCGGCGGCAGGAGCTCGCCGAGGGTCCGTGCCCATGCGGCCCAGCTGCGCCCCGGGAGCAACTGCCGCGCATCGCCGTGCGGATAGAACTGCTCCTGTCGATTTCGCAGCACTTCTTGCAGGCGCGCCTCGTCTTCCCGCACCCCTCGCTCGGTCGCCGATGCGGCGAATTGCTCTGCGAGCAGAGACCACAGCGGCAGACGCGGCTCGATGCGAGAGGCATCCGGCAGTCGATAGAACACGAATCCCGCCGCGCGCTCTTCGGTGACGAGATTGGCTTCCTTGAGCAGGCCCAGATGTCGAGAGACACCCGATTGGGCAACGCCCAGAATCGACGTCAATTCGCCAACGTTGAAACGGTCTTGTGACAGCACTCGCAGCAGGCGCAGGCGGGTGGGGTCGGCCAACAGCTTGAAAACGGCCGCGGAGCGCATAGAAGACATCTCTAAATCTACATACATAGATATGAACTGGTCAAGCGGTCGTGTTTTGGGTTTCGGGGCGTGCTGGAAAGTCGTGCGGTCGCGCACGGAACGCTCATCGATCGACGCGATCCGTGCCGTTGGCCTTGCAGAGTGATCCTTAAATTTTGTTAATGTTGCATGAATCACTAGTCATCCGTGCAGAAATAGCCGTCTCATGTCCGACTTGCATCCTGCAGGATTGCAAACTGTTCGTTCTTTTATGCATAATTTGTCGGACGCGCATTCTCGCGCGCGTCAATCCTTCACACACATCCGCACCAAGTGCATCGAGAAAGGACAGGCCGCCACAATGGGATCCGCAGCTCTTTCTGAAGCCGTCAAAAGCATTAGTGAGTGGTCCATGAGCGAGGGCCGCGCGTCGTCCTCGCCCGTGAAGGCAACCGCCATCTTCGGCAGCCTCGCGTTCAACGACAAGGCGCAGCAGGAGCGTTTGCCGAAGCCGGTCTATCGCGCGCTGCGCGCGACCATCACGCGTGGTGAACCACTCGAGCTCTCGACTGCGGACGCAGTTGCGACGGCGCTGAAGGATTGGGCGCTCGAGCACGGAGCCACGCACTACACGCACTGGTTCCAGCCGATGACCGGGATCACCGCAGAGAAACACGACTCGTTTCTGTCGCCGATGGCCGATGGCTCCGCGATCGCAGAGTTCCGCGGCAAGGAATTGATCAAGGGCGAGCCGGATGCATCGAGTTTCCCGTCGGGCGGCATGCGGTCAACCTTCGAGGCGCGCGGATACACGGCCTGGGATCCGACGAGCCCGCCGTGGTTGCTGTTCAACGCCGGGAACAGTGTCACGCTGGTCATTCCGACGGCGTTCGTGAGTTGGACCGGAGAGGCGCTCGACAAGAAGATGCCGCTCCTGCGCTCGATGGAAGCCGTGTCGAAGCAGGCCGTGCGCGTGCTGAAGTTGTTTGGATCGACCGCCGAGCGCGTCTATGCGACCTGCGGTCCGGAGCAGGAGTACTTCCTGATCGATCGCAACTTCTACTTTGCGCGCCCTGACCTGATCAACGCGGGCCGCACGCTCTTTGGCGCGAAGCCCCCGAAGGGCCAGGAATTGGAGGATCAGTACTTCGGTGCCATCCCGGAGCGTGTGCTCGCGTGTATGGCTGAGACCGAGATGGAGCTCTTCAAGCTCGGTGTGCCCGTCAAGACCAGGCACAACGAGGTCGCGCCGAGCCAGTACGAGATTGCGCCGGTCTTCGAAAACGCGAACGTCGCCGTCGACCATCAGATGATGACGATGGAGTTGCTGAAGAAGGTCGCACCGAAGTACGGTCTCGCGTGCCTGCTGCACGAGAAGCCGTTCGCTGGCGTCAACGGCTCCGGCAAACACAATAACTGGTCGCTGTCCGACGAGTTCGGCAACAACCTCCTCGGCCCCGGGGATACGCCGCACGACAACATGCAGTTCCTGGTCTTCTGCGCGGCCGTGTTGCGCGCGGTCGATCGCTGGCAGGGTCTGCTGCGCGCGAGCATCGCGAGCGCGGGCAACGATCATCGTCTGGGCGCCAACGAAGCGCCGCCCGCGATTCTGTCCGTCTTCCTCGGCGACATGCTCACTGACATCTTCGAACAGCTCGAGAAGGGCGCGGCGAAGTCGACGAAGCAGGGTGGCACTCTCGATATGGGAGTCAGCGTGCTGCCGAAGCTGCCGCGCGATGCCGGCGACCGTAACCGCACCAGCCCGTTTGCATTCACAGGCAACAAGTTCGAGTTCCGCGCGGTCTCGTCCGGGCAGAGCATCGCGTTCCCGAACATGGTGCTGAACGCGGCGATGGCCGACGCGCTCGATTCCGTCGCGACCGACCTCGAAGCCGCAACGGCCAAGGGTGAAGATCTCAACAAGGCCGTCGGCAAGCTCCTCACGAAGATCGTCAAGGAGCACAAGCGCATCGTGTTCAATGGCAACAACTACTCGGCCGAGTGGGAGAAGGAAGCGCGCAAGCGCAAGCTCCTGAACCTGAAGAACACGGTCGACGCGTTGCCGCAGCTCGTCACGAAGGACGTCATCAAGCTGCTCGAGAAGTACAAGATCCTGAACGAGCGCGAAATTCACGCCCGCTACGAGATCTTTCTCGAGAACTACAACAAGACCATCAACATCGAGGGGCAGTTGATGGTGCTCATGGCCAATCGCTACATCCTCCCGGCGGCGTTCGAGTATCAGAAGCAGGTCGGGCAGAGCGTGGCGGCCGTGAAGGCCGGGGGCGGTCGAAGCGCTCAGGGAAAGAAGCTCCTGGGCGACTACACGAAGCTCGTTGACAAGTTCAAGAGTCAGACGGACCTGCTCGCCAAGGCGCTCGACCACAGCGATGGCTCCGCCGAGAAGCATGCGAAGTACATGCGGGACAAGATCGTCCCGGCGATGGCCAAGCTGCGCGAGATCGGTGACGAGATCGAGGTGCTGACGCCGCACGGGCTGTGGCCGCTGCCGACCTATCGCGAGATGCTGTTCGTCAAGTAAGCGGTTCGACAACGAAGAAGGGAAGGAGCGATCCTCCTTTCCTTCTTCGCCGTACCGACGGCCATTCTTCTCCTTCTTGGATCCCCCATCCAAGCGCGCTTTCCAACCCGCCAACTTTCTGGATCCAAAAAGGCAGATTCAGCCCCGATATTACGCGTCGATTTCGATCGGCCTCGACCGTGGGCGGTCGCCCAAAACACAGCATTTACAAGGGTTCGAGGCCTGATCACCCATCGATACATGAGGCGATCGTCACAGTGGGGGTGTACACTGCAGATCTTGCCTGGGTCTTGCAAGTAGCCACGTAGAGATGGGTATTCTCGAGAAACTCCGTCCACAACCTCGCTGGAAGCACGCCGATCCCGGCGTTCGGTCCGCCGCTGTCTATGAATTGGGTCCTGAGGAGGCTGACGCGCTGCTCGCGCTCGCCCGTGAGGATGCCGACTCACGCGTCAGGCGTGCCGCCGTCGGTCGATTGTCCGAGGTCGATGTCCTCGGTGAAATCGCCCGGACCGATCCGGACGAGGATGTTCGCAGCGAAGCCATCCGCGGACTAGCCGGCCTGGCGGCCGAGACGAGGGAGCCGGATCGCGCCTCTGAGGTCGTGCGTCAGTTGATGATGCTCGGTCGCCTGAAAGAGGTGGTCGTCGTCGCACGCGAGAACACGAGCCCCCTCGTGCGCGGGGCGGTGGTCGATCTCATGGACGATTCGAAATCTCTGGGCTCCGTGAGCCGTCACGCGCAGGACGCGTCGACGCGCCTGCGTGCTCTGGCGCGTCTGACGGATCCAGAGGAGATCCTCAACGTGGCCTTGAAGGCCGAGCACACCGACTCTGCAGTGTCAGCGCTCGAGCGCATCCAGGATCCGGCGGCTCTTTCTGCAATCGCGCAGCGTGGCCGGAACAAGGTTGCCGCGCGACGCGCGAAGACCAAGCTGCGCGAGGCTGAGGAGGCGGCGCAGCCGCATCCCGAAGCCGCGGCGCGCATGAGCGCGACTGACCGCGCCAAGGCTCTGGAGCTTCTGCACCAGGCCGAGGTACTCGTCGCCGTTCAGGATCCCGAAGAAGCCTCCACCTCGCTCGCCGCCGTGCGACTGGGATGGGCGGAGTTCCAGGCTGACGTCGAGATCGACGAAGCCGTGGTGAAGCAGTTCGAGTCGGCCAGTGAGGCCGTTCGAGAGGCGATCGAGGAGCGACGGCGCGAAGCCGTTGCCGAGCATGAGCGCCAGCAGGCTCTTGAACGCGAGCAGTCGGATCGTGTGGCGATCGTGAGCGAGATCGAACAGCTCGGCGGGCCAGGCGCGGTCGATCGCATCGCGGAATTGCGAGTGCAATGGGACGGCCTGCCGCCGATGCCGTCGGAGTACGCCGCGTCCCTGACGCGGCGATTCCAGGACGCCTCGCGTGCGTTCGAGGATCGCGAGCGTCGAAGGCTTCTGGCCGAAGCCGCCGTCGGGAGGCTCGATTCACTTGCCACCGAGCTCGAACAACTCGCCGCATCCGCGCAGCCCGTCGACGATGTAGTGGCGCGGTGGCGCGGGTTGCGCCGGGACGCGGATGTGTTGCGCGAGCACGCATCGGCCAACCTGGTTGCTGCCGAGCGCCTCGAGCGGGCCGTTGCCGTCCTCGAGCAGAAAGAGAACGAGTACCAGCAGGCACGCGCAAGACTCGAGCAGGAGAACCTTCGTCGCTTGCAGCAGTTCTGCCGGCAGATCGAGGCGCTTGCGGCGGCCGAACCGCTGACGCTCAAGGCTGGCGACCGGGCGCTGCGAGAGATCCGCACGACGCTCGACGATCGTGCACCCCTGCCGACCAAGCGCGATCGTCAGGAGATCCAGACACGGCTCGAAGACGCGCGCGCCAAGCTCGCGCCGCGCGTTCAGGAGTTGCGTGACGCCGACGAGTGGCAGCGGTGGGCGAACCTGCAAGTGCAGGAAGAGATCTGTCGGGAGATGGAAGCGCTCAAGGCCGAAGCGAACCTCGAGGTCGCAGGTCGTCGCATGCGAGAGCTCCAGGCGCGCTGGAAGCAGGTCGCGCTGGCGCCGCGCGCGCAGGGCGAGGCGATGTGGCGTCGTTTCAAGACGGCGCAGGACGAAGTCTACGCGCGGACGTCTGCGTTCTTTGCGGCTCAGAACGAAGAGCGCGCCGCGAACCTCGTGCGCAAGCAGGCGCTATGCGAGCGCGCCGAAGCGCTGGCCGGGTCGACCGACTGGGTCAAGACCGCTGCGGAGATTCAGGCGCTGCAAGCCGAGTGGAAGACGATTGGCCCTGTCGCTCGCGGTCACGAAAAGGCGATCTGGGAGCGGTTCCGTCACGCGTGCGATCAGTTCTTCACCCGGCGTCAGGAAGATCTGAAACACCGCAAGGAAGAGTGGGCGAGCAACCTCGCTCGCAAGGAAGCGCTCTGCATCGCGGCCGAGGAGCTGGCCGAATCTACCGAGTGGGATCAATCCGCAGCGAAGCTGAAACAGCTTCAGGCCGAGTGGAAGAAGATCGGTCCGGTCCGGAAGTCGAAGTCGGAGGTGATCTGGCAGCGATTCCGGGCGGCGTGCGATCGGTTCTTCGATCGCTACAAGCATCGCGACCAGGTTGAACTGCAGGAGAAGGCGGCGGTTCGCGAAACCGTGATTCGCGATCTCGAGGCGTTGGTGCCGCAGGAGTCCGCCGAGCGGGCGCCTGCACCCGATGGTCTGTACGACACCGTCCACGAGGCGCGCGCGAAGTGGCAGCAGGCACCGGAGTTGCCTCGAGCGGTGCAGCAGGATCTCGCGGCGCGCTACCACCAGGCGGTTGCGAGGCTCGTGGCGGCGTGGCCGGAAGCCTTCGCGGGTACTGACCTCGATCCCGAAGCGACGCGCAAGCGCATGGAGAAGCTGCTGGCCAAGGTCGAAGAGCTCGTTGCGGCGCAGCCGAGCCGGCCGGTGAACCTGTCGCCGACCGAACTCCTCGCGCAGAAGTTGCGCGAGCGACTGGCCGCGAACACCATGTCCGGCGGCGCGCGCGCTGCCGAAGCCGAGGACGCACGCGTGAGAGCGATTGAGCAGGAAGTGCGATCGGCTCAGGCCCAGTGGATGCGCCTCGGCCCGGTGCCGCCACAGGTGGCGGGTCCGCTCAACGAGCGATTCCAGCGCGCCTGCCGGCGCTTCTTCGATCAGCGTCGCAGAGCCTCCTAGATCCTTCGTTTAGTGATGCCGACACACCGAGGCACCGAGGCACAGAGACGATGATTCGGCGCCTGATCGGTGTTCTTGGAATCGGCTTCCTCTGCGTGGCCGCGATTGCCGCGCAGGCACCCCAAGGAGATGGTCCAACCCTCCAACCGCTGTGGACGCTCTCAGGCGACTTCGCCTCACCCGAGAGCGCCTATTACCACGCGGCCTCGAACTCGATCTTCGTCTCATCGATCAACGGCCAGATTCTCGAGAAGGACGGCAACGGGTACATCTCGCGCCTGTCGCCTGATGGCAAGATGGTCAGCGCGAAGTGGGTGACCGGCCTCAACGCGCCCAAGGGCATTCGCAGTGTCGGTGACACGCTCTGGGTTACTGACATCGACGAGGTCGTATCGATCGACATTGCGAGCGCGAAGATCACCGCTCGCGTCAAGGTCGATGGCGCCCAGTTCCTCAACGATCTGGCGACGGCACTGGACGGAACGGTCTACGCCTCGGATTCGAACCTCGCGCGAATCTATGCGGTCAAGGACGGGAAGTCGTCCGTCTTCGTCGAAGGCGTCGAGCAAGTGGACGTCCCGAATGGACTGCTCGTCGACGGCACGCGACTGATCCTCGGGACCATCGGCGTTGCGGGCGGTCGAGGACGGGGCGCGGGTCGAGGCGCCGGACCGCCGCCAAGCGGTCACCTCTACGCATTCGATGTCACGACGAAGCAGCGCACGCAACTCACGGCGGACGCCGTTGGCGGGATTGATGGGATTGAATCCGACGGCCGCAGCGGCCTGCTGATCACCGATGTGATCGGCGCGCGACTCCTGCACGTGGCCCCATCGGGTCAGACGCAGGTGCTGGCGAAGTTCTCAGGTGGGGGAGCCGATTTCGGCTACATCGGAGCGAAAAGGATCGCGGTCGTTCCGTTCCTCAACGCGAACACGGTCTCAGCGTACGATCTGACAGCCTCGCTCAAATGAAAAAGTGGGTCTAAAGACCCATCGAACCCCGGATCCCGAATCCGTCAGCCTTCGAGATAGGTATAGCCGTGCAGGCCGTCTTCGTAGAAGCGGAGCAGCTTGCCGGCGCCCTCGTAGTCGAGACGCCCCTCTCGCACGGCAGTTTCAACGTCCGTCCGAAGCTTCCCGAGCAGCATCTCCGCATCGAACTCGACGTAGTCGAGCACCTCGCGGACGGTGTCTCCCTTGATCAGCGCATCGAGTCTGGCGCTGCCGTCTTCGTCGAGGCTGACATGGACCGCGTGCGTGTCGCCGTACAGATTGTGCAGGTCGCCCAGGATCTCCTGATACGCGCCGACGAGGAACACCCCGAGGTAGTACGGCTCGCCGTTCACCGCATGGAGCGGAAGCGTCTTCTTGACATCGCGGCGATCGACGAAGCGATCCAGCTTGCCGTCTGAGTCGCAGGTGATATCACCCAGCACCGCGTGCTTGGTCGGCTTCTCGTTGAGCCGATGAATCGGCATCACCGGGAAGAGCTGCTTGATGGCCCAGCTGTCTGGAATCGATTGGAAGAGCGAGAAGTTGCAGAAATACGTGTCGGACAACTGCTCGTCGAGGTTCTGCAAGTCCTCCGGCACTTCGGCCATCGTCTGGACGATGCGCTGCAGCTTGGTGCAGATCGCCCAGAACAGGTTTTCCGCCATGCTGCGCTGTTCGAGCGGCAGGTAACCCGTATTGAACAGGCTGATCGACATGTCGAGTGCCTGCTGCGCATCGTGAAAGGCCTCGAGCGCGTTGCGGGCCGTGACGTTGTTGTACGTCTCGATCAAGTCGGTGAGCGGCTGCTCCCACTCCAGGTTTGCCGTGGTCGGAACCTTCTCGTCGCCGAAGCCGGATACACCGAGGACGTTGAAGACCAGCATGCTGTGGTACGCAACCACGGCCCGGCCGCTCTCGGAAATGATCGTGGGGTGATTCACGCCGGCTTCGTCGCAGACCGACTGAATGTGGTAGACGACGTCATTCGCGTATTCCTCGAGCGTGTAGTTCATGCTCGATTCGAAATTGGTCTGCGAGCCGTCGTAGTCGACGCCCAGTCCGCCACCTACATCGATGTATTGAAGGCCAGCACCGAGCTTGGCGAGCTCGGTGTAGACGCGCGCGGCTTCGTTGAGCGCCCCCTTGACGATCCGGATGTTGGTGATCTGGCTGCCAAGGTGGAAGTGGAGCAGCTTGAGGCAATCCTGCATGCCGCGCGACTTGAGTTCCTCGAGGCCGCGCATGATCTCGGTCACGGTGAGCCCGAACTTCGACCGGAAGCCACCGGATGACTGCCAGCGGCCGCTGCCACGAGCGGCCAATTTGACGCGCATGCCGATCTGAGGCCGCACGCCAAACTTCTCCGCGGCCTCGATGATCAGCCCGAGCTCGGTGTACTTCTCCACGACCGGGATGATGTTGCGACCGATCTGGTGCGCGAGCATCGCCGTCTCGATGAACTCGGCGTCCTTGAAGCCGTTGCAGATGATCGGGGTTGTGTTGTCCGCGAGTGCGACAACAGCAAGGAGTTCGGGCTTGGAGCCGGCCTCGAGTCCGAAGTTGTACGGCTTACCGAACTTGTGGACCTCCTCGACGACCTGACGCTGCTGGTTGACCTTGATCGGATAGACGCAGCTGTAGCCGCCCTGGTACTGATGCTGCGCGATGGCGCTCGTGAAGGCCGTGTGAATGTCGCCGAGGCGGTGCTTGAGGATGTCAGTGAAGCGAATCAGCACCGGGAGGCTGATGCCCCGGAGCTGAAGGCGGTCGACCAGCTCCTTCAGGTCGATCGCTCGTGCCGGATCCTTTGTCGGGTGCACCTGCACGTGACCGGCGTCGTTCACCGAGATATAGCCATTGCCCCAGCGCGACACTTCATACAGCTCGCTTGCCTCGTGCACGCTCCATGCGCGCGTCGTCGAGGTCGCGGCTGTGAGCGGCACGGGGCGTCCGTTGGTCACAGTGCTCATGAAGAGATGATAAGCGGCTTTCGGTCGTCGAGCGTGCACTCTTCAGTCCCTCACTCGCTTTTTTTGAGAGGACGAGATAGCTCTCAGAGGTCCGACGGGACGGCGGGGCGATGGTGCGACGGTCCGGTGCGAGAGTGCGAGGTGCGACGGTCCGCGCGCGAGGGTCCAAAGTTGCGTGGACCGAGGGCCGGAGACCGAGGGCCGTGGACTGGAGAGAAGAGCCGAAGACAGGAGACAATAGACGGTCGCATGTCCGAGCGGATTCCCGCCATCAGGGTCTTGTTGTTGCCGAAGGACACCAACGCCTACGGCACGATCTTCGGCGGGGTGATCCTGGCCAACATCGACCTGGCGTCTGCCATCGAGGCACGAAAGGTCGCGGCTCACAGGTTTGTTACAAAGGCGATGCGCGAAGTCGAGTTCCACGAGCCGGTGTATGTCGGAGACATCGTGGACTTTTACACCCGGACTGTCCGGATCGGCCGTACGTCAGTGACCGTTCGCGTCGAGGTCGAGGCCGAACGATGGGGAAATCCCCCTCTCACTGCGGGCGCGACCGGGCACGGCGAGCGGGTGAAGGTGACGGAAGCGGAAGTGGTGCTCGTGGCGGTAGATGAACAGGGCAGGCCGACACCCGTGAGGCCTGAGGCCACCAACTACCGACCACGAACCACCGACCAGCCATGAAGTGGATCAGCACACGAGGCGGATCGCCGCCAATTACGTTCATCGACGCCCTCTTTGCGGGGACGGCGCCCGACGGCGGTCTATACATGCCCGAGCGTCTCGATCCACTGCCAGCGGGCACGGTCGATCGGCTTCGCGGCGCGGACATCGTCGAGATCGGCACAACGGTCGGCGCACATATCCTCAGGGACGAAATCAGCCGCCAGGCACTCGAACCGCTGATCCGCGAAGCGCTCGACTTCGCGATCCCGGTCGTGAAGGTGACCGATCGCATTTCGGTCCTCGAGCTGTTTCATGGGCCGACACTGGCCTTCAAGGACGTCGGCGCACGGGTCCAGGCTCGTCTGCTTCATCACTTCACCGACGGCACGCCGCTCACCATTCTCGTCGCGACCTCGGGCGACACCGGGAGCGCCGTTGCACAGGCGTTTCATCGAGTGCCCGACTCGCGGGTGGTTGTCCTGTATCCAGAAGGGCAGGTGAGCGACGTTCAGGAGGCGCAGATGGCGTCGCTCAGCGACAACATCACCGCCCTGGCTGTACGCGGAACCTTCGACGATTGCCAGCGGCTGGTGAAGCAGGCGTTCGCGGACGATGACCTCCGCTCGCATGTGTGGCTGACACCGGCGAACTCAATCAATCTCGGCCGACTGCTGCCGCAGGTGTTCTACTACTTCATCCTCGCTGGGCTCGACGGAGGGCAGGGACTGACTGTTTCAGTGCCGAGCGGAAACTTCGGCAACCTGACAGCAGGGCTGATCGCCAAGCGGATTGGTCTTCCTATCACTCAGTTCGTGGCGGCGACCAACGTCAACGACGCGGTGCCCGAGTATCTGGAGTCCGGCATCTACGAGCCGCGTCCGTCGATTGCCACTGTGGCAAACGCCATGGACGTCGGGGCCCCGAGCAACTTCGAACGAGTGCAGTCGCTCTACAACGGCGATCTCACGGCGTTGCGGAAGGACATCGTTGGCTTCGCCTACGACGATTCGAAGGTCATCGCCGAGATCGGACGTGTGTACCGGGAACACGGATATCTCCTGGATCCACACAGCGCGATTGCCTGGCTGGCGCTGCAGGACCGGTTGTCCGATCACCCTGATGCTCGCGGTGTTTTCTTAGCCACGGCGCATCCGGCGAAGTTTCGCGAGGTCGTCGAGCCAGCCATCGGCCGGAGCATCGATCTTCCGCGTGCCCTGGCCGACGCGATCTCGCGTCCGCGGCACTCGATATCGATGCCCGCTGACTATCCGTCGCTCGAGGAATTTCTCCGAGCGGAGTCAACTTCCAAGGCCCAACTCCCAACTCCCAACGTTTAGAGCCCAGAGCCCAGAGACGATGACATTCCGCCCGACGGCCGGCCAACTCCCGGAACGAGAAGCCATCCCCACGCCATACACGTGGGACCTCAGTCACATCTGCCAGAGCTGGGAAGAGTGGCAGGGGAGTTATCGCGAACTGGACGCTGAGATCGAGGCATTCAAATCCCGGCAAGGGACGCTGGCCAGTGGTCCGGAGGTGCTGCTCGACGCGTTCCGCGCCATGGATCGCATGGGCGTGCTGAGCTATCGCGTCTGGTACTACGCGTCGCTGCGCTACGACGAGGATCAGCGGAACAACGACATCAACGCGCGACGACAGCAGGTCCAGATTCTGTTCGCGCGCGAGCATCAGGCGAGCTCCTGGTTCAACCCTGAGCTTCTCGCCATACCGCTCGACACGATCCGGCAGTGGATGGAGCAGCACACGCCGCTCGCGCTCTATCGCTTCGCGATCGAGGCACTGTTTCACGAGCAGGAGCACGTGCTCGACCAGCAGGGCGAGCGGCTCCTCTCGTATGCGACCCGATCGAGCAGCGTGTCACACGACAGCTACGCCGCCTTGACGACGGCGGACATGAAGCCGCCCACGATCGCCTTGGGTGGAGGTGAGCAGGTCGCGCTCAGTTACGGTCAGTACCGGGCGATTCTGGAGACGAATCGAAACCAGGCTGACCGGGCAACCGCGTACCGCGCGTTTCATCAGGTCTACGCCGACAACAGAAATACCTACGCGGCGCTCTACAACGGAGTATTGCAACGAGACTGGTTTCACGCCCGCGCGCGTGGATACGAGTCGACGCTCGAGGCGGCTCTGCACGGCAACAACATCCCAACGTCGGTCGTCGAGACGCTGATCGCGGTGACGAAAGAAGGCGTTGCCCCGCTTCGTCGCTATCACCGTCTTCGTCGTCGTGTACTCGGTGTCGATGGCTACCGGCTGTTCGATACGTCGATTCCACTGGTCGAACACGACGCCCGGTACACGTACGACGAGGTCGTGCCGTGGATCGTCGACTCGGTGGCCGGACTCGGCGCCGAGTATCAGCAGCACGTGCGCGACGCGTTCAGCGGACGCTGGATCGACGTGTTCGAGAACACCGGGAAGCGAAGCGGAGCGTACTCAGCTCCAGTCTACGGCACACACCCGTACATGCTGCTCAACTTCAACGAGACGCTCGATGCGGTGTTCACACTCGCGCACGAGATGGGTCACTCGATACACACGCTGCTGGCGCATCGGGCGCAACCGTTCGTCTACGCCGGTTACACAATCTTCGTCGCGGAAGTGCCATCGACGCTCAACGAGGCGCTATTCCTCGACTTCATGCTGGGGCGCGCCGACACCGCCGACCAGCGCGCCGTGCTCTTGCAGCATGCGATCGACAGCATCGCCAGCACGTTCTACACGCAGGTGATGTTTGCGGACTTCGAACTGCAGGCACATCGGCTGGTCGAACAGGATCAGCCAATCACCGCGGAGGTCTTGAGCGGCATCTATTCCGCGCTCCTGCGCGAGTACCTACGGCGACGTCATCGACGACGAGCCGCTGTCCTCGATGACGTGGGCACGCATCCCGCACTTTTTCAGCACGCCGTACTACGTCTATCAATACGCCACGTGCTTCGCGTCAACCGCCAGGTTGATGCAGGATCTGAGATCGTCCGAGCTGTCCACCAGGTCGGGTGGAGTAGAGCGCTACCTCGCCCTGTTGGGCGCCGGAGGCAGCGGGTATCCGATGGATCTGCTCCGGACGGCGGGGGTGGATCTTAGTCAGCCAGACACCGTGCGGGCAGTGGCGACCGAGCTCGACATGCTCGTCTCGCAGCTCGAGGTCGCCCTAAAATAGGCCTGAAAGCGCCGATTTGACCGGTCGGCGTCCGAGATGTATCATTACATCCGGATATACGGATAGATGGTCGCTCCCATCCTTGACCACATGACGGCGTTGTCGGACCCGACGCGCTGTCGCATGTTGCTGCTACTGGAAAAACACGAATTGACCGTGTCCGAGCTCTGCTCGGTTCTCCAGTTGCCGCAGTCCACCGTCAGCCGTCATTTGAAGACGCTGGCCGACGATGGGTGGGTGACGTCGAGGCGGGACGGGACGAGCCGCTTCTATACGATGCCAGTCGTCGATCTCGATGCCGGCGCGGCGAGACTGTGGCCGCTGATTTCCGAGCAGGTCACATCGACTCGAGGTGCTGAGCAGGACGAGCGTCGCCTACGCGGAGTGCTGGGCCGGCGGCGGGCGAAGTCGCAGGAGTTCTTTGCGTCGGCGGCAGGCGGGTGGGATCGACTTCGAGGAGAGCTGTTCGGGGACGAGTTCTTCCTCTGGGCCGTGCTCGGTTTGATCGATCCGACGCTGGTTGTCGGTGACCTCGGCTGTGGGACGGGACAGCTGACAGAAGTTGTGGCGCCGCACGTCAGGCGCGTGATATCGGTTGACGGTTCTGACGACATGCTGGAGGCCGCTCGCGAACGACTGAGCGGCGCAACCAACGTCGACATCCGTCAGGGGGAATTGGAAGGCTTGCCGATCGAATCAGGCGAGCTTGACGTCGCGATGCTTTCGCTCGTGCTGCACTACTCGCCGGAGCCGCCGCGTGCGCTCGCCGAAGTGGGCCGTGTGGTGAGAACGGGTGGACGCGTGCTCGTGGTCGACATGCTTCCGCACGACCGCGAGGAGTATCAGCAGCAGATGGGTCATGTCTGGCTTGGTTTCTCGGAGGGGCAGACGACGCGCCTGCTGACGGGCGCCGGCTTCGAGAATATTCGCGTGCGGATGCTGCCGGTCGATCCCGATGCAAAGGGGCCGGCTCTGTTCGCCGCAATGGCAGTAAAGCAGTAACGACAGCGTAGGGCGGGTCTCGAGACCCGCGAGTTTCAACGAGAGGGAGAAGGCAATGGCAACAGCAGTCAAGGACGTGCACGCGTACGAGCAGGCGAAACAGGCGGGTCGTGTCCCGTACAAAGTCGCCGACCTCAATCTGGCCGAGTTCGGCCGCAAGGAACTGAGACTGGCCGAAGGCGAAATGCCCGGGCTCATGGCGATTCGCAAGCGCTACGAGGGCAAGAAGCCTCTGGCGGGCGCCCGCATCATGGGCAGCCTCCACATGACGATCCAGACGGGTGTGCTCATCGAGACGCTGTCGCTGCTCGGCGCCGACGTGCGCTGGGTGTCGTGCAACATCTTCTCGACGCAGGACCACGCCGCGGCTGCGGTGGTCGTTGGCCGTCCTGAGACGGGCGGTACCGTTCAAAACCCGAAGGGCATCCCGGTCTTCGCGTGGAAGGGCGAGACGCTCGACGAGTACTGGTGGTGCACGGTCGAGTGCCTCGTATGGCCGGACGGCAAGGGTCCCAATCTCATCGTCGACGACGGTGGAGACGCGACGCTGTTCGTGCACAAGGCGCACGAGTACGAGAAGGCCGGCAAAGTGCCCGCGTTCAACCCCGACAAGGATCCCGAGGAGTGGGGCGTGATTCTCAAGTCGCTGAGCACCGAGCTGTCGAAGAACCCGGGCCGCTGGACGGCGATCGCCCAGGGCATCCGCGGCGTCTCGGAAGAGACGACCACGGGTGTGCACCGTCTCTATGAGATGGAGAAGAAGGGCACGCTGTTGTTCCCCGGCATCAACGTCAACAACTCGGTGACGAAGAGCAAGTTCGACAACATCTTCGGCTGCCGTCACTCGCTCACCGACGGTCTCGATCGCGCAACCGACGTGATGATCGGCGGCAAGCTCGCGTTCGTCGCCGGTTACGGTGACGTGGGCAAGGGCTGCGCGCAGGCGCTGCGTGGCCAGGGCGCGCGCGTCATCGTCAGCGAAATCGATCCGATCTGCGCGCTGCAGGCGGCGATGGAAGGCTTCGAGGTCAACACGCTCGAGAACGTGCTCGACCGGGTGGACATCTTCATCACGACGACCGGCAACTTCAACATCATCACGGCCGCGCACATGGCCAGGATGAAGGACAAGGCGATCGTCGGCAACATCGGCCACTTCGACAACGAGATCGACATGGCCGGCCTGGCGAAGACGCCGGGGATCAAGAAGATCAACATCAAGCCGCAGTACGACGAGTGGGTGTTCCCCGATGGTCACAGCGTGATGATCCTCGCGGAGGGCCGTCTCCTGAACCTCGGATGCGCCACCGGTCACCCGAGCTTCGTGATGTCGGCGTCGTTCACCAACCAGACACTCGCGCAGCTCGAGCTGCACGCGAATGCCGAGAAGTACGGCAAGACCGTGACGATGCTGCCGAAGAAGCTGGACGAAGAAGTGGCGCGGCTGCACCTTGATCAGATCGGCGTGAAGCTCACGACGCTGTCGAAGGAGCAGGCCGACTACATCGGTGTGCCGGTCGAGGGTCCGTACAAGCCGGACTTCTATCGGTACCTAAGTAGGCGGTAGGCAGTAAGCAGTAGGCAGTTAGGGGCGGACCCATTGGGCCCGCCCCTTTGTCTTGTACTCGTCGTTGACATCACGTCGAATCGCGCCGACGATTGGCCATGACTCGTCGAGTGCTTTTCGCAGTCGCGGCCGCGGGCCTCGCGGCCGGCCTCCAACTCTCGGCGCAGCAGCAGCCCGCGGATCCCAACGCCACGGTCTCGTTCGAAGCGGCCTCTATCAAACAGAACAAGTCAGGCGACGGCAACGCGTTTGTCCGTCGTCAGCCGGGTGGGCGGTTCGATACCCAGAACGTACCGGCGCGTTTTCTGATCACGTTCGCGTATCAGTTGCAGCCGTTTCAACTGGTCAGCGATCCCGACTGGGTGAAGAACGATCGCTTCGACATCATTGCCAAGATGGAAGGTGATCCCCCTCCCGTGCCGCCAGGCGCAGGTCCCGATACGATGATGCTGGCGGCGCGGACGCTCCTCGCCGATCGGTTCAAGCTGGTGATGCACAAGGAGACGCGCGACCTGGACATCTACGCGCTCGTGATGGCAAGACCGGGCGGAAAGCCGGGCCCCGCCCTGAAGCCCGCGGCGGCGGACTGCGCTGTAGAGCTGAAGAGCGGCAGGCGTGGTGGGCCGCCACCAGGGCCGAACGATCCCGTGACGTGCGGGTCGCGCCAGAACGTCGGCCACATAAGGTTTGGCGGCATGCCGTTGTCAGTGTTTGCCAACGGCCTCGCGGGACAGCTTGGACGCATGGTGGTCGATCGGACGGGACTGACCGGTAACTGGGACTTCGAGCTGACGTTCGCACCGGAACGTCCATTGGGTGCACTGCCCACCGGTGTGGAGCCTCCAGCCGTCGACCCGAACGCGCCGACGATCTTCACCGCCGTCCAGGAGCAGCTCGGTCTCAAGCTCGATTCGACCAAGGGGCCCGTCGACGTCTGGGTCATCGATAGCGTCGAGCACCCGACGCCGGACTAGGAGTTGGTCCTTCGTCCGGAGTTCTCGTTAGAACGATGATTGTCTGGCTCATTGCTGTTCAACTCGCGCAATCGCCGTGCGTAGCTCACGCCGCGCTGATGGCTGCGGCGGCGGACCGAGCCTCGGTGTTCGATCTGAAGGGTGCGACGACTCGTCTTTCCGAAGGCATCACCGAATGCCCGCAGACCGCAGTGGCGTACTGGTATGTCCATGGTCTGCGTGCGGCCCGTGACGCCTATCGTTTCGGCGGGTCGCCGGAATCGCTCGAGCCCGTGAAGCTCGCGATGGCGGAACTTGAATCCAGAGCTGGAGAGGTTCCCGCGGCAGAAATCGCGCGCGTCGTTCTGCGGGCCGCATCGTCTGCGGCACAGAGCGAGCGGGAAGAGATGGGACTTCTTCTCGAGTATGCCCTCGACCTGGAGGGCAAAGCACGTTCGGCTGGATTGTCGGGTGCGCCGATAGTGAGCGCCTACGAAGTGGCCGGCGATCTCTGGCTGCAGGTGCATCGATTCGACGATGCCCGTCGCGCGTACGTCACTGCAGTCGGGCAGGCCGGTTCCCGGCGCGTGACACTTGGTCTTGCGCGAACAGCCTCGCGTCTCGGCGATCTGCCGGCGGCGTGCCATCAGTACCGCACCTTGGTGAGCGGATGGCCCAGGACGGGAGGCGTGCCGCCAGAGTTGACCGAAGCGCGCGCGTTCCTCCGTCGCTCCGAATGCCGCGCAGGGTCGGCGTCGCGGCGGTGACCACCTATCGCTATCGCGCCGATGTCCTCGAGCAACTCGAGCGACACGGTGTGCGTCCGACAAGTTCGACTCGACCAGAGCTCGTGCACGAGTTCGTCAGCGACCTCTATCGCTACGAACTTCGTCGCTTGCGCAACCGCCTGGTCAGACACGAAATCCCGAAGGACGGCTATTTCGATCGAGTGGTGGCGCTGCGGCGTCTGTATCCGCTCGTGTCACTCAAGCCGCACGACTGGTTGGTGATTGGTGGTTAGTGGTTGGTGAACGGCTATGATTGGCCTATGTCCCAGGCTCGAGCCGTGCCGTCGAAATTGCCGGCGGGTGGCGTCAGTATTTTCGCCGTGATGACGCGCCTTTCGAACGAGGTCGGCGCGATCAATCTGTCACAGGGGTTCCCCGATTTTGATACCTCGCCGGCGCTGATCGACTCGGTCGCGCGCTACATGCGAGAGGGTTACAACCAGTACGCGCCGATGCCGGGCGTGCTTGCCCTGCGTGAAGCACTGTCGACGAAGATCGAAAAGCTGTACGGTCGTCGCTACGACCCTGTCACAGAGATCACGGTGACGACCGGCTCGACTGAGGGACTCTTCGCCGCGATTACCGCGTTGGTGCATCCGGGCGACGAGGTGCTGCTGTTTCAGCCGGCGTACGATTCCTACACGCCAGCCGTCACGTTGAGCGGCGGCATCCCTGTCTATGCGACGCTCCGATATCCCGACTTCCGCATCGATTGGGATGAAGTGAAGCGCAAGGTATCCTCTCGGACGCGCGCCATCGTCATCAACTCGCCCCACAACCCGACCGGGATGATCTGGACGGTGGACGATATTCGGGAGCTCACGCGTGTCCTGCAGAGCACCGATGCTGTCGTGATCGCGGACGAGGTGTACGAGCATATTCTGTTCGACGGCGCCCGGCACGAGAGCCTCGCGCGCTACCCGGAGATCGCCGACCGCGCTGTGGTTATCAGCTCGTTCGCGAAGACATACACGACGACCGGGTGGAAGGTCGGTTACTGCGCTGCGCCCGCGGCTCTGACGGCGGAGATTCAAGGGGTGCATCAGTGGATCACGTTTGCCGTGAACACGCCGATCCAGATGGCGTACGCCGAAGCGGTCCGGCGCGATCCCGAGTGCCTTGACGTCACAGAGTTCTATCAGACTCGACGCGACATGTTTCTGTCGCTCACGCAGGGCTCGCGCTTCCGTGCGCTGTCCTGCGAGGGCACGTTCTTCCAGATGTTCGATTACTCCGAGATCACTCGCGAGCCCGACTCGGAGTTTGCGATTCGCTTGACCCGCGACCATGGCGTTGCCGCCATCCCCATCTCGCCATTCCTCTACGAAGGTGAGAAGGCAGGACCGGTGCTGCGATTCTGCTTCGCGAAGCGCGACCAGACGCTCGAGCGCGCGGCGGAACGATTGCTCAAAGTCTGAGCGTAGGCCGTGTCTTGTTCTATAGACCCGGCGGGTCCAGAGACCAGGACTCGCCCTACCTCTTGCGCGGCTTGACGCGCGGGTAGAACGCCAGCCCGACGCCGGCCCACAGCAGTGCGCGCACACGTCGCGTGAGCGCGAGCATCCCGCCGCCACCAAGTCCCAACATCGCGACCGGAGCGGCGTTCGACGCTTCGAGTGCGCCGAGCCCCGCCGGAATCGCCGCCGACGCCACGCTGCCAAGACGCGCGAACGTATCGATCGCGAGTGCTGCCATGACGCCGACCGGCTGACCGACTGTCCACAACACAAGCCAGACCTCGAACGCCGTCAAGAGATAACAGACGACCGGAAGCACCGTCAGGATGATGAGCCTTCGGCGATCGCCGCGCAGCAGCTCGAGAAGCGCGTCCTCCACGTCCAGCACGAAACGGACGACGCGCGACGATTCGAGTGGGCGGCCCACCAGTCGCTCGAGTCGCGTGACCAGTCGGCCGAGATAGTCGCCTTTGCGATGGCGTGCGACTTCCGCCAGGATTGCGAGCGCGATGACCGTTCCCATCGAGAGCAGCGTGAACACCGCGTCCCATGCGCCAGGCATGGCCAGCAATCTCACGGCGACCGACGACACGATGCCTGCGATGACGAGGGACATGATCGCGAACGCGAGCCGCTCGAGTGCGATCGCGGCAGCAGCGACCGGTGCGGCCACCTGGTCGTACAACAGCATGACCTTGAGTGGTTCGCCCGTCACGCCGCGGATAGTAAAGAAGCTGATCGCGTCGGCCGCGAGCCGGACTCGAAACAGCCGGGAGAACCTCGGTCTGGCGTCATCGGGAAATGCGACAGACCATCCCCAGGTTCTGAGCAGATGCCAGCAGGCGCCGGGGAGCAGGAGAACGGGGAAGGCGAGCCCGAGACGGCTAGCGCTCGCTATCGTCTCGTCAAAGCCCGACCGGATGATGGTGATGGCGAAGAGCGCGACGCCGATGATGAGGGCGACCGCCGATATGAGTTGAGGAACGGACCGAAGCACTTACTCCACAGCTCGCTTGTGTTGAGGCCACCGGCGTCAGGCCGCGGCGAGAATTCCGGCCGAATCCGATTATTCCTCATCCTGATCGTCGACGCCCTCGGTCGCGTTCGTTGCGAGATCGTCGATTTCGACCGTCGAGTCGTCCTCGTTCGCCTTTGTCGCGATATCGTCGATCTCGGCCGCTGAGTCGTCCTCGAGATCGTCCACGGCGTAGATGCGACCGCCGGAGCGTTCCTTGATCGGTCCGCGAGGCTTGTGTTCCTGTTGCGCCGTCTTTTTCCCGCGTAACCGTTTCGGTGGCGCCGGAGGACCGAAGTTCGCGCTCCGGTCGCGCCCTCCCGGTCCCGTCGGTGGACCACCGAATCCACCGCCACCGGGACGTGGGCCGCCGAACCCGCCGCCACCAGGACGTGGGCCGCCGAATCCGCCGCCACCAGGACGTGGGCCGCCGAATCCGCCGCCACCAGGACGTGGGCCGCCGAATCCACCACCACCGCCTCCGGGCCGTGGCGCGAAGCCGCCACCACCAGGTGGTCGCGGTGGACGATCTTCACGTGCGCGCGCCTCGCTCACAGCGAGCGGCCGTCCCTGGAAAGGTTGTGAATCGAACTTTCGAATCACTTCCTCGGCGACGGAGCGTTCGACATACTCGACGAATGCGAATCCGCGCGGACGGCCGGTCTCTCGATCCACCGGCATGGCAACGTGGGAGGGTTCCGCGACGGCCGCGAAGTGGGCTCTGAGGTCCGCTTCGCTCGCGCCGTACGGTAAGTTTCCGATGAACAGACGGACTGCCAAGGTCTCCTCGTGAAATACCCGCTGATCGGGTGGCGCTCGATTCTATCGCAAGAACACGTGATTCGCGTCTCGGGATTCCGCACAAAGTCTTGCGCTGTGTCTAGACGTGAAAAAGGCGAGCAACATCGACTGCACCAATTGACTCCCCAGGATTGAGTAGACCGACACGTGCCGCTGCGATCCCGATCACCTCAGGTGCGGCCAACCCGGCTGACCGCAGCTCGCGGACGCCGGCATCGCCAGCCGACTTACTGAGTTTCTCGCCGAGGCCGTCATGGATGAGCGGGTGATGCATGAAAACAGGAGCATTTCTGCGTCCCAGCATCCTCGCCAGCCGCAACTGACGCCCGGTAGACGACACGAGATCGGCCCCGCGTATCACCAACGTGACGTCCTGCCTGAAGTCATCGACCGTGACCGCGAACTGGTAGGTCCAGTGCCCATCGCGGTCTCGCGCGAGCAGGTCACCGCACTGCTCGGCTGGCGCCTGCGTCTGACGGCCACGCAGCCCATCGTCGAAGATTTCGTCTCCATCTGCGAGTTGCACACGAATTCCCCGACCGTGCCCGGGCTCGAGTTGCCGTCCACGACATCGCCCGTCGTAGCGTTCGCCACCGATGTCCCTTCGGGAGCAGTCGCAGACGTAGACACGCGTAGATTCACGCAACCGATCGAGCGCCTGCTCGTACACGAGCGGGGTCTCGCTCTGCCTGAGTGGCGGATCGAGGCCGATGTCTGGCTCGAATCCGAGCCAGGCGAGATCCTCGAACAACGCACGCTCGTAGTCCGTGCGGCAACGGATGCGATCGTGGTCTTCGATGCGAAGCAGGACGCGGCCACCGAGCGCACGCGCGATGCCCCAGACGTAGATCGCGTTGACGACATGCCCGAGGTGAAGGTAGCCGGTTGGCGACGGCGCAAAGCGGGTCAGTGGAGACGAGCCGAGGGCTGACGCCATGTGCGCGAGATTGGGACGAAGCAGAGGATCGATAATCAAGGATACGTGATCCCCTTCCTTGGTCCCCATGATCCGTTCCCCCCAGTCGACCGCGCACTCAAGGATCCGAACGGTCTGCTCGCGGCGGGCGCCGACTTGTCGCCGGAGCGTCTCATCGACGCCTATGCCCACGGCATCTTCCCGTGGTTCAGCGACGAGGACCCGGTGCTCTGGTGGAGCCCGGACCCGCGCATGGTGCTCTTGACGTCAGAGGTGCACGTCTCGAAGTCGCTTCGCAAACGGATCCGCTCGGGCAAAATCCGCGTCACACTCGATAGCTGCTTTCTTCAGGTGATGGAGGGATGCGCGGCGCCAAGACCCGGACAGGACGGCACGTGGATCACCGACGAGATGACGGAGGCCTACGTCCGCCTCTTCGAGATGGGTCACGCGCATTCGGTCGAAGCGTGGGAGGGCGACCGGCTTGTCGGTGGTCTCTACGGTGTGGCGCTCGGGCGTATGTTCTTCGGCGAGTCGATGTTCAGCCGCGCGGCTGATGCGTCAAAGGTCGCGCTCGTGGCGCTGGCAAGTCAGATTGAGCGCTGGGGCTTCAGGTGCATCGATTGCCAGATGTCCACGAACCATCTGTCATCGCTTGGTGCACGCGAGATCCCGCGAAAGGCGTTTCTGCGCCAGATGAAGCCGCTGATCAGCCAGAATCCAGTGCCGTCGCCGTGGAAGGTGGATGCGGACCTTCTCGCTACAATAGTGAGGAGTGGCGCAGCGCTCCATAGCCCGTCGCGTGAAGCCCGTAGCCCATAGCCTGAGCCTGTGAGCCAAGACCCGTCCGCATCGACGCTGACCGACGCGCGCAGCGACCAGAAGCTGGAGCACCCACGATTGTGGCGTGTACTGCTGCACAACGATGACTACACGACGCAGGAATTCGTCGTGTGGGTGCTGGAATCCGTGTTTCGCAAGCCTCGGACAGAGGCCGTCGAGGTCATGCTGCACGTGCACTTGTCGGGCATCGGTGTTGCCGGTATCTATACGCACGACGTGGCGGAGACGAAGCTCAGGAAGACGAGGCAGATGGCAGAGGAACAAGAGTTCCCTTTGCTGGTAACCATGGAGCCAGACGCAGGACCAGAACATGAGTAAGACACCAGTGCCGTTTGCGCCGGAGACGCTCGAGACGATTCAACGCGCCTTTCGCATGGCCTCCGATCGTCGTCACGAGGAGGTCGGCCTCGAGCACCTGTTGCTGGCGATCACCGACGAGCCGCAGGCGCGACGCGTGCTGACATCCTGTGGTGCCGACCTTGATGTTCTCCGCCGCCAACTGACCGACGTGCTCACGAAGGCCTTCACTCCAGTCGCTGCGCCGACTGTCGTCGAGCCGGAGCCGACGCTCGGATTCGACCGCGTCATTCAGCAGGCGATGATGCACGCCGTCTCGTCGAGCGCGAAGCACGTCGAGAGCGGAAGCCTGCTCGTCTTCCTTCTCCAGGAGGAGGACAGCCACGCCGCGTACTACCTGCGATCGCAGGGCGTGGAGCGTCTGCTGCTGCTGCGTGTGCTCTCGCACGGATCGAAGACCGAGCCCGCCGCGGCTCCGACGGGAGAACCTGGCCCGGCGTCGACAGACCCTTTGCAGGCGTACGCATCCGACCTGGTGGCCCGGGCGGCTGCGGGGCAGATCGATCCGCTGATCGGACGAGCGCTCGAGATCGAGCGGATGGTGCAGGTATTGTGCAGGCGGCGGAAGAACAACCCGCTGCTTGTCGGTGAACCTGGTGTTGGCAAGACCGCGCTGGCTGAGGGGCTTGCGCTGCGCATCCATCAGGGCGAGGTGCCAGATGTTCTGAAAGGCGCGCGTGTGTTCGCCCTCGACCTCGGCGCACTCGTCGCCGGCACGCGGTATCGCGGAGACTTTGAAGAGCGCGTCAAGCAGGTCCTCGATCGACTCTTGAAGGAAGAGAACGCCATTCTCTTCATCGACGAGATCCACACGCTCGTGGGTGCGGGCGCGGCATCGGGCGGCGCGATGGACGCGGGCAATCTGCTGAAGCCGGCGCTTGCCAGCGGCCAGCTGCGCTGCATTGGCTCGACCACCTTCAACGACGTGAAGCAGTCGTTCGATCGCGACCGCGCGCTGTCTCGACGATTCCAGAAGATCGATGTGCTCGAGCCGTCCGAAGCCGAGGCACTCGAGATCCTCAAGGGACTGCGCCTGCACTACGAGTCGCATCACGGCGTGCAGTACGACGATGAGGCGCTCGCGGCGGCGGTGGCGCTGTCCGCTCGTCACCTGCAGGACCTGCACTTGCCTGACAAGGCGATCGATGTCATCGACGAGGCTGGCGCGGCGCAGAAGATGCTCCCGGCGGCCGCGCGAGTCGGCCGCATCGGTGCGGCGCAGATCGAGCAGATCGTCGCGAAGATGGCACGCGTCCCGGTTCAGACCGTGTCGAGCGACGACAAACGTGCGCTCGAGCGTCTGGACGTCCAGTTGAAGCAGGTGATCTTCGGCCAGGACGGTCCGATCGACGAAGTCGCGTCGGCAATCAAGCTGTCTCGGTCGGGACTGCGTGCGCCGGACAAGCCGATCGGCAACTTCCTGTTTGCCGGGCCGACCGGCGTGGGCAAGACGGAGCTCGCGCGCCAGCTCGCCCGGATCATGGGCATCGAGTTCATCCGCTTCGACATGTCCGAGTACATGGAGAAGCATGCGGTGTCACGACTGATCGGCGCGCCTCCGGGATACGTGGGCTACGAGGAAGGCGGTCTGCTGATCGACGCGATTCGCAAGACGCCGCACGCTGTCCTGCTGCTCGACGAGATCGAGAAGGCCCATCCGGACATGTTCAGCATCCTGCTGCAGGTGATGGACCACGCCACACTCACCGATTCGCACGGCCGCAAGGCCGACTTCCGTCACGTCGTGTTGATCATGACCACCAACGCGGGTGCTCGCGATCTGTCGGATCGCAAGCTGGGGTTCGCCGAGCAGGGCAAGGGCGGATCCTCCCGCGGCGCACTCGAGCGGACCTTCACGCCGGAGTTCCGCAATCGCCTCGATGCGACGGTCACGTTCGGTGCGCTCGGCACCAACGAGATCGAAAAGGTCGTGGACAAACAAATCGACGAAGTGCGCAGCATGGTTGCGGCAAAGAAAGTGACGATCGCGATCGATCCGGCCGCGCGGACGTGGCTGGCCAACAAGGGATTCGATCGCGCGTTCGGCGCCCGGCCGATGGCTCGTCTCATCGAGCGCGTCATCAAGAAGCCGCTCTCCGAGATGTTGCTGTTCGGTGCGCTCGCAGAGCAGGGCGGGAACGTGCGGGTCACAGTCGAGAACGACGCGATCACGCTGGTCACCGGCGCATGAGCCTGGCCGATGTCCGGCGCGAGTATCTCGGCCAGCCGCTCAGCGAATCAGAATCCGACGCCGATCCCTTCGCGCAGTTCGCGCGCTGGTTCCAGCAGGTCCGCGAGACCGACGCCGATCCGACGACGATGGCACTGGCCACCGCGACGCGCACGGGACGCCCATCCGTTCGCAATGTGCTGCTGAAGGACGTCGATAGTCGCGGCTTCGTCTTCTACACGAACTACAACAGCCGCAAAGCGCGTGAGATCGAGGAGACGGGTCGTGCGAGTCTGCTCTTCACGTGGCGTAGCCTGGAGCGGCAGGTGCGCGTGGACGGCACGATAGAAAAGGTCTCGGCTGCTGAGTCCGATGCGTACTTCGCGACGCGTCCGATCGAGAGTCGATGGAGTGTCTACGCGTCGAAGCAGAGTGAAGTCGTGGACAGCCGCGACACGCTGGATCTGCAGTTCAACGCGGCGCGCGAGCGATTCGGAGACGATGTCCCGCGACCTGACTGGTGGGGCGGGTACCGCGTCATCCCGGACGAGTTCGAGTTCTGGCAGGGCCGTCCGAGCCGGCTGCACGATCGACTGCGCTATCAGCGTGCACCAAACGGGGCGTGGCGTCGCGCTCGTCTCGCGCCCTGATGAAACAGCAATATCACTTCGAAATCAGCGCGCGCGAGTGGACGGCGTGACCTGGATGCGGCCGACCGCGGTGCTGAGTCCGCGTTTCCTCCGATTCAATGTGACACTGGATTTCTAAAACACGAAGGTCACGAGGATCGCGAAGGACACGAAATAGGAGACGCGAGAACCGGCAGCGTGACCTCGCCGGTCCTCGCGTCGTGTTAGAGTTAGCGCCACAGCAGCGTCGTGCTGCTTACCCGGATGCCCGGCGATGGCCGGGGAAGACCATGCCTTTCCGCATCATCGTTTCTTCTCTCGCGGCCGATCGTCTCGCCGTCGCACGCGAAGTCCTGCGCGCGCGTCACGCACTCGTACCAACTCTCATCGTCGGCGCGTCGCGTGGTGCGGCTGATGATCTTGCGCGCGAGGTTGCCGCCGGGGTTCCGGCGACCTTCGGCCTGCAGCGGGTGAGCCTGACGCAGCTCGCTGCGCGCAGCGCGATGGTCGCGCTCGCGATGGACGGCCACACGCCGAGCTCCTGGCTGGGCGCCGAGGCCGTTGCCGCCAGGGCAGTCTTCGACGCGACACGACAACGGTCGCTGACGTACTTCGATCCGGTCGCGTCCACGCCCGGTTTCCCGAGAGCGCTGGCGCGCACGCTTCAGGAGCTGCGGCTCGCGGGCGTGGATGCCCGGCGTCTGCTGCGCGCGGCCCGCGGAGGATCGGACCTCGCGGATCTGCTCGCGCGCGTCGAGGAGTCGTTCACGCGAGCATCGAGTGTCGATCGCGCCTCCTTGTTCGAGAGGGCGTCGAGCGCGATCAGGCGCGCGCATCCGGCGCCGCTCGTGGTGCTCGTCGATCTCGCCGTCGATCGCCGGGCCGAGCGGACCTTCATCGAAGCACTGGTTGCCGGAGCCGAGACTGCGGTGGCGACGATGCCCGCCAGCGACAAGGATGGCATCGATCGACTCGCCGCGATGGGCGGAGTCGTCGAAGAGCGCAGCGGAGATCGCGCAGGCGATCTCGCGTGCCTGCGTCGCCATCTGTTCAGCGAGGATACGACTCCTGCCGAGCGGACGTTGGACGGCTCGCTCGAGTTCTTCTCCGCACCGGGTGAAGGCAGGGAAGCGGTTGAAATCGCGCGACGGATTCTGCGCGAGGCTCGTGCCGGCATGCGGTTCGACGAGATCGCGGTTCTCGTCCGGTCGCCGCAGAACTACGTCGGCCTGATCGAGCACGCGCTGTACCGCGCCAAGGTGCCAGCCTGGTTCAGCCGCGGGACGCGACGCCCGCTGACTGCTGGCCGCGCGTTCCTCGCGCTGCTCGCGTGCGCGTCCGAGCAACTGTCAGCGTCCAGGTTTGCGGAGTACCTGTCGTTCGCGCAGGTTCCGCTGGCGAGCGACAAGAAGGATGCGATCTGGGCTGCGTCTCAAGATGAGACTTTCGGACGCGTCCAGTCTCAATCCGACGAGGACGACGTGCCCTCGGATCCCGAGTCCCGGATCCCGGATCCCGATTCAGACTCCGTCCTCGCAGGCACGTTGCGCGCGCCGTGGCGCTGGGAAGCGCTCATCGTCGACGCCGCCGTCATCGGTCGCGATGCGACGCGTTGGAAACGCCGACTCGAGGGCAAGCACGCGGAGCTCGAACGTCAGGTCCGCGAGGCGAAGCGGGAAGACGGTGGCGACGAGGCAAGGATTGCCGGACTGCGGCAGGTTCAGCAGCAACTGGAGTATCTCAAGTCGTTCGCAGTACCCCTTGTTGAAGAGATGGCCGCGTGGCTCCCGTCGGCGACATGGGGTGAGTGGCTGGACAGGTTCGAAGCGCTCGCGCCGCGTGTACTCAAGTCACCCGCGCACGTGCTGCGTGTCCTGGCCGATCTTCGCCCGATGGGCGATGTCGGCCCGATCGATCTGGACGAGGTGCGGCGCGTCCTCGCAGAGCGGCTGCTGACGATGGAGTCGGAGCCGCCGGCGCATCGCTACGGTCGCGTGTTCGTGGGGACGCCTGAGCAGGCACGCGGCCGGACGTTCCGCGTGGTGTTTGTCCCTGGTCTCGCCGAGCGGATGTTCCCGCAGAAGCCGCGCGAGGATCCGTTGATGCTCGACGGCATGCGCGACACTGTCGATCCCGAACTGCCGACGCAGAAGCAGCGATTGGCCGCGGAGCGCCTTCTCCTGCAGCTTGCGGCTGGCACCGCATCGGATCGGCTGTACGTCTCGTACCCACGCATCGAGTTGAGCGAGTCGCGGGCCCGTGTGCCGTCTTTCTACGCGCTCGACGTGATGCGCGCCGCGACCGGACGGGTGCCGCATCACGACGAGCTCGAGCAACGTGCGCGCGACGCAGGTGACGCGATGCTGGCGTGGCCGGCACCGTCAACGCCCGAGGAAGCGATCGACGATCAGGAGCACGACCTCGCAGTCCTGCGGCGGTTGCTGGACGAAACAAGTCCGGATGCCGTCAAGGGACATGCGCATTACCTGTTGAAGCTGAATGAGTGCCTGCGTCGATCGGTCGTTGACAGGTGGGCACGCGGACAGCGTCGCTGGTCACCGAACGATGGCCTGACGCGTGTCCAGCCGTACACGAGAGAGGCGCTCGCGTCCCAGCGTTTGAGTACGCGCTCCTACTCGGCGTCGGCGCTGCAACTGTTCAGCGCCTGTCCCTATCAGTTCGTCCTCTCGGCCATCTACAGGCTCCGTCCGTTCGAGCAACCGGAGCCGCTGCAGCGCATGGATCCACTGACGCGCGGCAGTGTGTTCCACGAGATTCAGGCCAGCTTCTTTCGGGCACTTCAGTCACAGTCGTTGCTGCCGGTGACCGCGGCGAAGGCCGATGCGGCGCGGGCCATCCTCGACGAGGTGATCGAGCTCGTCGGTGGACGCGCGCATGACGAGTTGGTCCCGGCGGTCGAGCGCGTGTGGCAGGACGAACTGGCAACCATCAGGCGGGACCTGCACGCATGGCTCGAGTATCTGGCGCGCGACGGCGAGGAATGGCTCCCCGTCTACTTCGAGCTCGCGTTCGGCCGAGTACCGGGAGAGCGCGACGTACACAGCATGCAGGACGACGTCGTCATCGACGGACGATTCAAGCTGCGCGGCGCGATCGATCTCATCGAGGAGCATGCGCAGACGAAAGCGCTCAGGATCACCGATCACAAGACAGGACGGAGGCCGGAGCGAATCGACAACGTGTTGATTGGCGGCGGCGCCGTCCTGCAGCCGGTGCTCTACTCGATGGCGGTGGAGACGGCGCTCGAACGCGAGGTGAGTCACGCGCGGCTGTTCTACTGCACATCGACCGGCAGCTTCTTCTCGCACCCCATCCTGCTCGACGAGCGATCGCGCGCGGCCGGCATCGAGGCGCTCGAGGTCGTCGATCGCGCGATCGAGGGCGGGTTCCTGGCTGCGGCGCCGACCGAGGACGCATGCGATCGGTGCAACTTCAGGCCAGTCTGCGGCTCGGGCGTCTATCGCCGCGTCGCGCGGAAACCGGCAGCGTCGCTCGCCGATCTGGCGGCGCTGAGGAGTCGTCCATGACGCCAGACGACGAGGCGCGACAGAGTATCGAGCAGGCCATCGACGAGACGCTTGTGGTCGAGGCCGCTGCGGGCACCGGCAAGACCACGGCGCTCGTGAAGCGGATCGTACGAGTGCTCGCCGAGGGGCGCGCCGATGTGCGCGAGATCGTCGCCGTCACGTTCACCGAGAAAGCGGCAGGCGAGCTGAAGCTGAGGCTGCGCCAGCAGCTCGAAGAGGAAAGACGGAGTGCGGCATCGCGAGAGATTCAGCAGCGACTCAACGACGCGGTCCAGAATCTCGAGGAAGCGCACGTCAGCACCATTCACGGCTTCTGCGCGGACCTGCTGCGCGAGCGGCCGGTTGAAGCGGCGATCGATCCGCTCTTCCGCGTGCTGACCGAGGGTCAGGCCCAGCGTCTGTTCAACGAAGCGTTTGCCACGTGGTTTCAAACGGTGCTGGCCTCGCCGCCCGAGGGCGTGCGCCGTTCGTTGCGTCGGGCGAGCCGGAATAGCCGTCCCGGGGAAACGGACGAAGACGGCCCCACCGAGCGTCTTCGCCGCGCGGGCTTTTCGCTGACGGAATGGCGCGACTTTCGCGAGCCGTGGACGCGCGAGCCTTTCGACCGGGGCGAGTCGATTCTCCGGCTCCTCGAACTGGTCCACGAACTGGCCGATCTCTCGAAGTCACCCTCGTATGCCGGCGACAACCTCTTTGTCGATACCGAGCCGGTTCGCAGGCTGAGTCGCGACCTGAAGCGGATGCCCCCGTCGGTGAACGATGAAGCTCTCGACGAGCTGGAGTCACTGCTCGTCGAGCTGCGGAAGAATCGCGATGTCAAGCGCGCGAGAAAGGGAAGCGGCCCGACGTACGCCAAAGGCGTCAGCCGTGCGCAGGTCCTGGACGCGCGCGCTCGGCTCATGACAGCCCTCGACGACTTCATGCTCAGGGCCGATGCCGACCTGTCCGCGCTGCTCCATGAAGAACTGCTCGCCTGCGTCGACCTCTACGAGGAGCTGAAGGCGCGTGAGGGGGCACTCGATTTCCTTGACCTGCTGGTTCGCGTCCGGAACCTCGTGAAAGGGAACACGGAGGTCCGCGCGCACTTCCAGGTCCGCTTCCGTCGCCTCTTCGTCGACGAGTTTCAGGATACAGATCCGCTGCAGGCCGAGCTGCTGCTCCTGCTCGCTGCGAATGATCCGAACGAAACCCGCTGGCAGCAGATCACCCCCATCCCGGGGAAGCTCTTCATCGTCGGCGATCCCAAGCAGTCGATTTATCGATTCAGGCGCGCGGACGTGAACGTCTATCGCCAGGTGTGCGAAATGCTGGTCGAGCGCGGAGCGAGGCCCGTCGAACTGCACAAGAGCTTTCGCGGCGTGCCCAACATCCAGCGCGTTGTGAATGCCGCATTCGAGCCGCTGATGGATGGCGATCGCGACACTCACCAGGCGCGCTATGTCGCCCTCGAACCGGATCGCGAGGACTATCCCGGCCAGCCTTCTGTCGTCGTGCTGCCCGTGCCGAAGCCGTACGGGCAGCGCTTCATCGCGGCGCGCGAAATCGAGAGCTGCCTGCCCGATGCCGTCGCTGCCTATATCGATTGGCTGGTGAACAAGAGCCACTGGACGGTGACCGAGCGCCACGCGCCGAAGACGCGCGTTCCGCTCGAGGCGCGTCACATCTGCATCCTGTTCCGCCGCTTTGTGAGCTTCGGAGAGGACATCACGCGCGCGTACGTCGAAGCGCTCGAGGCGCGCGGCGTCAAACACCTCCTCGTTGGCGGGAAGACGTTCCACGATCGCGATGAGATCGAAACGCTGCGCGCTGCGCTGATGGCGATCGAGTGGCCGGATGATCAGCTGTCAGTGTTCGCGACGCTGCGCGGTGCGCTGTTCGCGATTGGTGACGAGGAGTTGCTCGAGTATCACCACATGGCCGGCAAGTTCCACCCGTTCAGGATTCCTGACACGCTGCCACCCGGCCTCGAGCCGATCCGTGACGCCCTTGTACTGCTTCGTGCGCTCCACGGGGAACGCAATCGCCGCCCGGTGTCCGACACGATCACCGCGCTGCTCGATCACACCCGCGCGCATGTCGGCTTCGTCCTTCGTCCGGGAGGTGAGCAGGCGCTCGCCAATGTGCTCCACGTGTCCGAGCTTGCGCGGCAGTACGAGCTGGATGGCGGGATGTCGTTCCGCGGATTCGTCGAGGCACTGCGCGAAGCGGCGCAGGGAGGGCAGGCCGCAGAAGCTCCGATCCTCGAGGAGGGAAGCGACGGCGTCCGTCTGATGACCGTCCACAAAGCCAAGGGACTCGAGTTTCCCGTCGTCGTGCTCGCCGACATCACCGCTCGCTTGACGCCGTGGGATGCGAGCCGCCACGTCGATCTCGATCGCGGTCTCTGCGCGTTGCGAATCGGCGGATGGTCACCGAAGGATCTCAACGACCACAAGGCGCTCGAAGTCGCGCGTGAGCAGAAGGAAGGGGAGCGCATTGCGTACGTAGCAGCGACTCGTGCTCGCGACCTGCTCGTGGTTCCAGCCGTCGGCGATGAACCGTACACGGAAGGGTGGGTCGCACCACTCAATGCGGCGATGTATCCGGCCGAGAGCGAGCGGCGCGTGCAGCAACCCGCGGACGGGTGCCCGGCGTTTCAGAGCAAGGACACCGTACTGGAACGACCGAATGGCGATCCGGCGTCACGGTCAACCGTGTGTCCCGGCGAGCATCGGATCGCGACCGAATCACCGCACACGGTGGTGTGGTGGTCGCCGGAATCGCAGGTGTTGTCGCTCAACGTGCAAGCCCCCTTCGGTCTGCGTCGCGACGATCTGATCGTCAAAGACGTGCATCCCGACGTGCTTCGCGGCGGGCTGGACACGTATCAGAAGTGGAAGGCCGGGCGCGAGGCCGACGTCAGCGCCGCCGGCCGAGCTTCAATCGAGGTGATGACGGCCACGAAGGCGGCTGCGACCGCAGACCTTGCACACCTCGACGACACTGCGGTCACGGTTGTCGATGATGTCAGCCGCATTCCTCGACCCGGTGGCGCGCGATTCGGCACGCTGGTCCACGCGCTCCTGGCAGACGTGCCCTTCGGCGACCAAGGCGTCGCCGTACTCGAGAGACTCGCTGAAGCGCACGGCCGAATCCTGGGAGCGACCAGTGAAGAAGTCGAGGCCGGACGCGATATTGTTCGAGAGGTCCTGGCGCATCCGGTATTGAAGGCAGCCGGGCAGGCCGCGCTCGAAGGGCTCTGCTATCGCGAGATGCCGATCACGTATCGGCTGCCATCCGGAGTGCTCGTCGAAGGCTACGTCGACCTTGCGTTCAAGCAGGGTTCGTCGATGGTTGTCGTGGACTTCAAGACCGACCGCGAACTGGACGGAGCGCTCGAGCAGTACCGCAGACAGGTGTCACTTTATGGCAGTGCTATCGGACAAACGGCCGGGCTACCGACAATAATTGTCCTGATGCGCGTGTAAACCTGCAGAAACATTGGATCGCACACTTTGGCCCGCATGTTGCTCTGAATCAAACGCGGAGGCCGGACCAATGGTGATTCGATTCAAAGAGTCGGTTCGAGTTCGAGTGTGGGGCAAGGAGATGAGCAGCTTCCGGAAGGGCGAAGTGCACGCCGTCCCAACAGCTGTGGCGGGCGTCCTTCTCGCACAGGGCTGCGCAGAGCCGGTCGAGGACACGACTCCACGCGTCACAGCGCTCGCGAGCTAGTCGACCCTGCCAAGCCGCCGATCGAGATCGGCGATGGCTTGCTCGAGCATCGCTCGGTGCGCCGGTGCGCACGCTTGTTGTAGATCCGCCAGGGCGCGCGTCCGGGCGAGCATCAGCGTCGCACGTTCTGCACGACGCCGAGCCTCTTGCGGGCTGAATGACGCCGCGGCCGGCGGTTTTGCGGCGGCCGCTTCCTGCTGCGATTCGACCGACTTACTCTCCCAGCCTCTTGCCATATGGACTCGGGATCCGGGACCCGGGATCCGGGATCCGATTAGAACGTCCACTCACTTTACTTGGCGTGCGCGGCCGCACGTTCTGCCGGCGCGACGGCCATGAGGTCGGCATGAGCCGACATGTGGCTCTTCACAATCTGCTCGGCCTGCGCCACCGCTCCCGCATCGCCGGCCCGATACACGGAGTTGGCGTCGATTAGTTCTTTTTGCGAGGGCGGCGTGGAGTCCGGGCTGTCGTAGATCGCGGCCACCGGACACGCGGGAACGCAGGCGCCGCAGTCGATGCACTCGTCGGGATGGATGTAGAGCATCGAGGTCGTCTCGAACTCCGGTTCGTCCTTTCGAGGATGGATGCAATCGACGGGGCAGACGTCGACGCAGGCGCTGTCCTTCGTGCCAATGCACGGGTCGGTGATGATGAACGGCATGTCAGTGAGCTTATAACGAAACTGCGCCCGACACGACCAGGCCCCTGCGCTCATCGGGCGCGAAATTGAGGCGGAGCCGGAATTCACGCTTGAGAAGCAGCAGGTTCATCGCGAGTTGCACAATGACGGCCGCTGCCGAGATGTACCAAATCCACTTGAGCGCGAACCCTGGCGTCTGCGCGAGCAGCAGCACAGGGATGGCCACGATCAGAATGCGAGCGGCAGATGTGATGAGCGACGGCATGGTGTTCCCCATCGCCTGGAACATGCTGGAGCTGACGAAGATCACGCCCGAAGCCACGAAGTTGAACGCGACGATGTGCAGGTAGTCTTCACCGACGGAGACAGCGGTCGCATCTCCAGTGAAGACGTGCACCATCGCATCGCCCCAGAGCCACACCATGCTGGCCAGCACCAGCATCGCGGCAGCCGCGATCGCCGCGCCGGTCCTGAACGTTTCCCTCACACGCGCTGACTGGCGCGCGCCGAAGTTCTGACCAGCGACCGGACTCACCGCAAAACCCAGGGCGACGACGGGCAGGAAGCACGCCTGGAGGATTCGAATGCCGATACCGAAGCCTGCCTGTGCTGCCGCGCCAAACGGCCGCGAGACCGCATAGACCAGCATCAGGTACACCGCCATCATCGCGAACTCGGCGCCGGCGGGCAGCCCAATCTTCAGCATGTCCCCCCAGAGGGGCAGTCGCGGTGACCAGTCGCGTGGAGTGAACTTCAGGTACGAGTCAGCGGGGAAGAAGTAGATCGCCATCCACACGACGCCGATCGCGATGGCGAGGAGCGTTGCGATTGCCGCGCCAGCCACGCCGAGCGGCCGGCCGATGCCCCATCCAAAGATCAACATCGGGGCGAGCACGATGTTGATGATCACCGTCGCGGTCTGCACGATCATGCCGGGACGGAAATTACCCGTGCCTCTCAGTGCCGACGCCATCGCGATCAGGCCGAACTGGAGCGCCATCGCCGGGATGAACCACACCAGGTACTCACGGGTGAGCAGCCTGGTCGCGTCGTCCGCGCTGAACGCGCTCGCATAGGGATCGATGGCGAGGAACGCGATCACCAGGAAGGCGACTCCGACGACAGTCGACAGCACCTGCGCCTGGTTGAACACGACCGTCGCCTGCGCCTGGTCGCGTCGACCGGTCGCGTGCGCGACCAGCGTAGTCGTGCCGACACCCAGCATCTGAGTGGCCGCCAGGACGATGAACGTCAGGTTGCCGCTGATCCCAACGGCGGCGACGGCCGCGGTCCCCAGTCGGCCAACCCAGTACAGATCGACCAACACGTACAGGGTCTGGAAAATCATGCTGACCAGCATGTAGCTGGTCGTCCTCAGGAGATGCCCGGTCAACGATCCCGTGGTGAGATCCTGCACAGCCGCCTCGCGTTAGGCGCATAGCTTACCTTGACCCCTTGGAAATCTGTGAGATAGACTGCGAGCCCGACTGTGCACAACGGGTCCCCGCCAGCTTCAATCCTCGCGAAACATTCCACGCTTAGAGGAAACTTCCGCGTTGAACGGGCGCAATTCGTCAAGATAATGTGTCCTGACACTGCGGGGACGGCACGGGCGGCCTGCGGCCGTTGCGTTTGAGGAGGCATATGAAACGCGTGTATGGGCTCGTCGCAATCTCGATCTTCTTCATTTCATGTACACAGGCTCAGCCGCCCGCACCCGCGGCGCCCGCAGCCAAGCCGTACGGCACGCTCGCGCAGTTGATGCGCGGCATTCCGTTCCCGAATTCCAACATCATCTTCGACACGCAGAGCACCGATCCCGCTGCCGCGCAGAAACCGCCGGAACCGGGTGCGCCTGCGACACAGACTTTCGCTGGTGTCTACGGCGGCTGGCAGGCGGTCGAGAACGCGTCGATTGCGCTGCAGGAGACCGGCAACCTTCTTCTAGTCCCCGGCCGCATGTGCGAGAACGGCCGTCCGGCGCCCGTCGATCAGGAAGACTTCAAGAAGTGGGCGCAGGGACTAATCGATGCCGGTGCTGCCTCCTACAAGGCGGCACAGTCGAAGAACATGGACCAGATGGTCGAGGTGAGCGGGACCGTCGCCGATGCGTGCGCCGCCTGTCACGAGAAGTATCGTGACAAGGAAGACCTCAAGATGCGCTGCATCCCGTAAGACGGGACTCGGGACCTTCGAGACTGAATGGAGATCTGATGCAGCCGGTGCACGACCTGTTCTTCTGGGTGAGCGAACTCCCGACGAGCATAGCGATCCGGGAATCGCTGCTCTTTTCACCGTACCTGACCGTGGCTCACGTCGTCAGCATGTGCCTGTTCGCCGGGCTGATCGTGATGATGGATCTCCGGCTTCTGGGCGTCGGGAACATGAGCACGCCGTTCTCGGAGCTCCAGAAGCGTCTGTTCCCGTGGCAGATGCTGGGGATGGGGATGAGCTCGGTCACCGGGCTGACCCTCGCGTACTCCGACCCGATGCGCTTCTACGTCAACATCTTCTTCTGGACGAAGATGCTGGTGATGGTGCTCGCCGGCATCAACGCCCTGGCGTTCCACTTCATCACTTACAACTCCGTCCTGACCTGGGACTCGAGGGCGACAACACCCTTCGGAGCCAAACTGTCAGGTGCCCTCGGGATGGTGCTGTGGGCGATCGTGATCGTCTCCGGACGCTTGATTCCCTACAACTGGTTCCAGAACAACTAGGAGTCGAGCGAATGTTGGAAGGCTTTTTCAACCAGATGGGGCAGTGGCCCGTCAGTCAGGCGATCGGCGCGTCGATCTGGATCTATCCGACCATCCAGGCGATCCACCTCGTGTTCCTCGCGCTGTTCGCCGGCGGGATGATGATCACCGACCTGCGGTTGCTTGGCTTCGGCATGCGATCGAAGACCACGGCGGAAGTGGCTCGGGATGCGCGCCCGTGGATGGTGGCGGGATTCCTCGGTCTCGTGGCGACCGGGGTTCCTCAGCTGATGCAGAACGCCTCGCGTGAGTACTTCAGCGAGTTCTTCTGGTACAAGATGTATCTGATCGCGTTTGGTCTGATCTTCCTGCTGACCGTGCGCCGAAAGATGATTCAGGCCACTGAAACGAGCGCAGCCTCGAAAGTCGTGGGGCTCATCTCAATGGCCGTCTGGACCGGCGTCACTATCAACGCCCGGTTGATCGGACTCTTTACTTAGCCCGGGTTTCCGGAACTTTCCCGAGGCCTGCCGCGACCAGGAAACCGCCGAGGGAGACTGCGGAGACCGCCACGAGGCCGATCACAATCCAGATCAGCCACCAGCCGGCGATCGTGCCTTTTTCCGTGGCGACGGCCATCGTCGGTACCATGCGCGTTCCCATCACCACGTTCACAAGACCGAGGGCAATCACGACGAGTCCTGCCACAAGCCACACGTTTCGATTCATTCGTACGAGTCTCCACAATCCATCAATTGAGTGATCTTTGATTGCTGATCTGTGATTCGTTGGCGATTGATGATCGTTGATCGAAGATTGCCAATCTCCAATCAACAATCCTCAATCAACAACGAATCACACAATCGCCAATCAACGATCCTCGAATGTCCTTAGTTACCCGGCCCTGCGCCACGACCGGCTGCAGGGATGATTCCTCCGGGTCCGGCTTCGCCGATCGGTTGTCCGCCTACACCCAGACCGTCCTGCACGGGGCGACGCGGGCGGAGAACGCCACGCTGGAAGTCGGCTTCGACCCTCTGATCTTCCGCGCGCTCGGCACCGAGCGACTGCCGGATGGCGTAGTTGCCTTCGTGGCATTCATAGGGGAGCAGGGTCCCGCCATCGAGCGGCGTCAGCGGCAGTGACAAGGTGAACGCTCGTGCGTAGGTCACCGGGTCGTCCACGGTGATCTGGTACTGGAGTATCTGATCCCCCACGCGCTTGAAGCGTTCGGTGATCTTCATCTTGTCGCTGTGACGCAGGCCGTTGCCGTTCGGGCCGATGCTGGTCTTGTCGGTCAGGTTCGTCGTCTCGACGACCAGTTCGTCGCCCTCCCAATGCGCGCGTGAGTCGCCCAGATATTGCTTAATGCTCGGCGACACGTGCGGACGGCCGTCCGTATAGAAGAAGCGCGTGTCGTGAATCATCTCGTAGCTGATCGCGACCATGCCCGGTGCCTGGACGATGCGATTGCCGTTGCCGTAGATGACTCGCATCACCGATCCGACGATGCCGCGGGTGATGCAGCGGTCGTAGAGCGTGAAGTCCTCAGTCGAATTGAATGGTCCGTCGCCAAAGGTGCCCTGATCGCGCGGGGCGCGGCGCTTCTGCGCGTCCGCGCTGAAGGCGGGGGTCCTGCCGTCAGGCGGATCGACGATGAGCGAAGTCTGACGGAAGGCGCGCCGTGCGAAATCGCCGCGGAAGGAACCGACGGCGTTTTCGGCGTTCGTGATGCCGCTCTGGATCTGCTTCTGCCGGGCCGCGAATTCCTCGTCGTTCTGATACAGACGGTCGCCGAAGTTCTGCGGCCGCGACATCGGCATCGTCGCGTCGTCGCTGCTCCAGACGCCCTGCAGATCCGGATCGCCCCACGGCGTCTTCGGAACTGTGTACGGAATCGCCGTCCCACCGTTGTATGCCGTGATGACCAGTGCCGGTGTGCCGCTCTGACCAGACACAGGCAGCGACGCCATTGCCACGAGCGCCATCGTGCTCGCCGCACCGAGGGACGCCAGAACTCGACTCCGCATCAGCACTCTCCCTTCGCCTCTGTTCATCTTACCGCTCCTGATCGCCTTCTGCAGGCGCGCCTGCACGTCCACCGGCCGGTGCGGCCGGCGCCGCGGCGCCCCCGCGGCCGCCTCCATTCGCTTGCGGGTTGCCATCCTGAACCGGGCGACGCGGGCGCACGACGCCACGCTTGAGATCTTCGTCGAGCGCGCGATCCTCGGCTCGCTCGGCGCTGAGCGACTGCATCAGCGCAAGGTTGCCTTCGTGGCAGTCGTAGGGCAGCAGGATGTTGCCCTCGAGCGGCGTCAGCGGAAGAGACAGCGTGAACGGGCGAACGTAAGTCACGGGATCGTCGATGGTGATCTGGTACTGGATGACATCGGCCGCCACCCGCTTGAAGCGCTCGGTGATCGTCATCTTGTCGCTGTGGCGAAGGCCGTTGCCGTTCAGTCCAATGCTCGTTTTGTCGGTCAGATTCGTCGTCTCGACGACGAGCTCGTCGCCGTCCCATCGGGCGCGCGAATCGCCGAGCAACTGCCGGATGCTGGGCGAGACGTGCGGCCGGCCGTCGGTGTAGAGCACACGCGTGTCGTGGATCATCTCGTAGCTGATCGCGACCATGCCTGGCGCCTGCACGATCCGGTTGCCGTTTCCGTAGACCACTCGTAGAACGGATCCCACGATGCCGCGCGTGATGCAGCGGTCGTACATCGTGAAGTCTTCCGGGGTGTTGAAAGGACCGTCGCCGAAGGTGCCGCGGTCGCGCGGCGCGCGGCGTTTCTCGGCGGCTGGGGTAAAGGCAGGCGTGCGTCCATCTGGCGGGTCGACAATGATGGATGTCTGCCTGAACGATCGTCTCGCGTAGTCGCCGCGAAACGTGCCGATGGCGTTGAGCGCGTTCTGGACGCCTTGCTGGGTCTGCTTCTGCCGCGCGGCCCACTGCTCATCGCTCTGATAGAGCTCGCTGCCAAGGTTCGCTGGTCTCGACATCGGAATGCCGCTCGTGTCGTCGCTCGACCAGACACCCTGGAGATCCGGATCGCCCCATGGCGTCTTCGGCACGCTGTAAGGGGTGGGTGGCCCCGCGTTGTAGGCCGTGATGACCAGCGGTGGTGCGGCAGCACTCTGCCCGGCGAGCGGCAGGGAAGCCACGACGGCGATGGTGATCGCAAAGGCAACCGATATGAGAGCGCGGATCGTCATGAATGGGCTCCTGGCCTTCGACTTGGGCTCTAGGCTCTGGGCTCTGGGCTTTCGGCTCTGGTTAGAGGTTCTAGTTCGCGTCCTCGGGATCACGGGTCGCAGGTGCAGGCGGAGCAGCTCCGGCACCGCGGCCACGATTGCCTCCGCCACCGGGTCCGCTCTCCTGAACGCCGCGCCGCGGCCGGATGACTCCGCGCTGGAGGTCCGCAGCAAGCGCGCGATCTTCGGACCGTTCCGCGCCGAGAGATTGGAGGATCGCGAGATTGCCCTCGTGACAGTCGTACGGAAGCAGCAGGCCGCCATCAAGCGGCGTCAGCGGAAACGACATCGTGAACGGCTTCTCGTAGGTCACCGGATCGTCGACCGTGAACTGGTACTGCAGTACGTCGTCGGAGACGCGCTTGAACCGCTCGGTGATGACCATCTTCGCGCTGTGTCGAAGGCCGTTGCCGTTGCCGCCGATGCTCGTCTTGTCCGTCAGGTTCGTCGTCTCGACGACGAGCTCGTCGCCTTCCCAGCGAGCGCGCGAGTCGCCGAGCAGCTGTCGGATGCTGGAAGAGACATGCGGGCGCCCGTCGGTGTACATGACGCGCGTGTCGTGGATCATCTCGTAGCTGATCGCCACCATTCCCGGGGCCTGCACGATGCGGTTGCCGTTGCCGTAGACCACGCGGAGCACAGACCCGACGACGCCGCGGGTGATGCAGCGGTCGTAGAGCGTGAAGTCCTCAGTCGTGTCGAACGGGCCGTCCCCGAACGTGCCGCGATCCCGGGACGCGCGTCGCTTCACAGCTTCGGCGGTGAAGGCCGGCATCCGGCCATCAGGCGGGTCCACGATGATCGAGGTCTGACGGAACGCGCGGCGCGCGAAGTCATTCCTGAACGTGCTGGTCGCGTTGTTCTCGCGGTTCGCGACGTTGGCCTGTATCTGTTTGGCGCGGGCGGAATACTCCTCGTCCGACTGATAGAGCTGCGTTCCGAGCGCAGGAGGCCGCTCGCGCGGGATCCCCTCGGTGTCGTCGCTCGACCATGTGCCCTGGATATCGGGATCGCCCCACGGCGTCCGGGGCGCTACGTACTTTGTAGGCGCGCCGCCGTTGTACGCCGTAATAACCAACGGGGGCGCCGCCGTGGCCTGCCCGGCGACCGGCAGCGACGCCAACACAGCGATGATGAGGGCGGTCGCAGACGATGCGAAGACTCGCGTGATCATGTCCTGACTCCTTGCGAAAACAAGCGCCTGGAGCGACCGGAAGTCGATGATGGCGTGCGTATTATACGGCTAACCGATGCGATAGAATTTCGGCGCAGCTCAGACGAAAGACCCGGCCTGATGCACATGAAAAGGACACTTCTCGATGCGTAGATTTGGCGGATCCCTGTTGATTGCGCTCACGCTTGGAATGGCGGCGCTCGTCGCCCAGTCGGGAGGTTCCCGAAGCGGTTCGGCCAAGCCTTACACGACCTGGACTGCCTACCAGGGTGGCGCTCATTCGTCGCAGTATTCAGCGCTCGACCAGATCAACAAGTCGAACGTCTCACGCCTCGATGTCGCCTGGACCTACCCGGTCACTGGCAACGTCACCTTCAACCCCATCGTCGTTGACAACGTGATGTACGTGCAGGGTACCGGGAACGCAATCGTCGCCCTCGATGCCGCAACCGGGAAGGAGATCTGGCGTCACGCGAATCAAGGGGCGATCGGGGCGAGGGGGCTCAACTACTGGGAGAGCCAGGATCGATCCGACCGGCGGCTGCTGTATCTCAACGCTGGAAACCTGACGGCAATCAACGCGGAGAACGGCGAGACGATTGCCTCGTTCGGTAACAACGGCCGCGTCGACCTGAGGGTGGCATTGTGGCGTGAGGCACGGAATCCGCTTCAGACGAGCAACCCGGGCCGCATATTCGAGAACCTGATGATCGTCTCGCTGCCGGCGCAGGGCGCCGGTTACGAGTCCACGCCGGCTGATGTGCAGGCGTACGACGTGCGCACCGGCAAGATCGTCTGGGTCTTTCACAGCATTCCGCATCCCGGCGAATTCGGGTACGACACGTGGCCCGAGGGCGCGTACAAGAAGGCCGGCGGCGTTCACAACTGGAGCGAGCTGACGGTCGACGCGCAGAACGGAATCGCGTTCATCCCGTTTGGCACGGCACGCTTCGACTTCTACGGTGGCGATCGCGACGGGGACAACCTGTTTGCGAACAGCCTCGTGGCGCTCGATGCGCGGACAGGCAAGCGGCTGTGGCATCACCAGCTCGTGCACCATGATTTGTGGGACTACGACCTGCCGCAGGCGCCGAAGCTGCTGACGCTTCGTCAGAGCGGACGAAACATCGACGTCGTCGCGCAGGCAACCAAGTTCGGCTTCATCTTCGTGTTCGAGCGCAAGACCGGCAAGCCGATCTTCCCGATCGAAGAGCGGCCCGTGCCGCAGTCCGACGTGCCGGGCGAGAAGAGCTCGAAGACGCAGCCGTTCCCGACGAAGCCCGCGCCGTTTGCGAGACAGTCGTTCACCGAGAAAGACATCAATCCCTATCTGCCCGAGGCGGAACAGGAGCGGTTGCGGCAGTTGTTTCGCAGCGTGAGGAACGAGGGGCTCTTCACTCCGCCGAGTCTCGAAGGCTCGATCGAGCTTCCCGGTCACAACGGAGGAGCGAACTGGGGGAGTTCAGCCGTTGATCCGACGCGCGGCGAGTTCTACGTCGTGGCGAAGAACATGCCGACGCTGATGCGGCTGATTCTGAGCAACGAGGAGCCGACGGCCGGCGGCGCACTGGGTGGGGGCGCTGCCAGTCCGATCATCACCGCCGAGCAGAAGGCGAAGCTGATGGCGGCTGCGAAAGAGGCGGCGTCAAAGGGGCCCGTCCGCTACACGTCGCCGTACGACTTCATGCAGAGCCCGACCAATGGCATGACCGCCATCGGCCCGCCATGGTCTGAGATCACGGCGTACGACCTGAACACCGGCGAGATCAAATGGCGCGTGCCAGACGGTGGCGTGACCGCGCCGGCCGAGGCAGGCATCAGGTCCGACACCGGAGCTCACATGCCGCGTGGTGGTCCGCTCGTGACTGCAGGCGGTCTTGTATTTGTCGCGACGGCGTCGGACCGCGCGGTGCGCGCGTACGACCGTGACTCGGGCAAGGTTGTGTGGACGAAGGAACTGCCGACTGGATCGGAAGGCGTTCCGTCGACGTACGAAGTCGGCGGTCGTCAGTTCATCGTGTTCCCGGTGGCTGCTGGAGCGGGATTGTTCCCGGCGCGCTTCGGAGGCCCGGCGGCTTCTGCGAGCGGTGCCGCGGCCGCCGGCGGCGGTCCAGAGGCTCAGGCCGGTGGTCGCGGGCGCGGGGGACGAGCCGGGGGGCCACCTCCGGCACCCGGGGCGTATATCGCGTACGCATTGCCCCGATGAAGTTGACGTCGATTTCCACTGTCACCACCGTCGCGGTCATCACGGCCGCGCTCGGTGTGTGGGCGCAGGGATCGTCGTCGACGTCCAGAAATCAGATCGCTCCAGGCGACTGGCCCAATCTGAACCGCGATCTCGCGGCGACACGGTTCTCGCCGCTGACCGAGATCAACACGAGTAATGTCGGCTCGCTCAAGCAGGCCTGGACCTATCGACTCGGCGGAGGCGCGACCTCCGTGCCGCTCGTCGTCGGCGGCGTGATGTACGCGTCGAGCGGACCGCAGGTGGTTGCGCTCGATGCGGACACCGGCAAAGAGGCCTGGTCGTTTTCCGTACCTGCAGCACCGGCCGCACCAGCGCCGCCGGTCAGCGACGCGCAGGCGTCCACGCCCGCGGCGCCGCCTCCGGGTCTTACGTCAGCGGGCGGTGGTCGTCGAGGCGGCGGACCACCCGTCGCCGTCGCGTCACAACGCGGCGTCGGATATTGGCCAGGCGATGGGACCACTGCGGCGCGTGTGGTCTTCCTGAGCGGCACGCGTCTCTTTGCCGTCGATGCCGCCACCGGGAAGCCGTCCGCAGGATTCGGTACTGGCGGTATCGTGGACATCGGCGTTCCCTACAACGGCACACCCACGCTCTATCGCAACATTGTCATCATCGGTGCGAACGTCAACGAAGTACCGCAGGGACCGGCGGGGAATCCGCGCGCGTTCGATGCGAGGACCGGAAAGAAGCTGTGGGAGTTCCAGACGGTTCCGAAGTCTGGATCGAAATTCAACGACACGTGGGGCGACGGCTGGAAGGATCGCTCGGGCACCAACATGTGGGCATTCGCTGCGCCCGTCGACGTGGAGCGCGGGATCGTGTATCTGCCCGTGGCCGGACCCGCTGCGAACTATTACGGCGGCGATCGACCGGGCAGAAACGACTACGCGAACTCGATCGTCGCAGTCGAGGCACAAACAGGCGAGTATCTCTGGCACTTCCAGACCGTTCATCACGACATCTGGGACTCGGACATTCCGACGGCCGGCAGCCTCGTTGACGTGATGCAGAACGGCCGCCGAGTGCCGGCTCTCGCTCACGTTGGCAAGACAAGCTATCTGTTCGTGCTCAATCGCACGAATGGCAAGCCGCTCATTCCGGTGGGAGAGCGCCCGGTTCCCAAGGGCGATGTTCCGACGGAGTGGTACTCGCCGACACAGCCATTTCCCGCACGGCCTGGTCCGCTGAGCCGAGTGAGCTTCAAGAAAGAGGACATCGTGACCGCGGCGGACACGACCGCCGAGCATGCGGGCGCGTGTCTGGCGATGTGGGACAAGGCCGGCGGTTTCTACAACGCCGGAGCGTTCACGCCGTTCATGTTTCACAAGAGGGGCGATCCGCCGAAGTCGACGATCCAGTTCCCGGGCGGGACTGGCGGCGTCAACTGGGGCGGCATGGCTGTCGATCCCAACACGGGCTACATGTTCGTGAATGCTCAGAACACATCGCTCGTCGGGTGGGTCGAAGAGAAGGATCCGAACGTCGACTACAGCTTCGACGCGCGCGGCTCGAAACAACCCTACGATCGCGCGAGCGTGAACGGCGTGGGTCCGTTCTTCACGTTCAGCGCGCCGCTCAACGGGTACGACACCAACGGCCGGCCGCGTCCAGGCCCGCAGCTTCCGTGTCAGCGGCCGCCGTGGTCGAAGCTCGTCGCGGTGAATCTCAACACGGGCACGATCGCCTGGGAGTCAGTACTCGGCGTGAACGATGCTCTGCCGGAAGGTAAACGGTTGGTTGGCAACAGCGGTAGTGCAGGTCCGACGGTGACCGCGGGCGGCCTCGTGTTCGTCGGAGCGACGAACGACCGCCGGTTCCGCGCGTTCGACGCCAGGACGGGCAAAGCGGTCTGGACGACGACTCTCGAGGCCAACGCGAACGCGAATCCGATGAGCTATCAGGGCAAGAGCGGGAAGCAGTATGTCGCGGTTGTGGCTGGCAACAATTTGATGGTGTATTCGCTCTCGCAGCAGTAGAGACGACATGAAAAACAGTCTGATGGTGGTCGCCGCAATCGCGGTGACGTCGGTCGCGCTCCTCTCGGCGCAAAGCTCCACGCCGATTGTGAAACGTGATCCGAACTACACCGTCCCGCGGACCCCGTGGGGTGATCCCGATCTGCAAGGCAAGTGGCCCAGCACCGACATGGTGGGCACGCCGATGCAACGAGACGCGAAACTCGGCACGCGGAATCTGTTGACCGAGGCTGAATACAACGAAGTGCAAGCGCGGTTCGCGCGGCAGGCGGCGCAGGACGAAGCCGATTTCGACCTGGAGCACTCGACGGTTACGCCCGGCGGTGACGTGGGTGGTCCCGTCTCTCCGCCGCCGCATTGGCTGGAACGCGGGAAGCCGCAGTATCAGGCGTCGCTCATCGTCGATCCGCCGGATGGCCGGATGCCGGCCCTGACGCAGGCAGCGCAGCAGCGCCAGGCCGCGGCACGTGAAGCCCGTGAGGGGCGCGGGCCTGCTGATTCGTACACCGATCGCAGTCTGTACGATCGCTGCATCTCACGCGGCATCGCCGGATCGATTCTTCCTGTGATCTACAACAACGGGAACGAGATCGTGCAGGCACCGGGCTTCGTCGCCATCCGCAACGAGATGATTCACGAGACGCGCATCGTGCCGCTCGACGGCGCTCCGCATCCGAGCCCGCACATCAAGATGTGGATGGGTGATTCGCGTGGCCACTGGGATGGCGACACGCTGGTCGTCGAGACGAGGAACATCGGCAGCTTCGCGCCTGGCATTGGTGTGAATGGCGGAGGCACGAGGCACAGCAGCGACATCACCGTCACCGAGCGGTTCATGCGTCTGAGCGCCGATGTGATGCTCTACGAGATGCACATCAACGATCCGAAGACGTGGACGAAGCCGTGGACGATTCAGTACCCGCTGAAGCGGGACGACAACTACGGCTACTTCGAGTACGCGTGCCATGAGGGCAACTACTCGTTGTTTAACATCCTGAGCGGAGCGCGAGCGGACGAGAAGGCCGCCGCTGATGCTGCTAATAAGTAGGCAGTAAGCTGTAGGCAGTTGGCTGTGCAGCGGCGGGTCGTGAGGCCCGCCGTTTCTATGTCAGGCCGCGAAACTTCGAGCCCGGGTGGTCCGTCATAGGAGTCATCATGCGACTCGACGCGCTCGCGCAGGATGTTCGTTCGGCCCTCAGAAATCTCCGGCGAGCGCCAGGATTCGCCATCCTCACGATCCTCACGCTCTCGGTCGGCATCGGTGCGAATACCGCCATCTTCTCGGTGCTGAACGCCGTGATTCTGCGGCCGGCCGGGTATCCACAGCCGACGCAGCTCATGTTCGTGAGCAGTCGTTTCCCGAATCTGGGATTCGACCAGTTCTGGGTCTCTCCACCGGAATACTTCGAGTTGACGGAGATCAACCAGTCGTTCTCGTCAGTTGGCGCGTACGTGACGGGCGAGGCCAATGTGTCGACTGCGGATCGTCCTCGACGCGTCAGCACCGGCATCGTCAACGCTGAGCTACTCGAGACGCTTGCCGTACCGCCGCAAGCGGGACGATGGTTTCGACGTGATGAGACCCGCGCGACCGGTCCGCGGCTCGTCATGCTGTCCAGCGAGTTGTGGCGTTCCGCATTCGCATCGCGATCCGACATCGTTGGAAAGACGATCGAAGTCGATGGTGTTCAGAACGAGGTCGTTGGCATCATGCCGCCCGGCTTCGACGTCATGGACAAGCACGTCGAGATGTGGCTGCCGTTGCAGCTCAATCCGTCGAATCGCCGCAACCGAGGAAATCATTTCCTGAATCTGATTGGGCGAGTGAAGGACGGCATTACGGGAGCGCAGGCGCAGGCCGAGCTTGCGGCGCTCGTGGCGAGCTGGGGTGAGAGGACTGGTGCAAAGGATCACGTGTTCACACCGGACGGTCATGCGCTGCAGATGGAGCCGATGCAGGAGGAGATCGTCGGCTCGGCGCGCCTCGCGATCTGGGTGCTGCAGGCAGCCGTTGGCTTCGTGCTCCTGATTGCGTGTGCGAACTTCGCGAATCTTCTCCTCGCTCGCGCGGAGACGCGACACCGTGAGTTCGCCGTGCGCACTGCGATTGGCGCCAGCCGCTGGCGGTTGCTGAGGCAGTTCGTGTCTGAAGGTTGCGTGCTCGCCCTCGGGGGCGGGGCGGTGGGGCTGCTGTTGGCGTGGGCGGGTGTGCGCGCACTCGTGGCCGCGTATCCGGACAGCCTGCCGCGAGCGGCAGAGATCGCAGTCGATCCCTTGGTGCTCGCGTTCACGTTCATCGTCTCGCTCGCTACCGGGGTTGTCTTCGGTCTTGCGCCGTTGCTGCACCTTACGCCTGGCAGCTTGCACTCCTCTCTCAAAGAGGGCGGCGTCCGAGGAGCGACGAGCGCGCGCCACGGCGTGCGTCGTGCGCTGGTCGTTGCCGAAGTCGCGCTGGCGGTCGTCCTGGTGGTGGGTGCGGGCCTGATGCTGCGGACCGTGATGAACCTGCTGAACGTGGATCCCGGGTTCGATCGATCCCGCCTCGTGACGTTCGCGCTGGACCTGCCGGTTGCTCACTACGCGAAGTTCGAGACTCAACTGCAGTTCTATCAGCGACTCTTTGGCCGCCTCGAAGGCATTCCTGGTGTGCTGCGCGTGTCGGGCATGACCGGCCTGCCGCCCAATCGCCAGGTGGACGCAAACGATACCGACATCGGCAACTACACGCCGCCCAAGCAGGGACCGTTCGAGAACGTCGACTACTACCAGCGCGTCACGCAGGGTTACTTCGAGACGATGGGCGTCCCGATTGTCGAGGGTCGTGGCTTCGAGCCTGGTGACGCGATTGGCGGGGCGGTTGCGATCGTGAACGAGACGCTCGTTCGAACGTTCTGGAAGGACCGCAACCCGATCGGTCAGCAGATTCGCCAGTGCTGCGGCGATCAGATCCCCTGGCTCACGGTGGTTGGTGTTGCGAAGGACGTCAAGCAGGGAGGCGTCGATCAGAAGACGGGGACCGAACTGTATTTTCTACTCGATCAGTTCCCCCGGCTCTATCCCGACGTGCAGGTAGGCGGCGGCGATCTGAACATCGTCCTGCGGACCGCGGTGCCGATCGCGACGCTTGGGACCGCGATTGAAGGCATCGTGCGGGAAGTCGATCCGTCATTGCCGGTCATCAAGTTGCGCGACATGGATGCCGTTGTCCGTGAGTCGCTCAGTCGTCCGCGACTGCTGGCTCAGCTCCTTGGAGGATTCGCCGCGCTGGCACTGTTCCTGGCCTCGATCGGAACGTATGGACTCCTGTCGTACCTGGTGACGGAGCGTCGGCGTGAGATCGGCATTCGCATGGCGCTCGGAGCCGAGCGTGCTTCGGTGTTGCGTCACATCATGGGGCAGGGTCTGCAGCTCGCGCTCGTTGGTCTCGCCGCTGGTATGGCAGGCGCGTTCGCGCTGACACGGCTGATGGCGTCGTTGCTCTTCGATGTCGGGCCCAACGATCCCGCAACGCTCGTTGCTGTGGCAGCGGCCATCACCAGCGTCGCCGCTCTTGCCTGCTTCATCCCCGCGCAGCGCGCGACGCGCGTCAATCCAGTCGTCGTGCTGCGCGACGAATAGAGGCGGGTGTCAGACCAGTTCTCCGAACCAGCCTCGGCGTGCTGCCCACTTCAAGACTTCCAGCACGGGCACGACGGAGAAGGCCAGGATCGTGGCCAGCATCCAGTCTGCGGCGGAGAGGCTGAACGTGCCGAACGCGCGCTGAAAGAAGGGCACGTAGATGATGACAACGAGCAGGACCATCTCCCACGACACCGCGATGTTGAGCCAGCGGTTGGCAAAGGGCGAGCGAAAAACCGACAACCGATCTGATCGGCAGTTGTAGGCGTTGAAGAACTGAATCAGTACGAGCGACACGAAAGTCATTGACATGACTTCCGGCAGCGGACGCCCGGCGCGGAGCAGGCCTATGAACAGCGTGGCGTTGACGATGGCGGACCACAGACCCGCCGCGATCAGCATGACGACAACAGGCCGCGTGAAGATACCGACCCGCGCGTCCCTCGGCCGCCGTCGCATCAAATCCTGTTCCGGCGGATCGACGGCAAGCGCGAGCGCCGGCAAGCCGTCGGTCGCGAGGTTCACGTAGAGAATCTGCACCGCGCTCAACGGCATCGGGAGACCGGCGATGACGCTGCCCGCGAGCAGCACAATCTCGCCGACGTTACACGAGAGCAGGTACGTCAGATACTTCTTGATGTTTCCGAAGACGATGCGCCCTTCTTCGACGGCTGCGACGATGGTCGCGAAGTTGTCGTCGAGGAGTGTCATCCCCGCCGCTTCCTTGCTGACATCGGTGCCGGCGATGCCCATGGCGATACCGACATCCGCCTTCTTGAGGGCCGGCGCATCGTTGATGCCGTCGCCGGTCATGGCGACGACGTCGCCGCGACTCTGCCAGGCGCTGATCACGCGGAGCTTGTCGGCGGGTGACACACGCGCGTACACCGCGATGTCGCCCACGTTGCGCAGGAGATCGGCATCGCTCATCGCGTCGAGGTCGCGCCCCGTCACCACGCGTTGCTCGTGCAGCACGCCGATCTCTCTCGCGACCGCGCTTGCGGTCAGCGGATGATCGCCCGTGATCATGATTGCGTGGATGCCGGCGTCGGCGCAGACACGGACGGCCGCGCCAGCTTCTGCCCGCGGCGGATCCATCATCCCGACGAGACCGAGCAGCGTCATCCGCTCTTCGGCGCCATCGAGGGATGCGCTGGCTTTACGCGCGACCGCCAGGACGCGCAGGCCTTCGCTGGCCATTCGCCGTTCGACGCCGAGCACGTGATCGCGACACTCGTCGGTCAGCGCCACCTCCTGCCCGTGGCTCAACAGGCTGGTGCAACTCGGCACCATGTCGTCGGCGGCTCCTTTCGAGTACGCCATCGAGCCCGCCGCGGTCGTGTGCAGCGTCGTCATTCTGCGACGCTCGGAGGTGAAGGGAATTTCGGCGACGCGCGGCTCCTCTGCGTTCAGAACGTCGGGTCTCAGTCCCGCCTTGATGGCCGCGACCACGAGGGCGCCCTCGGTGGGATCGCCCTCGATGTGATGGCGGCCATCGCGCGCGATGAGGCGAGCATCCGAGGCGAGCGTCGCTGCGCTCAGCAGGGCGCGTACACCGGTCGGTGCGTCGATCGCACGGCCCTCGTCGAGTACGGCGCCCTCGGGATCGTACCCGGTGCCAGACAGATCGAGCACGCGGTCGTCGGCAAACAGGCGCCGGACGGTCATTTCGTTCTTCGTCAGCGTCCCGGTCTTGTCGGAGCAGATGACCGACGTGCTGCCCAGCGTCTCGACGATGGGCAGGCGGCGGACGAGGGCGTTGCGCTTGACCATCCGCCGTACGCCGATCGCAAGCGAGATCGTGACAACGGCGGGCAGCGCCTCTGGCACGACGGCAACCGCCAGGGCGATGCCGAACATGAACATCTCGAGCGCCGGCAGGCCGCGGGCGAGTCCGATGACCACGACGAGAGCGACCACGACGAGGGCGGCCTTTGCCAGCGTCCCGCCGAGCCGATCGAGGTTTTCCTGCAGCGGGGTTCGACCGGCTTCGACCGTCTCCACCATTCGTGCGATGCGGCCGAACTCGGTCGACATGCCTGTGGCCGCGACGACCGCGTGGCCCCGCCCATGGACGACGAGCGTCCCCGCGTACGTCATGTTCTTGCGGTCGCCGAGCGGCATACCCGCGTCGTCGAACGCGGTCGCCGTCTTGTTGGCCGCTGCGGATTCTCCGGTGAGGGCGGCTTCGTCAACAGCCAGATTGACGGCGTCGATGATGCGTCCATCAGCAGGGACGCGGTCGCCAGCACGCAGCAGCACGACGTCTCCCGGCACGAGATCGCGCGCGGGAACCGCCGATTCCTCGCCATCGCGCAGCACATGCGCAGAAGGGGCGGCCATTCTTCTCAGTGCGTCCAGCGCTTTGCCTGCGCGGTGTTCCTGGATGAAGCCGAGGAGCACTGCGAACAGTACGATGACGGTGATGACGACCGCTTCGAGCGTGTGGCCGAGGAACCCGGAGACGACGGTGGCGCTGAGCAGAATCAGAATCAGCGCGTTCTGAAACTGAGCGAAGAAGGTATGCCAGGCGGACTGCGTCCGCAGCGTCTGCAGTTCGTTCGCGCCGTGCACCGCGAGACGCTCAGTCGCGACGGCGGTGGTCAAGCCGGTGGGATGCGTCTCGAGCCGCGCGAGGACGGCATCGACCGACAAGGTATGCCACGCCGGAGTCTCCGATGTCTGCTCGATCGTGTCGCGCCTCGTCACATGTCTCTGTCGACTCCTGCGTTGCGACGATAGTGGACATCAGTTCCATTGACAAATAGATAGTTCGTAAAGACGAGTTCGTTTCTTGTTATGTTTGTCGGCGAACCCGATGACCACGCTCAACTACCATCACCTGCTGTATTTCTGGACCGTCGTGCGCGAGGGGCGGATCTCACGGGCTGCGGAGAAGCTTCGCGTGTCGCAGCCGACGATCAGTGCGCAGCTCAAGCTGCTGGAGGAGTCGCTTGGCGAGCGGCTGTTCCAGCGGCAGGGGCGCACGCTCGTGTTGACGGACGTCGGCCGTGTCGTGGACCGATACGCGTCCGAGATCTTCACGGCTGGCGGCGAGCTGCTCGAGACACTCAAGGGCCGGCCGTCGGGTCGGGCACCCAGGCTTGCGGTCGGGGTGGCCAACGCGGTGCCCAAGCTGGTCGTCTATCGCCTGTTGAGTCCGGCGATCGACAGCCCCGAGCCCGTACAGATCAGCTGCCACGAGGACAATCCCGATCAACTCCTGGCCCAGCTGGCGACGCACGCACTCGACGTGGTCATCAGCGATACGCCGGCGGCACCGCACGTCCGTGTCAAGGTGTTCAATCACCTGCTCGGCGAATCGGGGACCTCGTTCTTCGCCGGGAGGGCGCTGGCGCAGCGGTTGAAGCGGAGGTTTCCAGCGTCGCTCACCGGCGCGCGCATGCTGCTGCCGACGATCAACACGTCGCTCCGGCGCGGGCTCGAGCAGTGGTTCGAGGCTGAAAACCTGCGCCCGCTCGTCGCCGGGGAGTTCGAAGACCCGGCGCTGCTCACGACGTTCGGCGAAAGGATTCGGGTGGTGTTTCCAGCCCCGACGGCGATCGAGGCGGAAATCCTCCGCAGTCACCGTGTCGTTGTCGTTGGACGCACATCGGCTGTTCGGGAGCGGTACTACGCGATCTCAGTGGAGCGCCGATTGAAGCACGCCGCTGTCGCGGCCATCACGAGCGCCGCCCGCACCGAAATCTTCGCGGAACCCCGGCGATCGGCGCGAAAGCCGGCGGGCGCCGGCTGACGCGTTCGTTGCGTCGCCTGCTGCCTTTTGCCACAATCACGCCGACCTTGCTCTTTGCGGGAGGCCGACATGCGAAGACTCACCATCGGCGCGCTCGTCAGCGCGATCGGCGTCGTGGCGGCGTTGTCGATTCCGGCGTTGGCACAGGCTCCGGCGAAGGCGGCCTCGCCCGCCAGGCCGTATGCGACGCCGAAGACACCCTGGGGGGACCCGGACATCTCCGGCACGTGGTCGAGTGACGACCTTCGCACCGTTCCCGTGCAACGGCCAGTTGAACTCGGCAACAAAGCCCAACTGTCAGACGACGAGTATGCGAAGCGCCTTGTGGCCAACGACGAAGCCAGAGTGCGCGAGCTCAACCGGGTCGGGGCGTTTCGCAACGACGTCGGCACCCGGACCTTCCGCCAGACGTCGCTCGTGATCGAACCAGCCGACGGACGACTCCCGATCACGTCAGAGGCGCAGAAGGAAGTCGAACGGCGGCAACAGCAGCGCAGCAATCCGCCGAATAGCTGGACCGATCGCAGCCTGTACGACCGCTGCATCACACGCGGCGTGTTTGGGTCGGTGTTGCCGGTCATCTACGGCAACGGCAACTTCATCTTCCAATCGCCCGGCGTGGTGTCGATTACGTACGAGATGGTGCACGACACGCGAATCATCCCGCTCGATGGCCGTCCCCATATCGGCAACGGCATCCGTCAGTACATGGGCGATGCGCGCGGCCACTTCGAAGGCGACACGCTCGTCGTGGAAACCACCAACTTCATCGGCAACACGACCGGCGTTGGCGGCAACGGCGGCGGAGCGCCAACGAGTGACGTACTGCATGTGATCGAGCGCTTCACGCGCGTCGCGCCCGACATGTTGAACTACGAGATATCGATCACCGATTCAAAGACATTCAGCAAGCCAGTGAAGCTGCTCCTGCCATTGACGACACAGCCCGGGTATCAGGTGCTGCCGTACGAATGTCACGAAGGCAACCACGCGTTGCACAACATCCTGAGCGCCGCGCGGGCGGAAGACAGGGCTGTTGACGACGCAGTGAAGAAAGGCTTGCCGCGTCCAAAGCCATCGTCATGGCTGGGTGGTGTGAACCCCGCCGCACCGGAGCAGTGAGCGTGCGGTGAGAGACGCTCGGGACGCAATGTTCCGAAGCGTCGCACGCGAGAATCGCGACAGAGAACTTGAACTGACACGAACGAACACGGACGTCACTCATGTGACACCGTGTTCGCAGAATGTGCAAAAACAGCCCTGAATTTTGCACATTTTATGTGATCGCGATGACGAAACCGTCGTCCGTTTGAGTGAAATCAATTCATCATTGACGAGCGGTGATGTGAAATCGAGCGCATCACTTCACAGCTTGACGAAGGATGGTTTCTCTCATGAACACAAGCACCACCGGGGCTTCCGTCCAATTTCACTCCATCGGATCGCGTGCACCGAAGCGCGTCGAGACCAGCAGCAATCGGCTTCAATGGCTTGACGGGCGGCAGATCGATTCAGATCCACGCCTGATGGACGAAAGCCATCAGCTGCGCTACCAGGTGTACTGCGTCGAACGCCGCTTTCTCAACCCGGACGATTACCCCGATCGGCGCGAGCGTGACGAATTCGATCGTCACTCGCTGCACCTTGGGGTCCTCAGCCCAGATGGTGGCGCGCTGTTGGCAAGCGCGCGCCTCGTGAAGGTCAACATGATCGGCCTGCCGCTGTTTCGCCACTGCTCGATCTATCCGCGCGAGCACGAGTTGTTTCAGGAGTCCACCCGCGTCGCTGAGATCTCGCGCCTGTGCGTGAGTCGCAGTCTGCGGAAACGGCACATCGGAGCAGCCTCCGTCGCGATCAGTCTGTATCGAGCGATTTATCAGGCGTCCAAGCGTAACGGCTTCACGCACTGGCTCGTGGCGACTGAACCATCGCTGCAGCGGCTGCTGTCAAGCCTGAAAGTGCCCTTTAGAGAGATTGGCCCGCGCACCGACTACTACGGACCGGTTGCGCCCTATGTCGTCGACTTGAGTAAGTGGGATCAGACCATCCTGTCGCGCTCATTGCCCGCGCTTCACACGTTCCTGGACGGTCTGGAGCCGCAGTATCGGCCGATGGCTCGGGCGTAAACTCTCAGAGCGGAAGCTTCACGCGCAGGCCGACCCGGAACGTGCGGCCATTCTGAGGAATGGTGTCCTGCACGTGCTCCTGGGATGCCGGAACGGAATAGTCGACATCGAAGAGATTGCGGGCGGTGCCGAAGATCTCGAGCGTCCGTCCGAGCGGCTTGACGACCGTCACATTTGCGGTCGCCGCCGCTCCGGTCCAGTTGCCGCTCAGGGTCTGGCGGCTGCCGATCGCGAGCACTTCTACCGCGAGCGACGAACCGGTTCCGAAGAGCGGTGCGCTCACGCGCGTTTTGCCCATATGACGAGGAGAGTTGGGTAGCGTCTCTCCGGTTGCCTGATCGATCGCTTCCTGGAGCGCGTAGCTCATATGACCTTCCGCGCCGCGCCACAGGCGCATCTGTGCCTCGAACTCGAAGCCCTTCGCGCGGACCTCACCCTCGTTGACGTAGGTCACGCCGAAGAACGCGTTGGGATCGTCAGTGGCTTTCTGCGTGATCAGGTTGTCAGCCTTGTACCAGTAACCCGAGACCGACGTGCGCAGCCAGTCGCCGGTGTAGCGCTCCCACACCAGTTCGTGTGTGTCGATGGATTCAGGACGCAGCGACGCAACGTCGGGCCCGAAGTAGAACTCGGTCTTCTCGTACACGTTTGGCGCACGGAATGCGTTGCCATACAGGTACTTGAACGACTGATGCGCGGTCGGCATGAAGATGAGCGCTGTGCGGGGCGTGACACGATCGAACTCTTCGTATCCGTCGTAACGCAGACCGGCGTTCAGGATCACATGCGTGCCAAGTTTGATCTCGTCCTGCATGAAGAGCGCGCGTCGTTGAGATGAGCCGTTCGTCGCAACGATAGGCTCCATCCCCTGGTAGCCGGACGTGTAGTTCTGGTCGACGTTATCGATGTACTCGGCGCCCAGAATCAGCATCTGCTTCGGAAGCGGCCGCGTGACGCGGGCTCCGATCGTCCACGAAGCGCCGACCACATCGGTGACTCCGAGAGCAACGCGCTCGCCGAGAGGCTCGCCGTCATATGGGTAAAACCCGTTCGCCGTGAAGCGATCGTAGGCGCCACGCAGCGTAACGCGTGACGCACCAACCGGACGGGCGTACTCCACATCGAACAACGTGTGCCGATCGGTCGTCTGTTCGCGTTCGATCTGCTCGTTGAACAGGGTGCCCAACGACGCGGTCGGGATGTCCTTGCGCCTCCGGCCATAGGCACCGGTAAACGTCAGATTGCCGTAATTGAGCCGGCCGTAGTACTGCCCGAACTGGTAGCCGTCGAGTCCCACCGCAACGCCGTTATTGGTCTCGGGCGAATCGAACTCCGGGAAGTAGAGACGATCGACACCGTCGCTGCCCTCCACCGTGGCCGAGACGGCGTAATCAATGCCGTTCGACAAGCGGCTTCCCACCATGCCACGCACCATCTGCGTGCCATGCGAGCCGGCCTCATAGGTGACGGCACTGCCGTCCATCGCCGAGCCTGTTCGCGTGATGACGTTCACGACGGCGAAGAACGCGCTGTCCCCGTAGAGCGAGGATGCCGGGCCGCGGATGATCTCGACGCGCTCGAACGTCGCTGGGTCGAGACCGAACTCGGCGCCGATCTCAGCCTGGCCGAACACGTTGTCGTTGACACGATGACCATTGACGAGGAGGAGGATGCGGCTGTTGTAGTCTCCGGGCTTGCCGAACCCGCGGGCTCCCAAAAAGCTGAAGTTGCGGTCGTCGCTGACATAGAGACCGCGAACGCCGTGCAGGATGTCCGCGAGCGTCTTGTAGCCGTAACGAGTGATGTCCTCGGCGGTGATGAACGACACTGACGACGGTGCCTCGGTGACTGGCTGACTACGCTCGGAGGCGCCAAAGACCCGTCCGGCGTCGAGTCGCATCAGATCTTCGAGTGACAGATCGGAGAGAGACTGCCCAAACGTCGTGGTACCGGTCAGCAGCGTGAACGCGACCGCTCCTATAGCGAGTGGACGGGCAAGATAGTTCTTCATGTCAGTTGCGCCGCCAGGCGGTGAACCGACGCGCCCAATCACTGCCGAACAGCTCGACATCAACTGAGCCCAACGCGGTTCCGGTGGAGGTAAACAGATTCGTGGAGGGGGCGGATGCGACCGATGCCACGTCTTCATCCACGACTTCGGCGAGCGCCAGCAGTCGCGAGCTGAGTTGCAGTCGGGCCCGTTTTGCCGAACGGGAGTTGATGCGAAACTTCATCTTGCCGCTCTCGACGAAGATCTGAACGATGCCACCTCGCTTTGTGAAGGTGTCGGAGTCGCTGACCGTAAGAACAGGCGTGTCCCGAAGAGTCGAGACAATCTCAGCGATGCGTGTTTCCGCGACGCCGGAGAGATAGAGAACGTGGCAGGCCGGAATCGATCCGGTTGGCGGAAGGTTCGTGACAGCGATGGTTCGCCCCGCGAGCTGCTTGCCCTTGACGGTCTTGGTGAACGCGTCCGCGACCGCGCGGTCTCCGAGTACGCACGCAGACACCGCGGTATCCGCGTGCAGCGCGTCGGCAGGCCATTCGGTGAAGCGGGCGAAGTTGAACAGAAACGCACCTTTCAACGTGACTTCGGTCACATCCTGCGCGTCCGCTCGGGCAGCCCACCGAACAGCAACAGGAGAACGCCACACAGGGCACGACGTCCGAAAGAGGCAGAGGCCATGTTCGCGACAGACCTGTTATCGGCGCCTCAATCGGATTCCTCAGTCGGATGCCACTGCTCCTCTGAGTCATTTCCTTACTCGGCGAACTGACTCTTTGGTGCTCGGGTGCACTCGAGCGGTCAGAAGACGCCCGAAGTGACTCGAGCGTGCGGATCTTTTGCTGAGAAATTTGCACGACAGAACGTGCGCAAATCCGCTCGATTCGACGAAAACTCCTATCATTGAACGAGTGGAAGACGTCGACGGCTCATCGCTGTCGTATCGCAACAGCGGGCGCTGGAACAGTTTCGCCGGGCGGCGAAAGCAGTCCCGTTCTACAAGCGGCTACTCGCCAAGCGGGGCATTCGGCCCACACAGGTGACTGACATCGAAGCGTTCCGGGCGACGGTTCCGATCATCGCGAAGCAAGACGTATTTGCCTCTCATCAGTTAGCGGACCTGCTGGTTGACCGCTCGCTCGGCAACATCGTGGCGCTTGTTGCGAGCTCCGGTTCGACCGCGTCGTCGTTCTCGTTGGGGATGATCAATCGGAAGGGCACGCAGTCGATGGTCGAGGCCACCGACCGACTCCTCGACGCCTGGTTCCAGACGAGAAAGAAGAAGACGTTCCTGATCAATACCTTCGCGATGGGTGTTTCGATTCCGACGTCCTTGCCTGGTATCAACCTGTCGGTGCGCAGTGACAAGGTGCTTGCCCTGCTCCAGGCCCTCAAGCCGTACTACGAGCAGTTTGTCGTCATCAGCGACGTGTACTTTCTCAAGAAGCTGCTCGAGGACGGCCGGAGCGCCGGTATGCGTTGGAGCCGCTGGCCTGTTCAGTTCGCGATGGGCGGTGAATGGTTCCCGGAGAGCTACCGGCAGTACCTTGCCTCACTCGTGGAAGTGGATTTGGACCGGCCACATCCCCGGACGTGCATCATGAGTTCGATGGGCGCAGCCGAGCTCGGGTTCAACGTGTGTTTCGAAACTCACGACACAGTTCGTCTGCGGCGTCTGGCGGACTCGGATGAACGTGTGCGTCAGGCGCTGTTCGGATCCATCGACACAGTCGCGATGATTGGTCACTACGATCCGCGCCGCTGGTTCATCGAAGTGACGCCCACGCAGGAGCTGCGATTCAGATGGAGGCGCGTACGCGTTTACGAGCCTCGATCTGGATGCCGCAATGCCACTCGTTCGGTACAAGACGGGTGATTGCGGCTACATCCTGCCCTACGCGCGCGTCCGCCAGATTCTTCGCGGGTTGAAATACGACGCTTACATTCCCGCCTTGAAATATCCACTCATGGCAGTGGCCGGCCGGACTGACCACACGCTGACCGCTGCGGGTAAGAGCGTTCGCGTGGAGTTTCTGCGCTCGCTGGTGTACTTCCGAGGTGGGTTGGCCTCAACAACGACCGGCCAGTTTCATGTGAAGGCGCGAGGAGGGCGGTTGCATCTCCGCATTCAGCTTCAGGCCACTGTTGAACCCCGTCAGAGAGCGACGATCCAGGCGCAATGGTCGTCACTGTTCAACCGGCACTTCCCGGCCGTGGTGCGAGCCGTGCCGTACTTCGACTTTCGTGATGCTCTGTCCGTCGACTACGAGCGGAAGTTCCAGCACAAGGTTCAGAGTGATGACGAACATCTCGATAGTTGACACAGTCTCCGAAAGCACACCGCGGACGCCGGAGACGGATTCCTACGTCGGGGACATTCCCACGCGTCTCGCGACGAAGGTGGTCAGGGAGCTCTCCGCGATCGATCCGCTGAGAAGCACTGTTGCGATCGCGACAGAATGGATCGGCATCATCCTGGCCGTCGTCCTCTATCAGCGATATCCTGCATCCGATCTTTCTCCCGCTCGTCATCACGTGGATCGGCGCCCGACAGCACGCGCTGGCCATTCTCATGCACGAAGGCACGCACTACCTGCTCTTCAAGAACCGCCGCCTGAATGCCGTCGTGTCGGAGCTGTTCCTGGCGTGGCCGCTCTTCATCACCACGCAGACCTACCGCGGCGGCCACTTCGCCCATCATCGTCACGTCAATACTGAAGAAGATCCGGATTTGATGCGCAAGCAGAGATCGGCGTCGGAGTGGGAATTCCCGACGAGCTGGGGAGCGCTCGTTGCACTGCTGGCGAAAGACGTTCTCGGCCTCAACACCCGTCAGCTGGTCTCGGATTTCGACGACATGTGGGATCAGAACGCCACCAAGAAGGAAGGTATCGATTTCTACCTCGTGGCCAGAGATCCTCTACTACATCCTCGTTCTGAGCGCTGTCACCTATTTCCGCCTGTGGCCGATGTTCCTGCTGCTCTGGGTGGTACCGATTCTGACCTGGCTAAAGATGATCATGCGCATCCGCAGCATTGCGGAGCACTTCGCGATCGAAAACGACCATGTGTGTACACAGAGCCGGACGACGCTCCCATCTTTCCTCGAGCGCGTCTTCGTGGCTCCGCGACACGTCAGCTTCCATCTCGAACATCATCTCTATCCCAGCGTCCCCTACTTCCGTCTGCCGCAACTGCACGCGGTGCTGATGAAGGATGCCGATCTTCCAGTCCAGGGCGCATATCACGTCGACGTATTGGGGCGTCCTTCGGGAATGCGTGGGCAGCAGCAGATAAGCGAGCCACAGTTAGCGAGGCATGACGTATCAGCCGGTTTCTTCCGAGCTGGAGCGTGTCGCATGCCCGGTATGCGGCGTCGACCAGCCTGACCTCCTGCATGACCTGTCGCCATACCGGGTCGTGCGGTGTCTGTCGTGCGGGATGTCTTACCTGTCGCCGCGCCTGAACGAGTCGGCGATGCTGCGGTTCTACGAAGACGACAAGTACTTCGAGAACGGAGACGTCGGCTACACCAGTTATTTCCGGCAGGAAATGTCGCTGCGGTTTTCCTTCCGTCGATTCCTCAGAGAACTTCATCGGCGAAAGCTCGATGGCGGCTCCTTGCTCGAGGTCGGATGCGGGTACGGGTTTCTCCTCGATGAAGCGAAACCCTATTTCGACGATCGCGTCGGCGTCGATTTCTCGAACGCCGTCAAGAGCGCGAGCGAACGCGCGGATCGCGTCTACCAGGGAGATCTCGACGTGATCCCGGATGAGGAGCGGTTCGACTGCATCATTCTGGTCAGCGTGATCGAGCACGTCCACAGGCCGGTGGAGTACCTCCGGAAACTGCGTGAGCGTCTCCGCCCAGGCGGCAAGTTGGTCGTAGCCACGCCTGATGTCGACAGCATCTTCCGACGGCTACTCGGTCTCCGTTGGCCGGCCTTTCAGGTGATCCCTGAGCACGTGGCCTTTTACAACCGGCCCACGCTGTCGGCATTGATGGCGAAGGCGGGATTCAGCTCTCTCACCTCCCTCTCCTACGTTCGCGCGTATCCCGCGAATCTGATCGGCGAGGAGTTCAATGTCTGGCCGGCAATCATGAGGCGACTTGGAAACCGCATCATTCCGTTTCCATCGTATGCGGTAGCGCTCTGCGGGTTTGCGGAGCGTACTCCCGGACTCGTGAAGTAGGGTCAACCGTTATGTCGAGCGATCAAGAGCAGACGGCCGACAGTGTCGTGCGTGCCGTCGCCGTGAACTACCCGCTGAACTACGCGCTGTTCGCCGGTCATCTCGCGCTCAACGTCTTCGTGCTCTTCGTGTTTCCCATCCTTCTGTTGCCAAATCCGGGCGCGGCAGTCTGGATAGTGGTAGCGATCTCGTGCACGAGCAACGGACTGTTCTCGGTGTTTCACGAGGCCATCCATCGCTCGCTTGCGCCCACGGCACGGCTGCCGTTGGTCGGCCTGTCGCTGAACGATCTCCTCGGGCGAGTCGTGGGGATCTGCTTCGGTTCCCCGTTCGATTTCGTCGCCACCGCCCACGTCACGCATCACAGCGTGAACCGGACGGAGGACGAACACATCGAGGTCTACGACACGTCGATGACTGCCGCCGAACGGCGATCGTTTGTCCTCGGGTACTGCTTTTTTCTGCTGGGTGGGTTGTACAAGGCCGAGCTGATCGTGCCGATGCTTTTCTGCCTGCCCCGCAACATCGTGCAACCGAGGATCGCCAGGACTTTTCAGGCGGACCCGATGGCGAGCCAGGTCCTTCGCCGGATCTTTCGTTCACCTTACCATCTGCGCGCCATCCGAATCGACGCCTGCATCATCCTCGCGATGATTGCTACGTCAGCCGTCTTGTACAGGCGGTACTGGTGGATACTGGCCATCCACTTTCTGATTCGAGCCTTCCTGATTTCGTTCCTGGATTACCTGTACCACTACGGTTCGCCGCTCGGTGACCGACTCCACGGGTATAACCTTCGGTTACCGCGATGGCTGTCGCCGGTGATTCTGAACTTCAATTATCACGGCATCCATCATCGCTTTCCGGCGCTTCCGTGGCGCTCGCTTGAGCGCGTGTTCACTGACGAGGCGTTGGTATTCGACAACGACTATGTGACACAAGCGGTTTCGCAGTTGAGAGGGCCGATGACCCGAGAGGGGCTCGAGAAGCTGCTCGCGAAAAAGCCGACCATTCAATCGCCGATGCTCTGACGAAGCTCGGCCCAGGCGAGGCGCGCCTCTTCAACCGACCCTTCGTCCTCGATGGTCGTGATGTCGCCCGGGTCGCGATCGAGCACCACTGCCTTGAGCACGCGGCGCATGATCTTGCCGCTGCGCGTCTTCGGCAGCATCCCGACGAAGTTGATTTCGCCGACGACCGCCACCGCGCCGAGCTCGCGCCGAACCGTGTCGAGCAACGCCTTGCGCAGATCCGCAGACGCGGTGTGGCCATGCTTCAGGAGGACGAATGCGGTGATGACCTCGCCGCGGGTTTCATCGGGCCGACCGACCACACCGCACTCCGCGACCGACGGGTGCGTGAGGAATGCGCTCTCGACTTCGATCGTTCCAAGACGGTGGGCGGCGATCTTGATCACTTCGTCGGCGCGGCCGGCAAACCAGAAGTAGCCGTCTTCGTCGACGTGGGCTGAATCGCCGGAGTAATAGACGTCCGGGATCTTCTGCCAGTAGTCGATGCCGTAGCGCTCGGTCTCGCCCCACAACCGCGCCGTCATCCCGGGGAACGGGCGCTTGATCACCATGATCCCTTTCTCGTTCACTCGACACGGCGTGCCATCCAGGTTGACGATGGCGGCATCGATGCCAGGCAGCGGGGGACCTGACGAGCCCGCCTTGATGGGCAGGAGCTCGATGCCATACGGGTTGCCGAACACCGGGCCGCCCGTTTCCGTTTGCCACATGTGATCGATGACCGGTGCGCGTCCACCGAGGACGGTGTTCTGCAGCCATTCCAACGCAAGCGGATTGAGCACTTCGCCGGCACACACGACACGTTCGAGCCGGCTGTGATCGATGTCGGTGAGCGTCTGTTCGCCGTAGCGTCGAAGCAGGCGAACGGCGGTCGGTGAGGTAAAGATCCCCGTGACGCCAAGTTCCTCGACTGCCGTTCGCCAATGGCCATCCGGCGTCGGGTGATCGAGCGCGCCCTCGAACGCGACTGTCGTGCAGCCGGCGATCAGCGGCGCGTAAATCATGTAGCTGTGGCCGACGATCCAGCCGATATCCGACGTTGCCCACCACACATCCGACGGCTTCAAGCCGAAGCACCATCGACCCATACTCGCGATGTAGACCTGATAGCCACCGTGTGTGTGAACCGCAAGCTTCGGTTTCGCAGTCGTTCCTGAGGTCGCGAGGATGTAGGCCGCGTCGTTGGACTCCATGACCTCGTGGGCGCTCGACTGGCCGTTGCCTCGCTTCAGGAAGTCATCCCACGAGAGATCTCGCGGCGTGTTCAGGGGAGCTCTCTGCGTTCCTCGCTCCAGGACGATGATGTGTTCGACGCTCTCACCGGCCGTCGCGAGCGCGTCATCGACGATGGTCTTGAGATTGACCTCTTTGCCTTTGCGATAGGTGACATCACCAGCGAAGACCAGCCGTGAGCCGCTTGCGCTGATCCGCCCGCCGAGTGCGTTGGCGCCAAAGCCGGCAAAGACGACAGAGTGGATCGCGCCGATGCGAACGGTGGCCAGCATCAAGGCGATCGCCTCAGGAGAAGTCGGCATGTAGATCGTCAGCCGATCGCCCTTGCGCATTCCGAGCCCGCGCAGCGCAGCAGCGATCTGTTCGACGAGCCTGAGGAGCTCGCGGTACGTGAAGCGCCGGCGCTCGCCGCGCTCGTTCATGTAGATGAGAGCAGCGTGATCACCACGCCCGTTGGCGACATGTCGATCGAGCGCGTTGTAGGCGAGATTCGTCTCCGCGCCGACGAACCAGCGAAACGTCGGGAAGTTCCACTCGAATACCTGATCCCACGGACGAAACCAGGGGAGCTCGTGCGCGGCACGAGCCCAGAAGTCATCCGGGTGGGTGAGCCCATCTTCGATCCACTGTCGAACGAGCGGCGTGACGATGCTCACCGAACCTCCCGGTTGGAAAAGGGAATCATAACGTCGGCCCAGCTACAATCGCACGGATGGATACCTTCCGCGCGTTCCGCATCTTCAATGCAGACGGCAAGATTCACGGGTCAGTCGTCGATGCGACCGTGGCTGAACTGAGCGCCGGCGATGTGCTCATCAAGGCGTCGCACTCGAGCGTCAACTACAAGGACGCGCTGGCCGCGACCGGAACGGGCAAAATCCTCCGGCGGTTTCCGCTCATTGGTGGAATCGATGTTGCCGGCGTTGTCGCGTCGAGCGCCGATGGGCGATTCCGCGAAGGCGATGAGGTTCTCGTCACGGGTTACGACCTCGGCGTGGCGAATGATGGCGGATACGCGGGCTACGTGCGGGTGCCCACGAGCTGGGTCGTCCCGATCCCGCGCGGTCTCACGGCGTTCGAGGCCATGGCGCTTGGCACCGCGGGCTTCACCGCAGGCCTGTCGATTGTGCGACTCGAGCAGAACGGGCTCCGTCCGCAGAACGGCAGAGTGGTCGTGACCGGATCGACGGGCGGTGTCGGCAGCATCGCCGTCGCCGGTCTCGCGCGTCTGGGCTATGACGTCGCGGCGATTACGGGCAAGGAGGATGCGCGGGAGTACCTCCAGCAGTTGGGCGCGCGCGAGGTGCTATCGAGGAGTACGCTCGAGATGGGAACGCGCCCGCTCGAGAAGGCGCGCTGGGCCGGTGCGATCGACGCGGTCGGAGGAGACATGCTCGCGTGGCTGACGCGCACGACCGATGCGTGGGGCGGAATCGCCAGCACTGGGTTGACGGGCGGCGTCGAGGTTCACATGACCGTCATGCCGTTTATCTTGCGCGGCGTCTCGCTGATCGGGATCGATTCCGTATCGTGTCCGATGGAGATCAGAACCGAAGTGTGGCGACGGCTCGCGACCGACATAAAGCCGAACAACCTGGCCGCGATCGCGAAGGAGATTTCGCTCGATGGTCTCCCCGACGCATTCGCCACGTTACTGGCAGGAAAAGCGCGCGGCCGCTTTGTCGTGAACGTCCGAAGCTGACCCCGAGGCGCGAATCCCGAATCCCGACGTTTTAGTCCTGCACCCCGAGCTGCGCGAGGACGGTCGTGACATCGGCTTCATGTGTCTTCACGAAGTCGACGTTGATTGTCGGAGCGCCTTCCGGTACCCGTTGCAGAACACCGGCCTTGACGAAACCATGCGCCAGGTGAGCGGCGACCAACGAGATCGCGAACTTGGCGTACTCGCGTGGCGTCAGCTTCGCGTCAGCAACTGCGGCCGCGAGGCCCGGGTGATTCTCGAGCCGGGCGGCGAGGCCTTGCGCCACGACCGGGGCATCGCCAGACAGCGCCACGTCTTTGGTGAATAACGGGGCGTATCTGAATGCCGGGTCGTGTTCGGTGATGTCCGCGATGCGCGCGCTCGCCTGCACGAATTGCGCGAATACCTGCTGTGTGAGCCGATAGTCGGCAAGGTCGTAGACCGTAAACGGCGCCTGCTGCGCGACCAGCGCTCCTGGCGGCACTGCGACAAGGCTGGCCAGAATCACGAACGTCCGTGCGCAGCCCGTAGACGAAATCACCTCCTCATTCTGACATCGATGGACGCTCGCGTCGTGTGGCGCCGGGCTTGGTATGCTGAAGCGCCGGTCCCGCCATGACGACGCAAGACGGACGAGCCCGTACCTCGAAGCAGCGCTATCTGCGCTTCGTTGAGGACTACCAGAAGGGTCTGCTCGACGATCAGGTTGACGCGGCCAAAGGGCTGAAGCCTGCGGCAGGGGCGACGCCGGCCGGTGAGAGCGGCCAGCCCTCAAAAGCGTCTGCATGGCTGGTGGGACAGCGGCGTGAGTACCTGCGGAGTACTTCCGCTGGCTGTGGCCGCATCGCTACGGCGTCGCGCTGGTCTTTGCGCTGGCACTGGTAGGCGCCGGCCTCCAGATGGTCGAGCCGCTCTTCATGCGGTTCATCATCGACCGTGTGCTCCTCAACGTGGATCTCAACGTCGACGAGCGAATCCGCCGGCTGCATCTCGCTGGCGGTCTGTTCGTCGCCGTCGTCATCGTCACGCAGCTCGTGAACGTGCTGAAAGACTACCGGCAGCGGCTGCTGAACACGCGAGTCATGCTGTCGCTGCGGCGTTCGCTTTTCGAGCGTCTGCTGCATCTGCCGCTGCCGCCACTCTGGGACATGAAGACCGGCGGGATCTTGTCTCGCATCACAGGCGATGTGGATACGACGACGGGCCTCCTGCAGATGGCGGTGGTGTCACCGTCGATCTCCGTCGTGCGTCTGGTGATCGCAGTCATCATCCTGATGACGTTGAACTGGCGTCTCGCACTGACCGCGCTTGCGATCATTCCGGGCATCGTCCTCATCAGCTTCGCGTCGGCGCGCCGCGTGCGGCCGATCTATCGATTGCTGCGCAAGAACGCCGAGGAGATCGACGGCCGCGTCGGCGAGACGTTCTCCGGTATTCGTGTCGTTCGTGCGTTCGGTCGTGAGAAGCGTGAGTTGATCGAGTACATGCACGGACGCCACACCGTGCTGCGCAAGGAGATGTTCGCGCAGCGTCGCGAGATGGTCATCTACATGTCGTGGGGCCTTCTGCTCGGCGCGATCAACGTGGTGATCGTGTGGTACGGCGGTTACCTGAATGTCGTGGGTCGCGCATCGGTCGGCGACATCATGGCGTTCCAGTGGTACACGTTTCTGTTGCTGAACCCGGTCTGGAACATCGTCAACTCGTTCTCCGAACTCCAACGATCGCTTGCCGCGATGGAGCGTGTGTTCCAGGTGCTGGGGATGGACCAGGACAAGCCCGATCGACTCGGTGCGCGCGACGCGCCGCAGATAGTGCACGAGATCGCTTTCGAGAACGTCGAGTTCGAGTACCGAGAAGGGCGCCCGGTCGTCCACGACTTCAGCGTGGTCGTTCCCGGAGGCTCAGTCGTCGCACTCGTAGGCCGAAGCGGAGCGGGGAAGACGACCGTGACCGATCTCGTCGCGCGATTCCACGATCCGACTCGCGGCCGGATTGTCCTGAACGGCACCGATATCCGCGACTTCCGTTTGCGCACGTATCGTGCGCTGCTCGCGCTCGTTCAGCAGGACGTCTTCCTGTTCGATGGATCTGTACGCGACAACATCGCGTACGGACGGCACGACGCGACGGACGCTGAAATCGAGGACGCTGCCCGGCGCGCCAATGCCCATGAGTTCATCGTCAGGCTGCCCGATCGATATGGGACGTTCGTCGGCGAGCGCGGCGTGAAGCTGTCAGGCGGTCAGCAACAGCGTTTGGCGATTGCCAGGGCCATCCTGGCATCGCCGCAAATCCTCATTCTGGACGAGGCCACGAGCAACCTCGACACTGAGAGCGAGCAACTGATCCAGGCGTCCATGGCGACACTGCTTGCGGGACGAACGACATTTGTCATCGCGCACAGGCTGTCTACCATCCGCCGTGCCGACCTCATCCTCTTGATGGAAGAAGGGCGAATCGTCGAGCGCGGGACGCATAAGGAACTGATGAGAGCACGCGGCACGTACTACGAGATGGTCCGGCGCCAGATGGAATCTCATGGCGAGCAATCCGGTGTCGACTTCGAGCCCGCCAGATCGACGATATAGAGAGGACCGATGAATTCGTCCGGCCCTCAGGGTCTAAGGCAGTGAGGGGAGGAGTCGGCATGAGCGGAGTGCGGGTACTCGTCGGGACGCGTAAGGGCGCGTTCACGCTGGAATCGGATGGGAAGCGCGAGAAGTGGGAGGTGAACGGACCCCACTTCGGCGGATGGGAAATCTACCACCTCAAGGGATCGCCGGCCGATCCGAGTCGGCTGTATGCCTCACAGAGCACCGGCTGGTTTGGGCAACTGATACAGCGCTCGAGCGATGGCGGCAAAACCTGGGAGCCGGTGGGGAACAAGTTCGTCTATGACGGAGTGCCAGGGACGCATCAGTGGTACGACGGCACACCGCATCCCTGGGAGTTCAAGCGTGTGTGGCACCTCGAGCCATCGTTGACCGATCCCGACCACGTCTACGCCGGCGTCGAGGACGCAGCGCTCTTTCAGACGACCGATGGGGGTCAGAACTGGGCGGAGATGCCGGGCCTGCGCGGCCACGGGTCCGGATCGACGTGGTCGCCTGGCGCTGGCGGTCTGGGGCTTCACACGATCGTGATCGACCCAACCAATTCGAGACGCATGTTCATCGCGATCTCGGCGGCTGGCGCGTTTCGAACCGACGATGGCGGGGCGACATGGAAGGCGATCAATCAGGGATTGCGATCGCAGTACATCCCGGACCCGACGGCGGAGGTTGGTCACTGCGTGCACCGCATCGCCATGCACAAGACGCGTCCCAGCACGCTCTTCATGCAGAAGCACTGGGACGTCATGCGCACCGACGACGCTGGCGAATCGTGGCGGGAGATCAGCGGCAATTTGCCGACGGACTTCGGCTTCGTGGTCGACGTGCACGCGCACGATCCCGAAACGATCTACGTCGTCCCGATCAAGAGCGACTCGGAGCACTATCCGCCCGACGGCAAGCTGCGCGTCTACCGCAGCAAGAGCGGCGGAGAAGAGTGGGAGGCGCTGACGAAGGGATTGCCGCAGCAGGACTGTTACGTCAACGTGCTGCGCGATGCGATGGCCGTGGACTCGATGGAGTCGTGCGGCGTGTACTTCGGCACGACTGGAGGACAGGTGTACGCGTCGAAGGATGGCGGCGACTCGTGGACGTCAATCGTGCGCGATCTGCCGGGCGTGTTGTCGGTCGAGGTCCAGACACTGAAATGATCAGAGTGACGCTGCCCTGGCATCTCAGGAACCTCGCGCGCATCGATAGCGAGATCATGCTGGAAGTGTCAGGGCAGATCACTCAGCGCAGCGTGCTCGATGCGCTCGAGGAAGCGTATCCGGTACTGCGCGGGACGATTCGCGATCACGTCACCGCGCAGCGCCGGCCGTTCCTTCGTTTCTTCGCGTGCGAAGAGGATCTGTCCCACGAGTTGCCCGACGCGCCGCTGCCCGACGCCGTCGTGAAGGGGACCGAGCCGTTCATGGTCGTCGGCGCAATCGCCGGCGGTTAGTAGTCGGCGAACGCGTCATCGGGATAGCAATACAGCCACCGCTCGCCGGGCTCCGCGGACGCAATCACCGGATGTCCGCTGCTGCGTGCATGCTTCGATGCGTGCTTGTTGGGTGACGAGTCACAGCACAACGTCACGCCGCACGTCTGGCAGGTCCGCAGATGCAGCCACCGAGAGGCGATCTTCACGCACTCCGAGCACTCCCGCTTCGCCGGTTGTTTCACTTCTTTAATTCGCGAAATGTCGCCACAGGTCGCCATAGTGCCCCCGCTCCCAAAGATAGCAGGCGTGCGGGGTGCGCAGGCTGAAGCACATATGGCTGAGGGATAATTAAACTTCGCATGCTCGAATCCTCGATCGTTGGCAGCCTGCCGAAACCATCATGGCTGGCCGCCCCCAATATGCTGAGGGCGCCGTGGCGCCTCAACGGATCCGAACTCACCGACGCGCAGAACGATGCTGTGCGGCTCGCCATTCTCGACCAGGAGCAGGCCGGTCTCGCGATCGTGACGGACGGGGAAGTCCGCCGCCGGCACTATATCTGGGGATTCCTCGACGGCCTCACCGGTGTCGACACGGAAAACCTCGCGCGAGCCCGCTCACGTGGCGGCCGCTACTCAGAGACCACAGAGGTCGCTCGCATCGTCGGACCCGTGGAGCGCAGGCGCCCGGTGTTGCTCGAGGCCTGTCAGTTCGCGCGTGCGACGACGACGCGGCGGCTGAAAGTCACGATGCCCGGCCCCATGACGATCGTGGACAGCGTCGCGGACGAACATTACGGGACCGACCGGAAGACGCTGGCGATGACGTTCGCTGCGATTCTGAACGCGGAGGCGCGGGATCTGTCGGCGGCCGGGGCCGACGTCGTTCAATTCGATGAGCCCTGTTTCAACATCTATCTCGACGAGGTCGAGTCCTGGGGCATCGAGGCGCTCGAGGCGTGCATGGATGGCGTCTCGGCGACGCGCGCCGTCCACATCTGTTACGGATACGGCACTCCAACCGTATTAGCGTGGAAGACGAAGAATACGGACTGGGGGCACTACGGCATGACGTTTCCACTGCTCGCCAGGAGCACCGTGAACCAGGTATCGATCGAGTGCGCGGCGTCTGGCGTCGATCTCGCCGTTTTGCGTGAGCTCGACGGCAAGGACGTCATGTTCGGTGCCATCGATGTCGGGACCGAAGAGGTGGAGTCGGCCGATGTCGTGGCGGGACGGCTGCGGCGGGCGCTGCAGCATGTGCCGCCGGAACGGTTGTTTCCCTGCACCGATTGTGGGTTGGTTCCGCGCAGCAGGGAGGCCTCTCGGGGTAAAATGCGCGCGCTGGCGGAGGGAGCCGCGATCGTGCGCGCCGAGTTGACGTCGACGACGCGACGAGAGCTCGCGGTTCCTTGACAGAATATCTTTGACTCTGGTAAAGCTCCGTCACCAATAGTCACGATTTCGGCATATATCTGGCGAATACCCGCGAGGACGACCTTGATGTCTGTCCCGTGAGGAGAGGAGACCTGGCAGATGCGATACCGGTTCACAGGCGCAGTGGTGGCGATGACATTAGCGGCGGCAGTTTCGCTGACCGTGGCGCCAACGGCACAGCAGGGCCGCGGAAATGCGCCAGCGGCGCCGGCCGCAGGTCAGGGCCGCGGAGCAGCCGCGCGCCCGGCAACGATTGCCGGTCATCCGAACTTCAATGGTGTCTGGCAGGCGATTGGCTCCGCCCACTGGAATCTCGAGGATCACTCGGCGGCGGCGGCCGGGCCCGCGAACGCGCCGTTCTGGCAGCTGGGTGCGATGTTCGCGATTCCGGCAGGTCAGAGCGTGGTCGTCGGCGGCACGATCCCGTATCTTCCCGCTGGCTTAAAGAAGCGGCAGGAGAACATGGCCGGCTGGCCGAAGTCCGATCCGGAAGCCAAGTGCTACATGGGCGGCATCCCGCGCTCGACCTACATGCCGTATCCCTTCCAGATCGTCCAGGGTCAGAAGGACATCCTGTTTGTCTACGAGTACGCGAGCTCGAACCGCATCGTCCACATGGACAAGCCGTCAGAGGCGCCCGTCGACAGCTGGATGGGATGGTCGAACGGCAAGTGGGACGGCAACACGCTCGTGATCGAAGTCACGGGCAATAACGACCAGACCTGGTTCGATCGCGCCGGCAACCATCACTCCGATGCGTTGAAGGTCACCGAGCGCTACACGCTGGCCGGTGACAATCACATCAACTACGAAGCCACGATCGAAGACGCCAAGACGTTCTCCAAGCCGTGGCAGATCCGCATGCCGCTCTATCGCCGCATGGAGCAGAACGCCCAGTTGCTCGAATACAAGTGCGTTGAATTCTCCGAAGAGTTGCTCTACGGCGATCTGAAGAAGAAAACTGAGTAGTTCTGAGTGATTCTGCGGCTGAGTGATACAATTGTGGGGCGGACTTTTAATCCCCAGGGTCGGGTAGTTCCGAGTAGACATAGGTAGGAGATGAATTCGATGCGAACGAAACTCTTCAGCATGGCGGCCGCTGCCGCATTTCTGGTGGCGGTGTTTGCTGTCCAGGTCTCAGCGCACCACTCCTTTGCGGCTGAATTTGACGCCAAGCGTCCGGTCAAGCTGCGGGGCACGGTCGTGAAGATGGAATGGATCAATCCGCATTCCTGGATTCACATCGATGTGAAGGATCCCGCCACTGGCAAGGTCGAGCGATGGATGGTTGAAGGCGGCGCCCCGAACGCGCTGCTGCGCCGCGGCTGGAACAAGAACTCGCTGACCGAGGGCACCGAGATCCTGGTCGAGGGCTTCCAGGCCAAGGACGGAGCCAATCGGGCGAACGGTCGCGACATTACGTTCCCCGACGGCAAGAAGCTCTTCGTCGGTTCGTCCGGCACGGGCGCGCCTGACGAAAGACCCGACAAGTAAGAGCCGTCGTTTTTTCGGTTTCCTACAAAGCAACGCCCTGACCGGTATACGGTCGCGGCGTTGCTTTGCTGTTTTCAGGCGTGGGAATCGGCGGGTCTTCAGGTATCCTCGCACCTCTGATGCCGACATCATCCACGCTTGAAGCTGTGTCTGCCGCGCGCTGGCGCGTCGCCATTTCGCTCACCATCGCGATGATGGTCGTCTACTTCGGTTTCATCCTCCTCGTCGCTTTCAACAAGCCACTTATGGGAACACCGGTGACCGAGGGACTAAGCCTGGGCATGCTGCTCGGCGTGCTCGTGATCCTCGTCGCGTGGCTGCTGACGTGGTTCTACATCCACTGGGCGAACAGCCACTACGACGCGTCGCTCGCACGGCTGCGAGCATCTGGTGTCCCCGAGGGCCCCCGATGACGTCGTCCCTGGGTGAGCCGAACGCCATCGCCATCACGTTCTTCCTGGTCTTCATCGCACTGTCCCTTGGAATCACGGCGTGGGCCGCTCGTCGCACGAAGACGGCGGAGCAGTTCTACACGGCCGGCGGAAGTGTGACGGCGTTCCAGAACGGCCTCGCGCTCGCTGGTGACTTCATGAGCGCCGCGAGCTTCCTCGGCATCGCGGGCCTCGTCGCCCTCTCGGGTTTCGACGGCCTGATCTATTCGATTGGCTGGCTGGTGGGGTGGCCAATCGTGATGTTCCTCATCGCTGAGCCGCTCAGGAACCTCGGCCGCTACACATTTGCTGACGTGCTCGCGGCGCGACTGCGACAGACGCCTATTCGCATCGCCGCCTCGATTGGCTCGCTGGCGGTGATCGCGTTCTACCTGATCGCCCAAATGGTGGGTGCCGGCAACCTGATCCGCCTGCTCTTTGGGTTGCCTTATGAAGCGGCGGTCGCGATCGTGGGCGTTGTCATGCTCGCGTACGTGCTCTTCGGCGGCATGATCGCGACGACCTGGGTGCAGATCGTGAAGGCCGTGCTTCTGCTTGGCGGTGCCACGCTGCTTGCGGGACTCGTCCTCGCGCGATTCGACTTCAGTCTGTTCGCGCTCTTCTCGAAGGCCGCCGAGCAGTACGGGTCGGGCGTCCTGAGCCCGGGCCGACAGGTGAGCGATCCGATCGATGCCGTGTCGCTCGGGCTTGCGTTGATGCTGGGCACGGCAGGCCTGCCGCACATCCTGATGCGGTTCTATACCGTGCCTGATGCGCGCACCGCGCGGACGTCCGTGGGCTATGCGACGGCGTTCATCGGGTTCTTCTACCTGCTGACGTTCATCCTCGGCTTCGGCTCGATGGTGATCATCGGTCGCGATGCCATCACCGCGATCGACGCGGGCGGCAACATGGCCGCACCGCTGCTCGCCGAGGGTGTCGGTGGGACGCCGTTCCTCGGGTTCATTTCAGCGGTGGCGTTTGCGACGATCCTCGCCGTCGTGGCGGGCCTCACGCTGTCCGGCGCGGCGACGCTGTCTCACGATCTGTGGGTGAGCGTTGTGCGCGGCGATAAGGCCGATCAGCGCGAGCAGCTCCTCGTTGCGCGCGGCGCGACGGTGCTGCTGGCGATCGTCTCCATTGTGCTCGGAATCGCATTCAAGGGACAGAACGTCGCTTACATGGTTGGCCTCGCGTTCGCCATCGCCGCGAGCGCGAACTTCCCGGCGCTGGTGCTGTCGATCTTCTGGAGCCGCCTCACGACGGCTGGCGCGCAGAGCAGCATGATCGTCGGCACCCTTGCGTCACTGCTCCTGATCTATTCCTCGCCGACGATCCAGATCGACATCCTGCACAACGCGGTCGCCTGGTTCCCGCTGCGGAATCCGGGCATCGTCTCGATCCCGTTGTCGTTCGCCGTCGCGATCGGCGTATCGCTGTTGTGGCCGGTTTCGTCTGAGGCTCGTCGATTTACGGAGCTCGAGCGGCAGCTTCACCTGGGAATAGAGTAAGACCCTCCGCATCGTGACGAGGAACCACCTCGCGATCGTCGTGCTCGTCGGCGTGCTGCTCGCTGGAGCGGCCGCATTTCTTGTGTCGCGAAACCTGGGCCCGTCGCTCCCTGCCCCGGGCTCGGACAGATACGAGCAAATGACGCGCGCGTTCTACTGGGGCCTCTCCGCCCTTGAAGTCGGTCTCCTGGACGATGCGCGCCAGCAGTTCACCAAGGCGACCACGATCGTCCCGGAGGAGCCGGCCTCGTGGGCCAATCTCGGGCTCACGCAACTGAGGCTCGGCGAACTCGAGGCCGCTGCTGCTCCTATCGAACGCGCCCTCGCACTCGCACCGAACAACGGTGACATCGTCCTGCTCGCGGCCAGGATGGAGGCCGCACGGGGGCAGATCGACGCGGCGGCCACTCGGCTGCGCCGCGCCGTCGAACTCGACCCCGGGAGTCTGCGAGCGAGGTTCGCGCTCGCCGACGAGTTGCAGCGTCTCAACATGCCTGAGGCGGACGGCGAGGCACTTGCGCTTCTCGATGAAATCGTTCGTCGCGAACCGGGCAATCTCGCTGCGCTGATCGAGCGCGCCCGCATTGCCGGGCGCCGTCGTGATGAGGCGCGCCTGCGCAGCTCACTCAATGCGCTCGCACCGCTGTCTGGACTCTGGTCAGCGCAGGCTCTCGAGCAGTTCAAGTCGTTTCAAAGCGCCGTCGATGAAATGCGGTTCGACGACGTGGTGCGCGCGACGACGTTTCTGAGAAACGTGCTCGCCCCGGTTCCGGCATTTCGAGAAAGCCTCGCGGCTGTGCGCACACCCACGGAGTTGATCGCCGAACCGTTTGATCGCTTTCTCGCGATGCAGCCGCCACCGGCGCAGCCGTCGCCCGCGGACCCCTCGATCTCGTTCACCACGGAGGCAGCGGGAAGTGACGCAGCGACGGCGCTGGTCGCGCTGTTTCCCACGATCGAGGCCCCACCAGTTCTTTTTGCCGCCGATGCGACGAATCTCAGGCGTCTTGACGGATCGGCGTTGACCTGGTCATTCCCGGCTCGTAGAGGCGGGTCTTTAGACCCGCCTTCGCCGTCTCTCAGTGCGCTCGCCACGCTCGACTGGAATCACGACTTCCGCACCGACATCGTCATGGCCGGACCCGGTGGCGTGCGTCTCCTGCTGCAGGATGAGAAGGACTCCTTCGTCGACGCAACGGCGAAGGCTTCTGGTGCGACGCCTGTCACAGATGACGCGTTCGGCGTGTGGGCCGCAGACATCGAGATGGACGGCGACATCGATCTCGTCGTCGCTCCGACGACAGGTTCACTGTTTGTGTTGAGGAACAACGGAGACAGCACGTGGCGGCGAACGGAGCCGTTCACGGGCGTGGCGTCGGTTCGCGGGGTTGCGTGGGCGGATCTCGATCAGGATGCCGATCCGGATGCGATGTTCGTCGACGCTGCTGGGTCGGTGCTTGTCGCCACGAATCGCCAGGCCGGCCAGTTCTCGATGGCAACCGCGATATCGGGGCTCTCGAATGTGGTTGCCGCGACGGTTGGAGATGTCGACGCTGACGGTGCAATTGACATCGTCGCGCTCGAGTCGAACGGAACCGTTCGCAAGGCGTCGTGGATCAACGCGGCGTGGAGCGCAGGAGAGATTGCGTCATGGGCTGGGTTCTCAGGCGGCGCGGCTGGCTCGAGTCAGCTGCTCATCGCCGACCTCGATAACAACGGCGCACTCGATCTGATTGCCGCGTCGCAGACGGCGTCTCACATCTGGCTCGCGAATCAGAACCAGCAGCTCGAAGCGCTGCCAGCCTCGCCTGATGCCCAGGTCCTCGCGGCGGTGGATCGAAACGGCGACGGCCGACTCGATCTGGCTGCCATCGCGATGGGTCGCCCTGCCTGGTTGATCGGTGCCGGAGGAACAGCGCCGTATCACTGGAAGACGATTCGGCCGCGAGGGCAGGCCACGGCTGGCGATCAACGCATCAACTCATTTGGCGTCGGCGGCGAGATCAGCGTGCGTGCGGGGCTCACAGTCCAGACTCAGGTCATGTCCGGAACGCCGGTGCACTTCGGTCTCGGTACTCGCACCGGCATCGACGTCGCTCGCATCGTCTGGCCCAACGGTATCGCGCAGGCGGAGTTCGGCACTGGCGTTGACGACGTGATCGTCGCGGAGCAGCGGCTCAAGGGATCGTGTCCCTGGGTGTTTGCGTGGGACGGCACGCAGATGAATTTCGTGACCGACTTCTTGTGGCGATCCCCCCTTGGTCTGCGTATCAACGCGCAGGACAGCGCTGGTGTGACGCAGACGGAAGACTGGGTCAGGATTGCGGGCGACCAGCTGAAGCCGCGTGACGGCGCCTACGATGTTCGCATCACGGCCGAGTTGTGGGAGACGCATTTCTTCGATCACGTCTCTCTGCTCGTGGTTGACCATCCCGCTGATACGGAAATGTTCGTCGATGAGCGGTTCCTGCCATCGAAGCCGCCGGCGCTCGAGCCTCGTGCGCTGAAGATGCTGGGTGCCGTGACGGATGCGCGGGACGAGAAGGGTAGCGACGTCACTCAGTCGATTGCGGCGCGCGACGGAAAGTATCTGGCGACATTTGCGCGCGGCCAGTATCAGGGAATCGCGGAAGAGCACTTTGTCGAGTTCGCACTTGGTGCGCACGCTCAGGCTGATCGGCTGACGCTCGTCGCAAGCGGATGGATCTATCCCACTGACAGCAGCATCAACGTCGCAATCGGGCAGGGCGGTGTGGTGAAGCCGAGCGGTGTCGCGCTCGAGGCACTGGATCGTCAGGGTCGCTGGAGGGTCGTGAATGCGGACCTCGGTTTCCCTGCCGGCAAGAACAAGACGATGTTGATCGACCTGGGCGGGGTCAGGGATGCGACGCGGCTCAGGCTGCGGACGAATCTCGAGATCTACTGGGACGCATTGGTCCTGGCCACCGAAGTGACGGCGCCGCTGCGAACGAAAAGACTCGAGGTGCGTGACACCGAATTGCGCTATCGAGGCTACTCGGAGACGACGTCGCTCAGAGGGGATGCGCCCGAGACGCCGAACTACGAGCGCAAGGCGGGTATCACGCAGCGATGGCGCGACCTGACCGGGTACCACACCCGCTTCGGTAGTGTGAACGCACTATTGTCGGGGGTGGACGACCGATATGTGATCATGAACGCCGGCGACGAGATGCGGCTGCAATTCGCTGAGCAGCTGGCTCCGGAAGCCGGTTGGCGCCGTGATTTCGTGCTCATTGGCGACGGGTGGGAGAAAGACGGCGACTACAACACCGGCTTCTCGCAGACCGTGCTGCCGTTGCCATCGCACGATCGTCCTGCCTACGGCGAGGCACGGACATCAGGCAATCTGGAAGAGGATCCCGTCTATCAAAGGCACCGATCGGACTGGGATGAGTTTCACACCCGTTGGGTGTCGCCGGACGCGTTCATGAGGGGCTTGCGACGCAAGTAGCCGTGACAGCAGTCAGCCACACTCGACAACGCATCGCCTGGGGCGTCTGGACGTTTCTCCTGGTGGCCTCGCTCGTCGCCGTGCGAGCGCTCAACCAGAACGCCGTCGCGTCATTGCCCGATGACGAGGGCGTGTCTGACCTGCGCTTCGGGTTCCAGCTTGCCGAGTCGGCGAAGAGGCGAGGCGTCGACTTCGTTCACCAGGCGCCGACATTCGATTCCAAGCTCGAACACATCATGCCGCAGGTCGCGTCAACGGGCGCGGCGGTGGCCGTCGCCGACTTCGACAAGGATGGCTGGCAGGACTTCTACGTCACCAACAGTGGAGAGGGAAGCCTCAATCGTCTCTATCGCAACAAGGGTGACGGCACTTTCGCGGACGTCGCGCAATCAGTCGGTCTTGCTGACGTCAACCGGCGCGACACCGGCGTGTCGATGGGTTCCGTGTGGGGCGACTACGACAACGACGGCTTCGACGATCTCTTGCTTTATCGCTACGGCCAACCGCAGCTCTTTCACAACGAGGGCGGGAAGCGATTCGTTGCCGCTGGAACCGGACTCCCTCGCTGGGTGAACGCGAACGCTGCGACGTGGCTGGACTACGACAGAGACGGCCGGCTCGATCTGTTTCTGGCGGGGTACTGGCCGGATGACGTCGATCTCTGGAACCTGAAGACAACCCGCATCATGCCGGAGAGCTTCGAGTACGCGAACAACGGCGGACGCAAGTATCTGTTGCGCAATCGCGGCGGTGGTGCGTTCGAAGATGTGACCGCGGCCATGGGGATCACGAGCCGTCGATGGACGCTGGCCGTGACGGCCGTGGATCTGCAGGGGACGGGTTATCCCGGGCTCTTCCTTGCCAACGACTACGGCGTCTCCGAGATGTTCAGCAACCGTGATGGCAGGCGTTTCGAAGACGTTGCGATGGAGACGGGTGTCGGGCGTGCACCGAAGAGCGGAATGAACGCGGCACTGGGCGATGTCTTTAACGACGGCCGCCTCTCGATCTACAAGACGAACATCTCCGAGCCTGGACAACTCGTGCAAGGCAACGATCTGTGGGTGCCGAAGGCCGCCGGCGCCGGCCGTCCCGTTTTCGAGAACCTGGCGACGACGCTCGGCGTTGACCTCGGGGGATGGAGCTGGGGCGCGCAGTTCGGCGATCTGAACAACGACGGCGCGCAGGACATCTATCTGGTCAACGGATACATTTCAGCGGGCGAGCGAAGCAGCTACTGGTACGACTTCTCGGTGATTGCCGTCGGGCACAGCTCGATCATCGGCGATGCCGCGAACTGGCCGGCGATGAAGGGGCGAAGCCTGTCGGGGTATCAGCGCAAGCACGTCTGGATCAACGATGGCTTCGGAAACTTCACCGACGTCGCGCAGGCCATCGGTGCCACCGACACGAACGATGGGCGCGCGGTTGCACTGGCCGATCTGCGGAACACCGGCGAACTCGACGTGATCGTGGCGAACCAGCGTGGCCCGCTCCTGATCTACGAGACCAGTGTCGCTCCCGAGCGTCACTGGATCCAGTTCGAGCTCGAAGGGACGAAAAGCAATCGGAGCGCGATCGGTGCGCGCGTCGAGCTGCACTGGAACGGGCACGTTCAGGCGCAACAGGTGACGGCCGCGTCAGGGTTCAGCGCACAGAATCAGAGGTGGCTGCACTACGGCCTCGGTTCGTCGCGCACCGTCGATCGCGTGGTGATTCGCTGGCCCTCGGGAGCGGCGCAGACAATCGCGAGTCCATCCGTCGACATCAGGCATCACGTCAAGGAACCCGATGGCCGGTGACGCGAACGCCCGCCTTCGCCATGGCTCTGGTGGGCAGGCGTTATCGTCGGCGCAGCCGGTTCCGGCGCGGCGCGGCGGGCTGTTCGCGATCGACAACCGATTCCTCCCGCCGATCCTCATCACCAGCATCCTCGTCGGCGCCAACCTCTCATTTGGAATCCTCGAGGGTTGGGAGCGCACGGCGCTCTCGATCGTCGTCGCGATTGGAACCGAGCTCGTCCTCGGCCGCATCACGTACGGGAAGTGGCCGCACCCGGCGAGCGCCTACATCAGCGGCATCAGCGCGGGGATTCTGATCCGGTCACCATTCCTGTGGCCGTACTTCTTCACGAGCTTCATCTCGATCCTCTCGAAGTACGTACTGCGCGTGAAGGGACGCCACATCTGGAACCCGACGAACTTCGGTGTGAGCGCAATGGTGCTGCTCGCGCCGGCGACGGTGACGGTGCTCAGCATTCAGTGGGGCAACGCGGTCGCGCCGATGGCGGTGATCTGGCTGCTTGGCGCCGTGATCGTGTGGCGTGTTGGTCGCGCACACATCTCGGTGGCCTACGTTGCTGCGTTCTTCCTCTTCTCGTTCGTTCGCAGTGCGCTGACCGGCGTCCCATGGCTCGCGACCGTCGCGCCAATCACAGGCCCGATGTATCAGCTCTTCATCTTCTTCATGATCACGGACCCCAAAACGACGGTCCGCTCGAAGACGTGGCAGTGCGTCGTGGTCGTGATCGTGGCGTTTGTCGAGATGTTGATGCGGCTTGCCGAGCTGGTCTACGCGCCGTTCTACGCGCTCTTCGTGGTCGGTTCGATCGCGATGGTGATCGAAATCACGCGCGAACCGCGATCAAGCCAGGGCCATCCTCAGACCGATTCGCCTGCCAAAGGCGATCACTAAGCACCATAGAGTCCTAAAGCGTGCCACGGCCTTTACATCCTTTACAGAAGAGGGTCTGATTCCGTGCAGATGGCGATTGAATTAGTGTGCAAAACGGTGCATCCGCGCATGGTAGAAAAAAACTGCTGAGCGGCGAAGCTGAGGTGGTTGTCCAAATACTAGGGCTTCGACGTTCAGTATCAAGCGCGGTCCTCCGGAATTTTGCTGGCCTGTGAGATGCCGGTGAACGCGCCGAACAGGAGCCTCATTGGACCACGGCCCCCTCGGTGGGCGGACGGCTGTCAGTTCGCCAGGTATCTCGGATCATGTTCGCGACCCCCGGTCCGGTTGGCTCTCATCCCTTCCGTTCGTAGCCGCGTTGGTCAGTCTCGTTCTAGGTGGGCTTGTCCTCGTGGGTTGGGCCTTCGAGATCGAACGAGCCACGCGCCTCCTCCCTGGCATCACCGCCATGAAAGCCAGCGCTGCTACGAGTCTCGTTCTTGGTGGCGCGGCACTGCTGATGCTGTTGCGCGGACCCGGAGCCTACTTGTGGGCCCGACTCTTTGCCTGCGGCCTGCTCGTGCTGATGGGGGTGACGTGGATCGGCCACGTGCTGGCTAGGGCTGGAATCCTGACGACCGAGCCGGTGCGGATGGGACTTCTTGCCGCCCTCGGTTTCACGCTGCAGGGGATCTCTCTGCTCCTGTTGACGAGTCCTCGATCGCAAGGTCGCTCGAAGGGCGGAGAGACGGCGCTGGCTGCCGCCTTTGTCGGCTGGGCGAGTCTGATTGTCTACACCTACGGCGTCGGGCTCTATTCATGGGCGTCCGTCTCCCAGATGGTGTTTACGTCGCTGGGGATGACAGTCCTCGGTCTTGGTACAGCGGCGGTCGACCACATCGGTGGGCCGCTTCGAGTCCTGAGGAGCGATGGGCCCGGCGGGGTCCTGGCCCGCTACATGGTGCCGTTCGTCGCCATCGCGCCATTCGTGCTCGGTTGGATTCATGTGCTCGGTCGCCGGGTGGAGTGGTACGAGCCGACGATTGGCGCCGCAGTCCTGACCATTGCCACAACTGTTCTCTTCACCTTCATCGTCGTCATGTATGCCTCGCGCCTGGACCGCAGCGAGGAACGCCGCCAATCCGCTGAGCGTGTGCTGCGAGAGTCGTCCGAGTTCAACACGCAGATTGTTGCGAGCGCGCAGGAAGGGATCGTCGTCGTCGACGAGCATCGCCGGTGCGTGTTGTGGAACCCGTTCATGGAGCGGCTCACCGGGATCCCGGCACCCGAGGTCGTGGGCAAGCCGCTCGTGCAGGCCACCTCATTCGGAGTCCTGTCGGAGCTCGACTCGATGGAGCGAGCACTGGCAGGCCAGCATATCGAAGGCGATGTCGAGCGTCTCGATCCGTCGGGGAGTTCGGCATGGCTGCTCGTCACCCACACGCCCCTCAAGAATGCGGACGGCGGCATCAGAGGTGCCATTATCACTATTCACGACATCACCGAGCTCAAACGCGCTGAGGAAGCGCTGCGTGAGTCGCAGAAACGAACGTCTACCGCGCTCGCCTCGCTCGGCGTCGGCGTGTGGGAGGTCGACCTCGATACGCATGCGGTGGTCTGGACCGAGAACGCCTCTCCGCTGCTTGCCTCGTCGCCAGATGCCATCCGAACACTCGCCGACATCGTCGAGCGGTTGCACCCGGACGATCGGGCCGAGGCGACGACGGCGATCGATCGAGCGATCGGGACGAAGAGTGGTTTCGACCTCGAGTCACGCGTGGTGGTGCCGGACGGCGGCATCCGGTGGATGCGAAGTGCCGGGCGCGTCGTTGCGGATCCTGCGGAAAGCCACGAGCGGCTGATTGGCGTGACCGTCGATGTGACCGGGCGACACCTTCTCGAAGCGCAGTTCCTTCAAGCGCAGAAGATGGAGGCCGTGGGACAACTCGCTGGAGGCGTCGCGCACGACTTCAACAACCTGCTGACCGCGATTCTGGGATATGCGACGCTGGTGAAGGAGGGCATGAACGATCCGGTCCGTCGCCGGAACGTGGATGAAGTCGTCAAGGCCGCGACGCGCGCCACGGCTCTGACCAGACAGTTGCTGGCCTTCAGCCGGCAGGAAGTGCCTGAGGTCACGGTCCTGAACGCGAACGAGGTGGTCGCCGATCTCCTCGATATGCTGCGCCGGTTGATCGGCGAACACATGACGCTGACGACGAACCTCGCTGACGACCTCGATTCGATTCGAACCGATCGCGGGCAGCTCGAACAGGTGGTGGTCAACCTTGTGGTCAACGCCAGGGACGCGATGCCCAAGGGCGGCGGCATTTGCATCGAGACTGCGCACGTGCGCGTCGAGGCAGGAATCGACGCACACAGCGGGCAGATCGCAAACGGTCACTACGTGATGATCGCTGTCGCCGATTCTGGCGTCGGTATGAGCCAGGAGGTGCGCGCGCAGCTTTTCAAGCCATTCTTCACGACGAAGGACCGTGGAAAAGGAACTGGTCTCGGGCTCGCGACGGTTCACGGGATCGTGACCGCTGCGCACGGCTACATCGCGGTGGAAAGCGAGATCGGAAAAGGCTCGACCTTCCGTGTCTATCTGCCTCGAGTGGCGGATTCCGTTCGCGAACGGTTGGTGCCCAGTGCGGAGCCTGCGGTGCTCACCGCCGACTCTCCGCGCTCCTCGGTGCTCATCGTCGAGGACGAGGAAGCCGTTCGATATGTCTCGAGGGTGATCCTCGAGCGCGCCGGGCATCGTGTCTATGAAGCGTCGACGCCCGAGCAGGCCGAATCCGTCATGTCTGAAGTCGGGCAGGTCGACGTCCTCGTCGCGGATGTGATGCTGCCCGGCGGACGCGGGCCCGATCTGTTCGCCCGTCTTCGGGTCCGCTATCCGGCCCTTCGCGTAGTGTTCATGTCCGGGTACCTCGACGAGGACGTCCTCGAGGGTGCGGAAACCGATCCCGCCATGCGCTTCATTCAGAAGCCGTTCGCCGCCGACGCCCTGCTCGGAAGCGTCTCGAGGCTGCTCGACGCCGCTGGCTCGTAGTAGCGATTGACGACCGTCAGCAGCGTCGCAGTTGCGCTTACAACGAGGAAGGCGACGATGAAGATTGGACGCAGGCGCGAGAGAGGGCGCGCGATCCAATCCGGCGAGTCAATTGCCACGAACAGAAACGGAACGAAGGCGAGAAGATGTCTGCCCTGAATACCTGCGACAGACGGCGCATCGGGCGGCGTCCACCAGACGAAGTTCAGCACCTGTAGCGCCAGTGCGCCAGCGATACCGATCGACAAGGCGAGCCAGCGAAAACCTGCGCACATCGGCGGCAGACCGGGCTCGCCGAGTGCGACGAGAACGATCAGCATTCCGAGGAACAGCGCGACGGGTCTCGGGACGGCTGCATCGAGCCAACCCAATACACCCAGCGCCTCATGGGTCAGCCTTGGGATGCTGTGAAGAAAGTCCTTCACGAGGAAACTCGCAACGTCCAGCGGTTGTTCGCGTACGTGTTTCAACTGCGCCTGGGGATCGGCACCAGGCGCCGAGACGACGGTCTTGCCACGCATGGCGAGCCCCCACGCCCCCTGCAGGGCGACGATTGTGACCGCCAGCGCCAGCATCGTGGACACCCACGGCTTCAGCCCACCGAGAAGGCGTGAGGGCGTCGCCAGGGCGAGTAAGGTGACTAACCCATACGGGGGCTTGCCTAGAGCCAGCAGCGCGGCAACGCCGAAGAGCCGACGTCGTCCTTGCGGATCGACCGCGGGCGCGCCGAGATCGGCGGGCTTGAGACAGATCGCCAGAGCAAGCATCGCGAGCGCCAGCGTTGGCCCATCGGAAGACAACGACGAGCGAACGAACACGGTCATCGGCAAGAGTGACAGCAGTACGCAGGTCCATCGTCGAATCGGGAGGCAGCGAATCGCTACAGCGGTGACCGCAACGCAGAGCAACAGAGTTGAAATGCGCCCCCAGTAGAACACCATGAGTGCCGACGCCCCGACGATCCGGGCGAAGTTGATCCCGATCGCCTGCGGCACGTAGGCGATCGGGCCCGACAGTGCGGTGTTCGGAAAGGGAGTGTCGATTCGATCGTCTGAACGGAGAGGCATCTCGAACGCACGCGCCCAGGCCGTGAGGTCCTGTTTGACCTCGGGGTTGAACGGAACATTTCCCATGACGTCACGAGAGAGTTCCTGAAGGCTCCGCGGCAACAGACCACCTACGGAAGTCGAGGTCTTCTGAGGCACGAGTCGGCCTTCGGAGACCTGAAAGGCGCGGTAAAAATGGTTTGGCTCGTCCGGCACCTGGAATGGTGGCGTGACACCGACCAGCAGCGCGCCAACGATCAGCGCGACGCCTGTGAACACGCTTGCCGGATCACGCCAGGATACTCGCCTCCGCCACGGCAACGGGTCGCAGGGGGCAGAGCCTCGAGCCTGTCGCGCCACGTGCGTCAGAAGATCGGGGTGTTCGGAGGCAACCCGCACAACACGCGCCCGTATAGTTCGAGCGCGGTCTGCGTGTGCATGATCGCGTGGTTCGCGAGCGCCTGCACGTCGCGCTGGAAACGCTGAATCGGCACATGCGCCTGGATGGACGACGCGCCGCTCGCGTAAAAGAGCGTGTCCACCGCCTGGCGCGCGAGTCCCATCGCATACGCGATGTGGGCCCGCGACCGGATGCGCGCGTCGACCGACATCGGACCACTCGTGAGCCCATCGAGGAGAGCCGATGCCTTGCGCACGTGGGCGTCCGCGGAGTCGAGTGTCAGGACGGCTTCCGCGACCTGCAGGTGCGTGACGGCCGCTTCCGACTTGTTCGTGTAAAACGTGTAGGCGATGCCGCGTCCCGGCAGGCGATCGCGGAACGTCTCGAGCGCGCCTTGCGCCATGCCGAGCGGCGTGCCGCCCGCGTTCACCGTCAGCACGGGAGACAACGGATAGTTGAAATACGGATTGGCCGCATTGTGCCGGTTTGGTGGATAGCGCGCCTCGAGCATGTCGGGAAGCGACATACACCGATGACCGGGGACGAACACGTTCTCGGCCACGATCGTGTTGCTTCCCGTCGCGGACATCCCGGTCGCGTACCAGTCGTCCACGATGGTGAGGTCGCTGCTTCGTGCGAGGACGCACGTCGGCACTGCGTCGGCACCTGAGCCGACCACCGCGTTCAACACCGTCCACTTCGCCCCATGGCACCCGGTGTTGAAGCCCCACCGTCCGTTGACGACGAGGCCTCCGTCCTTTTTCGTGGCGGTCCCGGTTGGGGCGAAGACGCCGCTGATGCGCGGGTCGCCGTCCGCGTAGATCTCCTCCTGCGCCTGATCGGGAAACGTCGCGGCCAGCCACGACATAGCGCTGTAGATCGTTGCCACCCATGAGGTGGACGGACACCCGCGAGCGATGTGCGCCAGCACGTCGCACTGCGTCTGGAAGTTCGCCTCGGCGCCGCCATGGCGCCTGGGCGCCGTCATCAGGAAGACGCCAGCCTCGCTGAGCGCATCGAGGCTCTCGTCCGACACGCGCCGCGCCTGTTCCGCTTTGGGTGCCAGCTCCGCGAGCATCGGGACCAGCGCGGCGGCTCGATCGACGACGGTCATGGCGCGATTCTACTCGGAACCGTCGGCGCGCTGGAGATCGACATAGCGCTCGCCATCGCCGCGATAGACGCGGACGCGCCAGGGATTGCAGCACACCTCGCAGTCCTGGACGAACGTGCCGCGCACGTCGGGCTCGATGTAGATCTCGACTTCCTCTCCGCAGTACGGACAGGTGACGGTAAAGGAGTCGTCCATTCAGACCTTCTCGGCGGCGGACGTGTGTTCCTCATCGTGCGTCGACCCGCTTGCGGTCTTCAGTCGAACGGTGACGGGTCTCGGTGGGAACTGCACGCCGCGTTTTTCGAACGCGGTCTTGATTCGGCGGCGGAGCTCGCGTCCGACTCCCCACTGTTGGATGGGCACCGTCTTGATCCGAACACGGAACAGGATCGACGACTCGCCGAACGCTTCGACGCCGACGACTTCGAGCGGCTCGAGGATAGTGGGTCCATGGACCGGGTCAGACCGCAGTTCTTCGGCCACCGATCGCAGGATGGCCTCGACCTTGTCGACGTTCTCCTCGTACGGGATCCCGATGTCGAGCACCGCGTACGAATAGTCCTTCGTCATGTTGGAGAGCTCGTTGATCACGCCGTTGGGGATGACGTGCACGGTGCCGTCCTGGCCGCGCAGCGCAATCGTCCTTAGACGGATGGCCTCGACGAGACCCGACTTGCCGTTGATCGAGACGACGTCTCCGAGACGGACTTGATCTTCGAGAATCAGGAAGAATCCCGCGATGATGTCGCGAACGAGGTTCTGCGCGCCAAAGCCCACTGCGAGGCCGGCGATGCCGGCGCCGGTCAGAATCGGACGAATGTCGACGTTGAAGAGCGACAGCGCCATCAACGTGGCGACGCCGACGACGAGGAGCGTCGCGACCACACGCAGGAGCTGACCGAGCGTCTGGATTCGCTTCTTCCGCTCCAGCACACCCATCTCGCTGGCGTCACGCGAGACGAGAAAGATCTGCAGGCTGTCGATCAGGAAGTGCGTGCCGCGGGCGATGAGATACGCGCTCGTGGCGATGACGATGAGCCGAAGCCCTGGGCCAAGGAGCCAGGCCACCAGCTCTTCGAGCGACAACCTCGGCGTTCCGCGGACGCCCAGCCCCCGCAGCATCACCAGGCTGGCGGCCAGGAACGCGATGAACCAGAGCGTCGACCGGACGAATCGTGTCAGCCGCTTGGCGAAGGCGGCGGCTTCCTCGAACAGTTCCGCGTGCTCGTGCCGCGCCGCGAAGCGGTCGATGGACCGCGTGGCCACTCGCAGGAGCAGCCAGACAGCGACAGCGGCCGCAAGAGCAGCTGCTGCGAGCGGAATCATCGTGGCGTAGGTAGCGGCGTCGGCCATGCGGGCTGAAAGAGTCCCCGCATTAGTCTAAAACTTCGACGCCCGGACACGGCACTCCCATAGTCGTGGGGGGAATCCTGCGGGAGGACCAGCCTAGTATGAGCCCCGTTTGGAGTCGAAGCGAGCCTGATCGTTCAGCCAGTCCTCGCTCATGACCATGGTCGTTGGCTGTTGCCACCAGCGCACGAAGACCGCTGTCGTAGTCGACAGGAGTCCCAGCACCGCCAGCGCGAACAGCGATGGAGTAGGAGCCTGGAGTTTCTCAACACGGACCGTCATATTGCACGCTTCTTCAATCTATGTGCCAGCTTGCGCGGCGGCTAGAGGTGCGAGATTTCATCGGCGCTCGACCGCTGCTGCTCCGGGAACTGGTGCTCCAGGATTCGCTTGGCGATGCCTCCGCCCCCGATGCCAAACGCGATCGCCACCGCCAGACTCAACGCGCCGAACGCGATCGCGAACGCCGTCAGGACCACCGTTCGAGCCACCGCGATCTGCTCGAGTGCCATCGCGCCGGTCAGGATCAGAATCAACCAGCGAACGGCGCCACTCAGCAGGCGGGGTGAGGGTACGCGCCCGTTGACGGCTGCCAACAGAGTAGCGCGCCACGCGAAGTTCGCCACCACAAATCCAATGATGAGGATCACGACGGCGAGCAGCAGGCGGGGGACGAACGCCCAGAAGCTGGCGAGCAGTCCCTGAAGAGACGTGAACCCGAGCACATCGATGCCCGACAGCAGAAACCCCAGCCACACGAGCCAGAAAACGATGGCGCCAAGCAGGGCGTCGGCTGGAGGAAGGTCGGCCGTCTTCAGCAGAGGCGCTACGCCGAAACGCTCTGCCGCGACGTTAATCCGCAGCCATCCGGCCACGGCGCGGACGATTGTCCGCAGCAGCATGGCGATCAGCCATCCCACGGCGATGATGGCCAGAGTCGTGACCACGCGGGGCAGAAAGAGGGCGAGTGATTCGACGAAGTTCGTACCGGCCTGCCTGATGGCGTTCGCGATCATCTGAGCCATGACTCACCTCGGGCTCGCGCGCCAAGCGCGCGCCAAAAGATACGGAACCAGTCGAGGACTCTGCCGGGCATCAACGCAGGGTCCTCGATTGGTTCCAGCGCTGAATCAGGTCGGGCTTCGACCGTTCGAATTCGCGGCACAGGTTTTCAAGAGCCTCGTCCACCTCTGCCTCAGGTGACGTGGCGTACTGCCGGAGGAAGGATCCGGTCCGCCCCAGATACAACGGCGCGAGCGCCCGAACGATGTGGTCGCGTCTCATGACGCCGCTGCGATATGCGAGCAGGAACTCGTAGACCGTCGAGACCCATAACGCATCCGGATACCGCAGTCGCGCCGGCTGCCTCTCGGCCAGCGCGTCCAGGCTGGCCAGCGTCGCTTCGCTCACGATGGACTCGAGTACGGATTGAAGGCTCTCGACGTCCTTCGCAAACGTCTCGGTCAGTCGCGTGCCGTCGACGGCGGGCGGCTCGATGGTCGCACTCGGCGGCGGGCTCGCCATGAGCATGGGTTCGGATCCGTTTCGTGCCTGCCAATACGGCGCGTGCCGCTCGAGGCACGCGAACGCCGACTCCACCACCTGTGCGAACAACTCTCCGAATGGCGTGCGCGGCGACGTTGCGGGATGAGGGCTGAGGCCGGCCTGACAAGACTTGAAGCCCTTCGCGAGAGCCTCCGCGGTGACCCACAGATCGATGCCGACGCGACCGAGCTCGCTGTCCCACACATCCTGTTCGAGACAGTGCATGACGAACCGATTCGAGCAGCCGAACTCCGGCGCGAGCGGCTCGCGCACCTGCCAGCCGTACGCCGCGCGCATCAACGGCCGCACGAGCTGCGTGACGAGCGGGCCCTCGAGGGGATGACGCTGATATACCGGTGCGACGTAGTCGAACTGCTGATCGCGAACGGGCCGGACCAACGCCGCGACTCCTTCCGGTGTGATCCCCGTGACATCCGCGTTCAGCACGGCCACGGCTCGCGCTTGCGTGAGCTCCGCCGCCGTCATGATCTGCCGCAATGCGTTCCCTTTTCCGGGAACGCCGTGATACGGCGTGCTGATCCGGTGCATCGTCCGCAGCGAGTGGGACACGGTGACGGTGTCCGTGTCGTCGACCGATGCGTTTCGGACGATTCCTGGCGTCCCATCGTCGGATCCGCCGTCGGAGTTGATGAGGACGGTGCGGTCGCGTGGGAAGTACCTGGAGAAGGCCTGATGAACGGCCCTCACGACCGGGCGCACGGTGGAGGCGTTGTTCAGCGTGGGCACGCCGACGAGGACATCGACGTGGCCGACAGCCATCAGGTGATGCAGCAGTTCATCCGAGAGCACGCTGTCCTGCGCCACAACCTACCCGCGTTAGAGACGTCGCAACTTGAACCAGAAGAACGCGTATGGACCCAAGGTGAGCATGTACGGCAACTCGCCTATGCGGGGGAAGAGGCTTCGTCCGAACATCTCGATCGGAAGGGCGCCGGCGAGCGACTCCAGCTCGAGCTCGACCGCCTGCGCGCTGCTCGACAGGTTGTAGACGCAGAGCACCTGTTCCTTGCCGAGCGTTCTCAGGTACGCCAGCACGCGATGGTTCGCCGGCTTCAGGAACGTCGTCTTGCCGCGGCTGAAGACGGTCGATGATTGCCGCACGGCGATCAGCCGGCGCATCCAGTTCAAGAGAGAGTGTTCCGAGCGCTTCTGTGATTCGACGTTGACGATTTGATAGCCAAACAGGGGATTGGAGATGAGTGGCTGCGCCAGGCGCTCGGGATCGGTCGAGGAAAAGCCGGCGTTCCATCCACCGCTCCACTGCATCGGCGTTCGCACGCCGTTGCGGTCGCCCAGGTAGATGTTGTCCCCCATGCCGATCTCGTCGCCGTAGTAGACGATGGGGCTGCCCGGCATCGACATCAGCATCCCGTTCATCAACTCGATGCGCCGGCGATCGCCGTCGAGCAGCGGCGCCAGCCGCCGCCGTATTCCGAGGTAGATGCGCGATGCGGGGTCACGCGCGTACTCGTCGATCATGTACGCGCGTTCGACGTCGGTCACCATCTCGAGTGTCAGCTCGTCGTGGTTGCGAAGGAAGATGCCCCACTGGCAGCTCTCCGGAATCTCCGGTGTGCGTTCGATGATTTCGACGAGCGGCTTGCGGTCCTCGAGGCGGACCGCCATGAACATGCGCGTCATCAGCGGGAAGTGAAACGCCATGTGGAACTCGTCGCCCTCGCCGAAGTACGAGCGCACGAGCTCGGGTGGCTGATTCGCCTCAGCCAGGAGCATGCGATCGGGAAAGTGCTCGTTGAGCTTTCCGCGCAGGAACCTGATCACCTCATGCGTTTCCGGCAACCCCTCGCAGCTCGTGTTCTCGCGCTCGATCAGATACGGCACCGCGTCGACCCGGAACCCGTCGACGCCGAGCCCGAGCCAGAAGTGCATCACGTTCCACATCTCTTCGCGGACCGCCGGGTTGTCGTAGTTCAGATCCGGCTGGTGGCTGAAGAAGCGATGCCAGTAGTACGCTTTGGATTCAGGATCCCACGCCCAGTTCGAGCGCTCGATGTCGACGAAGATGATGCGGACGTTCCGGTAGCGATCGTCCGTGTCGCTCCAGACGTACCAGTCGCGTCGAGGGTTGTCGCGCGACGAGCGTGCTTCCTTGAACCACGCGTGCTGATCGGACGTGTGATTGAGCACCAGCTCCGTGACGACGCGCAGGCGACGGGCGTGAGCGGCAGCGAGGAACTCGCGAAAATCATCGAGTGTGCCGTAACTCTGATGAATGCTGTAGTAGTCCGCGATGTCGTATCCGTCGTCGCGAAACGGCGACGGATACATCGGCAGAAGCCACAGGCAGGTGACGCCGAGGTCCGCGAGGTAGTCGAGTTTGCTCGACAGTCCCTTGAAGTCGCCGATGCCATCGCCGTTGCTGTCCGCAAACGTTTTGACGTGCAGCTGGTAGATGACGGCGTCTTTGTACCACAACGGCTGCGGATCGGGCGCGGGCATCGGCAGCGGCGTGCTCACGCGGCACCACCATTGGTCGATCGGTCGGTCAGCCTGAACACGACGATGGAGTGGGCGGCGAGCTCGTAGTGGGTGCTGTCACAAGCGACATGCCTCGCCCAGCGCGCATCGGATGTGTCGAGCAGCCGGAGCCACTGTTGCGTCGATGTCGGAGCAGGGAAGGCGAAGCGGATCGGTTCATCGTGAGCGCTGATCAATAGAAACAACGTGTCGCCGACGATCGGGTTACCGTGTTCGTCGGTTTCGTCGATCTGCGTGCCGTCCAGCCTGTACGCCGAGCGTGCGTGCATCCGCGTTGCCCCAGGTCGCGTCAGACATCTCACTACCGTCCGGTGCGAACCAGGTGATGTCTTTCGGGGCGCCTTCGCGAGTGCTTCTGCCCTGAAAGAATCGGCGCCGCTTGAGTACCGGCTGGTCGCGGCGCAACTCGATCATGTACTTGGTGAACCGTAGCAGGTCCTCCTGTTCGACAGACCGCTGCCAATCCACCCAGCTGATCTCGTTGTCCTGGCAGTACGCGTTGTTATTGCCCCGCTGAGTGCGCCCCATCTCGTCGCCGGCGTATAGCATCGGTACTCCCAACGACAGGAACACTGTTGCCAGGAAGTTGCGCTTCTGACGTTCGCGGACGGCGCGGATCTTCGGATCGGAGGTTGGCCCTTCGACTCCGTAGTTGAAGCTGTGGTTGTTGTTCTCGCCGTCGCGGTTGCCCTCGAGATTCGCCTCGTTGTGTTTCTGGTTGTAGCTGACCAGATCGTTCAGCGTGAATCCGTCATGACACGTCACGAAGTTCACGCTTGCGTGCGGCCGGCGTCCGCTATGGTCGTAGAGGTCGCTGCTTCCAGCGATACGTGTCGCGAGCTCGGAGATCAGGCCACCGTCGGATCGCCAGAATCGCCGGATCGAGTCGCGATAGCGGCCGTTCCATTCCGCCCAGCCGACCGGGAAGTTGCCAACCTGATAACCACCCTCACCCAGATCCCATGGCTCGGCGATGAGCTTGACCTGAGAGATCACCGGGTCCTGATGAATGATGTCGAAGAACGCGCCGAGGCGATCGACTGCGTGTAATTCACGCGCGAGGGCACTTGCCAGATCGAAGCGGAATCCGTCGACGTGCATCTCGAGGATCCAGTAGCGCAAGCTGTCCATGATGAGCTGCAGCACGCGCGGGTGGCGCATGTTGAGCGTGTTCCCGCAGCCGGTATAGTCCTGATAAAAGCGTGGGCTCCTCGGATCCAGGCGATAGTACGCGACATTGTCGACGCCGCGGAGCGACAGCGTGGGTCCGAGGTGATCGCCCTCGGCCGTATGGTTGTACACGACGTCCAGAATCACTTCGATCCCGGCTGCGTGCAGATTGCGGACCATCGTCTTGAACTCGCGCACCGATCCGGACGAACTCTTGCTCATCGAGTAGCGGGTATCGGGCGCGAAGAAGGCGCTGGTGTTGTATCCCCAGTAGTTGCTTAAGTGACGCTCGATGAGGTGCCGATCGTACGCATGGTGATGCACCGGCATCAGTTCGACGGCCGTGACGCCGAGGGTTTTCAGATGCTGGATCGCCTCATCCGATCCGAGCCCCGCGTAAGTGCCCCGCATCGCCTCCGCCAGGCGCGGATGTCGTCGCGTGAAACCCTTGACGTGCAATTCGTAGATGACCGTCTCGTGCCACGGCGTGCGCGGGCGACGATCGTCACCCCACGTGAAGGCCGGATCGATGACCGCGGCCAGCATCGCGAAGGGGGCATTGTCGCGGCTGTCGAAGGCGAGGTCTTCTTTGGGGTCCCGGAAGCGGTATCCGTGGACTTCGTCGCTCCAGCGGATGTTGCGGCCGATCGCCTTCGCATACGGCTCGAGCACGACCTTGTTGGGATTGAACCGCTGCCCGTGCTCAGGTGAGTACGGACCATGGAGCCGGTAGCCGTACAACTGACCCGGCAGGATGCCCGGGATGTAGCCGTGCCAGATGAGGTCGGTTTGCTCGGGCAGCGTGATGCGAGCGGACTCGCGCGCGGCGTCGGGCGAATCGAACAGGCACAACTCAACCTTCAGCGCGTGCTCCGAGAAGATCGCGAAGTTGACGCCGGAGCCGTCCCAGGTTGCGCCGAGAGGATACGGTGAGCCGGGCCGAACGTTCATGCCCGCCTCGTGGAGACAAGGTCGTGTTGTGAGATCCGCGCAGCTGCCATCAAGGTGAGGTCAGAGAAGGAAGGGACGATCCTAACACCGGGCGTCAGAACGCCGAGGTAGGACTTCCTGCCGATGGCTTGGTAGCGCAGCTCGACCTCGGCCGTGTACGGCCGGGACCGTCGACTGGCACGGCCACGCGCAGAGATTCAGCGAGGCCGGATGCCGCACGGGCAACCCGATGCTGCATCAGGGGCGCGCCTCGCTCAAAGCTTGCGAGCGAGTCTCAGAATCACTCTTGAAGTGGAAGTGACTGCTCGACGGTGCGCGCGGAGGTGGAGGACGTGTGTACGCGTGTCTTGCGCCCGCGCCCAACGGCGCTCGGAGCGGCGTGCCGCTCACTCAGGTATTGCTCCATCTGCGAGGGTGGCAGTGGAGGACTGAGCAGGTGCCCCTGATACAGGTCGCAGCCATGACGTTCCAGGAAGACGCGCTGGACGTCGGTCTCGACGCCTTCGGCCACGACCGTCAAGTCGAGCGAATGAGCCATCATCACGATGGCGCGGACGAGCGCGCCCTGCCTGGCGCCGGTGCCGATGTCCTCGATGAACGCCTTGTCGATCTTCAGGACGTCGACCGGCAGACGCTGCAGACGTCCGAGCGACGAGTAGCCGGTTCCGAAGTCGTCGACCGACACGCGCACGCCTTCTTCGCGAAGATCAGAAAGCAGCTGCGTCGCGATGGCGTCGGAGAACATCAGGCCGCTCTCCGTGAGCTCCAATTCGAGCATCGACATCGACAGGCCTGCGTGCCGAATGTGTTCGCGGAGCATCGCCGGCAGTACGCCGTCACGGACTTCGATGCCGGAGATGTTGACCGCGAGCCGCAAACCGTGTCCGATTCGCGACTCCTGCCAGGCTCGGAACTGTTTCATTGCCGATCCGCACACGAAATGCGTGATCTCCGAGATCAGCCCGGCGTCTTCCGCGAGCTGGATCAGCTCGTTCGTCGAGACGAAGCCTCTCGACGGGTCGTTCCAGCGCACCAGCGCCTCGAGTGCGCAGATGGCTCCGGTTCGCATGTCTGCCTGCGGCTGGTAGTACACCTCGAGCTCGCCGAAATCGATCGCGCGCCGAACGGTGCTGAACACGAGCGGCGTTGTCGCTGCCGGCCGCGCCATGTCGTCCGTATATCTGCGCATCGTGTTCCGGAACCGCTTCGCGGCCGATAGCGCATCGTCGGCCATGCGGAGGAGCGTGTGCTGGTTCTCGCTGTGATTCGGATACTCAACTGCGCCGATGCTGCACGAGATGTGGACCTCGTGACCGTCGAGGACGAATGGCTGGCGGACGACGTCGAGGAGTTTCTGCGCGACGAGCTCGGCTTGCTCGAACGATGCCATCTCCGTGAGCACGACGGCGAACTCATCGCCGCTCAGGCGGGCGACGGTGTCCTGCTTGCGGATGACCGATCGGAAGCGTTCGGCGATCTGCTGGAGCAGGAGGTCGCCAATGGTGTGTCCGAGACCGTCGTTGACGACTTTGAAGCGATCGAGGTCGATGTAGAAGATTGAGAGCCGCCGGCGATTGCGCGCGGCGCTGGCAATGGCCTGACCGAGTCTGTCGAGAAACAGTTGACGGTTGGGCAGGCCTGTCAGCGTGTCGTGATACGCGAGGTGCGCCAGTGTGGCCTGGCGTCGCTCGGTGATGCGGCGCATCAGGCTGAAGCCAGTGCCGATGCCGAGGTACTTCCCGCGGCGCGTCACGATGAAGCCGTCGAAGATGTACTTGGTGCTGTCGTCGCTCAGAATCTCGCTGAGGTGTTCGATGGGTGCGTGCTCGTCGAGGATCAGCGGTGTCCTGTCCATGACCATGCCGACCGGTCGGTTCTTCAGTGTCTCTTCGCCAGACTGCTCCCACAAGGTCTCACGGAAGCGGAAGCGATTGATGAGACCGATGGGCGTGCCGTGATCGTCGACAACGGCCAGGGCATAGAGCGTGGGATCGGCGATGAATGCTTCATGCGCGCCCATTGCCGACGCGCTGGGGCGCAGCGGGGCCGTGGGGCGAACGAGGCCGGCGAGCGTCTCGTCCGGCGCCGGATTGGTCCGCGGGCTTGCGTCGATGTGAAGTGGAACCCGCGCGCTCTGCCGGGACATACGAGAGACATATCGACTGAAGGGTGTGGAACCAGAAGAGCAGGAGCGTGCAACGCTAAGGGAATTCTCTTGTGAAATCGCGCGCACTCCCGCGCCTTCTCGCTCGGAAACCCTCGTGAGCTACGCAGAATCCTGCGCTCGGCCCCTCTTCGAGCCACGGTCTTCGGCCAGAAGCGAGGTCAGCTTGGTGCTGAGGGCCGGGCCGAGGTGGTCGATGCGGGCGATCGTTGTGGCGTTGCTGTAGAAAAGCGAGACGTCGTGACCGATCCCGATCGCCGCCAGCTGCACCGGCGAACGATTCTCGATGTCGGTGACCACCTGCTGCAAGTGGCTCTCGAGGTACTCGTGACCGTTGGCCGCCAGCGTCGCCTCGTCCATCGGCGTGCCGTCTGACACCACCACCAGGATGCGCCGGCGCTCGGATCGCGCGAGCAGTCGAGCGTGAGCCCACGCAAGCGCTTCGCCGTCGATGTTCTCTTTCAACATCTCGTCGTGCAGAAAGAGTCCCAATGCGACGCGGGCGCGCCGCCACGGGATGTCGGCGCTCTTGATGATGATGTGCTGGAGTGCGTTCAGGCGGCCAGGACTCTCGGGATATCCGTTCGCGGCCCATTCACGTGCCGGCTCGCCCCCGTCCCACTCGCGGGTCGTAAAGCCAAGGACTTCGCACCGCACGCCGCAGCGCTCGAGCACTCGCGCGAAGATCTCCACGGTCAGTGCGGCGATGAGCATCGGTCTGCCGCGCATCGATCCGGAGTGGTCGATGAGCAGGGTCACGACCGTGCTCGGAAATGGCGATTCGCCCTCTTCCTTGAACGGCCGTGCCGTGCCACGGCTTGCCACTAACGCGGCGAGCCGCGATCCATCGATGACACCTTCGTCGAGGTCGAAACGCCAGTGGCGGGTTTGTCGCGCCATCAGCACACGCAGGAGCCGCTTGGCGAGACGCGCGACGACGGGGCGAATCGAGCCGAGCTCGGCCTCGAGCTTGAGATGCAACTCGGCGAGCTCGGAGCGATCGGCGAGCGCGGCCGCGTTGACGATGCGATCGTGGGCCGTCGTGTAGGCGCGATAGCTGATGCCTTCCGTGCCGCCTTTCGTGATGGCGCCAGAGCCGGCGGAGCCCTCCGAGTCCTGCGTTCCTTCCTGTCTCTTCTTCAGTGGTGCCGAGGTGGCTCCCGGATCACCGCGTCGAGGGAGAGTGCGGACGTTTACCCTCGTCCGCAACTCGAAGGGCAACGCTCCCGGCGGGGGCGCATCGGCCTTCGGAATATGTGGGACCGCCGAGCGAATCCACTTTGCGGCTTCTTCGCTGAATCGAGATTGGTCTCTGAGAAGCGCAGCAAGCGGAGCGAGGCCGGTCACAACGCTCTTAGGGAGTTGTCGACGAAGCTTCCTGATGAGGTCAGTCTTCTCTTTGGGGGCCGCAACGCCGCTCAACACCTCGAAGGCGAGCCATCGCACGCCATCAGCGTCGACACCCGGGTGCGAGAGAAGGTTGTTCGCAACCCCCTGGAGCCACTGCACGCCGATGGTATCGAGGCGGGCCAGTTCGAGTGCATCGAACACGTCGGCATCAAGCTCGCCACCTGGACGCGAACGCTGATGGATCGGCGCGTCATGAAACCGGGCGCGCAGCGCGAGGCGATCCCCGAATGCGCGGAGTCCGGACAACGTTGCGGCATCCGATGACGCGACGGCGGCATCGGCGAACTCGAGGCGTCCGAGTGCCCGAGTACAGGCGCCGACAGCTTCGAGCGTCTTGTCCGGGAACGGACTGTTGCTCACCTGAGGCCAGGCCCGCGCCGATCTTCCGGAAGGTCCTGCCCGATGCAGCGCTGGTAGTACTCCGCGACCAGTGCGCGCTCATCCTCGTCGCAGCGATTGAGGAACGTCAGCTTGAAGGCCAGCGCGGTGTCGTGGAAGAGCGTGGTGTTCTGCGCCCAGGTCACAACCGTGCGCGGCGACATCAGCGTCGACAGATCGCCGTCGCCAAATCCGCGCCGCGTGAGGTTGGCGAGGGCCACCATCGCGCCGACCTGCGCCCGCCCTTCAGGGTTCCGGTATTCGGGGCATCGCGCCAGCACGACGTCCACCTCGCGATCGTGTTCGAGATAGTTCAGCGTGACGACGATGTTCCAGCGATCCATCTGGCCCTGATTGAGCGTTTGTGTCCCGTGATAGAGACCGCTGGCGTCGCCGAGTCCCACAGTGTTGGCCGTCGCGAACAGGCGGAACGACGAGTGTGGTTCGATGACCTTGCTCTGATCGAGGAGCGTCAGCCGGCCCTCGACTTCGAGCACGCGCTGAATGACGAACATCACGTCGGCGCGTCCCGCGTCGTACTCGTCGAAGACGAGCGCACACGGACGTTGAAGCGCCCACGTGAGAATCCCGGGCTGGAACTCGGTGACCTGCTTGCCGTCGCGCACGACGATGGCGTCTTTGCCGATGAGATCCATGCGGCTGACATGTCCATCGAGGTTGACGCGGACGCAGGGCCAGTTGAGACGAGAAGCGACCTGTTCGACGTGGCTCGATTTACCCGTTCCGTGCCGGCCCTGAATCATCACGCGACGGTTGTGCACGAACCCTGCGAGCAGCGCCAGCGTGGTGTCGCGGTCGAAGACATAGTCCGGGTCGAGCGGTGGGACGTGCTCTTCCGCGGACGAGAAGGCCGGCACCTGGAGGTCTGTGTCGATCTTGAAAAGCTCGCGGGCCGAAACGACAACGTCGGGCTGGCCGAGCGCATTCGCGGCCCCGGCCGGCTGATACGTGGGACTCATGCTCATTCGAGATCAAATTATCGCAAAACCTTCGCAGACCGATTGAAGGGGCCGGTTTTCTTTGCCATCATGGCGGCCGGAGGGTGGAAGATGCTGGGGAAATGGCTCGCTGCAATGGCAATGCTCGGACTTGCCGTGTCTACGGCGAGTGCGCAGGACGCCAGGACGGTGCTCGCGAACGCCTCGAAAGCAATGGGCGTTGATGGCCTTAATTCGATTTACTTCTACGGGACCGCGCAGGCCGGGAACCTCGGGCAGAACAACAACGCCAACCAGCCCTGGCCGATGGCGGCACAGAACGACTATGTGCGCGCCATCGACTTCAGTCAGCCGGCATCGCGTGCCACGTGGGCCTCCTACGCCGTTCCGGTCACGGGTGGCCGCGCGACGCTCGCGCAGGGAACGCCTCAGACGCAGCAACTCATCACTCCGCAGTCGCAAGGATGGGCGAACCAGCTGGAGATCTGGGTCACGCCGTGGGGCTTCCTCAAAGGCGCGGTCGCGAATAACGCGACCGTGAAGGGGCAGAACGTCGGCGGCAGGCGATATCAGGTGGTGACGTGGAACTCGCCGATCAAATCGCCGGGAGGACAGGCCTATCGGCTGGTCGGGTATATCAACAATCAGAACCTCGTCGAGCGGGTGCAGACGTGGGTCGAGAATCCTATCTTTGGCGACATGCTCGTCGAGACTGACTACTCGAACTATCGTGACAACAACGGTCTGAAGTTTCCCGCAACCATCGTGCAGAAGCGTGGTGGCTGGCCGACGTTCGAGGCCTACGTGCTCGGCGCGCACGCGAACCCGTCGAACCTTCAGGCGTTGATGACGCCGACGCCTCCGCCCGCCGGACGTGGTGGCGGTCCGGGTGGAGCTCCCGGTGGTCCAGGAGCGGCGGCTGGCGCGACATCGGAGAAGCTGGCCGACGGCGTCTTTCGCATCAACGGCGCCTACAACGCGCTCGCCATCGAATTCGCCGATCACATCGTCCTGTTCGAGCCGGGTCCGCAGAACGAAGCACGCGCGCAGGCGATCATCGCCGAGACGAAGAAGGTGATCCCGAACAAGCCGATCCGCTACGGCGTGATCTCGCATCACCACTTCGATCACACGAGCGGTCTTCCGGCTGTCGTCGCAGAAGGCATCACCATCGTCACGCCCGAGGTGAACAAGGCGTTCCTGATGAACGCGTTGTCTGCGCCGCGGACGCTGGCGCCGGATTCGCAGTCGAAGTCGGGGAAGAAGCCGGTGATCGAAGGGTTCACGGGCGACAAGCGGGTCTTCCAGGATGCAACGCGGACGCTCGAGCTCTACGTGATCAAAGGACTGCCGCACGCCGACGGCAACGTGATCGGTTACTTGCCGAAGGAAAAGATCCTCGTGTACGCCGACATGTTCAATCTGCCGCCTGCAGACGCGCCGGTTCCGAATCCGCCGGTGACAGGCACGATCGTGTTCGCCGATAACATTGAGCGATTGAAGCTCGATGTCGATCGGATCATGTCTGTCCACAACCTCAATCCCGATCGATTGACGTCGGTCGCCGATATCAAGGCTTCGTTAGGGAGGAAGTAGACGATCCGCGCAGTCTCCGCAGCGTCGCCAGGTTCTTTTTGTCATAGGGATCAACGACCAGCGTCCCCGCGCGCTCGGGGCCACCTTTCTTCTCCGTCTCGATCAGGATCGCTTTCCGGGCGAAGCGCTCGTCGTTGAGCAGCCTCCGGAACGGCTCGAGCCCCACGAATCCCTTGCCAATGTGCTCGTGGCGATCGACGCGACTCCCGCACGGCTTCTTCGAGTCGTTGCCGTGAAAGACCTCGAGTCGGTCGAAGCCCACAAGCTGATCGAACGACTCGAACGTGTCGTCGTAGCCAGGCGCATCTGCGATGTCGTAGCCCGAGGCGAGCAAATGACAGGTGTCAAGGCAGACACCGACTCGGGGCGAGCCGTTGAGATGCGTGAGGATCGTCGCGAGGTGTTCGAAGCGATGGCCGACGGTTCGGCCCTGGCCGGCTGTGTGCTCGAGCAGCACCATGACGTTGTGACGCGGACGTGACTTGAACGCGCTTGCGATGGCTTGCGCGATGAGCCGCAGGGCGTTCGCTTCTGTGCCACTCGTACAGGTCCCCGGATGAATCACGACGCCACGTAAGCCGAGCGACTCGGCGCGATCGAGTTCATCCACGAATGCATCGATCGACTGTTTCCGAAGATGTGGCTGCGACGTGGCGAGATTGATCAAGTAGCTGGCGTGGGAGACGACCGGTGCGAGTTCGGTTTCGTCCACTCGCTGTCGAAATCGGACGATTTCGTCAGCGGCAAGCGGCTTGCCGATCCACTGGTTCGCGTTCTTGCAAAAGATCTGCAACGCCTCGCATCCGTGGACGACCGCGCGGTCGACGGCTGTCGACACCCCTCCGGCGACCGACATGTGTGCGCCTATTCGCATGTGTTCCCATGGTAGCCGCGCCGCTTAAGGTTGTGAGAGACTGACGCTTTCCCATGCTCGGTCTCCCGTCGCGCGTTGCGCTGGCCGCCTTCCGGCAAGCCGTGCACGAAGTCTCTCCGTTCCACAGCGTCGGGTTCGTCCGCAGTCTCGACGATGTTCGGGTGGCCATGCTCGTTGAGCATCCGAACGGTGTCAGTGAACATGTGCTGGCACGGTCGGAGGTGCCGGCGTCCCTGCGTCCGTCCATGGAGTCTGCGCGTCAGGAGGAGACGACGTGGATCGGTGCGAACCCGACTGGTGTCGCGGAGTGGTTGCTTGCCCTGGGGAACGTCCGTCGAGTGGCGTCGTTTCACGTCCCGAATCTCGAGCCGGTGATCCGCCTCTGGATCGGATTCACTGAGCCGGCCGCGTTGAGCGATCAGCAGTTACGCGCGATTGAGACAGCGGTTCACGAGAATACCGGTCTCTTGTGGCCGCCAGTGTCCTCCGACGAAGAGAGAGTGCATCTGCAGCGATTGGAAGAGACCGCCGGCCTGCTGCCGCCGTTGCTTCACGTGCTCGATGTCCGCGAGGTCTTCAATCGGCTGTCGGTGATCGCGCGGCGTGCGCTGCCACACGATCTGTTGCTGTTGCACTGCTGGTTCAGCCGTGGACAACTGGCTTTCGAGAAGGGTGGCGTCGAAGACACACCCACGTCAAAGGTAGAGGAAGGGAAGGTCGCGTAATGGGCTCAGGACAAGCGGATGCGCTCGTGTTCTACGGAGCAACAGGCGATCTCGCCTACAAGAAGATTTTTCCGGCGATTCACGGGATGGCGCTGCACGGGAACCTGCCACCGAGGGTCATTGCCGTCGCCAAGTCAGGCTGGAACCTCGATCAACTCCGCGCCCGCGCGCTCGAGAGCGTCGAGCGCAGCGGGGGTCTTGTGCGCGAGGCCTTCAACAAGTTCGCGGCCGTTCTGTCGTACATCGACGGCGACTACAACGACGCCGGCACGTTTGCGCAACTGTCCGAGGCTCTCGGCGACAGCGTCTGCCCGGTGCACTACCTTGCGATTCCTCCCAAACTGTTTGGGCTGGTTGGTCAGCAACTCGCTCGTAGCGGCGCGGCACGCAGAGGTCGTGTCATCGTCGAGAAGCCGTTCGGCCGCGATCTGGCGACCGCACGCGACCTGAATCGCGTCATTCACGAGACCTTCGACGAGAGCGCTGTCTTTCGCATCGATCACTACCTGGGGAAGAACGCGGTCCAGAACCTCCTCTTCTTCCGCTTCGGCAACGCGTTCGTGGAGCCGATCTGGAACCGGCAGTTCGTCGAGGACGTGCAGATCACGATGGCGGAGGACTTCGGCGTCGATGGCCGAGGATCGTTCTACGACGCGACCGGCGCCATTCGGGACGTCGTCCAGAATCATCTCCTGCAGCTGCTGACGAATGTCGCGATGGAACCGCCGCCTGGCGTCGATCAAGAGATGGCCAGAGACGAACGCGTGAAGGTACTAAAAAGCATTGCGACGCTCCGGCCCGAGGACGTCGTCCGTGGACAGTTCCGCGGCTATCGCAGCGAACCAGGAGTCAACCCTGCATCGTCCGTCGAGACGTACGTCGCGTTGAAGCTCTTGATCAACTCGTGGCGTTGGAAGGGCGTGCCGTTCTATATCCGGGCAGGGAAGTGCATGGCGGCGACGTCCACCGAAGTCGTCGTCAGGCTGCGCCAGGCGCCGGCGGTGTTCACACCGGAACCGCCTCCAGCGAACTGCTTCCGCTTCCAGGTCACGCCGACGCAGACGATTGCGATCACGTCCTTCGTGAAGCTGCCCGGCGACACGTTGCGTGGCGAGGTCGTCAATCTCAAGGTCAGTGAGCACGTGGACCCGCACGAGGTCGGCGCATACGAAGAGCTTTTGACCGACGCGCTCAGAGGTGCCTCGACTCGCTTCGCCCGACAGGACTACGTCGAGGAGTCCTGGCGTATCGTCGATCCGATCCTCGACGACGCGACCCCGGTGTACCAGTACCAGCCAGGAAGCTGGGGACCGGCGGAAGCGAATCGCGTCGCGCCGGCTGGGGGCTGGGAGGAGATCCTCGCGGCTGACCAGGTTGCGGCGGTGACAACGTAAGAGGTGTCTCATGACCACGACTGTTCGCCAACTCATTCTTCGCGCCAACGTGCTCTACATCGGCGTCGCCCGCTGTGCGGGTGTGACCTTCGATATCCGAGGTGTGCTCTATGGGCTCGGCCCGCAAGGGCGCGCCCTCGCGGCGGCACCGCATGCCGGTATCGGCTTTGCCGCGCTGAACCTCGCCGCGGCGGTTCAACTGAATCCGGCAGTCCCGGAGCGCACCACGCTGCAAGGGGCCAGGTAATCGGAGACGACCATGACGGCACACGCACATCCGGATCTCGATCAGCTTTCCATCAACACCATCCGAACCCTGTCGATGGACGCGGTGCAGCAGGCCAAGTCTGGCCATCCAGGTACGCCGATGGCGATGGCGCCGGTGGTCTACACACTCTGGCAGCAGTTCCTGCGCTTCGACCCAGAGAACCCGATCTGGCCGAACCGCGACCGCTTCGTGCTGTCCATCGGCCACGCCTCGATGCTGCTGTATTCGGTGCTCCACCTGGCGGGCGTGAAGTCGGTCAACCCGAAGTACGAAGTGCTCGGCACTCCAGCGGTGAGCCTCGACGACATTCGCCGCTTCCGTCAGTTGGACAGCAAGTGTCCTGGTCATCCCGAATACCGCCTGACGTCCGGCGTCGAGACGACCACGGGTCCACTGGGACAGGGTGTGGCGACCAGCGTGGGGATGGCGATCGCGTCGAGGTGGATGGCCGCGCACTTCAACCGGCCCGGCTTCGAGATGTTCAACTACGACGTCTACGCGCTCTGCGGAGACGGAGACATGATGGAGGGTGTCTCGAGTGAGGCGGCGTCGATCGCCGGGCACCTGAAGCTGTCGAACCTGTGCTGGATCTACGACAGCAACCGGATCACGATCGAGGGACACACCGACCTCGCGTTCAGCGAGGACATTGCCGCACGCTTTATCGCGTATGGCTGGAACGTCACGCGTGTGAGCGATGCCAACGACATCGACCGGCTCGCGCAGGCGTTCGTCACCTTCAAGGCCACACCCGACCGTCCCACATTCATCATCGTCGACAGTCACATCGCCTACGGCGCACCGAACAAGCAGGACACGGCGGCGGCACACGGCGAGCCGCTCGGCGACGAAGAAGTGAAGCTGGCGAAGCGTTCCTACAGTTGGCCGGAGGACGCGAAGTTCCTCGTGCCCGATGGCGTGCGCGAGCATTTTGCGGACGGCGTGGGCGTTCGAGGCCGAACGGTTCGGACCGCGTGGCTCGAGATGTTCGAGCGCTACCACGCCGAGCATGCGGAGCTTGCCGAGCAACTGTCGCTGATGCAGAGCCGCGAGCTTCCGAAGGGATGGGACGCGGACCTGCCCGTGTTTCCGCCGGATAAGACGGGCGTCGCGTCGCGCGATTCATCGGGCAGCGTGCTCAACGTGTTGGCGAAGAACACGCCATGGCTGATGGGTGGAGCCGCCGATCTGGCGCCGTCGACCAAGACTCTGCTGAAGTTGCCGGACGCCGGCAACCTGAGCGCGAGCAACGTGGCCGGGCGCAATATGCACTTCGGCATCCGCGAGCATGCCATGGGCGCCATCGCCAATGGCCTGTCGCTCTCGAAGATCCGTCCGTACGGCGCTACGTTCCTCATCTTCAGCGACTACATGAAGCCGGCGATTCGGCTCAGCGCGCTCATGGAAGTGCCGGCAATCTGGGTCTTCACGCACGACTCGATCGGCGTGGGCGAGGACGGTCCGACGCATCAGCCGATCGAGCAGCTCGCGTCGCTGCGTGCGGTTCCCGGGCTGATCACGCTTCGACCGGCGGATGCTAACGAGGTCGTCGAAGCGTGGCGTGTCATCATGCGGCTGCGTCACGAGCCGGTTGCACTCGTGTTGACACGGCAAGCGCTGCCGACGTTCGATCGCTTGAAGGTTGGGGCCGCATCGGGGGTCGCGCGCGGCGCCTACGTCCTGGCCGAAACGGCGCAGGGCGATCCGGAGGTTCTCCTGCTTGCGACTGGCAGCGAGGTGTCGTTGTGCCTCGACGCCAGGGAGCAGCTCGAGCGAGACGGCGTGCGCGCGCGCGTGGTCAGCATGCCGTCGTGGGAGATCTTCGAACAGCAGACACAGGAGTATCGCGATCAGGTTCTGCCACCTCGAGTCACCGCACGCGTCTCCGTCGAGCAGGCGGGCACGCTCGGCTGGAGCCGCTACGTGGGCTCGAGGGGCATCTGTCTCGGCATGAAAACCTTCGGCGCATCGGCGCCGTTACAGCAACTGCAGCAGAAGTTCGGCTTCACCGCCGAGCACGTCGCTGCCGCGGCACGTCAGGCGATTGCGAGCGACCGTGGTGTGATCGTCCCGCCAACCGAGGCGTTGCCGGTAGGGGAGTGAACGCCAATGGAAACACTCGATGTTCAAACGCTGAATCCTTTACGCGCGCTGACCGCGCACGGCCAGTCCATCTGGCTCGACTCGATCAGCCGTCAGCTCATTGAGAGCGGTGAGCTGAGGCAGCTCGTGACCGGCGATGGGTTGCGCGGTGTGACCAGCAACCCGGCGATCTTCGAGCAGGCCATTCGCGGGAGCGCGGACTACACAGCCGTCCTCGAGGCCAACCGATCGAGTGGCGACCAGGACGCAAAGTCGCTGTACGAGCGCCTGGCGATTGCCGACGTCCGCGATGCCGCCGACATCCTGCGTCCCGTGTACGACGAGACCGCGAAACGAGATGGTTACGTGAGCCTCGAGGTCTCGCCGCATCTCGCGCACAAGAAGGACGAGACGGTGCAGGAGGCGCGACGCCTGTGGGACGCAGTCGACCGTCCGAACCTCATGATCAAGGTGCCCGCGACGCCGAGTGGCATCGCCGCGATCAGGCAACTGATTGGCGAGGGCATCAATGTCAACGTCACGCTCTTGTTCGCGATCGATGCGTACGAAGCCGTTGCCGATGCCTACATGTCGGGGCTCGAGACCTCCATGGCCGCTGCGGCCGGCCGCGATCGGTTGGGCAACGTCGCCAGCGTCGCAAGCTTCTTCGTCAGTCGCATCGACACCGTCGTCGACGGGCAGCTGCGCCAGCGGCTTGCTGAACCTGAGCTCGACCGGTATCAACGGCGCGTACTCGAGGCCCTCCTCGGGACGGTTGCCGTGGGCAACGCGAAGCTGGCGTACGAGTCCTACCAGCGAATGATCGCGACCCCGCGATGGGCGCGCCTGGCCGAGCGAGGAGCGCAGACGCAGCGGTTGCTCTGGGCGAGCACGGGAACGAAGGATCCCGCATATTCAGATGTGAAATACGTCGCCGAACTGATCGGACCGGAGACGGTCAACACCGTGCCGCCTGCGACGCTCAACGCGTTTCGGGATCACGGCGTCGCACAGCCGACGCTGTCAGCCAAAGTGGATGAAGCGCATCACATCATGGAGACGCTCGGCAACATCGGCATCTCGCTCGACGACGTGACCGACAAGCTCCTCGTCGCGGGCCTGCGGCTGTTCTCCGAGGCGTTCGATCGATTGCTGGCAGCGGTGGAGAATTCAAGGCGGGTCTAAAGACCCCGGACCAGAGACCAGAGAGACGGGAGAACCACCATGCAACTCGGAATGATCGGCCTTGGACGGATGGGCGCCAACATGGTTCGGCGGTTGCTCCGCAGCGGCCACGAATGCGTCGTCTTTGATTCGAACGCCGCCAACGTGCAGGCGCTCGTGGCCGAGGGGGCGCGCGGGTCGACGTCGCTGGACGAATTCGTCGCGATGCTTCAGCAGCCGCGGGCGATCTGGGTCATGGTGCCGGCGGGTGCTGTCGACAGCCTGCTCGACGCGCTCGCGCCGAAGCTCGGTCGCGGAGACATCCTCATCGACGGAGGTAACTCGTATTACATCGACGATATCCGCCGCGCGAAACACCTCGAGTCTCGAGGCCTGCAGTATCTTGATGTGGGGACGAGCGGCGGTGTGTGGGGGCTCGAACGGGGATACTGCCTGATGATTGGCGGCCCGACGGAAGCGGTCACGCACCTCGATCCGATCTTCCGATCGCTCGCTCCTGGCAAAGGCACGTCTGCTGTGACACCTGGCCGGAAGGAGGGCACGAGCACCGCGGACGAGGGGTTCCTTCACTGCGGACCAGCGGGTGCTGGCCACTTCGTGAAGATGGTGCACAACGGCATCGAGTATGGGTTGATGGCGGCGTACGCGGAGGGTCTGAACATCCTGCGGCACGCCGATGCCGGCACGAAGGAGCGGAAGCTCGATGCCGAGACGACGCCGCTGCGACACCCGGAGCACTATCAGTACAACTTCAATCTTGCGGAGGTTACGGAAGTCTGGCGGCGGGGCAGCGTGGTCGCATCGTGGCTGCTGGATCTCACGGCAGCGGCGCTCGCCGACGAGCCTGACCTCGCGACATTCTCCGGCCACGTGTCGGATTCAGGTGAAGGGCGCTGGACGATTCAAGCAGCGATCGAGTCGTCTGCACCGGCACCCGTTCTGAGTGCGGCGCTCTATCAGCGGTTTTCTTCTCGCGGCGAGGCTGACTTCGCCGATCGCCTGTTGTCCGCGATGCGCTTTCAGTTTGGCGGTCATCGCGAGCACCACGCCGAGCCGGCGCTGGCCAGTAGTCGACCGTGAAAGTACTCGTCGTCGATATCGGCGGCACGTCGATCAAGATCCTGGCGACCGGACACCAGCAGCCGATCAAGATTCCGTCGGGTCCGCGACTGACACCGAAGCAGATGGTCAGTCAGGTGACGGAAGCGGTTGACGGCTGGGAATACGACGTCATTTCGATCGGCTACCCGGGTCCCGTAAAGAAAGGGACGCCAGTGAAGGAGCCGCGGAATCTGGGACGTGGCTGGGTGGGCTTCGACTTCGAGCGTGCGTTCGGCAAACCGGTGCGAGTCATCAACGATGCGGCGATGCAAGCGCTTGGCAGTTACAAGAAGGGTCGCATGCTGTTTCTCGGGCTGGGCACTGGCCTCGGCACGACGCTGATTCTCGATGGAGTGGTCGCGCCACTGGAGCTGGCGCATCTCCCATATAAGAACGGCAAGACCTACGAGGAATACGTCGGCAAGGCAGGCCTCGAGCGCACCGGGAAGAAGAAGTGGCGCCAGAACGTCGCGGACGTGACGGGTCGCCTGCGTGCGGCACTCGAGGTTGATGACGTCGTCATTGGTGGCGGAAACGCCAAGCTGCTCAAGACGCTCCCGACAGGGGCCCGGGCCGGCAAGAATCAGTTCGCGTTCGTGGGTGGATACCGGCTGTGGGCGCAGCGATGACGACGCGCGTGATGCTCGTGAGGCATGGCGCGACGATCTTGAGCGCGGAAGATCGCTTCGCGGGCGCCTCGGACGTTCCCTTGGGTGACGAAGGGCGCCTGCAGGCCGAGCGCCTGGCACAACGCCTGGCGACGGATTCGATCGCGGCTGTCTACGCCAGCCCGCTCCGCCGGGCACAGGAAACGGCGACGATCCTCGCGCGGCCACACAACATGACGGTGACGGCCCGTGACGATCTGCGCGAGATCGATCACGGCCGCTGGGAAGGGCTCCGTCGCGAGGAAGCTGCCTCGATGTATCCCGAGGAGTACGCGGCGTGGCAGCACGATCCGTTCACCTTCGCGCCGACGGGAGGCGAGCCGGGACAGCACGTCCTGGAGCGAGGGCTGAGGGCGTTCAAGCAGATCGTGCAAGCGCATCCGGGCGAGCCCGTCCTGGTCGTCTCGCATAAGGCGACCATCAGGCTCATCATCGCGCACGTGCTCGGCATCGACCCCCGTGGCTATCGCGATCGACTCGATCAGCTGCCGGCGTGTCTGAACATGATCGACGTGTACGGCGACGGCACCGGGCGGCTGATTCTGCTCAACGACGTGTCGCACTACACCTGGGTGCTCGGCCGAACGCTGGCGGCCTGCACCTAAATACAAATCGTCATGGACGACGCGGCGTTCTGGCATCGGCTCCAATTCGCGTTCACCATCACCTACCACTATCTGTTTCCCCAGCTCACGATGGGCCTCGCGTGGTTCCTCGTGTACTGGAAGTGGCGTGCGTTGCGCACGGGTGACGAGCGCTACGCGGCCGCGGCGCGATTCTGGGCGAAGATCTTCGGCCTCGACATTCGCTGTCGGTGTCGTGACCGGCATCCCGATGGAGTTTCAGTTCGGGACCAACTGGTCGGGCTTCGCGAAGTACGCCGGCGGCGTCATCGGCCAGACGCTCGCGATGGAGGGGCTGTTTGCATTCATGCTCGAGAGCGCCTTTGTCGGCGCGCTCGTGTGGGGAGAGCAACGCCTCGGACCGAGGATGCACTTCCTCGCGGCTGTTGGCGTTGCCGTCGGTAGTTGGCTGTCCGCGTACTTCATCCTGGTGACGAACGCGTTCATGCAGCATCCCGTGGGCCACGCCGTCGACGCGAGCGGAGTGCTCGTCATCCAGGACCTCGGTGCCTACCTGATCAACGAGTGGGCGCTGATCCAGTTCGCGCACAACCAGGCGGCCGCGCTCGTCACGGGAACATTTGTCGTGACGGCGGTCGGAGCGTTCTACGCGTTGCGAGGGGAGCACTCCAGTCAGGCCTCGATGTATCTGCGCCATGGAAGCGCTGTCGGCCTGGTCGGCCGCGATCCTCGTCGCGTTTCCCACCGGCGACGCGCAAGCCAAGATCGTGGCGAAGTATCAGGAGCCGGCGCTCGCGGCGATGGAAGGACGGTTCGAGACAGGTCCGATGGCGGAGATCACGCTGATCGGACAGCCGAACGTCAAGGAGCGTCGTCTCGACAACCCGATCAGGTTGCCGGGTCTTCTCAGCTTTCTCGCGTTCGGAACGTTTCACGCGGACGTGCGCGGTCTCGACGCCTTCCCGCAGGAGACCTGGCCGACCAACATCGAGCTGCTCTACTACTCGTTCCACGTGATGGCTGGGCTCGGCACGATCTTCATCGGCCTGATGGCGCTCGCTGTCTTCCAGCGGCTGCGCGGACAGCTCGAGTCCGGCCGTCCGCTGCTGTGGATGCTGATGCTCGCGTTTCCGTTTCCGTTCATCGCGAACACGGCGGGATGGATGACGGCGGAGCTCGGTCGCCAGCCATGGTTGGTCTACGGCCTGTATCGCACCGAACAGGGCTACAGCATGGTGGTGAGCTCGGGCGACGTCCTCTTCACGCTGATCGGAATGGCTGGGATGTACTTCGTGCTCGGTCTCCTCTATCTGTATCTGGTCGGCAGGGAAGTCGCACATGGTTGAACTCTGGTTCGCGCTCCTCTGCTTCATGCTGACGATGTTCGTCGTCCTCGATGGATGGGACATCGGGGCTGGCGTGTTGCACTTGATCGTGGCGAAGAACGATCCCGAGCGCCGCCAGGTGATCGCGGCCATCGGGCCGCTCTGGAGCTGGCACGAGGTGTGGCTCGTCGCGGCGGGAGGCACATTCGTGCTTGCGTTTCCAGAGCTGATGGCCGTGTCGTTCTCCGGCTTTTACCTGGCGCTCTGGATGGTGTTGTGGTCGTTTGTCCTGCGCGGGATCTCGATCGAAGTCGGCGGCCACCTGCACGATTCGCTGTGGCGATCGGCGTGGGACTTCGTGTTCGCGGTGTCGAACTTGCTGCTCGCCATCCTCTTTGGCGCGGCGCTCGGCAATGTCATTCGCGGCGTGCCGGTCGACGCCAGCGGCGCGTTCAGCATGTCGCTCTTCACCGATTTCACGGCGCGTGGCCGCGTTGGCATCCTCGATTGGTACACGGTGTCGGTTGCTATCTTTACGACCGTGCTTCTGGCGGCGCATGGCGCGACGTATCTGAGGCTCAGGACGGTCGGTCCAGTTCACCAGCGAAGCGAGCGCCTTGCTCGTCTTCTGTGGGTGGCTGTCGCCCTGCTGTTCGTCGTCGTGTCGATCGCGACAGGGGTCGTCCGGCCGGAGCTCTTTCAGTCGATGCTTCAGCGACCTCTGGCCTGGGTGGCATTACTGGTCATCGGTGTCAGCGTCTGGGCGCTCTTGACCGGACTGTGGGGGACGGCGGAAGGAAAGGCCTTTGCCGGTTCCTGCGGAGTGATCGCCGGACTGCTGGCTGGGGCGGCGGCCAGCCTGTTCCCGGTCGTCCTCCATTCGACGCTGAACCCCGAGCATTCAATGACGGCGTACACCGGCGCGACGGCCGAGCGTGGCCTGCGGATCGCGTTGTTCTGGTGGCCGGTTGCCGTTGCCCTCGCCCTGACCTACTTCTTCGTCATCATGCGCATCTACGCCGGCAAGGTGAGCCCGGCGCGGGACACCCAGGGGTACTAGCACTATCTCGTTACAACATGTCCGGATCCGCGCACAGTGCGCTCCCAGGTCCATGGCACGCTGCGCGCCCCGTGCCCCTGCTGCCTGAACACCGGAAACAGGCTTGATTTCGCCGATGTCTTCGGTCGTGCATGCGGTCCGGAACTTGCCACTTCCTCGCGCGACGGCGGACGACAACGTCCCTGCAACAAGAAGAGAGCATTGAGGAGAGCCATGACCACAGTTCACGTCAACGTATGCATCGCCGGTGGAGGACCTGCAGGTGATTCAGCGGAAGCGAGAGTCTGATGTCCGGACGCTTCACAAGCTGCAGCTGGGCGCACAGCGCGTGCTGGTCGCAAAGGAGAAGGAGGGTGAAGCTCTGAAGGGGTCAGACCCTTCACAGTCCTGCATCGCGCGGGTGATGCTGGAGCGAGATCTCGTGCGACGCGACGGAGTCATGTTCGCGTCTCGCCCTGGTCGAGACGCGATACGCAGCAGACCAGACGCCGAGACCCGCAACGATCACAAACGTTGTGATCGAGATCGCGAGCGCCAGCAGACCGCGCCAGCCGTACATCTCAGGCGCGGCATGAATGCGAATCGTCGCGACGATGACGATGACGAAGGTCAGGAGACCTTCGGCGACGAACGCAATCAGCTTGATGAGCGTCATCGCTGCCCCGAGCCAGGTCAGGAGAAGCGACGGAGCCCTGTTCTGCTCGTGGAGCTTGAGATAATGCAGGTGGCAGACGTCCTCGATGTAGTCGGCGGTGGCAGCCGTCAGCGGCACGACAAGCCAGAGCCCTTGCAGCCACGCCCATTGCAGCTGCCACGCACCGAACCAGAGGCCGAACGCGAAGACCAGCGAATAGACCGGGATGAACCCGATGATGTCGCGATAGAGCGTCTCGCGGACGATCGCCCGCATGCGGCAGCCGGCTTTGTGCGACTGAGGTCCGCTCAGCATCGAGCACCAGCGATCGAGGCATTCCTTGACTCGTTGCGGTGAGACACGAAGCTGGAGGCGGACGATCGAGCCGAGATAGGCCTTGGTCATCGGCCGGCCCGCCCACGTCAGGGCGTTCGCGAAGTAGATCAGCCCCAGTTGCAGGAGCAACAGCAGTCCGGAGAATCGCTGACTGTCTGTTGCGGAGCCGCCTGTCGACAGCGAGATGTCGAGCACGGGCCCGACCAGCCGCCACACTTCCGACACGACGATCGTGGCAAGAACAATGACGGCAGTAGAGATGACCGGGCCGATGACGGCTGACTGAATCACGATTCGCGCGGGCGGCGACTGTGAGCGTGCGTACACGTGATTGAGCACCACACCCAATCCGACGCCCAACCCTGCGCCCAGCGAGATGAGCACCCAGCGTGTCACGTTTGGCTGCGCTTTGTTCAAGGCGTCACTCAACGACGTGGCGCCAACACCGACCGTCGCCAGAAAGTACAACACCCCGCCCGCTCCAAATATGAACAGCACGACGCCGAGCGCGCGCGTCCAGTAGATGGAGTCGAGGAATGCCCGTCGCGGCGGCGACTCGCCGCGCGCGGCGATCGTGAAGTTCTGAACGCTTTCGGCCCAATCGACGAGCGCGAACGCTCCTGCGGCGATAGCCAGCCACATGGCAGGTGGTGTTCCGGGCCAGACGTTGAACACCCTGTCCACGACGAGGAGGCCGGCCGATGCGACCGTGGCCCACAGCAGCAGCCCCAGGTAGGGCACGAAGCTGTCGCCCATCCACAGGTGATGGATCGCCTTGTCGGCGAGCGCCGACATGCGGCTGTTGCGGTGACTCGCGACGCGGCGCCTGGCGTACTCGATCAGGTTCGGTGGAGGATTCGTACGCTCAGCCCAGTACTGGACGACGCTCTGGTCCACGTGCTCGTTGATGTGGGCCAGCGTGAACCCGGGTTGGTTCTCGCTCCTTCTGCGATTGGCGCGCACCTCGGGAACGGGATCGATCGCTCGATACGTCCGCTTCGCGCGCAGGATCGTCGTCCAGAAAGGTGTTGCGAACTCGGCGAACGAGTCGCGCGGACCGAGCCGGCCGACCGGCGATGGGACGACCTCGGCGACCTGATCGCAGAGAAGGCCGGCACGGCTTGCGCCCTCGAGCAGCCACTTCAGAGGCGCCTGTGCCAGCGGATTGCTCTTGTAACCGCCGCCGACGTTGGAGTGTGAGCCGACGAACCACCGCTGCTCGATTCTGTCCGACCAGGCTGACGCCAGCGACGTGACGGCACTATGAGCGCCGCTCTGCTCACGCTTGCGTTCACTGCCGGCAAGCCGTCCCAGTTCCTCGGATTGATTGGGCCCAATGTAGGCAACGAAAGGCGTGTGCCTGAAATTGCTTCGATGCTCGTCGATTGCCAGCGCGTGACGGCAATGTCGAATGAGCGACGTCGGTCGCATGTTGTGATGAAGCGCGAGTCGGCCCTGCACACCAGGGATCGCCAGTGCGTCCCATCCCACCGCACCCACCGTGTCATACACACCGAGATACGTGATCTGCACGCGCCGCGACCAGCGAACGAGAAGTTCCTCTGTGTCGTTCAGATCCGACGCGCGGAGGCCGGCCACGCGATTGGTGCCCCTGGCTCCACTGGCTTCCTCTTTGTCGAGCAGCCAGGGATCCCACACGAGTTCAGGGAGGCGTCGAAACTCGGGAGCGCTCTCGCCGAAGAGTGCCGTCAGTGGCCCGGTGTGGTGCTCGCGTTGACGACCGAGCAGGCAGTAGTTCTGCCAGAGTTGCGTGACGGTCAGCGGAGCGCCGCGCCGCAGCAGTCCGCACGTCGCGATGAAGCCGACGAGCGATCGCGCGGTGAACGCGCCGCGGCTGAAACCGAAGATGTAGAGTTCGTCAGCCTGCTTGAGGGGAGTCGCATCCTCGAAGTTCTGAATCAGCCAGTTGTACGCCGCACGTACGTTGGTCTCAAGGCCGAAGCCGAATCCGCCGCCCGTGATCTTGTCGAGCGGCCCGGTGCCGACGCCTTCGAGATAGAACTTGAGCTGGGTAACGGTGTCCGTGTCGAGCGGATGGTCACGACATTCGGTGGCCAGTCCAAAGTGATGCAGGACGTTGGTCGAATCGTCTCGGTTGTTCCAGGTACCATCGAGACACAGCGCCAGTCGCCTGATCGCCGTCATTGACCGATGCAGGTCTGCATACGGACCCCCTCCAGAATGAACTCACCTCCGTCATAGTGAACGACGAGGCCGGTTCGTATCGAACACGAAGGGTGCATTTTGACCAGGCCTCGAGGGGAGGCTACACTGCCCGCCTCCAGAGGAGGCACCGTGCAGCATGTTATATCGGACTTGGTGAGTCGTTTCGAGCGCGGTCGTCTGTCGCGCCGGGAACTGATTCAGGCGTTGACCGCGGTCGCGGTGACGGCGGGTGCGACCGCATCAGCCGCGTCGCTCAAGGCGGGCAGCATCAACCACACGTCGGTTCTCGTGACCGACATGGCGCGTTCAATCGATTTCTACAACCGCGTCTTCGGTCTCTCAGTGGCGAATGAGGACAAGGCCAACAAGATTTCGCGTCTTGGCGTTGGTGGCAAGGTTCTCGTTTCGTTGCGTGTGGAACCCCCAGCCGGCCAGATCGATCACTTTGCGATCGGTGTCGAAGGGTTCAATCGCGAGGCGGTCACGAAGGAACTGCAGAGCATGGGAATCACGCCGCGCGAGAACCTGGAGTTCGGGTTCCACATCAAGGACCCCGACGGCGCCAACGTTCAGATCACAGGCATCTGATCGCGCGCCGAAGCTCGTCCGTGGACGCGTCCGGGCGGGCATCGATCCTGCACCCGAGGTTCGACTGAAGTTCGACTGAAGGAGGTATTCCCATGTTTTCGGTACTCGGTTGGATGCTCTTCGGGCTCATCGTTGGCGTCATCGCGAAGCTGGTCATGCCGGGCAAGGACCCCGGCGGCATTGTCGTGACGATGCTCATTGGTATCGTGGGCGCGCTGATTGGGGGATTTCTCGGACGCGCACTTGGCTTGTATCAGCCGGGTGAGGCCGCGGGATTCTTTATCGCGACGCTGGGTGCGATCGTGCTGTTGTTCATCTATCGCAAAGCATTCCGCCCTGCCTGAGGCCGGCGGCGAGTCGCCGTCGACGGCGTTGCTGGGTGGATGCCCGCTGCCAGGCCCTGATCGCCTCGATGTTTTCGTCGAGTGCGTGGGACGAACCCTCCACCTCGGCGTCATCGATTGCGCCGCCCTCGCGGCGCTGGCCCGCTTGCGGGTTGCCACGATATCCCGCGAGTGCATGAGTCACGCCAGCAGGAAGAGGTCACTTCAGCGCAAATGGTCGAGGCGCACGCGGGCGCTTTGTCAGTCTTTCAACGAGGCGACCTCACTTCTTCTGCACTCGAGCCGTCGAGGGCGGCACCAGCCCTTTCAGGCGCATGTAGACGATGATGTTGCCGTAGTGCTCGTTGTTGTGTGCGGTATTGAAGACCAGCACCGAGCCGCGCGAGGCTTGAGCATTCACTCCACCAGGTGCAGCAACCTTCATCGCCTGATTGAAGGTGGCGTCAGTGGTCTCGTTGTAGACGCCGTCGCAATAGGTGAGCGAGTCCTTCAGTCCCTTCAGGATGGCGTCCCGGTCTGTCGCCCTCTCGAAGTTCTCTTTCGAGGGTGATGCCTCGCCCTTAGCCTGTGCGCAGAAATAGAAGTTGCCGTTCGCGAGGTGACCCACCAGTTGACCGAAGCTGCGGACGTCTGGCGTCGGCTTGAATGCGAAGTCGGCCGTGGGCATCTTCTCCGCGGCTTCGACGAGGTTGCGGCGGATGATGGTGTGCATCGACTTCGCGACGGACGCCATCGACGTCGACGCGATCTCGCCGAAGCCGCCATCGCTCGTCTGGGCGCTGGCGCTGAAGGGTACGGCTGTGAGGCAGAGCGAAACAACAAAAGTACGCATCATGGGTGTCAGCTCATTTGATGTGGCGCCGACACATCGCCGTTGGTGGATCGTCGGCTGTTGATGGTTGCCAGCAATCTCACGGGATCTGCTGAGTGACGTTTGTAGTCGAACAGGTTGCCGTGCTCGCGCGATGAGCAGTACCTGAATGTAAAGACAGAGCCGATAAGTGCCCGGCTTGACGCGGCTGCCGCAGTGCAGGCAGCGAGACGTGTCCACGAGGACCGCACTGCCGGTCTTGCCCATGACGCTGATCGATTTGTCGAGGCCGCCGGCCCTGGCCAGTTCGTCATCAAGGTAGCGGCCCATCACGAGCGTGGCATCTTCGGCGTCGGCGGAGCGTGTCTGCCTGATCGCTTTCATGACCTGCTCGCTGGCTGCCGCAGGGATGAAGGTGAACGGCCCTTCGTCCGGCCCGATGTCGCGCAGGTTCAGAAACAGCTTCGCCTGTCGCCGGCCTTCTGGATCCAGATGGTAGATCTGACTCGAGATCACGTCCTCTCCACCGTGAGAAACCGAGTAGAGCAGATCGACGCGATTGAGGTGCGGGATCGTGCCGAGGTAATTCGTCACGAGACTCAGGAGTCCGTCCGAGAGCGCGAAGTCGACGAGCTCGGGGTTCTCCCGCAAGTCCTGGTTTGTCAGCACGCTTCGCAGGAACGCCCACTTCTTCGCGTGCAGCGCCGTGTCTGGTCCGATCGCGGCTGCGAGTTTCCGCTTCTTCTCTTCGAACAGCTGCTGCGCCAGCGTGATGACCGGCTCGGAGCCCGGCAGCTGCCCCGGCTGGATGATCGTATAGCCCTCGTTGCGATCCATCTGCGTGTTGGGATGCAGACGGTTGTAGGCGACGACCATGCGCTTGCGCTGAATCGCATCGCGAGGTGAGGTGGCGACTTCGGAAACAGCCAGCATCGCGCGCCCTGCGCCGGTGTAACGGGCGCGATGGATGAAATGGCGTCGCACCCGATTCGTGTTCTTCGTCGCGTGACGAAGCGTGCGACGAACGATGTTGACTGAGTACGAGAGCAGCGACATTCGCGTGCCAGTCTAACGCGCGTTTTGCCATCAGAACAAGCGCACGCGCGCCAGCCCGGAGACCGCCTCATGCTGTTCTCCAAGCGCGTCACGCAACGTGTCGAGGTCGTTGACATCGAGCGCGACGTAGGAGCCGGGGTGCATGCGGTTGAACGCGCGCCGCGCCAACTCGAGGTGTCGAACAGTCGAGGGACGCGGGTCGGAATAGAACGACAGCGACTTCACGCCGTACATCGGCGGCAGGTATGACAGGCCGCCGTGCGTGCCGACAAACGCGCGTGCACGGGCGATGACCTTCGACTGGATGTCGAGGTTCGTGCGCGGCGACATGAGATCGGAGATGTCGTGAATGCGACCGCGGGCCGAGACCGGCACATCCACTCGGTCGTCGAGTCGCATTGCCGGATTGAGCAGGACGACGTCCGTTGTGTCGGCGAGCGCGTTCAGCAGGCTCGCCACGAACGTCCGATTCGTGTCAGTGTCTGGAAAGACGTCGTTGAAGTAGAAGCGGACGGCAACGAAGTCCTCGGGCAGCCTTCCCGCGAGCTCGTTCGTCTCGAGATGCGGGAGCGGCTTGAACGCCGCGAAGGTCTCGACGGTGTCCACTGATGCGCGGCTCTGCCAGAACTTGTGAAAGAGCCGGTACATGTACATCGGATGGAGCAGATCGCATTGCGGCAGATGCGCTCCCTGCCGCACCAGCTTGATCGTGTTCCGGTCGAACTCCGACATCGTCCGTGGCTTCGCCTTGCCGTCGGTCAATCGCTGTTCGCTTCGCTGGCGGAACTCTTCGGGCGTGTAGTAGTCGAAGAGCTCGACGTAGTGCGTGGCGATGTCGCGATACCAGGCGGCGCATCCCCCGCGCGACACAACCACCAGACGATCGGCGTTGAACGGGCGATGCGTGGTCACCCAGTTGAGGAACGGGATCCAGTAGAGGAGCTCGAAGCCGACCTCGCTGACCCAGGGGCCGACGATAATCGGACGATCCTTGCGCTCGATGCGTTGCAGGACCCGGGGGACCGCGACCGCTTCCTCGGTCGGAGCATCGACGGCCGACAAGCGCGAGACTGCTCGCGGCACGATGTGCTGCTTCGCGAAGTTTCGAATCGGCCGGAATCGGAACAACCAGTCGAAGATGACGAGGATCCCCCTGACCAGCGTTCCCGTTGCCGTGACGGGTCTCAGCTGGCGCGACCGCTTGCGCGAGACGCGCGTCGTCCTTCGGACGAGCGCCATCAGGACGGCGATCGGGTAGAGCAGTGCACGCAGCGGATAGGCGTAGAGCGGGAGCCCGCGCGGAGCAGGCGCCGGCGAGGCCCCGAGCCGTTCGATTTCCTCGACCATGCGCGGCGTGGCTTCGACATCGAGACCGTACGGCCGCGTGAACGATTTGACGAACCCGTCGATCCGTCGTCGTGTGCCTTCGGGATCGTCGAACGCTGCCGCTATCTGCGTGACATGCGTGTCGAAGTCGTCAGCGAGTCGCAGCAGTCCGCCGCCCTCTGATGTGAGATGGCGGAAGTGCAGCGTGCCGTCCTGCGTCCTGCGATACGCGGGCGTGCGAATCGAGAACACCGGCCGGCCTACGATGCCGCACTCGATCTGGGCGCTCGTGTTGATACCAACGGCGCCGGCCGAGTGAGACATCGAGTCGAAGAAGTCGTTGCGTGACGCGGCGTCGACCGGGCTTGCTCCACCGCGTGGCCAGACCGAAACGTTCTGGAGGCCCATCGCGTCGAAGCGATGCCAGGGCTGGCGGTTCTCGGGGTGCGGCCGGATCAGAATGCCGGCCGTGCGCACGCGTGCCTCGGGCGCTGACCGAATGGCGTTGATCCACTGCTCGATGAAGACGACTTCGTCGGGCGCGATGAACGGCGACGAACACAAGTAGAGGAGGATGGGTCTGGCCGGATCGAGTCCGACGCGTGCGCAGAACTCGTCGCGAGTCGTGCTCGCACGTCGCGCGAACCACTGGTCGTAGACCATCGCGCCGGTGAGGACAACGCGATCGGGGTCGACGTCGTGCATGCCGACCGCTTCGGCCTTTTGCGCCTCGTTCCAGACGTAGACCTTATCCGGCTGCACCCTGACAAGGCCTTTGTTCGTCAGGTTGTCCCAGCTGAGAACGGGAAGCGCCGATCGGACGCCGAGGCGTTGCGCGGCTTTGACGTAGTCGACTTGATCAGATCCGATGTCCACGAGCGGCGTAACGAGGAGCACGTCCGGGCGCTCGCGCTCGACGAGGCTGTAGACGGCGCGATCGATCGGGATGGCGCGCTCGACGACCAGCAGCGCTTTGGTGAGGAACCTGTTTCCGGTCCGGCTCCGGAAGAGCGGAAGCTCGACGAACCAGCGCATCAGCCCGGATGTCTTGCCGCGCGCGCGTTCCTTGAGGCTGTTGACGCCCGCGTATTCCGGGGTCAGATAGCGAACGTAATCAACGGTGTAGCGATCGGCGCGGGCGAGCCCGAGCCAGAAGCGCCACGGCGTCTTCTCAGCGATCTTGCCGGCGGTAATGTTGGGGAAGTCGTGGGTGAGCTTCGCGAGCAGTCGTTCGTCGCCTTCTTTGTCGCGATGACCGAAGACGAGATGGACCTGATGGTTCCGCTCGGCCAGCGCCTGGAGCGTCGAGGCGAAGTTTCGCAACGCTCCGGTGTGGCGCATCGAGAACAGAATTCGCATGAAGTCGGCACGTCTAAAATACCATTCACGCGTCTGCTACACGGAAAACACGTAGAGGCGGGCCTTTAGGCCCGCCGGATCAATCCTGCCTGAGCGCCATCAGCGGGTTAATCCGTGCCGCGCGCCGCGCGGGGATGTAAGCGGCCAGCATCACCACCATAACGACGAGCGGGACGATCACGAGGAAGGTAAGGAAGTCCGCGGCGGTGCCTGGGAAGATGCCCTGAACCAGCCCACCGACCGCGATGCTCGCGAGCACACCGCCAGCGATTCCACCAACTGAGGGAAGAGCGCCCTGGCGCAGGATCATCTTGAGAACCGACGTCGGCACCGCGCCCACGGCAATGCGGATTCCGATCTCACGCGTCCGGCGGCTGACCGCGTAGGCCGTCAGGCCGTAGAGACCGATCAGCGCCAGCAGCAGGCCCATCAGCCCCATTCCCGCAATCGTGCGCACGACTACAGTGTTCAGGTTCCTTGCGTTCGCGTAGTAGAACGCTTCCATCGTCCGCATGCTCAGGACAGGCATTTCACGATCGGTCTCGACGATCGCGGCGCGTAGTTGTGACGCGATCGCTTCGGACTCTGCCTCGGTTCGCACGACGAGTGTGGCTCGGGTGAACGGACTCTGCTGGTGTGGCAGGTACAAGAACGGCGCCGAGTTGCTCGTGAACAATCGGAACTTCGCGTCGGCGGCAACGCCCACAACCTCCGCCCACTCACCATTCGCCTTGAGGCGGATGCGCTTGCCGAGCGGGTTCTCGCCGGACCAGTAGCGATTCGCCATCCCTCGGTTGATGATGGCAACGCGCGGCGCATCTTCTGTATCAGTTGGCAGCACGCCACGTCCGTTCTCGATCCGGATTCCAAGAGTCTCGAAATAGCCCTCGTCGATGCGAGCGGCCGGAATTGGAAGACTGTCGGTGCCAGGTGGCAGCGTGAAGCCTTCCGGAACGATCGCCTCTGATGGGCCACCGTCCTGATTGAGGGGGACGAACGATGTCAGTGCAACGGAGACGACTCGCGGAATCGCCGCGGCGCGTTCCTTCACGCGCTGGTAGAACAGGTCGGTCTGACGTTGGTTGTATCGCGCGAGCTGCGGATCGAAGTTGGTGAGGACGATGTGGTCGGTGCGGAAGCCGGGCCCGCGACCGTACTCTGCCTGGAACGCACGGTAGAAGGAGAGCGCTACGGTGAGGAGGACCAGCGTGAGCGCGATCTGCGATGCCACAAGGCCGTGCCGTCCCCACAGCCGCGCCATGCGTCCGCCAGGTGTGATGGTGTTTCGAAGTGTGCTGGAGAGATCGCCAATGCGCGTGGTGCGCCAGGCGGGCATCACGCCCGAGAGCAGTGCGCTGGCAGCCGCGAATGCAAGAGCGACGAGCAGTGCACGCTGGTCCAGTTCGTAGATCAGCCTGACCCCGGAGTCGTTCGCGATCTGAAACTGACTGAAGGAACTGACGATGCCGTAGGCGACGGCTATTCCGGCAAGGCCACCAGCCGCTGCGATCAGTACGCTTTCGGTGACCAACTGCCGAATCAGTCGGGTCCGGCTGCCGCCGATGGCCAGGCGAAGCGCAATTTCGCGGGCTCGCACAGGCGCACGACTGGTGAGAAGCCCTGCCACGTTCGCGCACGCCACGAGGAGGACGGCAAGCGCCAGGCCCAGCAGGATCGCGCTGAGTCCCGCGAGCGGTGCGTAATCAGAGAAGCGCGTCTCCATCTCTGGCCTGGCCAGCAGGCCATAGCGCGTATTGGTTGCCGGATATTCCTGCTGCAACGCGCCGGCGATGAGATCGAGTTCCTGACTTGCTTGCGCGATCGACGTGCCAGATGCCAGTCTGCCGAGCACTCGGAGCGATCGATCATCTCGACGCTCCAGCACGTTCGACTGCGCAGTGGCCAGGAGCGTCGGCACCATGGCGATCGGCACGTAGAAATCAAGCGCCTGAAGAATGTTGAGGCCGGTGAACTCTTCAGGGGTGACACCGACGACGGTGAACGGAACACCAGTCAGGTGAATCTCGCGGCCAACGATTGCCGGGTCGGAGCCGAATCGCTCGGTCCACGTCTGATACGAGATCACCACCACTGCGTTGCGGCCAGCGACGCGATCCTCATCGGCGAGGAACGCGCGGCCCATCAACGGTCGTACGCCAAGGACGTCGAAGAGGTTTGCGCTGACGGCAACCCCGAAACTGCTTTGCACGGGTTCGTCGAGTTGCCGCGCGAGACTGGCGAGCACGAAGCGTGTCGCGGCGAGCCCGTTGAAGCTTCGTGCGCGGCTCTCGATGTCACGGTAGTCCGGATAGGAGATGCCGGTCGTGCGCCCCTCGCCTCCGGGTGTCGTCGCGCGCAGGGAGATCAGCTCGCTCGCAGCAGGCACCGGCAACGGCCGAAGAATCAAACCGTCGGCGATGCTGAACATCGCGGCGTTCGCGCCGACGCCGATGGCGATCGACATGATCGCAACCAGCGAGAACCCCGGGTTCTTCGTCAACATCCGCGCGCCGTGGCGCAGGTCCTGCCAGATTGTTCCGAGCATCAAGGCGTCCTTTCGCAAGCCAGGTGTAAGCGCATGCGACTCAAGGAGCATGCCGAAGCCGCGAACTCGTAGTGTCCGCCTTTAGGCGGATCCGTTACCGGGACGCGTTCGTTCGTGGGACGTCAATGTCCGTTGTCGTGCAGGTTAGCCAGCGATCGCAGCGTGCGTGACGGCGAGGAGCGCCGTGCAGGCAGTGTCGGTTCGCAGCGTGCGCGGTCCCAGACCGACCAACTGGAAGCCGTGTCCCGTCAGGAGTGACAGCTCGAACGTGTTCCAGCCGCCCTCCGGTCCGATGGCCAGCAGCACGCGCTGATTGCTGAGACCGTTCAGTGCCGTGGTGATTGAGGTGGCGCCGCTGGGATCGGCCACGAAGCGGACGCCATCGCCGAAGAGTCCATCCAGGTGATCTTCGACGAGGATCCTGAACTGACGGTGAATCGAGACGTTCGGCAGCCGTGTGTCGCGCGCCTGCTGGAGCCCTTCGATGAGCAGGGGACGATAGCTCTCTTCCGTCAGGATGTGAGTATCGAAATAGTGGCGTTCGACGCGTTCCGCGTTGGTCAGAATGATTTGGCCGACGCCGAGCGCGGCGACTTGTGCCCAGATGCGACGCATGACTTTGGGGCGGGGCAGGGCAAGGAGTACATCGACCTGCGGACGCTGGGGGGTGGCGGCTTCGAACTCGCACTGGAGGGTGACGCGACCCTCACCCACCGATATCACTGTGCCTGTGCCCAAAGGGCCATCGAGCCGACCGATGCGGATCGTTTGTCCGGGCGTTGCTCTCAACACCTGGAGCACGTGGGCAGCGCGGATATCGGTGAGCGTCACGCACTGTGACTCGATGCGATCGCGCTCGTCGAGCAGTAGCAGGTTCACGCGGTATTCCGATAAGTCGGCCCGCTAGTGGGCTCGTGCTATGCCGAAGGCATATCCGATCCAGACGGCGAGGAGTCCACCGATCACCTGTAGAGCGACGTTCAGGAAGGCGTAAGCGCCGGAGTGGCTTTGCGTCAGCGTGAAGGTGTCGAGGCCGAAGCTCGAAAAAGTCGTGAACCCGCCGAGGACGCCGACGAAGATGAACTCACGCCAGTAAAGTCCCAACGCCAGACGGTTGCTGGCGATCAGGCCCGCGAGCAGGCCGATCACAACGCAGCCCACCAGATTGACCGCGGCCGTGCCGATCGGAAACCGTACCGTCATCCAGCGTGTCTGGACGAGATGATTCACTCCGTGGCGCGCCATCGATCCGAGCGCGCCGCCGACGGCAACGGCAATCCATGCACCCATGTGGCGAGGCTAGCACGGTTGAAAGAACAGAAGGCAGCCAACAGAGCGCACGCGCTATTTGAGGTTCGTAGCGAGCGACTTGATCGCCGCGATGAACTGGTCCGGTGACGCGAACCCTGCGCCCCGCTGCCACGCCCTGACCCGAGCGTCGATGTTCTCGGCCGTGTACGGACGTGCCACCTGAAACGACTTCGAGCCTGGAATGATCGCGACGAGCTTCAGGCGCATGCTTCCCTCCGCTGTAGACGGGCCCGTTATACATCAACGTTGGGTGCCCTGAGACGTAGGTGTCACCCAGCGCCGTCACGACAGACTCAACGTCGATGGAGGGGCAAGCGAACGGAGCGCATCGCGAATCGAACTATGAGATCCTGCAGGAGATGAACGACCCCGTTGAGGGACGTGACACCATCGATCGATTCGACCACTTCAAGTCAGAACACACCCGCGGGTGCGGGGTGATGGAACTCGAGGTCACTCACGAGCGCCTCGTGTCGGAGACCGCCTTCGTGTTGAGATGTCCCGCCTGTGATGAATCGATTCGCGGGTCGATTCGCGATTCAGATCTCACCGCCGTGATCCAATTCCTCGGCCCGGTTGTGCACTGACTAGTGACGAGCGATGAACTGTGCGAGTCCCTCCGCCACACTGGCAGGCTCCACGACCTGCAACGCGTGAGTCGCGCCACGAACCACACACTGCTCGGAGTTCGGCCACCACTCGCGGATTCGCTCCCCGGCTTCTTTGTGAAACGGCAGCGTCTCACTTCCCATCATGAAGAGCAGCGGTTGCCGGACCTGCGATGCTCGACGCGAATCGAACTGCCACGCGCCCACGCCGGGCAGCTCGAACTGGAAGAAGGTGCCGGCGTCCGATTCCGCCTGCGTGGCTCCACCGGGAACGGCGCGATCGGCGGCGGGCCTCCAGCCAGGTCCGAAGACGTGGCTGAAGAGGGCATCGATGCCGCCGGCCGGATCTCCCGCGGTGAAGCGTTCGACGGCTGGTGTCAGCGCCGCCATGTGCGGGCCGGTCGACGGGACGCCGAGCAGTGGCGGTTCGAGTAGCGCCAGCGACCGCACCGCATGAGGCGTGTGGTAGGCCAGATCCAGCGCGATGAGCGCGCCGCTGGAATGTCCGACCACGTGAGCGGGAGCGACGCGGAGATGCGCCAGGAGTCGAGCGGCGTCCGCCGCCGCGCGAGCCATGAAGCTCTCGGGCGATCCTCCGGCAGGCGTGCTCTGCCCGTAGCCGCGACGTCGATAGTGAATCTGTTGAACTCCTGCCAGGGTCGGGAGGTTCACGAGCGGGAGGAACGAATCTGCGATCCCCGCGCCGTGTATGAACAACATCGGGTCGCCGGATCCGTGCACTGCGTATTCGAGCTGCCCGTCGTCGACGGGTGCGCGTTGCAGCTGTAGAGCATGTGGCATTGCGGCATTATGCGCCTGAGGCTTGATATCGTGATCACCAACAACGTCGTGAACCCCGACTATGATCGCCTTCGGGCCGAGCGTCCATGGCCGACTACGAGAAACGTCCTCCAGAACTCTCGCGCGAAGTAGCGCTCCTCCAGGAGCGGGCGCTCGAGGAAGAACGCCGCGGCGGCCCGCCCGCGGTGCTCGCGACCTATGTTCGACTGCAGGCAGGCGTGGCGACGTACGTCGAGTGGCGCGAGAAGGCGCTCTGTGGCGGGCTTGCCTGGCTCACGCCTGACTCCAGCGCCACCGCGCAAAGCCAGCAGGAGCGGTGGACCAACGGCTTCAACCAGACAGGCAACGAAGCGTTCAGGATGCTGAACGACCAGGTCTCGCGCGACGACGACCCGATCGAGTTCACGTTCGAGTTGCTGGCGATGCAGGAGTCGACCTCGTACGCCGCCATCGCCGGGATGCCACTCGCCGGATGCATGGGCCGGGTACGCGAGCATCTGCGCGACTTCGAGAAATTCCGCAAGGATCTCGACGACCGCTGGAAGGAGATCATCGGGCAGGACGAGCGCATCGACGGGCAGATTGCCGGCTTCCGCGTCCAACTGCTCGAGATGTTCAAGAAGGCCGTCGCCGACGCGCGCGGATGGGCGCCCAAAATGGAATCGGCGGTCGGAACGGCCCTGCTCGGGTGGGAGAAGGAGGAAGAGCCGTCACCCGACCCATCGCTCGCTCCGGTTGCCAAGACGGCGTTCGACACCGTGCACGTGCTTCAGCAGAGCCTGGACGAGATCACACGTGCGGCGCTCGGCCTGTATGCGAACGAGCAGACCATCCACACGATGTTCGGAAGCAGCCGCGAGCGGCTGAAGGAATACCTGGACAAGGTGAACAAGAAGACCGTCGCCAATGCGTGGTCCGAGGCCTGCAACGCGACCAGGGATGCGGCGAACAAGTGTCCCAAGGATGGGCAGAAGGAAGACGCGCGCAAGCTCGCCGAGCAGGCGATCAAGGCGTCGGAATCGATCGTCGCCGAGTTCAACGACGTATTCGAAAACTTCTACGATCACTTCGAAGGCACGTTCACGGGCAAGGTGAGCGATGAGACCGTCGAGCTCCTCGTCGAGCAGGAGTTCTTCAACCAGTTCTGGAAGGACGTCCAGTCGTTGAACCTCCCTGGGGAGTTCCAGACGGCGGCCGATCAGATTGCCAAGTGTGAGGACATCTCGCTCGACCGGCTCACCGACGAACAGCGCGGCCGGTTCAAGGAGATCGTGCACGCGCGTCTCTCCACCCTGGAAGAAGAGATCCGCAAGATCGACTGGGGCTTCTTCGAGCGCTTCAAGCTTCAGTTCATCGACGTGCCCAGGGGTTTGCTGATGGACAAGATCAAGCGGCTCGTGGGCTACGAAGAATGAGCGACGACTCCACCATCAGGCTCGGCACGGATCTTCGCTCCGGCATCACCACCAACGGCGAGATTGACAGTGAGCCTCGCGGGTTCCGGGTCACGTGGATCGATTGGGACAGCGACTTCCGCCGTCACCTCCGGATCAACGACCTCATCGTCGGCGTGAACGGCCAGTCGCTCGCGCAGTTTCTCCAGCCTGGAAAGTTGGGAAAGGGCGTCGGTCAACCAGGAGAGCCGTCGTACTGGACCGACATCGGCGCGAAGCACGAGGATGTCATTGCCCTGGCGGTCATCCGCGATGGTGAGCCGGTCACCGTCGAAGGCAAGCTTCACCTTGAGTACTTCTATTACGACATCCAGGGAAAAACGGCGATGGCCCGAGGCGGACCGCAGCGGCTGGCCAACGACGGCTTCGACGGCGCCTGGTCCATCTGGCTCGAGAAGTGTGTCTTCAAGCTGTCAGTACCACTTCGCGGCTGGATGGACGCAGCGCAGTTACAACAGCCGGAACGAGCTCGAGTGGTACATCGAGCAGAAGCCGCGGATCGACTTGCTGCTCGAGAAGTACCCGGGCCCCTTCGCCGACGCCATGCGCGACGACTGGACGAAGGGCATGGAGCTCGCGCGAGGCAAGAAGGCCGATCTGGGTCCGGCGGAGCTGGAGTACCGGGCGCTCGGTGCCAGGCGCGTCGAGATCGCCAAGGCCGAGGCCGCGAAAGCATGGCCGGCCGCACTGCAGGCGCTCGCTGGCCAGATGATGCCCTCGTTTCCCGCCCCATCGGCACTCGACCGGGCGGGAGCGATCGGCAAGGTGGTCGAGCTCCCGGCGATTACGATGCGGAGCTTCCTCAACGATCTGGGTGTGAGCTTCGCCGCAATCGGATCGCCCTCGGATGGCTACTATTTCGTCCTGCTCAATCAGCCGGCGTTCAGAGATCTCTACGTCGTCGAATCGCGTTATCGCGGTCAGGTCAATCCTCGCCTCGACGAGCGCTATCGCTTCATCGCGCGCGTGCTCGACGATCCCCAGATGTTCACCGTCAACAGCCGTCCGGCCATGGGACTGACGGTCGAGCCGATCGCCGCGATGGTCGGCCAGGACGAAGTGTTCGTCGATCTGCGCACGTCACCGCCGCGCTTCGCCGGCGAAGACGTGCTCTCCGCATTCGCATCGATCGTTCGCGACGACAGCTCACCCGCCAGCGTGATCGAGGCGATGATCCAGGCGGTCAAAACCGGTGACGACAAGACATGGACGAGCCTGTTCGCACCGTGGAAGGTGCTGTCCGGTAAAGGCGGACGAACGATCATCGACCCTTCTTACTCCGCCGACACCAGTCGCTTCATGTCCGATTGGGAGCGGTCGCGTCGGCTCATCATGGGCGAGGTGTACGACGCACGCGTGGAGAGGGTGGAGAAGATCAGACGGGTCCTCGAGCGCAGCACCGAGAATGGCCTGCCGAACGTCGATCAGGTTGTCGTGTGGGTGGACCACTACGGGTTGTTCGACGGCGAGTACAGAACATTTCAGAATGTCAACGTCCGCCGGGAGTGGGTGCTGCAGCGGCTCGACGAAGGCCCGTGGAGGATTACGTCGATCCAAAGCCTCTAGCACGTCGTTCCCGAGCAGTAGCTGCATTCGTCGGAAGGGAGTGAACATGACTGCGTTCAGAACACTGGGAGTTGTGGTTTGTCTTGCTGGCTTTGCGGCGATGTCGCCTCGCGTCCAGGCTCAAACGCAACAGGATCGGACGCAGGACAGAGTGGCCTTTCCCGCTCATACGATCATGGGGAATCTCCACTATGTCGGGACGGGCACGCTGAATTCGTACCTGATCACGACGCCGCAGGGGCACGTCCTGATCAACACGAATTACGAAGACACGGTGCCGTTGTTGCGAGCGTCAGTCGAGAAGCTCGGGTTCACCCTGACTGATATCAAGGTCATTCTGGGCAGCCACGCCCATCCCGATCACCAGCAAGCCGACGGCCTCCTCAAGGAATTGACTGGTGGTGCGACGGTCATGGCAATGGAACAGGACGTGCCCGCGCTCAAAGCGATGAAGGCGCCGAGCGGAAAGCCCCATCCGATCGACCGTGTTCTCAAAGATGGTGAACAGGTGTCATTGGGAAGTACCACGCTCACGGCACACTTGACTCCCGGCCACACGCTGGGCTGCACCACGTGGACGATGAGACTGCCGGACAGCGGCCGGACGTACGACGTGCTGATCGCGTGCGGCGGCCTTCAGGAGGGCGCACGCCTGGTGAACAACAAGAACTATCCGGCGATCGCCGAAGACTTCGCGCGGAGCATCAAGACATTCAAGGCGCTCCCGGCCGACGTGTTTCTCGGTGCCCACAGCTGGTTCTTCGATCTGGCCGGCAAGTACAAGAGGCTGGGGAGCGCGACCAACCCGTACATCGATCCCGCCGGGTACAAGGCGTGGGTCGACGACATGGACAAGAATTACAACGCGCTGCTCGCCGAGCAGAAGAGGAACCCGCCCGCGAACTGACGATCTGCGAGCCGTTTCTTCCGCTGCGGTGCGGTCCAGTTGACGGATGACGGTGACGATCGAATGTCGCCCATGTGTCCGGAATGGACCGAGGGACTGTGGAGCCGGCGACCCGACTTGAACGGGTGACCTGCTGATTACGAATCCCAGTTTTGCCAGCTTGGAGACGCCTCCAAGTCAATGACTTAGCGTGGCTGACCGGCCCACCGGGTGAAGCACCGAGCAGCGCTTGCGCTGCGAGGGAGTGGCGCTGTTAGCTCGGCGTGTTCTACTTGGGTCGTCTGCTGGTGGAGTGCTTCGACGTGGGGACGTCGCTCGGGGGCGTCGCCCGCACCCCAACGCCCGCACCCCAAGCTTCAAGATTCTAGGAATAGGGATTCGGGGTCGATGCGCCTGGATGGGGCAAGGCTCTACTCGTCGTCGTCCGGGTCACTTGGGTGTCGATGACGCCTTTGCCAGCATCCCACGACAACCCGGACTCCTGAAGCACCGCCGTAATAGCGTCGTCGGGCACGCCGCGCCCGCGAGCCATCGCAACCGAGCCCGCGATAGCTGCCATGTTCTGATTGCCGCGACGAAACGCCCGCGCCCGACCCGCGATGTAACCCAACGCCCACCGATGAGTTGTCGTCATTGGTGCCCGAGCGTATAGGCGTGAGATGAGAGTGTCTGTCCGGTTTTGAACACCGCCAAGCTGCTGGCTGAAGCCGCATCATCCGATACCCCGATGGGTGTGATGAATCTCCCTGTCATTCTCGTCTTTCTCGGACTTGCTTTGGTAGGGTTCGTTTGGTCCGCGCTGCGCTTGCGTCGACAGCAGCCCGAAGATGTCGAGTTCTTCTCGCTGGGAGAGTTTATCGTGCGCGTAGTGCTCGCGGTGGGGATAGTGGGGCTACTCGCGCTAACGGGCTGATGTCCTCGTCGCTGCGAGCATCGAGCAGCAACATGATCAATACCACTGTCCGCGCGTGCAGCTTGTCGTCCCCGGCTCGGAACACCACCAGCCGGCGAACCTCCACATCGGAGATCGGCGTGATTGGCTTTGGCGGATCGGGCAGCAGCCGAACCTTCAGCCGTTCGGGGGTATACCCCTCGGCATACAGCCACGACAAGTAGCTGTTGATCGACCGCAGCTTCACGTTGATCCCGCCGTTCGCGAGCCCGCGTTTCTTCAACGCCACGACGAGGTCGTTCAGTGACGCCCGAGACAGTTCACTCGGCAGCACTCGTAGACTCTGCTCGTAGGTGCGGATCGTCTGCGAACTCCACCCACGCATGTGGCGGCCGTAGTCGAGAAATTGACTCGGTAGGTCCGTCGTCATAGTTACCGGCTCCCGTGCGAAAGGCACGAGGGCAACTAATCGCGCTCAACTCGCTGACTGCCTGTGAAATTTGGAGCCGGCGACCCGACTTGAACGGGTGACCTGCTGATTACGAATCAGCTGCTCTACCAACTGAGCTACGCCGGCCAGGCGGGATCCGCGGCGCTCACGAACGCGCCACCGACCAACCAGTCTAGCACGGCGCCTCCGCATGACGCGCTCTCACTTGGTTGGGAGTTGGAACGTGGGTGCCACCCGCGTCCTACCCACAACCACCGTGTGTACCGTGTTATGAGTGACTCCATGCCCCGTCGAACCCTTCACTACGCATGGGTCGTAGCCATGGTCACGTTCGTGATCCTGCTTGTCACAGCAGGCATTCGCGCCACGCCGGGCGTGCTGATGCTCTCGCTCGAACGGGAGTTCGGCTGGAGCCGCGCTGTCATCTCTTCTGCCGTCGCAATCAACATCGCGCTCTTTGGACTCATCGGACCATTCGCCGCGTCGGTGATGGACCAGTGGGGCGTGCGCCGCGTGATTCTCGCCGCGGTGGCCTTGCTCTCCGCGTCTGTGGCGTTGACGACGCAGATGCATTCGCAGTGGCAACTCGTCTTGTTCTGGGGCGTGCTCGTCGGAAGCGGCACCGGCGTGACCTCGATCGTGCTGGCGGCATTCATCGCCACGCGCTGGTTTGACGCACGGCGCGGCCTCGTCCTCGGAATCCTGTCAGCCGCCAATGCGACCGGGCAGCTGATCTTCCTCCCATCGCTGGCTGGTCTCGTCGAGTCGAGCGGGTGGCGGGCCGCGGCCTGGCTCGTCTCCGGCGCAGCTGCCGTCGTCTTCGTCGTCGTGCTGATCTTCATGCGCGACCGGCCCGAGGATCTCGGTCTGCTGCCGTATGGACGGCCTGCCGGTTTCACAGTGCCTGTTGCCCGCGCGCTGGCCCCGCTCGCGGCACTGGCGATGGCGTCACGCACGCGAGCCTTCTGGCTGCTGGCGGGGACGTTCTTCGTTTGCGGTGCGAGCACGAATGGGCTGATCGGAACGCATCTCATCGCGGCGTGTCATGACTACGGCATCCATGAAGTGCAGTCCGCTCGCCTGCTCGCAATGATGGGCATTTTCGACATCATGGGCACGACGGCATCGGGCTGGCTGACCGATCGCTATTCGAGCCGGCATCTGTTGTTTGGGTACTACACGCTCCGCGGAGTTTCTCTGTTGTTCCTGCCGCTGACACTGCAGGAGGGTGCGAGCAGCCTGGTGATCTTCGCCGTGTTCTACGGGCTCGACTGGATCGCGACGGTGCCGCCGACCGTTCGTCTGACGACTGAGGCATTCGGTCGCGAGAACACCGGCGTGATCTATGGCTGGATCGGCGCGAGTCATCAGCTCGGCGCTTCAGCCGCTGCGTTCGGGGCCGGCGCGATTCGCACCATGCTCGGCGACTATCAGGTCGCGTTCTGGGCTGCAGGCGCGCTCTGTGTCGTTGCTGGCCTCTCATTCCTGACGATCGGGCGAGCGCTCCGTCCGGTGGCGGTTCCGACCGTTGCCACGGCTGGGTGATTTTTCGCGCGCCTGCGCGTGCGATTTCCCAGCGCACATCACACGCGCCCATTCAGCTCTCCGCAACATCGATAGAAGCCGCGGGGCGCGAGGCACGCGAATTGCCCCTCTGATGGGCATGGCTACTACGAATCGTCCACTTATCTGCCAGGTCCCTGTCTTCTTCGCAACGAGCGAAGGACAGACGCGCCGAATTGCCCAGCGGATCGCCACCGTCCTGCACGACCTGGGGCTTGACGCGTGCGTCATCGACGTGGCCGGACCGCATGCGTCCGCAATCGATTGGACGCACGTGCGCGGTGCGTTCGTCGGCGCATCGCTCCACATCGGCAGACATCAGAAGGCGGCGGAGCGCTTCGTCAAAGCACACGCCGTCGATCTCACAAGAGTGCCGTCGGCGTTCTTCTCGGTCAGCCTGAGTGCCGCGTCGAAGAACGTAAACGAGGTGGAAGCAGCGGAGAAGCTGGCGAAGGCGTTTCCTGCAGCGTGTGGGTGGATGCCAGTTCGCATCGTGTCGGTGGCTGGCCGTCTGGCCTACCGCGAGTACGGCTTTTTCATTCGATGGGTGATCAAGCGAATCGCGAAGAAGGAAGGCGCTCCGACAGACACGAGCCGCGACTACGAGCTGACCAACTGGGACGAGGTGAACGCGCTGGCGCGCGACATGGCTCGCCGGATTCACGCGCAAGCGGCCGTCGCCTGAATCGCGCACCGTACGTGAAAAGGGGCGGGTCTGAAAGACCCGCCCCTACTGTGTGCCGAAACGTGACGGGGTCTGACCCCTTCTAGTGATGGGTCATCGGAACTTTGAGTTCCGCGAGCTTGGCCACCATGTCCTCGGCTGACGTCGCCGGCTTCACCGTCTTCTCGATGTAGGCGATCTTGCCGTTCTTGTCGATGTAGAAGGTCCAGCGGTTGGCGAAGCCGGGCGGGTTCGGCATCAACACGCCGTACTTCGTGGCCACTTCCTTCGTCGGATCCGCGAGCATCGGGAAGTCGGCTTCCTTCTTCTCGACGACCGTCGCCGGACCACCGCCACGACCCTGCAGCGTAACGCTGGTCGCCTTCGCGAACTTGGTGTTGTCCTCGACGCTGTCGACGCTCGCCATGAAGTAGGCGACGTCGTACATCTTGATCTTGTCGCCGTTCTCCGCGAGCGACTTGCACTCAATCGTGCAGCCCTGAGTGAACGCCTTGGGGAACCATGCGACGACGACCGCCTTCTTCCCCTTGAAGTCCGAAAGCTTGTAGGTCTTGCCGTCGGAGGCCTGAAGGCTGAAATCGGGAGCCGTGTCCCCAACCTTCAGCTCAGTGGTCTGAGCCTTCACACTCACTGCCAGGGCCGCTGCTAACCCTATCGCCATCAATGCGCGCATGTACAAATCCTCCTGGAGCTGAATACCCGCCGATCAATTGGGCCAGAACGGGCTGAGTATACCGCCGATTCATGACATTTGGACCGCCGCGGGGCGGTGCGACAGTTTCGCATGCGGAAGCCTCGAGCCGCGAGCAGTTCTGGCGCGCTGCGCGCGCCAAAGAGATACTGTGGCAAACGGTAACAGCTCCGCTTGACACGCTGGCGGAGCCTCCGCCGTTTGCCCCTATGACGCACCCGGTCATCGTCGAGGTTCGCGCCGCCCTCGAGAAAGCGGCCGACCCGGTCAAAGCGCCAAAAATGCAGGCTTACATGAAGTCGACGATGCCGTATCGGGGCGTGTCGTCGCCAGAGCAGAAGGCGATCTGGAGGACGGTCTTTCTCGCGCACCCGTTGTCGTCGAGTCATGAGTGGCAGGAGGTCGCCCTGAAGCTGTGGCGTGAGGCGACGTTCCGCGAGGAGCGTTACGGCGCCATCGCTCTCACCGGTCTTCGGCAGTACGCGTCACATCGCACGATGGACGCAATCCCGATGTTCGAGGAAATGATCGTCACCGGCGCGTGGTGGGACTTCGTCGATGCCATCGCTGGCCGGCAACTGGGCGACATTCTGCGCGCCGAGCCGGCTCGCATGGCGAAGCTGATGCGTCGCTGGTCGCGCGATCCACAGATGTGGAAGCGGCGCTCGTCGATCCTCTGTCAGCTGGGATTCAAACGCGACACCGATGTGAAATTGCTCTACGACTGCATCGAGCCGAATCTTGCCGACAAACAATTCTTCATCCGCAAGGCGATCGGTTGGGCGCTTCGTCAGTACGCATGGACCGATCCGCGTGAGGTCAAGCGATTCGTGAAGGCGAATCGCGAGCGACTGAGCAACCTCAGTGTGCGCGAGGCGCTCAAGAACGTCTAATTCACGACACACCGAGGCGGCGAGGCACAGAGGCAAGCCTTTACGGTGTGGTTCTCGGTGCCTCAGTGCCTCTGTGTGTCGTGATCGAGAGGCATAAGTTCTTCTCTGACTCTCGCTCGCTCGCGATCGATCTGATCGGGCGTGGCTCCAAGCCGTCGCAGCACCGCTTCTGTCATCGCGAGCGCGACCTCGCCCTCGCCGGCAAAGACCTGCTCGGCACCCGCGTTGCGCAGGGGCGGAACGTCTCGAAGGTACTGGCTGCGGACGAAGATGTGCGCGGTCGGATTAATGGACCGCGCGCACTGGATGATGCCAGGTGAGCCGGTGTCGGCTCCACTGACGATCAATGTCGAAGCGTGCGGAAGTCCTGCCGACACGAGCGTATCTGTGTGACTCGCATCGCCGTAGACCGCCGACATCCCCTGCTCTCGCAATTCGCGCACGACGTTGATGTTGAGCTCGACGACCGTCGGGGAGATGCCGTTCTCGCGCAGGAGCCTGGCGACGGTGCGCCCGGTCGGCCCGTGGCCGATCACGATGGCTCGCTCGCCGGGATCGAGCGATGACGCCGCGCCGATGTCGGCCGACTCGACCCCCGGACGAAGGAAGCGAATCTGTCCGAGTCTGCGCGTCAAAGGTTCGATGCTGCGAAACGCAAGCGGGTTGAGCGTGATCGAAATGATCGCCGTGGCCACGACGACGTCGAGCGCCTCGGGCGGAACCACGCCCAACGTCCGCCCGATCGTGATGAGCATGAATGAGAACTCGCCAACCTGGGCGAGCGAGACGGAGACACTGAGCGTCGTGCGCAGCGGATACTTCATGAGCCACGTCACGAGCGCGGCCGTCGCGGGCTTGCCGACGAGCACGATGAGGAGTGCGGCGACTACAGGAATCGGCTGCTCGACGAGCGCCATCGGCCGCAGCAGCATGCCGACCGAGACGAAGAAGAGCACCGCAAAGGCGTCGCGCATCGGGAGCGCGTCGGTCGCGGCACGAAGGCTGTAATCGGACCGCCCGACGATCATTCCAGCAATGAACGCCCCGAGCGCCATCGAGACGCCGAACACGAGGGCGGCGCTGACAGCGAGGCCGAGCGCGAGTGCCAGCACCGCCAGCGTGAACAGCTCTCTCGATCGCGTGGCGGCGACGCGATCGAGAATCATCGGGATGACCCGGTTGCCGAGCATCGCGGCGATGACGCCCAGACCCACGACCTTGAGGATCGTGACGCCCAGGCTGATCGCGATCGAACTCAACGTGGGCGAGCCTGCGAGCGCCGGCAGCAGCACCAGCACGATCACCGTGAAGACGTCTTCGACGACCAGCCATCCGACGGCGATGTGACCCGCGCTCGTGTGCAGTTGACGACTGTCGGAGAGCACGCGGATCAGAACGACGGTGCTCGCGACGGAGAGCGACAGGCCGAAGACGATCGAGGCCGCCCAGCCCCAGCCGAATGCGTGCGCGGTCATTGCACCGAGAGCGGTTGCGACGAGACTCTGCAGGACCGCCCCTGGAATCGCGACGCGCCGCACGGCCAGGAGTTCATCAAGATGGAACTGCAGGCCAACGCCAAACATCAGCAGGATGACGCCGACCTCCGCAAACTGCTCGGCGAGGTGGACATCCGCTGTGTAGCCGGGTGTATACGGGCCAACGACGACGCCGGCGAGGAGATAGCCGACGATTGGCGATAGCCCGAGCCGCTGCGTGAGATACCCACCGACGAGCGCGGCGCCCAGCCCGGCCGCAAGCGTGAGAATGAGCCCCGTTTCCGGCATGTATTTGCAATGTTAGTTCGTCAACGCTGCTCGCTGAGCCGATCGATCTGCGATTTGCACCTTCCTCAGCAGGAGCACACGAATGTCGGAACACGTTCGAGATCATCGAAGCCTGCTGGCAACCGCAGAAAGACGGTTATTGATCGCCATCGCACAGCGGTTGCCACTGTGGGTTCACTCAGACCATCTCACCGGGCTGGCAATCGCAGCGATGGCCGTGGCAAGCGCGGGCTTTGTGCTTGCTCGCTGGGACATCCGCGCGCTCTGGCTCGTCGTCTTCGCGCTCGCGGTCAACTGGTTCGGCGACAGCCTCGACGGCACGCTCGCGCGCGTCCGCAGGGTCGAGCGCCCGAAGTACGGCTTCTACCTCGATCACGTCGTCGACATCGTCGGTGCCACGCTGCTCTTCGGTGGGCTGGCAGCATCGACGTTCATGTCGCCGGTGGTTGCTCTGTCGCTGCTCGTGGCGTATCTGCTCGTTTCTGGCGAAGTGTTCCTCGCGACCGCGGTCAGAGGCGTGTTCAGGATGTCGTTCGGCGGCGTCGGCCCTACCGAACTGCGGATTCTGCTGGCCATCGGGACCATCGCGTTGCGCAACGATCCGCACGTCGATTTCGGCGCCCTCGGTCGCATTCCGCTGTTCGACTTCGGGGGCCTCATCGCGATTGGCGCCCTCGGTTTCACGCTCTTGATTTCGGTGACGCAGAATGCGGCCGCGCTTGCGCGGCTGGAGCCGCGCCCATCTCCCGTTGCAGCTGAGGCTTTGCGCAAACCGGGGCACGGTAGTACGATGGCGGTTTACGGATCCAAGGGAATTCCTCACAGTGGCGACTGCAACCCCGACTCAGACGCCGAAGCCCCGAACCCCGCTGATCGTACGCGGGGCACGGACGCACAACCTCAAGAACGTCGACGTCACGCTGCCTGCGGGCAAGTTGACGATCATCACCGGGGTCAGTGGATCCGGGAAGTCGTCGCTCGCCTTCGACACGATTTACGCAGAGGGGCAGCGTAGGTACGTCGAGTCGCTGTCGGCATATGCCCGGCAGTTCCTCGAGCGAATGGAGAAGCCGGACGTTGACCGGATCGAGGGAATCTGTCCGGCCATCGCCATTCGCCAGAAGAACAGCGTTCGCAACCCGCGCTCGACGGTAGGAACGACTACCGAAATCCACGACTACATGCGATTGCTGTTCGCGCGTGTCGGCAGAACGTTCTGCCGGCAGTGCGGACAGGAAGTGATTCGTGAAACGGCAGAGGTCGTTGCGAAACGACTGGGAGAGTTGCCCGAAGGCACGCGCCTCCTGATCGGGTTCGAGATTCCCGTCGTCTCAATCCCGTCTGCCACTCCCTCGTCATCCGACGAGAACGGCGACGAGGAGTCGGACGATCTCGAACCGGTCAAGAATGGTGCCGTCGATGGGGTCGGCGAGACGATCAATGGGCTCCGGCGTCGAGGGTTCGGTCGTCTGCTGGTCGATGGAAAGGCGGTCACGTTCGAGGATCTCGATCTGACGGCGCTTGCGAATCGCGCGTCGCTCGAAGTCGTCGTGGATCGAGTCAAGGTCGACGGTGACATGCGCAGCCGCCTGACTGATTCGATTGAGACCTCGTATCGCGAGGGCGGCGGAGCGGCATTTGCGATAGCGCTCGGTCGGGATTCGGGATCCGGGATTCGGGATTCGAAGAACACCGAGCCGACCGGAGACCGAGGACCGGGGACCGAGGACCAGAGACTCGTGTTCTCCGAGCGGTTCGAATGCCGGACCTGCGGCATCGCGTACGAGACGCCTCAGCCGCGGCTCTTCTCGTTCAACAACCCGTTCGGTGCCTGCCCGACCTGTCACGGGTTTGGGAACATCATCGAGCTCGACATGGCTCTGGTCGTTCCGGATCCCACACTGACCATCAATCAGGGCGCGATCGAGCCCTGGAGCAAGCCGCACTACCGTGCGCAGCTCGCGGAGCTGAAGCGCGCGGCGCGGAAATCCAGCATCCGCCTGGATGTCCCCTGGAAGGACCTCTCGGACGAGGAGCGCAAGTTTGTCGTCGAGGGCGACGGTGATTTCGAGGGGATCCGTGGATTCTTCCGATGGCTCGAGCGGAAGAAGTACAAGGTCCACGTCCGAGTGTTCCTGAGCCGGTATCGCGGCTACCTCTCGTGCCCTGATTGTGGCGGAGCCAGGCTGCGTCGCGAAGCGCGGAACGTGCGCGTGGGCGGCCGCACGGTCGACGAAGTCTCGGCGCTCACTGTAGACGCCGCGCGAGGGTTCTTTGCCGAGCTGCAGCTGAGCGAGAAGGAATCGGCCGTTGCTGACAAGGTGCTGAAGGAGATTCGACGACGACTCTCGTTCCTGAGCGATGTTGGTTTGGACTATCTCTCGCTCGATCGACTGTCATCGACCCTCTCGGGCGGCGAGTCACAGCGCATCAACCTGGCGACATCGCTCGGGTCGGCGCTCGTCGGCACGCTCTACGTGCTGGACGAACCCTCGATCGGCCTCCACGCGCGCGACAACCAGCGGCTCATCGACATCCTTCGTCAGCTTCGCGATCAGGGCAACACGGTCCTCGTCGTCGAGCACGATGAGGACATGATCCGCGTTGCCGATCACGTCGTCGACCTGGGTCTCGGTGCGGGAGAGCAAGGCGGCCGCGTCGTCTACTCGGGAACTCTGCCAGGTCTGCTTCAAGAGACGCGCTCCCTCACGGCGAAGTACCTCCGCAACGAGCTGGCGATTCCGGTGCCGTCGCCCCGGCGGAAGGGCATCGGGCAGAAGATCAAGCTCAGAGGCGCGAGCGAGCACAACCTGAAGGACGTCGACATCGAGATCCCGTTGAATACCCTGACCTGTGTAACGGGCGTCAGCGGATCAGGCAAGTCGACGCTGGTGCACGACGTGCTTTACGCCGCGATCAAGCGCGCCAAGGGCGATTGGGATCGCCGGGTCGGCACGTTCAGCGAGCTCGAGGGACTCGAATACATCACTGACGTCGCGCTCGTCGATCAGACACCGATCGGACGCACGCCGCGCTCGAACCCCGTGACGTATCTCAAGGCGTTCGATCCGATTCGGGAGCTGTTCTCGCTGACCAAGGATGCGAAGGCGCGCGGACTGACGGCGAGCCACTTCTCCTTCAACGTACCCGGTGGTCGCTGCGAGGCCTGTCAGGGCGAGGGCGAGGTGCGCGTGGAGATGCAGTTCCTCGCCGACGTCTTCGTGCCGTGCGATCAGTGCGACGGCAAGCGGTTCAAGCCGCAGGTGCTGGAGGTCAAGTATCGCGGCAGGTCGGTACACCAGGTGCTCGAGATGACCGTGCGCGAGGCGCTCACGTTCTTCAGCACATCACCGAAGGTGCTGCGGCGCCTGCAGGTGCTCGACGAGATCGGGCTGGGGTATCTGCGACTCGGGCAACCGGCCACCACGCTGTCAGGCGGAGAGGCGCAGCGGATCAAGATCGCGGCGCATCTATCGTCGTTCGGCGGAGAGCGTGTGCTTTACATCCTTGACGAACCGACGACCGGGTTGCACTTCGACGACATCGCGAAGCTGCTGGCCGCTTTCCGCAAGCTCGTCGAGGCGGGACATACGTTGCTCGTCATCGAGCACAACCTCGACGTGATCAAGACAGCCGACTACGTTATCGACCTTGGGCCGGAGGGAGGCGCAGCCGGCGGCGAGGTCGTCGCGACCGGCACGCCAGAGCAGATCGTGCAGGTCGAAGGCTCGCACACGGGACGCGCTCTTCGCGATGTGCTTGCGATGGGGCGCCCCAACGCCTATGCCGCGCGGTAAGTAAAGGGGGTCGGGGGTCATTTGATCAGGACACTTTGCGAACATTGAGAGGACTGTCCTCTTTAAATGACCCCCGACCCCCTTACAAAATCGTTCTACGACAGGCCAACCCTTACCGTCGCCTACGAGTTGATCGGCAAAGTCCTCGTGCACGAGACGCGTTCCGGTGTCGCCGCCGGGATGATCGTCGAGGTCGAGGCCTATATCGGCGAAGACGATCCCGCGTGTCACGCCGCACCAGGTCCGACCAGACGCAATGCGCCGCTGTACGGTCCGCCCGGCCGCGCATACGTCTATCTGAATTACGGCATCCACAACCTTGTGAATGCCGTGACCGAGGCGGCAGGCTCACCGGCGGCTGTCCTCATTCGCGCGCTCGCGCCGCTCGACGGCATCGAGCTGATGACACGACGACGGGCGCGTGCCGGGGGACGCACGGAGGAAGTTGGTCTGTGCAGGGGCCCGGGGAATTTGACGCAGGCACTCGGGATCACGCTGAAGCAGAATCGTCTGGATCTGACCGCGGCCCCTCTCTGGATTGAGGACCGCGGGCTGCCGGCAGGTGAGATCGGCTGGAGCCGCCGGATCGGCATTCGCGTCGGCGTCGAACGTCCGTGGCGATGCTCGCTCAAGGGGCACCCGTCGGTGTCTGGCAGGACGTGACGCTGAAATTCAAAATGCAAAATGCAAAATGCGAAACGCTTATGGAAAACGCAGGATGCTAGGATGAAGGTGCATTGACGCTGATGGGTACAACACTTCTCAAGAAGGTGTGGGATCTCCACACGGTTCGCCAGTTGCCGAGTGGCCAGACGCAGCTCTTCATCGGTCTGCATCTCGTTCACGAGGTCACCTCGCCGCAGGCGTTCGACGAGCTGCGCCGGAACGGCTGGAAGATTGCGCGGCCCGACCGCACGTTCGCGACGGTCGATCACATCGTGCCGACGAAGGTGCGGACGCGTCCGTTCATCGACGTGATGGCCGAGGACATGATGGCCTCGCTCGAGCGCAACGTGGCCGACTTCGGTCTTCGCTTCGCGGGGCTCGGCGACGACCGGCAGGGTATCGTGCACGTGATCGGGCCGGAGCTCGGACTGACACAGCCCGGCATGACGATCGCGTGCGGTGACAGCCACACGTCGACGCACGGCGCGTTTGGCGCCGTAGCATTCGGCATCGGCACTTCGCAGGTCCGGGATGTGCTCGCGTCGCAGTGCCTCGCGCTCGAGCCGCTCAAAGTCCGTCGCATCCGTGTCACGGGTGCGCTGCCGAAAGGCGTCTACGCCAAGGACGTCATCCTCGCGATCATCCAGCGTCTTGGCGTGCAGGGCGGAAACGGCTACGCGTACCGAGTACGCCGGCGACGTGGTCGATCGCATGTCGATGGACGAGCGCATGACCATCTGCAACATGTCAATTGAAGGCGGCGCGCGGGTTGGCTACGTCAACCCGGACGAGACGACCTTCGACTACGTGAAGGGACGTGCCTTTGCACCACAGGGCGACGCGTTCGAGCGCGCGAAGACGTGGTGGAGTTCGATCGCGTCCGATGCGAATGCGGCCTACGACGATGACGTGGAGATCAAGGCTGGGGAGTTGACGCCGATCGTGACGTGGGGCGTGAACCCGGGCCAGTCGATTGGGGTCCACGATCGCGTTCCTGCGCCTGCCCAGGCCAGTGATCCGAAGGCCGTGTCCGACGCGTTGAGCTACATGGGCCTCACCGCCGGTCAACCGATCGAAGGGATGAAGGTCGACGTCGCATTCATCGGCTCGTGCACGAATGCACGATTGTCCGATCTGCGGGAGGCGGCGCGCATCGTCAAAGGGAAGCACGTGGCGAAGCATGTCAAGGCGCTCGTGGTGCCCGGGTCAGTTGGCATCGCGAGAGCGGCGGAGAAGGAAGGCCTCGACGAAGTGTTCCGCGCGGCAGGGTTCGAATGGCGTGGCGCCGGCTGCTCCATGTGCCTGGGGATGAACCCGGACAAGCTCGAGGGCGATCAGGTGTGCGCGTCCTCGTCGAACCGCAACTTCAAGGGCCGGCAGGGAAGTCCCACCGGGCGCACCCTGCTCATGAGCCCGGCGATGGTCGCCGCGGCGGCGGTGGCGGGTGAAGTGATGGACGTGCGGGAGCTGGACTGATGCAACGCATCACCACAATCAGCGGCCGTGCGATTCCGATGCGCGGCAACGACATCGACACCGACCGCATCGTCCCGGCGAGGTTTCTGCGCGCCATCACCTTCGACGGGATGGAGACGCATCTCTTCGAAGACGATCGCAAGATGGGCGGTCCCGGACACAACCGTCACGCCTTCGATGTGCCGGCGTATCAGGGCGCGTCGATCCTGCTGGTCAACAGCAACTTCGGATGCGGATCGTCGCGCGAGCACGCGCCGCAGGCGATTCGACGCTGGGGCATCGAGGCGATCCTTGGAGAGTCGTTTGCCGAGATCTTCTTCGGCAACTCGGCGATGATCGGCATGCCGTGCGTGACCGCGTCGGCCGCCGACCTCAAGGCGCTTCAGGACCTTGTTGAGAGAAACCCTCGTACGGAAGTGAAGATCGACCTGACGGCCGGCACGTGCGAGGCCGGCGACGTCCGTTGCTCAGTGTCGCTGCCGCCGAACGTTCGAGACGCGTTCGCGGCGGGCACATGGGACACGACGGCCCTGTTGCTGGACCGCTACGAGGAAGTCAACGCGAAGTCTGCGGCCCTTCCGTACGTCTCTGGATTCTGAACACGTAGAGGCGGGTCTTTAGACCCGCCTCGTGGACGGCGAGCCTAAAGGCTCGCCGCTACACAGCGGCCAGACGCTTCTTGTCGTCGAGTTGCGTCAGGAACGCCGCGGAGGCGTGCGAGCGTTCGCCGGACTTGCGGAAGACGAGCCGCACCTGGCGTCGCAAGCGAATCTCCGGCATCGCGAGGGCGACGAGCTCACCGCGCACGATCTCCGACTCCGCACATCGTCGTGGCAGCAGAGCGACACCCATCTGCATCGCGACCGCACGCTTGATCCCCTCGAGACTCGGTAGCGATACCAGGATGTTCGCGGGGATGTGATGCTGCTCGAAGAGCCGGAGGACGCGATCGCGGACGTGCGACGGATCGTTGTGGGCGATCACTGTCTGGCGCGCGCACTCCGAGAGCGTGACCTCCCGGCTATGAGCGAGCGCGTGCGACGGATGGACCAGCATCACGAGCTCGTCCTGACCGAGCACGATCGAGCTCAGTCCGACTTCGGCGGGTTGGAACGTGAGCACACCGAAGTCGAGGCTCCCTTGCGCGACCTCTGCGCCGACCTGACGAGCGGGGATGCGACGCACGTCAACATGCACCAGCGGATGCGCCTCCCGGAACTTTGCAATGAGCGGCAGCACGGCGTGGACGGAGGCTTCGTTGGCGCCGATGAGAACCCGCCCGCGTCGCAGGTCGCGAAGATCCTTGACGGCCCCCTCCGCCTCCTCAGACAGGCGGAGCAGGCGCTCGGCGTAGTCGCGGAGGAGGCGTCCGGCCTCGGTCAGCGAGGCGTCCTTGGTGGCCCGGTCGAACAGGCGCTCCCCGACGCTGTCCTCCAGGCGGCGGACCGCCTGGCTGACTGCCGGCTGGGTCCGATGTAGCTTCATGGCCGCCCTGGAGAAGCTCCGTTCGGTGGCGACCTTCAAAAATACGCGTAATTCTGTCAGTTCCACTGGCTCTCCGGTGTGTTGACGGGGTTCCTCCTGGATAAGGGATCATAATCCAAACAGAATAATTATCAGTTTGACATTATCGGGACCAGTCGCGTTTACTGGCTTGAGGGGAAATGTCCCATGGCTGATAACCACGTCCGAGTTTTCGATACCACGCTGCGCGATGGCGAGCAGGCGCCCGGGTTCTCGCTCCGGCCCGCCGAGAAGCTACAGCTGGCGCGACAGATCGACGCCCTTGGTGTGGACATCATCGAAGCGGGGTTCCCGATCGCGTCACCCGCTGACGCGGAGGCGGTCCGCCAGATTGCCACCGAGATCCGTCGTCCTGTGATCGCGTGCCTCGCACGGTGTCATCGCGCCGATCTCGAGAAGGCGGCGTGGGCGATCAAGCCGGCGGCGCAGGGGCGCATTCACACGTTCATCGCGACCTCTGACCTCCACCTCAAGGTGAAGCTGCGGATGTCGCGCGAGCAGTGCCTGGCGGCGGCGGTGGAGTCTGTCCGCTTCGCCCGTCAGCACACCGACGACGTGCAGTTCTCAGCCGAGGACGCGACCCGCAGTGACTTCGATTTCCTCTGCAAGGTCGTCGAGTCGGTGATTGCCGTTGGCGCCACCACGATCAATTTGCCTGACACCGTCGGATACACCACGCCGGACGAGACGCGAGACTTCTTCGAGCGTATTCGCGCGGCCGTCCCGACTTCCGACAAGGTGTTCTTCAGCACGCACTGTCACGACGACCTCGGTCTCGCCGTTGCCAACTCTCTCGCGGCGATTCAGGGTGGAGCGCGCCAGGTCGAATGCACGGTGAACGGAATCGGTGAGCGCGCTGGTAACGCTGCGCTCGAAGAGATCGTGATGACGCTGCGCATTCGCGCCGATCACATGCCCTTTACGACCAGCGTTCAGACCAAAGAGATCTACCCGTCGAGCGAGATGCTGACGAAGCTCACGGGGCAGGGCGTGCAGGTGAACAAGGCTGTCGTCGGTCGCAATGCCTTCGCGCACGAGGCAGGTATTCACCAGGACGGCATGTTGAAGGACCGCCGTACCTACGAGATCATGCGCGCCGAGGACGTCGGTGCGCCGTGGAATCCGCTGGTCCTGGGCAAGCACTCGGGCCGCCATGCAGTGCAGCGCCGCTGTGCCGATTTGGGCGTCCAGCTGGACGGGGACGAGCTGGTCGAAGTGTACCGGGGACTGATGGCGATCGCCGATGACCGAAAGGTCCTGACCGATCAGGACATTCGAGGGGTCATCGCGCGCGTCCGGACCCAGCAGCCCGCGTCACACGATGCCGTCGATCCATTCGATACGCCGTCGGCGGCACAGCCCGCCATGCACGAGTCGGGATACGGCCACGGCGTTTAACGCATCACGTCGTCCAAGGGACTAAGGCCGCTGTTTAGTTGTTCTTCGGGACGCGGACGATCGGAATCTTCAGCTCGACTCGTCGTCCTTCTCGAATCACCGTGACGGACGCGGTCCCGCCGATCATCGCGTCCGACACCATCCGCGAGAGATGGCCCGGATCCTCAACCGGTGTTCCATTGAAGGCGACCACGACATCACCGGGACGCATCCCGTTCTGATACGCAGGCGAGGAGCGCGACATGCGATAGACGAGCGCGCCGCGCGTGTCGGGTGTTCCGATCTCCTCAGCCATGCGCGTGGACAGGGGCACGTACTGATCTGGCCCCATCGTGCCTCGCCGCACTTCCTGATACTGCTGAAGATCGCTGACGACGCGCTTCGCCAGGTTGCTCGACACGGCGAAGCCGATCCCCTGATACCCGCCGCTCTGGCTGAAGATCACCGTGTTGATGCCGACCAGCTCACCGCGGGCATTCACCAGCGCGCCGCCGGAGTTGCCGGGATTGATCGCCGCGTCGGTCTGAACGAAGTCCTCGTACGTCGAGACGCCAAGGTTCGTCCGGCCGACTGCTGAAACGATCCCGAGCGTGACCGTCTGGCTCAATTGATACGGATTGCCAACGGCGAGGACCCACTCCGCGACCTTGAGCTTCGACGAGTCTCCCCACGGGATCGTCGGAAGGTTCCGTGCACCGATCTTCAGAACGGCGAGGTCGGTCGCCGGATCTACCCCGACGACATCGGCGCGCATCTCGCGCTTGTCGGCGAGAGCGACGGTGACGTCGAGCTGTTCGATCGTGACGCGCCGCGCCTCTCCGGTGACCACGTGGTTGTTCGTCAGGATGAAGCCGTCGTTGCTGACGATGACACCGGAGCCAAGGCTGTTCTCGACGCCGCGCCGCGCGCCGAAGAGCGCATCGGGATCGGCGAAGAACGATCCGAAGAATGGGTCGATCGGCACCTGCCGGCGCACCACCTGCTGCGAGGAGATGTTGACGACCGCGGGAATGATGCGCTCGGCGATGCGGCTGAAATCGGTGAGCGTGCCCGCTGATGCTGATGTCGCCGCCACTGGCGTCGTGATCGCGGGCCTGGTCGCTGCCGGCGCCTGCGCGCCTGCTTCCGTCGATACGCGAATGCGGTTCGCCAGCAGGAGGCCAGCCGCGAAGCTGACGAACAGGAGCACGATAGTCGACACGCGGCGAGTCATGGCGATCAGCTGATTTGAATCCGGCGCGAGGACGGGTCCGAGACCTTGGGGCACGTCACGGTCAGCACGCCGTCACGAAGATCGGCCGTGATGCGTTCCGCGTCAACGGGTATCGGCAGTTCGAATGTGCGGCTGAAGTTGCCGTGGCCGCGTTCAATCCTGTGGAACTGTTCGCAGGGTGAGTCGCGCTCGCGCCGCGTCCCCGAGATCGTCAGGCGCCCCTCATGATGCTGCAACTGCACATCGTCCTGGGTGAGTCCCGGCAACTCCACCATGACCACATAGCGGTCCGGTGTCTCGAACACATCGACGGCTGGCGTCCAGCCGGTCGGGCCTGTGGCCAGGCGCGCGATCCGCTGCTGGGAGGCCAGCAGATCCTGAAGAGGATCCCAGCGTACGAAAGCCACGGGGAGATCGTACCACGGGACTATGTACCGGGATCCGGGATCCGGGATCCGGGACCCGGGACCCGGGATCCGGGATCCGGGATCCGAGAGTATTTTCGGGCCCCGAGTCTGGGATCCAGGACTCGGGTCAGTCGGAGTCGATGTGCTACGATCGAAAGGTTCTACAGACGGAAATCTATGGCTTCTCTACAAGCGACGCGAATGAAGAAGGGCATGCTCATCAAGATCGACCAGGATCTGTTCCGGGTCCTCGATCTGCAGCATGTGACGCCGGGTAATCTCCGTGGTTTCGTGCGGGTCAAGTTCCGCAATATCCGCAACGGCACACTGTCTGACCAGAAACTGCGTTCAGAAGATACCGTCGAGCGCGCCACCCTTGATGAGCGTCAGATGCAGTACCTCTATCAGGACGGCGACGACTATTACTTCATGGACACGGTGACGTTCGATCAGATTCACATCTCGAACGAGGCCCTTGGGGAGTCGGTGAACTACCTCAAGGCGGAGATGACGATCTCGGTCGAGTTCTACGGCACCGAACCCGTCGGCATCGAGTTGCCGCAGACCGTCGACCTGAAGGTCACCGACACCGCGCCCGGAATCAAGGGTGCCACGGCAAGCGCACAGGTCAAGCCGGCAACGCTCGAGACCGGACTCGTCGTCCAGGTGCCGCCGTTCGTGAATCCAGGCGACTCGATTCGCGTCAGCACTGATACAGGGGAATATCTGTCCCGGGCGTGAACCAAATTCTTTGATTTGTGGTGATCTGTGATTGTCGAATCGTTGTTGATCGTTGAATTGCGACTGTTGATTGAGCCAATCGCCAATCACGGATCAACAATCACCAACTAAATCAATAATCAAAGATCGAGTAATCATCAATGGACGTGGTGCGCCAGCCCAACCAGGGCTGGATTGAAGTCGTCGTCGGCAGCATGTTCAGCGGCAAGAGCGAGGAACTCATTCGCCGGCTGCGCCGTGCTCGAATCGCGCGCCAGCGCGTCCAGGTCTTCAAGCCTCGTATCGACACGCGTTATTCGACCGACGACATCGTTTCGCATGGCGAGATGCGGATGGAGTCGGTGGTCATCGACAATTCGCGACAGTTGCTCGAGTTGGTTGCTCCGGACACCGAGGTCGTCGGCATCGACGAAGGACAGTTCTTCGATGCTGGTCTCCCGGCGGTGTGCAGCACACTTGCCGATCGTGGCGTGCGCGTCATCGTGGCGGGACTCGATCAGGATTACCTCGGCAAGCCGTTCGAGCCGATGCCACAGTTGCTGGCGATCGCTGAATACATCACCAAGACGCACGCGATCTGCATGGTGTGCGGCAATCCTGCCAATCACACGCAGCGGCTCGTCGCGAGCGGCGATCGCGTGCTCGTCGGCGCGGCAGGTCTCTACGAAGCGCGCTGCCGTCGATGCTTCGATCCGCAGCTCTCCCGGATTCAGGTCGCGTCTGAAATCCAGGTTCCGATCACACCGAAGGACGCCACCTAGAGGCGTTTTGAGTTGACTCGGGCACCCCGGTTGAATAACAACCGGTTCGATGACTCCGCAGGAGTTGGTGCCGCTCATCGCCTGGCTCACGCCACGGCTGCTGCTGCTGTTCGGCCTGGGCTTCCTGATCGCCAATATCAGACTTGGCGCGCTGCTCTGGGCGTACCGCCGGCGTGTGCGCTCCGCGTTGCTCGTCTGGCAGGGCGAGAAACCGAAATACTACGGCTTCAGCCTCGCGCTCGGCGTCGTGCTCGGGATCCTGCTCATCATCGAGGCCTTCGTCCTGATGCGCTCGCCACGGTCGATCTTCGGCGAAGCGATGATGTTCATCTACTACGGCTACATGTTTCCGTTGAGTACGCGCATCCGCCGCGGCTTCTACGGCGACGGCGTCTGGTCGGATAGCGGCTTCATGAACTGGTCGGAGATCTCGGCCGTGTCGTGGAAGGAAGAGCCCACCCTCACGCTCGTGCTGATCTCCCATGTGAAGAGCATTGCCCGCCGGCTGGATGTGCCTGGTCCCCTGTATGGCCAGGCCCGGCGCCTGCTTCGGGACCGGATTCAGGCACACGATATCCATATGGGGGGAGCCGGGCTCGATTTGGGCGCCAGGGACGAGCGGGACTCAATCTGACCTGTTCGGGGCCGCGGTTTTCCACCGATAATGTCGGACATATGTCTCCTCGACCTACCTGGAAGGGCTACCTCAAGGTCAGCCTGGTCACCATCCCGGTGAAGGTGTTTCCCGCGACCGAGTCGGCCGCGGCGCTCTCCTTCAACCAGCTTCACGCCGAGTGTCAGACTCGCATTCAGCAGAAACGCTGGTGCCCACACTGCGAGCGCGAGGTGTCGAACACGGAGCTCGCCAAGGGCTACGAGTTCGAGAAGGGACGCTACGTGGTGGTGTCCGAGGAGGACATCGAAAAGGTTCGAGTCGAATCGACTCGCGTCATCGATCTGGCGCAGTTCACGGAGGACACGTCGATCGATCCGATCTACGTCGATCGCGCGTACTACCTTGCGCCTGACGGCCCCATGGCCGCGTCCGCGTTCGCAGTCATGCGCGAAGGGATGGTAGGGAAAGCGGGCATCGGTAAGGTGGCGCTCTACGGGCGCGAGTATCTCGTCGCCGTCAAGCCACAGAAGAAAGGGCTCGTGATGTACACGCTTCATCACGACGCCGAGATCCGCAGCATCGATCAGATCGACGAGCTCGGCTCGTTGCCCGCGAAGGTCAAGCCGGAGGAGATGAAGCTGGCCAAGCAGGTCATCTCGTCGTTCGAGAGCGAGCTGAACCTGAAGGACTACAAGGACGAGTACAAGGAAGGCCTCCGCAAGATCATCGAGGCCAAAGTTGCCGGCGAGGAGATCGTCGCACCGGAAATCCAGGAACCGCCCAAGGTCGTGGATCTCATGGAGGCGCTTCGCCGGAGCCTTGATTCGGTCAGCAGCGACAAGAAGAAGCCTGCCAAAGCTGTGCTCGATAAGCCGGTTGCCAAAGCGAAGGCGGCGAACGGGAAGAAGCGCAAGGCGAGTTAGCTACCGGTCCAGGTTCCAAGTTCCCGGTTCCTTGTTCGTGTTCGAGGTTCGGGTTCTCGGTTCCGAGTTCTGGGGTTCTAGGTTCCGCTACGACGATTTCTTTCTGCCCGCCGCTCGAAGCGTTTCTGCCGTACACGCTCCGCGTCCCTTTTCGCTTCAGGCGACTGTAAGTAGTCGAGCAAGCCACCAACCGATGCATGCGCGATGCCCCGGCCAAACGGTGGGTCTTTCGCTCGTGCTAGCGGAATGTGTGAAGAAATCGCGACGGCGTTTGCGCCAGTGAGTTGCGGAACCTTGAACCTGGAACCGTGAACCTGGAACTACAGATTTACTGTCCCAATCGCTTCCGCTCTGCAAGGATCAGGTTGTACTCGGCCGTCCGCTTCCACACGCGGTTGGACATCTCTGTCAGCTGCACGGCTTTGACGCCGTAGTACAGAAACCAACCACCCAGCAGGCCGATCAGCAGGTAGCGAAGGATGCCGACCTCCGACTCGCTCATGCCGAAGCTGAGCACGCCGGACACGATGTAGATGATGACCCCGCCGGCCGCGACCAGTGGCCCGCTCACCGTGCGCACGCCCCACGACGCGGCGCGCGATTGCTTTTCCATCAGCGACGCGATCGTCTGCAGGCGATCGACTCTCATCTTCACCCGCTCGACGTCTGTGCCGAGCAGAACGTCTCGCAACGTGACCTGTGCGCGGCACGCGGTCGCGACGCGCCGGTCGCCGCGCCACCAGGACGGGGTGGTCTCCTCGACCTTGTAGCTGGGAAAGCGCTGTGTGACGACGGCCAGCAGCCGGGCGCGAGACTCAGGGGAGCATTCGCCCCACGTCGAGACGATGTCCTCCTCGATGCGGCGCGTGGACGGGACGACGACGACCTCATGGATGTCGCCCGACGAGCCATCCTGGATGTAAGCGGCCAGATGCGGAGCGACGCCCTCGTGCAGCATCGCCTCGTGGTCGAGGCAGGGAAGCGTCGGAATCGAGGGCGCGGGATCGAGCGTCAGACGATACAGCTTGACCGCGAGTACCCGGCCGAACGAGTTGAGCTCGCGCAGGATTCGCGACGCTTCGGCGGCGTCGGAAGCGGCCTCGACGTCCCGTGACTCTATTTGAGCCACTCCCAGATACCGAGTCCACTCGCCGTCGGATCGCGGAGCCAATCGGGCGGCGTCAGCCAGACGAACGCCAGGATCGCGATGACCCAGAGATCGTAGGGGAGCGTCGTGCGCTCGTCGCGCCAGAAAAACGCGCGCCAGAAGACTTTCGAAATGGGGTTCGACCCGGTCGGGATCGGCTTGTCGTTCAACACCAGGTAGGTGTAGTGGATGCGATTGGCCACGGTGACGATCGACAGGATCAGGATCACCCAGAGCACCGCGCCCATGCGATGGTCGAAGGGCGGAAGCGGAGACGGAAACGCCCCGATCATGAACAGCACGATTCGCTCGGGCCGTTCCATGAAGCCGACCTTGCACTTGTCGATGAGCGATTCGGCCCGGGCGCGCGCGTAGCTCGTCATGATCGAGAACATCATGGCGAGCGCGGCGACCATCACGTAGTCTGTCCGCCTCAGCGACGCGTAGAGGTAGATCAGGCCGAGGAAGAGGGCGATATCCGAGAACCGATCGAGCGTCGAGTCCCAGAAGGCGCCGAACCGCGAGACGGTATTGGTGATGTGCGCCACCTTGCCGTCGATGAAATCGAAGATGTTGGCGACGATCATGATGACCCCGGCCAGCAGGAAGTGCTGCTTGCCGAGCGCCCAGGCCGCGCCAACATTGATCAGAACGCCGATGAGCGTGAGAACGTTGGGATGGATGCCAAGTGCCACGCTGGCGCCGATGATGGCGCGCAGCGGGAACATGCAGACCGTGCCGATGAAGCCGGTAAACGTCATTCGTGAGCGCAGATTCCGGTCAGCGTCGGCCGTGACGGCAAGAGTGCATACCAGTGTTTGGTGAGTACAATTAAGGGTTCTTCAACCAAGAGCGAACCAGTCATGGTAGCCCATGCCCGTTCATGACCTCAAGGATCAGCTGACGCGCTTGCCTGAGCAGCCAGGCGTCTACTTGTGGGTCAACGCCATGGGTGAAACGATTTACGTCGGAAAGGCCCGCTCGCTGCGCGACCGTGTGCGCAGCTATCTCGGCGCCTACGGCCTGAGCCCGCGGCACGACGCCCTGCTCGATGAAATTACGCGCGTCGAGGTCATCGTCACCGATTCGGTCATGGAGGCGCTCGCCCTCGAGACGAACCTGATCAAGCAGCGATCGCCGCGCTACAACATCCTGCTGCGCGACGACAAGAACTACCCGTACCTGCGCTTGACGACGAGCGAGGCGTTTCCGCGGATTCTGGTCGCGCGCAGCGTCGAAAAGACCGGCGACTTCTACGCCGGGCCGTTCCTGCCAGCCAAGCTCGCGCGCCGCACCATGACGTTATCGCATCGTGTGTTCGGCATTCGCTCGTGCAACGAGGTGATTACCGGGCAGCGCGGACGTCCCTGTCTCGAGTACGACATCAAGCGATGTCTCGCGCCGTGCGTCGCCGAGATATGCAACGAAGAGCAGTACGGCGTCGCGGTCGCGAACACGAGATTGTTGCTCGAAGGGCGGAACGACGAGCTCGTCGAACGTCTGCGTGACCGCATGCAATCGGCGTCAGACGAAGAGCGATTCGAGGAAGCGGCGCAGTTGCGCGATGCCCTCCGCACGGTGCAGACGTTGCGCGACCGGCAGCAGAAGGTGGCGAGCGCCGCGCTCGGCGATCGCGACGTGCTCGGCTTGAAGGTTGGGCCGAGCGGCGGGGCGATCCAGGTCTTTCAGGTGCGCGGCGGTCGCGTGGTCGAGCGCGTCGAGCTCGGAACGGATCCCGGCGCCATTGCCGGCGGCCCTGCTGATGTCCTGCATGCCGCGCTGATGCAGTTCTACGAGCTCCGTGTCCCGGCGATCGAGATCAATCTGCCGGAGGAGATCGACGATGCGGAGGCGATGGAGGAGTGGCTGACCGCTCGCGCAGGACGCAAGGTGAAAATCCTGGTTCCGCAGCGTGGCGACAAGCGTGCGCTCGTCGAGTTGGCCACTCGCAACGCCGAGCTCTCATACCGCACGAGGTTCAACGAGACGACGGCGGCGCACTTCGACGCGCTGGAAACCCTGCGCGCGCGACTCAGCCTGCCGGCGATCCCGCGCCGGATCGACTGTTTCGATATCTCGACGATTCAGGGGAGCGAGACCGTCGCGTCGATGGTGGTCTGCGAAGACGGCCGGATGAAGCGAAGCGAGTATCGGAAGTTCCGTGTGCGAGGCCTCCGGTCCACGGTCCCCGGTCTGCGGTCCTCCATCAAAGATTCCGAACCCCGAATCCCGAATCCCGGATCCCGGCTCCCGGATCCCCGGCCCCCGATCCCGGACGATTTCGCCGCGATGCGAGAAGTCGTGCAGCGCCGGTATCGCGCCGTGCTCGAGGGTGGCGGACCGTTTCCTGACCTGATTCTGATCGATGGCGGCAAGGGCCAGCTGTCAGCCGCCTACGAGGCGCTCGAGCAGATCGGGTTGGCGAACCTGGTGGCCGTTGGTATCGCGAAAAAGGAGGAGCTGCTCTTCACGCGCGACCAGATGGAGCCGCTCGTGCTCGCCGAGCACGACCCTGCGTTGTTGCTGCTTCAGCGGATCCGCGACGAGGCTCACCGCTTTGCTGTGACCTTCCATCGCAAGGCGCGCTCGATGCGCGATCTGCGATCGGAGCTCGATGGCATTCCAGGCATCGGCTCCCGTCGTCGTCGTGCGCTGCTGACCACGTTCGGCAGCCTCGCAGGCGTCCGTCGAGCCACGCGCGAAGAGCTCGAACAGGTGGTCGGCGCCAAGGTGGCTCGCGCGGTCATCGACTACTTCGCGCAGACGAGCCGCTAGTTCTTCCGAAATTCATCCTGCTGCCAGTACGGGCAGTGGTCGCACGTGTGCTCGAGGAGTGTGCGGCGTTCACCAGTCCGGACGCAGACCCAGACGCCTTCGGGCTGCAGCTTCTCGTCGACTCCAGCCAACCGGAAACCAGGGCGGCTCCACTTGCAGTCCCATGCGGTTTGCTGTGTGGCGGTTGCGATCTTGGCCATGGGTCGCTCCATTCACACCAGGCGGGTGCAAGTGGCCGGCCAGTGGTCTGTTGACCGCAAGCGACGCGATCGCCACGCGACGAACGAGTCGAACCGGAATTTTTCCCGCCGGTGGGAAATCTCCCGCGTCTCATCCCCGGCGCCCGCCGGCGAATGCGCCGATTCTCCCAGCCACTGGGTGTTCGCGCGTCACTCGTCGAGTGGCCGCCAGCTTGCACTTCGACTCCTCACGAGGAGATCGACGAATGATGGAGCTGCTCGCGTCGTTGGAGAACAGCGGATTCGGGACCTGGCTGCGCGAGTCGCCGTCGATTTGGGCATATCCCGCGGTGCTCACCCTTCACACCATCGGTCTCGGCGTACTCGTCGGCGGCAACGCCGTCCTCGACCTGCGGCTCCTGGGGTGGGGTAAGGCGATCCCTCTCGCGCCGCTCGAAAGACTCTTTCCGGTGATGTGGGTCGGGTTCTGGGTGAACGCGATTTCCGGTGTGGCGCTCTTCGTAGGTGATGCGACCACCAAAGGGACGACGTGGGTCTTCATGACGAAGCTCGCGATCATCGCGGTTGGCGTCGTCCTGCTGCTGGCGCTCCGGCGAACGGTGTACGGACGAGGAGAGGCTGGTGCCGTCGAGACGCCGACGAGCCGAATGCTCGCAGCCGCGTCACTGGCGCTGTGGTTCCTGGCGATCGTGACCGGGCGATACATGGCTTACGTGTAGGAGACTTCCGATGCACCACACGCTCGATCTCTTTGCGGTCTGGCTTCGCGGAACGTCGATCTCAGAAGCGATTCGCGTCGCTCCCTGGCTGTGGCCGGTGTGCGAGATCCTGCACTTCTTCGGTCTCTCGCTGCTCATCGGCATTGCCGGCTTCTTCGATTTGCGCCTCATGGGATTCATGAAGCGGGTGCCGATCAGCGCGGCGTGGACGCTGATGCCGTGGGCCAAGTTCGGATTCGCCCTCGCCGCGCTGACCGGCGTCACGTTCTTCATCGGCGCGCCCGACCAGTACGTCGACAACCCCGCGTTCTACGCCAAGGTCCTCTTCCTCATCGTCGCCAACGCCAATGCGGCGTACTTCGAGGCGATCTACCGCCGGCGGGTCGAATCGCGAGCGCTGGACGGCGATGGGCCGATGGCAGTGAAGGTGATTGGGGTGGTGTCGATCGTGTCGTGGTTCTTCGTGATCTATTGGGGGCGCATGCTCCCGTTCATCGGAAACGCTTTTTAGGAACTGAGTCATGGCGCATGCCACTGTGCTGATCGTTGACGACGAGGAACTCGTTCGCTGGTCGCTGCGCGAGCGGTTGCTCAAGGATGGCTACACGGTCCTCGAGTCTGGGTCTGTCGCCGGCGCGACGGAGAAGCTGACGCCAGCTGTCGATCTGGTCTTGCTGGATCAGCGGTTGCCGGATGGCGATGGGCTGACGCTGCTGCGCCAGATCAAGGAGCTGTCGCCCGACACGCTCGTGATTCTCATGACGGCGTTCTCGACGGTCGAGAATGCCGTCGCCGCCATGAAACACGGCGCGTATCACTACCTCAACAAGCCGTTCAATCTCGACGACGTGTCGGCGATCGTGGAGAAGGCACTCGAGACCAGCCGCCTCCGCAGGGAAGTGCGTCTGCTGCGCGGAAGCCAGAGCCGCGACTGCGGCTTTGACGCGATCATCGGTTCGTCGCCAGCGATGGTCGAGGCCAAGTCTTTGCTCGAGCGGATCGCGGCGAGCCCGGCGACCACCGTCCTTCTGACCGGCGAGACGGGAACGGGGAAGGACCTTGTGGCGAAGGCGATTCACTACAACAGCGAACGGGCCGCAAAGCCGTTCGTGAACATCACGTGCTCGGCGCTTCCCGAGCAGTTGCTCGAAAGCGAGTTGTTCGGACACGAGCGTGGGGCGTTCACCGATGCCAGGCAACTCAAGCGGGGCCTGCTCGAGACCGCCGACGGAGGCACGGTGTTCCTCGACGAAATCGGCGAGATGACACCGGGCCTCCAGGCGAAGCTGCTGCGGTTTCTCGAAGAGCGCACGTTCAAGCGTGTTGGCGGCCTCAACGACATCCGCGTCGACGTGCGCGTCGTCGCGGCCACCAACCGGTCACTTGAGGATGAAGTGAAGGCGGGACGCTTTCGCGAAGATCTGTTCTATCGGTTGCAGGTCATGCCCGTCAGGCTCCCGCCGCTCCGTGAGCGAGTCGGCGACATCCGTCTGCTCGTCGCTCACTACATCGACCGGTACAACCGCGAGTTCCGCAAGCACGTGCGCGGCCTGCAGCCCGCGGCTCAGGCACTGCTGGATCAGTACCGCTGGCCCGGCAACGTGCGTGAGCTTCGCAACGCGATCGAGCGGGCGATGCTCCTGGCCAACAACGGCCTGCTTGGCGTCGAGGACTTCGCCACGTTGTCCAAAGCGACCGCGCCGGCGACGTTCCGCCTTCCGCCGGAGGGCGTCGACCTCGAGACCGTCGAGCGGCAACTGGTGATTCAGGCGCTGCAACGGGCCGGAGGCAACCAGACGCAGGCGGGGCATCTGCTAGGGATCAATCGCGATCAGGTCCGGTATCGGATAGAGAAGTTCGGTTTGACGAAACCGGGGCAAGAGGTGATGGCATCTGTCTCGGTGTGACTGTGAGGTGCACCATGACGAAGATCCTCGAGGGCGCGACGGATCTGCACATGCGAATCTGGGCCGAGTTCACGACGATGCCGGGCACGCGGCTGACGCGCGATCAGGCGTGTCGCCTCTTCGGGGGGCAAACGGAAGTGCTCGATGCGCTGCAGGACCTGGTCGATACCGCCGTGCTACGTCAGGTCGGGCCGTACTATATTCGCGCCGACGTTGACCGCTTCACGGCCTAGATGGGGATCGCTTGCCGGCGGCTTCAGCGGCAACTGCAGTGTCACCACCGTTCCGCCGCCGTCAGGGCATTCGAGTGCGAGCGACCCGCCATGCAGCTCCGCTGTCCGTTTGGCGATTGGCAGTCCCAGTCCTCCGCCCCTCGCCTTCGTCGTGAAGAACGGGTCGAAGACCTGATTCCTGATCTCGGGCGGGATGCCTGGGCCGGTGTCGCGTACCTCGATCGTGGCGAAGTCGCCAGACTTCCGGGATGTCACTACGATACGTCCCTGTCCGGCCATCGCCTGCGCCGCGTTGATCAGCAGATTCAGGATCGTCGCCCTGATCAGTTCATCGTCTGCCGATGCCGAGACGTCCTCACCTTCGACGACGATCTCGATTGATTGCGCGACAGGATCGCGACGGACGATGGTGACGGCATGGGCGATGAGCGGCCGCAGTTCGACGTGACTCCAGCGCGGTGCGCGCGGTCTGGCGTACAGCATCAAGTCGTTGATCAACTCGCTCAGCGAGTCGATTCGCCCGACGATGTCGCGCATCACGGGCAGCTCGGTATCGCCCGCCGCGCGGCGCGACATCAAGACCTGAATGGCTCCCTTGATGCCAGCCAATGGATTGCGCACCTCGTGCGCGACCACAGCGGCCATTTGTCCGACGCGGGCGAGAGCGGCCTGCTGCGCGAGCTGCTCTTCAGCCTGCTTCCGTGCCGTGATGTCCGAGCGGATGGCGATGTACTGGTACGGCTTGCCGCGTTCGTTCAGGAAGGGAACGATGGTCGTGTCGACCCAGTAGAGGTGACCGTCCTTCGCCCTGTTGCGAAGCTCTCCCTGCCACACGCGCCCTGACGCAATCGTTCTCCACAGCTCGCGGATGAACTCCTTCGAGTGGTAGCTCGAGTTGACGATGCGATGATCCTGGCCGAGGAGCTCTTCGCGCGCGTAGCCGGAGATCTCACAGAACGTGTCGTTGACGTAGTTGATGCGACCGGAGACATCGGTGATGGCCACGATCGCCGCATGATCAAGGGCGCGCTTGAAATCCGCCAGCTGACTACGCGTCGCGCTGTCGTCGAGCTCACGCCGTCTGAAAAGAGAAATCCATCGTCTCATCGCCCGCTAGGGCGATGGTAGCGAGGCAGCCTCGAAGGACGCAACATCGAACGGAAGATCATCCCGATATACTGACATCGTGCCTGCTGCCAGTGTGCTGATTGTCGACGACGAATCCCTTCTCCGGTGGTCCCTGCGCGAGCGTCTCTCGGGCGCAGGCTACAAGATTCTCGAAGCAGCGACCGCCGCAGAGGCCATGGCCCGGGCAACTGAAGGCGTTGACCTGATCCTGCTCGACTTCAAACTGCCAGACGGTGATGGTCTGACGATCCTTCGCCAGGTGAAGGAACAGACACCCGAGACGTTGGTCATCCTGATGACCGCGTTTTCGACCGTCGAAAACGCGGTGGAGGCGATGAAGCTCGGCGCCTATCACTACGTCAACAAGCCGTTCAATCTCGACGAAGTCGCTCTGCTCGTCGAGAAGGCGCTGGAGACGAGCACTCTGCGCAGGGAAGTGCGCGCGCTGCGCAGCAGCCAGGGTCGCGACTACAGCGTCGACGCCATCATCGGTGCGTCACCAGCGATGATGACCATCAAGAGCCTCATTACACGCGTCGCGCAGAGTCCCGCTTCCACGGTTCTCCTGACAGGGGAGACGGGGACGGGAAAGGATCTGGCAGCCAAAGCGCTTCACTACAACAGCGATCGGGCGTCACACGCGTTCGTGAACATCACGTGCTCGGCTCTGGCCGAGCAGTTGCTCGAGAGCGAGTTGTTCGGCCACGAGCGTGGCGCCTTCACCGATGCGAGGCAGCAGAAGCGCGGGCTCCTCGAGACGGCCGATGGTGGCACCGTGTTCCTCGATGAGATTGGGGAGATGACGCCGGGGTTGCAGGCGAAGCTGCTGCGCTTCCTCGAGGAGAAGACGTTCAAACGGGTCGGCGGGCTGACCGACGTGCGAGTCGACGTGCGTGTGGTCGCGGCGACCAACCGCGACCTCGAGAGCGATGTGAAGACGGGCAAGTTCCGCGAGGACCTGTTCTATCGCCTGCAGGTGATGCCCATGACCCTGCCGCCTCTTCGCGAGCGGTGGGGCGACGTGCTGCTGCTGGCGAACTTCTACATCGATCAGTTCAACCGCGAGTTCCGCAAGAAGGTTCGCGGCTTGTCGCCGGCGGCTGCGGCGCTGCTGGAGCAGTACCAGTGGCCGGGTAACGTTCGCGAGCTCCGGAATGCGATCGAACGAGCCATGCTGCTCGTCGATCAGAGCTATCTCGAACCCGAGGACTTCTCGCTGACACGGACGGTCTCGCCGGTCGAATTCGTGCTGCCGCCCGAGGGGGTCAGGCTCGAAGAAGTCGAACGGCAGCTCCTGGTGCAGGCTCTCGAACGAGCGGCTGGTAATCAGACGCAGGCGGCGCAATTGCTCGGCATCAATCGCGATCAGGTCCGCTACCGCATCGAGAAGTTCGGCCTTGCGAAGGTCGAGTAGTTACCCGGCGACAGCCACGCCTTCGGCCGGGAGGGGCGCGGATTCCCGGGCCGTGGCCGTTCCTCTCACCGTCAGCACCGGGCACGTGGCGCTCCGAACGACGCGTTCGGTCACGCTGCCGAGCAGCAGGTGCGCCATGCCTGCGCGGCCATGCGTGCCCATCACGATCAGATCGATATAATTGTTTCGGGCGTACTCGACGATCTCCCTCGGCGCCGATCCGCTGAAGATCACCGTTGTGGTCGCCATGAAGTGCGCACGTTCGGCCGGCGTCAACAACGCGTTGAGCTGCTTCTCGGCCTCATGCTGCCAGGATTCTTTGATGCCGGGCGGCACATAGCCAAGGGCGTCCGCAGAGTAGGCAGCGATTGCGTACGGGTCCTCGAGCACGTGCACGAGATGAAGCGACGCTCCAAATCGTGCCGCGAGGTCTTTCGCCGTTGCGAACGCGGCGTTCGATGGAGCGCTGAAATCAGTGGGAACCAGGATGCGGGTGAATCCGCGAGTCATGACGTCCTCCGATCAGATGGTTCACACCGGAGAGTGCACCGATTGTGCCGAGAGCAGCGGGCGATGGCCCTTGGCATATCGACGGCTGCGAACCTGATGGCTGCGAACTAACTCGCGGGACCTGCGAAATCTTCCGGCCGCGTCGGCGCGGAGCCGCAATCGCTGTGGTACGCTGAGTCCGCTTGCTCAACATCGATCCAGTCCTGCTCCTGATGGAGCTTCTCGTCTTGATCGTGTCTCTCTCGATCCACGAGGCGGCGCATGCGTGGTCGGCGAATCGGCTCGGCGACAACACCGCGCGGCTACTTGGCCGACTGACCGTCAACCCTGTCGCGCACGTCGACATTTTCGGCACCATCGTTCTACCGCTGATCGCGATGGTCTCGAACCTGCCGATCATCGGCTACGCCAAGCCAGTTCCGGTCGATACGAGGAATCTCGGTCTCGATTGGAGAAGGAAATTCATGCTCGTCGCGGCCGCCGGGCCAGCGAGCAACCTGCTGATTGCGATCACTGGCGCGGCCATTTTTCATCTGCTGGGAGGCTTCGAGAGCGACGCAATCGCGCGCGGCTCGCTGGCCGTGTCCTTCCTGATTCGCACGGTCAGACTGAATGTGCTGCTGGCGGTCTTCAATATGCTCCCGGTGCCGATGCTGGACGGGGGGAATGTCCTTGCGGGCCTGCTGAAGGGGCAGGTCGCGCAACTCTATGACAGCCTGCGTCCGTACGGGTTCCTGATCCTGTACGGCTTGCTCCTGAGCGGCGTGTTTGCCGCGGTTGTCACTCCCATCTACGACCTCGTGCTCGGATGGTTGCTCTAGATAAATTGAGGAAGCGAAAAGCGTGAACACCACCGCTCAGCGAGCGCGTGTCGTGTCGGGGATGCGCCCGACTGGCAAGCTCCATCTTGGTCACCTCGTTGGTGCGCTCAACAACTGGGCGCCGCTCCAGGAAACGTACGAGTGCTTCTACTTCGTTGCGGACTGGCATGCGTTGACCAGTGAGTACGCGAACACGAAGTCGATCACGTCGAACGGAATCGACAATGTGGCGGACTGGATCTCTGCCGGTGTCGATCCCGAGCGAAGCACGCTCTTCATTCAGTCGCTCGTGCCCGAACATGCGGAGCTCGCCCTCCTGCTGTCGATGATCGTGCCGATCCCGTGGCTCGAGCGCGTGCCCACCTATAAAGAGCAGCAGGAACAGCTCACCGACAAGGACCTGTCGACGCTCGGGTTCCTCGGCTATCCGCTGCTGCAGACCTCGGATATCGCGATCTACGACGGCCGGTTCGTGCCAGTTGGCGAAGACCAGGTCGCGCACCTGGAGCTTTCGCGCGAAGCGATCCGTCGCTTTCACCAGTTTTACGGAGAAGTCCTCGTCGAGCCTCAACCGCTGTTGACGCCGGTCCCGCGGCTGCCTGGCCTCGACAATCGCAAGATGAGCAAGAGCTACGGCAACACCATCGACCTCACCGACGATGCCGAGGCGGTGACGAAGAAGGTGCGCCAGATGTACACGGACCCGAAGCGTGTACGTGCCGACGTGCCGGGTACCGTCGAAGGCAATCCGGTCTTCATGTACCATGATGCGTTCAACCCGAACGTCGCTGAGGTCGACGATCTGAAGGCGCGATACCGCGGCGGGAAGGTCGGGGACGTCGAGGTGAAAACCAAGCTGGCCGCAGCGTTGAACGCCACGCTGGAGCCGATCCGCGTGCGGCGTCGCGAGGTGATGGCCAGACCTGACCACATCCGCGAGATTCTCGTCGAAGGCTCGCGCCGGGCGCGCGTCATTGCGCAGGCGACGATGGAGCGGGTGAGAGACGCGATGAAATTGAGATACTAGGCGGCGACGTGAACGAGAACATCGATTTCGAATCGTCTCCCGACGCCTACCAGGTCAAGCTCGACGCCTTCGAGGGCCCCCTCGATCTGCTCCTTCACCTGATTCGCAAGAACGAGCTGAACATCTACGACATCCCGATCGCGCTCATCACCGAACAGTACCTGGGTTACATCACGCTGATGCAGGACCTCGATCTCGATGTGGCGGGGGAGTTTCTCGTCATGGCGGCGACGCTGATTCACATCAAGTCGCGTACGTTGCTGCCGCGCCCGGATCCCGCCCAGGAAGACGGCGGGCCGGAAGAGGATCCACGCGAAGCGCTGGTGCGGCGGCTGCTCGAGCACCAGAAGTACAAGGCGGCAGCGGAGCTACTGCACGATCGCGAGACCGTGCGCAGCGCGCAGTACATGCGCCCGGACGAGCGCGTCGCCGACGCGGCTGGCGACGACTACGAGCCGGAACTCGAAGTCGACCTGTTCAGCCTCCTCAGCGCGTTCAAGGGCGTGCTCGAACGGGCACACCGCCGGCCGACGGTGGTGCTGCCGCCGTCGCAGATATCGATCGAGGATCGCATCAAGCAGCTGCTCGGGCGGCTGTCCGAGACCGAGGCGTGCGGCTTCGAGGATCTATTCGGCGACGGCGACGGATCGCGGCCGTTCATGATCGTCACGTTCCTCGCCATGCTCGAGATGATCAGGTTGAAGTTGATTCGGGTCTTCCAGTCCGGTGGGGCAGGTCCTATCCGCGTCTACAAACGCGCGCGTCCGGCGGATGCTCCGCACCCTATCGATGATCCAATGACGCAATCGTAATGGGGTCGGGAGTCATTTGTTGTGGACGGTGTCACTTTTAAATGACTCCCGACCCCATTACAAAAGGGAAATCGATGTCGGAAGAAACACTGAACGAAGAACCCAGGGTGACCGCGGTCGCGGCGGAGGTCAAGGCCGTTGTCGAAGCGCTGGTCTTCGCGTCGCCAGAACCGATGACGCCGAAGATGCTGTATAAGCTGCTCGCGGAAGAACCGAAAGAGGACGTGCTCGCAGCAATCGAGGCACTGAAGGCCGACTACGAGAACCGGCCTGGCTTACAGATGGTCGAAGTCGCCGGGGGCTACCAGATCGTCACCCGTCCCGACCTGCACGAATGGGTGAGACGCCTCTTCCACGAACGCTCGTCGGGAAAACTCACGGTGCAGGGCCTCGAGACGCTGGCCGTCATCGCTTACAAGCAGCCGATCACAGCGCTCGAGATCACCGAGATCCGCGGTGTGAATACGTCAGGCGTGCTGGCCACGCTGCTCGAGCGGCATTTGATCAAGATCGTCGGCCGCAAAAACGTCGTCGGTCGTCCTTTCCTCTACGCGACGACGAAAGAGTTCCTGATTCGATTTGGGCTGAAGGATCTCCACGACCTCCCGAAGATCGAGGACATGGCCGAAGCGCTCGGCTTCGACCCGCCGGCCGGGCTGATGGAGGCCACTCCGCGCGAAGACATGCTCCCGCTGGAGGAGGACGAGATTACTTCCGAGGCTTGACCTTCGCGCTTTCCGCTTTCAGGTTCTCTATTTCGCGCGGCTCCAGTTCGCGCCAGTCACCGGGCCGAAGGCGACGATCGGACAGCGACCCGAACTTCGTTCGCTTCAAGTGCTGAACCGGGTGGCCCACCGCCTCGCACATCCGTCTGACCTGGCGATTTCGCCCTTCCCGAATCGTCAGGCGAAGCACGCCATCGCCGTCCCGTCGCCCTTCGTTCAGCAGCATGACGTCGGCGGGCAGCGTGCGATGCCCGTCGAGTGGAATCCCGGTTCGCAGCCGCTCGATCGCGTCGCGGTCCGGCATCCCGGCCACCTTCGCTTCGTAGGTGCGTGCCACGCCGTGACGCGGATGCGTCAGCCTGGCGGCGAGGTCGCCGTCGTTGGTGAGGAGCAGTAGCCCTTCCGTGTCGTAATCGAGACGGCCAACGGGGTAGACGTACTCGCGCACGGCTGTGAGCAGATCCATCACGGTGCGTCGTCGCTGCGGATCCGAGCGCGTCGTGACGAAGCCCGTCGGCTTGTAGAGGAGGATGTAGCGCAATCGCGCGGCGGCCTTGATGCGACGTCCATCGACGCGAACGTCGTCCTTCTGCGGCTCGACCTTCACGCCCATCGTGAGGATGGTCTTGCCGTTGACGCTGACGCGACCGTCGGCGATGAGCTTCTCCGCCGCGCGCCGCGAAGCGACGCCTGCCTGGGAGAGAACCTTCTGAAGGCGAATGCGGGTTTCCACTACTTGTTCAATACCTGCGCCCAGAGGTGAATGAGCTTGAGAACGTCGAGGTACGTGGCCGCCTTGTTCACCTCGGCGTGCGTGATGAGCTCACTGAGGAGCACGTGCACGTCGGCGTCCTTACGGCGCAGGTCTTCGCTGAAGAGCGCCGTCTCCGCAGCGGGAATGACCGTATCGCCGCTGCCGTGCAGCAGGAATATCGGCGCCGACGGCGGATGCGTGATGTGCTCGGGCGATACCGCCGGGTTATCGGATCCGAGTTGCTTGAGGTACGGAACGAGCGCCGGCCCCAGCTTCTTCACGGCGCGATCGTTGACGTAGTTCAAGTAGGTCTTCGACGGCTCAGGAAGCACCTTCGCCATCTCCCGCGCCTTGGCAAACATCGCGTTCGCCTGGTCCGTGCTGACCAGCGTCAACTGCGACGCGAGCAGGAACGTCTCAATCCCGTCACGAAGCGCGACGACCTGATCGGCCGGCACGACGCCGTGATCGGCGAGCGCATACAGAATGACCGCGACTCCATAGTCATGCGGCGGATGCGTCTCGAGTCCCGGGACCTCCGGTGCTTCGCCCGTCGTCAGGTAGTGCATCACCCGATCGAGATCACCGTGCCCACCGAACGAGAGCACGAATGCGACCTTGTCGCGAATCGCAGGACGGCTTGCGGCGGAAATGGACAGCCCTCCGGCGAAACTGATGCCCACGATGCCGACGCGTCCGTCGGGCGCAAGCTCGGGCTGCATCGACATCCACGTCACAGCATCCTCGATGACGTCCGTCGCGCGCAGTGTGATGCGATAGGCCTGAAGATCCGGAAGCGCCATCGCCATGACTGTCACGCCTGCACCCGCGAGATCGCCGGCGAGCGCCGTCAGGCGAGGCTCCTCGATGCCCATTGAGTGAATGCCGGGCACGAGCAGCACGGTGCGGTGTGATGTTCCTTCGGGCACATACAATTGCGCGGGAACGTCTCCGTATCGAGTGGTGACCTGATGACGAGGCTGGACGACGACCGTGCGCGCTGCGCGATCGGCGAAGGCTTCGGCGCGACCGCCAAGGCTCGCGGCGCGGATGATGAACATCGTCGCACGTGCGTACGGCGCGCCCACATACACGATCAGCGCGAGCGCGATCAACACCGCGGCCAGTACGACCACTCGTCGTCGTGTCATCGCAGTGCATCTTACACTGGTGCTATTCTCCAATCCTTCGCATGCAGAGACTGATCATCGCCATCGACGGACCATCCGGTGCCGGCAAGGGCACCGTGTCGCGAGTGCTGGCGCAGACGCTCGGTTACAGACACATCGATACCGGCGCGATGTATCGCGCGGTTGGATGGAAAGCGAATCACGACGGCATTCCGTTGAACGACGAAGCGGCCGTCGCCGCGCTTGCGCGGACCGCAAATCTCGTCGTCGAAGGCGGCGTGGTGAACATCGACGGCCATGACGTCACGAGCGTGATTCGCACGCCAGAAGTGGACAAGCTTGCGTCCACGGTGGCGCGCCTTCCGCTGGTGCGCGAAGTCCTCGTGTCACGCCAGCGCGCGATCGGCGACGAGCGTGGTGTGGTGATGGAGGGACGCGACATCGGGAGCGTCGTCTTTCCCGATGCCGACGTGAAGATTTATCTCGATGCCTCCGCCGAGGAGCGCGCCCGGCGCCGCGCGCACGATGCCGCACATGCAGGGAGCCAGGCAGGGCAGGCGGCAGTTGCGGAAGCCATCCAGGCGCGCGACCTCTCCGACAAGACTCGCGCCGCATCACCTCTCGCGCTTGCTCCGGGCGCAGTCCACATCGATACGACCGACATGCCCATCGACGTTGTCGTCGATCGCGTGATGGCGCTTGTTAGACGGAAACTGAGCTAACACGGTCCGAGGGGGCGAAGGGACGAAGGTGCGACGGTCCGGTCCGGAGGTCCGATGGTCCGGTCCGGGGTCCGAAGGTCCACACACACCTGGCAATTAGTGACGACGACCTTCGATTTCGCCGCTGCAATAACTCAATCGATTTGAAGCATTCGATCTGATTCTGGCCGCCGAACCACTGGGACTGCTTCGTGCACTGTGTGCCGCCGTGGCTGGCGTGTGGAGATTCGAGGACTTCGACTGCTGGAAGTTGTCGACTCAGCTGAAAATCGCCATCTACGAGCTGTCGGATCGTCCACACATCAAGACTGATCAAGACTTCTGCGATCAGGTGCGCCCTGCTGCAGCATCCGTCCCTGCCAATATCGCTGAGGGATTCGGAAGACGATCGGACACCGAGTTCGCCCGTTTCCTCGATATTGCTCGTGGCTCACTAAACGAGTGCCGCAACCATGTCGGCAATGCGCGGGATAGAGAGTTTATCGACGAGAAGGAACGAGCTGCACTCGACGCGCTTGCTAGTCGAGCAGTAGGGGCCGTCGCTGGCCTTCAGCGCTATCTTCGCCGTCGGAAGAAACGAAGGCCGCGCTGAGTGGTGGACGCCGGACCTTCGCACTGTCGCCCCCTCGCCCCTTCGGACCGTTTACCGGGCTTTCTTCCCTCCCATCGCCTGCTCCCGCAGTGCGGACATCGACACCTTCTTGGCGACGTAGTCGATAACCTGCTTGACGCGCTTCTCGCGCGTCTCGGGACGCTTCGCGCCGTTGATCATGTGAAGGAACGATCGCTGCGCGCTTGGTGTGTACGAGGGCCAGTTGTTCTTCGCTTCAGGATTGGCATCGAAGGCGCGCTGCAGCTCCGGCGGAATCGTCAACGCATCGACGACTGCGTACGTATCCCACGAGCCCGACTTCTTCGCCAATGTCACCGCGGCGAGACCGGCTGGTGCCATCACGCCGGCTTTCATCAGCTTCGCAAGCCTCGCCTTGTTCGTCACTGACCACGCGCTCTTCGGCTTGCGCGGCGTGAACATCTGCATGTGGAAGCGGTCGTCGATCGACTTCATCAGGCTGTCGATCCATCCGAAGCAGAGTGCTTCCTGCACGGCGTCTTCGTAGGAGAGGGAAGGCAGGCCCGTGTGCTTCTTCGCGAACACGAGCCAGATGCCCTGCGACGCGGCGTGGTGCTTCTCGAGCCATCCACGCCACGCCGCTCGGGACTTTGGTTGAACCTTCTTCAGGTCAGGCAAGATGTCAAATACCTAACGGAGCGAAGGGACGACGGGTCGGGGGTGCGACGGATCGGACCTCCGGACTGGACCGTCGCACCTTCGATCCGTCGTCCCCTCGGACCGCTAACGTTAGCGATCTTCCCAATCGTCTGACGACGCCGGATCGAGCTCCCAGCGATGTTTGTCGCGCTCGAGAAGCTTCTTCTCGCCCTTGAGCTCCTCGTTGTCCTGATACTGCACGCCCACGGCTTTGCCGATGTCGTCCACGATGTCCTGATCGGGTGTGGGACTGTCTCCGCCCGGCGCTTCATCGCCGACGCTGTAGGCAGACTCCCAATCCGCGTCGACATCACCACCGGTCAGTTCCGGACTTGTCTCGGTATGCTCTTCGTACTTCTCGAGCATCTCGCGGCGCCCCGATCGCGCAGCCGACGCCGTGCGATTCAAGTCGAGCGATGATGGCGGCGAGGGCGGCAGGTGCTCCTCGTCGGAGATCGTTCGCCGTTCCCGGTTCAGGCCGGGTGCGGTGCGAGCGACTGGACGAACAACTGTCTTGGGCGCCGATCGTTTCGCCGGCGGGGCCGCCGAGCCGGGTCGAGGGGCCTTGGCCTGGCTTTTCGCCTTAATCGGCGGGCGCTTCCGCGCGGTCGGCGTCTTTTTCTTCGCAACCACGCGCGGACGCGCGGCTGGCTTCGCTCGTCGAACCGCAGCCTTGGAAGTCTTGCGAACGCCGGCCTTTGCCTTCGATGCGGTCTTCCTGGCAGCCTTCGCCGCCGACTTCCTGGCGGCTTTGCGCGCAATCTTCCGCGACGAGGCGGTTTTCTTTGCCGTAGCCCGCGTCCGGCCGCTGCTGCGACCCTTCGCAGCCGACTTCCGACCTGAAGCTCGTACGGCCTTCCGTTTGGCCATCGCGTGGTTCCCTCCTTGCCTCGCCAGAGCGCCGGGGCGCGGAGGCGGGCAACCTTGACAGTTGCCGGTAAGTGACGTAAGCTCTATTGCTTATCGGCGAAGGAAGATTCTCTGCAGGGGCGTGGGCGAGCCCGCGGGCTGTCCCACCTGCGCGTGCAGTACCCTCCACATTTTCTCCATCGCCGTTATAGCCGCGGGGGGCCGGTCCCCGCAACATAAACCGGCGGAGAGCCCTGAGCGAGCCCCACACACAGGACGAACGAAGGGCATCCTACGATTGAGGAGGACGCGCACGTAATGGCGAACGTAGACAACGGGTTGGTATCGCCCGAATCCGCTGGCGGTCAGCCCGTAACGCCTGGGCGAACACGCTCAGGAAAACCGGCGGGCCCCGCTTTCAAACCAATGCACCACGATGACATGGACCCGAAGGAGTTCTCGTCCATGCTCGAGGCCTACGACGACAGCTTCCGCAACATGGCGGAGGGGGAGGTCGTCAAGGGCACAGTGCTGAAAGTGACAGAGGCCGCCGTCGTCGTCGACGTCGGATATAAGTCCGAAGGTCTCATCCCGATTCACGAGTTCCTCGACGAGAACGGCAACGTGACCGTTCAAGGCGGCGACACGGTTGACGTGTTGCTGGAAAGAACTGAGGACCGTGAAGGCCACATCGTGCTCTCGCGCGAGAAGGCCGAGAAGATGAAGATCTGGGACGAGGTCGAAAAGGCTTATGCCGACCGCAAGGTCGTCATCGGCCGCGTGATCGAACGCATCAAGGGCGGTCTCGCAGTCGACATCGGCGTCCGCGCATTCCTTCCCGGATCTCAGATCGATGTGCGACCGGTGCGGAATCTCGATGCGCTGAAGGGGCAGGAGCTCCGGATGCGCGTCATCAAGGTCAACAAGAAGCGCGGCAACATCGTGCTGTCGCGCAAGGCACTCCTCGAAGAGGAGAACGCCGAGAAGAAGAAGACGACGCTCGAGACGCTCGCCGAGGGGAAGGTGCTGCGCGGTACGGTGAAGAACATCACCGACTACGGCGCGTTCATCGATCTCGGTGGCATCGACGGTCTGCTGCACATCACGGACATGTCCTGGGGCCGTGTCGGCCATCCGTCGGAGATTTTCAAGGTCAACGACGAAGTCGACGTGACAGTGCTCAAGTACGACGCGGCCACCGAGCGCGTCTCGCTCGGACACAAGCAGCTCGTGCAGGATCCGTGGGCAACCGTGCAGGATCGCTATCCGGTCGGCGCGCGCATGAGCGGCAAGGTCGTGAGCCTGACCGACTACGGCGCGTTCATCGAGCTGGAGCCCGGCGTCGAGGGCTTGATCCACGTCAGCGAGATGTCGTGGAGCAAGCGCGTCAAGCATCCGTCGAAGATCCTGAACGTCGGTGACTCCGTCGAGGCGATGGTGCTCGGCGTCGATCCGACGGCGCGCCGGATCTCGCTTGGCCTTAAACAGGTCGAGAGCAACCCGTGGCACGAGCTCACGGAGAAGTACCCGGTCGGGACGAAGATCAAGGGTAAGGTGCGCAACCTCACCGAGTTCGGCGCGTTCGTCGAAGTCGAAGAGGACATCGACGGCCTGATCCACATCTCCGACATGTCGTGGAGCAAGCGCGTCAAGCATCCGTCCGAAGTCCTCAAGAAGGGCGATGTGGTCGACGCGATGGTGCTCAGCATCGATGCCGAGAACCAGCGGCTGTCGCTGGGCCTCAAGCAGCTTGCGACCGACATCTGGGACGACTTCTTCTCTCGACACAACGTGAACGACATCATTGCGGGCAAGGTCACGCGCATGACGAACTTCGGCGCCTTCGTCGAGCTCGATGAAGGGATCGAAGGACTGATTCACGTCTCCGAGTTCGATGATTCACACGGCGGCGAGAAGATCGAGCTGGTGGTGGGCAACACCTATCAGATGAAGATCATCAAGCTCAGTCCGGCGGAGAGGAAGATCGGCTTGAGCATCCGGGCACTGAAGAGCGACGAGTACCGCGCCGACTGGGAAACCTACCAGGAGAGCGAAGGGACCGGCACGGCGACGCTCGGGGATCACTTCAGGAACCGGTAACTGGGAACGCTCCGGGCTGGGCGTCACGTCACGCCGGCAGCCCGGAGTCCCGCAGCCAAGGAGCGAAGCTTGAATACGCCTGGCGGCAGCATGACGAAAGCGGAACTCGTGGAGGAAGTCTCCCGGGTGTCCGACCTCACCAAGAAACACTCGGAAGTCATCGTCGACACCGTATTCAAGAGCATCATCGATGCACTCCACCGCGGGGAGAAGATCGAGTTGCGGGGCTTCGGAAGTTTCAGGCTTCGTAAGCGCGAGCCGCGGAAAGGCCGTAACCCGAAGACCGGCGACAAGGTGGACGTTCCGCCGAAGAAGGTGCCGTACTTCAAGCCGGGCAAGGAGCTGAAGGAACTGATCAATCGAGAGGACGAGGCCACGGCATCATCAGCCGAGGCATCGATCGATCAGATCCCAGGCGTCGCTTCGCAAGCTTGAGCGCGTCGGATCCCGAATTTCGAGTCCAGAATCCCGGAAGATGGACCACCTCTGGTCCCCCTGGCGGCTTCAGTATGTGACCTCGGAGAAAGATACGGGGTGCGTGTTCTGTCAGTGTCGCGCCGATCCGCCAAACGGGATTGAACGCGATCCGCTGGTTGTCTTCGAAGGCACGCTCGCTTACGTCATCCTCAATCGGTATCCCTACAACAACGGACATCTCATGGTGGTGCCGAATCGGCACCTGCCAGCCCTCGTCGATCTGTCGGTGGACGAGCTCAACGAGGTGGCGCTGCTGACGCAACGCTCGGAAGCGGTGTTGCGTGAGGCGTACAGAATCGAAGGGATCAATGTCGGGATCAATCTCGGCAAGCCGGCCGGAGGCGGAATCCCTGGTCATCTCCACGTGCACCTGGTGCCGCGCTGGATCGGTGACACGAACTTCATGACCGTCGTCGGGGACACACGCGTGCTGCCGGAGGATCTCGCGTCCACCGCATCACGACTGGCTCCGATCTTCGAAACACTCTCGGCCACGTAGGCCGGGTCTTGCGTCTGAGACCTGGCAGATTTGGCGGGTGCGCAGAGCAGGACCCACCCTACACTGCAAGGATGGATTTCAATCTCTCCGACGTCCAGCTCACGTGGCAGTCGAAGGCGCGCGAACTCGGGAAGTCGCTCGCGGCGGATGGGTCGGCGGGCGACGCGATTCGCGCTGCAGCAGCGGCCGGTGTAATCGACACACGCGTGGATCTTCTCGCGGCCGTCGTCGCCGTCGAGGCGCTGGCGTACGAGTCGTCGTCTGCGGGCGTGTCACTCGCACTCCATACGGGCGTGACCGCAGGACTCGATGGCGACTCGCGATTCTCAGGCCTCGCACGCGGTGAAGTCGTCGGCGCCATTGCACTGTCCTCGGACGATGTGCCGGTTGAGCAGGATGGTCGGCTGTCCGGTCGCGCTGCGTGGGTGACGCCGCTGACGCCGCTCGGCGTTGCCGTACTCGGCGTGCGCGGCGGCGACGCTCTCTCGGCCGCGGCAGTGATGCTCAATGCGCCAGGCGTGATTCAGGAGCAAGTTGATACGGCGGCACTCGGCGGGCTCGTGTGCGGTCATCTACGCCTCGATGGCGCGCCGTTCACGGCAGTCGGTCCGACGATGCCGTTCATGTCACGTGTGCGGATCCTGTTGTCCGCGGCAGGACTTGGGATGGGACGCCGAGCGCTTCAGGAGGCGCTCCTGGCCGCGCACGGCCGCACAGGTCACGGCGCTGGTGGTGAACAGACGGTGCAGGGACTGCTCGCAGACGCAGCAACTGAGCTCGATGCCGCGATGCTCCTCACGTGGAAGGCCGCATCCGCATCCACTCTGTCTCTCGCTGACGCGTCGATGGCCAAGCTCGCAGCGACCGAGGCGACGCAGCGTGCGGTCGCGCGTGCCACTCAGGTCGTGGGTGCCGATTCATTTCGTCGCGGGCACATCATCGAGCGCCTCGCGCAGGACGTGCGCACGCTTGAACTCTTCGCGGGACGGACCGAAGCGCTGCGCGAAGCGGTGGCACTGGAAACGCTACCCCGGACGTAATTCAAAATGCAAAAGTCAAAATGCAAAACTGCTCGGTACGAAGCGTTCAGCATTTGCATTTTGCATCTTGAATTGTGAATTACGAAAACAGACATCGCCGTACAGCGAGAGACCTACATCTTGTAAACGATCGCCATCAACACGGCGACGTCGTTCTTCTGGATGGTCGGCAGCGGCGGCTTGTTCTTGAACGTATCGAGCGTTTCGATCTTGATTTGTGTGTGGGTGGACATCGCGACCGCGAGGCTCACGCCGAGTGTGAACAGCGAGTCCGCGAAGTCATCCATCTTCCACAACCCCGTAAAGGTTTGCGTCAGAGTGGTGTTCGCCGTGATCGTCTGTACCAGCTTCTCGCCGGTGGCGACAGCGCCAGACGGGTCAACGTCGAAACCGGGGTTCTTCTCCCACACCATGCCGACGCTGCCGTCGACGTCGAGTTTGGTCGCCGCGGTATTGGACACCTTGTATCCCAGTCCACCAGTCGGCGCGATCAGGTAGTCGATCTCCTTGAATTGGTCCCTCAGATACTGATTCTGGCCAAAGACGTAAACGCGTGGTGTGAGGCGGTACTGATCGCGAACATTGAAACCGAGCCGGTTTGCCGTGAGATCACCCTCGGTCCTGGCGCGAAGAAAGAGCCCGTCTGACTTGACGATGTTCCGCGACTGCGGGTCGTAGGTGATGTCGTAGGCCGCATTGGTGCTGATGGTATCGGAGTTGCCGTTCGTCAGTGCGAGCCCGGCGCTGGCCGTTACGGTCCAGATCTTCGGCGGAGGTGGCGGTGCCGCCTGGGCGAACACCGTGCTCGCAACGCAGAGTAGTGCCAACGCTACATGAAATGTGAGGATTCCGCCGCGCATGCCGGTTACCCTCGCGCGGCTGCGCTCAGCGTGTCCGCCGGCGATTCGAGCGGCGCGCCGACGATGATGCGCATCATCCGTCGAAGCGGCTCGGCTGCGCCCCAAAGCAGCTGGTCGCCGACGGTGAACGCCTGCAGATACTCGCCACCCATCGACAGCTTCTTCAATCGGCCGACGGGCACGGTGAGGGTTCCGGTGACCGCCGTAGGGGTGAGATCGCGAAGCGTCACTTTCTTTTCGTTGGGAACGACCTTGACCCAGTCGTTTGCATCGGCAAGCATCCCTTCGATGTCAGCAAGCGGCACGTCACGCCGCAGCTTTACCGTCAGCGCCTGACTGTGACACCGCATGGACCCGACGCGCACGCAAATGCCATCGATCGGGATCGGCCTCGACGTCTTGCCAAGAATCTTGTTGCCCTCGGCCTCTGCCTTCCACTCCTCGCGACTCTGCCCGTTGCCGAGATCAGCGTCGATCCATGGCAGCAGACTCCCGGCGAGCGGGAAGCCTTCGAAGTTCTGGACGGGGAAGTCGCGTCCACGCTGCGTGGTGATCAACTTGCGGTCGATGTCGAGGATGGACGACGAGGGGTCGGCGAGCAGATCGGCAACCGACGCATGTGCGATCCCCATCTGCGAGACCAGCTCACGCATGTGCTTCGCGCCGCCACCGGATGCCGCCTGATAGGTCATGGACGTCATCCACTCGATCAGATCGGCGCGGAACAGGCCGTCCATCGCCATCAGCATCAGGCTGACAGTGCAATTGCCGCCGATGAAATCCTTGAGCCCGCGATCGAGCGCGCGGTCGATCACGGCACGATTCACCGGGTCGAGGATGATCATGGCATCGTCGGCCATGCGCAGGTGTCGCGCGGCGTCGATCCAGTAGCCCTTCCAGCCCGCTTTGCGCAGCTTGGGATGAATGTCGGCGGTGTATTCGCCGCCCTGGCAGGAAATGAGGATGTCCATCGCCGCCAGCGCGTTGATGTCGTTCGCGGCTTTGACAGCGGGAACGGTCTTGCCAATTTCGGGGGACTTGGCGCCCGCCTGAGATGTGGAAAAGAAGACCGGATCGACCAGATCGAAGTCCCGCTCCTCGCGCATGCGCTGCACGAGCACGGAACCAACCATGCCACGCCAACCGATGATGCCGACTTGCATCTATGTATTTTAGCGGTCTCCGGTCCTCAGTCTCCAGTCCCCGGTTATGAAAGCAGCTGTTTCGCGATCGTCTGGAGCTGCAGATTCGACGTGCCCTCGTAGATCTGACCGATCTTCGCGTCGCGGAAGAGTTTCTCTACGGGGTAGTCCTTGACGAAGCCGTTGCCCCCGAACAGGTTCACCGCGAGCGACGTTACGCGTTCGGCGACCTCGGACGCGAAGAGCTTGCACATCGCGGCCTGCTGCAGAAACGGCTGTCCGGCATCGCGCAGGCGCGCGGCGTTGTAGACGAGGAGCCGGGCGGCCTCGATCTCCATGGCTGCGCGTGCGAGTTGGAACTGCACGCCCTGGAACGAGGCGATGGCGTGCCCGAACTGCTTTCGTTCCTTCGTGTAGTTCACCGCGTGATCGAGCGCCCCCTGGGCAAGCCCGAGCATTTGCGCACCAATGCCGATCCGGCCTTCATTCAACGTCTCGATGGCGACCTTGTAGCCCTTGCCGACTTCGCCGAGGACACGATCGGCCGCCACTGCGCAGTCCTCGAAGATCAGCTCACAGGTGCTGCTGGCGCGGATGCCGAGCTTGTCTTCCTTGTTGCCAATCGTGAAGCCGGTCGTATCGCGGTCGATCAGGAACGCCGTGATCCCACGATAGCCGGCGTCGGGGTTGACGTTTGCAAAGACGACGAAGAGGTCGGCCTCGTTGCCGTTCGTGATCCAGAGCTTGCGGCCGTTCAAGAGATAGTCAGTGCCGCTCACACTGGCTCGAGTTGTCAGCGCGAACGCGTCGCTTCCTGATCCGGCTTCCGATAACGCGTAGGCGCCGACAGTGCCTTCGGCGAGCCGGGGCAGCAGCGTGCGCTTCTGCGGCTCGCTGCCCCAGCGGAGTAGCGCATTGATGACGAGCGTGTTGTGGACGTCGACGAGAACGCTCACAGACGGATCGACTCGTGACAGCGCTTCGACGGCGAGAACGGAGTGGAAGAACGTCGCGCCGCTTCCGCCGTACTCGTCCGGGATCTCGATGCCCATGACACCGAGCTCGAACAGGCGATCGATCACCTCGCGCGGCATCTTGGCCTCGTCATCCATCTTGCGCACGAGCGGGCGAATATCCCGGTCGGCGAATTCGTAGACGCTGTTGCGAAAGAGCACTTCGTCGTCAGTGAGGGAGGTCAGGGCAGGTTGCGTCACGGGGACACTCTACCGCCTATCAACAGGGCTGTGAACCTGATCGGCACTTGGACGTAGTCATCCCATTGAGGGGTGCTGTGCCGTCAATCGAGTCGTTGATTCAGGATCTGCGTTTCGCCGTTCGCATGCTGAGCAAGGCGCCGGGTTTCACCGCGGCGGCGGTCCTCATGCTCGCCCTTGGCATCGGCGTCAACAGCGCCGTCTTCGGCCTTGTGAACGCGCTATTACTGCGCCCGCTCAATGGCGGCAATGTCAGCGGCGAGTTCGTCGGTCTCTATTCGGGCGATCGCACGCGTCCGGATCGCTATCGTCCATTCTCCTACCCGGAATACGTGGAGATCAGGCGAGAGAACGACGTCTTCGAGAGTCTCATCGCCGAAGCAGCGATTAACCCCGGCCTCACCGAGGCTGGCGTCACGAGACGCGTGAGAGCGAGCGTCGTGTCGTCGAACTACTTTTCGACACTCGGCGTAGAACTCGCCGCGGGACGCGCGTTCACGCTCGACGAAGAACGGCCAGACAGCGCGGCGGCGGTTGTCGTCGTGAGCTATCCGTATTGGTTGCAGCACGGACTGACTCGGGACGTCCTCGGCCGCTCGGTCATCGTGAATGGCCATCCGCTCACGGTCGTGGGTGTGGCCCCACCTCGATTCAACGGCACGATGCCAGTCATGTCAGCGGACCTCTGGCTGCCGTTTGGAGCGGCGGCGATTGTGAACGCCACTCAAGTCACGCCGTACGGGCGGTTCGTCAACGATCGGTCGGTCCAGACGCTTCTCCTTGCCGGAACCCTTCGCCGTGGCACATCCGCCGCCGCTGCCGAGTCTCGCCTCGCGACGCTGGCCTCATCGTTCGAGGCCGCGTTCCCCGAGTTCAGTAGAAGTCAGCGTTTCGTCGTGCGGCCGCGATCGCGCGTGGCGATCGGACCAGGGCCTCGAAGCGACGCGGCTCCGACGGCAGGCGCCGTCGTGCTGATGGCGCTCGCCGGGCTCGTGCTGTTCGTGGCATGCCTGAACCTGGCCAACATCCTTCTTGCTCGTGGAGCCGTGCGACGGCAGGAGATCGCCATCCGTCTCGCTCTCGGAGGCGGCCGCGCGCGGATCGTTCGTCAGCTGCTCATCGAGGGTTTGTTGCTCTCGATGCTCGGTGGGGTCACTGCGCTGCTCACGGCGTGGTGGGCCACGAGCCGGGTGGTGTCGTCGCTGACGTCCGTGATCACGAGCCCGATTGTCATCGATGTATCACCGGACGGCCGGGTACTGGCCATCGTCGCGCTCTCGTCGATCGTCAGCACCGTGCTGTTCGCGTTGGGTCCGGCATGGACGCTCTCGCGACCTGAGCTTTCGACCGCATTGAAACTGTCCGCACCATTTGCGGCTTCGCGCAAGGGGCGAGTCGGGATGCCGGCACTGATGGTGGCCACTCAGGTCGCCCTATCGGTTGCACTGCTGATCTCTGCTGGCGCGTTCGTGCGCGCCAGCGTCGCCGCAGCGTCGAGCGATCCAGGCTTCCCACTGGCTGGCGGGATCCTGGCCCAAATCGATCCGCAGCTCGCCGGGCTCGATCGCGCTCAGAGTCGCGCCATGTACACCGCCGTACTCGATCGCCTTCGATTGTTACCAGGCGCAGAGACTGTAAGTCTGGCGTCCGTCGTCCCGCTTGGAGACGTGAGAGACGGCCGGCAAGTACAGCACGGCAATGACACGATGTTTTCGATGTTCAACGTGATTGGTGCCGGATACTTCTCGGCGCTTCGACTTCCAGTCGTGGCCGGGCGTGAATTCACCGTACTGGAAGAGCGGGAAGCGAGCGCGGAGCCCGTAGCCATCGTGGACCTTGCGCTGACGAGACGACTGTTCCCCGGAACGAACGCGCTGGGTCAGTCGATCAGGCTGTCTGGCTTCGCCCAGCCGGACGAACTCGTGAGGATCGTTGGGGTCGTCGGCGATGTCCTCGACGATGTTCTGCAGCCGCCGAGCTGGACATGTCTATGTGCCGTTCGGCAGCCACTTCAAGAGTGAGATGACGTTGCACGTGAGGACCGCCGCGGGGACCGAAGCGCGGCTGCTGGAACCAGTGCGTGCCGCCATCCAGGGCGTCGATCCACGTCTGCCCATCCTGTCGGTCGAAACACTCACGAATCACCGCGACGGCACGACCAGTCTGTCGGCGGTCACGCTGGCCGCCAAACTGTTCGCGACGTTCGGACTCATCGCAGGAGTCCTGGCGACCGCGGGCGTGTACGGACTACGCGCGTATCTCGTGACGCAGCGAAGGCGCGAAATCGGCATCCGCATGGCACTCGGAGGTACGCGCAGGCAGATCCTCGGGGCGCTCCTCCGAGAGGGCTCGTGGATGGCCACGACTGGTCTCATCGTCGGGATCATGCTCGCGATGGGTCTGATTCAAGTGCTGCGTCAATCCGAAATGCTCTATCAGGTCGACGCCGTCGATCCGCTGGTCTTTGCCCTGGCTCCGCTTCTGCTCGCCAGCGCGACCGCGGCAGCCTCATATATTCCTGCGCGTCGCGCCATACGCATCGATCCGACGGTCGCGCTCGGGCCCGAATAGGCGAAGAAACTCCAGGATCTTGGGAATTGGGATAAGGATCAGATTGGAAGTTGGGAGTTTAGGGAGTGCTATCATCGCCTGAAGGCGGCGCTCCATGCTCAAGTTCCGCACAATTCCGGCGTCTCTCCTTTCTCTCGTGCTGCTGTCGATGGCCGTGTTGTCAGGGTCTGCGCAGCAGGACGCCAACCGCCCGGCCAACCAGGGTCCCGAAGCCCAGACTCCGAGAGGTCAGGCGCCGGAGGGACAACCCGCGCAAGACCAGACTCAGACTCCTGTTTTCCGCGGCGGCATCAACTTCGTACGCGTCGACGTGATAGTTGACGACAAGAAGGAACAGCCGGTCACCACACTCAATCAAGCCGACTTCGAGGTGCTCGAAGACGGGAAGCCCGTCGCAGTTGAGCAGTTCTCGCTCGTCAAGGTCGATGGCAATCCACGACCGGGCGCGCCGCCGCCGCAGGAGATCCGCAACCGCAACGACGAGGAACTGATCGCCAATCGCGACGACGTCCGCGTGTTCGTGTTCTTCCTGGACGACTACCACGTCCGGCGCACCAACTCGATGACGGTTCGTGAGCCGCTGATGCGGTTCGTTCAGAACCAGCTTCGCCCCAACGACATCGTCGCCATCATGTATCCGCTGTCACCCGTGTCGGACTTGACGTTCACGCGGAACCACGGCGTCGTGATGGGGGCGCTCAACAACTTCGTCGGACGCAAATTCGACTACACGCCGCTCAATCAGCTCGAAGCGAACTACATGCGCTACCCGACCGAGCAGGTCGAAAAGATTCGCAACGATGTCGTCATGGGTGCGTTGCGCGGGCTGTCGGTTCGCCTGGGTTCGTTGCGCGAGGGACGCAAGTCGGTGATCTTCGTCAGCGAGGGCTTCACCGCGATGCTGCCGCCGCAGATGCGGAAGGCGGACGCGTCGGCGCCGGACAACCCGATTCAATCCGCAATCGCAGCGGGTGCGCAGGACAGTTCGCAGCAGATCACCGCAGAGTGGTTCGGTCAGACAGATGTCTATTCGCGGATGCGCGAAGTGATCGACACCGCCAATCGGAACAACACGTCGTTCTACGCCCTCGACCCGCGCGGGTTGGCTCCGTTCGAGTACGGCTTCGACGATCTGCCAAGCGGACCACCTCCGAGCTTCGCGACCGATTCACGTGCGCTCCGGATGACACAGGACACGCTGCGATCGATCTCCGACGAGACTGACGGGAAGGCGATCGTCAATCGCAACACGCTCGAGCAGGGGCTCCAGGCGGTGATTCGAGACTCGAGCTACTACTACCTGCTCGGCTACACCAGCCAGACTCCAAATGACGGCAAGTTCCACCAGATCACCGTTCGCGTCAAACGGCGCGACGTCAACGTGCGCGCGCGCCGCGGCTTCTGGGCGATCACCCCTGACGATGCCATTCGCGTGGCGAATCCGACGCCGGAGATCGCCAAGCCGGTGCAGACGGCGCTCGCCTCGATCGCGACATCAGTACAGGCAGGGAAGTACGTCCGGACCTGGCTGGGGACCGAGCGCGGTGAGGGCGGGAACACACGCGTCACGCTTGTGTGGGAGCCGTTGACGTTCCCGCCAGGCGATCGACGGGAAGCAGCGGGCCGCGTCACGCTGCTCGCCGCAACGTCGGCCGGCAACGTCGTGTTTCGAGGGCGGGCGCCCGAGCGACCGATCGTGCCTTCAGCGACAAACGGCTCGCTTGGCCCGAGTGGGACAGTCGCGGCCACAGCACCGGCCACACCTCAGCGACTGACGTTCGATGCTCCGCCAGGCAAGGTGGAACTGCGAATGACGGTTGAAGGTGCGAGTGGCGGCACGCTCGACCAGGAGATTCGCGAAGTTGAGGTGCCCGACTTCACGACGCCGCAGGTGACGCTGAGCACGCCGCGTCTCTATCGCGCGCGAACACTGCCCGAGCTTCGCGCGATCACCTCAGACCCGAACGCGGTTCCCTCAGCGGGTCGCGAGTTTTCGCGAACCGAACGCGTGCTCATTCGACTGAGTGCTTACGCTCCTGGAACAGAGCGCCCGGAAGCAACAGCGGTCCTGCTGAATCGCGCGGGCACGAAGATGTCTGACGTTCCGGTGACTCCGGCGACGATCGCCGGAACCACTCACGAGATCGCCCTGGGACTCTCGACGATCCCCGCGGGCGAGTATCTCGTGGAGATCACCGTGAAGAGCGCGGCTGGTGAAGCCAAGACGCTCATTCCGCTGAGAGTCACGTCGTAGGGACTACTTGATGAAGGGGCTCCAGCCGTTCTTCGAATTGAGCGGCAGCGTGAAGCCCATCGCCTCGATCTCGTGCATCTTGCCGCCGTAGATCTTGTAGATGTGCGCGGCCTCGAGGTCGAACGGATTGAAGTTCATCGATCGATCGCTCACCGTCCCGTTCGGCAGCAGCACCGGGTAATTCTTGTCTGGTGCGTCGAGCGGATGCCGGAACATCGTGTAGGCAAACACGAGCCCCTTCTCTTCGTCCGCGATCCAGATACGCCGCAGATCGATGCTGCCGATGTAGGTCATCGCGCGCGCCGTGAGCTGCTCGGCGCATCCCGTTGGTAGTTGCGGCCCGCCACCGGGAGGCCCTCCCGGTCCGCCACCACGGGGCGGTCCGACCGGAGCCGGACGGCCGACGCCGGCGGTGTGCATCCCGTTCTCGCGGCGTCCACAGTCGTCGGCAAACGGCGTCAACTCGCCATCGCCGAGGACGAGAGAGTCGTAGTAGGCATTCGCGATCAGGAACATCCAGCTCCGAGGCGTCCGCCCGGCTGCCGGCACGGTTGCGAGGAACGCCGGCCGCGGCGTTTGCAGTGCGGCAATCTGCGCCGCTGCCTCGATGCGTGCGAACACATGCTCGGCCTCGGTGATCTGGCGATTCTGGATCTTGAGTCTCAGCGCCAACTGCACGTTCACGGGCCCGGTGGACGCGGGCGCGCCGGCCGACGGACCGGCACCACCACTGCGCGGAGGCGCCGGCGGCAACATCGCCTTGAGCATGACAATCACGCCAATCTGTCCCACGACCGGATCGGGAACCGGAATCTTGAACGTGATCGGTGCGTCCGTCGTCAGCTTCCACAGCTGACCCTCACCGATCGCCATCGGCTGCGCCTGTTCAGTGAACTTGGCGTTCGGCGCGATCGGCGCTTTCGACGGGTCGTGTGACATGAGCGCTGCGAGATAGGTGTCTGCGATCCCCTGCAGGCACGCCTTGTCACACGCCGACGAACTCTGCCCGCGCTGGGCCCTGACCACTTCGGGCGCGGCCACCAGGCTCAGGAGCACAGCCACCAGCGCGAATCGCCTCGTCATCTCTCGCTCCTTTACTCCGCAGCCACACCAGCGAACCCTGGGGTCATTGCGTGCCAGGCGTATATATTACGGGCGTTACTCGGATCGCAGGGCCACGGTGGGATCGACTCTCGTGGCGCGAAGGGCTGGAATGTAGGAGGCCATGAGAGACGAAGCGAGCAGGATCAATGGGGCGGTCACCAGTACCAGCGGTTCAAATCCTCTCACTCCGTAGAGAAACCCCTGGAGAAGTTGGCCGGCGCCGAGCGCCAGCACCAGACCAATTCCAATGCCGACGGCTGTGATGCGGCTGCCTTCGCGCATCACCTGCCACACCAGCGCCCGTGGGTGCGCACCGGTTGCGATGCGGATCCCGAACTCCCGCGTGCGGCGCGACACGACGTACGACTTCACGCCATAGACGCCTATGACGGCGAGAAGCAGCGCGATTGCACCGAATGCCGAGAACACGCGCGCCCCGGCGCGGTAGACCCAGGCGTCGAAACCCGTGTCCAGGTGATCGCGCCAGGTCTGCAGCCGCAGGACGGGGACTCGAGCATCGACCTGAGTCATGACGCGGCCGATTGTGGCCACCATCTCCGCTGCAGACGTCTGGTTCGCCGTGCGAAGCTGCAGCGTCATCACGTCTTCGTCGTGCTGTCCGAGTGGGACGTAGACATGAGGAAACGGCCGCGGGTTGCTGAGCGAGTGCTTGACAGTCGTCATGATGCCGACGACTCGCATCGAGCGGCCGGCCTCTGTATCCTCTGCGTCGGCGAACTGAATCAGCCGCCCGAGCGCACTTTCGCCCGGCCACAGTTGCTGCGCGAGCATGTCATCGATGATCGCCGCTGGCTCTGAGGCGCCAGGTATCAATTCGGCCTCGGTGAAATCGCGGCCGGCAATCATGGGCAGTCCGAGCACACGCGCGTAGTCGCGACCAATGGCACTGAAGACTGAGTCGACCGGTGTCGATTGTGCGAAGCCTGCCGGGGCCACATGGCGACTGTCACCGAACGAACTGAAGGGGAAGCTCGATCCGATCGTGACCGCTTCAACTCCTGGAATGGTTCGGAGCCGATCCACCAGCGCGAGCTGCGATTGCCTCGAACGTGTCTCGTCGTACCCGGCGAGGCTCGGATCGATCTCGACGAGTATTCCGCCGTCGAGCTGAAATCCCGGGTCGGCTGACGCCGCAGACATCGCGCTCATCAGGAACAGTCCGCCACCTGCAAGCAGGAGTACAGACAGCGCCACCTGGCCGATCACCAGCGCGTTGCCGATGGTCACGCTTCCGAGTCGGCGCCCTTCCTCGCTGATTCGGCGCTTGAGATCGATCGCTGCGGCGCGACCGGTCAATGACCACGCGGGCCAGGCGCCGAAGACGAGAGAAGCCATCAGGCTGAAGCCAACTGTGCCAACCAGGACTCGCCAATCGAGATCGAGATCGGGGAGGTCTACTGCGGCAGGGAGCACCGGACGGAGCGAAGCTGCCAGCGCACCGGTCGCCCATCCCGAGAGAAGGAGTCCCACAGCGCCACCGGCGAAAGCGAGGAGCAGTCCTTCAGTCAGCAGTTGACGGGTGAGGCGTCCACGGCCGCCACCGAGCGACGAGCGAATCGCCAGCTCTCGCTGGCGCACGTGGCCGCGCGCGAGCAGCAGATCCGCGAGATTGAGACATGCCACGAGGAGCACGATCGCGGGCATGACCATCAGGACCAACGAGATCATCGTATTGACGGCGCGATTGGACGGACCGGGCATGAACAGCAGACGAGACGGCGCGGACATCTCGAATGTGTAGCCGGCATTGACGTCGGGGAAGGCCTGTTCGAGCCGGCGTCCCACCGTTGCGAGCGTGGGGGCGACGGCGTCCATCGACGCATCCGGACGAAGTCTGCCCACGACCGTCAGTTCGTGCGCTTCTCGCGAATCGAACCCCCGTCCTCGTGGCAACCAGATCTCCGGCCCGGGGATGCCCGTCCCTGTGAAGCCTTTCGAGGCCACACCGATCACCGTGAACTCATCGCCGTTGATTCGCAGCGTCCGGCCGACGATGAACGGGCTTCCGCCGCGTCGATCCCAGAGAGCGAAGCTGATGATCGCCACGCGGGCGTCGGCTCCAAGCCGCGCTTCGTCTGCGGTGAACGTCCGTCCAAGCATCAGTGGCCGATCGAACAACTGGAAGTAGTTCGCTGTGACCGCCGATACCATCGTGCGACGGGGCCCTTCACCCAGGTCGAGGGCGACGAAGGTCGTGGACGAGGCGACGAGGGTCTCGAAGATACCGGCTGTGCCCTCCTGCAGATCGAGGTAGTCCGGATAGGACACGCCGCGAGCGCCGCCCTCTGCTCCTGTCTGACGGTTGTAGATGCCGACCACTTCGTCAGGTCGGTCGTAGAGCGGGCGCAGCAGCAGCCCGTTGACGAGACTGAACATCCCGATGTTGACGCCGATGCCGAGCGCCAGCGTCGCCACCGCTGTGAGCGTGAAGCCGGGGCTGTGACGCAGCGTCCGCCACGCGAATCGGGTGTCCAGCACCAGGTCGTCGAGCCAGTTCCAACCCCAGGCGTCGCGAGCTTCCTCGCGGAGTCGGAGCGTGTTCCCGAAGGCGCGCGGATCGTCCAACTCCGCACGATGGGCCGCCATCTCGCGGAGCAGTTCGTCTTCCATCGCGCGCCTGCGAAAAAGGTAGCCAACACGCCGGAGCCATTCGCGGATGATTGCCATGCGTCGTTCACGCCTCCTTGAGCAGCACATCAATCGCGCCCGTCATCCGGCGGTACTCGCCGATCTCGGCCTCGAGCTGCTGCTTTCCGCCGGCGGTGATGCGGTACTCGCGCACCTGCCGGCCGGAATCCGACTCGCGCCAGGTGGCTTTGACCCAGCCTTTGACCAGCAGTTTCTGAAGTGCGGGGTAGAGGGAGCCCTCTTCGACGCTGAGCTCGTCGGACGAGAGCTGGCGGATGCGTTGGGCGATGGCGTACCCGTGCAGCGGTTGCCGCACGAGTACACGCAGCACCACCATCATCAGCGTGCCTGGTGGTAGGCCAGTGTCCCTAGGCATAGGTATACTATGCCTAAGTGCACGTCAAAATGCAAAAGTGCAAAATGCAAAATGGAAAAGGTGATTGACCTTGCCTTTTGAATTTTGCCTTTTGAATTCTGATTACGCCGTCAGGCGTACATTCCTCGCATCTTCGTCACCATGCCCACGCGGTTGATGGCGACGATGTACGCGGCCGTGCGCAGGTCGACTTTGTACGTCAGCGACTTCTCGAGTACATCGTCGAACGCCTCGACCATCTTCTTCTCGAGGCGCATGTTCACTTCATCCAGTTCCCAGAAGTAGCCGTGACGATCCTGGACCCACTCGAAGTACGACGTGGTGACGCCACCCGAGTTGGCGAGGATGTCCGGGATGACGAACACGCCGCGCTCGTGCAGATGGTTGTGCGCATCCGGCGTGGTCGGGCCATTCGCGCCTTCGGTGAGGACCTTCGCCCTGATCTGCGGCGCGTTGTCCATGGTGATCTGATTTTCGAGCGCGGCAGGGATCAAGATGTCGACGTCGAGCCCCCAGAGCGCGTCGTTGTCGAGCGGGTCGGCGCCTGGGAAGCCTTCAACGGTCTTGTGCCTGGCCGCGTACTCGAGCAGCTTGGGGATGTCGAGCCCGCTTTGATTGATCACGCCGCCTTTCCAGTCGGTGACAGCCACGATCTTGGCACCGATGCCGGCGAGAAGTTCAGCCGACACGGAGCCGACGTTGCCGAATCCCTGAACGGCGACCGTTGCGCCCTTGATGTTCAGGCCGAGGTGTTTCGCCGCTTCGCGCGTCACGATCATCACGCCGCGCCCGGTCGCCTCACGTCGCCCGAGAGAGCCACCCATCTCGATCGGTTTGCCGGTGACTACGGCAGTTTCGGTGTGACCGACATGCATGCTGTAGGTGTCCATGACCCAGGCCATCACCTGATCGTTGGTGTTGACGTCCGGTGCGGGCACGTCTTTCTCAGGCCCGATGGCGTCGATGATCTCCGCGACGTACCGCCGGGTGAGTGCCTCGAGCTCGCGAGGTGACATCCGCGTGGGGTCGCACACGATGCCGCCTTTGCCGCCGCCGAACGGCACGTGTGCGACGGCGCACTTCCACGTCATCCACGCCGCGAGGGCCGTCACTTCGTCGAGCGAGACATCGGGGTGATAGCGGATGCCGCCCTTTGCGGGACCGAGCGTGATGTTGTACTGAACGCGATAACCGCGGAAGACTTCGATCTCGCCGTTGTCCATCAACACCGGGCACGAAACGACGATTTGCCGCTTGGGGTAGGTGAGGATTCGCCAGATACCGGGGTCGAGCTTGAGGATGCGCGCGGCGCGATCGAACTCTCGGAGCATCGCGCCAAAGATGGGCCCGGTCTCGTTCATGCCGTGATTCTAGTCTGGGTCCTGGATGCGGACCGTGGACCGGGGGCCCCGAAATGCCAACCGATATAATCGGATCGTGCCCCGCGACGTTCTTTACACCCCTCAGAGCATCGAGGCGCTCGACTACGAACGTGACCTGGGCAACCCCGGGGAATTCCCGTACACGCGTGGCATTCACGCCAGCGGTTATCGCGGCAAGCTCTGGACGATGCGCCAGTTTGCCGGGTTCGGGACGCCGGAAGAGACCAACGATCGCTATCGACGTCTGTTGGCGGCAGGTGGGACGGGGCTCAGCGTGGCCTTCGACCTGCCCACGCTGATGGGGCGTGACCCCGACCACGAGCTGTCTCGCGGCGAAGTGGGGAAGTGCGGTGTCAACGTGACATCGCTCGCCGACATGGACGCGCTGTTTGCCGACATCGACCTCGGCGCCGTGACGACGTCGATGACGATCAACGGGCCGGCGCCGATGCTGCTGGCGATGTATCTCGTGGTCGCAGAGGAGCGTGGCACCGATTGGGCCACGTTGTCAGGCACGATCCAGAACGACATCCTCAAAGAGTTCATCGCGCAGAAGGAGTTCATCTACCCGCCACGTCCGTCGATGCGGCTCGTGACGGATGTGTTCGCGTTCTGCGCGTCGCACGTGCCGCGGTGGAACACGATCTCCGTAAGCGGGTATCACATCCGCGAGGCCGGGGCGACCGCCGCCCAGGAACTGGCGTTCACGCTGCGCAACGGCATCGAGTACGTCGACTACGCCATCACTGCCGGACTCGACGTCGATGTGTTCGCGCCGCGGATTTCGTTCTTCTTCAACTCGCACAGCGACTTTTTCGAGGAGATTGCCAAGTTCCGCGCGGCACGCCGAATCTGGGCGAGGGTCATGCGCGATCGCTTCAAAGCCGTGAATCCGCGCTCGTGGCAGATGCGCTTTCACGCCCAGACCGCTGGTGTGTCGTTGACCGCGCAGCAGCCGTATAACAACGTCGTCCGGACGGCCCTGCAAGCGCTCGCCGCGACGTTTGGCGGTACACAGTCGCTTCACACGAACGCGCTCGACGAGGCGCTCGCCTTGCCGACCGAGGCCGCGGCCACGTTGGCGCTGCGGACGCAGCAGATCATCGCGCACGAGACCGGCATCGTTGACGTCGTCGATCCGTTCGGGGGCTCGTACTTCGTCGAGAAGCTGACCTGCGAGATCGAAGATGCGGCGATGGCGTACATCGACAAAATCGACCGCATGGGCGGCATGGTCCCGGCGATCGAGCGTGGCTATCCGCAAAGTGAGATCGCAGAGAGCGCCTATCGATTCCAACGCGCGGTCGAGTCGAAGGAGCAGGTGATCGTCGGCGTCAACGAATTCGTCAGCGCGGAACATGGAGAGATCGGAACGCTGTACATCGACGAGTCCGCTGGCGAGCGGCAGCTGGCACGTCTCGACGAGACTCGCCGCCGTCGCGATCGGTCGCGCGTCGAGGCTGCCATCGAGCGCCTGCAGACCGGTGCGAAGGGCGAATCGAACCTGATGCCGCTCCTGATCGACGCTGTCAAGGCTCACGCGACCGTTGGAGAGATGTGCGACGGCTTGCGGGAAGTGTGGGGCGAGTACGTCGAGGATCCGATAATCTGACGCTTGTAGTAGGCAGTAGGCAGTGGCGGTAGGCAGACATGAGCCAGAAGATTCGAGTGGTCATTGCCAAGCCCGGGCTGGATGGGCACGACCGCGGTGCCAAGGTGATCGCCCGTGCGTTGCGCGATGCCGGGATGGAGGTGATTTACACGGGCCTTCGCCAGACGCCGGAACAGATCGTGTCGGCCGCCATGCAGGAGGATGCCGATGTCATCGGGCTCTCGATCCTGTCTGGCGCGCACATGCACATCTGCCCACGAATCGTCGAATTGCTTCGGGAAAAGCAGATGTCTGACGTTCTCGTCGTGGTTGGAGGCATCATTCCTGATGCGGACGGTCCGAGGTTGAACGAAATCGGGATTCGGGGCATCTTTCAGCCGGGCACGCCGATGCAGGAGATCGTAGACTTCATCACCAAGAACGCCCGTGTCCGTGTCGGATTTGAGAGGCTCTCGTGACGCACAAGCTCCTGCTCGCCGACGACAGCGTAACCATTCAACGCGTCGTCGAGCTCACGTTCTCCGGAGAGGACGTGCAGGTCGTAACCGTCGGAGACGGCGAGCAGGCCATCGCGCGCATTCCGACCGAGCTACCGGATATCGTCCTGGCTGATATCGGCATGCCCAAGCGGAGCGGTTACGACGTAGCCGCGTTCGTCAAAGGCCGATCCGACCTTTCTCATATCCCGGTACTCCTCCTCGCCGGTGCGTTCGAGCCGGTCGATGAGAGTCGCGCGCGCCAGGTTCACTGCGACGGCGTACTCGTGAAGCCGTTCGAGCCGCAGCAGGTCATCTCGCGCGTCAGAGACTTGATTGAGGGCTCGCGAAGCGCCTCCGCCAGACCGCAACCGGTCGTCGCGGCCGCGGCAGTCGCGGATCCACACGCTCGCAATGGAGATGTGGTTGGGCACACTCCGCGGTCTGCTGGTGTCACCCCAGAGCCGAAGGTCACCGTTGTCGATTCTCGCGATCGGAACGCGGAGTCGAAGCTCGATGACTACTTCGATCGGCTCGATGCGGCGTTCGCGGAATTGGGGAACGACGCGGGTCGCGATCACCCTACGCGCGCTGAGCGCGACGATGACGACGGACGCGATGTCCCGACGCTCGAGAGTCTGCTCGCCGTGTCGTCAGGTACGGCGCCAGAGGAACTCCCGTTGCCGGAGCCACCCGTCCCGGTTGAATTGGCCGAGTACGAAGCGGTCATGCACCACGCAACGACACGGACACCGAGCGCGGTGAGAGAATCCCCGCAGCCCATGGAGGGCCGTAATCTCGTTGCCGACATGTTCGCGGCATTGTTTGCGGCGGAGCAGGGCGAAGCGGTCGCACCTGCCGCGCCCTATGAGGCACCCTCGCGCCCGTCGGGCGCTCCCGCAACGGTGACCGACAGCCTCGTGGACGAAGTCACCCGTCGCGTCGTCGAGCGCCTTGCACCGGACGCGGCGAATGAACTCGTCGCCCAGATCGTGTCAGAGGTGGCCGAGCGCCTGATTCGTGAGGAGATCTCTCGAATCAAAGCGGCGGCCGCTGCGCGCTCCTAACCCATCGATGGATCAGCACCCTATCAATCTTCCTGAAAAGCCGGCGCTGGAAGGCCTCGAAGCGAAATGGTCTGCGCGCTGGCAGTCGGATGGCACGTATCGATTCGACCGGAGTCATAGTCGCGACCAGGTCTATTCGATCGACACGCCGCCGCCGACTGTCAGCGGCTCGCTCCACGTGGGCCACGTGTTCTCGTTCACGCACACTGACCTCGTTGCGCGGTTCCAGCGGATGCGGGGCAAAGCTGTCTTCTACCCCATGGGGTGGGACGACAACGGCCTGCCGACCGAGCGGCGCGTGCAGAACTACTACGGCGTCAAGTGCGATCCGTCGCTGCCGTACGATCCGGGTTTCCAGCCGCCGGAGAAACCAGGCAAGCAACCGATCTCGATCTCGCGTCCGAATTTCATCGAGCTGTGCAATCGGCTCACGGCCGAAGATGAACAGGTCTTCGAGTCTCTGTGGCGCTACCTGGGACTCTCGGTTGACTGGTCGCTGACCTACGCCACGATCGACCGGCGGGCGCAGCGCGCATCGCAGACGGCCTTCCTGCGCTTGCTGAAGCGCGGTGTCGCGTATCAGCTCGAGGCGCCGACGCTGTGGGACATCGACTTCCGCACCGCGGTAGCGCAGGCGGAGCTCGAGGACCGTGAGCAGCCAGGCGCGTACCATCGCATTCGATTCGCGCGGCCCGACTCGACCTTCGTCGAGATCGACACGACTCGACCCGAGCTGATTCCCGCGTGCGTCGCGCTCGTCGCCCACCCTGACGATGCGCGATATCAGCCGCTGTTTGGAACAGAGGTCACCACACCGCTGTTCAAGGTGCCGGTGCCGGTCAAGGCCCATGCGCTCGCCGATCCCGAAAAGGGAAGCGGCATCGCGATGATCTGTACGTTCGGCGACCTCACCGACGTGACCTGGTGGCGAGAGCTCAAGCTGCCGGTTCGCGCCATCATTCAGGCCAATGGCGCGTTTCGACCGGTGACCTGGGGATCGCCCGGCTGGGAGTCCCTCGATGCCGGGGGTGCTCAGGCTGCCTACGATCCGTTGGCCAACTTGTCAGCGTCGAAGGCCCGCGCACGGATTGTCGAACTCCTCAAGGAGTCAGGCGATCTCATTGGCGAACCGCGTCCGATCACGCACCCGGTCAAGTTCTACGAGAAGGGCGATCGTCCGCTCGAGATCGTGACCAGCCGGCAGTGGTTCATCAGGACGGTGGAGTTCAGGGAGCAGCTGCTGGCGCGCGGATCCGAGCTGCAGTGGCATCCCGAGTTCATGCGCCATCGCTTCGACAACTGGGTCAACGGACTGTCGGGCGACTGGTGCATCAGCCGGCAACGTTTCTTCGGCGTCCCGTTCCCGGTGTGGTACCCGATCGCGGGCGACGGTCAGGTCGACCACGCGCATCCGATCGTCCCCGATGAATCACAGTTGCCGATGGATCCCTCGAGCGACACGCCTCCAGGGTACTCCTCGGATCAGCGCAACCAGCCGAATGGCTTCGCTGGTGATCCCGACATCATGGACACCTGGGCGACCTCTTCGCTCACGCCGCAGATTGCTGCGGACTGGCTCGGCGACCCGGATCTGTTTGCGCGCGTGTTCCCCATGGACTTGCGTCCGCAGGCACACGACATCATCCGTACGTGGCTTTTCACGACGGTGCTTCGAGCAGAGCTCGAGCACGGCTCGCTGCCATGGCGTCACACGGCGATCTCAGGATTTGTCACCGATCCCGATCGCAAGAAGATGTCGAAGTCCAAGGGCAATGTGATCACGCCGATGGAGTTCCTCAAGGAGTTTGGCTCCGACGGCGTGCGCTATTGGGCCGCGAACGTGCGGCCCGGCGGCGACGGCATTTTCGATGTCGGCGAGATCAAGGTCGGACGGCGGCTCTCGATCAAGATGCTGAACGCGGCGAAGTTCGCGTTGATGCAGGCCGAACCGCGCGGACCGATCACTGAGCCCCTCGATCGCGGCATGCTCTCGAGTCTGTCGACGCTGGTGAAGGAGTCGACGGAGCAGTTCGAGGCGTATGACTACGCCAAGGTCCTCGAGCAATCCGAACGTTTCTTCTGGTCGTTCTGCGACGACTACCTCGAACTGGTGAAGGGGCGTCGGTACGGCGACTTCACGCCTGATGGCGCCGCATCAGCAAACAGCGCGATGCTCGTCGCGCTTTCGACCCTGCTTCGGCTGTTCGCGCCGTTTCTGCCATTCGTGACCGAGGAAGTGTGGTCGTGGTGGCGTTCGGGCTCTGTCCACAACGCGAAATGGCCAACCGCGGAGGAGGTTGTCGAGCCGATCGGCGGCCGCGACGCCAACGCCGTGCAGGTGTTCGAGAAGACGCGCGCTGCACTGGGGGAGATTCGCAGGATCAAGGCGCTCGAGAAGCGGCCGGTGAAGGCGGTCATCGAGCGCGCCGTTCTGCCGCAGCGATTCGAGTCGCTCGCGCCCGCCGCGCAGGACTTTCGGGCGGCGGCCCACATCAAGGATCTGATGTTCGGACAGATCGAGGAGCCGCAGCTCACCTTCGCGGCCGTTGAGCCTGTGCCGGAACCACGGGTGTGAACCCTTCGTTCGAGCCTCTCGCTGCCGACGACTATCGCGATCTGGTCCGGCGGGCCCTCGCCGAAGACATCGGCCGCGGTGACATCACGACAGCGGGGACCGTCGACCCGTCGACGCGTGTGCGCGCGATCGTGCTGGCGAAATCACAGTGCGTCGTTGCCGGTCTCGACGTCGCGATCGAGGCCTTTCGCCAGCTCGACCCGTCACTCGAGGTCAAGGTTCATTGCGCGGACGGCACACTGTGTGTGCCCAACACGGTCGTGGCTGAGATCAGCGGTCGAGCCGATGCGCTTCTGATCGGCGAGCGCACGGCGCTCAACTTCATTCAACGACTCTCTGGCATCGCAACCCTGACAGGGCGATTCGTCGACGCCGCTGCCGGCCGGATCACCGTCCTCGACACGCGCAAGACGACGCCGCTGATGCGCGTGCTCGAGAAGTACGCCGTGCGCGCAGGTGGTGGCACCAATCACCGCTTCGGGCTCGACGACGGGATTCTGATCAAGGATAACCACGTGCGTCTGGCCGGGGGGGTCGTCGCTGCTGTGCGGCGTATGCGAACCGCCAAGAGGGATTTGCCGATCGAAGTCGAAGCGCAGAGCTTGCATGAAGTGGATGCGGCGCTAGAGGCAGGTGCCGACATCGTGTTGCTGGACAACCTGTCGACAGAGGACATCATTGCGGCGGTGGGGAAGTGTCGCGGCAAGGCGCGAACCGAGATCTCCGGCGGCGTGACGCTGGCTCGGATGCCGGAACTGGCTGCTACGGGCGCGGACTTCGTCTCGATCGGCGCGCTTACACACTCGGCCCCGGCTGCGGATCTGAGCTTCGAAATCGTAATGGGGTCGGGAGTCATTTGATGAGGACACTCTCGATCGTCCTCATCAAATGACTCCCGACCCCATTACAGTTCCGCTGCCCGAGGAGTTCGCCGGGCCGTTGACGATGGCTCGGGAACGTCTCGGCGTCTTCGCGCATCGTGTTCTCTGGTACTCCGAAATCGGCTCGACTAACGACATCGCCGGTACGCTGGCCGAAAAGGGTGCCGATGAAGGACTCGTCGCGCTCGCCGACCGGCAGACTGCCGGTCGTGGCCGTCTCGGACGGAACTGGGTGTCGCCGCCAGGGGCGGGCATTTACGTCTCAGTGGTCTTGCGGCCATCTGCCGCAGTAGCGAAGCTGGTGACGATCGCCGCAGGCGTTGCTGTCACCGATGGCATCGAGTCGGCGACCGGGCTCTCCACGCACGTAAAATGGCCGAACGACGTCCAGGTCAGCGGGCGCAAGCTCGCCGGCATTCTGGCCGAGGGCGCGGTCAGTCACGTGGTGCTCGGCATCGGCATCAACGTGCAACCTGCCGCCTATCCCCTGGATGTCGCCGCGCGCGCGACGTCGATCGAGGCCGAGCTCGGGCGCCCTGTCGATCGCGGTCTGGTCCTCGCCGAATGCCTCGCTGCGCTGGCCACGCGCTATCACGAACTGAGCGAGAACCGCGGCACGAGTATCGTCGACGCGTGGCGAATGCGGGCAGCTCCGATGCTCGGTCGCCGCGTCGAATGGGAGTCGGCCGGTGAACGTCACATGGGCCTGGCGGAGAACATCGACGACGACGGCGCGTTGATTGTGAAGGTGGGAGCGGGAACGCTGCGGATCAGGTCAGGGGAAGTCAGGTGGTTGTAGAGCCCGCGGACCAGTACTGCCGTGCGATCGAGGCCTATCTGTGCCGCAAGAACGACGGCCATCTGATCCGAATAGTCGGCCCGGCATTCGAGCAAGTCATGGGCTGGGCCACCAAAGGCGTGCCGCTGAAGGTCGCATGCCACGGCATCGATCGCTACTTCGAGCGCTACTACGCGAAAGGGCCGCGTCGTCGTCCGGTGCGGATCGAATTCTGCGACGCGGACGTTCTGGATGCCTTCGACGAATGGCGCCGCGCCGTCGGGATCGCGATTGAGTCTCGCGTCGTTTCGGTCGGCAGCGGCGGCTCCGAGTCATCAGACGAGGCGACACGCAAGCACGAGTCGCTGCCGGCGCATCTCGATCGCGTCATCGCCCGGTTGACGGCGCTCCGCGCTGGATCCGAGCGCTCGCTCGACGAGATTCTCGACGCGGTGATCCGAGAACTGGATGGTCGCAGAGCCGAAGCCAGGAATCTTCGCGGGGACGCGCGCCGAGCCTTCGTCGAGAGGCTCAGCGCGATCGATGCGGAGATGCTGGCCGCGGTTCGGAAGGAGTGCGATGCCGCAACGCTCGCACGGCTCGCATCCGAAGCGGGCCAGGAGCTGGCGCCCTTCAGAGAGCGCCTGTCGAGCACGGCGCTCGCAGAGGCACAGCGCGCGGCAGTGGATCGGCTCATACGCGAACGCAGCCGGCTGCCTGTCATCGCATTCGACTGACCCAGGACGCGCATGTCCCTGCTCACACTTGATATCGAAAAAGCTGCCGCGGGTGGCCGGATGCTCGCGCGTCACGAGGGGCAGGTGGTGCTCGTGGCCGGAGCGATTCCGGGCGAGCGCGTGGTGGCGCGACTCGAGCGGAAGGAGCGCGGCGTCGCCTTTGCCGAGGTTGCCGAGGTGCTGCAGCCGTCGGCCGACAGGAGAGCCGTTTCGGGTGACGCGCGCTGTGGCGGAAACGTGTTTGCCCACATCGAATACGCGCGGCAGCTCACGCTGAAAGGCGAGATCATTCAGGACGCCTTCAGACGTATCGGCCGGATCCCGTTGGCGAAGGCCCCTCCTGTCGTCGGCTCACCCGAGCGTGGCTATCGCATGCGCGCCCGGCTCCACGTCACTGGCGGCCGTGCCGGCTTCTTCCTCGAAGGCACGCACCAGGTCTGTGATGTCGCGTCCACCGGCCAGCTGTTGCCGGAGACCGCGGACTGGGTTGCTGCCCTCAACAGTCGACTCACGCGCGAGCAGATGCGCGGCCTCGCCGGCATCGAAGTCGCAGAGAACATCCCTGGCCGCGAGCGCGCCTGCCACCTCGAGCTCCGTTCGGGCGCCGAGCCGCGCGATTACACGGCGATAGGCGAGGGACTGACGGGCCTGTCGGCGCAGCTCACAGATCGGCCTGGTGTCGTGCGGATCTCGGGCATGCCCGTCGTGACCGACTCTGTACAGGTCGATGACGATCCAGCGCACGTGCTCTCACTGAGCCGCGAGGTCCGAGCGTTCTTTCAGGGCAACCGGTTCCTGGTCGAGCCACTCGTCCGTCACGTCGCCCAGCTCGTTCCGCGCGGGCCGGTCATCGATCTCTACGCAGGTGTCGGGTTGTTCGGCTTGTCGTTGGCGGCGGCGGGATTCGAATCGGTCACGGCAGTCGAAGGCGATCCTGTCGCAGGAGTCGACCTCGAGCGCAACGCCGCACGACTGGGCGATCGCGCGCGGACAGCTCGGCGCAGTGTCGAGAGCTACCTCGCGTCGGCGCGAAAAGCCGACGTGTCACCCGCGACCGTGATCGTCGATCCGCCGCGCACCGGCATCTCCAAGGATGCGCTCGCGCACCTTGTTCGGGTGCAGCCCTCGCGCATCGTGTATATCTCGTGCGATGTCGCGACGCTCGCGCGCGACACGCGCGCGTTACACGATGGCGGCTACGGCCTGGCTGACCTCGCCGGCATCGATCTCTTTCCGAATACCGCTCACGTCGAATCGATCGCCGTGTTGACGCGATAGGACGCGGCTAGCCGCGTGCCCGCGTGGCAGCGGCGCGCTTCGGTGGCTGCTGCGTGAACGCCATCAGTTCGCGTTCTGCACGCAACCAGTGATCGACGTGTTGACCGTGCACGCCGCCTTCCCGCTGGAAGAACTCGTAGGCGCGCATCGCGATCTGTTCGTGAGTGAGGTCAGGCTGAACAACGGACGGCTTCGGGTTCGCAGTCCTCTGTTTCACCAGCCGTGGCCCCGTCGGAGCGTCCGGCTGCTTCTTCATCTGTCGAGGCATCAAGATTCCTTTCGAATGGCTCGTGACTGTGCGCCTCGGGGCGAGCAAGACGCACGCCATGACTGACTGCGAAAGATCGCGCGACTGCCGCACTCTTTCGAAGAGGTCTCTGCGACGTTTTTGGCGGTGATCAGGAAAAATCAACAAGTCTGTCGAGAACTTAACGGAAACTTCAGGTTCCGTCGACATCCACCTGCGTAGGATCGATCGAGCGGTTCCGTGAACCGATCCGCTCGAGCAGGAGACGAAACGATGGTCACCAAACTGGTCAAGATTCTTGCCGCCGCCGGGCTTGTCACCGCGCTGGCTGCGCCAGCCTTCGCGCATCATTCATTTGCAGCCGAGTTCGATGCCAAGCGTCCGGTCAAGCTGCGTGGCACCGTGGTGAAGATGGAGTGGATCAACCCGCACTCGTGGATCCACATCGACGTCAAGGATCCGGCAACGGGGAAAGTTGAGCGCTGGATGATCGAAGGTGGCGCACCGAACGCACTGCTGCGTCGCGGGTGGACGAAGAACTCGCTGCCCGAGGGTACCGAGATCCTCGTCGAAGGGTTCCAGGCGAAGGACGGCGCGAATCGCGCCAACGGTCGCGACATCACCTTCCCGGACGGCAGGAAGTTGTTCGTCGGTTCGTCCGGCACGGGCGCGCCGGACGAACGGCCCGAGAAGTAACCACGCGTGAAGCGAGGGCCGCGTCGTGCGGCCCTACTTGGTTGCTGCCTCGACGAGTCCCTCGAAGATCTCCCTGAACTCGCCGGTGCGATAGAAGTTCTCGGGGTGCCACTGCACGCCGAGGCAGAAGCGGCGGCTCGGATCCTCGATCGCTTCGATCACGCCATCTGGCGCGGTGGCACAGACTGCCAGGCCCGCCCCGAGCGTCTTCGGTGCTTGATGGTGACGACTGTTCACGAGACACGAGTCACCCTCGAGCCGTTCGTGCATCAGCCGATCGAGCAGGGAGCCCTCCGAGATCCAGACCTCATGCGCGATCGTGACCGGTGACTCGCGGTGCGCGTGGTTGACCGTGGAACCGATTTCGTCGGGGATGTCCTGCACCAGCGATCCCCCACGCGCCACGTTGAGCACCTGGATGCCGCGGCAGATCGCGAGCAGCGGAAGGTCCGCTTCGACAGCCCGTCGCACGAGCTCCAGCTCGTAATCATCACGGCCTGGCTCGGCCCCCGAGTAGGTTGGATGAGCGGCCTCGCCATAGATGGAGGGCAGCACGTCGCCCCCGCCAGCCAGCAGAAGTCCATCCACCGAGCGAATCACGTCCTCGGGCCGATCGACAGCACGGTCGAGCACACGGACATCGGCACCAGAACGGCGGATCGATTCCTCGTAGTCGCGAAGCTTGTCGCACGGCGGAATAGCGATGATCGGCATCCTTACATCCTCGGCGGAACTCCAACGCCCATGAGATCCAACGCCCGCGTGAGTTGGTCACGGACGTATATGACCGCTGCTGCCCTCCACCGGCGCACATGATCGCGCTCCTCGTTGAGGATGGACGACCGGCTGGGATGGAGGTTGTAGAACGCGTTGAATCCCTGCGCGAGCCCGAACGCGTACTTTGCGAGTACCGAGAACTCGAGCGTGGCGATCACCTGTTCGACGACTTCGTCGAGGCGCGCGGCTTCGAGCACCAGTGCCCAGAGCTCCTGACCGTTGTCACCAGTCAGTTCTCCGGCAGGCAACTGGTCGAGCGTTGCGACGAGTGCCGCTTCGTCCAGGCCATCCCGCTCGTGCAGCTTTCGGAAGATGTTGTTGATCCGCACGATGGCGTACTGAATGTACGGACCGGTCTCACCCTGAAAGCTGATGGCTTCTTCGAGATCGAAGGCGATCACCTTGCCGCGCGAGAACTTGATCAGGAAGTAGCGCACTGCCGCGACGCCGATGAGCCTGGCGATCTGCTGCGCTTCCTCCTCGGCAAGTTCTGGATTGCGCTTGCCGACTTCCTCGCGCGCCTTGCGAATGACCATGTCCAGCAAATCATCGGCCTTCAGTCCGCGACCTTTTCGACCGGAGACGTCCACGAAGGGCCTTCGCGCCTCTTCCGAGTCGGGCGCCGGCGCGAACCCGAACTCGCGGGCGGTCTGGTGTGACAGCGCCACCATCTCGTACGAGAAGTGATGCGAGCGGTGCGCGCCTTCGGGATGCCCGACGGCAATCAGTGCCTGCTTGAGCAGCTTCTGAAGATAGGACTGTCGAACGTCGATCACGTTGTAGACGTACGCAGCGCCACCGTAGTGAGGATGCTCTGCGACGCCGTTCGCGCTGCAGGTCGCCCACAGCGGGCCCTGCTCCCGCTGCGTAAACACTCGATACTGGAAATCGCGGCCGAGCAGACCAAGCTTCCAGAACTGATACGCGATGTCCTTGCCGACATATGTCACGACGCCGTTGGAACGGACGATGACCTTCTCGCGCTCCTCAGCTTCGTCTTCTCCCTCAATCGAAGGATCACCGTCGTCCCGAGAGTCGGGAGTTGCGTCCAGGTCCTCCTGGATCGGCATCACCCAGCACCCGGCGTGGCGTCCGTCCGTTCGCAGGAAGACTGCTCCCTTTGACTTCAGCACCTCGAAGGCCTGCGCCCAGAACTTGAGCCGGAGAATATCGCCTTCCCAGGTCAGCAGGTCGTAGTCGATGTTCATCCGCGCCATCGTTTCCAGGTGGCGGCGGACGATGCGATCGGCCACGAAGGCGGCGATGTCGGCGCTCTCGTTGCCGCCGTGTTCGATGTCGTGCAGCGTTTGCGCCCTGAATTGCTCGCGCGTCTTGTCCTGGTGATACCAATCTCCCACGCGCGCGTAGAGGTCCCAGCAGTAGTAATCGAAGCGCGTGGTGTCTGCCACCGTCCGGACGTCGGCGAGCGACATCTTTTCGATCACGCGGAAACCGACAACAACGTCGGCGACCTGCACTCCTGTGTCATCGATGTAGTTCTGGACCTCAACAGGAGTGCCACTGAATCGCAGAACCCGCACGAGCGTGTCGCCGAGCGCCGAGTTACGGAGGTGCCCGATGTGAGCAGCCTTGTTCGGGTTAATTGCCGTGTGCTCGACGATGGCTTTCCCGGCGTGACGTGGCGCGGAGGGTGCCGGCGCCAGACGGTCGCGGAGAAACGCCGGCCGCTCGAGAAAGAAATTCAGGTAGCCGTTGGACGCTGCCGTTACCTGACGTATGCCTGCAAGCGTCCCGAACGCGGCCGCGACCTCCTGAGCGATCACGCGTGGCGCTTTCCGAAGCCGGCGGGCGAGCTCGAACGCAGCCGGCGTGCCGAGGTCTCCCAGGTCCCGGTTTGGCGGGTAGTCCAGCGCGAGCGCCGGCACGGACGCGGGCTCGAGTGCGTAGAGTTTGGCGATCACCCCAGTCAGGTGCTCGCGAAGGCGTGTATGAACGGGCAGAATCATTACGCGTCAGTCGACAGTGGATGCGTTGTGTCGGTCGATGCTCGTCGGTCGATGCGCTGCGATGGTGATTGCGGTTGGATTCGAGAGTGCAGTACAACGAATGCCGCGATGCGCCAAGCCGGTGGGCACTACCGAAGCCAGTATCGCCGCCGAGAAGTAATAAGGGGCGATTCAGGCCCCGGTGACGGGGTCGATTCCCGACCCCCAGATATTAGCGTATGACCGATGCGGCTGTAGGCCGACTTCTCGTCGCAAGCATTCATCAGGGCATCGCAGACCTCCTGCCGATGCGGCTCGAATTCTACGAGGTCTGGTTGCACCCGTCGGGGCTTCGTGAGGGCCGGATCGGCCTGGCCCCCCTGGCGGCTGTTCTCAGCTTCCTCCGCCTCGAGGGGGCGCCCTATCACCTGATCGCCGCACGGGCAGGGGAGTACACGGCGGACTGGACGGTCGCAGAGCTGTCGCCGTTTCGCAAGAAGATGATGCTGGCGATGCCGCCGGCGATTCGTAAACGCATGGTCGTGAGCATCGCGGAGTGGATGGCGCAGAGCACCTACGGAGATACCCACGTCAAGGTTCAGTGGCGGCAGTGGCGCGGGGCCGTCGAGCTCAAGAGCTCGTTGTTCTGCGAGGTCCGGGAACACGTCCAGTCGCCGTTGTGTGAGTTCTACGCCTCGGCGCTTCGCCGCCTCATGTCCACCTTCGATCTCGATGCCGATGTGGTGATGGACGAATGCCGCGGAACAGGGGCGACGCGTTGCGCCATGTCCGTCACCGTCAGGCCCACGCCCGGACGAGCCGCATGACGGGGCGATGGGCGGCCGTAGCGATATCGGCCTGGACCATCGTCCTCCTGAACAGCGTCGCGGCCGTGCCTGTGGCGGCGCAGAACCCTGCACCAGCCACGGCGTCGCGTGTCCTGGTCATGCCTTTCGAAACCGCAACCCGGGAGCCTCGCAGTTATTGGCTCGAGGAAGGGTCGGCGGTGATCCTGTCCGACAGTCTGCTCGCTCTTGGCCTGCCCGTCATGCTGCGCGAGGAGCGGCTGCATTCGTTCGATCTGCTTCGCGTCCCAGCCATCACCGGGCTCAGCCGCGCGACGATCATCAGGGTTGGCCAGGTGGTAGGGGCCTCTCAGGTCATCGTCGGCAACGTCACGCTCGCCGGGGACACGCTCATCGTTCGCGCCAGGGCAATCCTGCTCGATCCAGGTCATGCTGGATCTGAGATCGTCGAGAGCGGACCTCTCGCGGACATCTTCGACATCTACGATCGTGTTGCCGTACGTCTCGTGCCCGGTTCGTCAACGGCGGCCGTTCAACTGGAGGGGAGTCATCCCCCAATCGTCGCGTTCGAGCAGTACATCAAGGGACTGATCGCCGAAGCGCCGGAGACGAGGCTTTCGTTTCTGAACGAAGCGCTCAAGCTCGCGCCTGGGCTTCAGCGCGCGCGCCTCGCCGAGTGGGAGGTGCACAACGACCTCGGCGATCACGAACGTGCGTTGGCCGCAGTCAACCCCGTTCCGGCAGAACACCGTCTCTCACGGCAGGCGCGATTCCTCGCATCGCTGTCACTGCTCGAGTTGAAGCGCTACCAGGAGGCGTTCGACGAGCTGAACCGACTCAACATGGAAGAGAAGGACGCCGCGCTTCTCAACAACATGGGAGTGGTGCAACTGCGCCGGCCCGCTGACGCGCCGGGTGGACGTGCGGTCTCGTACTTCAATGAGGCTGCAAGCCTCGAGGGTGTCGACTCGTACTTCAATCTCGGTTACGCCTACTGGCGCGATGGTGACGCGTCTGCTGCGACGTACTGGCTGCGCGAAGCCGTTCGCCGGAACCCGGCCGATTCCGCGGCGCACTATGTGCTCGGCGTCGCTCTCGGCGCGACTGGCAGCGCAACCGAGTCGGCACGAGAGAAGGATCTCGCAAGACGCCTGTCATCCACGTACGAGGGCTGGGAGTCCCGGACGCCGCCAGTTCCGGCGGGGCTCGAGCGTGTACGGATGGATCTCGGTCTGTCCGATGCCCTGCGCGTCGAGAACGTGATGAGTGCCGCCGGCCAGCGCGATCAGCGTCAGCTTGCCTCGTTTCATCTTGATGCCGGACGACGTGCGTACGAGACCGAGCACGACGCTGAGGCCATCTCCGCGCTGCAGCGGGCGATTTATCTTTCACCGTACGACAACGAAGCGCATCTCCTGCTCGGGCGTATCTATCTTCGAGGCGGGCGAGTCGGCGATGCGATTGACGCCTTGAAGATTTCGATCTGGAGCAACGACTCCGTGGCAGCCAGGCTCGTCCTCGCCGACGCATACGAGAAGTCCGGCCTCGTCAACGAGGCCAGTACCGAACTGCAGAACGTCCTCTCACGAGACGCCTCCAACCGAGAGGCGAGGCAGCGTCTGGATCGACTGTCAGGTCGATAGAAGACCGACGGACGAATTTGGTTCTCAGCTCGATCGACGCGTGGTACAATTCGCGCGTTCATAGATGTCCGATCAAGGCGTTCGCGAGATTCAACTGAACGGTAAACAGCTGGTCTTCATGTTCATGACGGCTACTGTTGCGGCAGTCGTGATTTTCTTGTGTGGCGTCATGGTGGGGCGCGGCGTGAACACCACGCGCGCATCGGGGGTGGCGGCAGTCGCTGCCGAACCCACAGTCGACCCGACATCGACGGCACAGCCGCAGCCGTCATCGTCGTCGGATGTGTCGTCGGCCGAACCGGTTTCCAGCCAGGAAGATCTCAAGGAACTCACCTACGCCAAGCGGCTCGAGGCACCGGAACCACCTCCGGAGCCGGCAGTCGAGCCTGTCGTCGCGGCGCCTGTCCCAGCAATCGCCGAGCAGCCAAAGATTGAAAAGCCTCCCGTCGTCGCACCTGCGACGAAGACTGCTGACGCGAGCGAGCCAAAGGGCACCGGTTTCGTGGTGCAGGTGGCGTCGCTGAAATCGCGCGGCGAAGCGGATGCGATCGCGAAGCGTCTCTCGTCCAAGGGCTTTCCATCGTTCGTCACGACCCCGGGATCGAGCGGCCCGAAGGTGTTCCGCGTGCGCGTCGGCAAATACCCAGACCGCCGAGAGGCTGAAACCGTCGCCAGAAAGTTGGAAAAAGAAGAACAGTTCAAGCCCTGGATCACGCGCTGAATTACTTCCTCTCTGCTCTTTCCGGAGCGCTGCTCGCTCTCAGTTTCCCCCGTTACGGTCATCCGGCGTTTGCCTGGATCGCTCTCGTTCCGCTCCTGCTTGCGGTGAGCGGATGGCGTGGCCAATCAGGTCCGCTTCCCGGTCAGCCGATGCGGCGCGCCCTCTGGTTGGGCCTGACCACCGGGTTCGTGTACTTCGTGGGCACCGTGTACTGGACCACTACCGTGCTGGCGGTCTTCGGCGGCATGCCGATGATCCTTGCCATCGTGGCTATGATGTTGCTGGCCGCCTATCTTGCGATCTATCCCGCGATCACCGCGATAGTGATGGCACGGCTCATCTCGCAGGGCGGCAGGACGGCGCTGTTCTTTCTCCCAGCCGCCTGGATCGCGACCGAGTATCTTCGTGGCTTCTTCTTCGGTGGCTTTCCCTGGGTTCCATTCGGCAACAGTCAGGTGACGATGCTGGCGGTTGCGCAGGTGGCGAGTGTGTTCGGCGTGTACGGACTGTCCGCGCTCGTCGCGTTCGTCAACGCAGCGATCGCCTTTGCGTTGTTGAGCACCGGGCGGTCACGCGTGATTGCCGGCGTTGCGACGGTGGCACTGCTTGTCGGGGTCGCCGCATGGGGTTCCTGGCGAGTGGCAGAGGGATCGCTGACGCGCGCGGGCACCGTGCTTCGGGTGGGACTCATACAGGGGAACGTGGCCCAGACGGACAAGCTGAATCCGACGCCACAGTCGATGCGGCGAATCTTCACCTCGTATCTTGCGATGACGCGCGATGCCGTTCGGCGCGGCGCTGAGTATGTGATCTGGCCCGAGTCGTCTACACCGTTTACGTTCGGTCACGACGCCGTTGGCGAGGCGGCGCTTCGGGATCTGGCTCGCGAAGTCGGCGTGCCGATTCTGTTCGGCAGCGATCAGATCGTGGCCGAGCCCGAGCTCCGGCAGTACAACGCCGCGTTCCTACTGGGGCCCAATGGCGAAACGCAGGCGGTGTATCGAAAGATTCACCTCGTGCCGTTCGGAGAGTTCATCCCGTTGCAGGAGTGGCTGACGTTCGTGGCGCCACTCGTCAAACGGTATCTGCCGTTCGACGCTGGGGACGAGGTCGTGATCCTGCCCGTGAACGGCCATCCGACGAGCACGGCGATCTGCTACGAGGTCGTGTTTCCCTCGCTCATGCGTGACGCCGTCGTGCGGGGAAGTCAGTTGTTGACGACGGTCACCAACGATGGCTGGTATGGAACCTCGTCGGCCCCGTATCAGCACTTCGAGATGGCCTCCATGCGCGCGATCGAGGAAGGGCGCTACATGGCCCGCTCGGCGAATACCGGGATCAGTGGCGTGGTCGATCCGTACGGGCGCGTGGTGCAGGCATCGGCTATCTTTGAACAGGTCGGGCTCGTGGCGGAGGTACGGCTCCTCACCGGTCGAACGATTTACTCGCAGATCGGCGACGTCATCGCGTACGTTGGGATGGCGCTCACGCTGATCGCGGTGGTCGTCGTCCGACCTCGAGCGAAGAACGTGGCCCAGAGCCCAAAGCGCAGAGCCTAGAGCCGAACAGGAGATCCCGTGGCCCTCGACGACGAATTGATCCGCCAGCACGACAACCTGAACACACGCGCCCTCGAGCTTCGGAGGCATCTTTGAGGCGGCTCGACTCGACACTCAGCTAGCCGAAATCGAACGGGCAATCGCCGAGCCCTCCTTCTGGAACAACCCGGCCGAAGCACAGAGAGTCATGCAGCGCCGGAGGCGCATCGAAGACGACCTCACGCTCGTGCGATCGCTGCAGCGGCGGAGTGATGACCTGTCCGTTCTCCTCGAGTGGGCCGATGGCGGCGAAGAGGTCACGGCCGACTTCACGAGGGGACTCCAGGAACTGCGTCAGGAAGTGGAAGCGGCCGAGACGAAGAAGATGCTCGGCGGCGAGCACGATCGTACCAATGCGATCGTGACCATCCATCCTGGTGCCGGCGGAACCGAATCGCAGGACTGGGCAGAGATGCTGCTGCGCATGTACCTGAAATGGTCAGAGCGCAGAGGATTCAAGCGCGACGTCATCGACTATCAGCCCGGGGAAGAAGCCGGCATCAAGAGCGCGACGGTCATGCTCTTCGGCGATTACGCGTACGGATTGATGACGGCCGAAGCCGGCGTGCATCGTCTGGTTCGCATTTCACCCTTCGATCAGGCCGCGCGCCGCCACACCTCGTTCGCGTCGGTCTTCGTGTGGCCCGAGCTTCCGGAAGATGTCGATGTCGAAATCGATGAGAAGGACCTTCGAGTCGATACCTATCGTTCGAGCGGCGCCGGCGGTCAGCACGTCAACGTGACTGATTCAGCGGTCCGCATCACACACTTGCCGACCGGTATCGTCGTGTCATGCCAGAACGAGCGATCGCAACACAAGAATCGCGCACAGGCCATGAAAGTGCTCCGAGCGCGTCTCTTCGATCTGAAACAGAAAGAGAACATGGCCAAGATGGAGCAGCTCGGCGGAGAGAAGCGCGACATCGCATTTGGCAGCCAGATCCGGAGCTACGTGCTGCAGCCGTATCAAATGATCAAAGACCATCGCACCAAGGTGGAAGTGGGCGATGTGCACCGTGTACTCGACGGTGACCTGGACCAGTTCATCAAGACGTACCTGATGCAGAAGGCGAGCGGGACGCTCGGTACGGCAGCGCCGGAAGAGGTGGAATAAGCCGGACTGAACCCCGCTTGCTAACCTGGTCGCACGGTCGTATAGTGCGCTTAACTGCGTTTGCAGCGTCGCATGTAGGCGCGCGAAGCGCGCCGAAGAGAAACTGGAAGTAGTCGCGGGCCTCGCTGGGATGTCAAGGGCGAGCCAGTGACTACTTCAGCCGGCGCGTCCAGATCTGCCAGCCTGAGGCACACCGCCTCACCCTGACACCTCCGAACGGGCCGGTGGCCGCGAAGGGAGGTCCCCGATGATCACACTCCTTCGTCGTTACTGGAACGACCTGGTGAGTTATGACGGTGGTTTTGCTCTGCTGATGATGGATGGGCTGCTGGCCGTGCCACTCATCATGGCTGCATTTTTCTATCCGCTTCAGGTGCTTGCCTTCGTTGTTGTCCTTGCTGTTATCAGTTTGGCGGGGTACGAAGGGTACGTGATCTGGCGCAAACGTCATCCCACCCACATTTGATCACTCGACGGCTGGCGGCGCAGCTGCTGCAGGGGGTGGCGGCGCCGGCAGGTCGGCGGGGATCAGTCCGGCGGGTTGTGTCCCGTTGATGAACGCTTCGGGAAGGCCCGAGTCAAGGTTCACGAACACGATGTTGCCTGGCGCTTCAAATGTGGGGGGCGCGTTGCGGTCGGCGTCCGCGTCGATGTACGCGCGCATCACATCCATCCAGATGGGCAGTGCCGCCTGCGCGCCTGTCTCACCGTTGCCGAGCGGCTTCTTCTCGTCGTAGCCCACCCACACACCGATCGTCATCTTGGGATCGAAACCGACGAACCACGCATCGGTGTATTCGTCCATTGTTCCGGTCTTTCCCGCGAGCGGCCAGTCGAGTGCCTTTGCCGCCTCGCCGGTTCCGCGAACCACGACACCGCGAAGCAGGTTTGTCATCACGAACGCGGTGTCGGCTCTGATCGCCTCGTGGCCGTTCGGCCGCGTCTCCTCGAGGACGTTACCCTCACGGTCGGAGATCGAGACGATGGAGTAGGGCTCCATGCGGACGCCGCGGTTGGGGAAAGCGGAGTATGCGCTCGTGACCTCGACCAGCGTCGCTTCCGCCGCACCGAGCGCGAGCGAGAGGAACGGCTGGTAATCGCCCTTGAAGCCGAACTGCTTGGCGTAGCGAATGACCGAGGGCGGTCCGATCTCCGCCATCGCTTTCACCGCGGGGATGTTGCGTGAATCTTCCAGCGCGTGCCTCAGGGTGACTGGTCCTTCGAACTTCCGGTCGTAGTTCAGCGGCTCATACGGCGGCTGATTGGGCCCGGGCTCGTACGACACAGGCTCGTCGATGAAAATCGAGACTGGCGTGAAGCCGCGATCGATTGCGGCCGTGTAGACGATTGGCTTGAAGAGCGAGCCGACCTGCCGCTTGGCCTGCGTCGCGCGATTGAACTTGCTGCGCGTGAAGTCGAGGCCACCAACCATGGCGCGTATCTGGCCGGTCTCGTTGTCGATCGCGAGGACCGCCCCCTGGACGAGCGGTGGCTGTTCGAGGCCGAGCTCAGTAGGAACGTTGCCATCGAGCTTGCGGACCTCGACCTCGATCACGTCGCCGACCTTGAAGAGCGTCGAAGGTGACGTGCGCCGCGTCCACTGAAACGCCGACGGCGGAAGCTCCACTTCGTGGCTCGCGATCCGCACGCGCGCGTTGCCCTTCTCCTTGGGTTCGGGCACGTACGTCACCACGGCTGGAACGATGTCGCCCGCGAGGATCGCCTGTGACCAGCGCTCGTCCTTGAACGACTCGATGTTCTTGCGGTCCGCGACCAGGTTGCGTGTGGCCTTGCGATAGCCGGTGCGACGTTTGTCGAGTCGCCTCAGTCCGCGATCGAGTGCAACGTTCGCTGCCTCCTGGAGCCTGGCGTCGAGCGTTGTCTGTACGCGAAGACCTGTCTGGTACAGCGCGTCCGCGCCGTACTTCTGCTCGAGCACCTTGCGAATCTCTTCGACGAAGTAGGGCGCGATCGACGCGGCGGCAGCCGGCTGTCCCTGAAGAACGAGTGGACGCTTCGCGGCCTCGCCAGCTTCCGCCGTGGTGATGTATCCCTCTTCGGCCATGCGCCGGAGGACGTAGTTGTTCCGGCGATTGATGTTCTGCTCGGGATTGCGGAAGGGGCTCAGGCGCGAGGGCGTCGGGATGATCGCCACGATCGACGCCGCCTCTTCGAGCGACAGATCCTTCGCGGATTTGTCGAAGTACATGCGCGAAGCGGCTTCCACTCCGTACGCGCCGTGGTCGAGCGGGACATGGTTGGCGTAGAAGGCGAGAATCTCGTGCTTCGTGTAACGCTTCTCGAGCTGAAACGAGATGATCCACTCTTTGAGCTTGCGCTCGAGGCCTTCAGTTCCGGACCTCGCGAAGACGCCGCCGCGCATGTAGTCCTGGAGAAAGAGCATCCTCGCGACCTGCTGCGTGATCGTGCTCGCGCCCCGCATGCGATGCCCGGTGCCGAGGTCGCGAATCGCCGTCACCAGCAGACGCGAGACGCTGATCCCGAAGTGGCTCTCGAATTCCGCGTCCTCGCTGGCGATGATGGCTTGCCGCAGTGCCGGCGCGATGTCTTCGTAGCGGATGACGACGCGGCGTTCGGTGGCGAACTCGCCGATCTGCTGCCCATCGGCGGCCATGAGTCGCGTGATCGTGCTTGGCTTGTAGTCGTCGAGTGCGCTGATCGCGGCGACGTCGTCCGCGTAGACGAAGACGAGTCCGCCGAGCGTGCCGAGCAGGGCAGCCACGATGAACAGAGCCAGAAGGCCGGCTCGCCGCGCGAACCGGATGACGACTCTGGTGCCAGGCTTGACGGGCGAACTGCTGGATTCAATCACGTCGGTTGTTATCGGCCGCTTTCAACAGTATACGCAGAAATCGTTTGCGGACCGTGCTTTAAGGTGGTTTGAGTGAAGCGGGATACGGCTGAAATTGACAGTCAAACACTCAGATTTAATAATGAGTGCGAGCTAAAGCCGTCAGCGAAAGGGACGCGAGAGACATGAGCAAAATCATCGGTATCGACCTGGGCACCACTAACTCCGTTGTCGCCGTCATGGAGGGCGGGGAGCCTGTTGTCATCACCAACCCTGAGGGCAGTCGCCTGACGCCCTCGGTTGTGGCTTTCACCAAGACGGGCGAGCGGCTCGTCGGCCAGGTAGCGAAGCGCCAGGCGGTCACCAACCCCGAGAACACGGTCTTCTCGATCAAACGCTTCATGGGGCGTCGTCATACCGAGGTCACCGAGGAACAGAAGATGGTCCCCTACACGGTGGTCGCGGCACCAAACGGTGACGTGCGTGTGAAGGCCGGTGACAAGGAGTACGCGCCGCCGGAAATCTCCGGGATGATTCTGCAGAAATTGAAGCAGGCCGCCGAGCAGTACCTGGGACAGAGTGTGACCAAAGCGGTCATCACGGTTCCGGCCTACTTCAACGACGCGCAGCGTCAGGCGACGAAGGAAGCCGGCAAGATCGCGGGCCTCGAGGTCATGCGCATCGTGAACGAGCCGACCGCTGCCGCGCTGGCGTACGGTCTCGACAAGAAGAAGGATGAAACGATCGCCGTCTACGACTTCGGCGGCGGCACCTTCGACATCTCGATCCTCGAAGTCGGCGAGGGCGTCGTCGAGGTGAAGGCCACCAATGGTGACACGCATCTCGGTGGCGACAACCTCGATCAGCGCGTCATCGAGTGGATCGTCTCGGAGTTCAAGAAGAGCGACGGCATCGATCTCGGTAAGGACCGCATGGCGCTGCAGCGCCTGAAGGAAGCGGCAGAAAAGGCCAAGATGGAGCTGTCCACGGTGATGGAGACCGACATCAACCTGCCGTTCATTACCGCGGACCAGACCGGTCCGAAACACTTGCAACTGAAGCTCACGCGGTCCAAGTTCGAGCAGCTCGTCGAGGACCTGCTGCAGAAGACCGTTGGTCCCACCAAGCAGGCGCTCTCCGACGCAGGTGTGGATCCCTCGAAGATCGATGAAGTCGTGCTCGTCGGCGGTTCGATTCGAATCCCGCGTGTGCAGCAGATCGTCAAGGAGCTGTTCGGCAAGGAGCCGCATCGCGGTGTGAACCCTGACGAAGTCGTCGCGGTCGGTGCGGCGATTCAGGCAGGCGTGCTTGCCGGTGAAGTCAAGGACCTCCTGCTGCTCGACGTCACTCCGCTCTCGCTCGGCATCGAGACGCTTGGCGGTGTGATGACGACGCTCATCACGCGCAACACGACGATCCCGACGCGCAAGAGCGAGACGTTCTCGACGGCTGCCGACAGCCAGACGAGCGTCGAGGTGCACGTGCTCCAGGGCGAGCGGCCGCTCGCGCGCGACAACCGCACGCTTGGCCGATTCCAGCTGGTCGGCATCCCACCCGCGCCTCGCGGCATCCCGCAGATCGAAGTCACCTTCGACATCGACGCCAACGGGATGGTCAACGTGTCGGCGAAGGATCTGGGCACCGGAAAGGAACAGAAGATCGCCATCACCGCGTCGAGCGGCCTGAGCAAGGACGAGGTCGAGCGGATGATGAAGGACGCCGAATCGCACGCGGACGAAGACAAGAAGCGGCGCGAAGAGATCGAGACGCGCAATCGTGCAGACCAGGCTGTCTACGCTGCCGAGAAGATGCTACAGGACCTGGGTGACAAGCTGTCCTCGACCGACAAGGCGGCCGTTGAATCGGCGGTTGAATCGCTCAAGAGCGCGATCTCGGGCGGCGACATTGCCGCGATGACGCGTGCGATGGAGCAGTTGACGCAGGCGCAGCACAAGGCGACGGAAACGCTCTACAAGAACGCGGGCGCCGCAGGAGCCCCTGGTTCCGAAGGGCCGGCGGGCGCGGGTCCGCAGGGTTCCACCGGCGCCGGTTCATCCGGAGCCGCCGAAAGCGGCGATGTGATCGACGCCGAGGTGGTCGATGACAAGTAGATCCGATTGTTGAATGGATGATCTTTGATTGTTGATTCGTTGGTGATTGTCGATTGTCGATTGGTGATTGATTGAGGGAGCGAACGGGCTCAATCGTCAATCATCAATCACCAATCAACAACGAATCCTTAATCAAAAATCGAAGAATCAAGAATGGATTTGTACATAGTGCTGGGCGTGCAGCAAGGCGCGACGGAGTCCGAGATCAAGCGGGCGTACCGTCGCCTTGCGCGTCGGTTTCACCCGGATATCAATCCGGGCGATCAGACGGCGGCCGCCAGGTTCCGCCAGATCCTGGAGGCGTACCAGACGCTGATCGATCCAAGTCGCCGATCGCGGTACGACGCTGGGCATCCGATGAGTGTGGATGGCAGCCAGCAGGCGAGCGGGTTCGAGGGCTTCGACTTCTCGACGCGCGGAGTCGACTACTCGGCGACCTTTGGCGATCTGTTCGCGGAGGTGCTCACGGAACGCGGGGCACGACAGTCGACGTCACAGCGAGGAGCCGATCTCCATGTCGAGATGCAGGTCACGTTCGAGGAAGCGCTCGCAGGGGGGCAACGGGTGATGACCGTGACTCGTCGCGATCATTGTCGCCACTGCGCGGGCAGCGGGCGAACGAGGTCGAGCGCGGGCCCATGTCATTTGTGCCAGGGCACGGGTGCCGTGCGATCCGTGCGGGGGCACATGATCTTCTCCCGCAGTTGCGGCGCGTGCAGTGGAACCGGTCACCAGCGGCCGCGTCCGTGCGAGCCGTGCGCGGGCAGTGGGCAGGAAACACGAAGCGAGACGGTCTCGGTCCGCATCCCCCCCGGGGTCGCCGACGGAGATCGGCTTCGCGTGCCGGGAAAAGGTAACGTTGGCGTCAGCGGTGGTCAGGCCGGTGATTTATACGCCACCGTCAGGGTTGGCGTGCATCCCGTCTTCCGGCGGGACGGCGATGATCTCCTGATGGCCGTCAACGTGGCAGTTCACGAGGCTGCGCTGGGCGCGAAAGTAGACCTTCAGACGCTCGACGGCGCTGCGCGCCTGCGCATTCCACCCGGCACTCAGAGCGGGCAGCGGTTTCGCCTGAGAGGCCACGGCGCGCCGTCGACGCGAAACGGACAACGGGGCGATCTGATCGTCGAAGTGCGAATCATGTTGCCGAAGCTGCTCGACGAGCGCTCGAAGGAGCTGCTTCGTGAGTTCGGCCGGATCAACGTGGAACCCGTGCGGGAGTAGCGACGATGGCCAAGCGGGGAGAGCGCGGGAAGGCGTACTTCATGATCAGCGCGGTGTCGCAGAAGTACGACATCCATCCGCAGACACTGCGTCTCTACGAGCGGGAAGGACTGTTGAAGCCGTCGCGCACGGACGGGAATACCCGGCTCTACTCCGAAGAGGATCTCGAGCAGCTCGAGACGATCCTCACGCTGACGCGCGACCTCGGCGTGAACCTGGCCGGCGTCGAAATCATCCTCAACCTGCGTCGCAAGATTGACCTGATGCAGACCGAGGTGAATCAGTTCATGGATTACGTGAAGCGTGAGATGGCGCGCGGAATGGATGACTGGGAGCAGCGCCTCGGGACGGCAATGGTCAAGTCGGCGCCGACCGATCTCGTGCGACACTCGCCGCCGCCGGCCGAAAGTCCTGAGGTCGAAGCCGACAAGCCGAAGCGGAAGACCAACACCTGAATCAGGGGATGATTCGAAGGTTCTGCACGGGCCTTGGCACCGCTCCGCCTGCGGGCCGCCAGCCGAGTTCAACGACCTCGAAATTGCTGGCGTTCAAGCCACTGAACGCAGGGTTCAGCACCCCGTTGTTCCACCGCGCGTCAAACGTCCCGCTGATGTACATGTCCGATCCGTTGTCGGCCACGATCAGCCCGTACCGCTGCATGGCGCGGAAGATCTTCTGCGCTTCCGCGGGGAACGACGACAGATTCACGTTGGACTTGAGCCTGAGGCGGGCGCCCATCGGAAGCGCGCCGGCGGTCGATCCCGCGCGATGCGACCCGGGAAAGACATAGCCATTCGTCGAGCGGACGGTCACGCGGAAGGCGTGATTGATCTCGCTCGGTCCGAAAACTTCGTCATAGCGCACGAGGCCCGGGAGGATCGCGAGCCCGGCCGCGTCCGCAGATGTCCAGCCATCGGGGCGCCGTCCGTTGGCAGTCAGATCGAAGAACGCGCCCGATCCCGCGTGCCACTGAGAGCCGTCGTAGAACACGTTATACAGCTCGTAGAGATGACGGTTGTCTCGATCGACGATAAGCAGGTGACGATCGGCCGACGAGCGTCGATCGACGTTGCCAGGCTCGCCGCCTTCGACCCAGTGCGCCTGGGTGATGGCCTCATCAGGGATTGGATAGAAGGGAATGCTCTGATCGGTGGTGTGGTCAACGCCGTCGCTTTCGTCCGAGTACTGGAACCGCACTGTGCGCTTCGGCTGCGTGCCATCGACAACGACGTAGGGAAACCCGTAGATGCTCACGCTGCCCGGTGAGGCCTCACCTCCGAAGTCGGGATGCAGCCGCCGCGTCCCTCCGTTGTTGATGAAGGTGATGTACGCGTTCGATGCAGCGTCCACTGGCGCAGCGGAGACGTCGACGTTCCACCAGTTGTCAGCGGGGAAGAGCGGCAGCGGCGCGGGAAGCGCGCCACCGAGCGTCGCCGCCGCAATTAGCGTGATCGCCAGCGCGACGACAGTCGCAGCCGTCGCAACGACACGATGAGAGACACGCATCTTCCGGAACATGTGCCCAGCACTGCGGGCAACGTGCGTGCCACACAACCTTCCGCGCAATTCGCATGTTCGATGCACGAGCGCGAACTGTTCTGTCATCCGACCGTACAAATTCTGTTCACGCTGACGTGATCGTTAGTGCACGATCCGAGTTACCATGACGCGTGACCTGTGCCATCTGCGAAGACACTGGCTGGAAGACGATCACGATCGACGGTGTCTCTCGAGTGGCCCGATGCGAGTGCTGGCAGCAACGGTTCTCGCAGTCACTGATGAAGAACGCCCGCATCCCTCGCCGCTACGCGCACTGCGAGCTCAGTAACTTCGAGATCCACACCGACACGCAACGCGCCGCACATCAGAAAGCTGTGCGTCTGGTCGAGCAATTTCCCGTCGTCGAAAAGGGGTTACTCTTCTACGGAGATGCAGGCGTCGGGAAGACGCACCTGGCCGTAGCGCTGATGCGAGAGGCAATCATCCGCAAGGGCGCACGCGCGGTCTTCTACGAAGTGCGAGAGCTGTTGAAGCTGGTTCGCGACACGTACCGAGACTCGACGGAGATGACGGAGCTCGACGTGCTCAAGCCGGTTCTGGAAGCTGAACTTCTCGTGCTGGACGACTTGGCGTCTCGAAAAGAAGTCCGAGTGGGTCGATGAGACGATCGGCCTGGTTATCAACACTCGCTATAGCGAGCGTCGGCTGACGGTCATCACGACGAATCTCCAGGATGTAGAGAGCACCGAGCCGGGGTCGTTTATTTTCCAGCTTGGCCTACGCACCGATCGCGCCTGAAAGAAATGTGCGATTGGATGCCCATCGACTCCGTTGACGCGCGCGATGTCGGGCGATACCCAACGCCCGAGGACATCGAACACTGGCAGAAGACTTCGCCCGCGTCGACCAAGAACCGCCGCGGGTCAGGGTTGCCGCCGAAGGCCAGCAGTCAGGCCAAGGCGCAGCTCAGGAAGCGCGAGAACGACGGCAAGGCCGACTTGAAGTGGCCAGGAGGCCGCGCCGGATCGCGGTAGAGCGGGTGCTCGGCCTTTACGTTCACATCCCTTTCTGCTCGGCAATCTGCAACTACTGCAACTTCAACCGCGGCTTGTTCGATGCGGCGCAGAAGACGCGGTACGTCAGTGCACTGTTGACCGAAATCAAGAACAAAGGCGATGGATCGCCGGCGGATACGATCTTCTTCGGGGGCGGCACGCCGTCGTTGCTCGAGGCGTCCGAAGTGCGGTGCATCATCGACGCCTGCCGAAGCGCGTTCGCTCTCACCCCTGACGCTGAGATCACACTCGAGGCCAATCCAGAGACGGCCACCCGCGACCGGTTGCGGGCGTTTCGCGATGCGGGCGTCAACCGTCTGAGTTTCGGTGTCCAATCATTTCGAGACGAGGAACTGCTGCGTCTCAGCCGGCTGCATTCGTCCGAGCGGGCGCGTGAGGCCTTTGATCTGGCGCGAGAGGCGGGCTTCGGCAACGTCTCTCTCGACCTGATGATGTGGCTCCCGCAGCAGTCGGTCGAGCAATGGCTGTCGTCGGTCGATGCGCTCATCGGCCTTGGCCCGGACCATGCATCGCTCTATCTCCTGGAGATTTACCCGAACGCTCCATTGCGGGATGCGATGGCGCGTTCGAAGTGGTCCCTGGCTCCAGACGATGACGCAGCGGAGATGTACCTGGGGGCGATGTCCCGATTGGATGACGCCGGGTACATTCAGTATGAGATTTCGAACGTTTCGAAGGCGGGGCTCGAGTCACGCCATAACCTCAAGTACTGGAGCGATGGGGAGTGGCTCGGATTCGGGTGCGGCGCTCACTCGACGCGGAGGGGTATCAGGGAGAAGAACGTCGCCTCGACGGAAGACTACATCGCCGCGATCGCGGAGGACAGGTCCGTAGAATCCGAAAGGCGCGTGCTCACCGGGCAGGAGCGATTTGAAGACGCCGTCTTCACGGGATTACGTCTGACGAGGGGCGTCAATCTCGATGGGATCCGGGCGCGCTATGGCGTTGACGTGTGGGACCGCTACGGAGAAGACCTTCGTCCGTTCGTCGAGCAGCGATTGTTGATCTATGATGGCGGCGCCATCCGCTTGACGAGGGATGGGATGCTGCTTGCAAACGAAGTAATGAGTATTTTCATAGGCCCGCCGGTACGTTAGGATTGGCAGCCATTTCGAGGAGGCTTGAAGATGCGACGATTGTCCGGAGTCTTGTTGGCTGGCGCGATTCTTCTTTTGCCGGCATTCTCGCAGCATGCGTCGGCGCAGAACGCGCCGCAGAAAACGACCTACACCGGTGATGTGGTGATCGCGGCCTATGTCGTGAACGCCGGCAAGGAAGCGGATTATGAAAAGGTCATCGCGACGCTGAAGGATGCGCTGGCCAAGTCGCCGAAGCCAGAGGCCAAGCAGCAGCTTGCCGGCTGGAAGGTCATTAAGAATTCCGCCAACCAGCCCGATGGCAGCCCCCTCTATCTGCACATCATCACGCCCGTCGTCAAAGACGCGGATTATTCGATCACGAACCTCGTCTACGAAACCGTGACCGACCCGATGGCGCGGACCGACTTCTTCAACCTCTATAAGGGAGCGTTGCAGAAGCCGCTGTTCGTGATTCAGGGGCCGATCACCTCCGATCTCTCGAAGTAGCGCATTCGCGCCGTACAATGACTAGCCACGGACGGCACATGCCGTTCGTGGCTTTTTCATTTATGGAGTGACATTCAATGCGAGGAGTGTTCTCGATCGCTCATTCGAGAGAAGGGCGTCGGAAGCGTGGATTGCTCGAAGGCGCGATCGTGCTAGCACTCGCGCTCGCACCAGCCGCGCTTCCGGCACAGCAGCCTCCCGCACCACCGCCGCAACAGCCACCAGCGTCGCCGCCGGCGCCGACAACGACGCCAACAAGTCCAGCGGCGGCTTCGTCCACGCGTACGTTCACTGCACCCGCCGGAGTCATCATCAACGCGGTGCGGCCGGAACGCGTGGCGGATTTCGAGAAGTTGATCGGATACCTGAAGACAGCGCTCGCGTCATCGTCGGACACGACCGTGCGTGCACAGGCACAAGGGTGGCGGGTGCTGAAGGCGTCGGAGACAGGACCAAACGGAGCAGTGCTCTACGTGTTCCTGTTCGATCCGACCGTGCCTGGGGCCGACTATGGATTGGGTCGGATTCTTGCGGCAGCATTTCCGGATCAGACCAAGCTGCAGGAGATCTGGAAGCTGTACACGGACTCGCTGGCGACCGGAGGAAGCCTGCTGAATCTGACGCCCGTCGAGGTCACCGAGCCGCTCGAGCCAGCCCGGAAGTAGAGCGGGTCGATCAAAACTTCAAATTCACTCCCACGTACAACCGCTGCACCGTGTCCTCGATTGGCGAGCCGCGCAGCGAGAACACGCGATAGTCGATGCGTGCGCGAATAGGCCCAATCAGCGAGATCTTCACTCCGCCGCCGTTGTTGATTCCGACGTTGGTCTCGCTGAGGCCTCCGAGACCTTCCCAGTAAACGCCCGCGCCGGTCGTGAAGTACGGCTGGAAGCCAGCGATGGCGAATGGCGTTTGGATGAGCACATTACCCATCCCGGTGCGCAAGGATGGCGCGGCGTCGGGCAGATCTTCGACGGTGTCTCCATACTCGAACTCGAATCCCACGATGAGCAGGCCGGCGCCAATGGCGAAGCCACGCGCCGTGCGGTTGGACGGTGCCGTCGCAGTGCCGATAAAGGCGGTCACGTCGGCCCAGGCGGGTGAGGCCGTGAACAGCAGTGCTGCGGCCAGGAGCCGCAATCGAGCGAGTCGCATGTCGAATGATACGATCGCGCGACAGGCTGAGCAGACCGATGAACGTGTGCTTCACCGACGATCAGAAGCTCCTGCAGCAATCGGTGCGCGAATTCGCGGAAGCCGAGCTGCGGCCGCACGTGATGGAGTGGGACGGGGCGCAGGAATTCCCGCGTGAGCTGATCGACAAGCTCGCGGCCCTTGGCCTGATGGGCATCCAGTTTCCTGAGCAGTACGGCGGCTCGGCCATGTCGGCGGTCGACTACTGCATCTGCATCGAGGAACTGGCGCGCGTCGATCCGTCCGTGTGCCTGTCGGTCGCAGCTCACAACGGTCTCGGGTCCGCCCATATCTTCATGTTCGGCACCGACGAGCAGAAGCAGCGCTACCTCACGCCGCTTGCCTCCGGGCACACGCTCGCGGCCTGGGCGCTCACTGAGGCCTCGTCAGGAAGTGACGCGGCGGCGATGCGTACGACTGCGACGAGTGACGGCGATGGCTGGGTGCTGAACGGGACGAAGCAGTTCATCACGCATGGCGCTGGCGGGGACGTCATGGTCGTGATGGCCGTGACGAACCGCGCAAAGGGAAGCCGCGGGATCTCTGCTTTCATCGTCGAACGCAATGCCAGGGGGCTTCGCGCCGGGAAGAAGGAAGACAAGCTCGGCATGCGGGCCAGCGAGACGAGCGAGGTCATCTTCGAGCAGTGTCGAGTGCCGGCATCGCAAATGCTCGGAGTCGAAGGGCAGGGATTCATCAACGCTCTCCAGGTGCTCGACGCGGGTCGCATCGGCATTGCCGCGCTCGCAGTCGGATTGGCTCAGGGGGCCTACGAAGCGGCGCGCGGCTACGCGTTTCAGCGAAAGCAGTTTGGTCAGCCGATCGGCGTCTTCCAGAGCGTGCGCGCGAAGCTGGTCGATGCCGCGACGCGAATCGAGGGTGCGCGGCTTCTGACCTATCGGGCAGCTGCAATGAAAGACGAGGGCCGCCGCACGACGCTCGAAGCGGCGATGGCCAAGCTGTATTCCAGTGAAGTCGCGGTGCGCGTCGCCGAAGATGGCGTTCAAATTCATGGTGGTTACGGCTTCGTCAAAGACTACCCGGCCGAGAAGTTCTTTCGTGACGTCAAGCTCACGACGATCGGCGAGGGCACGAGCGAGATCCAGCGCCTCGTGATTGCCAGGCAGTTGCTGCTGTAAGGGGGTCGGGGGTCATTTGATGAGGACACTCGGCCCGCGATAGTCTCCAACTGTCCACTTCAAATGACCCCCGACCCCCTTACAGATCTGGCTGACCGGGTCGCCGCTGGTGATCCACGTGCGGTCGCCCGTGCGATTTCACTCGTAGAAGACGATGGTGAAGCCGGGCGCGAGCTGGTGGGCCGAATCTACGCGAAGACTGGCCGCGCGTTTCTGATTGGGGTGACGGGAGCGCCAGGCACTGGGAAGAGCACCCTTGTCGATCGACTGATCGTGGAAATTCGTCGCGCAGCGATGAACGTCGGCGTGATCGCCGTCGATCCGACGAGCCCATTCTCTGGCGGCGCTGTGCTTGGCGACCGTGTGCGGATGAACGCGCATGCCGGTGACTCAGGTGTATTCATCCGGAGCATGGCGACGCGCGGCCATCTCGGCGGACTCGCGCGCGCCACGTCCGATGCTGCGCTCGTGCTCGACGCAGCAGGCTCGGATGTCGTGATCATCGAGACCGTCGGCGTCGGACAGGACGAAGTCGATATCGTCGCGGCAGCGGACATCTCGATTGTGCTGCTCGTGCCTGGAGCCGGCGATGATCTGCAGGCGCTCAAGGCTGGCGTGATGGAGATCGGCGACATCTTCGTGGTGAACAAGGCCGATCGTGAGGGCGCCGATCGTGTGGTGCAGGCTGTCGCGTCGAACCTGTCGCTCAAGGCCTACGACGCAGCGGAGTGGAAGCCGCCGATCCTCAAGACCGAAGCGACGACAGGCTCCGGTGTGGAAGCCTTGTGGGCGGAGGTCGGCCGGTTCAAAGAGTGGGCGAGCGTACACCGGCAGTCGCGCGGCCGCGAGCGGCACGCGTCGAGACTGCGTGAGTTGTTGGCGTTCGCGTTTCTCCGGCACGTCGACGGAACGCTCCTGCCCGGAGACTTCGATCGCTACGTCGAGGCGATTGCCGGCCGGACCCGCGATCCATACTCAGTGGTTGAAGAGATTATGAACCGGATCCCGAGTCCCGGATCCCGGATCCCGGGATGAAAGCGATCCTCGATCACATCGGCATCGCCGTTGAGGACATCGAGAAGGCGTTGACCTTCTACAAGGACGCGTTAGGGCTCGAGGTCGAGGCGCCGGAGGAAGTGGCCACCGAGCGCGTCAGGGCGCGAATGGTGCCAGTGGGTGGTCCGTCGCTGGAACTGCTCGAGGCGACAGCGCCTGATTCGGCAATCGCACGCTACATCGCCAAGCGCGGGCCGGGTATTCACCACGTGACGCTTCGCGTGGAAGACATCCGCGCAGTGCTCGCGCAACTCACGAGTCGCGGCGTGCGGCTCGTCCACACCGAACCGCGCACAGGTGCCGGTGGATCGCTCGTCGCGTTCATTCATCCATCCGCTGCACACGGCGTCTTGATCGAACTGAAGCAGCGCGCCGACTCGGACTTCAGATTCGATGTCAAACGGCTCGCGTTCGGCGATCTGCAATTGACCACGCTGCACGACGGCCCTTTCAGGCTGGATGGTGGCGCGATGTTCGGCGTGGTGCCACGCCCGCTGTGGGAGAAGCTCGCACCGCCAGACGAGCGGAACCGAATCCAGTTGGGGATGCGCCCACTGCTCGTCGAGGCGTCGTGGGGTCGCATGATCATCGACTGCGGCGCCGGCGACAAGATGACCGCGAAGTCAGTGGAGATCTACGGGCTCGATCGCGCCCGTTCGCTGGACCACGCTCTTCAAGAGGCGCGGCTCACGTCAGAGTCGATCGATTTCGCGCTTGCCACGCACCTGCATTTCGATCACTTCGGTGGCGCAACGATGCGGGTCGATGGTGAACTGCGTCCGCGTTTCAGTCGTGCCCGATATCTGATTCGGGAGGCCGAGTGGGAAGACGCGACGCATCCGCACGAGCGGAATCGAGCGAGCTATCTGCAGGAGGATTTCGTCCCGCTCAGGGACGCTGGTGTCGTGGATTTCTTCTCAAGTGATAGTGTGATCAAGCCCGGCGTGCGCGTGGAACGGACAGGTGGGCACACCGGTCAGCACCAGATTGTGTACCTCGAATCAGGTGGACGGACTGGCGTATTCGTGGCGGACCTGATCCCGACCACCGCCCATCTGCAAGACCCGTGGGTGATGGGGTACGACCTCTTCCCGGTGGACACGATCGCCTTCAAAAAGCGATTCATCCGCGAGGCCATCGAGCGGGAGTACCTCATCTTCTTCGAACACGATCCGAAGGTGGCAGCGGGTTACATCCGCGAGAGAAATGGCAAGAGATTCGTGGAGCAGGTACTCTAATGAGTTCGGGCCAGTAGCCCGGTAGCCCGTGGCCTGGAGCCCAGAGAGATCGGAGATCGATTGGAAAACGTGAAGATTGGCATCATTGGCGGTAGCGGCCTGTACGACATGGCCGACGTCACCGACCGTCAGGAGGTCGTGCTCACGACGCCGTTCGGGGAGCCCTCCGGGCCGTACGTGCTGGGTACGCTCCGTGGCAAGCGCGTCGCGTTTCTCGCGCGCCACGGCGCCGGGCACCGGCTGCTGCCGTCAGAGTTGAACTTCCGCGCGAATGTCTTCGGGATGAAGATGCTGGGCGTCGAGTACATCCTCTCGGCCAGCGCCGTCGGCAGCCTGAAAGAGGAGTACAAACCGCTCGACATCGTCATCCCGGACCAGTTCATCGATCGCACGAAGGGGCGCATCAGCACGTTCTTCGGGCGCGGTCTCGCGGCGCACGTCGGCTTAGCGCACCCCTTTTGCAAGATCCTCAGCCGCGTCGTGAACACCAGCGGCCAGGCATCCGGGGCCACGGTCCACGTCGGCGGCACGTACGTCTGCATGGAAGGTCCGCAATTTTCTACGCTCGCCGAGTCGAAGTTGTACCGGTCGTGGGGTGCGGATATCATTGGGATGACCAACCTGCAGGAAGCCAAGCTCGCGCGCGAGGCGGAGATCTGTTACTCGACGATCGCGCTGGTCACCGACTACGACTGCTGGCATCCCGACCACGATTCCGTGACCGTGGAGATGGTCATCGCCAATCTGATGCAGAACGCAAAGACCGCGCAGCACATCATCGCCAACGCCGTCGACGCGTTGCCGTACGAGCGCGCCTGCGAATGTGCGTCGGCGCTCAAGTACGCCCTCATCACTCGGCCCGATGCGATCCCGCCACAGATCAGGCAGGAACTGGCACCGCTCGTGGGCAAGTATCTGCAAACCACCTGAGAAGAACTGTGAGAAGGGGTCTGACCCCGCAAGGAGAGAACTGCTGATGAACACCGCCAAGTTCGATGTCACTGCGATCGGCAACGCCATTGTCGACGTGCTCGCCAAAGCCGACGATGCCCTTCTCGCGGAGCACAAGCTGCCCAAGGGTGGCATGTCGCTCATCGATGCACCGACCGCGGAGCGCCTCTACGCCATCATGGGGCCCGGCGTCGAAGCATCGGGCGGCTCGGCAGCCAACACGATTGCCGGCATCGCCGCGCTCGGAGGGAAGACGGCTTACATCGGCAAGGTCGCTGACGATCAGCTTGGCTCGGTGTTCACGCACGACATCCGCGCCGTCGGTGTCGCCTACAACACGCCGCCGCTCAAGGGTGGTCTTCCCACCGCGCGCTGCCTGATTTTCGTGACGCCGGATGCGCAGCGGACGATGCAGACGTTCCTTGGTGCGACCAGCCAGCTCGGGCCCGAGGACGTGGACATGAGCGCGATCACGGCATCCCAGGTGCTCTACCTCGAGGGCTATCTCTGGGATCAGCCGCGTGCGAAGACAGCCATGCGTGAAGCGGCGATTCAGGCCAAGAAGGCTGGCGTGAAAGTGTCGTTGACGCTGTCAGACTCCTTCTGCGTCGCGCGCTTCCGGGATGAGTTCAAGGAGTTGATCAGGAACCATGTCGACATCCTGTTCGCCAACGAGAGCGAGATCCTGTCGCTCTACGAGGTGACGGAGTTCGACGCGGCGCTGCAGCACGTGCGCAAGGATGCCGAGATTGCCGCGCTGACCCGTAGTGAAAAGGGTTCCGTCGTCGTCAACGGCGACGAAGTGCACGTCATCGACGCGGTGAAGGGCGTGAAGGTCGTCGACACGACGGGCGCCGGTGATGCGTACGCCGGGGGATTCCTCTACGGCTACACCCACGGCCATGATCTGGCGACCTGCGGCAAGCTCGGTGGCGTCATGGCGGCCGAAGTCATCAGCCACATGGGCCCGCGCGTTGAAGCAGACGTCAAGGCCCTTGCGGCAAAAGTGCTCTAGCGATCGAACGACTCGCGGCGCGACGACTCGGTCAGCCGAATCGCGTAGCGCTTCGGGTCGCGTCGAAACATCTCCTGCAGCTCGGAGAGGCTGTTCGCGCCTCCGTAGCTGATCGCCGAGCAGAGATGCTTCAACATGTCCCGCACGATGGGTCGCACCGACCCGCGTGCGGGCACACTGATCTCCGTTCCCTCCGCCCCCAGCGCCTCGACATCAGCCGATTCGGCGTCCTCGACATCCAGGCGATCGACGATCGCCTGCAGCGACGCCATGCCTCGGAACACTTTGAAGGGCACCTTCACTGTCTTGTGCGACTCGGGGATGACAACCGGCTTCTGAACGGTGTCGCCGGGCGTCTCGATCGTTCCCGCGAGCGCGCTCCCGAGCATGACGGTGTCACCACCGAATAACAGTGCCTGCGCGATGGCGCCATCGCGCTTGATTCCGCCGTCGGCGATGAGCGGGACACGCCCGCCCGAGGCCTCGCGGCAGGTGACGAGCGCCTCGACCTGCGGGACGCCGAAGTTCGTGTTGAGCCGCGTCGTGCAGCCGCCGCCGGGACCGATGCCGACCTTGATGCCGTCCACGCCCCGGTCGACCAGGAACTGCACGCCCTCAGCCGTCGCGACGTTACCTGCGATCAGTTCGACGTCGCCGAACCGTGCCCGGAAGGCATCGATGGCTCGACCCATCACGCCGGAGTGGCCGTGCGCGATGTCGATCACGATGACGTCGGCGCTCGCTTTCAGGAGCTCCGCCGCTCGTTCGAGGTAGTCACCTGTGGCGCCGATAGCCGCACCGACTCGAAGCCGTCCATGGTCGTCTCGCGTCGCGAAGGGGAGCCGCTCCTGCTTGATGAGATCTTTGGCCGTCACGAGTCCCGTCAACCGACCTTGCGCGTCGACGAGCGGAAGCTTCTTGATCTTGTGCTCCCTCATGACTTCTTCAGCGGCAGCGACTTCGACAGGGCCTTCTCGCACGACCAGCCGGTCGCGCGGCGTCATGCGATCCGACACGGTCTTCAAGCGATCGGCGAACCGCAAGTCGCGAGTGGTGAGGAGCCCGGCGATGCGACGGCTCTCGTCGACCACCACGAGCGTGCCGACGCCGGTGCGCTGCATCACAGCCGCCGCTTCGGTCAGCGGTGCATTGGGCCGGATCGTGTATGGGTCAGCGATGATGCCGTGCTGGCGGCGCTTGACGCGTTCGACCTCGCGAACCTGCGGCTCGATGTCGCCCGAACGAAACCCTCGATCGATGATGCCGATGCCGCCCTCTTCGGCGATCGCGATCGCCATCTCGGACCGCGTGATCGTGTCCATGTTTGCGGAGACGAGCGGCCGCCGCAGGCGGAGGTGCGTCGAGAACTGACACGACAGGTCGATGGCTGCCGGGTCGCGTCGCTCGATGACGCTGTACTGCGGGTTGAAAAGAAAGTCGTCGAACGTGCAGCCGCGAACGAACGCAAGAAGATCAGACATACGAATGGGATAATGCCGTTCCGTGTTCCAGGTTCCGTGTTCCACGTTCGTGTTCTGGGTTCCACTTGAACCGCGACCGGACCTGAACACGAACCCGGAACCGGAACATGGAACCGGGAACTACTTGCCTCCGAACAATGGCTTGTAATCCCGGTTGTTTTCGCAGAAGAACTCGTCCACGCGATTGTGCTCCGGGAGGAGTGGGAACGATCGCGTGATCAGCCACGGTCCTGCGAACACGTTGGGATCCTCGATGACGGCTTCGTATTCGAGCGTTCCGAGATTCGGGCGCTTGAAGCGTTCGACCACGTGCAGCGACTCCGTCGTGCGATAGCCGTTGATCTCGCTCTCCTTGAACCCGATCGAATCGACGACGAGCGTGTCGCCCTCCCATCTGCCTGTGGAGTGCCCCATCCAGAACGGGTCCGGGTCGGGCGGGTGCGGCGATCCGTCGAGCGGAATGACTCGGTAAAGGTGCAGGTACTCGTGCAGGATCACGAAGTACTTCGGCGACTGAATGAACTGCACGTAATAGGGCACGAAGAACGTCTGCGGTACTCCAGGAGGTGCGCAGGTGGAGTAGAGGCCCGTGTCTTCAGGTCCGCGTTGCACCCGGTACTTCTCAGCTCCAGGCTTGAGAGTGGGCGTCCTCGGGAGCTCGCCCGGCGCTGCGGCTGGCGGCGGCGCTCCGCGTCCTGCACCGACACCATAGCCGTAGACGCCCGTGAGATCTGGTTTGCCTTCGGCTGTGCGCGGCACTGGCCGGGACGTGAGGGGAGCCGACTCGTTGCTCGCCGCAACCGGTTGCGTGCCGGCAACGGTCACGGTCGCCGTCTTCGTCAACGTGCCGTTCACTCCGGTGACCGTCAACGTGTAGGTCGTCGTGGCTGCAGGTGTCAGCTTGAGTTCGCCCGACGGAACCGCGCGCCCAACCGCTGGCTCGATGGTCGTCGTTCGAGGGTTCTCGACCGCCCACTTCAGCGTGACCGACTCGCCCGGCTTGATCGACGGCGGTTCGGCCGTGAACGACATGATGCGGGCGGGCAGTTGACCGGCTTCCTGGTAGGGCGAGCGCGGTGGTGCCTGCGGCGGTCTCGCTCCTGGTTGCTGCGGCTGCTGCTGCGCAGCGACCGTAGCCACGGCCATCGACAGTGCAGCGGCTATCGCGAGGATGCAAACTGTGAGATCCCGATGCGGAAGCATGCGTCCTCCGGACTACGAGCGAATCTTCCGACCGTCTGGCAGCTCGATCACGGCGCTGATCATCGACGGAGCGCCACTCTTGGCGGCGCCACCAGTGGCGCTGATCATGTCGCCCTGTTTGACCGTCGTGCGCATCCACCCGTACGAGCGCAGGTGGTTGAGGCTCATGAGCTCGATCTCCCACTCGACTGAACCGCGCTTCTCGTCCTTGACCTCCAGGAAGATGAACGCATGAGGGTTGGTCCACTCGAAGCGTTTCACGGAGCCTGTGACCGTGACCGGGTTTGCCATGTCGTACATGGCGGTCGAGTGATGCGCCAACAGCTTTCGCGTCGATCCGAGCAATGCACCCAGTGCGGTCGCCAACAACACTCGCCGGTTCATTCCGCCTCCGTCGCGAAAGAGTGTAGTCGAAATCGCTCTATCATTCCCTCGTGATCGCTGTCGCTGCAGTGGTGCTCGCCACGGGTTGGGTTGCCGCTCTGATTGCAGCTCCTCTCCTGCCTGGATGGGCGGGGGCGATGGTCTACGGCATCGGATCGTTTGTCTGCCATCAAGTTCCCGAGCGCTCCTTTCACCTCGCTGGCTTTCAGCTGCCGGTGTGCGCCCGTTGTCTGGGAATCTATCTCGGCGCATCAGTGGGTGCGGGCGCCGTGTGGATGCGTGCGACCTCAGGGCGGCGCCCCGTTTCACTCGCATCAGTGACAGCGAGACGACTCGCCGTCGCGGCGGCGAGTCCCACACTCTTCACAGTAGTGCTGGAAATTGCCCGAATCTGGTATCCCTCGAACGTCACGCGCGCCCTGGCGGGTGTGACGCTCGGCGCCATGATTGCGCTCGTGGTGACGAGCGCGCTGGCTACGGTACACTACGACGAATGCGTGCCGCGGCGGCCGACCGTACCCAAGCCTCCTCAATGACCTATTTGCTCTGTGCCGTTGCCTGGTTCGTGCCGGGAGCGGGGCACCTGTGGCTTGGCAGGCGTCAGAAGGGCATCGTGTTCCTCGTCGCGCTCACGCTGATGTTTGCGTTCGGGCTGTGGCTCGAAGGCCGCCTGTTTCCGTTCGACATGACGCAGCCGCTGGTCGTGCTCGCGGCCATTGCGGATCTCGGTATCGGCTGTCCGTACTTCATTGCCCGCCTGATGGGCATCGGCAGAGGCGACGTGGTCGTGATCACGTACGAGTACGGCAACACGTTCATCATCGCCGCCGGTCTGCTCAACATGCTGGTCGTGCTCGACGTGTTCGACATCGCCAAGGGGCGCAAGTGACCAGTCACCTCGGTCTCATGATCGTGTTTTCGCTGTTCGTCTCCGTGGTGTTTGCGGTGCTCACGCGAGACGACCCCAAAGAGCAGATCACGTTTGGCGCTCGCCTGTTCGGCGGGTTCATGGGTGCCGGCATCCTGATCGGCTGGTTGTTGTACCCGCTTCCCCTGTAGTCACCGGTGCCGGAAAATCAAACGAGTCGAGCCCATCCCCTCTCGCTGTGGGCGCCCGTCGTCGCCTACATGTCGGCGATTTTCTTTGTGTCGGGATTGTCGAGTCCGCCGCTCCCCGAGCAGGTCTCCGATACGACGGGCCACTCCATGGCGTATGCGGGACTGGCATTCCTCTGTGTGCGGGCGGTTAGCGGAGGCTTCCCGCGTCGAGTCGTGTTGCGGGTTGCGCTGCTCGCGGTCGCAATAGCTGCCGCATACGGCGCCTTCGATGAGCTTCATCAATGGTTCGTGCCCGAACGATCGGCGGATGTCCGAGACTGGTTCGCGGACGTCAGCGGCGCGCTTATCGGCATCGGCGTCTGCTGGCTGTGGGGTATCATTGCTGCTCGCTCTGATGTTTGAACGCCTCGACCTTCCTTCTTCGGATCCGGACGTCAGCCGGACGCCGGCACGGTGAACTGTCGTCGCCATGGAGCTGCACGGCTCGCGCCAGGCCAGCGGTCGCCGTTTCGCCATTGTCGTGTCGAGTTTCAATAGAGAGTTCGCCGAGGGTCTGCTGCGCGGCGCACGTGCGGGGCTCTCGGAGTGCGGCGTGGGCGACGCCGACGTGACGATCGTTCGAGTGCCGGGCGCGTTCGAGATTCCGCTCGCGGCGCGCCACCTGATCATGACCGAGCGCTTCGACGCCGTCGTCTGCCTCGGGTGTCTCATCAAAGGGGACACGATGCACTTCGAGTACATCTCGGAGTCGGTGTCGCACGGCATCATGGCGGTGAGCGCGGACACAGGAGTGCCAGTGACATTCGGCGTGCTCACCACGCTGACCGAAGAACAGGCCGCGGCGCGCGCGGCAGATGGACCGGACAACAAGGGACGCGAGGCGGCGCTTGCCGCCGTGGAGATGGCCACGATCGTCGAGGCGATCGCAGGGCTCGGTCAGGCATGATGGCGGATACCGAACGACCACCGGTCGCGCAGATGGGCACGGACTCGAGACATCGCGCTCGCGAAGTCGCGTTGCAGATGCTCTACCAGTGGGAGGTCGGCCGCGTCCCGATTGACGAGGTCTGCCAGACCTTCTGGACTGGCGGACCCGCTGGTGCACCGCCACGCGAGAGCGTCCGCTCGTTTGCGACGTTGCTCGCGACTGGTGTGGCCGCGCACGCCGCGCGGCTCGATCCACTGATCGCCGAAGCGGCCGAGCACTGGCGCGTGGAGCGAATGAACGTGATGGACAGGCTGATCTTGCGGCTTGGCGTCTACGAGTTTCTTTACGAACCCGAGACGCCGGGGAAGGTTGTCATCAACGAGGCACTGGAACTCGGGCGCACGTTCAGCGCCGATGAGTCGGTGCGTTTCATCAACGGCATACTCGACGCGGTCCGCCGAACACTCAGTCGCGAATGAGCACAGAGGAATCCGATCAGGTCGTCCAGCGCCGCGCGAACCTCGAGGCGCTGAAGCAGCTCGGTGTCGACCCCTATCCCAGGCGCTTTGAGGGTACGACGCCAATCAGCCAGCTCGTCTCCGAGCACGGCGCGAAGACGAGCGAGGAGCTTGGGGCGGCGAAGGTCACCACACGCATCGCCGGCCGCATCCTTGCCATCCGTACATTCGGCAAGGCCGGATTCCTGCAGCTCTCGGACGGGCGTGAACGAGTCCAGGTCTACGTGCGGCAGGATTCGGTGCCCGCGCTCGACTTCAGCATCTTCAGGCTCCTCGATCTTGGTGACTGGGTCGGTGTCGAAGGCTACCTCTTTCGGACGAAGACGAATGAGTTCAGCGTCCATGTGTCGGCGATGCAATTCCTCGCGAAGTGTCTGCTGCCACTACCGGAGAAGTGGCACGGCCTCCAGGACGTCGAGACACGCTATCGGCAGCGCTATCTCGATCTGATCGTCAACCCGGATTCGCGACGCGTCTTCGAGGTTCGCAGCCGTGTCGTCGCGTCGATTCGCGAGTTTCTGATCGCGCGCGGCTTCCTCGAGGTCGAGACACCGATGATGCAGGCGATGGCGGGCGGCGCGCTGGCGCGCCCGTTCGTCACGCATCACAACGCGCTCGACATGCCGCTCTACATGCGCGTTGCGCCCGAACTCTATTTGAAGCGGCTCGTCGTGGGCGGCATCGACAAGGTGTTCGAGATCAACCGGAACTTCCGCAACGAGGGGATCTCCACGCAGCACAACCCCGAGTTCACGATGCTGGAGTTCTACTGGAGCTACGCCGACTACGACGATCTGATGACGCTGACCGAGGAGATGCTGCATCAGGTCGCCGTGACCGCGACGGGCACCGACCAGGTGACATTCGGCGAGCACACGATCTCCCTCACGCCGCCATTCCGTCGTCTGTCGCTGAGGGAAGCGGCGCGCGAGGCCGCAGGGCGCCGCCTTGGTGTTGACGTCGCCGCATCCGAGTTGCGCTCGCGTGACTCGGCCGCCGCGCTGGCTGCGCGGCTCGGCGTCGAGGTCACACCTTCAAATGGGGCAGGCAAGATTACGGCATCGATCTTCGAGGCGCTCTGCGAGGCCGCTCTGATTCAGCCGGTGTTCGTCTACGACTTCCCGACCGAGGTCTCTCCTCTGTCGAAGCAGAGGAACGATGATCCCGACACGGTGGAACGGTTCGAGCTCTACATCGGGGGATTCGAAGTCGCGAACGCGTTCAGCGAGCTCAACGATCCGGTGGAACAGCGGCGACGATTCGAGCAGCAGCTTGTGGAGCGCAAGGGCGGCGATGAGGAAGCGCACGGAATGGACGAAGACTACATCCGCGCGCTCGAATACGGTCTGCCTCCGACGGGTGGGGAAGGGATCGGCATCGACAGGCTGGTCATGGTGCTCACCAACAGTCCGTCGATTCGTGATGTGATTCTGTTTCCGCTGATGCGTCTCGACCGCCGTGGCCCTGGCGAAGGCGGTCAGCGCCTGCCCTGAGGCTGAATCGTCACGGTCTGCTCTGAGGCGATCGCCAGGCCATTCAGTGTGGCCGGCGTGTACCGCCAGTCGCGCGTTGCAAGCGCAACGAGCCGGTCGTAGCGCGGGTGCGCTGATTCCTTCACCGTTGCCGCGATCACTCTGCCCGCGGCGTCAATCTGCACGACCAGCACCAGCTTCGAGCCGATGCGGCTCGCGATATCTGTCGGCATCGGCGGAACCGTCTGCACGAGCGCAACGGGTGGCACGACCTTGGGCGGCACCGCGGTGGCGGCGGTCGTCGCTGCTGCCGGTGGCGCCACGGGTTGAGGGGCCGCTGAAACAACATTCACGGGTGTCGTGGTCGCTTTGGCGAGATCGCTGAACCCGCTCGCGAGCGTCTCGAGATCCTGTTTCGCGCTCGCGTCGGTGAATGCCGGATCCTTGAGCAGCGTGAGCACGAGCGAGAACCGCTTCACTGCTTCGTCGTTCTGCTTCTGGCTGTACAGATCGCGTCCCTCTGTGAAGAGACGACGTGCGATCGTCGGCAGTAGCTTCTGGCGCACCTTGGTGACCAACTCCACGAATCGCGGCGGCGCATCTTCAGACGAGGGAATGAACGTCGGTGAGGCGTTCACCAGCGTCTCGATTGCTGTGCTTGCATCGCCACTCCGCCCGAGTGCGAGCAGGCAGAGCGCCTTGTACTGGTGGGCTTCCAGATTGTCGAGGGAGGCGATGACTTCGAGCGCCTTGTCGTACTCGGCGGCGGCGTAGAGGGCCTTGAAGTCGACTTCAGTGGCTTGCGCCGTGGCTGAGCTGGATAGCGAGAGGACCAGAATCAAGCAGCCGCAGGCACAGATTAGCCAGCGGAGCTTGTCCGTCATTTCGTTCTCATGTCCACGGCGATGCGAACTGAATCGCGCAGCGTCAGTCGAGCCACCTGTCGCTTCTCACCAAATTGAGGGTGTCTGAACACGATCTCATGCTCACCAATCGGTTGCATCACGTTGGCAAGAGGAGTATCCCCTATACGCGCGCCGTCTACGAAAACTTCCGCCCAGGGCAGGGCGTTGATGTTCATGGCTACTCGGGGAATTGTAAGCGAGACGGGGGCCTCGCGTCCCGCCAATATTCTGACCGCCGAACTCTGCCGGAAGCCGAGTTCAGCCGCCACGAAATCGAGCTGGTGGCTGCCCGGCGACAGCATGATGCGCTCGATTTCGCTGGTACCAACCACTCGTCCGTCCTCCTGGACCTGAACTGGGAAGGGCATCTTCAGCGAGATCCAGCCCCACGATGGAGCCGCACTGGGTGCGCCGCCGACGACGAGCGAGGCCATCGCGCCGGCTTCGACCTCCACCGACCGCTGGTATGTGGTGTCGGCGCCCTTGACGAGGACCTCGTGCCGGCCTGGTGTAAGGTCGCGAATCGTGAGCGGCGTCCTCCCTCGGGACGTTCCGTCCACGGTCACCGCGCTGCCCGCTGGATCACTCGTGACAGACAGACTACCTGTCTGGATCGACGCTGCGATGGGCGCAGCCTCAGTCCACGCGATGTGGTACGACCGAGCCGCGTTCGCAGCCACCTCGACATTCAACTGTTTTGTGTTCGAGCCCCGCTGGACCAGGATGGCGTAGCGCCCCTCAGCCAGCGTCAACGTCAAGGGCGTCGTTCCGCGGACTGCGTTGTCTATCCGCACCTCGGCACCGGAGGGATCAGACTCTACCGTCAGCGATCCCGTTGTAGAAGCGGGTGCCCGAAGCGCGAGAGCCGCCGCGATTCCCGCGAGCGCGACGACCCCAAGAACCACGCCGAGGATGAGCATCGCCGGCTTGCCAAACCTGATGACGACCGGACGGGCCGTGGCGTCCGCCGCCTTGGTCTCGCTGGCGAATTCGAGGGTCGCGTCCTCATGCGCCGCTGCGGGCGGCACCGACCCCTGCTTGGTAGGAAACGGGGCGACGGTTTTCACGTTAACAGTGTCAGTCGTCACGTGTGCGGGCCCATAGCGCGATGCATGCCAATTCGGGCCGTGGTTATTAGGCGAATCCTCTTGCATTCGCTTAACAAGTCCGCCGCTCGGCAGACTCTTTTCACGCTTATTAGTGGACTCTCCGAAGCTGGCTCAAGCCCGTTCATTATATAAAGGGACGCCAGCGTAAACCTCATATAAATGGACGCCAGCGTGACCTTCGAGTTGTACATCGCCCTCCGGTATCTGCTGGCGCGTCGCCAGCAATCCTCGATTTCCCGGGTTTCCCTCTTCTCGACCATCGGCGTCGCCGTCGGCGTGATGGCCCTGGTCGTGGCGCTTGCGCTCATGACCGGTTTGCAGGGAGAACTCCGTAACCGAATCCTCGGTTCGCAGGCACACATCTACGTCTGGAAGACCGGCAGTCTCGGCGACTACGAGTCGGAGGTGGCGCGCCTCCGTGAGATCCCTGGGGTGGCGGGTGCTGGTCCAGCCATCGTCGGCAAGGCTATCGCCTCGTCTGCTCGCGCCGATGCGTTCATCACCCTGAAGGGCGTAGACCCCGTGCTCGAAGGTCAGGTCACGGACATCGAGCGGACGATGACGAAGGGCAGCCTGTCGGCACTCACCACGCAGGGCGAAGATGATCGCCCGGGCATTCTGCTTGGTCACGATCTCGCGCAACAACTCGGCGCCGAGGTTGGTGACGAGATTACGCTCATCACGCCGGGGGGATCGTTGTCGCCGATGGGCCTGATGCCGCGCAACCGTCGCGTGCGAGTTGCCGGTGTCTTTCAGCTCGGACTCTACGAGTACGACTCGGCCTACGGATTCGTCAATCTCGACTTCGCCAGGCGGTTGTTCACGAAGGACGCGCCCGATCTCATTCAGCTGCGCGTCAACGACATCTGGGCTGCGGCAGGGATCGCCAAGTCGATCCCGGAACGTCTCGGCCCCGAATACGTGAGCGAAGACTGGTCCGAGCTCAATCGCTCGCTCTTCTCGGCGCTCTGGCTCGAGAAGATGGCGATCTCGATCACCATCGGTCTCATTGTCATGGTCGGTGGCCTCAACATCATCTCGTCGCTGATTCTGCTCGTCATGCAAAAAAGCCGCGACATTGCCATCTTGAAAACGATGGGCACATCGTCGGCACGGGTGATGGCGATTTTCATGATGCAGGGGCTGGTGATCGGGGTGATCGGCACCACGGTCGGCGGCCTGGCTGGCTTCGCTCTGTGCTGGGTGCTCGACACGTATGAACTGATTCAGATTCCGATGGACGTCTATCAGGTGTCGCACGTCCCGTTCGTCGTGCTGCCGCTCGACTTTCTCGCCGTGGTCGTGTCGACGATCGCGATCTGTTTTCTCGCGACGCTCTATCCGTCACGCCAGGCCTCCCGGCTCGATCCGGTGCAGGCGCTCAGGTTCGAATAGCGTGGCTTTCGTCGACGTGCAGGGCCTCAACAAGGTGTATCAGCTGGGCGCGCAGCGCATCCATGTGCTTCGTGATCTCGAGCTGCATGTCGCCTTCGGCGAGATGGTCGCCATCGTCGGGGCCTCGGGGGTGGGGAAGAGTACCCTCCTGCATCTGCTCGGCGGCCTGGATCGCGCCGACTCGGGACAGATCACCGTCGCTGACACGGATCTTCGCGCGCTCGACGATTCCTCGCTCGTGCGGTTTCGAAATCGCAACGTCGGCTTCGTCTTTCAGTTTCATCACCTGATGCCGGAGTTCGACGCGACCGAGAACGTCGAGATGCCGATGCGGATCGCGCGCGCGTCAGGCAGCTCGGCTCGTCGTCGGGCTGTCGATTTGCTGTCGCGTGTGGGGCTCGGCGAACGGCTCACGCATCGGCCGAGCGAGATGTCAGGCGGCGAACAGCAGCGGGTGGCCGTTGCGCGTGCGCTCGCGATGAAGCCCGCATTGCTGCTCGCAGACGAGCCGACCGGCGATCTCGATGAGACGACGGCCGACTCACTTCACGAGCTCTTGAAAACGATGCACGCCGAGCAGCAACTGACGTCGATCATCGCGACGCACAATCCGCGGCTCGCGGCCGCATGCAATCGAGTGTTGAGGCTCGAGCGCGGGCAGTTGCGGCCTGAGTAACTAAGTAGCTCGGTGGCTGCGTGGCTGGGTAGCTAGGGAATTAGTGCCCCCAGCTGCCTAGCAACCCCAGCTGCCTAGCAACCCCAGCTACCTAGCAACCCCAGCTACCTAGCAACCCCAGCTACCTAGACCCCAGCTACCTAGCAACCCCAGCTACGTAGCAACCCAGTAACCCAGCTACCTACTAGTTCGTCTGCGTCGTCGCCGTCGCGTACGCCCAGTGTTTCGTCGCGCGCTGGACGACGTCGTCGACGTCCTCCGGGAGCAGGAAGCGATTGCTGACGAGCGCGGTGGCTGACGCTCGAATTTTCTGCAGGTAGTCGTCTCGATCGCGGTAGCGCTCTTCGACGGACAAGCGCGGATCGCGTCGTGCGTCGCGTTCGGCTTTCGTTCGCGCAAACGGCACGTACGACCCCAGCAGCGCATAGAGCGTCGACGGGTTGCCGACGCGCTCCGATCTGAAGTTCCACCCCGTTGTCGTGGCGAGCGGCACGGCGAGCTCGGGCACGCGAATGCCGGTCACTTCATTCCCGTCGGGGTCAACGCGCGGCACCAGGAACGGCAGCGCGGTGAAGTGGCCGCCCTCTATGTATCCGGGACCCTCAATCGTTCGGGGATCGCTCACGCCAGGAATTGCGGGAAAACCGCCGGCCTTGAGAGCGACGAGCGTCTGATCGCGCAGCATCGGATGGCTGCTGGCCGGCGGACGCGTGTTCGACTCGACCCACTGATGCGCGGCACGAAGGAGCGCCCGCATCACGTTTCCTTGCGGCGTGGGGTTCGCGAGTGCCTCGCCGGTGCCACGCGTCGGTGGGAACGGGGCCTCGCCGTGCTGCGTGCCCGCGAGGTGATAGATGCGCACGTTCTCGGGCACGGTCGCGTCTTTGGTCCCGTCGATCGCCAGATGCGTCAGCGCGGCAGAACGTCCCAGGCCCCAGTACTCAACCGACGTGTTCGTGTAGATCACCTTCGGCATCTGATTCGGTCGATACGCGGCGAGGAGGCCGTCGCGTGCGCCACCAGGACCGGTCTGCTCGAGGTCCGTGAACGGGAAGCGGGTGGCGGAGAACGTGTTGTAGCCGGGCATCGCGAAACGCTCGTTGAACGACCCCTGGCCGGCGCCAGCGATGTGCGGCCACACGAGATCGAACGCCTTGCGATCTTCTTCGTCGGTGTTGAAACCCTCGTGCAGGAATTCGCGGAGGAAACGTCCGCTCTGCGATGCGCCGAAGATCATCGCTGTACGGCCGCGCACGGGCATGTCCGCGCGATATCGGAACGCTGACGCAGCATCGCGGATCGCCGCCATCCCGACGCCGACCACTTTCGCGCCCGTGGCGGGGTAGTCGATCTCGTAGATGCGGCCGGGCGTGAATCCCTCATCGAGCACGATGCGCACACGCGAGTCCGGCGCCTTGAAATGCCACTTCTCGCGCGGGATGCGCGTCGGCGTCGCCCAGAACTTGTCGCGAACCGTCAGCACTGCCGTGCGGTCGTTCGCATCGACAGGCAGATACGCGGGAAGATCTCCAGGCGACGCCTCCGTCTGCTTCTCGTCAACGATGAAGGAGAAGCGGGCGCGACCCTCGACGTTTGCCGCCGGGGCCTCGACCCTGACGAAGGGGGGCTGGACATCGAACTGCCAGCCGACCCACACGAGCGTGTAGCCTTCTTTCATCAGGAAGCCGTCGCCGAAATCAGCGGCCGCCATCGGATCCTGGCTTCCATTCGCGCCGCGATTGAATCGTCCCAGCAGACCCTTTCGCCCGCGGTTGGCGATCTCGAACAGCATCGCGCCGTTGCCCTTCTGTGTTTCGACCGGGCGAAGGACGTACAGGTCGGCGGAGAAGTGCACGCGTCCATCCGCGCCGCGCGTCGCGTGCTCGAGATCCACGATGGGAGAGTTGTGCTTGTCGGCGGGATCGAGTGCGAACTCGATCGTGCCGGTCAGCTTCTCGTACGCTCCGACCTGTCCGAACACCTGGCCTCCGGCGACGACGGTGCGATTGGCGATCGTCACCGTCGTGACCTCGGCGCGCACAGAGGATGGAGCGCACAAGGCACACGTCGTGAGTGTGAACAAGCACCGCGTCAAGAGCTGTCGCATCGACGTCTCCTCCGAGGTCCGGCTGAGGCCGGACACGACGAAATCGAAACCAGCCGAGAGCCCGGAGCCGAAAGGCTACTCGAGCCCCGCGAGATCGAACACCGTCCTTGCCATGACCGAGTTGTCGTCTTCGCCGCGTCCCGCAGCCATCGTAGCGTGGAGTAGCTGCTGGACGACCGCCGTCACCGGAGCCGCCGTGTCGTGTTCGGCAAGTGTCGAGACGACGTTGCGCATGTCCTTCGCGAAAAGATGCGTCTTGAACCCGGGCTTGTAGGTGCCCTTCAGCGCGCGCTCGCCGTGGACTTCGAGTACGCGGCTCGACGCAAATCCGCCGAGCAATGCTTCGCGCACTTTTCCGGCGTCGACTCCGGCCTTGCGTGCAAGCGCGAGTGCTTCTGCGACAACGACCAGCGTGCCGCCGATCACCATCTGGTTGCACAGCTTGCACAACTGACCGGCGCCCGACTCGCCGATGCGCACGATCTTTTCGGGATTACCCATCGCCTCGAGCAGGGGCTTGACCGCGTTGAACGCATCGAGATCGCCGCCGACCATGATCGAGAGCGTGCCCGCGATCGCGCCGATGTCGCCACCGCTCACGGGCGCGTCGAGCATCGTCGCCCCCTTCGCCTTCGCGCGTTCGGCAAGACGACGTGCGGGGCCAGGAGCGATGCTGCTCATGTCGATGATGATGGTGCCCGGTTGCAACCCACTGAAGACGCCGTCGGGGCCGTCGAGCACCAGCTCCACGTCCGGCGAATCGGGGACCATCGTGATGATGCGTGTCGCCTGACGGGCCACGTCCGCCGGTGAAGACGCTCGCCTGGCTCCTGCGGCGACGAGATCGTCAACCGGACCCTGGCTCCGGCTATGAACGACGAGGGGAAAACCCTTCTTGAGGATGTTCTTGGCCATTGGCCGGCCCATGAGACCGAGCCCGATGAATCCGACGGTTTCTGACATGCGGGAAAGTATATTGGACGAATGTATGTAGTGCTCGTGCAGGTGACGGTGCGTCCCCAGATGCTGCCTGAGTTCGAGCGGTTGTTGATGAACAACGCTCGCGAGTCGATCGCGCGCGATCGTGGATGTCTGAGGTTCGATGTGAGCCAGCATGTCGACGACCCGACGCGCTGGGTACTGCACGAGGTGTATGACGTGCCAGAATCGCACGCAGCGCACAGGCAATCGCCGCACTTTCTCGCCTACGACGCGTTCGCCCGTGACGCGGTGATCGAGAAGGCGGTCGCGCGTTGCACGGCGAAGCATGTGACCTAGCGGGTTGGTGGTTCGTGGTGGGTGGTTGGTGGTTGAACGAGCTGAATCGCGGCGATAACACCGTGAAACGCAGGATTATTACCAACCACTAACCACCAACGACGAACCGTGAAACACCAACTACCAACCAGCGTGAGATGCGCCGATAAGCAGAACTGTGCGGTTCAGGCGAGACGTGAATGCTGGTCACGGCGTCGTAGAAGTTGATGAGGATCGGGGCTCGAGCTACAGGCATCTGACCGAAGCGGGCGCCGAAACCCTAGCAGGTAGAGGACTTAGACGTGCGGGATCGTTGGTCGCACGCAAGCTTTGCCTTATAATGACGTTAACGAGGTTTTCGTCAACAGCCTCCTAACCCCAAGGCGGGCCGGATGTTCGAACGTTACACGGAACGGGCGCGACGAGTACTCTTCTTTGCCCGCTATGAGGCCAGCCAGCTCGGCAGCGTATCAATCGAGACCGAGCATCTCCTTCTTGGACTAATCCGAGAGGGTAAAGGGCTGACGAGCCGGATCTTTGCGCGCTCGCATCTCTCTCTGGAAAACATTCGCAAGGAAATCGAGGGCCGGACGGTATTCCGCGAGAAGGTCTCGACCTCAGTCGAGATTCCCTTCAGCGCAGAAACCAAGCGTGTCCTGAGTTGTGCAGCAGAGGAAGCCGATCGGCTCCTGCACAACTACATCGGGACCGAGCACCTGCTCCTCGGGATCCTGCGCGAGGAGCGAAGCGTCGCCGCCTCCATCCTCATGGAGAAGGGGATGCGCCTCCACACCGTCCGCGAGGACATCGTCCAACTTCTGAACGAGAAGACGACGTTGACCCGTGTGAAGGAGACGCCGCTGCTGGCCGAGTTCAGCCGCGACCTCACCGAAGCGGCGATGAAGAATCAGCTCGACCCGCTGGTCGGCCGCGACTACGAGCTCGAACGGGTGCAACAGGTGCTCTGCCGCCGGACGAAGAACAACGCCGTGCTGATCGGGGAGCCTGGTGTCGGAAAGACGGCGATCGTCGAAGGGCTCGCGCAGAAGGTCGTCTACGGCGATGTGCCGCACTTCCTGGCCGACAAGCGGATCCTCGCACTCGACATCTCGCTGATCGTCGCGGGCACGAAGTATCGCGGCCAGTTCGAAGAGCGCCTCAAGGCGATCATGAAGGAGCTCACCGAGAACCCGAACATCATCGTGTTCATCGACGAGCTGCACACGCTGGTTGGCGCGGGATCGGCCGAAGGCTCGCTCGACGCCGCGAACATTCTCAAGCCGGCACTCTCGCGCGGCGAGATCCGCTGCATCGGCGCGACGACGCCCGCCGAGTACCGGAAGTACATCGAGAAGGATCGTTCGCTCGAGCGCCGGTTCCAGGCGATCAAGGTCGACCCGCCCGCCGAGAAGGAAACGATCGAGATCCTCAAGGGCGTCAAGGATCGCTACGAGCAGTTCCATCGTGTCGAGTACACGCCCGAGGCGATCGAGGCGGCGGTGTACCAGTCCAGCCGTTACATCACCGACCGCTTCCTGCCCGACAAGGCGATCGACCTGGTCGATGAGGCCGGTGCGCGCGCGAAGTTGAAGGAAGCTGGCTACAGCGACGAGTTCGCCGAGATCAACAAGAGCATTCGTGTGGCCGTCGAGCAGATGGAGAGCGCGGCCTCGGCGAAGGACTTCGAGAAGGCGCAGTTCTATCGCGACCAGGAAGCGTCGGCGAGGGAGAACCTCCAACTCACGCGCGAGCGCTTCGACGGAAAAGTCCGCCGCGTCGTCGTCAGCAAGAGCGACATCGACGAAGTGGTCTCGAAGTGGACCGGCGTGCCGATCTCGTCGATCAACCAGGACGAAGGCGACAAGCTGCTTCGCATGGAGTCCGACCTCCACAAGCGCGTCGTCAGCCAGGACAAGGCGATCTCGGCGATCTCGCGCGCGATTCGCCGCTCACGCGCGGGCCTGAAGAACCCGAACCGTCCGGTGGGCAGCTTCATCTTCCTGGGCCCGACCGGTGTCGGAAAGACCGAGCTCGCTCGCGCGCTCGCCAACTTCCTGTTCGGCAGCGACAACGCGCTCATCCGCTTCGACATGTCCGAGTACATGGAGAAGCACTCGGTGTCGAAGCTCATTGGCTCGCCGCCGGGATACGTGGGTCACGAAGAGGGCGGTCAGCTTACCGAGAAGGTGAAGCGGAATCCGTACTCCGTCGTGTTGCTCGACGAAGTCGAGAAGGCACATCCGGACATCTTCAACATCCTGCTGCAGGTGTTCGAAGACGGCCACCTGACCGATGGTCTCGGCAACCGGGTGAACTTCAAGAACACGATCATCATCATGACCTCGAACATCGGGGCGCGCTTCATCCAGAAGAAGGCGTCGCTCGGGTTCCAGGCCAGTGATATCAGTGCGATCGACAAGAACGTCAGCGACATGGTCCTCGGTGAGGTGAAGCGGACCTTCAACCCCGAGTTCATCAACCGCATCGACGAGATCATCGTGTTCGAGGCGCTCTCCGACGATGACTTGCGCCGGATCATGGGCCTGCTCATCGAGCAGCTCAATGCGAACCTGGTCGATCGCCGGATGAAGATCAGCATCAGCCGTGACGTGGTCGACTGGATCATCGACGTCACCTGCAAGGACCGCTCGTACGGCGCTCGTCCACTTCGTCGCGCCATCCAGCGGTACGTCGAGGATCCGCTTTCGGAGGAATTGATTCGAGGCAACCTCGGGGACGGCGAGGTCGAGGTCTACATGGACGCCGGGCAGATCTCCTACCGGCCTGCCGGTGCAGGCGAGCTGGTGGCGGGACGGCGGCTCAACTAAGTCAAAGCTCAAGAGGCACAGGTCAGAGGTCAGGTACGGCGTACCTGCCTTCGACCTTTGATCTTTGACGTTTGCCCCGCGGGTCTTGAGCCCGATCAAGCCGTTCCGGCGCCAACGCCGTCTAAAATCCAGTAAACTAAGGTATTTCACCCCTGATGCATAAACAGCTCAGTGTCGTTGCATTTCTCGGGATTCTGGCTGTCTGCCCGGTCCGCTCTGCGTTTGCGCAGCTGACCGTACCGACGAGTGCGCCGGTTGAAGCCTCTGCTGCCGGCGCCCCAGCCCCCGCCGCCCCAGCCGCGCAGGTGTCGAACGACGCCCAGGTGCCGATCACCAGAACACCGTGCGGTTCGTCGGTGGCGGCGCCCTTCGCGCTGCCGCCTCCGGGCTCGCCGCCGTTCGTCTGGATTCTTCAGCCGTGCTTCAACAGCCAGGGTGGGTCCTCGACCATCGAGAACGAGACCTACATGTATTACATCCAGCTGCGCACGAGTCAGACGCGCCAGAATCAGTTCGTCTGGTATGACGCGGCGACCGAGCAGCTGATGCTGTCGGATTTCAAGCGGCTGTGGGCCACGAACTTCCTCGACGATCTCTCCATTGAAGTGACCGACTACACCTTCCCGAATGGCGCCGTCGGGAAGATCGTCACGTACAACATGGAGGAGCGCGAGCGCGTCAAGATCGTCGACTATCGCGACTCCGACGAGAAGAGCATCAGCATCATCAAGCGCTCGGACATCGACGACAAGCTGCGTGAACGCTCGATCGAGCTGCGTCTCGACTCGTTCCGTGACGACGGAACGATCCGTCGCGTGGAAGGTGTCCTCCGCGAGTTGATGGCGGAGAAGGGATTCACCAATTCGGAGGTGAATCACCGGATCACGCCGGTGGCAGGGGGTTCGAAGCTGATTAACGTGACGTTCGTTGTCGGCCAGGGGCCGAAGTTGAAGATTCGCGACGTCGAGTTCGTCGGGAACGAGGCGATCAGCGACGGCAAGCTCGAGAAACGGATCAAGGAGAACAAGCCGAAGAATCCGCTCTACGGCTGGATCTCGGGCGGCGGCACCTACAAGGAGAACGCGTTCGAAGAGGACGCCGCGAAGGTCGTCGAGCACTACCAGAATCACGGCTATCCGCAGGCGCGAGTGGGGCAGCCGGAGGTCAAGACGCTCGAAGACACCAAGAACGGCAAGACGCGCTGGATCCAGTTGCGGATTCCTGTCACCGAGGGTGAGCGCTACAAGTTCGGCACCCTGAACTTCGAAGGGAACAAGGTCGTTCGCGCCGAGGGACTGCGCTCGCTGTACAAGATCGAAGACAACGAGTGGTACAGCCGTAAGAAACTTCAGGACGGAAACAAGAAGGCGCAGGAGATCTATGGCGGCGCCGGGTACATGGAGTTCACTCCGTTCCCGATGCTGACCTACAGCGACGATCCCAACCGGCCGGAACGAACCCTGACCGCGCAGGTGCCCGCATCACTCGCGGAACCGACCGCGCCCGCTCCTCCGACCAAGGGGAAGACCGAGAAAGCGGCGCCCAGCGTCGACATCCTCATGCGGATCGACGAAGGGCCGCAGTACTTCGTCAATCGGATCACCTTCACCGGCAACACGACGACGCGCGACAACGTGATTCGGCGTGAGATGCGGCTCGTCGAGGGCGGCGTCTTCAACACGGAAGCCTTGAAGTACAGCGTGCGGCGGCTCAATCAGCTCGGATACTTCAAGGAGCTGAAGGGCGACGACCGCGATATGAAGGTCGATAAGACCGTCGGTCAGCAGAACACCGTTGACGTCACACTGAAGTTCGAAGAGCAGAACCGCAATCAGCTGACATTTGGCGCCGGCGTCTCGCAGTACGAAGGCTTCTTCGGCCAGCTCGGGTTCCAGACCTCGAACTTCCTCGGCCGCGGTGAGAGCCTGACGCTGTCTGTGCAGGCGGGCGATCGCGCGCAGAACTATCAGCTCGCGTTCACCGAGCCATTCCTCTTCGACCGCAACATCACGGGCGGCTTCGACGTTTACAAGCGGTCGCTGCAGTACGTCGGGTACTACACGCAGAAGTCCACGGGGACAAACCTGATCTTCGGTTTCCCGGTTGCCGACTTCAGCCGCATGTTCATGAACTACTCGTACGAGACGGTCCACATGACCGACTTGAACGAGGCGCTCATCGATACGTCGTGCGTCCTGCGGCCGACTGGCTGCTCGACCATTTCCTCGATCAGCGATCTTTCACAGCTCACGCCGACACAGCTCGAGGTGCTTCGCCGCAATCCGTTCGTGTACGACTCGCTGCTCATCGGGCAGGGTGGCCGCCGTTCGATCAGCAAGATCGTGCCGAGTTTCGTGCACAACACGGTTGACAACCCGATCTTCCCGAACACGGGCAAGCGGCTGACCGCGTCGATCGACCTCGCAATGTTTGGCGGCAACACGCAGTTCTACAAGCCGAGAGGCGAGGCAATCTTCTTCTTCAAACATCTGCCGCGTACGTCGGTGGGCTTCCGCGCGCAGGTCGAATACATCTCGCCGCTCGGCAACAGCGCGAGCAGCGCCATCTGCGCGGAGCCGCCGTGCGACGCGGTCTTGCCGGTCTTCGAGCGCTTGTTCCTTGGTGGAGAGTACAGCGTTCGCGGCTTCGACATCCGGTCCATCGGGCCGAGCGTGCCCGGATCGTTCGTCGTCCTCGGCGGCAATAAGAGCCTGCTGTTCAACGCCGAGTACCTGATTTCGATCATGAGCCAGGTGCGCATCGTCACGTTCTTCGACGCCGGTCAGGTACGCGATTTTGGCGAGCCCTTCATGTGGAAGGAGCCATTGCTCGAAGTGCGAGTGCCGAACCCGCCGCCGATCACGGATCCGTTCGCGACCTCCTCGTTGGTCGATCCGAGTACGCCCGGCGTGGAAACGATCGAGATAGGAAGGACCAACGCGTTCAAGGTATCGACGGGTGTCGAGCTGCGATTCTTCATGCCCGTCCTGAACGTGCCGTTCCGCTTGATTTACGCATGGAACCCGTCGCGCGGCGGCGTGCTGGACAACAATCTCCAACCGGCCAAGGAGCGGGTGTTCAGGTTCGCTGTGGGGACGACGTTCTAAGAACGGTCTTCAGTCCACCGTCCTTGGTCCCGATGTGAGAAGACTCCAGGAGACTTGCTAGTTGATGCGCCACTTCACGCTTTTTGGTCCGTTGCTTGTCGCCATCTCGTTCATGGGCTGCAGCTCAAATAGCACCCCACAAGCTCCGACGCAGCCGACTCCGGTCACGATTGTCCAGAGTTTCAGTGATTCGCTGAACATCAACGGGGCGAGAACTCACTCGTTCACGGTCGACCGTGCGGGCACGGTCTCGGCACAAGTCAAGGCACTGTCCAATCAGGCCGCGACGCTTGGCGTCAGTCTGGGCACGTTCAACGGCGTTGCGTGCGCGATCATCATCAGCAATACCGCTGCGGTTCTCAACACGACCGTGACTGGCACTGCCCAGTCAACCGGGCAATTCTGCGTATGGGTCAACGACGTCGGCAAGCTGACCGCCGGCCTCGACTACACCATTGACGTGACGCATTACTGAGGTTCTGGCGGCGGGTTCAGACCACCTTACTCGGCGTGGGTTCGGTCGAGTAAAATTCTAGAGCTTCATAGTGAGGCGACCGCCGGACAGCGGTAGTCTTTTGCGTGCGCCGTAATCGAGTTCAGTTTTTGAAAGGACCGAGAGTAATGAGAGTGTTTGCCTCCGTAGTGGTGTTCAGTGCGGTGATCGCGGCAGGAACTGCGTACGCGCAGGCCCCCGCTGCCCCTCGACCGACGACCCCCACGCCAGCGGCGCCGGGAGGGCAGAAACCTGCTCCGGCTCCTCAGGCCACAGCACCTCGCCCCGCTCCAGCGGCACCCGCAGCTCCGCCCGAGTTGAAGCCCCGTTTCCAGGACGGCATGAAGTACGCCTACGTCAACGTTCAGGCGGTGGCCGCTGCATCGGTGGAAGGCAGAGTCGCAGCCGAGAAGATCAAGGTGCTGCAGGAGCAGAAGTCGCGCGAGCTGCAGGAGCGGAACAAGGCGTTGCAGAGCGACCAGCAGAAGCTCGATCAGGGCGGCAGCGTGTTGAGCGATTCTGCCAGGGCGCAGCTGCAGGCGAATATCGAGCGGCAGCAACGCGATCTGCAGCGATTCACCGAAGATGCACAGCAGGAAGTCCAGCAAATGGCGGAGCAGGTCGAAGGCGAGTTCAACCGCAAGCTGACGCCGGTGATCGACAAGGTCGCCAGGCAGAAGGGCGTGCACTTCGTATTCAACGCGGCGCAGAGCGGATTGATCTGGGCCGTCCCCGAATTGGATCTGACCGCCGAGGTGATTCTGGCATTCGATACGCCTGGCGCGGCTGCTGCGCCGGCACTGGCACCAGCGCCGGCACCGGCACCAGCACCGGCTCCGGCAACTCAGAAATAACGCGACGCTCGATACCAGGGAGAGGCATGTGGCGTGCCCTTAGACCTTCCGGCGCTCCTCGGGCGCGTCTACTATCGATACCCGTCGTACTTCATCGACGCTGTTACTGAACACGAATCGGGCAACCGGCTCGTGGCAGTGAAAAACGTGACCGTTGGCGAGGAGTTCTTCCAGGGGCATTTCCCTGGATCTCCGATCATGCCGGCCGTCCTCCAGATTGAGGCGCTCACGCAACTCGCGGCAGTGCTGCTCCTCGATCGTGCCAAGGCGCCCTTTACCGCGCGTGCGTCGCTCCGCGGCGTTGACAACGCCAAGTTCCGTCGCAGTGTTGTTCCCGGGGATCGTCTTCGGCTGGAAGTGGCGTTGAAACGGGCGCGCACGAGCCTCGCCCGGCTCCATGCCGCCGCCTACGTGGACGAGCAGGTCGTCGCGGAAGCCGAGCTCCTGCTCGCCATCGACATCGGTGCCGCGGCAGTCCATCCGACCGCGCATGTCGATCCCGCCGCGCAGATCGGAGAGGGCACGGTCATCGGGCCTCACGCGATGATCGGTCCTGACGTTGTCATCGGCAAGAACTGCCAGATCGGTGCGTCCGTGGTGATCGATGGCCGCACGTACGTCGGCGACGAAACCCAGATCTTCCCGATGGCCTCGATTGGCCTGGCGCCCCAGGATCTCAAGTATCGAGGTGAGCCGACGGCGCTTCGGATCGGGAAGCGAAACGTCTTTCGCGAGTTCGTCACCATCAACCGCGGCACCGCCGGCGGCGGCGGCGAGACGACGATCGGCAGCGACAACCTCTTCATGGCGTACGTGCACGTCGCGCACGACTGTCACGTCGGCAGCGGAACGATCTTCGGTCCGCATGCGACGCTTGGCGGTCACGTCGGTGTCGACGATTTTGCCAATGTCAGCGCCGGGTCGGCGGTCCATCAGTTCTGTCGCGTCGGCCGCCACGGTTTCATCGGCGGCTATTCTGTCGTGACCAAGGACGCGCTGCCGTTCGGCCGCACGATCGGCAGCCGTCCCGCCCGGGTGTATGGTGTGAACTCGATCGGTCTGTCGCGTCGCGGCTTCACCGTCGACACCATCGCGCAACTCAAGCTGGCGTACCGCTACCTCCTCCAGTCGAAGCTGAACACGACGCAGGCATTGACGCAGATCGAACAGGACGAGTCGCTCTCTGCGCCGGAGGTTCGCTACCTCGTGGAGTTCATCCGCACCTCGCAACGCGGCGTGATTCTGCGGAGGTCAACGAGACGCACGGAAGAACTCGTAGCCGATGAGTAGACTGGACCGACAGTCACTTGTGTTGACACTGAATCCAACACACAGAGGCAGTGAGGCACCGAGAAAACCTTTGAAAATCTTCCTCCGTGGCTCTGTGCCTCGGTGTGTCGTGATCAGCTGAATGTGGGATTAGTTCAAGAGCAGTGACGCTAGGCCTGATTGCCGGCAATGGCCGGTTCCCGTTTCTCGTCCTCGATGCCGCTCGGGCATTGGGCCACGACGTCACGATCGTCGCGGTGAAAGAGGAGGCGTTCTCCGAGCTCAATGACGCCGCCAAACGCCACAGCGCCACCATCCATTGGATCTCGCTCGGGCAACTCGGCACGTGCATCCGTCTCCTGCGCGAGGCCGGCGCGACGCGCGCTGTCATGGCCGGACAAGTCAAGCACACGAAGATTTTCGGCGGCATCATTCCCGACCTCGCGTTCCTCTCGGTGTTGAAGAAGCTCACCACACGCAACACGGACGGCCTCATCGGGGCTGTCGCCGCCGTCATGGGGGATAACGGGATCGAGTTGATTGACTCAACGACGCTCCTGACGCCGTTGCTCGCGCGATCCGGCGTGCTCACCAGTCGCGCGCCGACAGAGGAGGAGCAACAGGACTTCGAATTTGGCTACCGCATGGCAGATGTGATCGCGGGACTCGATATCGGGCAGACGATTGCCGTCAAACACCAGGCGGTCGTCGCGGTCGAAGCGATGGAAGGGACCGACGAAGTGATCGCCCGCGCCGGCCATCTTGCCGGGCCGGGTGCGCGCATCGTCAAGGTGGCCAAGCCGAAACAGGACATGCGGTTTGATGTTCCCGTCGTGGGCTTTGCCACGGTTCAGGCAATGCGCGTGGCCGGTGCCACGGCGCTGTCCATCGACGCGGGGAAGACGCTCGTCCTCGACGGTGATGCCGTCTACGCGTCTGCCAACGAGGCGGGCATCACGATTGTCGGCCGCGCGACGGCGGAGACACCCACGGCATGAGCGATCCGCTCCGAATCGCGGTCGTCGGCGTTGGACACCTCGGGCAGCATCATGCGCGCCTCCTCGCCGCCATGGATGGCGTGCGCCTCATGGGGATCGTGGACACGAAGCCGGGCCGCGCGGCGGAGATCGCGTCGAAGCTTGGCGTGCCGAGCTTCAGTCATCTGCACGAGTTGCCGATCGAGGGACTTGATGCGGCGACGATTGCCGTGCCGACGGTATCGCATCTGGACGTCGCGCTGCCCTTGATCGATGCCGGTGTGTCCGTCCTGGTCGAGAAGCCGCTCACATCGTCCCTCGGCGAGGCCGACAGGATGATCGAAGCGGCCGCTCGGCGTGGAGTTGTGCTGGCGGCGGGTCACACCGAGCGTTTCAATCCAGCCGTTGTCGCGGCGTTGCCGCTGGTGTCGAATCCGCGTTTCATCGAGGTGCACCGGCTCGGCACCTTTCCCGAGCGGAGCCTGGACATCGACGTCATCTTCGATCTGATGATTCATGACCTTGACCTGTTGCTGACCTCGGTCAAGTCAGAGGTCGTCTCGATCGAAGCGATCGGCGTGAACGTGTTGACCCCGAAGACCGACATCGCCAACGTGCGCCTACGGTTTGCGTCAGGCTGCATCGCCAACGTGACGGCGAGCCGCATCAGTCGCGACAAGATTCGCAAGGTCCGCTTCTTCCAGCGCGCCTCGTATCTGTCTATCGACTTCGCCGAGCAGGAGGCCGAAATCTATCGGCTCGTGGCCCAGAACGGCCGGCCGCAGATCGAGGGCGGAAAGCTCGCTGTGCAGCGCGATGAGCCGCTCCGCGTGGAACTGGCGGATTTCGTCGACGCGGTGCGCAATCGGCGCGAGCCTGGTGTCAGCGGGCGAGCCGGGCGCGACGCCCTGGCACTTGCCACACGAGTTGCGCAAGCGATGGACGCATCGGCAGTGTGAGTAGTGAATGAGATGAGTACAGCCACCACGTTCGACCTCTACATGGATCGGATCAACGGCGGCGGCCGCCTGTCGCCCGAGGAGATCCGCGAGCTCGCGAGCACACCAGATATCTTGTCGCTCGGTATGCTTGCCGACGCGCTTCGGCGGCGGATGCACGATACGCGCGCCACGTTTCTGCGTGTGGCCGACGTGCCGTGTGATGCGGCAGAGATGGGTGTTCCTTCAGCGGCGCGCGAAGTCAGGCTCACCGGCGCGCCAACCGATCTTGATGCGGCGGCTACGTCGGTTGAAAGGGCGAAGAGCGTGGCCGGCGGTCGCGTCCTCTCTGGCTTCTCGTGGACCGATGTTGCGCGATGGAGCGCCGGCGGCTCTGTCGATCGTTCGCTCTCGCGGCTCAAGCAGGCTGGCCTCGACGCGATCGCGGATCTGCCTCTCGACGCGATGGACGATTCCACAGCTGTTGTGAGGAGCCTGAAGAGCGCCGGGTTCCAGCAGTTGCGTCTGACCATCAGCAAGGCGACCGCTGACGCCCGACCTGATTTACTCCTCCTGGCGTCGGAGCTTCAAAGCACGCACGGAAACATTCAGTCGCTCAATCCGCTTCCTCTGAGCCTCTCAGCCTTCAGGCCAACGACGGGATACGAGGACGTGAAGATGGTTGCGCTTGCTCGGTTGGCCGCGCCCAACATTTCATCGATCCAGATGGATTGGCGCCGTTACGGGCCGAAGCTGGCGCAGGTGGCGTTGACCTTTGGCGCCGACGACATCGACGGGATCTCGGCTTCCGATGACGCGCCTGAAGGGCGACGGCGTAGCGCGCGGGCCGAGATCGAACGCAACATACAGGTTGCCGGCTTCGCGGCAGTCGAGCGTGACGGCAGGTTCAATCTCTTGTGATCAGCGAAACTCCGCACGCCTGCGACGTGGCGGTCGGGAGTTGGGAGTTGGCGGGTTGGGAGTTCGCTTGAAACAGGTGCGCATCGGCGCGGTGGGATACCTCAACGCCCGTCCGTTGACGTGGGCTCTCGACCGCGATCCTTCTCGCTGGCTCGTGCGCTACGACGTCCCGTCAGTCTGCGCCGCGCTCCTCCATGAAGGCGAGGTCGACCTCGGGTTGATCCCGTCGATCGAATACCTGCAGTCGGACGACTACCGCTTCGTTCCTGGAGTCGGCATCGGATCGCGAGGACCGGTCGCATCCGTCGCGCTTTACACCCGGAAGCCCGTCGAAGACATCCGGAGCATCGCCCTCGACACGAGTTCGCGGACCTCGGTCACGCTGATCCAGGTCCTCTGCCGGCATCACTTTCACATCACTCCGACATTTGTTCCGCACGGTCCTGATCTCGTGGCGATGACATCCACCTGCGACGCTGGGCTGCTCATCGGCGATCCGGCGTTCGACGCCGACCACGAGTCGCTCGGTCTGCGCAAGATCGACCTCGGTGAGGTCTGGACGCAGATGACCGGCTTACCGTTCATCTACGCCGCATGGACTGGACGGCCCGCTGGCGTGGACGCTGGCGTCGTCGAGTCGCTTCAGCAGGCGCAGACTGAGGGTGTGCGCGCCCGGGAAGCGATTGCGGCAGAATACGGCGCCGGGGACGTCGCGCGCGCGGCACGGGCTGCCCTGTACCTAAGGGATAATGTGAAGTACGGACTGGGCAAGCAGGAAGCGGCAGGGCTTCAGACCTTTCTCGATCTCGCCGCTGACATGGGACTGGGGCCGCAACGGCGAACGCTGGAGTTCTTCTGAGCATGGTCGATGCGATCGTTGCGAACGTGATGCAGGGCGGCCGCGTGTCAGCGGCCGAGGCGCTTCAGTTGTATCGCGAGGCTCCGACCCACGTGCTCGGCCGGCTCGCCGACACGATCCGCCAGCGCAAGCATCCCGATGGCGTCGTCACCTACATCATCGACCGCAACGTCAACTACACGAACATCTGCGTTGCGCGGTGCAGCTTCTGCGCGTTCTATCGGGAGGTGGGATCGAGCGAGGGCTACGTCCTCGGCTTCGAGGAGATCTTCGAGAAGATCGCCGAGACGATCTCGGTCGGTGGCAACCAGCTCCTGCTGCAGGGCGGCCACAATCCAGACCTGCCGATTCAGTGGTACGAAGATCTGTTCCGCGCGGTGAAGGCGCGATACCCTGAGTTCAAGCTGCACGCGCTCTCACCGCCTGAGGTCCTGCATATCTCGCGCTTGAATCAGATGCCGACCCGGACAGTCATCGAGCGGCTGGTCGCGGCGGGTCTCGACAGCATTCCGGGCGGTGGGGCTGAGATTCTCGTCGATCGCGTGAGAAAGCTGCTCAACTGCTACAGCAAGGCGACCTCGGACGAGTGGATCGACATCATGCGCCAGGCACACCAGGCCGGGCTGCGCACCACGGCGACGATGATGTACGGGACCGTCGAGACGCAGGACGAGCGCATCGAACACATGATGCGGCTCCGCGATCTGCAGGACGAGACGGGCGGCTTCACGGCGTTCATCACCTGGAGTTATCAGCCCGAGCATACCGAGCATGGCGGGTTCGAGGAGACGGGTGTCGACTACCTGCGCACGCTCGCATTGGCGCGAATCGTCCTTGATAACTTCGACAACCTGCAGGCATCGTGGGTCACGCAGGGCGGCAAGGTGGGCCAACTGAGCCTCGCGTACGGCGCCAACGACATGGGCAGCGTGATGATCGAAGAGAACGTCGTGCGGGCCGCGGGCGCTGCCTACTGCATGGACGAACTCGAGATCGTGGTGAACATCGAAGACGCAGGGTTCGCCGCGAAGCGTCGCAACATGCACTACGAGGTCCTCGGCGATCCGATCTTCCGTGAGCGCGAGGTGCCGCGCATGCTCGCGTTGGCCACCGCGCGCGCGGACGGCGATACGTCAGTGCCGGCGGAGTTGAAGAACTACGAGGCGAGAAGCCGGCACGGAAAACAGCTTCGTCTCACACAGTGATTCGCGTTTCAGCAGATTGGATCCTGCCGATCGCCGACGAGCCGATCGGCAGGGGAGCGGTCATGCTCGACCGCGGGCGCGTCGTCTCAGTGGGCGCCCGCGACGGCAGCGAGGACGTGGCGCTTGGCCGCGTCGCGGTTCTGCCCGGCCTCGTTAACGCCCACACCCATCTCGAACTGTCGTACCTCCATGGCCGCATTCCTCCGGCACCGAGCTTTCTCGAGTGGGTGAGGCCGATGCTGGCCGCGCGCGCCCAACGCTCCGGCGCCGACGAGACCGCGATCCTCGGCGCAGCGCGCGCCGCGATTCAGTTCGCTCGCGACACGGGGACGTCACTGCTCGGTGATGTGACGAACACACTTGCGGCGGTCGCCCTGCTGCGCCAGGCGCAGATGCCGGCGTGCGTGTTCCATGAGTTGCTCGGATTCTCTGGTCGGAATGCCGAGGAGCAGGTCGCATCGGCGCGCACGGCGATCGACGCCGTCGAATCTGATGACGACATTCGTGTGAGCCTTGCGCCGCATGCGCCGTACTCGGTTGCGCCTGCGCTCTTCAGCGCGATTCGCCGGGATCTCGACGAGCACGCGCCGATGGTGTCGACCGTGCACCTCGGGGAGTCGCCAGAAGAAGTCGAGTTCCTCCGTAAGGGCAGTGGTCCCTGGCGATCGCTGCTCGAACAACTCGGCGTGTGGAATGTCGATTGGCAGGCGCCGCGCTGTTCGCCAGTGGAGTACCTGGCGGACATGGGCTTTCTCACGGGCTCAGTGCTTGCCGTCCATGGCGTGCAGTTCGAAGGCACCGACCTCGATCGGTTGCGAACGCTGGGCGTCACGCTTGTGTCGTGCCCGCGCAGCAATCGCTGGGTCGGCGTCGGGTCGCCTCCGCTCGAGGCGTTCTACGCGATGGATGTTGATGTGGCGTTCGGCACGGACAGCCTTGCGAGCGTAGACGATCTGAACATGTTCAATGAGCTGGCCGAGGCACGTCGCATTGCTCCCAAGGTGCCGGCCCGTACGCTGCTGAAAAGCGCGACGCTGACGGGAGCGATGGCGCTTGGCTTTGACGCCGCATTCGGCAGCATCGAGCCTGGCAAGCGCGCCGCGCTTGTCGCCGTGCACGTACCACAGGGCGTAACCGATGTGGAAGAATACCTGGTGTCCGGAGTCGATCCCGACCGCATCTCCTGGATCGAGGCCGCATGAACAAGCTCGCCACCTATCTCTCCTTCGTGCGTTTCAGCCACTCGGTGTTCGCGTTGCCGTTCGCGTTGACTGGCGCGCTCCTCGCGTGGCGTGAGCAGCCGTTCTCCTGGATGCAGGTGGTGTGGATCGTCGGCTGCATGGTGAGCGCCCGCAGTGCAGCGATGGGGTTCAATCGCCTCGTCGACGCCAGGATGGATGCGCTCAACCCACGCACGGCGATGCGTGAGCTGCCGAGAGGGCTGCTCTCGAAGCCGGAAGCGACAGCGTTCGTGGTCGGCGCGTCCGCGGTGTTCATGTTTGCCGCGTCGCGGCTGTCCATGCTGTGCCTCGTGCTGGCGCCGGTCGCGCTGGCGATCGTGTTCTGGTACTCGCTGGCCAAACGGTTCACCACCTATACGCAGATGTTCCTCGGGCTCTCGCTTGCGATTGCACCAGTCGGTGGGTGGCTTGCCGCAGGCGGTCGCGGCGGCGCCGAACCGTGGCTGCTCGGCCTCGCCATCGGGTTATGGGTCGGTGGCTTCGACATTCTGTATGCGTGCCAGGACGTCGACTTCGATCGTCAGCACGGCCTGCGATCGATTCCAGCCACCTTCGGTGTACCGGCAGCCATTCGTCTGTCACGGCTGATGCACCTCGTCACCGTGATCGTGATGGCATCGCTCTGGTGGGCCGCCAATCTCCCGGCGCTCTATCTCGTCGGCGTGGCGATCGTCGCGGCGCTCCTCGCGTACGAGCAGTCACTCGTCAGCGACGAGGATCTGTCTCAGGTCAAGAAGGCGTTCGATCTCAATGGGTGGGTGGGGATCGTGTACTTCGCTGCGACTGCGCTCGCGATCTACATCGGATAGGGTCGAATCGTGGCACTCGCTCAGGCTCCCGACAAGACGCCCGACCGCATCGCAGGAATGTTCGATGCGATCGCACCGCGATACGACCTGCTGAACCATCTGCTCAGCGCGGGCATCGATCGTCGGTGGCGTACGACGATGATCGCGTCGTTGAACCTGACTGGACGCGAGACACTGGTTGATGTGTGCACCGGTACGGCCGACGTCGCGCTCGAAGCGCGTCGGGGTGCTCACGGTCGTGCGCAGGGCACAGCCGCGCGCGTGCTTGGCGTTGACTTCGCCGGCGCCATGCTTGCTCTTGGGCTGCGCAAGGTTCGCGACGCGGGCGAGGACACTCGCATCGCGCTCGTTCGCGGCGACGCGATGCGGATCCCCGTGCCCGACGCGGTGGCCGATGCAGCCACAGTCGCGTTCGGTGTCCGCAACGTGCAGAAGACCGACGTGGCGGTGCGCGAGCTTGCTCGAGTGCTTCGCCCGGGAGGGCGCCTCGCGATTCTCGAGTTCAGCGTCCCGCGCATTCCGGGCCTTGCCGCGCTCTACCGCTGGTATTTCAGCCGAGTGCTCCCGCTGATCGGTCGAGCGATCTCTGGGCACTCGGGAGCGTATTCGTATTTGCCTGCCTCAGTTGGCGCGTTTCCTCCGCCGACCGAGTTCGTGACACTCCTGAGACAATCGGGCTTTACCGACGTGCGCGCCGTCCCGCTGACTTTGGGAATCGTCTATCTCTATGCGGCGGTCCGAGATCTGCCGACACAAACAGGCAGCCGCGCAGTGTAACGCCACGACTGGCGGTGGGCTTTTTACGGATGCCTGAAGCCTTCCGCCGATTGTTATAATTTGCCTTCAGGTTATTGATACATTTCGACTTCGAAGATCGGTACGAGGATGAGCACGTCGTCGGCAGCGCCCTCCCACGCCGGGATGGCGTGCTGCTGTCGGTGATTGTCCATGTACTGATACTGCTCTGGTTCCAATTCGGGCCTAATCTCCATCTCTTCGAGGCGACCCCTGAGGAACTGGAAGCTCGTCGCCAGGAGCTCCTCCAGCAACAGGAGAGGGAGCGGGACGACCGGCGCTTCGTCTTCGTCCAGCCGAGGGTGGATCTCGAAGCGCTGAAGCCCAAGCCACGGGCTGACCTGTCGGATCTCGATAGGCAGGCCCAGGCGCGCGAACGGGCGGTGAAGCCCGAGAATCCCCTTCCGTTCGCGCGTGGAAACTCGTCGGAGCGGGTCGAAGCTGCACCTCAGGAGCAGGCGAAAGGCCCGGAGTCACCGGTCAAGCCGGACACGACGCCGCCGCAACCAGAGCCTCAGGAACAGATCGCGCGTACGCTTCCGCCCGCGGATACCGGCCAGAAGCGGTCGCCGACGACGTCAAGGCCGGCCCCTGGCGCGTTGGGCGATGCGCTGAAAAATCTCGAGCGCTACGTGCAGAACGAGACGTTCAACAATCCGCAGGGCGGCTTGAACGATCCCGGGGCGACGATTCAGTTCGACACGAAGGGCGTCGAGTTCGGACCGTGGCTGCGGCGCTTCGTTGCCCAGGTGCGGCGCAACTGGTTCGTGCCTTACGCCGCGATGACGTTCCGCGGGCGCGTGGTCCTGCAGTTCAACATCCACAAGGATGGGCATATCACCGACATTTCGGTGGTCGGCCCGTCTGACATCAACGCCTTCAACCTCGCGGCGAACAACGCCATCCTGGGCTCGAATCCCACCGAGCCGCTACCACCGGAGTACCCCGACACGAAGGCGTTCTTCACTGTGACGTTCTATTACAACGAAAGCCCGCCGGTGAACTGAGGCGGGAGTCGCGTGCCTACCAGAAGCCAGCAACTCGGTCTCATCATTCTGCTCGTGGCATTGACTGTGTACGTGTTCGTGAAGCTCGCCTAGGTTCCTCGGTGCCCAGGGTTCTTGCGGTCCTCGGTCCCACCGCATCCGGCAAGAGTTCTCTGAGCCTGTCGCTCGCCGCATCGCTTGGCGGCGAAATCATCAATTGCGATTCGACGGCCGTCTATCGCGGCTTCGATATCGGCACGGACAAGCTGTCGATCGAGGACCGGCGAGGCATCCCGCATCACCTGATCGACATCGCCGATCCAACCGAGGTCTACACCGCAGCGCGATTCGCCGAGGACGCCGAACGTGCGATTCGCGACATCGATCGTCGAGGGAAACTGCCCATCCTCGTGGGTGGTACGGGTTTCTACTACCGTGCACTGACCCGAGGGCTCTTCCCGGGTCCCGGCGCCGACGAAAGCCTGCGAACGCGCCTGGATCGAGTCGCCGATCGAAAAGGGCCCGAGCGCCTGCATCGCATGCTCGAGAGGGTCGATGCGGAGTCCGCCGCGCGAATCATGCCCAGGGATCGCAAGCGGCTGGTACGGGCGCTCGAAGTCTATTTCGCGACCGGACAGCCCTTGACCGCGCATTTTTCCGCGACAGAATCGCGCATCGCGGATTGCGAGGTCATCGCGCTCGGCCTGCGACTGCCGGCCGAATTGACCGCGGAGCGCGTGGCCAGGCGCGTCGATCAACAGTTCACACGCGGCATCGTGGATGAGGTTCGCGGACTGCTCGCGAGCGGCGTGCCTCCCGATGCGCGCCCGTTCGGTGGCCTGGTCTATCGACAGGTGATGGAGATGCTGCGTCGCGTCAGAGACGAGCGCGCAACGCGCGCCCTCATCGTGCAGGAGAACCGGCGATACGCGCGGCGACAGTTGATCTGGTTCCGTAAAGAGCCTAACCTTATCTGGTTCGAGGGGCCGGGCGAGCGCCCGGAGACGGTGCAGCGTGTACGAGACGCGCTTGCAATCCGGGGTCTGTGCACGCGAGGAGACGCTCCCTGATGTCCCAGGTCACTGAATCACGCGCCTTGTCCACGGTTCAACCCAACATCCAGGACGCGTTCCTCAACAACGCCCGACGCGATCGCGTCACGGTGATCATCCATCTCATGGACGGCCGGGCCTTCGAGGCGCGCATCAAGAACTTCGACAAGTTCGTCGTCATCTTCGATGTCGACGGCAGGGATCACATGGCGTTCAAGCACGCCATCGCGACCATCGAGACATCTCTCACCTGACTCCTTTTCCTCGTGTCGTTCTGATCGTGCTCGACAGCGTCGGCTGCGGTGAACTGCCCGACGCCTCGGTCTACGGCGATCAGGGCAGCAACACCCTCGGCAACATCGCGCGCGCGATCGCTCTTCGAATCCCGACTCTTCGCTCGCTCGGGCTCGGCCGCATCGTCGACATCGGAGATGGGGACGGCGCCGATCGCACGAAGGCGTACGGGCGCATGGCGGAATCGTCGGCGGGGAAGGATTCGGTCACCGGTCACTGGGAGATGATGGGCATCGTCCTGAGTCACCCCTTTGCGACATTTCCTGACGGGTTTCCAACGGAAACGATCGAAACGTTCGAAGAGCGCATCGGCCGCAGGACGCTCGGCAATGTCGTGGCATCGGGCACCGAGATCATCGATCGGCTTGGCGCCGAGCACGTCAAGACCGGCTGGCCCATCGTGTACACGTCGGCCGACAGCGTCTTTCAGATCGCGGCGCACGAAGACGTCATCCCGGTCGCGGATCTCTATCGGATGTGCGAGATCGCCTTCGAGCTCGTGGCGCCAATGAACGTCGGACGAGTCATCGCGCGACCATTTGTCGGGGCAGCTGGTGCGTTTCTCCGTACCGCCAATCGACACGACTACGCCTTGACGCCGCCGCGCGACACCCTGCTCGATTTCCTGACACGCCAGGTGATCCCGGTTGTGTCAATCGGCAAGGTCAGAGATCTGTTCGCCGGCAGGGGCATCGTCGAGGCCATTCCGACGAAAAGCGACAGCGAGGGCGTCGATCAGTTGCTGAATGTCATCCGCGCTGATGGCGCGGGGCTCGTCTTCATCAATCTCGTCGACTTCGATACGCTTTATGGCCATCGCAACGATGTCGAAGGCTACGCGAGCAATCTCGAGCGCTTCGACGAGCGCCTCGCGGAGGTACTTGCGGCACTGCGGGAGACGGATCTCTTGATCATCACTGCCGACCACGGCAACGATCCGACGACGCCCAGTACCGGATCACTCACGCGAGCACGTCCCAATCCTCGTGACGGGCGCGCGCGTACGCACGGGCGTGAATCTGGGGACGCGAAGTACGTTTGCCGATCTGGGGCAAACCCTTGCCGCCAACTTCGGCGTCGGTCCTCTTGCTTGCGGTGTCAGCTTCCTGGAGGAGATCGTTGTCGAGCATTCGTGAGGCCCTCGAACAGCGCGAGCTCGAGACGCTCGCGCCGCAGGCGGCCAAGAGCTCGCTGTCCCGCGGTCGTCTCACCAGCGAACCGGAAGACGATGTGCGTCCTGCGTTCCAGCACGATCGGGATCGAATCATTCATTCGAAGGCGTTCCGGCGCCTCAAGCACAAGACGCAGGTCTTCTTCGCGCCAGAAGGTGATCACTACCGCACACGGCTCACGCACACCCTCGAGGTCTCACAGATCGCGCGCACGATTGCGAAGGTGCTTCGACTCCACGAAGAGCTCACCGAGTCGATCGCGCTCGGTCACGATCTGGGCCACACGCCATTCGGTCACGCCGGGGAACGTGTGCTCGACTCGCTCGTCCCTGGCGGGTTCCGGCACTACGAGCAGAGCCTGCGGGTCGTCGACGTCCTCGAGAACGACGGACGCGGCTTGAATCTGACCTGGGAAGTGCGCGATGGGATCGGCCGTCACTCGAAAGGCAAGGAGGGGTCGCCGGTTGGTGTTGAGCCGGCCAAGCGATCCGCAACGCTCGAAGGACAGATCATGCGCGTCGCAGATCTGATTGCCTACGTCAATCACGACATCGACGATGCCGTGCGAGCGGGTGTGATGAAGGACGACGACCTGCCGAAAGATGCGGTTGAGATCCTGGGAAAGACATCGTCTGCCCGGATTGCCCGGATGGTGAAGGATGTCGTCACCGAGACGCAGAACGGCAACCTGAGCGAGATCAGCATGAGCGATGCCGTGCTGTCGGCCACCCTCAGAATGCGGGCGTTTCTCTTCGAAGCCGTCTACGAGAACGAAGTCGCAACCGCCGAATTCCGGAAGGCGACCGGGATCCTGGGGGGACTGTGGGAAAAGGTGCGTGAGCGCCCGGCGGGACTGCTCGACGACCGGATCGTCGCGGCCGAGGGGCTGGACGTTGCCGCGCGTGATTTTCTTGCCGGCATGAGCGACAGGTTCGCCGTCTCCCTCTACGAGCGTCTCTTCATCCCGAAGCCGTGGGTGGGGCCGATGGCCTGGAATCAGCTCTAATCAGCTATAATTGAAGGTCGCCTTTCGCGCGATTTTCGCGAGAGGGAGACTCGTCAATGCAGTTAGACCTCACCCGGTATCGTCAGCCCGTCAGCCAGTTCGGCCGGACGTTCCAGCCCAGTGAAGTGGAGCAGGACGGCGATGCGTACCAGGTTGTGGCGCCTGTTCGCGTGGATCTCGAGATTCACAAGGACAAGGATCGATTTCGTTTGACAGGAACGGTGCAGACCGAGCTCGAGATGCCATGCGGTCGCTGCCTCGAGCCGTTCCGGATGCCGTTCGAGAGTCAGGTCGACGTCCGGTATCTCCCGGCGACCGAGTTGGCGACTGAAGACGAACGCGAAGTGGCTGAAGACGATCTCGATACCAGCTACTACCGGGATGACCAGATCGATTTAAACGAGCTGCTGCGGGAACAGTTCTACCTGGCGCTGCCGATGAAGCCGCTGTGCCGGGATGACTGCGCCGGGCTCTGCTCGCAGTGCGGGACGAATCTGAATACGGGAACGTGCCAGTGCACGTCACAGTGGGAAGACCCGCGGCTCGCGCGGCTGAAGGAGCTGAAGTAGGTCCTCAGTCCCCAGTCTACGGTCTCCGGTAGTCGGAGAACGGGCTGCACCGGGGACCGAAGACTGAGGACTGGAGACTAGAGTGCACCATGCCTAATCCAAAACGCAGACATTCCAAGACCCGCACCGCGAAACGCCGGACTCATGACTCGCTGACGGCCGCGACCACCGGGCTGTGCCCGCAGTGTCAGGAGCCGAAGGCGCCACACCGCATCTGTCCGCATTGCGGTTACTACAACGCACGCCCGGTCAGAGCCGTCGACGAAGAATAGGACTTACACTGCAGCTCGCTTGTGTTGGGTGCCTCCGGGCCAACAGGTGGGTGACACACCTGCCAGTCTGCCAAGACCGGGCGGTCCCAGCACCACCGACACAAGCGAGTGTGGGGGTAAAACGCTGCAGATCCGAATCGCCGTCGACGCCATGGGTGGTGATCACGCGCCGTCCGTCGTCGTCGACGGAGCGGTGGCTGCCGCACGCCACCTCGATGCTGGAATCGATCTGGTGGGTCGCGCGGCCGACGTCGAGCAGTCGTTGAGCGCGCATCCGGACTGGCGTTCGCTCGGGATCAGCGTGGTCGATGCACCCGATGTGATCGAGATGGCCGACTCTCCCGCCTCGGCGCTCCGACGGAAGCCTCGTTCATCCGTGAGAGTCGCTGCTGAACTCGTGGCCACGCACAAGGCCGCCGCGCTGGTGAGCGCCGGACACACAGGCGCCGCCGTGCTCTCGGCACATGCCGCGTTCGGGATGGTGCCCGGAGTGGATCGTCCCGCGCTGGCGACCACGATCCCGACGAGGGATCGTCCCGCGGTGTTTCTCGATGCGGGTGCAAATGTGGAGTGCCGGCCGCAGCACCTCCTGCAGTTTGCGGTGATGGGCTCTGTGTATGCGCGTCTCGCGCACGGGGTCGAGGAACCTCGGATCGGATTGCTGTCGATCGGTGAGGAAGAGAGCAAGGGCAACGAGCTGACGCGTGAGGCGCATCAACTTCTGAAGGCGTCGTCGCTCCGCTTCATCGGCAACGTGGAGGGCAGGGAGATCTACAGCGGTGTGGCCGATGTCATCGTCTGCGACGGCTTCACTGGAAACATCGTCCTGAAGACGAGCGAGGGGTTGGTCGAGACGGTTGAAGCGTTGCTCGGGGATGAACTCCAGGGCACGTTTTCGAGTCAGATGGGTTATCTGCTTTCAAAGCGTGCGTTCCGACGCTTCCGCCGGCGAGTGGACTACTCGGAGTACGGCGGTGCGACGCTTCTCGGCGTGGCAGGCCTGGTCGTCATCGGGCACGGTCGTTCGTCCGCGCGCGCGGTGCGAAACGCAGTCGCGATGGCGTATCGGTTTGCCACCAGCGACTTCATGTCGCGCGTGGAGCAGGGCATCGGCGACGCGGCTTCTGTTCGACACTGAGGATCGCGACGCGTGATTGCGTTCATTTTTCCGGGCCAGGGTTCGCAGAAAGTCGGCATGGGGCACGCGCTCGTCGAGGCGTTCCCCGACGCGCGCGCCGCACTTCAGGAGGCTGACGCCGCGTTCGCCGACGGCGATGGTGCATCCGCGGCGGCGCTCAGCACTCTCTGTTTCGAAGGGCCCGCGGATCGTCTCGCGTTGACTGAGATCACACAGCCTGCGCTGCTTGCCATCAGTATTGCTGCCTGTCGCGTGCTTGAATCGAAGGGCGTCCGCCCCTCGTTCGTCGCGGGTCACAGCCTCGGGGAGTACTCGGCGCACGTCGCGGCCGGCACCTTCTCGCTCGCTGACGCCGTGCGGATTGTCCGTCGCCGCGGCCGCTACATGCAGGAGGCCGTTCCGGTAGGGGTGGGATCGATGGCTGCCATCGTCGGCACGACTCTCGATGTCGTACGGCAGGCCTGCGAGGAAGCCGCTGAAGGTCAAGTGGTGAGCCCGGCCAACATCAACGGCCCACAGCAGGTGGCCATCGCCGGGCATGCGGCCGCCGTGAAGCGTGCGAGCGATCGTGCCAAGGCACTGGGCGCCAAGTTGATCGTGCCACTGCAGGTGAGCGCACCGTTCCATTGCTCGCTGATGAAGCCGGCCGAGACTCGTCTCGAACCGGAGCTTCGTGCGCTGCGCGTCCACTCTCCCAGGGTTCCTGTCGTCGCCAACGTCGATGCCACTCCGAAGACGGACGGTGCGGCATCTATCGATGCACTGGTCCGGCAGATCTCCTCACCCGTTCAGTGGGACGCGCTCGTGCGCCGCCTTGCGTCTGACGGCGTCACCACGTATGTTGAAGTGGGTCCCGGGACGGTGCTCGGCGGTCTCGTCAAGAAAATCCACCCCGACGCGCGCATCCTCAATTTCGGATCGCCCGAACAACTCGACGCGGTCATAGCGGCATGTTCGATCTGAGTCAGAAGGTCGTGATCGTTACCGGTGCGTCCCGCGGCATCGGACGCGGCATTGCCGAAGCGCTTGCCAGCCTGGGCGCCCACGTCGTGGGCGCGGCGCGCGGCGACAACGCGGCCGGCACCGTCGCGGCCATCAAGGCCGCCGGGGGGCAGGCCGAGGTCGCGTCGCTGGACGTCACCGATACACGCTCGGTGGAAGCACTGGTCGACGGCGTCATGGCACGTCATGGCCGCATCGACATCCTGGTGAACAACGCGGGGATCGCCCGCGATCAGCTCATGCTCCGCATGAAGCGCGAGGAATGGGACGATGTGATCGCGACGAACCTGACGGCGGCGTTCACCTGCGTGCATGCCGTGCTGAAGCCGATGATCAAGAAGCGTTCCGGTCGCATCATCAGCATCAGTTCCGTTGTGGGGCAGATGGGCAACCCGGGTCAGGCAAACTACGCAGCGTCGAAGGCTGGGCTTATCGGCTTCAGCAAGGCGCTCGCGCGCGAAGTGGCGTCACGGAATGTCACGGTCAATGTCGTGGCGCCTGGCCTGGTTGACACCGATATGACGAAGGCAGTGGCGGAAAAGGCGCAAGCGGAGTGGAACTCGCTGATTCCGTTGCAGCGGCTGGGGACACCGCAGGACATTGCATCCGCCGTGTGCTTTCTCGCGTCGGATGAGGCAGCGTATATTACAGGTCAGGTGATCGCCGTCAACGGCGGCATGTATATGTAGCTCGGTTGGTGGATGACCAACCACCAACCACCAACCGAATCGGAGGATTGAATGGCGGTTTCAGACAAGGTGAAGAGCATCATCGTCGAGCAGCTGGGCGTCGATGAAGAAGAAGTGACGCCGGATGCGTCGTTTGTCGACGATCTCGGAGCTGACTCGCTCGATACCGTGGAGCTCGTGATGGCGTTCGAGGAGGAGTTCGGGATCGAGATTCCGGACGAGGATGCCGAAAAGATCACCCGCGTCAAGGAAGCGATCGACTATATCGAGGCGCACGCGAAGAGCAAGAAGTAGCGCGCCAGAGGTAACGGAGGGGTATTGAGCAGGCGGGTCGTCATCACCGGCATCGGTCTGGTGTCGTCGCTCGGCATCGGGACGGAGGCCAACTGGACATCGCTTCTGGTCGGGACGAGCGGCGTCGATCGGGTCACCAAGTTCGATGTCACCGGGTACGCAGCACAGATCGCGGCGGAGGTGCGGGGATTCGACGCTCTCGACTTCGTCGAGAAGAAAGACGTCAAGAAGATGGACGTCTTCATTCAGTACGCCATCGCGGCCTCGCAGTTCGCGATGGACGACTCCAAGCTGGCGATTACCGAGTCGAACGCGCCGGACGTCGGCGTCTTCATCGGCTCGGGCATCGGTGGGTTCCAGACGATCGAGCGCGAGCACAGTGCGTTGCTCAACGGTGGTCCGAGGAAGATCTCGCCGTTCTTCATTCCCTCGGCCATCATCAACCTCGCGTCCGGTCAGGTGTCGATTCGATTCGGCGCCAAGGGGCCCAACCTCGCAACGTGCACGGCGTGCTCCGCGTCGGCGCACGCGATCGGCGAATCGTACGAAATCATCCGGCGCGGTGACGCTGAAGCGATGATCGCCGGAGGATCGGAAGCCGCCATCACGCCGATGAGCCTCGGCGGGTTCGCCGCGCTGCGGGCGCTCTCGACGAACAACGAGAATCCGCGCGGGGCCAGTCGTCCATTCGATCGCGATCGCGATGGCTTCATCATCGGCGAGGGCGCCGGCATCGTCATCCTCGAGGAGCTCGAGTGTGCCCGGCGCAGGAACGCCCATATCTACGCCGAGGTCGTGGGCTACGGGACGTCAGCGGACGCCTACCACATCACCGCGCCATCCGAAGACGGCGAGGGGGCTGTCCGCGTGATGAAAATGGCGATCAGGAAAGCCGGCATCCGGCCGGATCAGGTCGAGTACGTCAACGCACACGGAACGTCCACGCCGTATAACGATCGCCTCGAGACCATGGCGATCAAGAAGTGCTTTGGGGATCACGCCTACAAGATGGCGATCTCGTCGACCAAGTCGATGACGGGTCATCTGCTCGGTGGAGCCGGGGGACTCGAGGCCGGCATCTCGGCTCTTGCCGTGTACCACCAGGTCGCGCCGCCGACGATCAATCTCCAGAATCCCGACCCCGATTGCGATCTCGACTACGTGCCGCATACCGGGCGCAAGATGCCGATCACGTATGCGCTGTCGAACTCGTTCGGCTTTGGCGGGACTAACGCCACGCTGCTGTTCAAGCGATACGAGTCATAGTGTGCTCAATTGTCGATTTGACGATCTTCGATTGTTGAATCGTTGTTGATTGAGGATCGTTGATGTGGTGATTGGTTGAGGCGAAATCGACAATCAGAACTCACCAATCAACGACGAATCGCCAATCAAAGATCACTTAATCAATAATTGATTGATTGCTATGAAGATTGCCGTCTGCATCAAGCAAGTGCCGACCCGCGAGTGGCAGCCCCGGTTGAACGACGCGAAGACGTGGATTCGCGAGCAGGATGCCAGTTACGAGCTGAACGAGCCGGACGCATACGCGCTCGAGGAAGCGCTGCGTCTGCGCGAGAAACACAACGGGGAAGTGGTCGTATGCGCCGCCGGTCCGGCACGCGTGCAGCAGGTCATCCGTGAGGCGCTTGCGCGCGGAGCCGACAGGGCGATTCACGTCGAGGATGAGTCGCTTGCGAGCGCCGATGCCGCCGTCACCTCGGCCGCGCTCGCCGCGGCCATGGCTGACGAGCGCTTCGATCTGGTGCTGACGGGGCTGCAGTCCGACGATCAAGGCCACGCGCAGGTCGGCGTGATGCTCGCCGAGCGGCTGCAGATCCCGCACTCGACGATCATCATGGAGGTCCAGATCGACACTTCGACAAGCGCAGGGCAGGCGGGCCGTCTGCGCGTGAAGCGCGAGCTCGAAGGCGGATGGTTCCAGTGGATTGCCATGCCGCTGCCAGCGCTGCTCACGATTCAGAGCGGCATCAACCAGCTTCGTTATGCGACGCTCAAGGGCATCATGGCCGCCAAGAAGAAAGAGATCAGGAAGGTCCCACTCGCCGGTGGGCTGGCCGCAACGCAGCAGATCGTGGCGCTGGCGCTGCCGACTCGGAGCAAGCAGACACACATGATCGCCGGCTCGGCGCCCGAAGCGGCAAAAGAGCTTGTGCGCCGCCTGCGTGAGGAGGCGCGCGCGCTGTGATTCTCGTCGTTGCCGAGCAGCGCGACGGCAAGCTGAATCGTGCGACGCTGGAAACGGTGGCTGCCGCACAGGCGCTGGCTGGAGCCGATCCAATCACGGCAGTCGTGCTCGGGCAGTCCGTCGGCGCGTCTGCCCAGGAGTTGGCTGGCGCAGTCAGCGAGGTCCTGCTCGTCGAGCACGCGACGCTTGCGGTCTACACTCCGGACGCATTCGCTGCTGCCGTCCAGCAAGTCGTTGCCTCAGTGAAGCCGGCGTACGTGCTCTTCCCGCACACCTACCAGACTCGTGATTATGCTCCCGTGGCGGCGTTGCGAATCAGTGGCACACTCATGACCGATGTGACCGGCATCAACGGCACCGGCGCAGGTGCGACGTTCTCGCGGCCGATGTTCCAGGGCAAGCTGTCAGCGGAAGTGCGTCACCAGGGCGATGGCCCGCGTTGCGTCACGATTCAGATCGGCGCCTTTCGCGCCGATGCGGTGAAACGTGGCAACGCAGGCCCGGTGACTCCTGTGGCTGTCGACATCGACGCGTCAACCATTCGTCAGACTCCCGAAGCGCCGTTCAAGGAAGCGAAACAAGCGGTTGATCTCGGGCAGGCCGACCGGATTCTTGCGGTGGGTCGCGGCATCAAGTCTCAGGAGAACATCGCCATCGCCGAACGGCTCGCGAAGGCGATGGCTGCGGAGATCGCCGCGTCGCGGCCGATCTGCGATAGCGGATGGCTTCCGATGGATCGCCAGATCGGCAGCTCGGGTCAGACCGTCGCGCCCAAGCTCTACGTGGCACTCGGCATCTCGGGCGCCATCCAGCATCTCGTCGGCATGAAGGGCGCCCGCACGATCGTGGCGATCAACAAGGACGCCGACGCGCCGATCTTCGAGGTCGCCGACTACGGGATCGTGGGAGACCTGTTCGAAATCGTTCCCGCGCTCGTCACAGAACTCGAGAAGCCGTAGGCCGGGTCCTGTTCTGTGCCCTTCGACTACGCTCAGGGCACCCCGAGCGCCGTCGAGGGGTGGACCCGGCGGGTCTCCACATCAAGACCTGCCCTGCGCTGTCGTAGACTGCGTATCGAATGAGCGAGACTCTCGAAGTCGACGTGTTGATCGTCGGCGGTGGCCCCGCCGGGCTGTCGGCTGCGCTTCGTCTCGCGCAACTGCAGAAGGCGGGCGGCGGCGAACCGCTGTCCATCGCCGTGCTCGAGAAGGCGCGCGACGCGGGAGCGCACTCGCTGTCAGGTGCGGTGCTGGATCCGTCGGCTCTCCGCGAGTTGATGCCGGATTGCGAGGCGAAGGGGGCACCGTTCGCCGTTCCCGTCCATCGCGATCACGTCTATCTCCTGACAGAGAAGTCGAAGCTCCCGTTTCCGATCGTCCCTCCTCCGCTGCAAAACCACGGTCACGTCATTGTTTCGCTGAACGCTCTGGTCAAGTGGCTGGCGGAGCAGGTCGAGAAGGAGGGCATCGATCTGTTTACGGGATTCCCCGGGCGCGAGGTGCTGTTCGATGGCTCGCGCGTGGCCGGCGTCAGGACCGGCGAGCGCGGCATCGCCAGGGATGGATCGAAGAAGAGCGAGTTCGAGCCGGGTGTCGACATCCACGCCAGAGTGACGATTTTCTGCGATGGCGTGCGTGGAAACCTGACCAAGGAGATCGTGCAGCGGCTCGATCTCGCGAATGACAAGGAGCCGGAGCAGTACGCCATCGGACTCAAGGAGCTGTGGGAGATCCCTGAAGGCCGGATCGAGCCTGGCACCGTGACTCACACCCTCGGGTATCCGCTCCTGCAGGATCAATTTGGCGGCGGGTTCATCTACGCGATGCCGCAACGCCGCGTTTCTCTGGGCTTCGTCGTCGGGCTCGACTACCACGATCCGCTCTTCGATCCGCACATGGCTTTCAACCGCTTCAAGCAGCATCCGTTCGTCGCGAGCCTGCTGAAGGATGGTTCGCTGATTCGGTACGGCGCGAAGGCATTGCCCGAAGGCGGCTGGAACACCATCCCGCAGACATACATGGATGGCGGCCTCATAGCGGGTGACGCGGGCGGGTTTCTCAACTCGATGCGGCTCAAGGGTATTCACCTCGCGATGCGGACGGGGATGCTCGCTGCCGAGGCGGCGTTCGAGTCCATTCGCGAAGGCGACACGTCCGCCGCGAGCCTGAAGCGCTATCAGGACAAGATCGACGCAGGACCGGTGCGCGCCGAGCTGTATCCCGTGCGCAACGTCCATCAGGCGTTTGGTTACGGTCTCCTGGCGGGCCTCATGTTCTCAGGACTGACGCTCGCCACCGGCGGACGCTGGTTCGAGAACCTGCACGGCAAACCCGGACACAAGCGCATGAAGATGCTGGCGTGGTATTACGGCCTCGACGTACCCGCCTCGCGAACCAGCAACGCGACGACGATCGATCGGAAACTGACGTTCGACAAGGTGACCAACGTGCACTACTCGGGCACGTCACACGACGAAGATCAGCCGTCGCATCTGCTGGTGCAGACCGAGGTGTGCAGTTCGATCTGCGGCCCGGAATACGGTCACCCGTGCGTGCGCTTCTGCCCGGCGAACGTCTACGAGATCGTCCGCGAAGCCGGTAAGCCTCCGCGCTTGCAGATCAACGCCTCCAACTGCGTGCACTGCAAGACGTGCGACATCATGGATCCGTACCAAGTCATCACCTGGGTCCCGCCTGAAGGAGGCGGCGGGCCTCAGTACAATGGCATGTGAGTACGACACCGAGGCACTGAGGCACAGAGACTTTTTGGCTATTGATACGTGGCGCGCTTCACGCCGGAAGCGATTTGAGGCTGCGGCAATCGCGGGGCTGGGTTATCCGCTGATGAATATCCTCGGCCACACGCTGCGCTGGCGCGTCGAGGGTCTGCATCACTACGACGCCATCGTCGCATCCGGCCGTCAGCCCGTGATGGGCTTTTGGCACGGCCGCATCCTGACGGCGACCTGGTATTTCCGGCGCCGCGGCATCGTCGTCATCACGAGCGAGAACTTCGATGGCGAGTGGATCGCCCGCATCATCGAGCGGTTTGGCTACGGAACGGCAAGGGGCTCGACCAGCCGCGGCGGGCTAAAGGCGATGCATCAGCTCGTGCGGAACATGCGAGAGGGCAGGCCTGCTGGCTTCACGCTCGATGGTCCTCGCGGTCCGGCGCGAGTCGCACAACCTGGTGCCGTATGGCTCGCGGCCCACACGGGCAACCCGTTACTGCCGTTTCACCTCGAGGCCTCATCCCACTGGAGCATGCGAAGCTGGGATCAGACTCAGATCCCGAAGCCGTTCAGCACCGTGGCGCTTGTTGTCGGTGAGCCGATCGAGGTTGCCAGCGGAACGAAGGACGAGGCGCTCGAGATCGCGCGCGTCGATCTCGAGCGACGTCTGAGTTCCCTCGAAGAACGCGCGCGTGCGCTACTCGTAGCGTAGGGCGACCACCGGGTCCACGCGCGTGGCGCGGCGCGCTGGCACGTACGACGCCATGATCGCCACGCCAGCCAGAACCACGCCCACCGACACCATCGTCATCGGATCACGCGCGCCGACACCGAAGAGCAGTGTCGCCATCAGGCGCGTGAGTCCAATCGCGCCGCCGACGCCGATGGCGAGTCCAATCAACGTCAAGCGAACGCCGCGATCGAGGATCAATCGCAGCAGGCTTCGCTCCGTCGCCCCGAGCGCCGCGCGAATCCCGATCTCGCGCGTGCGCTGGGCGACGGTGTACGAGATCACGCCGTAAATCCCGAGGCCAGCGAGGATGAGGGCAACGGTGGCAAACGTCCCGAGCAGGACTGAGACGAGACGACGGCCGCCCATCGATTGATCCCTGATCTGATCCACGCTGCGCACGTCGGCGATCGCCTGGTCCTTGTTGACGCTGCGAATCGCCGCCGTGATCGGAGTCTGCAGCGTCAGCGGGTTCAGGCTGGCGCGGACATTGAGGACGATCCCATAGACCGGGGTTTGTTCGTTGGAGACATACACCCCGGCCGATTGGACATCCTCAGGACCACCAATCTTCTCGTCGGCGATGACGCCGACGACTTCCCAGGCGATGTCGGCGCCCAATTCGGTCTTCCCGGGGACGATCTTCTGGATCAAAAGGCGTTGTCCGATGGGATCCGCGTCGGGGAAGAAGCGTTTCACCATCCGCTCGTTCATCACCAGCACAGGCGGTGAATGACTCGTATCCGTGTCGGCGAGCAGCCGGCCTTTGACCGGCTTGATCCCCAGCGTCGAAAAGTACGAAGGGCTCACCACCTTGTAGAAGCCACCGTCCCGCCGCGCGAGCTCGACGAGTGGCTTGTTTGCCGCCTGCATCGGCATGCCATAACAGGTACCCTGCATCGGCGCCGCGCAGCTCAACGCTGTTTCCCGCACACCCGGCACCGCTTCAACCGCCGTGCGCACCTCGCGCAAGTAGCGATTCAGTTGTTCGGGATCGGGAAACTGCTCGACGGTCATCGGGAGCCGCATTGTCAGGAGGTTGGTCGAGTCGAAGCCAGCATCGATGTTGAGGAGACCGACGAAGCTGCGCATCATGAGCCCGGACACGACGAGCAGCATGAACGCGAGGGCGATTTCAACGACGATCAGCGAATCGCGAAGACGACGTCTTCCGGCGCCGCCGCTCGAGCCACGGCCTTCCTCCTTCATCGCTGCCGCCAGATCAGGCTTGGTGGCCTGAAGCGCGGGTGCCATCCCGAAAAGAATGCCGGTGACGACCGAGACGAGGGCCGTGAATAGAAGAACACGGCCGTCGATGTTCGCGTTGACTTCGCGTGGGAGCGTGAACGGTGGCAGCATCAAGCCCATCGCCTTCATGAGCCCGTAGCCGATCGCCAGTCCGAACAACCCACCGCAGATCGAGAGGAGGACGTTCTCCGTCAGGAATTGCCTGATCAGATCCCAGCGCCCGGCGCCAAGCGAGGCTCGCACGACGACCTCGCGCTCTCGTGACACACCGCGCGCCAGCGCGAGGTTCGCGAGGTTGGCGCAGCCGATCAGCAAGAGGAAGCCGGTCGATGAGATGAGGAGCAGGATGATCGTTCGAGCCTGCTGGTTGATGAGAGTCTCCGCGTACGGTTCCACAACCACGCCCCAGCCCTTGTTCGAGGCGGGGAAGTCGTTCTCGATGCGCTTGCCGATCGCGTCCATGTTGGCCCGCGCCTGCGCGAGCGTCACGCCGTCCTTCAGCCTGGCAAACGAAATCATCCAGTGGAAGTCGCGCGTCATGTTCGACGGCTTGAACGCCAGCGGTCGCCAAATCTGTACCGGCGCGCGGTCGAACGCACTCGTCGCGGGTAAGACGCCGACGATTGTGTTCGGCTCGTTGTTCAGAAGCACGGTGCGATTGACGATGGATGGATCGGCGCCGAACTGGCTGACCCATACGCCATACGTGATGACGGCTACGTGGTTCTTGCCGAGTTGATCCTCACCGGGAAGAAACGTTCGGCCTATTGCCGGTTCGGCACCAAAGACCTTGAAGTAGTCCGCAGACACCAGGCCGCCTCTGAGCTGAACGGGTTCGGAACCGCCTGTCAGCGTCACGAGGTCACCGGTCTGAGCTGACATGAAGTTGAAGACGGTGTTGTCCTTCTGCCAGTCCAGGAAGTTCAGCGTCGAGATGCCGTTGCGCTCACCCCTGGGCGGCTTTTCCATGACGCGGACGATGCGATCGGCGTCGGGGTAGGGAAGCGGCCGGAGCAGCATCGAGTCCACGAAGCTGAAGATCGCGGTGTTGGCGCCGATGCCGATGGCCAGCGTGAGGATCGCAACGACCGTGAATCCCGGACTCTGTCTGAGCGCGCGTACAGAGTGACGGATGTCCCTGAGCAACGACGACATGAGACGCCTCCCCCCTACGAGACCCTAGGCTCTCGACTCTCGGCTCTTGGACGGAGTTCGCTACCGATGCGTTGGGTTCCCGGCCAAAATGCCTGGAGTCGAGAGCCCAGAGCCGTTCAGGGGACTTGGACACCGTTTGCGTCGTGATAGTGTCCGTGCTCGGCGCTCCAGACCCGGACGGCGCTTCTGTTGCTTTCACCGGTGAACGAGAGGACACCTGCAGTAATCGCTGCGAGTACCGGCTGCGCCGACCACCACCATCAGGACCTGGGAGGTCCGGGACGAACTGGTCTTCGATTCGTGGCAGTTCTTGTATTTCTTGCCGCTGCCACAGGGGCACGGCTCGTTTCGTCCGGTTTTGGCCATGGGCTACCTCTCTCTGGCTCGGGCACTGTACCGCAGCGGGAACCCGCCAGCAAGTTGCCGCCGACCGGCCTGGTCAGCTAGCCTGTGCTGCGATTGGGGTCAGACCCCTTCACACCTTCACACAAGTTCACATATGAAGGGGTCTGACCCCGTCAAATGGGAGGACCTCATGCGCCGATTGCTCACGTACTTGATTGCTGCTTCATGTGCTGTGGTCCTTGCCGCGCAGGCGAGAACGACGCTCGATATCTACCTCGTGGACGTCGAGGGTGGGAACGCCACGCTGTTTGTGGCCCCGTCGGGGGAGTCGATCCTGATCGACACCGGGAACGGAGGGCCGGCAGCCGTGCGCGACGGCGATCGCATCATGATGGCCGTCAAGGACGCGGGACTCAGTCAGATCGATCACCTCATCACGACGCACTATCACGGCGATCACTATGGGGCGATGGAGAACGTCGCGGGACGGATTCCGATTCGCGAGTTCATCGATCATGGACCGAACATTCAGCCGAATCCGGCGACCGACGAATTCCTGCAGAAGGTCTATCCGGGCCTGTATGCGAAGTCGAAGCATACGGTCGCGAAGCCGGGTGACCGTGTCGCAATGAAGGGCGTCGACGTTCGTGTCGTCGCGTCGGCGGGGCAGTCGCTGACGAGCCCGCTGTCTGGCGCCGGTGGTGCGAATCCCTATTGCGCCGCTTACAAGGCAAAGGACCCCGATCCGAGCGAGAATGCGCAGTCAGTCGGGACCCACTACACGTTCGGGCGATTCAAGGCCGTCCACATGGGCGACCTGACGTGGAACAAGGAGCACGACTTAATGTGCCCATCGAACAGGCTGGGCACCGTCGACCTGTTCGTCGTGTCGCACCACGGACAGCCGATCTCGAACTCTGAGGTGCTGGTGCACGCTCTTCAGCCCCGCGTGGCGATCCTGAACAACGGCACGCGCAAGGGCGGACAGCCGGATGCGATGAAGGTCTTGTTCTCGTCCCCACGGCTCGAGGACCTCTGGCAGATTCACTTCTCGCTGTTGAGCGGCCAGGAGTACACCGTTCCTGGGCTGTTCATTGCCAACGGAGTGGACGAGCAGCCGCCCGCCATGCCGATTGCGGCCGCGGCTGCCCCGGCCCCAGGGCCGGGCGCCGCACCGCCGCCTGCGCACAACGGGGCGGCGTATTGGATCAAGGTTTCCGCAAAGGAGGACGGGTCGTTCACGGTGACAAACGCCCGGAACGGCTTCAGCAAGACCTACGCGGCGAGCCGCTAGCAAACCTTTCTACACAAGCTTCCGTCAAAGAGGCTGTTACCCAGAGAGTCTTGGTAACAGCTCTGACGGAGGCTCATGCCTTTCAAGACCCCGAACGCCCTGCTTCACGGCACCCTGGACGCCCTGATCCTGAAGACCCTCGTGTCGGGTCCCAGGCACGGCTATGCCATTGCCAAGTTTATCGAAGACGCCTCCGACGAGTCGGTCATCGTCGAGGAGGGGTCTCTGTATCCCGCGCTGTACCGAATGGAGCGGAGGGGCTGGCTCGAAGCCGAGTGGGGTGAATCAGAGCTCGGCCGGCGGGCGAAGCTCTATCGCCTCACGCGTGACGGTCGCGCACAGCTGAACGCGGAGACCGCGGCCTGGCGGCAGTTCGCGGCTGGTGTCTCGAAAATCCTGCTGGCTCAGTGAATGAAGCGCTCACTTCGCTCATGGCTGTGGCGCGTACCGCTCGATCAGGAGGTCGATGACGAGATTGCCTTCCACATCGACATGCGGACACGCGAGCTGGTGGAGAAGGGGCTGGATCCACGGATCGCGCGCGAGAGTGTGCTGGCGCGAATTGGAGACGCCGGCCGCCTCAAGCGCACGTGTATAGACCTTGGCAGAAGGAGAGATCGAGAGATGCGACTGACACAGTGGCTCGAAGAGTTGCGAGACGACGTGCGCTTTGCGGTGCGGCAATTGAAGTCGGCGCCGGGGTTCACGTGTGTAGCCGTGATGACGCTCGCGCTCGGCATTGGCGCCAACGGCGCCATCTTCGCGCTCGCCGACGCGACCTTGCTTTGCCCTTTGCCCATGCCCGAGCCCGATCGGCTCGTGATCGCATGGGAGCGAAGCGATGCGCTGCTTCGTGGTCCGGTGTCACCGCTCAACATGCTCGACTGGAACGATCAGAGCCGCACCGTCGAGAAGATGGGCGGGTTCATTCCAGGCGTCGGCAGTATGGTGATGGCCAGCCCGAACGGGGCCACCGAAGGAGTACCGCGCCAATGGGTTTCAAGTGGCATCTTCGATGCCCTCGGCATCAAGCCGATCGCTGGCCGGACATTTCTCGCGTCCGACGACAAGGAACAGAACCGGGCCGTCGTCCTGAGCGAGGGCTTCTGGCGCAATCGCTTCGGCGCCGATCCCGCCGTGATCGGTAGTCAGATTCGCCTCGACGGAATGCTCTTCAACGTCGTGGGCGTCGTTCCTCAGCACACGCAGATCATTGGGCCCGCGAGCGTGTGGGCGCTCATTCAGTTGCGCAGGGACATCGTCGGAACACCCGGAGGCCCGAACGCGGAGCGCCTTCGCGGCGCGCGCATCTTTCGTGTTGTCGGGCGCCTGAAGCCTGGTGTCTCGCTCCCCGCAGCCAATGACGACTTGACGACGATTGCCGCGGCCCTGGAGCGAGACTTTCCGTCAACGAACAAGGGTCGCGGCGTCCTCATCGAGCCACTGCGCGATGTGTTGATCGGTGGCGATCTGCGGCTGACTTCGCTGCTCCTGCTCGGGGTTGTCGGGGTCGTCCTTCTGATCTGCTGTGCGAACGTCGCGAATCTGCTGTTGGCACGCGCCGCCGGGCGTGGACGAGAGCTGGCGATCCGCGCGGCATTGGGCGCTGGTCGCCGACGGATCATCCGTCAATTGCTGACCGAGAGCCTGGTGCTCGCGCTGCTCGGAGGGGCACTCGGAGCCGGTGTAGGCGCAGCCATCCTCAGGATTTCTCCCTCAATGATTCCCGCCGGTCTGCTACCTGCCGCTGTGGTCCCGACCTTCGACATACGCGTCGCGATCTTCTGTGCGGTCGTGGCCGTCGCGCTCGGGGTGATCTTTGGGCTCGCTCCGGCATGGCACGCGCGTGGATTGGCCTCGTCAGCGCAAGCCATGGCTGGTGACACGCGCACGACGACGGCGCAGGGTGGTCGTGTCCGCGCGCTGTTCGTGACCGGCGAGGTCGCCGCTGCGGTGCTGTTGCTCGTCAGCGCAGGGCTGTTGCTGCGGACGCTCCTGGCGGTGGACAACGTTCCACGAGGGTATGGAGTCGAGAGCGCTCTCACCGTGTTCGTCGACCCGCTCGGCGATCGATACCCGACCAAAGACGCACTGATGCAGTTCTTCAAGTCGATTGAACGGGAAGCGTCTTCAGACGCAAACGTCCGCAGTGTGGCGTGGGCGAGCACGCTGCCGCTCGGTGAGTCCACGTTTGGCGACTCGTCGTTCGAAGTCGTCGGCGACGCGTCAATAGAAGAGAATCGGCGACCAACGACTGACTATCAAATCGTCAGCCCCAGCTACTTCAGCACGCTCGATCTACCGCTCGTCGCAGGCCGCGCCTTCACTGACGGCGACACCGCCGACACCACCCTGGTGTGCATCGTCAACGAGGCGTTCGCTCGGCGCCACCTTCAGGGCCGCTCGGTCATCGGTCAGCGGATTGCGGTTCGTGCACCGTCCGGCCGGATCCAGGCTCGAGAGATTGTGGGTGTGGCCCGTCAGGTGAAAGGGCGACCTGACGAGGCCGAGGACTTCGTCCAACTCTATGTGCCGCTGGCGCAGGACCCTCTCGACGACATGTTCCTGCTGGTGCGGCCGGCGGCCGGACCTGCGTCCGCGCTGGCCTCGTCCGTTCGAGCGGCCATTACTCGAGTAGACAAAGAACAGTTGGTCACGGTTGGATCCCTGACCACGTTGGACGACATCGCATTCGAGGCAACGGCTCGGCAGCGATTCCGTGCCCGATTGGTAACGACGTTCGCCGGCCTGGCGCTGATGCTCGCAATGGTTGGGGTGTTTGGCGTGCTCGCGTACTCGGTGCAACAACGCATTCGTGAGTTCGGCGTTCGCATCGCGCTTGGCGCCACCACCAGAACCGTGCTCGGGCTAGTCCTTCGCGGTGCTGCTCGAATGGTTGGCATCGGCGCTGTGATCGGGCTTGTGGCAGCCGCCGTGCTGGCGCAATCGATTTCGGCGTTTCTGTTTGGTGTGCAGCCACTCGATTCGTTGACGTTCGTGAGCGTCGCCGTCGTGCTCGCGTTGACGGCGACCGTGGCCGCACTGGTGCCCGCACTTCGCGCGGCGAGAGTCGATCCCGTGCGCGCGTTTCGAAGCGAGTAGATGAAGCGTTCGCTTCGGTCGTGGCTGTGGCGCGTACCGCTCGACCAGGAAGTCGATGAGGAGATCGCCTTCCATATCGAGATGCGCACGCGCGAACTGGTCGCGCACGGCGTGAACCCACGAGTCGCGCGCGAAATGGTGCGCGCTCGACTCGGTGACGTCACTCGGCTCAAACGTAGGTGTGTCGACCTTGGCAGAAAGCGAGATCGAGAGATGCGGCTCACTCAATTCATCGAAGAGTTGCGTGCCGTCGTTCCCGTCGTGCTCCTCATTACTGCCGCCATCGCTGTGGCTGCGCCAGCGTGGCGTGCGGCACGCGTCGATCCGGTCGTCGCGTTTCGCGCCGAGTAGGGCGGGTCTTGCTTCGTAGACCCGCCATACGGCTGACTACGACACACAGAGACACCGAGGCATTGAGATTCCTGGAATGGCTCCGTGCCTCTGAGCCTCGGTGTGTCGTAGTCAGGCAATGCGGTGTTGTGGGCTCGATCGAGTAGACTGCAGCGCGCGGAGGGTCTATGAGGAAGGCTGCAGTTGCTCTCGTCGTCATCCTGTTGGGCACATCCGTCCTGGCGCAGCGCCCGTCAGATCCTGCGCTGCTCGTTCCTGAGACGGCACCCGAGCTCGAGTACGTCGTCGCTCCCACGGCCGTGACATTGCCGGCAGGCAAAGACATGGGTGCGACGGCAAGCGTCGCATTCGACGCCGACGGCCATCTCTGGGTGCTCTCACGCGGTGCCCAGGCCTTCTTCGAATTCAACGCCGACGGGACGTTCATCCGCAGCTTCGGTGATGGCATCTTCACCCGGTCTCACGGCCTTCGTATCGATCGCCAGGGCAACCTCTGGGCGACCGACGTGGGAGGTCACATCGTCGTGAAGATGACACGCGACGGAAAGACGCTTCTGACGATCGGTAGCAAGGGCGAAGCAGGGGACTGGAACGAAGCGACTGGCTCACGCAAGCTGAATCAGCCGAATGACATCGCGATTGCCGAGAACGGAGACGTCTTCGTGGTGCAGGGGCACACGCCCGGTCCGATGGGTGACCCGCGCGTTCTCAAGTTCGACAAGGACGGCAAGTTCATCAAGTCGTGGGGCGGCAAAGGATCAGGTCCGGGTCAGTTCGAGGTCGCGCATGGAGCGGCCATCGACGCGAAGGGACTGCTGTGGGTCGCCGATCGCGAGAACCAGCGGATCCAGGTCTTCGATCAGAACGGCACGTTCGTGAGGGAGATGAAATACAAAGGGTTGCCATGCAGCTTCGATATCGGCCGCCAGTTCGTCTACATGGTGAATGGCTTCGCCGGGCAGGTGCTCAAGCTGGATTTGAACGGGAAGGTGCTGGCCGCGATGGGCAAGCCGGGCAAAGGGCCGGGCGAGTTTGGCGAAGCGCACATGATCGCGGTGAACGCGAAGGACGAGGTCTACGTTGCCGATTCGGTCAACGCAGCGCTCGTGAAGTTCATCAAGAAGTAGGCCGGGTCTTGTTCGATAGACCCGGCGGCGCTAGTTCGTCGAGTACTTGAACTCGAGGATGCTGCCTGGATTCGCGAGCCCACGCGCCACGCCAGACGCGTCGCGATTCGGACCTTCGGGATCCGTCGCGAGATAGATGGTCCTGCCATCCGGATTGAGCGCGATGTCTCTGTAGCGATTCGCCGTCGGAAAGAGCTCCACGGTCGCGCCCGCCACTGACTTTCCATCGGGCGCGAGCTTCATCCGATAGACGACGCCCCTGATCAGGCTGAGCGCGAGCAACGAGTTCTGCCAGCCGGGAATCGCCGTGCCCATGTAAATGTCGATCCCTCCCGGCGCCATCGTCGCACTGCCGATCGCCTGCACGTAAGTTCCGGTCTCGATCGTGAAGAAGCTTCGCAAGGGAGGTGCGAAGGCCGGGTTGTTCCACGACATCTCGGTCTGCTGTGGCACCGATCCAGGGATCGTATTGCCGCCGGGCGGAAGCGCACTGCACGGTGTCGGCTTGGACGCCGACCAGTTTGCGTAGACATAGGTCTTGCCATCGCGATAGCCGGCGACGTTCGGCCAGCCATAGTTGCGTCCGCCCTCAATCAGATTGACCTCGTCGTCAGTGTTCGGACCGTGCTCCGATTCGTAGATCTCGCCCCGCGGTCCGACAACGAGCCCGAGCGGATTGCGATGGCCGTACGAAAAGACATGACTGCGAACGCCGTTGATCAGCGGATTGTCCTCGGGGATCGAGCCGTCCAGATTCAGTCGAAGGATCTTGCCCTGATAGTTGGACCAGTCTTGTGCCTTCACCTGGCTCACTGTCGGAAGGTCCTGCGCGTGATTGGCGTTGCACCGGTTTCCGCCGAAGTTGCTTCCCTGGTCCCCAATGGTCAGATACAGCTTCAGGTCGCGGCCAATCACCAGTCTCCCGCCGACGTGATCGTCGTGCGTGGGGAGCCCCATGATCACGTCGACCGGCTTGGACAGCGTCTGTGTCTTGGCATCGTAGACATACCGTCGAATTCCCAGGCGTCGTGCCAGCGCTGGTCCCGGGGCGTCGTCATACGTGAACGCCACATAGACGTAGTCAGTCGCAACCAGGCCCTTCAACAGGTCGGGATGCAGAGCGAGGCCGAGCAAGCCGTCCTGGGTGAACGTCGTGTGCGCCTCGGGCAGTGAGAGCAACGTCGTGCGCGTTCCATCCGCCGGGTTGAATCGGATGACACGACGGCCGCGGCGCTCAGTCGCCCAGATCTGCTGATCGGGTCCCCAGGTGATCTCCCATGGGCCATCGAGGCCCGTGGCGAGGACGCGCATCGTGAATTTCTCCGGCGGGTTGACGATGATCGTCGGGTCTTGTCTCGCGGTGGCGGCTGACACAAGAACGAAGGCGACACCGACGGCACCAATCAATGCGCGCATAGTGGGCTCATTAGAACACGAGCGCGACGAGGAAGATGCCGATCATCAGGAAGGCCAGTGCCACCTTCACGGCTGTGCCGATCGCGAAGCCAAACCACGCCGCCACGCCGGCTTTTCCGGCCTTCACGAAGTCGCGGTTGGTCGTCAGCTCGCCGATGACCGCGCCCACAAACGGGCCGACGATGACGCCGGGCAGGCCGAAGAAGAGACCGGCGACAGTCCCAAGAGCCGCGCCTGTCATCGCGCGCGGGCTGGCTCCGAGGCGTTTTGCCCCGAGCGCCACCGCAACGAAGTCAACTCCATAGCTGGCGAGCGCGATGACGCCGAGCACGACCAGCGTCCAGACACCGACGCGTGTGAAACCGTTCGCCCATGCCCCGACGATGAGCCCGGCCAGGATCAGCATGTGACCCGGCAGCGCCGGCATCACCACGCCGAAGAGACCGATGATGACCATCACCACGGCCAATGTTGCGAGAACGATTGTCATGGTCTGAAACCTTGGGAGTTGGGAATTGGTCGTTGGGAGTGAACGAGCCTATTGACCGTACAATTCTCCCGTGTCTCTGACTCTCTTCACATCGCCGATCTTCGCCGATCACCTGACCCCTCCCGGCCATCCCGAACGCGTTGAACGCTTCGAGGTCATGCAGGCCGTGGCTGCAGAGTCTCGCAGGAAGGGTATAGCCGTCGAAGAACCCAGGGCCGCAACCGAGGCGGAAATCGGTCGCATTCACGCGGCCGAGTACATCGCGATGATCAAGGAGACGGCCGGGCGAGCCGTCGCGCTCGATCCCGACACGTTTACGTCTCCACATACCTGGGACGCGGCGACGACGGCCGCCGGTGCAGCGGTCAGCGCGGTTGACCACGTGCTGCAGCAAGGCGCGGGCACTCGCGCCTTCGCCCTGGTGCGGCCGCCGGGACACCACGCGGAGCACGCGAAGGCGATGGGCTTTTGCTTTTTCAACAGCATCGCCATCGCCGCTGCGCACGCGCGCTCACGCGGCCTCTCGCGCGTCGCGATCGTCGACTACGACGTGCATCACGGCAACGGTACGCAGTGGAGCTTCTACGACGACCCATCGGTGCTGTTCCTGTCGTCGCATCAGTATCCGTACTATCCGGGCACCGGTGCTGCCGGCGATATCGGCAAGGGAGCCGGCGCTGGTTTCACGGTGAACCTGCCGCTCGCCGCGGGTGCGACGGATGCGGACTACGAGGCGGCGTATACGCGAGTCGCGCTCCCGGTGCTCGAGCAGTTTCGACCGGAGCTCGTGCTGATCTCGGCTGGGTTCGATGCGCATATGGACGATCCCCTCGCGGGCATGCGTCTGACCGGTGAGTACTTCGGACGACTGACGCGCGCCATCGCCGGCATCGCCGACGCGACGGCGCAGGGACGCGTCGTCGCGATCACGGAAGGCGGCTACGACCTGGCCGGGTTGGCGACGAGCTTACGCGCGTCGATTGGCGCGCTTGCCGGAGAGAAGACCAGCAGCAGCGAGCCTGCGGGACCAACATCTCGTGGCGAAGCCACGATCAAGGCAGTCACGCCGCATCTCGCGAAGTACTGGAAGCTATAATAGGCAATGGGGTCGGGAGTCATTTGATCAGGACACTTGTCGGCGAACCGACACTGACTGTCCTCAACAAATGACCCCCGACCCCGTTTCATATGGCTGATTACCACCCGCAGGAACTCGATCGGAAGTGGCAGAAGCGCTGGGCAGACTCACGCGCATTCGAAGTAGAGGTCGATACATCCCGGCCGAAGTTCTATTGCCTCGAGATGTTCGCGTATCCCTCGGGCCACGCTCACGTCGGCCACGTGCGGAACTACATCATCGGCGACGTGATGGCGCGCACCAAGCGGATGCGCGGCTACAACGTCCTCCATCCCTTTGGCTGGGACGCCTTCGGTCTGCCCGCAGAGAACGCGGCGATCAAGAGCGGCATTCATCCAGAGGTTTCCACGCGCGGCAACATTGCGCACATGAAGGGGCAGCTGCAGCGTCTCGGCATCAGCTACGCGTGGGAGCGCGAGCTGGCGACCTGCGATCCCGAGTACTACAAGTGGAACCAGTGGCTGTTCATCCGAATGTTCGAGCGCGGCCTCGCGTACCGGCGCAAGTCGTCGGTCAACTGGTGCCCGGTCGATCACACCGTGCTCGCCAACGAGCAGGTCGTCGACGGCGGCTGTTGGCGTTGCGGCACGCCGGTCGAGACTCGTGACCTGGAGCAGTGGTTCTTCCGGATCACGGCGTACGCCGACGAGTTACTCGATGCCACGGCGGAACTCACGCGCTGGCCCGATAAGGTTCTGACGATGCAACGGAACTGGATCGGGAAGTCCGAGGGCGCTCGCGTGAAGTTCCCGCTCGCGGATCCCGGCTTCATCGAGGTCTTCACAACCCGCATCGACACAATCTTCGGTGCGACGTTCGTGCTGCTCGGTCCTGAACATCCGCTCGTCGCCAGCTTCGCTGACCGCTCTCCGGATCCTGGCGGCTTCAAGCGGAAGGCGCAGGAGTTCCGGTTGCAGGATCGCGCCGCGCGCGTCAGCGGCGACATCGAAAAACAGGGATTCGACACCGGCTTCCGCGCGATCAATCCGTTTACCGGTCAGCCCGTGCCGATCTGGGTGGCGAACTTCATCCTTGGTGAGTACGGGACCGGCGCAGTGATGGCCGTGCCCGCCCACGACGAACGGGACTTCGAGTTTGCCCGGAAGTTCAACTTGCCCGTGCGTGTCGTCGTCACGGCTGATGGCAAGGCCGCTTCGTCTGATGGGATGACCGAAGCGGTGCCGGCGTACGGCACGCTCGTCGACTCGGGAGAGTTCACCGGTCTGAGCTCCGAGGACGCACAGAAGCGAATGATCGAGTGGGCGCGTGCCCGCGGGATCGGCGAGGGGACGGTTCAGTTCCGCCTGAAGGACTGGGGCATCTCGCGGCAGCGGTACTGGGGCACACCGATCCCGATGATCTACTGTGAGAAGGACGGGATCGTGCCGGTGCCGGACGACCAGCTGCCAGTGGAGCTGCCGAAGATCGCGCAGTTCACCGGCCGTGGCGACTCGCCACTCGCGCAGGTGCCACAGTTCGTCAACGTCACCTGTCCGAAGTGCGGCGGCCCGGCTCGCCGTGAGACGGACACGATGGATACGTTCGTCGACTCCTCCTGGTACTTCTACCGCTTCGTGGATCCGCGCAACGACAAGATGGCGTTCGATCCGGCGAAATTGCAGGTACTGGCTGCCGGTCGATTTCTACAGCGGCGGTGTCGAGCACGCGATCCTGCATCTGATCTACTCGCGCTTCTTCGCGCGCGTGTTCCGCGATATCGGGATGGTCGATCACGCCGAGCCGTTCGCGCAGCTGCTGACGCAGGGCATGGTGCTCAAGGACGGCAACGTGATGTCCAAGTCGAAGGGCAACGTTGTCGATCCCGATACGATGCTGCAGAAATTCGGCGCGGACGCTCTTCGTCTGTACGTGATGTTCGTCGCGCCGCCCGAGAAAGAGGTCGAGTGGACCGATACTGGTCTCGAGGGCAGCTTCCGCTTCCTCGCGCGCGTGTGGCGGCTCGTCGATCACTGGGCCGGCGCGGTTGCGTCCGGACGCGGGACGAAGAACACGGACGAACTGTCCGCGGCTGAACGAAGTGTGCGCCGAAAGACGCACGAAACGATCCGGCGCGTCACCGTGGACATCGAGGAGCGCCAGCAGCTCAACACGGCGGTCTCCGCGATCATGGAGCTGGTCAACGAGCTCTATGTGTTCAGCGAGCAGACGGAAACAGGCAGTCCTGCCCGTCACACATCTGCGGCGACGCAGACCAGCGTTCTCGAGCGTCCTGGCACCGTCGTCGTCGTGACGGAAGCCGTTGATGCGCTGGTTCGGATGATCTCGCCGTTTGCTCCGCACACGGGTGAAGAACTGTGGGAGATGCTGGGTCACAAGGGCGGTTTGTCCGCGTCCGGGTGGCCGGAGTTCGATGCCGAAGTCGCGAAGGCTGACGAGATTGTCGTGCCGGTGCAGATCAACGGAAAGGTTCGCAGTCGATTGACGGTTCATGCCGGTGCCTCCGAGGCCGAACTCGAGGCCCTGGCGCTGGCTGATCCGGCAGTCAAGTCGCACACAGACGGGAAGACGATCAAGAAGGTCGTCGTCGCGAAAGGAAAGCTTGTCTCGCTGGTCGTTCAATAAGCTCGCGATTGCCACCACTCTGATGCTCGGGTTCCTGTCATCAGGGTGTGGGTACGCGCTCGCCGGCCGCGGCTCGTTCCTGCCCGACTCGATCAGAGTGGTCGGCATCCCCTCGTTCGAGAATCGCAGCAGCTTCTCTCAGGTCGAGCAGGTACTGACCGACAAGGTGCGCACGGAGTTCATCGGCCGCGGCAAGTACCGCGTGGTGCCGGACATTCAGGGAGCTGACGCCATTCTGACCGGAGAGATCCTCGCCATCTCCGTTCAGCCTGTCGGCTTCAACGAACAGCAACTGGCCTCGAGGTATCTCTTTACCTGGACGATCAAGGTGGCCTTTACGGACGCGCAGACGAACATGGCGTTGTGGTCGAACGATGCGCTGACGGTTCGCGGTGAGTACGATCTTTCCCAGCGCGGCGGTGACATCACGAATCTGGGATCGACGTTTGTCGACCAGGAGCGAACATCGGCCGATCGCATCGCGACGGACGTGGCGCGGTCGATCGTGACCGCTATCCTGGAGGCGTTTTAGCCGCGTGCCGCCCGTTGCGACCACGGTTCTCCGCAAACAGATCGCCTCCGGCGAGACCGAGCCGCTCTACGCTCTCGTGGGCGGCGACGATCAGGAGAAGTCGGCGGTCGCGGCCGAGTTCTCCGAGATGGTTGACGAGGGGCTGCGCGCCTTCAACGTCGAGCGGATGTATGGCGGCGAGATGAGGGTGAACGATCTCGTCGACTCCGCGAGCACGCTGCCGATGATGGTGCCGCGCAGAGTGGTGATCGTCCACGAAGCGGAAAAGCTGTTCATCCCGAAGCGAGAGAGCAAGGCATCCGAAGAAGAACTGCAGAGGCTCGAGGAGTTCCTCGATGCGCCTGCGCCTCATACGACGATTGTCTTCGTCTGCGGCACTCTCGATCTGCGCCGCCGCGTTGTCAAGCGGCTCATGAACAAGGCGCAGGTCGTCAATTGCGGTGTCATCGAGAACGAGGCCGACGCCGAACGCTGGGTCAAGGTCCGGGCCGCGCGTGACGGCCTCACCCTCGATCCGGCAACCCCGCGGGCGCTCGTCGCACGAACTGGTCTGGACATCGTTCGCCTGCGGAAAGGACTCGAGCGCCTCAGTCTCTACGCGATGGGGCAACAGACGATCACGCCGGACGATGTGAAGCAGGCGGTGCCGGCTGGCCCGGAGGCGCACGCCGATTTTGGAATCGCCAACGCGATTCAGCGCAACGATGTGCGTGAAGCGCTCAGGGAAGTGGGACGTTCGCTCGAGGCGGGCATGGTGCCGTTCTTCATCCTCGGCCAGTTGCGGCTTGCAGCGCAGCGGCTGCCGGCACGGCGCGTAAAGTCGGCCGTCGAAGCGGTCTTCCGGACGGATATTGCGTTGAAATCCTCGGGCGGAGACCCGCGGATCCTGATCGAGCGGTTGGTGGTGGAATTGTGCGAGAGCCGGCGAGCCTGAGGCTCGCTGGCACGCGCGTCTCCAGACGCGCCTGTGGGCTGAGGCTGTCTACGCCGACGCCTTCTGAAGCCGAGTCGCCAGCCGCGACTTGTAACGCCCAGCCGTGTTGCTGTGAATGATTCCCTTCGTCGCCATCTTGTCGACGAGCGACACGGTCTTGCTGAGCGCCGCCTTCGCCCCGGTCACATCCTTGGCGTCGAGTGAAGCCCGGATGGACTTGAGCGCCGAACGCAGCTTGGACCGCATGGTCCGGTTGTGTTCCCGGCGTTTGATGTTCTGTCGATTTGCCTTCAGTGCGGACTTGGTGCGCTTGGCCACGGTTCTGGCGTCCTCTCAGTCGTGAAAAATCTCACGGCTACAAAGCGCTTATTGTACCACGCCCGCCGTGTCACTGCGGCTGAAGGACGTCGAGTGCCACTTTCCACTGGCCATTTCGCTCCCGGACCCAGACCCGCACGTAGAACCCACCATTGGTCGCGCGCCCACCTTTGGTGCTGTAAGTGCCCCACGAGTAGCCGAGATCGCCTGATTTTGCCGCTTCCGTGTATCGAGTGTCCGTCGTCGTGAACGCTGGTTGTGTGGCAAGCCATTGCAGGATCCGCTTGTCACCCACGATCGGCATCACATTCGGGCGATGGAGCCGGGCCAAGGCAGTCAGGTTCGGACGGTAGGCGCGAGCCTGATCGCGACGCAGTTCCGCATTGAGCAGTCCATCCGCCGTGCCGAGAGGCGGTGTGGTGTCGTCGTAGTCGCCGGTGAAGCGGTTCGCTTGCGAGGCTCGTGTGAAGCCAGGAGCGAACGTCACTGGTCCTGACGTGTTGATGCCGGCGTCCATCACGACCTTGAACGAGCCGTCGCGCTGTCGCTTCCACACGCTCATGTAGTTGGAATAGCGCGGCTTGCCTCCGTCACGCGAGGCACGCACGTTGCGGACAGGTCCCGTCAGATAGCCGAGATCACCGCTGCCGGCGATGTCGCCGAACCGTGGTTCCCAAATGAGCTGCAGATCGGGCGGAGGATCGGGAGCCTTGGCAAGCTGCTCACGCGCGAGCCCGGCCTGACCCTGATCGAAGCCGACGGCGTCGGGCGCGAAATACTCGAGGAACGCCTGCTTCCATCCGGCGACGAGCGCCCGGGCCGCGAAGGCGCGCTCGGCCTCGATCATCTGTGTGAGTGATTGCGGCAGCGGCTCAGGGCTCTGGCCCGCGAGGCTTGCCGCCGCACACAGGACGATGAGGATGCACGTGCGTGAAGCGCGCACGAAGGGACTATAGCGTAGAGGCGCGTCTTCAGACGCGCCGCTACCGGTTGGTCACTGCGAATTTCAGCGGCTGACGATCTGAAAGCTTCCTGAGGAGGGCTTCTCCGATGAATATCGCGGAACCGCGCGGCCGTCCAGGACCTCGATGGTCTTGTAGATGATGAGCTTTTTGCCCGATGAGGCCGGGCCTTCACCAGCGGCAGCGCCGACCTTACGAACGTAGTCGCGTGTTTCGCGGTATGGAGGTATCCGGCGGCCATACTTCGCGACCGCGCCGGAACCGGCGTTGTACGCCGCGAGAGCAAGCTCTTCGTTGCCCTCGTACTCGTCGAGGAGCTCGCGAAGATAGTCGGTGCCCCCGCGAATGTTCTGTGCGGGATCCCAGGGGTTGTTCACGCCAAGGCTGCGCGCCGTGGCCGGCATCAGCTGCATCAATCCCATTGCACCCTTGGGGGAGAGTGCGCGCGGATTGAAGCCGGACTCGACCTGGATGACGGCTCGCACGAGCTCGGGCCGCAAAGACCGCCGGGCCGCGTGCTCCTGAATGAGCGGCTCGAATCGTTCGTCCTCAACGACGTCCTCGGCGGGGCGGGTCGTCACGTACTTGGGCGAGCCAGCGACCTTGTAGACCGTGGTTGGCGCGTCGATCGATCGGTCGGAAAGGACCAGCGTCCCGTTGGCGTCCCTCCATGCGTAGATCTGGGCATCCGCCTGGGATGGCCAGGTCCACGCCGCGAAGGCCGCAAACAGAAATGCACGGAATCGCATGCCCAGTCGCTCTTCCATGGGGTTTCATGTCTTATCGGCTGGATGGGGGCAAAACTTCGGAATGTGGTGTACAACTCACGGGCGGCGTTCGATGGCCGAGGCGGGGGCGACGTGAAATTCTGGCAAGCCTGGATGCGGCAGCCGCAGCGGCTGTGGCTGCGGCGGGCATCATTCCAAGTTCATCTGTGGATCGGCCTGGCGATTGGACTCTACATCGTGATGCTCAGCATCACGGGCAGCGCGCTGGTCTATCGCAACGAGATGGATCGGTATTTCGCGACACCGCGGCCGCAGTACGAGCAGGGACGGAAGATCCTCACCGAGGACGAGCTGCGCGCGGTGGCGCAGAAGGCGTATCCCGGTTGGGAGATCACACGACTGGGTGACCGGATCTCGCGTCGCAACCCGACGCTCGAAGTCTGGGTCGAGAAAGACGGCGTGAAGAAAGAGCGCCTCTTTGATCCGTACACAGGTGCGGAGCTCGGCGACTCTGTGACACAGGGCGAGTACTTCGTCCTCTGGCTGGCGCGTCTGCATGATGAACTCCTGTTCGATCGCGAGGGGCGATTCTGGAACGGCATCTTCAGTGCAGTCGCCACCGTGCTCTTTGTGACCGGCGTCGTTGTCTGGTGGCCAGGCGTGAGCCGCTGGAAGCGGAGCCTCGTGATCAAGCGCGGCGTCGGCTGGAAACGATTCAACTGGGACCTGCACAGCTCGATCGGGTTCTGGCTCTTCCTCTTCATGTTGATGTGGGGCATCTCCGGTTTTTATCTCGGTGTCCCGGAACCGTTCTCCAACTTCGTCGATTCGATTTCAGATCCAGACGCCTTCCTCGGTGAGCGCCCCGGCGACATCGTCCTCTCATGGCTCACGCGGTTGCACTTCGGCCGCTGGCGAGGGCTGCCCTGGTTGAAAGCCTTCTGGGCGATCGTCGGCCTCGTGCCCGCGGTGATGTTCTTCACCGGCGTCGTGATGTGGTGGAACCGCGTGCTCCGTCGCCGGCCGGTTCGGCAAATGGACGAGGACGCGGACGCCGAGTCCGCCGCCTGAGTGCATGCGCGCCTGGATTGTTCCCAAAGGATGCACGACCCTCGATCAGTTGCGACTGGTTGAGCGCACCTCTCCTGTCCCTGGCGCGCGCGAGGTTGTCGTTCGTGTGCGCGCGACATCGCTGAACTATCGCGATCACGCCGTGGTCGCGGGGCAGTACTTCGGCGGCGCCGTCACTCGTGACCTGATACCGCTGTCCGATGGTGCTGGTGAAGTGATTGCCATCGGATCGGCTGTCACGCGTTTCAAGCCAGGCGCGCGCGTTGTGGCGACGTTCTTCCAGCCCGGCCCCCAGCCAGCCGCCCTTGGATCGCCACTCGATGGGATGCTGGCGGAGCAGGTCGTCCTCAACGAGGAAGGCGTGGTCTCGATCCCCGATCATCTGTCGTTCGAGGAAGCCGCCTGTCTACCGTGCGCTGCGGTCACGGCGTGGCACGCGCTCTATCATGCGGGCCGGCCGATCAAGGCGGGCGATACGGTGCTCGTGCTCGGAACTGGTGGCGTGTCGATTGCGGCGCTCCAGTTTGCGAAGGCCACCGGCGCACGAGTGATCGCCACGTCGTCGAGTAACGAGAAGGCGGCGCGAGCGATGGCGCTTGGCGCATCGGATGTCGTCAACTACGAGCGCACGCCGGAGTGGGAGCAGGAGGTCAGAAAGCTGACGTCCGGACGCGGCGTGGACTGCGTCGTCGAGATCGGTGGCGCAGGGACGCTCGCGCGATCGATGCGATCGCTTGCGCGCGGCGGCAAGATCGCTCTGATTGGATTCCTTGCCGGCCGAGAGGGCGACACCAATCCGGCGCCGTTGATGATGGTTGGCGGAAGCCTGCACGGCATCTTCGTCGGGGATCGCGCGATGTTCGACGAGATGAACCGGGCCATCGCCGTCAATCGCCTCACACCCGTGATCGACCGAGTCTTTCCGTTCGACTCAGCGCCGGCCGCGTATCAGCATCAGGCTGGGCGCACGTTTGTTGGCAAGATCGTCATCACAATGCGGTCGTAGTGTCCGGCTTCGCCAATCGCCGTGTCCGGCTGCAGCCGGACGAGGAGCGTATGTATGAACTCGAATCGACGTGACTTCATCGTGAGATCGACGCTCGCGATCGCAGCTGGTGCGATCGGTTCACCCAGGCTCTTCGCGCAGCAGCCAGCGGCGGCTCCGGCCCCGCCGACTGTCCCTGTCTTCGCATCGCTGCGACGCAACGTCGGCACGTTCACCGCGCGCGGCGGGACGATGGGCTGGTTGGTCGGGCCCGACGCGGTGGTCGTGATCGACAGCCAGTTCGCCGACACGTCGAAGATGTTCTTGGACGGGTTCAAGCCGATGATCGGTGGTCGCACGATCGACCTGCTGATCAACACCCACCATCATCCCGATCACACCGGCGGCAACAAGGTGCTGCAGCCGTCAGTCACCAGGATCGTGGCGCAGGAGAACGCGCCTGGACTGCAGCGGAAGCAGGCTGCGGCGAACAAGAGCGAGGGCGACCAGGCGTACGCGGACACAACCTACAAGACCGACTGGAAGATCGATCTCGGAAGTGAGGTCGTGTCGGCGCATCACTACGGGCCAGGTCACACCGGCGGCGACGGCGTCATCTTCTTCCAGAAGGCGAACGTGGTGCATATGGGAGATCTGATGTCACACCTGCGACACCCGCGCGTCGATCGCCCGGCGGGAGCGTCGATCAGGAACTGGCTCGTGTCCCTGGAAAAGACAGTCAAGGATCACAACGCGGACACGATCTACATCTTCGGGCACTCGAAGGTTGGTGCGCCGGTCACGGGAACGTCAAAAGACCTGCTGGCGCTGCGTGACTACTTCAGCGCGATGCTCGAGTACGTGCGGAAGGGAATCGCCGCTGGCAAGTCGGCGGACGAGATCGTGAAGGGCGGCCTGCCGGCGTACGCCTCCAATGAAGGCACGCCGCAGTTGCAGGTCGCCTACGACGAGCTGTCGGCAAAGCGATCGACGTAGTCAGCTGTCACGTCTGCCGGCGAGGCGTGTCTTCTACCAAAGGCTGTGGCGCGAGATCAGGTCCGATCGGTCACACCGACAACATTTTCTCGATAACGTCCCGGCTCGCCGCGAGGAGCTCGGGGATCTTCGACGGATCCTTGCCGCCCGCTTCAGCGAAGTCGGGCCTGCCGCCGCCTCCGCCACCGACGATCGGCGCGAGCTGCTTGACGATTTGCCCCGCGGGCGCCCTCTTCGTGAGATCCGGCGTGACGCCCACGACGATCGAGACCTTGCCGTCGGACGGCGACGCGAGCACGACCACACCGCTCTTGATCTGCCCTCGATGCTGATCGACGAGCGCACGCAGGCCATCCTTGTCGAGTCCGCTCACCTGGCGCGCCACCAGCTTGACGCCCGCAATGTCGGCGACGTCGCTTTCGCCGGGTGCGGAGCCTGCCGGCGCGAGCGCTGCCTTCATTTTCGCCTGCTGAAGCTCGCGAGTAAGCCGCTTGTTCTCGTCCTGCACGGCGACGATTCGGGCGGAAAGATCTCCGGGTCGAGAATTGAGCGCGCCAGCAAGCGCGCCGAGCTCGTCGCGTTGACGCTGATAGGCAGTCAACGAGTCGAGGCCGGTGATCGCCTCGATGCGTCGTACTCCCGCGGCAACGCCACCCTCTGAGACGATAGCGAAGAGCCCGATGTCGCCAGTCGCGCGGACGTGAGTGCCGCCGCACAGCTCGACGCTGAAACCCGGAATCGAGACCACACGGACCTTGTCGCCGTACTTCTCGCCGAAGAGCGCCATCGCGCCGGCAGCGATCGCTTCCTGGGTGTTCTTCACGTCGGTCTGCACGACCGTGTTCCGCAGGATCTGCTCGTTGACGATGCGCTCGATTTCGAGCGACTGCTCGCGCGTGACCGCGCTGACGTGCACAAAGTCGAAGCGCAGACGGTCTGGCGCGACGAGAGAGCCGGCCTGCTTGACGTGCTGGCCGAGCACCTGTCGAAGCGCGGCATGGAGCAGGTGAGTTGCCGTGTGGTTGCGGCGGGTCGCATCGCGCACGTCGTTTGCCACAGTTGCTCGCACCGGGTCGCGCTGTCGTAGAACGCCACTCACAATTTGCACCCGGTGCAATCTTGGCCAGTGAGGGACGCGAACGAGGCCAAACACTCGTGCTTCGCCCTCTGAACTGGAAATAGTGCCGGAGTCCGACACCTGCCCACCACTCTCCAGATAAAACGGAGTCTCGGCGAGAGCCACGTAGCCTTCCTCGCCTTGCGAAAGCGAATCCTTTTGATCCTGATCGAGCCCAAAAATGGCTACGACCTGTGTGTTCAGTTGCGTGATGTCATATCCCCGGAAGACGTTCTCTCCAATGTTTTCCAGGTCACGGTCCAGACCGCCTAAATACGTCCAGACGTTGCTCTTCGTCGCATCTCTCTTGAACGCGCTCTTGGCACGCGCCTTCTGGCGCTGTGCCTCCATCGCGCGCTCAAAGCCTTCCTGATCGAGCCGCAACTTCCGGTCCTCGATCATGTCTTCGATGAAGTCGCGCGGTACTCCGTGCGTGTCGTACAGCTTGAACGCGGCATCGCCTGGTATCAGACCGTTGCCTGCGGCAGCTGTGTCGAGAATCTCTTCGAGGCGGGGCAGACCGCTCGTGAGCACCGCGTCGAAGCGTTCTTCTTCGGCTTGAACCATCTGGACCACGATGTCACGTCCGGTCTTGAGCTCCGGATACGCGCCGCCGAATTCACGCACCATCGTATCGACCAGGGTGTACAGGAAGGGCTCCTGCATGCCGAGTCGCTTGCCGTGTCGCATCGCACGCCGCATGATCTTGCGCAGGACGTAGCCGCGCCCTTCGTTGGACGGGTAGACGCCATCTCCGATGAGAAATGTCGTTGCGCGAATGTGATCCGCAATGACGCGCATCGAGACGTCGGACGGCTCCATCGTGCCGCGGTGCGCCGTGCCGGCGCGTTCGCCGATCGCCGAAAGAATCGGCGTGAAGAGGTCGGTGTCGTAGTTCGATAGGTGGCCCTGCAGGACAGCCGTCACGCGCTCGAGGCCCATGCCGGTGTCGATCGACGGTGCGGGCAGGGGATTCAGCTTGCCGTCGGCCTGCCGATCGAACTCCATGAACACGTTGTTCCAGATCTCGACGTAGCGGTCGCAGCCGCACTCGACGCCACGGCACGAGCGGCCAGCCAGTTCCTCCCCGCACGGTACATTCGCGCCACGGAAGAAGTAGATCTCGGAGCAGCGTCCGCACGGCCCCGTGTCGCCCATCGTCCAGAAGTTGTCGTCGGCGCCTAACTCACCGATTCGATCGGCAGGGAGCAGGGCCTTCCAGAGCTCATAGGCTTCGCGGTCGCGGGGAACAGAGTCATCACCCCGGAAGATCGTGACGGTGAGTCGATCTTTCGGAATCTGCCAGACGTCGGTGAGCAGGCTCCACGCGAACGGGATCGCCTCGCGCTTGAAGTAGTCGCCGAACGAGAAGTTGCCGAGCATCTCGAAGAACGTGTGATGGCGGAACGAGGGCCCCACGTTGTCGAGGTCGTTGTGCTTCCCGCTGACGCGCATGCACTTCTGGACGGTCGTGGCGCGCGTATAGGTGCGCGTTTCCTTCCCGAGAAGCACGTCCTTGAACTGATTCATCCCCGCGTTGGTGAAGAGGAGCGTGGGGTCCTCGTGCGGCACGAGCGGGGAACTCGCAACGATGCGGTGGCCCTGTTTCTCGAAGAACGCGAGAAACGACGCGCGGATCTCCCTGGAGGTCATTGTTCTCTATTGTAGGTCCGGAGCAGCGCCCTGACCCGGTCCGGCTCAAAGCCCTGGCCCACGAGGTAGCGGTAGAGGCGCTGAAACTCGCGGTCGTCTGCGATGCGCGTCCGGCCGCGCAGTCGTCGCGCGAGCGCCTGTCCGAGCAACGCATCGCCGTCGATCGCGGCAAAGGTCTCGTCCACGACACGCTTCGCGATCGAAGACGCGATGCCGGCCGCTTCGATTTGACGGGTCACGCGGTAGCGCCCGCGTTTCCTGAGGCCGGTTTCGGAGCGGGCGATGGCGCCGGCGACGCGCTCGTCATCGAGACTGCGATCGAACTTGAGTCGGGCGATGGCCGCGTCGATCGCGTCGGAGTCGTGCTGGCGACGGAGGAGTCGCTGGCGAAGCTGCGCCTCGGACAACTCGCGTCGAGCGAGCAGCTTGAGCGCAGCCAGATAGGTATCGGCGGACACTTACTCAGTCTATGTAATGCAAAATTCAAAATTCAAAATGCAAACGGATTCAAAATGAAGTTCGCAAAATTTGCATTTTGCATCTTGCATTTTGAATTACGTGGGCGGGCGCGGATCAGCTGCCGTAGCGTGTGATTTCCGGCGACTTTCCGCCGGTGGTCTGGCCCGTGCGCGCCATCTGCTCGCGCGCCATGTCGGCCGTGGTGTGGATGCCCTGCACCTTGAGCTTGAACTCGTCGACGTTGGTCGCCCAGCGCAGCGCCTCCTCGTAGGAGACGAGTCCCTGCTCGTAGAGGGTGAAGATCGACTGATCGAAGGTCTGCATCCCGTACTGCGACGTCCCCTGCGCGATCGCCCCGTGGATCAGATGAGACTTCTCCTTGTCGAGGATGCAGTCCCGGATGTATGCCGTGCTGTAGAGGACCTCCACCGCCGGCACGCGTCCCTTGGCGTCAGTCCTCGGCATCAGGCGCTGCGAGATCACCGCCTTGATGACGCTGGCCAGCTGAATGCGGATCTGCTTCTGCTGATGCGGCGGGAACACGGCGATGATGCGGTTGATGGTCTCCGTCGCGTCCAGTGTGTGCAGAGTCGAGAGTACCAGGTGCCCGGTCTCGGCGGCGAGCAGTGCCGTCTGAATGGTCTCGAGGTCGCGCATCTCACCGAGCAGGATGACGTCGGGATCCTGACGCAGCGCGCTGCGCAGCGCGTCGCCGAACGAGCGGGTATCGACGCCGATCTCGCGCTGATTGATCACCGAGCGCTGGTCCCGATGCAGGTACTCGATCGGGTCCTCGATGGTCATGATGTGCGTGGTGCGCGTCGAGTTGATCTCGTCGATGAGCGCGGCGAGGGTCGTGCTCTTGCCGCTACCGGTTGTCCCGGTGACGAGAATGAGGCCGCGTTCTTCGCTCGCGATCTTTTTCAGGACCTTCGGAAGCAGCAAGTCCTCGATGGTCGCCACCCGCATCGGAATGACGCGGAAGATCATCCCGATGGTGCCGCGCTGCTGGAAGGCGTTGCAGCGGAAGCGGCCGAGTCCGGCCACGCTGTAGGCCAGGTCGACTTCGTGGTTGTCGCGGAACTTATCGCGATGCCCGGCCGGCAGCACCGCTGCGGCCATGGCCACGACATCCTCGTGTTCGAGCCGGCGCTCCTCGGTCGCGGGGATCAGCGTTCCGCGAACCCGCATCATCGGGTAGGTCCCGACTTTGAGATGGAGGTCCGACGCGCCGCTGAGGACGGCAATCTTGAGCAGATCGTTGACGTGCATGCTACGGGGTGGCCGAATGGGGCGGTGCGGGAATGCACCGGCCCATCGGACTATTCCCGTAGGTTATCGGCTCTTGGCGGCTCCAGTAGTAGCGGCCTCACGGACGTTCACCGGCCGCAGCCAGCCGTGGGTGTCAGCCGCCTCTCCCTTCACAATCTGGAAGAATCGCTGCTGGATCGCCTCCGTGATGGGACCTCGCCGGCCCCGGCCAACCTTCACGCGGTCGACCGACCGAATCGGCGTGACTTCGACCGCCGTCCCTACGAAGAACACTTCATCGGCCATGTACAGCGTTTCCCGCGGGAGCGTGGTTTCCCGGACCTCGAACCCAAGCTCGCGGGCGATGGTCATGACCGAGTCGCGCGTGATGCCCCAGAGCACGGAGTTGCCGATGGGCGGGGTGTAGATGATCCCTTCGCGCACGACGAACACGTTCTGGCCGCTGCCTTCGCTCAGGTTTCCCTGTGTGTCGAGCGCAATGCCTTCGGCATACCCGTCGGCGATCGCTTCCATCTTGATCAGCTGCGCGTTCGCGTAGTTGGCGACGCTCTTCGCCATGGCCGGCGTGGTGTTCGGCGCGTTCCGAGCCCAGGTCGAGATCTTGACGTCGAGCCCTTCTTCGATCGCCTCTTTGGTGAAGTACGCGCCCCATTCCCACAGCATGATGGCGACGTCGACCGGGCACGGCGCGGGATTGACGCCGAGCGAGTCATATCCGCGATAGACGATCGGACGGATGTAGCACGCCTTGAACGCGTTGGTGCGAATCAGATCCACCGTTGCGTCGCTGAGCGTCTGTTGATCGAAGGGGATTTCCATCCGGTAGATCCGGGCGGAGTCGTAGAGTCGGCGCATGTGCGCGTCCAGCCGGAAGCAGGCCGGGCCTTGCAGCGTGTCATAGCAGCGGGCGCCTTCGAAGACTGCGCTGCCGTAGTGAACGACGTGGGACGCGACGTGGATCTTGGCATCTGTCCAGTCCACGAGCTTGCCGTTCATCCAGATCTTGCCGGTCCCAGGAAATGACATACGACGCTCCCTTCGAACTCGATCGTAACCTGTCCTTCCGGGAAATGCCCAATGTCACGGGGACATTGGGTAGCTAGGTTGTTAGGTAGCTGGGTTGCTGGGGCTGGGTGCTAGGTTGTTAGGTTGCGTTACCCAGCTACCGAGCAACGCAGTTACCCAGCTACCGAGCAACGCAGTTACCCAGCTACCTAGCCACCCAGTTCAGCGTGCTCGATGCCACAGCGGGTTCGGTGAGCGGCTGCCCGCCAAGCGGGTCTGGCCACGCCAGGTATTCCCGTTCGCGTGCACGGATCTGCCGGTAGCGGCGGAACGTGTCGCGCACTGATTCGAGACCGAGCAGCGAACGCCAGGTGGTGCCGCGGAAGGTATGCGCCATCATCCCGTGCCCGTTCTTGAGCACGAAGCCAGGATGAAGCCGGAAGGCCGTGGGAATATGGCGGACCTTCATCCAGCGCTCGGCACGCCACCGCATGAACTCGATCTCTTCGGCATCGAGATGCGTGCTGCGCGTCACCGCTGACGTCCCGTCGTACTCCTCGACACGCTGGTTGACGATCAACCCGCGCTCGCGGAAGTCGCGCGTCATCGGCGTGCCTGGATATGGCGTCGGATGCTGGATGTACGGCCAGTCGACGTACTCCCTCGCGAACGCGAGGTTGGTCTCGATCGACGCGCGCGTGTCGTCGGGATTTCCGACGATCAGGCCGCCGACCACGAGCAGGCCGTGCTCATGGAGCACGTTCACCGCGGCGAGTGTCGTGTTCTCCTGCTTCCGGCTGTTCTTGGCGGTGGCCTTCAGGAACGCGAGATCGTCTTCGAGTACGTTCTCGATGCCGAGGAACACGTAGCGGAATCCCGCCTTCCGCATGAGTGGCGCGAGCGACGCGCCGTGCGTGGCGATCGCCGCGGTCATGGCCTGCACCACGTACATGATGTCGTCGAGACCGTGCTCGACGATGGCGCGGCAGAGGGCTTCGAGTCGAGGGACGTCGATCGTGATGTTGTCGTCGACGAGGAAGATCGAGCGCGCTCCACGATCGCGAGCGTCCGTGATGTCCGCGATCACGCGATCGATCGTAAAGCGATGGAAGTTGCGCCCGCGCATCTCGATGATCGAGCAGAAGCTGCAGTCGAACGTGCAGCCGCGCGAGGTCTCCACGACGTCGATCGGGCGTCCCATCATCGTGTAGCCGGAGAGCACTCGACCCGCGCGCGCCGGCGGGCGAACCTCTCCGTCCTTCAGCGTCGTCGCTGGCCGCGGCGGATTGCGCTGGAAGCCGTCGGCCGATCGAAACCAGAGCCCGGGGATATCGCCGAGCGAACCCTGTCCGTCGAGCGCGCGAAGGAGGTCGCGAAACGTGAGGTCTCCCTCGCCGCGCACGATGAAGTCGACACCAAGCGACGAATCCGTCCACGCTTCTGGCGCGAGCGACGGGTCATAGCCGCCGACCGCGAAGAGCACCTCAGGCTTGAGCGAGCGAATGAGCGAGATGATCCGCCGCGCCGTGCTGCGCTGGAACGTCATGACCGACAGGCCGACCAGCCGAGGCTGGAGCTGCTCGATCAGTCGAACAACAGTCGCTTGTACGGATGACTGCGCGAGGATGAGATCCGCGATCGCCACCTGGTGATGGCTGTCGACGTTGCCCGCGAGCGAAGCGAGACCACCGTTCGGCATACGCACCGCGATCGTCGGCGTATGCTCGAAGCTGTCCGGCATGGATAAAAGGAGGATTTGCATCGTGCCGTTCCGTGTTCCCGGTTCCGAGTTCCGGGTTCGTGTTCTCGGTTCGAGTTCGATGTTCGGGGTTCAGAGTTCAGGGTTCCAGGTTCGGCGACATCATTATCACGCGCAGATACGCCCTTCGAACCAGGAACGTGGAACCTGGAACGGCGGAGTTACTGCGCTTCGTTACAGAAAGGACACCGATCGGTCCTTGCGTGAAGCGGTTTTCGACAGTGCCAGCAGAAGCGCGCTGGTGGGGTCTCGCGCGCTCTGAGTCGCGATTGAATCTCAGCCACAGTGGCATCGGCAGTGGCCGTCCCACCTCGTCCGGCCGCGCGGCGCGGGGCAGGCTCCCGGGCCGCCAGCAGAGCCTCGAGCAGTTCCGAGGCCTTCTGATAGCGCTCTGTCGGCTCAGGAGCCATCGTCCGTAGCACGATGTCGTTGAGCGCTTTCGGTATCTTCGGGTTCTTGATTCGTGGGGCCGAGAGCAGCTCACCGCGTGCGAGTCGCTTGATGTCACCCGGTGCCGGCGTGTCGTACGGCATCGAGCCAGTGAGCATCTGGTACATCGTGACGCCCACCGAGTAGATATCGCTCGCGAACACGGCCTTCCCGTAGAACTGTTCGGGCGCCATGTAAGGCGGGCTCCCGATTACCGTTGTGCCATGCGCCGCGATTTCCAGGTAGCGCGACGTACCGAAGTCGCTGACCTTCAGCAACCCGCTTTCAGACACGAGCATGTTCCCCGGACGAATATCGCGGTGCAGGACGCCGGCGCCATGCGCGTGGTCGACCGCGTTGCAGATCTGACAGCTGAAATCGAGCGCCTTCGCAAGGTCAATCACGCCCTCCCGGATGATGAGGCTCTCCAGAGTCTCGCCCGGCACGTACTCCATCACGATGAACACCACATCGTCCTGCTTCTCGGCGGTGAGGACGCTGACGATGTTCGGGTGGCTCATGGACGCGAGGAGCTGCGCCTCCTTGAGCAGGCTGACGTTCTGTTTGTGGGGAACCTTGAGCGCGACCTTCTTCTTGATCATCGTGTCTTCGGCGAGATAGACCGTGCCGAAGCCACCACTGCCCAGCGAGGACAGGATGCGGTACTTCCCAATGGCCTGACCGCGGAAGAACATCGAAGGTGCCGCGAGTATAACGTAGTGTCCGGCCTCGACCTGACGCTCTGCACGCAAACTGCGCGGCGCAGCGAGCTCAACCTTCTATAATTCGTTGCCGTGCACCCCCGTTTCTTTGCGCCGGAGGCGCAGGCTACCGGCGAACTGATCACGCTTCCGGACGAGGAAGCAGAACACCTGACCCGCGTCCTGAGGCTGGGCGTGGGGGCCGCGGTCCGCGTCTTCAACGGAAGCGGAGATGAATTCGAGTCCGTCGTCGAGGCCGCAGCGAAAGACGGCGTACACGTGCGCCTCGGACCCACTCGAGAGCCGGCGCCAGAGTCGCGTCTTCAGGTCACGCTCGCCCAGGCCGTGCTCAAGGGCGACAAGATGGACGACGTCGTGCGCGACGCCGTCATGATCGGTGCGGCGGCGATACGACCGATCCTCACTGCGAGAACCGAGACGACGGCGGCGATTCTCGAGAAGGGCCGACGCCAGGAGCGCTGGGAGCGTGTGGCGATTTCGGCGGCCAAGCAATGCGGCAGGGCCATCGTTCCACCGATCCTCGAGCCGGTCACCTTCGACGCGTTCATCGCGTTCCTCCTGGACAAATGGCTCGCTGGACCCGCGCTGATGCTCGTCGAACCGGGTGCCACAGGAGCTGCGGTCACGTTCTCGGAGCTCGACGTCGAGCCGCCGAAGGCGGCCACGGTGCTCGTCGGTCCGGAAGGAGGGTGGACCGCAGAAGAGATCGAGGTGGCCGCGTCTGCATGCCGGCGCGTCACGATGGGAGGTCGAACGCTTCGCGCCGATACGATGGGGCTCATCGCGATCGCGGCGATCTATTCCCGCTGGAGGGAGTACGAGGCGTCAGGTCTCCGACGTAGCCGCGTGGCCGTGAGCGCGCGCGGCTGCGGTATCCGAGGCGCGGAAGAACGCTGCGAACAGGAGCAGCACTGCGCCAGCCATGGCCGCAGGCACGATCCAGATCCTCTCCCACGCATGACCGCCACCGGGCAGGGCGAATGCATCGACGATGCGCCCCGAGACCCAGGAGCCGATGAACATGCCAAGGCCGAGTGTGACGAAGGCAATCAGCCCTTGCGCGGCGGCGCGCACGCTCGCCGGCGCCTTCTGGTCGACGTAGATCTGGCCGGTGACGAAGAAGAAGTCGTAGCAGATGCCGTGGAGCACGATCCCGGCGTAGAGCATCCAGGCGAGTGGGCCGTTGTTGCCGTACGCAAACAGCAGGTATCTCGCCGCCCACGCCGCCATCCCGACAATCAGCATGTTCTTCACGCCCAGCCTTCGGAAGAAGAGCGGCATGACGAGCAGGAAGCCAATCTCCGACATCTGACCGAGTGTCATCTTGCCGGCGGCGTTGACGACCTGAATTTCGTTCAGGAACGGATTGGCAAACGCGTAATAGAACTGTAGCGGAATGCAGATCAGGAACGAGCCGAGGACGAAGATGGCGAACGAGCGCTCGCGAAGCAAGCCGAGCGCCTCGAGCCCGAGCACGTCTCCCATCGATGCCCTGCGGCCTCGTGAAGGTGGTGTGTGAGGCAGGGCGAAGCAGAAGAGGCCAAGGAGCAACGATGCGCCAGCGGCGAGCCGCATCGGCGTTGCTGTTGCCTCGAGGCCAAGTGTGCCGACGAGCAGCCCGGCGACAATCCAGCCAATCGTGCCGAGGACGCGAATCGACGGGAACTCGCGCGCTGGATCGTTCATCTGATGAAACGAGAGCGAGTTGCTCAGTGCCAGCGTGGGCATGTAACACAGCGCGTAGCCGAGAAGTACGGCATAGAAAGGGCCGAATGCGCTCATCGTCGAGCCGTAGAACAGCACGAGCCCGCCGACGAGATGAAGCGCCGCCAGGATCTTCTCCGTTGCCATGAAACGATCCGCGATCATCCCGACGAAGAACGGCGAGATCATCGCGGCCAGCGCGGTCGTGCCGGCCGCAAGGCCGATCTGTTCCCCACTGAAGCCCAGTGTCTGACCGAGCCACGTCCCCATCGTCACCGACCACGCTCCCCACACGAAGTACTGGAGGAACATCAACGAAGAGAGCTTGATCCGGACGCTCAACGGCATTGGGCGGTCCTTCCGATCAGGCGAGTGCGCTCTTGGCGAACGAGTAGCACTTCTTCACTTCTTCGACTGGTCCAGCGTCACCGCGATGCTCGTACTCGATGTACGCGCGGATCGGCCACCGTTCCCTTTTCAGGAGCTGGAGCACCGCGCGAATCGGCGTGTCGCCGCTGCCCCAGGCCGTATTGTCGCCTTGCGCCTGCTTCCGATCTTTGAGGTGCAGGTTGGAGATGCGGGCGTGATGCTCGCGGATGTAGGCCACGGCGTCGTAGTTCGCGGCCGTGAAGTGACCGATGTCCAGGTTTATCCTGAAGAGGGGCGACAGCGTGAGCGCAGTTGCGAGGCTGTCCAGGGTCGCGAACTCATTCGGATCGGTCACGTTCGAGTGGTTGTGCATGGCGACCGGCATCATGTGCTTCGCCGCGAACGGCACCATGCGGCGTGCGGCCTCGATGGTGGCTGAGGCCGTGATGATCTCTGCGCCAAGCGCTTTCGCGATCTCGAACCCGCGATCGATTTCCGCGTCGGTGAAGCTCCCGTTCGGACTGTAGTTGAACGCGTAAATCGTCATCGCGGCTGATTCGAACTTCTTCCGAATCGCGCGGAAGTGATCCATCGGCGTCTCGAGTCTCCACTTCCTGACGATGTCGCGTGACTGCTGCGCCTGTTCTGGAGTCGGGCGTCCGCGTCCGAATGGCGATGCCGGCTCGATCTGCGGCGCCCACAACTCGCACTCGGTGAGGCCGCACTCCTGCATCGCGGCAATGATCGGATCGACCATGTCAGCGCCCGCCGGGCGCATCAGCTCACGAAAGGAATACGTTTGAACACCGAGCCGCACTCCAGACACCGTTTGCGCGCGCAGCACCGAGGGCAGCACCACGGTTGACAGAGCCACTGCACCGAATTCTCTGCGGGTCAACATGCGGGATCCTCGCTAGTAGAGAGCAAAGGAGTAGAGGCGATCACCGGCTGCGATCAGCACATGCTGCCGGCCATCGACCAGGTAGGTCTGCGGTGCGTTCGTGACGTTGCCTACGCGCGCGTGCCATAGTGGCCGGCCATTCCCTGCATCGAAGGCGATGAAGTTGCCTGAGACGTCACCACCGAAGAGCAGCCGCCCGGCCGTCGTCAACAAGCCCGGGCTGCGCGGCCCATCATTCGCTGCGCTGAATCTGTGCTTCCACACGGTCTTGCCAGTCTTGTAGTCGATGGCGATGATGTAGTTGCCGACACCGCCAACCGAAATTTCGTCCTTACCGCCAAGGCCCATCGCACCTCGCGGGTCGAGTTCGGTCAGGTAGTACATCGCGTAGTTCTCGGCCACGGGGACATACAACAGCCCCGTATCCGGGCTGAATGCTTGCGGCGGCCAGTTGGTTGCGCCGCTGTTGTTCGACGACACCAGCGCACCGCCAACGTGATGATCCTTCTCGGGAATCCGGACCGGTTGGCCTTTGGCGTTCAATCCACTCGCCCAGTTCGCGGTCTCTGAGAACTGGCTCGTGACGAGCCGCTCACCTGTCGTGCGATCGAGTGTGAAGTAGTAGCCGTTGCGGCTGGCGGTCACGACGAGCTTGCGACGACGGCCGTTGATCTCACCATCGACGAGCACCGGTGTCTGTGCCGAATCCCAGTCGTGCGTGTCGTGCGGCGAGGTCTGGAAGTACCAGGCCATCTTCCCGGTGTCGACGTGCACCGCAACGATGGAGCACGTGAACAGGTTGTCGCCATTGCCGCGCGGCCCTGATGTATAGGCCGGCGTTGGATTGCCCGTGCCGAAGATATAGAGACGGGTCTCGGGATCGTAGGCGCCTGGCAGCCATGGATGGCCGCCGCCGTTGCGCGCAGCGTCGAGATCCTTCCACGTATCGAGGCCGGGATCTCCCGGCTTCGTTGGAACGCTGTAGAAGGTCCACTGAACGTCGCCCGTCTCTGGATCGAACGCCTGCAGGTAGCCGGTCGAGTCGAGATCGTTGCCCGTTCCAACGATGACATGGTTGTCGACGACGACGGGCGCCGAGGTCAGGAAGTACTGCTGGTTGAAGCTGGCAATCTCCTTGTGCCAACGTTCCTTCCCGCTACGCGCGTCGAGCGAGATGAGATAGTCGTCCGGTGTGACGAAGAACAGATAGTTCCGCCACATCGCCGCGCCGCGATTGCCGATGTGCGTGCCACCGCGCGTTCGCCAGAAGAATCGCCACAGCAGGTGACCGTCCTGTGCGTCGAGCGCCCAGACGTTGTCCGGGGCGGTCACGTAGAGCACGCCGTTGACGGCGAGGACTGCGCCTTTGATCGTGGTTGCGCCCACGAATTCATTGTCGCCAACACCGCCCTCGATGACGCTCGGGGGAGCAGGCCCGAAGGGTGGTGCCACCGTTGTCGTGCCTGGCCCTGCCGTCACCGCCGTCGTCCAGGCGAGACCAAGGCTCTTCACATTCGACTGATTGATCTGCTTGAGCGCGCTGTAACGACGAGCGGAGTAGTCGCCCGAGTACGTGGGCCATGAATCGGACAGCGGCTTCAGAATGTCGGCCGGGTCCAGACCTGTCTGTTGCGCCGATAGCGACGCGGTCACCAACAGAACGAGTGCCAGGGCGAGTCGCGTCATTTCAGTGTCATCAGGTAAGCAGTGACGTTGTGAATGTCAGCGTCCTTGTATCTGCGAAGCAGATCGCGGTGTGGTTGCAGCGGATCGGCGATGCTCACTTGAACGCCGCTCGTCACACGAAACGATCGGCGGCTGCCATCGGACATCTTGATCGAGACGGCGAAGTCGTCCACGCGCTCGAGCTGTCCCTGAAGTGTTTCCCCGGTCGAGAGCGTGACTGTCGCCGTCGGTGGGCGAGGACGTGCAGGTGGGGGAGCGCCGCGGGCAAGTACGCTGCCGGGCATCAGCCAACTCTGTTGCAGAAGCCGTGAGTCGGCGATACGTGTGGCGATTCCCTGGAGATCGCCTGCCGTTGAATGGCACGCGCCGCATGTCTCGGCGAAGTACTTCTCGCCGGTCGCGGCGTCGCCGACGACGATCGACGGCGGACGATCGCGAGACGCGTCGTAACCAGCGACCCTGAAGCTGTGCATGAACGCGGCGAGGTCGGCGATCTGATCGGCGGTGAGCGCGAATGCAGGCATGCCGCGGTCGGGTCGGCCGGCGCGAATCACCGGCCCGATCAGCTCGCCCTTCTGATCGTCGAGGACGAGTTGCGAGCGCAGCAGGCTCGGTCCGCCGTCACCACCCCGAATATCAGCTCCATGGCAGAACGCACAGTTGGTGCTGAAGGTGGCGCGGCCGCGCTCGACAGCCGCTGTGTCTTCGTTGCGTTGAGGATAGGCGCCGATGCCAATGCCGCCGATGCGTCCACCTCCGGTCGGGGCGGGCGGCTGGCTTTGTTGCGCGGCGATGGCGATCGGGAGCAGCGCAAGCACTCCAACGATCGCGACGACGCGAACGTGCTTCATGTGTTGTCTGGCTATGGAATCAGATAGGGCCTGACCACCGCTGTCCACACCTGATATCCCAGCGGCGTCAGGTGCAGACCGTCCTCGACGTACAAGTCCCGCCGCGGCCTCTCGTCCCAGCCGAGCATCAGGTTGTCGAAGTCGAGAAAGGCGAGGCGGTCGTCTCTTTGACAAATCGCCCGAATGATATCGTTTGCAGCCCGCATCCGGTCAACCTGAAGCCATCGCAGCGGACTCGGTTTGATACCGAGGTAGAGGATGCGAGTCTGCGGAAGTGTGGCCTGGACCGCGCGCACGAACCGCTCGAAGTCGACGGCGATCTGTTCGGAGATCTTTCCGCCACCGATGTCGTTGTCGCCCGCATAGACGACGACCAGTCGCGGTTCGTAACGCAGCACGAGCCGATCGATGTACCTGAGCGCGTCGGATAGCTCCGTGCCCGAGATCCCTCGATTGATGATCTTCAGATCGGGGAAATAGTGCGCAGTGTCCCAGCGCTGGATCGTCGAGCTGCCGACGAAGACGATCTCGCCTTTGGGGGGTGGCGCCGTCCGGTCCGCCTCGTCGAAGGCGGCGACGAACTTTTCCCAGCGGTCGCCTGTCTGTTGCGCGAGGGCTGAGGAGGCCGTCAGCAGCGCTCCGATGAAAACCACGGTCGCTCGCATGCGCGAAAGGTTAACATTACTCCACTGCTCGATAGCCTCAACACAAGCGAATCGTAGAGCAATTGATGCGCTATCTCGTCACCGCCCGCGTGAAACCTGGCCGGGGGCCGGCGCTCGATCGAGCCATCCAGGATGGCACTCTCGGCGCCGGATCCGTCGCCGGCGACGAGTACCTGTACGACATGCAGCAGGCACGGCAACTGCCTGACGGCTCCGTCAAGTGGGTCGAGACCTGCTTCTGCGCCACGCCACTTGATGAAGAGCGCCCCTACTGGGAGGCATACTTCGATTTCGTGTCGATCAGAGACGCGCATGCACGCAGCCGCTGCCGCCACGAGAACGGCACCGAGTATTGGGCGTGCTCGTCGTGCGACTGCACCGAGCGGCTCGAGGCCAGGCTGAAGGAAAAAGGCGAGGCCTTCTGTAAGTTCGAAGGGCAAAGGTCAAAGTAGGTAAGTGAAGTGGGTCAGTGACGAAGTCACCGGCCGACGACGATCTCGAGGTCGCGGATCGTTTCACCAGGCGCAACGCCAATCCGGTTCATCGGCATCGGCAGCCCCCGTCCGTTGCGCACTACTCGCTTGATTGTCAGGCCGCTTCCCAATCCCTCGAGATCGAACTCGTATTCGCCGATGGTCTCGCGGAGCTCGAAGCGTCCGCTCGAGTCGATTGCCGACTCGGGAACCGGATACAGCGCGGACACCGTCAGAAGCTTCTGCAACGCGACAAGTGATGTCGCGCGCGACGACGCCGGCACATTCCCTTCGTAGACAATCCGGCCAGCGAGGAGGCCCGGTCGATCGACGATGATGCGCACGTCCTCGACGGAGTCGACGGTGACTTCAGTCGTCGCAATGCCCATGAGCGTCCCCTGATCAGTGTCCGCGCGCACGAGCATCGTCAGCGCGCCGGGCGCGATTCCGTTAAGCGTGAACAGTCCGCCAGGATCGGAGACGAGCGAGAGACCGGAACGCGCGCCGGCAGGGATCGCCGTAGTCGATGGTGATGTTGTCCACAGCCACACCGACAGGCCAGAACACGCGTCCCGAGACATAGAAGTGCTGCGACGGTGTCAGCCAGATGTCGATGCCCTCGGCGTTCACGCCTTCGAGTACCGTGACGGCGTTTCCCGGCTCTGAGTCCGGCACGCCCGGGTACCACGACCAGTGCCCCATGGCCGCCAGGGCCACGGACCGGGCCATTTCCTCCCGCGTCGTCTGTGTGACGTCTACGCCTCGCCTGGTTGGCATCGCTACGTTGATTGCGCCGACGAGATACTCGCCTGGCGGGAGGCCCGTGATCTCGTAGCGACCGTCGAACTGACTCGTCGTCTGCGCCTCGATCAAAGGTCGTCGTCCGGTGCCCGATCGAATGGCGACCTGGACGCGCACGTCTGGTGCGGCGCTTCCGTCAGGATGGATGACGCGTCCGGCGATGCTCGCAGTGCGATGGAGTACGACCTGGACGTCGAGCACCTGCGCACCCTCAGTGAGGTCCACGGCCGGTCCGGCTTCGAAGAAGTCCCAGGGTTCCGCCTGAGGGTCTGGTGTTTGCCGGCCTGTGTAGCCCTGCCTGGACGCGGTGACTCGATATCGGCCCGGCGGCAACTGATCGAAGCTGAACGCTCCGCTGGTGTCCGTCGTCGTCTGGCTCCGCAAGCCGACGCCCTGATCGTTGCGTCCGCCGAGCGTCACGGTCACTCCTGGCAGGAGTTCGGCGTACGCGCTGACAACGTGACCGGCGATGCGTCCGGCATCGTCGGGAGACTGTACCTGCGCGTCTGCAGGGACAGCGGTGAGAAGCGCGGCGACGACGGCAAGCGTCAGGCGCATCTTCGCAAAATTGTAATGGGGTCAGACCCCGTCTTAAAAGTGAACAGATAATGGGTCTGGATGCGGCGGGCCCTGAGTCTCGGTGCGATTGTGCTGGCGTTGCTGGCCGGCCTCGCACCGATCGAATGCGCGATTCGTCGAGCGGTGGTACTCGACCGGTCTCTATCCGATTATCCAGCGGGGTCTGACCCCGGTCTCGAATCTCGTCCCGTTTGCGCTCCTCGACATCCTGGCAGTGGGTGCTGCCTGTTTCGTGGTGGTGGTTCTCGTTCGAAGTGTACGCCTGGCGCGCCGCAAGAAGAAGTGGACCCTGCTCTTGACGACGCTCGCGCGGCTGGTGACATCAGCAGCCGCGATCTACCTTGCGTTCCTGTTGCTGTGGGGACTGAACTATCGACGCGTATCGCTGACCGACAGGCTCGTCCTCGATGGCGCCGCATCGCAGGACGCGATTCTGCGGCTTGGCCGCCTGGCGGTGCATCAACTGAACGCGATGCATCCGGCCGCTCACTCTGAGGGATGGCGTACCTCGCCGTGGCGCGAACGCAGGATGCGCGACGCGTATCACTCGGTGCTCTCCGATCTGTCGGCCGCCAGGACCGCGGTGCCAGGCCGACTCAAGGCGTCGCTCTTCGGGCCGTACTTCCGATGGACGAGCGTCGACGGCATGATCAACCCGTTCGGCCTGGAAGTGCTGGCGAACCCAGACCTGCTCGAATTCGAAAAGCCATTTGTCGCCGCGCATGAATGGGCACATCTGGCGGGCTACGCCGACGAATCGGAAGCGAGCTTCGTCGGCGTCCTGACCTGCATTCGCGCGGCCACGCCAGCGGCATATAGCGGCTGGTTGTTCCTGTACTGGGAGGTCACCTCGGAGGTCGGCGCTGGCGATCGACAGCAACTCGCGTCCGGGCTCGAGGAGGGACCGCGTGGTGATGTCGCCGCTATTGGTGAACGTGTACGGCGTGGGCAGGTGCGTCTGGTACGAGACGCCGGTTGGCGCGTGTACGACGAGTACCTCAAAGCCAACCGCGTTGAAGAGGGCGTACGCAACTACGGCCTCGTCCTGACACTCCTCACTCGAGCGCGGTTCGAGGACGGCTGGACACCAGTCCTGAAGTAGCGCGCTAGGTTCTCACGACGCGGCCAGCGGCGGCGCGTCGCAGACGATCCTGCACCGCCGCGCCGAGTCCATCTTCGCGGAATCCGTGCACGAGGATCACGTCAGCACCAGCGGCATCGAGCTCGCGGAGCGTGGCGTAGAGTCTCGTCGCAACGACGGCCGGAGCGTCCTGCGATCCGATCACACGCACTACAAGCTTCTGATCGGACGCGAGCCCGGTGAGTTCACCGCGATCTTCTTCGGCAGCGATGATTGCAACAGAGCGGCCCCTGGAAAGCTCATCGCGCGCAACGCCGACCAGGGAAGAAAGAGCCGCGCTCGTCTGGCCCTCGAAGAGCGTGAGCGCCGCGCGCGGCGAGTAGTGCTTCTCCAGCATCCCTGGCGATGGCAACGGAGAGGCGCCGACTGAATCGGCTGCCGTTGAGCCACGAGACACGTCCACACGGCCCAGCACCTCACGCAGCATGTCCACAGTGACGGCACCCGGTCGCAAGATCGTTGGCGGATCGCTCGTGAGGTCGAGCACGGTGGACTCGACGCCGATCGTGGTCGCGCCGCCATCGACGACGAAGTCGATCCGTCCGTTGAGGTCGTCGATCACGTGCGAGGCCTGCGTCGGGCTGGGTCGCGAGAAGAGGTTGGCGCTCGGTGCCGCGACGGGAACACCCGCCGCCTCGATCAGCGCACGGGCGACGGGATGCAGCGGCACCCGCACCGCGACTGTCGACAGCCCTGCAGTGACCTCGTCCGGTACGTGGCGCGATCTCGGAACGATCAGGGTCAACGGGCCTGGCCAGAAACGGCGGGCGAGTGTTTCAACATGTGCCGGCACGCGCGTGGCGAGCGCGGCAATCGAATCGATCGACGTGACGTGAACGATCAGCGGGTCGTGTGGCGGTCGCTCCTTTGCAGCGAAGAGCCGCCGCACGGCCTGGCGATCGAATGCGTTCACACCAAGCCCGTAGACCGTCTCCGTCGGGAATGCCACGAGGCCGCCGCGTCGGAGGCACTCCGCAGCTCTGGCAAGCGCGGTGGGGTCTGGAGTATCCGGCGCGACGCGAATCACCTCCGTCATCAGATGCACATCGTACTGCGAGCCGCGGAATCAGTACACTTGCGGGCCATGTTTGAAGCCGCCGAAGTCGGTCGCAAGCTGTCGAAGAGCGACTACAAAGCACAGGTTCCGCAACTGCGCTCGGAGCTGCTCGCGGTGCAGCAGGAGCTCCGTGAGGTCGCGTCGTTTCCGGTCATCGTCCTCTTCGCTGGCGTCGACACAGCGGGGAAGGGCGAGACGGTCAACCTGCTCAACGAATGGATGGACCCTCGCTGGATTGTCACACGAGGCTATACCGACCCGTCGAGCGATGAGCGTGAGCGTCCCCGGTTGTGGCGGTACTGGCGCGACCTGCCCCCGGGCGGACGAATGGCGATATTTCTCAGCGCCTGGTACTCCTCGCCGATTCTCGATCGCGTGGCTGGGCGGACCACCACGGCGGAATTCGACTCGCTGCTCGACCAGGTTGCTGCCTTCGAGCAAGCGCTGACCGACGATGGCGCGGTCATCGTCAAGTTCTGGATGCACTTGAGCAAGAAGGCACAGAAGAAGCGACTGAAGGCGTTCGAGAAGGATCGGTTGCAACAGTGGCGGGTCACGAAGGAGCAGTGGGAGCATTGGGAGATGTTCAACAAGTTCGTGAGCGCCGCCGATCGTGCCATTCGGAAAACCAGCACCGACGCGGCGCAGTGGCACATCGTGGAGGGAGAAGACGAACGGTATCGGACGGTCGCCGTCGCGACCGCGCTTCGCGACGCGATCCGGCGCGGTATCGAACAGAGTGCCGTCCGGAAGTCGCGCCGCTCGCTTGTATCAGATCAGAAGGCGCTGGCAGACGGGCCAGTCAAGGCGATCACACGCGTCGAGCGCGAGTTCAACGTCCTCGACAATCTCGATCTCTCTGTGAAGCTGAGTGATGACGACTTCGGCAAGGAGTTGGCGGAGGGGCAGGCTCGCCTCAGTCTCCTGCAGCGCAGAGCCATCAAGCATGGCCTCTCGACCATCCTCGTCTTCGAGGGGTGGGACGCCGCCGGAAAAGGCGGAGCGATCCGCCGCGTCACCGAAAGCCTCGATGCCCGTGACTACCAGGTGATTCCGATCGCCGCGCCGACCGACGAAGAGCGCGCCCATCACTATCTGTGGCGATTCTGGCGTCATCTGTCGCGCAAGGGGCGCCTCACGATTTTCGATCGAAGCTGGTACGGCCGCGTGCTCGTCGAGCGCGTGGAAGGCTTCGCGACGGAAGCCGAGTACATGCGCGGGTACGGAGAGATCAATCATTTCGAGGAGCAGCTCGCGAACCACGGGATCCTGCTCCTGAAGTTCTGGATTCACATCAGCAAAGCGGAGCAGCTCCGGCGCTTCAAGGATCGCACTCGCACCAGCTACAAGCGCTGGAAGATCACCGACGAGGACTATCGCAACCGCAAGCGATGGGAGGACTACACCATTGCGGTGAACGAGATGGTGGAGCGCACCAGCACGAAGATCGCGCCGTGGACGCTCGTCGCAGGCAACGACAAGAACCTCGCGCGGATCAAGGTCGTCACGACACTCGCCGATCGTCTCGAGAATCGTCTCAAGAAATAGCGCGTCGCGGCGCGTGCGCCGGGCTCATCGCGTGATGTGACGGCTCAGCGTCTGAATCCACTCCGGCACCGGGGTGGGGGATTCGACGATGGTCCTGTCGAGGACGAGTTGTGGCCCGGTCAATCGTTTCCCATAGAAGCGCTGGTTGGCGTCCTGATCGGCGCGCACCGTGCTCCCGTTGATCGAGACGCCTGCGAACAGCCCCCGGGCGCGTGAATAGCTGAGAATCTCGGCGCGCATCTGCAGGTCGGTGTTCGCCTGCGCGTCGCGCCCGACCGGCCCGGCGGCTGCAGAGGCATCGGCGCCGAACTTGAACTGGTTGCGAACGAACTGCTCGAGGCCACGCCGATTCATGATGACGAGCACCAGGTCTGTTGCCTGACCGCCGATCTGCAGGCCGATGCTTCCGCCCGTCAGCGTCATGAACGTGGGCACGGACCACCCGTCCTCGCTTCGCGCGCTGAGGATCCCTCGTCCTCGCATCCCGCCAAAGATGAAGCCGGCCTTGATTGTGCCCGGGAAGATGGCAATGGCCTCGGCCTTCATGGTGAGCGAAGCCGGAATCGAAGTGTCAGAGGTCGACATAATCTCGTTCAGTACCGTGATCGACTCCCTGATACGGCTGGCCTCCTCTGAGTTCGGTCCTTCCTGGGCACGGATCGAGAAGGTGAACGTGAGAAGGGAGGCGAGCGTGAGCGCGAGCGGCCTGGTCATGCCGAACATGATACCGACGATTCGACGGTGAACGGCTCGCGAGGCACAGCTTCCGGCTGTTCGCCGTTAAAATAGCTCGGGCGTGATGACCGACGACGATCTGTCGAACACAACGATCCGCCGCTTCGACATCACCCGCCTGATCGCCCGCGGCGGGATGGGCGAGGTCTACCTCGCGAAGGACGCTGTCCTCGGCCGCGATCTGGCGTTGAAGATCCTTCGGCAGGATGTGACGCGCGATTCCGATCGCCTCGAGCGCTTCGTTCTCGAGGCGCGCGCCGCGTCCGCGCTCAATCACCCGCATCTGATCGCGATCTATGACATCGGAGAGAGCTCGCCGAAGCGGAATGGGTCTCCCGTGGGTCCACCCGTGTTGTATATCGCGATGGAGCTGGTGTCCGGCGAGACGCTCCGTTCGGCGATCGAGGGCAATCGGCTGGACCTCGATCGCATGCTGGAGTTCATGGCCCAGGTCGCGGATGCGCTCGACGCGGCGCACACCGCGGGCGTGACGCATCGCGATCTGAAGCCCGAGAACCTGATGATCGCCGAGGGCGGCTACGCCAAGGTGCTCGACTTCGGCATCGCCAAGCTCCGTGCCGATCTGATGCAGAGCCGCACGGATGCCGGTCACGAGCCGACGGCGACCGACGGCGGACGATTGCTCGGCACCCTTGGTTACATGTCACCGGAGCAGGTACAGGGGCAAGCGACCGATTACCGCACGGATGTCTTCTCGTATGGGTGCGTGCTCTACGAGGCGATCACGGGGAAGCGAGCCTTCCTGGCGCCCAACGCATTTGCCACGCTGAAGCAAATCGTCGAGCACGAGCCGGAGCCTTTGGCGACGCACGTGCCGTCAGTGCCCGATGGGCTCGAGCGAATCGTTCGGAAATGCCTGGCCAAGGATCCCGCGCAGCGCTACGAGTCGATGCGCGAGGTCGCCGCCGATCTTCGCGAAATCCGCCGCAAGATGAACGACACCGCGGTCGTCGAGGCGCCGCGGCGGCAGCGGTCGCGGAATCTTCTGGCGGCCGGACTCGCTCTCGTACTCGTTGCCGCGGTCGCCGCGGCGTGGTGGACGAACCGGCGGCTCGCGACCGCGACGGGGTCTTCAGGCCGCGTGTCGATCGAGCGTCTGACGACGACCGGCACGGCGATCGATGCGGCGATCTCGCCGGATGGTAAGCAGCTGGCCTGGGTCGAGTCCGCTGGGGGCATGCAGGGCCTCCGGCTTCGCCGCCTCGAACAGGGGCAGACCATCGAGCTGGTGCCGGCTGCCGTGGTCGGCTACTGGGGGATCTCGTTCACGCCGGACGGGTCGCGCGTCTTCTACGCAACGAAGAGCGCACAGAGTCCTGCGGGCCGCCTCTTCGAAGTGAGCGCGCAGGGTGGGGCGTCAACACCTGTCCTCGAAGGGATCGACAGCACCACGAGCTTCTCGCGTGACGGCCGCCGCCTCGCGTTTTATCGAGCAGGATTCCCGGAGCCCGGCAAGTCATCGCTTGTCACTGCAGACGTCGACGGCAACAACCTTCACGCGCTGCTGACCGTGCAGGCGCCGGAGTTTGTCGTGCCCGCCTTCTTCGCGGCGCCCTCGTGGTCGCCCGACGGCGCTCACATCTCGGCGGTCGTTCACAACGGAAGTACCGGCGAAGCCGGCCTCGTCACGGTCGATGTGCGGTCCGGCGCGCGACAACCGTTCCAACGGCGCTTCCGTGATGCGACGTTCACGTCGTGGCTGCCTGATGGCTCGGGGATTCTCTTCGTCGCAGATCAGGCGGACGAATTTCGCGAGTACCCGCGCAAGGTGTGGCATCAGCCGTATCCGAGCGGTGAGCCTCATCGTGTCACGCCAGATCTGCTCGAATACAGAAATGTCTCGGTGCGTGCCGATGGCTCGGCGTTCGTCTCAGTCGGTCTCGACGCCGCGTACTCGTTGTGGAGGATTCCGCTCGCGGGACGCAACCCGCAGCGCATCGCGTCCGAGCGCTATGACGGCCTGCTTGGCATTGCCCCGCTGCCTGACGGGCGCACCATCGTCAGCTCCGGTGAGCGAGGCAACACGCAGCTCACGTTGATCGACCGTGAAGGACCTGGCCGTCGGATCCTGACCAGGGAAGGTACGAATCTGTGGCCTGCGGTCAGCGCAGACGGGACGACAGTGGCCTTCGTCTCGAGCCGCGATGGTCAGACCGGTGTCTGGCGCATGAATGTCGACGGCAGCGGAGCGCGACTGCTGGCTCACTTGCCGCGTCCGGCCTGGCTATCGATCACGCCGGACGGCCGATTCGTGATTTGTGCGTCTGTCGGTGAATCCGGATCGGCAGTCGCGACGTGGCGCATCCCGATCGATGGCGGCGAGTCCACGCTCATCGCGCCAGGCATCGATCGTCCGGCAGTCTCACCCGATGGCCGCTTGCTCGCGGGCATCAACGTCGCAACTGGCGCGAACCGATTGACGCTCGTGACGATGCCGCTCGATGGATCGGCGCCGGCTCGAGAACTGGGCACGATTGCACCCGCCACAGCGAACGGGTTGATGGAGTGGACAGCAGACGGCAACGGCATCCTGTTCTCCACAGTGGAGCGCACGAATGTCTGGCTGCAGCCGCTGTCTGGTGAGCCTCCGGTACGGGTGACGGACCTCGCGACGCTCGACATCGTGCGAGGCCGTCGCACTCCCGACGGCAAGAGCCTCATCGTTGCCCGCGGATCTGCTCAGACGGACGCGTATCTCGTCTCGAACTTCCGCTAGATGCGCGGGGTCAGACCCTTCCCACTTCTTCACATGTGAAGGGTCTGACCCCGCACATGTTCAGTTCGACCAGCTGTAACTCACCGTCACGCTGATGTTCACTTCGATCGGCGCTCCGTTCAGCAGCGTTGGCGTGAACGCCCACTGACGTGTGGCCTCCAATGCTGACGCGGCGAACGGCGCCGGCACGCTGCTCACCTCATGGAGATCCGTAAAGAGCCCGTCGATGCCGATCCGTCCTGCGAGCCGGACCACCGTCGATTCCGGCGTGACACCGGTCGGGCAAACCGGGTTGGTGTGCGCGACCTTCCGCGGCACTTTGATCTGGCCACCGATGCCACCAGTGAACGTGGCCGGGATCTTCGGTTCAGCCCCGCGCGCTCCCGCTAACTGACGTGGCGCCGCGCCTGGTGTCGCCGAACCTCCTGGTGCCGATGGTCTCGACGCAGTCAGGTCCGAAGCCTTGCACGTCACCAGAATCGTTTCCTCGAGCGTGCCGATCGGCACTGCGATGTAACGTCGAACTGTCTGGCCCGGCTCGGCGCGGATGACGACCTTGACGGGAATAAAGCCCGGCAGATCGGTGACGAGCTCGTAGTCGCCTGCGGCGAGCCCGCCGAAGAAAAACGCGCCGCTACGAGTCGTCGATAACGCGTGTGCACTCCCGCCCTCGACTGGCGTCAACTTCACCGACGCGCCAGGCAGTAAGCCACCGAATGGGTCGTAGAGGACGCCCGCGATCGTGCCGCCGCTTGCCTGCGTGTGAGCGGCCGGCGCTGCTGTGTGTGACGGCTGCTGGGGCCGTCGCACGTCGGGCGCGACGACTCGTTCAGCGCTCCCTGACAGGGTAACAACGCCGACGGACACTGCGACGGCGGCGATGGCGGCAAAGGTTGTCGCTCGCGTGAGCGTGGTCAGTGGTTCACGATTGAGACGGGCGTTGAGCATGGCGCGTACTCTCCCTTCGAGCATCGAGCGATGAGCGATGGCAATAGCCGGAGACCAGGGATGTCGCCGCCGCGCCGACTCACGCGCGACGTCGAGTAGATGGGTTGCGTACTCCGACGCGCTGACACCCGAGGCCAGCACGAAGTCGTCGCACGCGCGTTCACCCTCGTGCCGCAGCTGGCGGCAGGCAATCCAGAGCAGCGGATTGAACCAGTACGCGGCCCTGAGCACATCGGCCGTGATCGACACGGCCCAGTCGCCACGAAGAATGTGGGCGAGCTCGTGGCGCAGGACAACGTGGATGCGATCGGTGCTCCAGCTCTCGGCTCCCTCGGGCAGGAGAATCGTCGGACGGAGGAGTCCCCATGTCGCCAGCAGCGTGGGGTGGGAACACTTCAGCAGACGAACGTGACGACGGATGCCATAGCGGGTCGCGAGGTCATCCGCGATCGATCGCCACGGCCCGGCTGATACGAGTTCGGACCGCGCCGCCAGACTTCGTAGTCGCAGCAGCCCCACGTTCAGCAGCACCAGCCCGGCGATCGCGCCACCGCTCCAGATCCCAACCAGCAATGCGGTGGGGGAGAAGACTCTCGTGGTGTGACCGTCTTTTGACGCATCAGTGGCAGCGTTCTCGGTTGGGGGCGATGGCGCAGGCGTGTCGCTCGTCAGACGCAGTGACGATGTGACTGAGGGTGTGAGCCAGGAGGCGGGAAGCGAAATCGACCAGGAGGGCAGGAGCAGTTCAACTGCCGGCACGCACAGGCAGCAGAACATCGTCGTGGCGAGCGCCCAGTGACGCAGCGCAGCCGACTGTCTTCGCAGGACGACCGCGGCGCCGAGGCCCACGAGCGTGATCAGCGCGATCTTGAGCGTGACGCTGAGCAGGAGAGTCATCGCGGCCCGTCCTTTCGTGCCTTCTGGGCGAGTTCGGCGATCCGTGCCCTGGAAATGAGCTCGGAGATGCGATCGAGCTCCTCGCCACTGACGCGCGCGGCCTCGCCACCGAGCAGCGCGGCCACGGCTTTCTCCGCCGATCCATCGAAGAAGGTGTCGACGAGATGCTTGAGCGCCGTCTTGCGCGCGGCATGACGCTTCACGACGGCCATGTAGATGTAGCGCACGCCCTCCTCCTCGTGGCGCACGTGTCCCTTCTCCTCGAGGACGCGCAGCTGCGTGCGTACCGTCGAGTAGCTGGGCGACCCGGGGAGGTCGTCCATGACTTCGGCTGCGGTGGCACGGCCGCGCCGGAAGAGCACGTCCATGATCTGGCGCTCGCGTCGCGTGAGGACCGTATGGAGGTTGTCGGACATGTGTTATGTACCTCGCACTAGTGCGATAAAAATAACACTTATGGCGGAGGGGATGTCAAGAGGGTTGTACGAATCAGGTATCCTGTCGCCGTGCAACTGGGTCTGCCGTTCCTGCGCACTAGCAAGCCCGCGATCGCGCCGGCAACGTCGGAACCGATTGCCCCCATCTATTTCGTGCGCCATCTGCGGGCGAGGCGCTACCTGCTGCGCGTCGAACACGACGGCCGCGTGCGGGTGACCATCCCGCGCGGGGGATCGCGGCGCGAGGCCGATGCGTTTGCGCGACGTCATCTCGATTGGGTGTTGCGTCAACGCGCAGCCCTGGCGCAGGGTCCGTTCTCTCCCGAGGATCGACAACGACTCAAAGCGCAGGCGCGCGCGGAACTGCCGCTTCGCCTGCGGGAGCTGGCCGACCGTCGCGGGCTGCGTGTCACGCGAATCAGCATTCGCAACCAGCGCACCCGCTGGGGTTCCTGCGGCCGCGACGGTCACGTCTGCCTCAACTGGCGGCTCATCGTCATGCCGGACTGGGTGAGGGACTATGTGATCATGCACGAGCTCATGCACCTCAAGCGGATGGATCACTCGCCGGCGTATTGGCGGCTGGTGGCAGAGGCGTACCCGCGCTATCGCGAAGCGCGTCAATGGCTCCGCGCCCATGGACCAGAGTTGCGCTAACCTGTCCGTGAACCCATCTCCCCGCTGCCGGGGTCCAAGAGCGTGAGGGCCCATCTATGAGCGTCACGAGGCGACAGGCGGTCGGCGTGCTGGCTACGGCGGGAATACTGGGGCCGCTCGCGCTCTGGCTGACCGGCCCCGACACCGCGACCTCGGCGCACGACGCAGCGTTTCCAATTCAGAAGACCGATGCCGAGTGGCATGCGGCCCTGACACCTGACCGTTACAGGATTTTGCGTGGTCACAGCACTGAGCGAGCGTTCTCGAGCCCGCTGAATACTGAGAAGCGACGAGGGACGTTCGTCTGCGCGGCGTGCGGTCAGAAGTTGTTCTCTTCGACAACGAAGTTCGAGAGCGGCACGGGCTGGCCCAGCTTCTGGCAGCCGATCGAGGATGCGGCCGTGGGGACCGAGATCGATCGAAGCTACCTGATGGTCCGGACTGAAGTGCACTGCGCGCGCTGCGGCGGGCATCTGGGACATCTGTTCAGCGACGGTCCGGAGCCGACCGGCCTGCGCTACTGCATCAACGGACTGTCCCTCAGTTTCGTCACGGAGTCTGCAGTCAGCTAGCGACGACCATGCCGGCGCAGCGTCTCATCGTTATCGCCGCGATTGTGCTTAGTGTCGGATACGTCTGGCTTCGCGGCGGCTTCGTCGGACTGCACGAGGGTGATCACGCGATGGTGGCTTCGCCCGTAGTCCAGCAGGGATACCAGATGGCGACCTTCGCCGCCGGGTGCTTCTGGTCTGTCGAAGCGGCCTTCGACAAAGTGTCAGGCGTGGTCTCCACGACATCCGGATACACGGGTGGGCGCGTCCACAATCCAACATACGAAGACGTCATCCGTGGCGGCACCGGGCACGCGGAAGCCGTGGAAGTCGTCTTTGATCCTGCGGTCGTGACCTACGACCAGTTGCTCGATCACTTCTGGCGCAACGTCGATCCCTTCGTCGCGCACCGGCAGTTCTGCGATGTCGGCGATCAATACCGTCCTGAGATCTTCGTGCACTCTGACGCCCAGCGCGCCGCGGCCGAGTCGTCCCGGCAGCGAATCCAGAACCGCTTCGACCAATCGATTCCCGTGCCAGTCACGAGTGCCAGCGCGTTCTACCCGGCAGAGGCCTATCACCAGGGCTATCACGAGGCCTATGCCACGCAGTACCAGTTCTACCGGCGGTCGTGCGGTCGCGACGCACGCCTGCGGCAAATCTGGGGTGACAGCTAGGTCACCGCCCGGCAGGCTTCCGAAGGAAAACCTCGAAAATGTGCCGGATCCGCCCACTGGGCGGGTGTGTCTTCAAGTGTGCGCGGGCTTTTCCGATTGAAGGTGCGAGGCCGGGTCTCTCCACCGGCGCTCGGGAATATCTATGCAGGCCCCGCGCCCACGATTACTCATCGTCGACGACGACCGCGCGATTCTGACGCTGATAGGCACGATCGCGCTCAAGGAAGGCTTCGACGTCGCCACCTCGATAGACGGCGAGGACGCGCAGCGGCAGCTCGCCGCCCGTCCGTCGGATCTGGTGCTTCTCGATCTCCACATGCCTGGCGTGACCGGGCTCGATGTCCTGCGGACGATCGCCGATGTTCGCCACGGTTGCCGTGTCGTGCTCATGTCGGGTGACGCCACGATCGACAGCGCGGTCGAAGCCGTGAAGCTCGGTGCTGAGGATTACTTCACCAAGCCGTTCGATTTCCCGAGACTGCGGCGTCTCCTCGCAGCGGTGCGCAGCGATGTCGAGCGGCGACGATCGCTGCTCGATCTCGAAGGGCAGATGGCGGAGCGGCTCGAGTTCTGCGGAATGATCGGGCGCGCGCCCGCGATGCAGGACGTCTTCACGCTGCTGCGCCGGCTCGCGCCGCATGCGCGCACTGCGCTCGTCACGGGAGAGACAGGAACCGGTAAGGAGCTCGCCGTTCGCGCGCTCCATCAACTGGGACCGCGCGGGAACAAGCGCTTCATCACTGTCAACTGCTCGGCGGTGGTTGAAACGCTCTCTGAGAGCGAACTCTTCGGTCACGTCCGTGGCGCATTCACTGGCGCAGGCGAGACGAAGCCGGGCCTCTTTGAAGCGGCAGATGGCGGCACACTCTTCCTCGACGAGGTCGGCGAGCTGCCGTTCACCGTGCAGGCCAAGCTGCTGCGCGTGATCGAGAACGGGGAAGTGCAGCGTGTCGGCTCGGTCGACACGCGCAAGGTCGACGTGCGGCTGATCGCGGCAACCAATCGCGATCTGCGGATAGAGGTCGAGTCCGGCCGGTTCCGAAGCGACCTCTTCTACCGACTGAACGTCGCACAGGTCGTGTTGCCGCCGCTGCGCGATCGTCGCGAGGACATCCCGTTCCTGACGTCGGCGTTCGTGCGCTCGTTCTCGCAGCGCTTCACCAAGCCTTTGACCGGTGTCACCACCGGCGCGGAGCGAATGCTCATCGAAGCGCCGTGGGAAGGTAACGTCCGCCAGTTGCGAAACGTGATCGAGCGCGGATGCATGCTCGCGGAAAGTGAGTTCGTCTCCGAGCGTGACCTGGCCGGCGCGTTCGAGGCCTCGCCAACGCGGAACGCGACACGCCCGGCTCCTCGACGTGACGCCACCTTGCCGCTTCAGGCGATCGAGCGCGAGCACATCATCAAGACGCTTGACGAGGTGCATGGTAACAAGGCCGTCGCGGCTCGTCTGCTGGGTATCAGCCGGCGTGCGTTCTATCGCCAACTGGAGCGCCACGGGCTCCATGCGCGCATCCCCAGCGGTCCGCGTCGCAACGATCCGCTGGACGACGACTCGTTGGAGCAGGCGTCATGATGGAAGGCCTGCCGATCACACGTCGCAGCCGCGTGCTCGTGGCGGACGACACCGAGAGCGTGCGGTTGCTCTTCGAGCGCCTGCTCAGCACCGATCACGAAGTCGTCAGCGCTCCCGATGGCCGCTCGGCGCTCGACGCGATCCAACGCGAGCGCCCGGACGTCATCCTGCTCGACGTCGAGATGCCTGGCATGGATGGACTCGAAGTATGCCGTCGCCTCAAGGCCGATCCGGCGACGCGGTTGACGCCTGTCGTCATGGTCACGGGTCAGACCGATCTGAGCGATCGCATTCGTGGCATCGAGGCGGGAGCGGACGAGTTCCTGTCAAAGCCGGTTCATCCGCAGGAGCTGCGCGTGCGCGTGCGGTCTCTGTCCCGCGTGAAGCACCTCATCGATGCATTGGACTCAGCCGAGGCCGCTTTCGTCACGCTCGCGTTGACGATCGAGGCTCGAGACCCGAGCACGAACGGTCACTGCGAGCGGCTCGCGCGCCACGCCGTGCGGCTGGGCAGAGCGCTCGGGCTCGGCAGTGAGGATCTTGACGCGCTCCACCGCGGCGGGTATTTACACGATGTCGGCAAGATCGGTGTCCCCGACGCTATCCTGTTGAAGCCTGGTCCGCTCACGTCGGAAGAGTTTGCGCTCATGCAGCGCCACCCGGAAATCGGCGATTCGTTGTGCGCGCCCTTGCAGTCGCTCCGGCGAGTCCGGCCGATCGTGCTTTCTCATCACGAGCGCCTCGACGGCAGCGGTTACCCCGGCGCTCTTCGTGGTGACGAGGTTCCGCTGCTTGCGCAGATTGTGGGTATCGTGGATGTCTTTGACGCGCTGACGTCCGTTCGTCCGTACCGCGTCGCGCTCAGTGATGAGGAGGCCGCCAAGTACCTTCTGCGGCAGGTGCAGGCCGGCAAGTTCTCCCGTCGACACGTCGAGGCATTCCTCGACACAATCGGCAACGCGGAGGTGTGCCTCGCATCGTAGGGCAGGGCGATGGCCAATTCTTCACTCACATGTGGATCACACAGCCATGAACTGGACACCCGAACGGATGCTCTCGCGTCTCGATGGTGACACCGAGCTTGCCACGCAGCTGGCGGCGATCTTCATCGACGAGTACCCGCGCATGCTCGAGCGGTTGCGCGGCGCCGTCGCAGCGGGATCCGCTGACGATGTCAGACGTGCCGCGCACGCGTTGAAGGGATCGGTTTCGAACTTCGTCGATGAGGGACCGACGGCGACTGCCTTCGAACTCGAGACCATGGGACGCACCGGTCAGCTCGACGGCACGCCAGCCGTGCTCGATCGACTCGAGCAGGAGATCATTGCGTTGACGGTCTGCCTGCGGGACTTCCAGGCAAAGGGGACGGGGCCGACGGAGGGTTCGTAATGTCCCCTGCGTCGAGACACCAGGCCGCACGGGCCTTCGAGGAATTCCTGAAGGCACTCGTTCGAGATCAGATCGTGACGGGAGCCGGGCTGGAACGGGCGCTGCAGCATTCGCGCGCTTTCGGCATTGAATTGCAGGACGCCCTCGTCTCTCTAGGCCTGACGGACGAGCAGACTGCCTATCGAACGCTTGCGAACGCGGCACATCTCCCGTTCGCAGATCTCAAGACTGTTCATCCAAGTCCACTCGCACAGCACCTGGTTCCCGCCAGCGTGCTTCGTCGTCACGAGGTGCTGCCGCTGGCCGTCGATGACAAGGAAATTCGATACGTGACCGCGACACCGTACAACCTCGAGGCCGACCGCGCCGTGAGCATGTCCACCGGGCGCCCGACGATGGCGATGCTGACCTGCCGGTCGGATCTGCTCAAGGCTCTTGCCGCCGACTCCGGAGGCGCGAACCACCCGTCCTCGAGCGCGAAGCCGTCCACCCTCCGGCCCGGTGTATCGCCACGACCGTCAGTGTTGATCGTGGACGATGAGGCGACGACGCGAACGCTGGTGCGACTGCTGCTCGAACGCGATGGCTATCGCGTGTTCGAAGCCTTCAACGGGAAGCACGCCCTGGACATTGCCGGCGCGCAGGACGTCGATTTGTTCGTGATGGATCTGCTGATGCCGGAGCTCGACGGCTACGGCGCCATCTTTGCGCTTCGTCATCAGGAGCGTCATGCCGCGACGCCCATCGTCGTCGTGACCACGGAGGAGGGGCCAATCGTCGAGAAGCAGGTGCTCGATCTCGGCGCCGACGACTACATCCTGAAGCCGTTCGAGCCCACGAATCTGACCAGCCGGATCAAGGCCGCGTTCCGCCGTCAGCGGCTGGGAGCGTGATAGCATGCCGACCACTCCCCCCGACGACAACCGCCGAGGCAGCGATTCATGCAGGTCCTGATCGCAGACGACGATCCCGTTCTGCGGTTCGCACTGCGTCAACACCTGGAGCGATGGTCCTTCGACGTCGTCGAGTGCGTCGATGGGAATGAAGCGTGGCAGGCGATGCAGGAGTCGTCGCCGCCGTTGCTCGCAATCATCGACTGGAGCATGCCCGGGATCGACGGCCCCACGCTCTGTGGTTATCTGCGTGAAGTCCCCGCACTGGCCGGGATGTATGTGATTCTGCTGACGTCGAACGCGTCCCGGCAGGATGTGATCGCCGGGCTCGAGAGCGGGGCCGACGACTACATCATCAAGCCGTTCGACTGGGACGAGCTGCGCGCGCGCGTCCGCATCGGCAGCCGCATCGTCGGTTTGCAGGAGGCGCTCGGTGTGCGCGTCAACGAGCTGCAACAGGCGCTCGGGAACGTGCGAGCGCTGAGCGGCCTCCTGCCCATCTGCGCGTACTGCAAACGCATTCGTGACGACCAGGATTACTGGAAGCAGATCGAGCACTATCTGGCGGAGCACTCGAACGCGCGCTTCAGTCACGGCATCTGTCCGGACTGTATGAAGCAGCATCTGCCTGAGAAGACCTAGTACAATCCCTGCATGCCCTATCCTGAACAGTTCATTGCCCCGATGCGCGCGGAGTTGGCTGATGTTGGTGTCCGAGAGCTGCGGTCGCCCTCGGATGTCGAGGATGCCCTCGACTCACCTGGGACCGTGATGATCGTGGTGAATTCAGTCTGCGGGTGTGCCGCCGGCAAGGCGAGACCCGGCATCGTCATGGCGCTGGAGCACGAGCGCCGGCCCGACCTGGTTGCGACGGTGTTCGCCGGCGCGGACATCGAGGCTACCGAACGCGCGCGTGCGGCGTTCCTGCCGTATCCACCCTCGTCGCCCTCGGTCGCGTTGCTGCGTGATGGCAAGCTTGTCTACATGCTCGAGCGCCGGCAGATTGAAACGCGTGATGCGCGATCGATCGCTGAGATGCTCAGGCAGGCGTTCGACGAGCACTGCCAGACGACCACGGCGTAAACAAAAGGCGAGTCTAAAGACTCGCCTCTACCGGCACCCGTAGCGGCGGGCCTTCAGGCCCGCCGTCCTTCTAGCCCCCGCGCGTGTGCATCTCGAGATGCGGGTCGCGGCGCAGACGATCGACCGGAATCAGCTGCGAGCGGTCGCGAGACGTCAGCCGCTCTTCAGCGCCACGGTCGCTTCGCACTTCCCACGTCGCACGAATCAACTGCGCGAGATGTTCGGCACTCGCCCCGGCCCTCAGTGGCCGGCGCAGGTCAGTGCCGTGCGCCGCGTACAGGCAGAGATACCAGAGACCGTCGGCCGTCAGCCGGCTGCGATCGCAACTCTCACAGAACGGCTCGGTGGTCGAGGAGATGATCCCGAAGGCCGTGCCGTCCGGCAACGTGTAGCGATCCGCCGGCGCGGAGGATTCCTCAATCACCGGGTTGATGACGCCGTAGTGGCTCGCGAGTACGTCCAGCATCTCGCGTCGAGACATCACTCGAGGCATCGACCAGTGCGTCGCGCCGCCGACGTCCATGTACTCGATGAAACGCACCTCGGCTTCGTGCCGCCTCGCGAACTCGATCAGATCCACGAGCTCGTCGTCGTTGACATCTCGAATGATCACGGCATCGAGCTTCAAGCCACGGAAGAGCGGAGCGGCAGTGGCGATGCCGTCGAGGACGCGATCGAGCTCGTCGAATCGCGTCAGCTTTCGAAAGCGATCCGGGCGGAGCGTGTCGAGGCTGACCGTCAGCCGATGGAGGCCGGCATCGCGAAGCGCCTGCGCCTGCGACGCGAGCAGGACGCCGTTCGTCGTCATCGCGAGGTCCCGAATCGCGGAGCGCGCGCTGAGTTTGTGTATGAGGTCGGGGAGATCGCGCCGCAGCAGCGGTTCGCCTCCCGTCAAGCGGACTTTATCCACCCCGAGTGCGGTGAAGATGTCGACCAGCGTCTCTATCTCCTCGAACTGCAGGATGTCCTCGCGCGGCAGCCAGACGTATTCCGGCTCAGGCATGCAGTAGCTGCACCGCAGGTTGCACCGGTCGGTGACGGAAAGGCGAAGGTTCCGCAGCGGGCGCTGATGTCCGTCGAGAATCACTCTGACTATTATGGCGCGGACGTCAGATCACCGACAGCCGGCTGCGATCGTGGGGCAGAAATGGCGTTGATGTGCGCTGTCCTGCGAACGACCGGCTCCATCGGCCCGGCAGATGCGTGCCGCAGGTGGGGCAGTTCCCGTTGGGGTCGAGCGCGTACGTCTGAATCAGGTAGCCGTGGCGCGCAATCAACGTCTCGCCACAGCCACGGCAGAAGGTGTGCTCCAGGTCGCCCACACGTCCGGGCAGGTTGCCGGCGTAGACATACTTGAGCCCTGCGCCTCGCCCGATGCGCGCCGCGCGTTGAAGCGTCGCGGACGTCGTCGCTCCGACGTCGGTCATCCGGTAGTCAGGATGAAATGCCGTGACGTGCCAGGGTATGTCGACCGAGACGCCGGCGAGGAACGTCGTCAGCGCGTGAAGCTCCTCTTCGCTGTCGTTGAAGCCGGGAATAAGGAGCGTGACGATCTCGACCCATATACCCGCACGCGAAAGCCACTCGATCGTCTCGAGGATCGGCTGCAGCCGTCCGCCAAGCTCACGGTATCGGCGATCGTTGAAGCTCTTGAGATCGACCTTGTAGAGATCGATGTGTGGTCGCAGGTATTCGAGGACGCGCTCGGTGCCGTTGCCGTTCGACACGAACCCGGTGACCAACCCCCGGCGCCGTGCTTCCTTGAACACGTCAACGGCCCACTCAACGGTGATGAGAGGCTCGTTGTAGGTGGAAACCATCACCTGCGCGCCGAGCGAGACGGCATCCTCGGCGAGCGTCACTGGATCGACGTCGCGTGGCGGAGCGCCGGCGATCGGATCGCGCAGCGCCTGCGACGTGACCCAGTTCTGACAGTAGCTGCAGTGCAGATCGCAGCCGAGCATCCCGAGACTGAACGCGAAGGCGCCGGGATACGCGTGGAAGAACGGCTTCTTCTCGATCGGATCACACTGAACGCCGCCGACATATCCGAACGGCACACGCAACCGACCGTTGTCATTGAAGCGAACCTTGCAGACACCGGACGCGCCCTGAGGAATCGGGCATTGGTGGCCGCAGGCGTAGCAGCGAAGACGTCCCTTATCGAGTTGCTCGACAAGTTCCGGCGCCGCGTCGGTCGTGCGCGTGACGAGCGCGTCGTGCAGGGTCATGCGGTACTTCCACTGACACGCTCACTTTACACTTTCCACTTTGCCCTTGCTAAGATCGATCCCCAATGCCACGCATTCTCGTGACCAATGATGATGGGGTGCATTCAGAAGGAATCCAGGCTCTGGCTGATGCATTGAGACCACTTGGCGACATCACCGTCGTCGCCCCCATTCAGGAAGCGAGCGCGATCGGGCACGCGCTCACCTTACGACGGCCGCTGCGCATCGAAACGGTCGGGCCGAACGTCTTCGCGATCGACGGGACGCCCACTGACTGCGTCAACCTGGCGATCACGCACGTCCTCAAAGGCAAGCCCGATCTCATCGTCTCGGGGATCAACAAAGGCTGGAACCTGGGTGACGATGTGACCTATTCGGGCACGGTGTCTGGTGCGCTCGAAGGTGCGCTGCTCGAGATCCCGAGCATCGCGGTCTCGGCGCAGCGAGTCAAGGACGACGCGGAGTGGGGGCCGTCGGCTTCAGCCGCGGCGATCGCTGCGCAGGCGGTGCTCGAGCGCGGGCTGCCGAAATTCACATTGCTGAACATCAATGTGCCGATGGGCGAGAACAGGGGCTTTCGCGTGACGGTGCAGGCCAAGCGCAATCACGTGACCGTTGTGAGCGAGCGCATGGATCCGCGGCATCGCGAGTACTACTGGATCGAAGAAGGGGAGAACGAGTGGGAGCCGCACGACCGGTCGGACTATCAGGCCGTGCGTGATGGGTACATCTCGATCACACCGCTTCAACCGGACATGACCGCTTACGACGCGCTGGCGTATGTCGAGGGGCTGACGCTGCAGACGACGCGATAAGCGTCAGTGGCCTTCTTCGTGGTGCTTCTTCTCGTACTCCGCCTGTGCGACGTCCTTGTCGCGCTGCACCAGTTTGGCCCTGGAGCGCGCCTTGTTGAATGCGTTCTGGCGCGTGCCCTCAGTGCTGACAGCGCTGTGTGAAAGCAAACGCTGCAAATCCTGTCCGTGACACGAGGGGCACGCAGGGACATCTCCGGTGCGAATGAGCTGCTCGAACTCACGCCCGCAACCACGGCACGCGTACTCGTAGATCGGCATGGGGAATACGGTAGCCTTCCTGTGGCTTCGAGCTCAAGGGTCCTCTGGTGCCGCGTTGACGGGACCGCGCATGCTACACTACCTGTTCTGTCGGGGCGTGGCTCAGCCTGGTAGAGCGCTCGGTTCGGGACCGAGAGGTCGCTGGTTCGAATCCAGTCGCCCCGACCACTTCACACAGGGTCCATTCCACACACCAGCTGCCTGTTACCAGTGCGAGTACGAGCTGCTCGCTTCGGAACAACTTGCAAAGCCGATTTTCAATGTGACAAGCCCTCGTTCGCGCGCTTGGACGCGTCGTGCCATGGCCGAGCGCGGATCTATCGACGAAACGCGAAACACCTAGGTGTTTGAGGCGGGTCGGAAGGCCCGAGAGCCTTCCGACTCATTGTGGTGGGACGGTTGGAATTCCGCAGAGTGCGAAATCACCGGAGTCGCATCGTGTGAGAGCAACTCCGGTGCCACTCACAAATCGGTAGAGGCCGATCTCGCGCACGAGGTTTGCACGTGGACACAACACCTCGATGCGTACGCTTCCATTCAAAACCCTGCTGTTCGATGTCGATGGCACGCTCATCGACTGTAACGACGCGCACGCGGTGTCGTGGACGCAGGCGTTACACGAGCACGGCGTCGACGTCAGTGTCGAGGACATCAGGCGAATGATCGGCATGGGAAGCGACAAGATCCTTCCAGCGGTCGCGCACGTGAGTGAAGACTCGGGCGACGGGCGAGCGATCGCGGACAGGAAGAAGGCGATCTTCAGCGCGCTCCTTCCAGGACTTCGAGCCACCCGGATTGACAGCGCAACCGATTTGTCTACAATGTAGGCAAATGGCCGACGTGCTCGGCGCGTTCGAACAGGCCGTGCTCCTGTCGCTCGTGCGTCCAGTTACTGAGCTCGGGAAGGAGGCGTACGGACGCGGCATCCTGACCGAGGTCCAGCATCGCCTCGGGCGAGAGGTTGCCGCGGGCGCTGTCTATGCGACGCTGGATCGACTCGAGCAAAAGGGGCTCATCTCCTCAGAGCTCGAAGCGGGAACCGCGGTGCGGGCCGGGCGGCCGCGTCGCTGTTACGCGATTGCGCCGGATGGCGTCCGTGCGCTCAACGATGCGAAGGTGGCAGCCGAACGTCTGTATGCCGGCATGCGCTGGCCACTCAGGGTTCCCCGGTGAGCGGGGGAATGCGCCGCGAGAGAAAATGTCCGCCTGTCTGGGCGGAGTCCCTTCTCCGCGCCCTTCTCCCGCAACGAAGTCGTGACACCGTGACGGGTGACCTGCTCGAGGAATACGCCGAGGTGATCCTGCCGGCGCGTGGCGCCCTGCGCGCGAACATCTGGTACATGCGTCAAGTGGCGAGCTTCGTCACGGCGAAGCCTGTCCTGCGAGTGTTGATCGCCTGGGCAAGGGAGGATGTCATGGTTGAACGTCTTTGGCGTGTGACGCTTGTGTGCGGCCTTCTGGTCGCAGCGGTGCTGCTGACGCGGTTGCTCTTCGACACATTCGATCCAGTGGATCCCGTCGAACGCTTTCTCGCACAGGCGAGAGACGACTACTCGGAGTTCAACTACCCGCGACGCTGGATGCCGGCGGCCGCCATTGCCGCGATTCTTGTCGGCGGCGGATTGTTCGCGGCCTGGCGCACGGGTCGTATCGCCATGGGCACACTGGCGGCTGCCAGCGCCAGTGCCAGCGGATCGATCGTCTACGTGTGCCTTGCGGTCCTCGCTAACACATTCTCCACCGGCCCCGGCGACCCGTTCGGAGATTCCTCTCCGGCCCTCCGCTACTTCGGCAATATTCCGACCATGCTCGTTCCAATGCTGGCGCTGCTCGGCATCGCTCTTGGGACCATGGGTGCGCTGTTGGGTCGGGTGCTTCGCGCCATTCAAACTGCACAATCCCACGGCTGAGTTCGGTTTTTCGATACCTCCCGTTTATCAGGTGTGGGAGGAAGTCGGGACGGGAGCAGCCCCGCAACCGTGAGCGCCAGGGCCAGCTTGTTGGCGCCAGCCATCCAAGGGCTTTCGCACTCGATAGCCGGGCGTGACCCTTGGCTTGTTGCCAGTATCTTTGGCGCGCGCCGCGCGCTTCCCACCGCGATGCGGGTCACAACGGGCACAGGGCTCGCACAGCGAGCCGCACCGCGGTCCAAAGGGGGATACCATGTGCGACACGACCATGCAGGAGATGGGGTTGCCTGACCGACCGGCCGGGATGACCAACACAATCGAGCTCCTCGAGCGGTTCAAGAGGGGCGATGAAGAAGCGGTGAGCCTCCTGGTCGAACGTTCGATTCCACCGCTCAAACGCTGGGCGCGCGGCCGCCTGCCGCAGTGGGCACGCAGTCTCGCCGAGACACAGGATCTCGTTCAGAACGCGGTTCTTCGCGCGCTCCCACATCTGAAGACTTTCGAAGCCAAGCACCCGGGCGCGCTGCAGGCGTATCTGCGCCAGGCCGTGAACAACCACATTCGAGACGAGATCAGGAAAGTGAAAGTACAGGCCGCCGGCCTCCGAGCTCTCCGAAGATCAGCCAGACGAGGGGCCGTCGCCGCTCGAGCGGGCGATCGGGCAGCAATCGCTGGAGCGATATGAAGCGGCGCTCAAGTCGCTGCGCCCAGTCGACCGTGAGGCGATCATCGCGCGCGTGGAGCTGCAGCAAAGTTACGACGAAATCGCGATCGCGTTAGGCAAACCCACCGCCGATGCCGCACGTATGGCCGTCGTCCGGGCGCTCAGGAACCTCCTCAAGGCCATGACTGACAGGCCAGTTGCGTCCGACAAGTCAGACACCTGATCACGAGTTCCTCGTAGTATCGTAAGCCTCGCCAACACGCAGACAGCAAAAGCCGTAACCGGAGACAGGTGAACCCTGCCTCCGGTGCCGTTCGACGACTCGTCGCGGACCGGCCATGCGTGACTGGAGCCGCGAGGCATGGCCGGAGAGTCTGACGATCTCGACAAATTGTTCGAGTCTGTCGCCGACGGGGAGTCGGTCGACTGGGACGCGCTCGAACGGGAAGCTCCTGACGAAGAATCACGCGCGCTGATCCGACAGCTTCGGCTGATCGCGGAAGTGGCGGAGGTCCATCGATCGCAGGTCGACGAGGTCGCTCTCGCGGACGACGCCTCCCTGACCGCGCCAGCAGTGGGAGCAGGCGGCCTGCCAATCCAGCCTTCCGGTGGACGTCGGATCTGGCCCGACCTCAGCACCACTCCCGGAGGCGCTCGACCCCCAGGAAGCGTACCTCCACCGGCGGGATCACCACCTGCACCGAACTACGGCGTGTGGGGCCATCTGCTCCTGGTGCGCAAGATTGGAGAGGGCTCGTACGGTGAAGTCTTTCACGCGCACGACACGTGGCTCGATCATCCCGTTGCGCTGAAGCTGCTCAAACCCGAAGCGGAAAGCCGCGTGCAGCCATCCGACCTTCTGCACGAGGCGCGCAGGCTGGCGCGCGTACGCCACGACAACGTCGTCAGAGTTCACGGGGCAGACCGTCATAACGGTCGCGTCGGCTTCTGGATGGATTTCATCGACGGCGAAACCCTGGCCGCGCGTGTGGCCAAAGGAAGGTTGAGTGCCGGTGAAGCGGGCAGCGTCGGACAGGAGGTGTGCCGGGCGTTGGCCGCAGTGCATCGCGCCGGCATCATTCATCGCGATGTGAAGGCGCAGAACGTGATGCGCGCGCACGACGGCGGCGGCATCATCCTCATGGATTTCGGTGCAGGAGAGTTCCAGGGAAATGCGCTGAACAGCCGCCCTCAAGGGACGCCGCTCTACATGGCGCCCGAACTCTTTGAGGGTTCTGGAGCCAGTGTCAAGACCGATATCTACGCGGCGGGTGTGCTGCTGTTCCACTTGGTGAGCAACGCGTTTCCTGTGAACGGTGGATCGATGCAGGAGCTGCGTGAGGCACACGCACGCGGTAACCGGCGGCGCTTACGTGACGAGCGGCCAGACCTTCCCGATTCGTTCATCACCATCGTTGAGCGCGCGCTCGATCCCGACCCGATGCGTCGTTACGCGACCGCCGGCGACATGGAGGCGAAGCTCTCTGGCGAGCCGATCACCAAGCCCGAATCGGTTTCGCCTCGCTCCGTACCTGCCGCCGATTCCGCCGCGACCCTCTCCACTGGACTATGTAAAGCGCGTCGCGGCAGCAGGCGCCATCGTTCTGGCTCTGACGGGACTCCTTGGCTTTGTTTCGGCGCGCGCGTTCGAGGTCGCCCTTCGTATCGATCCCGATTTCTATCTGGGTATAAAGGACATCTTCACGGTGGGGTCGCAAGCGCTGTTGCCGTTCGTGGCCTATTGGGTGCTGGGGGCCGCGGCGATAGCCATCTTGTTCGGGCTTCGCCTCCTGGCGCCCGCACGTCTGAGAGGACTGTCGCGGCAGCTCATAGGCAGAATCCAGTCACTAAATGCTGCTGGAGTTGCCACCGTCATCTTCCTCACGGGTGCGGCGCTCGCCCTGGCGATCACTTTGAAGTATTGGGAGGTGTTCGCTGTACTTTGGGCCCTCCGAGAGAACCCGCTCCTCCCTGCGACATCGATGTCGATCCTCGATCCTGCCAGTCGGTCGATCCACGAGGAGCACGGCGTCTATTCCGCTTTACTGAGCTTCTCACTTGGTCTCGTCGCCTGGCGTTTGTTCCCCCACCTGGAAAAGGGAACGACAGACATGTCCACGCTGAGAACGATGAAGTGGGGAACGGTTGCTGTCGCGTTGCTGGTCGTGGCGGTGGCGGTGGCGCCTCGTCGAGCGGTGTGGGACAGCTTTGCGGTGGCATCGTTCGATAACCACACCGCGCTCGTTATTGGTACGACGGGGGACGAGTTGCTCCTCTATGCGCCCAATGAACCTGGCCGGCCGCGTTTCCGTGTGCGGAAAGACGCGGAGGGCGTCCGGCTCACCGGGGAGACACGGGCGCTCTTCGACTCAGGCACCGGCACTAGTGTTCGTCACTGACACGGAGGATTCGATGATGCGACGACGCGGATGGACGATCCTGGTTGCGGTTGCTCTACTCCTTTCGACTCCGCGCACGGGGAGCGCCGGCATCGGCGAGTGGATCTGGGAAATGAGCGGTCCATCTATGCTCGGCGCTACCAGTGGATGTAGCGTCAGCCTCAAGAAGACATTGCACAGGTGCTCGATCTTTGGGTTTCCCGTCCCGTTGCGGTCGCCCGTGGCCCCGCGGCCTGACACCCGGGAAGCCGCGATCGAAACAGTTCCCTCAGGTCTGGGCAAGGTCTGGCTGGAGCTGGGCGGCGGCACGTACGTTTCGTTGTGGAAGAACTCAGGAGAGAGCGACGACGAGCATGACTTCAGGGCGGGTCACACCTACATGCTCGCCTTCGACCCAATGATTGGTTTCAAGACGAAGCTCGGCGAACACGGAGTTGGAATCACACTGGACTACATCCTTGGTAACGAGAGCTACATCGACAGCCTCGGCACGGAACACGACTTCGACAATTTCGGCAACTGGGGCGTTAAGTTGCGCCCGGTGGTCCTGCGTTGGAACAGGATGGTGTGGGAATGGAACATCCGCCTGTATCCGAACGGCTTCGACGTCGTCGAGGGTAGCGACCCGGCGGTAGTCAGGAAGGGTGATAACTTCGAAGTGGTGAACGCCATCGCCCTGACTTTCTAGGGTCCCGGTCGTGCTCAACCGGGGAGTTCAAGCAATCGACATGCAATAAATCGTCTCTCGATTTCCTGGTGTGTCAGTGCCAGGGCTCGCTCATAAGCGGCCCTGGCTTCTTCGTTTCTTCCCAACCTTCGAAGTAACTCACCACGCGCGGAGTGAGCGAACTGATAGTCAGCAAGCTCGCCGCGCGCGAGGATGGCGTCGATGAGCGCAAGACCCGCCGCAGGGCCATCACGCATCGCCACTGCCGCGGCGCGATTCAGTTCGATCACAGGCGAGCGATCGGCTCTCAGCAGGACGTCATAGATACCGACGATCTGCGGCCAGTCGGTCGCGTCTGCTGTTGAAGCCTCCCCATGGACAGCCGCGATGGCAGCCTGAAGCGAGTAAGGCCCGAATCGCTGCGACTGCAGCGCGCGCTCCACGAGCGACAGACCTTCGTTAATCAGCTCCCGATTCCAGCGCGAGCGATCCTGATCCGCGAGCAGAACGAGCTCGCCGCCCTCAGTCGTGCGCGCCGCCCGCCGCGACTCCTGCAACAGCATCAGCGCCAGCAAGCCGATGACTTCAGCCTCCGGCAACAAGTCCGCAAGCAGTCGGCCGAGTCGGATCGCTTCGTCTGACAGGTCATGGCGGGTGAGCGAGGAACCAGACGAAGCGGAATACCCCTCGTTGAAGACGAGATAGACGACGTGCAGGACAGCGTCGAGGCGGCGGGGAAGTTCATCGCGCGCGGGGACCTGATACGGGATGCCGGCGTCACGAATCTTCGCCTTGGCACGGACGATGCGCTGCGCCACGGTGCGTGGAGCCGTGAGATACGCGTGCGCGATCTCTTCCGTCGTCAGGCCGCAGACTTCACGCAGCGTGAGCGCGATCTGGGCATCCGGTGGAAGCGCAGGATGGCAACAGGTGAAGACGAGGCGGAGACGATCGTCCTCGAGCGGCTGATCGTCGAACGAGATCGGGTCAACTGACGTTTCGAGTCGGGTCGCCAGTTCTGCGACCGAAGCGTCGAAGCGCGCGCGCCGGCGGAGGACGTCGATCGCCTTGAAGCGGCCGGTCGAGACCAGCCACGCGAACGGATTGGCAGGCAACCCGTCGCGCGGCCAGCGCTCGACGGCGGCCGCGAACGCCTCGTGCAGCGCCTCCTCGGCGAGGTCGAAGTCGCCGACGAGGCGGATGAGTGTGGCCAGCACACGACGCGAGTCCGAGCGGTAGAGCGCCTCGATCGAGCTCGCAATCGAGGGCTCCGTCAGTTGAACACCTCGACGGGCCGCACCTCGATGCTGCCGTGACGAGCCGACGGGATCCTGGACGCTACCTGCAACGCATCGTTGAGGTCGCGCGCCTCGATCATGTAGAAGCCACCCAGCTGCTCCTTGGTCTCGGCAAACGGGCCGTCGGTGGTTGACATCTTGCCATTGCGCATCCGAACGGTGGTCGCCGTGTTGACCGGCTTGAGCGCTTCGCCGGCGACGTAATGACCGCTCTTCTTGATGCCTTCGGTGAAGGCGAAGTACTCGCCCATGAACGCGTTGGCGTCCGCCTCGGACATGTTCGCCATCTTGGCTTCTTCATCGTAGATCAGGCACAGATACTTCATTTTCACTCCTCCAAATGGGCGCCCCTTCCACCCTCTCACTTCCTAGTCGCTCGGACCTGCCCAAATTCGACAACCCGCCGAGGGCTCCACCTTGATTTCCCTCGGCGGGTTGTCGCAGTGCCTTCTTGGCGCGCTTCGCGCGCTGTGGACCGCTTAGCGGTTTCGGCCAAACACGAAATGCGCAAGCCCCCTAAAGCGGTCCACCCGACAGTGACCCCAAGTCGACAGATCGTGTAGATTCACAGGCGATTCGGGGAATCTCCATGAGAAGAGTTGTCGTACTGGGTTTCTGTGCTGCCGTGTTCCTCGTCCAGGCGTCATGGTCTGTTTACACACAGACCGCCAAGCCGCCGGGACCGCTCAAGACCGAACGGGTCAAGGGTGATCTGTACATGGTCTCGGGTGAAGGAGGCAACGTCGCGCTGTATACGACCTCAGAGGGCGTCGTGCTGGTGGACGACATGTTCGACCGCAACCATGTCGACATCCTCACGCAGATCAAGTCGGTGACCAGCCAGCCGCTGCGCTACGTGATCAACACGCATCAACACGACGATCACGCCGGCGGCGACTTCAAGATGCTGCCGATCGCCGAGGTCATTGCGCACAAGAACGTCCGCGCCAATCTCTCCGACATCAAGCAGCCGTACTACGAGGACACGCCGGGCACGCCGATCGGGTTGCCGCGCATCACATTCTCGAATGAGCTCGCGGTTCACGTCGGTGGCAAGGAGGTCAGCGCCCACTACTTCGGTCGCGGCCACACGAGCGGCGACGCGGTGATCTATTTTCCCGAGTTGAAAGTGATTCACACCGGCGATCTCTTCCTCGCTATTCGCGGGGGCGGGCGCGGAGCGGCGCCCGCACGTCCGCGCCCCCCTGGCGTGCCAGCCTATGTTGACTACGCGCAGGGCGGCAGCTTCCTCGACTGGTCGAAGACGATGGACGGGATGTTGAAGCTGGACTTCGATACGGCCATCCCTGGACATGGCCCAGTCTCTACTCGTGCGGATGTCGTCAAATTCAAGTCCGACCTGGAGACGATGCGCACGCGGCTGATTGGACTGATCAAAGAAGGGAAGTCGAAGTCGGAGCTTGCGAAGATCCTCGAGGACGACTACGGCTGGCGATCGACAGGATGCCCTCCGAGTCCACCCACACCCGGGTGTCTGCAGTACCAGCAGCTGGACTCGTTGATCAAGGAGCTCGGACGATGAGATCGGCGGCATGGGCGCTGGTTCTCGCGCTTGCCGCTGCGGCGCCGGTCGGCGCGCAGCAGGCGACCTTGACGTCGCAGGACTACCTCGACATCCAGCAACTGGTCTCGAAGTATGCGTATGCGATCGACGAATGCACGAACAAGGGTTACGACTACGCCGATCTCTACTTGCCGGACGGCGCGTTCCTGACATCGCGCAATGGAAAGATCCTCAATCGCTTCGAGGGCCGCGAACGGCTTGCCGAAGCCGCGCGAGGCGGTATGCCAGATTGCAAAGGCGTACCGTGGGCGGGCATCGTGCACATGCTGGTGAATCACGTCATCGAGCCGGCACCCGGCGGTGCGACCGGAAAGGTCTACCTCATTGCCATCGGGTTGGATGGCGATCCGGGTAAGGTCGAAGCGCAAGGTCGGTACGAGGATGTGTACGTGAAGACGCCGAACGGATGGCGCTTCAAGTCGCGGACTCACGTGCTCGCTCCCAATCAGCAAGAGGTCTCGCGTGGCTCACGTCCGGCTCCGGCGAAATAGCGATCGTGGCTACTAACAGCCCTCAGCTCGTCATGAGCTTCGAGATCAACGCTGGCGGCCGATTCCCAAGCGAAATGCCAGACACATCTCCGACGATATCGAACTCGTCGCGGACGGCCGACGCCTTCCGCGTGACATTCGACGCCATCGTCATAGGCGACCGACAGGTGCGTATTCGCGAGATTGAGCGCGTGAAGGCAGGAGAGACCGTCGCCTCGCATCTCACCGTTCATGGATCTGATGGTGAACAACTAGTTGACGAAGCAGGCCGCAGTCTTGCGGCGGCTGTGTTGATGGCGAGGTGGGCGTCGGTACTGAGGGGCAATCTAGGCCCGCGACACCTGACGTTCGTGAGCAGGTGTCACTATCAGGATTCCGCTGGAACGCGCTACGAATCTGCGTCGTTGATTTCGTGGGAACCGCAGTGGATACGAGCGCGAAAGGTCGTGTAAAGAAAACTGACACAGAAGCGAGACGTCAATCTTCACGGCAGCGCGAAGACGTACACCGCGCCTCCTTCGGGCACTTCCGGATACTGACCGGGGAACAGTCGATTCAATCCGTTGTTCATGCCGCGCGGATCGCCGCCCCATCCACTGTGCACGGCCAGGTACTGCTTGCCGTTGACCGAGAATGTCGAGGGCGGAGCGACGATGCCGGAGGTGGTCTCGAATTCCCAGAGCAGCGTGCCGCTCGCGTCGTCGAAGGCGTGAATCTTTCGATCGTTGGTGCCGCCGGTGAAGACGACTCCGCCAGCGGTCGCGAGCATCGAGCCCCACGTCGGGCTGGTGGGGTAGGGATGCGTCCACACTTTCTGTCCGGTATCGACGTTCCACGCCTGAACCTCGCCAATGTGATCGACGCCAGGCGCCGTGAACTGACCTCCTGACTGCGACCCGGCAAACGAGCGACCCTTCTGATACTTGACCTGCACACCGGTGAGGATGCCGCACAGGCCGTTGTTCGCCGGGATATAGATCATGCGCGTCTGCGGGCTGAACGCGATTGGCGGCCAGTTCTTGCCACCGTGTGGACCGGGACAGAAGTCGGCGCGCTTACCAGTGCCGGGTTTGCGAGCGGGATCCACGTCTGGACGTCCTGTCACGGGGTCGAGACTGCGGAAGACCGTCTGCGTGACGAAAGGGTTACCTTCGACGAAACGAATTGGTCCGTTGCTGCGCTCGAGGAACCAGAGGTATCCGTCACGCGCAACGTTGACGAGTCCTTTGACCGTGCGGCCGTTCCGCTGATAGTCGATGAGAATCGGCGGTGACACCTCATCCCAGTCCCACGACTCGTTCGGGTTGTACTGAAAGTGTCCTTTGATTTGTCCCGTTGCGACGTCGATCGCGATCGTCGATGCAACATAGAGGTTGTCGCCAGGACGCTGATCGCCCATCCAAGGGCCGCCGTTGCCCGTTCCCCAATAGGCGATGTTCGTCTCAGGGTCGTAATTGCCGGTCACCCACACGGGCGCACCGCCGGTCTTCCAGTGATCGCCCTTCGGCCACGTCTCGCTGCCAGGCTCGCCAGGGGCAGGCACGGTGAATGTGCGCCACAACTCTTTGCCGCTGTTGGGATCGAAGGCCGCGACGAAGCCGCGCACGCCGAACTCGCCGCCGGATGCGCCCACCATCACCTTGCCGCCGGCAACAAGTGGCGCGAGCGTGATGTAGTACGCCGACTTGTTGTCGGCGACGGTCTTCGTCCACACCTCTTTCCCGGTGCGCGCGTCGAGCGCCACGAGCACCGCTTCCGCGGCGGCGTAGAACACCTTGTCGCCCCACAAGGAAACGCCGCGATTCGTGTCGTGCAGCACGAAGACGTCCTTGGGGCGCGGACGGCGATATCTCCACAGCATCTCGCCGGTCACGGCATTGAGCGCCATGACCTGGTTGTTGGGCGTGGAGACGAACATCACTCCGCCGTTCACGACCGGCGCGGCCTCATGAACCTTGGGCTCGTCGGTCGGAACACGCCAGACCTGTTGCAGGCGGCCGACGTTGTCCTTGTTGATCTCCGCGAGTGGGCTGAATCCCCAGCCGTCGTATGTGCGGCGAATCATCAGCCAGTCCTGCTCCTCGGGCATGAGCAGACGCTCGGCGGTGACGGGTCGATAGTCACGCAGCGCCGCCGGTACCGTCGCCGCTGGCGCCGCGCCGCGCTGAGCGCCGAGAGGCGACACGAGGATCGCCGCAGCGAGGACGCCGAGACCGATTCGAACGGAACGATGAGGACGGGACATGAACCGGCAGTGTAGCCCAAGCCACACGAAGTGCGAACCGAGGTCTATCCTTCCGGCTCCTGCGAGAGGACGTGCAGTGTGGGGGCGACCTTGACGAAGGCGTCCACGACGGCCGGGTCGAAGTGCGTGCCCCGCGACTGAACGATGTGGGCGACGGCTGCCTCGTTCGACATCGGCGTCTGATACAACTTGCGCGTGATGATCGCGTCGTAGACATCGACGACGGCCATCACACGTCCCGGGATCGGAATCGCCTCGCCGCGAAGGCCTTGCGGATAACCAGAGCCGTCCCACCACTCGTGGTGCGTGTAGACGATATCCTTCGCGACCGAGAGCGCTACATCGTCGCGAACGCCAGCCGCGTGCTCCGCGTTCTCGAGCACGTCGCGGCCGTACCGTGGGTGGTGACGCATCTCCTGCAGTTCTTCCGGCGTCAGGTGCCCTGGTTTATTCAGTACGCGATCCGGTACGCCGACCTTGCCAATGTCGTGCAGTGGCGCAAGGCTGGCCAGGAGCTCAACGCGCTCGGGGGTGAGGTAGTTCTTGAACTTCGGATGCTTGGCCAATTCCTCGGCAATCACGCGGGTGTACTTCTGCGTGCGCTTGGAGTGCTTGCCGGTTTCGAGATCGCGAATGCCCGTGAGCGAAAGCAGCGTCTGCACCATCAATCGATGCGACTTCGCCTGCTCCACGCCCGCGTCCTCGGCCCGACGACGCTCGACGCCGAAGCCGGCGATCGTCATGGCGGCCATGCTCGCGAGGATGCTCATCGACGGATAGAGCGGCGAGAAGTACGCGCCATCGGTGGCAAGCAGCGAGCGCGATCCAGTCCAGGCGGCGACGAGGAACGACAGCGACACGATGGCGCCCCAGATCAGGCCGAATCGAGCGACGACGAGAGCGATGATCGTGCCGAGGCCAATCACCACCTGTGTTTCGAGCGTGACGCCGTGCTCCGGCCGATACATGAAGTCACGCTGAATCAGGTTGTCGGCAACCGTCGCCTGTACCTCGACGCCGACGAAGAGCGTGTCGAGCGGTGTGGCGACAACCTCGCGCGTACCGAGTGCGGTCGTCCCCACAAAGACGATGCGGTCCTTGAACTCGTCTGGATCGACCTGCCCGTTCAGCACATCGGCCGCTGAGACGTATGGGAACGATCGCTTCGCGCCTCGGTACCGCAGTAACAGATTGCTCTTGCCGTCGAGGGGCACTTCCTGTCCTTCAACTCCGAGCGTGGCCGTGTTGACGTTGGCGATGCGCAGTACCAGGTTGTGCGAATCGGCGGCAGAGCGGACCGCGGCCAACGACAGGGCAGGGTACACGCGATCGCCATACTGCATGAGCAGTGGCGCCCGGCGCAGGATGCCGTCCGGATCTGGAGCGGCGTTGAGGAACCCCGACGCTTGTGCCGCGGAGGTCAACGTCTGGATATTGCAGACGGCACTTGTCGCCCGAAAGAACGGATCGTCAGTCTGAACGCCGGCGCCGCGAATAATCGGCAGGCTCAGCGCATGCTGGACGCAGGACTTCGGTGCTTCGCCTGTCTGCTCGAACAGCAGGCCATAGCCGAGGATCACACGGCCCTTGCGAAGGCTGTCCGACAGGACGGCGTCAGGCGATCGTCCGACCCCCTCGTAGCGATCGCTCTCGGGGAACATGATGTCGAGCGCGACGGCGGCCGCACCGAGGTCCCGCAGGCTGTCGATGAGTCGACTGATGACATCTCGACGCCACGGCCATTGGCCCACGCTCGTGAGGCTTTTTTCGTCGACATCGACGATGACGACCTTGCCGCTGGGCTGGCGCGTCGGTGTCCAGCGCACCAGGCGGTCGTACACCGCGTACTCGACGTTGGCGAGGGCGGCGGGTCGTGTCAGAGACAGTACGGCCGCGACCAGCGTGGGGAGGAGGCCGCAGAGGAGGAGGATTCTGCGATAGCGAGGGGTCATCGAACCGTGATTTCGACGCGGCGATTCTTTGGCTCCGACACATCGTCCGCGGTCGGGACGAGCAACGTTGCCTCACCGTGTGATGTCACGTTGATCGCCGAGCCGTCCAGGCCCGCCTCGATGAGGCGCATGCGAACGACGTTGGCTCTCCTCAAACCTAGTCCAATGTTGGCAGTCGCCGCCCCTCGGGTATCGGTGTGCCCGATGACGGTGACTTGCGGTGATGGATATCCCTTCACGGCGCTCTGCACGTCGCCTACGAGCTTTCGGCTTTCCGTCGTGAGCTCGTCCGAGTCGAATTCGAAGTACAGGGTGAAATGGGCGGGGGCAGGCGGCTGAACCGCCAGGGCGGCGCCAAAGAGGCGCTTCACATCGGCCTCGCTCATTTCTTTCGGCTGGGCCGGGGCCTCGCCTGGTTCGACGGTTGTCGAAGCCCGGGCAGTCTCGAGCTCGACGCTGCCAGATGGATTGGAAACGGTTGCGCGGCCCACGGAGCCGTCGGATTCAGGGAGGAGGACGACGGTGGCTTGCCCTTTGCGCTGTGGAGTTTGTGACCGGACGGGGCCGCAGGCCAGTTGAAGGCCTGCGGCCACCGCTACCAGTACGAGAACTCGACGCGCGAAGGTCATTCGGGTACGACTTGGACTGCCAGCGTAGTTCCTCTAACGCCCACGATGGCGGACGGCGTTTCCAGCCGGACGGAGTCGGGCGCGAGCTTGGCGATTTGGCCGGACACGTACACGGCAATTCCTCGCAGGAAGTTCATCGCAAGACCGACCGAGCTTTGTGCCGGGGCGTACCGGAACGTGCTCAGACGAACTTCGCTGCTCGGACCCAGCGACAGCCTGGTGTCGTCATCGAGCGTGACACCGATACTGCCGTCCTCGCCGGTTCGCAGACTATCCGACTCGAAGACAGACTGACCGACTTCGGCGCGGATCGTCCCCCCGGACCGGACGATGAAGGCGGATCCGGAGACCACCTTGACGCGTCCAGCGGGAGACGCCTGCTGAGCAAACGCCGGCGCAGCCAACGTCACGAGTGCGATGGCGGCGATCCAGTGTTGGGCCTTCATTTTGACGCTCCATACCTTTAGGGGCAGAACTCTACTGTGCCAGAGACCGAGGCTCAGGACAAGCGAAGCGTAAGGCATTTAGACGTGTATTTTGTGCCCGATCAATATTGAATCCGGGTCACCGAATCTGTAAGGAATTGGTCGGCAGACGCGGGCAATTCTCCCAGTGCAGGAGTGCGCATCTCTTTGGTGAATGACGCGACACGTGCACGTGGAGGAGTAATTGCTACCAACGAGCCCCGGTGGATACGCCAGTCCGGTTGCTCGTCGTCGATCTCGACTCCCGTCACGTCACTGTGACGGCGGACCTCGCCGAAGAGGAAGGCATCGACGTGCGTACGGCGGTCGACGCAACCGGCGCGATTGATCAGTGTCATCTCGAGTATCTCGATCTCGTGATGATCAACGCGGGCTTCGACGGTGAATCAGGTGTCAGCCTCCTCGAGGCTATCCGGACGTTGCGGCCAACGGTTCGCGCCGTCCTGATCAATGGCGCGCACGTCCCCATCCGTCAGATGCTTCGCGATCTGCGCAACGAGCCACGTCACGTGCTCTATTTCGACGAGTTCCAGCACAACGAGTCTCCCTCGTTCGTTCTGCCCGTCAGCGCGTAATCCGCTTCTATCTGTGAGTCAACGTCGTGTCCGGCTTTAGGAGCCGGACTCCAGTGCACTCGGATAGAATGCGGCGGCCCTTGGTGGGGCTGACGAGGTAACGAGATGGGTGGTCAGCGGGTCGATCTGAAGTCCGACGGCGGCGTTCTGGATCTTCATGTGTTCACACCGGAGAGCGGCGCCGGACCCTGGCCCGCCGTCGTGCTGTACATGGACGCATTCGGTATCCGTCCCGAGTTGGCCAGCATGGCCCAACGCCTCGCGTCGAACGGTTACGCTGTCGCGCTTCCAAACCTCTACTACCGGACGCCCTTCGCACGGTTCGCACCTGATGTCGTGGCGACCGAAGGCCCCGAACGGGAGCGGTTCAAGGGGATGATCGCGTCGATCAATCACGCGATGGTGATGCGCGATACGCGGCTCGTCGTCGCGTGGCTCGACGACCAGACGTCGGTGAAGAAGGGCGGGTTAGGCGCACTGGGTTATTGCATGGGGGGAGGCTATGCTCTGACTGCGGCGGGAACGTTCCCCGATCGGTTCGTCGTTGCTGCCTCGTTCCATGGGGGATCGCTCGCGACGGACAAGCCGGATAGCCCGCATCGGCTCGCGCCGCAGATGCGCGCGCGCGTCTATGTCGGTGCCGCAGAGATCGACGCGAGCTTTCCATCCGAGCAGCAGGTTCGACTTGGACACGCGCTCAGGGAGGCGGGCGTTCGTCACACGATCGAGGTGTATCAAAAGGCCAGGCACGGCTTCGCCATGAACGGTCACATCGTCTACGACCCGGATGCCGCAGAATTGCATTGGCAACGGTTAGTGGCTCTATTGAAGGACACGCTGTAGGCCGCTCTTGGGGTTGGACCCTGGCAGTTGGCAGGTTCATTTCGTCTGGAGGCTTCATGAAACGCGGACTGGTAGTGGCAGTGAGCACGATGGCAATACTGGCGGCAGCGGCGAGCGCGCAGGCACAAGGCCGGGGGGGAGGCGCTCCCGCGTGCACGACGGTGCAATGCGATGTGCTCGGAGACTGGGGGCGGGGCTACGCGCTGCTCATCGGTGTTGCCGAGGCGATGCCGGAAGACAAGTTCGGGTTCAAGCCCACGCCGGCGCAGGAAAGCTTCGCGCAGCGTCTGATGCACGTGGCCGGCATCGACCTGAAGTTGGTCAGCACGCTCGGCGGCAAGACAGCACCGCCGAATGTCAACGTGCAGGCGACCTCCAAGGCCGACGTCGTGGCCGCGCTCCGGCAGGTGAATGATTTCGGCGCCGCGGTGCTGAAGGAGTTCAACGACCAGCAACTCTCCGAGCGCGTTGCGTCGCTGCCGTTTCTGGGCCCGACCGCAAGCCGGCTACGCGTGATCTACTTCTCGATGACGCATAGCCAGGACATCTACGGCCAGCTCGTAGTCTATTTGCGACTCAGCGGGATCACGCCGCCGGCCAGCAACAGGCCGTAGGGATTGTCAGCTCCAGGCGGGTCGCCATCGTAGCGCACCCGTTCCAGAAAGAGGCCGGAGGCTGGTGCCGTCAACCGAGCAGGCAACTCTGAGTCGGTCGACAGCATCGCCACGGCCTCGTCTGCCGTCAGCCCCCCACGACCGACTTCGACGATGACGCCGACAAGGCGTCGGACCATCTTCCAGATGAAGTGTGATCCTTCGACGCGAAAGAGCACGATCGCGCCGCTCTCCTGAATCTCAAGACCAGTGAGGCTGACGGTCGTCGATTTGTGATCCGGGTCGTCGTCGGAAAACGAGCGAAAGTCGTGAAAGCCGACGAGCCGCTGCGCGACCGCGCGCATCCGGGTGAGATCGAGATCGTCCTTCACCCACCACACGAACGGTTTGGCGAACGCCATCCTGCGGCGCGCCACCTGGTAGACGTAGCAGCGGCTGCGCGCGCTGTGGCGCGCGTGAAAGGTGTGCCGCACTTTCTGAATCTGCAGGATGTTGATGTCGGCGGGGAGCTCGTCGTTGATGTTACGCATCAGCGTGTCGGGCGGCATCGATGTCGTGAGATCGAGGTGGGCGACCTGCGCGAGCGCGTGGACGCCGGCATCCGTCCGGCCTGAGCCATACAGCTCGAAATCGCGCGCGCCCGTGGCGGTCGCGACGGCTCGCTGAAGCTCGCCCTGTACCGTTCGCGCGTTCTTCTGGATCTGCCAGCCGCTGTAGCGCGTGCCGGCGTATTCAATCGTCAGCCTGAAACGCATTCAGACCCAGCTACCTAGCGACCCAGCTACCTAGCGACCCAGCTACCTAGCGACCCAGCCACCCAGCTACTTTGCCGTCTTCATCCGTTCGAGCAGCTGTCCGAGCAGCCGCAGCTCTTCGCCGTAGGTCGCCCAGTCACCGCTCCGTTGCGCGGCGACGGCGCGGTCGTAGTGGGATTGGGCCTCAGCGGCCAGCCCGGCGAGATTCGTACCTGCTGGAGCCTGTGGGGCTGCTGGAGTGGCTGGGACAGCAGAAGGTGCGGCCGTCGATGTCGAGGTGCCCGATGGAGACTGTTTGCCGCCGAACAGCTCGGCAAGTCCCTCTTCGAGCGTCTCCTCCATCACGATTCGGTTCTCGTATGCCACGATGACGCGTGTGAGCTCGGGGATCCGGCCGCCGGATGCACGCAGATAGAGCGGCCTGACGTAAATCAGCGACTCCTCGATCGGGATCACCATCAACGTGCCCCAGATCACCTGAGAGCCCTGCTGATTCCACAGCGTGATCTGTGGAGAAATGACTTGATCCTGCGAAATACGCGCGACCACCTGACGTGGACCGAACACCAGCTTCTGCTTGGGGAACTCGAACGCGAGCATCTTGCCGTAGTGCTCACCGTCGCTGCGAGCCACGAGCCAGGCGGCAAGGTTGTCGCGCCGGCGAGGCGTGAACGGCAGCATCTGAATGAACTCCGCCTCCGATTCCCCCGGCAGTCGCATGATCGTGTAGTAGGGCTGCATGGCGCGCCCCTCGTTGCTGTCGTCGACAGTCGGGATCTCGTACTGGTCCTCGCGGTTGTAGAAGACCGCCGGCTGCGTCATGTGATACGTCGCATACACCTGCGACTGCAGCGCAAAGATGTCCTCCGGGTAGCGCACGTGCGCGCGGAGACTCGCTGGCATCTCCGCGAGCGGCTTGAACATCCCCGGAAAGATCTGCGTGTAGGTCGCCGCGATCGGATCGGCGGCGTCGGCGAGGTATGCGGTCGTCGTGCCGTTGTAGGCGTCGATCACGAACTTCACCGAGTTGCGGATGTAGTTCACCGGTCCTGAGGGCGTTGAGTACGGATACAGTGTGCTCGTCGTGTAGGCGTCGAACAACCAGTACAGCTTTCCATCGGCGACGACGAGATACGGATCCTGGTCGAGGAAGCGAAGGAACGGCGCCAGGGTGGAAATACGCTCACGGATGTTTCGATTGAAGAGGATCCGGCTCTCGGCATTGATGTCGTCGCTGAGCACGATCTGATAGGAGCCAAAACGCAACGCGAAGACCAGCTTTCGCCAGAAGGATCCCAGCGACACACCACCGGTGCCGCTGTACTGCGTGAACTCGTTCTCGTCGCCACGTGGGTAATTGAACTCGCGCGTACGCGTGCGCACGATCACGTAGTCGTTGGACCGCTCGCCGAAGTAGATGCTCGGCTCCTCAATCTTCATATCGATCGTGCTTTGAGGAGGGAGGTCGCGGACAAAGAGAACGGGCAGTCCTTCGCTCGTGACCTGGTTCACCGGGCCCAGCGTCAGGCCGTAACCGTGCGTGAAGGTCAGTCGCTCGTTCACCCACGTGCGGTTCGGCAGGCTCGCCGAGTTCAACTCGCGCGCGGACAGCATCACCTGACGCAACTTGCCGTCGATGATGTAGCGATCGTTATCGACAGACACGAAGTCGTAGTACGTACGGATCTCCTGGATCTGGCCGAACGTCTCGAGCAGCGGCTGGTGATCCCAGAGGCGGACGTTTTCGAGCGTGGCCGCATTGTTGGTGACGTCGTTGCGTGTCAGGAGCGCATCGCCCGACAGTGGACGCTCCTCAACGTTCTCGAGGCCGAAGGCCCGCCGTGTCGCCGCGATGTTGTTCTCGATGAACGGCGTCTCCCGCACCTGCTCGTTGGGCGAGACGACGAAGCGCTGGAGGACAGAGCTGTAGACCTCACCGCCAATTGACACGACGATATAGAGGCCGATCGCGAGGGGGATTGGCCAGTTCTTCTCTCCGAAGCCATGCCACGCCGCCAGAGCGGCCCCGACGACAGCGACCACTATCAGCAACAGCGACGTCGGCATGCGGCCGTACACGTCCGCATAATTCGCGCCGAAGATCATCCCCGAGGGTTCAACGAGATATCCGGCACGCGTCAGCCACGCGCCCCAGGCCAGCAGGAGGAAGAACGCCGCAGCCAGAAACCCGAGATGCCGGCGCGCCACGGGCGATATCGATAACCGTGCAGGGAAGCCCGAGGTCAGGTGTCCGGAGACCAGATAGATCGCGCCCGATGTCAGCGCCGCCAGTACGACCAGCGTCTGTGAAAGACGATGAACCAGTCGCAGGAAGGGAAGAGAGAAGACGTAGAACGAGACGTCGTGGCCGAGGATCGGATCGGCCACGCCGAACGAGGACCCGAACCGCCACATCAGCCATTCCTGCCACTGGCCAGAGACGAAGAGGCCGATGACTGCCGCGACAAGGATTGCGACGGCGCGGGCGATTGTGCGGAGTTGCTGTCCTCCCGGCAGCGTGACTTGAATGCCCTCACGTGTCGTGAAGACGGGACGAATGTTTCCGATCGCGTTCAGCGCGATGTTCAGATTCGCGATCAGCCAGATCGTTGCGGCGACAAAGGACAGGCTGAAGAGCGTCCCCTGGCTCTGGATCATCGTGCGAAAGACCTGGCGGTACCCCACTTCGCCGAACCACAGCCAGTCCGTGTAGAAGCGGAGCAGCGACGGTCCCGCGAGGAACACGAGGAGACCGAGCGCCAGAAGAGCCAGACGAAGAGGAGATGTCAGAGGAGATTTCATTGGTATCTCTTACCTGCTGCCTCGAGGTCGTCGTGGATCTCCTTCGCCAGTCGTGACGGTGAGACCACGCGCGCGAACGGCCCCCAACTGAGGATCCAGCTCCGCAGACCCCAATCGTGGCACACGTTCAGCGTCACCGACACACGGCCATCCCGGCCGTCCTCGAGCGCCTGTGACGGATGCCACACCCGAGCCCTGATGTAAGGAGCAACACGCGCATCGAATTCAATTTCTACTCGTTCGGCCGGTCCGGTGTTTACACCGAGCGAGTTGGCGAACACGTCGTCACCCACCGCCTGCGTTGGCGTGAACGTCTGCTTCTCGAGCGATGCGGACGCGATGCGGTCCACCGCGAACGTTCGGACAGCCTTGTACTCGGGCACGTAGGCCAGCAGATAGATGCCGCCTTGCGCGAGTGCCAGGCGATACGGATGGACGAGATAGTCCTTGATTCGCCCGCTCGACACTGAGTGATACCGCATCGTCGTGACGCGGAAGTGGAGTGAGGCTTCGAGGAGGCGCGCCACGATATCCGGCGAGCTGCCGCCGCCCCGGGCGCGCGGGCCGGGTTTCGCGACCAGCACTGACGGCAGTCGATCGAGAAACTGGCGCATGCGAGGCGACAGCAACTTCGCGAGACGCTCGAACGCATTTGTGAGGTCGCGCTGAAAAGGTGTGCCCGCGACCGCTTCGAGGATGTTGCGGCTCAAGTAGAGGGCGCAGAGTTCTGACAGTGTGAAGCCGGTGTCGATCCCTTTCAGAACCTGACCGTCGAGACGCCAGCTGACATGACCGTCGTCGTCGCGCTCGTCGTAGAGCGCGAAGCCGGCTTCCTGGAGCGCGGCAAGATCGCGGCGAATCGTTCGCGTGGTGACTTCGAGTTCCTTGGAGAGCGCATCGATCGACGCGCCATGGCGAGACGATTCAAGGGCGTGAAGCAGCTTCCATTGCCTGATGACTTCCTGGTTGCGGGGCACGGAGCGATCCTACTTGGCTTTCGCCCTTGGGCTCTGGGCTTTGGGCTCTGGACTCTAGCCGCTCTCTTTGAAGCGACGAATCTCGCGCCGACGCCGGCGATCGGGTGTCCCGGCCGCCTGGGCGGCCGCCCGGTATGCGCGCTCCATGCGTCTGGCTTCGATTTCCTCGGGCGTCGGCTTGGGCGTCACGTCGTCGTAGAGGGCGCGCGCTTCGGTCTTCTTGACGTGTTGATCGATCGCGATGCGAACGATGACGTCCTGATGGCGTCCGAAGCCGCGGCTGATTTTGATCCGGTCGCCTTCGCGAATCGCGCGATGGGGTTTGGCGGCGCCGTCGCCATTGACCTCCACCTTGCCGCCCTCACACGCGCGCTTGGCCTCGGATCTCGTCTTGAAGAGACAGGCGACGTCGAGCCAGACGTCAAGACGAACGCTGTCCGTGGCCGTGCCCACGATGCTCAGATCAGTACTTCGATCTTTCCCTTCGCCTTCAGATCGTTGACGAAGGTTTCCGTCTGCTCCTGGCGGTTCATCTGCTGGAGGTATTGCTCGACCTGCGGCTTCACTTCTTCAAGCGGAATCGTGCGACCGGGCTTCTTCTCGGCCACCCTGATGATGTGGAAGCCGAAGTCGGTTTCCACCAGATCGCTTGTCGCTCCCGGCGCGAGGCTGAACGCCGCATCGTTGAATGGGCCGACCATCTGACCCTGCTGGAAGAATCCGAGGTCACCGCCATTCGCGGCGCTGCCCGGGTCCGCCGAGTGTTCCTTGGCGAGAGCGGCGAAGTCCTTTCCGGCCTTGACGTCCTTCAGGATGCCTTCGGCTTTCGTGCGCGCCTGCGCCTTGGCGGCGGCATCCGAGCCCTTCGGCACGGCGATCAGGATGTGGCTCGCACGAACGCTGTCACCCTCTCTGAACTGGTCGGGGTTCTTGGCGTAGAAGTCGGTGACCTGTTCCGGCTTGACAGCGACTTTCTGTGCGATCTCGTCGTCGATCATCTTGGAGATCGCCATGTCCTGTCGCGCATCCGACTTGACCTGCTCGAGCGTCAGCTTGCGCTGCGCCAGCATCTGCGTGAAAGCCTCTTCGTTCGGGAACTGCCCGCGGATCTGACCGATGCGCGCATCGACCTCGGTGTCTGGCACAGCGACGTTCCGCACCTTCGTCTCCTGCACGAGCACCTTGTAGCCAATCAGCTGATCGAGCACGCCGCGAAGCACCTGGTCACGCTGCTCTGGCGGAACGGGCCCACCTGCGCGCGCCTCGACCGCCTGCACTGCTCGATCGAAATCACTCTTGGTGACCGCTTCACCGTTGACGCGTGCGAGCACGTCGGGCAGCTGCGCAGGAACCGGCTTTGGCGGTGCAGGAGTCGCGGCGCCGTTCTGTGAGGCACCTGCCTTCGCAGGAGTGGCAGCTTCAGTGGCTGTTTTGGAGCACCCACACAGGATGAGCGCAACGATCAGTAGGACGACTCGCATCAATGAAAATTCCTTCTCGGTGAAGCAGGTGGTGGGCCGTAAGGTCGATCACTACAGCGTACGACGCCAGCTCTGTTCGGTCAAACTGGCATGTTATAGTGGAGGTTCGTACGGCCTCGAAACTTCGCGTTCGAGAGGCCAGGTAGCTCAGTTGGTAGAGCACGTGACTGAAAATCACGGTGTCGCTGGTTCGATTCCGGCCCTGGCCACCATCAGACTAGCCAATAAAATCAGGCATAGAGACGAAATTCAGGCCGTCGCAGGCGAAGCCGCAAACTGGTCGTAGGTCACACGAAGGTCACAGATCATGGCTGGGCAGGGGAGTGGCCTCCTTGGGACGGGCGTCACCATTGAAGGTGGGATAAATATCCTAAGGCGCGCTGGCGATAGCGAGAGCGCACATCAGGCAGCCCTCACACTTGGCGACGTGTGGGGAGAAGCGCTGCTCCTCCATGGGGCAGACGGAGAAGAGTGCTTGATGCGCCTCACGGCGATCCGCAGATGTATCGATGTCTTGTCGTACACGGACGCTGCCGGCCGCCTTACAGGCCCGCTCGGGCCGCATAGGCGGATTCCTGCCGCTGATGATCGACACATTGACCGGCCGATGTCGATTGTTTTCGTCGCGGGTTCAAAACAGATTTCCCGCCTTCCGGCCGAAGTCAGGATCCGCCTCGACACGACGATCGAGAAGGGCTTTCAGATCCTCGTCGGTGACGCGAACGGCGCCGACAAGGCGGTCCAGCGATACCTTGCCGACAGGTCGTACCCGAACGTCCTCGTGGACTGCATGAAGAACCATTGCCGGAACAACGTCGGGAACTGGCCAACACGTGAAGTCGCTGCCCCGCGCGGCGTCAAGGGCTTCGACTACTACTCCCTCAAGGACCGCGCGATGGCGGAGGCAACGGAGTACGGGCTGATGCTCTGGGACGGCAAGAGCAAGGGTACGGTCAACAACGTCGTCAACCTGTCACGCGATCACAAGCCGGTCGTGGTCCACGTCGCGCCAACCAGGGAATTTCGCACGATCAAGACCTTCAACAATCTTGACGGCCTAGCGTCGTTAGTACCTCAGGTCTCTATGCACCGTTCCACAAGTGAACGGTAAGCTCACGCGACCGACCTGGTCTCCTGGCGCAGGGCTTCTAGGCAGCGTATCCACCGGCGGATCCGGTTCCAACTGGCGCTGTCCCGGTCCACCAAAACATCTTGTGAAATCCGGACACATGGGTAACAGGTCAAGCTCCCTTCTCGTGGCGCAGTGGCCGACGAAGATTCATCGCCGCAGTGCCATCGACGGTCGAGAGAGAGCGATAGTGCTCTCACACGTCACTAATTCAACAGCCTGTTAAGAAGACGCCCCCCCTCAGAGCCTGGAGGCCTTGGGTTCGCGAATCGTCGATTGCGCTGAGACCCGTTCGCATTTTCCTGAGGCTCCTCGGGAAAACCCCCTACCGAAATTTGATATCGCCATTTCGCTGCGATCGCCTGTATTCCCTCTGTTAGCATCAAAACATCTGTCGTTGACGAGTTGCGTCGTCGCGTCAGGAGGGTGTGCATGCAGCTTCCCGATCTAAGGGTCGGGCTCCTCGGTGATCTGGCAGCGATCGAGCAACGCATCGCGCGCAGCACATCCGAGTCAGCACGAGACGATCTACTCGACCGAAACGAGAAGCGCTACCGCCATCTCGTCGAGAACAGCCTCGGCCTGATCTGCACGCACGACCTCGACGGGACCGTCCTGTCCGTGAATCCAGCCGCCGCCAACTCCCTGGGATACGAACCACGCGACGGCATCGGCCGGAACCTGCGAGACTTTCTCTCGCCCCCCACTCGACCTCGGTTCGATCACTACCTTGCGCGCATCAAGGAACACGCGCATGCCAGCGGCGTGATGCACGTCATGCGGAAGGACGGCACCGAGCGGATCTGGATGTATCGGAACATCCTGTACGTCGAGGCCGGTGCGCGACCCTACGTGCTCGGGCATGCGATCGATGTGACCGAGCGTGCGACGGCTGAAGAGGCCCTGAAGCGAAGCCACGTCCAGACGCTCGAAGCCACGAGCCGGCTAGCCGGCCGCGTGGCTCACGCCTTCAACAATCTCCTCACGGTCATAATCGGCAGCACAGAGATCCTCCTCTCGGATCAACCGATCGACCCAGAGACGCGTACGCACCTGCAGGCCATCATGCGTTCGGCGACCCGTGGCGCCAGCGTGACGCGCCAGCTTCTCGCCGTCGGTGGGCAGCAACCACTCGATCGCATCGCCGTCGATCTCAACACGATCATCGCGAAGCTCGAGGGCTCCCTCCGGCGCGTCGTCGGACCGTGTGCGACGTTCACGCTGAATCTCGAGTCATCGCTGCCTGATGTCGAAGGCGACTCGACGCAAATCGAACAGGTCCTCCTGCATCTCGCTGGCAACGCAGGCGACGCTATTGGCGATGACGGGGCCGTCACGATCACGACGTCGTCCACGATCTCCGAGGACGTCCGCGCCCGCCATCATCCTGAAATCGATCCTCGCGAGTACGTGTGGCTCACGGTGCGCGACACCGGTCACGGTATGGACGCACGGACGAGAGATCATGTGTTCGAGCCGTACTTCACGACCAAGTCCGCTGGCTTCAGCGCCGGCCTCGGGCTGCCGGTCGTGTACGGCATCGTGAATCAACTGGGTGGGGCGATCGCCGTGGATAGCGAGGTTGGGCAGGGGACAGCATTCACGATCGCGCTCCGCCGGGCATCGACGGCACGTGCAGCACGGTCGGTGTCGAGCACGCCTGTCGTCGCTGAGACAAAAGCCACTCGCACGATCGTGCTCGTCGACGATGAAGACGATGTGCGCTCGGTGATGAAGTCGGTGCTCTGCCAGAAGGGCTACAGCGTTCTCGATGCTTCGAGCGGAGCGGATGCGATTCACATGCTGGCCGCACATCCAGGCCCGATCGACATGCTCGTCACCGACGTGCTCATGCCGGGGATGAGCGGTCGCGAACTTTACGAACATCTGGCCAACCGTCATCCCGGCCTCAAGGTTCTTTACGTGTCTGGCTACGCCGATGACGCCTTCGCTCAGGAGCAGGAATGGGGCAACGCATTCCTGTCGAAGCCGTTCTCGCTCGAGACCCTCGCGCAGAGAGTCGGCGACAGACTGAACCGCGCCTGAGACAACACGCTCGCCGAACTGTCTTCAACTGAGCAGTACCCCAGGTAGAGCTTCTGTCGGAAAATTTTGCCTACCAAATGTCCTGTGTTCAGTAGTGAATCGATACGCATTTCGCCATCTTCTGTGTTACCTTTTTTGTGCCGATAGTCAGTTAGACGCAACGCCATCCCGCCAACGGGTCCTTCAGGGCAATTGGTGAGTTCGGACGCAGTCTAGAAACTAGAAAGAGGGGACCTGCGCCCTATGCGCTTTCGTTACGGCTTCCTGCGAAACTCAGCCTTCCTGACGCTCACGCTTCTCGCCTCGTCCGTGACTCCCACGACATTTGCGGCTGAGCCGACGAACACGACGGCGGCCATCGAGGGCCGATTGCAGTCGCTCGTTGGGAATCTGAAGGATCGTCTCGAGATTGAACCGGCCATCGTCGTGACGCTCGTGCCGAGCAATGCGTTGATGATGTCTGTCGAAGCGCCAACCGAGCCGACGAAGCCGTTTCTGTTGAGCATCGACGCGACCTTTCTCAACGCGCTCACCGACGAGGAAGTCGAGGCGTCGATTGCGCACGAGCTCGGGCACGTGTGGATCTTCACGCACCATCCGTATCTGCAGACTGAAGAGCTCGCGAATCAGATCGCGATGCGAGCCGTCAGCCGCGGGAGTCTCGAGCGCGTCTACGCGAAGGTGTGGGAGCGCGGAGGCACGAAGGGCGATCTCGCGCAATTCCTTGGGGCGCCACCACAGCCTTCGACACCAGCAGCCACTGCAGGGCTCGCATCGGACACGGCAGCCCACTGAGGCCACACTCCTCGGATCGCAACTCATCGTGAAAGCCTTACGCGATCGCAGCATCGCTTGAGTTCTTCACAGGTCGCGTTTAGACAGCGCTATCAGTTGGCACACACTTCGCCCGAATGCGGGCGGAGGTCCCAACTATGCGTACGACCAATCGTGGAATTGTCGCGATGCTCGGTTCGTTTGCGTTCACCACGGTATTTGCGCTCACGCCTGCCTATGCAAGTCAGGCTCAAGCACCAGCTCCGGCTCAGGCTGAAGCGCAGAAGTCCGAAGCCGCCAAGGGAGAGCTGCGGTCGATCGACGTCGCGAGGAAGACGCTGACGATTAGTGAAGGGGAAAAGCAGCAGACTTTCGTGTACACGGACACGACCAGGGTGTCGGGTGCGCAGGGTGGCATTGAAGGGCTCGCGACGATGTCAGGGCGTCAGGTCACCGTTCAATACACGATGAAAGGCGCCGAGCGGGTGGCAACGTCAATCGAAGTCGCTGCGAAGTAGAAGTACCCGCTGAACACAAAGCCGACATGGGCGCTGGCGCACGAGTGCGTCGGCGCCCGGTGCGTTCTTCGTCCCCGCCTCAGGTCACCTGATTCCCCGGATTTCTATACATCCGGTCCACCTCCGCATGGGCTCCAGCATGTGAAGTCGTGCCGCGTGTGCAACGTTTCGATACTCGACGGCATCGTCTTTTCGAAAGATCTGTTTTGAAGCTGTGTTCCCCCGGTTGGCGCCGGTCTTGCCACCGCCTCAGTCGCCCACCCAATCAACGCCACACGAGCAGGCACATATCGACTGATGTCGATGTGCGAACGCTGGGCGTGTGCGCGAAATGGACTTACGAACGGAGAGTGACATGTTCATTCCACGCACTCGGCGTGTCGTGCTTGCAGGGTTTGCGACGGTGGCCATCTTCCTCGGCGTACTCGTCGCAGCGCAGACCATCAGCGGAGGGTTCGACGGGTTCTGGGGACCGCTGTATCAGCCCACGCCGGCCGCAAGGCTCGCAGCGGCGACGCCGACGGAGCTCGCGGCAGAGGAGCGCCGTTCACGGCCAGCACCCACCGATTCACGAAGCCGCCTGATCCACTGGAACCGCATCGCGATCGACGCATCGGGTGTCGACCACATGCCAGTGGCCGCGGGGGAGAGTCGCGTCTTTGGTGAGCAGCTCGGGCCGGGTCGAGCAAGCCGCGCGATCGCCATCGTCCACATTGCCATCTCCGACGCGGTGAACGCGATTCATGGAGAGTGGCGCGGTTTCACGAGGCAGCCGGCGGCGCCGATCGGCGCGTCGGTCGACGCCGCGATTGCACAGGCCGCGCACGACACGTTGGCGGCGATGTTTCCCTCGCAGGCCGCGTCATTCAGTACCGCATTGTCTGAAGACCTGGCGCGAATCTCCGCTCGCGGTAAGGAGGACGGGCGTCTTGTCGGTCGCCGCGCAGCATCCGCAATCGTGGCTGCACGCAGGAACGATGGATCGGCCAAGGCGGAGCCGCGGATGGATGTCGAGTTCATTCCCGGAAGCGCACCTGGTGAATGGCGACAGGACCCGGTGAGCCAGATTCCAGTGGCGCTGGGCGCCTACTGGGGAAATGTGAAGCCGTTTGTGCTCCAGTCTAGCTCGCAGTTTCGCGCGCCCACGCCGCCAGCGATGACAACTACGGCGTACGCGAACGCCTATCAGGAGGTGAAGAGACTTGGCGGCGATGGCACGACGACGCCAACTGAGCGTACGCCAGAGCAGGCAGCCATCGGCACCTATTGGGCGTATGACGGCACCCCAAGTCTGTGCGCGCCGCCGCGGCTGTACAACCAGATCGCGATCGTGATCGCCAATGAAAGGCGTACGAGCTTTGCCGATCTGACGCGGTTGCTCGCACTCGTGAACGTGGCGATGGCCGATGCAGGGATCGCGATCTGGGAGTCGAAATTCCACTACCAGATCTGGCGACCAGTGACCGGCATTCGCGAGTCTGATCGTGGCACGGGCCCCACAGGTCAAGGTGATGGGAATCGCGCGACGATCGGCGATCCCGAGTTCGTCCCGCTCGGTGCGCCGGCCAGCAATCTCAACGGTCCCGACTTCACGCCGCCATTCCCGGCTTATCCCTCGGGCCATGCGGGTTTCGGTGGCGCGCTCTTCGAAGTGTTGCGGCAGTTCTACGGCACGGACAGCATTGCATTCACTTTCACGTCGGATGAGTTCAATGGCATCACGCGTGCCGCCGATGGAACAGTGCGGCCACTACGACCGCGCCGCTTCACGTCGTTATCACAAGCCGAGGAAGAGAACGGGCAGAGCCGCATCTACCTTGGCATTCATTGGTCGTTCGACAAGACAGAGGGAATTGCACAGGGACGCCGCGTCGCGCGTTACGTAATGCGAAATGCCTTTGCGCCGATGTGAGTGGGGAGGACCCGTTCCGTTCCAGGTTCCAAGTTCCGGGTTCGTGTGCAGAGTTCTGAGTTCAGGTGAACTTCGAACACGAACCGGGAACAAGGAACCCGGAACAAGGAACTACACGGCTGCGACTTCGACTTCGCGGACCATCCCCAACTCGCGACGCACGCGATCCTCGATGGTCTGACGGATCTGCGGATTCTCTTTGAGGAACTGCTTCGCGTTCTCGCGACCCTGACCAAGTCGATCGCCGCCATACGCGAACCACGCGCCGCTCTTCTCGACGATGCGCTTCTCGACGGCAAGGTCGAGCAAATCGCCTTCGCGCGAGATCCCTTCGCCATACATGACGTCGAACTCTGCTTCGCGGAAGGGGGGCGCCACCTTGTTCTTGACGACCTTCACTCGCGTGCGCCCGCCGACGACCTGATCGCCGTCCTTGATGCTCGCGATGCGGCGGATGTCGATACGCACCGACGCGTAGAACTTCAGCGCGCGTCCGCCCGTCGTCGTTTCGGGATTGCCGAACATGACGCCGATCTTTTCGCGCAACTGGTTGATGAAGATCAGGGTCGTCTTCGACTTCGACACCACGCCGGTGAGCTTGCGCAGCGCCTGTGACATCAGGCGCGCCTGCAGGCCCATCTGCGCTTCACCCATCTCGCCTTCGATCTCGGCCTTGGGTACGAGCGCGGCGACTGAGTCCACGACAACGACGTCGACGCTGTTCGACCGGATGAGCACTTCGACGATCTCGAGCGCCTGCTCGCCATTGTCCGGCTGCGAGACCAGGAGGTTCTCCAGATCCACGCCAAGCTTCTGCGCGTACTGCGCATCGAGCGCATGCTCGGCATCCACAAAGGCGGCCATGCCTCCCGTCTTCTGCGCCTCGGCAATCACCTGGAGCGCAAGCGTCGTCTTACCAGAGGACTCCGGTCCGAAGATTTCGATCACGCGACCGCGGGGCAGCCCACCTACTCCGAGCGCGTAATCGATGCTGATGGAGCCAGTGGAAATGAACTCGATCTGGGCAATCGCGCCTTTCTGTCCGAGGCGCATGATGGAGCCTTTTCCGAACTGCTTTTCAATCTGTCCGACGGCGATGTCGATGGCTTTGGTGCGTTCTTTCAGGTCGTCGAGCGGCATGCGATCTCCTTGGCGTAGGCCGTGTAGGAATAGAGTGGCTTGGTGGTGTGACAGGGAAGGTCACGGCCGTGGTTGATCCTAGGAGTGTGCCGCACGAAAGTCAAGCGAAAATCAGTGCAGCAAGATGGGCATCAGACCAACAATTTCAAGTAGTTACAGACTCCTTGGACTTTCGCCTCAGTCACTCGAAATGGGCAGGAAATGCACCGCGAAAAATGCCGCTCTAATGGAGGTTCTCAACTGCCAGAGCTACACCGTTGCCACCGCCCAGGCAGAGCGCGGCGATTCCTCGCCTCAGGTTTCTCTGCTGGAGCGCGTAGAGCAGCGTCGTCAGAACGCGCGCCCCGCTTGCCCCAATAGGGTGTCCGAGGGCGACTGCGCCTCCGTTGACGTTCACTCGCGCGCCATCAATCCCCAGCTCGCGGAGCACCGCGATCAATTGAACGGAGAAGGCTTCGTTGATCTCGAAGAGGTCGACATCGCCTGGTGACCAGCCCACCTTCTTCATGACGCGCTTGACCGCTTCCACCGGCGTCATGAGGACGTACTTCGGTGCGAGCCCGCTCGTGGCCTGACCAGCAATGCGAGCGATCGGGGCCACGCTCAATTCACGCGCCCGGCGCTCGGACATCACAACCACCGCTGCCGCACCGTCGTTGACTGGCGGAGCATTCCCCGCAGTCACGGTGCCGTCAGCTTTGAATGCGGGCTTGAGCGCGGAGAGTGCCTCCATCGACGTGTCCTCGCGAATCGATTCGTCGCGATCGAACACGATCGGATCGCCTTTCTTCTGAGGAATGTTGACGGGCACGATCTCCGCGCGGAAGCGACCCGCCGCTGTGGCCTCGGCCGCTTTGCGATGACTGTCCATGGCGAATTCGTCCTGCGCGCGTCGAGTGATGCCGAAGTCAACAGCCACGACCTCGCCGGCGTTGCCCATGTGCCAGTCCTCGAACGTGCACCAGAGGCCGTCGTTGATCATTGAGTCAACGGCCTGACCGTGACCGAGCCGCAATCCTTCACGCGCTCCGGACAATAAGTACGGGCAGTTGCTCATGGACTCCATTCCGCCGGCAACGACGATGTCTGTGTCACCGACGGCAATACTCTGAGCAGCCAGCATCACGGCCTTCAGCCCCGAGCCGCAGACCTTGTTGATCGTCAGCGCGGCGACGTCGTTCGCGAGGCCGCCTCTGAGCGCCGCCTGCCGCGCAGGTGCCTGTCCGAGTCCCGCGGAAACGACGTTGCCCATGACGCATTCCTCGACGATGGCGGGGTCGATCCCTGCGCGGGCGACGGCCTCGCGGATGACAATGGCGCCGAGCTGCGGGGCGGTGAACGGCTTCAGCGACCCAAGGAACTTGCCGGTCGCGGTTCGAACGGCGGAAACGATGACTGCGTCCATAACTCGATCTTAGATCCGCGCCTATCCTGACGCCCGAACCCCGACGCCCGACCACGCCCGTGTTAACCGCCGGGCGGGTGACGCTGTTGTATCGTCAGCGGCCTGAGATGCCGCAGGAGGCCAGGATGGGTCCAGAGATCATCATCGTTCCGTCAGCGTTCCTGATGGTTTCGTACGTGTTCTACGTGATAGCGAATGCGTTCACGCGGCGCCAACAGCTCAAGTCCACGACCGACTTTCAGACGAAACTGCTCGAGCGCATGAGCAATGTGGGCGAGTTCAGCCAGTTCCTGAACACCGAGGGTGGGCAGAAATTTCTGGGAACCGTCGGAAGCGATGGCAGTTTTGCCCACCAGCGCGTGCTCCGCGCGTTCCAGTCGGGGATCGTGATGGTCTGCCTGGGAATCGGCATCTTCCTGTATCTGAGTGAGATCCGCGCCAATACAGACACCTATGAAATCCTCGGCTTCGTAGGGACCATCGCCGCCGCGGTCGGGTTCGGGCTGTTGATATCAGCGTTTGTCTCGCTCAAGTTGTCGCGGAAGATGGGGCTGATCAATGGCCAGTCTCCGGCCCCGGCATCGAATGAGATTGCTCGCTCCGCATAGGTGCTGCGCTGACCGAAGTCGAGTTTGCGCGGTTCTACGAGCGCACGGCGCGCCCGCTGTGGGCGTACGTCTATCGCGCCACACGAAGTGCGAGTGACGCCGACGACGTCGTACAGGACGCATTCTGCCGTCTGCTCCGCGCGGACGTCGCGGGGCTCAACGACGAGGAACTGCGCCGCTACGTCTTCAGGATTGCGGGGAACCTGATGACCGACCGGTGGCGCCGTGCAGAGCGGGAGACGTCGTGGCTCGATCGACTGCGCGGTGAGCCGAAGTTCGATCCCGGAGATGCGCCGGACGACGCCGTGACCCAGGAGTTCAACGAGCTCAAGCCTCGCGATCGTGCGCTCTTGTGGTTGGCGTACGTCGAGGAGCACAATCATCAGGAGATCGCCAGTGCGCTCGGCATCGGGCGCGGGAGCGTGAAGGTCCTGCTCTCCCGTGCGCGCGCCAGGCTGCGGAAGCTGCTGGTGACGAAAGGACTGACGGCGAGGGCGTGATGGTGGAATGGTTCGACCGCGACGACGGCGAAGGCGAGCGAGTCGTTGCCGAGTACATGACGCGATTGGCGAATACGCCTCCTGCGAAGATGTCGCAGGTGCCCGATGCAGGTGTGCTCTGGGTGAAGGCCCAGATGCTCCGGCGATGGGATGCGGAGCGCAAGGCTCAGGCGCCGCTCGACGTCATGGAGCCGATTCAGATTGCGGCGGGAATAGCAGCGGCCGTAGGGCTCTTTGTCTGGTCGCTGCCGTCACTGATTCAGACGCTTTTCACCTCGATATAGCGCACCACCTTCTCGCCGAGCAGTGTCTCCAGCCGCGACCGAATCAGGGCCGCTGAGCGCTCGATCTCGCGCTGCCACGCCGCATCCTTCGTTTTCACCCGCAGGACGCCGTCATCGCCCCAGCTCACCGACGTGGCCTGGTTGATGGCCGGACCCACGACGTTCTGCCATGCGAATGCGACCTTTTCGGGCGTCAGCGGTGCCTTTCGGATGATTTCGGCGACCCCATGAGGTATCACCTGGCGCACAGGAATCACGGGAAGGATCTTACAATCGTCGCGTGAGCAATTATCGAGTTTCGCGAACCGCCGGAGCCGTCGCCGCCGTCGCCCTTGCGCTCACCGTTGCCGGGTTGGCACGCGTCGAGCGGAACGTCCTCGCGCAAGGCTCAAACAGCGCAGACTCGGTCTGTAACATCCAGACCACCGAGCGTATCGTCGCGGTGGGTGACGTCCATGGCGCCTTCGACAACTTCGTCGCGATCCTGCGCGCCGCGCAAGTTATCGACAACCGCAACCGGTGGAGCGGCAAGAAGACCGTCCTCGTGCAGACCGGCGACATCCTCGACCGCGGCCCGGACTCGCGCAAGGCGGTCGATCTGCTTGGTCGCCTGGAACGCGACGCTCAACGCGCCGGCGGACGAGTGGTGTCGCTGCTCGGCAATCACGAGTTCATGCGCCTCATCTCTGACTGGCGATACGTCAGCACCGGCGAGATCGACGCGTTCAAGACCGGCGATTCAGCCCAGTATCGCGACCAGGTCTATGCCGCGCTCAGTCAGCAGGCGGAGCAGCGCGCCAAGACCGAGGGCCGCGAGTTCGATGCGGCCGCGTACAAAGAGCAGTTCATGAAAGAGCTGCCGCTCGGGATGATCGAGCTGCGTCAGGCCTTCGGCCCGCAGGGCGAGTACGCGAAGTGGGTGAAGGAACGCCCAGTAGTCGCGAAGATCAACGGCGTGCTGTTCCTCCACGGTGGGATCAGCCCAGAGATCGCGCCGCTCGGCTGCGAAGGGATTAACGCTGCTGTGTCGAAGGAGCTTGCCTCGCTGCCGCCGCCGGAGCAAGCCGCGTCGCTGATGGCTGCCAGTGAGACGGGGCCACTCTGGTATCGCGGGCTCGCTCTCCAGAAGGAAGAGGAACTGTCACCGGTGCTGCCGACGACGCTCGAGCAGATGCAGGCACGGGCAGTCGTGATTGGCCACTCAACGGTGCTGCCCGGGCGTATCGTTTCGCGTCTGGGTGGGCGAGTGATCCTGATCGATACCGGGATGGTGAACGGCGAGTTCTATCCTGGCGGCGTGAGCTCAGCGCTTGAATGGCACGGCAGCACGGTAACCGCGATCTACCTCGATCGCCGCGAGCCGCTCGTTGCGCCGGCACTGCAGGCCGCCGTGCCAGCGGCATCGCGGTAGCGACCTAGAAGTCGAACAGGACTACGGCTTCCCCGAGCCTGGCGGCCCGGTCGTCGATGATCTTGACGATACGGTCGCGTCGCTCGAGGACAGCCTGACGCTCGCCTTTCATCAGCGAGTCTCCAACGGCCTTTTCAATCGTGTCGTCAGTCAGCGCTTTGAGCCGCTTCAGCAGACCGCGATCGCAGCGCGTGAGGTCGGCAGGCTTCAGCAGGTCTTTGTTCAGGCGAAACGCGCGCGTGTGGTCGATCATCCACATCGTCCAGTCGCCCGTCCACAGGATGTTGCCCATGTTGCGGTCGCGGTTCTGAATCAGTTCGTCCCAGATGTGCATCAACTGGATCTGATTCGACGTCCGCAGCGGGTTCGGCCCCATCGTCTGCTTCGAGAGGCGATCCTTTTCGTTCATCTGCACGTCGTCGACCCACCACGTCACGGCCGCCGACTTGCCGTTCACGTTGCGCTCGACCGACATCGGGACGGTGTTGATCTCGAGCAGCCGCGCGAGCCGGTAGGCCGCGATGTTGAAACGATAGGTGTCCTTGAAATTCAGCTCGGTGTGGTCACCGGCTTCGAACACCGGCTTCGCGATGTCTACCGATTGCACATGGGCGTCGTGTGTCACGCGCCCGTCCGACAACGTGACGCGCAACGATCCGGTAACACCGGCCCCTGCGTCCCGCTTGTCCGTGATCTTTGCCTTGAGGAGGAACGTCTCCATCTCCACAGGCGTGAGCTGTGGGGAGCCCGTCGCTTTGCTTTGACCAGCGAGCGACGTTGCAGCGAGAGACAGGCTGGCGACGACAACGAAGATCGGCGCGCGACGGAATGGATCCATGTAACGCCCCTTTGAAGCCGTGTGGATGAGCCGGATTCTACGCGAAAAACTGCGACTCCGGGTGAGCCACGCCGTGTGCCGGCTCCAGGTCGTGCAGCCGTAGTACCTCCACAAACAGGCTCTGCATCAAATCAACGTGATCGGCCATCACTCCGAACAGGTCGTCGCGTTCCAGACGCAATGCCCGACCGTTCGTCACCACAACGGCCTTCCAGCCGGACGGTGTGCCTGAGAGCGTGTCCGCGATGCCGAATGTCGTTCCCTTCGTTGCAAGGGCGGAACCGCCATCGGGCGATTCCAGACTCACGTCGCCCTCGAGAATCTGATACGCGGCGGGGGGGGAGTCGACATCGAACAGGACGGCGCCCGCTGTGAGAGCCACCTCGGACGACGACGCGCGCAGCGCCAGCAACTGTGCGGCCGTCGCTGATGCGAGCAGCGGGTCTCGGCGGAACGAGTGAGCGCCGCTCGCCTCGCGTCTCGCAGCGATCACGCCTTGCCGGAGTTGAGCAGACGATCCGCCCAGCAACAAGCGGAACAGCCCCTGCGCCATCAGGACGTTGTCGGACACCATCGTCAGGAACACGGGCGCGGGGACGCAGAAGCCGATTGTGTGCTCGATCGCTCGGATCGTGCTCTTGAGCGGGATGCCTTGCAGTACCTCCTCGACGTTGGTCACGGCGGGGGCGGACAGTTCCTTTGCAGGTCCGTTGTCGCCCCTGATTTCCAGCGCCCCTTCGAGGAGGAAAAAGACCTCGTCGGCGGGTTGGCCGGCCCGGGAGATCTCGCGGCCGGCTTGATGGCGGATCTCGAGACCGATCTCCGCTACACGAAAGAGCTCGTCGATCGAGAGCGCGACGAAGACCGGCGTGGTTCTAATGCGATCGACCAGTGCCACGACGGGCAAACCCTCGCTCGACGCGCCGCTCCCGCGGGCGGCCCACAGCGCGGCCTCGCGAACGAACGTTTCGCGCGGCGAGCGATGCGTTGAGATGTACTCGAAGTCACCCTTGAGCGACTCGTATCGCCGCTCGGCCGCGAAGTGAATCGCCGACGCGGCGATCACCGGGTCGTCGTCGTGAACCAACTGCGCGAGGGTGTCTTCCAGATCGCGCGGCCGGCTTCTGAGGACATTGTTCGCGTAGCGCACCTTCTCTGCGAGCGGTGTGTCGTCGAGAATCGGCATCACGCGCTTGCGCACGACGCCGCCGAGGAGGTTATCGAGATACTCGACTGCAGCCGCGCGGCGTCGCCGCTCGCCTTGTTCGATCGTGAATCGTGCGGCGGCAACGTCGTCGACGTGGTACAGCAGTCCGAGCAGCCGGTACATCCGATCGACCGAGCGCCGCAGCTTGTCCTCGAGCGCCCGGCCAAGTAACGACTCCGGGGCGTCGATCACGTGCCGCATCAGGTTGTGCTGGAGCGTGAGGCCGTTGTAATAGCGGGACGTTTCCCTGACGACGACGGCCTCGAGTGTCTGCCGCGGACACGAGATCGCCGGATTCTCGCGTCGCAGCTTCTCGATGGCCATGATGGCCTTGTAGCGCAGGAACCCGTCGTCGTCGTTGAGCGCGTCGACGAGTGCATTCATCGACTCGGGCGTCCCGATCAGCGCCAGCGTGACCGGGATGTGACGCCTGATCCAGAGTTGCTCCTGCTTGTCCGCGAGCGAGTAGGCCAACAGTGGGACGATCGTCTCCCCGTAACCCACGAGCGCCTCGCGGGCCTGCGCCTTCAGCGAGCGGTGCCCGAGCAGCAGCAACAGGGCGGGAACGAAGAGGCCGTCCGACGCCCCGAGTTCGCGCGCGCTCTTGATGGCCCTCCTGACCACGGTGATGTTGCCGTCGTTGAGGAGCGGCACGAGCAGCGGCCTGAAACGCGGGTTCCGGATGTGGCCAAGCGCCTTCGCCGCCTCTGCGCGTCCGCCGGAATTCGTCTCGCGCGGATCGTTGATGATGCGCAGGAATGCCATTTCGGCGGCGTCGATGTCCTCGGCTCTGCCGCTGTTCGCCAGCGCAATCGCCGCGGTGACGGCCACGCGGGCCTCGTCGTCGTCGAGGTGCCGACGCAGCAGGACGGCAGCGTCTTCGTGCGAGAACTTTGCCAGCGCGTGCAGGGCAGCCGCTCGAACGTTGACGTCCTCGTCCTGGACCATTCGCTCGATAGTTGGGATCCACTTACCAGCGATTGGAGAACCAACCGCCGCGATCACGTGCAGCGACTTCGCTCGAACTCGAGGCGACTCGCTCTGGAGAAGCAGTGGCGTCACCAGATTGCGCTTGTCCAGCGCTTCGAGGAGGTCGATCGCGTAAATGACTGCGCGTTCGTCAGGACTCGAGAGTTCCTCGACGAGTGTCTCGATCGTTGCGGTGTCGGCGACGTCGGTACGGATGCTCGTGGGTGAGATGCCCTGGGAGACGACGCTCGCGCGGAACGCGCGAATGTATTCGCGCCACGCCATGAGCGCCATCACGATCCACCCGGCCATGACGATGAGGCTCGCATAGCTCAATTCACGCCAGCCCAGGCCAAGGCTGCGAGGGTGAATGAGGGCGAGGATGATGACGGCCGCCGCCGCCCTGGCAAACCGGTCCATCGTCACGTCGATGAACGGCTTGGCGCGGAAGCGCAGATCCGCAGGCAGCGGAATGAACAGCACCTCGCGAGTCGTCTTGTCGAGCGAGTATCGGAGCGTCGTGTCGAGCACGCGTGCGCCCGCTACTACCTTGAGCAGGCCGGTCAGCAGGATCAGCGTCGCACTCACGCCGAGGCCAATAGGCAGCAGGAGAAGTGCGACGGCGATGCCGAAGGAGCGATGGATGCGACTGGTGAGGCCAATCTGAACGACAAAACCAGCGAGCGAGAGGTAGACCGTGACCTCCGCCAGCAGTTTCGCGATCCGGTCGCCGTCGTAGCCCGTGGCCTCGGCCGCCATATTGAGCTGCTGGTCAACCAGGGCGGCGCCGATCGCCGCGAAGGCGACCACTCCCGCAAGTACTCGCAAATGCCTCGACTCTGCCAGCAGCCTGAACGCTTCGCGTCCACCGACACCGCGCTCGTCGAACTCTTCGAGCGAGTGATCAGCGTGCGGAAGGCGTACGATCTTCAGCACCAACAGGACGCAGATCGCCAGCGTGATCGCGCTGACGAGAACGAGATTGTTGGAACCGATCGCCTGGACTCTCGTTGCGGTGATGGCACCGCCTACGGCACCACCCAGGCAGGCGCCGCCACCGATCAGACCGAAGATCCGCTTCGCCTGTCGCGCGTCGTAGACGTCGTTGGCGAGCGTCCAGAACTGGCTGAGAAGTAACACGCCAAGGATCTGTCCGAAGAAGTAGAACGCGACTGTGACCCAGACGGCGCCGCTCTGAAGGAGGCCCCAGAAGGTCACCAGGAGGACGACAAGAATCGCCTGCGTGATCGGAATCACGTAGCGACGAGGGACGCGGCGGACAGCGCCCGCATAGAGGTGCATCAGCACGCCGATGAGGACAGAGGACGCGAGGAGGACGTACGGAAGCTTGTCGGAGCCGAGTTGATCGATGAACTTCGACTTGAAGACCGGCTTCAGGATATTGTGCGAGGTCATCGCCAGGAACGAGTAGGCGAACATCAGGAAGGCAACGGTTCGCTCACCGCTCCGGGTACCGGTTAAACGGGTGATGACCCGATTCCAGATGGAATCCATCAGGGGCGCTATCCCGAAAGCTTACCTCTGCCGGGTGAGGGGTTGCGTGTCAGAATTCGCTGATTGCCAAGCGCATTGATCCTGGCGTCGGCTTCCCCCCGGCGCGCTGAATTGCTGACCGCGGCCGGGATTCCCTTCGAAGTCCGTCCGGCACACATCGACGAAGGGTTACGGCGGGGAGAGGATGCGAGGACCTACGCCACTCGCGTCGCGGTTGGTAAAGCCCGCACCATCGCTGCGCAGTCTAAAGGGCAGCCGGTCCTGGCAGCCGACACCATCGTCGTCATCGATGGTCTGGTGCTTGGCAAGCCGGTCGATGCCGCAGATGCGAAGCGGATGCTGGGGCTGCTGTCTGGCCGGACCCACGAAGTCCTGACGGCGGTTGCGCTGATGAGTGCCCCGTCGGGTCAGCCGGAGCCATTGCTCGACTCGAGAATCGAATCGACGTCCGTTCAATTCGCCACGTTGGAGACTGCCGAGATTGAGTGGTACGTGGCGACGGGGGAGGCGTCAGACAAGGCTGGCGCCTACGCGATCCAGGGGCTCGCCTCCCGATTCGTGACGCGAATCGAGGGCTCCTACTCGAACGTGGTAGGGCTGCCGATGGCACTCGTTTACGCCATGTGCACACGAGCGGGAATACTGTTATCCTGACGGGTGTTTCCTAACTGAAAGTCCTTATCTATGAGCCACAAAGCCGCAAAGATCGGCGTCACGACGCTCGTGCTCGCCACTGTCTTCGGAGTGCTGCTGTACACCACGCTCGGCGAGAGCATGCAGGTACTACAAGTATGTGGACGAGGTGGTGGGAAGCCAGGCTGACTGGACCGGCAAGAAACTGCAGGTTCACGGCTACGTCGTGCCGGGCTCCATCGGGATGAAGCGAGACACGTTGGAGTATCGCTTCGACATCCAGCGAAACGGCAAGACGATGCGCGCCTTTTATACCGGGATCGTGCCCGACACCTTCAAGAACGACTCGGAAGTCGTGCTCACCGGCGTACTGACGAAGGAGGGCTTCATCGCGAACGATATGACCGCGAAGTGCCCCTCGAAATATGAAGCAGCTTCTGGCCCCGCTGGCCGTTAGGAACTCATGGCATCCCTGGGCTACTACCTGCTGCTGGCTGCATTCGTCGTCGGGGCGTATGCCACGGCGATCTCAGTAGCCGGAGCGCGCCGCCGCTCGAGCCCGATGATCGAAAGCGGCGTCGGGGCCTTCTACCTTCTGGCCGCGATCATGACCGCCGCATCGGCGGTGATCGTCTACGCCTTCGTCACCGGCGATTACTCCATTCGATACGTTCAGCGCTATTCCGACAACGGCCAGCCGCTTTTCTACAAGCTCACATCGTACTGGGGCGGGCTCGACGGCTCGATCATGTTCTGGGTGTTCCTGCTGTCGCTCTTTGGCAGCGCCGCGATCTACATCAATCGGGAGCGTCATCGCGAGCTGATTCCGTATGTCGTGGCTGTCATCGCCTCGGTGGAGATGTTCTTCCTGCTCCTGATGGTGGTGCACAACAACCCGTTCGACACCTATCTGACGGAGAGCCCGGTCGATGGCGCAGGGCTCAATCCGCTGCTCCAGAACTTCTACATGGTGATCCACCCACCGACGATGTATCTGGGGTTCGTCGGGCTGACGATCCCGTACGCGTTCGGCATGGCGGCGCTCATCACCGGGTATCTGGACGATTCGTGGCTGCGCGCTGTCCGTCGCTGGACGATGTTCGCCTGGCTGTTCCTGTCGATCGGCCTCGGCCTCGGCATGATCTGGGCCTACGAGGAGCTCGGGTGGGGTGGCTACTGGATGTGGGATCCCGTCGAGAATGCGGGACTCCTCCCGTGGTTCACGGCAACCGCGTTCCTGCACTCGGTGATGGTCCAGGAACGGCGCGGCATGCTGCGCATGTGGAACGTGTCGCTCGTGATCATCACGTTCTTCCTGACGTTGTTCGGGACATTCATGACCCGGTCGGGCATCGTGCAGTCGGTGCACTCGTTCGGTCAGGACCCGGTGCTCTCGAAGCTCTTCACCATCTTCATGGTCTCGATGCTCGTGTTCAGCTTCGGCTGGGTGATCTACCGGATGCCGTTGCTGCGCGCGCGCAATGAACTGGACTCCTGGTTGTCGCGTGAAGCGGCGTTCATGTTCAACAACTGGATTCTGCTGTTCTGCGCCGGCTTCGTGCTGTTTGCCACGATGTTCCCGACGCTCAGCGAAGCGATCACGGGCGAACGCATCACGGTCGGTCCTCCGTTCTTCAATCAGTGGATGATCCCGATCGGGTTGACACTGCTGGTGCTGACCGGCATCGGTCCGCTGCTCGCGTGGCGGAAGTCCACCGTGATCAACCTGCGCGACTCGTTCCTGTTCCCGATCCTCTCCGGGCTCGTGGTCGGCGGAGTGACGGTCGCACTGGGGGTTCGTATCTGGAGCGCAGGACTCTGCTTCGCCTTCAGTGGCTTCGTCTTCGGCACAATCTCGCAGGAATTCTGGCGCGGTGCGCGTGTCCGTCAGCAGACGACTGGCACTGACATCTTCACGGCGCTCATCGGTCTCGTCGGTCGCAACAAGCGGCGCTACGGTGGCTACGTGATCCACGTGGCCATCGTCCTGCTGTTCCTTGGCTTCGCAGGCAGTGGATTCAAACAGGAAGAGTCCGCGCTCATGACGCCGGGGCAAGAGGTCAAGATCGGCGACTACGTCATCCGGCACAATGCGCTGGCTGTCACCGACGATGGCCGGAAGCAGATGGTCACGGCGGACATGACCATCCTGAAGAACGGCGCCGAGATCACGAAGATGTATCCGGCGCGCTGGTTCTTCCGCAAGCACGAGGATCAGCCGACGACCGAAGTCGCGATTCGCCGCACGCTCGCGGAGGACCTCTACATCGTGATGCCGCAGTTCGACGCGAGCCAACAGTCGGCCAACGTCGAGATCACGGTCAACCCGCTGGTGAACTGGGTGTGGCTCGGATTCGGTCTGCTCGCGTTCGGGACGCTGATCGCGCTCCTGCCTGAAGCCGCATTCACTTTTGCAGTCGCGCGCGTTCCGGAATCCGCGAAGACGGCGACGGCGTCGTTGCTATTGCTCGCGATTGTCTTGCCTGCCGCCGTGCAAGCGCAGGACGGGACACCTGGTCCGCTCGTCAACAAGTCACACATGCAACGCGATGCCGAGGGGCGGATCATCTGCATGTGCGGATCGGCGGGCTGCGTACGAAGTCCGCTCAACAACTGCCCGATGCGGCCCGCCTGCCACGGATACGACGCGCAGGTCGCGCAACTGCAGAAGTACATCAACGAAGGCAAGAGCGAGGACGACATCCTCTCAGCCTTCGTCAAGGAGTACGGTGCGGCCGTTCTCGCTATTCCCAACGGTGGATTCAACTCGCTCTCCTGGCTGCTCCCGTACGGGCTCGCCGGCCTGGGCCTGCTGGTGCTGGTCGTGACCGCGCGCCGCTGGACGACGCAACCGACCGCAGCCGGCGCGGGTGGCGGGGACATTCCAGTCGACCCCGCGATCGACGCCCGCCTGGACGATGAGCTCAGAGACCTCGACTGAACCGCAACCGGCGTTCGAGCCCTGGCAGCTCTTCACGCTGGCTGGCCTGATCGGCGCGACGATCGCTGTGTTCATGGCGCGGGGTGAATCACCCGCGGCCGTGATCCTGATCAGTCTGACGATCTTCGCGGCCGCCATCGTTGGCGTCGCCGCGCTGCGGACATTCCTGCCGCTTACACAGAAATCAGCGACGTTTGGCCCACGCCTGCTGGGCGGACGTACACGTGCGGCGCTCGATCGTGAGAAGACTTTGGTGCTCCGCTCGATCAAGGAGCTCGAGTTCGACCGCGCGATGGGGAAGGTGTCCGAGAAGGACTTCGCGGAGATGAGCGGCCGGCTGCGGACGCGGGCGGCGCGATTGATGCGGCAGCTCGATGCGGGCGCGGGCTATCGCAGCGAAATCGAGAAAGAAATCACGAAGCGGATCGGCGAGGCTCCTGCCGGGTCCAAAGTTCAGGACCCTGCCTACGATGAGCCGGGACAGCCTCTCGACAGCGCAGGGCGGGTCTTGATTTCCAGACCCGCCGGAACGTGCTCGTCATGTGGAAAGGCCAACGATGCCGATGCCCGCTTCTGTAAGCATTGCGGGCACTCGCTCGAGGCGCGAGCATGAAGCCTGTTGCGAGTTGGTCTTTTGGGAAGTTGGGAGTGTGCGCCGCGCTCGCCCTGTCCCTGTCGTCGGGGGTCGCCGCCCAGGATATGCCTGACCCCTCGTTGATTCATGGCCGTGCGATCCCGGCACCTGAACTGGCGAACGGGACGGTCACGGTGCGCGTGGTCCGCGAGGCCATCGGCAACAACGCTCCGGGGCAGCAAGTCACCGTGACGGTTGGGGGCGCGACTCGAGTGGCCACGACCGACGCGCAGGGCCGGGCCGAGTTCACCGGCCTGCCCTCGAACGGCGCGAATGCAATCGCCGAAGTGACAGTAGACGGCGAGAAGCTCGTGTCGCAGCCATTCAGCGTGCCGACGTCTGGCGGCCTCCGAGTGATTCTCGTTGCTGGTATTGCGAAAGCCGCCGAGCGCAAGAAGGTGGAAGAAGCAGCGGCGGCGGCCGAGCCTCCAACCAAGGGCATCGTCGTCTTCGGGGGCAACTCGCGCGTCCTGATGCAGTTCAACAACGATGCGCTGGACGTCTATTACATCCTCGAGATCGTCAACAGCTCGCGGACTCGCGTCGATTTTGGCGCGCCGATGGTGATCGAGTTACCGCCGGGAGCGAACGGCGCGACGGCGCTCGAAGGTTCGTCGAAGTTGGCGACCGTATCCGAGGATCGCATCACCATCACAGGACCGCTGCCGTCAGGCACGACCATGCTGCAGACCGCGTTCCGAATGCCGTACGACGACGCGAATCTCACGATGACGCAGAAGTGGCCGGCCGCCTTCCAGGCGATGATCGTCGGCGTGCAGAAGGTCGGCAGCCTCCAGCTCCAGTCACCGCAGCTCAATCAAACGAGCGAAGTCCGCACCGAGAGTGGCGATCTGTTCGTGCTGGGCAACGGGCCGGCGATGCCGGCAGGCGGCACGCTGACCCTTAACCTGTCGGGCCTCCCGTACCACAGCAAGATGCCGCGTCGCGTGGCGCTGACGCTGGCTGGCGGACTGCTGGTGCTCGGAGCCTGGCTGGCGTTCAGCGGTCGATCTCGCCGCGACGAATCACGGCAGACCCTCGTCGCCCGTCGCGACACGCTGCTCGGGCAGCTGGCTCAAATCGAATCGAAGCGACGCTCCGGTGCGGCTGACGCGGAGGCGCAGGCCAGGCGTCGCGCCCGCATCCTCGTCGAGCTCGAACAGATCTACGGCGAGCTGGACGAAGCCTACCCTGGACCGCAAGGAGGCGGTGAGGGCGTCGCGGCGTGACGAGCGTCGACTTCGACGAAGTTTCAGCCGACGACGTCTCCCGCCACTTCGGTCGCCGACGCGCGGTGTCACGCATGACGTTCCGCGCCTCGCGTGGCACCATCCTCGGGCTGCTCGGTCCCAACGGAGCAGGCAAGTCCACGCTCCTCGCCATGCTGGCGACGCTGTTGCGGCCCTCCTCCGGATCGATCCGCTACGGAACGCTCGGCACAACCGCCGGACCCGCGTTGCGCGCCCGCATCGGCGTGCTCGGGCACGATCTCTTCCTGTATCCAGAGCTGACCGCGCGCGAAAACCTCGCGTTCTTTGCCGGCCTCTATGGCATCGCCGACATGAATGGGAAGGCTCGTGCCGCCCTCGAGAGGGCAGGCCTCGACACCCGCGGCGAGGATCCGGTCGCGAGCCTCTCTCGCGGCATGCGGCAGCGCGTCGCACTCGAGCGCGCACTGATTCACGATCCTCGACTCGCGCTCCTCGACGAACCCTTCACTGGCCTCGATGATGCGTCGACCGGCGCGCTCGTCAATCGACTCAGGACGCTGCGCGACAGCGGGGCCATCGTCATCCTGGCCACACACGACCTCGATCTCGCGGAAGGACTGCTCGATCACGCGCTCTTTCTTCGCGACGGCCGGATCGTCGAGTTTATGACCGCGCCGGGCGCGCTGCGCTCCACCTATCGGAGTGTGATCGGACGATGAGAATCAGAACTGTCGTTCGAATGTCTCGGTGCTCCGTTCTCAGTTCCTGTTCACGTTCGGTTCAGTGTTCGGTCGTTCGGGGTTCGATGTTCGTGGTTGGTCCAGTGTGTCACCGCGCCGGGCTCTCGCATTGCCCGTCGAACGTGAACACGAACGGAGCACAGAGAACATGGAAGTTCGAACTGCTGCGAACTGACTGGGTCTTCGCTGCAAGATGATGCTTCGAGCGATCTGGTTGATCGTGCGGAAGGATCTGACCGTGGAGGTGCGCAGCCGCGAGCTCGCCTACACGACGCTGTTCTTCGCGGTGTCGTGCGTGCTGGTGTTCGCGTTCTCACTTGTGCAGGAGGGAAGGGCGGCCGCGGGCGTCGGCGCCGGGGTGCTCTGGATGGCGATCATGTTCGCAGGCAATCTTGCGCTCGGGCGAACCTTCGAGCGTGAGCGGCAGTCGGAAACATTGCGCGCGTTGATGCTCGTTCCGGCGCCGCGCCCGGCCGTCTATCTGGGGAAGCTGACTGGCATCGTCCTCCTTCTCGTGATCACGGAGGCCGTGCTCGTGCCGCTGGTGGCGTTGCTCTTCGAGGCCGCACTTCTGTCGCATCCGTTCTGGCTCACCGCGGTCGTGGTCAGCGGCACGGTCGGGTTTGCCGCCGTTGGGACGCTGTTTGCCGCGATGCTCGTCCGCGCCCGCAGCCGCGACGTCCTGCTGCCGGTGCTGCTGTATCCGATCACGGTGCCCGTGCTGATTGCCGGGGTGCGGGCCACCGTCGCCATCGCACAGCCCGAGTTCGAGGTGGACGTCGTTCGTTTCTGGTTCATGCTCCTCATCGCCTTCGACATCGTCTTCATTACGCTCGCGCTGTGGACCTTCGAACCCGTTATGACAGACTAAACGGATTCTTGCGGAGTTGACGGTTGTTCGCATTCTCGGTGCTCAGCTCGTGTTCAGGTTCGCGAACCTGAACACGAACGGAGAAGTGAGAAGATAGAAACTCGAACGACAGAGTTCTTTATGCCTAAATGGTTTCACCCAGCAACTCTTCTGTGTGGCGCGATGTTCGCGATTTCACCGTTCGTGATCGCGAACGCCCCGTACGAATCGACGATGGGGCTCGTGCAGAAGGTGTTTTACTACCACATGCCGTCGGCCTGGCTCTTCTTGACGGCGAGCATCGTCTGTGGGATTGCCAGTGCACGCTTTCTCGCGACCGGCAACCCGCGCCACGATCGCACGGCACTCGCCGCGGCCGAAATGGCGGTGCTCTTTGGTCTGCTGACGCTGGTGACGGGTCCGCTCTGGGCGAGGAAAGCGTGGGGCACGTGGTGGGTGTGGGACGCGCGCATCACCTCGAGCCTGGTCGGCTGGATGATCGCGTGGGCGTATCTGATCCTGCGGCAGTACGGTGGACCGGGCTCGGAGAAGCTGGCGGCCGGGCTCGCGCTCTTCGGCATGGCGAACGTGCCGTTCATCTACGTGTCGGTGAACTACTGGCGCACGATCCATCCCGCCACGACGGTCGTGCCGAAGCTTCCGTTCTCGATGGGGTTTCCGCTGTTGTTTTGTCTGGCGGCCTTCTACCTCCTGATGTTCCTGCTGATGAAGCTCCGGACGCGTGTGGCTGAACAGCAGGCTCGCCTGGACGCGATCTATCTTTCACTGGACGAACAAGCGTGATGCGCAATCTGATTCGTACGATTGCCCTGGTGTTCGCACTGACGATGCAAGTGTCACCGCTCGCGGCGCAGACACAGCCCAAGCAGCAGGAAGAGTTCACGCCGATCGATCAGCTCCCGCCACAGGAGCAACTGCCAGCCGCACCGCTCCTTGTTGGCGCGTACGCGTTCGTCCTGTTGATGCTCTTCGGCTATCTCGTGATGGTGTCGCGGCGTCTGAGCGCGATTCAGAGTGAAGTCACTCGCCTCGACGCCGACCTGAAACGCGCCGGCAAGGGCTGATGCCAACCGCCGCCCATTTCATTTACATTCCCGGCGTCCTGCTCGTGGGGATCGTGATCGGATGGATCCTCGGGTCACGCGCGGCCGCTGATGCCTATGCGGCAAAGCTGCGAAGACAGGAACAACGAAAGCCCTAACACGGTCCGACGGGGCGAAGGGGCGGCGGTGCGAGGGTCCACTCCGAAGGTCCTCCAGGTCCGGACGTCCTACTATCCCGGACCGTCGCACCCGCGGACCGGACCTTCGCGCCCTCGCACTGGACCGTCGCACTTTCGTCCCGTCGCCCCATCGGACCGTTTTGCGTCAGCGCCCAATTGCGAGCCTCTGAGCGAGCACCTCGGGCAATCCTGCCGCGATGATCTTGGCTTGTGCAGTGGTGACGTCGTAAGGCGTACGGATCACAGTCAAGTTTCCAGTGGCGGTATCCAGCATCCCGAACGCGGCGCGCGAGTCGCCGTCGCGCGGTTGACCAACGGCCCCGCAGTTCACCAGGTACTTCGCGGCATCATCGAGAAGCAGCCGAAACGTCTCGCCCCGGGGCGGCCCGACCGGATGAAAGTCCGTGTCCTGCTTGTAGACCGCGGGCACATGCGTGTGCCCGAAGAGACAGAGCGGCCGTTGCGATTGGATCAACGCCTGCCGGGCGTCCAACTCGTCGAAGATGTAGACATCCTCGTCAACCGGCGAACCGTGACAGATTTCGACGAAGTCGTCGATTCTCACCGGACCCGCAGGAAGCCCGGCCAGCCATGCGCGATTAACTGGCGTCAGCTCCATGGCCGTCCACGTGATCGCCTGCTTGGCGAGATGGTTGAACGCCTCGACGTTCTCGATGCCTGCGCCCACCTTGTCATGGTTGCCCCGGATGATTGTCGAGTTCGGCAACTGCCGGATGCGATCGATCACGGCATTCGGATCGGCTCCGTAGCCCACAAGATCGCCGAGCACGAGGACGGCATCGTGCGGCCCGGCCTTCGCCAGGGTCGCCTCGAGCGCCTCGAGGTTGGCGTGCACGTCGCTGATGACGAGATATCTCATAAACTCACTGCGTCGAGCGCCACTGCTGAAGAGCGATCTGAAGCGAGGACGCGCTCAGAAGTCGATCCACTCGAGTAACCGGCCGACGACTTCGGCGACCGGGCGCGCAGCATCGATCCGCACGTGTGCGTGCGCATACGCCAGTTGCCGTCTCGTGAACAGTTGTTCCATCTGGGTGCGATCGGCGGCGAGCGGCCGGCGTCCATCGGCCGGAACACGCTCGATGACCTGGGCCAGCGGAAGATCCAGCCACGCCACCGCACCATCGGCCAGCATCAGGGCGCGATTGTCCGGCTCGACGAACGTCCCACCACCAGTGGCCACCACCACGTGCCGAAGAGGCAGCAGCTCGCCCAGCGCGAGCCGCTCGAGCTGCCGGAAGTACGGCTCGCCCTGCTGCGAAAAGATCGACGCCACGGTGCGGTGTTCTCTGGCTTCGATGCGCTGGTCGATATCCTCGACCCGCCAGCCGGTGTGTTTGCCAAGGGCGCGCGCGACCGTCGTTTTGCCGGCTCCCATGAAGCCGACAAGATATAGCTTGTCGGCCTTCACGCGCGCAGCGATTCCAGGACAGAGAAGAACTCAGGATAGGACACGGCCGCAGCCCCGGCATCGTGGATGACTGTCGGTCCCGAGGCGCCGAGGGCAGCGATGGCAAACGCCATGGCCAGCCGATGATCGTGTCGCGCATCGACCTCGCCGCCTGTCAGACGCTCGCGCCCGGAGATGTGGAAGCCATCGGGGAACTCCGTAATGTCGCCGCCCATGCGCCGGAAACCGTCAGCCAGGGCTGATATCCGGTCGCTCTCCTTCACTCGCAGTTCCCCGGCGCCGGTCACGTGCAGCTCGCCGCCGTGCGTTGCCAGCGCCCCCAGAACGGGCAATTCGTCGATCACTCCTGGCACTTCGCGCGGCGCAATCTCCGTCGCCGAGAGACCGGCGTGCCGCACTGTAATCGTCCCGACAGGTTCACCAGGTCCTGTGGCTCGGCTGTCGATCGCGACCTCTGCGCCCATCCGCCGCAGGATGTCGAGAATCCCCATTCGGCTCGGATTGAGGCCTACGTGGTCTATAACGATCTCCGAGCCCGAAAGCGACGCGGCCGCCACCATCCAGAACGCCGCCGACGAAATATCTCCGGGTACCGACAGACTCTGTGCAGACAGCCGCTGACCGCCCTTGACGGTGATGCCCTGTGCAGCGGTGACAACCTCCACGCCGAACGCCGCCAGCGCGCGCTCCGTATGATCTCGCGTGGGCGTCGATTCCCTCACGCGGGTGATGCCGTTTCCGTGGAGACCTGCCAACAACACCGCACTCTTGACCTGCGCGCTCGGGACCTCGGGCTCAAAGTCGATCGGCGTGGGCGCGGCGACACCCTCGATGGTCAGAGGCGGACGGCCTTCGTGCGACGAAATACGCGCACCCATCCGCTCGAGCGGCACGATCACCCGTTTCATGGGGCGCCTCGACAACGATTCGTCACCGCCCATCGTCGATGCAAACGGATGGGCCGCGAGGACGCCTGCAAGCATCCGCATCGTGCTGCCGGAATTGCCGGCATCGAGCGGGGCGGCCGGTGCCCGCAGGCCACCAAGGCCTCGACCTTCGATGCGGAGGCTCAACCCCTCCGGGGTGCGACCGACTTCCTCGATACCCACACCGAGCGTGCGCAGGCACTCGAGCGTCGACCGGCAGTCGCCGCCGGTCGAATAGCCTTGAATCGAGGAGGTGCCATCGGCCAGAGCCGAGAGCAGGGCATAACGGTGCGAGATCGACTTGTCGCCGGGCGGCCGGACACGTCCCCGTACTCGCGCTGCGGGTTGTACTGTGACGGTCAGGGGCGAAGGCATTTCCCTAGTTTAGCCGGGAGGCCGCTATAATTTCCTTTGGCGAGGCGCATGACGCAGCGGAAAACAGTCTGTCTGGACTTCTACAGCACCTACGAAATGCTCGACTTCGTGCAGGTGGCGAGCGACCACCTGGGGCGCCTGGCTGGACTCGACGACGATGCCCTTCATTGGGTCGGCGTCGCGGTGCGCGAGTCAGTGATTAACGCCATCAAGCATGGGAACCGCGACGACGAGCGCAAGCACGTCTACGTCGAGTTCACGCCGCTCAGCAATTCCTCGCCGGCCGGGATCGCGATCAGGGTTCGCGATGAAGGCCCTGGATTCGATCCATCGAGCATTCCTGATCCACTTGCGCCAGAGAACGTACTCAAGGCCAGCGGCCGCGGCATCTTCATCATCCGTACGTTCATGGACGAAATGGTGCTGCAGCGGGCGGCCGAGGGCGGCATGGAAGTGGTGATGGTCAAACGCGTCGCCGCTGACGATCACGCCGAACCCAACTCCCAATCGCCCGCGTGAGCGCGACCGATCCCGTTTTCCTCGCGACCGCCGTGGAGATCGTCCTACGGGCGGGCGAGATCCAGATGTCCCGGCGCGAGTCCGGGTTTCAGATCGACAAGAAGGGCACGATCGACCTGGTCACTGAGGTCGATCTCGAGTGCGAGAAGATGTGCCGCGCGGTGCTCGCGGAACGATTTCCGCAGCACGACATCCTCGCGGAGGAATTGAGCAGTGGCCCCGGCGAGCCGCGCACGTCACGCTTCCGCTGGGTGTTCGATCCGCTCGACGGGACGACCAACTACGCGCACGGCTTGCCCGTGTTCTGTGCGTCGCTCGCGCTCGAGATTGACGGACAGGCCGAGGTCGGGGCGATCTACGACCCGACGAGAAAGGAACTGTTCACTGGCGAGCGTGGTCAGGGTGCGTTCCTCAACGGGACGCGACTGCGAGTGTCGGAAACCGCCACTCTTCTCGACGCGCTGCTTGTCACCGGCTTCCCGTACGACGTCCACCAGAAACTCGTTCCACTCCTGGCGATGTTCGGCGCATTCCTCAGTCGGGCACGAGCAGTCAGGCGACTCGGCTCTGCGGCGCTCGATCTCTGTTATGTGGCAGCCGGGCGGTTCGATGGGTTCTGGGAGCAGACGCTCAAGCCGTGGGACGTCGCCGCCGGCGCGCTCATCGTCGAGGAAGCAGGCGGACAGATCACGGGAATGAACGGGTCACGATTCGACCCCGCCGCAGCACACCTTGTCGCATCTAACGGACAAATCCACCAGGCGATGCTTGATGTGATCAGGCACGCGCCGCAGCAAACGTAAGCGAAAAAGCGCGTACGGAGGTGTGGCATCACACCTGCAACACGTCCGCCCAGGCTCGATGTCTCGAGCCTGGGAGTCCATATGCGGCAGAGAATTCCGACCGGCGCCGGGCTGCTGTTCGCAGCCATTCTGATCTGTGCTTTGCCGGCGCACGCGCAACAAACCGTCAACTTCACCATCGGTCACTTCGCCCCGGTCGATTTCGATGCGCGTGTATCCGATAGCGGCCTGACGGACGATGTCATTGCCGAAAACGCCGGGTTTCTCGTGTTCGACATCGACGACTTCGGCGGCGCCTCTTTCGGTGGCGAATGGCTGGTCGGGCTTGGCCGATTCCTCGAGGCCGGCGCGGGCGTCAGCTACACGTCGCAAACGGTGCCGAGCTTTTATCGCGACTACGTCGATCCCGATGGGACGGAAGTCGATCAGGATCTGCATCTACGCATCACTCCGATCGCGTTCACCGTTCGTGTGCTGCCCTTCGGGCAATCGACTCCGATCCAGCCGTACTTTGGCGGAGGGCTCGGCATCTTCAACTGGAAGTACCGCGAGAGCGGCGAATTCATCGACTTCGCCGCCGGTCGAACGATCTTCGTGGACTCGTTCGAGGCCACAGGTACCTCGACGGGCGCAGTCGTGCTGGGCGGAGTTCGATTCGCCGGAAGGCGCTTCACCGCGGGTGGCGAGATCCGATATCAGCACGCTTCCGGCGATATGCCGAGCGACTTCAGCGCGCCCAAGATCGACCTCGGAGGCTGGACCTACAACTTCACGGTCGGCGCACGATTCTGATCCCGGGTCCCGGGATCCGGGACTCGGGATCCGGGACTCGGGATCCGCAGCGTCGGCACTTCGGGGAACAGCGGGAGCGCAAGACTATAATCCTCGGGCCCCGGCCCCGGGTCCCGGACCCCGGGTCCCGGACCCCGGGTCCCGGATCCCGAGTCAATCGTGCGATCGTTCATCACCTGGATCTACGCCTTCGCCCTTTCCCTCGGTGGCCCGGGCCTCTTCACCGTCGCCTTCCTCGATTCATCGTTTGTCTCGCTGCCGCAAATCAACGACATCCTCGTGGTGCTGATGGTCACGAACAACAAGGCGTTGATGCCGTTCTACGCCTTCATGGCGACGGCAGGCTCGGTGGCCGGGTGCTACGTGATCTATTACCTGGCGAAGAAGGGCGGCGAAGCGTTCGTCCGTAAGCGCCTGAAACCAGGTCACGTCGAGCGGACCCTTGGGCTCTACAGGCGACATGGCCTGCTCGCGCTGATGGTGCCCGCGCTGCTGCCGCCGCCCGCCCCGTTCAAACTCTTCGTGCTGGCCGCCGGTCTCGCCGAGGTGCGACCGGTGCAGTTCGTGCTGGCCATCGCCGTGGCGCGGGGAGCGCGATACCTCACGCTCGGCATCCTGGCGATTTACTACGGCGACCTCGCGCTCGAGTTGATGCGCACGCACGGCCGGACCGTGGCGCTCGTCCTCGTCGGCGCGATCGTCCTCGGTGCGGTTCTGCTGTGGCTGCGAACCCGAACGCCGAAGAACCCCCCGGGCCCCGGATCCCGGGTCCCGGGGCCCGGCACCTTGTAGACTAATGACCAATGTCCTACCGCAGCCCGCTCGAAGCCCGCGTGTCCAAGAAAACGACGAAGGCGATCACCGACTTCAACCTGATCGAGGACGGCGACCGCATCATGGTCGGTCTGTCAGGCGGCAAGGACAGCTGGGCCCTGATGCAGACGCTCGACAACCTGCGGCAGCGCGCACCGATCAAGTTCTCGCTCGTCGCCGTGAACGTGGACTCGGGCTACAAGGACTTCAAGCACGGCGCGATCGCGAAGGCCTGCGAGGAGCGCGGCTGGGAATACCGCATCGAGCACACGTCGATCGGTGAAGTCATGGACGACATCCTCGAAGCGAACGCGACTCCCTGCTCACTGTGCGCGCGGCTTCGTCGCGGCGTCCTGTACCGCATCGCGAGCGAGGTGGGTGCGACGAAGATTGCGCTTGGCCATCACCTGGACGACTTCATCGAGACGCTGCTCCTGAACCTGTTCTTTGCGGGCGCGCTCAAGGCCATGCCTGCGCGGCTCGTCTCCGACAACGGCGAGCACGTTGTCATTCGCCCGCTGGTTTACGTCGGCGAGGACGAGGCGCGGCTCTACTGCAAGGAAGTCGGCCTTCCGATCATCGGCTGCTGCTGTCCCGCATGCGGTGATCTCAGCCTGCAGCGACAGCGCGTCAAGCGGCTCATCCTCGATCTCGAACGCGAGCACTCCGGTGTCAAGCAGTCGATGCTGAAGGCGCTTGGCAACGTGATGCCGCGGCATCTTCTCGACACGCGTTTGAACCCCAGTGGTGAGTTGCGTGACAGCGCGGCCCTCCGCCTCGAAGAAGAAGCACCCTCGAATCTGATCCAGATCCAGCACTAGTGCCAGACTGTGAAGGGTCTGACCCCGCACAAAAGCATGAGGGCCGTCATTCAACGCGTCACGTCCGCTCGCGTACGAGTAGGTGAACGCGTCGTGGGTGAGATCGGTCGCGGCCTGCTCGCGCTGCTCGGCGTCGGTCGTGATGACACCGAGACCGATGTTCGCTACATCGCCGGCAAGATTCGGGACGTGCGCGTCTTCGAAAACGAGGCCGGCAAGCCGATGGACCGTTCAGTCGCGGACGTGAATGGGGCAGTGCTGGTTGTTTCGCAGTTCACGTTGTACGGCGATGTCCGCAAGGGACGCCGCCCCTCGTTCGACGATGCCGCGCCGCCAGAAGTGGCGAGGGCGACCTATGAGGCCGTCGTGAGAGAATTGCGCTCAGGCGGCCTCGTCGTCGCGACTGGCGAGTTCCAGGCGATGATGCAGGTCGAATTGGTCAACGACGGACCCGTCACGTTGCTCCTCGACAGCAGGCGACAATTCTGATGAGACAGGCGCTCTTGTGTTTGGCTGCCCTGGTCGTGCTGCAGCCCGTTCTCGCGTTCGCACAGCAGCGACCGCTCGTTACGGAAGACCCGGAAACGATCGGCGCCGGCCGCCTGCTTGTCGAGGGTGGATTCGACTACCAAAAGAGTGTCGAGTACCCGGCGTCGGGTCTCGAAGGGGACTTGTTCCGCTTTCCTCTCATTGGTGTCAGCGTCGGCCTCAGCTCGATCGCGGAAATCCAGATCGATGGCGGGCTGTACAACCGTCTGAGCATCAACTCGCGGGAGCCGGCGCCGTTGTCCGGCATGGTCACGGCAACGGGCGATTCCACCTCGAGCGTCGAGGACATCGTGATCGGCACCAAGATCCGAATCGCGGGCGAGACGGAATCACGTCCGTCGTTCGGGCTCCGGTTCGCGACCAAGCTTCCGAATGCATCGAATGAAAGCGGGCTCGGTCTCGACACCACCGACTTCTTTGCGTCGTTCCTGATTGGCAAGACAGTGCGGCGCGTGCGATTGGTCGGCAACGTGGGCCTTGGCATCCTGGGCGATCCCACTCGCGGCGATCAGCAGAACGATGTGTTTACGTATGGCTTTTCGCTGGCGAGAGCGCTGACACAGCAAGCCGAGTTCGTGGCGGAGATCAACGGCCGCGTCAGCACCCGCGAAGGCGGTCCGCCGCCCGGAACCGAGTCGCGGGGGATAGCTCGAGTGGGTGGTCGCTACACGTTCGGGGGCTGGCGTGCCGATGCCGCGCTCCTGTTTGGCGTCACGTCGCTCGACCCGACGGTCGGGTTCGCCGGCGGCTTCACCTACGTGTTCAACGCGTTTCAGATTCCGTGATGCCGTCCGTTCGCGTCGTGAAGGCGCACGCCTATGGCAACGATTTCGTGTGCGCTCCCATCGAGGAGGGCGGCATCGATCTCGCCGCGCTCGCTCGTGCGGTCTGCCATCGCCATCATGGGATCGGCGCTGACGGCCTGCTGCTGTACACGCTTCGCGATCGTGGCGCGAGGATGAAGCTGCTGAACGCGGACGGCAGCTGGTCGGAGCTGTCAGGGAACGGCCTGCGATGCCTGGCGGCGCTCGTCGTGCGGAGTCAGAACCTTCGACCGGAGACGACGGTCACGATTGACACAGATGCCGGCGTGAAGCGGCTCGATCTGCTGGCTCGCGAAGGGGAGCGCTACACGTTCCGCGCGGCGATGGGACAGCCAGCGAACCTTCGGCAGACCACGATCGACGTCGCAGGGGAGTCCGTCACCGCGTCAGTGCTCGAAGTCGGCAATCCCCAATGCATCGTCCTCGGTCCGCTGCCCGATGCCGATCGGTTCAACCGGCTCGGACCGGCACTCGCCACGCACACAATGTTTCCTGCCGGCACCAACGTCGAGTTCGTTCACGTGGAAGCACCGGACCGCGTGCGAATCCTGATCTGGGAGCGGGGCGTAGGCCCGACGACGTCGTCGGGGACGGGATCGTCCGCATCGGCCGTCGCTGCGTCCGCTCATGGTGGCGCCTCGCGAGCGGTTGATGTCGTCGCCCCCGGTGGTACGCAACGCGTCGAATGGCGTGAGGATGGAATCTACCTGACGGGTTGGGCAGAGGTGGTGCTCGAAGGGAACTGGACGGGGACCATCTGACGCTGTTCGAACAACGGTACAGGTTTTGTCGTACTGTTCCTAAGTTCGTCGTCGCTGAGATTGCGACGATGACCCTCGCGAGATTGTCGTCACGACCGACTGGATCTGCTGCTTGACTCCCGTCAATAGCCGCTCGGCGTCCATGTATTTCTCAGCCTGAAGACTTGCGTCCGCTTTTTGCAGCTCTCCCTCGAGCTGCTTGAGACGCGATTGCGCCGTGCGGCGGGTGGCGCGCGGGATTTGTGCGCCGGACGGACCGTCCATGCGGGCTCGGGCTTGCGCGATCAGCGACTTCGCTTCAGCAATCGATCGCTCGACGTCGCCTCTGAGCTTGGCGCGAGTGTCGGCCGCTGTCCGGGCCGCGTTTTGCGCCTGCTCCCGGCTCTCGAGCGCATAGTTCAGCGCCAGGCGATAGTCGCGCGCGGTGACGGCGTCGTTGGCTTGCTTAAGCGCTTGCGTCGCTGCTGTGTATTCGCTGGCCGCGTATTGTTCGGCGCCGGCCGCGCGCGCAGCATCGATGGCACCCTGCGCCTGGTCCATCTCTTTGTGAGGAGGGTCCGCACAGGAAATTGCAACGAGGACGACGGCAAGCCACGCGCCACGGGCGATCCCCGTGGGGACACGCATAAGGATTCGAGTATAGATGAAAGCTGTTGCGCTGCATGACCGACCGCGCGAGAAACTGGAACGCCTCGGTGCCGCCGGGCTCGGCGACAACGAGCTGCTGGCGCTCGTGCTTGGTCATGGGTCACGCGGGCGCAACGCGTTGGATCTCGCCAACGATCTGCTCGGCGATGTCGGAGGCATGCATGGGCTGACGCGGGTCGCGCTCGGCGATCTGCATCGCGTGGCTGGGATCGGCCGCGCCCGGGCAGCCCAGGTGCTCGCGGCAGTCGAACTTGGCCGCCGGACGCTGACGCGCAGCGGAACTGAACGGCCCCGGCTTCGATCGCCGTCGCAACTGGCCGCTTACCTCCTACCGCTGTACGGAGCAGCCGCGGTTGAACAGTTTGGCGTCGTGATGCTCGATACCAAGCACCACCTGATTCGAGTCCGCATCATCGCGATCGGTTCGCTCGATTCCACGGTCGTGCATCCGCGGGAGGTCTTTCGCGAAGCCACGGCGGCGGCAGCCGCGGCGATCGTGATCTTTCACAACCACCCGTCTGGTGATCCGACGCCGAGCGACGACGACCTGGTCCTGACGCATCGGATGCTCAGTGCGGGATTGGTCATGGGCATCGACGTGGTCGATCACATCATCCTCGGCGACCAGCGCTACTGCTCGTTGCTCGAGGTCGGCGCGATCCCCAGGCGCGGCTAAGACCTGCCGCGAACGCCTGCTATAAGATTGAAGATCTTGACCGCGCTCTATTTCGACTGCTTCTCCGGTGCCTCCGGCGACATGATCCTCGGCGCGCTGATCGATGCTGGCGTCAAGCTCGAAGATGTGCGGCAGGCGCTTGGCAGCCTCGCGGTTACGCCGGAGACGATCTGGACCGAGCCGGTCGTGCGTGGCGGTATTCGGGCGACAAAGTTCAACGTCCACGGTGAAGCGCATCCTCCGGATGGGCACGGTCACGACGAGGCCCACGAGCACACGCACGCGCCCGCGCACGCAGGAGAATCGCACCGGACTCTGCCCGAGATCTTCTGCCTGATTGACTCCTCGAGCCTGAGCGGCGCGGCAAAGGATCGCACCAAGGGCCTCTTCACGCGCCTGGGCGAGGCCGAAGCAGCCATCCATGGCACACCCCTCGATCGCGTCCACCTGCACGAAGTCGGCGCGCTCGACTCGATCATCGATATCGCGGGCACGGTGTTCGCGCTCGAGCAACTCGGTGTCGAGACGATCCTGTCCTCGCCGTTGAATGTTGGAGGAGGGACGATCCACTCCGCGCACGGACGTTACCCCGTGCCTGCGCCGGCGACCGCGAGGCTGCTGAAGGGCGCACCGATCTACTCGGGCACCGAGCAGGTCGAACTCGTGACCCCGACAGGCGCGCTGCTCATTGCCGGTTACGCGAGCACGTTCGGTCCGCTCCCGCCGATGCGCGTCGATCGCATTGGATATGGCGCCGGCACGCGCGACTTCGCGAGTTCGCCGAACGTGCTACGGGTGCTGATCGGCGAGCTGGACGCGGCGGCTCCGAGCCAGTCGGTTGTCGTGATCGAAGCCGAGATCGACGACATGAACCCGCAGATCTTCGGCGTCCTGATGGATCGGCTGCTGGCAGAAGGCGCGCTCGACGTGTTCTACACGTCCATCCAGATGAAGAAGAACCGGCCCGGCACGCTGCTGACTGTCATCGGCAGCCCGAGCCACAGAGATCGACTCACCGGCACGATCTTCCGGGAGACAACGACGATTGGCCTGCGCTATCGCGAGATGGCGCGCGAGTGCCTCGACCGGGAATCGATCACGGTCACGACCGAACTGGGACCGGTCCGCGTGAAGGTGGCGCGCCGCGGCGGTGAGTTGCTAAACGCGGCACCGGAATTCGAGGATTGCGTGCGACTGGCGACCGAGCACCGGGTACCGACCAAGCACGTCCAGGCACTGGCCATGAAGGCCTACCTGGACACGACGAAACGGGGACTATGAGCGAGTCGTACCTCACGACGCCCATCTACTACATCAACGCCCAGCCTCATATCGGCCACGCCTACACGACGATGCTGACCGATGCGATTGCGCGGTCACGCCGCTTGATGGGCGACCAGGTGTTCTTCCTGACGGGCACGGACGAACACGGCCAGAAAGTGGACCGCGCAGCACAGAAAGCGAATCTGCCAACGCCGCAGTTTGCGGACACGGTCTCGGCGGCGTTTCGCCAGATGTGTGTGGATCTCAAGATCTCGAACGACGACTTCATCCGCACGACCGAGCCCCGCCACTTCGCAGCCGCGCAGGAGATCTGGCGACGGGTCCAGCGCGCCGGTGACATTTACAAGGGCGAGTACGAAGGTTGGTACTGCACGGTCGACGAGATCTTTGTCCCCGAAGCGCAACTCGTTGACGGCAAGTGCCCGACGTGTGGCAGCAAGGTCGAACGGCTGAAGGAAGAGAGCTACTACTTCCGCCTGTCGAAGTACGAGAAGCCTCTGCTCGACTACTACCGCGATCACCCCGACTTCATCCAGCCGGCGTTCAGGCTCAACGAGGTGCGTGCGTTCGTTGAAGCAGGCCTGCAGGATCTCAGCGTCAGCCGGACGTCGTTCAAGTGGGGCATCCCGGTGCCGGACGATCCGAAGCACGTGATGTACGTGTGGTTCGATGCGTTGACCAACTACCTCACGGCGCTGGGGTTCGGATCGAGCGATTCCGGGGCCGAGGAGCGTCTCGCGCGCCTGTGGCCAACGGTGACGCACTTCATCGGCAAGGAGATCGTTCGCCAGCATGCGCTCTACTGGCCGGCGTTCCTGATGTCCGCCGGTCTGCCCGTGCCCCGCCGTATCGTTGCGCACGGCTTCTGGCTGATGGGCGGCGCGAAGATGTCGAAGTCGCTCGGCAACGTCGCGCGCTACCAGGACTACACCCGGATCTTCGGGCTGGATGGGCTCCGCTACTTCGTGATGCGCGAGATGCCGATCGGTCAGGATGCGAGCTTCTCGGACGAGGCAATCCTCACGCGGTTCAACGCGGATCTCGCCAACGATCTCGGGAACCTCGTGAGCCGCGCGATCACGATGATTCATCGCTATCGTGAGGGGCGTGTGCCGGCGTCACCGATCGAGAGCCGTGACACACTGGATACGGATCTCGTTGCTGCCACAGCGGCTGCGATTGAGTCGGTCAAGGCCGGCTTCGCCGAGATTCAGGTCAGCCAGGCGTTACAGGACACGTGGGGACTCGTCCGTCACGTGAACAAGTACATCGTCGAACGTGCGCCATGGCTGCTGGCCAAGGACGTCGCTAACGACGCGACTCTCGATCGGACGCTGTATCACGCCGCAGATACGCTCAGGGTCATTGCGGCACTTGTCGACCCGGTGATGCCGGACGCGGCGGGTCGTGTTCGCGGCATGCTCGGCATCGACAGCGTCGAGCCGTGGACGTCTCTCCAGGTGGGAACGCTTGCAGCAGGTGCGCGGTTGCGGCCGGTTGAAGCGCTCTTCCCGCGTATCGAAAAGACCATCGAGGAACTACGAGGCATGACGACACCGAACGAACCCAACCCGGCCGCACCCGCCGCAACGGCGGCGACTCCTGCCCCCGTCACAGCGACTCCTGCGCCCGCCGCCGCGCCTGCAGCGCCGGCACTGGCGACCGATTCGCGCATTTCGATCGACGATTTCATGAAGGTCGAGTTGCGCGTGGCACAGGTCCTCGAGGCAGAGGCGGTGCCGAAGTCGAAAAAGTTGATCAAGATGAAGGTCAACGCCGGCGAGCCCGAGCCCCGGACCATTGTCGCTGGCATCGCCGAGGCCTATCAGCCCGAGCAACTCGTCGGCCGGACGATCGTCATCGTTGCGAACCTCAAGCCGGCGAAGCTGATGGGAATCGAGTCGAACGGGATGGTGCTTGCCGGCAGCGCCGAAGGCGGGCTGCCAAACCTGGTCGCGGTGGATCCGTCGCTGCCACCCGGTTCGCGGGTTCGGTAACGCGAACAGGAGCCGAAAGCCGAGAGTTCAGAGCTGTGCTTGTTGACAGCCACTGTCATATTGCTGGCCCCGAGTTCGCCGACGATCTGAATCAGGTCATCGCGCGCGCACGGGAGGCAGGTGTCGGCCGTGCGTTTGTGATCCTTGCCGCCGACGATCAGCCGGAGCTGGCACAGGCGAATCAGGTCAGTGCGCGGTGGAGTGACGTCCGGTTCTCGATCGGCGTACACCCCCACGCGGCAGGGAAGTTCGCGTCGGATCCTGAAGAGGCTGCCCGTTCGGTCGGTCGGGCCGTCGATGCGCAGCCGCTCGCCCGCGCGATTGGAGAGATCGGTCTCGACTATCACTACGACTTTGCGCCGCGAGAGGTCCAGCAGCAGGTTTTCCGGGAACAGATCAGGCTCGCTCATCGACTGAAGCGGCCGATTGTCATTCACACGCGCGAGGCCGAGGACGACTCGTTCCGTATTCTTGCTGAGGAGCGGGCCTCCGAGATCGGCGGCGTCTTTCACTGCTTTACCGGTGATCGAGACATGGCGCGCCGCGCCCTGGACATCGGCTTTCATCTGTCGCTTGCGGGCATCGTGACGTTTCCGCGCGCGCTTGAATTGAAGGAAGTGGCGCGGATGGTGTCCCTCGATCGCCTGCTGATCGAGACCGATAGCCCCTTTCTGGCCCCGGTTCCGCATCGCGGCAAGCGCAACGAGCCGGCGCATGTCGCGCGCGTCGCCGACGTGATCGCGGATCTCCGAAACACTAGCGCTGAGGCAGTTGCGGAAGCCACGCGCGAGAACTTCGAGCGGCTCTTTGTCCCGTAACTCCAAGCGAGAACACGAATTAGGCCGCAGCGCTCGTTGACACTCCCGCGTCGATATGGTCTGATCTGACAACTTGAATCCTGCCGCGCAGAAACCCTCCGCCGCTGCCCTCGCGCAGTTGTTCGAGCCGATCCGCGAAGACCTTCGTGCAGTCGAACGCGAGTTCGCCCGTCACGTGCAGTCGCAGGTCGCGCTGATTCCGACGATCGGGGACTACATCCAGAACGGTGGCGGGAAACGGATTCGTCCGGCCGTCCTGCTGATGGCCGCGCGCATGGCGGGTTACACCGGCGAGCGCGCCGTGCTCTACGCCTCGGTGCTCGAGTTCATTCACACCGCGACGCTCGTGCACGACGACATCATCGACGAGTCGCAACTCCGTCGTGGCCGCCAGGCGGTGCACACGCGGTGGGGCAACCACGTGACGGTGCTTTTCGGCGACTTCCTGTATCTGAAGTCGATGTCGCTGGCGCTGACGCAGGACGACCTCGCGATCATCCGGCTGCTCTGCGACGTCACGCTGCGGATCGTCGAAGGCGAGATCTACCAACTCACCAAGAACGGCGACGCGGACCTGACCGAGACCGAGCACTTCGAGATCGTCCAGAGCAAGACCGCGTACCTCTTCGCAGGGTGCGCGCGCATCGGTGGCATGCTGGGCCCGATCACACGCGATCAGCAGGAAGCGCTGTGGCAGTACGGGATCAACATCGGCATGGCGTTCCAGATTGTTGACGACCTGCTCGACTTCACGGGCGAAGAAGTCGCGCTCGGCAAGCCTGTTGGCGGGGACCTGCGCGAAGGCAAGTTGACCCTGCCCGTGATTCACATGCGTGATCGCGGCGGGCCGCTCGCGGCGGCGCTGCTTCGCAAGGTGGTCGAGTCGCGCGAGGTCAGCCTCGACGATTGGGCCGAGATCAAGGGGATGCTGATGCAGACGCGCTCGATCGAGTACGCGAGCCGTGTGGCATACGACTACGTCGAGCGCGCGAAGAAGACGCTCTACTGCTTCCCCTCATCCGCCGCGCGCGATGCGCTCATGTTTCTCCCCGATTACGTGGTTTCAAGAGACCGCTAGTAATTCAAAATTCAACGTGCAAAATGCAAGAGCTTCTGTTTGCATTTTGACTTTTGCATGTTGAATTTCCCCATGGATTTCGCATCCACAATCGCAGATCTCCGTCGCCAGATTCGCCATCACGAAGAGCGGTACTACGTCGCGAATCAGCCCGAAATCAGCGACGCTGAATTCGATGAGTTGCTGCGCGAGCTGCAGGAACTCGAGGCCGCCCATCCGGATCTCGTCAGCGCCGACTCGCCGACCCAGCGAGTGAGCGGCCGCGTCGCCGAAGGGTTTCAGACCGTGGCGCACGCCGAGCCGATGCTCAGCCTCGACAACGCGTACGACGAGGAGGAACTTCGCGCCTTCGATGACCGCGTGCGGCGCGGGCTGTCTGATGGTGGTGTCACGCCGGCTTCCGTCGATTACGTCGCGGAGCTGAAGATCGATGGCGTCAGCATCGCGCTGACGTATGTCGATGGCGTCTTCGTCCGTGGCGCGACCCGGGGCAACGGCACAGAGGGGGAGGATGTCACCACCAACGTTCGAACGATCCGGAGCATCCCGCTTCAGTTGAACGAGCCCGTGCCTGGATCGATCGAGCTCCGCGGCGAGGTCTACCTACCGCGTTCGGCGTTCGAGAAGATGAACGAGGAGCGGGCGAGTGCCGGCGATATCCTCTTTGCGAATCCGCGGAATGCAGCCGCCGGGGCACTTCGGAATCTCGATCCGGCACTGGTCTCGAAGCGGGGCCTGCGCGCATTCACCTATCAGCTGGTGGTCGGCCGGCCTAAAGGCCCGTCGCTACTCGATCCGGTAGAGGCGGGCCTTCAGGCCCGCCTGCCCTCGCACGCGCAGACGCTCGAACAACTCGGACGATGGGGATTACCCGTCGAATTGCACTGGCGCCGCTGCGCCGGCATCGAGGCGCTCGTGGGGTTCTGCGCTGAATGGGCCGACAAGCGCCGTGGCCTCGGGTTCGACACCGACGGTGTCGTGATCAAAGTGGACGCGATCGACCAGCGACGCCGTCTCGGCACGACCAGCAAGTTTCCGCGCTGGGCGGTGGCATTCAAGTTTCCGGCGGAGCAGAAGAACACGTTCCTCAAAGAGATCGCAGTGAATGTCGGGCGCACCGGCGCGGTCACACCCTTCGCCGTGCTCGAACCCATCTTCGTGGGCGGCACGACTGTCTCGATGGCCACGCTCCACAACGCCGACGACATCGCGCGCAAGGACATCCGCGAACGCGACTGGGTCATCGTCGAGAAAGCAGGCGACGTCATCCCGCGCGTCGTCGGTCCGGTGCGCGCGAGGCGTCCCGGAGACTCCGTGCCGTGGGTGATGCCCACGGCGTGCCCGGTCTGCGGGAGTCAGCTCAATCGCGAGGAGGAGGAGGCGGTGTGGAGATGCGAGAACGTCTCGTGCCCCGCCAGGCTCCAACGCGGGCTCGAGCACTTCGCGTCGCGCGGCGCGATGAACATTGAAGGCCTCGGCGAATCGCTGGTGGCCCAGCTGATCGCAGGCCGTCTCGTTCGCGACTACGCCGACGTCTTTCAGCTCACAGCCGAGCAACTGGCGACGCTGACGAGCACCTCAGAGCGCGAGGGGAAAGCGATCGAGAGACGGTTCGGCGAGAAGAACGCGGCAAAAGTCATCGAACAGATCACGCGCAGTAAGACCAACGACTTCTGGCGTGTCATCTACGCGCTCGGGATCCGGCACATCGGCGAGCGCGGTGCGCAGGTGCTCGCACGCGCGTTCGGATCCATGGAGGCGCTCGAGGCCGCATCGCTCGAGGCACTGCAATCGACGAACGAGATCGGTCCGGTCCTGGCGGAGTCTGCGCGAAGCTGGCTGGATGAGCCGCGCAATCGTGAGCTCGTGTCGCGACTTCGTGCGGCAGGTGTCCGCATGGAAGTGCCCGAATCCGAACGCGTCAGCGCTGGACCAGGGCCGTTGACCGGCAAGACGTATGTGATCACCGGCACGCTCTCCTCGATGACGCGCGAGGAGGCGGCCGCCGCACTCGAGCGTCTCGGCGCCAAAGTCTCCGGATCCGTCAGCAAGAAGACCACGGCCGTCATCGTGGGCGAAGAAGCGGGCAGCAAGGCCGAGAAGGCCAGAACGCTCGGCGTGACGACGCTGGACGAGGCCGCGTTCAAGGCACTGATCGCGCAGATCGTCGAACCCTGAGCCCCCTCCAGCGTCCAAAGCCCGGAGCCGACAGCCTATAATGATCCTAATGGCCCGGCGATTTCTCGTCGTCACGGTGTGTCTCGTGGCTACCGTTGCGTTCCTGTTCGGACTGATCGTGGCTGGCTCGCTGACGCCGGCACCGGCGCAGTCGGCGACGAAGTCGACAGTGCCCACCCAGCGTCCGTCGAAACTGGCGACCTCGGGGCCAGCGGTGGCGTCGTTTGCAGACATCGCCGAGCAACTCAATCCAGCAGTCGTCAACATCGACGCGACGTCGCGTTCCGTCACCCGCCCGCGGCAACGTGCGGGGAACCCTCTGCCCGACGGCCCGGATCTGTTCGGACGAGCACCGGAGCGTGAGCGTCAGGGACCACGTCGAGGTGCTGGGACCGGATTCATCATCGACCCCGATGGTTACATCCTCACCAACCATCACGTGATCGAAGGCGCTGAGCGGATCGCGGTGCGCCTGGCTGACGGCCGGACGCTTCGAGCGGATAGGGTTGGATCCGACCCGGACACCGACATCGCGCTGATCAAGGTCGATTCGCCGCGCCCGCTGCCGCACGCCGCGCTTGGTGACTCGGATTCCCTGCGAGTCGGGGAGTGGGTGCTCGCGATCGGGAACCCGCTTGCGTACGAGCACACCGTGACGGTGGGTGTCGTGAGTTTCATCGGACGAAAGCTGTTCGATTCGTCGCTCGACCGCTACATTCAGACCGACGCGGCGATCAACTTCGGCAACAGCGGTGGACCTCTCATCAACTCGCGCGGTGAGGTAATCGGGATCAACGCGGCGATCAGCTCGCGCGCGTCCAACATCGGCTTCGCGGTCCCGATCAACCAGGCGAGCGTGATCCTTCCGCAGTTGCGCGAGATGGGTCGCGTCTCGCGCGGCTATATCGGCGTGGCGCTGAGAGACGTCGACCCGGATCTGCAGCGCTCGCTCGGATTGAGTTCGTCGAGTGGCGCGCTCGTGCAGGACGTCACCGCCGGTTCGCCAGGCGCGCGCGCTGGTATCCGTCCCTACGATCTGATCGTCGCGGTGGACGGCAAGCAGATCGTTCGCAACGACGAGCTGATTCAGCTCGTATCCGCGCGTCAGCCGGGCACGTCGGCCACGCTTCAGATCGTACGCGACGGCCGGGCGATGAACGTGGCCGTGAAGCTCGCCGAGCGTCCGGTCCGCGACCCGGCGCCCGGCGAGGTCGATGAAGAGGCTCGTCCGACGAGCCGAACGGGATCGCTGCTTGGAATGCTCGTGCGCGAGATCGACAACGAGTTCGCTGCGCGCTTCAACCTGCCCAAAGGCATGCAGGGCGTCGTCGTCTCCCGCGTCGATCCGATGGGTCCGGCGTACGATGCCGACATCGAACGCGGCAACATCCTGCTCGAGATCAATCGACAGCCGGTGCATTCTATTGACGATTTCCGCCGTCTGACCGCCAACGCCCGCTCCGGCGAAGTGCTCGCCCTGTTTCTCTACAAGCCGGAGGGGCCCAGACGTGAGCTGCGGACGGTGAAGGTCGACTGACGCGTCCCTCGTGGCAATGAAATCGCGCGTCCTGGTGATCGATGACGAGGCTGCCATCCGCGACTCGCTGCGGATGATCCTCGAGTACGAGGACTACCAGTTCCTCGGCGCGGCCAGCGGACAGGAAGCGCTCGACATCATCCGCCGCGAACGCCCGGACATCGCCCTCCTCGACATCAAGATGCCCGGCATGGACGGCATGGAGGTCCTGCGGAAGCTGCGTTCGTTCGACGAGACGTTGCCGGTCGTGATGATTTCCGGCCACGGCAACACGGCGACCGCAGTCGAAGCGATCAGATCCGGCGCCATCGACTTCCTCGACAAGCCGCTCAGCAGCGAACGCGTCATCGTGACGCTGCGCAACGTCCTCAGGCAGTCAGAGCTCACGAGCGAAAACCGCGATCTCAAGGTCGCGATGGAGTCGAAGTACGAGCTCGTGGGGCAGAGCCCGGCACTGCGCAACGTGCTGGAGGCCGTCACCCGGGCGGCTCCGACGAACGCGACCGTCCTGCTACTCGGCGAGAGCGGCGTCGGCAAGGAGCTCGTCGCGCGCACGATTCACCGCAACAGTCCGCGCGCGACACAGCGCTTCATTCAGGTGAATTGCGCCGCGATCCCCGAGGAGCTGATCGAATCCGAGCTCTTCGGTCACGAGAAGGGCTCCTTCACCGGTGCGACCGAGAAGCAGGTCGGGAAATTCGAACAGGCCGATCGCGGCACGATCTTCCTCGACGAAGTCGGTGACATGAGCCAGAAGACGCAGGCCAAGGTCCTGCGCGTCCTGCAGGAACAGGAAGTCGAACGACTGGGCTCGGCCCGGACGATCAAGGTCGACGTCCGCGTCATTGCGGCGACCAACAAGAATCTCGAGGAAGCGATCGAGCGCGGCGAGTTCCGCGAGGATCTGTTCTTCCGGCTCAACGTGATCCCGATCGTCGTGCCGCCGCTGCGCGAACGGCGCGAGGACATCCCACGGCTGGTGCAGCACTTCGCGAAGCGAACGGGGGAAGAGCACAACCTGAAGCCGAAGAAGTTCGAACCGTCGGCGTTGGAGGCGCTCTCGCGCTACCGCTGGCGCGGGAATATCCGCGAGCTGCAGAACACGGTCGAGCGGCTGCTGATCATGACGCCGACCGAGTTTGTCCGCGTCGAGGACCTGCCGGCAGAAATTCGCAACAGCGAACCCGCAAGAGTGGCAGTGGCGGCAGAACTCGAAGCAGCGGCGAAGACGGGAGAGTCTGTCGCCCCGGGTGGTACCGGCACGTTGCGCGAGTTCAAGGACGCCGCCGAGCGCGCGTATCTCGTGCAGAAGCTGCGCGAGAACAACTGGAACATCTCGCGCACGGCCGAACTCATCGACACGCCACGCAGCAACCTCTACAAAAAGCTCGAACAGTACGGGATCAAGCAGGAAGTGGACGGATAGATCCGGTCCTTAGTCCTCAGTCTCCAGTCCTCAGTTCTTCGCTCTTCGGTCCGGCTGCATCCGTCCGCTTCTTGAGGTGGATTCCGTTCATGGTGATGTGGGATCGGGTGTCATCGAAGATCGGTCCTTCGCCTGAAGGGATACCGCTCGGCGCGATCGACGGCGGTGTCTGGACGGCGGGCGCCGACATCGGGAACTGTCGATTCCATTCGGCGATCTCGCCGCGCAGCCAGTCGCGGATGTCATCGTCCGAGCGTGTCTTGACGCCAAGCTCGAGATACTCGGGCTCATAGCCGGCGTCCTGGTCGATCCAGCACGCGGCACGGAGTGAATGGGGAGAAGAGTCTTTCACACGGCCATACTCGTACGGGACCCAGTAGGTCCCCTGTGTGCGGGGTGTGATCAGCGCGATCACGTGCGTGCAGTTCAGCAGCGCCATCTCAATGATCAGCGCGATTGCCAAGGCGTCGGCCGGCGTGCCGGTTGAGGCTTGCGCGGTGCGCTGCAGGCCGCTATCGAGCACGTCGAGCCAGACCTGGAAACCCTCGCGCTGCGCCAAGGTCGCCACGGCGCGCGCCCGTGCCTCGTCGTCCTTGCGGTGCGACACGAACAGTCGCGGACGGCTCAACTCGGTGCCAGGCGCGCCCCACGGGACCGACGCGCGCGCGGAGACAAGCGTATCGAGCAGGCGTTGACGCGCGACGGCATCGCGGCTGATCAACTCGCGCCACATGCCTACGCCTTCGACCCAATTCGGGTATCGCTCCGCTGGTGGACGATCGGAGAACTCGAGCCAGTAGTAGTTGGACATCCTGCCTCCCGCTCATGTCACCGTGACAGCAGAGTGTTGCCGGAAATCCGTTTGGATAGTACGAGATAATCGACTGTCGTAGTCAGCCAGACGATCGCTGCTTTCGGTAACCGCGGTTTTCCGCGTAGTGCCGGAGGGAGAGGAAAGTCCGAACTCCGAAGGGCAGTGCGCCGGGTAACGCCCGGGCAGGGCAACTTGACGGATAGTGGCACAGAAAATATACCGCCCTTCGACTCGCCCCTCCGGGGCTCGCTCAGGGCAAGCCTGCCGCATAGGGGCTTGCCTCGAGCGAACCCCGAAGGGGTGAGTCGAGAGGTAAGGGTGAAAAGGTGCGGTAAGAGCGCACCGCGCCGGCGGTAACGTCGGTGGCAGGCAAAACCCCGCACGGAGCAAGACCAAATAGGGTGGCGAATTCGGACGGCCCGTCCGAGGCCACCGGGTAGGTCGCCGGAGCCAGTGAGCAATCACTGGCCTAGAGGAATGATCGTCCCGCCTTCGCGCGCGTCGCGTGCTTCGGTGGGCAAGTGCCGCAAGGGCTTGTCCAACGTAGCCCGAACGGGCGGAGGTGGAACAGAATTCGGCTTACCGGCTGACTGCGACGCTTTCCCTCCCCAGGCTCACTGCACGGCCTTCGGCCAGCCAAGTAAAATGCTCGGGTATGACCCGCAGAGTACTTGTCGCGCTGCTCATCCTCGTACCGGCAGCAGTGGTTGCCATCGCGCAGGGGCCAGAAGGGCAGCGAGGTCAGGGCGCTCCTGGCGCCCGTCCTGGTACGGGCCGCGAGCCGGAATTCCCGATTCCCAACATCCGCGAGTACAAACCCGAGTCGACGCTCGTCGTCCCGCAACATCCGGTGCCGAAGGCGAAATTCCCGGCGATTGATTTCCATGGGCACCCACCGCAACTGACCTCGCCCGACGCCCTCGCGAGCGTCGTGAAAGCACTCGACGATCTGAACGTTCAGCGCATGGTGGTGAACAACCCGCAGCTGCGAGGCGAGTCTCTGAAGCAGTGGATCGCGGTCGCGAACGGGTCACCGTACAAGGATCGCTTCATCTATTTCACCGCCATCGGGTTCGGTCGCGAGATCGCCCCTGGATTCGGGAAGGCGGCGGCGGGGCAACTCGAAGCAGACGTCAAAGCTGGCGCGAAAGGCATTCAGGAAATCGCCAAGAGTTTCGGCATCACCGTGAAGAAGACTGATGGGTCACGACTGCAGCTCGACGATCCTGAACTCGATCCGATCTGGGAGACAGCCGCACGACTGAACATCCCGGTGTTCATTCACACCGCCGATCCGCAGAAGTTCTGGGATCCAATCGACTTCACGAACGAACGCTGGCTCGAGCTCGCGTTGTTCCGCGACCGCCGCTACCAGGATCCAGCGTTCCCGCGATTTGAGACGCTGATGGCCGAGCGGGATCGCCTCTTCAAGAAGCATCCGAAGACGACGTTCGTGACGGCGCACCTGGGCTGGCACGCCAACGATCTCGCCCGCCTCGGACGCATGTTCGACGAGATGCCGAACGTGTACAGCGAGATCGGCGCGGTGCTCTACGACATCGGCCGGCAGCCGCGGTTTGCCCACGACTTCTTCGTCAAGTACCAGGACCGGATTCTGTTCGGCAAGGACAACTACCAGCCGGACGAATATCCGTACTACTGGCGCGTGCTTGAAACGAGCGACGAGTACTTCGACTACTACCGCGATTACCACGCTTTCTGGAAACTGTACGGAATCGCACTGCCCGACGATGTTCTCAAGAAGCTATACTTTGAGAACGCCTTGAAAATCATTCCTGGACTGTCTCGATCGGGATTTCCGCAGTAGCGACAACATGGCTCACTACCTCGTCACCGGCGGCGCCGGTTTCATCGGATCTCACTTGTGCGAAGAGCTCGTCCGCCGCGGCGAGCGCGTGCGCGTCGTCGACAGCTTGATCACAGGAAAGCGACAGAACCTCGCGCATCTTCCCCAGGTCGAATTCATGCAGGGCGACCTCGCAGACATCGACGTCGCGCGCCGTGCCGTGCAAGGCATCGAGTACGTGCTTCACCAGGCGGCGATTCCGTCGGTGCCGCGCTCGGTCGAGGATCCGGTGACCTCGAATCGCGCCAACATCGACTCCTCCGTGAGCATCCTCGTCGCCGCTCGTGATGCGGGCGTTCGACGACTGGTCTACGCAGGTTCTTCGTCTGCGTATGGCAACTCAGAGGTGCTTCCCAAGGTGGAGACGATGCCGGCAGCGCCGCTGTCGCCATACGCGTTGCAGAAACTGGTGGCGGAGCAGTACTGCCAGATGTTCACGACGCTCTACAAGTTCGAGACGGTGACCATACGGTACTTCAACGTCTTCGGGCCGCGACAGGATCCATCCTCGCCCTACTCCGGTGTGATCTCGCTCTTCATCAGCGCGCTCTGCGATGGGCGTCGTCCAACCATCTACGGCGACGGCGAGCAGACGCGCGACTTCACCTACGTCGCGAACGTTGTCGACGGAGTCTTGCGGGCATGCCACGCACCGGCAGTCAGCGGGGATGTGATCAACGTGGCAACCGCAGGCCGTATTTCACTCAACCAGCTCTTTGCGATTGTGAAGCGTGAAGTAGGCAGCTCGCTCGAGCCGAACTACTCTGATCCACGAGCGGGCGACGTGCGCGATTCCCAGGCAGACATCGGCAAGGCGCAGCGTCTCCTGGGCTACACGCCGACTGTCAGCTTCGAAGAGGGGCTTAGACGAACGGTGAAGTGGTATCGCGAATCGATGGTGTCCAAGGGATAAACGAGCATCGGTCCCCTTCGCGAAATCGCGGGAGGTCACAGGCCCACGAGGGAAATGCGGGGGGCAACCGACGCTCAGATACTGTTATCGGCCCTGCCTCGATCGAGATTGAACCGCGGTTTACTCAGCGCTGACCGCGTTTTCACAGAACATTCGACGGACTCTCCGCCGTTGATATGGCAGACGTGGCCGCCTGCTGTGTGAACGCTTGTGGCAACCTCAACGTAATATGGGCAGAACCGAACTGGTTCCCCGAACGTCTCATCGTCCATATCCCAGGTCCCCTGTTCTCAGACGGCAATCTGACGGAGGTTAGGCATGCGGTCGAAGCTTCTGATAGGAATCGCCCTCGCCCTGTGCGTCGCTGCCGGCACCGTACGTGCGCAGCAACAACTTCAGCTTTACGCCAGCGTCGCGGATGTAACCGGAAAGCCGGTCGCATCCCTCGAGCCCAGCGACCTCAAAGTGATGGAAGGGGGCGTGGAGGCGAAGATCGTGAAAGTCGAGCCGGTGAACTGGCCGGTCAAGGTGCAGCTGCTGCTGGACAACGGCATCGGCCTCGGGGGGCAGAACATCCAGTCCCTGAAAGATGGCGTGAAAGGCCTGGTCGAAGCCCTGCCCGACAACCTCGAGGTCACGATCGTGACGACGGCGCCACAGCCGCGTTTCCTCGTACGACCGACGATGGACAAGGCGATGATGCTCGAGGGCCTGTCACGGCTCGCGCCCGACTCGGGTGCCGGCCGCTTCGTCGAGTCGATGAACGAGGCGACACAACGCATCGAGAAGGACAAGACGGATCACTTCCCGGTCATCATCTCGTCGGCCACGAGCTCCGGTGATGCCAACGTCCTCGATCGCGATGTGAAGCGGATCTTCGAGAGGATCCAGAAGAGGCCGACGACGGTCCATGTGATCCTGCTGAACTCGACGACCGGATCGGCGACCGGTGGCGCCAATCAGACGCAGGTCGGCCTGGCGGTCACGCAGGCCACGCGAGGACGCTACGAGAGCATCGCTGTGCCGACGCGCCTTGCAACGCTGCTCCCGGAGCTCGGGAAGCAGGTGGCGGTAAGCGTAGAGAAGCAGACTCACCAATTCCGGCTCACGCTCGAACGTCCCGCGGGCAAATCCGGAGAGGTGGGACAGCTCAGTGCGGGCGCGCGCAGCGGACTGAATCTGCTGGGACTGTCGATGGACGGTCAGCTTCCTTAACGAACTCCCAACCTCCAACTCCCGACTCCCCAGGGTTTCGGCTCGAAGCCTCGATTGGGAGTTGGGAATTCGGAGTCGGTGTCTCCTTCGTCCTTGCCACGCCGTTTATTTGATATACCATGTATGACTAATGGCTCTTCCTGAGTCGATTGGTCAATTCGAGCATGTCATCCTGGCGGCGGTTCTGGCCCTGGGCGACGGCGCGTACGGCGTCACCATCCACGCGAAGGTCGAGGAGTTCATCTCACCGAGGACCGTCTCGCTCGGTGCCGTGTACGCCACGCTCGATCGTCTCGAAGACAAGGGTCTCTTGGAGTCGTGGCTTTCGGATCCGACGCCGGAGCGCGGCGGGCGATCCAAGCGCCACTATCGACTTGAATCATCAGGCGAGCGCGCGCTGCGGGATGCCACCGTGGCGGCGAAACGTATCTGCGACGATCTCGAGCGCATCTGGGGAGAAGACGTATGGACCGCAGGCCGACGCTGGAAACCCGCCCGCCAGTCCTGATCGATGCTGTCGTCCGCACGCTGATTCCGCCGACGTGCCGCGAACACGTCGTCGGGGATTTGTGGGAGCGCTACCGCTCGCCGTGGCAGCTCGTGCTCGATGCCGGTCGCACGATCCCGTTCGTGATTGCAAGCCAGATCCGCCGGACGTCCACTCTGGCCGGCGTGGTTATTCATGCATTCCTCCTGCTTGTGGGTTTCGGTGTCGGCGCGGGACGACTGTGGCCGGCTGTGGCTGCTGTCTGTGGCGCGTTACTCGGGTTCGTGCTGCGCGACGCCTACAGGCGCGGTTACTCGATCTCCGTCAAACAGGTCGCCATGGATCTGCTGTTCGGCGCAATCGGTCTCCTCGCATCACAGGTGATCGTCGCGATTGTGCTTCCAGGCCAGCTGTTGCCGCTGCGCGCGTATGCCGTGTGCCTGGCGTGCTTCGGCGTGATTTTCCTGCTCCGGCTCCAGAACCCGCTCGGGGCAGTCCCTCGCCGAGCCTTGACGCTCGCGCCCGCGACGCGTGAGGCGCTGATGATCGAGATACGGCTATCCGAACGAATGAGCCGACGAGGGTACAGAATCGAAGCGGGCACGGGCGTGGCTCTTGCCGCGTTCTTCATCATGCCGATGGTGAATTCACCAAACTGGGTCTTGCGGATTGGATGGGCGCTGGGGGCCGCGTACTCTCTGTATGTCGCAGCCATCGTCACGAGGCTTCAGGCGCCACCGATGGCTGAGGGTCTCGAGTTCGAGGCCGCCCTCGCACACTATCGCCGCGAGCTCGAACGACGCTGCCATCAGGTTCAGACATTGTGGCGCTGGTACCTCCTGCCGATGGTGCCAGGTATGCTCCTCATTACGGCGGGCGCCACGATTGAGGCAGCAAAGAAGGGGAGACCACTCTGGCCGGCGCTCGTGATGATTGCGCTGATGGCTGGGTTGGGAATCGTTATCCACGTGAGTAGTCAGGGCTGGGCACGCAACCTCCGCATCCGGATCGACGCGCTCGGATCGAGTGCCCCGTGACGACCGCACGACGTGTACTGCTGTCCGCCCTCGGTGTAGCCGTCCTTGGCGCATCGACGTTCGCGCAATCAGGGGCACCTGGTGGCGTTGCATCCAATGCCGAGATCCAGAAGATCCTTGCCGAACGCGTCGACACCTACAGACAGAGCGTCGGTGTCGTCGTCGGCGTGATCGAACCGTCGGGTCGGCGCATCGTGACCTACGGACGCGCGTCGACGAACGCGCCGATACCGCTCAACGGCGACACGCTTTTCGAGATTGGCTCGATGAGCAAAGTGTTCACGTCGCTCTTGCTGACGGAAGCCGTGCAGCGCGGCGAGATGGCGCTCACCGATCCGATCTCGAAGTATCTCCCCGCGAGCGTCAAGGTTCCTGAGCGCGGGCGAGCCATCACGCTGCAGGATCTGTCGATGCACCAGTCCGGTCTGCCGCGCATGCCGGGCAACCTGAAGCCGAAGGATCCAGAGAACCCGTTCGCCGATTACTCGGTGGATCAGCTCTATCAGTTCCTTTCGAGCTATCAACTGACACGCGATGTCGGCGCGCAGTACCAGGTACTCGAACCTAGGCGCGGGGCTTCTCGGTCACATCCTGGCGCTCCGCGCCGAGACGGACTACGAGTCTCTGATGAAGAGTCGAATCACCGAACCGCTCGGCATGACGAGCACCACGGTCACACTGAGCACACCCATGCAGGCCAGGCTGGCGCCCGGCCACGACAGAACGCTGCAGCCAACGAAGAATTGGGATCTTCCGTCGCTCGCGGGCGCCGGCGCCCTGCGATCGTCGGCGAACGACGTACTGACGTTCCTCGCTGCCGAGATGGGATACGCGCAGTCAACTCTGGCGCCAGCCATGAAAGCGATGCTTCAGCCACGTCGTCCCGCTGCGGGTCCGCCTGGACTCGAGGTCGCGCTGGCGTGGCACGTCATCACTGCGAACGGGAAGACGATCCTGTGGCACAACGGCGGCACCGGCGGGTATCGCACCTACATGGGCTTCGATCTCGAAGCACGAACTGGCGTCGTTGTCCTGATGAATGCGGTGAGTCTTGCCGGTGGGGACGACATTGGCCGGCATCTTCTCGATCCCACGGCTGCTTTGCTGCCTGCTGACTCACCGGCGTTGGTCCAGCCGAAGCCGCGCACGGAGATCTCGCTGAGCCCGGCCGTCTTCGACCGATTCGTTGGCCGCTACGAGTTCTCACCAACGGCGCCACTGATCATCACGCGTGACGGCGATCGCTTCATGGCGCAGCTCGGCGCCCAGGCGGCTGCGCAAATCTACGCCGAGACCGAAAGGGACTTCTTTTACAAGGTCGTCGACGCCCAGCTCTCGTTCGAAATCGACGCCGACGGGAAGGTCGTAGCCGTCGTCCTGCATCAGAACAGCCTCCGCCCGCGCGCGGTCCGCGCAAACTGACGTCAGAAGGCTGATTCTCCGATAAGGTGGCTATGAGGGACGCCACCTCCAGGCTGCCCGGGCACGACGCTGTCGGCGGGCTTACCAGGGTCATCGAGGTCATCTCACTGATCGGGGCCGGTGAGCTTGTCGTTGCGAACGTGGCACACGTGTTCGTGGCCGGCCTTCTGGCGCATTGGTGGTCTGCGCTGGTCGTGGTCACGGCGGCCCTTTCCGCAGATCTCGTATCCGGCCTTGTGCACTGGACTGCCGACACCTGGTTCAGCGAGACGATGCCAGTCCTGGGTCGGCGGTTCCTTCGACCCTTCCGCGTTCACCACGTCAACCCGGACGATTTCCTGAAACGGGATTTTGTTGACTGCAACGGCGACGTCGCGATGCTGAACATTCCGATCCTGATGGCGGCTCTCGCGATCCCCGAGACAACGCTCGGCGGGGCTGTATCGCTCGCGCTCACGACGTTCTCGCTGGTGTCGCTGCCAACGAACCAGGTACATCAGTGGTCGCACATGCCGTCACCGCCGGCGTTCGTTCGGTGGCTGCAGCGTCACGGCGTCATCCTGAGTGCCGAGGCACACGGCAGGCATCATCGCTCGCCGTACGTCGCCAACTATTGCATCGCGACCGGCTGGTGCAATCGCTGGTTGACGGCGATCGACTTCTTCCCAGCGTGCGAGCGGTTGATCACACGCGTGGCTGGCCTGCGGCCGCGGTCGGACGAAGACACCTTCGCGGAGCGATGGTGACGACCCCAGCGTCGAGGGCGTTCGGGTCGGGTTGGGTGAGCGGCGTCCTCTCCGTCACGCTCGGCACAATCGGTCTCGGCGCGGTGTTCTGTTTTCACTATCCGTCGCTGCTCACAATGCCCGAACTGCGGGCGCTCTATCCGGTCCCTTTCATCAGGGCGCTCCTGCACCTCGTCCTCGTCGGCTCGTTCATCGCCGGCGTCATCAGCGTCTGCCTTCGCCGCCGCAAGATCCTTGGCATGGCCGGCATCTCGCTCACACTCATCGGCGCGTTGCTTGGCGGGTCGCGCGTACCACTCGACGGTGAGCTGCAGAACGGCCCGTTCCTCGGGCTCGACTGGTTTCTGCTGAACCTGATGGCGTACTCGGCGGTGTTCATCCCGCTCGAGCGCCTCTTCGCGCGTCTGCCGGAGCAGGACGTGTTCCGTCGGGAATGGCGCACCGACCTCGTGTACTTCTTCCTGAGCGCGTTGCTCGTGCAGGTGACGACGCTGCTGACGATGAAGCCGGCGATGACGTTGTTTGCATGGGCGGTGTCAGCTGACGTACAGCGAGCGGTATCGAGTCAGTCGCTGCCCGTGCAGTTCGTCGAGATCCTGGTGCTGACCGACTTCGTGCAGTACTGGGTGCATCGCGCGTTTCACCAGGTGCCGATGCTGTGGCGCTTCCATCGGATCCATCACTCGGCGGACGTGATGGACTGGCTTGCGGGATCGCGTCTGCATCTCGTCGATGTCGCGGTGACGCGCGGGCTGACCTACGTTCCCATCTACGTGCTCGGCTTTGCCGAGACGGCGCTCGTGGCGTATGTGGCGTTCGTGAGCATCCAGGCCACGTTCATTCACGCCAACGTCCGCTTCAAGTTCGGTCCATTGCGGTGGGTGATGACCACGCCTCAGTTTCACCACTGGCATCACGGTGCCGAGCGTGAGGCCGTCGACAAGAATTTCGCTGTCCACCTCCCGCTGCTCGATCGGATCTTCGGTACCTGCTATCTGCCCGGAGATCGCTGGCCCTCGTCATACGGGTTGGCGGGAGGCAAGCCGGTGCCGAGCGGCTACGCCCGGCAATTCGTCGATCCATTTACGTCACAGTAGTCGAGCAGTCTGCATCGAAGCAGTCAGCTCAGCGCGGGGTACGTGAAGCCGAGGATGTGGGCGGTGTTCACCAGAACGTGCGTGAGGATCGACGCCTCGATCCGAGTCGTCCGCCAGAACACCCATCCGTAGCCAATGCCGGCGATCGTCGCCAGGACCACCGACGACGGCCCGCCAGCGTAGTGCGCCGCGCCGAAAACGACGGCGGCCGCGAGTAACCCCGTCGTTGCGCGAGCCGGAGAGGCCGACGCGGTCGAGCCTTGCAGAAGACGCTGGATAACACCTCGAAACAGGGCCTCTTCCGCGGCAGCGGTGAAGAGCAGGTTTGACCACAGCCAGATCGCAAGGAAGGCAGGCCCTTTCGGCTCGAAGCGGACCTGACCGATCAGCAGCGCACACACCATGAGCGTCACGATCAGCGCGAGCGCAGCGGGCAGTGTGACCTTGAGCATCGCCGCCCAGTCGGTCCGGCGCGTGATGAGCGGAGGTCCCAGCGCCAGCAGGAAGAGACCGATCTGACCCTTGTCGAAGTTCATGAACAGCGTGTACGGCACAGCACCGGGGCTCAGCACAGCGTCTCTCACGATCAACGTGTTGGAGAAGCCGGGGACGACGTGCGCCATGAGGGCGAGGGAGAACACGATGGTGGCAAGGGCCAGCAGGGTGTTGAACGGACCCGACCTTTCACGTGAATGGGCGTAGCAGAGAAGACCGAAGGCCGCGATCGTGACAACTCCAACCGCCGAGACGATCCCGATCGCGTACGCCTGAACGATCGCGAGCAGGAGCCACGCTGCCGAGACGCCGCGAGACCATGGGCCGCGAGCCGTTGTCTGCGGCGGAAGCCAAAGCCAGACGAGCGCAAGCGAGAGCCAGAGATAGGGCAGCAGCACGGGCTTGAGTTTATGTGAAGGTGTGAAGGGTCAGACCCTTCACAGTTCTGCAGGTAGACTGCTCGTGGAGGTCAGCATGTCGAACGATGGCGCTGACGCGAGGCTGAAGCAGGTCCTCGTGACTCTTCTCAGCGAGGCGCTCTACGGGGCGCGTGGCGACGCATTCTTCCTGAACAGTGGCGATCGCGGCCTGATCGCGTCGCTCGATCAGTTGTCAGCGGAGATCGCAAGCGCGCAGCCTGGTGGCCGTTCCTCTGTCGCTTCGCATGTAGAGCATCTGCGTTACGGCCTCGAGTTGCTCAATCGCGAATCGAAGGGCGAGAGCCTGTGGGCCGATGCCAACTGGGCCGAGGCGTGGACGCACCAAACCGTCACGCAAGACGAGTGGCGGAAGCTTCGCGCCGATCTCGCGCGCGAGGCGCAGGCATGGCTCGAGGTGATGAAGCAGCCTCCCGCGTACGATGAGGTCGGCCTGGGCTCGGCGGTCGGGAGCATTCCGCATCTGACGTATCACCTCGGCGCCATTCGTCAGCTCGCGCAGGCGGCGAGTGGGCCACCTGCGCAGGGCTGATCGAAGGCGCTCGTCGGTTACCGCAGACCCGGAGGGACCGGGCTGAAGCTGTCGTCGAAGCCGCGCGCGCGCTCGCGACGATCGAGGGGGTCTGGTGTCGGCGCCAGGATGCCGAGTCTCACGAGCTGCGGACGGAACTCGTAGCGGATATTGAATGTCTGCGACGGCGTGTTCTCGAGATCCATCCACACCTGCGTCACGGTGTGATCGGTTCGGCGGCCCATGCCTGTTGCGGCGTACTCGTCCGCAAGTTGCGAGCGGCTGACAGAGGCGTCTGCTGCCTCCTGACGAGGTTCCGCAGGACTTGCTGGCGCGGCGGCCGCAGCGGGCGCTGGGGCCTGATCACGTCGACTTCTTTCCTCGTTCGACGCGTAAGGCACGGGCGCAGGGACGCGCTCCTTGAAGAACACCGCGGTGATCATCCCGAGGTTGGCGGTCTTGCCGAGCGCCGCACCGTATGAACGCGCCTCGGTCGTGAATTCGAAACGGCGCGCTTCGCTCTGGCTCGTCTGCCATCCGCTGATGGTGACGATCTCGTAGGGGTCGAGCACCCACTTCCGGGCATCAGCGGCCGATGTCTCGCGAGCATCGATCGTGTTGAGGCCATCCACGGAGAGCGCCACCGCGACGCGAACGGGGTAGGGGTTGCGCAGCCGGATCGCATATTCACGCCCCTTGAGGGCCTCCACATAGAGGCGCCCGTTGTGGACGAACTTGGGTTGCGAGATTCCTCTCACCATGATCTCGACACCCGCGCTCGGACGATCGGCAGACGCGCGCAGCATCACGGGCAGGGCAGCGGCACAACCCAGGACGGCGACCAGCAGACAGGCTCGGCGATAGTTCATAAGTCCTCCTGGTCCTAGAACGAGGGAGTCCGGGAACCTTGCGCGTTCGGCCACAATGGGCCTGACGGGATGGCCTTTCACAATTCAGCACTCGCCCGGCTGGTGCCCGAGGGGAACTACCGGGCGGCGGATCTCGCGCGCATCGCGGCCGCGCTGCACGAACACCAGACCCTCACGTACGTTCGCCTGCCATCCGGGCTCTACTCGGCCTCGTCCGCGGGGGAGTCGATCTCAACCACCGGTTACGCGAACGTCTGGGTCAGGGACAACATCTACGTCGCATTCGCTCACCACGTGACCGGGGCTACGCACGTGGCGACCGAGGTCGTGCGTGCGTTGATGTCGTTCTTCAGCCGGTATCGGCATCGCTTCGACGAGGTGATCTCCGGCGCGGTTGATCCGCAGGACGTGGCGAATCGGCCCCACGTGCGCTTCGATGGCCGCACGGTGAGCGAGATCGGTGATGAGCGCTGGGCGCACGCGCAGAACGACGCGGTTGGATACTTTCTGTGGCTGTCATCAACTCTGGCGGCGAATGGGGCGCTGAGGCGAGATGCAGAGGCGGTCGCAGTCCTGACTCGTCTTGTTCGCTACTTCAAGGCGATCCGCTTCTGGCAGGATGAGGACAGCGGACACTGGGAAGAGCAGCGGAAGATCTCCGCCTCCAGCATCGGCACTGTCGTCGCCGGGCTCGAGGCGTTCGCCACGCTGATTGTTCATAGCGATGAATGGCGGCAGGATTGCGGGGCGGGTACCGGGGACCTTGCGTCGAGCCTTTCCGAGCGTGGCCGTCAGGCGCTCGCAGAGATCCTTCCGAACGAGTGTGCCCAGCTCGCGAGCGGCAAGAATCGGCCGTACGATGCCGCGCTTCTGTTCCTGCTTTTTCCCCTGGGAATGATCGACGACGAGGACATGTCTACCCTCGTGCTGTACAACATCAGCAAATACTTGGCGGGCGAGCACGGCGTCCGACGTTATCTAGGTGATTCATACTTTGCGCCCGACTACGAGGCTCACCTGTCTGAAATGGATCGGACCCGCGATTTCAGCGATGACCTCACGGCCCGCGACGCACTCCTCTCGAACATCGGTGATGAAGCGCAGTGGTGCCTCTTCGATCCGATGTTGTCTGCGTACTTCGCACGTCGATATCGCCAGACGGGCTCAGTTGCCGATCGGGAGCGGCAGGTCGTTCATTTCAATCGCTCACTCGCACAGATCACCGACGACTGGCGTTGCGCCGAGCTCTATTACCTGAGAGATGGAGAGTACGTGGCCAATCCGCATGTTCCGCTGCAATGGACGCAGGCAAATCTGGCAGTGGCGATCGACGCTCTGCGCGCGACGATCGCCACCGACGGCAGCTGACACTGACGTCCTGCTCGAGTTGATGTCGCTCCGTCCATCACGGCCGGTCGGCGCGAGCGACGGAGCGCTGATCGAACGGGAAAGCGACGTCGGCCAGCGAGAAGCCGGTGACCGTCCACGCCACGCCGAACCAGACACTGTCAGTTCCGGACCAGCGGCGAATGACGATGTCGTAGGTCTCGCCCGGCTGAGCGGAGAATTCAACCACCTCGTAGCTGTTGTCCCACGAGGCGGCAGACGCGACCTGAGTGCCGCTGCTGTTGCGCACGAGCAAATCGAAGTCAACCGTTAGCGTCGACGCGGTGGCGTTGTCGCCAGACGAGGTCACCGCGCTGTCCCAGGCTAACGCCACCCTGACTCTCGGGAAGAACACCAGATTCGGAACGGTGACGTGATAGCGGAACGTCGCCAGCCGATCCGACCCGAAGGCGCTCGACGACAGCGTGCCGACGTCCCAGCCACGTCGCGTGCCTGGCGCATCGCGCCAGCGGCGCTGCTGGGCGACCAGGACGCCGGCTTGCGCATCGACAGCTCCTGCGCCGTCGCGTCCGTCGACGCGGTTGACGACGTCCTGCCACCAGGTGCTCCCGTTCACGTTCCGAGCGGCAGCGGCCATCAGGATGGCGCGGCATCCCTCCGGCCATGAGCACAGCACGCCGTCGACATCCTGCAACAGGGCCGTGACGCCGGCAGTTGCGGGAGCGGCGAAGCTCGTGCCCGAACTGCTCTGGTCATTGGCTGATACACCGGTCCCGTTGGCGGCCACTTCGGGAAGCTCGCGGTCGCCATGGGTTGTCGTCGGGTTGCGGAAAACCGAGTCGCCGGACATCGCCCCCGCTGTATCGTCGTGATTTCCGACCGCGAGTGTGTTGAAGCCCTTGTGATTGACGAACTCGTCCTCGGGCGGCGAGATACCGTCGTCATCGCCGAGCCAGAAATTGCCGGCAGCCTGCACGATCGTCGGGTATGGCCAGCGCAGGGCCAGCAAATCCTTCAGCAGGTCGTCCGCCTGAAGACCTGAGCCTCCAGGCTCGCTCCCGCGGTGGAAGCTCTGGCTCACCACCGTGCAGTGCTGGTCTCGAATGGCCCAACGCAGCGCATCGTTGCCAGAGGTGTTGGCCGAGTACAAATCGCAGTCTGGCGCATGACCATGGGGCTTGTTGGCCTCGGTGTTCTTCACGATGGCCGACGTCAGTCTGGCGTGGTCGCTGGCCGATGGCGTCGCAGTAAATCGATTGGCGAACGTCAGGTTGGTCGTGTCACTCGGGCCATCCTCGAAGACCGCGACGCGAATGCCGGTGCCGTCAAAGCCAGCCAGATGGGCGCGGTCCGATCGAGCGACGGCGATCGAATCGCCCAGGTCATTGATCGCACTCACATCGTCGAACAGGATTGCGCCAACGGCCTTGTTCTCAGCCAGGCGACGTATCTGCGCCACGGTCGCAGTCGCTCGAATGCACGGCACGGCCTCATCGAGTTGACCCTCTCTGGAGATCCCGATCTTCGAACGCTGCAGCACTGTGCGGAGGGCGGCGGACGTCTTGCGAAGCGTTGCGGCCAGTCTCTTGTCGCCATCTGGCGGCTCGACCAGGCGGCGATCGGCCGGTTTTTCATAGGGTGCCGCCGCCAGCGTGACACGTGGCCAGACGACGATAGCCACTCGGTCGTTTTCCTTTGCGTGCTCGATACGCTGAAACAGCGTCTCGTGGATTCGTCCGTACTTGTCGGCGCGGCGCTTGGCAAGCTCCGCGAGCCGCTTCTCGATGTCAACTCGCTCGCCTCGTTGATCGAAGGCCATCTCAACGGGCGTGCCTTTGGTTCGGTGTACGGCCTTCACGACATCGACGTAGCCGGCGCGTGTCAGCTCGCCGGGCGCAAGGCGCACGACGTTCAAGTCGCCGATGAACAGGCGCACGGCATGTTCAACCCTGACGTCGGCCGGAACTTTCCCCGAGATCGGCACGACAGAGAATGGCAGGCGATAGCGATCAACCAGCATTTTTCCCTTGATGCCGAGGAGTTCCGAGATCACGAGCTCACACGCGCCGAGCACGGCATCGTCGAGGCGAACGGCGACAACGCGCCCGCGGTTGGACAGGCCGATATTCGTGCTGACCTGCTCGCACCGGCGTACGACGCGAATCGCGCCCTGTGCCGACCGCGCATCGACCTGTGCACTGAAGGTGAGTTCAATGGTGCTGCCTGGAGCGACGATCTCGTCGGCAGTGATGTTGGCGCTGAGCGGTTTCGTGGCCATGATGAACTAAGCCTCCAGGTCCGAGCGATTGTGAAAGAGGAGCAACCGGGCTCCAGGATAAGTAACGACGCAGACCAGGCAATCTGAACACCGACCGATGGACCGAAGTGTGTGCGGCTCAGGCAGGTGTTGGTAGCAACGCTCGTTCACGTGTTTAGAACCTCACCGGTCTCGCGGTTCCGTCGTCGCTGCCTAACTGCTTAGCGACCACGCGCCTGCGAGGACGAAGTCTGCGAGCTGATCCCGGCCGCGCGCTTGCTCTCGAGTCTGCCGTCCCGGCGGGTTCGTGTGGTTTCGTCGTGCACCCAACACCGTGTCACCACCAGCCCGCCGGGGACCTTCGCGCGCAGAGGAGCCATGTGGCAGGTCACCGCGCACCGATTCACGTCTCGAAACGTCCGCACGTTCCCGCGCTCACGCGTGAGTGCGCCTGCCAGATGCGGACAGGAGGCAGCTCATGATTCGCACCGTCATCGCGGCTCTCGTGGCGCTCGGGCTCAGTGTCGCAACCGTGTCCGCGCAAAGCGCTCCACCGAGGGGCTTAGCGTCGGCCTCAGCTCCAATCAACCTGAACACAGCGAGCGTGGCGCAGCTCGAAACACTGCCGGGCATCGGGAAGGCGACCGCCGAACGCATCCTCGAGTACCGCCAGAAGAACGGATCGTTCAAGAAGGTCGAGGACTTGATGAACGTGCGCGGCGTGGGGGAGAAGAGCTTCCTGAAGCTGAAGCCCCTCGTTACGGTCACGGCGACAAAAGGAGAATCCGCCGGTCAGTAAGAGCGTACGGGTCTGGTCGCGGGCGCTTCCCCCGGCGCCCGCGGCCGCCCGTCGGCATCGCCTTTCAGCGCCTCGTCATAATGAGTTCACTCGTTCGCGAACGAACGTGCCGATGCCGTCGACAGCCTCCCGCGCTTCGGCAGATGCGGGAGGAATGCGTGCCACGCGTGCCACATGTCCGGCCACACGTCTAAGGTGACCTGCACATCGGCCTCTCGCAAGGCGTCTCGAAGTCGAGTCGCATCGCTCAGCAAAATCTCATCTCCTCCGACGAGGATTCGCATCGGCGGCAGTCCGCGCAAATCACCGTACCGTGGCGACAGCAAAGGCGAGTGCAGGTCGTGTGTGCCGGCGTAGTGTCGCACCATTGACAACGCGAACTCGGTCGTGACTGTGGGATCCGAGCGTCAGATCGTGCACGCGAGCCGTCGCCGCGATGAGACCATCAGCGGGGTCGGGAGGAAACGAACGACCCAATTGCTCCGATTCGATTGCGACATCGACGGTGAGAGGGAGCACCTCGAGGTGCGGCGACGACGCGGCCCTTCGCAGCCAGAGCGTCCACGGTCCGAAATCCTCGTTCACCGCGATGCGCCCGTGGGCTAGGTGCCAAGCCGCTTCTTTCAGCGAGATGGCAGCCAGACCGATTCGTTCCTGATCTGACACAGTGTCCAACGCGACACGGGCTCGCCGGCTCAGCCGAGGATGGTCGAGCACGGACCAGATCCAGGCCTGTGTATCCAGCAGGTACTTCACTTGGAATCACGGAACCAGGCATCGGGCGGCGCGATCGGCGTCTCGATGTCGCCGCGGACTTCGGCGGTGCGTGCCAGGCAACCGACCAGGCGTTCACCGTCCTTGCCGCCCCTGATCGGGACGACTTTGGCGACCTCGCGATCGCGGTGGAGGATGACAATCGTTTCCCCGCCCGCCGCGCGACGAATGAGCTCACTGGCCCGATCGCGGAACTCACCGATCTTGACGCGCGTCATGTCGTGATCGTAGCCAAGATATTTAGCCAGGTCAAAGACTCGGCTTTGAAACGGCTCTGGACAGCCGCCGGAGGATGTTGAGGCCAGGGTAGGATAGCTGCTAAAACCGGACTCTCTACCAAGGTCAAACGAAGACGCTGACGGCGCGATCGATTCAGCGCGGCGAGGGAACAGCCTTTCGACACATGATCAGAGTCGATGATGTTCGAGGCGTCCGCGCGTTCCGGCGCATGGTGCCTCCCTCGTTCCCACGCGTGCACTTCAGCTGTCACTTCCAGAAACACGGTTTCGGGGGAAGAAGGGGCCATGGCGGGAAAGACGGGCTTAGGTAAGGCTTAGGTAGGGTGCAGCAGCACGCCGGCCTGCCTGAGTGTCAGCGGGGGACGAGTGAGGTTGCGCGATGCGATCCTGCACGCCACGGTTCACGTTGAACAACGCAAACACGGCGACCCTGAGGACTGACGCCGCGGCACGGTCCATCCTACATAAGGGATGGAACCCGCACGACGGCCTCGACACGTACCGAGCGCGCTGGCCCGCGCCGGTAACTGGCGGGGTCACTCTCAGCCCCCTCCATCGGCGGACTCTTCGCTGCAGTTGATACCGCCTTGCACGTCAGCACGTTAGACCGACAGACTCAACGACATCCCAGCGGCTCCTCGCTTGCTTTCGTCGGGAGCGACGTGGCCGGAATGCACGATCGATTCGCTCGTTGCGGCGAGAGACCGATGAAGCCCTGTGCGACGACGCCGCACGGTAGTGTCGAACCTTGGCCGTGGTGGGCGCAGCTGGTGGGCGCAGCTCGAGTTCACCCGCGTAAACATTGCGCCAACTATCCTCTGCAAGAGGGTCGAGGACCTTATGAACGTGCGCGGCGTGGGGGAGAAGAGCTTCCTGAAGCTGAAGCCACTTGTCACAGTCGCGTCCGCGAAAGGGGCGTCGGCGGGGCAGTGGCAACTGGGTGCGGCAATGGTCGCGGGCGCTCCCCTCGGCGCCCGCGGCCAACCGTCCTGAGTGGCGCGGGCTATACGTTCCTCGAGATCCTCTTCGCTTCGTCGCTACTCTGTATCCTCGCGGGCATCAGCGTCTCGAGCGTCTCCGCGGTCGTCGATCGATCACGTGGGGCGGGTGGGGCGCGGTATCTGGCCGCTCGCGCATCGCTCGCACGAGCGCGCGCGGTCGGCCGATCGACCACGGTCGCTCTGTTGTTCGAGCAGGACGCGCGCGGCATCCGGTTCTCGATGGTGGAGGATGGCAACGGCGACGGGGTTCGCGCGGCCGATATCACGCAACAGATCGATCGCGTGATCGAAGCACCAGTCTACTTGTTCGATCTGTTTCCCGGGACCGCGATCGGGCTCGCTCCAGGCACGCCGGCAACGGCCTCAGCCGCCCTGGGCGGAACCATGATCCTGTCCTTCACCCCCAGCGGCACCGCGACTTCAGGGACTGTGTACGTCGTCGGACGCGATCTCACGCAGTGGGCCGTGCGCGTGCTTGGCGTGACGGCCCGAGCCAGGGTGTTGCGATATGAGCGAACGACTGGTGCGTGGATCAATGCCGACTGACCATACCGATCGCCGCCGCGGAAATCGATGGGCCCCAGGTCCCACCGATCCGCTTTCGCGCGTTCGACTACGCCTGGGCCGGGAGTTGTTCGTTATTGACGTGTCCACGAGTGGCGCGCTCGTCCATGGAACGACGCGATTGCTGCCGGGAACGCACGTTGACGTGCACGTGACGGCGTCTCAAGGCCGAACGTTGATTCGTGCCCGCGTCGTGCGGTGCGCAGTCTGGGACGTCGCTTCGGATGTCGTTCAGTACCGTGGTGCGTTGGCGTTCAGCGCGCCGGTCGAACTACAGCCGATCGACCTGGCGACGATGCCCGTGCTCACAGATCCGCAAGCTGTCGAGAACTATCAGCCGCTGCCGGAACAGGCGTAGTCCGCTTGCCATTCAGTTCTGCAGTGAGCTTCGCCATGTCGAGCTCGTTCTCCCAACGGGCAACGACGATCGCCGCGACGCCATTCCCGATGAAGTTTGTGAGAGACCTCGACTCTGACATGAAGCGATCGATACCGAGGATCAAGGCAAGGCCGGCAACGGGAATTGACGGCACTACAGCGAGCGTCGCGGCAAGCGTGATGAATCCCGCGCCGGTGACGCCCGACGCACCCTTCGATGTCAGCATTGCCACACCAAGGAGCGTCAACTCCTGCCGCAGTGTCAGCTCGATGTTGAGCGCCTGCGCCACGAAGATTGCAGCCATCGTCAGGTAGATGTTCGTGCCATCCAGGTTGAAGGAATAGCCAGACGGCACGACCAGTCCCACGACCGATCGAGAGCAGCCGAGCCTCTCCAGCTTCTGCATGAGCGGCACGAGCGCCGACTCCGATGATGACGTTCCGAGCACCGTCAACAGTTCTTCTTTGATGTAGACGATGAAGCGGATGATGCTGAAGCCGGTGAAGGCCGCGATGCTGCCGAGGACAACCAGGATGAAGAGGAGGCAGGTGAGATAGAAGCTGCCCATCAGGGCGGCGAGGGGCCTCAGCGCCTCGATGCCGTAGCGGCCGATGGTGAACGCCATTGCACCGCCTGCGCCGATCGGGGCCAGCTTCATCAGCGCGTTCATCATGGCGAAGAAGATGTGCGAGCAGGCCTCGATGAACTGATGCACCGTCTTGCCGCGTTCGCCCATGTGCGTCATCGCGTAGCCGAACAGAATCGCGACGAAGAGCACTTGAAGCAGATTGCCCGAGCCGGCAAACGCGTCGAAGAACGTAACTGGAATGATGCTGAGGACGAAATCGGTTGCTGTCTGGGCGTGAGCCCGCTTCGCATAGTCGGCGACGGCGTTCGCATCGAGCGTCGCCGGATCGATGTTGAATCCGCTGCCCGGCTGGGCGACGTTGATGACCACCAAGCCGATCACGAGGGCGATGCTGGAGACGACCTCGAAGTAGATCAGCGCCTTCGCGCCAACCCGGCCGACCTTCTTCATGTTGCCCGCGCCGGCGATCCCAAGCACGACCGTGCAGAAGATGATCGGGCTGATCAGCATCTTCACGAGGGCGATGAAGCCGTCACCGAGCGGCTTGAGCTTTACCGCGGCGTCAGGGTCGACGTAGCCGAACACGCCTCCCGCGAGGATCGCGAGCAGGACCCAGAAGTAGAGATGCCCGGTCAGGCTTTTCATTCGAGTCCGCAAGTGTATCGCACGGGGTATGCGCTTCTCGTCGCTCGTAACAGCGTCCTGCGACTCGAGGGCACGGCCTACCCAGTACCGCTGTTCCTATTACGGCGAGTCTACGGGAAAGCGTTGCAGGTGCGGACATTAGTCGACCACCAGGACCTGGCATCACTTTTGGTATGCCCATCGCGGAGGTCCTCGTGAGTGAGACCTATGCCGTGATGCGGGGAGGCAGCGATAACAGCGGTCCGCGACCCGAAGGGAATGTCGCGAGTCTGCGGCAGGTGCTCGAGGCGCTCGGGACTGCGCTTGCCAGCAATACCGCCAGCGATGATCTTGGCGCCACCTTCGAAGAGCACGTCAGACAGGTGCTGCAACTGCGGGCCGTAAGACTGCGAGAGGTGCGAGCTCGGTATCAGGCGCGGCTGGTGACTCCAACCCGGACCTCCGACTCGATCGTCCTCGGGGTGCCGACGACCGATCCCCGTGTCCAGGCCGTCTTTGAGGCATCGTGTCAGCCGGACCGGCCAATGGCAGAACCCGACAACGACATGCTGGTCACGCTCGCATATGTTGGCGGCCTCGTGCTCGAGATCAGTCGCGGACGAACGCTCGGAACCAGTGCGGCACTCGGTGCTGGTCCGCTGATCGGATCGACCGAGGCGATGAAGGCTCTGCGTGCCCAGATCGAGCGCGTCGCCGCCACAGACTTCACCGTGTTGATCGAAGGCGAGAGTGGGACCGGCAAAGAACTCGTCGCCCGGCAACTTCACGAGCTTGGCCGTCGGAGACGGGGACCATTCGTCGCCGTCAATTGCGCGGCCGTTGTCGAAACGCTGCTCGAGGCGGAGCTCTTCGGAATCGAGGAGCGGACAGCCACAGGGGTGCGCGGGCGTCGTGGAAAGTTCGAGCACGCTGACGGCGGGACGATGTTTCTGGACGAAGTGTCAGACCTCTCGCTGTCGGCGCAGGCGAAGTTCCTGAGAGTTCTGCAAGATCTCGCCGTCGAGCGCGTCGGAGGCCACGGCACCAAGCGAATCGACACACGTATTGTCGCAGCGACGAATCGACCGCTCTCGGAACTGGTCGCGCGCGGCCTTTTCAGGGCCGACCTGTACTACCGGCTCAGTGGAGTCGAGATCCACGTTCCACCACTCAGAAGCCGCAGCGAGGATGTGCCTGAACTGGTTCGGTACTTCCTGGGCCGGCATCGCAGCCGAGAATTGACGCTGTCGACCGAGGCCGAACAAGCGCTCCGCATCTATCCATGGCCGGGGAATGTGCGCGAGTTGGAACGACTCGTCGAACGTGCCCTTGCGCTGATGGAATCCGACCGAATCGAGCTGGACGATCTCCCGGCGCGCATTCGTGGCGAGTTCGCCGAGGTTCTTGGTCCGTCGAGTGCGCGTGACGAAAGCATGCGGGCGTGGGCATGCCACTACGCCCGCCTTGTCTTCGAGAAGTGTGGCCGCAACAAACGTCGCGCGTGTAAGCGGCTCAACATCAGCTATCACACACTCGAAGCCTATTTGCGCGTGGCCGGCAAACCCGGACGCGGTCTTGGGAAGCGGCTCCCGCGTTGGGTTCGCACCATGAGCACTCAGCAGGGCGAGTCGTAGTCAGGGCGCGATGCGCGATCTCTGGTATCTCGTCCGCTTCTTTCACATCGTGCCTCCGGTCCCGTCGATGATGACAGGGACCTTCGCGGTTCTCACGCTCGCGTCGGGCATCGCCATCGTGACGAATGTCGGCGCAGCCACTGGAGCCCTCGTCCCAGTACTCCTGCTGCAGGCGTTCGCCGCTTCGTCTGGCTTCACGCTTCCTGCCAGACGCGGTCACTACGATCTGCTGTTGACGCGGGGAAACAGCCGCACGTCGATCGCCCTCGTGCATTGGGCATCCTCTATCGCCACAGGCCTTGGCAGTTGGCTCGTTCTCGCCATCCTCGAGCTCGTCGTGAGCGCCGGAACTCGCACGACACTCGTTGCCTCGGGATCCTGCGCAGCGGTGTTTCTGGTTTCTACACTGCCCTGGGCTACAAGCGTGGCGTTGCCTCGCTTTTCTGGTGGCATTGGCTGGCTGCTTCTCGCCACCACATTGACGACGACGTTCTCGAGCCCTGTCCTGGGAGACTGGGACGCGACGTCCACGCGCATCGAGGGTCTCGCATGGCCGGCCTGGTCCTTCTTCGTCTATCCGGTCGCCGCAGTCGGGCATCGCCTTACACTCGCGCAACTCATGGCGGCGCTCCCTGCACTTACCCTCGCCGTCTGCGCGATGCTAGTCGCTTGCAGATGGATCGCTGGAAGGGACGTGCCACTCGAGGCTTCGCAGTGAGCGTCGCGGTGTCGGTCCGGAATCTCGCGATGCAGTACGGCCGCCGGCTCGTCTTTCGCGATCTCTCGTTCGACCTCGCCACGGGGCAGGCTGCTGGCGTCGTCGGGCCAAACGGATCCGGAAAGACGACCTTGCTGCGTGCGCTCGCTGGGTGCCTGACGCCACAGTCAGGAGAGATTCGCATCAACGGGCTGACGCCACGCGATGCGATTGCGAAAACGGGTGCCGGCTACTTCGCGGGCGAGGCCACACTGCCGGGGAGCGTTCGAGCAGCACACTGGGGGAGCCTCGGCGCGGGAGACGACGTGACGCGAGAGAGTCGACGCCTGCGGACACTGTCGCGCGGCACGCGACAACTTCTGGGTCTGCGGACGGTTCTCGGACGCCATCCGCTTGGGCTCATCGTCCTCGACGAGCCATGGGAGGGTCTCGACCCCGATGCCGGTCGATGGCTCTCGACAATGCTGGAGACCAAGCGCGATCGTGGCGCCGCCGTCGTGCTGTCGTCGCATCGACTGCATGACCTTGCGGGACTGTGCGATCTCTACGTATTCCTACTGCCGCATCAAGTGACTGTTCTGCGAGCACATGAGATCGTGTCCGTCGGCCCGATAACGGCCGAGCATCTGGTCGGCGTGTTCGACCGCCTGCGTGGCGGCGCCATGCTGCTGCGCCGTCCTGACATCTCTATGCCTTGACCCTCTCGTTCAGCGGCGAGTACAGTCATAGCAGTTGGGTCCTGCCTCGTCCCCTTCTGTTCCATGACCGACACGGCCGCTGCCAGCCTTCGCACAACACCGTTACACGCACGGCATCGCGCTTCTGGTGCTCGCATGGTCCCGTACGCCGGCTGGGAGATGCCGGTCGAGTACTCGGGCATCACCGAGGAACACATGGCCGTGCGCACGCGCGCCGGGGTCTTCGACGTCAGCCACATGGGGGAGATCGAGATCGCCGGCAAGGGCGCGCTCGAGGCGGTCCAGCGGATCTCCAGCAACGACGCCTCCGCGCTGAAAGTCGGCCAGGCGCAGTATGCCGGGTTGCTGACTCCCGACGGCACCTTCATCGACGACATGCTCGTCTACCGCATGGCGTCCAGCCATTTCATGCTTGTCGTCAACGCGGCCAACGCGGCGAAGGACTACGCGTGGATCAGCGAGCAGGTGAAGCTCGCCGGTGATGCGGCAGTCGTGGACTCGAGCAGCCGGTACGCCTTGATTGCGATTCAGGGACCGGCGGCTCGTGAGGTCCTGCAGCAGCTGACCGCCGTAGACCTCGGCGACATCCGTTACTACTGGTTCTCGTACGGGGAAGTGGCCAACGCGCGCGTCACGATCTCTCGCACCGGCTACACCGGCGAGGACGGCTACGAGATCTTTGTGCCACCCAACATGGCCGACCGCGTCTGGCAGGCCCTGATTCAGGCTGGTCGAGGTGACGTGATCCCGTGTGGCCTTGGCGCGCGCGACACGCTGCGACTCGAGGCCGCGATGCGGCTCTACGGCAACGACATCGACGAGACGACTACAGCGCTCGAGGCCGGCCTGGGCTGGACGATCGGGTGGAAGAAGGGCGACTTCATCGGGCGCGAACGCCTCCTCGAACAGAAGGAACGCGGGACCACCCGTACGCTCGTCGGCTTCGAGATGCTTGAGCGTGGTATCGCGCGCCAGGGCTACATCGTGACGAGCGACGGAGACGAAGTCGGCAAGGTCACCAGCGGCACGCAGACGCCGTTCCTCAAGAAGGCCGTCGGCATGGCGTACGTCCCCGTCTCGCTCTCAGCTCTCGGGACACAGATTGAGATCGGCATCCGCGGGCGCGCCACGAAGGCGCAGGTCATCGAGCTTCCGTTCTACAAACGTGTAATGGGGTCGGGGGTCATTTAAATGGGACGGTCGCTCGAAATGGCTGACTCGCGAAATGTCCTCCTTAAATGACCCCCGACCCCCTTTTGGAGACAGCATGGCGTATCCCACCGATCTGAAATACACCAAGGACCACGAGTGGATCCGCATCTCCGGCGACATCGCCGAGATTGGCATCACGAACTTCGCGCAGGATCAACTCGGCGACGTCGTCTTTGTCGAGCTGCCCGACGCGGGGCGCACGATCAAGGCGGGCGAGTCGTTCGGCTCGATTGAGTCCGTCAAGGCGGTCTCGGAGCTCTTCGCGCCGATGAGCGGGGAAGTCATCGAGGTCAATCCGGCGCTCAAGGATCACCCCGAAGTGGTCAACAGCAAGCCTCATGAAACATGGATGGTGAAAGTGCGCGTGTCGGATCCGAAGGAAGCCGGATCGCTCCTCGACAGCGCGCAGTACGACGTCATGACCGGCGCGTAATGAGCTCTCTCGACGCCAGCGACTGGTTTGCCCGCCGTCACATCGGACCGTCGCCGGACGAGCGCGACGAGATGCTCAGGGCGGTCGGCGCGCCCACGCTCGACGCGCTGATGGACGAGGCGATTCCCGCCTCGATTCGCCTCAAGAAGCCGCTGTCGCTGCCGGCTGCTGAAAGCGAGCATCAGTACCTCCACCGTCTTGGCCACCTCGCGCATCGCAACAAAGTCTTCAAGTCGTACATCGGCCTCGGCTACCACGACACCTTCACGCCAAGCGTGATCCTGCGCATGGTGATGGAGAACCCGGGCTGGTACACGCCCTACACGCCGTACCAGGCGGAGATCGCCCAGGGCCGCCTGGAATCGCTCCTCAACTTCCAGACGATGGTGACGGATCTGACGGGGATGGAGGTGGCGAGCGCGTCGCTGCTGGACGAGGCGACCGCGGCCGGCGAGGCGATGGCGCTGATGCACCGCGCGCACACGAGCCAGAAGAAGGGGAGCGAACCCACTGTCTGCCTCGTCAGTGACGGGTGTTTCCCGCAGACGATAGACGTGCTCCGATCGAGAGCCGAACCGCTCGGGATCGATCTTCGACTCGCGCCGATCGACGGCATGTCGTTCGACGAATCCGTGTTCGGTGCGATTGTGCAGTACCCCGACGCCGTCGGAGATCTGCGCGACCTGAGGCCGCTGATCGCGAAAGCGCACCAGTCAGGTGCGCTAGTCTCGGTCGGAGCCGATCTGCTGTCTCTCGCGCTGATCCTTCCGCCGGGCGAGATGGGCGCAGATGTCGTCTACGGAAGCGCGCAACGATTCGGTGTCCCGCTTGGCTACGGTGGACCGCACGCCGCGTTCTTTGCCACGCGCAACAGCTTTGTCCGTCAATTGCCAGGCCGCCTGATCGGCGTCTCAGTTGACGTTCATGGCAAGCGCGCGTATCGGATGGCGCTCGCCACTCGCGAGCAGCACATCCGGCGCGAAAAGGCGACGTCAAACATCTGCACCGCCCAGGCGCTCCTGGCCAACATGGCGGCGATGTACGCCGTCTATCACGGCGCGAAAGGCATCGCCGCGATTGCGTCGCGCGTCCACATGCTGGCCCGAGTCCTCGAGACCGAGCTCGCTGAGCTCGGTCTCGCGCAGCTCAACTCGCATTACTTCGACACACTGCTCGTGAAGGTGCCGGGTGAGGCGGAGCGCGTCAGACGACGGGCGGAAGACGCGAGCATCAACTTCAACATCCTCGACGCAGATACGATCTCGATCGCGCTCAACGAGACGCTCGACACCGCCGGACTCCGCGACATCGTTGGCGTCTTTGCGACCGCTCTCGACAAGCGCCCACGTGTGATCGATTGCGACGCGGCGGCCGCAACACTCCAGTCCGCATCGCCGGACAAGTTTCCAGCCGGGCTCCGCCGCACGAGTGCGTTCCTGACGCATCCGGTGTTCAACACCCATCACTCCGAGACGGAGATGATGCGCTATATCCGCAGCCTCGAACGAAAGGACCTCGGGCTCGACAGCTCGATGATCCCGCTCGGGTCGTGCACGATGAAGCTGAACGCGGCGACGGAAATGCTCCCGATCACCTGGAATCCGTTCAGCCGGATGCACCCGTTCGCGCCGGAAGAGCAGACAGTTGGCTACGCCCACGTGTTCAGAGAGCTCGAAGCCGCGCTCTGCGAGATCACCGGCTTCGCGAAAGTGTCACTGCAGCCGAACTCCGGTGCGCAGGGAGAGTTCACGGGGCTGATGGTGATTCGGGCATATCACCGCGATCGCGGCGAACCGCAGCGCAACGTGGTGCTGATCCCAGCCTCGGCCCACGGCACGAACCCGGCCAGCGCCGTCACTGCCGGTATGCGCGTCGTCGTCATTCGCAGCAAGTCAGACGGCAGCGTGGACGTCGATGACCTGCGAGCCAAAGCGGAGGAACATCGAGATCATCTGTCTTGCCTGATGATCACGTATCCCTCGACGCACGGCGTCTTCGAAGACGACATCCGCCAGATCTGCGACATCGTCCATGTACACGGCGGGCAGGTCTACATGGACGGCGCCAATATGAACGCGCAGGTAGGACTGACGAGCCCGGCGGCGATCGGTGCCGACGTCTGTCACCTGAACCTGCACAAGACGTTTGCGATCCCTCATGGCGGCGGCGGGCCGGGCATGGGCCCGATCGGCGTCGCACGCCACCTGGCGCCGTTTCTTCCGGGTCATCCGATCGTGCGTGTCGGCGGCGAGAAGGCCATTCACGCGGTATCGGCCGCGCCGTGGGGGAGCGCGAGCATCCTGCTGATCTCGTATGCCTACATTCGCATGCTGGGGGCCGAAGGGTTGGCAGATGCGACGCGCCACGCGATTCTCAACGCGAACTACATCAAGGCGCGGCTGGAGCATCACTATCCCGTGTTGTACTCACGCGACAACGGCCGCGTGGCCCACGAACTGATCTTCGACCTCCGCGTCTTCAAGGCGGGCGGTATCGAAGAGATGGACGTCGCCAAGCGTCTGATCGACTACGGCTTTCACGCGCCGACGGTGTCGTTTCCCGTGGCCGGCACGCTGATGGTGGAACCAACCGAGAGCGAGGACAAGGCCGAACTCGATCGCTTCTGCGACGCCATGATCGCCATCCGGGCCGAGATCGAAGAGGTGGTCACCGGCAAGGTGGACGCACAGGACAACGTTCTCAAGAACTCGCCACACACGGCCGCTGCCGTCATATCCACGAAGTGGTCGCACCCGTATACGCGCGAGAAGGCGGCGTTTCCATTGCCCTACGTCCGCGAACGGAAGTACTGGGCGGCCGTTGGACGCATCGACAACACTTACGGCGATCGGAATCTGTTTTGCTCGTGCCCACCAATCGATGATCCTGGAGGTATGCAGTAAGCAGTAGGCTGTAGGCGCTGCCTACCGCATACTGCATACCGCTTACTGCCTACTTCAGATGAGAATCCTGACCGCCGCGCAGATGCGAGAGGCCGATCGCTACACCATCGACGAGATCGGCATTCCGTCTCTCGTCCTGATGGAGAACGCCGGCAGGCAGGTCGTCGCCGCCATCGAATCCACGTACGAGTCGAAGCTGGATGGCCGCATCGCCGTTCTCTGCGGTCGCGGCAACAACGGTGGCGACGGCTTCGTCGTCGCGCGGACGTTGCTCCAGCACGGCATCGAGACGTCCGTCTTCGTGATCGGTACGCTGGCCGACGTACGCGGCGATGCGCGCACGAATCTCGACATTCTCGGTCGGCTCGGCGTGACCGTCGTCGAGATCGCCGACGAGCAGAGCTGGGAGCTGCACTTCTCGGAGATTTCGCAGTGCAGCCTGATCGTGGACGCGATCTTCGGGACGGGGCTCAAGACGGCCGTCGCCGGGATGCTCGAGACCGTCATTGCGGACGTGAACGCGTCGGAGATCCCGGTGGTGTCGGTCGATTTGCCAAGCGGCCTGTCCGCCGACACACCGCATTTGATCGGCGACTGCATCGATGCGTCGCTCACTGTCACGCTCGCCGCACCGAAGTTGCCACTCGTGCTTCCGCCGGGCGAGGCCTACGCCGGCGAGGTCGTCATCGCCGACATCGGCATCCCGTACGAAGTCATCGAAGGTCTTGAAGGCCCGCACGTCGAGTTGTTGACTCCGGAGCAACTGCGCAGCTCTGTTGGCCCGCGAGCCGCGGATTCGCACAAGGGGGACTTCGGCCGCCTGACGATCGTGGCCGGATCGATTGGCAAGACTGGGGCGGCACACCTCGCGGCGATGGGGGCGCTTCGATCCGGGGCGGGTCTCGTCACCGTCGCAACGCCGCGGTGCTGTCTTCCAGTGCTGGCCGGGTTGTCTCCTGTCTTCATGACCATCGATCTGCCTGACGACTCCGGTGGAACTCTCGACGCGACCGGCGTGGACAAGCTGCTCGAGCTGGAGCACGACGTCATCGCATGCGGGCCAGGACTCGGTCGCACGCCGCAGGTCGCGCAGTTCGTGCGCGCGCTCCTCGACAAGGTCACCGTTCCGTTGGTGCTCGATGCGGATGCGCTCACGGTGCTGGCCGACGACCCTGGCCAGCTGACCGGGCGGGATGAGCGTGACCTGATCATCACGCCGCATCCGGGCGAAATGGCGCGCCTGGTCGGGGCGACGATCGCCGACGTGCAGGCGAATCGCGTGCAGATCGCAAGCGACTTTGCGACGTCACACGGCATCCACGTGGTGCTCAAAGGGCATCGCACCGTTATCGCAACGCCGGAAGGCCGCGTCTATATCAATCCTACCGGGAATCCCGGCATGGCCACCGGCGGCACCGGTGATGTGCTCACCGGCATGATCGCGGCGTGGCTCGCGCAACTGCTCGATGCCGAAGCGGCGTGCCGGCTCGCCGTGTTCCTTCACGGCGCGGCGGGCGATCTGGCGGAGGCGAACCAGGGGCAGGTGAGCATGGTCGCCACCGACCTCCTCGACTATCTTGGCGGGGCGCTGAAGGTGCTCACCGATCCTCCTGCCCGTGCCTGAGCACGTCACCGCATCAGAAGCGGAAACCGCTGCCGTGGCCAGCGATATGGCGAGTAGTCTCGTGGCCGGTGACGTGTGGCTGTTATCCGGAAATCTCGGAGCGGGGAAGACCGCGTTCGTGAGGGGGCTGGCGCAGGGTCTTGGACTCGATCCTGACGACGTGAGCAGCCCGACGTTCACGCTCGTTCACGAGTATCGCGGTGGGCGCCTGACGCTGTATCACGCCGATCTGTATCGCCTGGAGCGCGCCGCGACCGACGACCTGGGACTCGAAGAGTTGGAGCGAGGTGTCCTTGCGATCGAGTGGCCGGATCGCCTCACCCATGCGCTTCCCGGGGCGCGGAATATCACGATCGAGATCCTGGACGACAACACTCGGCGGATTCGTTGGTGATGTTCACCACCAACCACTCACCACCATCCGCCAACCAGAAGGATCACTCCATCCGGTAGTTCGGCGCTTCCTTCGTGATCGTCACGTCGTGCACGTGGCTCTCGCGGACGCCGGCGGGCGTGATGCGAATCATCTTGGCCTTGCGCTGCAGCTCCGGGATCGTGCCGCTCCCGCAATAGCCCATGCCAGCTTGCATGCCTCCCACGAGCTGATGGATCACGGCCTGCGCGCTTCCTTTGTGAGCGACGCGTCCCTCGATACCTTCTGGAACTAGCTTGCCTGCAGCGCTTCCGCCCTCGAGATCGAACTCGTCCTGGAAATAGCGGTCGCGGCTCCCTCTCCTCATGGCGCCGATCGATCCCATCCCGCGATATTCCTTATAGCTGCGTCCCTGGAACAGGATCAGCTCGCCCGGGCTCTCGTCCGTTCCCGCGAATAGATTGCCGAGCATGACGCTGCTCGCGCCCGCCGCCAGTGCCTTCACGACGTCTCCTGAATAGCGCATGCCGCCATCGGCGATGATCGGGACGTTGCGGGCAGAAGCCGCTCGCGCGCACTCCAGGATCGCGCTGATCATCGGCACGCCGATGCCGGCGACGATGCGCGTCGTGCAGATCGAGCCGGCGCCGATGCCGACCTTCACCGCGTCCACGCCCGATCCGATCAGGGCTTCTGTGGCTTCCGCCGTCGCGACGTTGCCAGCCACGAGATCCGTATTCGGGAAGTCACGACGGATTCGCGCGACCATGTCGATCACGTCCTGATTGTGTCCGTGAGCCGTATCCACGACGAGGACATCAACCCCGGCCGCGACGAGTGCATGCGCGCGCTCGAGCGAGTCTTTCGACGTGCCAATCGCCGCGCCGCACCGCAGGCGTCCGAGCGCGTCCTTGCTCGCGTTCGGATACTTGATGCCTTTCTGGATGTCCTTGACGGTGATGAGTCCCTTGAGCCGGAAGTCCTTGTCGACCACGAGCAGCTTTTCGACCTTGTGCTGATGCAGGAACGATCGCGCTTCGTCCAGCGTCGTCCCGACAGGCACGGTGAACAGCGGCGACTTCGTCATCACCTCTTCGATCGGACGATGAACGTTGGTCTCGAAGCGGAGGTCCCGGTTCGTGAGAATCCCGACGAGGCGTCCTTCCTTGCTGCCGTCTTCGGTGATGGGAACACCGGAGATCCGGTAGTTCTTCATCAGGTCGAGCGCTTCGTAGATGCGATTGGACGGGGAGAGCGTGATCGGGTTCACGATCATCCCGCTCTCCGATCGCTTGACGCGATCGACTTCGGCCGCCTGCTCGTGGATCTGAAGGTTCTTGTGAATGACGCCAAGGCCGCCGAGCTGCGCCATCGCGATGGCGAGGCCGGACTCGGTGACCGTGTCCATGGCTGCGCTCAGGATCGGCACGTTCAGCCTGATGCTGCGCGTAAGCCGCGTGGAGACGTCCACCTGTGACGGCTTCACCGTCGAGTGCTGCGGCACCAGCAGCACGTCATCGAACGTCAGCGCCGTCGTGATCGCGATGTCCGTCTGTTCGGTGGCGGAGAATGGGGCGGTCTTCAGATCCATGGAGTCCCTCTACGCGGCAGCTCGCGTGTTTTGGCCGGCTTCGGCGAAGGCCAAGCGGACAAAACGGCCGGCTGTGTTCACGACCAACGTTGGCGAAATCACCGACACAGCGAATCTCTAGAGCAAATGCACAAAAGGCCGACAATCGTCGGCCCATGGTTTCTCACGCGGCTTGCCCGTGGCACTTCTTATATTTCTTTCCGCTCCCGCACGGGCACGGATCGTTGCGACCGACCTTTGGCTCGTCGCGCCGGATGGTCTTGATCACGTCGTCGCCGCCGGTCCTCGCCGGCGTGGGCGTCTGCGCCTGCGCGGCCGCCTGGCTCGATCGTGCGGCGCCGGCAAACGCCGGCACGGCTGACGCTCCGGGGTTGTTCAACGTTATCTGCGCCGGTGCGGAACGCCGCGGCGCTGCCGGTCGCGCACGAAACGCAGCCGGCGGCTCCGCCTGCTCGCCCCGATCTTCCATCGTCACGGGGCGGAGCCAGAAGAGGTATCGCACGATCTCTTCTTCGATACGCGCCTTCATGTCCTGGTAGAGCCCGTAGCTCTCCTTCTTGTACTCGACGAGCGGATCGCGCTGGCCGTATCCGCGAAGGCCGATACCTTCCTTCAGGTGATCGAGCGAGTAGAGATGGTCCTTCCACTGCGCGTCGACGATCTGCAGCATGATGTCGCGCTCGAGGCGCCGCAGGAGCTCCGTGCCGATGGATTCTTCCTTGCGGAGGTAACTGCCCTTGGCGATTGCCCAGATGGCGTCGGTGATCTCCTCGGTGTCCTTGTCCTCCAGCTGCAGCGCTTCGAGCTCCCTGGGATCGATGCCGAACACACGGGACACTTCTCGAACGATCGCCGGGATGTCCCACTCGTCGACGTCGAGCTGCTTTCCGGCGAAGCGCTCGACGATGTCCTCGAGGGCCTCCTCGGCCAGGGCGATTAAATAGTCCCGGCTGTTGACGATCTCTTCTTCAGTCAGATGGATCGAACCTTCGAGAATCTCGCGACGCAGCGTATAGACACTCTCGCGCTGCTTGTTCATCACGTCGTCGTACTCGAGCAGGTGCTTGCGAACGCCGAAGTTCTGCGCCTCGACCTGTTTCTGCGCACGCTCGATCGCTCGCGTCACCATCCCATGCTCGATGGGCACGCCTTCTTCCATACCCAGCCGCTGCATCAAGCCCGCGATGCGATCGGATCCGAAGATGCGCATCAGATCGTCTTCGAGCGACAGATAGAACCGTGACGATCCGGGATCGCCCTGCCGGCCGGCGCGGCCGCGAAGCTGGTTGTCGATGCGCCGTGCTTCGTGCCGTTCCGTGCCGAGGATGTGCAGCCCGCCGAGGGTGACAACCTGCTCGTGCTCGGCATCCATCTGGCGTCTGAAGTGAGAGAAGATGCGCTCCCAATCCGGACGGGGCACTCGATAGAACGAGTCGATGTGGAAGAAGTAGACGAACTCATCGTCGTCGACGAACTTCTCTTCGCCCTTGGCGAGCTTCTCGGCAACTTCCTCGGCGAGAGTCTGTTGCCGCGCCGCATGCTCCGCGTTGCCGCCAAGCAGAATGTCCGTGCCGCGACCGGCCATGTTCGTCGCGATCGTCACGTTGTCCTTGTGGCCGGCCTGCGCAACGATTTCGGCTTCCTGCGCGTGATATTTCGCGTTCAGCACGACGTGCTTGATCCCGCGCTTCTTGAGGAGCGAGGACAACCGCTCGGACTTCTCGATCGACACGGTGCCCACGAGCGATGGCCGCCCTGACGCCTGCTTTTCGATGATGTCGTTGACGATCGCCTCGTACTTCTCGCGCTCGGTCCGGTAGATGAGATCCGGTTCTTCGACGCGTTTGAGGACTCGGTTCGTCGGCACGACGATGACGTCGAGGTTGTAGATCTTGGCGAACTCCGGCGCTTCGGTTTCGGCGGTGCCAGTCATTCCGGAGAGCTTCTTGTACTTGCGGAAGTAGTTCTGGAAGGTGATGGTCGCCAGCGTCTGGTTCTCACGCTCGATCTTGACCTTCTCCTTCGCCTCGACGGCCTGATGCAGACCGTCGCTCCATCGGCGTCCCGGCATCAGACGGCCGGTGAACTCGTCGACGATCACGACCCCGCCGTCTTTAATCATGTACTCCACGTCGAGGCGGAACAGCGTGTGAGCCCTGAGCGCCTGGTTGACGTGATGGAGCAGCGGCATGTTCGCCGGGTCGTAGAGCCCGTTCGAGTCCGGCACCAGGCGATGCGACAGCATCTCCTCGGACTTGGCCATTCCGGTCTCGGTCAACGTCACCGTCTTGTGTTTCTCATCGACGATGTAGTCGCCCGTCTTCTCGAGCTCTTCCCGGTCTTCTGCCTTGACGTTGCCCTGAGTGACGGCGCCCTTCTTGAGTCGAGGGATGATCCGGTCGACTTCGTAGTAGAGGTCGGTTGACTCCTCGGCCGGCCCGGAGATGATCAACGGTGTCCGCGCTTCGTCGATGAGGATGCTGTCCACCTCGTCGACGATGGCGAAGTAATGTCCGCGTTGAACCATGTGGCCCAACTCGAACTTCATGTTGTCGCGGAGGTAGTCGAAGCCGAACTCGTTGTTCGTGCCGTAGGTGATGTCCGAGCCGTACGCGATCTGGCGCTGGTCGTCCTTGAGATCGTGCTGAATGACTCCGACGCTCATCCCGAGGAATCGATAGAGACGTCCCATCCATTCCGAGTCGCGGCGGGCAAGGTAATCGTTGACCGTGACGACGTGCACGCCCTTTCCTTCGAGCGCGTTCAGATAGGCGGGCAGAGTCGCCACGAGCGTCTTGCCTTCGCCCGTCTTCATCTCGGCGATCGTCCCGTTGTGCAGGACCATGCCCCCGATCAACTGGACGTCGAAGTGCCGCATGTTGAGCACACGGCGGCCGGCCTCGCGGACGACGGCGAAGGCCTCGTGCAGGATGTCGTCGATCGTGGCGCCCTTGGCTAGACGGTCGCGGAACTCGGCTGTCTTTGCTCGGAGCTGTTCGTCAGTGAGGGGCTGAATTGCGGGTTCGAGCGCATTGATCTCGACAACCCGCGGCCGTAGCCGTTTGATTTCGCGTTCGTTCTGGGTACCGATGACCTTCGCGAGTAGTTGACCAATCATGCGAATGGGGGAGAGCTAACTACGAAGGAATATCTACCGATTGTAGCCAGCGGCTCCGCAATCGGCAAGGAAACGAGAGAAACGCGCGGGGTTACTGAGCGCGGGGTTTCTGCTGTGTGAGCAGCCTGAGCGGATTGAGAAGGCGGCCGTTGGCGAGGACCTCGTAATGGAGGTGGTTGCCGGTCGCACGGCCTGTAGCACCCAGGCGGCCAATCAGATCACCGCGCTGTACGCGGTCGCCCTCATGGACCTGGAAGCCCGAAAGATGTCCGTAACGTGTTTCGAGACCGAACCCGTGGTTGATGACGATGAGATTGCCGTACGCACCCTGTCGGCCGGCGTGGGTGACAACTCCGGCCGCTGTTGCATAGATCGGCTGGCCCTTGTCACCGGCGATGTCGAGGCCAGGGTGGTAGTCGGCGCCGCCAGTCATTGGATCCGTGCGGCGGCCCATCGTCGACGAGAGCCAGCCGTGAGCCGGCCAGATCGACGGGGTTGCATTCGCGAGGGCGTTGCGACGCTCGACGTTGCGCTGAACGACGTCCAATCGTGACTCGAGCCCTTCAAGTAGCGTTCGAAGCAGTCCGAACGTGTCCTCGGGATTGGCGAGCGCGGTCAGCGCATTCGTGTACGTGGCTTCCTGCTTAGACGTTGCGCCGGTGTTGCCGCCCATCGCACGCGACTTGACGAACGCGGGCAGCGTTTCCATCGCGCGCGCAAGGCTCGGGTCGAGTGCGGCGCGGGCGCCTAGGTCTGTGATGGCGGTCTGCAGGGACTGAATCTGGCTCGAGAGCTCGGCAGTCGCGGTTCGGTAGCTCGCGTTCTCCTGCTCGAGGGCGCGCTCGCTGGTATAGAGCTCGGCGACGTCGCTCTTGGCCTTCCAGGCGGCGCCGATACCGACCAGCACAGGTAGCGTCACCACGGCACAAGCGAACACCACCGCCGGCCGGGCAGCGACAGTCACGCGCCGGACAACGCCGGTTGTGCGATTCGCAACGAGAATCGTGTAGCGCCGCGCTGGTTTCAATACAGATTCACTCGGCAAAAATACGGGGTCCGACCGGGCTCAACTGGGCCCGCGCCATACGGACCATACTATCGGGTGCTGACACGCCGGTGGGGAGGGGTGCCGACCTGAGGAGCGTATCACAGGACGAAATCTGTCTCCAACGGATCAGAATGGAAGCGATCATCTGGCGAAAACTCCACGGATCGGCCTTGTGAATGCGTCTACGGCTCGACTGCAGGTGCTTGCGGCCGCTCTCCTGTTTTCCACGGGAGGGGCCGGGATCAAAGTTGCGGCCTTCTCAGGAGTGCAGGTCTCGGCACTACGGTCGGGCATCGCCGCTGTTGCGCTGATGATCTTCCTGTGCGGTCGGATCGTGTGGTCGCTGCACGTCGTTCTCGCAGCCATCGTTTATGCCGCGACACTCACGCTGTTCGTGCTCTCGACAAAACTCACGACATCCGCCAACGCCATCTTTCTTCAGTCGACGGCACCGCTCTATCTGCTTTTGCTCAGCCCCCTTCTCCTCGACGAGCACTTCAAGCGCCGCGACCTGATTTTCCTGTCAGCCATCGCGATTGGGATGTTGAGTTGCTTTATAGGACAGCCTGACGCGACGGCAACCGCGCCAGACCCTGTGCGCGGAAATCTACTGGCCGTGTTGTGCGGCGTCGTGTGGGCATTTACGCTCGTGGCGCTGCGGTACGTAGAACGCGATCATTCGCGTCCGGGTCTCGGCACGTCGGCCGCCACCCTGGGCAATGTGTTCGCGGCGATGGCGGCGATCCCGTTTGCTTGGCCGTTTCCAGTCGCATCGACTGGAGAGTGGATCACGATTGTGTATCTTGGTGTGTGTCAGATCGGGCTCGCCTACATATGCCTGACTAAGGGCATTCGACACCTGTCGGCTCTCGAAGTGTCCCTGCTGCTCCTCGTCGAGCCCGCACTCAATCCAGTGTGGACATGGATCCTGCGCGGAGAGTCGCCCGGGACATGGACGATCGTCGGAGGTGGAATCATCCTGACGGCTACTGGACTACGCAGCCTGCACGACGCACGAATGCCACAGCGGGTCGCCGCTCAGTGAGAACCGAGGTGCGCAGCGCGCACCCCGGTCTCAGCGATCGTGGCCGCTGAATCAGCGGAGCAGAGGAAACAAGAGGCTCAATCCGGTGAGCAGAGACGTCATGCCTACGATCACCGGAGCCCAGGCGTACCGCCGAAGTTGCTCGAACTGGTCGCGCTCGAGTTTCCGGACGAGACGCAGATTCTGGACGGCCCAGACCAACGGGTAGACGACGGTCACGACGTAGAAAAGGAGCCACTGGACCGCCGCCATTCCGGACTGATCCGGATACCTGCGGAACGTCACGTACGTAAGGCCACTGGCCAGCGCGTAGATGACGGCCAGACACGCGATCGCGACTTTGTTGTTCGTCAGCACCCGTACCACCACCCGACCGCCCAGACCCCCAAGTACGCGGACGTCGCCATCCCACACGGTTCGGGGACCCAATAGAACCACGGCGCGCACCAGAACACCATCTGGATGTTGAGGTAGGAAAGCTCTTGGTTGATCATCCGGCAGATCGACGGATCGACCTGCCTAATCAGAGTGACTCCAGCTGACCGCGCGGACGCGATCCGATCCAGCGACCGCGCCGCATCGTCCAATGTCGCGGCGACGGCCCTCCAACGCGGCGTGACACCGTGGGCGAGAAGATCGTCTACGACCCGTTGCCTCGTCGCGAAGTCAACCGCTTGCGGTTCCGGCAATGGAATACCCGACGTTCCATCGAATCCGACGTCACGTGCCTCCGCCTTGAACATCGCCGGATCGACGTTGCGACGAAGCAGTGCGTCCCGTCCTTCGCGTCCCACGACACCGCGCAACGTTTCTTTCACTCGCGAATCGAACTGCTTCGACGCGCCCCACGCGGCGAACACTCGCAGTGACGACGCGAGGCGGCGAGCGTGCTCGCCGGACCCCGCCTGGCTGAGACCTCGGACGGCCCCCTTCATGTCAGTCAACGACTGATCGAAGACCGGATCCTGCACTCGCTTTGCTCCAGTCTGGCGCTGCGCAAACGCGAGCGTTGCTCCTCCTCCTCCTGCTCCTGCCAGCAGCGGGAGACCTGCAGCTACAGATTGCACGAACACACGACGATCGACTTCCACACTCATACTTCACCTGCATCCCCGCACCCACTCCCGTGTTCCACCACCCTGTATTGCAGCGCCTCGGCCACGTGCTCCGAATTCACCTTCTCGTCGCCGGCCAGATCGGCAACCGTGCGCGCCACTTTGAGCACACGGTCGTAACCCCGCGCACTCAGTCCCAGCTGATCGACAGCTCTTCGCAGCAGCTGCCGTCCTCGTGTGTCCGGACGACAGAACATCGCCACGAGCGAGCCGCGCAACGCGGCGTTGGTCCGAGGCCCTGCTTCGCCGTAACGCGCGTGCTGGACACTGCGCGCCGTGATGACGCGCTCACGAACCGACGCGGAGGACTCGCCAGAGGCACCGTCGACGATCGCGCCTACAGCGACCGCCGGCACATCGACGATGAGATCGATGCGATCGCGTAGCGGACCAGACAGCCTGTTCTGATACCTGGCAACCTGGATCGGTGTGCATCTGCACGGTCGACGATCGTTGCCAGCGAATCCGCATGGACACGGGTTCCTCGCACCAACGAGAAGGAATCGAGCAGGGAAGGCCGCGGTTCGCGCTGCGCGCGCGATCGTGACGTATCCCTCTTCGAGGGGTTGCCGCAGAACCTCGAGCACTCGGCGATCGAACTCCGGCATTTCGTCCATGAACAGCACACCGTGATGCGCCAGCGAGATCTCACCGGGCCGGGGAATGGAGCCTCCGCCGACGAGCGCCACAGTAGAAATGGTGTGGTGAGGGGCTCGAAACGGGCGCTCTGACAGCAGGCCCTGACCGACGGGCAGCGTGCCCGCGACTGAATGAATCGCGGTGCACTCGAGCGCTTCATCAAACGTGAGGGGCGGCAAGATCGTTCCCAGTCGTTTCGCCAGCATCGTCTTGCCCGCACCAGGAGGGCCTGTCATGAGCAGGTTGTGACCACCGGCGGCGGCAACTTCGAGGGCGCGCCGCGCGAGCAGTTGACCGCGAACGTCGGCGAGGTCGTTGTCAGAGGATGTCGGGCCCACGTGTCCGCTCGGACCAGCAGTTGCTCGCCTGGCTCGCTCGGGCTCATTCAATGCCTCGACGGCTTCTGCCAGTGATTGAGCGACGCAGACATCCAGCCCCTCGACGACGGACGCCTCTGCTGCGTTCTGCGGCGGCAGGAGCATTCGCTTCAGCCCGAGGCGTCGCGCCCCGACCGCAATCGGCAAGACGCCGCGAATGGCATTGATGGCGCCGTCGAGTGACAGTTCTCCCACGATGACCGTGTCGTCGACACATTGGCGCGTGAGTGGACCACCCGTGGCGAGCAAACCGAGAGCGATTGGAAGGTCGAACGACGACCCGGCTTTGCGCACATCGGCGGGTGCCAGATTGACGGTGATGCGATGGTGGGGAAACTCGAATCCCGAATTGCGGATCGCCGAGCGCACGCGATCGCGACTCTCTTTAACGGTCGCATCTGGCAGGCCAACCATCGAAAAATGGGGCAGGCCGAAGGCGACGTCCACTTCGACCTGGACGGGATACGCCTCCACACCGAAGACCGCGGCGCTGCGCAGGGTCGCTAGCACGCTCCGAGATCAATGCAAGATCGTGTGCCTCACGGATTCATTCGAGTTTCTTCGGAGTCGAGCGATAGACCAGGCCAAACGTCGCAGTATGTGCAACGTCGATCGGGCGCGGTTATCGCAGATTCTGCGACGCGGCGGGTTAGTTGGTGGCGAGCGTGGACAGACGCTCGATGATCAAGCGCTGGCCAACGTGAATGACGTTGTCGCGGAGGCTGTTCAACTCTTTGATCAGCGCGACCGTCGTACCGTATCGCTTGGCGATCGAGAAGAGTGTTTCGCCACGTGTGACGCGATGGGTTGTCGTTGTGCGGGCTGGTGGCTCGTCGTTCGACGCTGCCACGGGACGGGCTGTTGCCAGGACCGCGTCAGCAGGCTGGCCGGCGGGCGAGGGCTCGGTTCGCGCGGCGAGAAGCGTCGGAGCGCGAGGGATGATCAGCTGCTGGCCGGTGTCGAGCTTTGACTTGGTCGACAGGTAGTTGGCCTCTGCCAGATCCGAGCGGCTCACACTGAGCTTCTTCGAAATCGACAGCAGCGTCTCACCCTTCTTGACGGTGTAGTGACTGAGCGGCGCGAGATCGTCGCTGCCGGATTCGGCCAATCGGGTGTTGATCACCTCTGCGGCACCCATCGGAACCTTGAGCTCGTACTCCGTCGCACGAATCGGCGTGGTCCATCGGCGGAGCTCAGGGTTCAGATCCTGGATGTCCTGAACGGACGCTCCCGCCCATTCGGCGACGCGGCGAATGTCCACGGCACTCGCAACGGTCACCGTTTCAAAGAGCGGCGTTTCGACCGGAGCCACTTCCATCTGGTACTGCGACGGGTTTCTGGCGATGATGATCGCGGCGAGGATCAGCGGAACGTAGTCCCGCGTCTCCCGCGGCAGATAGCGCGAGGTCGCCGACAGCTTCCAGAAGTCATCGCGTCCAGACCGCTTGATCGCGCGCTGCACGCGGCCCGGTCCACCGTTGTACGACGCCAGGGCCAGGTGCCAGTCGTCGAACATCGAGTAAAGCGTCTTCAGATACTTCGCAGCGGCGCGCGTCGCTTTCTCCGGATCGGCGCGTTCGTCGATGTACCAGTCGTGGCGCAGGCCGTTCTCGAGGGCCGTTCCCCGCATGAACTGCCACATGCCTTTCGCCTTCGCGCGGGACATGGCGTTCGGCTTGAAGGCGCTCTCGATCAGCGGCACGTACGCGAGATCGAGCGGGAGGCCTTCAGCCCTGAAGACATCCTGAATCATCGGGAGGTACTGCGCCCCACGACTCAGTCCTTCCTCGAGATATCCCTTCAATCGCCCGGTGAACAGCTCGACATACGTCAGGACCCGCGCGTTCTGCGGAATATCGATGTCGTGGCCGACGACCTCAAGGTCTTTGGCGACGGTGCGCTCAGTCTCCGCGGTTGGGGTCGGAGTTTCGAACGTTGCAATAACGAGAAGATCGTCGATGGATGCAGGTTCCGGAGCCTTCTCGGCAAAGCCGTCCGCCTGGGCAAGGGCTGTGAGCTCGTGCCCGCTGATTCGCTCGATCAGGCGATCGTAGTGCGCGCTCAGTTGAGGATTCGAACGAGCGCCGTCCGGGGACTCGAGCAACACGTCAACCGCTCTGTCGAACGCTGTGCGAGCCGCATCGAGGTGACCCTCGCGCAACTCTCGCTCTCCGGTCTGGAAATGCTGTTCTGAAAGCCCGATGAGTTCCTGAACCGGATCGCGCTGCGGCTGCGAATCAGGGCGGGCAGGCGTGGGTTCGGGCGCGACCACCTGTTGGGGCGCCTGTGCGGTCGTTGGCTGTGACGATCTTGCGGCACAGGCACCTGACAGCAGCAGTCCGACGGCGCAGAGAACGCCGCTCACTCCTCGGCGAAACGACAGCATCGGGTCCGCGTACTCTAGCATCCGGTCGATCCGAGGGTCAAAACTCCGTAAGCTCGAGTGGGAACTCCCGGGCAAAACGGCGCAGTGGCTCTAACGAGGGTAACCGGCCTGGACGAACACCCTGTTCGCCTCGCCGAGTTCTCGAGCTGAAGGCGTGACGATAGTTTTCTCTCCGACAACCAGCGTCTTGCCACTCTTCAGCGCATCCCGGACATCGTCTTCGCAGATGAAGTCCTTAGGGTTATCGGACGCAAGCGGTTTCGGCTGCGCCTCCTTCGGTGAGTCAGGGGGGGGAGACCCACCGGAGCGGAACCCTCGAGAAGAAAGGAAGGCGTCGACACGTGCCGACAGGGCCTGTGCGGAGATCCCCGTAGAAACAGGGGCCACCGGTGCATTCGGCAGACGCATAGCCGGCGCCTGATCGCGACTCGACTTCGCGGGCGACACGACAGCCGGCCGGACTTCGTACGCGAGGCGCTTGATGTTGAGCAGATGCCGCGGCGAGATGTTGTCCGACGTGATGTTGCCGCCCCAGCCACCGCAGCCCAGCGTCATCGCCGGATCCAAACCGGTCGTCAGTCCAATCGATCCATGCGTCGTCGGCGTGTTTACACAAATGCGAAATGCGGGCTTTTTCAGGCCAAATTGCAGGATCACGTCCTCGTTCTTCGAGTGGATCGACATGGTGTGCCCCATGCCCCCATATCGAAGGATCTGAATGCAGCGCTCGCATCCCTCTCGCCAGTCCTTGACGACGTACCAGGAGAGGACCGGACACAGCTTCTCTATAGATAGCGGATAGTCGCGCCCCACTCCAGTCAGGGGAGCGATCAAGACAGTCGTCCCCGGAGGCGCCGAAATGCCGGCCTTACCCGCGATGAACAGGGCAGACTTCCCAACGAGTGCTGGATTCGGAAGGCGCTGCGGGCTGACGAGCACCTTCGCCAGCGCGTCCATCTCCGCTTGATTGAGGAAATACCCGCCGCGGGCCTCGAAGCGGCGACGCGACTCGGCGGCCACTGATTCATCGACCACGACTGAATTCGGTGACGAGCACAGCACGCCGTAGTCGAAGGTCTTTCCAAGGACGATGTCGCTCGCGGCCTTCTCGAGATCGGCACTACCCTCGATGTAGCAAGGGGCATTGCCCGGACCCACGCCGTACGCAGGTTTACCGGCGCTGTACGCCGCGCGCACGAGTCCCATGCCTCCCGTCGCGAGAATCACCGCGACCTCGCGCTGCTTCATCAGTTCCTGAGTACCCTCGAGCGTGACGGTCTTCATCCACACGATGCTTCCAGCCGGCGCACCAGCACGCTGCGCCGCCTCCGCCATGATCTCCACGGTTCTCGTGATGCACCGCGCGGCGGAAGGATGCGGACTGATGACGATGGGGCAGCGCGCTTTCAGGGAGATCAACACCTTATAGATCGCAGTTGACGTCGGGTTTGTCGACGGGACGATCGCAGCGACGACGCCGAAGGGCTCGGCAATTTCGATAATCTTCCTGTCTTCGATCCGATTCACCACGCCGACGGTCTTCATCGGCTTGATGAAGTCGTAGACCTGTCGCGACGCGAACAGATTCTTCTGGACCTTGTCCGCGACGACGCCGTAGCTGGTTTCATCGACGGCGAGTTGCGCGAGCGCCTCGGCGTGAGCGGTCACGGCTTCCGCCATCATCGAGACGATGCGATCAATCTGATCCTGCGAGAGTTCGGCGAGAAGGGGTTGAGCCTGACGGGCGGCGCGGGCGAGCGATCGCGCCTCGGCTATCGACGTCAGATCCTTGTCCGCTTGAGGGGCATTGTCCTGGACAGCCATGACTCGGTCCGGCCCTGGGTGTCTCTACGATTTGGGGAGTATGCGCTCGACTTCGGCGTGGGGGCGCGGAATCACATGGACGGAAATGAGCTCGCCAACCCGTCGGGCCGCGGCGGCACCCGCGTCGGTTGCCGCCTTCACAGCTCCAACATCTCCCCGAACGAGAACCGTGACGTATCCGGCCCCGATATATTCCTTTCCCACCAGCACGACATTGGCGGTTTTGACCATGGCATCTGCAGCCTCGACAGAACCGATCAAACCGCGGGTTTCAACCATTCCGAGAGCGTCGGATGTCATGCGGTGGAGATAGTATCATTCCACCCGAGATGCTCAGATATTCCGTGGCCTTCACAGTGATGGCCTCCATATTGATTGTCGCCTGCAACAGGGCTCCGGCAGACAGCGCGAAGCCGGTTGCCTCGGCGTCCGTGTCGGTCAGCCCGGCTGTTGTCGCCTCGGGTATGCCGGTCGAGCTCGACGTCAAGTTCGTCGTGGCGCCAGACACCCCACCATTCCAGGCGGACTACACAGTTTTCGTTCACGTCGTTGACGACGACGGCCGCATCATTGGCGCGGCCGATCACGCCCCCCTTACTCCCACGAAGGAGTGGAAGGCGGGTTCGACCACCAGCCGAGTGACGTGTTTTCGGTGGCCCAGCACGTTGAAATCCGATTGGGAGAAGCGGTCGTAGACGACTTCGATCTGGAGCAAGGAGCACCGTTGGTGCGCAAGATTGCACTGAGCCCGGAACAGTTAGGCGAGGGGCAGATGGTCGAGCTGGCAGTGGTGCCGGACAAGACGTTTGTGCCAGCCAAGCTAGCCGCGCTTCAGAGTACCGACACTCGACAGCTGGGGGTGCGGGTATTCCGCGCGTTCGTGCAGCCGAAACAATAGGGAAGCGGGTCTAAAGGACAAAATGGAGTTTCGGTGTCGACTCGGTACGCCTGGAGGCGAGATCGTAGAAGGCGTCTACATCGCCGATAGCGAGGCACGCCTGCGTCGCGAACTGGAGGAAAAAGGGATGTATGTCCTGTCCCTCCAGCGGCGGGCCGCGCTTTCTCTGTCCCTTGGCGCCCGTCGGCAGCGTATCAAGCGGCACGAGTTCCTGGTTTTCAACCAGGAACTGGCGACTCTTCTGAAAGCCGGAATGCCGCTGGTCCAGTCGCTCGACATCCTCCGCACGCGTGTCGCAAACCCGACGTTCAAGACGGTTCTCGACAGCGTTCACGACAGGGTTCGGAGCGGCACATCGCTATCGGACGCCTTTGGGGAGCACGGATCGATGTTCCCGGCTGTGTATTCCGCGTCTCTCATGGCGGGAGAGCGCAGCGGAAACCTGGACGCGGTCATCCGGCGATATGTCGCTTACGAAAAGATCATCGGCGCCGTGAAGCGACGCACGTTGTCGGCCCTCATTTACCCCATGATTCTCGTGACGATGATGGTCATTCTGATCGGCATCATCGTCCTGAGGGTCGTGCCGGCGTTCTCGGACTTCTACGCTAACTTCGACCGTGGGCTACCCCTTTCTACACGGATCATCGTCGCCGTATCGAATGCTGCGGTCTCCAACCTCGCCTTCATCCTCGTGGCTGCGATTGGCCTGGCCGTTGCAGCGGTGTTCTGGTCCCGCCAGCCCGGTCAGCGTCATCGCCTGGACAAATGGGTGCTCGAGCTCCCGTGGGCCGGTGAGACAGCCCGCAAATTCTTTACGTCGCAACTAGCGCGTATGCTGGCGACGCTGCTTGGGGGCGGAATCCCGCTCGTGAACGCGCTGGAGATCAGCGTTCGCTCGCTGTCTAATCAGCATCTCGCGCGAGAGTTGGATCGGGTTCGTGTCCGCGTTCAAGAAGGACAGGGGTTCGCCGCGGCGTTGCGTGAGAGGAATGTCTTTCCGGACGTGGCGGTAAAGATGGTGGAAGTGGGGGAGTCCACAGGCGCACTCCAGGAAATGCTGAACAGCCTGGCGGAGTTCTACGACGAGGAAGTTGAGACGGAGGTCGGACGGTTCATCACGTTGGTGGAGCCGGTGATTCTCGTGTTCATGGGGATCGTCATCGCGATCGTGGTGCTGGCACTGTATATGCCACTGTTCGAATTGAGCTCCGTGGTAGGCGTGTGATGGCGACCGCGAAAACGAATCCACTCCCTGATTCCGACGACTTCTCCCAAGAAGTCGCGCGCGCGCGCGCGCTCGCGGTCCGCTACCGGCTGGAATTCGTAGAAATGAGCGAGTTCCGGATCGATCAGGATCTGTTCAGATCGATTCCGGCAGACCTGATGCTGCGCTACGGGTTCGTGCCGCATCGACGCGAGGGGCGCTCGCTCGTGATCGTCGTGTCGGATCCGACAGACCTCCCGATGATCGACGAGCTCGGCGTGATTCTCCGCACGCCGATCCGCGTCACGGTAGGCGCCCCGTCAGCCATCCAGGCGATCCTCAAGAAGAGCGAGAGCTCGCAGCGTGTCCTGGAGGAAGCCACCGAGGGGTTCGAGCTCCAGGTCCTCAAGGAAGACGAGACCGGCGACGAGAACCTTACCGTCGAGCGGCTTACGAGCGACATCAGCCCCATCATCAAGCTGGTGGATTCGACGATCTATACGGCCATCCAGCGGCGGGCGAGCGACATCCACATCGAGACGGGCGACGATGCCGTCTACGTGAAGTATCGAATCGACGGCGTCCTTCAGCCGGCGATGCGACCGATCGGAAAACAGTTCCACAGTTCGATCATTTCGCGTGTGAAAGTCATGGCGGAGCTCGACATCGCTGAGAAGCGGGTTCCGCAGGACGGCCGGTTCAAGGTGCGGATGCCAGGCAAGACGATCGACTTCCGCGTGTCGATCATGCCGAGCGTCCATGGCGAAGACGCCGTGATCCGAATCCTGGACAAGGAATCGATCAGCGAGCAGTTTACCGAGCTGAAGCTGGACATCCTTGGGATGCCGGAACTCGAGCTGCGTCGCTTCAGGAAGTACATCCGGGAGCCCTACGGCATGGTGCTCGTCACCGGACCCACCGGGTCGGGCAAAACGACCACGCTGTACGCCGCGCTCTCCGAGATCAAGTCCGTCGAAGACAAGATCGTGACCATCGAAGATCCCGTCGAGTATCAGCTGCGAGGGATCACGCAGATTCCGATCAACGAGAAAAAGGGGCTGACGTTCGCTCGCGGCCTGCGGTCGATTCTGCGCCACGATCCCGACAAGATCATGGTTGGTGAGATTCGCGACCCGGAGACCGCTCAGATTGCCATTCAATCTGCACTGACCGGTCACCTCGTGTTCACGACGGTTCACGCGAACAATGTCGTTGACGTGCTCGGACGGTTCCTGAACATGGGTGTCGAGCCCTATCAGTTCGTGTCGGCGTTGAATTGCGTCATGGCGCAGCGGCTCGTGCGGTTGATCTGCTCGCACTGCAAGCGACCGAAGCTGGTGGATGCCAAGGCGCTGCAGGAAGCAGGGCTCTCGCCCGAACTCGCACAAACGCATCGGTTCTACGAAGGCACCGGATGCGTGGAATGTGGCGGTACCGGCTTCAAGGGCCGGACCGCCATCGTCGAGCTCCTGAATCTCTCCGATCGCATTCGAGAAATGATCCTCGACCGGCGTCCGGCGTCTGAAGTCAAGAAGGCCGCGCACGAAGAAGGCATGCGGTTCCTTCGCGAGTCGGCTGTCGAAAAAGTCCTCACCGGGCTTACGACGTTGCGTGAAATCAACAAGGTGACATTCGTCGAATGAGCATTTTCGCGTCCTGGCTGGCCAGCCCGCCGCTCGAAGCGGCGCTCGAGATTTCGCCGGCAGCAGTGTCGGTTGCCGTGCTCGGCGGCCGCAGCTCGAACCCGGTTGTCCAGGGTTACGCCGTCGAGCCGTTGCCCGCCGGTGCGGTCACGCCGTCGCTGACATCGACGAACATCGCCGACCCGGATGCCGTCGCGCGCGCGCTCGATTCCGCGTGCCAGAGTCTCGGGCTCAAACCGAAGCGCGTCGCCCTCGTGATTCCGGACGTCGCCGCCAAGGTCTCGCTCGTTCGTTTCGATCAGACACCGTCGCGTCGTGACGATCTCAATCAGTTGATTCGTTGGCAGGTGAAGAAGTCGACGCCGTTTCCGGTCGACGATGCCTGCCTCACGTACACGGCCGGTGCGCACAACGCCGGTAGCAGCGAATTCATCGTCGTGGTGGCGCGTCGAGAGACGATCCGCGAATACGAAGGTGTGTGCGAGCGCAGCGGGATCGAAGCCGGTCTCGTGGATATCGCGACATTCGGCGTGATCAACTTGTTTCTCAGCTCCAATCTCGGCACAGCGGGCGACTGGCTGGTCGTGCATATGCGTCCCGAGTACACGTCGATGGCGATCCTGCGGCGCGACGATGTGCTGTTCTTCCGCAACCGGGCAGAGGGCGACGCGGAAGCGCTCGAAGACGTCGTGCACCAGACAGCGATGTACTACCAGGATCGACTCGAGGGGCGTGGATTCAGCAGGATCCTGCTTGGCGGGATCGGACGGCTTCAGGGTGAAGTCGATCTCGCGAGACGCAACCTCGAATCACGGATGGGAACGGTTGTCGAACCCATCGACCCGACTCGCGGGGCGGCACTCACGGATCGCATCACAGCGACACCAGAGTTGATGGCGACGCTGTCACCGCTGGTTGGAATGCTGCTCAGAACTCGAAAAGAGGCGGCGGCCTGATGCTGAGAACCAATCTCTCCACGAGGCCGTTTTACAACATCCGCGCCGTGCAGGTGGCACTTGGCGCGCTCGCGCTGCTCGTCGTGGTGTTGACGCTGCTGAATCTGGTGCAGTTGATCCGGCTGACGAGCAGCGGCCGTGCGCTCGGCGCACGCGCGGCGCAGGCCGAGGCCGATGCGCAGCGCCTGCGTGAAGAGGCCCGACGAATCCGATCGCAAATCGACGCCAAGGAACTGAACGAAGTCACGGCCGCGGCGGAGGAAGCTAACGCGATCATCGACCTGCGGGCGTTCTCGTGGTCGGAGTTGTTCTCTCAGCTCGAAACGACTGAGCCCGACAGCGTGCGCTTGACCAGTTTCCAGACGCAAGAGGATCGCTCCGGAAAGCTGATCGTCAATCTTCGTGTTCAAGCGCGACGGGTGCAGGATCTCGAGTCTTTCCTCGATGCGCTCGAGAAGACCGGCCGGTTCCACGAGGTGCTCGCTGCTGAGGAGCAGACCAATCCCGAAGGGCTGATTAACGCGGTCGTCGAGGGCGTGTACTCGCCGCCGGCCACCGATCCAGCATCAGCACCCGCCGCTTCCGCGCCACGGCCCACGACAGGAGCCGCCGGTGAGTGACGCAACCCAGAGCGTGCTCCAGCGGGTCATCGCTGAACACCGGCGTGCGGTGTACGCGCTCGTCGCGGGCGTGGTGATCAACCTGCTGGTATATGGGTTCTTCGTGTATCCACTCCAGAGCGATGTCGCCAACGTCGAGCAGAGGACGCGGGCCGCTGAAGCGGCGCTTGCTGCCGCACAGGCCGACCACGCGCGCGCGGACGGCACGCTCACGGGCAAGGATCGCGCGCTCAAGGAGCTCGACACGTTCTACAGCAGCGTCCTCGCGAAGGATCTGACTGGTGCACGCCGCTTGACCTTCGCTCGCCTGGCGCAGTTGGCTGCGAAGTCTCGACTCGACTTCGAACGCCGCAAGTACGAACCGGTCGTCGAACGCGGCAGCAACCTGACACGGCTGAAGGTCACGATGGATCTCGCCGGCAGTTACGCCGACATCCGCGACTTCATTCACGAGATCGAAGCGTCACCCGAGTTCGTGGTCATCGACGATGTCGGCCTGATGGAAGGCGTACAGAGTGGCGAAGCGCTACGCCTGACCCTCCAGCTCTCGACCTATTTCCGCACGATGGGGACAGTCGAGCCATGACGACGTCCTCTCGTCGTCTGCTTCTCATCCTGGCTGTCGTCCTCATCGTCGGAGCGGCCGTCGTCTATCTGGGTTGGCCGTCGGCGCCAGTGGATGGAGGCACAACCGTCCGCCCGGGTCAGGGACAAACGTCCCGCTCGGGCAACGCGGTCGGGGACGTGAAGCTCGAGTCGCTCGATCGGCACGACGATGCCAGGTCGGCGCCGAGCCGCGACGTTTTCCGGTTCCAGGAGAGACGGGTCGAGGCTCCGGCGCCGCCGCGGCCGTCGCCTCGCCTGCCAGTCGAACAGCTGCAGCCAGTACCGACAGGGCCGCCGCCACCTCCACCGATTCCGCTTCGGTTCATCGGGTATCTCGATCAGGCCGGGGAAGTCCCGCGAGTCGCAGTGCTCAGTGATGGTCGCGGCAACGTGTTCAACGGGAAAGAAGGCGACGTCATCGAAGGCCGATATCGCGTACTGCGAATCGGCAACGATTCAGCGGATTTGATCTACGTCGATGGACGTGGACGGCAGACTATTCGGCTGTCAGGACAATGAGACACTCACACGCAACGATTGCTGCCTTCGTCGTATTGGCCATTGTGGCCGCCGGCTGCGCGGCCAGAAGCGCCTACTCGAAAGGCGACACCGCCGCGAGAGCCGGCGACTGGGATGCCGCCGTCGAGCAATATCGCAAGGCTCTTCAGGAGGATCCCCAGAACGTCCAGTACAGGATCTCGTACGAACGGGCGAATCTCAGCGCGGCCGGCATACACATCGACGCCGCGCGACTCGCCGAAGCGCGGGGACAACTCGATCAGGCTCTGATGGAGTTCCGTCGCGCGAGCGAGTACGACCCCGCCAATCGAGCGATCGCAGGAAAGGTGCTCGATCTCGAGCGCAAGATCCGGGATCAGATCGAGCAGAACCGCGCGCGACCGTCTGCGCAGCAGCTTCGACAGGCCGCACGAGCGGGTCAGGCGGCGCCCCTCTTCAACTTCAACAGCATCGTTCAGCCGATTCGCTTCCAGCAGGCGAGCCTGCGCGACATCTTCAATTTCATCGGCGAAGCGACGCAGATCAACGTCACGTATGACAGCACCTACCAAGATCGCGTCTACACAATCAGCGCGCAGGATGTGACGCTGGAGCAGGCGCTCCAGCAGATCGCCTCGGCGAACGGGCTCTTCTACAAGGTGATGAACCCGAAGACGATCATGATCATCCCGGACAACGCGCAGAAGCGCGCGCAGTACGAGGAACAGGTCATCGTCAGTTTTCCGCTCTCGTACATCGACTCGCAGGAGCTCGCGCAGACGATCAACCAGGTCATCCGCCCGGTGGGGCAGGCGCTCGCGCCGGCCGTGACAGCCAGCAAGAGCACGAACACCGTCACGATCCGAGCGACCACATCCATGATGGCCATCATCGAGCGCATGATCGAGACGCTCGACAAGCCGCGCGCCGAGATCGTCGTCGACGTGCAGATTCTCGAGGTCAGCCGGAGCCGCGCGCAGCAGTACGGCCTCGATCTCGGAACGTACGCGATCAACGCGGTGTTCTCCCCTGAAATTGATCCGCGAGTCGCTGGAGGTGGAGGGACGACCGAGAACGGCACCACACTCAATCCGCGGCCGTTCAACCTGAACACAGTCTCGCGCGGTATCAGCACGAGCGACTTCTACCTCGCCGTTCCGTCGGCCGTGGTTCGCTTCCTCGAGACAGACTCCGAGACGAAAGTCATCGCCAAGCCGCAGCTGCGTGGCGCTGAAGGCTCCGACCTCAAATTGAATCTCGGTGAAGACATTCCGGTGCCTTCGACCACCTTCACGCCGCTCGCGCAGGGCGGAGCGAACTTCAACCCGCTGACGTCGTTCACCTATAGACCGGTCGGTGTGACGGTGCAGATGACGCCGCGGGTCAGTATCGAGGGCGACATTCAGATCAAGCTGATGATCGAGAGCAGTAACCTCGGCGCCGGGATCACGATCGCCGGGCAGGAGTTGCCGTCATTCGGATCGCGGCGTGTCGAGACGGACCTTCGACTGCGGGAGGGTGAATCGACGCTGCTCGCCGGTCTCCTGCAGGAGCAGCAGCGCCGGCAGCTCTCCGGGTTGCCGTGGGTGATGCACCTGCCCGTGATCAAACAGCTGTTCTCCTCGAACGACAACTCGATTCAACAGTCTGACGTCGTGATGTTGCTGACGCCGCGCATCGTTCGCTCGCGCGAGTTCACGGCCAACGACCTCGGACCGATCTACATCGGTACTCAGTCGAACCTCGGGCTCAGCGGACCGCCTCCGTTGATCGGCGCGACGCCAGACGCGCCGCCGGCTGGCGCAGCGGCGGGGCAGCAACCAGCCCAGCCCCAGACGCCAGTTGCCGCTCCCGCACCTGCTCCGCAGCCAGCAGCCAATCCAAACGCCGTGGGGCCTCAGGTTCCTGGCGGTGCCAACGCGGTGAATCCGGTGCCGCCGATAGGTGCGGCCGTGCCCGGACCAACGTCGCTCGCGGCCGGTCAGATCGTGGTCTCAGTCCCTGGTCCGGAGTTCCGCCTGGGTGGCGGGCCGTATCTGGTTCCGGTCTCGATCACGAACGCGTCGCAGCTCTCCGGCGTGACCCTGACGATCACGTACAACCCCGCGGTCATCCGCCTCGTGAACGTGCAGGAAGGAAGCTTCATGCGCGCGGGTGGAGTCAACGCGTCGTTCACGCAGCAACCTGATCCGGTTGCGGGGCGCGTGGACATCGCGATCGTACGACGCGGTGACATTACTGGCGTGGCTGGAACCGGCTTGCTCGCCGGCTTGCTCTTCGAGCCGGTTGCAGCAGGCGCGGCGAATCTGAATGTGACGGGATCGGCGAGCGGTGCAAATGGGAGTCCCGTGAACCTGCAATTCTCTGCGGTGCCGGCGGTAAGAGTGCAGTGAGGACGGAACGCGGCTTCACCTTCATCGAGCTGGTCGTCGTCACGACGATCCTGCTGGTCCTGGCGTCGACGGTGATGCCACTGGCCCAGGTCACGATGCAGCGACAGCGTGAAGCGGAGTTGCACAGGGCATTGCGTGAGATGAGGACGGCACTGGACAAGTTCAAGGACGCGGTTGACCAGGGCCTGATTCCGTCCACGGAGCTCGAGCCTGCCAATGAAGGCTATCCGCCGGATTTGGAAACGCTCGTCGATGGCGTGTCAGTCGCCAACGATGCCTCCGGGCGGAAGCTGAAGTTCCTCCGGCGGGTTCCGGTCGATCCGATGACGAGGGACGAGTGGGGGTTGCGTTCGTATCAGGACGATCCCGACTCGCGATCCTGGGGCGGCCAGAACGTGTTCGATGTCTACACGAAGAGCGACGGGACGGCGCTCGACGGAACGAAGTATCGGGATTGGTAAACATGTTTCGACGACACAACGCCGCACACCTGCGCGGGCGACTAGACGGCTTCACGCTGATCGAATTGCTCATCGTCATGGTGCTGCTGATCCTGCTGGCAGGCGTGAGCCTGACGGTCTACGGCACCAGCGTGCAGCGCGGCAAGGAAGCGGCGCTCAAGGAAGATCTCTTCCAGATGCGGAAAGCGATCGACGAATACTATGCCGACAAGAGCAAGTATCCGGCCGACCTGCAGGCGCTCGTGACGGAGAAGTATCTCCGCAAGATCGCGCCTGATCCGTTCACGGGATCGGCCGACACCTGGACGACGGTCCCGTCAGATCCCGATCCGTCCAATCCTTCAGCCGAGCCAGGTATCTCCGACGTGAGGAGCGGCTCCGATCAAACGGGGTCCGACGGCAGGCCCTACTCTGAATGGGAATGATGATGTTGAGTCGAATCAGCTTTGTATGCGCGGCGCTCGTGGCCATCGTGGCCGTCGCGTGCGACACCGTGCCGCTGACGGCGCCGACAGGTTCGACGCTGACCATCTCCGCCGGGAGCAGCTTCGTTCAGCTCGGCGGCACCACGGAGATCACCGCGTTCGTCCTTGAGGGAAGTGGAACGGCGGTCCAGAACGGCACCACGGTTCATTTCGCAACCAACCTTGGCCGGATTGATCCGGTCGACGCGCAGACGAAGAATGGCTACGCCGTGACCACGTTCATCGCGGGAGAAGTGTCCGGGCTCGCCGATGTCGTGGCGACATCTGGTGGCACCGGTGGCACGACAACAACGCCACCGAGCACCGGTAATGGCGGAGGCACTGGCACGACAACTCCCGCGTCGACAAACAGCAACGCAGTGCGAATCACGGTCGGCGGAGCTGGTGTGGAAACGGTTCTCCTCGCAGCGACCCCCGGCTCGGTGCCTTCAGAGGGCGGTACCGTCGACCTTCTCGCGACCGTCGCCGCGGCGAATGGTCGCAACGTGCCGGGAACCCTCGTTACATTCGCATCGTCAGAGGGCACGCTTTCGAGTTCAACGGCGATGACCGACGCAAACGGTCAGGCGAGAGTGAGCCTCACGACGACTCGGGCCGCAACAGTAACTGCATCCGCGGGCGGAAAGCAGAGCACCGCGGTCACCGTTGCGCGTCGCGATCCCGCGGGCGTCGCAACAGCAACAGTAGCTGCGACCCCGGCGACAGCAGTACCAGGTTCTGGCGGACAAACGGTGAGTTTCGTCGCCACTGTCACCGTCAGTCCAGCAGATCCGGCAATTCAGGCCAATAAATTCGAATGGGACTTTGGTGACGGCAGGTCTGCAACTACGAGCGGCCCGAGTATCGCTCACGTATACACAGACCCTGATGACAAGAAGAAGGCGAAGACGGTCACCGTGACGATCACGCTCACGAACGGACAGACGCTGGTGGCATCGACGCAGTTCCTCCTCGGGGACTTTTGATGAGGAGTGCGCACTCCAGGCGATGCGAGCGCGGCTATGCGATGGCCGCGCTCCTCGTCGCGATGAGTGTGATGGCGATCATGCTGAGCACCGCGATGCCGGTGTATCAGACAGTTGCGCGGCGTGAACGCGAAGCCGAGCTGGTCTTTCGTGGTGAGCAATACGCTCGCGCCATTGCGCTCTTCCAGCGCAAGTACGGCAATCAGGTTCCGCCTGACGTCGACGTCCTGATTGACCAGAAATTCCTTCGGAAGAAATACAAAGACCCGATCACCGGTGGGGACTTTCAGTACCTCGGAGCGGGCAGCCCGGAACTCGCACAGGCGATGAGCACGACACCCCAACAGGCCCTTGACGCGCTGCGGGGCCGTGGAGCCGGAGCGACTGGTGGACGCGGCACACCATTTGGCGCCGGGACCACAGGTGCAGCGAGTCGTGGAACAACCCAACAGCAACCATCGACGCAATCGAGTTTCGGTCGGGGAACGCCGCTCGGCGCAGGTGGAACTGTGACATCGATGGGCAACCGGGTGACGGCTACTCCTTTCACCGCGGCTGGCCAGGCCGCCAGCGCTCAGGGCGGCGGCGGAGGCATCCTCGCCGTCGCCAGCAAGAGCACTCAGACGTCACTGAGGCTCTACAACGGCAAGAACAAGTACAACGAATGGCTGTTCATGGCTACGGCTGCGTCGACGCAGGCCGGCGCGCCACCCGGATCGGGTGGCCAGACGCCAGGAGGACGCGGAGGGAGAGCGGGTGGCCGAGGAGGCGTGGGCCCCGGTCGAGGCAATAGCACTCCGACGCCGTTCGGTGGTACACGCGGACGCGGCGGCTTCTCTCCACTCGACGGCCGCAATTGATCTAGCTGGCTCCGAATTCCGCCATCACGGCGTCATGCAACGCCGGCCGCACCTGTTTGATCGCCTCGTTGTCCGGTGTGGGATGCACGCGATTGGTCAGCAGCACGACGTAGATCGCCGCATCAGGATCAATCCATAACGACGTTCCGGTGAAGCCCACGTGCCCGAAGGCGCGTGGAGAAACCCGCGTCCCACACGAGGACGTCGGCAGCATGGTGTCCCAACCCAGCGCGCGTGAGCTCCCCGGTATATCCGCTCGTCGTGTGATGAACGTGCGCAGCGTCTGCTCCTGAAACGATCCGTGCCGGCCTTCGAGGATCTGCAGGAGATGCCGGGCGCAGTTGCCTACTGATGCCGCCGTCCCGAAGAGCCCGGCGTGTCCTGCGACGCCCCCAAGCGCCCATGCGTTCTCATCGTCGACCTCGCCGACGAGAACGCGCGCGCGCCATTCGTCCTGCCTGGTCGGCGCAGTCCTCGGCAGCCACACCGCCGGCGGGTGAAACTGCAAGTCCTGGATGCCGCCCATCTGCTCACGCAACGTGTCGAATTGCAGTGACAGAGGGGAGCCGAAGTCTTCGAGGATGAAGCCGAGGAGCATGAATCCAAGGTCGCTGTAGATCGACTTCGATCGCGGCGGGTACGTGAGGGCGGTCGAGCAGATCGCGTGTTCAAACGCGGCGCGTCCCTTGAGTTCCTTGAAGAATGGAAGGTGTGCAGGCAACCCACTGCAGTGGGCAAGCAGGTCACGGATGGTAACTGGCTCGATACCATCGTCATCACGCCAGAGCGAAACGCGCGTCGAGACGGGGTCGTCGAGGCCCAGTCCTCCGCGCTCGATCAATCGCATGACGAGCGGCGTCGTGGCGAGGACTTTGGTCAACGACGCGAGATCGAACACGGTGTCGTCGCGTGTCGCTGCGGCGCCAGATTGATACGAGAGATGCCCGAAGGCCTGCTGCCAGAGTGGGTGGTGCGCCGTGCCTACTTCGACGACGGCAGCGGGGAAGGCCTGGTCTGCTGCCGCTTGCTCGAGTAACTGCCGTGCCGCGGCAAATGCAGGCGCCACGGCGAGCGCTTACCGCGGGCCGCCCGCGTCAGCGGCTTGCACAGCTGAAGGCGTCTCTGGGACCGAGGCGAACACGCCGTCTGTCGAGAGCATGACCGTGCCCGCCGAACGGCTGCGATATCCCACGCGATCGACGAGCCCTCGATCGAGCCAGGTGCGCCACGCTTGAAAGTGTTCTCTGAGGGATGCGTCCGTATCGGTGCGAGTGCCTGCTGCAATCGACATTGCAGGCGTCCTGTTGCTCAACCCGCTGCGCAGCTGCTCGAGGAGATCCGTCAATGCCGATTCCCTGAACCGCCGCCACTCGTCCGGAAACTCCTCAGGGTACGCGAAGGGATCGATGGCTTCGATCTCATCGAGCCGGGCCTTCTCGGTAAGAGACATCACGCTGCGCATTCGCGTACGGAACAAATCCATCGCGTGTCTGCTGTAGTCGAAATCCTCGCCGGGAAACTCGACGGCTTCGAGATACACGCCGTTGACGGCGTACCGTCCCACGGCAGTGATCACCGCGCTCACGAGATACATCGTCGCGGCTGGATCGAGTGGCGAGACATACAACCCCTCGACGCGATCCGCGTTCGCGCGCGTCCAACGTGCGATCTGTCCCAGATAGGCGGGGCTGCGCGCATCGATCTTCAGCATCTCCGCTGCGATCTGCCGCGGAACCATCAACCACTCCGGGTGCTGGTAAATGGCGTGATCCCTGGATGCAGGAAGTTCGTCGGCACTGGCGGCGACGTTCACCGTCACTGAGAGATGCGCGGCGACTCCGCGCTCACGCGCCTCGCGAAGCAGCTCCGCTCCCGCATCGAACGCATCGGCATCATTGCGCGCGCCGATCGCGACTGGGGCCATCACCGAGTCGTAGCCGCTCGACACTGCCGACGCAATCGCTCGACGGATATTGAGCGTTGACGACATCGACGACGGTGCGATCCAGAACGCGCGCGACGACGTCGTGCTCGCAGCAGACAGCACTACGTGCGCGGCAGCGACGATCACGACAGCAGACGCAACTCGAAGCCGGATGCCGACACGCCGGAAGCGGCGGCGGAATTGATTGCGGCCGTACGCCATCTAACGCGCCGAATGTACCATACTTATCGCGTTCACGATGTATGTGTTGGGCATCGATGCCGGCGGTACGAAGACGGTGTGCCTCCTTGCCGACGACACGGGTCGCGTGCTTGCCGAGTCACATGCAGGCGGCGCAAACCTGCAGGCGTCTGGCGAACTCGGCGTCGAGAAGGTCCTGCATCAAGTGATGGAGGAAACGCTCGCGCAGCGTGACGTCCGTCCGGACGCGATTTGCCTGGGAATCGCCGGCGTCGATCGACCGAGTGACGCCCGCGCCGTTCAGGACATCATGCGACGGATTGGCTTCAAGGCGCGCGTGACCGTTGTCAACGACGCCCTTGTCGCACTTGTGGCCGGCGCCGGCGAGCAACCCGGAGTCGTCATCGTTGCTGGAACCGGGTCGATTGCTTACGGCGTCGACGCGGCCAAGCGCGCGTGTCGCGCAGGAGGCTGGGGCTACCTCCTCGGTGACGAAGGGGGCGGATTCTGGATCGGCCGATCGGCGCTCTCTGCCGTTGTGCGAGCATTCGACGGACGCGGGCCAGCCACCCGTCTGACTGAGCTCGTGCTTGCCGAGATGCACCTCGCGACGCCGTCCGAGCTGATTCACGCTATCTACGATCGAGGCCTCCAGCGCCCCCTCGTGGCCGGCCTTGCCAACGTGGTGCAGCAGGCGATGCTCGCCGGTGACGCCGTTGCCTCGCATATCCTCGCCCGTGCGGCCGAAGAACTCGTCGGCGCAGCAGCTTCCGTCGTGACTGGTCTTGGCATGCGCGGCGACGTATTCCCGACGATTCTTGCGGGAGGAATCTTCAGGGCCATACCGGCGCTTTCAGCCGACGTCTGCGAGCGCATGGCCGAGGTCGCGCCGCGGAGCGAAGTCCGCTCTCTCGATGTCGAACCAGCACGCGGTGCGATCACGCTGGCTCTCGCCACGGCACGAGGAACCCTCGTGCTGCCGTCATACGTCTAGGGCCTTGGACGTCACCATCTTCGAGACGGCAAGGGAGGCGAGTCGAGCGCTCGCTCGACGCGTGGCTGACACTCTTCGTCGTACTCCCGATCTCGTCCTTGGCCTTCCAGCGGGTCGAACACCAGTAGAGACGTACACAGAAATATGCCGGCTCCACTCAGCAGGGGAAGCCGACCTCTCGGCGGCGACGGCATTCCTCCTGGATGAGTTCGTCGGCCTCGACTCGACTCACGCTGGCAGCTTTCGACGGTTCCTGGCCGAGCATCTCCTGTCGGGAATCAATCTCGACCCTAATCGAACGTATGGCCTGAACGGAGTCGCGTCCGACCTGGATGTCGAATGCGAACGCTACGAAGAAACCATCGCCGCAACTGGCGGCCTTGATCTTGTGCTGCTCGGGATTGGTGTGAACGGCCACATCGGATTCAACGAACCCGGCGAGGCGCTCGCGGCGCGAACGCATCGAGTCACGTTGCTCGAAACCACCCGACTGGAGAATGCAGGTCCCTTCGGAGGCGTCGCGTCTCGAGTTCCACAAGAAGCGCTGTCAATTGGAATGGGCACGATTCTTCGCGCGGACACGATCGTGATGCTCGCAACAGGGGAGCGAAAAGCGTCCGCCGTCGCCGGGATGCTCCGTGGACCCGTCACGACCACGCTGCCAGCGTCGTTCCTGCAATTGCATCGTCGCGTTGAGGTCTATTTGGATCGCGCCGCAGCCGCCGCGCTATGACCGTCGCTTCCGGGCAGCGTCCTCGCCCGGCTTTACGGTACTGAACTCGTTCGCTACCGCGGCCGCTTCCGCGTGACCCTGGAGCAGGCCGCGCAGGCGCGCCTCGATATCCTCACCCAACGCTTCACGCATCGAGTCGTGCGCTTTTCGCAGGCGAGAAAGCGCCTTGGTGTACGACAAGCCCGTCTTCTGCATGACGATCGCGGCCTTCACGTTGAAGTGAGCGACCTTGAGTAGACGGTCCGCTTCGTCGTATTCGAGGCCGGTGACGATGTTCACGATTCGCCGTGCGCGATCCTTGAGCTTCTCGGATCCCGTCTGCACGTCGACCATCAAGTTCCCGTAGGTCTTGCCGGTGCGAATCATCGCACCTGTGGTCAACATGTTCAGCACGAGCTTTGTGGCCGTGCCCGCCTTGAGTCTCGTTGAGCCGGCGATCACTTCAGCACCGACACCCGGCGCGATCGTCAGATCGACGAACGTCTGCAACTCGGTGCCGGGGTCGCAGGTCACGAAGATGATACGGGCGCCGACCTTGCGGGCGATCGTGAGGGCGCCGCGAACGAACTGCGTCATGCCGCTTGCCGACACGCCAATGACGATGTCTTTCTTCGTCGGCCGGAGACGCGAGACAGCGCGTGCGCCTTCCTCGTAGTGATCCTCGACGCCTTCCTTCGCCGCGAAGATCGCATCGCGGCCGCCGGCCATAACAGCCTGAATGTTCTCGGGCTCGGTACCAAAGGTCGGTGGCATCTCGGCGGACTCGAGGATGCCGAGGCGGCCGCTCGTGCCGGCGCCCACGAAGACGATCCGTCCGCCTTTGCGAAGTGCTGCCGCGATCATTTCCACACCGACTGCGATGCGTTCGCGCTCGCGCCTCACGGCGTCGAGCATCTTGCGATCTTCGTTGAGCATCAGGTCGACGATGTCGTCGGCCGCCAGCTTGTCGATCCCGAGGCTGAACGCGTTGATCGCCTCAGTGGGCAGCGACTGCCACTTTGAACGTACGGGCATACGGCTACAATTCTATCCGGAGAGGGTCAGGACCGAGGACCCAACCGAATCAAAGTGGCGAGCAGTGTGTCCGCATTGGATGCGTATCTCACGCACCTCACCGTCGAGCGTCGGCTCGCGGCCAACTCGATTGAGAGTTACGCGCGCGATCTGAACGGGCTGGCCGAGTTCGCCGCGGGTCGGGGGACGTCTCTCGACCAATTGAGTCGGCAGGACCTCGAGCAAGTCGTGAGGGACATGATGTCCCAGGGGCGGTCGCCGCGATCCGTCGCACGGGCAGTGGCGTGCTATCGAGGGTTCTACCGCTTCCTGCTGATTGACGGGCGCCTGCGCACGAACCCGTCAGAGGATCTCCACCCGCCGCGCGCGTGGAAGGTGCTGCCGCGCTATCTGTCCGTTGAAGATGTCGATCGGTTGATCGCGCGACCGGATGTGTCGACACCCCGTGGACTTCGCGATCGCGCGGTCATCGAGCTGCTGTACGCAACCGGTATGCGCGTGTCGGAGTTGGTGGCGCTGCGGCCATCAGATGTGCAGCTGGATTCGTCGTACCTGACCTGTACGGGCAAGGGAGACAAGCAGCGCATTGTTCCAATTGGCGACGAAGCGGCGGCCTGGATGAAGCGATATCTTCAACAGTCACGGCCGGTGCTGCTGGGAAAGCGGCGGAGCAATCGACTGTTCGTCAACGCACGCGGTGGAGGCAGCGGGCTGACGCGAGTCGGGTTCTGGAAGATCCTCAAGGGCTATGCGCGCCAGGCCAACATCACGAGATCACTGAGCCCGCACATGCTCCGTCACTCGTTTGCGACGCACCTGCTCGAGCGTGGCGCCGATCTCCGTGCCATTCAAATGATGCTGGGTCACGCAGACCTGTCGACGACGCAGATTTATACACACGTACTCGAGCAGCGCCTGCGCAACATCTACGATCAGTTCCACCCGCGGGCATGAGGACATGGTTCTGGATAGCGGTTGTCGTCGCGGTCGGTGTCGCGTGGTATCTGCTGTTGCCGCCTTCACCAGTGACGCCGGCGGTCAGTGCAACCGGAGCGACGCTCCCGCCGATCCGCGGCGCGATCCACGTTCACACGCGACGCTCGGATGGGACTGGCACGGTCGACGAGGTCGCTGCGGCCGCGCGACGCGCGGGTCTGCAGTTCGTCATCTTCACTGATCATGGTGACGGCACACGCGGATCGGATACTCCCGTGTATCGCAATGGAGTGCTCTGCATCGACGCCGTCGAGATCAGTACAAACGGGGGGCATGTTGTGGCATTGGGCCTCCCACAGTCGGAGTTCCCTCTGGCCGGGGAAGTCGGCGACGTGATCGAAGACATTCACCGGATGGGAGGGATGTCGATCGCGGCGCACGCCGACTCTCCGCGCGCTGAACTGCGTTGGAACGACTGGAAAGCTGCGGTCGACGGCGTGGAATGGCTCAATGGCGACAGTCAGTGGCGCGACGAGGGATGGGGCACGCTGGCTCGCGCGCTGTTGACGTACCCGTTTCGCGGCGCCCCGACACTTGCGACGTTGCTCGATCGCCCGAACGATCTCCTGAGTCGATGGGATTCATGGCTTCGCGAACGATCCGTCGTGGCCGTCGCAGCCGCCGACGCGCACGCGCGCGTAGGGCCAGGCGGCGATCCGTACGGTCGGTCGCTGTCGCTGCACCTGCCCTCGTACGAACAGATCTTCCGCACGTTTTCGATCTCGCTGCCACAGGTTCAACTGCATGGGAATGCGCCTGAGGACGCGGGCGTGGTGCTCGCTGCCATTCGCGCCGGACGCCTCTACTCGACGATCGATGCGATCGCGGGCCCGGCAATCTTCACGTTGACGGCAACGAGCGGTTCGCGACGGGCGGTGATGGGTGACCGCCTTGCGCTCGACGGTCCAGTCGCACTGCGCGTTGAAACCAACGGCCCCGACGGCTCGATCATCAGGCTGTTGGCAGAGGGGAAGACCGTCGCATCCGGCACGCCGCCGCTGCTCGAATACGCCGCGCCGGCGCAAACAGCGGTGTATCGCGTCGAGATTGACGTGCCGGGCGCACCAGGTTCACCACCAACTCCGTGGCTCGTGTCGAATCCGATCTACGTCGGCAATCCAACGGCTCCCGACACATCGTCAACACCTGCGCCGCCTGCGCAGACAGTTGATGTGTACTCAAACGGTTCGCCAACCGGCTGGCGTGTCGAGAAGAGCGTGAGGTCCGAAGGCACGATCGGAACGGCGAGGAGCGTCGGCGGCACACAACTGCTGTTGCGCTACGGATTGGGTGGGACGCTATCGGAGTCGCCGTTCGTTGCCGCTGCGGTTGCGGCGAGCGCTGATCTCGCGCGCTTCAGAGGGGTGATGTTCACCGCACGCGCGCTGCGGCCGATGCGACTGACGTTTGAGTTGCGCGCACGTGGCGCAGGCGATCGCCGATGGGGACGTTCGGTGTATCTCGACGACATGGCGCGCACAGTAACAATTCCCTTCGAAGAGATGCTGCCGATGGGAACCGCAGTTGGGCCACCCGTGCTCGAAGATGTTCGCGACCTGCTCTTCGTCGTGGACACAGTTCACGCAAAACAAGGCTCGAGTGGGCAGGTCTGGCTCGATGAAATCCGTTACGTGCGATAACAGGAGTCAGGTGCGAACAGTGAGCAGGAGATACGCAGCACCAACGCCGAACAAAAGGTTCGGCGCCCACGCTGCCAGCACTGGTGTCAGGACTCCGCCCGATCCCATCGCCGCGAAGAAGAGAATCGTGACCCAGTACGCCAACGCGATCGCGATGCCCACGCCGATGCCTGCCATCGCGCCGCTTCGGCCGATGGTGACGGCAAACGGCACGGCGATCAGCGTCATGACGATGGTGACAAACGGAAATGACAGCTTACGGTACAGCGCGACGCGCTGACGGACGACGTCGAATCCGCTCTGCGCGAGCTGCTCCGTGTACGCCCGCAACTGCGTGAAGCTCATGAACTCGGGGTCGGGCGGGTCAGTGGAGAAGTGTTCAGGAGGCTCGAGTGCACGGTTCACGGTCGCGAACTCGCTGAAGGACGTTGGCTCGCCGCTTCGGTCGAACGCTCGTGTCCAGCCCCGGCCGACATTCCAGGTGGCACCGGTGAATCGGGCTTCGTCGGCGAACGTGCGCTGCGTCATGCGCTGCATGGCGCCGTCGAACTCGTAGATCCACAGGCCGCTGAAGCGTTTCGTACTCGGGTCGAAGTAGGTGTAGTGATAAATCGAACCGTCGCGGCCAACGACCCAGCGACGATTCAACATGTCGAACGTTTCAGGCGAGCCACCATCGAGAACGTGACGGATGACCCTTGAGCGATGGTTTGCGGGCCCGAGGATGGTCTGTTCGAGAAAAAAGAGAAACGCACCGGCGGCGACCGCGCCGGCGACCATCGGCAGCGCGAAGCGATACAGGCTGATTCCGCAGGCCTTCATGACCACGAGCTCGCTGTTCTTGGTCAGGATGGCAACCGTAACGAGCGAGGCGAGCAGGACCGAAAGCGGAACGATGAAATAGAGATACTGCGGCGTGGTGAAGACGAAGAACTGGCCCAGTAACCCCCAGGTGCCCGTTCCCCTGAAGACCTTCTCGGATAGATCGATGAAGGCCGAGACATAGAAAACGCCGATCAGCGCCACTCCTGCCAGCGCGAGGATCCTGAGGTACGTGAATGCGACGTAACGATCGAGGATCCCGAAGGGGAGCGCGGCATGTCCCATCGCCTGCGTCCGCTCGGCCAGGCGCCGAACGAGGGATTGGGCGAACGGGATCGAAATCGGCCTGTCCGCCACGCGATCCCGCCACTTGAAGAGCAGCGCGCCAAGCGCTCCGAGAACGATGTTGGCGAGCCACGCAGCGAACCATGACGGAACGAGTTGTCCTCTGACAAGCGATTGTCCGAACCAGAGCAACAGGTAATACGCGAAGATCACCGCGACGCCAACAACGAAGCTCGCCAGTTTGGCATCGCGCCGATTGGTCGCCCCCAGCGCCAGGCCGATCAACCCGAACACGAGGCACGCCGCCGGAATCGAATAGCGTTTCTGGAGCTCGAAGATTTCGTTGTGAGGCGACTCACCCGCGGTACGCATGCCGGCGATGCGCTGACGCAGTTCGGGCACGGACATCTCGCGGAGGCCCTTTGAGATGCTTCCAACTCCAAACATGCCGGCTGGGTTGATGTTGAGTACGAGGTAGTCGCCTCGAGCCACAACGTACCCGTCCTTCCCGTCGGCCGTGTGCCGCGTCCATCCCTCGAGGACCAGTTCGACGGTCTTTGCCGTCCGATTGATGACTGCCCGGCCGTGCCGCGCCAGATAGACGGACGCCCCTTCACCGGATCGATTGTCGGCGATGAAGACACCATCCCAGCCACCGGTCTGGGGTAACTCGCGGGCGTAGACCACGATGCTCGAGAACCCCTCGAAGAACACCCGGGGTTTGACTTCGTTTTCCGCGCTCGACGCGATGATGTTGAACGTGATCTCGCGGAAGGTCTGATTCCCAACCGGAATCAGCACCATGTAGACGTAGGCCGTGGCCAAGCAACTGGTCGTGGCCACGAGCGCGACGGGGCGGAACAACCGGTAGAGGCTCACGCCGCACGCCTGCATCGCTACGAATTCCCGGTCGGCCGACAGCCGCCCGAACGCCACCAGGAGTGCCAGCAGCAATGACATCGGGATCGTAAGGGCCAGGGAGTACGGCAGCAGGGTGACGACGAGCTTTCCGACCGTCAGGAGAGGGACACCCTTCGACACGTACTCCTCGGCGTACCGCATGAGTTCCGGGACGATGAGGAGAAACGTGAAGATAGCCAAGCCGAGCGTGAACGGCCAGGCCATTTGGCGAAGGATGTAGCGGTCGAGAGTACGCATCAACGGTCGAGGGGTTCTTTAACGCTTATCGGCTCGATTATACGGTTTGGCGCGGGATCGGACCTGTTTCCCGAGGGATTGCCTCGACGTCGCATAACATACGTTATGTTAACTATCGTGAATGGCGAGGGGCTGGGAACTCCCGATTGGCGCGCGCCGCCTCCCCTTCGCCGGTTCGCCACTTGTGAGGCAGCGGACCAGGCTTTCAGTGCCGCTTGGCGGCTTTCAGTTCCCGGATGATGTTCTCGAGTGCTTCGATGATCTCGCTTGGCTCGACTTTGCTCTTCTTGAAGCTCAATCGAAGATCGAAGGCCTTGGTTGGTGGACGGAACGCAAAGACATACGCTTTCGGCCGCCCGGGCTTTGCCTTTGCCGTCTCCTCGCGAGCTGATTGGCGCGTGACTGCGCCCTGTCCGGCCAATCTCTCTACCAGGGCAATCATTTTTTGCGGGTTAGCCTGCCTAACTATCTGCAGAAGCGTGGACTTAGCGCTAATGTCGGCCAGCCGACAAAGATTCCGAACCTCTTCGGGCATCGCCGTCAACGAGAGCGACTCGGTGATCGACGTTCGCGATTTTCCAAGCTTCCTGGCCAGGTCCTCGTGCGTGTGGCCGCACTTATCAGCCAGTTGCTGCAGCGCCTCCGCCTCTTCAAACGCTGTCAGGTCCTTGCGCTGGAGGTTCTCGACCAGCGCCAGCTCCATGACTTCGGCATCCTCGACTTCCCTGATGACGACCGGAACCTCTCGCAGGCCTACCTGCACGGCGGCGTGATAGCGACGCTCACCGGCGATGATCTGGTAACGGTTCCCGCGCTGTCGTACGACGAGCGGTTCGATAATCCCTTTTTCGGCAACCGAGGCCATGAGCTCGGACAGGTCGCCCATCACCTGGCGTGGTTGGTCCGGATTGGGATCCAGTAGATCGATGGCGACCATGCGGCCCACGGGCTCTCCCGCCGAGCCCACGAGGGCCTCGACGTAGTGCTCGTCGTGGCGCATTCTCAGCGTTTCAGGCAGTCCTCGCTTCGGCACGCTCGATGACCTCCTCGCAGAGACTGTAGTAATCGGTGGCGCCGCTAGATTCAGGCGCAAACGTGAAAATTGATTCCTTGTAGGCCGGACTCTCTTCCAGGCGGACGCTCTTGCTGATGACGGTGCGGAAGACCTTCCCGCCAAACACTTTCTGGATCTGCTCTCGGATGTCGCGCGCCAGGGCCGTTCGCTTGTCGTGCATCGTGATGACGACTCCCAGGATCCGGAGACCCGGGTTCGGCCGTTGTCTGACCTTCTCGATCGTCTCGAGCAGATCGTCGGTCCCTTCGAGCGCAAAGTAGGACGACTGAATGGGTATCAGCAGATGCGTCGCCGCAACCAGCGCGTTGATAGTCAGGAGCCCGAGCGCCGGTGGGCAGTCGATGACGATGTGAGAATACTCACCCGTCAGCTTGTCGAGTTTGTCCTTCAGGCGGAAGTGCGCGTCGAGCTCACCCACGAGCCTGGACTCGAGCTTCGCGAGGGCGATGCGAGCGGGTGCCACGAACAGGTTCTGGAGCGACGTCGCGGGCTTGATGATCTGCGCGAGCTCGCAGGCCGGATCGGCAATCGCGTCGTACATGCTGCGATCGATCGTCCCGTGATCCAGGAACGAGATGCTGCTGTTCGCCTGAGGGTCGAGGTCGATGAGGAGCGTCTTCCGTCCTCTCATCGCGAGCGCGGCGGCAAGGTTCACCGCGGTCGTGGTCTTCCCCACGCCGCCTTTCTGATTGGCGATCGCGACGATCATCGACAGCTCGCCCCGAGGCGAGACTCATCGAAGCGTCCGGTCGAGACACGCCACCCTGAGGACTGGGCCATGGCGGTTGTCAGAAAATGGAACACAAAAGCGCAATTCCAGGAAGAGTTGCGCCCATTGTAGGGAGGGGTCGAAAGCGTGTCAACCGGTGGAATTGTCGGCCGGCCGACAATTACATCTTGTATTTGCCAAGTTCCTCAGGATCAAGGCTTTCCAGCCACTTCTGCAGTCGTTCATTATCCGCGGGCTCTGCGGTGAAATCGGCCGTCCTTGCGTTTTCGATGACCGCCTCTTCCACCAGGATGGGCGACCGCGTCCTGAGGGCGAGGGCAATTGCGTCGCTCGGACGGGCATCAACAGCGACCCGCTCGCCCCGCACGGTGAGATGGATGATGGCGAAATAGGTGTTGTCCTTGAGGTCGCTGACCACCACGCGATCGACCCGCCCATCGAGGTCCGTGATGATGTTTCGGAGCAGGTCGTGAGTCATCGGCCGTGGCGTGGCGACGTTCTCGATCTGCAGCGCGATGGCATTCGCTTCGGGCACGCCGACCCAGATCGGAAGCACCCGGTCGCCCTGCTTGTCCTTCAGGATGACGATCGGCGTACCCGCCATCGGGTCAACCATCAGGCCCTTGATGCTCATTTCAATCAGCATGACCGTGTCTCCATGCGTGGGGCTACCCAGGATACGGCTTCACCCGACAGATTATGCGGCCCCGATCGGGTGATGCGAACGGTGACCGTGCGGCCGATCCAGTCGGTCGCTGCGTCGCTCTGTGAAGTATCGGACGGCATCGGCAGATTCACTACAGTGTTTCCGGACGTCCGCCCGGAGAGTTCCTGGTTCTTTCGGCGACTGGCCGAGTCCACGAGAACATCGACGTCTGTCCCAACGGCCTGCTCGTGAAGTCGCGTTTGAATCGAACGCTGCAACTCCTGCAGCGCCACGATGCGCGCTGTTTTCTCCTCCGCGCTCACGTCGTCGGGCAGCCGTCTCGACGCCAGTGTGTTCGGGCGCGGGGAGTATTTGAACGAGAACATGCTGTGGAACTGCGCGGCGTCGGTGAGCGAGAGCGTGTCCTCGAAGTCCTCCCGGGTCTCTCCCGGGAAGCCGACGATGACGTCCGTCGAGAGCGTCACGCCGGGTATGGCCTCACGGATCTTGGCGACCAAATCGAGGTACTCCTCCCGCGTATGACGCCTGCGCATGGCGCGAAGGATGTTTGTCGAGCCCGATTGCACAGGTAGATGGAAGTGCTTGCAAACGTGCCGAAGTTCTCGGACCGCCTCGATCAGGCGGGCCCCGGTGTGCCGCGGATGTGGGCTCGCGAACCGGATTCGCTCGATTCCTGGAACGGCATCCACCTCGGCGAGGAGTTGCGCGAAGTCGCAGTTTGCGTCGTCCGGCGCTGAGTAATGATTGACGATCTGCCCGAGGAGTTGCACCTCGCGCCGGCCTGATGCGACCACCTCTCGCACGTCCGCGAGGATGTCGGCCTTGGCGCGCATGCGCTCGTGCCCTCTCGTGTACGGGACGACACAGAAGGCGCAGTGATCGTTGCACCCTTCGATGATGGTCACATAGGCGCGCACTGCATCCGACCGTCGCACCATCCCCAACGGAAAGCTCACATCGTCCAGGGGGCTGATGTCGACCACTGGGAACGTCGACCGCGCTGCGCCCTCGAGCATGACGGGGAGCATCTTGAGGCGCTGCGTGCCCATCACGACGTCGATGACTTTCCCGTTTGTGTTCGAGAGGAGTGACTTCCCCTCCTGCTGCGCGACGCATCCGGCGACCGCGACGATCGGATTGCGGCCCGTCTCCTGTTGCAGAACGCGGAGCTCGCCGAGTCGCGTATAGAGCTTGTCTTCCGCGTGCTCCCGCACGCTGCACGTGTTGATGACGATGACATCCGCGTCGCCATCATCAGACGTGGCTTCGTATCCCGCCTGGTCGAGAAGTCCCGCCATGCGCTCCGAGTCGTGGACGTTCATTTGGCAACCGAACGTCTCAATGAGGTACTTTCTGGCCATTCCTAGCGACTTTCGCTTTCGCCTTTCGCCTTCTGTTTACCCTTCGCCTCTATAGCCAGCATCTGCCTCGCGCTGGCGCGAACGGTCTCGGTGACTGTCCTTCCACCGATCATGCGGCTGATTTCATCAATACGACCGGCCGCGTCCAGTCGTTGAACGGTCGTCACGGTCCGCCGACCCCGCACCGACTTCTCGAGGTGATACTGCGTCGAGGCGCGTGAGGCGATTTGTGGAAGGTGCGTGATGCAGATCACCTGAAAGCGCCGCCCGAGCTGCTGAAGCTTCTGGCCCACCACTTCGGCGACTTCTCCACCAATGCCCGCGTCCACCTCATCGAAGATCAATGTCTTGCCCGCCCCACCAGCTACTGCCATCGTCCTGAGCGCGAGCATCATCCGCGACAGCTCGCCACCAGAGACGATTCGTGTGAGCGGCCGGAGATCCTCGCCGACGTTTGGCGACACGAAGAACTCAGCGTGATCGATCCCCCGCTCGGTCCACGTCTCCTCTGCCGACTCATCGCCATTGAACCGCACGTCAAATCTCGTTCGCGCCATCGCCAACTGCGCGAGATGCTCCTCGATCTGAGAGCTGAAGGACTTCGCTGCTACCCGACGCCGGCGAGACAGATCCCGCGCGAGGTCGAGGTAGCGCTGCCGCACATCTGCGAGGGCCCGGTCTAGATCCTCGGCAGCCTCTTCGGAATGCGTCAAGAGTTCGCGCTCCCTCGCGAGCGACGCCCCCTTCCCGATCACGTCCTGCAAGGTTGGACCGTACTTCCGCTTCAATCGTTCGAGCAACGCCAGCCGATCCTCGACCTGTTGCAGGCGCGCCGGCGATGCGTCGATCTCGTCGCCGTAGCGACGCAACAAGAAGGCTAGATCTTCGAGCTGAGACTTGATTGTGTCACGCGATTCGAGCTGGGTCGCGAACTGCGGTTCGATTGCAGCCAGCTCGCCGACTCGCTTCCAGACCTGCGCCAGCCCTGCCAGCACGGCCTGATCGCTTTCATAGAGAGCGGCGTACGACTCCTCACACAGACGCTGTATCCGTTCGGCGTTGGCCAATACCTGTTTGCTCGTCGCCAGCTCCTCGTCTTCCCCTGGCTTCAGCGCCGCCTTCTCGATCTCGCCCAGCTGAAAGGCAATGAGATCCAACCGCGCCGCCTTCTCACGGCCGTCCATCCGCGCGCGTTCGCGTTGCTCCCGCAACGCCTGCATGGCTGCCCACGCCTCCGCGACGGGAGGGAGCAAGGAGCCGAGATGCGCCGACTCGTCGACGAGTGGCAGATGAGACAGCGGATCCAGCAGCGACTGGTGTTCGTGCTGTCCATGCAGCTCGACGAGTCGGTCAGCCAACTCGCGGAGAGCGCCGGCGGTCGCGAGGGCACCATTGATATACGAGCGGCTTCGGCCCTGGCTCGTCACTTCCCGGCGAACGATGATCTCGCCGTCGTCGGCGTCTTCGAAGATGGCCTCGATGGTCGCCTGGACCTCGCCGGTCCGAACCAGGTCCGCGGACGCGCGCGCGCCGAGAAGGAGGCCGACGGCCTCGACGAGGATGGACTTGCCCGCTCCGGTCTCACCCGTGAGGACGTTGAAGCCCGGCTCGAGCTCGACCTCGACCGCCTCGATCACAGCAAGGTTGCGGATGCGAAGCAGGCGCAGCATGTAGACGGAACTTCCATCGTATCATATGTTTGACAGCCCTCGGTCGGCATGCTAGTCTGCGGTGTCTGCGCTGTCCCAGCGGCGCATCCCCAATTATGGACCGGAGGCTTCGGTGTATACGTTTGGCTCGTCCCTGCTTGCACTACAGGTGCAGGACGCTGCCCCGCCAGCTGGGAGCGGTGGCATGCTGCAGATCCTGGCCGATGCAAGTCCACTCAGCCAGATTGTCCTCGCGATTCTGATCGTGTTTTCGATCGCCTCGTGGGCGATCATTCTATTCAAGACGCTTTCCTATCGAGCCGTTGCGCGGCAGACCGCGACGTTCCTCGACGTATTTCGTCGCAGCCAGAAGTTTTCGGACGTGCAAGCCATTTGTCCGTCGCTTCCTTCGAGTCCGCTTGTCGGCGTGTTTCAAGCCGGCTATGCGGAGATGACGGCTCAGTTCCGTCTCACGGGACAGGCCGGCAGTCCAGGCACTGGCCCGGCCCGTCCAATCCTCAAGAGCCTCGAGGCGGTCGATCGCGCGCTCATCCGTGCAGCGACGGCTGAAGTGCAGAAGCTCGAGCGGCGTCTGACGTTTCTCGCGACGACGGCGAGCGTGGCGCCCTTTATCGGGTTGTTCGGAACGGTGGTGGGAATCACGCTGGCGTTCCAGCGAATCGGTGCCACGGGCTCGACGAATCTTGCCGTCGTCGGTCCCGGCATCAGCGAGGCGTTGATCGCAACAGCAGCGGGACTGTTCGCGGCAATCCCGGCAGTGGTCTTTTACAACCACTTCGTTCATCGCGTGAAGGACTTCTCGGCGGCGATGGACGATTTCTCGCTCGAGTTCCTCAACATTGCCGAGCGCAACTTCACCTGATGCCTAAGGTCATTGCATCGGCGCCGAACGCAGGCGGTCGCCACCAGCGAGGACGACGTGTGAGCACGAGTCTCGCCGAAATCAACGTGATCCCACTCGTTGACGTCATGCTGGTGCTGCTCATCATTTTCATGGTCGCGGCCCCCATGTTGCAAAGGGGCGTCGAGGTGACTCTGCCGGTTGCATCGCGAGCGAGCGATATCGCGAGCGAACGAATTTTCGTCGACGTGCCGCTGTCCTTCAGCAAGGACCGGCGGGTGTTTCTGGGCAAAGACTCGATCGGTCTCCAGGCGCTGCCGGAGCGTGTGCGCCAGCTGATGCTCACGCGCACAGACAAGCAGGTATTCCTGCGCATCGACGGCCGGCTGAACGTGCAGCATCAGATGGACGTGTTCGACGAGCTCAAGTCTGGCGGTGTCAGAGACGTCGGAATCGTCACCGAGGCGCCGAAGCAGTAGTCGAGACATGACCGAGACCGTCACCGACATCATCGTTGCGCGATCGCGGCAGCCCGATGGGCTGCAGACGATGCTGATGTGGTCGACCGCGGGACATATCGCGCTCGTGGCCGCCCTTCTGTTTACCGGAGGCAGGGTCATCGAGGATCCGCGCCAGCCGGTCATGACGATCAGTCTCGGTGGCGCGCCCGGGCCCAAGACCGGCGGTCTCACACAGGTGGGTGCGCGTGCGGTTCAGCAGAAGGCACCGCCGGATGCACCGCCAAAGCCTGTGCTGACGCCGCCTGCTCCGACGCCCCCGAAAATGACGTTGCCCGACCCAAAGGTGCAGCCGCGTTCCCAAGCCAAGCCTGCGACCGCGCCTCCGCAGGCGGATGCGAGAAAGACCAACACTGGCCCCCAGCCTACTGACGGCAATGCGCGTGCCGAAACGCCCGTGATTCGGGGACAAGGATTCGGGTTGAGTTCCGCTGGCGGAGTCGGTGGTCCCGTTCAACTCGACGTCGCAAACTTCTGTTGCCCTGAGTACCTCGCGCAACTCGTCACAGTCATTCAGCGCACCTGGGATCAGAACCAGGGTGTGGTGGGATCGACGACCGTGAAGTTCACCATCGCGCGCGACGGAACGATTCAGGCGGCACAGGTCGAGCTCCCGAGCGGCTTCATCGCGCTCGATAACTCGGCGCTCCGCGCAGTGCAGATCACGCGACTGTCGCCGTTACCAGCTGCATTCCAGAATCCGACGCTGACAGTTCACATGCGATTCGACTATCAACGTTAATCATGAACACCTACTCACGAATCCGAAGTCGGCTCCAGCACTCGAGAAACTGGCGAGTGGAGGTATTGAGTTTGTGCGCGGCCCTCGTTGCTGCCGTCGTCGTTACCGCCGCTCCTCACCAACAGCCGCAGCAACCATCGCCCGCGGCACCAGCGCAAACGCAACAGCCATCAGAGGTGTCACTCGTGATCAACGGCGATCCGGGCACGCCGCCACGGTTCGCGGTGCCTGACTTCGTCGCGCTGTCTCCCGAGGGTGCCGACGCCGCGAAAACGATCGCTCAAGTGTTGTGGGACGACCTGAACTTCGAGAAGGAGTTCTACATGCTTCCGCGGGACACATACTCGAGCGTGCCCGTGGCCAGGCGTCCGGAGGACGTGCCGTTCGCGGCGTGGCGCGAGCTCGGCGCCGATGCCGTCGTGTTTGGCACCGTGCAGCAGCAGGGTGGCAAGTCCACCGTGCAGATTCGATTGATGAATGTTCGAACGCGCCAGACGGTGTCCGCCAAGGAGTACTTCAACGCGAGCAACCCACGGGCCTACGCGCATACGATCGCCGACGAGATCCATCAGCAGCAGCGTGGACTGCGCGGCGTCGCGCGCACGAAGCTGGCCTTTGTGTCCGATCGCAATCGCGACAGTCTCGCCAACACGATCGAAAAGCGTGAGGTAAAAGAGATCTACGTGGCCGACTATGACGGCGAGAATCAACGGCGCATTACTGTGAGCCGACAACTGAATCTGACACCAGCATGGTCTGCCGACGGGCGAGCCATCGCCTACACGGCTTACCGACCACTTCCTGATATCGTGGTCTCGTTCATCTACCAGGGTTTGCTGCAGAACCCGACGAAGGGCGCCGGGACGAACTACGTGCCGGTCTTCTCTCCGGATGGGACACGCATCGCGTTCATGTCAGGCCGAGACGGAAATCCTGAGATCTATGTGACCAACGTGGACGGCTCGAATCTGCGCCGGCTCACCAACCACCCCGCCGGCGACGGTACGCCGACGTGGTCGCCCAACAGCGCGCAGATCGCGTTCGTGTCCGATCGGACGGGTACGCCACAGATTTACCTGATGGGTGCCGATGGATCGAATGTGCGCCGGATCACGATGAATGAATCATGGGCAGATCAGCCCACGTGGTCGTCCGCATTCAACGAGATTGCGTATGCCGGGCGAACCGGTTCGGGATACGACATCAAGATCTTTGACATTGCGTCCAGCCAGGCGCGTCAGATTACGTTTGGAGAGGGTTCGAACGAACGACCCGCGTACGCTCCGAACGGGAGACACCTCGCGTTCGCGTCGACGCGAAGCGGAGGCACGCAGATCTTCACGGTCGGGCGCGACGGCAAGGACCTGAGACAAATCACCCGCACCGGGAACAACCAGATGCCGGCGTGGTCGAACTGAGAGTAAGGCAATCTTCTTTGAGGAGAGTCATGAGCAGAACGAGGCAGATCGGCGTTGTGTTGATGCTGGTAGCAGGGCTGGTCGCGACGGGCTGCAATCGGCGTAAACCGGCTACGCCCCAGCCTGCACCGGCACCCGGAGCAGCAACGACTGCGCAACCACCGGCCGTCACGAAGGCTCCGCCGGCGCCGCCGACACGTGTCGATGATGCGCTGCCGGTTCCGCCGCAGCCACTCACCGAGGATGCCGTCGCCAACCGTTCTCTCGACGACCTGAATCGTGAGTCCCCGCTCAAGCCGGTGTATTTCGGGCTCGACAGCGCCGACCTCGACGATGCCGGTCGTGCTGTCGCATCGGCAAATGCCGAGATCCTGAAGAAGTATTCAAGCTGGGTGGTGACCGTTGAGGGTCACTGCGACGAGCGCGGCACAGCAGAATACAACCTGGCGCTGGGCGAACGACGTGCAACAGCGGTCAAGGCATACATGGCGTCGTTGGGCATCTCGCCCGACCGCGTGCGCACGGTGAGCTATGGGAAAGAGTTTCCATTCAATCCCGGCCACACGGAAGATGCCTGGGCCCAGAATCGACGCGGCCACTTTGTGATTACGGGTCGCTGAAGGAAGTCGCATGCAGAAGATCACCACAACCGCGGCCCTGTGTCTGGCATTACTTCCCGCTATCGCGACGCCTGCCGCGGCGCAGAATCGTGAACATCTTCAACTGGCCGCCGAGTTGCGCATGTTGCAGGAGCAGAACCAGCAACTCAGCCTCGCGCTCAATCAGCTGACGGACGCGCTGAAGGCCGTCAACGCGCGACTCGATACGAGCGAGGAGTTCCAGCGGCGTCGATTCGCCGATCAGGAAGTGCTCGTCAAGAATCTCGGTTCGGATCTCGGCACCATCCGTGAGCGAACACAGGACACGGATACTCGTCTGCGCTCGTTGAAGGACGAGATCGACGCGCTGCGTCAGACGTTCCTCTCTCTCCCTGCGCTCATCGCGCAGTCTCAGAGCTCGCTCGCACCAATCGATCCGAGCAATCCAAATGCGGCGCTCTTGCCGGCGCCAGCACCAGACGGAGCGACGCCAGTTGGCCCGCCGACTCCCGGACCAAGGCTACAGCTGCCGCCGGAGTCGAATCTCTCCCCGAATCGTCTGTTCGATACGGCGTTCAGCGACTACACGTCCGCGCAATACGCAGCCGCCATCAACGGCTTCCAGCAGGTCATCAAATATTTCCCCACTGCCGAACGCGCCGACGACGCGCAGTTCTTCATCGGCGAGTCTCTCGGCAACATGAATCGACTTCCCGAAGCCATCGACGCATACAATCAGGTCATCCAGAAGTACACGAGCGGAGACCAGGTCGACATGGCGTACTACCGCCGTGGCTTCGTGGAATCGCAGATGGGACGAGCCGACGCGGCGCGAGCCACGTGGGAAGAGGTCGTCAAGCGATTCCCCGACAGTCAGGGCGCGCAGTTGGCGAGACAGCGGCTTGCCGGTTTGAAGACCACGCCGGCAGCACCCGCCAAGCCTTGACCTGGTCTGTCACTCACCGATCGTAAACTTCAGGACGGCCCGCCTGCGCGCGGGGCGCTACGGCGAGGTCCGCCGTAGCCTTGGCGAAGGCGGAAGTGTCCGGCTTTGGCCGGACGTGTAAAGCGGGCACGGCAGCAGCTACTGCAGCCGTAGGGGCGGGCGACCGCCCGAAAGGAAACGACATGGGCAGTGTGAACAAGGTAATCCTCGTCGGCAACCTGGGTCGCGACGCGGAGTTGCGCTACACGCCGGGAGGCGCGGCCGTTGCCACGCTCAATCTGGCGACCACGGAGGTCTGGAACGACCGCAACAACCAGAAGCAGGAAAAGACCGAGTGGCACCGCATCGTTCTGTGGGGCAAAACCGCGGAAAGCCTGCAGGAATACCTGACGAAAGGGAAGCAGATCTACGTCGAAGGCCGTCTCCAGACGCGTCAGTGGGACGACAAGGATGGCAACAAGCGCTACACCACCGAGATCAAGGCAGACCGCGTGACGCTGCTGGGCGGCGGAGGCGGAGGCCGTGGTGGCGGTATGGATCGCAGTGGCTCTCACCCGCAAGGCAGTGTGGACGAGCCGCCGATGGAGCCGATTACCGACGACGATATTCCCTTCTAACGATCGTCAACTCCCAACGTTTGTCGCACATCGAACCTCCAACTCCCAACGAACTGTGAGTTCCTGGGAGTTGGGAGTCTTTCTACGTGCCTTCCCGCCCGTAACGATCTTCCAGCCTGACCACATCATCGAGCTCGGGAGTTGACGCCTCGAGCACGTCGCAGTCTTCTATTGCAGTCATGCGATGGATCGTCTTCGGCAGCACGTGAATCGAGTCGCCGGGCTTCATTTCGATCTTCTTCAGCTTGCCGTCGATGTCGATCTCGTAGAGCAGCTTGCCCGAGTGGAGGTAGATCGTTTCCTCCTTGCGATTGTGATACTGCAGGCTCAGCGCGTGGCCGGCGTTAATGTGCAGGATCTTCCCGACGTACTTGTCCGTCTTCGCCCAATGAAGCTCGTAGCCCCACGGCTTCTCGACTCGAGTGACGATGTTCTCCATTCGCTAGCCCTCGCTCCCGACTTCGTTCCTCGCGACCGAGTCGTTGAGATACTGCTCGATCTCTTCGACGGTTCCGAGTGTCAGCACGCGCGCCGCCACACGGACCATCTGCCGCGCGCTCGTGTCCTTCACCACGCGCCGCGCCATCGGGATGGCACCCGGCGTCATGCTGAACTCACGAAGCCCGCACCCGATCAGGAGCTTCAGTAACAGCGGATCGGACGCCATCTCGCCGCAGACCGACACGGGAATGCCCTCGCGCGACGCCGCTCGGCGCACCTGACGCAGCAGGCGCAGGACGGCCGGGTGCAGCGGCTCGTATCGGTTCGACACGCGATCGTCCGTGCGATCGACGGCGAGCGTGTACTGAATGAGATCGTTGGTGCCAATCGTAAAGAAGTCCGCTTCCTTCGCCAGGAGTGACGCGGTGAACGCCGCGGACGGGACTTCGATCATGATCCCAATCGGCACATCCGGAACGGACTCGCCGCGCGCCGCGAGCTCATCGCGCGCCTCGAGCAGCAGGCTCTTCGCGTCGCGCACCTCCTGCACCGACGAGACGAACGGGAACATGATCCGCAGCGGACCATGTGCGGCCGCGCGAAGCAGTGCACGCAACTGGGTCTTGAAGATGCGCGGCTGCGCAAGACCAAAGCGAACACCGCGCAAGCCGGCGTGGCCGCTCCGCTGTGGCTCAGGGAACCAACGCGCGTCGAGTGCCGCGTCGACGAGCGGCCGTGCCAGCTGACGCTCGTCGACGTCGAACGTCCGGATCGTAACCGGGCGTCCTTCCATGCGCTCCACGAGCTGGCGATAGACGTGGTACTGCTCCTCCTCGGCGGCCATGTCTGGCGGTCCACCGACAAGCATGAATTCCGATCGGTAGAGCCCGATGCCCTCAGCGCCCGCACCCAGGGCACTCGGCACATCGTCCGACCGCTCGATGTTTGCGTGGAGGACGATCGACTCCCCATCGCTGGTCTGGAGTGGTCCTTCCTCTTCGTGCGTCAGTGCCGTGAGCCGGCGGCTCGACGAGCGCCCCTCTGCTTCCTGCCACAGCGCGGGTGTCGGATCGATGACGACTTCCCCGGTCTCACCGTCGATGATGACCGACGCGCCCGGCGGCACACGCCGGCTGACGTCGTGCAAACCGACCACGGCGGGCACGCCCAGCGAGCGCGCGAGGATCGCGGTGTGATACGTGCGGCTTCCAGCGTCGGTCGCAAATCCCTTGATGCGCGTCCAATCGAGTTGCGCCACCACCGACGGCGTCAACTCGTCGGCGATGAGCACACACGGCGAATCGAGATCCTGCAACCGGTCGCGGGCACCGCCCTTCTCGTCGCGGAGATTCATACGCAAGCGTCCGGCGACGTCGCGCAGGTCGCCCTTGCGCTCGCGCAGGTACGGATCGTCGATGTCGTCGAACACGACGGCCGCTTCGTCGAGCGCACGTTGTACCGCCCACTCCGCGTTGACCCGCTCGTTGCGTACGACAGCGGCGGCCCGTCCGACGACAATCGGATCGTCGAGCATCAGCAGTTGCGCGTCGAAGATGGCCGCGAGATCGGCGCCGTGTGCCGTCGCGATCCGCCGCCGGATCTGCTCGAGCTGCGTACGCGATCGCTGGCGGGCGCGCTCCAATGCCGACAGCTCGCGCGCGACGCCATCGGGACCAACCGGGAAACGCAGCACTTGCGTCCGCTGAATCGCGACGAGGGCTGGACCGACCGCCACCCCGGGTGACACGCCGATACCGTTCAGGCGTTCCACGATTCCTCACCAAATCCAGATGCGACGAGCTCGACCAGCGCCTCGACGGCGCGGTCCTCGTCCGGCCCCTCTGCGATCACCGTCAGCGTCGTGCCGCGGGACGCAGCCAACAGCAGAATACCCATGATGCTCTTTCCATCCATGACCTTCGAATCACGCCCGACACGGATCCGGGACTCGAATCGCGTCGCGAGGTGCACGAACCGCGCTGCGGCCCGCGCGTGGAGCCCCAGCGGATTCACGACGGTCACTGAACGGGTTGTCACCCTACGTCTTCTCTCCATGCAGGAGATCGGACGCCACCCAGATCGCGTTGCGCCCCTGCTCCCGGATGTCGCGTGCGATGGTCAGCAGATCCGCCTGCTCCAGCTGATTGGCGAGCTTGATCAGCATCGGCAGGTTCACCCCCGTGATGACTTCCACCTTGCCTTGCACGAGAAACGACATCGCCAGGTTCGACGGCGTGCCGCCGAACATGTCCGTCAGGATGAGGATGCCGGCGCCTTTATTCACACGCACGACCGCCTGCTCGATCTCGTGGCGTGCGTCCTCGGTGTCCTCGTGCCACCCGATAGATACTGCCGCAAACCCCGGCAGGTCGCCGACGATCGTTTCCGCGGCGTTGACCAGTTCCGTCGCGAGCTGCCCGTGGGTGACGACCACGACGCCAATCATCGCCATGTCGTCCGTCCGCGCCTAGCCATCACGATGTTTGACGCGCAGCCGGACTCCCGGCGTGTGCTCGAGCGACCGCTTGAGGGCCTCGGCGATCATGACCGACCGATGTTGCCCCCCGGTACATCCGATCGCAACGGTCAGGTAACTCTTGCCCTCGGTCACGTAGTGCGGAAGGGCGAACGTCAGGAACTCCGTCAGGCGATTGATGAACTCCCGCGTGACCTTGTGTTGCTTCATGTAGCGCACGACTTTCGCGTCGCGACCGGTCAGATGACGGAGACGATCGACGAAGTGCGGATTGGGCAGGCAGCGCACGTCGAACACGAGATCGGCTTCGGTGGGCGCGCCGTGCTTGAACCCGAAACTCAACAGGTTCACCACCATGTCCGCGCGCGTACTCTCGTCCCGCGTCATCCGCCCGAACACATCGCGCAGCTCGTGTACGGTCAGGTTCGACGTATCGACGATGACATCAGCCATGCCACGGATGGCGAGCATCTTCCTGCGCTCCTCGTCGATGCCCTCCGCGACCGACCGATCGGGTGCGAGCGGGTGCGGCCGGCGCGTCTCGCTGAAGCGCCGTACAAGGGCCGATCGATTGGCCTCGAGGAAGATCAGCTTGGCTTCGACACCGGGAAGGCTGCGAAGCTTGCGAAAGACCGGAGGGAACTGACTCAGGAAGCCCCGTTCGCGCACGTCGACCACGATGGCGACGCGCTCGAGATGGGCATCTCCCCTGATACAAAGCTCCGCGAAGGTTGGAATCAGCTGCGTCGGAAGATTGTCCACGCAGAAGTACCCGAGATCTTCGAGCGCGTGAATCGCGTGCGTCTTGCCGGACCCGGACAGACCGGTCACAACCATGAATCGAGTCGAGGCGCGCTTGCGGGCACGCGCGCGCGTCTTCTTCCGGGCGGATCGAGCGGGACTCATTTCGGCTCTCCAGACCGCGGCTCTTCTTCCGAGTCCGGTTCGGTCTCCTCCTCCTGGAGTTGACGCTCCAGCCGTTCCACCAGATCCCTGGCAGCGTTCAGCCCACGCGAGCGGAGCAACTGGTTCCTGGCCGCCACTTCGACGAGGGTCGCAAGATTGCGCCCCGGGGCGACAGGCATGCAGATCAACGGCACTCGCACGCCGAGCAACTCGTGGACCTTCTCGTCGAGACCGAGACGGTCGTATTCACGGTGCTCGTCCCAGCGTTCGAGCTGTACGACGAGCTCGACGCGCTTGGACGCGCGCGTCGCGGCGACGCCAAAGAGATCCCTGATGTTGATGATGCCCAGACCGCGCAGCTCCATGTGGTAGCGCGTCGGCTCGGGGCACGCGCCGAGTACGACCGAGTCACTTCTTCTCCGGATCTGCACGGTATCGTCGGCAACCAGCCGATGACCGCGCACGACCAGATCGAGCGCGCATTCACTCTTCCCGATCCCGCTGTCGCCGATGATCAGCACGCCGAGGCCCAGAACGTCCATGAGCACGCCGTGAATGATCTCGCGCACGGCCAGCGCATCATCCAGAAGCGCGCTGATGCGGGAAATGGCCACGGGCGTCGACACCGCCGTGCGGAGCAGCGGCACCTCGTATCGATCCGAAGCCGACCGCAGATCGGGGTGCGCCTCCCATCCGCCCGTGATCAGCACACACGGAATGTCGTGCGCGAACGTCGTGTCGAGGACCTCCATGCGGGCGTCGGACGCGAGGCTGTCGAGATACCGTACCTCGCTCTCGCCGTAGACGACCACCCGCCCAGGGTGCAGGTACTCGTGAAATCCGGCGAGCGCCAGACCTGTCTTCTGGATGTACGGACTGCCGATGCGGCGGCCGAGACCGTGATGTCCGCCGAGCAGTTCGAGCGAAAGACTCGCCGGGCCTGAGCCCCGCTCGACCAGGCCCGCCACCGTCAACACGGGCTCTGCCATCGCCAGACCGCCCTATGCCTCCGGCTCGATCAGACCGAGGTTGCCGTCGGCCCTGCGAAAGAGGACCGTGACGGTATCGGTGGCTGAATTTCGAAACACGATCAATCCATTCGCGGCATCGTCGATTTCAGCCGCCGCGTCCTCGACTGACATCGGCTTCACCGCGTACTGCTTCGCACGAATGATGCGGCGGCGCGGTCTCGGGGTTGACCGCGGTGCCGCCGCCGCCGCGGACGTCGAGGCCCCTGCTTTGACCGCCGACGGTCCGCGACGCTTGCGCCCGTCGCGCTTCCCTTTCAGCTTCTGCGCCTGATGATCGACCTTGTCCGCGGCGGCGTTGATCGCCAACTCGACGCTCTGCCCGGTGGCCTCGGCGTGCAGGAACCGCTCGCGCTGAGCGTGCAGCGTGACCTCTGCTCGAATCCTTGCACGCTCGCGAGTCAGCACGACGTGCGCCGACAGGGCGCTATCGTTCAAGCGCTTGAGTGTGTATTCGAGCCGCTGCCCAACAAGTGCCCGCATGGCCGGGGTGATGGCGAGGTGTCGTCCTGTCAGTTCGAGACGCATAGCGACCGCAATCCGCTCAGGGCCACGGCCCCGAGGTCTCAGTAGAGAACCTTGCGTTGGTTGGATGTGGGGATCTTGAGCTCTTCCCGATACTTGGCAATCGTGCGGCGCGCCAGTTCGAGCCCTTCACGCTGAAGGATGCTGACGATCTTGGAATCGCTCAACGGCTTCTTGGCGTCTTCCTGCTCGATGATCTTCCGGATGCGCTGCTTGATCGTGACGGAAGACACCGCCTCTCCATAGGAGCTCGAAATGCCGCTATGAAAGAAGTATTTCATCTCGAACACGCCCTGCGGCGTGTGCATGTACTTGTTCGTCACCACACGGCTGACAGTCGACTCGTGCATCCCGATATCGTTGGCCACGTCACGAAGAACGAGCGGCCGGAGATACTCGATGCCATGATCGAGGAAGTCGCGCTGGAAGTTGATGATGCTCGAGGCGACCTTGTGAATCGTCTTCTGGCGCTGCTCCACCGACTTGATCAGCCACAGCGCCGAGCGGAACTTGTCCTTCACGTATGCGCGCGTTTCGTCGGTATTCTCTGACGCGTTCTTGTCGAGCAACCGTCGATAGACTGGGCTGATGCGCAGCTGCGGCAGCCCTTCTTCGTTGAGAGCGGCGACGTACTGATCCTCGATCTTCACGATGTAGACGTCGGGGATCACATACTGCGACTGCGAGGGGTTGTAGCGGCTTCCCGGCTTCGGATCGAGATGACGAATGAGCTCGATGTGCTGTTTGAGGTCGTCGATCGTGAGCCCCAGCTTGCGCGCCAGTTCCGGCACCTGATGGTTCTGCAGGAGCCGCATGTGCTCGGTCACGATCTGGTCGGCGGGCGTTCCAGCCATCCCGAGATGCCGCAGCTGCAACAGCAGACATTCCTGCAGATCGCGCGCACAGACACCGATCGGGTCGAAGCCGTGCAGCAGCTTGAGCGCCCGCTCGACATCCTCCACCGGCCAGGGTCCCATCGCGGCGAGTTCTTCCACCGTCGCCACAAGATATCCGTCGTCGTCGAGGTTGCCGATGATCGCTTCGCCGATCTCGCGAATGAGTGGCTCGTCGGTCTGCATCGACAGTTGCCAGAGGAGGTGATCGGACAGCGACTGCCCGGTCGATAATGTGTTCTCGATTGGAGGTAGCTCTTTGACTTCGGTCGGCGTGCGCGGCCGATACCCCTCGTCGAGGTAGTCGCCGAAGAAGTACTCGTAGTCCTGGTCGTCCCACGAGTCCGCCTTCTTCTCGGAGGGCTTCTCTTCCTGCTTTTCAGTGGGGGCCGCCTCGACCGGTTGGAGCTCCTCGGTCGGGACCTCCTCGAGCATTGGATTCTCGACCATCTCTTGGTTCAGCAACTCCGAGAGCTCGAGCGTCGACATCGGCAGCAGCTTGATTGCCTGCTGGAGCGAAGGCGTCAGAATGAGCTTCTGAACGAGCTTGGTGTGTAGCTTCTGCGAGATGGCCATCAGCCAGCGAACCCGTAATCCATCTTAGTCCAACCGGAACTCGGTCCCCAGATAAATCCGGCGCACGTCCTCATCCGCGGCCAGCGATTCAGGTGTTCCACTGCGAAAAATCGCGCCATCGTGCACGATGTATGCGCGGTCCGTGATCCTCAGCGTTTCACGAACGTTGTGGTCCGTGATCAGCACGCCGATGCCGCGCTCCTTCAGGTGAAACACGATGTTCTGGATGTCACTCACCGCGATGGGATCGATGCCGGCAAACGGCTCGTCCAGCAGGATGAACCTCGGCGACATCACGAGCGCGCGCGTGATCTCAGCACGACGGCGCTCGCCACCAGACAGCGTGTGAGCCGGAGCTGACCTGAGGGGCGTCAGGCTCAGTTCCGCCAGCAGATCGTTCAAACGCTCCCGCCGTGCCTTCGCATCGATCGGGAGCGTTTCGAGAATGGCCATGATATTCTGCTCGACCGAGAGTCCGCGGAAGATCGACGGCTCCTGCGGCAGATACCCGATTCCCTTTCGCGCGCGGGCATACATCGGCGCGTCGGTGACATCTTCGCCGTCGAGCAGCACGCGGCCCGAGTCTGGCCCGGTCAGGCCGACGGTCATGTAGAACGTCGTCGTCTTACCCGCGCCGTTCGGTCCCAGCAGGCCGACGATCTCACCAGAGCCAACTTCGATGCTGACGCCGCGCACCACGGTGCGGCCGCCATACGACTTGGTCAGCTCCTGTGTCTGCAGCGTAGACGTCATCGCGTGGGCGGCGACGGCTGGGGCAGACTCGACGCTGGCTGTGGCTTGCATGGCTTGGTCTCTGTCCGACGTGTCTCGTTGCCGTCGACGATGATCCTGTCGCTCGACTTGAAGAAGGTCAGCGTCCGGCCGGTGGTTTCGCTGCATCCCTCGCGAATCGACACCGGCGTGACTCCAGTGCTCGATATGACGTACCGCTCCTCGTCGGCGTGATATGTCAGGCGGGTGCCGGTCGCCGTCCGCGCGCCCACGACCAGCGTGACGCGGTTATAGGCCTCCAGACGATCGACACCGTTCTCTTCGCGCGCCAGGACGATTTCGGCGCGCTCGGCGCGCAAGTCGCCGTCGGGCCCGCTCACCTGCGCGAGCGGCACACTCGGCACACTGGCTCCCTGTCCGCTTGTCGGTGCAACCGTGCCGGCACTGTAGGTCACGGTCCGTGCCGCCTCGTCGTAGCGGATCTCGTTGGCGCGGCCATCCGTGCGTCCCTTATCGAGCATCAACGTCGATCGAGCGGACCCGGACGCGACGAGATCGCCCTTCTGCTGATCGAGGACGATGCGGTCGCCGCGAATCGCGGTGTCGCCCTGGAAGAGGGTGGCCATGCCGGAGTAATCCGCGCGACCGTTGGCGCCTTTGTACTCGAGTTGTTCGGCGTTGACAGTCGCCGCCTGCCCTTCCTTCAACAAGCCCGGCAAACGTCCGCCATCACGATCTTTCGCGGTCGAGGACTTGCCACTCAGCGTCGTCCGGACGTTGCCTCGCGCTTCCATCCCGTGGCTCTCGAGCGTGACGTCGATCTCGCGAGCCTCGACGTGAATCTGATCGTCAGTGACGAATGGACGTGGGCCGCCGGTACCCGAAAGGTTCAGGATGCCCATACCTGGCTGGTAGCGTGCCTCTGCCGCTGCCGCCTCGAACCCGCGCTCCTTGAACGACACACCGCCGCTGAAGAACGCGTTGCGCAATCCGTCACCCTCGAGCGACGCGTTCAACGACTGCGCGCGAACCTCACGAGAGGAACCCTTGGCCTTGTTGTCCTCCTGAAACACGACGTCGTCTCGAAAGCGAACCGCGGTGAGCCCTCGACCTGGCTCGCCGGTCGCGTCGAGCGTGCGTGCGCGAATCGTCCTTGGCGGTCCGTTCTCGACCGACGGCATATCGAGCTGGACTGCATCCTTGCCGGCGACCCTCGCCACGGTGCCGTCGGCTGCTGTCGTGACCTCGAGCACGCCTCCGGCCATGCGACGCGACGACGCATGCTCGTCGGCAGCCGTGCTGAAACTCGCCTTCCCATTCAGCAGCGCGCGCTCCAGTTTGGTGCCATCCTCCGAGTACGTGAGATCGATGGCGTCAGCGTTCATCGAATCGAGCGGCCCGTTGCCACCCTTCACATTTGAGTTCCCGCGAAGCTCGAGCGCCGTGATCACGTCTTCGTTCGGCGACAACCTCGCCATGACCTTGTCCGCATCGATGACCTGCGTGTCGCGGAGGACATGCACCTTCGATTCGAGAAAGAGGACGTCCTGCGTACAGGTCGAGAACGGCGCTCCCTGCTCCACCGTCGAACGAGTTCTTGCCGTTGGCTTCGGTGACGACGATCCTCGCGCGCTCGCCGATGTTGAGCACGTCGTCCTTCTGGTTGTAAATCGCATTCGATCCCGAGCCCGACATGTGCCCCTTCTTGAAGGTCACCGCACCGGGCGCACGCGCGATGTTTTCGTCTTGATTGAACGTGCCCCGCTCGGTCATCAGCTCAAAGCCATCGCTCACAGAGATCTTGACCGCCCCTGACAGTTGCAGCTCGACTTGATTCGGTCCGGCAGACGCTTCCTTTGCCGTGATCACGTAGACCCGCCCTTCCTTATGGACCGTGATCACGACGTTGATGTACTTGACCGAGTTGTCGTCGTAGCCAAGCGTGCGTTCGGATTTGATCTCGAAGTCCCGGGTAGTGCCACGGACCTGCTGCGCCTCTGCCTGCCCGCTCTCCATGACCGCCTTGGGATCAGTTCGCTCGGCCGGCCGGACGGCTCCAGGGACTCGGCGCTCACCGATGGAGCGGTAGACCAGCCCGGCAAACAGAATGCCGAAAACGGCCAGGCCGATGCGCAGGCGCTTCTGCCAAGAAGTCATTCAGTTGGTACAGGATAGCACCCGTCAGCTGTCGGGTTCCTTGAAGTCGGCGATTGAAAGTTGGAGGTAACGCTCGCCGTTCCAGGAGTCCTGCTCGAGCGAAAACGCGAGGTCGATGGCCGAGCGATGCTCGCTCACGAACGTCTCGCGCTCGATGGCGCGCCAGGCGACACCGCGCAGGATGCGCCCATCCTGTTTGAACGACATCTTGAGGTGGCGGTCCTTGATCCGGCGAGGGCCGTCGACGACCTCGACGCGGCTTGCACGGAAGACAGGTCTCGGGTTGCCCGCACCAAACGGCGCAAGCGTCGTCATCTCCGAAGCGACCTGCTCGCTGATCCCGCGAAATGCCAATGCACCGTCGATCCAGATACGAGGCCGAAGATCGTCCGGGCGGAGCCGCTCGTCGGCGTAGTCGTTGACGCGCGAACGGAGCTCACGAATTCGCGCCGATTCGATCGTGAGGCCGGCGGCTTGCTTGTGGCCCCCGAACTTGATCATCGCGTCACCGCACGACTCGAGCGCGCCGAGCATGTTGAACGACGGAATGCTTCGGCACGACCCGTGAGCGACGTCACCGTCTGTCGAGATCACGATCGCCGGGCGATGAAACGCATCGACCAGCTTCGACGCAACGATCCCGATGACTCCGCGATGCCATCCTTCGCCCGAGACCACGATGACCGGGCGCGAGCCCACGTCGAGATCCGTCTCCACCAGCTTCCGCGCCTGCGCGACGATGTCGGCTTCTTCCTGCTGGCGTCTGAGATTCTCCGTGTTGAGCTGCTCCGCCAACTGGCGCGCTTCGTCGGCCATGCCATCGTCAGACGCCAGGAGCAGCCGTGCCGCGATGTCGGGTGTGCTCATGCGCCCTGCGGCATTGACACGCGGCGCGAGGACGAAGCCAATGTGGTAGCTGTCGATTTCCTTCCCTGTGAGGCCGCACACGTCGAGCAGCGCGCGCAGACCGATCTTGTGCGGCCCTTTCGAGAGCATGCCGAGGCCGAGCTTCGCGATGACGCGGTTCTCCCCGATCAATGGCACGACGTCGGCCAGCGTGCCGATGGCAGCGACCTTCACAAACGCCGGAATCCAGTGACTGCGACCTGAACGCGCGCACAACGCCTGAACGAGTTTCAGCGCGACGCCAACGCCGGCAAGGTTCTTATCCGGATACCCACAGTCGTGACGTTTCGGGTTGATGACGGCGACTGCGCACGGGAGCTCGGTATCGGGCTCGTGGTGATCGGTGATGATGAGATCGAGCCCGAGCGCACGGGCATGCGCGGCGGCTTCAACACCCCGGATACCGCAGTCCACGGAAATGACGAGATTGACGTTCTCGGCGGCCAGCCGATCGAGCGACGCCGGCTGCAATCCGTAACCGTCTCGTAAGCGCTCGGGGATGAAATGAATCACGTCGGCGCCGAGCAGTTCGAGCGCGCGACGCAGGATCACCGTCGATGTGACGCCGTCGACGTCGTAATCGCCATGGATGGCGATCCGCTCGCCTCTGGCGATTGCACCGAGGATGCGATCCACTGCGACCGACATATCGGTCAGCCGGAACGGATCCAGCAAGTCGTCTAACGATGGATTCAGAAAACGGCGAGCCTGATCGAGATCCGAGATGCCGCGAATGCACAGGAGGCGTGCAGTGACCGGAGCGACTCCTAATTCCTGGACCAGCGCGTTTGCCTGGGCGTCATCGCACTGAAGAGGCTGCCAGAGCCGTTGAATCACTCCGTGATCCCCACGTTCCCCATCTTTCGCCACTTCTGGTAGCGAGCCTCCAGGCGCGGAGATGACTCCATCCTCGTGACCTCGGAGAGTGCGCGCCAGAGCGCGGTGTCGAGGATGGTTGCGGCCACGTCGTGATTGGTGTGAGAGCCGCCGGCAGGCTCGGACACGATTTCGTCCACCAAGCCGAGTCGCAGGAGATCGGGCGCCGTGAGCTTGAGCGCCTGAGCGGCCTCGACCTTCCGGCCGGCATCGCGCCAGAGAATTGCCGCGCACCCTTCCGGAGGAATCACGCTGTAGATGGCGAACTCGTGCATCAGGATGCGATCGCCGACGGCGAGGCCGAGCGCGCCGCCGCTGCCACCCTCACCGTGCACGACAACGATGATGGGTGTGTCGAGCGCGGCCATCTCGCGCAGATTGACGGCGATGGCTTCCGAGATGCCTCGCTCTTCAGACTCGATCCCCGGATACGCCGCGGGCGTGTCGATGAACGCGATGACCGCACGCTGGTATTTCTCCGCGAGCTTCATCGCGCGCAGCGCTTTGCGATACCCCTCCGGCCTGGCGTAGCCGAAGTTGCGATAGATCTTCTGCTTCGTGTCACCTCCGCCCTTGTGGTGGCCGACGATGAGCACAGGCTCGTCCTTGTAGAGCGCGTAGCCGGCCACGATGGCGTGGTCGTCGGAGAAACGGCGGTCGCCGCTGATCTCGACGAACTCGGTGAACAACCGGCTGACGTAGTCGAGCACAGTCGGACGATTCGGATGTCGCGCCACCAGCACGCGCTGCCACGGCGTCAGCGTCTTGTAGATCTCCACGCGAATCGAATCGACTCGCGAGTACAAGCTGTCGATCGAACGCTGGCGTTCCGGTGTCGACGGAAGCATCGACAGCGCCTCGATCTCCTTCAGCAGGACGGCGATCGGTTCCTCGAACTCGAGTGTGTCGGGCGGCATCCAGGCTCCTACGCTAAGTCTCGCTCTTGCCGGTGACAGGGCTGGTCAACCCGATCACCTGAGGCTGACCGATCCGCTGCCGCAGATCTTTTCGACCTCGGATACCAAGCGCTCCGACGGACGGACACGAAGGCCGCTGACGTCGGCCGTCACTCGCAGGTGCCGGTCCTGCTCGAGGATGACGAACGCCACCTTGCGATCGCCCTTGTGCTGTGCCAGCAGCTCGAGGAGGCGCTCGAACGTGGCTCGCCCATGCGGCGGCATGGAGAGCCGGATGGCGACAGACCTGGCGAGCCGCTCGCGCACCAGCTCGATCTGGACGATCTCTGTCGCGAGGATCCGGACCGTCTCGTCGTCGCGCTCGAAGCGCCCGTGCACGAGCACGCTGCGTCCGTTCTCCGCGGAATGGCCGCTCTTGTTGAAGGTCTCAGGAAAGACCACCACCTCGATGCTGCCGGAGGCATCGTCGAGCGTGAAGACACACATGCGATCGCCTTTGCGCGTCTTGAGCGGGCGCAGGCCCGAAATGATGCCACCGATGGAGATGTCCTCGGCGACGCGGCCGCCTCCGTTTCCATTGCCATTCCCGTTGCCGTGAGCAGGGCTACTTGCGGCGTCCGGCCGCGTGACGACCGCGTCACCGCCGGCGTCATCGCTTTCGTCTGCGACGATGGCGACAACGGCTGCCTCCCTCTTCGGAACCAGATCGGCTGTCGTCTTCGCACCGTACTCGCGCAGGTCGTCTGTATAGCGATCGATGGGGTGACCGGTCCAGTAGAGGCCGAGGGTTTCCTTCTCGTATGTGAGCTGCTCGATCTCCGACCACGGTGTGGCGTCGGGCAACGGAACAATCGTCGGGCCCGAGTTCTCCAGGCCGCCGCCACCAAACAGATCGACCTGCCCGAGATCCTTGTTCCGCTGAAGACGATTGCCGTGCTCGCACGCGCCGTCGACAGACGCAAAGAGCCGGGCGCGGATCACGTTCAGAGGCGCGGGGGCACCGTTGTCCGCCCGCACGAGCGAATCGCAGGCCCCGGCCTTGACCAGTGCTTCGAAGACGCGCTTGTTGGCGAGGCGGAGGTCGAGCTCCTCGCAGAGCGCGTGCAGGGAGGGAATCCTTCCCAGCTTGGAACGCGCGTCGATGATCGATTTGATCGCGCCCTCGCCCAGGCCTTTGATCGCCGTGAGCCCGAACCGAACGCCCTTCCCCTTCTCCACCGAGAAGTGAAGCTGGCTCTCGTTGATGTCAGGTGGGAGCACCGGGATGCCGCGATCTTTGCTCTCAGCCAGGTACATGGCGAGCTTGTCGGTGTTTTGCGCTTCGATTGTCAGTAGCGCCGCCGCAAAGTGCCATGGGTAGTTCGCCTTGAGATACGCCGTCTGATACGCGAGGAACGCGTAGGCCGTCGAGTGCGACTTGTTGAAGCCGTAGCCGGCGAAATACTCCATCAGCTCGAAGATCTTGGTGGCCTTCTTCTCGTTGATGCCCTTGGCGCGCGTCCCTTCCATGAAGGCCTCACGCTGCTTCGCCATGACCTTGGGATCCTTCTTGCCCATGGCTTTACGAAGCACGTCGGCTTGTCCCAGCGAGAACCCGGCCAGCACCTGCGCGATGCGCATGACCTGTTCCTGGTAGGCGATGACGCCGTAGGTGTCCGAGAGAATCGGCTCGAGTTGCTGCAGCTCGTACTTGACCTCGGTCCTGCCCTGCTTGCGCGCAACCCAGTCGTCCACCATGCCCGACTTGAGCGGGCCGGGTCGATACAAGGCGTTCAGCGCAATCAGGTCGTCGAGACGCTCAGGCTTGGCTTTGCGCAGAAGCTCGCGCATTCCCGAGCTTTCAAACTGGAATATCCCGAACGTGGCACCCTCGCCGAAGACTTTGTAGGTCTTGGGATCGTCGAGTGGAATGGCGTCGATATCGATCGCGATGCCCTCGGTGCGCTTGATTTCAGCGAGGCAGTCCTGGATGAGCGTCAACGTGCTCAGGCCCAGGAAATCCATCTTCAGGAGGCCGATTCGCTCGACCTCCTTCATGTTCCACTGCGTCGTGATTTCGTCGCGGGCCCCTTTGTAGAGCGGGGCGTAGTCCGTGATGGGACCGGGCGCGATCACGACACCGGCGGCGTGAACCGACGCATGCCGTGACATGCCCTCGAGGCGCCTGCCGATGTCGATGACCTCCTTGACCTTGGCGTCCTTTGACACCATGTCCTTCAGGATCGGGTTCTCGGCGAGCGCCTTGTCCAGCGTCATGTCGAGCGCCGGCGGGATCTGCTTGGCGATCCGATCGACGTCTGCGTACGGCATGTCGAGCGCGCGCCCGACATCCCTCACCACAGCCTTCGCCTTCATCGTCCCGAAGGTGATGATCTGGGCCACATTCTCGCGGCCGTACTTGCGTGTGACGTAGTCGATCACTTCGCCACGCCGCCGCTCGCAGAAGTCCACGTCGATATCTGGCAGCGACACGCGCTCAGGGTTCAGGAAGCGCTCGAAGAGCAGATCGAAGTCCAGTGGATCGACGTCGGTGATGCGCATGCACCACGCCACGAGCGATCCGGCTGCCGAGCCCCGCCCCGGTCCAACCGGGATGCCTTCCTCGCGAGCGTAGCGGATGAAGTCCCACACGATCAGGAAGTAGCCCGTGTAGCCCATCTTCCGGATCATCGCGATCTCGTAGTCGAGCCGGCGCGAGTATTCGTCGATCGACTGGCGCAGGCGTCCGGAGCTGGCGAGCTGCTGCAGGCGCACCATGCGCTGCGCGAAGCCTTCGCGCGCCACGTGCTCGAAGTAGGCGTCGAGCGTGAATCCCTCAGGGACACCGAACGAAGGAAGATGGTTCTGACCCTTGGGGATCGTGACGTCACAGCGCTCTGCGACGAGCATCGTGTTGCGAAGCGCCTCGGGATGATCCTTGAAGACCGCCGCCATCTGGTCGGGCGTCTTCAGGAAGAACTGATCACCGGTGTAGCGCAGGCGCTGTGCGTCGTTGACGGTCTTCCCCGTGCCGATGCAGAGGAGGATGTCGTGCGGCTGGTAGTCGCCCTGCCGCAGGTAGTGCACGTCATTGGTCGCGACGAGTGGCAGTTCCAGCTCACGGGCGAGCGGGATGATGCCGCGATTGACGATCTTCTGCTCCTCGATGCCCTGATACTGCATCTCGAGGAAGAAGTTGTTCTTACCGAGAATGTCGCGAAGCCGGGCAGCGGCCTCGAGCGCCGGACGCGCCTGCTCCACCTTGAGAGCGCTCGCGACCTCGCCCTTGAGACAGCTGCTCAGGCCAATCAGTCCTGCACAATGCTGTGCGAGCAGTTCCTTGTCGATGCGAGGCCGGTAGTAGAACCCTTCGGTGTAGCCGGCAGACACCAGCTTGATCAGGTTCTTGTAGCCCGCATTGGTCTCGGCAAGAAGCACCAGGTGGTTGGTCTCGGTCTGCGGGCCACTCTTCTCGAAGCGGCTCCCCTGGGCGACGTAGACCTCGCACCCGAGGATTGGCTTGAGTCCACGCTCGCGCGCGTGGTCGTGAAAGACCACCGACGAGAACATATTCCCGTGCTCGGTCACGGCGAGCGCGGGCATCTTCAGCTTCACCGCCTCGTCGAGCAGTTCGTCGATGCGGCACGCACCGTCGAGCAGCGAGAACTCGGTGTGAAGGTGAAGGTGGGTGAATTCAGCCATTACTGATCTTCGATCCGTGATTGCTGATTCGTTGTTGATTTTCGATTCTCGATTTCAGAGTGTTCCATGTGGCCCCGAACCCCCAGAACGAAATCAACAATCACCATTCGACAATCATCAACCAATCAACAATCACAAGTCATGAACTCACCAATTCGCTGCTGCAGGATTACTCCCACTCGATCGTTGAGGGTGGCTTCGATGAGATGTCGTACACCACGCGATTGATACCCCGGACTTCGTTCACGATGCGTGATGAAATCGCGGCCAGCAGATCATGTGGCAGGCGTGCCCAGTCTGCCGTCATCCCATCCAGACTCTCGACCGCGCGTATCGCAACCGTGTACTCGTAGGTGCGAGTGTCTCCCATGACACCGACACTCTGCACCGGCAACAGCACTGCGAAACTCTGCCAGAGCCGTTCATACCAACCCGCGCGACGGATCTCGTCGGCAACGATGCGATCCGCGGCGCGCAGCAGATCGAGCCGCGGCCTGGTGATTTCACCGAGCAGGCGAACCGCCAGCCCAGGCCCCGGGAACGGCTGCCGCACGACGAACTCACGCTCGAGGCCGAGGTCCTGACCGACACGCCGGACTTCGTCCTTGAACAGGTCGCGCAGCGGTTCGACGAGCTTGAAGTTCATGCGCTCCGGGAGGCCACCGACGTTGTGGTGACTCTTGATGACGACCGCAGGGCCGTGCACGGACGCTGATTCGATGACATCGGGATAGAGAGTGCCCTGGCCGAGGAACCCGAAGCCGCCCAATTCCGTCGCCCGCTTCTCGAACACGTCGATGAACGTGCCGCCGATGATCTTGCGCTTCTGTTCCGGATCGGTGACCCCAGCCAGCCGGGTGAGAAACAGATCGGTCGCATCGACGAAGTCGAGCGGCAGATGCAGCTTGTCGCGAAACCGCTTCTGGATCTGATTCGCCTCGTCGTGCCTGAGCAATCCGTTGTCGACGAAGATGCAGGTGAGGCGATCACCAATCGCCCGATGCATGAGCATCGCGGCGACAGTGGAGTCCACACCACCCGAAAGCCCGCACACCACCTTGCCGGATCCGACCTGCTGGCGAATCCGCTCCGTCGACTCCTCGATGAACGAGCTGATCGTCCAGTCACCCGTGCAGGCGCATTCCCCGTAGGCGAAGTTGCGCAGGATCTCGACGCCATGTTCCGTGTGCACGACTTCCGGGTGGAACAGCAGCGCGTACAGCTGCCGCTCGGGCGCTTCCATGGCGACAATCGGCGCCGTCGTGCTCGTGGCCGCCACTGCAAACCCCGGTGGCACAGCCCCCACATCATCGCCGTGACTCGCCCACACCTTGAACTCGCTCGGGACCTGCTGAAAGAGCCGCGGCTCGCGATGCGATCCGGATCCGCCATTGCGAGCCACGTGCACGTGCGCATGCCCGAACTCGCGATTGCCTGAGCGGCGAACTTCGCCGCCGAGCGTACGGGTCATAAGCTGCATCCCGTAGCAGATGCCGAGCACCGGGATCCCCAGGTCGAAAAGGCCCGCATCACACATCGGTGCGCCTTCGTCCGACACGCTGCTCGGCCCGCCTGAGAGAATGATTCCAACGGGATCCTTGTCCCGTAATCTGGACAACGATGTGTTGAACGGCACGATCTCGGAATACACGGATAGCTCGCGCAGGCGGCGCGCGATGAGCTGCGTGTACTGCGAGCCGAAGTCGAGAACGAGAATGGTCTGGTGCGACACGATGGAGAGCCTAGCGGTTTCCCACTCAGGTGGGCACCGCGGCAGAGCAACGAAAGCGGTATTATCCCACAACATATAGTGGCTCAATCACGCTCGGACGTACGCCTTATTGTTATTCCTGGGTTTCTGGTTGGGCTTATGCCCTCAAGCCAGCGCGAGCCAGCGCAATGCCTCGCAGAAGCCTCTTCCTACGCCCCTGCTCCCCGCCGAAGAAGCGTGGAGCGCGTCGCTGCCCTCGCCTGCGTCCGCTGCCGGGACGCTGGACGCGCAGCGTGTCTACATCCCGCTTCAGTCCGGTCAACTCGTCGCCCTCAATCGAGAGACCGGCGCTACGGAGTGGTCTGTCGCTCTCATGAGCTCGTGGCCACTGCTGATCAGCGACGGCGTCCTCTACGCGGCGGGCGCTCGTGAGCTGCTCGCGCTCCGCGCGGCGACCGGCGATCTGGTGTGGCGAGTCAATCTTGATGCCGAGCTGATGGTGGCTCCGGCTCTTCAGGGCAGCACGGTCGTCGTCCTTCTCAAACCCGATCAACTCCGCGCCGTTCGACTCTCGGATGGATCTGACGCGTGGCAGCGCGCGATTCCCGTTCCTTCCGCATCTCCGTCCATGTGGGCGGACGCGACCGGTGTTGTCGTCGCGAGCGGCAATCGGGTGAGCCGATTCACGTCGGGCGATGGTCAGCTCGCATGGGAACGTGAACTGGGTGGAGCGCTGAGCACCCCTTTCGTCGCAGGTGACCGGGTCTTCGTCGGGTCGACGGATAACTACCTCTACGCGCTCGATGGTGGCACCGGCCGTCTGCTGTGGCGTTTCGGTACCGGAGGCGATGTGGTGGGTGCCACGGCCGACGATCGTTTCGTCTACTTCGCCGCGCTCGACAATCTGCTGCGCGCGCTGCGGCGCGGAAGCGGAAACCAGGTCTGGAAGCGTGAGCTCTCGACGCGAACGATCGCACCACCCTCGACCTTTGGAGGGATCGTCGTCGTCAGCGGGAACAATCCTGCGATGGCCGCGTTCAACGCGACCACTGGCGATCCGATCGAAAAATTCGAGTTGGCAGCGGATGTCCAGGGTATCCCGCTCGTGGACCCTACTCCACTCCCGTTTCGTGTGGCGATGATCGTCATCACCAGGGACGGACGCGCGATTGGTCTACGGCCGACACGCATGATGTTTCGCGAGCAGCCTCTCGCTCCGCTTCAGGCGCTGCCGGGCCGAATCCTCAACAGGGAACCTTTCTCACTGCCAAACTCCCAACCGCCAATCTCCGACTCCCAAACGAAGTAGCTAACCGAAGGCCTCAGCCAGGCGCTTTGCTCCCTCCTCGATCCGTTCAGGTGAGGGGGCCGAGAACGACAGCCTGATCGTGTTGTGGCCCGAGCCATCGACGTGGAACGCACTGCCAACGACGAAGATCACGCCGTGCTGCAGCGCACGCTCGAGCAAGTCGGTATCTGTCAAGCCGTCCGGCAGCGTGGCCCAGATGAAGAACCCGCCCTTCGGTGTCGGCCACGTCAGGCGCGATCCGAGCCTGGCGCCAAGCGACGTCGCCATCACGTCGCGCTTGTGTCGATAGAGATCGCGCAAGCGAGGCGCAAGCCGTTCGGCAACACCCAGGCGCAGCGCCTCGTGCACGATGTGCTGATCCAGGATGCCTGACGTCAAGTCGGTCGACTGTTTCGCGGTGTCGAAGCGCTCGATCAATGACTCGGGCGCCTTCATCCACCCGACACGAAAACCGGGGGCCAGCATTTTCGACACCGTGCTCAGATACAGGACGCGCCCGCTTCGATCGTCAGCACTGATCGGCCTGGTCTCTGCTACGGTTGCGACATCCTCGAAATACAGCAAGCCGTACGGGTCGTCTTCGATGATCAAGATGTCGCGCCGTTCGGCCCACTCGAGCACACGCGGACGCTTGGCCAGGGCGAGGAGCGATCCTGTCGGGTTCTGAAAGTTCGGAACCAGGTACAGCAACTTCACCGTCTTCCCGGCGCGTGTCTCCCGCTGCCACACCTCGTCGAGGTGCTCGAGGCTGATGCCGTCCTCTTCCAGCCTGATCCCTCTCAGCTCCGCCTGCATATTCTTGAAAGCGGCGATGGCGCCGGTGAACGTCGGCAATTCGACCAGTACAGACGTCGCCTGGACTGACGAGCACGCGCGCGATCAGATCGATGCCCTGCTGAGAACCGCTGGTCACAATCAACTGCTCGAGCGTCGCGGTGACGGATCGACTCTCGAGCACACCCATCGCGGTCTCCAGCAGGGGCTTGTATCCTCGCGTCGGTCCGTACTGCAGCGTGTTCGCATCGTGTCCATCGAGCAGGCGCACGCTGATGTCGCGCAAGTCCTGCCATGGAAAGAGCGAGGCGTCAGGATAGCCAGGTGCGAACGACACGATGTCACCGGTGCGCGCGACGACCGTGCCCATGCGACGAATGGCCGACTCCGTGAGTTGACGGCCAGTCGGAGAAAGAAAGCGCGTGTAGTCGGTCATGAGACCTTGACGGGAGCGAGCGGGTGCACGACCGCCTCGGCGGGCTCCGTGCGATAGATCCTCAGGTAGGCGCCAATTGACGCGAGCGCGATGAACTGAAACACCAGTCCTCGCAGGACCCACGCCAGAAGTTGAAGCGGGAGCACGGTCAGCCCGATGAAGGGCACGAATCCGACGAGCCATAGCGCGCCCGTCGCGAGGATGGAGGCACCGGTTGCCAGAGCGACGAGCCCGAGGATGATCAGAAAGACCCCGCCAACCGCGCGCGTCCGCCGTCGAAGAAAGACGGACACGCGCGACGCCGCGGTCGCGAGCGAACAGTCATCCGCGGCGACGACGATCTGCGTCAGCAGGTAGAAGAGATTCACGAGCGTGATCCACGCGACGAACGCAGCCGTCAGGAGCGCGGCAATTCCCCACCCGCTGGTCGCCGTCCGCGCGAGCAGTACGAAGTAGAGGCTGCCTGACACCAGGTACACGGCCATCAGCGCCACACCGAGACGCGCGTAACGCGAAAAGAGCTCGCGCGAACACTCGATGAAGATCTCGATCGAGAACGCGGATGCGCGCGCGAGCGATTCAGGCATCAGAGGTGGACGTTCGATCGGACCGGCATGTCGCTCCCCCCTGACCAGGACGCCGACGGTGCCTCCCTTGACGAGGAAGACGAAGAGCGATCCGCCCACGAGGACGACTGCCAGCGCTGCAACCCAGGCCGCGAGAACCGTGGGACGCACCAGCAGCGTCGACGCGATCGTTGGGGCGAGCTGACGCCATTCGAGCGACATCAACTCGATGGGTTCAGCCCCGACCACCAGCGCCACGAGGAAGACGCCCCCAATGAGCGGCGCGGCGACAAGCAGCTTGAACAAGGAGTCAGCGGTCGCCTGCACGATCGCGACCGGCCAGTTGGCGGCGGCCACCAGCGCACCACGTTTCAGAACGTCTTTGAGTGTGACGGGGAAGGCCACTGGCGTCGATCAATGGTACTCCTGATCAACTCCCAACTCCCAGAGGCTCAACCGCCACCAATCAACAATCAGCCATCACAAACTCACCCCAATCAACAATCTGAAATCTACAATGTGTGCATGCTCTGGCGCCGCCTTCTGCGCATCGCGATGGGTGGCGTCGTGTGCGCGCTACTGGTGCTGGTGACCGGACGGATCGTGCAGCGTGTCGTGCTTGGCGTGGACGATGCGGGGATGCGGATGAGGGTAGAGGCGGAGGTGCGATCGGCCTTTGATCGCATGGCGCGCCGGCTTCGCGCCATGGCCGCACAAACGAGCGACCTCTCCACGATTCGCGACGCCCTCGACGGTGATACGAGCGCCGTCAGGCGACTCCTGACGAGCACATCGGCCGTTGTCACTGACGACGTGCCCTTCGATTCAGCGCTGACGATCTACGGCGGCGACGGGGAACCGCTCGCATGGGCGGGTCGGCCGAGCGACCTGCCTGTGGATCGTCTGCAGGGTGAAGAAGCATGGTTCGCTGCGCCCGGCGCTTCGGGGCTGCGCCTGATGTACGTGCGACCAGTCATGGACAACGGCGCGCGCGTGGCGACGATGGCCGTCGAGCGTCCGCTCAGCCTCGGGCTGGATGCGAGGGGCCGCCGTGTCGGCGGGCTTCAGGGACAGGACACGGACGCCTTCCGATTTCCGACATGGATCGCGGACGTCTCGTTGCAACTCCAGTACGAGGGCGAACCAACCGCCGACGGCGCTACCACGTTCACCATCGAGGATCCTGCCGGGAACCGGCTGCTGACGGCGACGGTCGATTCCGGGGATCTGGCCGCGACGCGCAGCCGCTGGCAGGCGGCCACCGAATCGGTGGCCATTGCGGTGCTCGCGGTTGCGGTGCTGCTGCTGACCGGTCCGCTCGTCGACTGGCGGAATCGTGCGCGAACAATGCGGCCGTACGTCACCGCACTGGTCTCGCTGTGCGCGGCGATCGTCGTCGCTCGTATCATCCTGCGAGCGGCTTCACCGGCCGACTGGTCCGACGCCGCGGTCTTCTCCGGTATTCCGTACGCCTCACCGTTGTTGCCGCCGCTCCTGACGTCGCCATTCGACTTCCTGCTGACCGCGGGCGCGGCGCTCGCGATCGTGACGCTGCTGCTCTTCGCGATCGAGTCCGTTCGTCTGCACGAGCGGCGGGATCGGCGTGCCGTCAGCGACGCGGCGATCCCGTTCCTGATCACTCAGCTCGTCGCCGGTTTCCTGGTCGCAGGGATTCTGCTCGGCCATGTCGCGCTGCTGCTCGACACGGTCACGCACACGAGCATCGATCTTCTCCACTTCTCACTGCATCCCTGGGAAGGGTCGCGTCTGACGATGCAGGTGGCGCTGCTGACGGCGCACGCGGCCGCCATCGGCCTCGCCGTGGTCGTCCTCCGGGCGGCGCTCGTTCGATGGCGCATGCCGCGCCGGGACTGGGGGATGTGGATCGCCACGCTCGGAGCATGGACAATTCCCGCACTCGCGTGGCAAGTGCTTGCGAGCCGCTCGGTCTCACGGTCGTTGCCATTGCTCGCCGCGATGGCAGGCGCCCTTGTCCTCGCGCTCGCTGTTGGACGGCTGGCCGCCCGCTATCGTCACGGCTCACAGGCGTTCCGCCTCACGCTGCTGACGCTGCCGCTGGTCGCACCGGCGTTCGCGTTCTATCCGACCGTGGTGCAACTCGCACGCGACGCGAAAGAGGATTTCGTGGAAGCGACGTACGCACCGCAGGTGCGCAACCTGCGCCAGAACGTTCAGATGCAGGTGCAGCAGAGCCTCAGTCAGATCGACGCGTTTCCACAACTCGTTGACCTCGTCACGGCACGCGGCAGCGCGGACACTGAGGTTTTGACCGATCAGGCGTTTCAGGTCTGGCAGACGACTGCCCTCGCGAGTTATCCGATCACCTCGTCGGTGGAACTCTACGGGCCCGACGGCAAACTCGTGAGCCGGTTCGCGTTCAACCTGCCAGAGGATCTGACAGCGCCGCCGACGTCCGAGGAGCGATCCTGCGACTGGGATCTCTACGAAGAGGTCGCCCCGTTCTTCGCCGAAGAGCGCCGCATCCTCCACGCCGGCCGTGCGTTCTGTTCGAGCGAGCCGAACGCTCCACCCCTTGGTTCGATCGTCGTCCATGCGCTTCCCGATGACTACGGCAACCTCCCGTTCATCTCGTCGAGAAACCCATACGTCGAGCTGCTGTTGCCTCCTGATCGACTGCAAGGAGAAGGTCTCACGGGCCGCGACGTGGAGTTTGCCGTCTACGGATGGAGCCGTTCGCCGCTCTACTCGGATGCCTCGACGGCATGGCCGCTCTCAGACGAACTGTTCGCACATGTCGAAGAGTCCCGTGCGGAAGTCTGGGCACAGCTGTTTCGCGGCCAGCAGCGCTATGACGTCTACCTGCTGAACGACCGCGGCGGCATCTACGCCCTCGGGTTCCCGGTGATTCCGCCGCTCGATCACCTGGTCAACCTGGCTGAAATCACAGTGCTCGCCGTCCTCGTCTACGTGCTGCTCCTCGCGGCAAACGCGATCTTCAAGGTCCTGAGCCGGCGCAAGCTTGGGGGCTCGGCGCTGCTTCGCGAATTGCGTGCGAGCTTCTATCGCAAGCTGTTTCTGGCTTTCGTCGCTGCGGTCTTCGTCCCAGTCGTGGCGCTGGTGCTCGTGACACGGAACTACGTGGCGGCCCAGATGGAAGCGAGCATCGAGCAGGAGGCTATACGCACGGCATCGGCGGCTGGGCGTGTCGTCGCCGATCTCGCCGCTCCGCGGGCGGAGCAATTGGGCCTCGGTGTCGACGACAACCTGATGGTCTGGGTCAGCCGCCTGATCGATCAGGACGTCAACATGTTCGTCGGGGCGCGGCTGCTGGCCACGAGCGAACGCAACCTCTTTGCATCTGGTTTGCTGCCAACCCGAGTCGACGCCGACGTCTACCATGCGCTCGCCTTGCGCAACGAAGCAGCCTCGGTCACGCGCGAGCGGATCGGTGACTTCGAGTACCTCGTCGCCGCCACTCCGCTCGCTGCCCGGCAACTCGGTATCCTCACCGTGCCGCTGACGTCGCGCCAGCGCGACATCGACGAGCAGCTCGACTCACTCGACCGGCGCGCGCTCCTCGCCGCCCTGCTGTTCATCCTTGCCGGCGCCGGCCTCGGCTACAGGATGGCGGAACGGATCTCAGATCCGGTGAACCGTTTGACCCGCGCCACACAGAGGATCGCCCGCGGTGATCTCGACGCGCGCATCGCTGCCACGTCCTCAGACGAACTGCGGCGCCTCGTCGAGGCGTTCAACAGTATGGCCGCCGATCTGCAACGTCAGCGCGGAGAACTCGAGCGCACCAACCGCCTCGAAGCCTGGGCCGAGATGGCGCGCCAGGTGGCGCACGAGATCAAGAACCCGCTGACGCCGATTCAGCTCAACGCCGAGCACTTGCGCCGCGTGCACGCCGACCGTGGCGAGCCGCTGAGCCCGGTGCTTCAGGACTGTGTCGCCACGATCCTCGCGCAGGTGAAGCTGCTCCGGCAGATCGCCTCGGAGTTTTCGAGCTTCGCCTCGTCACCCACGGCCAAGCCTGCCGAAGTGGACGTCGGCGCGCTGCTCCACGAGATCGTCGATCCGTACCGCGCCGGTCTCGACGGTCGCATTCAGCTCGACGTGACGATTCCTTCGACGCTGCCCGCGGTCTTTGTCGATCGCACCCTGATCGCGCGCTCGATCACCAACATCGTGGAGAACGCGCTGCACGCGATGCCCAGCTCGGGGACGCTCGGTGTATCAGCGCGCGAAGAGAACGGCCGCGTGCGCATTCGCGTGTCCGACACGGGTGTGGGCATGGACGACGAAGCCCTGGCGCGCGCCTTCGAGCCGTACTTCTCGACGAAGGCGAGCGGAACAGGGCTCGGGCTGCCGATTGCGAAGCGGAATGTGGAGTTGAGCGGCGGCACGATCGCCGTGCAGAGCGCTCGCGATCGCGGAACGACCGTAGAGATCGCCCTACCTGGTTTCCGCGCGTAGACCCTGGCCGTCGGCGCTCTCGTCCTTTTGCGGTGGCTTGCGGCGAAGCCGGTGCCAGGCGAGACCAATAAACGCGGAAGCCAGATACGTGTACGCCATGGCGAGCAGAAGGAACCGCGGCGACGCCGCAAGCGCGGCTAGACCAAGCGCCAGCAGGAAGAGTACTGGATAGCTGCGGCGCACCTGAAGATCGAGTGACTTGAAGCTGCGATACCGAATCGTGCTGACCATCAGGAGTGCGGGCACGATCACCATGCTCAGCACCGGCCACGCCTCGAAATATCCCTGGAACCCGGCCGGATACGCGAACACCGTCGCCGCCGGCACGCACGCGGCGGCGGGACTCGGCAGCCCGACGAAGTAACGCTTGTCCTGCGTCCCTGCCTGAATGTTGAAGCGAGCCAGTCTCACGGCTGCGGCGGACACGAACAGAAACCCTGCGGCCCATCCGATCTGACCGAGCGGCTCCAGTCCCCACTTGAATGACAGGATTGCCGGCGCGACCCCGAACGAGATCACATCGGCCAGCGAGTCGAACTCGACGCCGAACGCGCTCGTGGTACCGGTCATGCGCGCGATCCGCCCGTCGAGCATGTCGAGGACGAATGCGAAGCCGATGAAGAGCGCTGCCGTGGCCAGCTCCCCGCGCATCGCGTGGACGATGCACGCGTAGCCACAGAACATGTTCGCCATGGTGAACGCGCTCGGCAGCAGATAGACACCGCGGCGGAAACGCTGAGCTCGAGCGGCGCGCGACTTCAGCGGTCGTAACCTCAAGAGTGTGCGACGGTGCCCATGCTCGTCTTCTGAGTGCATCGCGCGCCTTTCCTCTTAACTCTTATCGTCCGTTGATGCCGGCGACGTGAGCGCGGCGATCACAGTCACCCCGCCAACCACCGTTTCGCCGACACGAACATGAATCGTGGCATCGAGCGGGACAAAAACGTCCATCCGCGAGCCAAACTTCATGACCCCGAAGCGCTCCCCGGCCTTCACCTCGGCGCCTTCCCGAGTCCGGCACACGACTCGTCGCGCGAGGACGCCGACGATCTGGCGAACGACGATCGGCTGGCCTCCGTGATCGATGGTGACCTCCGAGCGCTCGTTCAGGTCACCAGATTCCTTCTTGTACGCCGGGAGGAATCGACCCGGATGATACTCCACACGAGTCACGCGCCCACTGACCGGGATGCGATTCACATGCACGTTCATCGGCGACAGGAAGATGCTGATTTGCTGCCAGCGTCCCGGCGGCGTCGCCTCGCCCGTAGGTGCACCAGCGACCATAACCTTGCCGTCCGCGGGTGATATCACCGCCGACGGCGGCTCGTTGTGGACGCGGTCAGGATCGCGGAAGAAGAACAGGAGAAACCCGGAGAGCAACAGCAGCGGCATGCCAATGATGGGGCCCGTGAGCAACCAGATGAGTGCAGTGATCACCAAGGCCCCGATGACGAAGGGCCAACCGGCAGGGTCGATTCGCATAAGGTCGTGTCCAGCTTATGGCCGGACGAGGCAGAAGTAGAAACCGGGTCCAGTTTCCAGGCTCTTTCACAGCGGAAGCTAAACCCGGTTTCCCAAGCGAGGGTCAGGAGGCTCTAAAGCGGGACTTGGCGTACTCGAGCGCCATCTGCTCCATCTGATCTTTGAGGGCGAGTTTTCGTTTCTTGAGGGTTACTTCTTCGACTTGCTCTGAGGCGGTGAGGTAAGGGAGTTCGGTGAGTTGGTGTAACCGATCGTCCAGCTCGTGGTGCCGATCTGACAGCTGGCGGTAGTGGTCGTTGCTTCGGAGCAAGAGGCTCTTTACCTCCTGCGCTTCTGCTGCGCTCATAGGCCGCACCCTCCTTTCATGAAGAAGGACGTAGACATCGACGTTACAGACGTCCACATGAAGGTAACATAGCCGCCCCCCTCGCTCAATCCGGAAAACCCGTGAGCGCTAAACTCAATTTCATCAATAGCTTGTCCTAGCTGTCACGCCAGAGGATGAGCGCATCCTCGACCGGGTTCGTGTAATAGTCGCGTCGCGTTCCCGCAATGTAAAACCCCAGGCGTTCATAGAGCCGCCGTGCGCCATCGTTTGACGCGCGGACCTCGAGCGTCGCGCGCCGCGCGCCCAGCAGACGCGCCTCATCGAACACGCGCTGCATCAGCACTCTGCCGATGCCCTGCCCTCGCAGGTCTGGAAGTACCGCGACGTTGTTGATGTGGATCTCATCGACGACGAGCCAGAAGGCGCAGAAGCCGACGACAGGTCGCTCGGCCGTACGAACGACGTAGATGTGGCACACGGCGCGGTTCTGCAGCTCCCACGCGTACATCTCCCTCGTCCACGGATTGGTAAACGACTCTGATTCCACGAACAGGACGCCATTGAGATCCTGATCGCCGTCCAGCCGATCGATCCAGTACGCCGGAGTGCGATTAGACGGCACGCGAGTCTCTGGCGAGTTCGGCATCCGTCCGTCGGACATACAACGGGCGGATCGCGTGCGGCGGAGCGGACACGCCCTCGGCGGCAACCTCGCTTGCTATGATCGCGATTGCTCCTGAGAGGAGTGGCGTTGGAATCGCAGCGACCACATCCCCGCTCATACGTCGCTGGATGGAGTCGCGGTGCGCTCGCGTGCCATCGCCGATGAAGAGCGTCGGTTGTAGCGCGAGCCGCTCGAGCACGGCGTCCGGCTTCGCAACGACGGGCGGCTCTATCTCGCGTCCGCCCAGGTAGAGCGCTGCGTATACCTCCCCGCGCCACGCATCGACCCAGGTCGCGATGCGACGGCCATCAGCCTCCCGATCGGCCACGCGCGCCAACGCGTCGAGCCCCGACACGCCAACCAACGGTTTCCCTGCCGCAAACGCCAGCCCCTGCATCGTCGAGATGCCGATGCGCAGGCCGGTGAAGGAGCCAGGCCCGGTTGCGACTGCGAACACGTCGACCGCAGCGAGCACGACACCGCTGTGCTCGAGGAGCATCATCAGGTCGAGAGGCAGACGCGTGGCGGGTGGAAGCGACACGTCGCTGGCCTCTTCCCGTACGACGATTCCGTCGACCGCGAGCGCACAGCTGCCCGCTGGCGTCGTGGTGTCGAGGGCGAGGACGACCATGGATGGATAATAGTGCGAGTCCATGCCGTCAAGCGCCACCGTCACGCCCGCGATGCGTCAGTACCTCGACGCCAAGCGTCAGTACCGCGATGCGATCGTGTTCTTTCGAATGGGCGATTTCTACGAGATGTTCTACGAGGACGCGCTCGTGGCGGCGCGCGCGCTCGAGTTGACGCTCACGTCACGCTCAAAGGATGCGGGCGGGAACGGCATCCCGATGTGCGGCGTTCCCTTCCACGCGGGGGACGGATACATCGCACGGCTCGTCAAGAAAGGCTTTCGCGTCGCGATCTGCGAGCAGGTCGAGGACCCGAAGAAGGCCAAAGGGCTCGTCCGTCGCGAAGTCGTCCGCGTCGTCTCACCCGGCACGCTCACCGACAGCAGCTACCTCGAGGCGCGCGAGCCCGCATTCCTGATGGCGATCGCCACCTCCGGTTCGAAGGACGAGGTGTTCGGCGCGGCGCTGATCGACCTGTCGACGGGCGAGTTCAGCGTGGCCGAATACCAGGGCGCCGCCGGACTCGAAGCGCTGGCGGACGAAGTAGCCGTTCTGCGGCCCCGGGAGATCGTCGTCTCAGCGGATCAGCAGAAGCCAACGATCGTCGAACGCATCGTGGCGTTGACGGGCGTCGAGCCCGCGGTCACGCCGGCCGAAGGATGGAGCTTCGAACCGGAATCCGCGCGGCGCGCCCTGCTCGATCAGCTCAAGACTCACGGTCTCGAGGGCTTCGGGCTCGAAGGCCGGCAGACCGCGATTCAGGCCGCCGGCGCGCTGGTCAGCTATCTACGAGACACGCAGAAGGCCGACCTCGCCCACGTCCGCGCGATCAGCTATCGCGCGAACAGCGACAGCCTGACCATCGACCCGATCACGCTCAAACACCTCGAAGTCGTCGTCGGCAGCGAAGGCGGGCCGCAGGGATCGCTCCTGCATGAGATCGATCGGACGATCACGTCGATGGGCGGGCGCCTGCTGCGCGCGTGGCTGCTCCGCCCCCTGTGTGCGCTGGAGCGCATCCGCGATCGACTCGACGCGGTCGAAGAGCTCGGATTCCGCTCCATGGAGCGCGGCAAGTTTCGCGAGACGCTGAAGAGCGTTCACGATCTCGAGCGCCTGATCGGCCGCATCGCGCTTGGCACCGCCGGCCCGCGCGAGCTCGTCTCGTTGCGGCAGTCATTGGACGCCATGCCTCGCATCAAGATGCTGCTCGACCAGTGCGAGGCTCCGCTGATGCGCAGCCTGCTGGCCGAGCTCGACGACCTCGCTGACGTGCGCGCATTGATCGAGCGAACGCTGCTCGACGAGCCTCCGGCCATCCTCCGTGAGGGCGGCTTCACACGCGACGGTGTCGACCCGGCGCTCGACGAGCTGAAAGCGATCAGCCGGTCGGGGCGGCAGGTCATCGCCGAGATGGAGGAGCAGGAGCGGGCGCGCACCGGCATCGCATCGCTCAAAGTGCGCTTCAACCGGGTCTTCGGCTACTACATCGAGATCTCGAAGTCGAACCTGCACCTCGTTCCCAGCGACTACCTGCGCAAGCAGACGATCGCCGGCGGCGAGCGCTTCACCACACCGGCACTCAAGGAATACGAAGAGAAGGTGCTCGGCGCGGATGAGCGCATCCTCGCGCGTGAGCTCGAGATCTTCGAGGCGCTGCGGTCGAGCGTTGCGGCGGAAGCCGCGAGGGTCCAGGACACGGCGCGCGCCCTCGCCACGCTCGATGTCCTGGCCGGCCTCGCCGAGACGGCCGCGATCGCCAACTACACCAAGCCTCATCTTCATGAGGGCGACGAGTTCGTTGTGGTCGATGGGCGCCACCCGGTCGTCGAGCGCTTCGCCGATCAGTTCGTGCCCAACGACATCGATCTCAACGGATCGACCCGGCAGCTCGTGGTGCTGACGGGACCGAACATGGGCGGCAAGTCGACTTACCTCCGTCAGACCGCGCTGATTCCGCTCCTGGCGCAGATCGGCTCGTTCGTGCCGGCGCGCCAGGCCAAGCTTCCCGTCATCGATCGCATCTTCGCGCGCGTCGGAGCCTCCGACAACATCGCTCGCGGCCATTCAACGTTCATGGTCGAAATGCAGGAGACCGCGAACATCCTGCACACTGCGACGTCGCGCAGCCTGGTCGTGCTCGACGAGATCGGACGCGGCACATCGACCTTCGACGGATTGAGCATCGCCTGGGCGGTCGCCGAGCACCTCGCGACGAGCCCACGCGCACGTCCGAAGACGATGTTCGCGACTCACTACCACGAGCTCACCGACCTGGCTGATTCGCTTCCCGGTGTCGTCAACGCCCACGTCTCAGCTCGCGAGTGGAAGGATCAGATCATCTTCCTGCGCAAGATCGTGAGTGGGCGCTCGGACCGCAGCTACGGGATTCAGGTCGCGCGCCTCGCGGGCCTGCCAGCGACGGTCGTCACGCGCGCACAGGAGATCCTTGCCGGCCTCGAGCGCGACGAAGCATCACGTGGTGGGCGTCCGACGCTGTCGTCGGCCGCGGGAGGACCATCGAACGCTCAGCTCGGTCTCTTTGCAGCTGCTCTCGACACCGGCAGCAGACGCGGGGACGAGATTCTCGCGAAGCTCGACACGATCGACGTCGACAACACGACGCCGCGTCAGGCGCTTGAACTGCTGGCCGAGCTCAAGACGCTGTCACAGGACGCATGACGCTGTAATTGAAAATGCAAAATGCAAAATGCAAAATGCAAGAGGCGAAAGGCAAACACCGTTGGGGCTCGCACACTGAACTGCGATTTGCCTTTTGCCTTTTGCCTCTTGCATTACTGAGCGCCGCGTGCTCGTCGTCGGCGCCTCGTGATCCCAGTGTCATCACGATTGCCGTTCGGTCAGGCCCGAACACGCTCGATCCCCGGTTGAGCAGCGACGAAGCGACGCAGCGGATGTCTCAGCTGGTGTACAGCGCGTTGCTGGAACACACGGACGACTTGCGAATCCGGCCGTCGCTGGCCCTGCGTCTCGACAACCCCGACCCGCTCACCTACGTCGCGTACCTGCGTCACGGCGTGACCTTTCACGACGGCCACGAACTGACGTCACGCGACGTGATCTACACTTTCAAGAGCATCCTCGACCCCGCGCTGCCGTCGCCGTTCAAAGGCGCATTCCGTGCGCTCGCAGACGTCACGGCCATCGACGATCACACGGTCGTCTTCACACTGAGCGAGCCCTTCGCTGCCTTCCCGATGCAGTTGACGGGCGTTCCACCGATCGTTCCCGCTGGCGCCGGGGACTCGCTTCGCACGTTCCCCATCGGGACCGGGCCGTATCGCTTCGTCCGCTACGATGCCGACGACACGCTGGAGCTCTCGGCGTTCGAGGGTTACTGGGACGGCCTGCCCAACAACGCGGGCATCATCATGAAAGTGGTGCCGGACGACACCATGCGTGGCCTCGAGCTTCGCAAGGGCACGACCGATCTCGTCGTGAACGATCTGCCACCGGACATCGTGTACCAGCTCGAACAGAGCGAGCAGTTCTCGATCACGCGCTCGCCGGGGCTCGACTTCTTCTATCTCGGCGTCAACATGCGGGACCCGGTACTTGCCGATGTCCGCGTTCGCCATGCCCTCGGCTACGCGACCAACCGCGACGCGATCATCAGCTACCTGCGTCGTGGCCTCGGACGCCCCGCCGCCGGCCTGGTTCCCGATCTCGCATGGGCATTCGAGCCGGACGTGTTCCGATTCGCCTACGATCCCGAGCGTGCGCGCCGCCTGCTGGACGAAGCCGGCCTGCCGGATCCGGATGGCAATGGCCCTCGCTCTCGCCTGAAGCTCTCGCTCAAGATCTCGACGAACGACGAGACCCGACTCCAGGCGACCGCCATTCAGCACGACCTCGCGAGCGTCGGCATCGACCTCGATGTCTCGGCCTACGAGTTCGCCACCTTCTACAACGACGTCGTCAGAGGCAACTTCCAGCTGTTCGCGCTGCAATGGGTCGGCGGAGCGATGATCGATCCCGACATCCTGCGCAGGGTCTTCCACTCGAAGGAGATTCCGCCCGAAGGTTTCAATCGCGGCCACTACCAGAACGCGATGGTCGATCGACTGCTCGACCTCGCGACGACCGCCATCGACGAGGGCTCGCGAAAGCGATACTACGGCGACGCTCAGAAGCTGATCGCGGCCGATGCGCCCTACATTCCGATCTGGAACAAGACCAACGTGATCGTGTCGCAGCAGGGGCTGATGGGCCTGCACCTGAACCCGGTAGGTGATTTCAGCGCACTGCGCGACGTCAGGCGCGTCGCTACGCCGCTTGCTTCAGCCAGATCCGCAGCGCGCGACTGAGATCCTGCATGTCGACCGGCTTGGCGACGAAGTCGTTCATGCCCGCCTGAAACGCCCGCTCCTTCGAGTCGTCGATCACGTCCGCGGTCATCGCGATGATCGGCACGGGTGGCGCTGCGCCTTCTCGACGTCGGATCTCGATCGTCGCGTCGTACCCGTTCATGTTCGGCATCTGGCAGTCCATCAACACAAGGTCGTACGGGCGCGACTGCACACGCTCGACCGCTTCACGGCCATCGCTGGCCACGTCCACTCGGACGCCGAGTCGCTTCAACAACGCGACCGCCACCTTCTGGTTCACCATGTTGTCTTCGACGACGAGCACGTCCGCGCTGAACTGCGGCAGGTCGTGCGTCACGGTGAGTGCCGGACCAGAGCGCGGCACGAAACGGTCACCCTCTGCCGTAAGCGACGTTCGACGGGCCCACGCTGTCGCGAGGGTTGTGATGAGACGCTCGTATCGAACCGGCTTCGCGAGGCAGGCGTCGATTCCCAGCGCCGGCAGCTCCCCATCGTCGATGAGCCGCCCGATCGACGTGAGCATCACGTACACCAGATTGCGGCCGTGTTCGTCGCGCCGCAATGCCATCGGCAGCGTCATGCCATCGACGCCTGACACTTCCTGGTCGGCGATGATGATCTGATACGGATCACCACCCCTGCGGGCCGTCCGCAGGATATCGAACGCTTCCTGACCGCTCGCGCACGTCCCGTCGCGCAGGCCCCAGCTCAGGATCTGCTCGTGAATCACGCGTCGATTGACGACGTTCTCGACGGCGATCAGCACGCGTGCGCCTCGCAGCGAGACCGTCGGATTGGCTCCCGTTACATCGGCATGGTTTCCGAGCGGCAACTGCAGCGTGAACTCGAAGGTGGAGCCGCGTCCCTCCTGGCTCTCGACGCCGAGTGTGCCTCGCATGAGTTCGACGAGTCGCTTCGAGATGGCGAGACCAAGGCCGGTGCCGCCGTATTTCCTTGTTGTCGACGAGTCGGCTTGCGTGAACTTGTCGAACAGCGTCTCGAGCGCCTGCGGCGGAATTCCGATGCCCGTGTCTGCCACCGCGATGCGGATCGTTGCGCCCACACCATCCTGTTCGAGCGCTTCGGCGCTGATGACGACGTGCCCCTTGTCTGTGAACTTGACCGCGTTGTTCGCAAGGTTGAGGGCGACCTGCCTGATGCGGTCGGCGTCACCAACCAGGTGGACCGGCGTGCCCGGGCTGTAACGCACCATCAACTCGACGCCCCTGTCCGCCGCCTTCGCCGAGAGGATGCCGGCAACGTCTTCCAGCAGACGGCGGAGATCGAACGGATGAACGTCAATCGCGAGCTTCCCGGCCTCGATTTTCGAGAAGTCGAGAATGTCATTGATAATCGTGAGCAGCGCCGTGCCCGAGCCCATGGCCGTCTCGACCCAGTCACGCTGTTGCGGCGTCAGCGGCGTGTCGAGCAGCAGCTGCGTCATCCCCAGCACGCCGTTGAGCGGCGTGCGGATCTCGTGGCTCATGTTGGCGAGGAACTCGCTCTTGGCCTTCGCCGCGGCCTCGGCCTTCGCGCGCGCCTGCTCGAGCGACAGGCGCATCTGTCGCTCGCTGGTGATGTCGAGTGTCGCGCCGATGAGCCGCCACGGCTCGCCGTTCCGGAATTCCGGGCGGGCCTGAATCCGGCGCCACCGTGTGGTGCCGTCCTGCGCGCGAACCGGGACCTCGAGCTGAATGCGCTGACCAGTCTCGAACGATTCGTCCGTCGCCGCCCTCAACGCCGCGATGTAGTCCGGGTCGAGCATCGTCACGATGTCGCGGGCCGTATATGTGAGGGGGGCACCTGCGGGAAGCTCGTGGAGTCTGAGCATTCCCTCGGAGACGGTCACGGATTGTGCCTGTCGATCGGACTCCCACACGCCAAAGCCTGCGGCTTCCTCGGCGAGGCGCATGCGTTCTGCGCTCTCCCGCAGTCGGTCGAGCAGAACTCGTTCGCGAGTGATGTCGATGATGGCGCCGGTGATCCGCGCGGCGTGTCCATCAACCATCTGCACGTGCGCCTGGCTCCGGATCCATCGGAGCTCACCGTCGGGCAACATGACGCGACAGTCGATGCGGTACGGTTCGCCATTTCGAATCGCACGCTCGATCACCGCGCCGACCCCCGCGAGATCTTCCGGATGGATTCGGGATGTCACCTCCCCCGCCGGTACGCGCATGCTCTGGCGCTCGAATCCACTCAAGGCGGCGGCGCCGGCGGAGAGTGTCATCATGCCGCCCGGCGCGTCGAGCTCCCACACGCCGAAGCCGGCCACATCTTCTGCCAGCGTCATGCGGGCAGCGGCCTCCGCCAGTCGCTCGACCATCAGCTTCTCGTCGTGGATGTCGCTGATCGCGCCGACCATTCTCACGGGAGTTCCATTGACCGATTCCACGCGTCCGCGATTCCGTCGCCACCGGTACGACCCGTTGGCCTGACGCACGCGGAAGTCCGACTGGAAGCTGCTGCGCTGCTCGATCGCGCGCGTGACCGCGCCGGCCGTGAGGTCGTCGGGATGAATCAGGAGAACGAGCTCTGCGACCGACTTCTGCGTGGCGACCGGTGGATACCCGCTCAGCGCGGCTGCGCCCGCTGACAGCAAGGTCGTGTCGCTCGCGAGATCTCGTTCCCAGACGCCGAAGCCGGCCGCTTCCTCGGCGAGCTCGAACAGCTGTCGGTCTGACAGCAGATCAGTCGCGAGACGTGTCGAGGGGCGCGTCAGCGGACCCCGCCGGCAGCGCATCCAGGCGCCGGCGAGAAGCAGACACGCACCGCCGAGACACACCGCGAGCCAGGTCCACACTTCACGACCAATCGGCAGCCGGCGCTGGGGCTTGAGGACTCAGCCCTTGAGGTTTTCGAGCCCGGTGCGGGCCTCTGACGTGTACGGCGAATTGGGGTGCTGATCGATCAACTGGCTGTAGGTCTTTCGCGCTTCTTCGCGGTCGCCCTTCTGGATGTAGGCACGCGCCAGCTCCATCAGGATCGCGTCCACCGGGAACTCGCCCGTGGTCGATGCGGCCATCTCTTTCCAGGTCGCGATCGCGGCGTCTACCTGACCGGCGCGCGCTTGCGTGTCGGCTTTACCGAGGCGAGCCATGCGGCCGTAGATGCTTCCGCCTCCGGCGCGTCGCGCGACGTCGTCGAACTGTTTGATCGCGTCGTCGTGACGAGCGAGAGCCGCGAGCGCGCCGGCGAGGTGATAGCGCGCCGTGATCCCTGCGGGGCTGTCAGGGTACGCATCGGCGGCGGCTTGAAGCTTCGGCAGGGCCGCATTCAGCTTCGCGCTCTCGGTGGCGAAACTTCCCACCGCACCAAGCGACGCTGAGGCTGGAATGTCTTCGCCCTGGCTCGCCGCGCCCGCTGGCACGACGCGCGCATTGAGCGCGACCATCGCTTCGGCGAGCAGCTCCGAGCCACGCGACTGACTGCTCCGCCGGTACATGAACGCGCCGATCGCGATCACGGCGATGACGACCACCGCCACTGCCGCCATCCCGATCTCGCGCTTCCGTGTTTCGACGAAGTCGCGCGTGGCCTCGATGGAGTGGACCAGCTCGTTCTCTTTCAGGTGATGACGTTCTTGACGTTTCATAGCTCTCTGCGCTGCTCTCTCTTTCGGCTACGGGCTTCAGCCGACGGCCGACATCATATGGCGTCCCCGGGCAGAATCGAACTGCCGGCCTAGCGCTTAGGAGGCGCTCGCTCTATCCGACTGAGCTACGGGGACCTTTCCCCATTCTACGAGACTCCCGTCAGTACTGAAGCACCGAGAAGACCTGCTCGCCCTGCAGCCTGGCCTGCCCCTTCAGGAACGACAGTTCGATCAGAAACGCCAGCCCCTGCAGGTCAGCACCAAGATCCTTCACGAGGCGCGCGGCGGCAGCAGCCGTTCCCCCGGTCGCGAGCACATCGTCCACGATCAACACGCGCTGGCCGCGCTGCACGGCGTCCTCGTGGATCTCGAGCGCGTCGGTGCCGTATTCGAGCTCGTAGGTTTCCTTCCTCGCCTTGGCCGGCAGCTTTCCCGGCTTCCGGATCGGCACGAACCCGGCCCCGAGCCGCTGCGCCACCGGGCTTCCCAGGATGAAGCCGCGACTCTCGATCCCGACGACAAGATCGATCGAGGACTTCAGGTATGGCGTCGACAGTTGATCAATCGTCGCCTGGAGGCCCGCGGGATTTCTGAGGAGCGTCGTGATGTCGTAGAAGAGGATGCCCGCCTTCGGGAAGTCGGGCACGTGTCTGATGTGCTGTTTGAGGTCCATTCAGTCTCTGTGCAAGAGGATCGTGCTTAAGAGGTCACCGAGAACGTATCGTAGGCGCCGCTCACATCCTCGACATCGACGGTCACGGTCTGGACGCGCGCGCCACCCGGGCCCGAGCGCAACGCGCGCTCGATGCGCGTCACCGACGCGGACTCCCCTTCGACGTGAGCCTCAACGCGACCGTCCGGCAGATTGCGCACCCACCCGGTCAGGCCTTCGCGTAACGCGCAGTCCTGTGTGAAGTACCGGAAACCGACGCCCTGCACGCGGCCGCTGATGACGAATCGGCGCGCCACCAACATGAGAAGCAGGAATTATAGCGTGCTCGTCAGTCCCCTGAGGAGCTCGCGCCCTCCTGGCATCCCCGGCCATGGAATCGACAACAGAATCACCACCATCGCCAGGCCGACGAAGATCAGCACGTAGCGGTGACGCGTGTTGCCGTCCGTCGCCTTCTTCACCCGAGCACGCCCGATGTGTGCGAGCGCGATCGCGATGATCATCCCGGTGAGGTGCTCCACCACGAAGAAGCGCAGGATCGGATCGCGCATCGTCAACGACATGTTCTCGAAACCGGATCGCGTCACCGGGCTGAGAAACGCGTAGAGGATCAGCCCGATCAGCATCTGCACGTCGAGCGTCGTGCTGAAGAGCACGAGGCGCAGGTTGTCAACCGGCAGCCACGCACGACGAGTCGTAACGCCAGCCACCGCGCCGCCAAGAGCGGCAATGCCGCTCAGAATGACGAGCCACCGAATCCATGAATGCAGAAACAGGAGCGCGGTGTACATACGCCGCATTTTAGCCGGTGCGGGCGCAGGTATGAGCGATGTCGGAGAGAGGTAGCTAGAACCTGCCCGAAAGCAGCTGCAGCCAGGGGCCGACGGCGAAGACGAGATACACGATCGTGAGAATCGCGACCCAGCGATGGCGGGCCGTGAAGTAGAGGACCGCGCCGCAGGTCACCGCGAATAGCTTCGCGACCGTGAAACCGACGGCCGGACCAAACACGGCGAGATACCAGGCCACCAGCGGATTCGCCTCGATGGCGGGTCCATGGAGCGATACGCCGACGTAGGACATCGCGCCGTCAAGGACCTGCACGATGACGAACGCCAGCCAGAGAGTCTGGGCGCCGGACAGACGCCAACGCTTGAAGACTGCAGGTCTATCGAATCCGGAGATCGCGACGGGCGCGGATGCCATGGGTAGAAGCCGCTCATTCAAAGAAAACGCCAGCAAAATGGCGTGGGATCACGAGGGCTCGGGAGCCAAAAGGTCGCCGGCACGGGGATTTATGTCTTCGCGAACGGGGCCAATCGGGCCCTCATCCAGAGCCTATTGTCGGGCGCAGCCCTGTGTCGAAGTCTCCCGCGAAGTCGCCTTCCCTGACGTCAGATTTGAATCCTCGAGAACGCCCAGGCGCCCAGCACCAGGAAGCCCGACGCGAAGATCAGCAGTACCCCGAAATTCATGACGACCCCGAACTGCGTCAGGCCGATCAGGGCGCCGCGCAGTCCATCAATCCCGTACGACAGTGGATCCACTCGCGTCGCAAGCGTGAGCGCCGTCGGCAGATTGTTCAGCGGAAAGAGCGCGCCCGATAGAAAGAAGATCGGCATCACCAGGAAGTTCATGATGAGCTGAAAGCCCTGCATGTCTTTCAGCGACGATCCGATCGCCGTGCCGAGCCCCGCGAACACGAGTCCGACGAGCAGCATGAACGCGAACGCCAGCGGAATCATCGCCACGCTGTACGGCCGGAATCCCGCGATCATGCAGACGATGAGAATCAGCGTGCCCTGAATCGATGCGATCGTCGCGCCGCCGAGCGTCCGGCCCAGCATGATCTGCAGTCGCGGGACAGGCGCAACGAGCGTCTCCTTGAGGAAGCCGAACTGTCGATCCCACAGCAGGCCGATGCCGGAGAAGATCGACGTGAACAGAATCGCCATCCCCACCACGCCAGGCGCGATGAACTGCAGGTAGCTTCCCTGCCCTGACTGCTCGAACACCGGGCCAAGCCCGAAGCCGAGCACGAGGAGATACAAGAGCGGTTGCGCAATCGACCCGATGATCTGCGGACGCGACCGCAGATAGCGCTTCACCTCGCGGAGCCACAGATAGTAGACGACGGTCACGGCTCATCTCCTCCACATTCTGGCCATCTGGCGCATCTGGTCCGCGGAATCTGCACGCTCGTCGCGAATCGTCGATCCGGTCAGCTTGAGGAACGCGCCCTCGAGGGAGTCAGCGCCGGTCTGCTCTTTGAGCGACTGCGCCGTCCCCTGCGCGACGATGTGACCGTGGTCGATGATGGCAATGCGATGCGCCGTGCGCTCGGCTTCGTCCATATAGTGAGTCGTGAGAAACACGGTCACACCCTCGGTTTCGTTCAGGTGCTTCACGTGTGTCCAGAGCTGATTGCGGCTCTGCGGATCGAGACCGAGCGTTGGCTCATCGAGAAACAGAATCTTCGGCGTGTGCAGCAGGCCGCGCGCGATCTCGAGCCGGCGCTTCATACCGCCGGAGAACGTCTTCACATACGAGTCGCGGCGATCCCACAGCTCGAAGAGCGTCAGCAGAATCTCAGTGCGCTCGTGGCGAACCTTGCGCGGCACGTGATACAGCGCGCCGTGCAGATCCATGTTCTCGTAGGCCGTGAGCTCGACATCGAGGCTCGGGTCCTGAAACACGATTCCGAACCGGCTGCGCGCCTGGAGCGGCTGTGCCGCCGGGTCCAGGCCATCAAGTTTCATCGTGCCGCTCGTCGGCCGCTGCAGTGTCGTGAGCATCTGAATGGTCGTCGTCTTACCCGCGCCGTTGGGGCCGAGAAACGCGAAGATCTCGCCGGGAGCGACGTCGAACGAAATGCCGTCCACGGCCTTGACCTCGCCAAAGGTCTTGACCAGGTTCTCAACGTGGATCATTGGAGAGCGGCTCTCCTTGGAGCCGAAGGAAGAGACATAGCCTACTACCGCTGACCTCACAGGGCGACCTCGCGTCACATCCGGAGGACGCCCGACCGAGATAATTTACAAGACGAAACCCACGCAAATCGCTGTCAGGCCGTTACTTCAGCCGCGCCACCTGCGCTTGGCAGGCGCCTTGCCATATCACGGCCCAGAAGGCTCCCCGGTCTTCGACAACGGAGGTGGGACGTGAAATCGCTGCTGCCAGTCGTCGTCGCCGGTGCACTGCTTAGCGGAACTGTATTTGCCGATCGCGCGGAAGCCGGAGACAAGAAAGGACATGAGCGGGGCGGTCGCTACGAGCGCTACGACAGTCGATCCTACCGGGACTCGCGCGACTATCGAGACGATCGACACTACCGCGGTGATCGCTACTATCGCAGTCGTGATGTCGTCGTCATTCGCGACTACTACCGGCCGTACTATCGGCCGCTGCCTCCGGGGTTGCAGAAGAAATACTATCGCGCCGGCTATCTGCCGCCCGGATGGGCGAAGCGCGTTCGCCCGGTCCCGGTCTATGTCGAGCGCGAGCTCATCGCTGTGCCCTACGGATATCATCGCGGCCTCATCGATGGGCACGCCGTGGTATACAACGATCGTGGGTTCATTCTCGACGTCGCGGTGCTGTTCTAAGCGCGTCTGACAGAGAGGTGTGGCATGAACAGATCGATTGTCAGGAGTGCGGCTCTCGTCGTCGTGCTGGCTGGTGCGCTGTTGTCGGGCGCGTGTGCCGCACGATCGATCAATCAGGTGCTTGCGGATCCGGGACGCTATCGCGACAAAGAAGTGAAGCTGTCCGGCGCAGTCGTTGACAGCTACTCCGTCGTCGGCAACGGCGCCTATCAGATCGAGGACAAGACCGGGAAGCTCTGGGTCGTGTCTAATCGCGGCGTGCCGCGCAAGGGCGCACAGGTCAACGTGAAGGGCACCGTGCGTGAGGGCTTCAGCCTGGGATCTGTAGGCGACAAGCTGAAGTTGCCACCGGCTGCCAGCGCGGGGGTCGTGCTGATGGAGACGTCGCACACGGCGAAGTAAGCGAGCGGTGGGCGGGCCTAAAGTGTTGGGCGCCACGACGTGGCTAAAGGCCCGCCGACTGATCTCGTACTCAACACAACTGAATCGGAGTGTAAAGGCCCGTCCCCACCCAACCCTATCGCAGGCCGATTCGGATCGATCCGCTGCGACTGCTGGCGCGTACGAGCGGACCACCGAGGCCGATGGTGCCCGACGCAGCGCCCTTCGACGCCGATCCCTTGAGCGCTAAACCATCCACACGAACCGAGCCCGAACCGCTGCGCGCGTCGAGCGTCAAGTTCGCATTCGAATCGAAGTCCAGCTCAAAGCTCCCGGACCCACTCGTTACCTGCCACGGCTCTCCTGGCAGACCGCTGACGCGAATCCGTCCGCTGTTCGACGTCGCTGTCAGCGCGCCCTTGACTCCAACGAGATCGATGGCACTCGACGACGTTCCGATGTCGACGCTGCCAGGTCCGCGGAAGGTTCCCTCGACCGCGCCGCTTTGAGTGCGCACACGCAGGCCGCCACCCAGGTTGCGAGCGGTGACGCGGCTGCTCTGCGTCGACACGTTGAGGTTTCCAGCGATACGATCCGCGTCCACCGCGCCCGATTGCGTCGTTACGTCCGTATCGCCCCCGAGATCCCGCACGGAGATCGACGCGGATCCGGTCCGGATGGATACCCGACCGGCCACACCGGCAATCGTTGTCTCGCCCGAGTCGCTGTTTGCCCTGACGATAGTCCCGCGCGGTACTGCGATGTCGTACGCGACGGTCATCGCACGCTGCTCCTCGGGAGCCGCCGGCGGGCGAAGCCTGATAGTGTCGCCGTCCTGCTGAATCGGAGGATTGGCCGCCACGCGTTTGACCAGTTCGTACGCTTCGGTTGGTGAACTCAGTCCCCATCGAACCGTCGCGGTGCCACGGACCTCGACGCGATCCGTCGTTCCTACCGAGACATCGATCTTTCCTCGAATCGTGGTGACGTCGAGCGTGGGCGTCGCTCCGACGGTGTACGAGCGCTCGAAGGCGACTCGCTGAGCAGAAGCTGGGAGCGCGAACGCCAGGATTACAACCGTCGCAAGGACGGTCGGCGAAGAGTGAATGCGCATGAGGCACTGTACGCCTCTGCAGGCGCCACACCTACATCAATGACGTCGGCGGCGGTGTCAGCAGGTAATGCTGCTCGCGCAGCTCCCGGCTGAGCCGGGCGTGACGCTGCCGCCACGCCTCGAAATGCCTGGCCATCATCACGAGCAGCCGCGCCTTCTTTGCGGACTCCTGCTGCTCGGCTGAGCGAATGAAGAAGCCTGCGCCGAGATCCGCATACCAGCGGATATTGTGACGGGCACGCATCTGCTCCTCGAAAAACCCTGAGAGGAAGAGGCACTGCGCCCCGGCAGTCTCCATAAGATCGCGGTCGTGCGGCACCGCGGCGTTCGACACGAAGTGATCGAACACGGCGCTCAGGTTCGATGGCGCCGGCATCTCGAGTTCGGCCGTGGTGGAGACTTGCGCGTAGTGCGCGAGCACGCTCGCGTTGTACAGCAGCTCCTGCCGATCGACCTTCGGATCGGAGACGTCCTGAAGACCCGTGACGAAGAACTCGAGCGCACGACGTTGATCGACGGCGAGTAGTTCCTGTAGCGGCCCCATGCCACCTCCTGCGCGGACTCGTACTTTGGTCCACCACCCGGGTTTGTACCAGCCCATCGGCAAGTTGCGGCGAGGACTTTACCCGTACCGGTTCCTGTGAACGCCCTACGAGGCGCTCAGGTGAATATTCGACTGGCAAGAATCCGGCCAGTGCTGGCCAGGGCGATCGTGCGGGGCGCGAAACGGATCCCTGCCTGGTTGGAGAGAAATGTCCTGCTTCGGCTCACACTGTGTCTTGTTTCACGCGGACTTCTCCACCTCCTCGACAAGCGCGACGAATTCGGCGAGCACCATCGCCGTCGCTCCCCATACACGTACGTCGGATAAATCGAAATAAGGAACATTCATGACGCCTTTGGGAGGAAGGATCCGCGTGCGCTCTTCCCACATTACTCGCTCCGGCTCGCGCAGGAGCGCGATCGGCACTTCGATCAATCGTTCGACTTCGTGTGAGGCGAGACTGAAATCCGGCCGACGCGACGCGACGCCAACAACCGGATGCAGGAGGTGACCACTCACCCAGACCGGTAACGGCGTGAGGCGACCCAACACGTCGACCTCGGCCCGCATGATGCCGACTTCTTCGTGGGCTTCGCGCAGCGCGCCATCCTCGATTGACTCACCGTCATCGAGACGTCCGCCGGGCAGCGAGACCTGTCCCGTGTGATGACGCAGATTCGATCCACGTACGGTCAACGGCACGTGCCACGCGTTCTCGTGCGGGTAGATCAGAAGCAGCGCCGCGGCCGGACGCAGTCGCGCTCACATCGATGCCGGAGTCTGCGCCCAAGTCGCGGACGAGGCGACATCCGCGACTGGGCATCGACGCCAGGCAGCGGCGACGCCAGTCGGCGTCGCAGCGATTCCGGAAGGTTCCGCATCCCCTTGATCGTAGCCTGACGCCGACGCTGGAACCCCTAGCCCGCGGCCGACGTCCTATCATTCGTGACCGCATTGACCGTTCGCACCGCTCGCCTGCAGACTGTACGCAGCCGATGGCACTCACACGCCCCTTGCTGAACCGCCGCGCATTCATGACTACTGGTGCAACCGCTGCTGCTGGCGGAGCCGCGTGGGTCGGCGTGTCATCGTCGTGGGGCGCCCGGTTCATCCGGCAGCGCTTCGATGAAATCGGCCGGGATATTCCCGCGGCTCCGCACAAGCCAACGCCCGCGGCCTGGGCTGACAATGCCGTGACGCTCGCGTGGCTCGGACATGCCACCGTCCTCATCAACTTGTACGGTCTGCGCATCCTGACCGACCCTGCGCTGTACCCTCGCATCGGCGTGGACCTCGGGCTGGGAACACTCGGGCCGATGCGCCTCGTGCAGTGCGCGCTCTCGCCCGACGAACTTCCGGAGATCGATCTCGTGCTCGTGTCGCACGCGCACTTCGACCACCTTGACACACCCTCACTCGGATCGATCCGCGGCAAGCCTGCGGCGGTCATGGCAGCAGACATCTCCGATCTGCTTCCGCGACGACGGTATGCATCGGTGACCGAGTTGCATTGGAATGAATCAACCAGGGTGAACACACCGCGAGGAGAGGTGCTTGTCCGAGCGATCGAGGTCAAGCACTGGGGTGCGCGCGTCCGCCGCGACACGTGGCGCGGTTACACGGGCTGGGTGCTCGAGCGCGAGGGGCGGCGCATCCTCATTGGCGGCGACACCGCAGTCACGCCTGCGTTCAAGAATCACCGGCGATACGGTCCTTTCGATGCGGCCGTCATGCCGATCGGCGCGTACGACCCGTGGATCTACAACCACTGCACGCCTGAACAGGCGGTCACGATGGCGGACGCTGCTGACGCACGGCTGATCGTGCCGGTGCACCATCAGTCGTTCCGGTTGAGCAACGAACCCTTCATGGAGCCGATCGATCGCATTCAGCAGGCGCTCGCAAGAGAGCACGACCGACTCGCGCTCCGCGAGATCGGTGAAACGATCGTCATCCGAAGCTGACGCTGCAGCCAATGACGCTGACTCGCCGAGACGCGCTGCTTGCGGCAGCGAGCGCGACCGTGGCTCCCCTGCTGACGCTGGTGCGTGCGCAGGCGGCGGCACCACAACTGCGAGTCACCGGCGTCGAACTGCTTCCCATCCGTGCGACCTACCGAACGGTCTGGCTCATCGTGCGCTTGAGGACCGACGCTGGTCTCGTCGGCGTCGGCGAGGCATCGGATGCCTTCGGCTTCGCGAACACGACCGCCGACGATGCCGCGCGCATGCAGAAGCAGCTCACGGCGTTCTTCGATCTGATCAACGGCCGGTCGCCGTTCGAGATCGAATCCTATCGACAACGCGGCGAGGGTATGGCCCGGCAAGGGCTCGTGCCCGCGACCGCGTTCAGCGCGATTGAACAGGCCCTGTGGGATCTTGCCGGTAAAGCGCTCGACGTGCCGAGCTACGTCCTCCTGGGCGGGAAGGTCCGCGATTCGCTGCCCGTCTACGCCAACATCAATCGCGCCACCGATCCACGTACACCCGCAGGCTTCGCTGCAGCCGCCAGGCGTGCTGTGGCCGACGGCTTTCGCGCGCTGAAGGCAGCGCCGTGGGATGGGTTTCCACCACCTGGCTCGCCTGACGCCGAGATCGCGCGAGCGGTTGACGCCGGCATCGCGTCAGTCGCTGCGATGCGCGAAGCGGTCGGTCCCGACGTCGCGATCATGGTGGACTGCCACAGCTTCTTCGACGTCGAGCGAGCCGTGCACGTCGCCGAGCGGCTCGAGCCACAGAATCTCACGTGGTACGAAGAGCCGGTCCCACCTGAGAAGGTGGATGAAACGATCGCGATCAGACGACGCATCCGTCAGCAGATGGCCGGTGGTGAGACGCTCTTCGGCCTCGCCGGGTTCTCGCCGCTGGCGCGTCGCAAGGCGGTGGACACGATCATGCCGGACGTGAAGCACTGCGGGGGCCTGCTGGAACTGACGCGCATTGCCGCCATGGCCGCGGCGGAAGGCGTGATGGTGGCGCCGCACAATCCGAGCGGACCGGTATCGACCGCGGCAAGCGTGCAGGTCTGCGCCGGAATGAAGAACGTCAACTATCTCGAGTTGCAGTACGGCGAGGTCGGCTGGCGATCCGAGATGCTCGTACCACCCGAGCGATTCATCAACGGCACCATCCAGGTGCCGGACCGGCCAGGCTTTGGCATCGACCTGAACGAAGCGATCTTTCGCGCTCGCGCGCTGCCTCTCTGAAACGCTACTTCTCTCTCAATACGCCGAACAGCGCCCTGCGGCGCTCCTTCCAGTACCCGAGCATCGTCTGCCGATGAGCGATCTGGCGTGGAGTCAGCGCCACTCCGGGATCCCGCAGGAACGGCACGCGTCGCGCGGCTTCCGAAGCCTCGGAAGCGTCCTCCGTCCGCCGGCGATCTCGTTCAATCCGAAAGGTTTCGAAGCAGATGACGATGGCTGACATTCCCCCCTCCACGTTCATGGTGCAGGAAGGGTGTGACAGGGTAGGTCACAGCCTAAGGACGGGACTTGGTCCTTGGGGCCTGGTTCTAGGGTTTGGGAATCCGGATCGTGCTGATCATGGCGCTGCCGCTCGCCACGTACAACAGCGAGAGCGGGTGCAGTGTGGCCGATGCAATTCGGGCGACGCCAAACCAGAGTGCGCTGTCGATCCGCTCGAGCATGAATGCGATCGCGAGCAGACCCACAATCACAATAGTCGTCGGAATGGGCGTGCCCTCGAAGTATTTCACCTTACCGGTCGCCGTATCAGCCAGAGCCGCTGCGGTCGCGTTGAACCGCGCAAGACGACTGACGCCACACACGACGAAGTACGTCAGGCACACCATGTCCCATCCGCCGCGCAGCCCGAGCGTGAACCCGAGCACCGCGGGGGCGACGCCGAACGAGATGACATCGGCCAGTGAGTCCAGATCCCCTCCGAGCACGGACTGCCGCCCCTTTTGCGTGCGCGCCACGTACCCGTCGAGCACATCGAACACGAGCGCCAGCGGAAGCAGGATGAACGCCATCCACAGGTATCGCGCACTGGTCGTCGCCACGTAGTCGAGGCAGAGGAAGATCGCAATCGTCCCGCAGCTCGCGTTGCCGATGGTGAGCGCGTCGGCCGCGGTGTACGACCGGATCATCGAGAGCGGCTGCCGCGTCTCTGACATGTCGAACAGGATAGGCGATCGCGCGAGGCGTTACGCTACAATCGCGCCATGCTGATGCGGTTCGTCCGGATAGCGTGGATGCTCGTCGTCTCTACGATCGTGGCGACGGCCCTCGTCGTTCTCGTCGAGATGACGGGCGTGAACCTGGTGAGACTAGCGGAGTAAACGTGATGACGAAGCGACCTGTCGTGCTGGGTGTAATCGCGGCGATGTTCGCCGTGGCGATTGCGGCGCAGTCGCGCCAACCGGCCGGCACGACTCACAATGGCAAGGCCTTCAGGTTCAACAAGGTCAAAGAAGGCGTCTATCACGCCGTCGGCACCGGCTCCCTTGCCGTCGTCGGCAACTCCTCCTTCATCGTCAACGACAACGACGTCATCGTCGTGGACGACCACGTGTCACCCGCCGCAGCGTGGGTCCTGCTCGAAGAGATCAAGGAGGTCACCAACAAGCCGGTGACCACGGTGATCAATACACACTTCCACTTCGATCACGCGCACGGCAATCAGATCTTCGAGCCCAACGTCCAGATCATCGGCCACGAGTTCACGCGCCGGATGCTCTTGAGCAATTCGACGGCGATGCCGCTTTACCAGAGCTACTTGACGGGGATGCCTGGGCAGATTGAGAACATGCGCACTCGGATCGCGTCGGAAGCGGATTCAGCTGCCAAGGCCAAGCTCCAGGCACAGCTGCAGGTGACAGAGAACAACTACGTTTCGCAGAAAGAGCTGAAGCTGACCCCGCCAAACGTGACGCTGACGACACAGATGACGCTCTACCGTGGGAATCGCGAGATTCAGATTCGCTACCTCGGTCGCGGTCATACGGCCGGCGACGTCGTGGTCTATCTCCCGAATGAGAAGGTCGTGATGACCGGCGACTTCCTCACAGCGGGGTTGTCGAATTTGAGCGACTCCTATCCCGAGGAGTGGGTCGCATCACTCGACGCGCTGAAGAAGCTCGACTTCGACACTGTGATGCCAGGGCACGGCGAGGCGTTCACCGACAAGGCGAAGATCGACTATTACCAGGCGTATCTGCGCGATGTCTGGACCGAAGTCAGCCGATTGAAGAAGCAGGGTGTGTCTTCAGAGGAAGCTGCGAAGCGTGCTGATCTTTCGAAGCACAAGGATCGCTTCCCGAATCCGGCCGTTCCACCGATCGGGACGGCCCGTATCTACGCCTTGTTGGACGGAACGGCGAAGTAGATCATCGTCCGCCGGAGATATCCCTTCCGCACCCGCGCAGCGTCCGCGTCCCGATCGTGACGGCGACGCTGCGTGGAAACGCCTCCCCGCTCATCGTATCGTTGCAAGGCGCCTCTTCGATGGTGATCAGCACGCGCTGCGAGTCCACCATCATGTCGTAGAACACCATGCTGCCCTTGGTGCCTGGAGAGGTCACCGGCGCAATGAGCTGGTGCTCCGCGTAGTCGTAGACGACGCGAATCTGCTTCTCATTGTCGATTTCGAGGAACCAGCCTGGCTCCTGGCCGATCGCGCGGAAATCGACACCGCGGTCGGCCGCCTCCTGCCACGGCTCGCGCCGCTCCCTGCACATCTCGGTCCGACCGTGCCGCTCGAACGTTGCTTCTCGTCCCTTGTTCCAGAAGGTGTCGGTCCCGTCGCTGTATCTCGCGCCTGATGCCGATACGGTATGCGGAAGCGTCAATGAGCGCTGCTCCGGCACTTCGATAACCACGCGGTCTTCGTGAAATGTGGCGGTCAACGCCAGCGTATCGCAGTCGAAGCGCGCCACGACGGGCGGTTTCGTCGGCGCCGCAGGCTCCTTGACGACGCTCCCCGGCGCAGGCGCTGAATCAGACGACTGCGGAGCGGCCCCGCAGGCAACCGCGAGAACGGCAACGAACACGCAGAGAACGAATCCTCGCACCTGTACCTTCAACCTTGACCTGGCCAGTACCTTACCTTTGACCTTTGCCTCTTGCCCTTTGACCTTCGTCTAGTTCCTGCACTCGAAGTTCTCAGCCTTCTCCGAGTCTCCCTGTCCCTTGTAATGCGCATGCTGCGGATACGAGCACAGCGGACGGCTGCGCCCGGGAAACGCACGGCCCGTTGCCGTGACGACTGGCGCCGTGCCCTTCTCGACCCAATCGACGAGCGAAGTGAGCAGATCGAAGCTATCCAAGGCAGCTTCCCCGCCATTGCAGTGACCCATACCCGGCGCCAGATACAGCCGGCTCCAATTGTTCACGATCGCAGGACCGCCATTCGCCTTGGTCATGCGCTCGTAGTAGTCGATCGTGTCGAGCGCGGAGAACCAGGGATCGCTCACACCATGGAAAAAGAGCAGCTTGCCGCCGTGGCTGGAGAACGTGTTCAGATTCGTCCATCGCGATGTCGCCGTCAACGCCTCTGCTTGATCTGCCAGCGCTGCCGCTGCCTTCGCATCGACGTCCATCGTCGTCGCCGAGAACGTCGGACCGACGGGGTTCAGCCCGCCATGAAGAAGACCGGGAATGCCCTGAGTCGCCGCGATCCCAGTGTCGAAGAGAAAGCCGGGATAGACCTGTCGTCCTTTCGAGTCTTTCGGCCCCGCAAATCCCTTCTCGAGTGCGGCAGCCTGCTCCGCTGACAAACACCCGTCAGCTTTCGCTCCCTTGCAGACCAGCACCTTCGGATCAAACTTGCAGGCCGTGGTGTTGAACACCATGCCGTCCTTGACGCCGTCACCGGCGTCGCACGCGTTCAGGAAGCCGTCGATGACCGTCTTCTTGTCGGCGTCGGAAAGTGCCTGTCGTGTCGCGGGCTGTCCCTTCTCATTCTTCGGCGCTACCGCATTGAGTTGCGTGGCAACCCACTCGTCGCCGATGCCCGAGAAGTTGGTCCGCATCGCCGGCGCGCCGGAGATGATCCCGTCGAACAACGCCGGATGACGCTGCGCCATCAGCATCGCCTCGCGTCCGCCGGTTGAACAGCCTGCGAAGTACGAGCGATCGGGCGCCTTCGCGTAGTGCTGCGCGATGATCTGCTTCGCAACGGCGGCCACTCTCCCGACGGCCTGATACGCAAAGTCCAGCGCTGCCTGTTGTTCGGCCATGAAGCTCGCGTCGAAACCGTTCTGCCCGGTGTGGCCCGTGTCGGTCGAGACGACCGCGAACCCGCGAGACAGCGCCGGCGTGCCTCCCGTCGCGGCGAGTCCAAGCGGCGCCTGCACGCTGCCGTTGAGTCCGCCTCCGCCTTGAAACAGGAATCGGCCGTTCCAGTCTCCTGGGAGCGCGAGCGCGAACCCGATCCCGTACGGCTTGCCGTCCGCGCCGGTGCGTCGATCGATCACGCCGTCGAGACGGCAGTACGCCGGCAACTTGATCGGATTCACGACGGGAGCACCCGGGCCACCGCGCGGCGGTGGCGAGCCAGCGGCAAACCACTCGGCTTTCGTGATGGCGAGCTCGAGCCCGGGGATCTTCAACGACGTCAGCGTCGAGCAGGCGGCCGCATCGCGCGTCGTCTGCGCGGATGCCGGCATCGGTGCAAAGACTACGCAAAACGCCAGGGTGACGAGTGTGAGCGGAAATGCCGTGCGCATCAGAGGCTCCTCATCAACGGTTGACTCGTCGGATTCTATCCCCGGTCAGAAGAAGACGCGGATTCCGCCGTTGACGACGCGTCCGTCGAGCGGCGCCCACGCATCAACGGTCCATCGGCCATCGGGATGGCGCTCGGGACGCACGAGCGGGTCGTAGCTCGTCTGACGAACATTTCCCAGGTTCTCGGCGTTGAGGAAGAGTCGAACTCGCTCGAAGCGCTTTTCTACCAGCGCCCCGACGATGAACTGTTCAACGCCCCGCGTTCGATAGGGGTTGTCCTCAAGAGACTGCTGCCCGACGTGGTACAGCTCGAGACCGGCACGTCCCCACTCCTCCGCTTCCCACATCACGTCCATCGCCGCGTAATGCCGGGGCGTGAGGGGCACCTCGCGCCGAAGGCCGGACTCCTCGTCCAGTTCGTGAGACTGGACGTACGCGTAGGTTGCCACCACAAGGAACGCTCCCGACCGGTAACGGCCCAGCGCCTCGCCTCCAACCGTGCGAGTGGGACCACCAGCGTTGACAAACACGAACTGCCCGTCGGCCCCTTCGATCAGCTGCACCGGATGTCGCACGTCGGAGGCAAACAGTGTCCCGGTCACCTCCAGGCCGCCAACCCGCCGCGTCACGTCCACGGAGCCTCCCCACGCGCGTTCGGCTTCGAGACCTTCGAGCGGTGCGACTCGCGACAAACCGGTTTCGTCCGTGTCCTCGACGAAGGGGGTCGGCGCGAATGCACCGCCACCGGCGGACATGCGAACACTCCATGCCGAGTCAGGTCGCCAGAGCAGCGATCCGCGCGGAGACGCCAGCGTGCCGTACTCGCTGTGAATGTCGATTCGTCCGCTGAGTGACACGCGAACAGGACCGGCGCCGAACTCGTCCTGCGCGAAGACGGCGGGAGTATGAAAGCCGTAGTCGAATATCGGCAGATCGCGGGCATTGTAGCCGTCGTATTGATACGCACCGCCGACCACCCACGTGTGCCGGCTCTGCATGCCTTGCAACGAGAACTCTCCGAATCCGGTCGACCGATTTCCACGCTCCCTGACGTCACCGAACACGCGATCCTGCGCATCGAGGCTGAACGATCCCCGAATCGACATCAGTCCGGACGATCCGGCGATCCATCTCATGACTCCGCCGGCATCAGCCGCGGGAGGTATCGAGCGACTCCGCGAACGGTGCGCCATCTGGCGCAACGCGATCGTCGAGTGTGCCTCCTCGCCTGCTCTCGCCGATGACGCCGCCGGTCACCATCCCAGTCGTCCCTGCGCCATCCGAGTAAAACAGTCTCGGGCGTACCATCCCGCGCTCGTAGCCTGCAACGTCGGTCCATCCGTCATCGTCCAGGTCGCGCCGGCTCTGGCGATGAAAGCCCCCGAGCAGTGTCCAGGTCCACCGGCTCCGAACGATGTCGGCCAGCCACACGGTTGCGTCGCTTCCGCCCAGCGACGTCACGTTCAAGAGCGCCTCGCGACCCGGTTCTGTCGGGCGTCGCGAAACCAGGTTGATCACACCTCCCAGGGCCGATGCGCCATAGAGAGCCGATGCAGCGCCCTTGATGATCTCGACCTGCCCGAGATCGAGGGGCGGCACCTGCAACAAGCTGAATGAGTCTCCCTGACCTCCGTAGAGCGGCAGGCCGTCGGCGAGCATCTGGCTGTAGCGCCCGCGCAAGCCCTGGATGCGAACATTCGCGGCGCCCAGGGAGGGCGCGGTCGGCTGGACGCGAAGACCGCTGGTCTCACCAATGAGCATCGCCACGCTCCCGGGCGTCATCAGTGCCTTTTCTTCGATCTCCTCGCGGTCGATCACCTCCACCCGCAGCGGTTGATCCTGGATGCGCGTCGGTGAACGGGCGGCGTTGACAATGATCTCCTCTTCGAACGTGGGTGGAGCATCGAAGACGACCTCAACCCGACCGTCTCTCGGCAGCGATGACACGCGAACGGTTCCGGTCACGAATTCGTCCGGCGCGACCACGATCTCCATTGGCAGAGACGAGACCTCGAGGACCGCGAGGCCGGACTCGTTGGTCCGAACAGTCTGTTCGCCGCTCGTCACGCGCGCGTCGGCAACTGGACTGCCGCCTCTCGTGACGTGAACGGTAATCGTTTGGGCGGCAACACCGGCAGGCAGAAGCAGCGCCAGGACCAAAGCGAGACAGGCCGGCATTCGTGGTTAGCGGATCGGATCCCAGGGCAGCATCGGGTGCAGATCCCGCGCGCCTTCGATCTCGAGCAGGCGGCGCTTCGTCTCTACGCCGCCAACGGCAGAAAAACCTCCTGACTTCCCTCCTGCCGCCAACACACGATGACACGGTACGACGATGGCAAAAGGGTTCCGGCCGAGGGCCTGTCCGACCGCACGCGACAGACCGACGTCGCCGAGACGCGTCGCAATGTCGCCGTAGGTCAGCGTCTCACCCGGCGGAATCGAGCGCGTCTCGACATACACACGCTGTTCGAAGTCGGGGACGCTGCTCATATCGAGACCGATGCGGGACAGATCCTGCTTGTGACCATCGAGCAGGCGTCGAATGTCGGCGATTGCTGCTTCGATCTCTTGTGGGGGATCCATCTCGCGCGCCTCGGAATGCTGTCGAGCGATCCGTGCGCGCATCGCGAGGTCACTACTCTCTGGAAGCTTGACGCCGATGACGCCTCGTTCGCCCCATGCGATCGCGCAACGTCCGATCGCGGTATCAAAGAGTGCGAACTCCTGCCTGGTCATGGCTCCTCAGTAGGGGCTGGGGCGTCGCTCGAGTGCAGCACGACGCCACGCTGCTCCTGCGCGAACATATCCCAAACAGACAAGAAGAGCGCGGCCAGCACCGGGCCCGCCACGAAACCAGCCGCACCGAACACGGACAACCCTCCGAGCGTGGAGAGGAGCACCATGTAGTCTGGCATCCGCGTCTCGCGACCAACGAGAACAGGTCGCAGGATGTTGTCTGCGGTGCCCACCACGAGCACGCCACCGACCACGAGGATGATTCCCTTTGTCAGCGACCCCGTGAACATCAGATAAAGCGCAACCGGCGCCCACACAACGGCGGGGCCAACAACTGGCACCAGCGACAGCATCGCCATGATGACGCCCCAGAACACCGGTGCGCGCAGACCGAGGATCCAGAACAGCAAGCCTCCCAGCGCACCTTGAACCAGCCCCACGAGCAGCGACCCCTTGAGTGTCGCACGCGTCACAGAGGCGAACCGCCGGAAGAGCGTTTGCTGACGCCCATTCCCCATTGGAATCGCATAGTTCAGCGTCGCCAGCAGTTTGTCGCCGTCACGCAGGAAGAAGAAGAGCAGGTAGAGCATCAGCGCCGTCTTGGCCGCGACGCTGAGCAGGTTCTGCCCGACGACGACTGCACGAGTCGCGATCAGTTTCGCTGCCGCACCGATCGCTTCGGAGATTCGCGGACCGATCGTGGTCGGATCGATTCCCACTCGAACGGCGACGTCGCGCAGGATCGGATCGACCTGCGTCACGAACCCTTGCAGGTTTACGGTGCCGCTCTGAACCCGGTCGTACATGTTGAGCGCCTCTTGCGAGACCGCTACGCCGATGAGTATGAGCGGCAGAAACACGGCGAGCACGATGACGATCGTGGTGATGATCGCGGCTTGGGTCTTACGCTGACGGAGTAGCTCTTCGAGGCGACGCTGAAGCGGATTGAAGATGATGGCGAGCACCGCCGCCCAGAACACGGGTTCGATGAAGTCGAGTGTCAGCCATAAGAACGCGACGGTGACCGCCGTCAGGAAGATAAAGAACCAGGCCCGTTCGATGCGCCGCTGCTCCATCGTATTGGAAGGATACAGGCGCTAGCTGTAGTACCGCTTGTACATTCCTCGCCTGAAGAGCCAGCCGCCGAGTGCCCCCCCCCACTGCAGGACGTAATACATGTAGCCGAGGTCCATCATCTCGATCAGGTTGCCGTCGAAGTCCTTCGCAAAGAAGAAGGAGTGGCCGCGCGGCGATCGCTCCGGCCTGCTGAGGCAGACGACGCCTTTGCTCGTGAGGTAGTCGTGCCACCGATCGAGGTTGCGGACGTTGAATGAGATGTGCGTGAGGCCGACCTGGTTCCACGGCACCGGCACCGGTGGCCGCTGCGGCTTGAACTCGAAGATCTCGAGCACGCCGCCACCCGGCACACGAATCCACCCGATCTTGCAGCTCGGCGCATCGCCTTCGACGGCGAAGAAGGTCCGCACGCGTTCAGGCGGCGTGTCAGCCACGCCGACGAGCGGACATCCGAACACGTCCCAATAGAACTGGACGGCCTTGTTGAAATCGGAGACGGTGATGCCGACGTGGCTGAATGATCTGGCTTTCATGATTGACACACGATGTGGTCCGCGACGCGCAACGCCTGGGCCACGATGGTGAGCCCGGGATTCACCGCCGCCGACGACGGAAAGAACGACGCATCGACGACGAAGAGATTGTCGATGTCGTGAGCGCGGCACCACGGGTCGAGCACCGACGTGGCCGGGTCGTTGCCAAACGTCAGCGTGCCGCACTGATGCGTGGTGTTGCCGAGGCCGAACGACAGCGTCTTGATCCATCGAAACCCGCAGTCGCGCAACAACTCCCGCAACCGCGTCTTCAGTTGCTCGTGCGCGCGCAGGTTGCTCGGCTTGTACTCGAGGCGGATGCGGTCACCATCCAGCGATACGCGGTTCTCGTGATGCGGCAGGTCTTCCGTCATCGCCAGCCACTGGATGCTGTGATCGGTCCACTTTTTCAACGACTTCGGGAAAACGCTCAGCACGGCACCCAGCCCCAGCTTGAGCATGGGCGGGGCTCCGCCCTGCACCATCTCGGGGTGAATCGTGCCCTGTGACTGGATGTGCCCCAGTGGATAGGGTCGCGAGCCATTCGCTCGATAGAAATCATTGACGGCGATCGTCTTCTGAAACCCGTGCGGACCGGCCAGCACATCGTCCCACCGATACGCGCTGAACATCGTTGTGACATGCGCCATGTAGTTCCGACCGACGAGCCCGGAGCTGTTGGCGAGTCCGCCGGGTGTGCCGTTTCCCGAACGCAAGAGCAACGCAGCAGAATTGACCGCGCCACATGACACGACGAACAGATCTCCGTGGATGCGGTGCTCGCGGCCATCGGTGAGCACATCGACGGCAATCACTCGCTTGCCGGCAGGATCGGTCACGAGCCGCGTCGCCAGTGTGCGTTCACGCACCTCGACTCGAGAAGACTCGCGACACGCCGGAAGAAGTCCGCACGTCTCCGCGTCACTCTTCGCACCAATCATGCACGGGAACGAATTGCACCGGTCGCACAACACGCAGCCGCCGTCTTCACCCGGTCGAATCAGCCCGAGGGGCAGGAACGATGGATGCAGCCCACGCGCGCGCAACTGCGTCAGCATGCGCTCCATACCAACGGTATGTGGGATGGGAGCGTAGGGAAACTCGCCGCGCGGAGGATCGGTGGGATCCAGGCCAGCCTGACCGTGCACATGGTACATCTGCTCGGCGCGGTCGTAATACGGTGCGAGGTCCTCGTAGCGAATCGGCCAGGCGGGCGACTCTCCGTCCACGTGTCTGACGCTTTCGAAGTCCTCGACACGAAGCCGGTAGAGGACGCTGCCCCAGAACTTCGTGTTTCCGCCGACGCCGTAGTGCGTGTTCGGCTCGAAGTCTTTCGACCCCGTCGTCAGCCATCGCTCCTTCGAGCGATACCGCTGCTCCACCCAGACGACGCTCGGGTCCCAGTTATCAGCCTCGCGCGTGAACGTGCTGCCTCGCTCGATCACGAGAATGCGTCTGCCGGTCGGCGCCAGGGCGCGTGCCATGGTGCCACCACCGGCGCCGCTGCCGATGATGACGATGTCGTAGGAATCGGTCTGCATCGAAAACGGCTCGCCTATCGAGCAACAGCGAGCGGGCCAGTTCCCTTCAGACTGGCGTAGATGCGATCCATGAGGCGCTGATCGTCCATGGCAACCTCAAGGCTCATCGCCGGCGAGCGCCCCTCGCGAATGGAGCGATCGAAGTCGCGATACATCGCCTGGTATCCGCGAATGTCGCGGAAACCGGGGAACAGAACGCGCGGAAGTCCCTCTCCGCGCACCAGAACGAACACTCCGTTGGATTCGAACGTGATGATGCCCGCTCGCCCGAGCAGCTTCGACAGGCGCAGGCCCTGCAGCAGCGACGGCACCTCGCGCGAGTAATAGAGCGATCCGACCGCGCCGTTGTCGTACTCGAACGCGACCATCATGCTCTTGGCGCGCCGGTCAGTCCCGCCAACTGCGGGCGCCGGACGGAAGCCTTCGATGCGGACGATGCGCGGGCCGAGACTCGAGGCCAGGTGCAGCCAGTGAATGCCTTCCTCGAAGAAGGCGTCGCCCCCGGCCATCGATTCATCGTTGCGCCAGTCGTCGGGCGATTTGAACTTCCTGACGAGCGTGGTGAAATGGCCGAACACCATCTCGCCGATTACGCCGCGCTTCAACAGATCGCGCAGGCACACGGCCAGCGGCTTGTAGTGATCGTTCTCCCCGACCAGGACGACCTTCCGCGCACGCGTCTTCGCCTCGGCCACCGTCTCGTAGTCCACGAGCCGAGGGAAGGCCGGCTTCTCGACGAGCACGTGCTTTCCCGCGGCGAGCGCGCGGAGCGTGAGCTCGAGATGAAACCGCGGCGGCACCGCCACGACAACGGCGTCCACACCCGGATCGCCGATCGCGTCTTCATAGCTCGCGAAGCTCCGCTGACCGCTGTAGCTGCGGCGGAACTGCTCGGCTTTGTCGCGATCCCGGCTTGCGTAACTGCAGACGATCTCGGAACGAAGCCGACGCAGGTGACGGCTATGGACGCGCGTGATGAAGCCGCAACCCAGAAAAGCGATGTGGAGTGACTGCATCAGGCTTGAATGGTGATCTCGCCCTGTGTCAGTATCCGCGCCAGTTCGCGGTGAGGGGTCACGCCCGGACATCGCATCAGGGGTCATTGTACCGAACGGAGGCTCATGCGCGGCAGAGCGTGCGTCATCACAGTCGTCCTGGCGAGCGCGTCACTCCCCGCTCACGGCCAGAGCGTCGCACCGTCTCGGACGGCGACGAAGACGTGGACCGCACCACGCACCGCCGACGGTCGGCCCGACCTTCAGGGTGTCTGGCTGATTCACACGGCAACACCGCTCGAGCGCCCAGCGGCGTTGGCGGGCAGGTCAACGTTGACCGACGAGGAAGTCGCCGAGTTCAGACGTCGAGCCGCGCGATTGTTCGGGAGCGGCAACAGCGACTTCGCCGTCGGCGACGGCGTCTTTCAGGCAGTCCTTGCCAACCCAGAGACGTACACGAATCCGAACTCCACGCACGGCGCCACGGACATGGTCGACCTCGAGTTCGACAATCGCACGTCGCTCATCGTCGAGCCGCAGGACGGACGAGTCCCAACACTGACGCCGGAGGGACGAAACCGCCAGGCCGCCACCAACGCCGCATTCAGACGACCGTCGGTGCCGGCGGATGTTGGCAACGCGTTGCGCTGCATCTCTTGGGGCGTGCCGCGTCTCGGAGGGCGCTACGGCGCCGGAGACATGGCCTATTACCAGATCATCCAGGGCCCCAGCCACGTGGTGCTGTTCATGGAAGCCGGACACGAAGCGCGCGTGATCCCCATCGACAACAGCGCGCACCTGTCCTCGACGATTCGGCAGTGGAACGGTGACTCTCGAGGACACTGGGAGGGCGATACGCTCGTCGTGGACACGACGAACTTCTCGCCCAACAGCTATTTCATGGGATCGAGCGCGAACCTGCACCTGATCGAGCGGTTCACACGCACCGCCGAGGACACGATCACGTACGAGATGACGATGAGCGATCCGTCGACGTGGGTGAAGCCTTGGACGGCGATGATGCCGATGCGTGCCAGGCAGGAAATGCTCTACGAGTTCGCCTGCCACGAGGGGAACTATCACATCATGGCAGGCATGCTCGTCGGCTCACAGGTGCAGCAGGAGGCCGAGGCGGCCGCGGAACGCGGCCGCTGACTACGGCTCGTTGTACGCAATCCGAATCGCACCAGCCATACGATTCCGGTCGTACTTCCCTGCCAGATCGTCCTGAACCAGCTTGATGGTCTCGTCCAGGCTCTTCCCTTCCTTCTTGTGCGCGACCGTGCGCTCACGCACGGCGATCAGATAGGCACGATAGTTCGTCACGAACGTGACGTCGCCCATCGGACCGTGACTCGGGACAATGCGCTTCGGCTTCAGCTTCTCGAAGCGATCCATGCTGGCGAGCCACGTCGAGACGCGCGACTCGGCGCCGATCGCCGGCAATGCGCTCATCGCGACGTCGCCTGAGACGAGAATCGCGTCAGGCTCGACGAAGAACGCGGTGTCACCCGGCGTGTGATTGAACCCCATGGCCATCATGCGGACGCGCACGCCACCGAGATCGATCACCTGCTCCTTGTCGAACGTGATGTCCGCCTTGCGAAAGTCAGCGCCCTGCAGCAACTGGCCCACTTCGGGTGAGAAGCCCGCGAATCGCTTGGCAGTCTCGAGACGATCGGCGGCGATCTCCTTTACCTGATCGTTCGAGCGCACCATCTTGGTGTTCGCGGGAAACGCGTGCGCGCCGAGGTCGTGCTCGGGGTGAATATGCGTGGTCGCCAGATACAGCTCGCTGTTCTTCGAGAGCTTCGCGACCTCACGCATGATGATCTCGCCGTTCTTTGCGCCGAGCCCGGTATCGACGACAAACGTCGCTGTGCTCCCGACGATGATGGCGATGTTCGGAACCAGCACGACGCTGTTGTCGGGAATCACGTAGACGTGATCCGAGATCTTCTCGGTGACGCCTTCCTTGATCATGGGCGACGGTAGCGGCCCGCGCTGAGCATGGACCGTTCCGAGCAGGGCGACAGTCAGACCAATCGTCGCGATCGAGGCAAACGCTGCGCGCATGAAGGCACCCTCACTGTATGTAGAGCGGGTCTTCAGACCCGCCTTCCGAACCGCCTGAAGAGTCCGAGGATCATAGCAAGAAGAGACTCGCCAGCCCGAGGAAGAGAAAGAATCCCATCGCGTCCGTCACGAACGTGAGCAACACGCTCGAGCCGTACGCAGGATCTCTCCCGGTCGAGTGCAGAGCGAACGGGATCATGACGCCCGCCACCGCCGCGACGACGAGGTTTAATACCACCGCTCCGGTCATGACCACGCCGAGCGCATAGTTCGCATAGATCAAGACCGCGACGAGGCCGACGACGACTCCCCAGATCGATCCGTTGAGCAGGCCGACGAGGAGCTCTTTGTTCAACAGCCTCATCGCGCTCGAGCCGCGGACCTGATCCCCGCCCAGCGCCCGAATCATGATCGCCATCGTCTGGTTACCGGTGTTGCCGCCGATGCTCGCGACGATCGGCATCAGCGCGGCAAGCGCCGATAGATCACGGATCGTGTGCTCGAACTGACCGATGACACGTGAGGCCACAAAGGCAGTCACGAGGTTGATGGCGAGCCAGGGCCAGCGGTTGAACGCACTGTCCACCGGGCTCGCGAACAGATCTTCGTCGCGACTGAGACCGGCCTGCTTCAACGCGCGCAGCTCGGCCTGAGTGCGGACAAAGTCCATGACCGCGTCAACCGTGAGCCGACCAACGAGCTTTCCCCGATCGTCGATGACGGGAGCCGACACCAGGTCGTATCGTTCGAACGCGCTGGCGGCCTGCTGCACCTGGTCGAGCACACCGAACGTCGCGACATCGGTTTCCATCGATGCGACGATCGGCGCAGAGGGATCTGTCAGAAGCAACGCCGGCAACGTGACAGACCCGCGGAGCACGTTCCGGACATCGACAACGAACAGGCGGTCCGTCTGAGGCGGCAGCTCACCGCGCGAACGAAGATCACCCAGCGACTGCTGGATGGTGTGCGTCTCCGGCACCGCGACCCACTCGTGTGTCATGTGGTGACCGATCTGGCTCTCGTCGTAACGGATCGTGGCCTCGAACGCCTGTCGATCGCGCAATTCGAGCGCTCGGGACACCTCCTGAACCACCTCGGGAGGGATCTCGCCCGAAATGTATCCGAGGTCCTCAGGGTCGAGCGTCATCAGCAGGGTCACGAGCGCGTCATGCTCTGTCCGCTCGACCAGCCATTCCCTGACCACGGTCGACACCTCGACGAACACGAGGCCGGCACGGTCCGCCGGGATCTGATCCCACACCGTTGCCCGATCGTCGGGTGGCAAGGTGTCGAGCACGAATGCCACGTCGGCGGGGTGCATCGTGCGCAGGCGCTTGTGCAGCTCCACGAGATTCTGGCGATGCTGGAGGCTCTCGAGCAGGTCGCGCTTGGGGCCCTCCTGCCGATGCGTGAGCGTTTCGAGTACGCGATGCCTGTCCAGCAGCCGCGTGACCTCGTCGAGACTGTGTTGGAGCCGGGACTCGGGCGGTACTATCGTCATAGACTTACCCGTCCACGATGATAATGGGGCTATGTCATCCTGGCGGCCCTCTGAAAGCGCCGTCACGCGTCTTTACCAGCAGGCACGAGCGGACCGATGGGCGGTCCGCGTTGAGGTATTCACAGCCGCACTCGAGCGCAGCGCGCGGAAGGCCTTCCCGACGCCACCTGAGCCACGTGATCTCGAGCGCGTCTTAAGTTCGTTACATCTCGAAGACCTGGCGATCGCCTGCGCCTGCGCGAATGGGCATGAGGGCGCGTGGGAGCACTTCGTCCGTGAATACCGTCCCGTTCTCTATCGAGCGGCGGATGCGATCGATTCTTCGGGCGGTTCTCGCGAACTAGCCGACTCGCTTTACGGCGAACTGTTCGGCCTCGTCGAGCGCGGCGGAGAGCGTCGATCGCTCTTCGAGTATTTTCACGGTCGCAGCAGTCTGAGGACGTGGCTGCGTGCCGTGCTCGCGCAGCGTCACGTCGACCGCATCCGAAGCGGTCGTCGTTTTGAACCGTTGCCCGATGAGGAGCCTGCTCCCCTTGCGCGAGTGGAGGAGCGACCGCAGTTGCGCCTCTTCGAGTACATCAAGCTGATGCGCCGCGCGGTGACGGCCGCTGTCTCACGGCTGGCCGCGAAGGACCGGCTCAGGCTCGGCTACTACTACGTGGAGGATCTGACCCTGGCGCAGATCGGTCGCGCCCTCGGAGAACACGAGGCCACGGTCTCCCGGAACCTGGCCAAAGCGCGACGGGAGATCCGCGCTGACGTCGAGCGCCACCTTCGTGACGAGGAGCACATGAACGCCAGTCAAATCGACGAGTGCTTCGCGGCCGTCGTCGAGGACGTGGGCTCACTCGACGTCACAGATCTGCTGGGCGCAGCCGCAGATCAGACCGGCTCGATCGGCAGCCCTGGTGGCCAGCGCAAGGACTCGCGAGACAAACGTTCTAAGGAGAGACCCGAGGGTGCCAGTGCCTGAGCGCGACCGTGACCAGTCGATAGAACAGATGCTGCGGCGCGTCATGGCCGATGCGGTGCCGCCTCAGGGAGAGTGCGTCGACGGCGAGACGATCGCGGCGTGGTCGGAGGGACATTTGCGTGCTGCCGAGGCGTCGGCGGTCGAACAACACGTGGCCGGCTGTGCTCGGTGTCGGGCGCTGATGGCTTCGTTTGTCCAGACGACGCCGGCGCAACCAGTGGTGGCCGAATCGCTGTGGCGACGCTGGCATCTCGGCTGGGTCGTGCCACTTGCGACAGCGGCAACTGCTGCCGCCATTTGGGTCGCGCTTCCGGACAGCGGAGCCAGGCAACTCGCCCCGAAGCAAGAGACCAATGCGGTTGCCCGAGACGAACGCCTTGCGGAATCGCCTGCGGTCCCGGCAGAGGGATCGAGGCAGGCCGCGGCCGCTCCTCAACCAACTGCCCGTTCGTTTCAACAGCTGGACCAAGCCAGAGCCGCGGAACCGGCCGTTGTCAATGAAACCCGTCAGCGAGCAAACGCCGCCGCGAGCCGAGAACTCGCGGACCTGCAAGCGGCGACTCGGGCAGCGGCTGAAGGTGCCGCCGCTGCTCCTGCCGCAAGTGCGCCGCCCGCTCCTGCGGCGATTGCGCCAGCGGCTCCACGACCGGCCGCTGTGGCTGAGCGAGCCGAGGCGGACACAAAGAAGGAGGCCGCAGCGAATTCAACCGTTGCCCCGCTCGCGCGAGCCTTCGCTGCCACCCCGATCGTTTCTCCGGATGGTTCCGCGCGCTGGCGGATCGTCAACGGTCAGCAGGTTGAAAGCTCGATGGATGCCGGCAACTCGTGGACACCAGCCACCATTGACTCACCTGACAGGCTCACCGCAGGCGCAGCTCCATCGGCAACGGTCTGCTGGATCGTCGGTGCCCGTGGTGCCGTCTATCTCACGACTGATGGCACTCGTTTCATGCGACTGCCCTTCACGGAAATGGTCGATTTGGCCTCTGTCTTCGCGACCGATGCACTCTCGGCGACAGTGTCATCAGCTGACGGCCGGTCCTGGCGCACCAACGACCAGGGGAAAAGGTGGCTCACCGGACGGTAGCACGGCGTTGCCGAGTGCCTTGGGAGTGGAATCGACTCGTTCCGTCGCACTTTGGGAGTTGGGAGTTGATCACTTCTTGTGTAGGCTATGGGTCCGACGAGGGACGCCATGACGCAGGTTTCGATCAAAGTGAACGGCAAGATGCGCAAGGCGCTCATCGAGCCGCGAACACTTCTCGTGCATTTCCTCCGCGAACAATTGAATCTCACCGGTACGCACGTGGGCTGCGATACGAGTCAATGCGGCGCGTGCACGGTGCTCATCGACGGCCGCAGCGCCAAGTCGTGCACGATCTTCGCGGTGCAGGCCGAAGGATCTGAGATCGTCACGATCGAGGGGCTCGCCAAAGACGGCCAACTGCATCCATTGCAGAACGGCTTCTGGGAAGAGCACGGCCTTCAGTGCGGCTACTGCACACCCGGCATGATCATGTCGGGCGTCAACCTTCTCAGCGACAACCCGAATCCAAGCGAGAAGGAAATCCGAGAAGGGATCTCGGGCAATTTCTGCCGCTGCACCGGCTACCAGCACATCGTCAACGCCGTTCAGAACGCTGCGGGGAGGAGATAGCCGATGTCTGCCGCTCCCGTGCTACCGAAACTCGTTGGCCAGCGCGTCAAGCGTCGCGAGGACCCGCGCCTGATTCAGGGACGCGGCACGTACGTGGACGACGTGAAGATCGCTGGCATGCAGCACATCGCTTTCAAGCGAAGCGATATCGCGCACGGAAAGATCACGAAGATCGACGTCAGCGCCGCTCAGGCGATGGACGGTGTCGAAGCGGTGTTCACGGGAGCGCAGATCGCACAGCTCCTGGCGCCGATGCCAATCGGGACGCCGTTCCCCTCACCCGACCATCGCGCGGTCGCGACTGACGTCGTGCGCTTCGCCGGCGAACCAGTCGCGGTCGTCGTCGCGTCCGATCGATATGTGGCACGCGATGCGGCGGACGCGATCATGGTCTCCTACGATCCGCTTCCCGCCGTCGTCGATCCTGAGCTGGCGATGACCGGCAAGCCCACGGTCATTCACGAGGGCTTTCCGAACAACCTTGCTGTTCCACTCGTGCCGAGCGGCACCGGCGTCACTCCCGATGGCAAGTCCGTCGATGACACCGCCGTCGATCGCGCGTTCGCACAGGCCGAGGTGATCATCAAGCAGCGGATGCTGAACCAGCGGCTCGTGCCCAACGCGATGGAGCCGCGCGGTGTCGTCGCCCACTTCGAGCCAGGCAAAGGCACGATGACGATCTGGTCGTCCACGCAGAACCCGCACATCCTGCGCACGATGATCGCGGCGATGCTCGGCATGGGCCAGGATCAGGTCCGCGCGATCGCTCCGGAGGTCGGCGGCGGATTCGGCGCCAAGATCAACATCTACGGCGAAGAGTACGTGACGGCCGCCGTGTCCAAGCAGCTGGGGATACCGGTCAAGTGGATCGAGGATCGCTCCGAGGCGTTTGTGGCGACGACCCACGGTCGCGACATCCTCGGCTACGTCGAGTTGGCTGCGAAGCGCGACGGCACGGTGCTCGGGTTGAAGATGCGGCTCATCGCCGACATCGGCGCGTACAACATGCTGCTCACCGCCGCCGTCCCGACGCTGACGATGCTGATGGCGAATGCGACATATGACATCCCCGCCATCCGCACAACTCTGACAGAAGTCTTCACGAACAAGACACCGACCGACGCCTACCGAGGGGCAGGCCGTCCGGAGGCCACGTATTTCGTTGAGCGCGCGATGGACATGCTGGCGCGCGAGCTCAACATGGATCCCGCTGAGGTACGCCGGAAGAACTTCATCGCGTCTGACAAGTTCCCGTTCCAGACGCAGATGGGTGCAGTGTACGACTCCGGCGACTACGCCAAGGCGCTCGATGCCGCGTTGGCGCACTCGAAGTGGAACGACCTCAAGAAGGAGCGCGATGCGGCAAAGGCACAAGGAAGGCTCGTTGGTCTTGGTCTCTCAATGTACGTGGAGGTCTGCGGCATCGGCCCGTCGGCGACATTGCCCACGGGTGGCTGGGAGCACGCTCAGGTCACAGTCGAACGTGACGGCCGCATCAGCGCAACGACCGGTGCGTCGCCACACGGCCAGGGCAACGAGACAACGTTCGCTCAGATGCTTGCCGACCAATTTAGCGTGCCTCTCGAGCACGTGACGATCCTTCACGGCGACACCGCCGTCGTGAAGCAAGGCATCGGCACGTTCGGGAGTCGGTCGCAGGCTGTTGGCGGCGCGGCATTGCACATGGCCGGCACCAAAGCGAAAAGCAAGATGGCGAAGTTCGCTGCGGCATTGCTCGAAGCCCACGAAGACGACCTGGTGTTCGAGAACGGCATGATCTCCGTGAAGGGCGCGCCCGCTCGCGGGAAGTCGTTCGCCGACGTTGCGCACTACGCATATATCCCGGTGCCGCTGCCCGAAGGCCTCGAGCCCGGGGTCAGCGAAGAAGCATTCTTCGAACCGACAAACAACACGTATCCGTTCGGCTGCCACATCTCGATGATCGAAATCGATCGCGACACCGGGGAACCGACGTTGCTGCGACTCGTCGCTGTCGATGATGCCGGGCATCTGATCAATCCGCTGATCGTGGAGGGACAGATCCACGGCGGGCTCGCACAGGGAATTGGTCAGGCGATGATCGAGGAGGCCGTCTACAACTCCGACGGTCAGCTCGTCACTGGATCCTTCATGGACTACGCGCTTCCGCGCGCAATCGACTTCCCGCGTTTCGAGCTCTACAGCACGGTCACGCCGACGCCGGTCAACCCGCTCGGCGCAAAAGGTGTCGGCGAAGCCGGTACGCTCGGTTCAACACCGAGCATCGTTTCGGCTGCGGTTGACGCGTTGAGCGAGTTCGGCGTGAAGCACATCGACATGATGCTGCGGCCAGAAAAGCTGTGGCGCATCATCCATGGCCCTCGACAGAGCTCGGGCCAGGGAGGCCAGGCGTGATCCCGACAACGTTCGACTATCAGCGTGCCACCTCGATCGACGATGCGCTGGCGAAGCTGCAGGCAGCGAGCGGCGGCAAGCTGATCGCCGGCGGGCACAGCCTGGTGCCGCTGATGAAGCTGCGGCTCAGCGAGCCGACGGTGCTGATCGACGTCGCGAGGATTCCAGGTCTCGCCGGGATCAAGGAGAAGGACGGCAAGATCGAAATCGGCGCGGGCACCACGCATCATGACGTCGCATCTTCGGCCTTGCTGCGACAGGTCTGTCCTGTCGTCGCGGAGACCGCCGCGGAGATCGGCGATCCGCAGGTGCGCAACCGCGGCACGCTTGGTGGCAGCCTCGCTCATGCCGATCCCGCAGCCGACTACCCCGCTGCGATGCTGGCGCTCGATGCGGAGATCCACATCAAGGGACCGAAGGGCTGGCGCAAGGTGAAGGCCGGCGACTTCTTCCAGGGACTCTTCACCGTGGACCTCGGACCAGACGAGATCATCGCCGGCGTGCAGTTCATGCCGACGAAGGCCGCCGCGTACGCCAAGCTTCACCAGCGCGCCTCGCACTTCGCAATCGTCGGCGTCGCGGCGGCCGTGGATGTGAAAGGCGGCGTGTTCCAGTCGGCGAGGATCGGCCTGACGGGTGCGAGCACGCACGCTGTCCGCCTGACAGCTGTCGAGCACGCACTCGCTGGGAAGCCGGCGACGAAGGAGACGATCGCGAGCGCATCAGCCGCCGCGAGCGTGGACGACCTGAACTCGGACATTCACGCGAGCGACGAATATCGCCGCGCGATGCTCAAGGTGTTCACACGACGGGCGCTCGAAGAGGCGTTGGCGAGGGCCTAGGAGAAATCACGGCCCTCCCCGCATGAGCGCTCGATTGAAGCTCTCGATAGTAGTCGCACTCCTGTTCTGCGTCAGCCATGCGCTTCATGCGCAAGACCGGGATTCGGAGGTTCTGTCGGCAGCCATCGCGCACTACAGCAATACGAAGAACCGCTCTCCCCTCATGGTTGTCGCTGGCGAGACGATACAGGCCGATCAGATTAGGATGGGCCACTTCGAGCAAGCCGAAGCTGTGGAGGTCCCTGCTTCGATAAGGCTCGAGCTTCGGACCCGCAACGCTGCGGTGCGGCCGATTGCCGGCATTCACCTTCCCGCGAACGCCATGATCGTTCGTGACGCCATCAGCATGACGTGGCACCTCGCACCGGCGGGTGCAGAGGTGGCCGACTGGTCGCCGTTCATGCACGCGTATCCGGGCCACCAGCTGCTGCAACTCGCCTTGCCCGCTTACTTCACGCCAGGCCAGAAGGCGCTGGTGTACTTCTGGGCAGGCATTGGCCCCGAGGGAAGGCAGGGGTGGCTCTACATCCTCGAGAAGCGAGGATCCGAATGGCAGGTCACCTGGTCTGACTCGCCGTGGATCTCGTAGGAGCTATACTTCGTCCGCCTACCAGATTCCACGAGGAGCGGGACCATGCGATCAGCATTGCTGGCTCTTGCGCTTGTGCTCAGTTGTGGCGTCGCGACGATCGGGCAGCGAGCGACGGCGAAACCGGATTGGTCACCGTCACGACTGCCTGACGGTCAATACGACTTCGAGGGCGTGTGGGACTTCAGCACGATCACGCCACTCGAGCGCCCGAGTAATCTCGCCAACAAGCAGACGCTGACCGATGAGGAAGCGCTGACCTTCGAGCGCGAAGAGAACCAGCGGCAGAACCGTGACCTGATCGATCCGAAGAAGGGCGGCCTGCAGTATCTGCCCGGCAGCGTCATTCCCTACAACGAGTTCTGGTACGAGCGCGGCAGCAAGATCATCGGCGACAAGCGCACCGTCGCTCATCGTCGATCCGCCCGACGGCCGCATCCCGCCTCTCACGCCGGACGCGCAGAAGAGACTCGATGAGCAGGCCGCCGTCGCGCGTGACGAGCAGCTTGGCATCGTTCGCGCCGACTCCTACCTCGATCGGTCACTGGCCGACCGCTGCATCCTCGGCTTCAATGCCGGACCACCGATGACGCCCGGCGCCTACAACAACCACGTGCAGATCGCTCAGGCCCCTGGATACGTCACGCTGGTCGTGGAGATGGTGCACGATGCTCGCGTCATCCCTGTGGACGGACGTCCTCGTTTGCCGGCACGCATTCCTCAATACAAGGGAGACTCGCGAGGCCGCTGGGAGGGCCGGACGCTGGTCATCGACACGACCAACTTCCTGCGCGAGACCAGCTTTCGCGGATCGAGCGCGAACATGCACCTCGTCGAGCGCTTGACGCGTGTAGACGCCGACACGCTGCTCTACGAGTTCACCGTCGAAGATCCCAAGACCTGGACGAAACCGTGGACTGCGGCGATTCCGATGAAGAAAGTGGACACGCCGATCTACGAGTACGCGTGCCACGAAGGGAACTACGCGTTGCCGAACATTCTCCGCGGCGCGCGCCTGCAGGAGTCGAAAGGAGCCAGCACGATGATGCGCCGCTTTGCGCTGTTTCGTGGTGATCGTCGCGAGCGCGGCGGCGCTCTCGGGCCAGGGCCGTGCCACGAAGACGCTCAACATCTACGTCGTCGACGTGGAAGGCGGCAACGCCACGTTGGTGGTCTCGCCGACCGGTGAATCACTGCTCATCGACACCGGAAACGCCGGCGCCGGCGCGGTGCGCGATGCCACGCGAATCATGGAGGCGGCGCGCGACGCGGGCCTGTCGAAGATCGACTACCTGATCATCACGCACTGGCACGGCGATCACTACGGCGGCCTCAGCGAACTCGCGGCCCGCATCCCCATCTCGCACTTCATCGACCATGGCCCGAACGTGCAACCGAGCCAGGTCGTCGATGATTTCCTGCGGGACACGTATCCCAGGATCCACGCCAAGGCGACGCACGACGTCGCCAAAGTCGGCGCCACGCTCGGTCTCAAGAGCTTCGAGGTACGTGTCGTCACATCGGCCGGTCAGGTCCTGACTTCCCCGCTGCCTGGCGCCGGTTCTGCGAACCCGTACTGCGCGAGCTTCAAGCCCAGTGACAACAACGCTGAGGATCCGCAATCGGTCGGCAGCCTGATCACGTTCGGTCGCTTCCGGGCAGTCCACTTCGGCGATCTCACGAGGAACAAGGAGTTCGAGCTGATGTGTCCGGCGAATCGCATCGGCACTGTCGATGTGCTCCTCGGACTCCATCACGGGCAGGACACATCCAACTCAGAAGTGCTGGTGCACGCACTCCGGCCGCGCGTCGCCGTCATGAACAACGGGACGCGCAAGGGCGGTCTGCCCGAAGTCATGCGGACGGTCTACACCTCACCGCGTCTCGAAGATCTCTGGCAGATTCATTTCTCCGTGCTGAGCGGGCAGGAGTTCACGACGCCCGGCCTGTTCATCGCGAACTGGGTGGACGATCAGGCGCAGACGATGCCGATTGGACCGGTGCCGCTGCCAGCGCCCGGACCAAACACCCCGCCACCTCCGGCTCACGACGGCCCGGCGCACTGGATCAAGGTCGCCGCGCAGGACGACGGCGCGTTCAGCGTTACGAACGCGACGAAATGGATTCTCGAAGACCTACGGCGTCGTGCCGAAGTGATACGACGACAGCCTGAGCCCGCCGAACGTGTCGTTGAATCCGACGACGGCCCGATCGTCGCCGGCAGCGCCTGACGCCACCATCAACGGCAGCAGGTGCTCTTCCCTCGGGTGTGCGGCTCTCGCCGCCGGCGCGCTTGCCCATTGCTCCAGCCGGCGACTCCGCTCGGCCGGTTCCTGCACCATCGCCTCGCGCAGCCATTCATCGAATGCTTCGGCCACCGGTGCCGCGCGTGGATCGCGGAACGCTCGCAGGTTGTGGAACGTCATCCCGCTGCCGATGATGAACACACCTTCGTTTCGAAGCGGTATCAGCGCGCGACCGATGGCAAGGTGTTCCGCCGGATCCAGCCCTCGCTTCAGCGACAACTGCACCGCTGGCACGTCGGCGTTGGGATACGTGAGCTTCAGCGGGATGAACGTCCCGTGGTCGTAGCCGCGCTTGTCATCAACCTCGCTGGCAACACCCGCAGCCTCGAGTAGTTCACCTACGCGCGAGGCGAGAGCGGGCGCTCCAGGTGCCGGCCAGGTGATCTCGTACGATTCGGGCGGAAAGCCGTAGTAGTCGTAGAGAATCGGCGGACGCTCGGAGGTCATCACCGTCGGCACCGGCTCTTCCCAGTGAGCCGAGACTACGAGCAATGCCTTTGGCGGCGCCGGCGGAATCGAGCTGACCGATCGCAGATAGTCGGCCAGGCGATTGACGTCGTCTTTCGGAAAACCGATCTCGACGAACGGCCAGGGACCGCCCCCGTGCGGCACGAACACGACGGGCATGCGGTCTGTGGCCATCACTCGTGTAGCGGCGGGCCTTCAGGCCCGCCGGCATTCCTAGGCGTAGCCGAGCGCGCTGAACATCACGAGCCGCTGCTCCTTGAGCGGATCGTTGACCAGCGTGCTCTCGTTGTTGATCACCATCGTCGGGCGATCGGTCGCGTTGAAGGGCGTCCAGCGCGGTAACTTGGGCGTGTTTGGATTGCCCGTCTTCGCAAACGCGATCCACGCGTCGCTCACCTTGTCGGCGAGCGCCATTGCTTCCGGTCCGCCGCCTGTGAGACGCGTCGCGGCCTTGACGTTGTCGAATGCGAATGGAATCTCGATCGTGTGCGGCGACTTGAGGCGGCCGCCCTCGGCGGGCGTCTCCCAGCGGAAGTAATACAGATAGACCGGCCCCTTGCCGAGCGCCGCGCGGCGTTCGGCGATCTTCATCACTGGCCCGCTGTAGCGATGATCGCTGGCGATCAGGAAGTACAGGTCTGACGCGCTCGCGCCCGGGTTCGCCTTCTGATACACCTCGATCGCGCGGTTGGCGTGCTCACCGATCAGGCCACGAATGCGGCTGCGCATCGCGGCGTCCGTCAACTCGAAGTCCCCGGGCTGGGCGCTCGATGTCAGCTCGGTTCGCGTCGATCCGAGCATCAGCGGCACATCCGCCGAGACGCTGGACGCCACCGGGTGGAACGGATGCTGCGGGATGTGCGCGCCGTCGACCAGCGGCGAGAAGCCCTCCGTCATCTGGTCCACGTTCATGCGCCGCACCACCTGGAAATACGCCGCCATCAACTTGTCGAGCGGCACGGTCTGCAGGTCGCGCACCTTGTCTTTCGCGATTCCGAGCGTCGTCATCAACTCGCGGGCGGCGCGCGTGCCCGCTGCGGGTTCCACGAGCTTCAACGTGGCACCGCTCTCGATCGTCGCGCGATGGAAGAGGCCCCTGGCCGCCGGCATGGCCAGCAGCGTCGCCACTTTGCGGCCGCCGCCCGACTGACCGAAGACCATGACATTGCCGGGGTCGCCACCGAACTGCGTGATGTTGTCGCGCACCCACTGGAGCGCGAACACGATGTCGAGCATGCCGGTATCGCCGGAGCTGGCGAACTCAGGGCCACCTGCCTCCTCGAGGGAGGCAAACCCCAACACGTTGAGGCGGTGATTGATCGTCACGACGACCACATCGCCGCGCTTCGCGAGGTTGGCGCCTTCCGTCACCGGTGACGACCCCGAGCCCGTGGCGAAACCGCCGCCGTGACACCAGAACATCACCGGACGCCTACGGCCGTCGCCGACGGCGGGTGTCCAGACATTGAGGACGAGACAGTCTTCCGACTCCGATGGAAGGCCGGCGGCCGCGACCGCGCGCGGAGACGCTTCGCGTGCGATGCCAGGCTCGCGTTGCGGCGCACTCGACCCATAGGCGATCGCATCGCGCTCGCCTGTCCACTTCGCCGGTGCGACGGGCGGCATGAACCTGTTCTTGCCAGCGGTGCTCGCTCCGTAAGGAATTCCTTTGAAGACCTTGATGCCAGCCGCCTCCACCCCTCGTACGCGTCCGTACGCCGTCTCGACAACAACGGGGGATCCTTCGGCTGCGAATACGCGGGCGAAGCCGGCGCCTGACGCGGCAATCAGCAAACCGGATTCTCGAAGGAAGTCTCGACGGGATCGCATCAGGGTCATGTGAGGATCCTTTCTACGCAGACAGTTTTCCCTGCAGGCACGCAAAGAAGCGGTCCTGCATCATCTTCGATACGCCAGAGATCAGTCGTTGCCCGACGCGCGCTATCGGACCGCCGGTCTGCACCGTGCCGCTCACGTCGACCACGGTGCCGTTGCCCTCGGGACGAAGCGCGATTGCTGCGTTGCCCTTCACGAAGCCTGGACGTCCCTGTCCTTCCACCGTCAGACGATACGAGCTGGGTTCGACCTTCTCGGAGATCACCACGGTGCCGTCGTAGGTGCCGGTGATCGCCGCCAGCGCGATGGTCAGACGTGCGTGATACCGATCCGGTCCCTCCGGCTCGAGCGATTCACAGCCCGGAATGCACGAAGCGATCGCGGACGGATCCATGAGAAGTGCCCAGACGCGCGACGGCGGCGCGTCAAACGCATATGAACCGGTGATGTCCATCAGATGTGTGCACGCCGGCGGCGCGAGGGTGCGTGCGCGGCGATGGCGCTCAAGTGTACCGCCAAGTCCGCGAGATCGGCGAGGGTGCGCGCCGCCAAAAAGTCGTCAACGTACGGCAGCGCGGCCTGGAGACCTCGTGTCAGCGGGGCATAGTTCACGGTCCCAATGAGCGGGTTCAGCCAAATGAGCCGATGGCAGCTCCGCTGCAGTCGAGCCACCTGTTCGCGAAGCACGTCCGGGTCACCACGATCCCAGCCGTCCGAGATCAGGAGCACCACCGGCGCCTGGTGAAGAACGCGGCGCGCCCATCGCTGATGGAACTGCCGCAGCGCCGGACCGATCCGCGTGCCGCCCGACCAGTCAGGCACGACGTCCGAGACAGCGCCAACGGCCTGCTGAAGCCGGCGAAGACGGATCTGCCGCGTCACACGCGTCAGCGCGGTGGCGAAGAGGAACACCTCGAGCCGGCCGCGCCGATGCGCCAGGCCGTGAGCGAAGTGCAGCAACATGCGCGAGTAGCGTTCCATCGAGCCGCTGACGTCACACAGGAGCACAAGCGGACGCGGTCGCGATCGGCGACGACGAGTGGGCAGCACGATGATTTCGCCGCCCGTGCGGAGGCTGCGCATCAAGGCCCGGCGCAGGTCGATGCGCGGTCCACGACCTCGGATCCATCTGCGAGTCCGCCGCTCGCCTGGAAGCCAGTCCAATTGCTCGAGGGCGATCCGTGCGCGCGCCATTTCATCCGGCGTGAATTCGGCGAAGTCCTTGTGCGCGAGGCCACCGGCTTCACTCCACGTCTGAAAGACGCCTTCAACAGGTCGATCACCGTCCTCCTCGCCAGCTCCCTCCTCGGGCGGCACCACACCCGCTGCAGTCGTGATGCGTGCCGCTGTCGTTCGAGCGTCGCTCACCTTCACGCCCTGCGCCGCGAACGGGTTCGCGTGGTCGCGCCAGAAGGCGTCGAAGACCTGCTCGAATGGGCCGAGTTGTTCGTGACGGTGAACGAGAAGCGCGCGACACGTGTGGAACACTTCGTCGCGCGCGTTGACGTTGACGTGCGTGAGCGCCTCGGTCAGATTGAGGATTCGACCGACCGGGATATCAAAGCCGACTCGGCGCAGCAAGCGACCGAAGACGATCAGGTTTTCGACGAAGCGCCCAGGCGGGTCTGAAGACCCGCCTCTACCTAGCAACCCAGTCACCTAGCAACCCAGTCACCTAGCAACCCAGTAACCTAGCAACCCAGCTACCTTGCAACCCAGCTACCTTGCCACTGCCCGCTGCAGTAAGCCAGCAAGACGCTCACCGCGAATCGCGTCGATGTCGTCCTTCGCCTTGAGCACCACGCCAAGTGTGTCTTCGATGGCGTTGATATCGAGGACCTGTCGATCGAGAGCGGCCAGCGCAGCGACCCAGTCGAGTGTCTCGGAGACCCCAGGGACTTTGTACAACTCGACGCCACGCAACTCGTGCACGAGCGCCGTAACCTGTCTCGCGAGTTGCTGCGCGGCCTGCGGCACGCGCGCATGGACGATCGCCATCTCCTTCTCGAACGAGGGGTACTCGATCCACTGATACAGGCAACGGCGCTTCAACGCGTCGTGAACCTCACGCGTGCGGTTGGACGTGAGGATCACGAGCGGCGGCTTCGTCGCCCGCACGGTGCCCAGTTCAGGGATGGTGATCTGAAACTCAGCCAGCAGCTCGAGCAGATAACCCTCGAACTCTTCGTCGGCGCGATCGATCTCGTCGATCAGCAGGACCGCTGGACGTGTCCGCTCCGGATCAATCGCCTGCAGCAGGGGCCGCTTGAGCAGAAACGTCTCGTTGTACAGCTCGCGCCGCGCGGCCGACGTGAGCAGGCCCCCGGTCGCCTCGAGAATCCGCAGCTCCAGCAACTGCCGCGCGTAGTCCCATTCGTATACCGCGTGTGCGACGTCGAGCCCCTCGTAGCATTGCAGGCGAATCAGGTCGGCATCGAGGGCGGCTGCGGCAGCAGAGGCGAGCGACGTCTTGCCTACGCCAGCCTCCCCTTCCAGGAAGAGCGGTTTGCCAAGACGCAGGGCCAGGAACAGAGACACCGCCAGCCCGCGATCGGCCACGTACCGGTGGGAAGAGAGACGCTGCTCGAGCTCGGAGATTGAGGTGGGAGAGATACCGGAGTGTAGCACTCCCGGGATCCGGGATCCGGGATCCGAGAGCGGACGGGTGTTCTTCGGGTCCCGGATCCCGAGTCCCGGATCCCGAGTCCCGGTAGTCCCGGGTCCCGACACGCAAGAAATCCCAGATGCAGCGTTCTAACTCCAGAGCCCACGAATAGGGCCGAATCCGGCAGGAACGCCGGCTTGAAGGGGGGACACAATGCGCGTTCGAAACGGGTTGCACACACGTGCACGTCTGGGGCTTCTTGGAGCGGCTGTCGCCTTCGCGGCCATCGCCGTACCGGCGGTCACCAACGAGGAGACGGCGAAGGCGGCGGCCCCGGCGGCGCCCGCACAGGGGACGTCGACCCTCGACGACCAGACCGAGCTCGCACTGACGGTCTACAACTCCAACATCGCCCTCGTGCGCGACGTTCGCACACTGCAGCTGCCGAGAGGCGCATTCGATCTGCAGTTCATGGATATCGCGGCCACGGTGAATCCAGCGACGGTTCACTTCAGATCGCTTACTGAGCCAAGCCGCGTCAGCGTGCTCGAACAGAACTACGAGTACGACCTGCTCGAGCCTGACAAGTTGCTGCGCAAGTACGTTGGCCGCGACGTCACGCTCGTTCGACAGCGGCAGGAAGGTGGCCGGACGTTCGAGGAACCAATCACCGCGCGGCTCCTGAGCTACAACAACGCGCCTGTGTGGCAGATCGGCAACGAGATCGTCACCGGTCTCGGCGCCGATCACATTCGATTTCCCGAGCTCCCGGGCAATCTCTTTTCACGCCCGACGCTGATCTGGTCGCTCAGCAACGACGGAGGCGCGCGTCATCGCGTCGAAGCGTCATATCTCGCGACCAACCTCAAATGGAACGCCGACTACGTCCTTACCGTCGCGCGCGACGACACAAGCGCCGACCTCGACGGCTGGGTCACCGTCACCAACGGCAGCGGCACCGCTTTCCGCAACGCAGCACTGCAGCTTGTCGCAGGCGATCTGAATCGCGTCTACCCCGCCGCATTGCGGGCCGAACTCGACGAGCGGGTCATGAAGATGGCGGCGGCCAACGCTGCGCGTGAGATGACGCAGGAGTCGTTCTCCGACTACCACCTCTACACGTTCGGCCGGAAGACGACGATCAACAACAACCAGACGAAGCAGGTCAGCATGCTCGACGCCACCAGCTTCCCGGTGGTGAAGCGCTACGTCGTCAATGGACAGGCGTTCTACTACCGCAACTCCTATCAGCCCGGAGCGCCGATCAAGGACCTGGTGCAGGTGCTGTATCAGTTCAAGAACGAAGGCAAGGTGGGTCTTGGCATCCCGATGCCGGCAGGCGTTGTCCGCGTGTATCAGTCCGATTCAAAGGGGGGCACGCAGTTCGTCGGCGAGGACCGCATCGAGCACACGCCGACCGATGAAACGCTCAACCTCAAGATCGGCAACGCCTTCGACATCATCGCCGAGCGCAAGCAGACTGACTTTCAGAAGATCTCGTCAAACGTCTACGAGCTGGAGTTCCAGGTCGTGCTGCGCAACCACAAGACAACGCCGGTCAACGTCGAAGTGAACGAGCCAATCGGCGGCACGTGGCGGATGCTCACCAGCAGCCATCAGTGGACGAAGACCGACGCATGGGCAGCGCAGTTCAACGTCCCGGTCGCTGCGAATGGAGAGGCAACGCTGAAGTATCGCGTGCGCGTGACGTACTGAACGGCGGGTCTACAAAGCAAGACCGCCCTACGCAGCAGTGTGTGGCGGGTCCTGTTCTTCGGACCCGCCGAAATGCTTATGGCCTACCGCCTACCGCTTACTACAGAGTTCTGAGATACGCGATGACGTCGGCCGCGTCCTGCGGCGTCATGTGAAACCGCGGCATCGGATAGCGCAGCTGCGTGCCGTCGCGTTTGATCGCGCCTTGCGTGAGTAAGCGCATCGCCTCTGCATCGGTGTAGCCAGGCAGTCCGGCGATGCGAGGAATCTGCAGCGGCCAATCCGATTTCCACGTCGGGCGCATCGGCATCGGTCCACCCTTGAACCTCGTGCCGGGTACGATGTTGCCCTGAAGGTCGCGCGCGGAATGGCACTCATAGCACATCACGACGCGCTCGACGATGTAGCGTCCGTGCTCGACGTTCCCGGTAGGCGCGCTCGCCGTCGCAGGCGGGGCTGGTTGTTGAGCCGACAGTTGAACTGCGACGAGCAGTACCACACATGCACCCATGGAAACGAACAGACGTGAAACGGACATTGATTCCTCCTCTCCGCATTATGTGCCGGAGCAGGTGGGAGACGATCAGTGCACGCGCTGGGGAGCGTCTTTGTCTTGCAGAGTGGCTACCGCGGAGATCAACGACAACGGATCGACGGTCATTTCACCAAACCGCACCGCCCAGTGAAGATGCGGGCCGGTGACGCGTCCGGTTGCCCCCGACTGACCCACGACGTCGCCTCGCGCCACGACGCTGCCCGGTTGAACATCGATGCGCGAGAGATGGGCAAGCAGCGAGAACACGCCGAGCCCATGATCGATGATGACGGTGTTGCCCGCGAAATAGAGGTCCCGTGTCAAGACGACGCGGCCGCCGTTGGGCGTGTGAACAGGAGTGCCGGTTGCGGCACGAAAATCAGCACCCTGATGGCGGCCCGTGGGCTTGCCGTTGGTGATCGTCAACCTGCCAAACGCGCTGTTCGGTTCACCCGGCACCGGAGCATCGAACGCGCCGCGCCACAAACGCTCGGGTGTCAGAATCGCGAACGCATCGGCCATCGCCTGAGTGTCCTGCTTGATTCGCGCGAGCTCGCTCTCCGGCGGATTGACCATCTTGGGGTCGACCTGGATCCGGCGCGTCTCATATCGATATCGCTCGACGAGGAGAGATGCCTTTGCAGTGGCACTCGCCCCGCCCGCGGTGGTTCCCTGGATCGTCAATGCGATCGATCCCGGTGCTGCCTCCAGACTGACGCCGGCAAGGCCGTTCCACTCGCGTGCTGACGCGCCTGGCCAGAAGCGCACCGGCCGTCCTGCAAGGTCGCCGGTGAGCGCGGTCAGATCCTGTGAGGCGCTGACAGCAATCAGGGCCACGCCTCCGGGCTTCAGCGGCCCCGGCGTCCCGACTGACAGCGTCACCGCGTCCTGCGTGGAATGGCGTGCCGAAGCATGCGCGCCCGCAGCAAGGGACACTGCGACACTCAAAACGAGGACAGAACGGGATATGCCGGTCAAATACTCAGGCATTGAGCTTGCAGCTTCAGGGTAGCGCGATCAGAGTGTCGGTGGAAGGGCTGGCGACCTGCACTCATCATTCCGATAATCGGCCCAGAGGGACGATCATGAAGCTTCGTCTGACCCTTGCAAGCCTCGCATTCATCACAGCCACCGCGTTCGTGCACGCCGATACGCTCGTGTTGAACGATGGCCGTCGCCTGCAGGGCGAGCTCCTTGGCGTGTACGGTCGCGACATCGAGTTCGAGGAACGTGGGGGCGGCCGGCGCCGAACCGTGCGCCTCTCGCGCGACGAGGTCAGCCGGATCGAGTTCAATCGCGGGCGCGATGACGACCGCGACCAATCGAGCGGCTTTCCCTCGCGCGGCATGCGCGAGCGCCAGGTTGTCGTCGACGCACGCGAACAGTGGACCGACACCGGGATCGATGTCCGCTCCGGTCAACAGATCTATTTCGCTTCGCAGGGTGAGACACACTGGGGACGCGACCGGAAGGACGGCGCCGAGGGCGAGCGCCACTCTCCGCTCAACCCGAATCGCCCGCTTCCCGATCGCCCGGCCGCTGCCCTCATCGGCCGCATCGGCGATGGCAACCAGGTCTTCTTCGTCGGCGCCGACTCGGGTCCGTTCCGGGCACGCGACTCCGGACGCCTCTACCTTGGCATCAACGACGACGTACTGACGGACAACTCGGGCAATCTGAGAGTCACCGTCTCCTACTGAGCCTTCCTGCCCGTTCGGGTGATGATCGCGATCGCGGCATCTGCCACGATCGCGACATGCTGAACGAACTTTCGAATCAACTGGCCGATGCCGTCGACGCCGTGGCGACATCGGTCGTCCAGGTCCAGGGCCGGCGGCGACCCGCGAGCGGCCTCGTCTACGCTGACGGGCTCGTGCTCACGACGATGCGCGCGATCGGTGGCGACGAAGGGCTGCGCGTTCGGCGGCACGACGGAACGGTACTCAGCGCCGAGCTCGCCGGCTGGGACCCGACGACCAGCCTCGCCGTCCTTCGCGTCGCTGACCTTGGCCTCGCGCCGGTGCGTGTCTCCTCAAAGACGGCCCGAGTCGGCAACCTCGCACTCGCCATCGCCCGGTCCTGGAGCAACTCGGTGACAGCAAGCGCTGGCATCATCTCGGTGATCGGCGGGCCCCTGCGTACGGGCAGACGCCGCGCGATCGATCAGGTGATTCGCACCACGGCGCCGATGCACGACGGGTTTTCCGGCGGTGCCTTCATCGATGCGAGTGGAGGGCTCGTCGGCGTGACGACAGCGACCACGATTCGCGGAACGACGGTCGTGATCCCGGCAGCGATCGCGTGGGCTGCGGCCCAGCGAGTGCTCGAGCGCGGCCAGGCGCGCCCTGGCTACCTGGGTGTGATGGGCCAGTCAGTGTCCTTGTCGGAGTCCCAGGCGTCTGCCTCCGGACGGGACACGGCCGTGCTCGTCGTTGGAGTCGCGCCCTCGAGCGCCGCAGCCAGTGCAGGCATCCTCGTCGGCGACATCGTCCTGGCGCTCGACGACGCCTCGACCGCGTCTCCAGAAGATCTGCTCGATCTGCTTGCCAGCCAGGCAGCTGGACGTCACGCCAACCTGAAGGTCCTGCGCGGAACTGCGGCAGTCGATGTACCTGTGACCATCGGCGAGCGTCCTACTCGGTGAGATGCGCGCGATCCTCGTTGGCCCACCAGGCGTCCGTGATCGCCTGCGCTGGGATATCGAGACCCGATCGATCGAGGTCGTCGGTGAGTTCGACTCGATAGTCGATGCTCGCCGCGCCGGCCTCGACGCCGATATCGTCGTCTCGGCGCCGGACCCTCCGACCCGGGATTCGGGATCCGGGACTCGGGATTCGAGCGGTGAAGTCTTTGAAGAGCCACTCACTCATCGCGAGCTCGAGGTCCTCGAACTGCTTGCCGAAGGCTTGCCCAACAAAGGCATAGCTGATCGGCTAGGCATCAGCGACCAGACCGCGAAGTTTCACATCGCGTCCATCATGGGCAAGCTGGGCGCGTCCAACCGCGTCGAGACCGTGCGCCGCGCCGTCCGCCGCGGACTTGTCTCGCTCTAGCTGAGGTGCGTCAGATTTCCTTCGGCACGACAGTCACGTGCTGCCGCGCGCCGTTGCGAAGAACCGTCGTTCCACATGGGACACCAATGCGTTCCGCGGTCAGCACGCGATGAAGATCGTCGACGGCGGTGATCGGCGTCTCGCCGAACGCGATGATGATGTCCCCCTGCGAGAGTCCGGCATGACTCGCCGGGCTGCCCGATTCCACCGACAACACGAGCACGCCGGTTGAAGGCGTCACATGCGGTGCGCCGGGCTTGCGCGGAACCGGCACGTTCTGACCTCCAACGCCGATGTAGCTGCGACGAACACGCCCCTCGCTCATGAGACGGCCGGCCACAAACCTCGCCGTGTTACTGGCGACCGCGAAGCAGAGTCCTTGCGCCGGCAGGATCGTCGCAGTGTTCACGCCGATCACTTCAGCTCTTGACGTCACGAGTGGCCCGCCCGAGTTGCCGGGGTTGAGTGCTGCGTCCGTTTGAATGATGTCGTCCATCAGCCGGCCCGAGCCGGCCCGAAGCGATCGACCCACGCCGCTGACGATGCCGGCAGTCGCTGAGTGATGGAAGCCGAACGGGTTGCCGATCGCAATCGCGATCTGTCCGACGTGGAGGCGACGGGAATCACCGAGGCCCGCCCACGGCAGCGAGCTCGCGTCAATCCTGAGAACGGCGAGGTCGGTGTGCGGATCGTCTCCGACGAGATCGCCGCGCGTTGCCCGGCCGTCGGACAGCGTGACTGTCAGCTGATTCGCGCCATGGACGACGTGACTGTTCGTCAGCACGAAACCGTCTGGTGTGAAGATGACGCCCGAACCTCCACCACGCCCACGCTCTACTCGAACGACAGCAGGCGCGATGGACTCAACTGCGTGAACGACGGACGTCGAATACGCATCGAGCAGTTCGTCGTCGTTGGTCTGGCGAAGTGGGGTGGCAGCCATGACACGATCCTAGGGATCGCCGTCTGGCCGCACATCACCCATTGGGGTGGGAGTTGGGTAGCTGGGTTGCTAAGTTGCTTGGCCCCCAGCCACCCAGCGACCTAGTTACCGAAAGGTACCTGCTCGCCGTTCAATGGCTGTTCACGACGGTGACGCGTGTTCATCTCGAAGCTGGCGACGAATTGATCCAACTCTCCGATCGTGCCGGCGCCATCATTCGGCATTACCTGTTCGGGCGTCACGAGTCGTGTCATCGGGCGCTCTGGCAAAGATGGCTTCGAGACAAACGGCTTGCGCGCTGACGCTGGTGGACGAGCCGCCTGCGGCCGACGCTCGTATCGATACCAGAAGATCTGCCCAACGCCCCACGCGATCCAGACGACCCATGCCACCTTGAGCGGGGTCGTGAATGCGTCCAGGATGTCCAAGAGTTCAAACATGTCCCTACTCCACCCACGTAAAGGCTTTAGCTGCCGACAGCGAATAGCGTGTCAACAGCGCTTCGAAGATTGGCGCGTTGATGCTTTCGAGCGCCATCGCCGATCGCAGCGCCTGGTCCACATTCGTGCCGTCCTCCCGTTCAAGCACGATGATGATCACCACGCGTCGTTGATCGGACGTATCGTTCGCGTTCCCCGTAGGCATGTGGTGCCCGACGTTCAGCTTGCGAACGGGAACCGGCTTGGACAGCGCCTGCCGTACCCACATGGCAATGCGCTCAGCGCGCTTGGCGGCGCGCACCTCTTCGCGCTTGCGCCCAGCCTCCAGTGACAGGCCGGGAACGATCTCTTCGGAGCTGGCCCCGACAACGATGATCTCGTGCGCCTTGTCGAGGACGTTCTTCATCTCCGGCGTGAACGCCGGCTCCTCGAGCTGGCTCTCGAGCGACTCGTACGACGACATCCGCCACCGGAACTCGTCGGTGAAGAGCAACACGCGGAACGACGCGCGTCTGCCCTGCTGATCCTTGGCGTTACGCACGATGACGTCGCTCGCCACCTCCGGCGGCTTGGGGGTGTTGATGCGCGTCAACCGATCGACCTGGATGACGGTCGCGTAAGACAAACAGACACCTGCAATCACGAACGCCACCGTGGACAATGCCCACGCAATGCCCGCGAACACAGAGTGCCAGCCACGACCGGACCAACCTGCCTTCAAAACCACGGAATGCCTCCGGGCTTGAGGAATAGCAGGATTGTCGCCAGCGCCAGGCTACCGTGGCGCGACGTGCACAGACGGGCAGAATCAAGAAGTGCTGACAGGCAAAATGGGACCGGAGCCTGACACGAACTGTCAGAGCGACAAAAAGTGACGGCGGGTCGGACCCGCGGCTAGCGGATGAAGGTGAATCGGGATTGCGCGGATGGCCCGCTACCAAATGGCCAGAGGATCGAGCCGTTGGTCGGCCGGGCACTCGCGCTGACGCGGATGTAGTAGTCCCGATTCGGTTCGAGCAGCGTGGTGCTGAAGAGCGGCAGGCGCACCAGGTTCGTCAACCACGTTCGGACCACGCCGTCGTCCTGGGTTGAAATCGCCTGTTCGACCCGGCCATCCAGCAGACGCACGACGTTGTTGGTGCGAGTCAGGTTGTCGTATTCGACGCTCGTCGCCACTGTGGCCGTGGAAATCGTTCGATCCACCCACGCCGGAACGTCCAGACGGAGTTCGACGTTGTAGGTGAAGGTCGTCTTCAGGCCGCTTCGGATGGCATCCCGTACTTCCTCTGTAAGCCCGCCAGCCAGTTCGAACGATACGAGTACGTGATCGTCCTTGACCAGCGGAACGACACGAAGTGTCTGATTACTTTGAGCGAAGACAGAGTTGAGCGCCGCGAGAATAGCAATCGCACAGAAGGCCAACCGCCGCGAGGTCATTGACGGTTTTGGCAGCAGGCTCACGTTTTTCGACTGTGCAAAAGCAGGACGCATCGAGAAGTTCGTCGTTGACTGTAGCACACGTCCAGTAGGATTCAGGCCTGAATTCGCGTGATGTCGATGTATCATTCCACCGGGATTAACCTGACTACCACCTTGCGCAGACTCAGCATCGCTACTGCCGTGCTGCTCAGGTACCGTTGTCTCCGCACATCGTACTGAAGCTCAGGGGTTAACCTTTTCTCTCTTCGAGCGCTACCTCGAATCATTCAGAGTCGAAGCGGGCATTCCCGGCATGTCCGCGCTCGTCATTCAGAACACCGTCGTTGCCTGGGAGCGCGGTTTCGGTCGCCGCGATGTAGAGTCCGGAGCGCCTGCGCTTCCCGAGACGCCTTACCTTATCGGCGGCTTGTCGCAAACCTTTGGTGCAACGCTCCTCCTGCGGAAGTGCGTCGACCAATGGGGTGCGCAGCTCGATGATCCGGTTGCCTTACGCAGTTCGACCTATCCCGAGCCGCTGACCACGCTTCGGCAGCTCCTCTCCCACGCGGCACCTGGTAGCGCGGGCTATCTCTACTCACCGTCGCGATTCGCCTCGCTCACCGCCGTGATCGAGCGCTGCGCGCAGCAGCCATACGCCGCTGTTCTCAGCTCCGAGATCTTCGATCGGTTCGCAATGTTCGACTCATCGCCCGATCGCGCTCTCGGGACACTGCCAACTGGTACCGACTCCGAGCTGTTCGACGCCGGCCACCTGGCGCGTTTCGCGGACGTTGCAGCGCAAATGGCGACGCCATATCGAATAACGTCTGGGCGGCCACAAAGGAACAACGACATCGCAGCGCGGCGCGTCGATGCGTCGGACGGGATCCTCAGCTCGGCGCGCGACCTCGCGCGATTCGACAACGCGCTCCTGACGAATGCGCTGCTCGCTGCAGAGACGAGGGACGCGGCGTGGACGCAGGCGTTCGCCGACGGCGCGCCGCTGCCAACCGGCCAGGGCTGGTTCGTGCAGAACTATCACGACGAGCCGATCATCTGGCAGTTCGGCGGTACACGCGGAGGACACTCGGCCCTTATCGTCAAAGCACCGAACCGCGGCCTGACGTTCATTGTCCTGGCAAACAGCGACGGCCTCACCGTGCCGTTCGCACTCGAATCCGGTGACGTGACCAAATCCCTCTTCGCGACACTATTCCTGCGACTGTTCCTACCTTGAGGGTTCACTCCGTCGTGGCCAGAGCGGCGATCGTTTGCCTGCTGCTCCTGGTGTCCCCTCGAGTCGTGGATGCGGACTGGATCTTCGCCCCCTTCATAGGGAGTACATTCGCGGGCTCGTTCGTCCTTCCGGATCTCGAACAGGGTGCGAGTTCGACTCAGCTGATTTTCGGGGGTTCGGTCGGGTTGTGGACCAGTGGCCTGCTTGGCCTCGAAGGTGATTTTTCGTACGCACCTCGGTACTTCGAGACAGACAATCAAGCGGGACTGGTCACCAACAGCAACCTCTTCACCCTTGGTGGGAACGTCGTCGTCGCAACACCGGTCAGCGTCACCCGAGAGTCGCTGCGACCGTACATCGTCGGCGGGCTGGGCTGGATGCACGCCTCAATCGACGAGATACAGCCCATCGTCCTCCCCGAGTTTCTGGGACGTGCCCGAAACTCCGTCGCGATGAACTTCGGCGGCGGCGTTGTCGGGTTTATCACACCGCGGACCGGCTTCCGATTTGAAGTCCGGCATTTCCGTAGCCTCGAGCGGGACCAGAACCCTTTCACACTCGAAACGGAGTCGTTGCTGAGTTTCTGGAGGGCATCGGTAGGCGTCGCCATCAGGCCCTAGAGCCGTTCGGAGTTGGCCGCGGAGTTGCACCGGTCCACGACATGATGTCTACGATGCCCTCTTTACCGCGCCGGACATTCGCCGGACTTGGTGTCGCCTGTGTGCTGACGCTCGCCGTCGGCGCACAGACGAAGATCGTCGCCCCCAAGAACAGCTATGCGGTTCAGGACGATGTGAAGCTTGGCAGAGAGGCGGCTGCCGAGGTCACAAAGGAACTGCCGATGCTGAACGATCAGCGACTCGAGGATTACGTCGAGACGATCGGCAGGACACTCGCGAATGCCATCCCACCGGAGTTCCAGCATTCTGAATTCCGGTACACCTTCGACATGGTGAACCAGAAAGAGATCAACGCCTTTGCTCTGCCTGGCGGGCCGATGTTTCTCAATCGAGGAATGATCGCAGCGGCAAAGGCAGAAGGCGAAGTCGCTGGTGTGATGGCCCACGAGCTGTCGCACGTTGCGCTGCGCCATGGAACGGCGCAAGCGACCAAGGGCCAGAAATTCCAAATCGGATCTGTGCTTGGCCAGATCGCTGGCGCAATCGTCGGCGGCACCGCGGGGTCGATTATCTCGCAGGGGACGCAGTTCGGGCTTGGCGCTGCGTTCCTCAAGTACAGCCGCGAGTACGAGTCGCAGGCCGACATACTCGGCGCGCAGATTCTCGCTCGCGCGGGCTACGACCCACGCCAGATGGCGAACATGTTCAAGACGATTGAAGCCGAGGGCGGCGGCAGCGGGCCCGAGTGGCTGAGCAGCCACCCGAACCCGGGCAACCGCTACGAGGCGATCAATCGTGAGGCCGCGTCTCTGCGAGTGCAGGGCAACGCGAACACCGGAGAGTTCCAGAACGTTCAGGCGCGACTGCGCGGGATGCCGCCTGCGTATACTGCCGAGCAGATCGCGAAGGGCCAGGCCAAGAGCAATCCGCCGCAGTCGAGCAGCACATCCTCGGGGCCCTCCGCAGGCACGTCGGTGAGGGTGGCGGCACCGTCCTCGCAATATCGGACGTCGTCTCCGTTCTCGTTCCTGCGTCTGAGCCTCCCGGCCAATTGGGCCGAGGTGAGCGATGGCGACAACGGGATCACCTATGCGCCGGATGGTGGCTATCGCGCGAACGCTGGGAAACTCGAAGGCGTCACCCATGGGTTCCAGGTGGGAGTGGCCTCGAAAGGGAGCGGCAATCTGCAGCAGGACACTGATCAACTCGTGTCTGCGTTCGCGCAGAGCAATCCGCAGCTTCGTCGTCAGGAAGGCTACTCGCGCGAGACCCTCGGTGGCCGCAATGGCGTGCGAACGACGTTGACCAACCAGTCCGACATCACCGGACAGCCCGAAGTGATCTCACTGGCCACGACGCGGCTCAACGACGGCCGAATGCTGTTCCTTGTGGGTGTCGCTCCACAGCGCGACGCGAGCACCTACAACGACGTGTTCAGGCGCGTGCGCCAGTCGTTGCAGCTCAGTGATCGGTAATGTTTCTAAAGGAGCACTCGTCAACGTGATCGTTGACGAGGCCCATCGCCTGCATGAAGGCGTAGACCGTTGTCGGTCCTACAAACGTCCAACCGCGCTTCCGCAGATCCTTGCTGAGCGCGGTTGATTCCGGCGTCGTCGCCATCGTCTTCAAGACGTCCGACGTGATTCGCTTCGGGCGGGACGACTTCTCGGGTTGCCATCGCCAGAAGTACTCCGCAAGTGAGCCCTCTTCCTTCCGCAACTCGATTGCTCGCTGCGCGTTGTTGATCGTTGACTCAATCTTGCCGCGATGCCTGATGATCCCTTCGTCTTTCAACAGGCGTGTGACGTCCTTTGACGAGTAGCGCGCCACCTGGTCGAAGTCGAAAGCGGAAAATGCGGCGCGGAAGTTGTCCCGCTTTCGCAGAATCGTCAACCAGCTCAGGCCGGCCTGAAATCCTTCGAGGCAGATCTTCTCGAACAGACGCCGATCGTCCCGGACTGGCCTCCCCCACTCCTCGTCGTGATAACGCACGTAGAGCGGATCGATCCCGCACCACCAGCAACGCTTCATCGGAAAATCCCGCGAATCTCTTCGCCGATTGCGCCGAACAGTCCGCGCAACGCGCGCTCCGCGCGCTGTTTCAGGCTGCCGGAGTGGAGCTCACAGAGCTGCGAAGGGACATCGTCACCCGGCTTGAAATACTCGACGTAACTCGGACATCCATCCAACGCGCGGTGGTAAGAGATCGAGCACATCAACTCAGTGCGGAGGCGCGGCGCCCGAGCGAACGGCTCCGCGCCGAAGCGTGGCGCCGTTCGCTTCATGAAGTCCGCCCAGATCGGCAGCGCCATACGTGAGCCTGACGCATCACTGCGAATCGTTTGCGGGTCGTCGAAGCCAATCCACACGCCAGCGACAACGGAGGATGAGAAGCCGACGAACCACGCATCGCGAGAATCGTTGGTCGTTCCGGTCTTGCCGCCGATTTCCATAGGAAGCCCGTAGCGCTGAAGGCTCGCTGCTGTCCCCCGGCGAGTGACGTCCTGAAGCATCGAGACCATCTGGAACGCCACCTGCTCGGAGAGCACCTTCTCGCGCTGGATGTGGATGTATTCGACCTGATCGCCGTCGGCGTCTTCGACCGACACGACGCCGCGAGGTCGCGATCGATAGCCCATGCCCGGAAACACGGCGTAAGCTGCCGTCAGATCCAGTGGCGTCACCACTCCGCTGCCAAGCGCAAGCGACGGTACGTCGGGCTGATTGGGCACACCCATCTCATTCGCCAGCTTGATCACGGGGCGAGCGCCCACTCGCTGCTGAAGGAGGACGGCGGCGGCATTGCTCGACTCGAGCAGCGCTTCTCTCAGCGACATCGTGTCGTGCGTCTTCGCGCGATCGTCACGCGGAATCCACACGCCTTCGGGTGCCTGCACGGCTACCTGCTGCAACCCACTGAGCGTGGACACGGGCGAGAGCCCCTGTTCGAGCGCCGCTGCGTACACGAATGGCTTGAATGCCGATCCGGGTTGCCGATGGCTGCGCGCTGCGCGATTGAATGGCGTCGTCTGAAAGTCCGAGCCGCCGACGATAGCCAGAAGGTTACCTGTGTGCGGGTCGATCGCCACGAGCGCCGCTTGCAGCCCCGGAACATTGAGGCGACGCAGACCGTTGCGCACGGCGGTCTCGGCTGCATCCTGTACTTCGGGAATGAAGGTGGTGTGAACTTTCCAGTCAGGCGGGTTGTCATCGCCGATGAGTTCCCTGAACTGCTGTCGGAGGAATTCCTTCGCGTAGCGCTGCCGGCTGTTCGCCGGTGATGATGCCGGTCGCACGCGCAGGGTCTCGCGGCGCGCCACATCTTCCTGTGCGGCGGTAATCTTCCCTTCTTCCCGCATGCGCTTGAGCACGATGAAGCTTCTGGCGCGCGCGTGCTCGCGCTGATTCCACGGCGAGTAGGAGGCTGGCGCACGAATGACACCTGCCAGCAGCGCCGCTTCACCCAGCGTGAGGTCGGACGCCGGTTTCCCGAACGTCCGTCGTGACATCGTTTCGACGCCGTAGATGCCGCTGCCGAGGTAGATGCGGTTCATGTAGAGCTGGAGAATCTCCCGCTTCGAGAGGAAGATCTCCAGCATCACGGACAGGACGGCTTCCTTGGCTTTGCGGCCGTAGGTCTTGCTGTTGGAGAGGAACAGCGTGCGGGCCAATTGTTGCGTGATCGTGCTGCCGCCCTGACGGTCGTCGCCCTTGACGTTGTTGACGACGGCCCTCGTCAGTCCGATCGGGTCGATGCCTGGGTGCAGGTAGAAGCGGTGATCCTCGACGGCGATGACGGCGTCCTTGAAGTACGTGGAGATCTGATTGAACTGGACATCCTGCCGCTGCTCGTCGAGCCGGAACCACGGGCGATCGTTGGCGTCGTAGAAGACCGTGTCGCCGACCCCGCGATTCAGCTTGTAAATGGCCCAGGCATGGCGGATCGTCCAGTACCCTGATATGGCAACGAGGAAGACGGCGACGGCCGCGGTGGCGAGAACAATCCAGCGCCGGATTGGCGATTCCAGAAGCTTGTGCAGCGGCACTCGTTTGAATGGTAATAAATAACTTGGCAACTGATGACTCACTCCCTTAGACGCTCGTGGCTTCCGCTTGTTCTGGCTTTCTCGTCGCTGACCCTGACGGCGCAACAGCCGTCCGCCTCAAAGGAAAGCGATTTCCTCAGCCGCATCAGACGGTTGACCGTCGAAGGTCGCCGCGCGGGCGAGGGCTACTGGGGTCCTGACGGCCAACGCCTGGTCTTCCAGAGCGAACGAGAGCCGGGCAACCCGTTCTACCAGATTTACCTGATGGACATGGCGAGTGGTGACGTCTCCCGTGTCTCACCCGGCATGGGCAAGACGACCTGCTCGTTCATCAACCCTCAGACCGGCGACGTGCTGTTCGCCTCAACACATCACGATCCGACTTCGAAGCAGCAGCAGGAGGAGGAGCTGAAGTTTCGCGCCTCCGGTCAGGAACGCCGCTACTCCTGGGACTACGACCCGGAAATGGAGCTTTATGTCCGTTCCGCGAAGACCGGCACGTTCCGGCGCCTGACGAGCATGCGAGGCTACGACGCGGAAGCGAGCTACTCTCCGGACGGTCAGTGGATCGTGTTCTCATCGACCCGCAGCGGCTACGACGGGGAACTCTCCGCTGCGCAGCAGAAACAGCTCGAGACCGATCCGAGTTACTTCGGCGAGATCTACATCATGCGCGCGGATGCCGACGGCTCCGGCGTGCGCCGTCTCACGAACGTGCCCGGGTACGACGGCGGCCCGTTCTTCTCTCCCGATGGCAAGCGCATCATCTGGCGCCGCTTCGATGAGAGTGGCGTGATCGCCAACGTGTGGACGATGAACGTGGATGGAACGGATCAGCGACAGATCACCGACTTCGGTTCGATGAGTTGGGCGCCGTACATCCATCCGTCCGGCCGCTACATCCTCTTCTCCTCGAACAAGCTCGGATTCGAAAACTTCGAGGTGTTCCTGGTGGACATCGAGGGCACGAAGGAACCGATTCGCGTGACCTATTCGGATGGCTTCGACGGCCTGCCGGTGCCATCGCCAGACGGGACACGACTCGCGTGGACGTCGAGCCGCGGCGGCGGTCGCGAAGGTCAGATCTATCTCGCTCAGTGGAATCATCAGCACGCGCTCGATGCGCTCGCGGCTGCACCGCCGAAGCAGAAGCCGACCAGAGGATCCGGACAATGAAGAAGGCGCCAATTTTCGTTCTCCTTGGCCTGTCGATCGCGGCGCTCTCGGCGCAGGCGCCGCCACCGGCAACCGCGACAGGCACACGCTCTTATGTCGAGACGCTCGCGTCCGAGCGCTTCGCGGGCCGCGAAGCCGGTTCGACTGGAGAACAGCAGGCAGGCGACTATATCGCCGCGCAATTGGCGCGCATTGGTGCGCGTCCATTGCCCGGACGGCAGGACGTGTTCATGTCGTTCGACTTCACCGCGGGCAGTCGCGACGGCGGCTCGCAACTCTCCACCGGCTCGCAGCGCTTCGCCGCACCGGCTGACATCGTCGCGCTCTCCTTCTCTGACGACGCCACGGTCTCCGCACCAGCGGTGTTCGCCGGCTACGGCATCGTCGTACCGGAGGCGCAGAACTTCGGATACGACAGCTACGCGACGCTCGATGTCAAGGACAAGGCCGTTGTCGTCCTGAGATATTTCCCGGAGGACGCGGACAAGGAAACGAAGTCGATCCTGGCGCGCTACTCCGATCTTCGGTACAAGGCGTTGGCCGCGCGGCAGCGCGGCGCGAAGGCGCTGTTGGTCGTCACAGGCCCGCGCTCGCCGAACGCAGGCCAGACTGTGCCGATCACATTCGACACAGCTCTCGCCGGTTCTGGTATTCCAGCCGCAAGCATCAGTGGCAAGGCCGCCGCGGCACTCTTCGGATCGCGGTCGCTCGAAGCAGTCCAGAAAGAGTTCGATAGCGGCAATCCTCACGCCGCCGGCTTCGCCCTCGACGGCGTCACAGTCGAACTCTCGACCAAACTGGTGCGCGAGAAGCGAACGGCCCGCAACGTCGTTGCGTATCTGCCTGCGACTTCGCCCGTCACCGGGGTCGATAAGCCATGGGTCGTGATCGGCGCACATTACGACCACCTCGGGCTCGGGCGAAACGGCAACTCGCTCGCGAGCGGTGCCGATGTCGGCAAGCCTCACGTTGGCGCCGACGACAACGCCTCGGGCAGCGCCGCCGTGCTCGCCGTCGCCGAGACATTCGCACGCCTGCCAGTGCGACGGCGGAACCTGCTCGTCGCGTTCTGGTCGGCTGAAGAGATCGGGCTGATCGGATCGAACTCGTTCGTGAATGCGCCGCCGATGCCACTCAATCAGGTCGCCGCCTACTTCAACTTCGACATGGTCGGCCGGATGCAGGACAACAAGCTCGCCGTGCAGGCGACCGGCAGCAGCGCGGCGTGGCCGTCGCTCATCGAGCGAGCGAACGTTGCAGCCGGATTCAACCTGAACCTGCAAGCCGATCCGTATCAGCCGACCGACGTCGCGACGTTCAACCAGGCGTCGGTGCCAAGCCTGAACTTCACGACCGGTGCGCATCTCGATTACCACAAGCCTTCGGATACGGCCGACAAGATCAACTACGAGGATCTCGATCGCATCGCGCAGTTCGCCACGGCGATCGCCGTGCGATTGATGGAGACGGATCAGGCGCCGCAGTTCGTGAAAGTCGAGCAGTCGTCGCAGACGGTAAACCGCACGGGCGTCCGCGTCTTTACCGGCACGGTGCCGGACTACGCGGCTGACGCGAAGGGATTGCTGCTCGGTGGTGTGATCGGCGGTGGTCCGGCAGAACAGGCGGGACTGCAGAAGGGCGACGTCGTCGTCGAGATCGCCGGGCAGACGATCGCCAACATCTACGACTACACCTACGCGCTCGAACTGTTGAAGATTGGCGAACCAGTGAAGGTCGTCTACATGCGCGGTTCGGATCGTCGCGAGACGACCCTGACGCCGGCGGCACGACGGTAGCCGCACACCAGTTCCAGGTTCCGAACGGTAGCAGTGCTATTTGGTCACGTCGCCATCGACTTCTGCGACGAGCTTCTCATCGGCTGCGAGGATGCCCTCGGCTTCATGCATGAGGGTGTCGCCGATCTCCACGGCACCCTGCATCCGCGCGTAGACGAGCGCGACGACGAAGATCACGACGACGATCCCGAGCGACAGCCATTTCGGAATATCGAGAGCGATGAAATGCGCCTCGTGGAGGTACTCGAGGCACAACTTCAATCCCACCCACGCGATGATGATGAACGCACCGTCCACGAGCGCGGGATAGCGCTGGACGAGCACGATCAACTGGCCCGCGACGAGTCGCATCGCCACGATACCGAGGATCCCTCCCGTGATGACGACCCAGAGCTTCGGCGACATCGCCACGGCGACCAGGATCGAGTCGATCGAGAACGCGAGGTTGATGAGCTCGACGCGGACCACAGTCGCCCAGAATGGCGTCAAACCGAGCATGCCCCTGGCTTTCGGCGCCTGACGCCGGTCCTCCCCTTCTTCCCGGTCCCAGAAGTGGGAGTAGGTCAGATAGAGGAGATAAAGACCTCCGAGCACTTTCACCCATCCGACGCTGATCAGGTAAACGGCCAGTAACGTGGCGGCCGCGCGGAAGGCGAAACCGCCCAGTAGTCCGTAACGTAAGGCCTTGTGATGGTCGGTCCTGGGTAAGCCCAGAACCATGATGGCCATGACCAGCGCGTTGTCTGCGCTGAGGAGTCCTTCGAGAACGACGAGCAAACCGATAGTGACGAGGTCTGTGGCAGCGATATCCAAGGCTTCCGTTGATCCTACCTCGTGCTCATAGGTCTCACGACATTCGCCATCGCACACCTTGACACGGACCGTATCAAGTCCTACACTCGACCTGTATCAACCTTGGGGCATGACCTGCGGGGTTGGCCCCAGTCGCGGAACGAGGTATGGCACTCGACGACCTGTTTTTCATCAGCACGGCAGCAGAGCAACTGGGGATGCATCCGCAGACGCTGCGGAAATACGAGCGCCTCGGGTTGATTCGACCGAGCCGAACGGTCGGCAGCATGCGCCTCTACGCGCGGGAAGAGCTCGAGCGCCTGCGTCTCATCAAGCAGATGGTCGACGACCATGGAATCAATCTCGCCGGCGTGCAGCGTCTGCTGGCCATGGCAGAAGTGATGCACCGGATTGGACCGCTGCTGGATGAGTCCGCGCTGAGCACGGGCAGCGGCCGCCGGCAGTTGTTGAACGAGATCAAACTGCTGAACGAGTTACTCGGACTGTAACGATCGCGAACCTGAGACCAGAGACGTTACGTGGACTTCAAGGATTACTACGCAACACTTGGCGTGGCGAAGACAGCCAGCGAGAAGGAGGTCAAGCAGGCCTTCCGCAAACTCGCGCGCAAGCACCACCCGGACGTCAACCCGGGTGACAAGGTCGCTGAAGCCAGGTTCAAGGAAATCAACGAAGCGTACGAAGTACTGGGCGATCCGAACAGCCGCAAGAAGTACGACGAGCTCGGCGCCAACTGGCGGATGTACGAGCAGCAGGCCCGCAGCGGCGGTCAACCGTTCGGTGGCGGCGCCCCGTTTGGGCAAGGTGGCGGCGCGCGCAGCCAATACCGCACGATGACGCCCGAAGAGATGCAAGATCTCTTCGGCGACTCGAATCCGTTCTCGGACTTCTTCACCACGTTCTTCGGAGGCAGCGACCCTGGCGCCGCCGGGGGAGGAGCGACACGCGGAGGCCGCGGGCGACGAAGGCCAGGCCGCGATATCGAGAACGAGATCGAGCTCGGGCTCGAGGACGCGTATCAGGGTGCGACGCGCCGGCTGCTGCTCCGTCACAACGGGCAGGTCAAGCATGTCGACGTGAGAATCCCTGCGGGCGTGACCGACGGATCACGCGTGCGCGTGAACGGTGAAGGCGAGCAAGGCCTCGGGGGCGACAAGTCGGGTGACCTGTATCTGCGCGTGAGGCTGACATCGCATCCGCACTTCGAACGGAAGGGGCGCGATCTCTACGTCAAAGCGCCGGTGCCGCTGCTGACAGCGGTCCTCGGCGGTGAAGCGGAGGTGCAGACGCTCTCCGGCAAGCCGGCCAGACTGCGTATCCCCGCGCTCACGCAGAACGGACAGCTATTCCGCCTCAAGGGGTACGGCATGCCGTCGGTGGGCAATGGCGAGGAGACCGGGGACCTCTACGCGCGCATGGACGTCCAACTTCCTACGACCCTCAGCGACAAGGAACGTGAACATTTCGACGCCCTCAAGAAGCTGGGCGGCGACGATAGCAAGACAAGCGCGGCGTGAGTACGAGCCATGAATTTAAACAAACTGACCGAGAAGGCCCAGGAGGCCATCGTCGGGTCGCAGAACATCGCGACCGAACAGAATCATGCAGAGGTCACACCCGAGCATCTGCTGCTGACCCTCGTGGAGCAATCGGGAGGGATCGTTCCGTCCGTGCTGCGGAAGATGCAGCTCGACCCGGCGCGGGTCGCGGCTGAAGCGCGCACGCTCCTGAAATCGATCCCGCAGGCGTACGGTGCCGACGTGCGCCTCTCGCCCCGCATGAAGCTGATCGTCGATTCCGCCCAGGCCGAAGCGACGCGCCTGCAGGACGAGTTCATCAGCACCGAGCATCTCTTCCTCGCGCTCGCGACGGAAGCGGGCCGCTCCCCCGCCGCCCATTTGCTCCAGCGACTTGGCGTGACGAAGGACGCGCTCTACAAGGCGCTGACGGAGGTCCGCGGCAACCAGCGCGTGACGTCGCAGAATCCCGAGTCGACGTACGAGGCGCTCTCCCGCTACGGGCGGGATCTGACGGAACTGGCTCGGAACGGCAAGCTCGATCCGGTGATCGGCCGCGACGAGGAAGTGCGCCGGGTCATCCAGGTGCTCTCGCGCCGGACGAAGAACAATCCGGTGCTCATCGGCGAACCCGGCGTCGGCAAGACGGCCATCGTCGAGGGCCTGGCGCAGCGAATGGTGCGCGGTGATGTGCCCGAAGGTCTCAAGAACAAGAAGATCTTCGCGCTCGACATGGGCGCGCTCGTCGCCGGTGCGAAATATCGTGGCGAGTTCGAAGAGCGGCTGAAAGCCGTGCTCAAGGAAATCGCCGAGTCCGAGGGGCAGATCGTGCTCTTCATCGACGAGCTCCACACCGTGGTCGGCGCCGGCGCCGCCGAGGGCGCCATGGACGCGTCGCAGATGCTGAAGCCAATGCTCGCCCGTGGTGAGCTCCACACGATTGGCGCCACGACGCTCGACGAGTATCGCAAGCACATCGAAAAGGACGCCGCACTCGAGCGCCGCTTCCAGCCCGTCCTCGTGGGAGAGCCGACCGTCGAGGACACGATCTCGATCCTCCGTGGCCTGCGCGAGCGGTACGAGATTCATCACAAGGTGCGATTCAAGGACGCGGCACTCGTCGCGGCGGCTGTTCTGTCGAACCGCTACATCACGGATCGCTTCCTGCCAGACAAGGCCATCGACCTCGTGGACGAGGCCGCCTCTAAACTGCGCATGGAGATCGACTCAATGCCGGCGGAGCTCGACGAAGTGCGCCGCCGGATCATGCAGCTCGAGATCGAGCGCGAAGCGCTGCGTAAGGAGACCGATCCGGCGTCGAAGGATCGCTTGTCCAAGCTCGAACGCGAGCTGGCGGATCTCAAGGAGCAGCAGACTCGCCTGCAGACGCAGTGGCAAACCGAGAAAGACACGCTGCAGGGCACGAGCGATCTGAAACAGCAACTCGAAGACGCGCGCGTCGAACTCGACACGGCGCAGCGCGTTGGCGACTACGCGAAAGCGTCCGAGCTTCAGTACGGGCGCATTCCCGAACTCGAGAAACGGATTGCCGCTGGCGACTCGGACAGCGACGGCCAGCCGAAGACGTCACGCCTGCTCAAGGAGCAGGTGGACGAGGAGGACATCGCGGAGGTGGTTGCGAAGTGGACCAACATCCCGGTGAGTCGCTTGATGGAGGGCGAGATCCAGAAGCTGATTCACATGGAGGATCGACTCCACGAACGCGTCATCGGTCAGGATGAGGCCATCACTGCGGTCGCCAACGCAATTCGCCGCGCTCGGGCAGGCCTGCAGGATCCCAATAGACCGCTTGGCAGCTTCATCTTCCTGGGACCGACCGGTGTCGGCAAGACCGAGCTCGCGCGTGCGCTCGCGGAATTCCTGTTCGACGATGAGCACGCGATGATTCGGATCGACATGTCCGAGTATCAGGAGAAGCACACCGTCTCGCGCATGCTTGGTGCGCCTCCGGGATACGTCGGCTACGACGAGGCCGGTCAGCTCACGGAAGCCGTCCGTCGGCGGCCGTACGCGGTCGTGCTGTTCGACGAGATCGAGAAGGCGCATCCCGAAGTGCTCAACGTGATGCTGCAGTTGCTCGACGATGGACGTCTGACCGATGGCAAAGGTCGCACGGTGGACTTCAAGAACGTCGTGGTGATCATGACGTCGAACCTCGGCAGCCACTTCATCGCGGAAGCGCAGCAGGGATCGGGACGCGAGGAACTGCCTGAAGGCGTGCGACGACAGGTCACGGAGGCGCTGCGTCAGCACTTCCGGCCCGAGTTCATCAATCGCGTGGACGAGATCATCTTCTTCCACTCGCTCGGACTTGGGCACCTGAAACACATCGTGGACATCCAGGTCCGTGGCTTGCTGAAGCGGCTCGAGGATCGGAAGATCCACGTAGAGCTGACGGACACGGCGCGAGGCTTCCTCGTCTCCGCGGGCTTCGACCCGATGTTCGGCGCCCGGCCGTTGAAGCGGACGATTCAGCGGCGGGTGCTCGATCCGCTGGCGATGCGCGTGCTCGAGGGCGACCTGCGCGAGGGCGACTCCATCGTCGTGGATATGGGTCACAATGAACTGACGTTCCAGAAGAAGCAGTCGGTGACTGCCTGAGGGATTATTGCCGAACCTTCGAACACCCCCGGGGATGAACCCGCGCGAGAAGCGTCCCGGGGAAAAACGCTCGCTCCGAACGGCCGGGCGCCCAGGCGGACCCATCTGGTACTTCCTCGGCGGATTGTTGCTGCTCGTGCTGGTGCAGACCTGGTTTCTGGCACCGAGTGGACAGCAGGTCTCGTACAGCGACTTCAAGAAGGCCGTCCGCGCGGGCCAGGTCGCCGAGGTCTACGTCGGCGAGCAGACGATCAGGGGCACGTACGTTCGCGAGAGCAATGGCAGCAAGAACTTCAGCTCGACGCGCATCGAGGATCCCAAGCTGCTCGAGGATCTCGAAGCCGCCGGCGTGAAGTACACCGGCGAGTTCGTCAGCCGATGGTTGCCTGAGATCCTGGGCTGGATCCTTCCGCTCGTCTTCATCTTCGTCATCTGGAGTTACTTCTCCCGTCGCATCGGCGGCGCCGAAGGCGGCGTGATGTCGTTTGCGCGAAGCAAGCATCGTGTCTTCTCCGACGACGATGTGAAGGTCAGCTTCGCTGACGTTGCGGGCGTGGACGAGGCCGAGGAGGAACTGAAGGAGATCGTCGAATTCCTGCGGAATCCCCGGAAGTACACGACGCTCGGTGGCCGTATTCCCAAGGGCGTGCTCCTGGTCGGCCCTCCCGGGACCGGCAAGACGCTGCTGGCGCGAGCGGTCGCCGGCGAAGCCAAGGTCCCGTTCTTCAGTCTGAGCGGATCGGAGTTCGTCGAGATGTTCGTCGGCGTCGGCGCGGCGCGCGTGCGCGATCTCTTCTCGCAGGCTGAGACAAAGGCACCGTGCATCATCTTCATCGACGAGCTCGACGCGCTCGGCCGCGCGCGTGTGCAGAGCCCGATGGGATCGCACGAGGAGCGTGAGCAGACCCTGAATCAGTTGCTCGCCGAAATGGACGGCTTCGATTCGCGGAAAGCGATCATCATCATGGCCGCGACGAACCGCCCTGAGGTGCTCGACCCCGCGCTCCTCCGCCCCGGCCGCTTCGACCGTCAGGTGCTCGTCGACAAACCTGACGTGAACGGACGCGAGCAGGTCCTCAAGATCCACACCAAGCAGGTCAAGCTCGCGCCAGAGGTCGATCTGCGAGTGGTGGCCGCTCGTACGGCTGGATTCGCCGGTGCCGACCTGGCCAACCTCGTGAACGAGGCGGCGCTGCTCGCGGCGCGCAATGACAAGACTTCCGTCGAGATGTCTGACTTCGACGAGGCCATCGACCGTCTGATCGCGGGCCTCGAGAAGAAGCGTGTGATGAGCCGCAAAGAGCGCGAGATCGTCGCGTACCACGAGTCGGGGCACGCAATCGTCGCTACCGCCATTCCGGACATGGATCCGGTCCACAAGATCTCTATCGTCCAGCGTGGGTTCGGCGCACTCGGTTACACGATGCAGCTACCGCTCGAAGATCGATACCTGATGCAGCGCAAGGACCTGCGCGCGCAGCTCGCCGTGCTCCTGGGTGGCCGGACGGCTGAAGAGATTGCGCTCGGCGAGATCTCCACGGGTGCACAGAACGATCTTCAGCGTGCGACCGATATCGCTCGCGCCATGGTCACCGAGTGGGGCATGAGCGAGTCGCTTGGCGCCATCAACTACGATGGCCACAAGCGCAATAAGTTCCTCGACATCCAGCTGGGACCAGAGCGCGGCGCCTACGCCGAGGACACCGCTCGCCTGATCGACGCCGAGGTCAAGCGCATCATGACGGAAGCGCACGACGAGGCTCGACGCATTCTCACCGCCCGGCGCGACGAGCTCGAGAGCGTCACGCGTCGCTTGCTGGAAATCGAAGTGATGGAGGGTGAAGAACTGCGCCGGCTGCTTGGTGTTCCGCCTGCCGCCCACCCATCCGACGACGCCACACCCCTGCCGCCCGGCATCAACTGAGCTACGGCTTCCCTGCTGGCGCAACGTAGTTCTTGCGGGCGCGCGGCTTCAATCCCTTCTGATTCAGGATGCGCACGTCGATGTCGTGCACCTTGCCATCACGTTTCGGCGGGGCGAAGCCAATCAGATACTGGCTATGCAGTTCATCCACGACGCGCGCGAACGCCTCGGCCAGATCCTGGTTGGGGCGAATCTCGATGTAGCCGCCACCTGACTGCTCAGCAGCCAGCGCGAGGCCCGGATCCGGGAGATCGGCAATCAGCGCCGCCTGGATGTCGATGGGGCCCACCGGACTACGTCGAGGTCCGCGACTCCGCATTCCGACACCGTAGACCATGACGTCCTGTTTGCGCGCGCGATCGATCACTTCCGCCTGGCTCACATAGCGCTGATTGAACCCTGTGGGTCCGCTGTCCTTGCCATCGCTCAGCACGAGGACTACGGCTCTCCCCTCTCCGTCATCGGAGAACTTTTCCATCGCCGCGTCGGTCGCCCGCCACAGCGGGGTGGGCGCATCGGGAGCGATCGACGTCGGCAGGGCTCGTCGAAGCTCGTTCGGATCGCGCGTGAACGACGGACTGATGACGACATCCCGGCCAAAGGTCCCGACGCGCGCAACATCGTTCGGGCCGAGTCGTGCGAAAAGCTGATCGGAGGCCGCACGCAGCAGCGGCAGGTTCCCCTCCATGCTCCCGGACACATCGAGCATCGTGACGAGCCGGACCGGTTGCGGCGTGTTGTCGAACAGCGTGATTGGCTGCGCCTTGCCTTCGTCCTTGATCTCGAAGTCTTCCTGCTTCAGGTCCGGGATCAGCCGGCCATCTTTGTCCGTCACGGTGACGAATACGCGGACGGCGTCGCTCGTCCCGCGGAAGATTGGCTGTTGGGGAGCTGCGCTGACGACAAAGACACAGGCAGCGACGATCGAGAGGGTGAGGAGCCGAGTCATTGCACACTACTCCAGCGTCAACAGGCAGGCACCTCACCACTAGACATATCACGAGTGACGATTAATCGCCCTTGACGTCGCCCATTGTTGGGGCGTATCGTCCAAAGAATCACACCGCAGGGGAGGTCCTATGCCCATGCGCGCCACGAAAGCGTCGCACTTCCCGCCGTCGCTCGCTGACATTCCGTTCAAGGCGCTTTCGATGTCGATGTCGACGCCGCGCAAGCCGTCGATCCGGGTCGATGTCACCGATCGCATTCGATGTGAGTTCGTGGAAATGCGCGGCTTCTCACCGACAGTCGACCAGGCGGCGCGCCTGTTTCAGGTCAGCCGCGACGAATGCGTGCACGTCCTGAAGACGCTCGTGGAGGAGGGATTTCTCAGGCAAACTCCCGATGGCCGGTATCGACTCCCGCCTCAGCAATAGCGAAAATACTTCGAAGTGGGTAGTCGACACCGAACCCTGACGGTGTATACTTCCGGTCCGGAAGCTTAGCCCACCGCTAATCGCGTTCAGCGTCGATCTGACCGTTCTCTGATCTTCCTGCATGCAGTTGAGCCGAGCGACAGTCGCTCAGGCTGGGTTTTCGTAAGGCCCCCGCACGTCGCGTGGGTCGCTGAAACGTCGCAGGAGTCAGTGATGGGTCGAAAACTCTACGTCGGCAACCTTCCCTACGAAACCAACGAGCAGGATCTGCAGGAGCTCTTCACGCAGGCAGGTAATGTAGAAACAGTGACCGTCATGCGCGATCGAGATACCGGCCGCGCTCGAGGGTTCGCATTCGTCGAGATGTCATCGGACGACGAAGCACAGAACGCCATCACCAAACTGAACGATCAGCAATTTGGCGGTCGGCGCCTGACGGTGAATGAAGCCCGACCCCAGGTTCCTCGCTCGGGCGGCGGTGGCGGCGGCGGCGCGTACGGAAGTCGCGGCCCTTCACGTCGCAGCGAACCTCGCTGGTAGACACACTTTTCGACCCGACGCTCGGGTCGATCATGCAGGTGATTCGAATACCGGGCCCTCGAGGGCCCGGTGCTGGTTGGTTCGTTGTGTCGTTTCAGGAGGCGGAACGTGCGAGGTTATGCGATTGGCGACCGGGTCTCTCAACCGCAATACGGCCATGGCACGATTCGGCTCGTCGACGAACACCACACCGTCATCGACTTCGATGAGCACGGGCTCCGACGGTTCGCGACTGCCATTGTGAAGCTCGAGCGCTCGACCATCGCTGAACCTGACAAGCCGGCGAAGCGCACGCGCAAGAAGGCGGCGCCCAAACAGGCAGCAGCCAAGCAGGCCTGATCACCCCAGATACCTGACAACGACCGCAGTCAGATCGTCGGCCTGCGGAATCCCGCGTGTGAACTGTTCGAGCGCACCGAGCAGCCGGTCGAGAATCACGTCGACGGGCTCGTTGATTCGCGGCTCAACGGCGTCCCGTATGCGCTGCTCTCCGAAATCCTCACCCTCGACGTTCAGCGCTTCGGCGATGCCATCGCTGAAGGCGACGATCGTGTCTCCCGGGGTCAATTGGCGAGCCCCCTGCTCGTAGGTGGCGTCCGCGAACGCGCCGAGGAGCGTGCCGCCGATATCGAGACGATCCCAACGTCCGCCCGAGAACAGCAACGGCGGGTTCTGTGCCGCGTTACAGTAGACGAGACGACCGCGCGGTGTGATTGACCCGAAGAAGATCGTCGCCAGCCGCGACTCGACACGCCGGGCCAGCAGCACGCGATTGACGAGCGAGATCAGTTCGGCCGGAGCCACCGCGGTTCCCATCTGCGATCCGAAGATGCCTTGTATGACCGCGGTCACGAGCGCCGCCGACGGTCCTTTGCCCGTCACATCGCCGAGGGCGAAGCCGAACGCGTCACCGGACAGATCGAGATAGTCGAAGAAGTCGCCGCCAATCATCCGGCTCGGCACGGACGCACCCACGGCCTGATAGAACGCGCCCTCGCGGCGCGCGGGCGGGAGCAGCGCCTGCTGAATCTTCGACGCGGTGCGTAGTTCCTCGTCGATCTTGGCCTTCTCCACCGCCTCACGATAGAGGCGGGCGTTTTCGATCGCTGTCGCCGCTTCCGTCGCCAGCGCCTCGAGCGCAAGCGAGGCCGGCGCGGAGAATCTGCCGCGCTCCTTGCTATCGAGATACAGCACGCCGATGTTGGCGCTGGCACCGGGATCCTCTGGTCGCTCGACGTAGCGCACCAGTTTCAGCGGCGCACACAGCACGTGCCGAATGCCGAACGCCACGGTTTGTGTGTGCGTCTCTGCCAAGTCGCCTTCGAGCAGATCAGCCACCACCTGCAGTTGCCCGGTGGCGAAGACCTGCTCGGGAATCTTGCGGCTGATCTTGAAGTCGGAGGCCTCGACTGAACCGCGACCCGCGTGCCGCGCCACGCTCATTTCCAGCGTCCCTTGCGCGTCGGGGAGCATGATACACCCACGCTCGGCGCCGGTCGTCTCGATCGCGGCGTCGAGGACCACTGCAAGCACGTCGTCGAGTACGCGCTCGGTCCCCATCGCCCGCAGCGCGGCGAGCAGTGTCGCCACCTGACGGAACTCGCCGACAGCGCCCGCGCGGCTGTCTTCACCAGGCCGACGCTCGTCCACGACGAAGGTCAAGGACGCGTCCGCCGTGTGTCCACACTCGATCTGATCTCTGTGCGAGAGCGGCTGTTCGGTCACTCGCGCGCCGTTGACGTAGGTGCCGTACTTCGACTGGCGGTCCCTGATCACGTAACGTTCATTGACCCGTACGATCTCTGCGTGATCGCGCGAGACCTCGCTGCCGTTCAGAACGAGATCGCTGTCAGGCCGGCGGCCGATCCGGAACGGGCTCTTGTCGATGACGATGACGCGCTGACCGAGCGAATCGCTGACGGCGAGTCGCGCGACGGATGACATGGTCACGGGTGGAGCGCGATTCTACCGTAGGTGTCCGGCCCGAGGCCGGACCTTTAGTCGGTGACGCAGCCTTCAGAGGCCGGCCTGACGAGGCGCACGTACTTCGCGAGAACGCCGGTTGTGGCCTTCGGTGGAGGAGCGACCCAGGCTTTCCGTCGTCGTGCCAGCTCGTCGTCGCTCACATCGACGCTCAGCAGGCACGCCGCGGCATCGACTGTAATTCGGTCGCCGTTCTGGACGAGCGCGATGGGACCGCCCTCCTGAGCTTCAGGCGTGATGTGACCGATGATGAAGCCGTGCGAACCACCGGAGAAGCGGCCATCCGTGAGGAGTGCGACGTCGGCTCCGAGCCCGGCGCCCATGATGGCTGACGTCGGCGTCAGCATCTCAGGCATGCCGGGTCCGCCCTTCGGGCCTTCGTAGCGGATCACGACCACGTCGCCCTTGCCGATCTGTTTGTTCTCGAGCCCGGCGAGCATCGCTTCTTCGGAATCAAAGACCTTCGCAACGCCGGTGAACAGTTCGCCCTCCTTGCCGGTGATCTTCGCGACCGATCCCTGCGGGGCGAGGTTGCCGTGCAGGATGCGGATGTGGCCGCGTTTGAAGACCGGTTCCTCGAGCGTGTGAATGATTTCCTGCCCGGTCTTCAGATGCGTTGCGCTCTCGAGATTCTCTGCCAGCGTCCGCCCGGTGACCGTCATGCAGTCGCCGTGCAGGTAGCCGCGCTCGAGCAGGTACTTCATGACTGCAGGCGTCCCACCGACCGCATGGAGATCCTCCTGCACGTACTTACCGCTCGGCTTGAGATCAGCAAGGAGCGGGACGCGATCGCTGACACGCTGGAAGTCAGCGAGCTCGAGCTTCACGCCCGCCGCCTTCGCGATCGCCAGCAGGTGCAGTACCGCGTTCGTCGATCCGCCAACCGCCATAATCATCGTCATGGCGTTCTCGAACGTCTTGCTCGTCAGGATGTCTCGCGGCTTCAGGTCGCGCTCGAGGAGCACACGAATTGCGGCGCCGGCGCGCCGGCATTCGTCACCCTTGCCCGCGTCTTCCGCCGGAAGCGACGAACTGAAGGGCAATGACAAGCCGAGTGCCTCGATGGCGACGGCCATCGTGTTGGCGGTGTACATCCCGCCGCAGGCACCTGCGCCGGGACATGCGTGACGTACGATGTCCAGGCGTTGCTCGTCCGTGATCGTCCCCGCCAGGTACTCGCCGTACGACTGGAATGCCGAGATGATGTCGCGCGGCTTGCCCTGGGCAAAGCCCGCCCGGATCGTGCCGCCGTACACCATCAGCGACGGACGATTGAGCCGCGCCATCGCGATGACACTGCCCGGCATGTTCTTGTCGCAGCCGGGGACCGTGATGAGCGCGTCATACCACTGCGCGCCAACCACCGTCTCGATCGAGTCAGCGATGAGGTCACGCGAAGGCAGCGAGTAACTCATGCCTTCAGTGCCCATCGACAGGCCGTCGCTCACGCCGACCGTGTTGAAGCGCATGCCAACGAGCCCGGACGCCGACACACCTTCTTTGATCTGGGCCGCGAGGCTGTCGAGGTGCATGTTGCAGGTGTTGCCCTCGTACCACATGCTGCAGATGCCAACTTGCGGCTTCTTCAGGTCGGCGTCGGTGAGACCGACGCCGTACAACATCGCCTGCGACGCACCCTGGCTGCGCGGCTGCGTGACGCGTGAGGAGTATTTGTTCATGGGCAGTTCACGCGCTGTTGAACTGTGAACTACAAGGGTCACACGCTCGCCGGCTGAGGCAGTTGCACCGGATCGAGGAACGGCATCATGTTCCGCAGCTTCGATCCCACAACTTCGATCGGGTGATTGCGATCCTGCTCACGGAGCTTCTTGAAGTTCGGCAGGCCGTTCTCGTTCTCGTCAATCCACTTCTTCGCGAACTCGCCCGACTGGATCTCTTTGAGCATCTGCTTCATCGTCGCCTTCGTCTCCGCGGTGACGATGCGCGAGCCACCCACGTAGTCGCCGTACTCGGCGGTGTCGGAGATCGAGTAGCGCATGTACTGCAATCCACCGCGATACATCAGATCGACGATGAGCTTCAGCTCGTGCAGACATTCGAAGTACGCGATCTCCGGCTGATAGCCCGCCTCGATGAGCGTCTCGAAGCCGGCCTTCACGAGGGCGCTCGTGCCGCCGCACAGTACTGCCTGCTCACCAAAGAGATCCGTTTCGGTCTCCTCAGCAAACGTCGTCTCGATCACACCTGCGCGGGTGCAACCGATCGCGCGGCCGTAGGACAGCGCCGTGGATCTCCCCTTCCCTGTTACGTCCTGATGGACGGCCAGCAGTCCCGGCGTGCCCGCGCCTTCCTTGAAGACCTCCCGCACGCGATGACCTGGCGCCTTGGGTGCAATCATCGTCACGTCGACGTCGGCAGGCGGCACGATCCAGTTGAAGCGAATGGCAAAGCCATGCGCGAACATCAGCATCTTGCCCTTGGTGAGATGCGGTGCGATGTCCGCCTTGTAGACCTTGGACTGATGCTGATCGGGAATCAGCATCATGATGACGTCGGCCCACTTCGAGGCGTCGGCCACCGACATCACGCGCAGTCCCGCCGCCCTCGCCTTGTCTGCCGACTTGCTGCCAGCCTGCAGCCCGACGACGACATCGACGCCGCTGTCCTGCAGGTTCAGCGCGTGCGCATGCCCCTGCGAGCCGTATCCGATGACGGCGACCTTTCGCTGACGAATGAGGTCGATGTCGGTGTCGTTGTCGTAGAACATCGTGGCCATGACTGCTCCTCAGTACGTGAACTGCGAACCGAATCTCTGATCTTTGGGTTTCGATTGTTGAATCGTTGTTGATTGGAGATTGACGATTGTTGATTGACGAGGACCAATGCGCCAACCGCCTCTGATTCGACAATCAACAATCATCAACCAATCAACAATCACAGATCGCGAAATCAGGAATTGACAAGATTACGAATATTGCGCCGCCGACAACGTGGTGTCACCGCGGCGCATCGCGACTCGGCCCGTGCGGACCATCTCGACAATCCCGAGCGGCTCGAGTCGTGAAATGACGGCATCGACGTGCGGCGGCTCGCCGGTGATCTCGAGCGTCATCGTCTGCTCGCCTGAGTCGACGATGTGCGCGCGCGTTTCGTCGACCACACGCAGCAGGTGCGCACGGTCGTGCCCGGCGACCGCAACCTTGACGAGTGCGAGATCGCGCGCAACTGCCGGGACCTCTTCCAGGTCCTCGACCTGCAGCACGTTGACGAGCTTGTAGAGGTATGCGGTCACGCGCTCGGCACTCACCTGATCGCTGTCGATGACAACGGTCATGCGAGAGATGCCAGCCACGTCGGTGCGACCGACCGTCAGCGATTCGATGTTGAAGGCACGGCGCCTGAACAGCGAGGCGACTCGATTGAGCACGCCCGGCTTATCTTCGACGAGGGCTACGAGAGTGTGATGCATCTTCGGCTCTGGTTTCTGGACTCTGGTCTCAAATCTGGTCCGCGGCTGTTTCAACCAGGACCGACGTCTGCTGCGGCCGCCGAATCATCGCGTCGAGGTCGGCGCCTGCGGGCACCATCGGGTACACGCTGTCTTCCTGCTCGACCCGGAAGTCGATGAGCACGGTGCCTTCAGCCTGCCGCGCCTGTTGCACGATGCCTTCGACGTCGGGACGTTTTTCGACCCGGAGGCCCATCAGCCCGTGCGCCTCGGCGATCTTCACGAAGTCGGGGCTGCGGAGCGGCGTCGCTGCGTAACGGCGGTCGTAAAAGAATTCCTGCCACTGCCGCACCATGCCGAGGTATCCGTTGTTGATGACCGCGACGTTGACCTTGACGCCTTCCTGCGCGGCAGTCGAAAGCTCCGCCTGCGTCATCTGGAAGCCACCGTCGCCGACGATGGCCCAGACTTCGGCCTCGGGCCGGGCCATCTTGGCGCCAATTGCGGCCGGCAAACCGAAGCCCATCGTCCCGAGCCCGCCAGAAGTGATGAGCGTGCGTGGAAGCTCGTGATGGTAGTACTGCGCCTCCCACATCTGGTGCTGGCCGACGTCGGTCGCGATGATCGCTCTGCCCCCCGTGATGCGCCAGATGTCGTTGATGACGTGCGGGGCGTAGAGGTGACCGTTGTCAGGGAGTTGCTGGATATCGTGCACCGCGGAGGTGCCCTTCATCGACCCGATGTAGGTGAGCCACGGTTCATGATTCGCCGGCTTCACCACCTCGAGGAGATCCTTCAGCGCTTCGCGCAGATCCGCCACGATGGCGGCGTCGGCGAAGACGTTCTTGTTGATCTCCGATGGATCGATGTCGATGTGAATCTTCTTGGCGTTGACCGCGTAGGTCTTGATGTTGCCGGTCACGCGATCGTCGAATCGCATTCCGAGCGCGATGAGCAGGTCGGCTTCCTGGATCGCATGGTTGACCCACGACTCGCCATGCATGCCCATCATGCCGATGTGAAGCGGATGGCTCGCCGGGAAGCCGCCGAGTCCGAGCAGCGTCATCGCAACCGGCGCGTTAATGCGCTCGGCGAACTGACGCACCTCGTTCATGGCGCCGCTCTGCAGGATTCCTTGTCCGGCGAGAATCACCGGCCGCTTCGACTTCGCGAGGAGATCAACGGCCGATGCCATCTGTGATTGCGGCATCGTCATCTTGGGACGATATCCCCGCAGTTTCACCGGTGAGGGATCCCAGGCCCAGTCGATCTTCGCCTGCTGCGCATCCTTGGTGATGTCGACGAGCACCGGACCAGGACGACCGGACTTCGCAAGAATGAACGCTTCCTTCATCGCCGGCATGATGTCTTCGACGCGCGTCACGAGATAACTGTGCTTCGTGATCGGCAGCGTGATGCCGGTGATGTCGGTTTCCTGAAATGCGTCGTAGCCAATCAGCTTGCTCGGCACCTGCCCGGTGATGCACACCATCGGGACCGAGTCCATCATCGCGGTGGCGATGCCGGTCACCAGGTTCGTCGCTCCCGGGCCTGACGTCGCGATGCAGACACCGACACCGCCTCCGGCACGGGCGTAGCCGTCGGCCATATGCGACGCCCCCTGCTCGTGACGCACCAGCACATGCTTGACTGGGTAGTCGAGCATGGCGTCATAGGCGGGAAGAATCGCCCCACCCGGATATCCGAAGACTGTGCTGACACCCTCGTGAACGAGGCATTCCCAGATGATCTGCGCACCAGTTCGCTGCGTGGCCATGGACTCAGTGTGCACCGCCCGCGTACATCAGTCAAATTGATAGTCGTTCCGACAAAATAAGGAAGCGTAATGGATGGCCCGGCTGGCCTCCCAGCGCGGACCGTCCACTGTCGCCCAAATCTGTCGTCGTTGGAGGCCATTCCTGCACCGAAATTGCCCGTTTCGGCCCGGCAGTCTCAACGGTCCGATCCTTGAAACCTCCCAGGCCAGAGGATGGACATCATGAGAACCCAGTGGATTACCGTCGCGCTTCTGAGTTCGGGCCTGGCAGTTGGTTGCAGCGGAAACGATCAGAACGCGGCCAACTCCGCCCCTGAGACCGCTCCGGTTGCCGAGTCTGTACCCGCACCACCGGCGACGCCCCGGGTTGAACCAGCGGCACCGGCTCCATCAGTTACGCCTCCCAAGTCGAGGCCGGTCGCACCCTCCAGTGTGAGGGCTCCTCGTCCCGTTGTCCCGGCGAAGCCTCGATTCCGTGAAGTCACCGCACCGGCGGGAACGGAGCTGCCGCTCGAATTGACGACTGCCCTGTCCAGCGAGACCGCGCAGGTCGAGTCGCCGGTGACAGCACGGCTGCGGCGCTCAGTTGTCGTCGACGGCCTCACGGTGTTTCCTGCCGGCACGGTCTTCCACGGCAGCGTGACAGAAGTCGAGCGAGCGGGTCGCGTGCGCGGACGTTCACATCTCGCGTTCCGATTCACTGAGGTCAGCGTCGACGAACAGCGCGATCGAGTCGCCACCAACAGTGTCAGCTTCGAGGGAGAAGCGACCAAGAGCGAGGATGCGACCAAGGTTGGTGCCGGCGCGGGCATCGGCGCCGTCATCGGTGGAATCGTCGGTGGAGGCAAGGGCGCCGCGAAGGGCGCCGTGATCGGCGGCGCTGCGGGCGCGGGCACCGTGCTCGCCACGCGCGGTCGCGATGTCGAGTTGGCTGCGGGATCGGAAGTGAACACGACCCTGGCCTCGCCGTTCGGAGTCCGCGTCGAGCTGGAGTAAGGCTCTCGGCTCTGGCCCTGGGCTTCAGGTTCACCGTTCGGAACTCGAGACTCAACACTCAGGGCTCACGATTCGTCGTGGGTTCTGGGTGTTGCCTCTCGCCCACCGTCGAATCCGATCTTCGAGTGCGTTCCGTCGCAGAACGGTTTCTTCGACGAGGCGCCGCATCGGCAGAGCGCGATCGGACGCCGGTCAATTGGATACTCAACGCCTTCCCAGTCGATCACCGTCACATCCTCGGACTCGATGACGCAGGGTCCGTTTCGTCGCAACCTGATGGTCGTCACGTGCGTCCTCAGAACTGACTTGGGTTGCGACCGATTCCGATGATGCTGCAGGCGTAGATCACGTTGAGCTTGCGCCGTGAGGCCTCCGCCATCAGTGAGTCGCTCTCGGCGCCAGGGTTGATCCAGATCTCGGCGATCTGTTTCTTCTCGAATTCGGAGAGCAGGCTCTCCGCGATCTCGGGCTGCACGTAGACAGTCGCCATCTCGATCGGCCCAGGCACATCCAGGACCGATGAGTAGGTCTGCAGTCCCTCGACTGCCTCCTCGTTCGGGTTGATGGCATAAACGGTATAGCCTTCCGCCACGAACGCCCGCAGCGCCTTGTTGCCGAACTTCTGCCGATCGCTCGACGCACCAACGACCGCCACCGTTCTGCCCATGGGGCATTATGGACTGGATGGTGGATCGTGGACGGTGGTTCGTGGTCAGTTCTCGAGTTCGTCGTTCTCAGTTTGAAGAGATGCAATCAAACCATTCAACATCCGCCCGACACGGGACACGCTTCGACTGGAGGTAGATCTCCTCGACTAGCGTCATCGCTTCTTGCCAGACATCGAGCCTTCTAAACGACCGTTCTTCGCTCATGCGAACGGTCGATGCCTACGGAAAAATCTTGCCAGGGTTCAGAATGCCAGCGGGATCAAACGCTGCCTTGACGCGCTTCATCAGGGCAATCTGTTCCGCGGATAGCTCGATCGACAGATACGGCGCCTTGGCGAAGCCGATGCCGTGCTCGCCGCTGATCGATCCTTCGAGCGCCACGACGCGCTCGAAGAGCAATCGCTCGGCCTGCCGCGCGCGTGTCAATTCGTCCGCATCGCCTTTGTCGACCATCACATTGACGTGAATGTTCCCGTCGCCGGCATGCCCGAACGACGCCACGCGAAGCCGGAACTGGCGCGCCAGGTCGCCGACTGCATCCAGTAGTTGAGGCACGCGCCCGCGTGGTACGACGACGTCGTGGTTGATCTTCAACAACCCCGTTGCGCGAAGTGCCAGCGAGAGCTGTCGCCGAACGTTCCACACGTCATCGCGCTCGGCTTCGCTCGCGGCACGCGTGATCAGCGTGGCCCCGGCCTCTCGGCAGGCAGCGTCGACGAGATCGCTCTCTTCCGCGACCGCAGATGCCACTCCATCACACTCGACGATGACGATTGCGCCCGTGCCAGCGGGAGCAACTAATCGACCGAGATAGGTCTCCACGGCGCGCAACGAGTCGCCATCGACAAGCTCGATGGCAGCCGGAACGACGCGGCGCGTGATCAGCCCGCTGACCGCTGCGACGGCATGCGTGGCACTCGGAAATGCCGCGGACAGCGTCGCTCGCACCGGGGGCTTCGGAATGAGTCGCAGCGTCACCTTCGTGATGATCGCGAGCGTCCCTTCCGAGCCGACGAGCAACTGCGTCAAGTCGTAGCCGACGACGTTCTTGACCGCCTTCGATCCGGTCCGCACGATCTCTCCTGTCGGGAGCACCGCTTCGAGTGCGAGGACATACCGCTTCGTCGTGCCGTACTTGAACGCTCGCGGCCCGCCGGCGCACTCGGCGACATTACCTCCGATCGACGAGGACTCCAGGCTCGCCGGATCCGGCGGATAGAACAGGCCGACGCGCTCAACGGCCCTCTGAAGATCTCCGTTGATGACGTTGGGCTCGACGACGGCGAGAAGATTGACCTCGTCGATCTCGAGGATGCGGTTCATCCGCTCGAGGGAAACCACAACGCCCCCGTGAGTCGGCACTGCTCCGCCCGTGTATCCGGTGCCGGCCCCGCGGACGACAAGCGGGACGCGATGCTCAGTGCACAGACGCGCGATCTGAGAGATCTCCTTCGCCGTCCTCGGGAGGAGCACCAGGTCCGGAAGGTGACCTTGACCGAGCGCATCAGCCGCGTACGCCGAACGCGATGTGTCATCGTCGCGGACGTAATCACCGCCGACTGCCTCGGCAACCAGGTCACGGAAGGTGATGGGCACGATCAGGGCGCCGCGCTGGCGCCGGACGGTTGCAGCGATTCGACGAAGCGAAGCATGCGCGTCGCACCTTCGCGCAATCGCTCGAGCGACGTCGCGTACGAAATGCGGATGTATCCCGGCGCATCGAATGCCTCGCCGGGCACGACGACAACCTTCTCGCGCTCGATGAGTGTCTCGGCAAACTCAGCGGACGTACGAATGCCGTCGGGCGACAGCAACCGCGTGATGTCGGGCAGCAGATAGAAGGCGCCCATCGGCTTCTGGCAGGTGATCGCCGGATGGGCAGTCAGCCAGCCGTGAATGCTGTCCCGCCGCGTTCGATATTCGTCGAGCATCTCAAACACAGCATCCTGCGGGCCTTTGATCGCAGCCAACGCCGCCTTCTGTGTAATCGACGTGACGTTCGACGTGGACTGCCCGAGGATCACGTTGAACGCGGCCGTCACGTCCTTCGGCGCAATGCTCCATCCGCAACGCCAACCGGTCATCGCGTACCCCTTCGATGCCGACCCGGCAAGCACTGTCCGATCGCGATGTCGCGCGAACAACACCTTTGGAAGGTTGTGCGGAATCGTGTCGTATATGAGCTGCTCGTAGCAGAGGTCGACGACGATCCAGATTCCGCGCGCGGCAGCGGCATCGGCGATGGCTGCCACGGTGCTCTCATCGATGAGCGCGCCGGTCGGATTGCTCGGCGAGTTCAGGATGATCGCCTTCGTCTTCGGCGTGATCGCACCGATGATGGCTTCCGCGTGAACCGCAAACCCTTCGTCCGATCGAGTCGTGACGATGACGGGGGTGGCGCCCATCAGCTTCACCTGCTCGGGGATCGTGGGCCAGTACGGCGCGTGCGTGATGACTTCGTCGTCTTCGTCGAACAAGGCGGCGGCTGCGTTGAAGAGTGCCTGCTTCCCACCGACCGTGACCAGCACTTCCGTCGGCGCGATGCTGACGCCGTAGTCCTGTCGATACCTGGCACAGATCGCTTCACGCAGCTCCGGGATGCCAGCCGCCACCGTGTAGCGGGTGAAGTTGGCGTCGATGGCGGCCTTGGCGGCGGTCTTGACGTGCGCCGGCGTCGGAAAGTCAGGCTCGCCCGCGCTGAAGTCGACCACGTCGAAACCGGCACGTTTGAGGCGCTCGGCTTCCGCCGCGACCCGCAAGGTCGGCGATGCCGACACGTTCGCGAGCCGCTTCGCAAACTTCACACGCCGCTCCCGTGCTTGCGCCTCATCCACGCTTCGACCACCGGCGGGACCAGACCCGTCACCGTACCGCCAAGGCCGAAGACTTCCTTGATGAGCCGCGAGCTCAGATAGGTGTACTGCTCGGCCGGCATCATGAAGACCGTTTCGAGTGACGGCTCGAGATGACGATTCATCAACGCCATCTGAAACTCGTACTCGTAGTCGGACACTGCGCGGATGCCGCGGATGATGGCCGTGGCGCGTCGCCGTCGCGCATAGTCGACCAGCAACCCGTCGAATGTATTGACTTCCACGTTCGGATATTCAGAGAAGACTTCGCGAATGATCGACACCCTCTCCTCGGGCGAGAAGAGGGGTTTCTTCTCCTGGTTGACCAGCACAGCGACCAGGACGCGTTCGAAGAGATGCGCGCTGCGCAGAATGATGTCGACGTGGCCGTTGGTCAACGGATCGAACGAGCCGGGAAAGATCGCGAGACGGCCGTTTGGTGGATCGGGTGCGTTCATGGATGGGTGGCCTGTTCTGACGCGTCCGCCGTGATGAACATGGTCAATGTGCTGTCGCCGGATTTGACGTCACGCACGCGCGCGAGCGTCGGTGGCACGGCGGGCTCCATGCGCGTGGCCCGTTCGAGGACGAGCAATCCGTCGGACGCAAGCAGGCCGGCCGCCCTCTCGAGAACGGAGTGAACGTCTCCGATGTCGTACGGCGGATCCAGCAGAATCAGATCGAAGCGTCCCGCGACACGCGGCTGTGACGCAAGGAAGTCGCCGTTGGCGATAGTATAGCCCCCCTTCAGACCGCACACCTGCGCGTTCTCCTCGATGAGCGCCGCCGCACGCCTGTCCGCTTCGACGAACGTGACGTGCGACGCGCCGCGGCTGAGCGCCTCGAGTCCGAGCGCGCCCGTGCCTGCATAACCGTCCAGCACGCGCGCGCCCACGATCCGCGGCGCCAGGATGTTGAAGAGCGTCTCGCGCAGTTTGTCGGATGTCGGCCGGACGCCTTCCCACGTCGGCGTCTTCAATCGGCGGCCTTTGAACCCCCCTGCGATCACACGCACCTAGCCAACCTCGATCAGGCCGAACTGCTCCTGCCAGCGCTGCTGCACGAACGACTTGAGTTCGTCGGTCAGGCCCCCCTCTTCGACGAGACGACGAGCCTCCTGATGGGCCGACTCCATGATGTCGCGATCGCGAACCAGATCACCGGTCCTGAGCTTCGGCAGTCCCGACTGACGCGTGCCAAACACATCGCCCGGCCCTCGTAACTCGAGATCGCGTTCCGCGATGGCAAACCCATCGTTCGTGGCCGCCATCGTCTTGAGCCGTTCACGCGCATCGTCACTCCAGGGCGCCTGATAGAGCAGTACGCAGTACGAGTCCCACGCGCCGCGGCCCACGCGTCCGCGCAACTGATGCAACTGCGACAGGCCGAAGCGTTCGGCGTGCTCGACGACCATTACAGACGCGTTCGCCACGTCCACACCAACTTCGACCACCGTCGTCGACACCAGCAACTGCACGTGCCCGGCGATGAACGCTTGCATGACGTGATCCTTGGCGTCCTGCTTCATCCGTCCGTGCAGCAGCGCGACGCGGTACGCCGGAAAGACCTCGGCCTGCAGGTGGTCGGCCATCTCTGTCGCCGATCTTAAGTCGACTTTCTCAGACTCCTCGACGAGCGGATAAATCACATACGCCTGCCGACCCTGATCGAGCTCCTGCCGAATCAGGTCGTAGACCTCGTCGCGACGCGACTCGGGCTTGACGACCGTTCGCACGGGCTTACGGCCCGGTGGCAGGTCTGTAATCTTCGACACCTCGAGCTCGCTGTAGTCGGTGAGCGCCAGCGTCCGCGGAATTGGTGTCGCCGTCATCAGTAACACGTCGGGTCGAAGCCCCTTCTCTCGCAACGTGGCGCGTTGCTCAACGCCAAAACGATGCTGCTCGTCGATGATGACGAGCCCGAGCTTGTGAAACGTCACCGCTTCCTGCACGAGCGCGTGCGTCCCGACGACCAGGTGCGTGGTGCCGCGTTCGATGTGCGACGTCACGGTGTGCTTCTGCAGGCCGGGGGTGCTTCCCGTCAGCAGGTCGACTCGAAACCGGGATGACGCCAGCATCCGTGCGATGTTCGAGAAGTGCTGGTTGGCCAGAATCTCGGTCGGCGCCATGAACGCGACCTGCAGCCCGTTCTCCATCGCAACGATTGCCGCGAGCAGCGCAACGATGGTCTTGCCTGCTCCGACGTCGCCCTGGAGCAGCCGATGCATCGGCGCGGGCAAGCGCATGTCGTCGACGATTTCCTTGACGGCGTGTCGCTGTCCGGGTGTCAGCTTGAACGGCAATACGCTCGCAGCCGACTGTCGTATCCGATCGTCCACGGCTGGGATCCAGGGCTTGGGCTCGATGCTCGTTTCGTGTCGCCGCCACGCGTGTCCGAGTTGAAAGAGGAAGAACTCCTCGAAGATCAGGCGCTGCTGCGGCGCAGTTCGAAACGCATTCAATGCGTCGACCGACGCGTCGTTTGGCGGGAAGTGCGACCCCTCCAGCGCCACGCGTCGAGACACCAGGCCCAGACGATCTCTCATCCCCGGCGGTAACGGGTCGAAGACGTCCTGCGGCAGCTGATCGAGCGCCTGCCGCACGATGCGACGCTGCATGTTGGGCGTCACCGTTCCCGTCTTCTCGTAGAACGGGACAATGCGCGCGGTTTTGATGCCGGAGAGATCTTCAGAGACCAGCTCGAACTCCGGGTTCATGAAGTGAAGCCCGGTCGAATCGAGCTTCACGTCGCCGAAGATCACGACCTGCAGATGCGGCTTCAGGATGTCCGCGAGGAACGCCTGGTTCATCCAGGTGCAACGGATCGATCCGCTCGCGTCGGCGATCACCACATGGAAGATGCGGAAGCCCCGGCGACGTGTGAGTGCAAGGTTCGCGGTCTTGATCTCGCCGAGAACGGCAGCCTTCGCGCCCGGACGCAGCGACGAGATCGGCTGCATTCGGCTCCGGTCCTCGTAACGGAACGGGAGGCGGTACAGCAGATCCTCGACGGTGACGAGGCCCGCGCGCTTGAGGTCGGCCGCTTTGCGAGGACCGACGCCCTTCAGATACTGGAGTGAAGTGGAGAGCGTATCCGTTGCGCCCTGTTCGCTACTGAACGATCACGGCCTGCCCGGCGCCCATCTCGATCTGCTTAATCTGTGAAGGCAGCCTGAAGTTGTCGTTGAGGCGCACGCCTTCGGGATCATCAGCGGTTTTCGAGTAGTAGGCCACGATGTCTGCGAGCACCGACGCCGGAACCGGCACTCCCGAAATGGCAGCTTGCTCGAGATCGAATCGCCCCACCCCGTTTTCGGTGCGCAGGACGCCACTCAACGTCACCGGTAAGCGTCCGCCAAGGTAGCTCCACGGGTCGAGCACCCGACCAGACGAACGTTGTTTCGCAATCGCTTCGAGGTCGACGGTAGCGGCCGCTCTAACTTTGCCGTCACCAATCAGCGTTACGCGCGGCTCGCTCACACCGGCGGGCATCACCTCGCCGCTGCGAAAGGCGAACCATGAGTTCAATTCCGATTCGGTGAAAGGAGTACGTTGTGGAGCGCGGCTAGTCCCTTGAAGGCCGCTTATTCCCTGCTTCTTCACGGTCGCCATCTTCTGGCTGAACGCGTCGGCCTGCTGCTCGGAGACGCCGGCAGCCTGCAGGGCGCCCAGCCCGGTGCCGGACAGGAGGAGGAGAACCCAAATGCTGAGACGAGAGGACATAGAGCTGCCTCCGGAAGCTGGCTGACGACGAGTGTAGCACCGGCCGTTGATCTTCGCTTTATGTTCGCATATAGTCTCCTCTAGTTTCCAGCCCAGAAAACACTGGAGGATGCCCGTGCTCCCTCTCACGAAGCGCCAGCGCGAGATTCTGGACTACCTCAACGACTTCATTCAGCAGCACGGCTACGCCCCCAGCCTCGAGGAGATTGGGCGGCGATTCAACCTGTCGTCGCTGGCGACCGTGCACAAACACCTGAGCAACCTTCAGGAAAAGGGCTTCATTCGTCGAGCCTGGAACCGAAGCCGTTCGGTCGAACTCGTGCCGACCAGAGGCACCGGACGAGCCCTTGAACTTCCGCTGCTCGGCTTCGTCGCCGCCGGCGCGCCGATCGAAGCGGTTGCCGGGAGCGAAACGATAGCCGTGCCCGAGACGCTCGCCGGCAAACGCGACAGCTACGTTCTTCGCGTCAAGGGAGACTCGATGATCGACGAGCAGATCCGCGACGGCGACTTCGTCATCGTCGAGGATCGCAAGTCGGCAGATAACGGCGAGATGGTGATCGCGCTGGTCGGCGGCCTCGACGTGACGCTCAAGAAGTTCTATCGCGAGAACGGGCGCGTGCGGCTCCAGCCGGCCAATCCTGCGATGCAACCGATTATGGTCGACGCTGACCAGGTGCAGGTCCAGGGAGTGGTGGTCGGAGTGATGAGGAAGTACTGAATTACTCTAGACGCATGTCCGATCAGCCCGAACGCAAGCAGATCAATTTCACGATCGTCCCTGACGAACAACCTGGTGAGCCCCGGATCTACTCGAACTTCTGTTCGATCGCTCACACTCCCTTCGACTTCACGCTGACGTTCTGTGAGGTGATGCCACTCTCAGAGCAGACGGTCAGAGCGGCCGAACAGGACCATGTGGTCAAGGCGCCGGTCCGCGCCCGCGTCGTCGTGCCCGTCCAGTTCCTCCCGAACCTCATCGCCGCATTGCAGGACCACATGCGGGTCTTCTCTGAGACCTATTCGAATGTCGGCTGGTCCAAGGGAGGGCCTATTCACTAATGCCAAATTCAAAATGCAAAATTCAAATCCGGGCTTCGTTTGCATTTTGCATTTTGCCCTTTGAATTTCGGATTGCATGAAGTCAGCTGAACAGACCCGTCGAATCATCGAGACGCTCGCAACGCAGCATCCGAACGCCGACACCGAGCTTCACTATCGCAACGCGTTCGAGTTGCTCGTCGCGACGATCCTCTCTGCCCAGTCGACGGACGCCCGGGTGAACATGGTCACGCCCGCGCTCTTCAAGAAGTACCCGGATGCTCAAACGCTTGCGCGCGCGAAACAGCCGGCCCTCGAGAAGCAGATCGTCTCGACCGGCTTCTTCAGGCAGAAGGCGAAGTCGCTGCTCGGCATGGCGCAGACGCTGGTGTCCGAACACGGCGGCCGGGTTCCAGCAGACATGGACGCGCTGACCAGGTTGTCGGGCGTCGGACGCAAAACGGCCAATGTCGTCCTCGGTCACGCGCTCGGCGTGCCGGGGCTCCCGGTCGATCGCCACGTGCTTCGCGTGTCGAATCGCATCGGGATCGCCGAAGGCGACGATCCTGTCAAAGTCGAGGCACAGATCTGCGGCGCGCTTCCGAAAGAGATGTGGACGCTCGCGTCAGACGTCCAGATTCTGCATGGCCGTCGAATCTGCCGGCCCACACCGATGTGTCAGGACTGCCTGGTCCGCGACGACTGCGACTACTACGAGCACGTTGTCACCAAGGAGGCTGAACGGACGTCCAAACCGAAGAAGAATGAAACCAAGGCCAGGAATCGTGACCCGCGCCGCGTTCGAACGTCTGCTCGTTGAAGCCGTCGCGCTGATCCCGAAGCGCTTCCGCCGCGAGATCAACAACCTCGCACTGGTTGTCGAGGACGAGCCAAGCCTCGAACTGCTCGATGAGATGGAAATCGACCCGCCCGACAGTTTGTACGGCCTCTATCAGGGCACCCCGCTGACCGAGCGCACCTGGCAGTACGGCAATCAGCTCCCCGATCGCATCACGCTCTTCCAGCGACCCATCGAAGAGGATTGCGAAGACGAGGACGAAGTCCGTGCGGTCATTGGTGAAACACTGATTCACGAGGTCGGGCACTACTTCGGATTGAGCGAGGAAGAAATCGAGGAGATCGAGGAGCGCTACTGGCGCGGCGAAACACTCACCGAGGACGAAGATTGAGGGGACGACGGGAAGTCGGGGCTCGGGATCCGGGATCCGGGACTCGATCATTCCCACGGGCGCGGAAACGATTCGGTCAACACTTCCTCGAACCAGCCTGGGTCGCGCGACTGATCGCGGCGCTCGCCCCCATGCGCGACGAAACGTTCGTCGAGATAGGTCCCGGGCGCGGCGCACTGACCGCCCCGCTTGCTGAGCGCGCGGGCAAGGTCATCGCAGTCGAACTCGATCGCGATCTTGCAGCGACCCTGACGCTTCGCCTGCCGCAGAACGTGCGTCTCGTCCAGGCCGACTTCCTGGAGGTCGATCTCCGGCAACTACTCCAGGGCGAGCGCTCGCCTGTTCGAGTCGTCGGCAACCTTCCTTACAACGTCGCCTCCCCCATCCTGTTTCGCCTGCTCGACACCGCGGACGATGGACGACGGTTTCGCGACGCGACGTTGATGCTGCAACGCGAGGTCGCGGATCGAATCGTGGCGGCGCCTGGTGGCGGTGACTATGGCGCCATGTCGATCCAGGTGCAGCTCGTGGCTGACGTTGAGCGGGTCCTGAGCCTGCCGCCGGGAGCGTTCCGGCCACCGCCCAAAGTTCATTCGGCCGTGGTCCAGCTGCGGTTCAGGCCCCCGCACGTCAACGTCGGATCCCGAGACGCCTTCGAGCGCGTGGTGCGCGGCTTGTTTCTCCAGCGGCGGAAGACGCTGGCCAATGCGCTCAAACCGGTGGCCGCCTCCTTTGGGCATTCGCACTCAGAGGTTCTTCAGCGGTCAGGTCTCGATGGGGGTCGGCGACCCGAGACGCTGTCGGTCGAGGACATCGCCAGCCTTACACAGGCTGTGCTATAGTTTTTCCCCGGAAGTCGTTGTACCCGCCAGCTTTTTGCCCCTTCGACGTGATCGGTTCACGCTGATTGCGGGAAGGGATCAGGCGCTCCCAGCGGCCTGATGTCTCGGCGTTTCGAGAAGTGCGTCGAGCTCCCACGCCGTCGTCCTGCCAGGGCCGGCTACGTGGTCGCACAATCAAGTCTCAACGCTGGGTCTGAATGAATCAGTCCTCTGTACCCGTCGTGTCGTCATCGACTCTCGAAGTCGTCGCCCTGGGCGGCCTCGGCGAGTTCGGTATGAACATGATGGCCGTCTCATGGGAGGACACGACGATCCTCATCGACGCCGGTGTCATGTTCCCCGAGCCCGACCAGCTTGGCGTGGATCTGATCATCCCGGACATGAGCTTCGTCGAAGCGCGGCGCGACAACGTCAAGGCGCTGGTCCTCACGCATGGCCACGAAGACCACATCGGCGCCGTTCCGCACGTCTTCGACCTGTTCGACGGACCGGTGTACGGCACGGCGATGACGCTCGCTTTCGTCGAGCCGAAGCTCGAAGAGCACGGCATTGATGCCGGCGACCGGCTGCAGACGGTCAAGCCGCGGCAGCGCGTCACGGTCGGTCCGTTCGTCATCGAGTTGATCCGTGTGACGCACAGCATGCCCGACTGCGTGGCGCTGGCGATCACGACGCCAGTCGGCACGATCGTCCACACGGGTGACTTCAAGATTGATCAGACGCCAATCGACGGACAGCACTTCGACCTGCATCGATTCGCTGAGCTCGGAACGGAAGGCGTGCTGGCGCTCTTCGCCGACAGCACGAACATCGATCGCCGCGGATTCACAGGTCCGGAGATCGAAGTCATCGACGCGTTCGAGGAGCTCTTCACCGCGACCACCGGCAAGCTCGTCGTGGCGACATTCTCCTCGAGCATCTATCGCATGCAGCTGCTCGTCGATCTTGCCGCACAGTTCGAACGCAAGGTTGCGTTCGTTGGCCGCAGCGTCGTGCAGAACACCGAGATTGCGCAGCGGCTTGGCTTTCTCCGGATCCCAGCGGGCATGCAGATTCGCGACTCGGACATTCAGAACTACGCGTCCCAGGATGTGCTCTGCATCGCGACTGGCTCGCAGGGAGAGCCGCAAGCCGCGCTGTCCCGCATTGCGATCGACGATCATCGATTCGTCAAGCTCGGCCCGGACGACACGGTTGTCTTCTCGGCCCGCTCGATCCCCGGCAACGAGAAGGCCATTGCCCGCACGATGAGTCACATCGCAAGGCGCGGCGCCGATGTGGTGACTCCTGACATGAAACACGTCCACGTCTCTGGGCATGGTTCAGCTGAGGAATTGAAGCTCGTCCTGTCGCTCGTGCGGCCTCGGTACTTCGTGCCGATCCATGGTGAGTATCGTCAACTCTCACAGCACGCGCGGGTAGCGGCCAAGGTCATGCGTGGCGCCGACCGCCACGTGCAGGTCCTACTCGCTCAGGACGGCGACATCATTCAATTCGACGCGCACGGTGCGCGCATTGCAGACAAGGCGCCCACCGGCCGTGTGCTCATCGATACGACGCGCGTCGGAGAGGTTGGCGACGAAGTCCTTCGTGACCGCAGACACATCGCCGGCGACGGGGTCGTTGTAGCTGTCGTGGCCATCAGCCGTCACACAGGAACGATGACCGGGGCGCCGGAATTGGTGTCCAGGGGATTTGTCGTCGACGCTGGTGAGGAGGAGTCGCTGTTTGCCGCCGCCGGGCGCGTCATCGGCGAGTGCATCGCCGCCGCCGGAGTCGAGGAACGCACTGACCAGGGACTGATGACCGAGAAACTGCGAGTCGAGCTGCGGCGCTTTTTCAAGAAGCGCTCGGGCCGCCGCCCGCTCGTCCTCCCTGTGCTGATGGAGATTTGACAGTGAAGGAATCCACTCTCTCGAGACGCATCAGCGAGTTCGTCGGCGTCGCGCTGTTCGCGCTCGCGCTGATCTGGCTGATCTCGCTCGTGACGCACGAGCCGACCGATCCCGTCTGGTTCTTTACGACCGGTACTGGACATCCGCCGGTCAACTTCGTCGGCCGTGTCGGTGCATTTCTCTCCGAGTTGTCATTCCAGTTGTTCGGGTACGCCGCGTTCCTCGTCCCTGCAGTGATCGGCGTTGCCGGCTGGCACTACTTCTGGTGTCAGAAACCCGAAGCGGCCTACACCAAGCTCACAGGTGTTGGGTTGCTCTTCTTCGCATCGAGTGCGTTTCTCAGCCTCGTCTTCGGCGACGCCGATGTCGCAGGCAAGACCTTCTACGCGGGCGGCTCCGCGGGCTCCTGGCTCGGAAGCGCGCTATCGGAGTATCTCAACCGAACCGGATCGCTCATCGTCTTGACGACGCTGATCGTGCTGGCGGTGATCCTGTCGACGCAGTTTTCGTTCGGCAAGATGTTCGCGGACGCCTCGGTGAACTCGAAGGATCTGTCTGCTCGCAGCGTTGGATGGCTGCGCGGGTGGTGGGACGACCGCAAGCGGGCGCGCGCCCGGCGTGAGGTGATCTCCAAGCAGACCCGCAAAGCCGCCTCCGCGAAAGACGAGGCCGCAGTTGATGACGACGCCGGTGCGCGGCCCTCGAGGCCGGCACGCCCTGCCGACGCTCCTGCAGCGACCTCGTCGAGCCCGCGGCAGGCGCCTGTCGTTGCGACGAAGCGGCCTGAATCACCGCCGCTGCCACTACCCGAGCCCGAGTTGAAGAGTCCGGCGCAGAAGCGTCATGGCGCATTCACGTTGCCGCCGGTGTCGCTGCTCGACGCGCCGAAGGCCGAGCGCAAGATCGACGAGCGCGAGCTGATGGAATCGGCGCGGCTGCTCGAAGAGAAATGCCGTGAGTTTGCGGTCGAGGGGCAGGTCGCGCAGATCCATCCAGGCCCCGTGGTCACCACCTTCGAATTCAAGCCCGAGGCCGGCGTGAAATACAGCAAGGTCACCGGACTGTCCGACGATCTGTGCCTCGCCATGCAGGCCGAGTCCGTGCTGATCGATCGCATCCCTGGCAAGTCAACCGTCGGTATCCAGATCCCGAACCCGAATCGCGAGGCGATTTCGCTCCGCGAGTTGCTCGAGTCCGACGCCTATCAGCGATCGCAATCAAAGCTCACGCTCACGCTCGGCAAGACCATCCACGGTGAACCGTATGTCACCGATCTGGCGACGATGCCGCATCTGCTCATCGCCGGATCGACCGGCACCGGTAAGTCGGTGGGCCTGAACTCGATGTTGACGAGCCTGCTTTATCGCGCCACGCCGGATGACGTGCGCTTCATCATGATCGACCCCAAGCGGCTCGAGCTCGGCATGTACGAGGAGATCCCGCACCTGCTCTCCCCCGTGGTCGTCGATCCGAAGAAGGCGGCGAACGCGCTGCGCTGGGCCGTACGCGAGATGGAGGAGCGTTATAAGACGCTCGCCAAGGAAGGCGTGCGAAACATCGAGCAGTACAACCGGAACGTTCGCAACATCATCGCCGAGCGCGGATCGGCCGACGCAGAGGCGCCCAAGCTGCTCCCGTTCATCGTCGTCGTGATCGACGAGTTGGCGGACCTGATGATGGTGGCGAGCAACGAGGTCGAGGAGTCGATCTGCAGGCTCGCGCAAATGGCACGCGCCGTCGGCATCCATCTCATACTGGCCACGCAGCGCCCCTCGGTCGACGTCATCACCGGTCTCATCAAGGCTAACCTGCCGTCTCGAATCTCGTTCCGCGTGTCGTCGAAAATCGATTCACGCACCATCCTCGACGGCAATGGCGCCGAGCAACTCCTTGGCAAAGGCGACATGCTCTTCCTGCCGCCAGCATCGTCTCGCGCGATCCGTCTTCACGGTCCGTACATCTCGGAACAGGAGAGCGCGCGTCTTGCCAGCTTCCTGCGTAAGCAGGGCAAGCCCATATTCGACGACACGATCACGGCCGAAGACGACGCGAAGACCGGTGCGAGTGGATTGAACTTCGAAAAGGACGAGCTCTACGACGAGGCCTCTCGAATCGTCGTGACCAGCGGGCAGGTGTCGATATCATACCTGCAGCGAAAACTCCGGATCGGCTTCAGCCGCGCCGCGCGGCTCGTGGACATGATGGAGGCCGATGGTCTGGTGTCACCGGGCGCCGGCGGAAAGCCGCGAGAAGTGCTCGTCGACCGCGGGTACTTCGAGGAAGTCGATGCGCAGCTTCGCTAGCCTACTCGTCGTGCTCGCGCTTGGCGCGTCTTCAGCGCCGATCGTGCGCGCGGACACGTCCCCCGCGCGCAGTCTCTACACCGATGCGCTGTTGCGCGAGCGCACGCTTCGCCACGATCTCGAGACCCGCCACTCCGATGCAGCCGAGCCCCTGTTGCTGAAGCGCATGCGCACGCTCGTCAAGTCGTACGAGCAGATGTCGCGCCTCTTCCCCTCCAGCGCGTACATGGACAACGCACTGTGGCAGGGCGCCCTCCTTGCAGCCGACGCGTTCTGGACGTTCGGTGAAACCGAAGACAAGGCCACCGCGCTCGAGATGTTCTCCGAGCTGGGCTCTCGATTCCCGAAAAGCTCATTGGTCAAGGACCTGCCTCCGCACGTGAAGAGGCTCAAGGCGGCAAAGCCAACCCCCACTCTCGCTCCACCCCCGGCACCGGTCGCGGCCGCGCCAGTTGCGGCGACGCCGGTAGCGGGTGCCCCTGTCTCATCGAGTCGTGCGAACGGGCGAGTGACGAACGCGCTCAAAACCGTCAAACGGGAGTCGTTGCCCGACGCGCTTCGCATCACACTTGAACTGGGACAGGAAGTGACGTTCCGCTCCGATCGTCTCGACGCGCCGCCACGGGTGTTCATCGACTTCGAAAACACGCGTCCGGTCGAGGCAATCAAGGACGCGACGATTCCCTTCCCCGACGATGTCGTGCGGAAGGTCCGGATTGGCCGGCAGACCGAAACACGCACGCGCGTGGTCATGGATCTCGCGGGCGCGGGACGCTACAGCATCTACACGTTGTACAACCCGTATCGCGTGGTGATCGACTTCGCGCGGCTGCCCATAGTGCCATCCGCCTTGATCGCGACCACCGCCGCGCCGCCGGCGGCAGTGGTACGTCAGGCGGCAACATCCAGGCCTGACGTTGCAGCACCAGCGCTCTCGGCCACGACGCAGCCGCAAGCGGCACGCGCGGCCAGCGCACTGCCAGTGACAGATCCCCCGGACGATCCAAAACCAACGCCTGTGGCGGCGGCGGCTCCTGCCACATCGCCGCCCACTCCACCCTCGGTGAACGGTTCCGGTGGGTTCTCACTGTCACGGCAACTCGGGCTGCGTGTCTCGCGTGTCGTGATCGATCCAGGTCATGGCGGACACGATCCGGGAGCGAAGACCAAGGGGTTGACCGAGGCCGATCTGGTTCTCGACGTCGCACTTCGGCTCGAACAGCTCCTCTCGAAGCAAGACGGATTCGACGTCGTGCTCACCAGGCGCGTCGACACGTTCGTGCCGCTCGAGGAACGGACGGCGATCGCGAACCGCGAAGGCGCCGACCTCTTTCTCTCGATTCACGCCAACGCCAGCACCAACAGCGCGGCCCGCGGCGTCGAGACCTACTTCCTGAACCTGACAGGGAACCCTGACGCCGAGATGGTTGCGGCGCGCGAGAACGCCGCATCCTCGCGCAGCATGAACCAGCTGCCGGACATCGTGAAGGCAATCGCGCTCAACAACAAGATTCAGGAGTCACGCGACTTCGCATCGATGGTTCAGGGCTCCCTGCACTCGCAGTTGCAGAAGGCCGACAGCAGCGTGAAGAATCTCGGGGTCAAGCAGGCGCCGTTCATGGTCCTGCTGGGCGCCACGATGCCGAGCGTGCTGGCGGAGATCTCGTTCATCACCAACAAGCAGGAAGCGGCGAACCTGAAGACCGAGAAGTACCGGCAGCGCATCGCCGAGGCGCTGTATGCCGGAGTGCTCCGCTACCAGCAGTCGCTCAAGGCAGGAGCGGCGGTTGCTGAACAGTAGTAATTCAAAATGCAAAAGGGAAAATGCAAACAAGTGCGCTCGATTTGCATTTTGAATTTTGCATTTTGAATTACACCGATCAGTTAAGCGTCCAGAGCGCGAGCGTGGACACATCCTTCACGAACACTCGATTACCCGAATAGGACGGCTGCGCCCAGGTGGCCGCGTCTGACACCTTGTAGCGATGCAAGGGCTCGAAACCGGTGCGGCTGTTCCGAGCAACGACGAGCTCGCCGTCCTCTTCCATGCTGAAGAACAAATCACCCGAGCGCGCGATCGCGGCGTGCGCAGCCTGACGCCCCTCCGACGTCCACAGTGTCTTGCCCGTCTTCATGTCTACGGCGAAGTACTGACCTGCATTCCGCGTCGAGATCCCGAACAGCACGTCGCCCGCGGCGACCGCGTCGCTGAGGCGCATCGGCACCTCCGGGTTCTCCCACGCCGTCTCGACCACCCACTCCGCACCCTTCTTGCTGACGCGATAGGCCGACGTCGGTGGACCATTTCCGCTCGAGACGACCAGCAGATCGCCCGCGACGATGGGGGTCGTCGAATTGGTGAAGTTCGGGCTCACGAACGCGCGCTCCCACAACAGCGCGCCGCTCGCGACGTCGATGCCAACGAGCTTCCCCTGAGTGATCGTGACGATCTGACGAGTCCCGCCGAATTCGGCCAGCACCGGCGATCCATATCCCGGGCCGTCACCGCGCCAGGTCCACCGGACGTCACCGGTGTTCAGGTCAAACGCGGTGATCGCGCCCTCATCGTGGCCACCAAGATGGAAGATGACGTTCTGCCCGTTGATGATCGGCGAGAACGAATGGGACGTGTACATGGGAACCGACGCCGACCCCGGCTTCTGCCACAACTGCTTACCGGATGCGGCGTCGTAGGCGGTGACGATACCGGTCATTCCAATCGAATAGAGCCGCCCGTTGAAGAACACTGGCGTGGACTTCGGACCGGCACCGTGCGGTGCCGCGGCGCTCATCGGCGTGAACGCTGCGGTATACCCGGTTTCCCACAACACCTTGCCGCCGTCGGCATCGATCGCCATCATCACCTCGCGCTCGCCTTTCCGCGCGAACTGATAGATCCGGTTGCCCACGACGAGCGGCGTCGCGTAGCCGAGACCGACTTCGAGCTTCCACTTCTGCGTCAGCTGCGCCGGCCACGCTGCCGCATCAGACGGCGCTGCCGCGACACCATCCCGATTCACCCCTCTCCACTGCGTCCAGTCGGATGTTGGACGCTGAGCGGACAACGGTGCGACCACAAGAATCAACGCTATGAGAGCACCCGAGACGCGAGTCATGCGATTCATCTCCTCCACCTGCCACCGACCACTAACCACCTACCAGCAACCTTCACTTGCCCCGCACATCGTAGCTGGCGAGCACGTTCTGACTTCGCACGAAGAGCTGTCCGCCGCTGATGACCGGATGCGCCCAACTGGGCCAACCCTGATCGGCAATCGTAAATCGGCCGGTCTCGCGATACGCCTTCGGCGAGGCCTCGACCAGTCCTACGACGTTGTCCTCGCTCAGGACGTAGAGGCGGCCATCGGCGTAGGCGACCGAACCCTTCCCCACGCTGCGATCGCGCCACATCACCTTTCCGGTGTCGAACTCGAGGCACGTGAGGATCGAGTTGTTGAAGCCGTACAGGTATCCGTCGACGAGCACCACGCCGCCGTGGTGGTTCTGCATGTTGCGCGTGAAGTAGATCTCCTGTGCGTTGACGCTTTCGCCGCTTGCCTTCAACGCGAGCAACGCGCCACCCGTGCCGTATGCCGACGTAAAAAACACCTTACCGTTCGAGTAGATCGGCGTCGTGATGTTGGCCGTGTTATTGGCGACGTTGGCGTAGCGCCACATCAGCTTGCCATCCGTTGCGCGCACGCCAATGCCGGCATTACCCGTCAACGTCATGATCGTGCGGACACCTTGCACGTCGGCGACCACTGATGACGAGTAACCTGCTTCGTCGCTCAGCTCCTTGCTGACCCACACCGTCGCGCCTGTCATTTTGTCGAGCGCGGCCATCCCCGCGTTGCGCCCGCCAGGCGAGACGATGAGCCTGTTGCCGTCCACCAGCGGCGACTCGCTCAGGAGCCAGTTTATGTTTCGGCCGCCAAACTCGCGAAGGATGTTGCGCCGCCACACGACCTTGCCGTCAGCGGCGAGGAGGCAGACCAGATCGCCGTTCTCGGTGAGCACGTAGACGCGATCGCCGTCGACAGTCGGTGTGCTGCGAGGCCCCGACCCGCGGTCGTTCTCCTGTGCGGATCCGAGCGCTGCCGACCAGACTGGCTTCCCCGTGGCGCGATCGAGGCTGGTCACGACACTCTGGCGGTTCTTCATGCCCTGCACGTACACGCGAGGCCCCGCTACTGAGACCGACCCGTAGCCGGCGCCGAGTTGCGACGCTGACCAGGTGAGCGTGGGACCGGAACGCGGCCATTCCCGCAGGAGTCCGGTCTCGCGCGACACGCCATCACGCTCGGGACCACGCCACTGCGGCCAATCCGTCGACGCAGACTGCGCGCTCAGAGTCACCACCGCGCAGGCAGCGCATAACACGGCGCACCGAGACAGCAAGGTACTGAGCGTCTTTGGGATCTGACGTCTCAATGCCTCACCGCCTCGGTGTGTCGTACCCACGCTCTCAGAACCCCACTCCTGCCGAAATGCCAAACGTCCTCGGCCTGCCCATCTCACCGATGAAACCTGAGGGCGCGAGCGCGCCATATGCGAACGCCACCGGGATGTACTTCGTGTCGAACGCGTTCCGGATCCACCCCTCGACGAACACGAGCCGGCCGCGAACGCCGGCGCGGAAATTGGCGAGTGAGTACGCATCCTGACGCTCGGTGTTCAGATCGTCATACTCGAACGCCCCCGAGAACGTTGCTTCGGCGCGGCCATAGAGCGTCGCGCCCTGCGACAGATTCCGCGACAGCTGAATGCCAAGCGACGCCGTGTAGCCCGGCGTATTGGGCACGGCATTGCCACCGACAGGAAGGCCACCGGAGATGCTGTCGTCGTTGAACTCGGCCTTGGTGTATCCGACGCCACCAAAAACATCCACGTTCGGATGCACGCGGGCGTTCAGCTCGAACTCGACTCCCGAGCTCGTGGCGCCGCCCACGTTGGCGATATAGAACTCGCCCGGTACGAAGAGGTTCGGCAGATTCAACTGCATGTCTTCCCAGTCGATGTGGAACACCGCTGCGTTTGCCGCGACCCGTCCATTCGCCCACATCGTCTTCACACCGCCCTCGAAGTTCCACGTGTGCTCCTCGCCGTAGAGCTCAGTACCGGGAGGCGAGGCGGCGTTGAACCCACCGGCCTTGTATCCATTCGCGACTGAGAAGTAGACCGTCTTCTCGGGCCTCAGATGAAATGCCGCAGCGAACTGGGGCGACACGTTCGAGAACCCCTCATTCGCGACCGTCTGCTGCGGCGGCGCAATCGCCGGCGTGAAGAACACGTTCAGCGTCGCGTCCTTCTGCTCGTAGTCGAAGCGAAGTCCCGCTGTCAGATCCAGGCGTTCGGAGAGCGTGACCACGCCCTGCCCGAAGAGGCCAATGCCCACGTCGGCCAGATCGGCTTGAGGCGAGGTCTGCGTCACCGGGAACGGCAGGAACGGAGACAGGAATCCGGCCGAGAAGTTTCTTGTCGCGTTCTGTTCGTAGTTCTGGGTGAAGAAGAACACGCCTCCCTGCCACTTGAGATCTGCGACGTCCGAGAGCTCGATGGGCGCGTTGACCGCATTGGCGATGCGAACTTCCTGCGTGAACTGGAAGCTCTCTTCGGCGTTGTCGCGCGTGAGCAGCGGCAACGGGGTGTAGTCGAGGTCGGTCGAATCCACCGTCTTCCACTTGAGGAATCCGGTCGTGGCTGACAACGTCAGACTCGCGCCCTCATGACGATTCAGGATCGTCGTGCCGAAGATGTCGCGCTGCGTGAAGCCCTCGTAGTCGCGCGCCGTGTGATACGGGTTCTGCCGCAGGCCACCGAGATCGCTCAGCGCGTAGTCGCCGTCGCGATCGCGCTCGCCGTTGAAGATGACGCGCGTCTCCCAGCTGCGCATCGGGGTCCAGAGCAACTGCCCCTTCGCGGCGAATGCCGACCGCGAGTCGAGATCGTTGCCCGTGAGATCGTTGACCGTGTAGCCGTCGCGTCGTCCGTACTGCAGCGACACGCCCATACCCAGCGTGTTTTCGACGAGCGGTCCCGAAACGCCTCCGCGCACGTCGCGCGCGTCACTATTAGCGAACGGCACGGACAGGTTGCCCGACCAATTGGACAGCGACGGCCGCGTGCTCGTGACGTTAATCAGTCCGCCGAGCGCATTGCGGCCAAAGAGGGCGCTCTGCGGCCCACGCACGAACTCGACCTGATCGACGTCCACGAGGTCGATGCTGGACGTGTTGGCGTTCAATTGCGGCACGCCGTCGAAGAAGGTCGTAATCGACGGATTGGCCGGACTGGCACCGATCCCTCTGAATCGCGCGTTGCTCAACTTCCGCGCGGTGAACTCGGTGAACGACACGTTCGGACCGTAGGCACCGGCCTCGCTCACGCTGTTAATACCGGCGTTCTGAAGCGTCGGCTTCGCGACCGTCGTAAGACTGAGTGGCAGTCCCTGTGGATCCGCAGGTTCCTTCTGGGCCGTGACGACGAGTGGAGGCAGTTGAAAGGTGGCCGCGGCCTGACCGGTCTGGGAGCCCGACTGGGCCCGGACGACGGGCGTCAGAAGGAACGACGCGCCGAGCGAGGCAACAAGACACACGAAGACTGTACCGGACGGACGAAGGCGAGCCATGTCCATCAATTATGCACAGCGAGGGGCGCACGATGAACCTGAATCGCGACTACACCCGCATGAGCCGGTGTTACGATTGAAGGTCGTCGGAGCACTGCCATGGCAAGGGCTTGCCGTAAATGACGAGTGGGCCTGCGACGTATCACATCAGTTACGTCTACAGTGTTCATGACGTGTTCGTGAGGATGCTCTGATGCGAAAGACGTGTTACCTGGCGGCCACTGTCCTGTTGGCGTTGAGTGTGACGCTCCCGGCGCAACAAGCCTCGCACCGCGTGCGCCTCGGCGACTGGCCCGAGCTCCGAGGCCCGAACCGCGATGGCATCTCGCGGGAGACTGGTCTCATCAGCACGTGGAAACTGAACGGAGAGAACTTCCTGTGGCGCGTGCCGTACGGTGGACGCTCGACACCTGTTGTGATGGGCGACCGCGTCTACGTGCAGAACCCTGTTGGACGTGGCCCGGCCCTTCAGGAGCGCGTGATGGCGCTCGACGCCGCGACCGGCAAAGTGATCTGGGAATACAAGGTCAACCTTTACCAGAGCGACGTGCCGGCGCACCGCATCGCGTGGGCGTCACCCGCCGTGGACTCCGAGACCGGCAACATCTACATCCTCACCGGTGGCGCGGAAGCGATTGCGCTGAGCAAGGATGGCAAGCGCCTGTGGAGCCGCTCGTTCGGTGAGGAGTACGCGGCATTCACCACGCACGGTGGACGCACGATGTCTCCCGTCATCGATGGCGATCTCGTCATCGTCAGCGCGGCCATCTCAAACTGGGGTTCGGCAGCCGCTCGCGGCCATCGACTGATTGGGCTCGACAAGCGCACAGGCGAAGTGCGCTACGTTTCCAACCCCGGAGGCCGGCCCTACGACACGGCGTACGCGCCGCCGACAATCGCGAACATCAACGGCCTTCGGTTGCTGATCGCGCCGCTCGGTGATGGTGGCGTGCACGCCATCAAGGTGCAGACCGGCGAAAAGGTCTGGAGCTACGTTGCCACCAAGCGCGCCATCAACACGGGCGTCGCGGTCAGTGGCAACACTGTGTTCATTTCGCACGGCGACGAGAACACCGAGGGCGTCGAGCTCGGCCTGGTGGCGGCCATCGACGGCAGCCAGACGGGCGAAATCAAGACGACGAAATGGGCCGACCGCGGAACCGAGTTCGGCTACTCCTCGCCGATCGTGGATGGCAAGCGGCTCTATCAGATCGACAACGGCTCGATGCTGATTGCTTACGACACTGAGACAGGCCAATCGCTGTGGACGCTGCCGCTGGGCTCTGCGCAGAAGGCCTCGCCCGTCCTGGCGGACGGCAAGATCTTCGTTGGAAACGATGGCGGCTCATTCTTCATCATCAGACCGGGTGCGGATCGCGGTGAGATTCTCAGCAAGGTGGAGCTACCCAACAGCACCAACAGTTGCTGCGGCTCTGAAGGCACGCCCGAGCAGGTGCTTGGCAACGCAGCCATCTCGCGTGGTCGCATCTTCTTCATGTCGAGCGACGCGATCTACGCGATCGGCTCGAAGCAGGCCACGTCGCCCACTGGATTCGCTACCGAAGAAACTGTCGTGGCCGGCAGCGGGCAACCCGCGTACCTCCAGGTGTCACCCACCGAGCTGTCGCTCGAACCAGGTCAGACGGTGAAGCTGCACGCGCGATCGTTCGATGCCGCGGGCCGTTTTCTGCGTGAAGAAAAAGCCACGTGGGCGCTCGAAGGCCTCGAAGGCATCGTGGCCGACGGATCCTTCACGGTCGCCAACAAGCCGAATCAGCAGGCTGGCGTTATCAAGGCGACGGTTGGCGGATTGACCGGCGAGGCGCGTGCGCGCGTCGCGCATCCACTACCGTGGACCGAGAACTTCGACTCGTACGCCGACGGTGCGATTCCTCCTGGTTGGGCGAACACGGTTCCCGGTCGCCTCGTGGTCGCGACACTCGACGGACAGAAGGTGCTGCAAAAGGAACCGCTCAACACGATCTTCCAGCGCGGCCGGACGTTCATCGGACCCACGAACTGGTCCGACTACACCTTCCAGGCAGACGTGCGCGCGCCGCAGCGCAGACGGCAGATGGCTGACGTCGGGATCACGGCGCAGCGCTACTCGCTCGTGCTGTATGGCACGACCCAGCAGTTGAAGATCGAGCCCTGGGAACCGGAGACGCAGCGCACGGTTACGGTACCGTTCGCGTGGAAGCCGGACACATGGTATCGCCTGAAGATTCGCGTCGAGAATCTGCCGAACGGCCAGGTACGCGCACGAGGTAAGGCGTGGGCGGCGACAGACAGCGAGCCTGCCGAGTGGATGATCGACAAGACCGATCCCATCGGTAATCGGGAAGGCGCGCCCGGGCTATTCATCAACGCCCCGTTTGGCGCGTATCTCGACAACTTCTCGCTGAGCAAGAACCAGTAGCTGGACCGCGATGCAGAGACCCTTGGCTGGTGTCACACTTATGAGCATGTATTCGAGCCGACCCACGCGCCTCCCCGTGCTGCTGATCCTGCTCGCGCTGGTAGCCGCAAACGCGCCCGTTCGCCTCGTCGCATCTGATCCCGGTACAACCGACTGGCCGATGTGGGGAGGAACGCCGGATCGCAATCTCGTCTCGAACATGAAGAACGTCCCCTCCGAGTGGGACGTGAAGACGAAGAAGAACATCAAGTGGGTGGCCGAGCTTGGATCCCAGAGTTACGGCAATCCGGTCGTCGCCAAGGGCATGGTGTTTGTCGGCACCAACAACGAGCTGCTCCGCGATCCCAAGCAGGGTGGCGACCGCGGCGTGCTGATGGCCTTCCGCGAATCGAATGGCGAGTTCCTGTGGCAGCAGACGCACGCGAAGCTCGAAGCCGGTCGCGCAAACGATTGGCCGTATCAAGGGGTCGCCTCGTCACCGCTCGTCGAAGGTGAGCGTCTCTACTACGTCAGCAATCGTGGCGTCGTGTTCTGTCTCGACGTCAACGGCTTCCGCGACAACGAGAACGACGGCCCCTTCGTGGACGAGCCGCTCAAGGGTCAGTTCGACGCCGATGTGATCTGGAGCTTCGACATGCTGGAAGAAGTCGGGTCGTACCCGCACAACATGTCGAACTCGTCTCCCGTCGTCCACGGCGACTTGATCTACCTGAGCACGTCGAACGGCCAGGACGAGAGCCACGTCCACATCCCGTCGCCGCAGGCGCCAGCGATCATCGCGCTCAACAAGAACACCGGGAAGCTCGTATGGGAAGACAACTCGCCCGAGGACCGCATCCTGCACGGGCAGTGGTCGACGCCGGCCGTCGGCACGATCGCAGGCGTCGTTCAGGTCGTCTCCGCGCAGGGCGACGGCTGGGTGCGCGGCTACGAGGCCGAGAGCGGCAAGAAGCTGTGGGAGTTCGACACCAACCCGAAGGATTCTGTCTGGCCGCGCACGCGCAACGAGGTGATCGCGACGCCGGTGATCTATCAGAACCGCGTCTACATTGGCAACGGACAGGATCCCGAGCACGGTGAAGGCGTCGGCCATTTCTACGCCATCGATCCGACGAAGCGCGGCGACATCACACAGACCGGACGCGTCTGGCACGTCGACAAGATCCGCCGCACGGTTTCGACCGCGGCGATCGCCGATGGTCTCGTCTATATTTCGGACTTCAGCGGCTACCTGCACTGCCTCGACGCGAACACGGGGCAGGAGTACTGGCAGCACGACATGCTCGCGGCGGTGTGGGCCTCGCCATTCCTGATCGACGGCAAGGTGTACCTCGGTGACGAAGATGGCGACGTCATCGTCATGGCGCACAGCAAGGAGAAGGTCGTCCTCGGCGAGATGAACATGGGGAGCGCGGTCTACGGAACGATCGTCCCGGCGAATGGGGCGCTGTTCCTCAACAACCGCAGTCAGCTCTTCGCCATCTCGGCATCGAAGTAGTCGCATGCGGCCAGCGTCAGCACTGCTCGTCGTGCTCCTGCTGGCGCCGACTCTCAGCGCACAGCGAGCGGCATCGGCCCCGGCGGCCGCGTCAGCTGACGCCTGGCGGCAGTTCCGCGGAACGCCAAACCTTACCGGTGTTTCCGCGAGCACGCCTCCCGCCACGCTCAAGGTCCTCTGGACCTACGACACCAAGGACGTCATCGACTCCTCCGCTGCCATCGTCGACGGTGCGGTTTACGTGGGCGCCGGCACCGGCGATCTGCTGGCCCTCGATCTCGCGTCGGGCAAGCTGCGCTGGAAGTACACAACCGGGAACCTGATTGGCGAGTCGTCTCCGAGCGTCGGCGACGGCCTCGTCTACATTGGCGATCTTGGTGGCCTCCTCCATGCCGTGAAGATCACGGACGGCAGCAAGCTGTGGACGTTTCAGACCGGCTCGGAGATCAAGTCGTCCCCCGTGATTGCCGGCGACGTGGTCCTCTTCGGATCGTACGATTCACGCCTCTACGGCATCGACGCAAAGACCGGCAAGGAACGCTGGAGGGTCCAGACCAACGGGATGGTGCACGCGACACCGGCCGTACAGAACGGCGTGGCCTTCATCGCGGGCTGTGATGCGATCCTGCGCGCCATCCGCGTGACCGACGGCAAGGAGGTCTACCACATCGAGGCGGGCGCCTACACCGGTGCCTCACCGCTCATCGACGGCAATCGCGCCTACTTCGGGACGTTCAATAACGAAGTGCTCGCTTTCGATCTCGATCGCAAGCGGCGCCTCTGGCGCTATGCCCCACAGGATCGCCAGTTCCCCTTCTACTCGTCTGCCGCCATCAGCGACGGGCGTGTCGTGCTGGGTGGGCGCGACAAGTTCGTACACGCGCTCGACACGAGCTCGGGCAAGGCGGTCTGGACCTTCGCCACGCGGGCGCGCGTCGACTCCTCGCCAGTGATTGCCGGCGGCCATGTCTACGTCGGATCGAGCGACGGTAAGCTCTACGTGCTCGATCTCGCCAGCGGCAAGAAGCTCTCAGACTTCGACGCCGGCTCCGCGATCACGACGTCTCCCGCGATTGCAGCCGGTCGAGTCATCATCAGCTCGCAGGACGGCATCATTTACGCGCTGGGATAGATCCCGGCAGGCCTCTGACTCTCGCTGACACATCGAGCCCGTCATGCCCCGCACCGCCACGAGTGATATCGACGGCAAGTCGCCGCCCTTCGATCGCTTCGAGAGCATCCGCCGGCTCGCAACGGCGCGCAGCGGCCACGCCTCCCCCGAACATGCGCGCCACCAGCTCTACGTCGCGCGCGACAAACGCAGCCGTGGCAACGTACTGATCAAGCTGACCACCAAGCCGGGGGTCGTCTATCAGAACAATCTCATCAACGAGATCGCGACGCTATCAACGATCAATCGCGAGCTCCCTGACTCGCGCTACTTTCCGTTCGTCGTCGAGCACGGGCGACTGCGTGACGGGCGCACCTACCTCGCGACGTCGCTCTTCGACGAGCTCCCGCTGGCGATGACGATCGGTCCTGAGCCGGCGCCCGAGCGGATGGTCACCCATCTCAGGACGGCCATCGAAGTCGCGAAGGCGCTCGGCGAGATTCACCGGCTGAATATTTTCCATGTCGATCTGAACCCGATGAACATCCTGTTCCGGACGGAGAGGGGCAGGCCGTTGATCAGGCTGGTGGATTTCGAGTCGTCGTACGACCTGGCACGGCATTCGGCCGGCGTCTTCTACGACCCTCCGACGACGGCAGGCTACTGCGCGCCCGAGATCTCGAGCCGGGCGCCGGACGCACGCTCGGACCTGTTCTCGCTGGGCGCCGTGCTCTACACGATGCTTGCCAGCTATCACTGGACGTGGGCATCGCACGTCGGCACGAGCCTGATCGCGAATCGCGATCTCGATCCGGAGATCAAGGAGATTCTGCTCATCGCCGTGGATCCCGATCCGGACAGGCGCTATGCCTCTGTCGGCGAATACCACGACGCACTCGCCGCCTATCTCGAACGCATCTGGCCCGGCCGCTCATGGTAGGGTCCTTTGATCATCGGCCTCCCATTCACGCGGCGTCAGCCTGACCTAGGACGCCGCCGTGACCTCCACACCTGGTCAGCCACACACAGTCCTCGTCACCGGGAGCGCCGGGCATCTTGGCGAGGCACTGATGCGCACGCTCCCGCAGGATGGCTACAGCCCGATTGGTCTCGATCTCAACGAGTCGCCATTCACTCAGCGTGTCGGCTCCATCGTCGATCGCGACTTCGTCAGATCGTGCATGCGTGGCGTGGACGCGGTCATCCATACGGCGACGCTGCACAAGCCGCACGTCGTCACGCACTCGCGTCAGGACTTCATCGACACCAATGTCACTGGCACTCTCAACCTGCTCGAGGAAGCGCTCAGTGCCGGCGTTGGCGCCTTCATCTTTACGAGCACGACCAGCGTGTTCGGCCGCGCCTTGACGCCGTCGTCAGGCGCGCCAGCGGCGTGGATTACCGAGGACGTCGTGCCGGTGCCGAAGAACATCTACGGCATCACGAAGCACGCTGCCGAGAATCTCTGCGAGCTCGTTCATCGCAGCCACAGACTGCCGTGCCTGATCCTCCGCACGTCGCGATTCTTTCCGGAGGCCGACGACAGAAAGGACACCCGGGACGCGTACGAGGACGACAACGCGAAGGTGAACGAGTTTCTGTATCGGCGCGCAGACATCGAGGACATCGCCTCGGCCCATCTCGTCGCACTTCAACGGGCCTACTCGATAGGTTTCGCCCGCTACATCGTCAGCGCAACGACGCCGTTCACCCGGGGGGATCTCCAGGAACTTCACACGAACGCGGCTGCGGTGGCCAGGCGCTGTGTCCCGCGGTACGAAAGCATCTACGCGGCACGTGGCTGGGCGATGTTCCCGACGATCGACCGCGTCTACGTCAACGAGCGCGCGCGGGCGGAACTCGGCTGGCAACCGCGCTACGACTTCACGTACGTGCTGACACGCCTCGCCCACGGCGACGATTTTCGAAGTCCTCTGGCCCAGGCCATCGGGTCAAAGGGTTACCACGACGTCGTCTTTGAGGAAGGGCCCTACCCTACCTGACGCTCAGAGGATCTGCTGGAACGACGCTGACAAGCCGAGGAAGTCCGCGCCAATCGTCGTGACCGCTCCCTTGCTCACCGCAAAGCGGATGGAGTTCCGGCGCGAGAGCGGCACGGAGAGCGTCGCTCCCACGCGTGAGTTCGCCTGAAAATCCTGCTTGAAGAGACCGCCGACATTCGTGCGGCCACCAGTGTAGTAATTGATGTTGCCCGACACCCACAGGCCCGGGCGGAACGTTCGTCGCAGACTGAACTGCGCCGAGGCGAGCGGCTTCTGCGATCGAACCTGCCCATTGACGTAGTTCGTGTTGTCGGTGAACAACCAGGCACCGCCGTAGATCTCGAACATCCACGCTTCGGCGTTTCGGATGATGGCGGCTTCCGGCTTGAACGCCCAACGATTGCTCCCGAGGTTCACGATCCGCTGAGGGTCGTACTGTCCCACCGGTGCGACGATGGTGAGGCTGGCGCCGACGTTGATTCTCGACGGTGGCGCCTTTGCGAACTCCGGCAGCCGGCGCGCCGGCGCGCCATAAAGATTCACGCCGACTCTGATGCGCAGATCGCCAGCCCCCGTGCGATCGGCCACCGCCGGCTCGCCGAGGTAGAGACCTTCGAGATGGCCAGCGATGATCGGGAGCGCGACGAGCAGCGTAGACGATCGCCCAGCCAGATCCACCGAGCGGCCGTATGCAACCGTTGCCGTGTGAATCGTGGCGCTGCCCTGTTCGATCGGCAATGAAGGATCGAAGGCGATATCGCCGTCGTTGAACATGTATCCCAGGTTCAGGATATTGAGACCGACCGGGGAGACGGTGTACGCGCCCGGCTCGAGTTCCTGGGCAGTTGCCGGCGCTGCCATCAGTACGATGGCGAGCAGCGCGCCGAGTGACAGCCGCCGCATCTCAACCAACGAGCTTCATCTTCTTCATCTCCTTGACGGCGGCGCCGACGAGGTCTTTGACAAAGTCCTGCAGGTTCTTCGGATCGCGCGTCTCACTCGTCGCAGCCCACACGAGCTGGTTGCGCGTCAGGTCGTAGATCAGCGTTTCGACGGTAATGATCGTCGTCTCTCTGCTGTTGGGAATCACATAGACATTGGTCCAGCCGTAGCCGTAATAGCCCCAGAAGTCCGGGTAGTACCCCGACGACCAGATCACGGGTGAGTACTCCTGCGCCGCCTCGCGCTTCACAGGCCGAAGAGCGACGACGCCATCGACCTTGGCGCGCTCGAACCACGGCTTGGCCTTCTCGGCGCTCTTCAACTCTTCGCGCGGGACAAAACGGTAGGTCGGCGTTCCGTTGACATTGCGCTCAATGAGCTCGCGGGCGAGCGCCTCCTCTCCAGACATCTGGAGAGATTGACTGTCGGTGATCACGAGCGCAGCGACCTTCTTCATCGCGAAGTTCAGGCGCGACACTTCGGGTGACTTCCAGACCGCAAGAAACTTCGGCGCGGCGATCACGTACGTGGTCGCAGCGATCATGAAGAGAGCGACGAACAGTCGATGCATGCGGTATCCCTCACGAGCGCGAATGGAAATCCTGCGCCAGCTTTTTCGAACGTCCAAGCCCACGACAATGGGTGACAATTGCGTACGATCCTCGCCTGAGCCACGCCACGTCGCGGGCCCCACTACCCGTCGCGCCTTCCACGCTTTGATCCTACTGTAAGCACTGACGGTTCCCGCCGTTCGCAAGGCACATCGATTGCTCGGACCAGTCAGGGGAAGATCCAATGCTTCGAGGAATGGCGACATTCGTGTGCCTGCTTCTGCTGTGCCTGGCGTGGGTATCGCTCGCAGGTCAGGGCGGTTCGACCATTGAACGCTCGGTGCTTGCAATTCGCTACGAAGAGGGCAAGTCAACCGACATCCGCATGGACGGCACGCCGCTCGCGTCGCGCATCAAGGGCAAGGCCAAGATCAAAGCCGAAGACGGAAACGCCGCGATCGAGATCGAGTTCGACGACGACCTTCCCCCCGCGATCAATATCGCTCCTGGTTATGCCACGTACGTGCTCTGGGCGATCACTCCTGACGGCCGGACGGAAAACCTTGGAGAGTTTCCCTGGCGTGACGATCCCAAGATGGAGACCAGTCTGCCCGTGCAGCGCTTCGCGCTCATCGTCACGCTGGAACCCTATGGCGCGGTGGCCAGACCCTCGCCACGCATCGTCGTCGAAAACACACTGAAGAAGGGCGAGTCGGTGGACACCACCGGCGCGATCGCCTATCAGGGCGACGACGGGAAGCTCTATGGCGGCTCGGGACCAGAGACTGACTCGAAGACTCCTGAACCGGTTGCTGCGGCCCGCCTGTCGGTCCAGATCGCGCGCCGCGCCGGCGCGGACGCGTTTGCGAAGGGCGAACTGGAACAGGCCGTCAGTACGCTCTCGAAGATGGAGTCGGCGTATCAGGACAAGCCGAAGGATGAGGGGCGATGGGGCAGCTTCGCGCGCGAGGCGCAGCGTCTCGCGCACGCGGCGAGGACGAGCGCGGGCCAGCGCCGGGCGGACGCCGCGCTCGCCGACGAGCGGAAGGCGCAGGCCAAGGCGCTCGAAGACGCGCGGCTCGCTGCTAATACAGCGCAGGAGGCCGCTCGCCTGGAGCGAGAGCGTGCGACCGCTGAACGCGTCGCTGCCGAGCGCGCGACCGCAGAGCAACGCGCCGCGATTGCCGAAGCGGAACGCGCAGCGGTCGAACAGCGCCTGGCGCTCGCAGAAGCGGAGCGCGCGAAGGCAGCCGCGATTGCGGCGCAACAGCAGACGCTCGCCGCGCAACAGCAATCACTCGCGGCGCAGAAGCAGGCCGAGGAACTGAGGAAGCAGGCGGAAGACGCCACGCTACAGGCCGCAGCGGCACAGCGCGATGCGGAATCAGCGCAGCGCGACGCAGAATCGGCGCGCGCGGCGCAGCAAGCCGCGTTCGAGCAGACGTCGGCTGCAATGAAGCGCGCCGAGCAGGCTACACAGGAACGGGACGCGCTCGCGCAGCAACTCGAGTCCTCGCTGAATTCCATCCTTGAAACGAAACGGAGCGCTCGCGGTCTCGTCGTCAACATCGGCGACGTGCTGTTCGACCTTGGTCAGGCCACGTTGCGTCCTGAAGCGCGCGAGCGCCTGAGTCGCCTCAGCGGCGTGCTCCTCGCCTACCCCGGACCGTACACGCTCGAATTCGAAGGCCACACGGATTCGACCGGCTCTGACGAACTGAACAATCGCCTGTCGGATGCTCGCGCCTCGGCCGTGCGCGACTACGTCGTCGGCGCCGGCGTACGAGGTGATCGCGTCGCCGGCACGCGTGGCTTTGGGAAAGCCAATCCCATCGCGAGCAACGACACGGCCGGCGGCCGTCAACAGAATCGGCGCGTCGAGATCGTGATCAACGACGCCAGGTAAAGGTGCCTTATGACAACTCGTATCGCTCTGCTCTTGTCACTCGCTCTCGTTGCTGTGACGCTCGCACAGGCTCCCGAGGATCGGTCCGCCGCGATCAAGGAGGCGCTCGCGAAGAATCAGGCGGCGCTACGCCAGTACACGTGGGTTGAGACGACGACGATCAGTCTCAAGGGAGAGGTGAAGAAGAAGGAGCAGAAGCAGTGCTCGTACGGTCCGGACGGCAAGGTCCAGAAGGTGCCGATCCCGGGTCAGGCAGCGCCGCAGCAGGCACAAGAGAAGGGCGGCGGCGGCGGCCGCCGCGGTGGGCGTCTGAAGAAGGAGATCGTCGAGAACAAAGTTGAGGAACTGAAGGACTACATGGAACAGGCCGCGGCGCTCGTTCACCAGTACGTGCCGCCTGATCCCCAGAAGATCCAGGCAGCCCAGAGCGCGGGCAATGTCTCCGTTCAACCAGCCGGTGGCGCCACAACGCTGAACGTGAAGAGCTATCTGAAGCCCGGCGACTCCTTGACGCTCGGCTTCGATCCCGCCGCGAAGGCGATGCGCAGCTACGCCGTTCAGTCCTACGTCGAGAAGCCCAAAGACGACGACTTGAGCCTGACGGTGAAATTCAACAGCCTGCCTGACGGTACAACGTACCCCGAGACGGTCGTGCTCGACGTCACGGCGAAGAAGGTCGTCGTCAATATTACGAACTCCGGATACAAGAAGGCGGCCCCATAGCGGGTGCTTGAATCTGAACGCGCATGGGCAAATACTGTGCGCGGATGAAAAGAGTTCTCAGGAAGCCGACATCGACCGACTCCTTTAGCGCCGTTAAGAGAGTTGGTCTCACGCTGCCCGGAGTCGAGGCCGTTGTCCGCTATGACGGCTCACCCACACTGAAGGCTGGCGGTTGCTTCATGGCCGGGCTCGCCACGCATCATTCCGCCGAGGCGGACTCGCTCGTTATCCGGATGGATCTCGCGGACCGCCAGGCACTCCTCGACGATGCACCCGAGACGTACTACGTGACGGACTATTACGAGCGCCATCCGGTTGTGCTCGCCCGTCTCTCGCAACTCAACTCAGACGCGCTTCACGACCTGCTGTCGGTGTCCCGCCGCCTGACGTTGGCGAAAGCACGGAAGCGACCGGATAAACTGGCCTGATTCGTGGCGAAGACAAAGTACGCGTCCGTTACCGAGTACATCAATGTGCAGCCGCCTGAAGCGCGAGCCGCACTCCGGAAGGTGCGGGGCGCAATGCGCAAGGCCTTGCCTGGGGCCGAAGAAGTCATCTCGTATCAGATCCCAGCGTATAGACTTAACGGCCGTGTCGTGATCTATTTCGCCGGGTGGAAAGCGCACTACTCCGTCTACCCGGCCCAAAGGCGCCTGGTCGCGGCGTTCAAAGAGAGGCTGGCTCCCTACGAGGTCAACAACAAGGGAACGATTCGCTTTCCGCTGTCGGAGCCGGTGCCGGTCGGCTTGATCGAAGCCATAGCCAAGTTTCGAGCGAAGGAAGTTACCGAGAACCGAGGAGACAAACGATGAGGACGAGATTCGCTGCAACAGCGATTGGGTTGGCGCTTGCCGTATCCCTTGCGCGCACTGCGCACACACAGGCGCCGGCCCCCGCCGCGCCGCCCACTTCGACCAGCATCGTCGTGGCGTCGCCGACCTACGTGTCGATCCCGATGGAGATCACGGTCAACCGTCCAGCGGCAGAAGTCTGGAAGCGGGTCGGCGGATATTGCGCCATTGCCGAGTGGTTCCAGATTCCCAACTGCACGATCACGCAAGGCAAAGACGGTGAGTTCGGCGCCGTACGATCAGTGGCCAACGAAGTGCTCGTCGGCAAGACCGAGCTCTCGTACACCTACACGCAGCCGGTTCGCGAAGGCCGGCCGTACAACCTGTATCACGGCACGCTCGAGGCACGTCCGCTCACAGCGACGACCTCGAAGCTGGTTTACACGCTCGTCTACGACAACTCCATGCTGGCCGACGATGGCGCGAAAGAGAAGGACAAGGCGCAGCGAACGGCAACGTTCATGCGCGCGCTTCAGAACATGAAGACTCTTGCCGAGGGTGGCACGCTGCCTCCACCGCCTCCGCGTGGTGGTGGTGCGGGCGCACCAGCCGGCGCTCCCGCCAGTGGCGGACGCGCGAACTGAAGAGGCGTCTGGCTCAGAGAGTCACGATCACCACACACGAGTGAGGAGGACGTATGGCGCGCAGGCTCAGTCTTCTCGTTGCACTGTTCGTGCTATCGGCGGGTCCGGCCTTCGCACAGGAGGTTGACGCGCGCGCGGCCCTCCTTGCTTCGCTGAAGGCGATGGGCGGTGAGAACCTGAAGACGATCGAGATCACGGCCGCAGGTTCTTCGTCGCTGATCGGGCAGCAGTATTCGATCGAGGGGAACTGGCCGCAGTTCGAAGTCGCCAACTACACACGCGCGATCGACTTCGACGCGAAGTGGTCGCGCGAGGACTACACGCGCCGCCAGGGCAACTTCCCCACCTTCGGCCGCGTGCCGATGGCCGAGCAGCGCATCACCGCCATCGTCAGCGGAAACGTTGCGTGGGACATGCGCGACACGACGCCTGTCCCGATCACCCGCGGATATCTCGATGGCGTACCGGTGAATGAATTGCGGCAACTCGAGCTCGCCATCACGCCTCACGGATTTCTCAAGGCGGCCCTCGCCAGCAAGGACGCGAAGGCGATCCGCATTCAATACATCGGCGCCTCCGACTTCGGCCTCTCGCAGTTCGGCCGCTGGGTGACGATGGTGCAGTTCACCTTCCTGGGCAAGTACAGCATCGTCGGGACGATCGACGACAAGAATCTCGTGGAACTGGTCGGCACGTGGTTCCCGAATCCCGTCTACGGGGACATGGACTACGAGATGCGCTACACCGAGTACAAGGACTTCGGTGGCGTGAAGTTCCCGATGCTGCTGCACACGCACCAGGGTGACCCGCGGCTGAACGTGGCGCACAACTACTACGAATACCGCGTGACCAGCGTGAAGCCGAACGCGCCGGTCACGACGATGCCGGTGCCGGAGGCGGTGAAGTCGGCGGCGACGCCACCGGCAAGGGTCGAGAGCCAGCAACTCGCGAACGGCGTGTGGCTGCTCGGCGGCGGCACGCACAACAGCCTGCTGGTGGAGTTCAAGGACTACGTCACTGTCGTGGACGCGCCGAACAACGAAGACCGTTCACTGGCGGTGATCGCGGAGGCGGCTCGCCTCGCGCCGAAGAAGCCTGTCCAGTACGTGATCAACACGCACCACCATTTCGATCACGCCGGCGGTCTGCGCACGTATCTGTCACAGGGCACGACGATCGTGACGCACGAAACGAACAAGCAGTACTACCTCGACATCCTGTTCCGTCCCGCACCACGCACATTGCAGCCGGACCGCTTCGCGCTCTTCAATCCGATGTACTGGATCAGCCGACGGCCGCCGCCAATTGAAACGGTCGCCGGGGAACCGCGCAGCACCGCGAAGTACGTCGTCACCGACGGCGAACGGATTCTGGAAGTGATCAAGGTGCAGGACGTCGCGTACGAGCTCGGGGACCGCTCATACAATCAGGGAAACCACAGCGTTGACATGCTGATGGCCTATCTGCCGAAAGAGAAGATCCTTTTCAACGCGGATCTCTACTCGCCTCCGGCGCAGGGCGCGGCGCCCACGGCACCGACGCCAGGGATGCGAACGCTTCAGCAGAACATTCGCAAGCTGAAGATCGACGTGGCGCAACATGCGCCGGCGCACGGCCGCGTCGGTACGAACGAAGAGTTCATGAAGCTCGTGGCGCCAGCTTCCACCGCGCGCGCGAATTGATGTCAGGCGGGTCTAAAGACCCGCCTCTACCCAGTAGCGGCGGGCCTTCAGGCCCGCCGTCGATTACTTCACCTGCGCGATCTTCTCCAGCAACAGTCGCAGCGCTTCGTCGCGCGTGCCGCGCCCTTCGAGATAGGGTTTCCACGCGTCTTCGAGAGGCGCCTTGAGTCGAATCATCGGCCCGGTCGCGCCCGACGAGTAGAGCGTCCAGATACCCAACGCATCGACGAGCGGCACATGAGCGGGCTCCACTCGTCGCACGGCCTCGGACGCGGTAACCCAGATCAGCGCATGTGGGAGATCGGTAGGCACCTGAGCGTTGATCGTCTTGGCCTGTGTACCGAGTGCCACATACACCTGGTTGTCCCACTGGTGCATGCCCTCGTGAAAGATTGTCTCGAGACCATTCAGCCTCTGCGTCGAGTCGGCGAGTGACGAGATGACGAGCACGCCGCGAACCGACGAGTAGGCACCGCCAAAACTCGAATAGCTTGACGTGTGCACGGCGTAGCCGTCAGCAGGCCACTGCATGCCGTACACACGGGTGATGAAGCCGAGGATCGACTGGCCATGTGCTGCGACGAGGGTGTTGATCGAGTCGCGCCATGCCAGGTTGGCCGTGCGATGCGCCGGCCACCAGGCCTTCCGATAGATTGGTGCTGCGCGCTCGAGGATCTCTTGTGTCGCCGCGTCGATCGACTCTCGCCTCAGCGTCGGCGCGTCGTCCGCATCGGCCAGCGCCGCAGTAACTGCCGGCATGGGAGCATCGCGAACAGCGTCCTTCAGACTGAGGCCCTTCGCGTATGCGGTCACCGATTCCGCCCACACCCGCCGCTCCTCGGCCGTGAGGTTCTTCAGGCCGCGCTCGGCTTCTGGTGGCGCACCCGCGACCGCGTCGCGAGTCGAGTCGTTCGTCCTGGCCTCAGCACGTCCCAGGACGTAAAGAAAGTGGTGCAGGTTCAACCAGAATTCGTCAGTGGTGATTCGGAAGATCGGGGCGGAAATGACGGGCGCCTGATCCGCCCTTCTGATCTCCGTCGCGCGAAGAATGCGATGCGCACTGGCAATCGGCGCAAGCATCGGCACAGCGCTGTAAGGCAACAGCTCCTGAAGCGTTGCCTCCTTCTTCGAGAGGAACCCAGTGACGAGAACCGTCTCGCCACGTTGCACGGGCGCCGTTGCCGCGACACGGGATGCCCAGCGCTGCGGCCGCCCGGCACTGTCCCGTACATCGAAGACCAGAAACGCTTCCGGGCCGTGCGTGCCGCTCCACGAACTGACTCCCACGACTGTCCCGCTCAGCGTGATCGGATTGCTCGACTCGAACGGCCCGTCCAACGCGGACTGTGCGTAACAAGGCGCGCCCAGCAAGATACCGAAGACGCAGACCAAGAGACTTCGCATCTCGACTCCGCGGACAGTCTACCGGCAGCGCCGCAGCCATGACACTGAAGAATTCCTGAATTCGCGTGTCAGGGATAATGAGACTCCGTGACCCTCGATGACCTGCGCCGCACGGCCGTCGCCCGCAGCCTCTTCCCTCCGACAACCCTGCAGCGAGCGCTCGATACGCTCGGCTTCGTGCAGGCTGACCCAATCCGCGCGCCTGCGCGGGCGCAAGATCTCACGCTGCGACACCGGGTGACCGGCTACCGTGCCGGGGATCTCGAACGCCGGTATTCGAAGCTCGATATCCACGAAGACTTCTTCGTGAACTACGGCTTCGTTACCAGTGCGGTGCAGGCGCTGATGCACCCGCGTGGCGGCCCTACGCCTTGGTCGGCGGCACGCGGAAGACAGGTGCGTCCGCTGCTCGACTTCGTTCGCGCGCGCGGCGCCGTCCATCCGCGCGAAGTGGACGCGCACTTTTCACACGGAACCGTGACCAATTACTGGGGAGGCTCGTCGAGCGCCACGACTCACCTGCTGGATGCGATGCACTATCGCGGTCTGTTGAGGATCGTGCGTCGCGAAGCAGGTATCCGCGTCTACGGCATCCACGAGCACGCGGCCAGTCCTCGAGATGTCGCCACCCGTGACGCGCATCTCGACGCGCTCGTGGACGTCGTCGTTGCGAAGTACGGGCCGCTGCCGGCTGCAAGCTTGTCGTACGTCGTGCGGCGGCTTCGTTACGCAGCCCCCCAATGGCAGGCTCAACTGGGTCGCGCGCTCGTGCGAGCGAAGCATCGCCTTGCCCACGTACGCGTCGAGGGCGTGGACTGGTATTGGCCGGCCGGAGACTCTATACCGACGGAGGTGGACGAGCAGGTCCGGTTGCTCGCGCCTTTCGATCCCGTCGTATGGGATCGCCGCCGGTTCGAGTTGCTCTGGGGATGGGCCTATCGCTTCGAGGCGTATACGCCCGTGCCGAAGCGCAAGCTCGGTTACTACGCCCTTCCTCTGCTCTGGCACGATCGGGTGATCGGCTGGGCAAACGTATCGGCGAGTGGCAAGGCGTTGACGACTGACGTCGGTTACGTTGGCGCTCCGCCACGCAGCCGCGCCTTTCGCCGCGCCCTCGACGATGAACTGGGTCGTATCCGTCTCTTTCTCGGATTGTCGTGACGATGGACCTGATGTACGCTGCGCAGCATTGTCAGACCGTCATCCGGTCAGTCTAATTTGGAGATCACCATGAAACCCGTTCGATTCATCTTCACCGTTGGCGCGCTCGTGCTGTCGGCGGCGGTCGCATACGCCCAGGGCGGACAGGACTTCAGCAAAGTCGAGATCAAGGCCAACAAGGTTACCGACAAGTTCTACACCCTCGACGGTCAGGGCGGAACGATCGGCGTCCTGATCGGGCCCGACGGCGTGTTCATGGTCGACACACAATTCGCACCGCTCAGCGAGAGGATCGCCGCGGCCATCAAGCAGCTCACTCCGCAGCCGATCAAGTTCGTCGTCAACACGCACGTCCACGGCGACCACAGCGGCGGTGATGAGAACTTCGGCAAGATGGGCGCGACGATCATCTCACGCGAAGAACTGCGCTTCCGTCTTGCGCATCCCAATCCGCAGGCGAACGGGCAGCCCGGAGTACCGACGGCTGCCGTCGGCCTTCCCAAGCAGACGTATCGCGAGCAGTTGACGCTTCACATGAACGGCGAGGAAGTGCAGCTCATCGCGATTCCGCGTGCACACACGGACGGGGACACGATGGTGTACTTCCCCGGCCTCGACATCATCATGACCGGCGACTTCTATCGCGCCATTCAGTACCCGAACGTGGACCGCGCGAACGGCGGGTCGCTGCAGGGACTGATTGATGGACTCGGATCGGTGATCGGCCATGCAGGCCCGACTACCAAGATCGTCCCCGGTCACGGGCCGACAGTGGATCGCACGGCGGTGATGGCCCATCGCGACGTCGCGATCGCGGTGCGCGACCGCGTGGCGGCGCTGGTGGCTCAGGGCAAGACCGAGGATGAAGTCGTGGCGGCGAAGGTGACGGCGGATCTGGACGCGAAGATCCAGCAGCCGGGAACGACTGGCGAGCGGTTCGTGCGTCAGGCGTACGCCGACTTGAAAGCGACTCGCTGATCTGTGAAGGGGTCAGACCCTTCACATCATTTCGCAGCGGCGATCGACTGCACCTTGATCATTTTCGCCTTGGCGTCCAGCGTCCCGACGACGGTGACTTTCTGTGCGGCGAACTTCTCCGGCGTCTGCTGATCGCTCAGGGTGTAAACGTTCTTGCCGTCGAGAAGCACGTAGCTCGCACCGTGTGCGGCGATGCAGGCCTTGACGCAGTCGGCATCGGTGGGGCCCATCTTCATTTGCGCGTGACCGGCGAGGGCGCACATGTCGTCCGTGATGGTGCCGGTGAATGTCTGCGGGCTTTGTGCGGCAGATAGCCCGGTGAGGGCAAGGAGACCGAGGATCAAGGTACGTCTCATTCTGGAACTGTAGCCTCAGTGCGAGATGGAGTCTAGCGATGCGGCACTTCATCGGGACCATGGTTGTGGTTGTCGCGTGTGGGGCGCTGGCGTCGATGGCGGCGGCGCAGGTCAATCCGGTCCCGGTTCTTCCAGCGAAGCCCTATCCACCCGCGCCGCGTCTGACTGACGGGACGCCGAATCTCGGACCAGTCGAGCCAAACAAAGGCTACTGGCACCTGTCGCAGTTCCAGGACTACAAGCAGGTGCTCCTGCATCCCAAAGAGATTCCCTATCAGCCGTGGGCGAAAGCGATCGCCATGCGGCGGCGAGCGGATCTCTCCAAGTGGGATCCACAGGGCTATTGCATGCCACCTTCGGGCCCGAGGCTGATGACGACTCCCTTCCCGATGGAGATCCTTCAGCTGCCCGAGCAAAAGCGCATCGTGATGATCTATGAGGGTGGCACACACATCTGGCGGATCATCTACATGGACGGCCGACCGCATCCGACAGGTGACAGTCTCAACCCGACATGGCTCGGTCACTCCGTCGGCCGCTGGGAGGGCGACACACTCGTCGTCGACGTCGTCGGCTACAACGAAGGCAGCTGGATCGACATGGTCGGAGATCCCCACACCGATCGCCTTCACCTGGTTGAGCGTTTCACTCGCAAGGATCTCTACACGTTGCGCTACGAAGCGACGATCGAAGACTCGGGGGCGTACACCGAGCCATGGACGATCGGCTTCGACATCGTCTGGGATCCGAAAGGTGAGATTCAGGAGTATATCTGCAACGAGAACAGCCCCTGGATGCGTAACCTCTATACGGAGATCAAGGAGAAGGTCGATCGCAAGTAATGGTCTTTACCAAGCGTCTTCGCGAAGGCATCAGGCGCGGCCGGATCAAGTGCAGCGTCCGTGTCTGGATGCGGCCGCACGTGAAGTTGGGTGGCCGTTACCCCATGGACGACGGCCACATCGTGATTGATTCGCTCGAATCGATCGAGATGGAAGAGATCACGAACGAGCTCGCTCGCGAGTCAGGCTTCGCGAGCGTGGACGATCTGCTGCAGATCGCGAAACACGGCAAGGGCGAGAACGTTTATCTGATCCGCTTTCACTACCTGCCGCCCGGGGGTTGGGACAGAGTGTGACGGGGTCTGACCCCTTCACATCCTCCGCTGTCTGGTCACCAGAATGACCGCGCGTCGGTGTGACGTTGCCGACCGTCCACATTGCAGGCCTGCGTGCTCGAGGGACACTCCATGGATGCCTTGTCGGATGTGCTGAGGGCCGTGCGCCCGGCCAGGCGATCGTCAGCAAGATCTTCACGGACGCGGAGCACCTGATCCCGTTCACGTCGTAACCGACGGCCAGTGTTGGGGCGAGGCCGCCGGCGAAACGCCGATTCACCTCACCACCGGCGACGTGATCGTCTTTCCGCACGGCGACGCGCGCACGATGTCGAGTGCACCAGGCATGAAAGGCACGCCAGACCTCACCGTCTATCGCCGGCCGGGTACCGGCCAACTGCCCTTCTCGATGTCGGTGGGCGACAGCGCCGGCACGCCCGCGCACGTCGTCTGCGGATATCTCGGATGCGACGCGACGCCGTTCAATCCGCTCCTGGCGGCGCTACCACGAGTGATCCACATTCCCCATCGCCCGGGAGGGGCGATCGGCGCGTTCGTCCAGTTCGCCATCGCCGAGGCGAGGGAGCAGCGCCAGGGCGGCGAAGTCGTACTCGGACATTTGAGCGAACTGATGTTCGTGGACGTGGTCAGGCAATACCTCGCCACATTGCCCGCGGAGCGTACGAGCTGGCTGGCCGCGCTCCGTGAGCCATTCGTCGGGCGAGCGGTGACGGCATTGAAAGAGACGGGGTCAGACCCCGTCCTAGAATTGCACACTCAGCGGCGACGTCCTTCAGGCAATACGAGCAGATTCTCTTTCTCTGTCGTCGGCGCCGCGGCCGCGGCCGCGTTCCACTGCGGAATAGCCGCCCTTCCCTCTTCGTAGAGCGACTCGAGCGGCCCCCACACTTTGTCGGTACCGTCGTGGAAAAGATCGCCGATCAGCAGATCGGTCAGAGTGCCGCGGAGCTCCGGATACTCGCGGATCATCTTGCCAAAGCTGAAGCCCGAGTAGTACTCGCAGACGAGGCGACGCATGCGGTCAACGCCCTCGTTGAAGACGCGACCCCATTCCCCCAGTTGCGCCTCTGACGTGTCTCCTTTGGCCAGACCCCCGACAATCGCTTTCGACGCCAGCTGCCCCGACTTCAGCGCCAGCAACACGCCAGACGAGTACAGCGGGTCGAGGAATCCAAACGCATCACCCACGAGGACCCACCCGTCGCCGGCGACGCGATTCGAGCGATACGAGTAGTCCTTCGTGGCGAAATACCCGGTGACCTTCTTCGCGTTGGCCACACGCTGCTTCACGCCCGGGCACATCTCGACCTCTTCCTCATAGGTCTGCGCATAGTTCGTGCGTCCCTTGAAGATGTAGTCGAACGGCGCCACGATGCCGATGCTCACGATGTTGTCGTGCTGCGGGATGTACCAGAACCATCCCTGCCGGTTGCCGTTCTGGATGACGAGCGTCGCCCCCTCATCTTTCCCGGAATCGCGATACGCGTTCTCCCAGTACGTCCAGATCGCGCCCTTGTTGAGGATCGGATCCCAGACCCGCAGGTTCAGCCGATTCATCAACAGGCCGTTCTGCCCGCTCGCATCGACGACGACCCTCGCGCGCACGTCGCGAAAGTCCTCCCCATCCTTGATCCTGACGCCGACGGCTCGATCGCCCTCGAAGATCACGTCGTGCACGCGAACACCCTCGTGGACGTTGACGCCATGCGCGCGCGCGTTCTCCAGCATCATCTGGTCGAACTCGCTGCGCACCACTTGCCAGGTCTGCGAGCACTCGTGCGGCTTGTTGTCCCAGAAGTAGAACGGCGCGGACTCACGACCTTCGGAATTGACGAACTGCACGCTGTACTTCTTGACGAAGCGACTGGCCTGCATCTTCGGCAGCATGTCGAGATCCTTCAGGACCCAGTAGGTCTCCGGGATCAGCGACTCGCCGATGTGGAAGCGCGGAAACGTCTCTCGCTCGAAGAGCTCGACGGACACACCGGCCTTCGCCAGCAGCGTCGAGACTGTCGAACCCGCCGGACCGCCACCAATGACAACGACTTCAGGATCCATGTCCCTCTTAGCTCTCGACGACAAACCGATTGGCCTTCATCTCAAAACGCGGCAGCGTCCCTGACTCGACGACCTGGACGTTCACGCTCAGGCCAAGCGCCTCACGCAGGTGATACGCCACCCTCGAGGCCACTGCATTACTGTCCGCGAACTCCGGTGCCACTTCGATCTCCAGCCGCAACGATCGCATCGAGCCTTGCCGCGACACGATCGACCGGAACTCGACGACCTCCGTCAGCCGGCGCACAACCGACTCGATGCCGACGGGATACACATTGACGCCACGGATGTTGACCATGTCGTCGGCCCGGCTGAGGATGCCGCCCTCGAGACGCGCCCATGTCCGCCCGCATTGGCACCGCTCCGAGCGACGGACGACGATGTCGCCAGTGCGGTAGCGGATGACGGGGCTTGCGGTTCGACCGAGATTGGTGATGACCAACTCGCCCGTCTGCCCATCGCTCACCTCACGACCGGTGTGCGAGTCGAGCACCTCGGCAATGAACTCCGCCTCGTTGATGTGCAGCGATCCGGGTGCCTCCCGACACTCGAAGCTCACAGGCCCCACTTCGGTCAAGCCGTGATGATCGATGACACGTGCGCCCCAGCTTCGCTCGATTCGCTCACGCGTCGCCGGGATGCTTCCGCCGGGTTCGCCCGCTACGATCAGCGTGCGCACGCTTCCATCGCTCAGGGGCTTTCGTCGCTCGAGCTCGGCAATCTCCGCCAATCTCAGCGCGTAGGTCGGCGTGCAGCACACGACCGTCGCGCCAATCGCTTCGATCATCGACAGCCGGATCTGGCTCGACATGCCGCCGCCGGGGACGCAGTGCAGGCCGATCTGCGGTCCGGCCTCGAAGCCGGCCCAGAAGCCCAGAAACGGACCGAATGAAAACGGGAAGAAAACGCGCTCGCCCGCCGTGACGCCCGCCCCTCTGTAGACGGCCTTCCAGCACTCGAGCAGCCACTGCCAGCTCTCGTTGGTGTCGATCCACCGCAGCGGCCGTCCGGTCGACGACGATGTCTGGCAGTAGCGGGTGTAGTTGGCGAGCGGCTCCGTCAGCGCCGTGCCCCACGGCGGATTCGCCGCCTGGTCGGCATTCAGCTCCGCTTTCGTCGTCAGCGGCAGCGTCGTGAAATCGTCCGGAAGGCGAAGCGTGGCGATGTTGATGCCGGCTTCACCGAACTTGCGCGTGTAGAACTGATTGCGCCCGTCGATCGTCTGCAGCAACTCCAGGAGGCGCCGCCCCTGGCATTCTGCAAGGCGAGTGCGATCGAGCTGCTCGACTTCCAGCATCTAGCGAGACTCCGCCGACACGACGGGCATGCGGCTCCACCTCGCTAGATGGCAGTGTCTCCTGCCCGCACGCCGTGCGGGCGGGCCGTCTTGACCGGGGAACACCTGGTTCATATCCCGCGCCCCCCTGCGGTCAAGCCGGCTTTGTCCTCGGCCTCGGCCGAGACCTCGAACCGACTCGCGATGTCTGCCGGGAATGGCCGCGCCTTCATCACCCCGTGTTCGTCTTTGCTCACGCACACGACCGTGACGGTTCCAGTCGCGATCTTCTCGTCGCCTTTTGTGAGCGTGCAGACATAACGCATGCTCTTCTCGCGGATCGACACGATTCGGATACATGCGTCGAATTCGTCCTCGAACTTCAGCGGGCGGTGATAGTCGAACGCGGCGGACACACGGGGAAGGCCGACGTTGGCACCACGCGAGGCGACGCTGATGCCTGCTGCCCGCCACAGAGCGTGCTCGGCCTCTTCCATGTAGCGGAAGTAGTTGCTGAAATGGACAATGCCCGCGGAGTCGGTTTCGTGGAACATCACACGGCGGCGGAGGGTGAATTCGGAGAGGGGCATCTACGATCGAGCGGTCCGAGGGGGGCGAGGTGCGACGGTGCGGTCCGAGGGTCTGACGGTCCGCGGATCTGAAGGTCCGAGCGTCCGAACGTCCGAGTCCGCCCCGTCGGACCTTCGGACCCTCGGTACTGGACCATCGCACCATCGCCCCGTCGCCCCGTCGCACCGTTTAGTCCTCTTACGTGTACCGAATCCCTGAGTGCTGAGGGAGGAAGAACCGCTTCAGCAGTCCATCCACTCGCAGCAGTCCTTCGCGTGTCAGAGCCACACGCTGGTCGCTGCGCGCGGCAATGTAGCCGTCAGCGGCAATCGAATCGAGCGGATCGCGGAACCGCTGCAGGACGTCGACGTGATACTTGTCGCGGAAGTAGGCAGGCCGAATCGACCCGAGCTTCAGTTGCAGGATGAACTCGCGGATCAGGCGCTCTTCGTGCGTCGGACGATAGGCGCGACTGAGTGGGATCTCGTCGCGTCGGATGGCGGCTGAGTAGGTCTCCCAGGTATCGAGGTTCTGCACGTGCACGCCGTTCATGTGCCCGAACGACGCCACGCCGAGGCCGACCATGTCGGCCCCTTGCCACAGGCGATCGGTGTAGATGAAACGCGTGCGGTCTGGATCCTTCACCGCGGTGTATGCGCTCCGCACCGTATACCCGCTTGCCTCCAGCGCCGCGAACGCCTCACCCACCCAGCGTCGCTTCGTCGTCCAGTCTGCGACCGGCTGCGCAAATCGTCCTGTGCCCTTCAACAGGTTCCCACTGATCGTCGTGTTGAACGGCAGCTCCATCTGATAGATGGTCACGCTGTCTGGCTGGAGCTCGACCGTCTTGTCGATGCAGGTGCGCCAGTTCTCTTCGGTCTCACCCAGCATCCCGGCAATCAGATCGATGTTGATCTGTGGGAAGCCGAGCGAGCGGGCGAACGCATACGCGCGGCCGATTTCCGGCGACCGGTGTGCGCGACCGTTGAGCTCGAGAATCTCGTCGCTGAAGTTCTCGACGCCGAGGCTCAGTCGCGTGACGCCGATGCCGCGAATCGCGGCCAGCTTGGGCTCGGTCAGCGTCCCCGGCTCGCACTCGAACGTCACTTCCTCGGCGTCGCGCCACGACGTGACGGCATTGAGACGTCCGACGAGACCTTCGAGCTGTTTCGTGGAGAGGAACGACGGCGTCCCGCCCCCGAAGTAGACGAAGTTCAGCGGCCGGCCCTCAATGGATGGCCGGTTGGCGTAGAGTTCCCACTCGTGCGCGAGCACGTCGAGGTAATCGCCAACCTCCTGCGCGTTCTTGTCGGTGTACACGCGGAAGTAGCAGAAGTGGCACCGCTTCCGGCAGAACGGAATGTGAAGGTAGAGACCCAGCGGCACGCCGGGAACTGGTGGTGACTCGAGCGCGGGACGCCCGTCCACGGCCACCGCTTCCGTGCTCCACGTCGAGAACGGCGGATAGGTGGCGACGAAGTAGCTGCCGACTTCAGTCGGATCGGCCAGGGCGGACGGAGTGCGATCGACCACTGTCAAACCACTATATACCGTGGTACACCAGTTGACACGAGGACGCTCGGCTGCAACACTCTCGCGGCGAGACACTGACATCACAATGACTGAAACGGTGAGGAAGAAAAGAATGGGCTGGGTGATATTCGTCGCCGGGGCGGTGCTGTCCTGGGGTGCGTACGGCGCGCTCCTCTACCTGGGGCAGACGCAGCTGGGGAATCCGCTCAAGGCGCTGCTGTGCGTCGGCGTGGCCTACTTCCTGATTGGCGTGCTGCTGCCGGTTGGCGTGCTCGGCTCACAGGGCCAGCTCTCAGGATTCGGCACGGCAGGCCTGATCAACGCGACAATCGCGGGTGCTCTCGGCGCGGCCGGTGCGGCCTGCATCATCTGGGCGTTCAAGACCGGCGGGTTGCCGATTTACGTGATGCCCCTCGTCTTCGGTGGCGCACCGATCGTCAACGTGGCCGTAGGGATGATGATTCATCCACCAAAATCGGCGCTCAACCCGATGCTGTTCGTCGGCTTCCTGCTAGCGTCGATCGGCGCCGGGATGGTCTTGTACTTCAGACCTACTGCATGACCTCGGCGGGTCTAAAGACCCGCCGCTACATCCCAATCGCAAACAGATTGCGTTCGGTTCGGATATACCAGCGGCCGTCAACGAGCGCCGGCGTGGCGAGTGTTCCTTCGCCGATCTTGTTCGTGCGCAGTAGCTCGAACGTCGCCCCCGCCCTCAACACGAACGTTTCACCCTCGTCGTTGGTGAAGAAGATCTTTCCATCGACCGCCACGGGCGACGCCGAGAACCCTTCGCGGCGTGCGACGCCGAGCCGGTTCTGCCACATCAGCTTTCCCGTCGTCGCCTCGAACGTGGTGACGATGCTCTGCATGTCGTTGACCATGTAGAGGTGTTCGCCGTAGAGAATCGGCGACGGCACGAACGGCGAGCCGCGCTGGCTCGCCCATGCGAGATGACTGCGTGTGACGTCGCCTTTGCCCCCTGGCCGAATCGCCAGCGTGGGACCCGCGCGGCCTGAAGAACAGAACACCATGCCGTAGCCAACCACCGGCGTCGGTATCACCTCGTAACTCGAGCCTCCGCAACTCCACAGCTCGGCGCCGGTGTCCGGGTGATACGCCTGCACGCGCAGTTGGCCGTTGACGATGATCTCGTCGTGATCGACGACGTGAACCGCGATCGGCGTGCCCCACCCAACGCTGGCTTCGCGCGGCGTGGACCACACCGTCTTCCCTGTCTTGGTGTCGAACGCCGCGACAAACGAGTTACGCGACTGATCTTGATAGAGGATCAGGCGGTCCTTGTAGAGAAGCGGCGAGCCCGCGGTGCCGTGGTAGGCGTCCATTTGCCCAAGATCGCGGAACCACACCTGCTTGCCGTACATGTCGAGCGCTAGCAACCCTCTCGGGCCGAACGACGCGTAGATGCGCTCGCCATCGGTCGCCGCTGTCGCCGACGCGAATCCGTTCTTGTAGTGATTTCCGTACGGGGTGCGCCCCTCTGGCGCGAACGTTTCCCACACCTTCGTGCCGTCGGTCCGGCGAAACGCCACCACCGACAGCCGTCGTCCGCCGTCATAGGCCGTCGTCATGAAGATGCGATCGCGCCAGACAATCGGCGACGAGTTGCCGCTGCCGGGTACAGCCACCTTCCATTTCACGTTCTCGGTGGCCGACCAGCTGTCTGGATAGCCGGTGCCGGTCACGACTCCCTGACCTGACGGACCACGCCAGCGCGCCCAATACTTCGCGCCCTCTCCCGGGTCACCAACCATGTGCACCGCCGGCGCAGGCTGTTGTCCCTCGAGATGAAATTGAGGAAGGAGCAGCACGGCGACTGCGGAGGTGACGAGGATCAAGCGCCCGATCGAAAAGGTCCGCCACGCGGTCACTTCGCAACCCTCAGATCGAACGCGGCCATCTCGGCCAGGTTGCGCACGAGCAGGTAGCCGCCAGAGATCGCCGGCACGTTCCACGTCTTTCCTTCGAGCACGCGGAACCGGGCGACCTCCTCATGTCGATTCGGGTTTGCGCGCACGAGCACCAAGTCGCCATCCTCCGTCAATACGATCAAGTTGTTGCCCGCGAGCACCACCTGACCGTACCCGTAGCGTCCGCCCTTCCACTTGAGCTCACCGGTCTCTGCGTCGATCGCCGCGAGGATGCCTTCATCCAGTCCGTAGATCACCCCGTCGCGCAGAACGGATCCCGAGAATCGATTCTTCATCCGGTTGTTCCGCCACACTTCGCGCACCGAGAAGTGGTCGCCGCCTCCGCTCAACTCGACCATCGCGGCGCCCCCGCCGTAGCTCGCGGACAGGAACACTCGGCTGTCTCCGATCACCAGCGGCTGCGCCGCGTTGATCCCGTTGTAGGTCGGGAACGGATACTCCCAGAGCACTTTCCCGGTGCCGGGAACGACGCCCATCATTCGCGTCGCGCTGACGACGAGCAATTGGCGCACGCCTTTCAGAGTGACGAGCATCGGCGAGCAGTACGCTTGCTTGTCGCCGAGCGCCGACCATGCTCGCTTGCCGGTCGCACGGTCGTAGCCAACGATCGAGCGTCCCTCCGATCCACCTGGCAGGACGATCACGGTGTCGTCGACAACGAGCGGCGCCGCGGCCATGCCCCAGTCGAGATTGCGCGCGTCGCTGTCGCTGAGGATGTTGGTACGCCAAATCACTTTCCCGCTTGCATCGTCGAGGGCGCGCAGTTCACCCATGGCTCCGAGGGCGTACACCTTTCCGTCCGACCACGTCGGCGTGGCCCGCGGACCGTCCCCACCCATGGACTCGCGGAAGTCGGCGGCCCAGGCGTTCGTCCACACTTCGCGGCCGGTGGGGACGTCGTACGCCGCGACGACCTCCTGTGCTCCGCGCTGCTCGATCGTGAACGCGCGGCCGTGTGCGACGACGAAGGACGCATACCCGCCGCCGACCGGCTGCTTCCACAGCGGAGTCAGTCCTGCTGTCGGCCAGTCTGCGAGTACCGGTACTTCGCGATAGTCACCATCGCGGTTCGGTCCTCGGAAGTCGGTCCAGTACGGCGCTGATCCGGCCGGGACTGCCGCTGCAGGCTTGGCGGCCGCCACGGGCTCCGTCGCGGAGGGCGCGACAACCGGCGGCGCAACGGCTGCTGGCTCGGCGACTTCGACGGGTGGAGCGGCGGCACGCTGCGCTTCGCGATGCCGTTCGATACGCTCCGCCTGGCCCTCGTTCGTGCGCACGAAACGCGGATACGGCGTACCGCCACCGTCCATCACGAATCGCAGCCCGAAGAACTGGTAGAGCACCGCGACGACGACCGCAAGCGCCACCAACCCACCCGCCGCGACCTTCAGAATCGTTCGAATCATGATGCCTACTGCCTACTGCCTACTGCCTACCGAATACTACGGACCGCCCAACGCCTACTGCGTACTTCGAGCCGCCGTCTGCCGTGGTCCAATCGCGTAAATGAACGATGCGGTGCGAACGAAGATCTGTCCATCCGAGACGGCGGGCGAACTGAGCGTGTAGTCCTGCAGATCGTTCTCCGACAGCAACTCAAACTTCGGGCCCGTTCGGAACACGGTGGTCACGCCGTCTTCGTCCGTGATGTAGATCTTCCCGTCTGCAAGGACCGCCGACCCGCTGTAGGTTGCGTTGCGAAGACGCTGCGGGCCGTAGACGGGCTTTCCAGTCTTCACGTCGAGGCAGTACAGAATTCCTCGGTCGTTGATCGAATACAAATACGTCCCGTCGGTCACGGGCGTCGGCACATCGGGGCCGTTGTTGAACGACCAGAGCACGTGCGACTTCGTGACATCGCCGCGGCCCCCAGGCTTGAGCGCGAGGAGCGGCCGTTCGCGCGACGGCGCGAACAACAAATCGCCACGCACAACTGGCGAGGCAACGATCCGATAGCTGCCGTCGTTGGAGGGATTGAGCCCGTCGGCACGCCACAGCTCTTGACCATTTGCCGGATCATGGCCGGTTACGACGTCGCCTCCGGTGATGACGATCTCGGTCGCGTTGCCAACCCGCAGCAGCGCTGGCGTTGTGTACGCGTCGGGCGACTCGAATCGCGCGCGTGTTGGCCGTTCCACGCGCCAGACTGTCTTACCGGTCGCCTTGTCGATCCGCAGGAGATACGACGGGTCGTCGGTGTGCATCCCGTGTAGCACCTGCACAAAAAGTGCATCCTCGAATAGCAGCGGCGACGAGGCATATCCCCACTGCAGACCGAAGCGTCCGTAGTCCGCCTGGATGTCGCGACCCCAGATCTCCTTGCCGGCGAAGTCGTAGGCCTTCAGCACGCCGGTGCCGGTCATCACCCAGACGGATTTCCCGTCGGTCACCGGCGACGGCGACGACATCTGCTGCTTCATCATCCGGCGGTTGCCGCCACCGAGCGGCCGCTTCCAACGCACCGTCCCGTTCGTCCGATCGATGGCCCACAGCGCCAGATTCGATCCTTCGCCGACATTCAGGAACACGTGATCGCCCCACACGATCGGCGTCGACCCTGACCGCTCGGGCATCGCCAGCTTCCACGTGACGTTCTCCGTGGTCGACCAGCGGACCGGAAGGTTCTTCTCGGCGCTCTCTCCGTTGAGCATCGGGCCGCGCCATTGAGGCCAGTGCTCGGCAGACAACGTCGACGCCGAGAGCAGGAGGATCGATACGATACCGGGCCACGACAGGCGCATCCGATTACTCCGATCGAAGAGACGCGAGCAGCGGCATCCGCGTCGCCGCGTGCATTGCAAGAACCGACGACAACAACCCGGCGACGAGGACGCCAACCATCAGCACCGCGCTGCCGCTCGTGAATGGCAGCCTGCTTCCCCGCTCAGCCACAGCCGGCGCAATCGCGAGCACCGCGGATAGCGCGCCGGCAGTCAGGCCGGCGACGAGCAGCAGCACGTTCTCCGCGACGACCATCGTCATCACGTGCCCACGCCGAAAGCCGACCGCTCCAAGCAGTGCCAGTTCCTTCTTTCGCTCGAGCACGTTGCGAAGGAGCACCGTCGCCAGCCCGAACGTGCCCAGCAGAAGTCCAAGTCCACCGAGCGTCTGAAACGTCGAGAGGTACGTATTCTCCACGCGATGGAACTGCGCCAACCGTTCGGCCGTCCCTGTCACGCGCGTACCGAGATCGGACATGCTCTCTTCAAGCGTGGCTCGAAGGCGAGCCGGAGGTTCGTGACCGGCCTGCACCAGCAAGACCTGGTAACCCTGCTGTTCGGGAAACTGCGCCACGAACGGCTGCTCCGCCATCAGCAACTCGCCCTGGAAGATGCTGTCGCTCAACGCGGCCACGAGGCGCAGGCGAACGTCCCGATCCCCCCGCGGGAGCACGATGTCATCGCCAAGCTTCTTGTGCAGCACGTAGGTCATCGAGTTCGCATCCGCGATGACGGGAATCGCGCCATCCGGCATCACCTTCTCGAGCAGCAACCACGGATTGGCGCGCTCGGCATCGGTCGTCGCCAGGCTGCTGCCAAACGCGAATCGCCGGCTACGCCGAAGGCTGTCGCTTACCGCAACGATCCGCGGGTTGCGCGGCTCATAGAGATTCAGGCAGCTCGCATCGTCGCCCGGCAGCAGGCGCAGTGGCTCGAACGTGACCGATTGATCGAGCTCGAACAGGTTGAGCGCTTCCTTCCCCTCGCGCGTGTTTGGGTCTCGCACGATCGGCAGCAGCGTTTCGACGACGAGGTCGTACCCGCCGACGCCCGAACGAGGCCCGGTGTCGGCAAGCCGATCGCCCCGACGGAAGGCTTCGACTGAGATCAGAATGAACGTCGCCGATGCAATCACCGCGATCGAGAGCACGCTACGACCCGGCCGATACGTTGCCGTTCGCATCCCCAGTCTCGAGACCGACAACCAGCCGTGGCCAGCGATTCCGCCCTTTGCGCGACGCCGGAACAACCATGCCGCCGCACACAGCGATGCCAACAGCAGCGCCGAGCCCGCCCCGAAGAACGCACCCACGCGCTCGACGGAGCCAGCCGCCGCACCGGCGAGCAGCAGCACGGCGAGAACAGTCAGCGTCGCCGTCGCAATGGGCCACTTCCACGCACGAACAGACGTTGGATATTGAGCCGTGGATAGTTGGGAGCTGTCGAGAGTCCCCATGAGGAGGCTGCGCTCTGAGATGCGACTCAAGGCGCGCAGCGTCCACCAGATGCAGGACACTGCAGCGACGACGCCACCGATCGCGCCGCCAGCGAGGGATACCGGCGATACGTGCAGCGTCAGCGCCGTCGTGCCCACAGCGTCGACCCACCACGATCGCAGGCCGTACATCATCAGCCACGCGTAGCCGAGCGCGCCCGCGATGCCCAGCACGCTCCCCGCCACTGCGAGCAGCACACCTTCCTGCAGAAACAACCTGCGTACTTGCGACGGACCAAAGCCGACCGCACGGAGCAGTCCAACCTCACGCACGCGCTGCTCGATTCCGAGCTTGAAGAACAGCGCCACGAGCAACAACGCCGAGACGACGATGAAGAAGCTGAAGTAGACGAAGTACTCGCCGAAGTCAGTCGCACCACGTGAGGCCTCGAGGCCCTGGGCGCGCACATCGATCACGGCGAGTCCGAGTGCCAATGGGTCGGCCGCCGCTCGGAGGCGTTGCGTGTAGAGATCACGAGCCTGCGCAACCGACTGCCCCTCAACCGGCCGGATGCGTAGCGACGTGATTGATCCGTAGCGTGTCTGCCAGAGCTGCTGTCCCGTCGCGAGCGCGACAAACGCCTTCGGCGTGGTTCGATACTTCTCCCAGTACTCTTCGTCGACCTTGCGGATTCGACGCAGGTCTACCGGAAACGGCGGATCCCAGTCGTCTAACGTCGGCGAATCGGTGATGCCCGGATACGTCGGCGACATCTTTCGGTCGCCGCGTTCGATCGGCACCACGCCGGCGACATTCAAGGTCGTCGTTCTCGTCACGAGCCGGCCCGGCTCTTCCCATGCGTAGTACTCCATCGTGACCGGGTCGCCGACGCGGGCTTGCAGCTCGTTCGCGGCCCAGTCGTTCAGCACGATCGAGGCTTTCACGTCGTTCGATTGTGCTGGAGTCTGCTGGGACGGCAGTTGAATCGTGCCGAGGTCGAGCGCCGTCACGAGCGAGTATGGAACTTCGCGATCGCCGACGCGCAGGCTGTTCGCCAGATACGTGAACATTGCCCCCGCCTGCATGCCGGTTCCTGCGAGCGCGCCGGTCGCTGCTTTCGCATGCGCCTCATCGAGGAGTCCTGCAGCGGAGCCGATGCTGAGAACTCCTGCCGGCTCGACGCTCTCGATCGAGTAGCCAAGATCTTCGAGCTGCGCGTGGCGTCGAATGAGCGTGCGAAGCGCTGCAGCCGCATCAGCCGGCGGGCTGAGCCCGGTCGAGACCAGAAGCGTGTTGACGCGTGCCGCGATCTCGAGGTCCTGCTGCAGCCTGGTCAGTGGCACGAAGACGGCCGCCACCTCCCCCTGCTGCGCCTCGAGCGAAAACTCGCCCAGTGAGTCGTCCGGGACGACCTTCGCCACGGTCAGTCGAATGGAGCGCCCGAGATTGTCGCGCTGGCCGTGCAGTGATTCGAGAGGGATGTCGGTGGGTCGCTGGACGCGGACGAGAACGGTGTCGCCGGCGCGCGAATCGATCTGTCTGGCAAGCGCGGGGCTGATCAACGCGTCGCGCTCCGCCGGTCCGCTTACACCGGCGACGCCATGAAAGCGCCAGAATCGATCGTCGACTCCGTAGACTCGCGCCTGCGCCACGCGGCGCCCTTCGTTCTGCGCCGTTACGGTTCCCTGAACGATGACAAGCGGGGTCACCGCCGAGAACGCCGCTTTGAACTCGGGTTGGGCGGCGAGATCCTCGGCCAACTGCTCGCGGAACAGGCTCGTCGACGCGACCACGTGATCGGTCTTACCCAGGCGGCCCAGGAGCAAGTCGCGAAGACTGCCGCGCACCGAGTCGCCTACGAGCAAGGCTCCCGCCAACACTGATACAGCCGTGGCCACGCCGAGCACAACGGCCACGTTCGTGCGCCAGTAGTAGGTCAGACTGCGGATGGCGATTTGTCGAGCACGCATGCGAGCGAGTCCCATTTCACCACATCACCCGTACGTTGACCTCTTACTTTCGCCTGCTGACTTTCGTTTATCGCCCCGCTTGATACCCTACCCGGGCACTCACCGTTGCTCGGCGTCCTTTGACGCGGACATCCAGGCGATGCCACCCGGTGGTCGCGACGCCGCGCGGGGTGTAGCTGAGGAGGTATCGCTGCCTGAACTCGTCGAGGATACGAAGGAATGTCTGCGACAGATCCTTGGTCGATTCGATCTCGAACATGGAGCCGCCCGTCACCTCACCGAGCTCCTTCAGGAATTTCGGGCTGATTCGGCTGCGGACCGCGACCCCATATGTGACGACGTCAGCACGCCGCGCCGACTGCAACACGACGTCGGATGAGAGGAAGCTCGAGGTATCGACGCCGTCGCTAAAGACGATCAATAGGCTGCGACCTACGTCGGAGCCAGACAGCGCTATCGCCGCGGCGGTCCCATCGACGAGCGATGTCAGTCCCTGTGGTATTACGGCGCCGAGAGCCTCGCGCACGCGCGGGATCTCCCGCGTCAGCTCCTGGCGCAGCCGCACAACGTGGCTGAACGTCAGCAGCGCAGCGCGATCGTCGCCATTCAGCCGATCGAGCAGCGTGTCGCCCGCACTGAGGAGATGATCGAGCCGTTCTCCGTTGACGCTCTGGCTGACATCGAGTCCGAGAACGACGTTCAGCGGAACCTGCTCGAGCCGAACCAGATCGATCTCCTGCAGCACGCCCTCGTCACGCACCTCGAAATCCTGCGGACCCAGCCCCCGTACCACCTGACCGCGATCTTTGACGAGCACGTCGACGCGCACGGCGTCGACTCGAGACGAGAACGTCGGTTGCCGCGCAGTGACTGTCAACACCGCACTCGCGCACATAACACTCGCAAGCGCCGTCTTCATTGCGCTTTCCCAATGGCCGCGTACAACGACTCCACGATGTCAGCGACATCGCGAGCCTGGGACGTGTAATAGGTCCACCAGGGATCGTCGGCCAGGGCAGGCTCGTCGCCATTGAGGACCGGGGCGATTGACGAGAGAGCTTCAGCACGATCGCCCTTACTCGCTGCGAGCGCGCTGATACCCAGATGCGGCGACTGCGCCCACGGATACAGCTCACTCGCACGTTCGTAGGCTTGCCGCGCTTCATCGGTAAGATCGAGCGCCGCCGCCTCGGCGCCCAGGAACATGTGCCCGTAGTACTGCAGCAGCCGGTTCTCGGCCTCCATCGTCGCTCGCCTGAGCTCGACGATCGCGTCCTGGTGCCTACCTCGCCGGCCGAGGACACGTCCGAGACGTAGACGAGCCTCCGTTCGCGCGGGATCGCGCTCGAGTGTTTGGCGGAAGAGCCGCTCGGCCCTTCCCAGCTCATCGCCCTCATCACCGATCAGATTGAACAGAGCCCGCGACAGGGTCGTCGATGCCAGCACACCCTGGACCTGAGGGCCGCTGAACATCTCGCGCGCGCAAGCGGCGAAGAACAGAATCTCCGGGTCGCGGGGGAACAATTGCACTGCCCGATCGACGTGCCATGCATCCAACTGCTCGAACGCTTGCATGAAGGCATTGGACGCCAGGTACCACAACCGAACCGTCTCATCTTGACTGGGATCGTTCACACGGGACCCTTTGGGCCGGACTCTGTCGAGAAGCCGTCTGCCCATTTCCCAGTGAACGCCGGCGTCATCAACGCCCGTCTGCTGGCCGTCGTTCATGTAGACCATGAACAGCGCTGATCGCGGTCTTTGCTCCGGATCGACGACCGACGGCCGACTCGCTTCCAGCATGACGATGTCAGCATGCAGCGATGCTCCCCGCTTCAACAGGCGATTGTCACCGCCGCGATCTTTGACGTCTTTCGCAATCATCTGCAGACGCTTCAGATCGTTCCAGCCGTATGAGATCGTCCGCGTTCGGTAGCGCGGTGAAAGAGACCGGAAGAGTCCGCTGAACGGTTCCGTTTCGATTGGCTCGTAAAACAGGCCGATGTTCGGATCGCGCACGAGGCTGACGATCGACCCAACGTCGGTCGACACACGCCAGAGCGTGGTCCGATCCCACGACGCCACTCGCAGCAGCGCATCGTCAGCTGCGCCCGGCTCGTGGTCTTCGACTGCGTCGACCCACTGACGCACGCGATCGACGCGGTCGATCTTTCTCTCCACCGCAGAGTCCTGCCCACGGGTCACTGACCCGGTCCACAGCATCACGACGATGACGAGAGCTGTGCGCAGCCGCCTCACGGTGGATACTTTCGCGTCAATCGATCTTCAATAGACGAGCCGCATTGCGCCAGTAGATTTGCTCACGTTCGGCTTCGGTGATCGGCAGGCGATCGATCACCTTGATTGTCTCGCGAATGTACATGCGCCCACCCTCCGGATCGAAGGGGGCGTCCGACGCAAACAGAACGTTGTCCACACCAAAGAACTTGAGGCCGCAGACCGTCGGATCGTAAGCGCCGAACGTCGCCGTATCCGCATAGAACATCTTGAAGTAGTCGAGCGGACGCCTCTTCAGCTCCTTGAGCAACTTCGTGTAGTCACGGTCCGACGTGCGCGTGCCGAGTTGATCCCAGCCAGGGCCGACTCGACCCTCGAAGTACGGAATCATGCCGCCCATGTGGTGCGTGATGATCTTGAGGTTCGGATGTCGATCGAAGATCCCCGAGAACACCAGGCGCGACATGGCAACGCTGGATTCGTATGGCCAGCCGAGCGTCCACCAGATCTCATAGAGCGAACGCTCTTCCGTCGGGTAGTCTGCGATGTCGGCACTGCGGTACGGGTGTATCCAGATCGGCAGATCGTGAGACGCCATCGCCGCAAAGATCGGCTGATACTCGGGCAGATCGAGCGGCTTCCCCTGGATGTTCGAGCAGATCTGAATGCCGCGGGCGCGCAGTGAACCCATCGCGCGCTCGAGCTCTCGCATCGTCGCGTCGACGTCGTTCATCGGCAGCCACGCGATGAACCCGGGGAACCTGTCCGGGTATTTCCCGACCAGTTCGGCCATCCCGTCGTTCGCGCGCTGAGCGAGATCGACGGCGTCGTTCAGGCCCGCGAACGCTTCGACAGGCGGCGTCGCAATCGACAGGATCTGCTGATATCCGGGATGCGCGTCCATGATCTCGAAGCGCACATCGAGATTGGCCAGCATGGGCACGTTACGCACACGCTTGCCGACATCCTTCATCGTGGAGGCGAGCTCCATCATCCGCTCCACGTAACGGGCGGGGAAGATATGGGTGAACACATCGATCTTTCTCATTGCGTCTCCACACGCCGAACTGTGAACTGTGAACCGTGGTCAACGCTCTTGCCTCAATCCCGCGGATCGCCACCCACTGAAATGCCCTGTGAGATAGCTCACGTTCGTGAAGCCCCTCTTGCGTAGCGCGGCGCCGGCCATCCAGGCGCGCGGCCCGTGTCCGCAGTACACGACCAGAGACTGCTCGCGCGAACCCGGCAGATCCTGTGCTCGCGATCCGACCGACTCAAAGGGAATGTTCAGCGCGCCCGGAACATGGCCGTCTGCGAACTCCTTCGCGGATCGGACGTCGAGAATCGTCGGCGCGGCGTTCGACTCGATCTGACGAAGCAGCGTCTGCGCATCGACCTCGACGCGATCGCGTCGCTGCAGCTGTGCGCCCGCTGGAATGGGTACCAGACAGGCCGCCACTCCGAGCACCGCGGTGATCCCCGCAAGGACGTAGAACGCCGACGCGTACGAACCGGTGCGGTCCACCCAGACGGCCAGGAACAACGGGCCCACAGCAGATGCGAGGACCGTCATCGCCTGTGCGGCGCCCTGGATCCGTCCGAGATGCAACTGCCCGTAAGCATGGCCCCAGAAGCTGAAGAACACTACGGTGACGAAGCCACCTGCGATCCCCATCGCCACCGCCTGCACCATCACCTGCGTGGGCGTCGAGACGCGCGCGAGCGCCGCCAATCCCGCAGCCAGCACCACCATCGCGATAATGAGAATCGCTCGCAGCGAGACGCGCGGAGCAAGCGCGCCCGCCGCAAAGTTACCGGCCAGGCCCGTTATCGCGGTCACCGCAAGCGCGGTGTAGTAAATATCGGGGGTGAATCCTCGCTCCGCCAGAATCGACTCGTTCAACAGTCCGATGCCAGACGCCACCAGACCATAGACAGAGCTCGCGAGCGCAAAGACCCAGAATGCCGGTGAGCGCAGCGTCTCCCCCAGCGTCCACTGCTTCGTGTCGGGCTTTTCCGCCACCGACTCTGAAGCGACAGGCGAAGGATCGCCATCGAGGTTCGCTCCGATCGTGTCCGGCGAAGAACGATCGAACCACCAGGCCACCGGCGCAAGCACAACGAGCAGGGCGACGCCGATGGCCCCCCAGGCGATGCGCCACCCTGCCGACTGCACGACCGCACCCACGAGCGGGAATGCCGCCATGAACCCTATGCTCATCACGAGCGCGTAGACCGCCATCGCGACGGTCAACCGACGGCGGAACCACTTGCCCACCATGGCGAGGCTGACGACTGACAGCGCGCTCTGCCCGAAGCCGCGGGTCAGTGTCACGAAGAAGAGCAGGCCGATCAGCGAGCTCACCTGACTCATCGTGAGCACGGTGAGTCCCAGCGCCACGGCAGTCGCCGTCAGCACGAGCCGGCTTCCGAGGCGATCGATCATTCGTCCGACACCGATACAGAACAGCGCACCGATCAGCGTGGCGACGAGATTGATCTGGGCGTATGCAACGCGATTCAGCCCGAGGTCGCGGATCAGCGGCTCGGTGATGAGCCCGAGCCCCTGCGTCCGTCCGGGCAATGTCCCGACCATCGCGAGCGCGGCCACACCGAGCACGACCCACCCGTAAAACACGCGCTCCGCCACGCGGGGCGCTGTCATCACATTGCTGCTGGTCTGACTCATAGCGACCTCGAACTAACCGACTCGCTCGAGCCGGCCGTTTGAGATGTCGAAGCGAATGGGAAACTGTCCCGCAAGACGCTCGCTGTGCGTCACGACGATCAGGATGTTGCGTTGGCGCGCGTGCAGGTCCAGCAGCATCGACGCCACTGTTGACGCCGAGGCCTGATCGAGATTGCCGGTCGGCTCATCGCACAGGACGAGACGCGGCTGACGCACGAGCGCACGAGCGATCGCCGCCCGCTGCTTCTCGCCGCCCGACAACTCACCGGGGCGATGGTCCAGCCGCGCACTCAGCCCGACCTGCTCGAGGCAGGCTCGCGCCCGCGCGGCTGCTTCGTCGTTGCCGTTCTTCGCGACCAGCGTTGGGATGAGTACAGTTCTCGAGCACGGAACACTGCGGCAGAAGACAGTGATCCTGAAACACGAAGCCGATGCTCGTGTTCCTGAAATCGGCCAGGGCCGTGGCGGCGAGCTCGAATGGATTCTTCCCATCCAGCGTGATGGTGCCCTGCGACGGCGGCTCCAGCGCCCCGAGCATGTACAAGAGCGAGCTCTTGCCGCTGCCCGAAGGCCCGGTGATCGCGGCGGCTTCACCTGGCGAGAGCGTGAAGCTGACGTCGGACAGCACGGTCAGCGGACCGCGCGGAGTCGGGAACTGTTTGCCCACGCCAGAGACGTTCAGCACGGCTGACCTGCGCTGGCGCGACGAATTGCCGACTCGTAGACCGCGACCTGCCGAGTCGCCGATTGCTCGATGGTGTAGTGCGCGCGCACGCCGTCGAAGGCTTTATCCGCGAGCGCTGTTGATAGCGCGCGATCTGACCAGACTCGATGTAACCCGTCCGCAACCGCATCGACATTGTCTGGCGCGACGAGCAGGCCGCCGCCGGTCTTTTCGACGACCTCGGTGAACGCGCCTCGCCTCGGCTGCACAACCGGCACACCAGCCGCCATCGATTCGAGCAGGAACATCCCCTTCGGTTCGTCGTAGGTTGCCGGAACCGACAGCACGTCCAGGCTGCGAAGAAAGTCCAGCTTGCCCTGCCTGTTCAACGAGCCGCTATAGGTGAACTCCTCTCCGAGTCCTGCCTGCCTCAACACGTCGTGAGCCTTCTCGAGGTAGCTACGGTGGTTGGGAGCCATATACCCTGCGGCGTGCAGCGAAATCTTCGCATTCCCGACGCGGCGCCGGAAGCGGACGTACGCCTCTGCCAGCTCGTGGAGTCCCTTTTCAGGGGCGACCCGCGCGAAGTATCCCACCCGATACTCATCCACCCTCTCGCCCGGCCGGCGACGCGAGTAGCCAGCCAGACTGATGCCGAGTGGCACGACTGATATGCGGTCTGGCGGGATCTTCAGGTAGCGTGTCATGAACGCCGCACAGTACTCGCTCACGGCGATGAACTGGTCGACGTGCCGGACCTGATCCTGTATCAACGCGAGCGCACGGTCGCGGTAGGGATCCGTCAGCTCGCCGAGAAACAGTTCTTCACCTTGAAGCGTGCAGAGTACCTGGCCTCTTGAACGCGCGCTTGAGCGGCGCGGCCATGGCGATGAGCAGCGAGTTCGGAAGGTTGATGACATCTGGCGGCGGCTCATCCTTCGTCCACTCGACCAGCTTCTCGAATTCCTTGTGAAGCACGCCCTGTTCGCCCTGCAGCGTCGAGATTGTCATCTCTCCCAGGACGCGCGCGTCCGGCGAAATGCCGCGCCCCGCAAAGGCGGCGATCACGCCTGGCGAGTCCCACAAGCGATCGAGGAAACGCGGCGTCTTTCGAAACAGCGCCGAGTACTGCTGCAAGTAGATACTGATCCCCCCGAAGAGCACGCCGGGCCGGCTGACATTCTCCTCATCCGTCCGCGTTGGGGTGTACACCGGCATCAGCGTTACGTCATGTCCGCGCGCGATCAGCTCCGCCGCGAGCCCGTTGTCACGAAAACAGCTGCCGCAGTACATCCCCGCCGCGCCCGCGGTTATCGAAAGGATACGCATAGACCGGAGACGGGGGCCCGGGGACTGAAGACCACGACTATTCCATTGGCGCTGACTGGAAGGCGCGTGCCCTGAACAGGAATTCCACGATATTGCCCTCGTGTGGCTGGCGCCAGTTCAACTGCGTCGTCGGAACGCGGCCGAAGTTCAGGCGATCCACGTGCACGGCGTCGAGCAGCCCGCGCTTGAAGGTGTCGTTGCACGTGATCGCCGTGCAGACAAGCGTGGGGCCGATCGCGTCGATCATCTTTGCCTCGGGACACTCGACGACCGTCACGAACGGGAACATGAACTCCTTCTTCACGACGGCCGGTTCGGGCGAGCTGGCGTGAATAACCGTGGGCAGAAGATAGTCCGATTTCCCGTTTTTGATCAGCCGGCTTCCCTCTCGATGCGTGGCTGTCACATCAACGACGCCGGGCGCTTGCAGGTCGGCGTCGATCGATTGTGAGATCGCTTCGGCAACGCCCGCCACCGTGAAGGCCGCGAGCGACGCCTCAGGGTTCTCGGGTGGCAACGGACGAATGGCTGCGAGCCGCTGTGCGAGAGCGTCTGCAATCTCCCTCGTGTGACGGCTGGCCCAGATCCCCGACGTGTTGATGCAGCTGCGGCCACTGTTGAGGAACACGCTGTCGACCATCAGATCGAGGTAGTCCTCCCAGCGATCGACTTGATCGTCTCCGAGCAGAATCTTCGAGAACCCCGGCCCGTGCGCCTGGACGCGAGGGTTGCCACGGTAGCGATCGACGGTTGGCTGGCCGCCGAACACCAGGCTGCGTGCGCACGCGTCGAGGACAGCCGCACCGACGTCCGCGCCACCCGGGTAGATCGAGATGGCAGTTCGAGGAATGCCGGCTTCGAAGAACGCCGCAGCCATGCGATACGGCGTCCACGGCTCCTGCGGGCCCGGCTTCAGGACGAGGCCGACCTGCATCGGGATGATCGGTAGCCACAGCGTGTGCACACCGGGCGAATTGGATGGCAGCACCAGGCCGAGCACCGGGCTCTGTGCCTGATAACTGATCGGCACGCCGCGCTCTTCGCCGTGGCCGGTCGCGAGGACATCGAGCGAGAGCCCGCGGGTGAGCGACTCGAGGATGTTGCGCATCTCGGTCAGCACGAACGCGTTCTTCTTCATGTTCGCGCGGCACATGCGCTCTGGCAGACCCGTGCTCGCCGATTGAGCGTGGACGAACTCGTCGGCCGACTGCGTGCCATCGCCCATCGGGAGCGTGGCGTTCATGTAGAGCTCGCCCGCACGACCGACGCGCGCGATCAAGTCGTCGACCGGAATCTGCCTCAACGCCTCGCGTGCCAGGTGCGCCTTCCGTGCGTCGCGCTGAATCAGGCCGCCATTCGCGCGACTGACGCGGGCAATCGGCTCGCCGGTCGAGAAGTGAACGACCTCGTCCACTTCCATGCTCGTGTAAGGTTCGCCCCAGCGTAAAACCGGTAAGTGCAGCATCTTCGAATCTTTGAATGAGCGATCTTTGATTGTTGATTCGTTGTTGATTGTGGATTGTTGATTCTGGATTGTCGAAATCAGAAATCACGAATCAATAATCACCAACGATTCAACAATCCAAGATCCCGAAATCAACATTGCCAGCGTCAGTAAACCCCAACGGTCGTCGTTGAAGCGAAGCCATGGAAAGGCCTGACCCCGCTCACCCCATCCCACGGATACTTTTCGTATGGCGGTTCACGCTCGCCTTCGTCGCGCTCCAGGAAGCCGGGCATGAAGAATTCCTTCGTCAGCGTGGTCAGCTTCACGCGACCGGTCCGTCCATATTCAACCAGCTTGCGCGGATCGTCGAAGTCCACGACCTCGACAACAGCGCGCGGCTGAGGCGCGTAGTACGCGATCTTGTAGTCGTTGTGTGGTCCTGACGGCGCGCTCGGCGCAAGCCCCATGAGCGTGTTGCCGTAGGTTGGCGTCATGTAAGCGCCATCGAGCAACTCTTCGTGAGCGAACCGGTTCCACTGCGGTGTGAACTCGGTGCCACCCGAGAAAATCCCCTTGATCCCGACCTTGCCGATGCTCGTGCCCATCGACTCGAGCCGGAGCGCGAGCGACTCGAGCAGCTTCGGCGTCGTGAACATGCACGTGATGTCGTGACCGGCATGCAGGATCGTGACCGCTTGATCGATCACGTGATCCTTGTAGGCCTGGAGGTGCTCGCTCCAACCCTTCTTGATCAACTTGATCACCCAGCGCGGATCGAGATCGACGCAGAACGCAATGCCACCGCGGTGCTGCGCGAGATGTTCAACGGCGAGCCGCAGCCGGCGCGGACCTGACGGCCCCAGCATCAGCCAGTTGCCGCCCTTCGGAAAATGCTCGTCGGGAAATGTCGTGCTGAAGATCTCGTAGTCGATCCGGAAGTCCTCGCAGTTGATTCGCGTCTTCGGGACACCGGTCGTGCCACCGGTCTCGAACACAAACACCGGTTTTCCCGCGAGTCCCTTCGGTACCCACCGCTGCACGGGGCCACCGCGCAACCATTCGTCCTCGAAGAGATCGAATCGCTGCAAGTCCTCGAAGCCCTTTACGTGCGCTCGTGGTTCCCAATCGAGCTTCTTCGCATAATCGAGCCAGAACGGACTGCCGGTCGCCGGATCAAAATGCCACGCGACGACCTCGCGCACCCACGCATCGAGCGCAGCCTTTGCCGTGTGAACCTGTGTTGGTGCCGCCACCGAGAGCGATGAGGACTGAGACTGCATACGACTCGCAGTATAGTCTTGGCCCGAGCCCACACGAAAATAGCCCGGGTAATAGCGTCGTGGGCGATGTCGTATCGAGGTGGCATGACGAAGACCCCAACGGGCGCAGCGCCGCCGGCGCTGACGCCACTGCAGTGGACCATCTGCGGAGTCGCCGCCCTGGGCTTCGCCTTCGACACCTACGAGCTCCTGATGCTGCCGCTCATCGTGCGGCCGGCGCTCGCGGATCTTCTCGGTGCCGGATCCAACAGCCTTGCCGTCAACTCGTGGGTCGGCACATTGCAGTACGTGCCAGCCGTCGCCGGAGGCATCTTCGGCCTGATCGGTGGATACCTGACCGACCTCTTCGGTCGCCGTCGCGTACTGGTCTGGAGCATCCTGATCTACGCATTCGCGGCGCTCGCCGCTGGATTCACGACTTCGGTCTACTGGCTCCTCTTCTGGCGCTGCTGCACGTTCGTCGGCGTATGCGTGGAGTTCGTCGCCGCCGTCGCATGGCTCGCCGAGCTGTTCCACGATCCCGTTCAGCGCGAGCGCGTCATCGGTTACACGCAGGCGTTCGGATCGTTCGGTGGCGTGATGGTCACCGGCGCCTACTATCTCGCCGTGACCTACGGACACTTTCTGCCGGAAATCCACGGCGACCACCATGCGTGGCGCTACACGCTGATGTCCGGCGTCATTCCGGCGATCCCTCTGATGCTCATTCGCCCGTTCCTCCCAGAGTCACCGGCGTGGCAGGAGAAGAAGCGTGCGGGCACACTCAGGCGACCGAGTTTCGCCGCGCTCTTCACCCCCGAATTTCGCCGCACCACGATTGTCACCACGGTGATGATGGCCGCTGTGTACGCGACCGCCTTCGGCGCGATTCAGCAGATGCCGCGCGTTGTGCCTGGTCTGCAGCAAGTGCGATCGCTGCCGAGCATGGCGCAGGAACAGACGGTCAGCGTCGTCCAGGGCTTCCAGGAAGCGGGCGGGCTTGCCGGACGCGTGCTCCTCGCCTACCTCGCCGCGATCATCGTCAGCCGGCGGAGGCTGCTGCACGTCTTCCAGTTCCCGGGCATCGTGCTGCTGCCACTTGTCTTTCTTCTCGTGCCGTCCGTCGGGCTGCCGCTCGCGCAATGGGGCATCTTCATCGTTGGCCTGACGACAATCGCGCAAATGAGCTTCTGGGGAAACTACCTCCCGCGTGTCTATCCGACGCACTTGCGCGGCACGGGCGAAAGCTTTGCCGCGAATGTGGGCGGGCGCATGATCGGGACATTTGCCGCCCTGGTCACCGTGCAACTCGTGAATGTGATGCCCGGTGGCACCGTTCCGATTCGACTCGCCTATGCGTGCGCGCTCGTCGGGACGGTGGCGTACGTCATCAACCTGGTCGCCAGCTTCTGGCTGCCGGAACCGAAGCAGGCTGGGTTACCTGACTAGTGAATTTGTGATTGGGCGATTATTGATTGGTGATTCGTTGTTGAATGTTGATTCTTGATTGTCGATTGCGCGGCGTCTGACCAAATCAACGATCAACAATCTCCAATCATCAACGAATCAAAAATCATCTAATCAAACATCAACAATGAGTACAACAACCCGCCGCCAATTCCTGGAAACCGCCGCCGGTGCAACCCTCGGCCTTGCTGCGGCACGCGACGCGGGCGCCGCACAGATTGTTCAGGCCACGCAGGCAACGCCGCCAGAAGGTCCGGCACTGCAAGACGTGGTGCTGACGAACGGACGCATTCACACGATGGATGCGAAGAACACGGTCGCTTCGTCTGTGACGATCCGAAATGGTCGATTCGCGGCGGTTGGCGGCAATCCGCCTGCGGGCCTCAAGGTCGTAGACCTTCGAGGCCGCACGGTTGTGCCCGGCCTCATCGAAGGCCACGTCCACATCGTCAGCCTCGCCAACCGGCCGGGCTATCACACGATTCTCGAGAACACGACGTCGATCCGCGAGATCCAGGAAACGCTCGCCGCGCGGCGCAAGAGCGTGCCGGAAGGCCAGTGGATCACGTCGATGGGTGGCTGGCATCCAAATCAGTGGGCCGAGCATCGGCATCCGACACTCAAGGAGCTCGACGAAGCGGTTCCCGATCGACCGGTCCTGCTCTACGAGCGCTTCACCGGACCTGCCGTGACGAACAGCATGGGCAAGAAGCTGTTCGATGCCATTGACGCTGCTGCCCCAGTCCACCCCGATGTGAAGAAGGTGGCCGTCGCGGACAACGGCGCGATCGGCCCGGCGGCATTCGGCGGCGGTGGCCCTGCGGCGAGCGCGCTCTTTCATCTGCGGCGCATGCAGACCTTCGAGGACAAGAGGCGCAGCACCAACGATGCGATGACGTACTCGGCGAGCCTTGGACTGACGGCGCATCTCGACGAGGTGCTGTTCCCCACGCCCGGCCCGCTGAATCCGAATCAGATCCTCTCGAACCTCGATCAGTACCGGATGTACGACTCGTGGATCGCGCTCCATCGCGAGGGACGCGCGCTCGTGCGCCTGCAGATGAACTTCCTGCAGAACCAGAACGACCCTGCTCTGCCTGAACTCAAGGAGCGGCTCCGCAATCAATTCCAGTTCTTCGGCGACGACCTGCTGATGACCGGATCGATTGGCGAGTGGGCGGCCCCGCTCGCCAGCGGCCCGGTCTGGCGCGAGGCACAGCGCCTCGTGGCTGAAGCCGGCTGGCGCAACGAGAACGCGGTGCAGAACCTGGCGGCGCTCACACAGGTCGTCGAAGCCTACGAAGCGGTCAACAAGGAATTCGACATCACCAAGCTTCGATGGATGGTGCACCACATACCGGAAGTCACGCCCGATCTGCTGACCCGACTGAAGAATCTTGGCTGCGGCGTGCAGATGGGCGCGTTCCGCTGGGTCACGTCGAGCGATCCGAAGGTCATCGCTGGCCCACCCTTCCGGACGATCGTCGATCACGGTATTCAGGTCGGGATCCATGGCGACGGCGTCCACATCGCGCCGCTCAATCCCTGGTCCCACATCTACTTCGCAACGACCGGCGTCAACTCCTTCGGCGCCCAGGTGAACGGCAATCAGCAGCTGACACGGGAAGAGGCGCTGCGACTCTTCACGCGAGGCAACAGCTGGTTCCTCAGAATGGAAGATCGCATCGGATCGATTGAGACGAACAAGCTCGCCGATCTGGTCGTGCTCGATCGCGATTACTTCACGGTGCCCGATGTGCAGATCAAGCAGATCCGATCGGTGATGACGATGGTGGGCGGACGAGTCGTTCACGGTACGTTGGGGTAATCGAATGTCTCTCAGTCGACGATCTTTCCTGCTGACCACCGGAGCTGCGTTCGCGACACCCCTGGAGGCACTTCGCGCCCGGCTCGAGGCCGGCGCCGCGGTGCCCGCGGAGCTCGGTTACGGCCCGCTTCGCCCAGTGGCCGACGCAACGACAGGCATGCCGCTGCTCGAGTTACCCGAAGGCTTCAGATACATGACGTTCGGCTGGACCGGCGATCCGATGGACGACGGCCGGCGGATACCGCCGCTACACGACGGGATGGCCGCCTTCGCCGGAGAGAACGGACGCGTCGTCCTCGTGCGCAATCACGAAATTTCGGCCGGCCCGGCGTTGGAGGCCGCCACCTACGACTCAAGAGCAGGCGGTGGCACGACGACAACCGTTTTCGATCCAGCGGCGGAGAAAGTCGTCAGCACACGTGTGAGCCTGGCGGGAACGAGTCGCAATTGCGCGGGAGGCGAGACGCCGTGGGGCTCGTGGCTGACGTGCGAGGAGACCGTCGTCGGTCCAGCCGAGCCACGGAATCCGCTCCCGCTCCAGCACGGCTACGTCTTCGAGGTCCCGCACGATCGCGATTCCGACGCCACGCCGATCAAAGCCATGGGCTGCTTCGTGCACGAGGCTGTTGCCGTCGATCCGCAAACCGGCATCGTCTACCAGACGCAGGATCGCGCGCAGGCGGGTCTCTATCGTTACGTCCCCACGACGCCCGGCAAGTTAGCCGAGGGCGGGCGCCTGCAGATGTTGGCGGTGGACGGACGGCGTGCGTTCGACACGAGCCGCCGGCAGCGCTCGGGCGCGACGTACGACATCAACTGGGTTGATATCCCCGAACCAGACAAACCCCACGTCAGCGCTTCGTCCGGGTACGGGCTGGGAGTGCTTCAGCAGGGACTCGATCGTGGCGGCGCGATCTTCTCGCGTCTCGAGGGGGCGACGTTTGGTGGCGGCCTGCTCTACGTCACCGCGACCGACGGCGGCGACGCGAAGATGGGACAGGTCTGGGAGATTGATCCGAGACGCGACCGTCTGCGGCTCGTCTTCGAGTCACCAGGCGCGTCCGTGCTCAACATGCCGGACAACCTGACGCTCAGCCCGCGCGGTGGCCTCGTGCTCTGCGAAGACGGCACCGCGACGCCATGCGTCCACGGACTGACGCGCGACGGGCGCATCTTCCGTTTCGCGCGCAACAACATCAAGCTCACCGAGCCGCGCAACGGATTGACCGGCGACTTCAGTCAGCGCGAGTTCGCCGGCGCGACATACAGCCCTGACGGCAAGTGGCTGTTCTTCAACGCCCAGGCGCCAGGGATCACGTTCGCGGTCACCGGGCCGTGGGCGGAGGGGGGCCTGTAAAGCATTTTTGATTTGTGATCTTTGATTGTTGAATCGTTGTCGATTGGCGATTCGTGACTGTTGATTCATTACTCCTACTCACTGCGGCGATCGTTACTAAAAGTCAGCACTAAGCCGCACTGTACCCGTCACAATACACTCGGTCGCGTTGCTCAGCTCCAGCGCGGTTGTTGGCGGCGAGCCGCTGGGGAACTCGAATGGTCAATCGCCGATTTCTGTACTTCCGGTCCTGGATGTAAGACTCGGCGGCGATTCGGGGTGAGGCCGTGGAGCCGTTGGTGCTCAGAGTCCACCGTTGGGGTGATGCGAGCACTGCGGGGCTTGCGATGCGAGCCTTCTTGTACAAGGAGAAGCGCTCAGCACTACCCCGTGTGGCGAGTACGTGCGCGGCGGCAATCCTCTTGCCGATCAGGTTGTTCAACCTGGCTTTGGGGTTGGTCACACTCCCAGTCGCGATCCTCTGGTGTTTCGGTCGACAGCTCATTGGCCGCCGCTCGCCAGACAAGACGCTGCTCGCAGATGTCCTGGATGCGCTCGCGAGGGAGTTTGCCGTGACGCGATTTCTGCCCACGACCTTGCGACTGAATGCGTTCCATCGATTGAAGCGAAGCGAGAAGTGGAGGTGGCTGTTCGACGACCGCCGGCACATTCTCTATCTGCGATCTTTCAAGATGGATGCTCGAAAAGTTTGGGCAGAGGGTGCGGCAGGGTTCGAGACCGATCTAGAGATACTACTCAGCGCGTCGGTGAAGTCCGTAGGACCGTTCGTGGCGGTTGGCGCGGAGCAGGACGCGGGGGGAAGCCGGTTCGGCAGGGTACCGGCCTTGGACGATTCCTGGAAGGAGACGGTGAAGAAGCTGATCGAGGACAGCGCTTACGTCTTGCTCGTGCCCGAGGACACCGAAGGCACCTCCTGGGAGATGGAGACCATCGCAGGGAATCCCTCCTACCTGGCAAAGACGGTAATCCTCAACGTCGCTGCGGCCGGAAGAAGCCTTCCGAGCAGCGGGCGCGAACGGATCGTATACTCCGAAGACGATGGTCGAGCCTTCTTGGAGTTCCTACGGCGGATCTCGGGTCAGGCAAAGGACTCCCTTCCGCCTCTCATCGAGATCTGTAGCGCCGTCGTGGTGGCGAACGAGCTGCATCTGATCTGTGTGGGGGAGCACATGGGCCTGGCGCCTGCCTGGGCTGAATCGACCCGCTCGGCGTTCTATCTCCTTGGCAGGGAGAAGAGACGGTCCCGGCGGCGCTGACACGCCCGGAAACGGCGTGTCGCCCTTGAGCCATTGCCTGATCAGTCGCCTTGTAACGAATGACCAGACGGCGGCGGTCGATCGTCACACTTCCTGGCCGCCAACACGTGCGCAGTTCCAGCCGACCTCAGCGCGGCTTTCTCGTTGCTCGTCGGCGCGATGACGGTTTGCTGCTGACGATGCGGTGCGCTCCGCGAAGCAGATCGCTGAGCGCATCACGAGTAACGCAAGCGAGTCGCACCAGAACCACGGGATACCCCTCGTAGTGCGGCTTCACGTAGTACGTGCCGGGGTCTTCCGCCAGCAGGGCATCACGTTGTTCGAAGTCAGCGACATAGACCGCGAGCGAGTTCGGCTCAGCCTCCTTGTTGATCGCGATGGCTGCGTACAAGCGCCCGTTGACCTTGAGCGCTGGTGATCCGTACGCTGTGCCGACCTCAGTTCCCGGCAACTGCTCGCCAATCTCGCGGACTGTATCGAACGTGATCCGTCGATTCGTGCTCATCGCGCGCAGTCTATCCACCGTTTGTGCGGTTACCAATCTCCCTTGTCGCGGCGTGCTCGCTTTGTCTCGCCCCGCTTTGTCTTTGCAGTAATCCGCCGCTCGCGTGACCCAATCGTTGGCCTCGTCTTGCGCCGCCGCTTCGGACGCACCGAGGCCTGCGCGAGCAGTTGGCGCAGCCGCTCGCGCGCGGCGTCTCGATTGGCCGACTGCGTCCTGTGCTCGCGGCTGTCGATCACCAGCACGCCAGTACCTGTCATTCGGTTGCCGGCCAACGTCGCAAGCCGCTGCTTGACGTGCGCGGGCAAGGAGGACCCTGCAAGATCGACGCGCAGTTCGACTGCCGTCGACACTTTGTTTACGTTCTGGCCGCCCGGGCCCGAGGCACGCACGAACCGTTCCTCGATCTCCGTCTCGGGGATAGCGATCTCGTCGGTGACGCGGTTCGCCACGCGGGGATGCGGTGCCGCGAGGTCTCGTCTAGCCACGATCGACTCAGTGGGACTGTAGCACTACAAACGAACGATGGAGGGCCGCTGGGAATTGTTGGTTTCGGGATTTTCGATTCTTGAATCGTTGTTGATTTGTGATTGCTGAATCCTGATTGGTTGCTGACTCCACCGCCAAATCAACAATCACTATTCAGCAATCAACAACGAATCACCAATCACAGATCGCCAGAATCAACAATCGTTCACTAGTCGATCTTCACGCGCCGACGAAACTGGTTGTTCTCGTTGCAGACGAATTCGATGATCTCGTCGTCGGGTGCAATCTGCTGATTGATGCGAACGGTGAACGGCATCGTATAGGACTTCGGGTCTTCGAGCGTGATGTCGATCTCGAGCTTGCCGTACATGGGCCGGCGAATGCGCTCGATGAATTTCGCCTGGTCCGAATAAGGGCTGCCGCGTACGTCGAGCCAGCCGTCGAAAGGACTGGTCTCCGCCCCCCGTAAATTGTTTGTCTCGACCACGAGCGTGTCGCCTTCCCATCGTCCGACTGAATAGCCGTACCAGAACGGCTGCACGCTCCCCTGAGGTGGCAGCGGGCGCCCGTCAATGTAGAAGTAGCGAAGACCGTAGTTCGCCTCGTACATGATCGCGATCACGCTCGCGTTCTGGACGATCTTGCGCGGCTGTCCATGCGTGTGGAATTGCGTCAGTCCCATGGGCATGCAGTTGGCGTCGGGGTTGTCTTTCATATCCGCTGCCATCCGCTCCTTCTTGAGTGCGGCCGCCCACGGCGTCAGCGGCAAACCACCCGGAACGTTCGCACCCATCTCCCAGAACGCGGCAATCGGGGGCGAGTTCGGATCTGAAGGCTTCGCAGGCGCCGGCGCGGCGCCGGCCTGGTTGCGAGTGAGACCGGCGAGCTCCGGCGGATTGAACGCACCCTCGCCTCTGAACCGGACCCAGTTGCCGGAGAAGTCAGGCTTGCCGTCCGCCATTCGCGGCGTTGGAGCATCCATCCGAACGCGCTGCTCGGCATCGCGCGGAACGCCCGGCGCCTGATACTTCGGCCACTGTGCGGCAATCGACGCCGAACACATCATCACGATGACGGCCACTCCTGCGATCGCGCGTGTCATGTCGCGTCCTCCAGATCGTTAACGCTGACGTTCCTCGGCGCGGGCCGCCGACAAGATGTGCTCGAGTCCCAGGTTCCCCTCGTGACACGCGTACTCGAACACAGGCTGGCTGTTGTCGCGCGTGAGAGGCATGACAAACGTGAACGGCCTCGTCCAGACCTCTGGATCGTTGAACGTCACCTGCCACTGCAGCGTGTTGGGACCGACTGGTGTGAAGCGTTCAGTGAGCGTGAATGTCTGGCTGTTGTACCGGTTGTTGTAACCGAAGTGTGTGCGGTCCGTGAAGTTCGTCGTTTCGACGACCAGCGAGTTGCCCTCCCAGTGCCCGCGTGCATCACCCATATACAGCTGGATCGCCGGCGAGAGCTTCGGTCGGTTGTCGCCCCTCGACTCCGCTCGGGGCGACCCTGAGCCTGTCGAAGGGTCGAGCGGAATGACCCGCGTCTCGTGAATCATCTCGTAGCGAATGGCGATATATTCCGGCGCCTGCACGATCTCGTAGGCGTTGCCGTAGATTGCCGGCATCATCGACCCGGGCAGCCCGCGCGTGATGCAGCGGTCGTACATGCTGCGGTCGAGCCACGAGTCCGCTCGCCCCTCGCCATTGCGCGCGTCGTTCAATGACGCCACCGCGGCCTCACGCTTCTGGGCTTGCGGCGTCATGGCGGGCAGCTTTCCGTCAGCGGGATCGACGATGAGCCACGGACGGCTGCCATTGCCTTGCAGGTGCTCGTACCAGTGAGTGGGGCCGGCGCCGGTCTCGGCGCCGCCGATGCCACCAGCAATCTTTGCTGCCAACGCCTGCCGCGCCTTGGCGAGCGACTCGAGCTCGGCAGCGCTGAAGTCTTCAGCGGATCGCCCCTTGAGCCCGTCGGGTCGTTCAAGTGGCGTGTTGGCTTCGTCCTTGTTCGTGTAGATGCCTTCGATGTCCGGGTGGCCCCAAGGCTTCTTCGGGGGTGTCCACGGAGGTCCTGCTTTGTCGGTGTTCTGCGCCTGGAGCGGCGCGCAAAGCAGAAAAGCGACGGCTGTCAGCGCTATGAAGCGGAACACGGCGTCGGACTCCAGCCAGCAGCATCCGGCAGTCTCTTGATGAGCAGAAACGGCGCAACGGCCGAGAGATACGTCTGAGTCATGAGAGCGTCCGCAAAGACGATACAGCCCGGGGGCTGAACTTGTCGACCGGCATTCCAGATCACCGGGGCGGCGTGACGAGGCGAGCTCCGGTCTCGAACCGTCTGTAGTTGCGGTACGTGGCCACCCCGTGCAGAACTTCGATTTCGAGGCCGTAGGTCTCCTCCATTTCATGTGGCAGGAGCACCTGCAGCTTCGGGTCACGCCGGTAATCCACACGGATGGCTGACTCTTTGAGGTAGCGGGCGGCTTCACCGTTGAAACTCAGCTCGGTCCGTACCACTGCTCCCGTGAGTGGTTCGATCCAGACTCGTCCACGCGCGAGAAGCTCGCCGCCGAAGCCATCACTCACCAGCCCCGGTGCGGAGCGCTCCTGGAACGCGAGGATGACTGCGTCCTGACCGCCGACGCGCTGGCGTCCCGCCACATGGAAATCGAAGCGATCGCGATTGTCTGGATGCAGCAGGTGGAGCGCCTGGAGTGGCAGGTTGATCGTGCGAAACACACCGCCGATGTTGTACTTCGCGTTCTCGAGCATGACGGCCATCGCTTCGTCGTACGCAGTTGCGGTGCGCTCGCTGAGAAGCTGTTCCATCTGGTGTTTGCCTCGGGGTACGTCACGCCCGTCGACACTCGTCACGTCACGAAAGCCGTACCACGCCCGACCATCGGGGAGACGGACCAGGAAATAGGTTGACCTGATGTTGCGTCGAGAGACCGTGTCACCGCCGTATCCCGAACGCCGCTTGATCCACTGCTTGTACTCTTCCTCGGCAGCGAGCTCGACGACCTTGGTCTCGTAGTCCTGGAGGTAGGCACCGAGCCGCTCGAGTACGACATCGAGCGCAGGCGGCTGTGCCTCGCAGATCCGGACACATCCCGCACAGATGATGAGGACGGTCAACGCCGCCTGAGTCACTCGATGTCCAAGCATGACGCGCGGAGACTTCGCGATGATACTGGAAGAGTGCGCTATCCTCTCGAGTGAAAGGAGGGTCTCGTGCTGTCGACTCGATTGGTCACGATCATCGCAAGTGCACTCATTTCGGCATTCATACTGACCTCGACCCTGCTCGCTCAAGCCTCGGACACCGACCGCTACTGGGCTCAGTGGAGAGGCCCGCGCCACTCTGGTGTGTCGCCAACGGCCAACCCGCCGCTCGAATGGAGTGAGGACCGCAATGTTCGGTGGAAGGTTCCCATCCCCGGTCGTGGTTTCGCGTCGCCCGTCGTCTGGGGCGATCGCGTGTTCGTGCTGACCGCCGTTCCGATGGGGATCGCGGGCGATGCACAGCATGCTCCACGCGGCGCGGTGACTCCACGCGGAGTTCATCGCTTCCTGGTGATGGCTCTCGATCGCAAGACCGGCAAGACGATCTGGGAGCGGGTCGCACGCGAGCAGGAACCTCACGAGGGCTCGCACGTCGACAACGGCAGCTGGGCGTCGAGTTCGCCGATCACCGACGGCGAGCGCGTCTACGCGTATTTCGAGTCGTTCGGCCTCTATGCTTTCGACTTCCATGGCAAGCCTCTGTGGGAGAAGGACCTCGGCGACAAGCGAATGCGCAACGAGTTCGGTGAAGGATCGACACCGGTGCTCCACGGCAACACGCTCGTCGTTGTGTGGGATCAGCAGGGTGGCGAGTCGTTCGTCGTGGCGCTCGACAAACGCGACGGCAAGGAACTGTGGCGCGTGCCGCGCAAGGAGATCGATACCTGGGCCACGCCGCTCGTCATCGAGGTGAACGGACGCCCGCAGGTCGTGGTCCCGGCCATGGAGCGTGTGCGCAGCTACGACCTGGCTACCGGCGACGTCGTCTGGGAGAGCGATGGACTGACGATGAACACCATCCCGTCGCCGATCTTCAGCGATGGGCTGCTCTTCCTGATGAGCGGCTTCCGCGGCAACGATCTGAAAGCGATCCGCGTGGCCGACGCGAAAGGCAACATCGACGGCACCAGCGCCATCGTCTGGACGCTCGATCGCGATACGCCGTATGTCCCTTCGCCGGTGTTGGTCGACGGAATTCTCTATTTCCTCAAGAGCAACTCCGGGATTCTCAACGCGGTTGACGCGAAGACCGGAACGCCGCACTATCAGAATCAGCGACTCGACGACGTGCCGAACATGTTCGCGTCCCCCGTCTCGGCTCGAGGGCGTATCTACTTCCCCGGACGGGAAGGGACGACGCTCGTCATCAAGTCCGGTCCGACGTACGAAGTCCTGGCAAAGAACACACTCGACGACGGCTTCGACGCATCGCCGGCGCTCGTGGACAACGAGATCTACCTGCGAGGCGCAAGGTACCTATATGCAATCGCTCAACCATAACAGCACGATCCTCTTCATCGCATCGGCCGCATTGCTGAGCGCTGTCACTGTCAGCCCGCGCGCGCAGGCACCGGCTGCCGCGAGCGCACCGACGTTCGCGCACGACATCGCGCCGATCCTCTACGCGAACTGCACCGAGTGTCATCGCGCCGGTGAGATCGCGCCGATGTCGCTCATCACCTACGCCGAGGTACGGCCGTGGGCGCAGAGCATCGTGCGACAGGTGTCGAACGGCGTGATGCCGCCGTGGCACGCCGATGCGCCACACGGGACCTTCCGCAACGAACGCAGTCTCACGCCGACGCAGAAAGATCTGATCGAGCGATGGGCCGCTGCCGGTGCGCTCGAGGGGAATCCAGCGGACCTGCCGCCCGTGCCGACGTTCACATCGGGCTGGAGCATCGGTCAGCCGGACGCCATCTTCGAGATGCAGGAGGACTACCCCGTACCGGCGAAGGGCACGATCGAGTACGAGCACTTCTACATTCCGACGAATTTCACCGAGGAGCGATGGCTGCAGGCGATCGAGGCACGGCCAGGTAATCGATCGCTCGTGCACCACGTGCTCGTCTTTTACGAGACACCGCCTGATGGTCCGCGCACGCCGCCGGTGGTGCAGCCCAATCGACAGGACAGCCGCGTGACAGCCGTGCACGCGCCAGGCAACCGGCCCCAGCGCGAGGGCAATGTCTTCAGCCGCCTGCTGGCGACGTACGCGCCCGGCACGAGGCCGCAGGTCTTCCCTGCCGGCACGGCCCTGCGCCTGCCGCCTGGTGGGGTGCTGCATCTGCAGATGCACTACACAGCGAATGGCAAGGCGGGCACCGATCGGACGACAGTCGGGCTGATTTTCGCGAAGCAGCCGCCTGAGCAGGAAATTCGTGTCTCGCAGTTCATCAACGGACAGTTCACGATTCCCGCCGGCGCGTCCGATCACGAGGTGAGCACCGACGTCACGTTCGCGCAGGATGCGACGCTCGTGGGACTCTTCCCGCACACACACGTGCGCGGAAAGCGATGGAGCTATACGCTTGAACTACCCGACGGCACCACGAAGTCGATCCTCTCGGTGCCGCGGTACGACTTCAACTGGCAGACCTACTACATGTATCAGGAGCCGATCGCGATCCCGAAAGGCGCGCGCATCCGCTCCACGGCGTGGTACGACAACTCCGCGGCGAATCGTTCGAATCCCGACCCCAAAGTCGACGTGAAGTGGGGCGACCAAACCTGGGAGGAGATGCAGTACACAGGCATCATGTACTCGGTGCCACGACAGTAGAAGGTTCAAAGGGCCTTGCGCTCTTATCGTCTAGGCCCGTACTGCGGCACCGCCTGACCGACTTCCAGCGCACCGAGATCCGGCGCGCGGCCTGCGAAGGCATCGGTCACCGTTGGCAGCGACACGCCGCGGTCGACAGCGGCCGAACCCGCCTTCAATCTGAAATCGAACTCGTCCGCCCTGTACAGCTTCTGCACGCTGCCTGCGTCCTGAGCGTCCAGCCGGCGCACGTTGACGAACACGTCGTAGTCGATAGCCACGCTGTGCTGATCCTGCTTCGTCGCAGCGACGTAGTCGGCGAGCGACGTGAATCGCTGTGTCGTGAGCTTCGCCTCATGGTCAGGTCCCGTGAAATCCGCGACTGCACCTGACGCGGGAGCGCTCCATTCGAACGCCGACTTCGCTCCCGGATTCGCACGGAAGCCGTTGTAGTCCGACGAGGTGTAGCTGGTAAACGTGTTGACGCTCAGGATCGCCGGCGCCGCGTTCTGTCCGAGCATCAGGTTGTTGCGCCAGTGAATGTTCGACGCCGCCGCGACCTGCGTCTCCGACAGGATCGTGTTGTTGTAGAAGAGTACGCCGGCCGCGCCATTGGTCAGTCGAGTAGAGCCGGCAGGAAGGTTGTAGGCGATGTTACGAATCCAGTAAACCGGCCCGCCGAGCGTCGGCTGATTGCAGAAGGCGTGCGACGGATGGTTGATCAGCATGTTCCGCATGATGCGGATGTTGTGCATGCTGCCGTCGGCCTCGATTGGGTTGTCGTGCGAGTTGGTGATGTAGTTGTTGTAGAAGTCGATCGCCACCGGACGGCGCTCCCAGTACTCGCGCGTCGGATATTTCGGGCCGTCGATGATGTCCGGACCGGACGCGAACGAGCCATCCGGATTGCCATACGTCTCGACGTTGATGCCGTCGTGGAAATCCGCGATGTAGTTGTAGGCGACGACGTGGCCGGGGCCGTAGAGCTTGACGGCGACATACGACGCCATCTTCGGCGGAAAGATCTGACCCTCGACGCCGTTGTACTTCGTCCACATGTCACCCGCCCATCCGATCAGGTGCGCCGGATCGTTGCGGCCGATGAACGTGTTGTCGGCGATGTAGAAGCCGCTCGAGCCGGCGTAGTTGGTGAAGATTCCGGCGCCGACGTTTTCGAAGCGGCTCTTCTTCACCGTCAGCCCCTTCGCGCCAGCAATGAACTGCGTGCCCGCGGCGATGCCGACTTCCGCGTTCCGGAACGTGATGCCCTCGAAGTAGGTGTAGTCGGCCGCTTTCACGTCGAAGAGCGCGAAGTTCCCGTCGCCGTCGAAGATCACTTCCCCATCGCCCGCCGCCTTGATGGCGATGGGCATGTCGGGTGTGCCATCCGCGGTGAGGTAGTACGTCCCGTCGAGCGGCACCGTTCGGTTCACGTTCGCGTTGTTCGTGTACTCGTAGCGGTTGTACTTGTACGTTCCCGCGTGAACGAGGATCGTGTCGCCAGGCCTGACGCGCGGCCGTCCCGACGTCGCCCAGTCAGTGCCCGCGCACCAGTAGTTGTAGGCGCACATGAGTCCCTCGAACGAGGGCTCGGTCTTCTGTCCCTTAAAGCCATGCGGGTAGACGTGGGACACGCGACCGCCCGCGTACGGCCGCGGCTCGGCCCGCGTGCGCACGGTCACGACTCGTTCAGCCGTCCCGCGGACCCCTTCGGGATCAGACATGACGAAGCGCGCCTCATACGACGTGTCGGGCTCGAGGTCGAGGATGCTACCCGCGAACATGTTCGGCGCGATGACGTCGACTCGTGACTCGGCGTAGATGCGTTCGCCTTGAAGCCGCAGCAGTGGCAACGCCGGTTTCCAGTCGCTCGTGCCCGCCTTCCGGAAAGACACCTGCACGCTGGCATTGCGATTGGCGTCGCCCTGGATGAACCACTCGAAGCCAAGGTTGATGAGCGTCGCCGGTTCGATGAGAAGCTCGCCCGGCGTCACCATGTCCGGCGAAGCGGCGCTCGCGGCCGGCGGCGGACCTTGCGCCTTCATGAGTGAGGCGGAGGCCAGAACGAGACAGACGAGCAGACTCAGACGTAGTCGTCGATTCATGCAGCCTTCCTCTTCATGAAGACTTCCTCGCGTGGCGATCGAGAAAACGCTCGGTGAACGTCGGCTTCCCCGGGGAGAAATGAGACGCCGCCGCTCGGACGTACGGGCGCAGCTGCCGCGTCGCGTACTCGGTGTAACCGACCTGCCGGACCTCTTCGAGCGTTACCCGGTATTGATCGAGCAGCGACGCTGCCAGCACCTGGCCTGTTCGCGTGGCGCCTGCGACCGTTGATGCGCCCAGCCACCGTGCACCCTGAGGCAGCGCGCGGACGGCTGAGAGCGCAAGCATCGACGAGGTCTCGAAGACGGACTTCTCCTGGCGCGCAGACTCGGTCTTGAGCTCGCTCCACAAGCTTGCCAGAGTATCGCCGGATGGCAGACGCTCGGGCGTCAGGCTGCGCGCCTCCTCACGGATCGCTCGCCATTCCTGCCGTAGCGACGCCACGTCGAGCGGCGGAGTGTTGATGGCCTGCGCCAGCCGCGCGGACGTCCGCTCGAGGCCGTCGAGCAATTGATCGACGCTGGTGAACTCGGTGTCCGCATCGAGGAGACCCTGCGCCTTGAGTGACGCCGCGATCTCAGGAATCATATGCCGCCCGAGACCGCACACATCAGCGAGCGCAGCGAGGACCCACACCGGCGAGGCACGAAAAGCCACAATCCCCAGTGCCTCGACGGCGTTGCCGACCGTCCGGCGCGCAAGGAAGTTCTCGGCGAGCTTCTGCTCGGACCCGTAGACACCTTCCACGCCACCGACCTGCTCGATGAGGAAACGGAGGGTCGTATCGACGAGATTCTGATAGAGACGAGACTCGCGCACCGATTTCGGAAGCGCCACGTCACCGACTTCACGCGCCACACCAGCGCCGAGTCCGACGAACGAGCGCACCAACCGCTCGGGCAACGACGCGAGATAGCGCTTGAGCGTCACTGCAACCCAATTGCGAGCGCGATCATCACGGCGGCAGCACCGAGCACTGTCAACAGCGCCATCAGCGGACCGGCAAATCGCAGCCACTCGTCATATCCGACGCCCGCCGCCGCCAGCACGGCCATCAAACCGCCATTGGTCGGCGTGATCATATCCATCATGCCCGCGCCGTACTGATACGCCAGCACCGCCACCTGCCGTGACATCCCCAGCAGGTCCGCCAGCGGCGCCATGATCGGCATCGTCAGCACTGCCTGACCGCTGACACTGGGCACCGGGATGTGCAGGCCGATATGTGCCGCCATCATCGCGATCGCGGCAACAGCCGTTGGCAGATCTGCGATCGGCATGAACAGCCCGCGCACGATGGTATCCACGATGCGCCCGTCCTCGAGGACCACAAAGATCGCGCGCGCGACGCCGACGACGACAGCAGCGAGCGCCATCTCGCGAAAGCCTTCCGTAAAGGCGCGTGCGGTGCCGCCGAACCCGAGCCCGCCCACAAGACCGGCGCCAACGCCCATGACGAAGAACAGGGCGGTGAGGTGATCGAAGTCCCAGCCCTGTGACAGGAGCCCCCAGGCCAGCACAATGAACGTGATGCCGACGATGGCAAGAATCGTCAGATGTCTTGCCAGGTGCGCCGGTGCGGAGAACTGCTCTTCAGATGCGGGGCCGGCCGCGCGAACGCCACGTGTGCGATTCGCGTACTGCATCGTGGCGGCGATCCAGACGACGAGCGCGATCGCGAGGAACACCGTGCGAAACGCCCACCCACTGAGTCGTGGCACGTCAGCGACCTGTTGCGCGATGACGACCTGAAACGGGTTGATCGGACTGAACGCGGCGCCCACGAACGCCGCGCCGATGCTCATCGCCACCGCGACGACAGGCGAGAATCCAAGCCGTCGCGTCAGCGCCACGAGGATGGTGGTGAGCGCGATGATCTCCTCCTGCATGTTCTCGATCACTCCGCCAGTTGCGAACAACAGGCTCATCACCGGGATGACCAGCAACTGCCGGTGACCGAGCTGTGCGACGAGCCATGACACGCCGGTCGCCAGCGCTCCGGTCCGATCCACAACAGTGAACGCCGCTGAACCGAAGAGGATCAGGAATACGACGTCGGCGGCGTTGGCCATACCGCGTGGAATGGCGACCAGTGCGGCGAAGAGCCCGACCGGCCTCGAGGCCACGGATGCATAGGTTCCTGCGACGACCACGCTCCTTCCGGTGACGGGATCCTCCCGACGCTGATACTCACCCGCCGGAAGTACGTAGGTGAGCCCGGCGGCAAGGACGACACACGCGACCAGCAGAGTGAGTGGATCAGGAACGCGCCACGACATGTAACTCGTCGCCTGCCGTTTCACTGACCGAGAGCGCGCATCACGATCGCAGAGTCATTGCCGCCGAATCCCAGCGACGTTGACACGCCGCAGCGCACGGGTACTTCTCTCGCGCAATTGGCGACGACATCGATCGGGCACTCCGCATCGGTCTCCTCGTGGTGGATCGTCGGAGGGATCGCCCCGCGGGCCACTGACAGGGCGAGGACTGCTGCTTCCACTGCACCCGACGCACCGAGGCAGTGACCGATCATCGACTTGATGGAGGTGACTGGCACACGCGACGCGCGCTCGCCGAGCGCGCGTCTGAAGCCACGAGCCTCGGCAATGTCATTTTGCTGCGTGGCCGTCCCATGGGCGTTGATGTGATCCACGTCATCGAAGTTGAGTCGGCCGGCTTCCAGCGCCAGGCGGATCACCGCCGCGATCGTGCGTCCCTCCGGCTCTGGCGCCGTGGGGTGGAACGCCTCGCAGGCCAGCGCATGGCCGGCCAGCTCCGCGTAGACCTGCGCGCCTCGTTTGCGCGCGTGATCGAGCGACTCGAGGACGAGCACGCCGGCGCCCTCGCCGATATTCATCCCGGCCCGCGCGCGATCGAATGGGCGGCATGGCTCTGCGTCCATCAACCGAAGCAGGTTGAAGCCGGTGAACGTCAGACGCGCGAGCGCGTCGGTGCCCCCGGCAAGGACGACGTCGGCGCGGCCATGTCGAATCGCCTCGACTCCACGCCCGATAGCGATCGTGCTCGATGAACATGCCGCCACGATACAGCCACGCGGACCTTCGAGACCAAATTGCGCCGCTACTGCATCGACAGGCGTGCTCAGGAAGTGATTCCAGACATCGGATGGTCTGGAGCGCTCGACACCAGACGCAATCCACGTCTGATAGAAGTCTTCATTGCGGAGCAGGTCCCCGGTCCCGGCACCGAAGAAAATCCCCACGCGCCGCACGTCCACCGAACCGGTCTCGAGCCCGGCATCCTCGATCGCCTCGGACGCTGCCCGGATTCCGATGCGGTCACCGCGCGAATACCGTCGTCGCTTCAATTCGCCGAGTCCTGCGTCGACGCTCGCGATCTCGACTTCAGCGGCGACGCGACTGCGGTACCCTTCGGTCCCGAACACGGTCACCGGCCGGACGCCACACTCTCCGGCGAGCATTCGGCGCCACGTCTCCTCCCGCGTTGCCCCAAGAGCGGTGACCAGTCCAATTCCCGTGACGACGATCGGCGGCGTCATGATCATCCCAGTGGCTTGAGAAGCAGCACCTGGAGGGTGCTGGAGCCGACGCCGCGATACAGTTCGGGCAGAAAGCTCTTGCCAAAGTCAGCGCGCAGGATGGTGTTCCATGGCGTGCGAAAGTTAACGGCGACACCGGTCCCGAGGATCGGCTGCCAGTCCGGAACCGACGAGCGCTCGCGCCCCCACGCCTGTTCGAGAAAGAGATCCAACCGGTAAATGTCGAACACGTTCAGCGAGTACGATCCCCTCACCATCGCCAGTTCACCGAAACGCACGCCGGACGCTGGGACGCCGTGAATCCGGGTATCGTCGAACATGCCGAATTGATATTGCACGAACCGGTCGAGATTCTTGCCGCCAAACCACGCCGCGTTGACATACAGCTTCTGAAACGGGCCCAGGAACACGTTCCGTGAAACACCCGCGGTGTACTTGGCGTAGGTGCGTGCCGTCGACGTGCGCCCGCCATCGGGCCGCAGCTCTCCCCATTCGTCCCATTGACCACGTGCGTACCACGTCCCATTGAGGGTCACGTTATATCCGCCGCGCCGGTACTCCCAGGAACCGCCAATCCCGTTGGTCAGCGTACTCGATGGGGGCTCGAACGTCTCGGAGGTCGTGGTGTCTCGAACGTACGCGTCGAAGCGCAGCTGGTATTGCAACGTCGCCTTCTGAAATGGCGTGGCTTGCCACCCGAGGTTGAGACCTGTGGACATGGGCCACGTCAGGACACGTTCGGACTCGACTTCTCCGTCCTGCGTGTACAACCGATCACTCGAGGGCACCGCAATCGCGAAAAAGTCGAGGCTCGCATCGAGGACTGTGGAACCCAGCTTCGGCCGCTGGATGTTCCCGGCAGCCAGCACGCCGCCGAAGAGCAATGCGAATTGAGTGTTCTGATTTCCGGCAAGGCTGAAGTTCAAGTAGTTGAGTCCGATGATCGGCAGTGGAAACGCATACGACGGGTCGAGATAGACGCCCATCGCCAGAGCCTTCGCCTCTGACGTCTGCCTCTGGCTGACGACGCGCGACTGACCTTCCTTCACGTAGTGGCGCAGACCCGCGTCCGTCTCACGAAACATGATGCGGTCGCTCGCACGCGCGGCCGTCCGCTCGGAATCGAAATCAGGATGATTCAGGACGAAGCGATCGAAGGTCACGTTCTTCTCAACGAGAAGATTGCGCCCCGCGATGAGAACGATTTGCTGTGCCGTCAGCCCGCCCAGGAGAAAAACCGGCTGGTTGCCGATCGTGCCGGCGAGGACATACCGATGTGTCTCTTCATTGGAGACCACCGGCGCCGGGAGACCGCCCTGCACCGCCTTGACACGAATCCTCGCGAACGTGGTCTGGTCGATCCAGATGGTGCCGCGATAGAGCGCGCTGTCTCGCCGGATCGGCTCGAAACGGACGACGTAGCAGTCGAAGCCATCAACGTCTTCGGTGCCGTCAAGGCGATAGTTGTAGCCTTCATCGAAACGCAGTTGAAGCGGAATCGACAAGACCTTCTCCGGCTGCAACAGAGGAAACGGAGGACGGTCGCTTTCCCACTTCGAGCCATTGACCGAGAAAGACAGCTCCTCCCACTCCACATCCGAGCCCTCGACGTAGTAGCGGTTCTCGGTCACCACGTCGTAACCCGAATCGGTGACGGTGGGACGAAAGAACTGCCTCATGCGGGCAATTGCGGAATAGTTCCGCACCATCACGTCCTGCGTCAGCTGTGCCTGGCGATGTCGCGAGATGATTTCGGCAACGGTGAGCTTTCGTGCCGCGACCACCTCCGCCGAGTCGGTGAGCGAGTCCACAGCGCCTTCGTTGAAGTCGACGAGCATCGGTCGACCTGTGAGCGGCACCGACAGTTGAACTGTTCGCGTCTCGCTGTTGCGGGTGTAGCGGCCTACCGGGGACCTTGCGCCCGTCAGCAGGTCATGCAGGCCCGGCACGCCCTCGACCGGCATCGTGAGCGACACGTCCAGAAGCTCCGCGGCGGGTTCCCCCCAGTACGCGAGGTAGGTCGAGAACGTTCGAGTGTCGAACAGCAGTCGATGACGCATGGTCGTCGTCACGTCCCGTGTGGCCGTGCTCAGTTTCAATGCAACGCCCGTCGCGTCCAGCGTTGAAACAGGATGCGTCATGAGGGCGGCCAACGGCGCCAGCGCGCGCAGTGCCATTGCTGGAGCGTCATCGACGCGCCACGCCCGCATGGCGACGTTGGAGCCGAGATCGTCGAGCACATTGTCGACAATGCGTCGAGCCTGTTCCTGGCCCTGCGGTCCAGTGGCACTGCGCAATGCGATGCGAGCCGACGGATCCACTCGCGTCAGCCACGGGGCAACCTCGGCTGCCTCACCCTCGGCGACGGTGATCAGATCCACGTAAGGCGCCAGATCAGTCGAGTAGATCTCTTCCCGGCGTGCCCGGTCGTTCATCGCAGGTCCGCCAAGGGCAACCTGAACGCCTTGCCGCCGTGAACGCGCCTCGGTGGCCGCAACTTGCGCGGAGAACACCGCGACGGCAGCAGGCTCCCGGTCCACCACGATCTCAATTGTCATCAAGGCCAAGGATCGCCGCTCGAGCAGCCCGCGCAGCGCAGTACGCCATCGTTCGATGTCACTTTGAGACGACGCCGCGGGAATTGCGACCCACAGCGGTGTTCGTCGCCGCTCGAACTCCGCGAGCCGCTCATTCAGCAGCGTGGCCGTCAATGGCTCGTGGATCTCGACTCGTGCTGCAACAGGAAACGAGAGCGAGGCATCTGCAATCGCCTGCGCTGCCGCACCGGTCGGCTCGTCTTCGAGCGCGATCCTCGTGGGGATTTCTGTCGGCGTCTGCGCCGCCAGAGCCACGGCAAGGTTGCCGGACAACAATGCGATCGCGACCGGGTGACACAGGCGCCTGATGTTCATGATCGCGCCGAAGAGGCAACTAGTCCTTGCCGGGTGTGCTTAGTCGGACTTGCCGTTCCTGCAACGCAGGACGAAGTCGGCCATCGTGTCAATCGATCGCAGGACCTCCGAGCCGGTCTGTTCGTCCCGGATCTGAACACCGAATGAGCGTTCGAGTTCGAGCACGATTTCGAGCACATCGATGGAATCGAGCCCAAGGCCTTCCCCGAAGAGCGGAGTGGCATCGCCGATCTCTTCGGGCGCGATTGGAAGGCGCAGGCCACGAACGATTGCCTGCTTGAGCTCGGATTTGAGCGTGGACCGTTCGTTGGAAGTAAAAGTATCGCCAGTCACAGCAACCCACCGTCAACGCCAATCACCTGTCCAGTGATGTAGCTTGCAGCGTCTGAGGCAAGGAAGGCAACCAGAGCGGCGACCTCCGCCGGTCTACCCACTCGGCGAACAGGAACGGCTGTGACAAGCGACTCACGAGCGGCGCTCGGGATCCTGGCCAGCATCTCGGTGTCTATCAGTCCAGGAGACACGGCGTTGACGAGCACGCCTTTCGGCGCCATGTCGCGCGAGAGCGCTCGCGTGAATCCTTCAAGTCCCGCTTTCGACGCCGCGTACGCCGCCTGACCGGCCAGCGGCATTCGAGCGCTCGGCGACGATACATTGATGATTCGGCCCCACCCCCTGATCAGCATGCCGCTGGCAACCGCTCGAACTGCGTGATACGCCCCATCAAGATTCACACCCAGGACCTCGTCCCACGTTGACTTACCCATGAGCACTACGTTCGCGTCGCGCGTGATTCCCGCGTTGTTCACGAGAATATCGACCGCACCAAGAGCCGTGACCGCCTGCGCGAAAAAGCTCGCGACCTGAGCTTCCTCCGCGACGTTGCAACGTCCGGCCCACACGTGCCCGCCGCGACCGTTGAGAGCCGCCTCCAATTCACGCGCTGGCTGTTCGCGCTCCAGGAAGGCAATGCCGACTGAAGCACCGCGCTCCACCAACGTCTCGACGATTGCGCGCCCTATCCCCCTGGAGCCTCCAGTCACTACAGCCACGCGGCCAACCAGGCTCATGCCATCGCGAGGTTCCGACATTCAGCGAATTTACTCGACAGTGGCTCGACATGATACACGAGAGCTAGTGCGCCTCGCCCTGCGCGGCGCGCACGACGACGCTGAACAGCGCGCCTCCACTGGCAAAACTGTTGATCAACGCGATCGGCCCCTCACATGCCGTACGTTCCCGAGCAAGCCGTAGTCGGCCCGCCACCGAGCACGCCTCGCCGAATCCCGCAATCGGTGGCGCCTGCTTGACAGCGCCACACAGGAGCGCCGCGGCACATGCGGTACTTCCCGACGCACCGGACTCGCCAAGAGCGCCTTTGATCGATGTCACAACCGGCTTCGAGTCACCGAAGACGTCGGCGATCGCACGCGCTTCGGTGTCGTCCAGCCTGGTGGCGTTCGCTGAGGCGTACACGACATTCACGTCAGACGGGGAGAGACCCGCATCGGCGATTGCCAGATGCATCGTCCGAGCGAGGGGCTCCGGTTCGAGCGGCCACTCGTTGAGAGGCACGGCTGCACTGGAGGCGGCGACACCGAGAATCTCGCCGTGCCGGCCACGGCTCGATCCGTCGCCCGGCTCGAGCAAGAGACTGCATCCGCCCTCGCCCATGACCCATCCTGCCCGCTCGGCATCGAAGGGAGACAGACGACGCGAGAATACCTTGTCCGCTGACATCACCTTAAAGCGGTCATGCGCCTTGAACACCGTTTCGTAGATCGCTTCCACTCCTCCGGCGACGAGCCCCGATGCCCTGCCCTCTCGGAGAAGATCGACCGCCATGACAATCGCGGACAGACTCGACGCCTCTTTGTGACTCACGGTGATGTTCGGGCCTCGCATCTTGAAATCGAGCGCGACCAGGCTTGCTGCTGCGTTGCCCACGGTACTATCGAACAACATTGCCGGCGCGTTGGTCGGCCCGCCGCGAAACAACGCTTCGAGAAACACCTGCGTGGACTGACCACCGGCTGTCGACGTCCCCAGCACGACTCCGACTGAATCGTCGCCGTCTTCGCGAACGACCGTACACGCATCGTCGAACGCCAGCTTCGTTGTTGCGAGCGCATAGACCCCGGTTCGATCGAGGCGTCGCAGTTTCATCGCCGCGACCCAGTCGAGCGGCCGGAATTCCCGCAACCAGGCAGCCAGCGTCGTGCGACAGCCAGTGGTCTCGAATGCTGTGAGCGTCGTGATGCCAGTGCGTCCTTCAAGGAGGTTGTCGCGAAATGAGTCATGCGACGTGCCAAGCGCTGAAACAATGCCAATGCCTGACACCATCACCGTCTGCCTCACGAGCCGTACGTTATCATGCGGCGTGCGGCCTCAACAGCACGGGAGCATGGCGCTCGCCTCGCGCGCAGCAGTTGCCATGGTCGCGCTCGTTGCCGCGACTGCATCTGCGCAATCCGGAGCGACGGTCGCGACTCTTGCCTCGACGAATACCTTCGACCAGCTCTATCAGCAAGGCTATGAGACCGGTCGCGGCATCAAGACACTGACAGCTCGAGTCACCGAGACCACGACATCGTCGTTGCTCGTTCGCCCGTTGGTGGCGCGTGGCACCCTCGCTGTTCAGCGACCGTCGCAGGTCGCATTGCGGTTCACCGATCCCGAGCAGAGGATCGTGTTGATCGCTGGGGACAAGATGACTGTGTCGTGGCCCGCTCGAAAGCTTCAGCACGTGTCCAATGTGGCGTCGTCGCAGAAACGTATCCAGACGTATCTGGCGAGCGACAACGCAGACGAACTGCGGAGCCAGTTCAACATCGAACACCACGATCAGAGCGACCGACCGGGAACCTACGAATTCGTCTTGATCCCGAAGCGCACTCGGATTCGTGACACCGTCACGCGACTCGATCTCTGGATCGGGCGATCGTCGTTTCTCCTTGAAGCGATTCGCATGACGTTCACGAATGGCGATACGAAGACGATGGTCTTCGAGGATGTTGTTGTCAATCCAACACTGGCTCCCGCGGCGTTCAGTCTCGACAACTGAGGCTCGTGTCCCGCCTTTCCATCCCCAGCATCGTCGCCTGGGCCAGCCGGCGACGAGCAGTTGTCCTCACAGCAGCAGCCGTCGCGCTGATCGTATCGCTCGAAGGAGCACGCAGGATTTCATTCGACGCCGATATTCTGGCGCTGCTACCGCAGAACGGACGCGTCATTCCCGGCTTCCGTGAGTTCCTCGCCCGCTTCGGCACACTCGATCAACTGTATGTCGTATTCACCGCACCCGATGGTCACGTCATCGATGACTACCGTGAGGAGATCGACCTGTGGGTGGTGCAACTGCGGCAGGCTCCGGAAATCGCTGACGTCGATTCGGGTGTCATCGATCGTGCGCGCGATTTCGGCTGGCTGGCAAACCGGCAGCTATTGCTGTTACGTGGCTCAGCGCTCGACGACGCCCTGCGGCGCCTGGAGCCTGACGGTCTGTCCCGAGCGGTCGCCGAAAGCCGACAGCTGCTCGCGGTTCCGTCGCCGGATGTCGCCGAACTCGTTCGTCAAGATCCCGCAGGCCTGCTGTCGATCGTCCAATCGATGTTCGGAGCGACCGAACTGGCTCGAGGTTCAGGCTCGACACTCGACGGCTACATCACGGAAGACGGCCGCACCCGCGTCGTCATGGCTCTCCCGCGTCGGCCGCCGTACGACTCCGATTTTTCCCGCGCGCTGGACTCGCGACTGCACGAGATAGAGACGAGGATTCGGGCCGCCGCGACCACCGGCGACGTCGACGTTGACGACGAGCCGCTCCCACCGATGCTGGTCGAATTCGCCGGGGGGCATCGCGTCGCACTCGAGACCGAGACCCAGGTGCGACGCGAGAGCATTGTCAACACGGTCGGGTCGCTCGCCACGATCCTTCCGTTGCTCTTTCTCACGTTTCGAAGCTTCTGGCTGCTTGCTGTCGGAGCGTTGCCCACGACGCTGTCGCTCGTCGTCGTTCTGGGAGTCCTCGGTTTCCTCGGAACGCGTCTGTCGGCCGCCGGCACGGGAGTGTCGGCCATGCTCTTTGGTCTCGGCATCGACGGCGTCGTCCTGCTTTACGTCGCCTACCTCCTGCCGGACGCTGAGCGTCCGACGGCGGATACCGCTGCGCGGATTTCAGGGCCTGCGAAGAGCATGCTCCTCGGCATGTGGACCACGGCGGCCACGTTCTACGGCTTGACATTCGTGGACTTTCCAAGCCTTCAGCAACTGGGCCTGCTCGTTGGACACAGCATGGTGATCTGCGGAGTGCTCACGCTGCTGCTGGTGCCGGCGCTGTTGCCACGCGAAGCGCCTCGTCAACAGACCCGCGCAGTGAGGCTGCCACGATTGGCCGCATGGATCATGATGAACCGCCGGAACATCCTGGCGGCTGCGACGGTCCTGACGGTACTTCTCGGCATCGCAGCGACTCACTTACACGTTGACCCGAGCCTCGCACGATTGAGATCCGTCACCCGCGCTGCGGAGCTCGAGTCCAGGATCGGATCGGTGTTCGGATTCGCTTCCGATGTGTACGTCGTCCTCTCCGACGGACCGGAGCTCAATACGCTGTTGGTGACCAACGAGCAACTCGTTCAGCGACTCAGCGCGGAGCTGCCTGGACTGCGCATTCGGCCACCGACGTGGTTCCTGCCATCAGAGGACGCGCAGATGAAAACCGCGCAGCGGATTGCTGATTCCGGACTGACGGCCACTGGCATCCGGGCGTCGCTCGAGCGCGCCGCTGTCGAGAACGGATTCAGGCCCGACTCCTTCGAGCCGTTCAGCGCGCGTCTCCCGCAAATGCTGGACACCCAACAGCGCTTGCACTACGAAGACTATGTCGGGCACGGCCTGAAGAACCTGATCGACCGCGTGGTCAGGCACGACGACGGCCGGTGGCAACTCGCCACCTACGTATTTCCGGCAAACGACGACGACGTGTCGCGCCTCCAGACCATCGTTGAGCAAGTGGACGACCAGCAGACCCTGACCGGGCTGCCGCTCGTCGATCGGGAGCTCGCCCGTTCGTTTCTACCGGAGTTCATCAAGGGGCTCTCGATTGGCGCCGTGCTGGTCGTGATCCTGGTTGCGGCGGTGTTCCGGAACTGGCGGCTGTCGGCCTTCGCATTACTACCGACCGTATTGGGTCTCGCCTGGACAGCCGGGGCTCTCGCCCTCGCCGGGATCGAGATTGACCTGTTCGCGGCATTCGCCGTCGTGACCCTCCTGGGAATCGGCGTCGACTACGGCGTCCACCTGGTCCATCGCTACCACGAGCGCGGTGACGCCCTGACGGCGACGGCGGAACTTGCGCCAGTGATCCTCGTCGCGGCAGCGATCACGATATTCGGGTATGGGACGCTGGTCACGTCGTCATATCCGCCGCTTCGCTCGATTGGTCTCGTTTCAGTGATCAGCGTGCTGGCGCTCGCCGTCTCGTCGGTCGTGGTGTTGCCGGCTCTGCTCCTGAAACCACATCACGACTGAAGTCGCGTGACGCGAAACAGCACGTTCGCGAAGGGCGTCCCTTCCGACATCTCCCGCACTTCCGTGTGGAGTCCGAGACCAGCGAAGCACGCCTGCCACTCCGCGGCGGTTCGAAAGTGGAATGGCTGATTCCACGATCCATACGCCGCAGCCTTCAGCCAGTTTCCCCATCGCACGCACTCAAAACGCCATCCTGCCGCAGCGTCTGCCTCGCGAATGAGCATGACACCGCGTGGGGCGAGCGCGGCAGCCAGCGTGGCAAGCACCGCTTCCTGCTCCTCTCGTCGCACCATGTGCAATACATCGAACAGCAGGATGACCTGTGGCTGCACGGACATCACCGCGCGCGCATCGCCAACAATCACCTGGGCGTCGCCGCCGAGGGCCGCCGATGCAATCGCAACCACACGCGGCCTGATGTCGATGCCGATCAGCGCGTGAAAGAGTGGCGGAGGCGGCCAGTTCGGTGGCCAGCGTCCGGAGTCGTGAGCCTCGCGTGCCTCTGCCAGCAGTGCGAGCGTCAATCCTTGACCGCAACCAACGTCCAGCAGCGTTCCCGCAGAGCCACCGCTGTTCGCTCGATCATCAGGAGCCTCCGGGAACGGATGCGCCAGAAGCCCTCCGCACGCGCACGCTCGATAGACTGGGTCTCTCTTCAGCTTGGCGCGGGCAAACTCCCAAGCCACAATGCCCGCATCGATGTAGCGATCGGATGTCACTTGCGCAAGAGACGCGTAGTCGTCGCCACGCGAAGCCCGCCCAACGAACGCGAACATCAGCCCTGCGGCTAATGCCGCCAGTACGGCTCCCACCGCGACGCTGCCGTAGAGAAGATCGGCGCCGAAGGTCGCAGGGTTCGTCGCTTTGACCGTCTCAATGGTCAACGGATGAAATGAGCCGCGCCGTAACCACGCTCCCGCCTGAATCTCCAGGAACACCAGCACGGGGGCGACCACAGGATTGGAGATGTTTGCGGCAACGTACATCTTCAGGCGGTTCAACTTGAGGATGGAACCGACTGCGCCACAGATCAGCAGATGGAATCCGTACACCGGCAGACACCCGATGAATACCCCGCTGGCAACTGCGGCGATCTCGCGCGATGGGCCGCTCCCCTCCGTCCTCAAGAGGGCCACAATCCGTCGCAGACGGGCCAGGATGGAGAGTCTCTGGGTCGTCAATCCGTCACGGGGCTGCTCAAGGCTCCCAGATCCGGCGCTCCTTCTCTCCAGCTGATCGGAGGTGGCACGCTGCCATCGCGCCGACCGCATTCGATAGTGGAATGGGCCCAGTCCCTGATCCCTTGGATGGCCTCGTCGAGGCGGCCGTTCCATGCGTCATAGGGCACGGGCGTGCCGATAGTCACCACCCCGCGAGCCTTCGGAATGTGTGCGGCGAAGCCTGCGATGTCCGGGGCCACATGCGTGCCATCGATGGCAATCGGCAGCAGCGACAACTGGGTCTCGTTCGCGATGACACGCACTGCCCCCGATTTATACGGCTGAAGCCTGCCATCGCGAGACCGTGTTCCTTCCGGAAAGACGACGACTGACGCATCCCAATACGCCAGTCCACGCGCCATTGCTTTGAGACACGCGATATCACTTCGTGTCCCTTGACGGGAGATCAATGCGGAGCCCCAGTGACGAAGGGCCATTGACACCGTGGGTATGCCGCGTCCGAGCGTATCTTTCGCGACGAACTTCACATTCAGGGTTCGCAGCGCCCAGGGAATGATGGCAATGTCTGCGATGCTCTGATGGTTGGAAACGACGATATACCGGCCCTCGGGAACCGTTCCGCGCACATCGAGACGGGAATCGAGAAGCGTAAGTGTCAGTTCCGTAAGGACGACGTGCCAGTGTCGTGTCACCAGATTCGCGCGACGGGCGCGTGCCGCGGACCCTTTCTCAGTCAGCCAGAGACTCCACACCCGGCCGACCACCTCGCAGTACAGACACACGGCCAGCATCGCGACGAAGTAGATGGCCAGGCGCGCCCACCGCGCTAACGATCCGAGCACTGCAGAATGGCGAGCACGCTGGACCTTGACGAGGTCACGACGCGTTTCTTGATCGATTGCCTTGATCACACCGGGTCCATCTCGATGAATCGTCCTTCAGCTTTGCGACGACATCCTCAGCAGCAATCGTAGTTCCCGTGGCCAAAGGCGGATGAGCTCCGCAATGATAGACGAATTGGAAACGCGCCAGCACTCCGCTCACAGCGTGGGCATCACAGCGTGGGCTTTGACACACAGCGTGGGCGGCATTGACGGTTCGGTTGAGCTGGGCTACGCTCCCCCGCGAGTTCGCGCTGCATGCAAATCGAAGTCGGCCGCCAAAGCAAACCCTCCCGAGAAAGCGGCTCACTCATCACTCAACACACACTGGTTCCAGCGTGGGTTGATGACCTTTCGACATCGCGGTTCCATCGAGTGAGCGCGACGTTCCATGGAACCCGAGGGATGGACGACCTCACCTTCCAACAACGGGTCGTTGATGCCTATCGAACGGCTTTCGAACAACTCGACTCAACTCAGTTCACGTATCCCGTCCGATTCTGGGCGTTCATTCCGGGGATACACGACGACCTCGGCGCCGGACTCGATCGGTACATGTCATTCAATGCCGGTCGCTATGGAGCGTTTGCGCAGCACTACGGGCATCCGTCGTCGTTTGGCGGATCGATCCCGACCGCATCAGCAGTCGGCATCCAGGGCGACCAGTTCGTGCTTCATTGCCTGGCGTCTGACGAACCGGGCCGGGCTGTAGAAAACCCGCGGCAAGTATCCGCGTACCACTACTCTCGCCGTTTCGGTCCGATGCCACCCTGCTTCGCGCGCGCGACTCTGCTGCAGGGACATTCTCATCAGCCGTTACTGCTGGTCGGGGGTACCGCGAGCATTACCGGCGAGGAGTCACGCCACGCTGGCAACATCGAGGCACAGGCTGGCGAGACATTCCGCAACCTGGCAAGCGTCGTGGCTGCAGCAACCGGTTACCGCGTGTCGGAAAACGCATCGCGGGCGAATGTTCACGACTTCCTGGCCGCTTTTCGCCATCTGAGGGTGTACGTACTCGAAGTCCGCCGACCAGGCGACTCTTCTCCAGTTGGTACAGGCGAACTTCTCGAACGACTGCCGCGTCGAATGGCTCCAGGCGTCGCTGTGCCGAGCAGAACTCCTAGTCGAAATCGAAGGCGTCGCCGTTCCACCCGGTGACTGCTCGGGAGCCGATTGATGACAGGAGAGCCGGTGCGTCCGCACCCGACCCTCGATCGCTATTACCCCACCGATGAGGACCGCTCTGAGTTCGTGAGCGACATGTTCGACGAAGGCGCCCGCTCCTACGAATGGGTCTGCTGGGTGATGTCGCTCGGAACCGGAGCTCAGTATCGTGCCCAGGCGCTGCGCAACGCCGGACTCGCGAAAGGAATGAAGGTATTGGACGTCGCGACTGGCACCGGCCTCGTCCTGCGTCCCGCCGACGAATTGAGTGGTGCGCAGAAGCTCGCCATCGGCCTGGATCCGAGTCGAGGCATGTTGAGAGAGTGCCGCAAGCGCAGTTCCGCTCCGCTCGTGCAGGCTCGCGGAGAAAGTCTGCCCTTCCCGGACCAACACTTCGACATGGTCAGCATGGGTTACGGGTTGCGACACGTGAGCGATCTGCATGGACTCTTCTGCGAATACCGTCGCGTGCTCAAGCCGGGAGGACGTCTCCTCCTCCTTGAAATCACTCAGCCGAAGAGCGCCGTCGGCCGGCAGTTCAATCGCCTTTTTCTCGGCAACCTCGTTCCTGGTGTCGCGCGGATTCTGAAAGGTGCCGAGGCCGGCAGGATGATGAACTACTTCTGGGATACCGTCAGGTACTGTGTGCCTCCCGATCAGATCGTCGCTGCCTTGGGCGGCGCCGGCTTCGACAGCCCTTCCCGGACGGTGATGGGTGGGATCCTGACCGAGTTCGTGGCTACACGGCCGAGTTAGTTCCGAGTGTCGCCTGGAGCGCTTCCGACCTCAACCCCTTCCGGGCCATTTCATCGAGCACTCGCGGAAGGGCGTCGAGAACGACTGGCGTCCGCCCCGCCGTGCGCGCCGAGGATCCATCGTGCAAGAGCAGGATGTCTCCGCCTCGTAGATTTCGCCCAAGCCGCGCCGCCACTCGCGATCCATCACCCGTGACCGTGTCGAACCCGCGCCGAGTCCAAGACACGAGGGACAGGCCGGCGTTGGCCAGCACCGCGGTCAACAAAGGATTCTGAATGCCGGCCGGCGCGCGGAAGAACACAGGCCGGCCCCCGCCAGCGCGTTCGATCGCCGTCTGCGCCTTCTCGATCTCGCGCCGCAGCCCGCGCGCTCCTCGAAAGGCGAAGGTGTTCGGATGTGAATACGTGTGGTTCTCCACACCGTGGCCTCCCGAGCGCAGACCGGCGACGATGTCGGCGTGCGCCTCAGCCCGGCGACCCACACAAAAAAAGGTCGCCCGATGCCCGGCCTGTTTCAGTAATTCGACTACCTTCGGTGTCACCTCAGGATCGGGCCCGTCGTCGAACGTCAAAGCAACCACACCCCCGCGCGCCGGAGCCGGTGGCAACCGCGTGATGTTGGGACCCAGCCAGGAGCTTCGCGGGAACAACCCGGCGACGCTGAGAGCCGCATGATTTCCCACGAGTGCCGTCAGGGCCACCTTCCACGATTGAGGGTACGAGAGCACAGTGGCGAGCGCCGCACCATGGAGACCCGCGCTTGCCACGAAAATCGGAGTCGTCCACCAACGTCTTGCGTTCGGTTCACCCATGCGCCAGATCGGAATCGTTGCTCGACGCGTACAACTTGAGCAGCGCCACTCGATCGACTTTGCCGCGAGAGGTTCTCGGCATCGCGTCGACGAACACGATGCTGCGTGGGACTTTGTGATCCGCAAGTCTATGCCGGCACCACGCTGTCAAATGGCGCACGTCAGGACGGATTGAGGGACACACGACAACGGCACGTACGACTTCGTCTGTCCCATTGGGCGAGGCCGTTCCAAACACGACGACCTCTGCAACGCCCGTGAGGTCCGCCAACACAGTTTCCACTTCCGACGGATCGACCTTCCGGCCGCGCACGTTGATAACACGATCGATACGTCTCAGGAGGGTGAGTTCTCCGCCAGACCACACGCCAATATCAGAGGTCTCGAAACGTCCGGCACGAAGTCTCTCGTCCGCCATCGGCAGGTACAGCTCGCCCACGCCAGGAGACTCGACGACAACAACGCCCTCCGTTTCAGCGGACTCTCCCGGCGGCAAGAGCGACACCCGCGCACCCTCGACGGGCGTTCCCACAGTGCCGCGCTCCGCGGCTCCGCCTTCCCGGTCGTAGCAAATCCCCCCACACTCACTCGACCCGTAGAACGCATGCAACGGCTGACCGTATGTGCGCCGAAACTGCGCTGCTGTGGATGAGGAAAGAGGTGCCCCGGCGGAGATTACCAGTCGAATGCTGGGTGGGCATGGCGGCGGTGGCGAAAGGTTCAGCAGCGCTTGAACGTAGACGGGCACAGTGGGAAACACGGTCGCGCCGAACTCGCGTGCCGCGACCAGCGGCGAGAACGGCCCTCTCTCGGTCGGGACTACCAGCATCGTGCCGCGAACAAGCGCTGACAAGACCAATGTCGTGAATCCGTAGGAATGCGAAAACGGAATCGCACCAAGGAGCCGGTCGTCGTCGTTGAGTCTCATGGTTGTGCGAAGCGCGGCCTCATCGGCGAGCAACTGTTCTGCGCGCATCGCGACACCTCGCGGCGTGCCGGTCGAACCTGAGGTGAGTTTCACGACGGCAATATCAGCCACGCCAACCGGGCTCGCCGAAGCGACGACAGTGAGACGATATTCGCGCGGCGATGACGGCCACGAACTTGTGCATTCGAGCGTCGCCCCTGCACCCAAAGAGGCGACGGCACGTCGACGATCCTCGTGAGGTGCGGCCGGATCGGTCAGAAGCACTGGGAACCCCATGCGACGCAAGGCCAGGAACCCGGCGAGAAATGCGAGCCCATTTGGCGCGGCCAGCGCGACGAGCGTGTTCTCTGGAAGGCGCGCGCTTTGAACCTGACGGCTGACGGCGTGCGAGAGAGTGTCCACGTCGCCCATCGTCGACGATCGACTGGGCGCGACGACCAGCGGACGACCCGGCTGATCTCTGACAAGCCGTGAAAACGCTTCGATAATTGGATCGCCGGACGACGCATCGCTCAAGCTGGAGATTTGCGACACGGGCGAGATATTATCCCAACTCATCCTGAGCCCTTTCTCGTGAGCCTGTCCAAGGACTTTGATGTGGCGGTGATCGGTGGCGGTCCGGCTGGATCGACTGCCGCCAGTGTCCTGTCGCGGCGAGGGCACCGGGTGATCGTTCTCGAGCGCGCGGACTTTCCACGGTTTCACATTGGGGAGTCGCAGTTGCCATGGATCAACGAAATCCTCGCTGCAATCGGTGCGGCGGACGTCATCGCGGCAGAAGGATTCGTCGAGAAATGGGGCGCCAGTTTCACGACAGCTGATGGCGGCGCCGACCAGTACGCGGACTTCGCCCAGGCGTATGAGGTGCCACGTCCGAAGACGATCCAGGTACCACGGGCGAGATTTGATCAAGTCCTGCTCGAGCACGCCGCGCGATGTGGAGCTCGTGTGCTCCAAGGCCGTGTCGCAACTGAGGCAGTGTTCGACGCGGATGGCGGCGTCGTAACGCATGCAGGGACAGACGGCCGTTCCGATTCGATTCGAGTGGCCGCGGTGATCGACGCATCGGGTCGCGCCGGATTCCTCGCCAAACGATTTGGCACCCGACGGCCGGACCCATTGCTTCAGAACATTGCGGTCCATCGCCAGTACCGAGGGCATTCCTCGCCGCGCGGGGCGCCGCGCGGGCGATATTCGCATGGTGACCCGTCCCGATCGCGGCTGGTTCTGGTTCATTCCGATTTCCGACGCGGTGACGAGCGTTGGTGTCGTGGTGCCGAAGGCGGCGTACAACGCTCGAGGAAAGTCGACAGCGGCAGCGACCCTCGACCATTTTCTCAGCGAAACGCCTGCCGCGGCTCAATTGGTCGCCAGTGGCAGACCAGTCACGGAGGCGCGCTTCGATGCGGACTATTCGTATCTGCACAGTCGGCATGCGGGCGATCGTTTCGTTCTAACCGGGGATGCCGGGGCCTTCCTCGACCCGATTTTTTCGACAGGAGTCCTGCTCGCGATGCAGTCGGGTATCGAGGCCGCGGAAGCGATCAGCACCGGACTGCGGACCGGCGACCTCCGCGCGCGCCGTTTCGCCGCGTACGAGCGTCGACTTGTCCGCCGGTATCAGCATTTCCGTCGGTTCGCCGTTGGTTTCTACGATCCGGCATTCCGCGATCTATTCTTCAATCGCTCGTCGCGCTTCGGCATTTACGAAGCCGTGCTCTCGGTTCTTGGGGGCAATTGGCGACCATCGCTGATGGTGCGTCTCCGCCTGGAGGCGTTCTTCGCCATCGTCGCCCTTATGCGCCTCAGGAAACGGCTCACTGCGAGATCCGTCGTGACCGACGATGAGGCCACCGGGATCGTCGGCAGCGAGTCGTAGCGCTATGGTGGAAAAAGGAGCCTCTTGCGGATCGCAGCAGCCATCCCCGCCTATGACGCGGCCCCGTCGGTAGGGTCCGTTGTGACCAGTACGCGGGCCTTTTTCCAGGACGTCCTCGTTATTGACGACGGCTCGACTGACAACACGGCACAGAACGCACGGACGGCGGGCGCTGAAGTTTACGTGCTCGCGAAGAATCGCGGAAAGGGTGCGGCGCTCCGCACAGCGTTTTCAATCCTCTTCGAGCGGGACTTCGACGGTGTCGTCACGCTCGACGCCGATGGACAACATCTGGCTGAGGAGACTCCTCACCTGCTCGCGGTGGCCGACGGTGCTGATCTTGTGCTGGGCACACGGGATCACCTGTTTGCTCAAATGGGAGGCGTCCGGCGCATGAGCAACCGGCTTTCGTCGCGCGGAATCTCCTGGGCCGCAGGGCAGCCGCTTTCGGACGTTCAGACCGGATTCCGCTTATACACGAAGAGACTCATCGAGCGGACCGGGTTCCCCGAGTCCGGATTCGAAGCCGAGAGCGCAGTTGTGGTACGCGCGGTGCGGCTTGGCTTCCGGGTGATCACGACTCCGGTTCGGCTCGGACGCGCGGACGGCAGGAACACGAGTCACTATCGGCCGGTTCGCGATAGCTTTCGCATCGCTGCTGCAGTGCTCCACGCGCGCCACACGACGCCATGAGTGCATCACCGATGTCCGGCTCTGATCGCTCGACTCCACTGCATGCACCGGCGCTGGGCCTCACGCATCGATTACTCGGCCGCTTTCACGTCACCGGTATTTTCTGGTATCGCTTCGCCTACTGGGGATTCACGCGACCGCCCTCATGGACTGAGTGGCTCAGCGTCCCCATTTCCGCAGTGTTCTTTTTTCTGGTACTTGGTCGCATCCGCGCCGCTCTCACTGCCAACCTCGAACCTGTTCTCGGACGAACGAACCCCGTGCGCGGCCTGGTGCGATCGTTTCGTACGATTTGGGCCTTCTCCTGGTGCTTTACCGAACGGTATCGGCGTCTGGCAAATCCGGAGCGATACACCGGAATTCTCGAAGGCGAAGAGCACTGGCGTGGGGTGATGGAATCGGCAACGGGTGCGATCCTCGCGACGGCACACATCGGCCCGTGGGAAACGGCGACGCAGTTCGGAGCCTCCAATTCGCCTCGGCGCATCCATATCGTGCGCGAGAAGGAAATGGACCCCCGTGCTCAGCAATTCGTCGAGGAGCTCCTCGCTCGTTCCGGCAATTCTTATGTCACCCACTTTGCCGGAGAGGACCTGACCCTCGCGATCGAATTGGCCCAGGCACTCCGCGGTGGTGACGTTGTCGCATTGCAGTGCGATCGTCCGCGGGAAGGCGGACGATCGCTGACCGTCGACCTGTTCGGCCGACCGATGCCGTTGCCCACCGGTCCAGCGGCACTCGCCCGGGCCGCACAGGTGCCGATTCTTCCAGTGTTCCATTTCAGAGATGGTCGCTTCCGCGTCCGAACCGTCGCCCGTCCTCCCATTCATGTCGTCGCGACTGCCGATCGCGACAGCGACGTGGCAACAGCGATGCAGAGACTGGCCAATGAGATCGAGTGGGCGATTCGCCGAAATCCCCATCAATGGTTTTGCTTCCGCCGGCTCTGGACATAGGCGTATGAAGCGTTCATCACCTCAACCCGCCAGGGTGAGCGAGCCGGACGCAACGAGGCGGCCATCCGCCTTGACGTCGCCCTCAATCTTGTAGAGGCGCCCGAGTCGGCCGGTCACTCGAGCTGTCGACTCCAGCGTCTCACCGGGGCCGGCCGCCGCAGGAAACTTGAATGACCCGAGAGCGGCCACGCGCAGTTGCAGGGACTGTGGGTCGGGCTCGCCGGAAGCGACAGCGACTCCCCCCGTTTGCGCAAGCATCTCAACCAGGATGACGGCAGGCACGATGGGCGAGCCTGGAAAGTGTCCCCGGAAGTAGAAATCATCCGAGTCAGTCATGCGCCTGGCAACCGTGCGCTCACCGGGGACGACCTCGACAATGTCCTCGATGAGCCGCATCGGTGGTTGATGCGGCAGTGAATCAATCCATCCCACGGTCGAGCGTACGATACACGAGAACGATGGGCTGTCCCCAGCGTCAGGCTTTGCAGATTGGGACGCGAACGCTGGTCAATCTCTTGCAGCCGCCCTTCTCACCGCAGGCACGCAACGGAAGGACGCCTGCGGGTACAGCCCGGGAGGTCGATCTTGTCTCTCGCCACCGCGACCCATTCCAACGGCGCCCTTCGGGTATGTGATTGGGTCCCTACCCCTTCGGCTCACGGGAGCTCTCACTGGCTCTCCTGCTAGGCCGGTTTCGCGTCAGCCTGACCTGGGCTCAAATCCTTCGACGCACATTCGTCGACGCCGTCTTCAAACACAACTGCTTCGGCCTTGCCGCGCAACTCGCGTACTACTTCTTCTTCTCGCTGTTCCCTGCGATGATGTTTCTGATCGCCATCGCCAGCTTCTTCCCCATCACGACGCTGATGGACCAGATCGTCGGCTCGCTCCGCCAGTTCGCGCCCCCCGAACTCCTGACCATCGTTACCGATCAAATCCGCAAGATCTCGGGCGACGATCAAGGCGGTCTACTCACGCTCGGCATCCTGACGGCGCTCTGGAGCAGCTCGACGGCGATGACCGCCATCATCGACACGGTCAATCACGCGTACGGTGTCGAAGAAGGGCGGTCATGGTGGACGGGTACGACTGATTGCGATTGCGCTGACGATCGGGGTCGCACTCTTCGTGCTGGCCTCGTTCGCGCTCATCATCATCGGGCCACAACTCGCCGATCCGATCGCAGACGCCGTCGGCCTTGGGAGCGCATTCGAGACCGCCTGGCGAATCTTCCAGTTCCCCCTCGCGTGCCTGCTCGCAAGCGTCGGCATCGCGCTCGTCTATTACTTCGCGCCCGACGTCGATCAACACTGGACCTGGCTCGTGCCCGGAACAATCTTCGCTACCGCCCTCTGGCTCGGCGCCTCACTTGGTTTTCGTTACTACGTCATGAACGCCACGCACTACACAGAGACGTATGGCGCGCTCGGCGGAGCGATGGTGCTGCTGCTCTGGTTCTACATGTCTGGGTTCGTACTGCTGCTCGGCGCAGTGATGAACGCGAAGATCGAACACGCCGCTCCCATGGGAAAGAACCCGGGCGAGAAGGTCGAGGGTCAGCGGCGCCGGATTGGCACCGAAGCGATGCGGCGCTGGATCGCTGCGCGCCGGCGACGTGACGAGCCGCCGCCCTCGGCCGACGACATTCGCAAGGCTACTCAGTAGCAGACCAGGAATTCGACCGCTGCGGCCTCGATTCGCACGGACATCGTTGCCGACATCGGAACCCGGACGATCTCATCGTCGACGTGCACGTCCTCGGTGGTCTCGATCTCGACCTCTCGCGCACGCATCGTCGGCAGTGACAGCCTGCTTTCACGTCCCTGGTTCAGATCCCTGAGATAGTCGGCCACTGCTTCGCGATGGTCCTCGGTCGCGGTCACGACCGAGAAATACCCGTCCGACGGATCCGCATCCGGAGACAGCACGAGATTCGGGCCCACGGATCGGATGTTGAGGATCTCGGCGAGGAGAAAGTCGTCGGCGATCGACGCTCCGTCAACAATGAGCGTCGCGCGACGCGATTCGAGGCGCGACAGCACCTGGCAATAGCGCATGGTCGCTTGCTCGAGTTTCTCAGGCACATCATCTGCCGCGAATGGCCTCGCAAGGACTGACGTGATCACAGCCGGCACGAGCCCGAATCCGGTGCCTTCCAGGAATCTGCGCTCCCCCCAGGGTCCGCGCGCGACACCCAGGTCGAGCCGGCGACGGATCGCCGTGTCCCAGCACCCCACAAGTTGTTCACTTGCCGCGTCCGCGTGCAGCGCCTTCGCGATGTTGTTCGCCGTGCCGAGCGGGAGCACGGCCAGCGGGATCGACCTGCGCGCAAGTATGCGCGCCGCGGCCGCCACAGTCCCGTCGCCGCCCGCAACAACGACGAGCTCGGTGCGTTCGTCGAGCAACTCTCCGAACGCTGCCTCCCGGTCGAACACTCTGACGATCTCGTGACCCGAGCCTTCGATGAGCTCGCGGATCGAGGACAACGATGTGTTGTCACCCGCCCTGTGATTGTGGAACAGTGAAATCCTCATTGCAGTGACTCGACACAATTCAAGTGTCGGGCCGCACGAGGAAAGCCGACCTCGCTCCACCGATCGTCGTGGCCGTCCGCTTGCACGATGTGTGTCATGCACATCCTCGTGTCGAACGACGATGGGATCTACAGCCCCGGGATTGCGGTGCTTGCCGCAGTCGCCTCGGAATTCGGGAGTGTGCGCGTCGTGGCGCCTGACGTGGAGCGCTCGTCGACGGGCCACGCGATCACGGCATCGCGACCGCTCTCGTACCGCCCCACTCGCCTCGACGGGCTGACCGCGTATCGCGTCAACGGCACTCCAGCTGATTGTGTCTCGCTCGGCGCGTATCACTGGGAGCGGGTGGACGTTGTGCTGTCCGGTCTCAACCTCGGGTTCAACCTCGGAAACTCGATCTGGCATTCAGGGACTGTCGCCGCCGCGAAACAGGCGGCCCTGCTTGGTCTGCGCGGCGTGGCCTTGAGTGCGCCCGCGGGCGCCGAGTCTGCGGCGGACTTCGAGCCGCTGCGGCCGTGGATTCGCCAGGTCCTGCAGACGCTGCTTCCCGAGCCCAACCTCGGGCTCGTGAACGTCAACTTTCCACGACAGCCGCGCGGAATGATCTGGACCCGCGCGTCGGTGCGACGTTACGACGGCAAGATCGTGCCGGCACAGGATCCGGCGGGGCGCACGCTCTTCTGGTCAACGGTGACACCGATTGAAGGCGCCGACGAAGGTACCGACCGCTGGGCGATCGAACAGGATTGGATCTCGATCACTCCGCTTCGACTCGATCTCACGGACGGACACGCGCTCGACGAGGCACGGGCCCGACGGCCGCTCGACGAAGTCCTGGCCGCGGCGATCTCTCCGGGGAAATCGTCTCCGCAGGCCGCACAATCGGTCCGCGAAGACGAATCCCCTGCTGCAATCCCGAAGGCCGTTGGCCCCAAAGCCCGGCAACGAGCCGGAAGCTTGATCGAGAAGACGAACTACATCGCCTTCTGCCGCGCCAGGAACGAATCAACTTCCTGCTCCGCGCGCTGCTTTGCGTAGCCGTATCGCTCCTGCACGAGGCCGACGAGCTTCTCGGCATTGCCGTCGACCTGATCGAGCTCGTCGTCAGTGAGCTTGCCCCACTGCGCCTTCACACTGCCCTTCAACTGATGCCATTTGCCCTGAAGAATATCGGTGTTCATTCCATCGCTCCTTGATTCGTCTCGCAGACAACTGGGTCGCGAGACATGAGTCACGGGAGCAGATTGCGTACCACCCGATTTCGATGCGCCGTTGAGCAGGCCGCATATAGATGCGCAGGTGTCGCTGCGACGAGCACGACAGTCGGTAAGCCTTACAAGGCGAACCTGTACAGAACGCAACAACCGGATGAGGCTGTCTATATGGATTTCCTGCGAGTCTGCGCAATCTACGCGCGATTGACCGCATGGTCCGAAGCTTGCCATGTCCAGAGTGGGACTTGAGGAGGAAGACATGAAACTAGCATTAGGGTGCCTCGCGGCGGCAACGCTGATCGCGACGACGGCGTGCGGTCCGAAAACCCCTGACTACGAGAAGACGGCCGACACTGCGCTGTCGAGCGCAGCGCTCGACAAGGTGAACGCCGACTACGACAAGGACGCGAAGACGATTCATCTGAAAGGCACTGTGGACACCGAGAACGATCGTCAGCGCGCGAGTGACGTCGTGCAGAAGGCGGTCGGGGATGGCGCACAGGTCGCCAACGAAGTCACCGTGGCGAACAGGGATGAAGGGCTCGCGGACGATCTCGATAACGGCATCGAAACACATCTCGGAAATCTCGTCGATCAGGAACCCGACCTCAAAGACGACTCGATCGATTTCGATGCGAACAATGGCGTCGTGACGATCACTGGCGCGGTGAAGAGCTCTGCAGAGCGCGACAAGGTCGGCGACATCGCGCGCAGCCAGCCGGGCGTCAAGGATGTCGTGAACTCGCTGGAAGTGAAACCACACAAGAAGTAGCGACACCACTGTGTCGCGCCTGGTTGGGCGCGCGGCTGAAATGCTTCGCGCCCGACCTCGCCCGAAGCAGGGATGGAGAAACGTGGCGGATCAGACTGTTGAGAGAACCGAACGGACGGTTCGCAGGAACTCGGGCGTTTCGACCGGCTTGGCACAGTAGCCGTTGTAGCCGGCCACGAGCGCACGCTGGCGATCCTCGGGCCGCGCATACGCGCTGACCGCCACCGCTGGCAAGTCCGCGTGCATGTGGCGCGCGCGCGCGAGCAGCTCGCAGCCATCGATTTCGGGCATCGCGATATCGGCAACGATCAGAGACACCGGAGTCGTCGCCAGCAGCGTCAACGCTTCGCGCGCGGAACCGCATCGGAAGACATCCGCTCCGCATCGTTCGAAGACCGTCGCCAGCAACTCCCTCGAATCGCTCTCATCATCGACGACGAGGATCGTCTTTCCATTCAACCGCAACTCCGCTTCTGGAGTGTGTGCAGGGACAGCCACCGCTCGCTGGACTCCGTCGCTCGCACTGCGATGTGGCGCGGCGGGCAGACGGATCGTGATCCGCGTGCCCTGATCGCGACCCACGCTGTGCGCCTCGATTTGGCCGTTGTGCTGCTCGACGAGATGGCGGGTGATCGCCAGACCCAGACCAAGTCCACCATGCTGCCGCGTCGCGCGGCTGTCAGCTTGCCGGAAGCGATCGAAGACGAGCGGGAGGAACTCCGAGTCGATACCGATTCCGGTGTCTATGATTTCGATCGACACCACGTCATCGCTGGCCGTGCAGTGAATCTCAATGCGACCGCCCTCGGGCGTGAACTTGATTGCATTGGACACGACGTTGCCGAGGATTTGCTGCAGGCGTTTCGGGTCACCTTCGATTGGCGGCAGATCCTCGGCGACCCAATGCGTCATCTGAATCTGCTTCGCGCGCGCCGCTGGAAGCAGTGCGGCGAGGGTCGCTTCCACGAGACTCGGCACGCGGACCGTCGTGCGTTCGATGTCGAGCTTCTTCGAGATGATTCTGGAGATGTCCAGGATGTCTTCGATCAGTTGCGCTTGCAGCTTGCCGTTGCGGGCGATCACGTCGATGGCGTGCCGCACTCGCTCGTTCGACAGATCGCCCGACTGCAGGATCTGCACCCAGCCGAGAATGGCATTGAGCGGTGTTCGCAGCTCGTGCGAGAGCACAGCGAGGAATTCGTCCTTCAGGCGGCTCGCCTCATCGGCGGCGGCGATGCGCGCGATCTCCATTTCCTTGCGCGGCGTGATGTCCCTGCAGACGCCGGTCAACCGCGCAGGCCGTCCACTTTCGTACTCGACGCGGCCCTTTCCCTCCAGCCACTTGATCGCGCCTGACGGCGTGACGATGCGGTACTCGATTTCGTAGGGAGTGCCTTCTTCAACGGCCCGCGTGACCGTGGTGAGCACCCGGTCGTGGTCCTCGGGATGAATTTCTCTCTCGTAGCTCTGGAAGGTGCCGTCGAACGTACCGGGAGGCAGGCTATGGACTCTCTCGAGATTCGGCGACCAGCGAACAATGTTGCTGACGAGGTTCCATTCGAACGTGCCCATCGAGGCGGCATCGAGGGCGAAGAGCAATCGTTCTTCACTGCGCAGCGCCTCTTCCTCGCCGCGCAAGCGCTCGATCGCGAACGCAACCTGCGAGGCGATGACGAGCGCAAGTTGCTGCTCTTCCGCTGTGAGCTCGCGCGGCTCGGCGAAGTACAGCATGAACTTTCCGATGACGCGCCCGAGACTGACAAGCGGGATGAACGCCATCCCGGCAATACGCTCTCTCTCGAGCGCAGGCATGTACGGCTCGAGTGAGGGGTCGCAGGACGCGTCCGGGACGAACACTGGCTCTGGGTCTGGCGTGTCTGGTGCCCAGGGCGTGTGCCCCTCGACTGCGCGCCGATATTCGCCCGACAACCCACGATGCGCCTTGAAGCGCATCACGCCGTCGGGATCAAACAGCAGGTACGGCCGAGCGGGACACACCGATCCCGTCGGCAAGCGCGTCGAGCGCCGCCGTGTAAATCTCGTCAACTGTCGTGATTCGGCTGATGGCGTTCGTCAGGCCGAGGCACACAGCGATATGCGGGTTGACGACTCCGATCACAGCGCCTCTCGTCCCATTCGCGTCTATTGTAGTTCGGCGGGCAGCAAGCTCTGCCCCTTCCCGGATTAGAAAATCGGCACAGACTTCGCTTCAGGGGCTTCAAACCATGAGGAGACGTGTGCTGATCGTGGAAGACATTCGAGCCGAACCCAATAGAGCCGATCTACTTCAGCTGCTGGCGGCGCTGCTTCCGCTCTCGTAACTTGAACTGTTTCGTATTACGCTCTTCTCCTCCCCCACCCGACAACACCATGGTCACCGCTGCCACGACACCCGCACATCCGCGAGTTGCGTGGATCAATTCGAGAACGACCGCATGGATCCTTGGCACGGCGTTCGTTCTGCTGGCCGCGCGGCTTGCGATGTTCATCGACCGCTATACGGTCAACATCCTCTACTGGGATCAGTGGGATTTTCTGGCCGGTTTGTTCGAAGGCGCAAGCCCGTGGGCCTTGTTTCGCTGGCAACACGGACCGCAGCGCCAGGGGATCGGCAATCTGATCCTGGCCGTGCTGTATCCGGCAACAGGTTGGAATGGCAGGGCTGACGCGGCAGCATCGGCGGTCGCGCTCGTTCTGGCCGGTCTCGCTGCACTGTGGCTCGTCAAGCGGGTCTGTGGCTCGCTGCGCCCGTGGGACGTGGTCGTTCCGCTGATCTTCCTCACGACATCGAGCGCCGAGACGTACGTCCTCGCGCCGAACATCGCACACGGTCCACTCTCCGCGCTCCTGCTCGTCGGCTACGCGTTGGCGTTGACGATCCGCTCGCATGGCCTGCGATGCGTGGCGCTCGTCGTCCTGAATTTTCTGTGCGTGAACACGGGCTTCACACTGCTGCTCGGCGGCGTCACCCCCATGCTGCTTCTGTTGCTCGCCTGGGCGCCACAGCTCGGCACGCGCGTTCGAATGATGTACGCGGCGAGCATCGCTGCGAGTCTCGGCGTGCTCGTGTTGTTCTTCTACGGGTTCGTTCCGACGTCGGCCACGGACTGCTTTCAGTTTCCGTATGTGCGGCCCTGGGAGTACGTGCCGTATGCAGGCTTCGTCCTCGCTCGCCCGTTCGGGCTCCATGCGGGAGACGGTTCTGCGCGGCTTCTGCTTGGCACCGTCGCGTTCATGGCGATGACGGGATTCGTCGGCTACGCCAGCTTCAGGCTGCTTCGCGTGCACGGCGACTCGATCTTCTGGGCGGTGGTCGCTTCCCTGTCGGGGTTTGCACTCCTTTTCGCATCGGCCACCGCAGTCGGCCGCATCTGTCTCGGGATCGACTCAGCGAATGCGTCGCGGTACATCCCGTACATGCTGCCGGGACTGTTCGCCGTGTATCTCGTGATCCGGAAGTCCGCGTCGAAGACGCCGGTCGCGTATGCGCTTCTTCCGGTGTTTCTCGTGGCGTGTATCGTGAAGGAAGGGGACGAGCGCAGCGCCAACGAGGCGACTGTTTACTTCAATTACAAGCAACGATGGAGCGCGTGCTATCTGTCCATGCACCATATCGCCGTATGCGACGCGAAGGCTGGGCATGCTGTGTATCCGGCGCCAGAGGCGACGCGCCTTCAGCAGAAGCTCGATTGGCTCGAAACCCGCCGTTACAGCCTGTTCCAGAATAGCCAGCGAGCATCCGGCTCCCAGTGACGGCGCTCGCCGCCACAGGTGTGGCCAAGGCCTGTGGCGACGGGGCCGGGGGGAACCGAATAACGTGAAATGAACGTTTCACGGATGAACGAGGACCGAAGATGCAAGATGCGAGCCTCGAAGACGTAGCCACTCTTTCCGAGGCGATCAGGAACACGCCGGTCCCCACCCAGGAACTGCCCCTATGCTTGTAGAAGGTACAGCTCGGCGTTGTAATTCTTGTCGGCTTCGCTTCTTTCGACGAGCCGCCAACCTGATCGGAATGTGGATCGCAGTGTGTCCAACGATCACTCCGAAACAGAACATTTAACAGAACGCCAAGGGCACGAAACGTGCTCTTTGCAGCACGGAGTTAATGTCTCGGATGAACGCACCTCGACGCCGAGTCTCGACGAAAGGCCGCTCGACTCGGCCCCGATCCGGGCATCGCCGCAGCCCCAAGCAGACGGAGTCCTCGTCCCGCCCGCGTATTCTGGTCATTGAAGACGATCCCGACGCGCGCGAGGCATTGACGCTTCTGCTCGACTATTACGGCTATGAGGTGACAGCGGCGAGCAACGGCAACGATGGCCTCGCGCTTGTGACGGATGCGGCGCCCGATCTGGTGGTGACGGATTGGAGAATGCCCGGGCTTTCAGGGCTCGCGCTCTGTCTGGCTCTTCGGCAACGTCGCGACACGATGCCGATCATCGTGGTGACGTCCGCAGACGAAGTATTCACCTCGGATCAACCGGTCAACGCCAGGCTCCGTAAGCCCATCGATCCGCCGGTGCTCAACCGGATCATCAGCCACGAGCTCCGCGCCCAGCACTGACCCTCGGCGCTACGGTACGACTTCTACCTCACTCGCACGGGCCGGCTCCTCGGGTCCTCCCTGCCCGCTGTTCGGGTCGGGGGTCTGGTACTGATTGAGGCGGTTGTACAGCGTCTTCAGACTGATCCCCAGGACGTTCGCGGACTTCGGCTTGTCTTCCTGATATTCGCGCAGCGTCGCAAGAATCAATCGGCGCTCGACTTCGGCGATCGTCGA
>CAVYZF010000010.1:0-434629 GCA_963772955.1 uncultured Acidobacteriota bacterium | reverse complement strand
GTCATGCGGCCTTCGTTGTTGCGGCCGCCATGGATCGGGAACTGCGTGGTCGCGGTTCCGACGACGGTATCGTTCAGATTCGTGACGACACCGGGAACCACGACGACCAGCGCGTTGTAGCTGCGCACGGTCGGAATGGCTTTCAAGATCTCGTTGTCGATCGTCGTTTCACGACGCGCGCTCGAGACATCGACGATCGGCGACTCGCCGGTCACCGTGACGGTTTCTTCCAGTCCGCCGACCTTCATGTCGGCGTCGATGGCGGCAGTAAATGACCCCGTGAGGACGATGCCCTCGCGCCTCGTCGTGGCGAAGCCGGGGAGCGTAAACGTAACTGTGTAAGTTCCGGGGCGAAGATCTTCGATTCGATAGAGACCGTTCCCGTCCGACACCGCGCTGCGCACTTTCTCGATGAGGACGGGACTGCTTGCTTCGACGGTGACACCAGGGAGCACCGCTCCCGAAGTGTCTTTGACAGAACCCGCGATGACTGCCTGAGCCAGCGCGATATGTGGGATCACCAGGGCACCGACGACCAAAACCAAGACTCGGACGATTCCTCGCATCAACCACCTCGTTGCACTCGTTCGCTCGTATCCATTGACAATGCCCCATGGTCAACGTGGCCACAGGACCCATCAATCCCTTCAGGACCCGACGAATAGGCTGCGAGACGCTAGCAGTAGGTGGCTCGGACGATCAAGGGGCGCTGTTCCGAATGGTGATCCTCGAGGGCAGGGCTGGGCGTAATATGTGCGCTATGCGATCGACGGTCTCTAGCGTGGCGCTCGGTGCGTTGCTGCTCATCCTGGTTGCCGCTGGCTCGGCCGCGGCCGGACAGGCCGCGTACGGCGAGGCCGCAACGCCGGACGGCACGACACCACTGCACCAGGCGGTCCGGCACAATGACATCAAGAGCGTGGACGCGCTGATCAAGCGTGGTGCCGACGTCAAGGCCACAACGCGATACGGCGTCACACCGATTGGCCTCGCCGCACTCAACGGCAACGCGGCCATGCTGCGCCGCTTGCTCGACGCCGGCGCGGATCCCAACACCGCGACGCCGGGCGGCGAGAGCGCGTTGATGACGGCGGCGCGCACCGGCAACGTCGACGCCGTCACGCTGCTGCTCGATCGCAAAGCCAACGTGAACGCGAAGGACTCGGTTCGTGCCCAGACGGCATTGATGTGGGCCGTCACCGAAAACCATGTGGACATCGTCAAGCTGCTCGCGGCACGGGGCGCAGATGTCAACGCGCAAACGATCGTCTCGATACCGAAGGGTGAGTACGTGCAAGCGCGCGCGGGCGGAGCCTCAGGACCGGGAATCATTCGTCAGCGCGCGCTGCCGAAGGCCGACGGTGGAATGTCGCCCCTGCTCTTCGCGGTGCGCGATGGCAACACCGAGATGACGCGACTGCTGCTGGAGCTCGGCGCAGACATCAAGCAGACGTCCGGCAATCACACGTCGCCGTTGCTCATCGCGCTGCTGAACGGGCAGGTCACGATGGCGATGGAGTTGCTCGCGAAGGGCGCCGATCCCAACCAGGCCGACGACTATCACCGCGCAGCCCTCTTTGCCGCGATTGACCTGCGCAATTTCAATCACGACAAGTACCCGTTCCTCTACGATGACGGCCGCGATCCGCTCGATCTGATCAAGGCGCTGCTCGCGAAAGGTGCGAATCCGAACCTCACGACCGACACCGTGCCGGTGCACGGCCTGATGCAGTTCGATGGCTCGTGGGTCAACTTCGACGGGCAGACGCCGTTCATTCGCGCCGCCCTCTCCGGCGACATCGAGGTGATGCGCCTGCTGCTTCAGCATGGCGCCGATCCGAACATCGCGACCGCGCAGGGCTCGACCGCCCTGATGGCGGCGTCCGGCATCAACTGGATCCCGGCGCAGACGTTCACCCGCTCCGAGGCTGACTACGTCGAGGCGGTGAAGCTATGCCTCGAGCGCGGTGCACCGGTGAACGCCACGAACTCGCTCGGACTTGCCGCCATTCACGGTGCCGCGAACCGCGGTTGGGTCTCGGTGATTCAGATCCTCGCCGACCACGGTGCGAAGCTCGACGTGAAAGACACCGCCGGCCGGTCGCCGATGACGTTCGCAGAGGGAATCTTCCTCGCGATCCGTCCGCCGGTCGCGAAGCCGGAGGCGATGGCCCTCCTCAAGAAGTTGATGGGCGGCGACAGCGCCGCGACATCCGCATCGACGAAATGAACCGCCTCCTTCTCACGCTCTCTCTCGCATTCGTCGCGGCGACGTGGGCGTCGGTCGCCGGGACAGTCGGCGTCCGTGCCAAATCCCGAGCCCCGAAGCCCGAATCCCGAGTCCAGGATCCCGGACCCCGAGCCCCGAACCCCGAATCCCGATCTCGGGTTCCTCGCAAGTCCGTCGCAGAAGGCGCTGCTCGATCAGTACTGCGTCACGTGTCACAACGAGAGACTCAAGACTGGCGGGCTCGCGCTCGACACGTTGCAGAAGGCTCGCATCGAGACCAACGCAGAGACGTGGGAGAAAGTCGTCCGCAAGGTTCGCGCGGGCCTGATGCCGCCCGCTGGTTCGAAGCGGCCAGACCGGGGATCGCTCGACGCGCTGGCCACTTCGATCGAAGGCACCGTCGATCACTTCGCCGCTCACGATCCGAACCCGGGACGCGCGCCGCTGCATCGCATGAATCGTGTCGAGTACGCCAACGCGATTCGCGATCTCCTCTCGGTTGACGTGGACCCATCCACGCTGCTGCCCGCAGATGACTCGAGCCACGGCTTCGACAACATCGCCGACGTGCTCGGCGTCTCGCCGTCGCTGCTCGAGCGCTATGTCTCCGCAGCAGCGAAAATCAGCCGGCTGGCGGTGGGCGAACGCGACGCGGCGCCGGCGCAGGTGACCTACACGGTCAAGGGCGACCTGAGTCAGAACCAGACACTCGAGGGCCAGCCGCTCGGCACGCGCGGCGGCACGACGATCCGGCACAACTTCCCCGTCGACGGCGAATACCTGATCAAGCTCTCCCTGCTCAAGCTCAGTTTCGGCCAGGTCTTCGGCGAGGGCGCCGAAGGCGAAGAGGTCGAGGTCACCCTCAACGGGCAACGCGTGAAGCTGTTCAAGCTCGATGAAGTCCCGATGTTCTTCATGCGCGAGTCGCCGGGTTCGCATCCCGCGAAACCGCAGCCGACGGATCCGATCGAAGAGCGCGTCAAGATGACGGCGGATATCCGGCTCGAGTTCCGCATGAAGGTGAAGGCCGGACCCCAAGACATCGGTGTCGCGTTCCTGCAGAAGGGTTACTCCGCGAACGAGGACCTCGTGAAGCGCCCCGTTTCGAGCACCTACGACGTCTTCATCGGGATGCAGTACGGCTATACCACCGCGCCGCACCTCTCACGGCTCGTGATCACCGGCCCGTACAACGCAACCGGTCTCGGAGATACGCCGAGTCGGCGACGCCTGTTCACATGCCGCCCGACAGCGACGGCAGACGAAGCTGCATGCGCGCGTCAGATCGTCTCGACGCTGGTTCGGCGCGCGTTTCGTCGTGCACCGACTGACACCGATCTCGACTCGATGCTGACGTTCTACCGCCAGGAGCGCGAAAAGACTGGCAACTTCGAGGCCGGGATCGAGATGGCCCTGCGCCGGATCCTCGCCGATCCGGAGTTCATCTTCCGATTCGAGCCGACGCCCGCGACAGCCAAACCAGGGATTCCCTATCGCATCAGCGACACGGAGCTCGCATCACGCCTCTCCTTCTTCCTCTGGTCGACGATCCCGGACGATGAGCTGCTGAAGCTGGCCATCGATGGCAAGCTGCACGAGCCGGCGGTGCTCGAGAAGCAGACCCGCCGGATGCTCGCCGATCCGAAGGCGCGCGCGCTCGTCACCAACTTCGCAAATCAGTGGCTCTACCTGCGCGACCTGAAGAACGCAAATCCTGATGTCACGGTGTTCCCCGACTTCGACGACAACCTGCGTCAGGGCTTCCAGCGCGAAACGGAGATGCTGTTCGAAAGCATCATGCGTGAGGATCGCCCGGTGCTCGACCTCCTCGATGCGAACTACACGTTCGTCAACGAACGGCTCGCGAAGCACTACGGCATCCCGAACGTCTATGGCCCTGACTTCCGGCGCGTGACCCTGCCGAACGACGCACGCCGCGGCCTGCTCGGGCAGGGCAGCCTGCTGCTGGTCACGTCCAACGCCAACCGCACGTCACCGGTGATTCGCGGGAAATGGATCCTGGAGAACCTGCTCGGCAGCCAGGCACCCCTGCCGCCACCTGACGTCCCGCCGCTCGAGGAGAAACCGACGGCAACGGCGAAGTCAGTGCGCGAACGCATCGAGCAGCATCGCGCCAACCCGGCGTGCGCATCGTGCCACAAGATCATGGACCCGATCGGACTCGCGCTCGAGAACTTCGATGCGATCGGACGGTGGCGCACCACAGACGAGGGCGTGACGATTGACGCCTCCGGGCAACTGGTTGACGGAACCGTCATCGATGGACCCGCGAGCCTGCGTAAGGCGATGCTCGGTCGCTCGGACGCGTTCGTCGGCTCCATGACCGAGAAGCTCCTCATGTACGGCATGGGCCGCGAGATCAAGTACTACGACATGCCCGCCGTCCGCGTGGTCATGAAGGACGCGGCGAAGAATCGTTATCGCTTCTCCGATCTCGTCATGGGAGTCGTGAAGAGCGCGCCATTTCAAATGAAGAACACTGAGCAACCGTAATGCAAAAGGCAAAATGCAAAAGGCAAACAGAGCATCCCGTCTCGGTTGGGCATTTCGCATTCCCTTTTGCATTTTGCATTTTGCATTTTGAATTCCAGAGAGCATCAACATGTTCCTGACCAAGAAACACCTCCCCCGTCGCACCTTCCTGCAAGGGATGGGTGTCACGCTCGCGTTGCCGCTGCTCGACTCGATGATCCCTGCGGCCACACGACTGGTGCACACGGCCGCGCTCCCGAAGAGCCGCTTCTGCGGCATCTACATTCCGCACGGCGCGACGATGGACAAGTGGACGCCGGCGAAGGAAGGCAGCGGCTTCGAGTTCACCGAGTCACTGAAGCCGCTCGAGAAGCTTCGCGATCGCCTGAACGTCGTCACCAACCTCGCGCATCCGCTGGCCGGGGGCAAAGGCTCTGACGCCGGCGCGGATCACGCGCGTTCGGCCGCGGTGTTCCTGAGCGGTGCGCATCCGGAGAAGGGCACGGTGCATAGCGGCAAGACGATCGATCAACTGCTCGCGGATCACATCGGACAGGACACGCCTCTTCCCTCGGTCGAAGTGTGCATCGAAGAAGTCGCGCTCAACTGCGGCGCCGGCTACGGCTGCTCGTACTACAACACCATCTCGTGGAAGAACGACACCCTGCCGCTGCCAATGGAGAACAGCCCGCAGGTCGTCTTCGAGCGGTTGTTCGGCGATGGCAGCAACGCCGCGCTTCGACTGTCGCGCAAGCAGCAGGACAAGAGCATCCTCGACGCAGTGACCGACAAGGTGTCGCGTTTACAGGGCGGGCTCGATGCCGGCGACCGTGCACGGCTCGGCGAGTATCTCGAGAACGTGCGCGAGATCGAGCGACGCATTCAGAAAGCGACGCAGCAGTCAGCCAACAACCCCGACGTTCCCGAAGCGCCCGTCGGCGTCCCCGAGGCATTCGAGGATCACGTCAAGTTGATGTACGACCTGCAGGTGCTCGCCTACCAGGCGGAAATCACCCGCATCTCGACGATGATGTACGCGCGCGATACCAGCGGTGCGACGTACCCGGGCAGCGGCGTGCGCGACGGCTTCCACACCGCGTCACATCACTCGAACGCGCGTCCGCGCATGGACACCTTCGCGCAGATCAACCGCTATCACGTCAGATGCTCGGCTACTTCCTCGAGAAGCTGAAGGCGACGCCCGACGGTGACGGCAACCTGCTCGATCACTCCGTCGTGCTGTACGGCAGCAGCATGAGCAACGGCAACCAGCACGATCACGATCCGCTGCCGGTCCTCGTCGCCGGTGGCGCGTCAGGTCAGCTCAAAGGCGATCGCCATCTCGTCTTTCCGGCGCACACGCCATGTCGAACTTAGCTTCACTACAGATGCTCGGCTACTTCCTCGAGAAGCTGAAGGCGACGCCCGACGGTGACGGCAACCTGCTCGATCATTCCGTCGTGCTGTATGGCAGCAGCATGAGCAACGGCAACCAGCACGATCACGACCCGCTGCCGGTTCTCGTCGCTGGTGGCGCATCGGGGCAGCTCAAAGGCGATCGTCATCTCGTGTTCCCGGCGCACACACCGATGTCGAACCTGATGCTCTCGATCCTCGACAAGCTGGGCGTGCATCAGGACAGCTTCGGGGATAGCACGGGCAAGCTGGAGATCTGACACAAGTCGATGCACTCGTCTTGTGATTCCAGGTCGAAGAGCGCATACTCAATCTCCACGCTTTTCTGAGTACTTTTCTTCCCTTGGCCTGCTCTGCGGGGAGTCCTCACCAAAGCCCTTGCGAGAGTTGGGCGCCACATGGTTCACCGTATCGCGTATAGCAGTCTCTCCACACGGTTCGCGAAGTCCGTGTTCATCGATAGTGTCGGCGCATGACGCCATTCACGATGCGCGTCGGCTACGAGTTGATCTACGACCTGCCGCAGCCAACGCCGATGCTCTTGATGCTGAACGTTCATCACACGCGCGCCGCGGATATCGTGGTCGCCGACCAGATGGTCACCGAGCCGTGTGTTCCCATCAACTCGTATCGCGACAGCTTCGGCAATTGGTGTACGCGCATTCGGGCGCCACAAGGCCGTGTGCGCCTGTCTGCGACTGCACTGCTGAACGATTGCGGCCAACCGGATCCGATCGCGACGGCTGACAATCAGCATCCCATCGAGGAGCTTCCTGACGAAGCGCTCACGTTCCTTCTTGGCAGCCGCTATTGCGAGACCGATCGTCTGGCCACGATCGCGTGGGACCTGTTCGGTAACGCACACACGGGCGCACATCGGGTCCAGGCAATCTGCGATTTCGTCCATCGTCACATCCGCTTCGACTATCAGGACGCGCGAGCGACGCGGACGGCATGGGAAGCCTTTCAAGAAGGCCGCGGCGTGTGTCGCGACTACGCCCATCTGGCGATCGCCTTCTGCCGTTGCCTGAATATCCCCGCCCGCTACTGCACGGGTTATCTCAGCGACATCGGTGTCCAGCCGCCGTACGGTCCGATGGACTTCGCGGCCTGGTTTGAAGCCTATATCGGCGGCCGTTGGCACGTGTTCGACGCACGGAATAACGTTCCGCGGCTCGGTCGCGTGCTGATGGCGCGCGGCCGCGACGCAACCGATGTGGCCCTCAGCAACACGTTTGGTCCAAACGTGCTTTCGGGTTTCACGGTGTGGGCCGACGAGGTCACCACGCCATCGTGAGCGCCGACGTCAACGACGCATCCGAGACGGCATGCGGACCCTGACGGTCCGGCACGTCACCGTCTACCGATACTCAGAGCCGGTCCAGTTCGGTGAACATCGCATGATGTTCCGGCCGCGCGAGAGCCACGATCTTCGCCTCATCAGCACGCGACTGGACATCGTGCCGCAGCCTGCCGATCTGCGCTGGCTGCACGACGTCTTCGACAACTCAGTGGCCATCGCGACCTTCGACGCAGCCGCATCTGAGCTGCGGTTCGACAGCACCGTGACACTCGAGCACATCGAGACGGCGCTGCCGCACTACACCCTTGACGCCGCCGCGCACACGTACCCGTTTCGATACTCCGACGATGAGCGGCCCGATCTGCTCGGTGCCTTGACACGCCACTACCCGGACGATGACCTTGGTCCCTGGGCGGCGCGCTTCGTGTCGCCGGTGGGACCGACCACGACGATGGACCTTCTTGATTCGATGACCCGTGGTATCAAGGGCGACCTCGCTTACGTCCGTCGCAGTGAGAAAGGCGTACAGAGTCCCGGCGAGACGCTTCGACGGGGCAGTGGCAGCTGTCGTGACCTGGCGGTGCTGATGATAGAGGCCGTGCGATCACTCGGCGTAGCGGCACGATTCGTCAGCGGTTACATCTTCGTGCCGGATCAGGGCGGCGCCGAAGTTGGTGGGGGCGCGACGCACGGCTGGATGCAGGCGTACCTACCAGGCGCGGGATGGGTCGATTTCGACCCGACCAACAGCATCGTCGGCAATCGCAACCTGATCCGCGTGGCTGTGGCGTGGGACCAGCGGAACGCACTCCCGCTGTGGGGCACGTTCCGCGGGCCCACGACGTCCTTCCGGAGGATGGACGTCAACATCAGCGTGACCGACGTAACCGGGACCGCAGTCTCAGGAAGAGGGCACACAGGAATGTTGCTAGGCCCGGCAGGGCGACCTGTGTAAGATCCGTCCTGTACCGCTCCCCGTTGAAGCGGCCGTTCACTCTCGCAGGGAGAACACGATGGACCCACGAGCGGACCGGCAAATCGATGAGGATCTGACGAAGGGCGCCGTTGAATCCACACCGGACGTGTGGGGCGAACCTGATGCAGATGGCCTCGACTGGCGCACAAGCGCCGTTGCTCTCACCGAAGACGTGACGAGCGCCAACACCAGCGACATCAAGCACGCCGAAGAGGAGCTCGGCGCAGACGACGACGGCACGCCGGGCTGATCCAGCGCCGGGCCCCGCAACACGCACGCCTCATCGTCGTGGCGGCAGCAGCGGCTTCCGCTCGGGCGGAAGCTGCTGGTCTGCGGCCGTCAACATGACGGCCGCCATCGCATAGTCCCCCATGATCGCCGTGATTTCCACGGCGCCCTGACGTCCAAACAGCGACACCGTCTTCGCCCAGAGATCGGGGCTCACCTTGTGATCGCGGAAGAGCGCCCGGCCCAGACGGATCACCGTCGCATCCTTCTCCGACAGACCATTCACGTCTTTATCGAGCTTCACGACGTCGATGACCGACTGCTCAAGGCCCGCACGCAGGGCCGTTGGCTCGTGACCTGACCACTGGTACTGCTGATCGAATTCGCGGGCGGCGATGAGCGCGGACAGCTCGAAGAATCGGCTACCAACGACCGTGGTCCGCAAGTACTGATTCAGCGCCTGAATCGACTCTGCGGCTTTCGGGCTGTACATCGAGACGGCGGCGGGTCCGGTCTTTGGCATCCCGCGACCGCCGCTGGCGATCGCGTCGTAGATGCGCTTGCCGTCCTCGTTCAACTCACTGCGCTGAATCGGAGGCAGACGCGAGAGCGACTCCGGGTGTATGTCCGCGGGGAGACTCGATTGACCTCCGAGCATCGTGGCCGATGCAATGACGATCAGGAACGACAACGATCGTGTGAGCATGATGTCTCCTCTACCCGCCTTGCTGGATCTTGCCGCCACGAGCCGACAGCATCAGCTTCACCAGTTCCTCGGTCACCTTCGGCTCGAGGCCTTCGGTGTGTCCCTTGTCGATGCGAACAACGTCGGCGACGACTCGCCGCCTGGCAATTGCGAAATGACATGACCTCTGCCTTCCCCGGCCGCGGCAGAAGCCCCCACGCCTTCGAACCGGATCCGTCGCGTCCCGTCGTAGACGTAGCCCGCTTTGACGTCGACGACTTCGCGCGCTTCCTCTCGGCCGAGCATCCGTATTCCGCGCGCTCCGACGCCGTTGGCAGCGCGCTGATCTCGTGCTCGCCAGTTTCGAAGATGTGAAATCACACGCCGGCGGTGGTGGAATCACCAGCGCACCGGGAGGCAGTGCCGCCGGTGGCGCCGCGCCACGACCAGCGTCTGTCGCTCCCCTCGCCGCGGGTACGCCAAAGTTCGCCGCGCGACCGGCCTGCCCCCCGACGCGACCACCCGACAGGCTCAGGAATCCATCGACCTTCGTCTTGAAGAAGTCACTGCAGACGATGCGGGTTGAGGTGAGGCCCCCTTGTGAATGGCCGGCCAGCCAGAAAGCTTTAATGTTGGCATGCCCGAGCTGCTCGATGACGCTCGTCACGATGTTCTGCAGATAGCCATCGTCGTCTGCGGTCCAGACCCGGCGCGGCGAGAACGGCGTGGCGATGACCAGGCGGTACTTGTCGACGTAGTCGAGGATCGGAAAGTAGTGCCGTTGCCAGTTGCCGTACGATCCGCCGCCGTGCAGGCTCAGGATGAACGTGACCTTCTCGCCACGTTTCAGATCGCACGGGTAGTCGAGAAAGTAGGTTCGGCCCGTTTTGGCTTCGACGACGGAGCCGCCATTCACGACGACTTGCGCCGCACATCCGGAGTCGGGGCAGTGGAGTTCCGGCGGCCTGGCACACGGCGCGCCGGCGAACTGCAGGGGCGCGCCCAGCGCGTCGCCGCCACTCGTCATCATCCCGGCGATGGCGAGCGCTCGAATCAACGGTATCGATCGTCCTGAACCTGCCATTCGTTCCTCGCGTCGGGCAGACAATACGCCGGAGACGCGGGGGACACGAACAAACTTTCGTCAAACCCCTGACTTGTCCTTCGCCGCCCGGTAGGGTTCGAAGTCCTGCCAGATCTGCTCGATCACGCGCGGTTCGACGACGCGAGTCTCGCCTTTTTCCGGCTCCTTCTCCGAGTACAGCGTGAGCTTGACCGTTCCGCACTGCGGTCCGAGCGCGCCGGGATCGAAGACGTAGAGACCTTCGTAGAGCGTCGAGTCACCCACCCGCTGTTCGAGCTTGAACGGGTGGATCGGCGTGACCTCGGCGTCGCCGCAGAAGGCGCGCAGGCTCGCGAACGCTGATTTCGGCCGCTTGATGGCTGGAATCGCGACGCCTTGCGTCTGCGCGGCGCCACGCGCGACCGTCGTCCAGAAGCCTTCGGCCGCTTTCGGCGTGATGCGAACCAGCAGCACAGGCGGAAAATCGGCGACGTAGTCGGACCAGTTGCGGAAATCCATCAGCGGCCGGACGATTCCCTGATCGGTGACAACCGTGCGCGTGCCGCTCGTGCGTTCGCGATTCCGCATCTGCTCGGCCAGATACTGCGGGCCGTAGGTCTGCAGGGGCGTGAAGAACGCTACGTCGAAGTCAGACGAGGCGATTTGGTATGGGTTGAGGCTGCCGGCGCGACCTTGAACGGCAGTCTTGAGCGCATCCAGTGGGAACGGCGAAGCCGGCTCCACCGGAAGATGCGTGTGGCTCGGCGGCGCAGCGCTCGCCATCTTCTTCTCGGCAGAAACAACCGCATCGCAGGCGGCGCTGGTGCGCACGATTTTCGGATCTGCGAGACGAATCAGATCTTGATCATCTTTTTGATTCGGCAGGGACGTGATCCCGACGAGGGTGCCATCGGCGGTGAAGACCGGGCCACCGACGCCTCCACGCCTGAGCCTGAAGTCGGAGACGATACTCTGCGCGTCGACGCGAGTCACACTTCCCGGTGTGATTCCTTTCAACTGACTGAGAGGTGCGCCGATCGTGAAGATGTCCTGTCCATTCACAACCGTCGGCACCGCCTGACCGCATCCGAGTTCGATCGGCCGGACTGACGCCACGGCCGTCGGATTCACCCAGAGGATCGCGACGTCGCGCATCGAATCCGCGACGAGCACCGTTGCGGCGACTTTGACGTCCGGCGCGAGCTGCACTTCAGCCGTGGTCGCGCCGCCGATCGCGCGCTGGCTCGTCGCGATGAGTCCTTTCGCGTCGATGACGAATCCCGATACCCGCGTCGTCGCCGTCCACAGTGCGACGACGCTCTCCTGCCGTGGCGGGAGGATGATCCATGGATCGGACTTGATCGCCGCGGCAGAGAGCGAATCTGCTGTCGCGAGTCTCGCGTTTCGGTCCGTCATCTCGAGGACGGCATCGCGGCCGGCGACGATATCCAGATGCTGGATCCATTCGAACGCTTTGCCGTTGAACACAACCGGGTGGTCCGATTCCACCGTGTAGTTCCCGGGCCGCAACTTGACGTCCACAGTTCCGTCGGGCCCGGTGTAGACCAGGCGTGGTTCGGCAGTGGCGGGATTGTCGCTGATGAGGAGCGCATGCCGCGGCACCGGCGTCGCCTTCCCGTCGGCGTCAGCAAGCGCGACCTTTACATGAAGGGCGCTCAGCGTCTGAGCGCACACCGCGCGCGGGATGATCAAGACGAGCAGCGAGAGAACCACTGCACGGGTCATGACAACCATCGTAACGCAACGCCCGGCCGAGCCGATCCGCACGAAGTGAGCGCGGGCGTCCTGTCCGCGTTATCGCCGTTGTCCCGGCGCTGCTGCGACCGGGTCGGGCTCGATTGCGGCAACCGTCACCGTCGCGGTGCCTTGGTTGTTGTTGTACAGCGTCTTCAGCCACGGACCCGGAAGGATCGCATCGTTCACGAACAGGAACATCTGGCCGGAGAGCGCCGGCGTGAACTCGACGAATCCACGCACCTGACGCCTGGGGGCGGCGCCGGACGCGCTCGCCGGCGCCGACGGGATCTCCTCGAGCTGATCGATCCGGTGGTATTCGGCGACGGTGTTTCCTATCCGCACCATCGGAGCGAACCACTGCGCCGTGAGCACTCGCCGGAACGGAAGGAACATGATGAACAGCGGGCCGCCGTCCCCGCTGCTGAACCCGGCTGGCGATTTGACCGGAATCGACTTGTCACTCCATTGGTCATTGTCGGGCAACACGATCTCTACGCGGTAGCGCTGACCCTTGAGCAACTGAAGGCCTGTCTGCAGACACAGCTCGCGGCTCGGTAGACGGAGTGTTCTCGGCCAGCCATTCCAGGGAAGGGGTCCGTCTTCGCGGTCCTGGCACGTATTACCCGTCGCGCTCGCCGCGGCAAACACCGCGCGGTTCGCTGTGCCGACGATGAGCAGAACGAGCGCGGCCAGGCAGCCGACGCCAAAGATGAACGGAAATACCTTCTGGGTCATCGCTGCGAAGGCACTGCGGTAGCGCGGATGCGATCGCAGTCGGTACACGCAGTCCGTCGGCCCTGGGCTCGGCGTGACGGCGGTCGCCGGCTGCCTGAAGATACCGTCCCACAACGCCCGCATCCGATCGGTGATCGCCCGCTGCAGCGCCGTGCTGATCACGAGCAGGACGGTGATGAAGCCTCCCAGCAGAATGAGCTGGACCGGACGAAACTTGTAGAACTCGACCCACGGGAGGGCAGCGTCCGGGAGGAACGTCGCCAGCAGTCCGACCGCCGCGCTCAGACCGTTCGACGGCACCGCCAGAATTCCGCCGGCGGACGGATCGATGACGAAGGGCCGTGCGAACAGCAGGACGGTGAGGCCGACGGTCGTGAAATACGTGATGCGGCGCCACCAGACCAGGTTCCACACGCGCTCCTGATCGGCACACCGCGACTGCAACTGCGTCGAATGCTCGAACGGGTTCTGGTCGCCCTCAACAAGCACGCCATCACCGGTCACGACGGCGTAGTCGTCGGGCAGCACAATCGGCGCGTAGTCGCCGAGACCGATGGCGATGCGGTGAAACACGCTCTCGTGGATCTTCGGCTTCGGTACGTGCACGTCCGCGAAGCGGTCGTCGGTGAGCTTCTTGATGCTGCGCGGGTTGTAACGGTAGTAGCTGCCGAGCCCCCGTCGTGAATCGTAGAGCGGGCCGTTGGGATCGGCGCGCGCCGCCCATTCGTTTTCGGTATGCGGGTGCAGGCGCAGCTGCTTCTTGCACGCCTCGGCGGCCATCCACCGCAGCGGCACGCAGGCCAGCGAGTCGTCGGGATAGCCACCACCCACGTTTGAATGCACGCCGGCAAACCACACCTGCGTGACTCTCTCCTTGTCGGTATGGTCGCAGGCGGGCTCGGACCCTTCGTCGAGCAGCACCGGGTGAAACGTGTGCCGCTCGTCGTCGAGGGCCACCGCGTGGCAGATTTTCTCTACGTTGTCCGGCCGCGTGTGGTTGTTGATCGAGAGCGGCCACACCCACTGGTCCCACCCGCGCGTCATCTCGTCCATCGGCAACCCGTAGGCGTCGACGGTGTCCCAGAGGCCGACGAAGGTGACCGGTGCCATCACGTGGCCGTCCATCGTATACGGCGGCTTGCGTTCGAGCTTTGGCAGAAGCCAGTCCCGAATCGCGCGCAGCGGCGTGACCAACCCGTTGGTTGCGTTGAACTGCCGACGGTACGCGCGGTACGCCCACCTCGCCTGCCGCTCGAGCTCCCGGCCTCTCACGCCGGCGATGAGGCCTTGATCGGCAATCAGCCCGATCAGCACGCGAATCGTGAAGGCGCCGCGGCTGAAGCCGAAGGCGAAGATCCGGTCCCCGGGACGATAGTTCGCACAGATGAACGTGTAGAGGGTGCGCACATTGCGCTTGAGGCCCCACCCGAGCGCGCCGCCGAGGACGGCCAGCGGCTTGAACGACGACGTGCCGACACCGTTGTCGTAGAGGGCGAGTTGATCGCCCTTCGTCAGATCGATGGCCTCGTACATCCGCCAGACGTTGGTCTTCATCAACTTTGCGGAGCTGTTGCCGGTGCCGTCCGACAACAGAACGATGTTGCGCACGTCAGACTTGTGCATAGGAACCACAGCATAGAACGTGCGGACCGCGCGAATGGCAGGGGATCACCCGTTACGATCGGGACGACTAACAATCCGGTGCCCGGCGAGGAGTATGCTGGAATCCGGTGTCATGAGCGCACGCACTCGCCTCGTGGTGACCCTGGGCGCGATTGCCGCAGTCGTGGTTACTGCAGGTGTGGCCCACGCACAGATCTGGCGCGGCGGATTTGGCTTCTACGCCAGCCCAAAGCACGCAACCGGGACGACCTTCGCCGGCGCGTTCAACCACTGCCGACTCATGTTCACGAGCGATCATCGTGAGAAGCGCGGCTGGAGCACCGACTATCCCGGTGCCGACATCAACTTCAGCGTGCGCCTCGCCGAGCTGACAAAGGCGCGCGTCACCAAGGACAAGACCGGCGACCCGGACTACATCACTGTCAGCCCCACCGATCCCGACCTCTTCCAGTGTCCCTACGTCCTCGTCGAGGATGGCGGCTCCGCCCGCTTCTCCGACGAGGAGGTCCTGCGGCTGCGCGAGTATCTCGAGAAGGGCGGCTTCATCTTCGCGTCCGACTACTGGGGCACGCGCGCGGGCCAGCAATGGGACGAAGAGATCGGACGCGTGCTGCCCTCGGACAAATACCCGATCGTCGCTCTTCCGCCGGAGCACCCGATCTGGCAGTCGATGTTCGTGGTGAAAGAGATTGCGCAGATGGCGTCAATCCAGTTCTGGCGCCGCAGCGGCGGCGGCATCTCCGAGCGCGGCGAAGACAGTTCCATCGTCGAGGCGAAGGGCATCGCCGACTCGCACGGACGGCTGCTGGTCGTGATGGTCCACAACAGCGACATCCCCGACGGCTGGGAGCGCGAGGCCGAGGATCCGCAGTACTTCTACAAGTTCTCACCGGAGGCCTATTCGGTGGGCATCAACGTGGTGCTCTACGCGTTGACTCACTGAGAGCATTTTGGATTTGACGATCTGTGATTGTTGATTCGTTGGCACAGATCACAAATCTTCAGATTTCCTGCTACCATCCCGCGCCTATGAGAATTCACTTTGCAGCGGCGTGCCTGTGCGTCGGACTGATCGCTTCGGATCCGGCGGCTGCGCAAGACGTCGCCATCACGAACACCCGCGTCATCGTCGGCAGCGGCCAGGTGATCGAGTCGGGCACGATCGTCGTGCGCGGCGGAAAGATCGTCTCGGTCACCGCGGGCCCCGCGCCGACGCAGGGGCTGACGATCATCGACGCCAAGGGCATGAGCGCGATGCCCGGCTTCATCGACGGCCACAAGCACGTGAACAACTTCGATGCCGCCCAGATGAAATCGCTGATCGAGGCTGGCTACACCACGGTGCTCGCAGGAGGCGGACCGGCAGAAGCGAACATCGCGTTGCGCGATCGGATTGAGAAGGGCGAGATCGTCGGTCCACGGGTCATCGCATCCGGCCAGGTCAATCTGCGGCAGACGCCTGGCGAGGCGCGCGCCGCGATCCAGGCGCTGGCGAAGCAGGGGATCAAGCACACCGGTGAAATCGGACTGACACCCGAGCCCGCGCCGCCACAGTCAGAGATCGAAGTGCTCAAGGCGATCGTCGACGAGGCAAAGAAGGTCGGCATCCAGGTGAACGTGCATGCCGTCAGCAGCCCGGCGATGGTCGCCGCGATCGACGCCGGCGTGACTCGCCTGGTGCACCTGCCGAACAAGGACTTCACGACGTACGACCAGGCAGAAAGAGTCGCGCAGACCGGATCGATTGTCGCCGGCCTGATCGCCTTCGGCGCGCCGAACATCGACACGCTGTCAGCCGCACCCGCGGCGGTGCAGTGGCCGAAGGACAACACCGTTCGTTTCCGCGACGGTAAACCATGGCCGGAAGCGATTGCCGGCGCCAACCGCGATCCGAAAGGGCGTGCGACCGGGACCGAGGCGGGCTACACGATCGTCAACGCACGCCGCATCTGGGATGCCGACCCCAACCATCAGACGATGTCGTATTCGACCGATCAGAACGCCGCCGATCTCGTGGTCCTCGAACACGAACTGAAGTCGTACAGCATCGTGTTCTCGATGGCCGACATCCACAGAATCATCGGTCCCAACGCAGCGCGCTACGTCGGCATGGCGGATCAGATCGGGACGCTCGAGGCGGGAAAGCTTGCCGACATCATCCTGATCGACGGCAACCCGACGCTGAACATTTACGAGATGCTCAAGACGAAGGTCGTCATGAAAGAAGGCAAGGTTGTCATCGACAAGAGGTAGCGCGGTCATGCGGAAGCCACGCGTGGCCGCCGTCGTGGTCGCGATCGCGGCCGTCGCATCGGTCGTCACCGCCGTCGAGCCCGAGTTCAGTGCGGATCGCATCCGGGCACACGTCACCTTTCTTGCCGACGATCTGCTGGAGGGACGCGAAGCCGGCACTCGCGGGTACGACATCGCCGCCAACTACATCGCCAGTCAGTTCGCGCTGCAGGGCGTGAAGCCTGGCGGGCAAAACGGCGGCTACTTCCTGAATGTCGACCTGCTCGAGGCCACGTTGACAGGGCCCGCACCCACACTGAGCCTGACCACCGGTCGCGGAACACAGACGCTGAAGCATCGCGGCAACGCGCTCCTTCGCGGTCCGATCGCAGGGGGCGCCGTCAACCTGAGCGCACCGCTCGTGTTCGTCGGCTTCGGCATGAAAGACGCGGCGGTTGGCTACGACGATTACAAGGGACTCGACGTGAAGGGCAAGATCGTCGTGGCTCTCTACGGCTCGCCGAAGGGCATCGACAGCGAAGTGGGCGCGCACCTGCAAAGCGAGCAGGCACGTACCGCGGCCCAACATGGTGCCGTCGCGATCGTCAACGTGATGACGCGTGTGTCGGCTCGCGCTTTTCCATGGAAACAGTTGATGGAGGGGTCCCGCGACGAGTCGACGACGTGGGTTCGGCGCGACGGCACACCGTTCGATCCGAGCTACGGCCTCAAAGTAGGCGCCGCCATCGAGCCGAGCGCCGCGGAGTCTCTCTTCGCCGGCGCCGCAAAAACGCTGGCGCAGGTCCTCGACGAAGCGGATCAGAACGGAGGTCGCCCCCAGGGATTCGAGCTCAAAGCCACCGCGAAGATTTCCGTCGCCACGAAAGTTCGGCGGTTTTCCAGCCCGAACGTTGTCGGCGTCATCGAGGGATCCGATCCGAAGCTAAAGGACGAGTACGTCGTTCTGATGGGTCACGCCGACCACATCGGCGTGAAGAAGGACGGCAGTGGCGATCGCATCAACAACGGCGCGCTCGACAACGCCGCAGGCACCGCGACGCTCATTGAAGTCGCGCGCGCACTTGCCGTCGCGCCAGACCGGCCACGCCGATCGGTCTTGATCGTCGCCAACACCGCCGAAGAAAAGGGGCTGCTCGGTGCTGAATCGTTCGCGCACGCTCCCACCGTGCCGCTCGATCGCATGATCGCCGCGATCGATCTGGACATGCCGATGCTGCTCTACAACTTCACCGACGTCGTCGCATTCGGGGCCTCGCATTCAACGCTCAAGGGCGCCTTCGAGAAGACCGCCGCGGCGATGGGTATCGCGCTGTCCCCCGACCCGATGCCCGAGCAGGCCATCTTCGTGCGGTCCGACCACTACGCGATGGTGAAGCAGGGCGTTCCGGCGGTGATGCTTGCCACTGGGATGGCGAACGGCGGAGACAAGGCGTGGGCGACGTATCTCTCGACGCACTACCATCGCCCTTCGGATGATCTCTCACTGCCAATTGTGTGGAGTGCAGGCGCAAAGTTCGCGGAGTTCAACTATCGCGTCGTCAAGGCTCTTGCCGACGGCGACAATCGCCCTCAGTGGTACGCAAAGGACTACTTCGGTGACCTGTTTGCACCAAAGGCCGTGAAGGCGCAGAATTAGCTCGCTCAATCCGCCAAGGAATCGACCCTTTCGTACTTCGGCGTTCGGCGCTCTTCGACCCTACGGTTCATGAAGGGAGCTGCGTATGAAGCGCTTGTCGGGTCCCCTGTGCGCAACAGTTGCGTGCGTCGTCCTCGTTACGCTCTCGACATCGGGCTGCGGGGCCTCGGCTCAGGACCCCAACGCACCGGTGGGCTTCACCACGTCACAGACCTACATCACGATTGAGAATCGCTCGGGCAACGCACTTGCCGAGGGGCTGATCGAGCTGGTGCCTTCCGGTGTGCTGGCGCCGTTCCGGCGCGAGCTTCCGAGGCTGGAATCGGGTGCCAAACGAGACGTGCCGTACGACCTGTTCTCGGGTGCAGGCGGCGCGAGGTTCCGCCCAGACGTCACGCGAATCAAGGCCGTCCGGATCACGGCCAAGGACATTGCCGGCAAGACCTACAAGATAGAAGGGCCGTTCAACTGAGGCTCGATCCCACTAGACTGTGGGGGTGAAGCTGCTCGCCATCGGGCTTGTCGCCCTCTGTCTGACATCGCCTTCGCCCGCGCACGCGGGCGTCGGCGAGGGTTCCCAGGCGCTCGTTCTCCGAAACGACAACCCGCCACCGGAAGCCACGTCGCTTCCGTCCGAGATCCCGCTTTTTCCTCTTCCCGAGGTCTCGCTCTTTCCGGGTGTGTCGCGGCCGTTCATCATCTTCGAGCCGCGCTACCGTGAGATGGTCGCAGACGCGCTCGCGGGAAGCCGCATCATCGGCATGGTCGCCCTGCGTCCGGGATTCGAAAAGGACTACGAAGGGCGTCCGCCAATCTACGAGGTCGGATGCGCCGGCCAGATTCAGCAGTACGAGAAGCTTGCGGACGGGCGCTATCTCATCCTGCTGCGCGGGGTGATGACGTTCCGGATCGCCAGCGAAGATCAACGCAAGCCGTATCGCATCGCGCATGTCGAACAAGTGCCGGAACTGCTGAAGAACGACGAGTTGGGTCAGTTGAGCACGCTGCGCGAACGACTCACGCAGCTGCTGTATGTCGCACTTCCGCTCGGCGTCGAGCCACCGGACCCGGATCTGGACGACGCGGAGTTCGTCAACGTGACGGCGCTGAACCTGCGCATGTCTGAGGCCGACCGGCAGGCACTGCTCGAGCGCAACAGCGTGCTCGCGCGTGCCCGCGCGCTCGTGGAGCGGCTCGATCGGAAGTAAGTTAGAGTGGCCGCGACAGGTCGAACACTCGATGACACCTGGTGAAACGGTCGGCCGCTATCGCGTACATTCCCTCCTCGGTGGCGGCGGAATGGGCGTCGTGTACCTCGCCGAGGACCTGGCGCTCGGGCGCAAGGTCGCCCTCAAGTTCCTCCCTCCCCAGCTCGCTGACGATGCGGGTGCAGTCGAGCGTTTCCGGCGCGAAGCGCGAGCCGCGTCGACGCTGAATCATCCCAACATCTGCACCATCCACGAGATTGGTGAACACGCGGGCGGGCCGTTCATCGCGATGGAATGGCTCGACGGCCGAACCCTGCGCGACCACCTGCACTCCCATCGCTTGCCGATCGACGAGCTGCTTACGCTGGCGATTCAGATCGCCGAAGCACTCGACACCGCGCACAAGGCGGGCATCGTGCACCGCGATCTCAAGCCTGCCAACATGTTCGTGACGACGCGCGGTCATCTGAAGCTGCTCGACTTCGGCCTCGCGCAGGTCCAGTTGTCGCCCTCTGCCGGAGCGTCGGCACTCCCCACCTCGCCGGCGGAAGCCAGACTCACGAGCCCGGGAACTGCGCTCGGAACCGTCGACTACATGTCGCCGGAGCAGGCACGCGGTGAACTACTAGATGCGCGTACTGACCTCTTCTCCTTCGGCGTCGTCCTCTACGAGATGGCGACTGGTTCGCCTCCGTTCGTGGGCATTACACCGGCAGTCGTCTTTCACGACATTCTCAGCAAGACACCGGCGCCGCCCGCGCGCATGAATCCTGACGTTCCGCCAGAGCTCGATCGTCTCATCGCGAAGGCGCTCGAAAAAGAGCGGGACGTTCGCTATCAGAGCGCGGCGGAGATGCTCGCCGATCTGAAGCGGCTCAAACGCGACCTCGCTCCACACCCGGTGACCGTGAGCACGGACGCAGCAGGCGCACCAGCTAGTGATCGTGTGCCCCTGAAATCCCCGGAGTCCGATCGCCAGCTGGCGGCGGCGATTGCCGGGCGACATCGCGGAGCGCTGGTGCTGGCCGTCATGGGACTCGCAGTGGTGCTTGGCGCCGCGTACTACCTGAATGAGCGCATCCGACAGTCCCCTGCGGCGCAGCCGACGTTGTCGTTGCAAGGCGCCGAGATTCAACAGTTGACGACCACTGGCAACGCAGCGCTTCCGTTCGTCTCGCCCGACGGCCGGTATGTGGCCTACGTTCAGCGAGACGGCGCCGACGAGAGCCTGTGGATCCGTCAAACGGGTGCAGCGAGCAACGTGCAGATCGTCGCGGCGCGTCCCAGGGTGCGTATAGCTGGCGTCACCGTCACCCCCGACGGCACGTTCGTGGACTATCTCACGCTCGAGAGTCTGCCGAACGTGGTGTTGACGCTGTGGCGCGTGCCATTTCTCGGCGGGACTCCGCGCCGCTTGATCGACGACGTGCACTCACCGGTGGCCTGGTCACCCGACGGCAAGCAGATGGCGTTCACGCGAGGCGACCTCGAGTTATCACACACCTCGGTGGTTGTCGCGGACGCTGAGGGCCGGAACGAGCGAACGCTCGCGATGCATGAGGGATCGGAAATCGGATTCTTTACAGTCCGGAATCCGGGCGGAGAGAACACACGGCTCTCGTGGTCGCCTGACGGCAAGCTAATCGCCATTCCCGGCTGGGGCTTCCCAGGCGGTGTCCTGACCGGCTACACGTTGTTCGTCGGTGTGTCAGATGGAAGCGTCCAGGCAAAGAGCCTTACGCCTCCCGGCGTGGGAGTCTGGTTCGACAACACGTCTCTGCTGTTCAGCCGACGGTTGGGGCAACGCGCTCCGCAACAGCTGTGGCGACTGGCGTATCCCTCGGGCGATCTGTCACGCCTGACTAACGATCTCAGCACCTATCAAGGCCTCAGCCTTACGGCGGACCGTGACGGACTCGCGGTCGCGCGAACCGAGGAACAGGTGGACATCTGGATTGGCGACAGCGCCGCAACGAGTGGACGTGACGTCGCGCCGGCCGTCCAGCCCATGATGGCCAACGGCTCCAGTCTGGCGTGGGCTCCGGATCGACTGATCTTTACCGCGCGCACCAGCAGCGGTACGGGCTTGTCGCAACTCACCCCTGAGAATGCGGCGTCCGACCCGATACTGGCAGACGCCGACGCCCCCTCTGTCAGCGCGGATGGTCGCACGATCGTGTACGTCTCCCGTGCGAGCGACACCTTGAACACGCTGTGGAGAACTGACCCGGAGGGAGGGCGGCCGACACGAATCGCAGGCACCGCGGATTGGCCGGTGCTCACACCCGACGACCGCTCAGTGATCTTCACTGCACGGACCAGCGCCGGCAGGCGACGGCTGTGGATCGTTCCCATCGAAGGCGGCACACCGGCGCAGCTCACCGACCTCGAGGCCTATACGCCGGACGTATCGCCAGATGGGAAGTCGCTGGCCTTCGCGTCGTTCGACGACAAGAACCGAACGACGATCGTCGTCTGCGACCTGCCGGCATGCACAACGCAGAAACGCCTGACCCCGCCGGGGCTTGCGATCGCGCTCGGTGTTGGAGGGCGGCTGCGGTGGACGACGGACAGCAACGGTATCGGGTACGTCAACATGCAATCACAGCCGAACCTGTGGGTACAGCCACTCAGCGGCGCGCCGCCGCGTCAATTGAGCCACTTCGCCGACGGTCGGGCGATTCTCGATTTCGCGTGGTCGCGCGATGGCGCGCGCCTCGCCGTCGCCCGCGGCAAGACGACGACAGACATTGTCCTGTTTCGAGGGTTGCGAAAAGGGCCGCCTTCGTCCTGAGCCAGTCTTCCTCAGCCGCGGCGGATCTTCGAGGCCTCGAACAGAATCTGGATGCGGTAGACCGCTTTCGTGCGGTATTTGATCTCGCCCGTCTTCAGATCCACTCGCTCGGGAATCAGCTGCATCGTCTTGTCGACGGATGCGTGATAGCCACGCTCGGAGAAGAGATCGATCAGCATCGGGATCGCGAGCGGCTCGTTGAAGATCGGATCCTCAGAGTTCACGTGCGCGCGGCCAGACAGCGCGTGCCGCTCGATGATCGGCATGAACTTCGCGGCGACGAGCTCCACGACCTGGGTCAGCAGCTGGGTGTGTTCCAGCTCGTAGCTATCCAGTCTCTTGACCAGCTCCTGGCGGCCATGGATGACGAGCTCCTCGGCCAGCGGCAGCGCGCGCACGCGCGCGAACGTGCGCGGGTCCAGCTCCAGCGAACTCTGGTACTTGAGCTCCTTGAGGATGTTGGCCTGCACCTCGGCGAGCGGGCCCTCGGCGTTGATGAAGTGGTAGTGATAGAGCTGCCGTAGCGACGTGAGCGCCGTCCACGTCTGCTCCTTGAACACCTGATAGCGGCGGCGCACGAGATCCTCTGAGAGATCCGTCGCGCGCAACTCGATCGCCGTGCCGTCACCGGTCTCGGCGACCTTCTTGTTGTGTTCGGCGATCTCGCGTCCGCGACCGAGCTGACGCGCGATGCTCGTGCTCTCGCTGACGAACAGCACCATCGCGTGGATCGTCGGCCGGCGGAAATGAATCGCGAGCGGCGTATCGGCGAACTGGTTGTGCAGCTCGTTGATCTTCTCGACGAGCAGCTTCAAACACTCCACCTGCACCGGCGTCCGCGGGAAGCCATCGAGCACGACGCCGTCCCGGTAGATCGGATCCAGCAGCGTGCGCAGGAGGAGGCTGACGACTTCCTTGTCGCCAACCATGACGCCCTGCGCCTTCAGCTTCTCCATCTCGGGCGTCGTCAACAGTTCGCTGATGACGATGGGCGGGCAGGTCAGCCCACGCGTTTCGTTGATGAACTGCGTCTGCGTCCCCTTGCCAGCGCCGGGGGCACCTCCGAGCAGGATGATCTCCTTCGGAAAGCGAAGATTCTCGCGACCAACCTCTTCCTGGAGACCTTCCCAGGATGGGGTGAAGATGATGCGCGCATCCTTGACTTCGAGGTCGAGGATCTTCGACGCCGGCCGGTCGGTGACTGGTGAAGACATGAACTCCAAGAGTATCGGACGATCAGACGGCTACCAAGCCCCGGGATCGGGCGATTTCCCGGATTGGCACAGAGCCCCAAAGGCGTTGTCAGGGCTTCACGACAGGCAGTGCGATCTTCGACAGCCGGCCCGCACCGTGGCCAATGGTATTTCGGGCGATCGCGATCTGCGTGCTCGTGTACGGATCGTTCGCCGTATTGAGGTTGCGCGCGTAGCTCGGGAAATTGCTCGACGACACCTCGATGCGGAGGCGATGCCCTTTGAGGAACACATTGGCGACGAGCATGGCAGGCGGCGTCACGCGATAGAGCTCGCCGGGCTTCATGAAGACCTGCCTGTCGTCGCCGTCGCGATACCGCATGCGCTGGATCGTGTCCGCGATGTTCCACGCCGTGCCATCCGGTGCGACGTCAACGAGCTTCACGGTGACGTCGGTATCTGGTGCCCCCGACCCTACGAAGAGCTCCGTCTCGACGTATCCGAAGACCGCGAGGTCCTCAGCCAGAGGCTCGCTCGAGTAGACCAGCACATCCTCCCGTGCCTCGATCGCACGCTGGTCGTACGAGCCGTCATTCTTCTCCTGATCGGTTCCGACTCCGCTGATCTCGCCGCCATGCGCAATCACTGGCTTCGCCGGATCGTAGGTGAACGTATCGCCACCGCCCGCATCCGGTGCCGCATCGACGAGGCGGCCATCGCCTTTCAACGTGTTCGCCCGGCCGCCACTCGTCAGATAGAAGACGCGCGAGGGATCGCGTCCCGCCCACGGGACTGAGCCGAAGTCCACCCAGCGATTCGCGCCCGCCATGTACACCCTGATCGGGCTCCTCGGCATCGTCGCCGACGCATCGTCTTTGAGCCAGCGATTGAGCCAGTTGATCTGCCGATCGATGAAGTCGAGTCGTGTGTCGCCCAGATCGCGGTCGCCGATCGTGTCCGTTTCCGACGTGCGGCCGAACGCGCAGTGCCGGCCATTGGTGATGACGATCGCCTGATTGCCTGCGGGGTTCTCCTTCCGCGTCTTCTCGAAGAACGCGACCGTCGATCGCGACGAGATGTCGTAGAGCGCTTCGGCCCAGAGGCCCGGCACCTTGATCACATCTGCGTTCGTCACGCGGTCATCGTCCCAGTCGGGATGCGACGGGCCGCGGCGGAGATACTCTGCGAGCTCCGTCTCCGGCGCGCCTGCTGCCTTGCCCATGTCGATCATCGGCAAGTGCATGCGCGCTGTGTCGTACACCGTGGAGTCGATGCGTGCTCCGCCGCTTCCGTGGAGTCCCATCTCCTCGAAGAAATAGTTCGCCCATCCCTGCTGCCACGCTCCGCCACGCCAGAAGTTGCCCTGCTCGCGGAACGGACCCGCCTCCGCGACGCCGACACCAGCCGAGTAGGCGATCATCGCCTTGTGAGCGGGATGTCCGAGCGACGCGAGCTTCAGCTGATTCTCGGCCGACGATGAGCAGCCGTAGGTGGCGACCTTGCCGTTGGACCAGTCCTGCGCGGCGATCCAGTCAAGCGTGTCCCAGCCGTCCTCGTCGGCGCGACCGAGCATGTGCATCTCGCCTTCCGAGAGGAACCGTCCGCGCTCGTGCTGCTGCACGACTCCGTAGCCTGCCTCGAGCAACCGGTCGACGAACGCGTTCCGTCGACCGAGCTCCGTCTTGTAAGGTGTGCGAATCAGGACGATAGGAACTTTACCCGTCGCGGCCGGCAGATAGACGTCCGCGTTCAGCCGGGCGCCATCGCGCATGCGCACCTGGGCCGCTTCGATCGTGCGAGCGGCAGGCGGAGGCGAAGAACACGACGCTGTCGCCAGCGAAAGCGCGACGAGGAGGAAGAAGTGGTGACGCGGTGCTGTCATGGCCACCGCGTATCATCCGCGAAATGCGGATGGAGGGGAAAGAACTCGGGCCTCAGACTGTTTGCGCCGGATGCGATGCCGATTGCTGAACATCAGCAGTCACCGGCGCCACGCCACGCATCATCAGAAACAAGCTTGCCGACAGGATTACGCGTGCGCCCGCCAGGCTCACGGCGACTGACAGCGCGATCACAGCGGCGATTCCAATCAACTCCATAAGCACTCCGACCGACCTCGTTGCAAGAGAATCGCCACTCGTGGCGAGGTCGGATCGGAGTTCGCGATAACCAGAGCGCGCAGGATCGACATTGCATCCTCCGCCTTTGGGCGTATTCAAGCGGGCTGCCAGCGGTTCTGAGTTGCTGGGTAGGCCTGGGTGGCTTGGTAGCTGGGGTGGCTGAGCGGCCAGAATAACCCAATCCTCCCAGCTACCCAGCTACTCAGCTACTCAGCCACTCGTGTAGAGCTGGACACTACGGGCGTGTAAGCGCGGACACGACCGGGTTACGGCGCAAGATGTTCAGTGACCTCGATGTACGTTCCCCATGGATCGGTCAGGAATGCAATTTTCGTTTGTGAGTTTGGCACCTGGCGTGGCGGCGCCTCGAACTTCAAACCCTGCGCCACCAATCTCTTCTCGAACTCGTCGATGTTCTTCACGTCGAAGCCGAGGTGATCGAGCTCGCGACTCTTCGTCGGCGCCAACTTTCCTTCACCGGCTGAGAAGGACAGATTGAAACGATGGAAGTAGTCGCAATCGGTGAGACCTGGCAGAGCGACCCGTTGACGCTTGCCAGGAATGCCGCCGAAGACCTTCGCGTACCACGCCTGGATCGCGGGGATGTCCGCCTGCGGCGGATAGAGATGAATGTGATCCATGCTGACCAGCCCCGGCAGCGACGGATCGCCAAAGACCTCGACGCGGATCGAACTGTCGGGCGCATAGACGTATCCCTGATTCGGATTCGTCTCGCCGACGTCGAACTTGACCCCTCCCGTCTTCCACCGGGCCCGCGCGGCGGCGAGGTCCTTGTACACGAAGCCAAAGTGGTTGACGATCGACCCGGCTGACGGGGCGGTTGGCTCACCCTGACGAAGCATGATGAAGACACCGGGAAACTGAATGAGTGTCAGCGGTCCGTTGCTCACCATCGTCCCGCCGAGCATCGTCGTCCAGAACTCCTTCTGGGCATCGACGTTCCTGACGACGAGGTGGATGTGTCCGAGCGCGACGCCGATGTCGTTGGGAGGTGCCAGCTGTGCGAGCGCCGGCGTCGATGTTACGAGAGCCATGCATCCCGCGAGAGCAAGGAGTCGTCGCTTCATGAGTGGCCTCCGGTCGGGCACAAGGCTACACGAAGTTGGCGTTGACCCTCGAGGGCGACGCGGGTATGGTCTCGACTATGACGACGCTGTACAAACCGATTTCGATCTGGGTCCTCGTAGGGGTCGTGACACTTACCGTGAGTTCGACCATCGCCGGGCAGGGCCAGGCTCCTCCAGAGGGCCAGGGCCGAGGGCGGGCCGCGGGTCCACCTCCCCCGCCGCCAGAACCGCAGGCAGGACATCCCTCGGGCAAGCTGGTGATCTGGGGCGATGTCGTGAGCTTCGACGTTCCCGGGACCCTGCCCACGCACTGCATCCAGATGAGCCGCTTCAAGCGCGGTCAGCGTATCGGCTTTCGCATGACGGCCATCGACGGCGGCACTGGCGAAACGGAGAACACCGCGGTGCTGGTCGCCCACTTGAAGTACGCCGGCCAGACGATCGACGTGCCGATGCGATGGCGCGGTCAGGGCGGATTCCCAGCGGCGGAATATCCGCGGCAGCCGTCAGAGATGTGGACAGGGGTATGGGTCGTTCCAGCCGATGCTCAACCCGCGACCCTGAGCTACACCGTCACGGCAACCGATCGCTTCGGGCGGACGGCGACGTTCTCGCCGTTCATCAACCTGGTGTCGCAGATCGCGATCGTCGAATAGACGGGGTCAGACCCCGTCCGAATTTAGGACATCAGTCCAGCCAGCCGGCGGCGAATTGCTTGCCGTGCGCCGCGACGGCGTTGCGCATGAACATGGCCACGGTCACGGGACCGACCCCACCGGGGACAGGCGTCACCCAACTCGCAACTTCCTTCACGGCCTCGGTATCGACGTCGCCGACGATCACCGTCTCGCCGTTGGGGCCGGTGATCTGGTTGATGCCGATGTCGATGACCGCCGCGCCCGGCTTGACCATGTCCGCGCGCAGGAACTTCGGCTTCCCCACCGCGACGAGCACCGCGTCCGCGCGACGTGAATGAGCGGCGACCGAGCGTGTCATGTGATGGCAGACAGTGACCGTCGCGCCTTCGGCCATCAGCATGAACGCCGCCGGCTTGCCGACGATCTCGGAGTGGCCCACCATCACGACCTCGAGGCCGTGCAGGTTGAGTCCCGTTGCCTTGATCAACTCCACCGATGCTGCGGCGGTGCACGGCGCTAGCGCGAGATCGTTGTAGACGATGTTCCCGATCGAAGCGGGGTTCATGCCTTCGACGTCCTTGAACGGGTGGATCGCCGATGCGAGCGAGCGTCCGTGGATGTGGCTCGGCACCGGGCGCTGAAGGATGACGCCCAACACGTCGGGGTCGTCGTTCATCTTGACGATGCGCGTCTTGCACTCGTCCTGCGTCAAAGTGCTGGGCCAGATCTGCTCCTCGAAGCGAAGGCCCACCTTCTTCGCCGCGCTCGCCTGGCCGCGCACGTAGACGGCGGCGGCCTTGTGTTCACCGATACTGACGGACACGAGACGGCCGATGGCGTGCTTCGCCGTCGCCTCGCGCACACGCTCTGTGACATCGCCGAGAATGCGATCGCGGACCGCACGTCCATCCAGCAGTCGATGATCGATGGTGACGCTACCAGCCAACCTTGCTCCCTTTGTTCTGTTCGTCGAGCCATGCCTTGAGCGGCGCGAAGTAATCTGCAATGGCGTTGGCATCGAGCTGCCGCTCGCCGGTCAAGGCCTCGAGCGCATCGGGCCACGGTTTCGACACACCCATGGCCAGCACGTTCTTCAGTTTCGTTCCTGCCTCGGTGCTCCCGTAGATCGAGCAGCGATGGAGCGGCGTGGTGCAGCCCGCCGCTTTCGCCAGCGCTCGATGAAACTGGAACTGCAGGACGTACGAGAGGAAGTAGCGCGCGTACGGCGTGTTCGCCGGCACGTGATACTTGGCGCCCGGATCGAAGTACTCCTCGCCGCGCACTGAAGGCGCACGCACACCCTGGTAGCGCTCCCTCAGCTCCCACCACGCCGCGTTGTAGCGCTCCGGTGGAACCTGGCCGTTGAACACCTGCCAGCGCCACTGATCGATCACGAGGCTGAACGGCAGGAACGCGATCTTGTCCAGCGCTTGCCTGAGCAGCAGCGGGATGTCGCCGGTCGCATCCGGCGCCTTGTCGAGCAACCCGATCTTGACGAGATACTCCGGCGTGACGGAGAGGCCGATGGTGTCGCCAATCGCCTCATGGAAACCATCGTTCGCGCTGTCGCGAAAGATCATCGGCTGCGCGTGGTTGTACTCGCGCGCGTAGAAGTCATGACCGAGCTCGTGGTGGATCGTCGTGAAGTCTTCCGCCGTCTGGTCGATGCACATCTTGATGCGGATGTCGTCCATATTGTCGACGTACCACGCGCTCGCGTGACACACGACCTCACGATCGCGCGGCTTCACGAAGAGCGACCGCTCCCAGAACGTCTTCGGCAGCGGATCGAACCCCACCGACGTGAAGAAGCGCTCGCCGATGCGAACCATCTCCAGCGGATCCACCTTCTTCGCCTTGAGGATCTCGTCGAGCGACACGCCGCGGCCGCCACCGGGTGGCGCAACGAGGTCGTAGACGTTGGACCAGTCCTGCGCCCAGATGTTGCCGAGCAGGTGTGCAGGAATCGGTGCGTCGGCAGGAACCGCGTCGCCGTACTTCGCGTGAAGCTTCGCGCGCACGTAGGTATGAAGCGACAGATACAGCGGCCGCAGCTGCTCCCAGAGGCGATCGAGTTCCTTCGCGAACTCCTCCGGCGGCATGTCGTATCGCGACTTCCACATCACGCCGGTGTCGGCGAACCCGAGTTCCTTCGCGCCCTTGTTGGAGACCTCAACGAACCGCACGTAGTCCTTCTTGAACGGTGGCGAGATCGTGTGCCAGCCCTCCCACACTTCGCGGAGCCTGGCGGGGTTCCGATCCTTGGCGAGGATCTCGGTGATCGCCTCGATGTCCAGGCAGTTCTCCGCGCTGCCCTCGCCAGGCGGACAGTACTTGCCGCGGCCGTACGCGCCGTCCATCGCGGTCACCAGCTTCGCCAGTTCCGCCGCCTCCTTCGGATCCGACGGCGACGCCATCGTCAGCGAGTTCTTGAGAACGGTGAGCTTGCGCTGCTCGTCTGGTGTCGCGTTCTGCGCGTTGAACGTCGCTGCGCGCTTGGCGAAGTCGGTGACGGCGTTGGTGTAGGCTTCGGTCGCGCGTGCCGAAATCGCCTCGGTGTCTGGCGTGATGTACGTCGCCTGCGTCCACCCGGCCTGGCTCGCCTCGTTGCCCAGACGCAGGAGCGTGGTATCGGCGTCATCGAGTAAGGTCTTGAGATCGGTATCGGGAGAGTTGCTGCTCGGGCCAGCCTGCCGGCACGCCACGAACGCGGCCAGCAGGAGGGCTGTTGCGACCACACGTAAGTAGATACGCATGATCGCAATCATATGGCGATCGACGACGTTCAGGGCGCTGCGCTCTTACTTCTCGGGGACGAGCGTGACGGCGACGTAGCGATCGGTGCTCAGGTACTCCCGCGCCGCATCCCGCAGCGAGGCGACCGTCAGCGAATCGTAGAACGGCCGCATGTTGAAGACATCTTTCACGTCTTCGTCGAACTCGTACTTGAACAGGATGCGATTCAACAGATACAGGTTGCTGGCGCTGTTGGTCTCGAGATCGCGCGTGAGCGTGGAGCGTGTATCGGCAACCTGCCCCTGCCCGGGTCCGTTCCGCTTGTATTCGTCAATCACCGTGAAGGCCGTCTTCATCAGAGCGTCCGTGCGAGCAGGGTCGCAGGCAAAGCTGATCGTGAAGCGGTACTCGCCGATCGGCCGCTTGCTGAATCGCGGCACCATGCTCACACCGTAGGTTCCGCCCAGATCCTCGCGCAACGTCCGCTGGAGATTGCCCGCCACCGTATCCGCCATCGCCTGCGCGATCACGCGGTGCTGCTCGTCATTCTGGAACGGTCCGCTGAAGACGATGCTGACCTGACTGCGGGGGGCGATACCGCTCTTGACCTGTCTCTGGACGACGCCTGACGGAGGACGGATACCGATGTCCTTCACCATCTCATTCCGGCGCTGCGACGGCAGGCCCCCCAGATACTTCTCGACAAGTGGCTTCATCGTCGGCAGGTCGAAGCTGCCGACGAAGACGAAGGTGAAATCGCTCGCGTCGGAGAAGCGCTCTTTGTAGAACGCCATCGACTTCGCGAGGTCCATCCGGTCGACATTGGCCGGCGTCAGCGGTTCGGCGCGCGGATGGTTCTGGCTCAGCGCGGCGTCGAGCGCACGATTGTAGAGCGTGTCCGGCTGCGCTTCGCGATTGGCGAGCGTGATCTTCAACTGCTCGGTCAACACCTTGAACGCGACCGGATCGGCGCGCGGCGCAGTGAACGTCAGATAGATCAACTGGAACATCGTCTCGAGATCTTTTCGCGCGGCGCCACCGGACAGACCTTCCTCAGTGGGGCCGATGTCGGCGCGGACCGACGCGGTCGTGCCTGCGAGAACCTTGTCGAGATCGATCCTGCTGAAGTCACCGAGGCCTCCCTGGGCAACGACGGCATCCGCAGTCTCAGCCGGGATGTAATCCGCGTCACTCGCGAGCGACGTGCCTCCGGGGCTGATCGCACGGAAGACGATCTCGTCCTGTTTGAAGGTGGTCGGCTTCAGCACGACCTTGACGCCATTCGACAACGTCCACTCCGTGATCCCGAGCGTGTCCGCAGTCGTCGTCCCGGCAACCGAACCGGCCGTGGGCGCACGCGCCAGGAGCGGTCGATTGTTCACCGTGTCCACGTACGCCGTCAGCCGCTCGGCATCAGTGGCGCTGATGACACCGGCCAACTTGACGTCATTGGGCAGCGTTGCCTTGTCGGCCTCGGGCGCCGAGATGGCCACGACACGGTTGCGATCCGGCATCCAGCCCTTCGCGACCGCGTTGACCTCGGCGAGCGTGATCTCCGGCAGGAATCGCTGGTTCAAGCCGTACTCATAGACGATGCCGGGGATCGGCTCGTCCTGGATGAAGTTGCGGATGAACTCGTCGGCAAGTGGGCCGGACGGGCTCTTGTCCTTTTCAACGACGGCGCGCTCGAGCCCGCGCTGGAGGTTGAGTTTCATGCGGGCGAGTTCCGGTGCGGTGAACCCGAAGCGCTCGACACGGGCGAGCTCGGCGAAGAGCGTCGAGAGTCCGCGCTCGACGCTGCCCTTTGCCACGAGCGCGTCGAGGCTCGTCACCTCGATCGTGCGCACGAAGAGATCGCGATCGGCCTGCGCGCGCAGGAAGGGGGCGTTCGGCGCCTGCGAGATCTCGCCGAGCCGCGTCGACAACATCGCGCTGAACAACTGCTCGACCATGTGCTGCCGGTAGGAGCCGATCGTCATCTGCTCGCGCGCCGTCATCGTGCTGGTGGCGCTGATGCGTGTGTTCGTCGCCTCGGGATCGGTGAGTACCGAGTAGGTCGTCCCCGTTTGAGCCGGCACCGTGTACGTGGGTCTCGGCCGTGGCGACGTCGCCGCCGGGATCGCTCCGAAGTGCGATCGGATCTGGAACTCCATGTTGGCCTTGTTGAAGTCGCCGACAACGATCACGGCCATCATGTCCGGGCGATACCAGTCCGTGTAGAACTGCTTCAGCCGGTCGTGATTCACGTTGCGGATGATCTCGGGCTTGCCGATCGGCAGGCGGTCCGCGTAGCGCGATCCCTTGAGCAGCAGCGGAAACTGCAGGTCGTTGATGCGCTCGTCTGCGCCCAGACCGAGGCGCCATTCCTCGAGGATGACGCCGCGCTCCTGGTCGATCTCCGTCGGCTCGAAGGTGACGGCGCGCGCGAAGTCCTCGAGGATGAGCAGCGATCGATCGACGACGTTCGGGTTGTCGGTCGGGATTTGCAGCTCGTAGACCGTCTCGTCGAAGCCGGTGTGCGCGTTGACGTGGGCGCCGAAGCGAACGCCGAGCGACTGCATGAACGTGCCGACGGCATTCCCGGGGAAATGCGTGGTGCCGTTGAAGGCCATGTGCTCGACGAAGTGCGCCATGCCGCGCTGGTCTTCGTCCTCGAGCACGGAGCCGGCCTTGACCGCAAGACGCAGTTCGGCGCGCGCCTGCGGCTGGCGATTCTCGCGGACGTAGTAACGCATGCCATTGGGCAGCGTACCGACCGTGATCAGCGGGTCAACCGGGACCTGCTGTTCGAGGGTGGCGGCGCGAACTGCAGGGGGGATCGCAGGCGGCGCGACTTGCTGTGCGCTCGCGAACCCCAGGGTGGCGACGATCGTTGCGACAAGAGCGAAGAGCCGGACGCGAGCGTAGTTAGTCATGAAGTCATCCGCGCTATCAAAAAGATGCTGGATTCAGCCGATGACTATTGTACGCGCGTCAATGCTGTCGACTCGTGCGGTACGAGGGGGCGAAGGGGCGACAGTGCGACGGTCCGGGGCGACGGCTCGATGGCCGGGACATACGGGCGGTCACGCAGCACAGTTGGATTGATGTGCCTCGGATTGAGGGACTTTTGGCACCCTCCGGACCAGACTCTCGGACCAGACCTTCGGACCGGACCCTCGGACCGGACCCTCGCACCGTCGCCCCGTCGCCCCGTCGGACCGTGCTGACTCTGACTCACATCAATGCACAGTCATCTGACCATACCGCTCATCAGGGCCTCTTGCCAGGAAGCCCGTCCGAAGAAGCTCCGCAAGGACGCGCTCGCAGGTCGCAAAATCGAGCGCCCAGAACCGGGCGGCCTCGCTCACGGTCATCCGGAGATTCGGGGCGTCCTCGAACTCTTCTCGAATCCGTTGCACAAGTTTGCGAAAGAACAAAGCTGGCATGGTCTTAGTCCACGGTCGACAGTCCTCGGTCCACGGGTTTTTGAAATCCCAGTTCGGATCCCGAATCCCGAATCCCGAACCCCGAATCCCGAGCCCCGGATCCCGAATCCCGGATCCCGGATCCCGAGTACCTAATCCCGCTTATGAGACAGGTATTCCGCCCAGTGCCTTGTAGACAGCGATGACGCTGGTGAACACACCGGCTTCGGCGTCGGCGACGGCGTCCTCCGCTTGCAGCTCCGTGCGCTCAGCGTCGAGCAGAGCGAGAAAGTCAGCTGCGCCCTCCCGATACCGCACGCGGGCAATCGCGGCGGCGCGGCTGCTCTCTCGCGCCTGCTCGGTCAGCTTCACGAGGCGCTGCTGGTCCTCGCGATAGCTGACAAGAGCGTTCTCCGTTTCCTCGAGGGCAAGCAGGACAACCTGCTCGAACTCGGCGACCGACTCCCGCGTCACGCCTTCGACGCCACGCAGACGTGCGCGTGCGCTGCCCAGATCGAACGCGGCCCAGCTGAGCGCCGGCGTCACCGCCCATGCGCGCGTGTCGGAGACGTTGAACAAGTTGCCGCGACCAGCGAGCAGACCGAGGAACCCGCTGATCGTGATGTGCGGATAGAGATCCGCCGCGGCCACGGCTTCATTCGCGGTCGATGCCGCGAGACGACGCTCTGCCGCGCGCACATCTGGTCGACGGCGGAGCAATGAGTTCGGCTCGCCAATCGGCAGCGCCTTCGCAAGCGTCGGGTATGGCCGTGGCGCGAGATCGACATCGAGCTCGCCCGGCCGCGTCGCGATCAGCACCGCGAGGCGATGCGCGCGTTGCGCGATCGCGCTCCTGATCGGCGGGATGCTCGCCTCGACTGCCGCGACACGCGCCGCGGCGCTGGCAACGTCCTGCTCTTCACCGATGCCGGCGTCCCGCTTGACCTGGGTCAACTGCCGCGTCTGCTGCTGGTTGGACAGGCTCCGTTCGGCAACCGCCAGACGCTGCTGGAGACCGCGCAGCTCGAAGTAGTTGTGCGCCACTTCGGCCGCCACGATCACGCGCACATCGTCGACGTTGGCCTGGAAGCTCTCTGCCGTTGCCGCCGCCGATCGCGCCTGGTTCCGAATGCGGCCGAAGACATCGATCTCCCAGAATGCATCGAAGCCAAGGCGATACGAGGAAATCGTCAGCGGCTTCTCGGAGAAGCCGGGCACCTGTTCGCTCCGGCGATCGACGCTCGCCCCGGCGGTTACCGTCGGATACCGATCGAGCTTCACATCGTCGAAGATCGCGCGCGCCTGATCGAGACGCGCCACGGCAATGCGCACGTCGTGATTGGCTGCGAGCGCCCGCGAGACGAGCTCGTCGAGGACGGGATCCTCGAACTGCCCCCACCACCGGGGATCGAATGCCTCCTCGATCACCAACGACGAGTCCGCGTTCTTCATCGTCGTTGGCGGGACAGTCGGTGCCTTGTAGGGCGCGCGCACGGCGCAGGCACTCACGAACAGCGCGAGAACAAGCGCGAGCGTTAACGCCGCCTGGGGGTGAAGAACTGTGAAGGGGTCTGACCCCTTGAGCGCGTGGCCATGATCAATGTCCTTCCGCCGGGGTGGCGACGATCGGCACCTCGTGCCTGCGCGCGGTCGCGCGGTCCGTGAGCCGACTGATCACCGTGTAGAAGACTGGGGTCAGGAACAGGCCGAAGAGCGTGACGCCGAGCATGCCGGCGAACACGGCGACGCCCATCGCCTGTCGGATTTCGAAGCCCGCGCCCGAGGAGAAGACCAGCGGAACGACGCCCATGATGAACGCCATCGAGGTCATCAGGATCGGCCGGAGCCGGATGCGGCACGCCTCGAGCACTGCGTCGAGGTGCGACACACCCTCGGTCTCACGCTGCTTCGCGAACTCCACGATCAGAATCGCGTTCTTGCACGCGAGGCCCGCGAGCACGAGGAAACTGATCTGCGTGAAGACGTTGTTGTCGCCACCGGTGAGCCACACGCCTGCGATCGCTGAGAACAGCGTCATCGGCACGATGAGGATCACGGTGAGCGGCAGCGTCCAGCTCTCGTACTGCGCGGCCAGGACGATGTAGACCAGCAGCACGCAGAGCGGGAAGATCAGCAGCATCGTGTTGCCGGAAAGGAGCTCCTGATACGCGAGCTCCGTCCACTCGAACGACATGCCGGGCGGAAGCTGCTTGTCGAGCACGTCGGCGATCGCCGCCTGCGCCTGACCCGAGCTGAAGCCTGGCGCCGGACCACCCTGAATCTCCGCCGCGGGATAACCGTTGTAGTGCATCACTTGATCGGGGCCGTAGCTGCGCGAGACGCTCATGAGCGATCCGAGCGGCACCATCCCGCCGCGGTCGTTGCGTGTCTGCAGTTGACGGATCTGTTCCGGCTGCAGCCGGAAGCCCGACTCCGCCTGCGCATTGACCTGGTAAGTGCGACCGAAACGGTTGAAGTCGTTGACGTAGAGCGAGCCGAGGTAGACCTGCAGCGTCTCGAAGACGTCGGTGAGCGAGACGCCGTAGGTCTTCACGCGCTCGCGATCGACGTCGACGTCGATCTGCGGCACGCTGACCTGGAAGCTTGAAAAGAGTCCGGCCAGCGACGGCGCCGTCTGCGCCTTCGCCATGCTCGCCTGCAGTTGCGAGTAGAGATCCTCGAACCCGGTGCCGGCGCGATCTTCGACGTACAACTTGAAGCCACCGACCGTGCCAAGTCCCTGGACCGGAGGTGGCGGGAAGATCGCCACGATCGATTCCGGGATCTCCTGGAAGAACTGCTGATTCAGCGCACCGACGATCGCACCGGCGCTCAAGTCGGGGCGTCGCCGCTCCTCCGACGGCTTCAGCACGACGAAAGCGATACCGGTGTTCGGTGAGTTGACGAAGCCGTTAATCGACAGGCCAGGGAAGGCCACCGAACTCAGGACACCGGGATTCTTGAGCGCGATGTCCGTCATCTTTCGAATGACCGCATCCGTGCGATCGAGCGTCGATCCATCAGGCAGCTGCGCGAACGCGACGAGGTACTCCTTGTCCTGCGTAGGCACGAACCCGGGAGGCACGCGCGTGAACCCGAGCCCGGTGAGGCCGATCAAGGCGACATAGAGCACGATCGCGACAGCTGCCACGCGCAGCACCCGCGACACACCGGCGGTGTAGGCGTCCGACGCGCGATGGAAGAACGAGTTGAACCGGCGGAAGAACCACCCGAAGAGACGGTCGGCCGTGCGCTGGACGACATCGCGCTCCGCGTCACGCGGCTTCAGGAGTCGCGACGCAAGCGCGGGGCTGAGCGTCAGCGAGTTGAACGCTGAGATGACTGTCGAAATCGCGATCGTCAAGGCGAACTGACGATAGAACTGGCCGGTCAGCCCGCTGACAAACGCCGTCGGCACGAACACCGCGCACAACACCAGCGCGATCGCGATGATCGGACCCGACACTTCCTCCATCGCCCGCCGCGTTGCCTCGATTGGGGTCAGACCCCGCTCGATGTGCCGCTCCACGTTCTCCACGACGACAATCGCGTCGTCAACGACGATGCCGATCGACAGGACGAGGCCGAAGAGCGACAGCGTGTTGAGCGAGAACCCGAGGCCGAGCATCACCGCGAATGTGCCGATGAGCGAGACCGGCACCGCGACGAGCGGGATGATCGACGCTCGCCACGTCTGCAGGAACACCATCACGACGAGGACGACCAGCAGAATCGCCTCGAAGAGCGTCTCGACGACGGCCTTGATCGAGTTGCGCACGAAGATCGTGGGGTCGTAGACGATGCGGTAGTCCACGCCTTCGGGGAACGACTGCTTCAGCCGTTCCATCGTGTGGTGCACCTGATCGGAGGCATCGAGTGCGTTGGTGCCCGGCCGCTGGAAGATGCCAATCGCGACCGCTGGCTTGTTGTCGAGGAGACTACGCAGCGCGTAGAGGTTCGCGCCGAGTTCCACCCGACCCACGTCGCGCACGCGAGTGATCTGCCCTTCAGGGGTCGCGCGGACGACGATGCCCGCGAACTCGTCTTCTGTCGTCAATCGACCGCGCGCGTTGACCGAGAGCTGGAACTGCGTCTCGACTGGCGCCGGTGGCGCGCCGAGCACGCCCGCCGCCACCTGCACGTTCTGCTCGCGAATCGCGCTGATGACATCGCTCGTGGTGAGCTGTCGCGAGGCGAGGCGATCCGGATCGAGCCAGATGCGCATGCTGAACTCGCCGGCGCCGAACACCTGGGCACTGCCCACGCCTGCAATGCGCGCGAGTTCGTCCTTCACGCGCAGGTAGGCGTAGTTCGCGAGATAGAGGTTGTCGTAGCGCTCGTCTGGCGAGACGAGGTGCACGACCATGATGAAGTCGGGGGTCGACTTCTCGGTGACGACGCCGATGCGCTGCACCTCGGCGGGCAGCCGCGGGAGCGCCTGCGCGACGCGGTTCTGCACCTGCACCTGCGCGTTGTCGAGGTCGGTGCCGAGCGCGAAGGTGATCGTGAGCGTCATCCGGCCATCGGATGTCGCCTGCGAGAACATGTAGAGCATGTCCTCGACGCCGTTCATCTGCTGTTCGAGCGGCGAGGCGACCGTTTCAGCGATGACCTTCGGGTTGGCACCCGGATATGTCGCACGCACGACGACCGTCGGCGGCACGACCTGCGGGTATTCGCTGATCGGAAGCTGCAGGAGCGCCAGTGCTCCGGCTGCGACGATCAGCAACGACAGCACGGCTGCGAAGATCGGGCGATCGATGAAGAACTTTGAGAAATTCATGACGATCCTCAGTTCGTAGCCGGCTGGTTGCGTTCGTTGCCGTTGTTACGGCCGTAACGCGGATCGACCTGACTGTTCGGGTCGCCGTCCATCGAGACGACGATCGGAGTGACGGGTGCGCCCGGGCGGATGCGCTGCAGTCCGTTCACCACCACCGGCTCGCCCACCTTGAGTCCGCTGCGAACGACGCGCAGACCGTGGACGATCGGGCCGAGCGTCACCATGCGGTACTCGATCTCGTTGTTGGGCGAGACGACGTAGACGAACTTCTTGCTCAAGTCGGTACCGACGGCACGGTCCTGAATCAGGACGCCGTGATACGTGCCCGTGCCCGCGAGGCGCAGGCGCACGAAGAGGCCCGGAGTCAGCTGACCGTCGGTGTTGCGGAACACCGCGCGCCCGCGAATCGTGCCAGTCGCGCCGTCGACCTGGTTGTCGAGGAAGTCGAGCTGACCCTCGCGCGGGAAGCCCTCGTCGCTCGAGAGCGCCATGCGGATGCGGCGATCGATCGAGCTGCGATTCCGCTTGTCACCGCCGGCGGTGTACTTCAGATAAATCCGCTCGTCGGCGTCGAAGTAGGCGTAGACCGGATCCAGCGACACGACCGTGGTCAGGAGCGTCGCTTCTCCCGAACCGCCCGACACGAGGTTGCCCTCGGTCACGATCGCGCGCGAGACGCGGCCGCTGATGGGTGACGTGACCTGCGTGAACTCGAGATTGAGCTGCGCGGCCCGCAACGCGGCTTCGACGGCAGCCACCTGCGCGGCGGATTCCTGCACAAAGGAGCCGCGTCGATCGTGATCCTCGTTCGAGATCGCGTCGGCGTCGCGCAGCCGGTTGGCGCGTGCGAACTCGCTGTTCGCGCGCTGGACGGTCGCCTGCGCGCGAGTGACGCTCCGCACGCAGTCGATCGACTTCAGCCTGGAACGGACGCGGGTCGATCTGGAAGAGCAGGTCGCCACGGCGGACCATGGCGCCCTCCGAGAAGCGAACCGCGGAGACGTACCCGGACACCCTGGGGCGGACTTCGACGGAGTCGACGGCCTGAAGACGTCCGGTGAATTCGTCCCACTCGGTCACGTCGCGTTCGATGACGTTCGCGACCGTGACTTGTGGAGGCGGGGGCGGTGCAGGCTGCGCGGAGGTCTTCACGCACGCGGCGAGCATCGGGGTCAGCGCAATCGGCGTCAGCAACAGCGCGATGCGCACGCCTCTTCGTAGAGGCGAGTCTGGCCTGGCCTGAGCAAGGTCGAAGGCAGACTCGCTTCGTGATCCGAGGCGCTGTGAAAGGTCATTGGCAATGGCGTTCATGGAAGGCAGTGTGACTCCTGCGAACACGCGCAAACAATCGGGCAGTGGCTGCAGATTTCGCTACAGCTTGAGCAGCATTCCGGCACCTCCCCGCCAGCGGAGAGCGATCTACGACTTTTGGACGAGGCGGCACTCGTCCATGCGTCCACGTCGTATTCGTGACTGGCTTGTTCGATAATTGGGGTGCGGCTCAGGAGTGTTCGAGATGGGCGAAGACCAACCGGCAAACGGCGGATGCGGAAGCGCGATCGACGAGAGCGTCCAGCGCGTGATCGATTCAGGCGATGCGGCCGAACTGCGGATCGCTCTCGCGAGTGAGGCGAAGCAGCGGCGGCGCGCGGAATGTCTCGCCAACATCCAGACCGAGATCACGAAGTACACGCTCGACCTGCTCGTGCGCGTGCCCGACCTCGATGCGTTCTTCCGCGCCCTGCTGAAGACATTGGCCGAAGAAGGTGAGAGCCACGCGGCCGGCGTGTGGCTGATCGACGAAGACAAGCAGAGCAGCCACTTCTGGATGGCGCAACTGTTCGGCGAGGTGTTCGACGACACGAACCTCGGGCCCACCTACTTGCCGCGCATGGCGATGGGACAGTTTCTCTTCGAATACAAGGACGGCTGGGAACAGACCATCGAATACCGTAGCGACGATCCGCGATTGCCGCAGCTCGTGCGCGAGTTCAACAGCGAGAACGGCCTGTATTCGACTCTCGTGGCACCGCTCCTCCTGGGTGGCATGAATCTCGGGTGGATCACCCTGTGCGTGGCCGAGGAGAGAGAAGGCAACTCGTGGTGGCGCATTGCGCTGGTCGAGGCCATCGCGCGGCACGCCGCACTGGCGCTGCACAAGAGTCGCATCTACGAGCAGAAGCGCGCCGAGGAGCGCCGCAAGGCGATCCTCGAGGAGCGCAATCGCCTGGCGCGCGACATCCACGACAACCTCGCGCAGGGGTTCGGCGCGATCCTGATGCAGCTTCAGGCTGCACAGCGTAGCGGCGCGTTGCCACCTCACGCCGCGCGCAACGTCGACCTTGCCGTTGATCTCGCTCGCACGCATATGGTGGAGGCGCGACGCTCGGTCGGCGCACTTCGTCCGATCGTCGGCGACGGCGAGAACCTCTCGAAGGCGATCAAAAGGCTCGCGGAACTGGGACAGAAGACCGGCAGCATTCCGATCGACGTCCATGTCGACGAACTCCCGCGCTTTGGCGACGGCGTCGAGCGCGAGGTCATCGGGATCGCACAGGAAGCCATCACCAACGCCGTTCGCCACTCGCGCGCGCAGCGCATCACGATTCGCGCGTCCACGGTGAGCTCAATTGGCCTTCGGCTCACTGTTGCGGACGATGGCCGGGGAATTCCGCGCGAGCGGACATCTTCAGGCTTCGGCATGACGAGCATGCAGGAGCGCGCCGATCGCATCGGCGCGTCACTGACCATCGTCACCGCTCCGCGCAGTGGCACCGAGATCGTGCTGGCGTGGGAGCCTGCGCATCTCCCGACACAAGTCCATGCCCTCAGCTGACATCGTGGCGCCACCCACTCCTGCCAGCGTGCTGCTGGTCGACGATCACGCCCTGCTGCGCACGGGCGTGGCCAACATCATCAACCAGGAGGCCGACCTCCACGTCGTGGCCGAAGCGGGCAACGGCGTCGAGGCGCTCGAGGCCTACGACAAGTTTCGCCCCGACGTGACGCTGCTCGATCTACGGATGCCCGTGATGGAAGGCGTCGAAGTCGTGCGACGATTGCGCGAACGCGATCCGCGCGCGCGCGTGATCGTGCTGACGACGTACGACACCGACGAAGAGATCTCGCGCGCGCTGAAAGCCGGAGCGAAGGCGTACGTGCTCAAGGACATTTCAGCCGACGATCTCGTGACCTGCATTCGCGACGTACTCGCTGGAAAGACCTACCTCGCGCCTGCCGCCGCGGCGAAGCTCGCTGAAGAAGTGACGCGCGTGCAGCTGACGCCGCGAGAGCTGGCCACGCTGCGCCTCATGGCGGACGGCAAGTCGAACAAAGAGATCGCCAACGAGCTCGGGATCAGCGACCGCACGGTCAAGACCCACCTCGGACATCTCTTCGAGAAGCTCGGTGTGACCAGTCGCACCGAGGCCGTGAAGATCGCTACGCGCAGAGGCCTGGTCCGGCTCGAGTAATCGGTCAGCTCATCCGCGTTCGCTATTCATCAGATTGTCGTCGGCGACGCCGGGCGGTATCCTGCGAAGGCAGGGCTATGAATATTCTGGTCGTCGAAGACGACACCGACTCCCGCGAGACCCTGACGCATCTGCTCGAACTCGACGGACACCACGTCACGGCCGCGCCGGACGGACGCGACGGCTGGCGGGCGTTCGCCTTCGGCCACTTTCACGTCGTGATCTCGGACTGGATCATGCCCGAGATGGACGGCCTCGAGCTGTGCCGTCGAATTCGCACCGCCGAACGTCCGAATTATTCGTACGTCATCCTGGTGAGCGCGCTCAAAGGCAAGTCTTCATATCTCCAGGGCATGGGCGCTGGCGCAGACGATTTCGTGTCGAAACCCATCGACCCCGACGAGCTCAAAGCCCGGCTCATCGTCGCGGAACGGATCATCGGCGTCCACGATCGCGTCAAGCACCTCGAGGGCATCCTGCCGACCTGCATGTACTGCAAAAAGATTCGCGACGAGCAGAACGAGTGGATCGGTATCGAGGCCTACATCAGCAAGCGCAGTGAAGCATCATTCAGCCACGGCGTCTGCCCGACCTGCTACGACGCCGTTCTCAAGCGCGAGTTCACCCGCTTCCGACCCGTCTAACGAGCACGAGACACCCGCGCGCGATCGCCTAGATGCCCTTCGGCGAGTACTTCGTGAGCACGCCGTTCAGCGGCTTGGCAGCTGGAGGTGCCGTGACCTTTCCATTGAGAACCTCTTCGGCCCCCAGTTCCTTGCCGTAGACCGCCTTGTTGGCATCTTCATCCGTGTGCAGTGTGGTGCCAGTCAACGACACGCCAGCGAATGCTCCACGGCTACGTGAGTAGCTCAGGATCTTCGCTTTCATCGCCGCATCGGTTTCAGCTGAGGTCTCACGACCGACAGGACCGGCCGCGACGGACGCGTCACCACCGAGCGTGAACTTGCTCTTGAGCATGCTTTCGATGCCGGCGCGATTCATGACGAGCATCACGACGTCAGTCGCTTCTGCACCAATCTGGAAGCCGACGCTGCCGCCGCCCAGTTCGACCATCGCCGGCGCTCCCCATCCCGATTTGCCGGCACCGCGGCAACTGATGGAGCCGCGTCCGAACGACCCGCCGACGATGAACCCGCCCTTCTTCATGCCGGGCACGACCACGATGCAGGCAGCTTTGTTGAGCACATCGCCGGGAATGCCCTTGTCCGGCGCACTCATGATTTCCCCGAACGCCGTCGCCGCGTTCGCAAGCCGCTCATCCGTCGCCTTGTCGGCGAGCAGCAGGCCGCTCGAGAGCACGACCAATACGGTGGTGAGGCACACAGTTAACACGATTTTCATGACGCCTTCTCCTTCCAATCTCTCGCAGCGATGCATGCTCCGGGCCGACAACGCTGTTTCCGGATCATATACAGGAAACGATTCGATTGAACCGGCCGAACGAAACACCGTGGGACCCGCCATATCTCGCGGGCAACTTTGTCGTAATTCGTAATTTGTGCAATCGTCTCGCTAATCAGTTCAGCAGGCATGAATCGCCCACGAGCAATTGCCCGGCTCGTTGTGTTCGAGCTCGGGTTCCTGGCCGCGTACGTGTGGGGGATGACCTACGCGCGCAGCCAGGGTGGCGCCGCGATGTGGCCGCCCGACGCGGTGCTCCTTGCCGCATTGCTCCTCGACAACCCGAAACGCTGGTGGTGGTACATCCTCGGTGCGCTTCCGATTCGGCTGCTGGTGATGACGCCACCGCTGCCGGCCTGGTTCATCTGGGCTGTGTACTTGAACGACTCGTTCAAGGCGCTGTTCTCGGCCCTCTTGCTGCGACGCTTCGGTGGCACGTCGATCCTGAACACGCCGCGCGACATCGGTCTCTTCGTCGTGGTGGCGGGCCTGATGTCGCCCGCAATTTCCGCGTTCGGAGGCGCCTTCGTCCAGTCGGCGCTCGGCAATGAGTTCTGGAATGCGTGGCGACAATGGTTTCTGGGAGACAGCGTCGCCGTGCTCGTCCTGCTGCCGACAATTCTCTTCGTCGCACTGCGTCGTTTCCGGAACCCGTCGCCGTCACCAACCGAGCTCGTCCTGATTTCGATCGGGGTCGTCGTCGCGGCGTGGCTGACGTTCGCTCACGCCGATCGCGCCACGGCGTACACGCCCCTCTTACTGTACGTTCCTGTACCGCTCATCTTCTGGGCCGGGTTTCGGGTGGGCGCGGCGGGAGCATCACTCGCACTGACAGTCATCGCGCTGTTCGTGATGGCCGCGGACCGTTCATGGCGTATGGCCACGAGTTGAACGTCGTGGGCGTCCAACTGTTTCTCATTCTGCTTGCCATACCGGTGACAACGCTGGTGGTGCTGATCGAGGCGCTGGCAGAGAGTCGTCTGGATCTGCAGGGCCAGACGGTTCAACTCCAGTTGCTGGCCGGACGGCTGATTACCGCCCAGGAAGATGAACGCCGCCGGATTGCCCGCGACATCCACGACGACATCGGACAGCGACTCGCGTCCATTCGCGTGTGGTTGGACCTCTACCTGCGGGCGGAGCCGGCGTCACGGGACGACTCTCTCGCCGAGGTGCGCCAGGATCTGGACAATGTCGCTCGTGACCTGCAGAGCCTGTCGCGCGGCCTCCATCCGTCGATCGTCGAACATCTCGGGCTATCCGGCGCCTTGCGCGGTCTGGCGACACAGATGGCGACGCATCACAAAGTTTCGATCGCGGTGACCGACGTGGGCAATCGCGCGATCGCTATCGACGTCTCGATGTGCTTGTATCGCGTGGCACAGGAGGCGTTGACAAACGCGGTGACCCACGGCGGCGCCCGCAGCGTCAACATTCAACTGACACACGACGACTCCGTCGTCCGTCTCAGTGTCGCCGATGCCGGCCGCGGGTTCGATCCGTCCACGGTGGTCGGCGGCCTGGGACTGGCCAGCATGCGAGAGCGCCTGCGCCTCATGGGCGGACAGTTGCACGTCGTGTCCGCGCAAGCGCGTGGCACCGAGGTATCCGCCGAAGTGCCAGTCTGTCAGTCGCTCCCGTCAGAACCCGTCTGAGAGGAAGAGCCGTTACTCCTTGGCTGGCGTGCGCGGCGGCAGCGGCTTTCCGTTCTCGTCGACCTGCACCGTCTTGACGGGACCCATCCCGGTGAGCAGGATCACCGCTGGCTCCTTCTCTCCCGAACGCGCGCCATCCCAGTGCACGGTGTTCGCCACATCAGTGGAGAACGTTCCAGCGTGAAACGGATACGTCGTCTTCTCGTCGTAGACGTTGCTCGAGCTCACCCACCACGTGCCCGAAACGACGTAGATCCAGCGCGTCTGATCGTGAAAGTGCGGTCGTGAAAACGCACCGGGCGCCCACTTGATGAGCACGCCGTACGGGCCTTCCTTGCTTTGATCGCCGAACAGAAGGGCCGTCTGCTGGCGGGCCGGATCGCCCGTCCACTTGATGTCCTTCGGGAGAACGAACGGAACATTCGCCGGATTAGGTGGCGCGCCCTCGGGATCGGAGATCGTCGCGTGCATGGCGGGGTTCGGCGGAGGAGCGCCCTGCGCAAGTGCGGAACCCGCGAGACCGAGGACGACTACGGTGCTCAGTACGACCTTGAACAGAATCTGCATGGCGAGCCTCCTGATGCTCCTCGGCTGCGTCGACGACGCTGACGCGTGATTCTCCCACGATCCTCACCGCATGATCTGCAACGTTAGCTCAGCCCCTGGCACCTCGTCGTAGACAAGAATCTGCCGTTATCGCCGTTATCGCGCCGGCAGAGTGCCCTGATCCGTCAACGGGTCACGACATGCCGTAGCGGCCGCGAAGATGAATACCCTTCTTGACGTGGCCGGACGTCGGGAGCACACTCGAGTGTTTGTCGAGGGAGGCAGCGCACATGATGAGAGGTTTCAACGGACGGACCACGACCCTTGCCGTCGTCATCCTTCTGTCGTCGCTCGCGATTGCGATCTCCGGCCAGACCGGAGGAAGGTCGGCCGTAGCCATCGACAACGACGACATCGGCGGTGTCGTCACCGGGCCGCGAGGACCTGAGGCCGGCGTCTGGGTGATCGCGGAGACGCGCACGCTTCCCACCCGCTTCATCAGGAGCGTGGTGACCGACGACCAGGGCCGCTTCGTCGTACCCGATCTTCCCAAAGCGGACTACGACGTCTGGGTTCGCGGATACGGGCTCGTTGACTCAACCAAGGTCAAGGCCACGCCCGGGCAGAGCGTCAACCTCAAGGCCCTGGCTGCGCCTGACAAGAAGGCGGCCGCGTCGTACTACCCCGCGCAGTATTGGTACTCGCTGATGCAGATGCCGCCGAAGAGCGACTTCCCAGGCACCGGTGAGAACGGGAACGGCATTGCTCCCGCGGTAAGAAGTCAGGGCGAGTGGATCCGCAACGTCGTCAACACCGATGGCTGCACCGGTTGTCATCAGATGGGTGGCCCGGCGACGCGCACCATCCCGGAGAGCTTCAAGGGTGGATCGGAGGATTCGCGAGCGGCGTGGGATCAGCGGATCAAGTCAGGCCAGGCGGGTGGAGGCATGAGCGCGCGGTTCACCCAGGTCGGTCGCGCACGCGCGCTCGGGATGTATTCCGACTGGACGGACCGAATCGCGGCAGGCGAGCTTCCGTTTGCCGAGCCCTCGCGTCCACAGGGCAAGGAGCGCAATGTCGTGATCACCATGTGGGACTGGGCCGATCCCAAGGCCTACCTGCACGACGAGATCGCGAGCGACAAACGCAATCCGACGTGTCAATGCCAACGGCCCGGTGTACGGCGCGCTCGAAGAGAGCGCCGACTATCTCTCTGTCGTCGATCCAAAGACGCACACGGCGTCGATGATCAAGCTCACGGTTCGGGAACCGGACACACCGAGCTCGGTGAGCACGCCGCCGGCAGGGCCGTCGCCGTACTGGGGTGACGAGGCGATCTGGAACAGCCAGACCACGGTCCACAGTTTCGCGATGGACAAGCAGGCGCGCGTATGGGCCGCCGCGCGAGTCCGCAAGCCGGCGACGCCCGCGTGGTGCAAAGCAGGCTCGGATCATCCGTCGGCCAAGCTGTTCCCGATCAATCAAGGACAGCGCGGTCTCGAGCTCTACGATCCGAAGACCAAGCAGCTCACGACCATCGATACCTGCTTCACGTGGGGTCACGTGAACCTCGACGACAACGACGTGCTGTGGTCATCCTTCGGGCCCGCCGGGGTCGAGGGCTGGTTCGACACGCGCATCTGGGACAAGACCCACGACGAGAAGCAAGCGCAGGGCTGGAGCGCGTTCGTGCTCGACTACAACGGCAACGGCAAGCGCGATGCGTACACCGAGCCGAACGATCCCGCCGATCCGATGAAGGACAAGCGGCTCAACATTCAGTTCTACGGCGACTCGCCGGCGAATGACGGCTCGGTGTGGGGATCCGTGCAAGGCATGCCGGGCGCGCTCGTGAGGTTCGTCCCAGGGGCGCATCCACCGGAGACTGCGTTGTCGGAGTACTACGAAGTGCCGTGGAACAACCCGAACGCAAAGGTGCAGGGCTTCGCGCCGCGGGGCATGGACATCGACAGCAAGAATGTCGTCTGGACCGTGCTGTCGAGCGGGCACCTCGCGAGCTTCGATCGCAGCAAGTGCAAGGGCGCGTTGAACGGCCCGAACGCCGCGACGGGTCAGCACTGCCCCGAGGGTTGGACGCTGCACACATTGCCAGGTCCCAACTACAAGGGTGCGGTGGAAAACGGAAGCGCCGACTCGGCGTACTACGACTTCGTCGATCGCTTCGACATGCTCGGGCTCGGCAAGGACATCCCGCTCGCGACCGGCAACCTGTCTGAAGGACTGCTCGCGCTCGTCGATGGCAAGTTCATGATGCTGCGCGTGCCGTATCCGATGGGGTTCTTCTCGAAGGGCATGGACGGCCGCATCGACGATCCGAAGGCCGGATGGAAGGGCAAGGGCATTTACACCACGATCGCCACCCGCGCGCCGTTTCACATGGAAGGGGGCAAGGGAACGACGAGCAAGCTCCTGCGCTTCCAGATGCGACCTGACCCTCTCAGCAAGTAGATCTGAGCAAACTCGTCCTCAGGATCCAACGGGAAGGCGCGCCTCCAGGTAACTGGTCCAGCCACCGAAGCGCGTGATGTCCTCGGCACCGCGGAGACCCGCTGACTCGCACAGGAAGCCCTTCACTGAGAGACCGTCTTCGAGCGTGACGTTTCCGATGGTCAGCGGAGGCGGCACGATCGCAACAAAGCCACCGAACTGGTGCTCTGGAACTGCCCAGAGCTCGATCTCGATCCCTTCACCAGCGAAGCCGGGGTCGCGCAACAGGCCCGGCTTCGGCGGTACCGTTCCTGGCAGCGCAAACAACCGATAGTTGTCTGCTGTGCGGCACGACCGCACGAATCGCGCGCCGCGGTCCGTCAGTTGATGGTTGAGCGGGTGACCGCGAAGGTGCGCACCTACGACACCCACCAACACACACCCCGGAGCCGCATCCGACGGCGCACTCTCACCTTCCATGAATGTGTTTGCGACAGCCAGCAAGGCCTGGTCGGAGAAGGCCGGCCCGATGAGAGACACGCCAAACGGCAGTCCACCAGGACGGAAGCCAGCGGGCACGGCGACAGCCGCCAGATCCATCAGGTTGACGAAGTGCGTGTACAGCCCGAGGCTGAAGTTCAAGGCGACCGGGTCGGCCGCGACCTCTTCGAGTGTGTAGATCGTACCGGTAGTGGGCAGTAGCAGGACGTCCATCTGCGCCCACTCGTGTCTGGCCAGCCGCTCGAGCTCCTTCAATCGGTACGCGCATGAATAGCTTTCCGCGGCGCTGCGCTGGGCACCCCCGCGAATGATGGACGCCACGATGGGATTGACGTCGTCGGCATGTGCGTCGATGAACTCACCGAGTGCGGCATAGCGTTCGGCAACCCATGTGCCCGCGTATAACAGATCAGACGTTCCACGAAAGGGCGTGAAGTCGATCGTGACCTTGACCCCACCGACGGATTCGAGCCGTGCGATCGCGGCATCGAACAGCAATGCCGCCTCCTCGTCACCGAAAAACTCGAGCTGCGAGGAATGCGGCACGCCGAATCGAAAGGGCCCCGGCAGCCACGGTGCCGGACCATCCCCAGGCTCGAACTTGCGTGAGTAGGGATTGCTGGCGTCGAAACCCTGCGCGAGACGCCACACGAGATCGGCGTCGGCAACCGTCGTCGAGAGCACAGTGATGCAATCGAGCGATCGGCACGCGGGCACGAGCCCAGTCGGTACTGAGCAGTCCCAGCGTGGGTTTGAGGCCAACGAGATTGTTGAAGGCGGCCGGCACACGGCCCGATCCTGCCGTGTCTGTTGCGAGCGCGAATGCGCAGAGCCCTCGCGCGGTCGCCACTGCGGATCCAGAACTCGATCCTCCTGAGATGTATCGGGGATCGAACACGTTGCGGCAGGCGCCGTACGGTGAGCGGACGCCGACGAGGCCAGTGGCGAACTGATCGAGGTTCGTCTTTCCGATCAGGATCGCGCCGGCATCCAGCAGCCGTTGCACGACTGGCGCGGTCGCCGCAGGTTCGTACGAGAAGGCTGGACATGCAACCGTCGTCGGCATCCCCGCGATGTCGATGCTGTCTTTCACCGCGAACGGGATGCCGCCAAGCGGAAGCGAGCGATCGACCGAGCGTGCCCGCGCAACGGCTTCGCCTTCGTCAGCCAGCGAGATCCAGACTGGGCGTTCTCCCTCGGCGCGGATACGCCGGAAGATGTCGCGTACGACGTCCTCCGGGCGGCGCTCGCCGCTCTGATACCGGCGGCGCAGGTCTGCGATTGTCACGATCCTCGATCAGAAGAAGACGGACAGCCCGCCGCGAATGCGCGCGAGATGTGAATCCTGTTCTGACGCGTTGCTCAAGACCTGATTGCCATCGAGCAATCCCTGGTTGTGAAGGTAGTAGTAGCTGACGCCCGCATAGGCGGTCCACGCACCGTGCGTCACGCCCATGAACTTCAGCGGCAAATTCACCTTCGGCGCCACAGACACGACAGCGAGGCCGGAGCCGCCATCAGTGCCATCGAACTGCTGATAGAAATCGGCACTCACGAAGTTGGCGTAGGTGCCGACGTCAACCGTCGCGCCGCCGATGCCCAGATCGAACGTGGGTGTCGCACCGAGCGTCAGGTACGAGCCCTCGCTCGACGTTGCGGGATCGAAGACGACGGTCGCCTTGTTCTGCAGTTCCACCCAGTACGCGACGTACGGATTCAGTGACAGCCCTCGCGTCCACGAGTCGTTGTAGGTCAGCTTGAAGTCGGCATGCGCCGACGTTTCATAGGAATCGGTCGGCGTGTAGAAGGCGGTCGTCCCCACATCGAGGGTGTACCCCTTCTGGAACTTCACGGTCAGGCCGAGAATCGGGTCCACTTCGTTCCAGCGCGATGGGTTCGCGCCGGCGCGGACCGAGTGAAAGCTGTTCCACACACCGGTGGCCAGCGTGATATCGGTGACTTTCCCCTTGGGCGTGGATTTCAGCTTCCAGAACAACAGCACCAGGGGCTGCGTCACGAGGCCTTCGTCTTCGACGTGCAGTCCGCGCGGCGTGATGTAGTTGTCGGAGAAGTCAAACGTCATCAGGCCGTTGACGCGCGACCCGAGCAGATCCTGCGAGAGCGCCGGGCCGGCCGTCGACAGCAGCAGCATGACCGCGATCAGGAACGAGGTGTGGGTTCGCCAGTGACTGAACATGATTGGTGCCTCCGGTCAGGAACGGTCAGAGAGAGCAGATACAGCGGTGATCAAGGCGCGTGAGTCGGCGACGGCGCCGAACACGCCGCCCTGCATCGTCACCATGTGGAGTGCGGCCATGTGATTCGAGTGGTCGGTGGCGCCGGTGCAATCGGAGAGAATCAGGCACTCGTACCCGCGGTCGTTGGCCTCGCGCATGGTCGTGTGCACGCAGACATCAGTCGTGATGCCGGCGAGCACGATGTTGTCGATCCCCTGGAGCCGCAGGAGCATGTCGAGATCGGTGGCGTAGAACGAACCCTTGCCGGGCTTGTCGATGACCGTCTCGGTCGGCAGCGGCGCGAGCTCGGGGATGATCTCCCAGCCGGGCTCGTCGCGAACGAGGACTCGGCCGCACGGTCCGGGGTCACCAATGCCGGCGCCGATTCGCTGGCTTCGCCATCGCTTGTTGGGTGGCAGGTCGCGCAAATCAGACCGATGACCCTCGCGCGTGTGCATCACGTGGAAGCCAGCCTGGCGCATGGCGGCAAGGACGGATTGAATCGGCGCAATCGGTGCGCGCGTCAACGACAGGTCGTAACCCATGCTGTCGACATACCCACCCTTGCCGCAGAAATCGGTCTGCATGTCGATGACCAGGAAGACCGTGTTCTGCGGCCGCAGATCGCCGTTCCACGGCCAGCGGTATGGAGTCGGCCTCGACGTAGCACGGTGAGCGCGGCGACCGGCTCTCTGCCGCCAACGGCACGAGAGAGTCGAGCTTGGGCATGCCCGGGCGATAGCGAGCCGCTTGCCAACCTGCCCAAAACCGTATTCCTCACGTAATCACGCGACTTTGTGGGGACGCGACCACGGCACGCGCGGTGCCCGCACTGTGGCAGGTGTTGCCAGGCGAACAGCTGCAACACAAATGGCGCGTCGCGCAACAGATGCCACACGTCTGTAGCCGGACGGAGTCCATCGAAGACAGCCGCGGGCCGCGCAAACACGAACAGTCCCGCCATTTCCACGCTGCCACGGCTGTTGGCACGTCGCACGCTTACGGACGCCGCACGAACTCAGGCACAGGTGAACACGATGGCCATCACCACCACAGTCATCGACGCGAACAAGGCAGTTGGGGAGCGTCGCCTCACGGTTCCGGCCGACCCGTACGACTTCGAGATCGATCTCACCCGATGCGCGCTGCTCATCATCGACATGCAGCGTGACTTCCTCGAACCAGGCGGGTTCGGCGAGTCGCTCGGCAACGACGTCTCACTGCTTCGCTCGACGATCGAGCCGAACAGGCGGCTCCTGCAGGCATGGAGAGAAGCTGGCTTGCTGGTGATTCACACGCGTGAAGGCCACCGGCCGGATCTCGCGGATCTGCCGCCGGCGAAGAAGGTGCGCGGCAAGAGCGCGGTGACCATCGGCGATGCGGGGCCGATGGGACGCATCCTGGTCCGCGGCGAATCCGGCCACGACATCATCCCGGAGCTTGCACCGCTGCCCGTCCGAGCCGGTGATCGACAAGCCCGGGAAGGGCGCGTTCTTCGCAACCGACCTCCACGCCATCCTGCAGAATCGCCACGTCGCGCAACTGTTCGTCACTGGCGTCACGACCGAGGTCTGCGTCCACACCACCGTTCGTGAAGCCAACGATCGCGGCTACGACTGCTGCGTCCTCGAAGACTGCGTCGGCTCGTACTTTCCGGAATTTCAGCGGATCGGGCTGCAGATGATCAGGGCCCAGGGCGGAATCTTCGGCTGGGTCTCCCACTCGGACAAGGTGCTGGCCGCGCTCGATGGCCGGCGATGACGCCAAGGAATCGACCATGACGACCACACGACCTCAACTCTGGGTACCCGGCGACTGGAGTGCGTTCTTCGGCTTCGGCACCAACATCCTCGTCAACCTGCTCACGCTGACCGCGCTGCTGCGCTTCGTCCTGAAGATGCCGGACGAGCTCGTCTTCGGCCGCATCCTGCCGGCGACCGGCCTGATGCTGTGCCTCTCCACGCTGTACTACGCGTGGCTGGCGTACCGGCTGGCCAAGAAGACCGGCCGCACCGATGTGTGCGCGCTGCCCTCGGGCATCAGCGTGCCCCACATGTTCATCGTCACGTTCGTCATCATGCTGCCGATCGCGACGGCACCGGTGATCCCATCAAGGGCTGGGAGGCGGGGCTGACCTGGGTCTTCATCCAGAGCTTCGTGCTGATGATCGGCGGCTTCATCGGGCCGCTGATCCGCCGGATCACTCCGCGCGCGGCGCTGCTCGGCACGCTCGCAGGCGTGTCGATTACCTTCATCTCGATGGCGCCGGCGCTGCAGATGTTCATGACGCCGGTCATCGGCATCACCTGCTTCGCGATCATCCTGGTGAGCTGGTTCGGCGGCATCCGCTACGGCGGCGTCCCGGCGGGTCTGGTGGCGATCGCCACCGGCACGCTCATCGCCTGGGGATCGACGGCCGTCGGCCTCAACTTCGGCGACATGACGATCGACGGGCCTGACCGACTCGGTGACCAACTTCGGGTTCCACCTGCCGCTGCCGGCGGTCAACTACGTCTTCTCCGGCTTCGAGTTCCTCGGCGTCATCCTGATCACCGCCATTCCCTTCGGGATCTACGACCTGGTCGAGGCGATCGACAACGTCGAGAGCGCCGCCGTCGCCGGCGACAGCTACCCGACGACGCGAGTGCTGACGGCCGACGGCGTCGTGAGCCTGATCGGATCGCTGATGGGGAATCCGTTCATCAACGCCGTCTACATCGGACATCCGGGCTGGAAGGCGATGGGTGGACGCATCGGCTACTCCGCCGCCACCGGGATCATGGTCATCCTGCTCTGCTGGTTCGGCACCATCTCGTTGATGCTCGCGCTGATTCCGAGCGTGGCGATTCTGCCCATCCTGCTCTACATCGGGATGCTGATCGGATCGCAGGCGTTCCAGGAAACGCCGCGCGCGCACGCGCCGGCGATCGTGCTGGCCTTCGTGCCGCATCTCGCCAACTGGGGGCTCACGCAGATCAACAACGCGCTGGCCGCCGCCGGAACCGTCGTCGCGGCGCTCACTCCGACGCAGATGCGCGAACTGGTCGGAAACATGGCGAACCAGGGCGTGCTCTACGACGGCCTGCGCGTGCTCGGGTGGCGGGTCGATTCTCGGCGGTCTGATCCTCGGTGCAATCGCCGTGTTCGTCATCGATCGCGACTTCATGAAGGCCTCAGGCTTCGCGCTTGCCGGCGCGCTGCTGACGTTCTTCGGCTTCATGCACGGCGAGCAGATCGGAATCGGGCAGACGCCGACGGTCGCAGCCAGCTACCTCGTGATCTCCGGCATCTTCATGGCGTGCGCGAAGTTCGGCGTGCAGGAGCGCACGTCCCTGCATGCGACGCCAATGGCTTCGACGACGGAAGTCGGAAGCGCACGTCTCAGCCCGCAGCGTGACGGAATCTCCGGTAAATGCGGCTGCGATTGACGCCGAGGAGCCGGGCGGCCTCGACGACGTTGCCGGCGGTTTCGTGTAGCGCGCGCTGGATCAGCGCCTGTTCGGCGGCTTCCAGATTCAAGGGTAGCGCCGGAGCTGGTGGCACGCGCCGCTCGGTTTGCACGCGACGCAGCGACCGCCCGATGAGACGAAGGTGTGCAGGCTCGATCGGACTGCCGCCGCTCTCGATGAGCGCACGCTCGATCATGTTCTTGAGCTCGCGGACGTTGCCGGGAAACGCGTAGCTCTCCGAGCAGCTCCAGCGCGCGCGGCGTGAGCGTCGGCTTGGGCACACCCATCTCGGCGGCGAACAGAGTCCAGGAAGTGATCGGCGAGCACGCCGATGTCCTCGACGCGATCGCGCAGCGGCGGGATCTCGACCAGATACCGTGCCAGTCGAAAGTAGAGATCCTCCCGGAAGACGCCGTTCGGCAATCCGCTCGTGCAGATCGGCATTCGTGGCGGCGACGACTCGAACGTCCACTCGCCGGGAGTGGCTTGCGCCCACCGGCACGACCTCGCCGTCCTCGAGCACGCGCAGCAGCTTCGCCTGGAGACGCCGGCGCCATGTCGCCGATCTCGTCGAGGAAGAGCGTGCCGCCATCCGCCAGCTCGAACCATCCCTTGCGATCGGCGGTTGCGCCCGTGAACGCGCCGCGAACGTGGCCGAAGAGCATCGACTCGGCCAGCTCGCCCGGTATCGCGACACAGTTCACCGGGATGAACGGTGCCGCGCGCGCGCGGGCTGCTGCAGTGAATCGCGCGCGCCACCAGTTCCTTGCCGGTGCCGCTCTCGCCGGTGATCAGCACGTTCGTTCCGGAGAACTGGTGCAGCCGTTCGATCTCCGACAGGATCCGCCGCATGAAGCGGCTGCCGCCCGACGAACCCGGAAATGCCCCACCGCTGCATGTCCTGTTCGGACAGCGTGACGAGCCGCTCGCGTGGCCGCGTGCCGCGCGCCTTCCGCTTCCCGACGCCGGCCGATTTCCGTCTCGAGCTCCCGATTGCGCTCGATCAGCTCGCGCGTCAGCCGTGCGATCTGAAGGTGTGTTTCGACGCGAACCAGTACCTCGTCGGACTGGAACGGCTTCGAAATGTAGTCCACGGCGCCGCAACGAAATCCGCGCAGCAGCGACTCGGTGTCGTCCTTCGCGGTCACGAACAGGACAGGAATAGCGCGCGTCGCCTCGTGCTCCTTGAGCGCCGGCAGACCGCGAAGCCGTCCGTCCCGGGCATCACGACGTCGAGCAGAATCAGGTCGGGATGGGTCTTGGCCGCGACCTTCAAGCGCCTGGTCCGCGTTCGACGCGGTCAGGATCTCGTAACCGCGCGGCTCCAGCACACCGGCCAGCAGGTGGATGTTGGCCGCCGTATCGTCGACGATCAGGATCTTTTCGTTGGTCATGATCAAGAACTCACTTCAGATCTGACGGGGATGGCTCCGCCAATCCGCTGGATGGCTTCCATGTCGTAGTCCGGCCAGAAGCCGCGCAGATGATCGGCGAGATGGCGCTCGTCCGGATCGCCGGCCTCCAGCTCGTCGAGGCAGCTCCGCAGCGCCGGTGGCGCTGTGAAGTTCGGCGGCCCGATTCAGCCGCGCTGCCAGCGCCTCGGGCAATACGATTCGCGAGACGTCGATCGCGGACGCGCCGGAGCGCGTGCCGGGCGACGATCTGGACCTCGAAGCTCACGTTCAGCAGACCGCGCCACGCACGCTGAGATCCGATCCGCGCGGAACGGCTTCGCGATGAACTCATCGCAACCAGCCGCCAGGCAGCGTTCCCGTTCGCCGTCGAGCACGGATGCCGATGTCGCGACCACACGCGAACCTGGACGTGGGCTGCGCTCGCTGCGGAGCGCCGCGTCGTCTCGATCCCATCCAGGCCCGGCAGCCGCAGGTCCATGAAGACGATGTCGGGACGCGAACTCGCAGACCGCCTCGATCGCCTGCCGGCAGTCTCTCCGCCACCGCCGTCTCACAGCCGGCCATGCGGAGCATCGTCGAAAGCACGTTGCGATTCTCGAGCACGATCGTCGACGACCAGCGCTCGCACGTGCTGCCCGGCGGACAGCCGGCGTGTTTCGACGGCCGTGTCATCCGGACGAACACGCGACCTGCGCAGGCGGCAAGGTGCAGCGTGAAGCTGAAAAGAGAACCGGCTTCCGCGTCCGACTCCAGCTCGAGGTCGCCCCCCATCAGCGTCACGTGACGGCGGGCAATCGACAGACCGAGTCCAGTGCCGCCCATTTCGCTGCCGCCGGTGCCCTGCTGGAACGGCTCGAAGACGCGGTCTCTGAGCTCGTGTGGAATCCCGGGGCCGGTGTCTTCGACTTCGAAACGCCAGCTGCCCGTCCGTCAGATCCATCAAGCGCAGCGTCACCGTCCCGGCGTCCGTGAACTTCACCGCGTTGCCGAGCAGATTGATCAGCACCTGCCGCAGCTTGCCGCGCATCGCCGACAACGGCACGGGCAGGCACGGCGTCGAGGCCCTCGACGCGCAGAGTGAGATGCTTGTCGTCGACAGAGCGGCTGGAACATGACGACGACCTCACAGAATCAGCGCCGTGCAGATCGAACTCCGCGCGCACGACCTCCATCCGTCCGGCGTCGATCTTCGACAGATCGAGAATCTCGTTGATGAGATGCAGCAGGTGGCTCGGAGCTGCCGTCGATCGTCTGGACCGCGTCGCGCTCGAAGCGCGTCCAATCGATCGCGGCGCCGCAGGATTTGCGACGTAGCCGAGGATCGCGTTGAGCGGCGTGCGGATCTCGTGGCTCATGTTGGCGAGGAACGCGGACTTCGCGCGATTAGCGGTCTCGGCCTCTGCCTCGGCCCGCTGCCGGATGCCGACCTCATCCTGCAGCGCCTTGTTCGACGCGGCGAGTTCTTCGGTCCGTCGGCTGTAACTCCAGAGGTACGCGGCAACGAGGCACGTGATGACGGTTCCGGCGGCGAGCGAGGCCCAGGCCTGCCACAGAGGCGAGGCCCCCGCGAACGCGGGCGACGTCTCGAACCGCAGCGTCCACGATCGGCCGGCGACGTCGATCGTCGTGTCCCATGGCTCGCCGATCGGGTCGCCTGCGTCCCGCCGGTAGATGACGTCACCCGATTCCGCATCGGTGACGGTGACTCCCAATCCTTTGGTCGTCGCCGAACGCAATGAGGCATCGACGAGATCGCCAACGCGATACACCGCCACTGCAACGCCTCGCAAGTTCGCGCGGCGCTCCGAGAGCGACGATGCCGGCTGTGCGTAGACGGGGAGCAAGACGAGAAAGCCGAGCTGCGAGCCGGGTTCCTGTACCAGCCTGATCGGAGGCGTCGCCGTAGCACGACCGGTATCGCGCGCGCGCTCGAGCGCCAATCGCCGCTTCTCTTCCGACCCGAGATCGAATCCGAGCGCCGGTTCGTTACCGGTGAGGTTCTCCATGAACAGCACCGGGAAGTACTCCGGCCGTTCGCCCGCTGGGACGAGCCGGCCGTCGTTCTGCTGCTCGACGATGCGAAATGTTCCGAAGCCGTCCTGATGGGCCCGGGCTTCCAACTGGCCGCGAGCGGTGACGGTCACGCGCGGATCCCAGGCCAGACCCTGAATCTCGCGGCGACGGCTCAGGGCATTCGCCACGAAGTGCGCGAAACTCGCTGCGGCTGATCTCCTGTCGCGCGTTGAAGAGCGACTCGATCGCGTAGAGCACTTCCATCGACCGAATCAGCTGCCCATTCAGCGCCTCGACGTGCTCGGCCGCGGCCTGCGCAACCAGACTCTGGCGCTCGCGCGTCTCCCAATTGCGGACGAACGCGGTGCCGACAGCAGTGACGATCAGGCCGGCGACAAACACCGCCACGGCTGGCACTTGCCCCCGGCCGATTCTCACGGAGTTCCAGAGCGCTGCGCGTCCCACGTGTGCAACCCGACAAGCATCCGCGCTGCCAAGAGTCTCTCGTGGGCACGAGAGGTGTAACTCCAACTCAGATAGACGGTTCCGCCTTCAACCGAACGATCGTCGCGAACGAGCAGGCACGGGCGTTCCCGCACAAGAATGTGCGCTGCGTGAGCTGAAGGAACGAAGATGTCAGAACGGCCGATCAGCGCGAGTCGAGCGTGTAGAGACGATGGAGCATGCGAACGTATTCATCGGGACCCGACGACTCGAGCCGGACGACAACCAGCAATTCGTGCTGCACAGGGTTGACCGAGTAGGTTTCGATGGCCCTTCCGGCGGTGCCGCTGATCTCGCTCACCAGCTTGCCGTCTTCCCATTTCGTCTTGCGCTCGATGTTCGTGGACTCGTCCTTGATCTTCTTGCCGTCGGGAGACAACCGCGTGGTGCGGCCATCGCGCGCAGTGATGATGATCATCGACTCAGTCTGAACGATCGTCATGTGATCCGGAGCCATCACGAGATCGCGCCACGCCTCCTGCCGGCGAGCGACTTCATCAGGATCTTGAGTGTGGCCACCGCCTGGAAATCCGCCGCCGCCACCGGGGAACCCACCGCCACCGCGAGAGCGCTGGCCTCCGCCTCCGCGCGGCCGATCGTCGGCGACGTCACTCATCTTCTTGTCGAGAGTCCACACCCCGACAATCGAGGTTGGGGCTTCAGAGTCCCTCTCTGCATAGAGCCGTCCGCTCGCGACGACGCAAGCGAGCACGGCGGCTGCGACGACGAACGATCCCGTTCTTCGCAGTTCTTTCACGTTCGTGACCTCAGTCTTACTTCTTCTTGGCGATCGAGCGCAGGTAATTGACGACGTTCCAGATCTCGTCGTCCTTCAGCTGGCCCTTCCAGGGCGTCATGTTGAAATCTGGCGGCACGCCATTCTTGATGCTGTCGAAGATCGCCCCGTCAGTGGATCCGTGATCCCACATCTCGTCGGTGAGATCGGGTGACGCGGGGATGAGATCGTTGCCCGACCCGCCTTCCGCATTGATCCCATGGCACGGCGCGCAGCTTTTTCGATACGTACCCTGACCGGCAGCAACGGATTCCGTTGTCGCCGCCACCGGATTCTTCATAGCCGCGGCCGCGGCGTTCCCCTGCGCAAAGAGAACGATGCTCCCGAGGAACGCGAGGGCGACGACTCCCGCAATCGTAGTGAAGCGATGTGAGGTCACTCAACGCTCCTTACTTGTAGGACGAGCGATCGACCTGCGCACCACGCAGATACACCGACGCGATCTTCCGCGTGTTCGTGATGTTGTCGAGCGGGTTGGCATCGAGCACGATGAAGTCGGCGCTCTTGTTGGCCTCGATCGTTCCCGTGTCCGCTATTCTCAGGAACTGCGCTCCGTTGCTCGTGGCGGCGACGATTACCTGCGCGGGAGTCATCCCGGCCGCGACCATGTCTTCCATCTCGATGTGCGGCGCATAGGGCGTGTTGCCGTCGGTCCCGACGACGATGCGAGTGCCGGCGTCTCTCATCTTGGAGAGATTGCGCGCCTGAATCTGCCAGAAGGTGTTGGCGTCCGGCCGATTCGTGTTTCCCTTCTGGAGCGCCGCGAACGCCTCAGGCGAGAGTGACGAGCGGAGCCACTCGATGTCAGCCACGACGCCGCGATCGGGCATATTCGGCCCGAGCACGAGGTTCGGACGCTGCTTCACCATCGACAGGAACTCCTCGTCGAGGTCCTTGTCGCGCACCCCGTGCGCAAAGGCGTCGAGACCGGCCTTCAGCGTCGCCTTCGCATCGTCGAGCGTGTAGATGTGCGCGATCACCCGGATCTTGTTCTTGTGGGCCTCGTCGATGACCGCGGAGTAGAGCTCAGGAGGGAGCTTCTTCACTGTGCCCATGCGATCGTCGACCCAGATCTTGATGAGGTCCACTTTCTTCGCCGCGTTCTCGTCCACCGCCTTGCGCGCTTCCGCGACGGTGGTCACCCAGTACGGCGCCGTCGTGCGTCCCGGTTCCGGCCCTGTGATTCCTCGCCCGGCGGTGAAGAACTTCGCCAACCCTGGCAACGTCTCGCCGCGCACCTGGAACGACACATCAGTCGTGTCCTGGCCCATGCTCATCGCAGCGCCCACGCCGAAGTAGGCACGCCGGCGGAGATCGTCGAGCAGCATCTCGCGCGTCTGGCTCAGGTGAGTGTGCGTGTCGATGATCGCCGGCATCACTGTCTTGCCGGCGAGGCTGACGCGCGTCGCGCCGGCCGGTACTTTCACGTTAGCCGCTGTGCCGACCTGGACGAAGCGGCCGCCGCTTACGACGACGGAGGCGTTCTCGATCGGCGCGCGCGTGTCGCCGACGATGACTCGAGCACCCTCGAAGACGATGGTGCCTGCCGGCGACTGACCAAGGGCAGTGACCGACCACGCCGCCACCACTACGAGAACAAGCAGCTTCACTCGTCGCATTGCGTCGCCTCCACAAAGGCGAACTTTATCAGGGATCGACGGTCCGGCTGAAGCCGGACACTACGCCGCCTGGTGCGTGAAGCGAAGGATGCCGCGCCCGTACTTGCTCTCGAACTCCATCGTAGGGAGCGCGTGCATGAACGCTGCGTTTTGCTCCGAAACGCGAGCGGGCGGCTACAGCCGAGTCCGCAACTGATGTCGGTCAGCCGACGGGTGATCTGGCTCGCCGACCGGCGGAGGTCATCAGCGATCGACGGCATGAGCTGGCGGTGCGAGGTATAGAGTTAGCGCATGAGGCGTCGGACCGTTGCGGTCTTCGTACCGATCGCGCTCCTCGTCGCGAGCTTCGCGTGGGCGCAGTTTCGTCGCGTGGATAACAGCCTCGAGGCGCATCTCGCGCGACCCGAAAGCTTCGACGGGCGGTTCCACTATTGCCGCGCGGTGTACCGAGCGAATCCCCGCGGCGACGGCGGCAGCTGGCTGACCGACTATCCGCTCGCAGACATCGATCTCTCGATTCGCGTTTCAGAGCTGACGAAGATCGCGGTCAGTTTCAACGCACCGGGCCAGCCAAACCATCTCATCGTGCGACTCACAGACGATGAGCTGTTCCAGTGCCCGGTGATCATCATGCAGGAGGTGGGACGGCTGCTCTTCACCGAACAGGACGCGGCGCTGCTGAGAACCTACCTGTTGAAGGGCGGCTTCCTCTGGGTCGACGACTTCTGGGGCTCGTACGCGTGGGATGTCTGGGAGAGCGAGATTCGAAAAGTGTTTCCAGCACCCGACTATCCGATCGTCGATCTGCCGAGCAGTCATCCTCTCTTCCACACGATGTTCGATCTCACGGGCGTACCGCAGATTCCTGGCATCGGTACCTTCCTCTCAGGCCGCGGCACGTCCGAGCGCGGCGCGGACAGTGCGCAAGTGCACGCGCGCGGAATTGCCGACGCGCAGGGGCGCGTCATGGTCTTCATGACGCACAACACGGACGTGAGCGATTCGTGGGAGCGTGAAGGAGAGGATCCGCAGTACTTCTATCAATTCTCGATCGATGGGTACCGCGTCGCGGTCAATGTACTGCTCTACGCGATGACCCACTGACAGGCCCTGCCACGGCCTCTTCTGGCGAGGCAGGTCGTTGGAGTCCGGCATGTTTCGGAGTGAATTCGAAGACGTCCATCAGGAGCCGGACTGACGCTCGCCTTCACATCGAACGGCACGGGAACGCCCATCTTCAGCGTTCCCTTCTGTCGCAATCGGCCATCGGCATCGACATCGACGGAGATTCCCATGCTTCGAACGTTCGAGTGGCCGACGAGCGCACGGGTCATGAGCGCGTTCAACGAGGTGAGGATCGACGGCGACCTCACCGTGATCGACTGTTACTGAATAGCTGCGCGGATCGTCGAGATACGGCGCTTGCCGCGAGTGGCAGCGACGACAGCGGCGATCGCGAGGAGTGTCGTGCGCATGCCGACAAAACGTGCACGATGCGCGCCAGCCTCCGGTCGCGGTTGAGGTTGCGCGCGCAATGACTCAGCAAGACGCGCGATAATTCGTCGCGATGAAAGTCTTCATCAGCTACCGGCGCGAGGACAGCGCCGGGCACGCCGGCCGGCTGCACGATTCACTTCAGTCGCATTTCGGCGCTGACAACGTGTTCATGGACCTGAGCGACATCGACTCGGGCACCAACTTTGTCGAGGTGATTCAGACTGCGATCAAATCGAGCGACGTCGTTCTGGCACTGATCGGCAAGCAGTGGTTGACCTGCTCGTCAGCCGGCAAGCGGCGGCTCGATCTGCCCAACGACTTCGTGCGGACCGAGATCGGCATGGCGCTGGAGCACGGCGTGCCCGTCATCCCGGTGCTCGTGCAGGGCGCAGGTATGCCGCTCGCACCGTCGCTTCCCGAACCGCTCAAGCCGCTCGCCGTGCACGATGCGCACGACATCAGCGACGAGCGATGGAGCTACGACGTCGACCGCTTGATCGACGCCACCGAAAAGCTCGCGCGGAAGGCCGCTCCCTCGCGGCGCCGTTCACTCGCTGCAATCGCCGCTGCAATTCTCGTGATCGCCGCAGGGCTTGGAGCGTTCGTCTCTCTGCGTTCGCGCCAGACGCAGATTGCTCTCGATGGCAACTGGAGCGCGGAGGTGACCTACGACTGGGGAGACAAGTACACGGAACGGTTCTCTTTCACACTCGACAGTGGTGCCGTCATCGGCAGCGCCTCGTTCCTCCGCGTGCCGCGCGGCATCGTAGATGGATCGCTCACCGGTGACCGCGTCGTGTTTCAGACTCGCACGGAGGAAGTGAGTGGAGACAGGACGGCTGGCGTCGTGCATCGTTATCGCGGCACGATTGCAGGTGACACGATCGCGTTCACGATGCAAAGCGAAGGCGGCAGTTCGAGCGTGCCGGTCCAATTCACCGCAAAGCGCGACGCTGGCCCGACAGCGAATTCCCCGGAGCCGTCGCGTTAGAACGATGTGCCGGCCGTGATGTAGAACCGGCTGTCGCCGCTCGTGACCGGCCCGAGAGACTTCAGCGGAACACCAACGCCGGTGCGGATGCGAATGGGGACAAACGAGAACAGCGTGATGTCCGTCGAGAGCTCGGCACCAGTGGATACGAGCTGCGGAGACCCGAGTCGATCGGCACTGGCCGCGGCTCCCACACTGTCGACGAACCAGGACGAGGAGAAGCCGCGCAGATACAACGGCAGCACTCCAAGCCCACGACTGACACGAGCGACAGGCAGCCGCATCTCCGTTCGCGCACTCCACATCGCGTTCGCCACGACGAACCCCGGCGGATAGCCACGGACTTCGAAGTCCGAGCTGCCCGCTTCGAGAATCGATGCGGTCCCCAGCCCACCCGCAGTCAAACGGCCAGCCGCAGGGCCTCGCTGTTCGGCAACGCGCGCACTCGCAGCGAATACCGGACGACCTGACGTCGTCCATGAGGGAAACGATTTGTACAACGATGCGCCCACCTCCCAACCCGATCGCCAGCGATCGCCCTCCGTGGCCTTGAGGTAGTCGATCGCCCCGATCATCCGCACGCCGTCCTGCGCGGAAATCGATCGCAGGCCCGCCTGCGCATTGCCGAAGCTCAGGCCAAGGCCTCCCCCGACGAGCGCCGGATCCTGCTGAATCGCAGGGGCGCTCGACACGGGCAGCGCATCGCCGACGTCTTCGCGATATCGGTCTTCAATCTGAACGCTCGTGCTGATGAACGTCGCCCGACGAAACGTCTGCCACGGAAAGACGACGCCGAACGCCGCCGAACGTTTGCGTTCAAGGCGCAGCAATTCACCGACGCTGGAGTCGATGCGCTGCTCGAGCCGCCATGTCGACGCGAATTGTCCAAACATCGCGGCGTGCGCGAAGCGGCGATACGCGTAGTTCGCGGATCCGACCGTTCGGCCATCGGGCCCATACGCACCGGTGGCCTGCCACGAGTGCCGGCCGATCACATCGACACTACCAGTCGCTCCGCCTACGAACAGCCCCAGCTCTTCGACCGTTGCAAAGACCGGCGACCAGCCGCGCGGAATCAAGTCGCCCACCGGTTTGTATGGCCTGGTCGGGAACATCTCCTGCGGTGAGAGAGGCGGCGGTTCGACGTCCGCTGGCGACGCGGTGGGTACGTCTGGTGGCGGCATCGCGACCCATCCGTCGCGATTAATGTCGAAACGTTCGAGGTGGCGGCCGTCCGCATGCGTGACCGTCGCGACAATCGTGGTTCTCTTCGCCGCGGGAGCATCGGCCGATCGATTCGGCTCCGGGACGACGGTCGCGTCGTGTATTCCGGTCGCAACCCGCGCCGTCAGATACAGCCGGCGAGTGGCATCCCCTTCGAGCTCGAGGCTGTACAGCTCGCGGACGCCGCTGCGATCCGACGTGAAGAACAATCGCTGGATCCCGGCTGGAGTGTTCGTGTCCCACTCGGGGACGCCCTCGAGCGCACGATCGTCGGTGAGCGATTGCAACACGCGGCCATCGGCAGAGAGCAGAACGAGATCGAGCGACGTGAACCGGCGGAATCGAATCGCTGCGAGTCGCTCTCCGTCGGGCGACCAGCGGGCGGGTCCCCACTGGGTCCGCTCGGCGAACTGCGTCAGTCCGGTCACCATGCCCGACTCGATATCGACCGTGACCAGCCGGCTGCGCTCGCGCAGATATTGCACAGCCACAATCGTCCGGCCATTCGGGTGAACATCCGGCGACGCGAGCCGCTCGGATCGCGTGAGGCGAGTCACCGCGCCCGAGTCGACGTCGATTCGATACAGGTCGCCAAGCGCGCGCGCGTTGTCCACCAGCTCGAGCTGTGACAACACGATCGACCGTCCGTCGCGTGTCCACGACAACGCCTGCGCACCATTGACCCGCGCAATTCGCCGCGCGGCGCACGTCTGGAGATCCGCAACGTAGAGACCCAGCGGTTTGCGCCCCTCGTCGGTCGTCAAAAACGCGACGCGCGATCCATCAGGGGAGACCCGCGGAAACGCCGTGAAGTGGGCAATGTCGCAGAGAGGCGTCGTCTCGGCGAGACCTGGAGCACTGGCTCGAAGCCGGTCTCGCAGTTGCAATGCCTTGCTTCGTTCGTTCGCGACCCAGTAGCTCCACTCCTCGGACAGGCTGTTGCCGCCGAACAGATCGCCGACGCCCGCTCCATGAGAGACGATCGATCCCAGGCTCCCCGCCCGCCGCGCCATCCATTGTGGCGGCGTGGTTGCACGGTACCGGGTGGCGAGATGATCGATGAAGAGGCCGCCGAACACGTAGTGCCGATCAAGTGGCCACGCACCAGGGTCGAACTGGGCTTCGTCCAGGTGCGGACCATTCGTCTCGAGCACCGCGGCGCGCAGCGTCTCGGGAAACTGCGAACCGCGGATCCGCCCGCCATCGGTCAGGCTCGATTCGTAGTACGTCGCGAGGCCTTCGATGATGGCGTCGCCGTCGAACAGATGCGGGAAGGTCAGTTCGCTGCGGCCGAACACGTGTCGCAGCACGCGCCAGATTCCACGCGCCTCGTCGAGATGAAAGATGTGTGTGAGCTCGTGCGTCGCGAGGAGCTCGACCGGATCGCGCGTATAGAACAGCTCATCGTCTACGGGCGTATGTGCGAACACGACGATTCGGTTGGTGGGAGACGGAGTCGCAGCGCCGTTGAACCGATCGCCCTGGTCGACGAGCACGATCCGAATCTTTCCTCGCGGAATCGATCCGTACATGCGCGCCAGGAACGCATACGCCGTTTCAGCCTGGGTCGCCGTGCGGCCGGCATACACCTCCAATCCAGGCTCGAAGGTCAGGATGAAGTGCGGCGTTTCGAAGGTCCGGTAGTTCGCGAAGGGAACACCAGGCTGCGCGCTGGCATCAGCCGCGACAAGAAAGAACAGGCACGAGCAGATTGCGGCTCGTGCACTCACGCAGACGGATCGAAGCGCCGGTTCAGTACCGGGAACGGGACTGCACCCGCCAGGCGTCCGAACGTCCCGTGCTCGGCGATCTCCTGCGCCGCGTAGAGGAAGCTGCCCCACGCCGCGCGTGCCAGCGCGCCGCCGACGCTGATCCGGCGAACACCGAGCGCGGCGAGCTCAGAGACCGTCGTGAAGTCGCTGCCGACGAGGACATTGACCGGTTTCGGCGCAACCGCGCGCACCACCGCCGAAATGTCGCTCTTCTCGCGGATACCGGGCGCATACAAACAATCGGCGCCCGCTTCGGCATAGGCCGTGAGCCTGCGAATCGTCTCGGCCAGGTCCGGGCGCCCGACGATGAAGCCCTCGGAACGGGCGGTGAGGAGGACGCCGGTGCGGCTCTCGTCGATGGCGCCGCGGGCCGCGCGAATGCGGTCTACGGCCAGATCGAACTCGAACAGCGGGTTCGCTTCATCGAGCGTTGAATCTTCGATCGAGAGTCCCGCCACTCCCGTCGTCACCGCCGCCGCGACGTTATTGGCCACATCGAAGGGCATGATCGCGAAGCCGTTGGTGAAGTCCGCGTTCACCGGTACATCGACGGCCTGCGCCACGGCATGGAGATGCCGCACGGTTTCATCGAGCGTCACGTTGTTGTCCTGGCGGCCCATCGACCAGGCCAGCCCGGAGCTCGTCGTCGCGATCGCCGGAAACCCGATCTGGGCGAGGACGCGGGCGGTGCCGAGATCCCACGGGTTGGGCATGACGAAGCACCCGCTCTCGTGGAGCACTCGGAAGGTCTCACGACGGTCTGGACTCATGGCGCGTTGTCACTCCTTCACCAGTAAACGGCATTCCCGGACCGCGCTGGAGGTCCGTCTAGACAGTATGAGGCGTGTGCACGGAACGACACGCCCACTATTCTGATCTGGGGCACAGCAACAAAGGAGCACCGTGAGGGCCGCCCTTCCGTTAGGCTTTTTCCAGTACGTCCTTGGAGGACAGATGCGGATTCCTACGTTGCGATTCGGCGTCGCGAGCTGTGTGCTGCTGCTGGCCATATCGACATCGCAGTGCGGCGCGAAGCCCGAACCGGCGGCAGAGGCGGCCACCGTCGCGTCCGATCTCAAGCCGCTGTTCTCGGTCAAGGAGTTGATGGAGAACATCATCGACCCGCAGTCCGACTTCATCTTCGATGCCGTCGCCGTGGACATCGGCCCGCACGGCGTCGTCGAAACCAAGCCGACGTCGGACGACGACTGGCTGAAGATTCAGCGCGCGACCGTGCTCCTCGCGGAGAGCACCAACCTGCTCAAGATGCCCCGCCCCGTTGCTCCCGTAAGCGAGAAAAACGACCTGCGAGGACCCGGGCAACCCGAGCTCTCGCCCGAGCAGATTCAGGCGAAGCTCGATGAGGATCGTCACCTGTGGGACTCGCACGTCGACCAGCTCCGGGACGAGCTGCTCAAGGTGCTCGAGATTGTGAAGGCACGTGACAGCGACAAGCTGTTCGAGGCCGGCAGCAACATCGATCACGCCTGCGAAGCCTGTCACCTCGAGGACCGGTACCCGGGCGACAAGGCCGCCGTCCTTCGCGATCGCAACAGCCGTGTCTACGGCGTTCCGGGGGGAACGAAGTAGCACGAACCCCCTCTTCCCATACAATGCGAGCGTGGATCGTGACGTTTCTGCTCGTGGGCGCGCTCGCGGGATTTCTCGGAGTCGCGTTAGGCGCCTTCGGCGCACATGGGCTGCGCACTCGCCTGTCGCCTGAGATGCTGGCCGTCTTCGAGACCGGCGTGCGGTATCAGATGTACCACGCGTGCGCGATCCTCATCGTTGCGCTGGGAGCCGCCCGGCTGGACGGCTGGCTGATTCGCGCTGCCGGCTGGTCGTTCGTACTCGGTATCGTGCTGTTCTCCGGCAGTCTCTACACACTCGCGCTCAGCCGCATCACGATATTCGGCGCGGTCACACCGATCGGCGGCCTGGCGTTTCTCGCCGGATGGGGCTGTCTCGTGGCGGCTGCACTCGCGCTCTCGAGGGGATCGTTGTGAAGATGCTTGCGGGGCTACTAGTTCTGAGTGTTGCGGCGTCCGCGCACGCACAGTCGTCGTTGATTGCGATTGACGTCACCGGCGAGCACCGGATGGCGAGCGGCGACACACCGGACTTGGCGAAACAGCTCGCGCGCGTCGATGCGCAGCGGCGTGCCTGGAGCGCCGCGTCGGCACGCCTGCAGAGCCGGGACGATGTGAAGGCGTTGCAACTCACGCCTCTCCAGGTCGACGCGTTCACGGCCGTGCTCCTCGATCTACAGGAACAACCCACGCAGACGGCATCGACGGCCACGCGAGGACCAGTGCAGGTGCGGCTGCGCGGCCGCATGGATGGCAACGCGGTGGTGCAACGCATCGCGCTGGTGCGCAAGGATCAGGACGCCACCTTCGACGTGGTGGAAGCATGGTCCGAGATGCAACGTTTGCACGAGCAACTCGCGAAGGAGACGCAGGCACCGAATCAGCGCAAGACCGTCGTCGCACTCAACGCGAAGCATCTGTCGGCGCGTGCGTCGGTGGCACTCGCGCGAACGGAGCCGAGCGCGGTCGGCGGGCGCGCTTCCTCAGACGAAGGTCGTGTCGAGGCGGAAAAACTGGCCAACGCAGCGATCGCGCTGGCGCCGGATTCACCCGATGCTCACGACGTGATGGGCGATCTGTTTCTTGACGACCTCGACCCTGAGCCCGCTGAAGAGCACTTCCGGAAAGCGCGGAGCGTGGAACCAGAGTCGAGCACCGGACGAACGAAGCTTGCGGAAGCACTGCGGCTCCAGGGCCGGTTCGACGAAGCGGTTGAGGAACTGCAAGAAGCGCTTCGCATCGACCCGACATCCGCCCGCGCCCATAGCGGCCTGGGGCTGGCGCTGCGCGGGCAACGCAAGAACACCGAGGCGATCGCGGAATATCGTCAGGCGATTCGGCTCGACCCCGATCTGATTGACGCGCGCAACGGCCTCGCTGTCATGCTCGCGGGCGAGGGACAACTGGAGGACGCCGTCTCGGAGTTCCGGCAGATCGTTCGCATCGATCCGGACTCCGCCATCGGCTACTACAACCTCGCTTACGCGCTTGCCGACCTTGATCGCGATGTGGAGTCGGCGGCGGCGCTTCGCGAGGTGATTCGCATCAACCCGAACCACTACAACGCGCACTACAACCTCGGTGAACTGTTCCGTCTCGAGGCCAAGTACGACGAGTCGGTCAAGCAGTTCCGCGAATATCTGCGTCTCGCGCCCGACACGCCGCAGAATCAGCGCAACATCGAGCGCGCCAAAGGCTTCATTGAGAAGTTCTCGGAACAGTAGCGATCGCAGGCGCGGCTAGCGCAGGATCTCGCATTCCCCGTAGTACCTGCTCGGGGCTGGAGGTCGCATCAGGCAGCGGCACCGAGAAGTACTCGTGCCGCGAATGAACCGCCTTGAACTTGTTTCCGATGGCGCCCGCTTCGAACACCGTCGTGGTGTAAAGAGGACCGGTCCGAAACGCCTGCATGAAGTGCAGGTACCCCTCCGCCAGTTTCACGGTGACGTCGGTGCCGACCGACCCGTTGCGCAACTGCGCGATTCCCGTCTCGATGTCGATCGACTCGAAGCGCAGTACGAGAGAGGCAGACTTGACCGTCGCCTCCGGTACTCCGTCTTTCTTCCACGTCCCAGTAGAAATACGGGGAAACGTGCATCGCAGGCCCTTCGCACCAGCGATCTTCGCTTGCGCGGCCACATCGCCGGTCAACGCAAGCACGGCCGCAGTAGTAATGACGACGGCAAGACTCTTCACCTGCATGAAGATGAATTCTAGCCTGACAAAAATTAAGGAAGTCTTCAGTTGTCGCGTGCGCCACCCCGCGATACCTTCTCGCCTCACACGCACCTATGGCCAAGACCGTTGCTCACACGCGAAGCCGGCGATACAAGGACCTGCGCGCAATGCTCGAAAAGCGCTATCGCGAACTCTCCAGCCAGATCAAAGGCAGCATCCGCGATGGACGCACGCAGGACGTCAACGCCGACTCCAAATCGACTCTCATCAATGACAGCAGCGAAGTCCCAGGCGGCTCCGTCGAGGGCGAGATCGATCTGGCACTCACGCAATTGAAAGCCGAAACGCTGCAAAGAGTCGCAGCGGCCATCTCCCGATTGGAAGAAGGCAACTACGGCCGCTGCGTGGAATGCGAAGGCGAGATCCCCGGGGCACGACTCGAGGCGATGCCCTTTGCCATCCGCTGCCGTGGATGCGAATCGGCAAAAGAGGAAGCGGCACGGTCGCGATCGGCCGTCAGCCGGGACCGGCTCTTACGAGCCCTTTCCTAAGCCGGCGTCACTTGACGCCCGGATAGATCTGCTGGCCCGCGCGAATGAGAGGGTCAGTGTTCCGTTCGCCCTCGTGACACGCCTCTTCCAACAGGCGGAGTCCCCTCTCCTTGTTCCGTCGCAGCGGAAAGGCCATCGTCCAGGATCGCGTGTAGACGCGAGGGTCCTCGATGGTGACCTGATACTGGATCGTGTCCGGGTCGACAGGCGTGAAACGCTCGACCATCCGCGCTGTGGGGGAGTGAAAGTTGCCGGCCTGATCGAACCACGTCTTCGCGTTGTGGTTGGTAACATCGACGACGAGGGTGTTTCCTTCCCAGCGCCCACGGGAGTCTCCCATCCACATGTCGATCCGGGAGCCCACGTGCGGTCGGGGCGTCGTCGGGATGATGCGATAGGTGTGCGCACGCTCGAAGAGGATCAGCACGTTGCCTGGCGACTGAAGAATCTCGACTTGAGTAGGGACATACAACGACCGCGGTACGCCTGAAGGGAAGCACGGGACGTTCGGCTCGACGTACTTCTTTCGGTTCTCCAGTTGCAGCGTTTTCGCCCACGGCTGATACGGGATCTTTCCATCAGGCGGGTCGACGATCAGGCTCTTGCCACCATTATCGTCGTCGGTCATCGGGTGCTCTTCGACGTTCTCCGTGCCCGAGGCAGGCCCGCGCCAGAAGCCTTGCAGGTCCGGCCTGCCATCAGGGGTCGTCGCGGGACGATACGATTGCGCCTGCGCATCAGACGATCGCGACAGGAACGCGACGCTGGCACACGTGGCGAGCACGAGCACACCCAGGCGCCATCGACTACTTGGCATTCTGATTGTCACCTTCGCGAGCATAGGCGTAGCACTCGTACTCGAGCAACTGACTGTTTGGTTCCTGTCGCCGGTACAACGGCATCCGCATCTTCCACGGCCGGGTGAAGACCTTCGGATCCTCGATCGTGACTTCGTACTGCAGGTGATCCGGACCAGTTGGCGTGTATCGCTCGACGACGTGGAGATCTCCGCTGTGGAAGTTCCCGGCCCGGTCGAACCAGGTCTGGTCGTTGAAGAGCGTGACGTCGACGACCAACGTGTTGCCTTCCCAGCGGCCGCGAGAGTCCCCCATCCAGAAGTCGACCGGGATGTCCGGGTGACGGCTGCCGTCGGTGAAGATCTCTCGCGTGGTGTGGAGGTACTCGTAGAGGAACACCACGCGATCAGCGAACTGAAAGATCTGAAACGGATACGGCATGTAGGTGATGCGAGGCACGCCCGGCAGGTAGCACTGTGCCTCAGGGTCGACGTCCATCCGGTTCTCGTAGTTCTTCCGCTTCTGCTCGAGCGCCCAGGGCTGATAGGGAATCTCGTTTCCCTCGACGACTCCCTGCCCTGCCGGCGCACTGAAACGGGCCGGCAGTCCGGGGAATCGCTGACCCGGATGGTCTTGAATGTCCCACGCCGCCGTGTTGACGGCCTGCCACACTCCCTGCAGATTGGGTTGTCCGAGGCTATTTCGGGGCGGTGAGTACGCGCGCGGACCGGGCGACTGGGCCGCAACGAGCGCCGACGCTATCACCGTAACAATGAGCGCACCCGCGCACCGGGCCGCGAGATTCACCAGTGCAGTGAATCACCGCTTGGCGACGGCGTCTAGCTGTTTCGACGCGGTCGTGTATGCGTGAGATATTCCGCACGGGCCGCCGGCACCGCTCAATCGCCCAATCGCCGCACTGAAACGCATCGGCATCTCCCTTCACCAACCTGATGTTGGACCTCGGGCGCGATCAGTTCACACGCGCCCGCCCACGAAGAAAGCGAGATGTTCCCATGGTCACTTTTGTACCCGTCCGCGCCACGCGAGTCCTGCTGGCGCTCGGTAGTCTGCTGGCAGTGTCGCTCCCGACATCGGCGTTCGCGCAAACGGCGCCGGTGTGTGGCGCGGATATCAAGGAGGAAGTCTTTAAGACCCTGTCGGCCGTCCAAGGCGACGAGGCGGCCCTGCTGTCGTTGGAAAAGGAGTTGTACGCGAAGTATCAGTACTGCCTGCCGTTAGGACAGACGGTGCCGGCGTCTCTCGCGGCAGCCGCCCGGGAGTGCGGCGCAACCGTGTCGAATCTTGGCAGCATCTTTTTCGAACAGATCAGCTGCGCTGGTTACGATCCGCAGCGCCGCCAGTTTGCGGTGCCGGTCACGATCAAGCAGGTCACTGGGTACGGCGCCGCCCAGTTGCCGGGTAGTCGTGAGTACGTGCTCAACTGTGTAGCAGACGCCGGCGGCATCCTGCGACCGGTCGGTCGCGATAGCGTGCACCTGGCCAACGCGCTCTTCAATCAGCCGCCAACGTGGCAGTTCGCGGTGATCGCCTCGGCAAACCAGAACCTCCAGCTCGTTCAGCCCATGAACGGGGCAACGCGGAAAGCACGATCGATCCTGTCGTGGGGGTTCCAGCCGCCTGATTGCGCGTTCGTGCCCATCTGGGGAAATGCGGTGAACTATCGCATTCGCCTCGACCAGTAGTCTGCCGGGGGAGCCACTCGTTGGCTCCCCCAAGGTCCGTAGCTGGGATCTTTGTCGGCAAGGTGTGTTCAGGCCAGGGGGCTCGTGCGTTAGTCCAATCGTGTTGTGTTGCGGCGGTTGGCAATGACGCGGCGCGCTGCCGGAGGAACTATGAAGCCTCAGAAGATCGCTCCCGGACTATTGAACGCGCTCCTTGATGTCAAAGAGCGCCAAACACCAGCTCTGGCCGTCCGTGCGAGGTCGCTGGCCGTCGCGCACGTCGTGGGCAGTCAGAAGGAGGCCTCGATACCGGTCTTCCTGCGAGTCAAGGAACAGGCCGAATTTGCCAGCCTCGCCAAGTACGGCATTCGTGTCAATGAAACGACCGGTGTCGTGCGCACGGCGTATCTTCCCGTCAGTGCGATCGAGCACCTCTCCAATCACGCCGCCGTCCGCCGAATCTCCCCGTCGCGAAGGCTCCGTCCGCATCTCGACGTCGCGGTTCCAGCCGTGCACGTACCGCAATTTCGTACTAAGAGCGGGACCACCGGCATCGGGACAATCGTCGGCATCGTCGACAGCGGAATCGATCCGAACCATCCCTCTTTTGCCGGGCGGATTCTGAGGATCTGGGATCAGACGCTGGCAGGTCCGGGCGTGACCGAAGGTGGTTTCGGCCTGGAACTGACCGGCGCGGCGATGACGGCCTCGCGCGACACGGACGGCCATGGCACGCATGTGGCCGGCATCGCCAGCGGCGTTCACGCGGTCTTTGGCGGCGTGGCGCCCTCTGCCAACATCATCTTCGTCAAGACGGATTTCAGCGACAGCCACATCGGCAGCGGCATCCGTTACATCTTTCGAGTCGCGCGCGAATTGAACCGGCCCGCGGTCGTGAATCTGAGTCTCGGTGGACATTTCGATGCGCACGACGGCACCGACGAATTGTCGGCGTTGATCGATCAGGAGTCAGGCCCCGGTCGGATCGTCGTGTGCGCCGCAGGCAACGAAGGGGAAGACAACATTCATGCGACCGGCAAAATCAAGAAGAACGTGACGACCCGCATTCGCGTCGCTGTGCCACACAGCAACGTGCCGATCGTCCTCAACGGCTGGTACAGCGGCAAGGACCGGTTCGACATCTCCATCGATCCGCCGACCGGGCCCGGCACCGGCTTTCGCAGCGTGATCACGACGGGCAATCCCGCCAAGTCTTTCAATCTCAGCGCCGGCCGCGTGCTGGTCGCCACGCCGGGTCCCGATCCGGTAAATGGCGACGTGCACTTTCAGATCGAGATCCATCCACCGAGAGGCGGCAGCCTGCTGCGATCGGGCGCGTGGAAGCTGAACGTACGCGGCGTGACCGTAACGAACGGCCGACTCGACGTGTGGGCAACGGATTTCGAGGCCGGGTCCTCCGCCGTGTTCCTCGACAACATGGTCAACGACATGAAGATCGGCTCGCCTGGCAGTTCGCTTCGCGCGGTGACCGTGGCCGCGTTTACGACCCGTGACGAGTGGGTCGATCGGCAGGGAGATACGGTCGCCGTCGAGTTCTCAAAAGGCGACCTTGCACCGTTCAGCAGTCCGGGCCCGTTGCGCAACAATGTCAAGAAGCCCGACGTCGCCGCTCCAGGCGCCATGATCATCTCGGCTCTGTCTGCTGACTCGTCGCCCGACGATGACCAGTCGCTCGTCGCCGACACCAAAGAGGTCGTCGAAGCCGGTACCAGCATGGCGTCTCCGTTCATCGCCGGGATCGTCGCGTTGCTGCTTCAGTCGACTCCGACGATGACTCCGGAAATGGTCAAGCAGCGGCTGAAGACGGCGAGCCGAATCCCGCAGAAGGCCGCAGGCACGTTCGCCAACGGCTGGGGATTCGGATTGATCGACGGCAACCGGCTCTGACGCGTGCTCGCGGCGCTGGCTCAGTACGTCCGGGCTCAGCCAGCGCTTTCTCCCCGCGGCGGGATAATGAGGGCATGGACTATCAGAAGGTGGACGGCCGTCTGGCGATGGAATGCGACAACGCCCCGACAGACGCGAGCAAGCGGTTCTCAGTATTCGTGCGAATCAGGACGCCGCTCTCTGAAGAGGCCCTTCGCGAGTTGGAACGGATGCGCGTCTCCAGGCCGAACCCCACCGATTCGATCCTCACGATGGAGTTGTCGACGCCGGAGTTGGCGGCATTGTCCGATCGGCCGTGGGTCGTCAGTATCCGATCGAGCAACAAGCTGCGTCCGCTGGAGGAGTGACCGCGCTCTAGTGAATCGGGCCGATCATCGTGATCTCGCCTGTGTTGGCAGACCCTTCGCTGACCCACTTGAACTTCATGACGTTGGCGTTGTCGCCTCCCGTGATCGTACCCGTCATGACGTTACGTTGGATGCCTTTGCGAGTGGGACTTGGCGGCGTGTCGATGTGGTTGATGTAGAACATGATGGTGTCGCCGTCGATGCGGCCGTCGATCATCGTCACCACCGCCGGCGTACACGGTCCGCATACGAGTCCCCACACCTCGTTGCCTCGGACCTTGAGAATCCAGTTCTGTTGCGCGGTGCGCCCGACCGACACCCAATGCCCCTCGACGGAGGCCGCCGGCGCTCTCCCCGACCCGGCGGGGGCCGGTGGCAGCGGCTGTGGGTCCAACTCGAAGTTCGCGACGACGCGCGTCAACGAGATCGACGTCGGCGTGGCACTGGAGTCCGCCTCCGGCCGAGCTGACAACTTCATGACGTTGCGGGCCAGCGAAGCATCGACGTGCGCGCGACTGGCATCGTATCGAATGAAGAAAGTGGCGTGGTCCGCGTCCAGAATCCGGCCGTCTTCGATCCTGAACACGCTGGCCGGATCGTCGCACGGTCCGCACATGATGCCGGTCAGGCGATCTCCGGAGACGTTGAGGACGTAGACCCGCGCAGTCGTGCCGTCTCCCGACGTCCAGGTTCCCGACACGAGGTCGGCGGCCTGCAGTCCAGACGCCGAGAACACCACGTACGCAGCACACAACGCGATGAGTCTCATGTGGTCCTCCGAAAAGGCTCTACTGCAATCCCATGCGACGCCGATCCTGCTCGTTCTCGTTACAGAAATACTCGAGGATGTCGGTGTCCGGTTGCAACAGGTGCGTAACCTTGATCGTGAACGGCTTCGTATACCACTTCGGATCGTCGATCGTGATTTCCACGTCCATGTGGCCAAAGTCACGACGTCGATATCGTTCCACCAGGTGTGCGGCCTCGCTCTGCGGATGGCCGATGACGTCCAGCCACGACTTGCCGTTGAACCCGACCGTGTCGACGACGAGCGTATCGCCTTCCCAGCTACCGATTGAGTAACCAAGCCACGAGGGTGAAGGATCGGCGACGTGCTTCCGGCCGTCGGTGTAAATCTGCCGCGTGCCGCCGAGTTCGAGCATGATGAGCGTCAACCCTGGTGTCTGGACGATCTTGGTGACTTCCGACAAGAGGGACGAGAGCGGTACGCCGGCCGGCAAGCAATGGGTCGGTGGTAATACCTCGGCACCGGAGACGCGTCGCTTCAGGAGCTCGCCCACTTCGGGCTGCATCGGTGCCTCTTCCGGCTTGAAGTCCTGCAGGATGTTGATCGCGTACTTCGACACGGTGTCGATTTCCATCCCGGGTACTTCTACAGTATCGACATCGTTGCCAAACAGGCGCTTCATTTCTTCACGTGAGGTTGGCTGCACGTGCCAGACGCCTGACAGGTCTGGTTTCCCATTCGGCGCCCGCGGTGTGCGTGCGGTGAGAATCGGCTTGCCGTCCGCCGTGCGGGGAGTGCCGGGCGTTGGATGGTTTACCCATTGGGCGCTGACGACATGACCACAGAGCGTGACGAGAAGTAGCACGATGGCTTTACGCATGTGCTGGCCATTCTAAGCCAGGCCCGATTTGGCGGCGTATGCGGGTGCATAATCATCCGCATGCGAGTCCGAGCCATCGCCGGCGCGTTGCTGCTGCTGGTCCTCGTGCTTCCGCTGACGGCGGCCGCCCAGCGTTTCTTCTTCCGTTCCCTGAACGGCTCACTGCCCGCTGTGGAATACAACAGCCACTTCGCCTTTACCCGCATTCGGTACGGCGCGCGCATCGGACAGGCGTTCGGTGGATGGGAGCACGACTATCCGACAGCCGACAAGAATTTTTCAGCCATCCTCGACTACATCACCAACATGCGTGTGCACCTGGACGGATCGAACATCCTCGACCTCGACGATCCGCGCATCTTCGAGAATCCCGTCATCTACATGTCGGAACCAGGCTACTGGACGACCGACGATGCCGAGGCCGCGAGCCTGCGTGCGTACCTGCTGAAGGGCGGCTTCATCATCTTCGACGACTTCGACGGCGATGCCGATTGGCAGAACCTGGTGACGCAGATGAAACGCACGTTACCCGAGCACCATTTCATCCGGCTCGACGTGACACACCCGATCTTCCAATCGTTCTTCGGCCTCAAGACCCTGAACATTCCGCACCCGATGTTGCCGGGAATCGAGCCGGTATTCCTCGGCCTGTTCGAGAACAACGACCCATCACGGCGAATGCTGGCAATCGCCAACTGGAACAACGACATCGGTGACTACTGGGAATGGTCTGCGGAAGGGCTCTACGGCGACGCGCCGACCAACGATGCGTACCGCCTCGGCGTGAACTACCTTGTCTACGAGATGACGCACTGAGGCGCCCTGCGGGACCCGCACGCCGCCCGAAATCGAGCGGCGTGCGTCTTGCGTCACGACCGAAAATCAGAAGTCGTACTGAACGGTGATCTTCGCCGTGCGCGCGGTCAGCACGGTCGTCGGCACCAGCCAGGCGCCACCGGGCGTGAAGGCCTGGTTGTAGTTGAGCACCGTGTCCGAGTTCAGCGCGTTGAACAAGTCGAGCGACACGTTGGCGCGCTGCCCGCCGAACCGCAGGATCTTGCCGATGCGCAGATCGAGCTGATTCACGCGCGGGAAGGTCATGTCGGTGGGGCTGAGCAGGTTGATTGTGATGTTCGGAGCGGCACCGGAGAGTGGTCTGCCGAGCCACTGCGACGCAATCGCGTTCGACACGGTCCAGTTGGCGGCCAGCGGCTCGCCCGGTCCGCTCTGGAACGTGCTGCTCACGAGCACGTCGATCTTCGGGATCGTGTAAGAGCCGGCCGCCGTGAACCTCGTGGTCACACCGGGGGCGAAGTTGCAGTACGGGTTCACCGGGCTGAACGCCGGCACTTCGCTCGCCGTGGAGAATCCCCCGGCCTGCTCCGGCAGGTCATCGCGGATGTCGCAGTAGTCGGTCTTCCGCTGACCCGTGCTCGTGCCCGCCTGGACCTGCAGGCCGTAGGCTGTTCGCGCATTCACGTTGATGTCGATGCCGTTGTAGACCTGCGTGATCGAGCCATAGTCGGGAGCGTAGGTGCGCAGGTTGTCCACCGGCACTGAGAACTTCTCGTTCTTCACGTGATAGAGGCCGGAAATCGAGTAGCCGCCGCCGCCGGGCAAGCGCGGATCGAGTGGCGCGATGGCGGTGAAGGTATCGAAGTCAGCAGGCGACAGCGCCCGGTTGTCGGTGACGGTGAAGTTCTCCAGCCATCGCCGTGTGTAGCCGACTTCAACCGAGACGCGAGGCAGTATTTCCTGCTGCAACGTTACACCGATCTGCCAGTCCGACGGCCGCACGCCCCAGCCCTTCAGGATCTTTTCGTCGTAGGACAGGCTGTAGACGTACTTGCCGAAGTTGGTGTTCGCCCACGCGCCGCAGATGTCGCCGCCGCTCGCAGAGAGATTCTGCGCGGCGCCGTTCAACAAATCGCAATCCGGGGTGCGGTTGTTGTTCGAATCGGTCCAGTTGCGCGTCTGCGTGGTGTCCATGCGCGACGTCGGGAGCAACGCCGAGTAGTTGCCGTTGCCGTTGACGGCGGCCTCGAGGTACTTGCCGACGTTCACCTTGAGCGCGGTCTTGCCGTTCCCGAACACGTCGTACGCGACACCTGCTCGCGGCGTCATGTCGTTATAGCCGATGACGCCCTTGGTCTCGGGGAACACAATTGGTGTCGGCAGGAACCGCGTGGGTCCGATCTGCTGCTCGGGGTAGTAGCTCCACGAATGGTCGTATCGCAGCGCACCGCTCAGAGTCAGCCTGCCGTGCGTCCACTGGTCCTGCAGGAAGAGCGCGTTGTAACGCACGCGCGAGTACGTGCGGTACGGGTCCAGCCGCTGCGTCAACTGGTTCGGCACACCATTGTTGAAGCGATACGTCATCCTGGCGTTGCCGGAATCAGGCGCACGATTGTCTTCGTGATACGCACCCTGGTAGCCAATCTTCACGGCGTTGGAGCCTGTCACGTATGAAGCCGCTGCGTTCCACGTGTGCGCACCGATCCAGTCGGCGTTCCACGTCGCCTGCGCGCGATACTGCAGTCCGGCAATGCCGCCGTTGGTCGCACAGCTCGGCGCGCACTGCTCGGTGACCTGGATGAGGTCCCTGTTGTTGTCGGGCCGCTCGCGCGTGTTCCAGTTCGAGAGGTACGTGCCGAGGCCGGCTTCGAGCAACAGCTTGTTCGTCGTCGTAGACGTCCACTTCACCTGCTGCACGCGCTGCCAGCCGTGATTGAGACCGCCGGTCTCGGGAGCAGCGGTTGCCGATCCCGCCCCGAGGCTGTTGTTGCTGATCTGCTCATCCCAGAACAAATTCAACTTGTCGCGCTGCGTGAGCTGGAACGTCAGCCGGGCGTTGGGCTGAATCGGGCCTCGTCCACCGGACACGGCCGGCCGGCTCGTGTCGGCTTCGTAGAGCCACTTGGTGATGTCGAATTCGTTCTTGTTGTAGAACATGCCCGGGATGGTGTTCTCGCTGCCGCGGTAGTACGCCATCGCGTAGAACCACACACGATCCCGGACGATCGGGCCACCGATCGAGTAGCTCGTGTCGTAGATGTAGTTGGTCTTCGCCGGCGTGCGAAGTCCGGCGGCCTGGAGTTCCTCGGTGTAGTTGCTGGCCTGCATGCCGCCCTTCAGGCCGGTGAAGAAGGCGTGCGACCTGAAGCTGTTGCCGCCGGTTCGCGGGATGATGTTGATCGTCGGGCCGCCGATTTCCGTTTCACCCAATCCGCCCGCCGTCGTGATCGCGACTTCCTGTGCGTTTTCGACATCCTGCCGATAACCCGAGACGCCGCCGCCATTCAGCGACGCGCCGGTGTTCAATCCATCGACCTGGGCGCGCCCTTCGTTTCCTCGGCCGCCGCGTCCGCCGAACACAATCATGCCCGGGCTCAACTGAACGTTGGGATTGCCGCCGCCGCTCTGGACCATCGACGGGATGAGGACCATGAGACCGGCGTAACCGCGAGCGGTCGGAAGTGACTGAACGAGATCGCTGTCGAGCGTCCGCTGACGCTTGGCACTCTGCACGTCGACGATGGGGCTTTCTCCCGTGACGGTGACGGTTTCTTCAAGGGTGCCGACCCGCAGATCGGCGTTGACGGTGGCGTTGAACTCGCTGGCGAGCTCGAGCCCTTCGCGCTTGAACAGGCTGAACCCGGGCAATGTGAACGTTACGGTGTAGACGCCAGGCCGCAAGTCGACGATGCGGTATAGCCCATTGCCATCAGTGGTGACCGATCGCACCTTTTCAATCAGGACGTCGCTAGCCGCCTCGACCGTAACTCCCGGAAGCACTGCACCCGAGGTGTCCCGGACAACGCCAGCGATGCTCGATTGCGCGCGAACCGCTGCAGGAACCGCCAACAAGAACACCAACGCCCAGAGAACCCGACCCGTTTTGTGCATAGAGAGTCTCCCTTTCGCCCCAAAAGCAAGATGGTCAGACGATGAGACCGGCAATTGATCGATCTGCAATGTCAGGCGTGTATACGCCGACTGCAACAATTGGTCAACAGCAAAGGGGAGCTGTGACACGGCCCCGCTGTTCGGCGCCGGCGACCAAAACGCTATGATCTGGCCGCCATGGCGGGCGAACCCTCGACTCCGGACCCTCGTCTGCGCACTCCCAACGACCGGCGCCGCACGCGGGCAACGGTTGTGCTCCTGGGTGTTGGTGTGTGTCTTCTGGTGAATTGGGCATTGGCAGTCGAGCATCGGACGTTGAGTGCGGCACAACTGACGCAAAATGCCGAGCCGATCACCTTCCGGATCATCGTCGTCAGTTCTGCCGACCGCGCGTCGCAACTGGCCGAGCAGGTGAAGCAGGGGGCCGACTTCGAAAAGCTGGCGCAGGCGGAATCACTCGATCCATCAGCCGCGCAAGGCGGACTCATTGGCCCGATCGCGTTGTCCGAGCTGAGGGCCGACCTGCAGGCGGCGCTGCGTCCGCTGGCCATCGGTGCGGTGAGCGGGGTCCTTCAGTTGCCCACGGGCTTTGCCCTCGTACAGCGCGTGCAGTCGGCGTCATCCAGCTCGCGAATTCGGGGCAATGAAGTACTGGCGCTGTCGGCGACGAGCAGCGTCAAGGCCTCTCTCAGCGTCGATGGTTTTGCCGAGGCCGGCACGGCCCTGAACAACGTCGACAAGCCTGCTGACTGGAACCAGACGCCGCGGCTCATCTGCGAATACCGGCAACAGGCAGTGGATCGAGTCAAGGGCGCGCTCGCGAGAGTCCTCGCGCCGGACGCCACCGCTCTGCGCCGCGCGTTCACGCCAGGCGAAGTCCTCGAGGGCCACGTGTCGCACGGACAGCTCTTCGCGTATGCGGGAGAGATGGACCGAGCCATCGCGGCCTTCGAGCAGGCCTACCGCCTCGCGCAATCCGACAATCCGCTGGCACTTCGCGACCTGGAGCAGATGATTGCCATCGCCTACGTCCATAAGGCGGAAATGGACAACGACATCTATACCGCCCCGGGAGACCGGTGCCTTCTGTCGACGAAAGGGAATGCGCGCCTTCCAAAGACTGAAGCGTTCGACGCGGCGCTGAGGCACATGGTTGCATTGCTCGACTCGCATCCCGACGAGATCGAGCTGAAGTGGTTTGTGAACGCCGCGTTCATGGCGACAGGCGGATATCCGGGGCGCGTGCCCGCCAAGTACGTGATTCCTGCTGACGCGTTCGAATCACCGGAGGATGTCGGCAGGTTCGTGGACGTCGCGAAGCAGGCCGGGATCGACTCCTACTCGTCGGCCGGTGGCGTGATCGTCGACGACTTCAACAACGACGGGCGCCTGGATATCCTGACGTCGAACTTCGACAGCTGCGGACACATGCAGCTGTTCCAGCGGCGTCAGGACGGCACGTTCGAGGAGCGCGCAACGGGGGCCGGCCTCGCGGATCAGATGGGCGGGCTCAACCTTTCGCAAGCCGACTACAACAACGACGGATGCAAGGACGTGCTCGTGATGCGCGGAGGATGGGAGCTGGCGCAGCGGCGATCGCTCCTCCGCAACAACTGCGACGGGACGTTTACCGACGTCACGGCGCAGGCGGGGCTCCTCGCGCCGGTCACGAGCAGCCAGACGTCGGTCTGGACTGACATCGATAACGATGGCTGGATCGACTTGTTCGTCGGGAACGAAGACGCACCCTCGCAGCTATTCCGGAATCGCGGCAATGGCACGTTCGAGGACATCGCCGCAGCCGCCGGCGTGAGGCGGACCACCTTCACCAAAGCCGTAACGGCTGGTGACTTCGACAACGACGGCTTCCCCGATCTGTACGTGTCCAACTTCCGAGACGGCAACATCCTGTTTCACAACAACGGTGACCGGACGTTTCGCGACGTCACACGTGCCGCCGGCGTGCCGGGCGCCGATCGCGGATTCCCGGCGTGGTTCTTCGACTACGACAACGACGGCTGGGAGGACATCTTCGCGAGCAGCTATTACCTCTCGGTCGAGGAGACGGCGCGCTCGTACATGAAGCTGCCGCTCAACGCCACCACCATGAAGCTCTATCGCAATGCCGGTGACGGCAGCTTCCTCGACGTCACCGCCGCGGCGAATCTGGACAAGGTGCTGATGCCGATGGGATCGAACTTCGGCGACATCGACAACGACGGATTTCTCGACATCTATCTCGGAACCGGAAGCCCGTCCTACGTCGCGCTCGCGCCGAGCATGTTGTTGCGCAACAAGAACGGCGCATCATTTGTGGACGTCACCGTGTCGTCGGGCACCGGCGAGATGCACAAGGGGCACGGCGTCGCGTTCGCGGATCTCGACAACGACGGCGACGAGGACATCGCCTTCAAGGTGGGTGGCGCGACACCGGGAGACGCCCACGCGTTCAGGCTGTTCGAAAACCCCGGCCACGGCAACGACTGGCTGGAGATGAAGTTGGTGGGCGTGCGCACGAATCGGGCCGCGATCGGCGCACGAATCACAGTGACGGTCGAGGGCTCCGACAACGTTCGCCGTCAGGTTCATCGCACGGTCAACAGCGGCGGCTCGTTTGGGGCCTCGCCGCTCCAGCAGCACATCGGCCTCGGCAAGGCCGCGCGCATCGTCGAAGTCGACGTGCGGTGGCCGGCGAGCGGCACGCGTCAGGTCTTCACCGACGTCGCGAAAAACCAGGTGATTGAAATTCGCGAGATGGCCGATCGCTACTCGAAGATCGAGCGACCGGCACTGCCACTCGGAGACCGGCGTGCGCGGTAGCTGGTTCGTGCTCCTCGTGTGCGTGACGCTGGCTGCCGGCGTCACGACGCGCGCGGCGGACAAGGAGTACGCCGTCAAGGGCATGGTCCTGAGCGTGAACCCGTCCGGGAAATCGTTCGTCGTGTCGCACGAGCGCATCGCCGGCTTGATGGACGCGATGACGATGCCCTTCGAGGTGCGGCAGGCGGGAGAGTTGCGCGACCTCGTCCCGGGCGCGGTCGTCGAGTTCACGCTCGTGGTCGGCGACACGACCTCTTATGCCACGCGCATTGCGATCCGCCGCTACCAGACAGTCGAACAGGATCCAGGCACCGCGCGGCGACTGGCGACCATGAAGCGGATGGCGGGCCTGACGACGCCAGCGGTGGCGATCGGCAGCGCGGTTCCGGACTTCGCGCTGATCGATCAGCAGCGCGCGCGGGTCACGCTTGCGGGTTTCTCCGGCAAGGTCGTCGTCGTGAACTTCGTGTACACGCGATGTGCGCTGCCGCAATTCTGCCTGCGGATGGCGAACAACTTCGGGGCGCTGCAAAGACGCTTTCGGCAGGACCTCGGTCGCGAGGTGGTGCTGCTGACGATCACGTTCGACCCCGAGCGAGACACGCCTGAGGCGCTCGCGTCGTACGCGTCGCGCTGGCAGGCCGACTCGACAGGCTGGCACTTCCTCACCGGGAGCACGACGGACATCCGCCGGGTGTGCGCGCTGTTCGGACAGGAGGCGTTTCCCGACGAGGGCCTGATGAACCACTCGCTGCACACCGCGATCATCGGGCGCACGGGCCTGCTCGTCGCGAACATCGAGGGCAATCAGTTCACGCCCGAGCAACTCGGCGATCTCGTGCAGGCGACACTGCGCCGCTGAACAACGGGGAACGTCCGACGGACAACTGACGATACTAGAATGACACGCGTGCGGATCACTGTCCGTGAATTGGCGGGTCGCGTTCTGCTCGTGGTGCTGTCAACCGTTCTTTCCGTGGGCTGCGCCGAAGTGGCCTTCCGCTGGTATACGGAACGCAGGTTCGAACGCAAGAGTCCGACCTCGACCGAACACTTCGTCATGGTCCGCGGAGCGCAGGTTTTTGCCTTCAAGCCTCACGCGTCCGGGCTGGCTCCTGGAAGCGTGGACAGCAAGCGAACGTTTCCTTTTCGCGCCAACGCGCACGGCCTGCGCGATCGCGACCGGCCTGCCAAGGCGCCGGGCACAACGCGCGTGCTCGTCATGGGTGACTCCTACACGTGGGGATACGCCGTCCTTGAGGAGGAAGCGTATCCACAGGTCGCCGAACGCCTGCTCGCCGAACGTGGGCGGCCCGACATCGAAGTCATCAACGGCGGGATTCCCGACTACAACAGCCGGCAGGAGCGTCAACTGCTCGAGCAGTTGATGCCGATCTACCAGCCGGACGCAGTCTTTCTTGCCTACGTCGTCAACGACGCAGAACCGTCAACGGCAATGGACCTGGCGCCCGAGGAAGTCTACCGGCACTCGCGCTCGTGGTTCCTCACCGAGGTGGCCGATAGGCTGAACCGGCGAGTGTTCAGGCGGCAGTTGTTCCCGTCCGCGAAAGACGTCGTTGCCAGCAATTATCTTGACGGTTTCAACGAGGACTCGATGAAGTGGAGAGACTCGCGGGACGCGATTCGGGAAATGCGCGACCTCAGTGCCGCCGCCGGTAGCCCGTTCACCGTTCTGATGATGCCCGACTTCACGCAGGCCTTTGACGAGCGCTACGCGCTGGGAAGGATCCACAACACCGTCGCGAGCTGGGGCCGGGAATTGAACATCTCGGTCTTCGACATCCTGACGTTGTTCCGCGGGGAGGATCACACCAAGTGGCTCGTGCCCTGGGACGGGCATCCGAATGCGGAGGCCCACCGGCGCATTGCGGAATTCCTCGTTGGCAAGATCCTCGAAGAGTCGGCCTTCAGCCGCCCGCGGGAGAACTGAGCGGATTGTCCGCCTACTTCTTGCAGTCGCCAATGCGCTTGGCCGTAACCTTCTGCGAGATCGGACCGGCCTCGGACTTTCCCTTCGACACGTTGGTGTAGAAGTCGGGGCCGTACGTGACGTCGTTGGCGGTCGTCGTGACGCCTTTGCCCTCCTTGCAGGAAACGTTGAACGTCAGTTTTCCTGGCGCGGTCTTGACGTCGGAGACCTTGCAGTCGGCGTCCTTTCCGGCCAGGGCAATCGTCTTGACGACATCCTTGGCATCTTCGGGACTCCAACACATCGTGTCCTTGCTTTTGCCTGTACTTCCGGCCGCATCCACTTCCAGGACCCGTTCATAGAGTCCAGGCCGGAGACTTACTTGAGCGTCGCCCGCCACGCACATGAGCATCATCAGCGTCACGACGGAAATGGATGTCTTTATCGTTGCCCTCATCTGTCACCTCTCCCTGGTCTCACACTCCGAAACGATTGCCAGGCTGAAGCGTCTCACAACCCGGCGACCGGGCGCTAGAATGGCCTCGAAATAATGGGATGTCATTCCAGGCGATTGCGCAACGTGATACTGCGGTGCGGCGTGATGCTCACCGTCGTCACAACAGTGGTGTCGGCGCAGTCGGCAACCGGGTCGATTCGCGTGCAGGCGTCTCCGGAGATTGCTGGCGTCATCAAGAGTGGCACAGAGCCGCAGGTGATCGCGACGGGACTCGACGGCGCCGACGATCCGATTTGGCTCCCTGAGATCGGCCTGGTTCTTACCGAGCCCAATGCGAACCGGATCGTTCGGCTCTCGGGCACAGACACGCTGACGACATTCGTCGGCGGGCTGCGTCATCCGCTGGGCATGACATTCGACCGTGAAGGGCGCCTGATCTCTCTGCAGTCCGAGGCGGGATACACGGGCGTCCGCGTGGTGTGGCCGGCGGGCAAGGAAGCCGTACTCGCCGATCGTTTTCAAGGGCTCCCCTTCAGCCGCCCGAATGGCATCGTGTCCGACCGAAAGGGTGGCGTGTATTTCAGCGACCCTGGGCTGGCCCCGGCGCAAGAGGCCGAACTCCGCAAAACCCAGGCGCGACTTCCGCCGGCTGTCTATTACGTTCCTCGCGGAGGCGAACCCATTCAGGTGGCCGACGGCATCGCTCGCCCGAACGGCGTGCACCTGAGCCGGGACGAAAAGACGCTCTACGTGAACGACACGAACGGCATCGAGTCCTTCGCGTTCGACGTGCTGCCAGACGGTCGGCTGTCGAACCGCCGCGTCTTCGCGACGTATGCAGGACGCACGCCTCCACTGGGCGCCGTGGACGGCATCGCCTCTGGTGCAGACGATCTCGTCATCGACAACGACGGCCGTGTCTACGCCATCACGGCAGCGGGCATCGAGGTATTCACCGAGGCTGGGCAGCCTCTCGGCATCATTCCTGTCACTTGTACCCCGACGGGAGCACGATGCCAGGCGCTCGCGTTTGGCGGTCGGGACAAACGGACCCTATACGTCGCGGGCAATGGTACGCTTCTGAGGATTCAGATGGTGGCACAGGGATTCACGGGACGAGCTAAGTAGCGGACACGAGGCCGGCGCCCCGCCTATTGCCGAAGGAGAACAAATGAAAAGCAGGTGCGCACTGTCGTTGACCGTCGTCGGGCTGATGTCCTTGTCGCCTCTTCACACGATGGGCGATGCCCGGGCACAGGAGAAGCCGGTCGTCCAGATTCCCCAGGCCGGAGTGCCGCAGATTCAGACGATGGAGGGCAAGTTCGTCAGGGCCGCGTATAACAACGAAGCCTACGTGATCCTCGGATACCAGGCGTCCAACCGCTCCGTGGGCGACGAATGGATGCTCCTCGAAGTCGGCATGACGGTGCTCGACAACACGCCGGACTACAGGTTGACTCGCGAGGCGCTCTCACTCGAGACACCTGATGGCAAGACGATTTCGCTGGCGACGACGAGCGAGTTTCGGGAGGGCAACCCGCAGGCCATTCAGCAACGGGCGAAGGTCCAACGCGATTCCATCAACTACTTTCCGACGCGCGCAAGCCGGCCATGCGCGATCCTGTTCTTTCCCGAGCTGGGATCCCGGGCGCTGCCGTACGACGTGGTCGATCTCAGCAGGGACCGCGCGTGTCTTGGCCGTCTCTATTTCAAGATCCCTGGCGGTATCGCATATGGCCAGCATTGGCTCAACGTGAAGTTCGAGAAGAGCCTCGTGCGCGTGCCCTTTCGGATCCTGACCAAGGATGAGGAGCAGCTCTTATCGAAGAACTACAAGAGCATCGAGAAACAGGTCAAAGACGCATTCAAGCCGCAGAAGAAGTGATCTCGTGCACGAGAGCGAGGGGCCGGCTCGGATGCCGGTCCCTCACGTCCGATCAGTACAACTGCTACTCAGGTTCATAGCGTCAGCTACAGCAAGCGAAACATGGCCGCGGCAACCAGCGTGGGTATCGTTGCCCCGAGGAACAGATAGAGCGGATGCACCGCGTTGTCAAAGAACCGGCCGAGCAGTGCCTGGCCGGCTGGGTTGGGTGCGTTCGCGATGACGGTGAGTCCGCCGCCCGTGAGGGCCCCTTCCACAACCGCCTGCTTGAGGCCGTCGTCGAGATTCGGTACGAGCGTGGACAGGTAGGCGATCAACGCGTTGTCGTTGAACGCCGTCAGAATCGTGGCACCGATGAACAGCGGTGTCTCGGTCAAACTGGAGATCACTGGAGCGATCCACCACGCCTGCAGTCCACCGTGGACAACCAGGCCGGCGAGGAAAAATCCGACGAGCAGCGGTGTTCTGAAGTCCGACAGCGTTGAATACGCGGCCGACGCGCGGTCGAAGCCGAGGAAGAAAAGGAATCCCGTCAGGAACAGCGCGGGATAATGCGCGTTGACGACGGTCCACACCATGAACAGCACGTAGACGAGGGTCACCCACCAGGGAATCGGCAGCAGTGCCTGGCCGGAGGCGGCTTCGGCTGTGTGCGGATTCATGTCCGTCATCCGCGCGGCTGTCGCGAGGGCTGTGAACTCGCGACGAAACACGAGGTAGTAGCCAAGCGTCGAGAGCGCGATGGCCAGCACGGCACGCCATCCGAAGTGGCCGAAGACGAAGGCCATATCCCATCCCCAGGGTCGCGCGACCATCAGGATCGGCGGCGCGGCAAAGTGCGTGAGCGTGCCGCCGATCGAGACGTTCACGAAGAGCAAACCGAGCGTGCCGTACTTCAGCGCCGCGCGCGGCTTTAGGTCAAAGAACTGTCTTGCCAGCAACAGGGCCGAGATGGTCATCGCTCCAGGCTCGGTAATGAAGGAGCCGAGGAGCGGCCCGATCGTGAGAATCACAAGCCACCAGGCGCCCGGCGTGGCGCCCCCGAGATTCGCGAGACGGCGCAGCGCACCCTCCGTCAGCTCGATGATAGGCCGGGTCGACGCCAGCGCCATGATGACGACCACGAACATCGGCTCGGTGTAGTTCACTGTGTCATTCAGATAGTGTTGGGCGGTCGTAAAGCCGTGCCACAGCAGGATGGCGATCACGAGTGGCACGCCCCAGAGCGCGAAGATGACCTCGACCTCTCCGAGGAAGTGCAGCAGTTCGGCCGCCACGCTTGGGCGCTTTGCAATCCCCGCCGCCTCGTTCCGCTTATCGTGCCGGTGCTGAACGCGGTGTGCCGCCTCGATGAATCGCGCAGCGAAGAACGTGTGGATCACCGCAAGCAGGAAAATCGTGGTCGCGATGGCGTTGAACGGATCGGCGTCGATCCGCGCGAGCAGCACCGAGAGGAGGCCGTCCCCCGGGGAAGAGGAGTACGCGGTGAGCGGCAGGGGGAAAGTGGCGTCGGGCACGGACTCGCGCATCGACCTAGAGTAGGTCAGCGGAGAAACTTAGAGAAATGACAGCCCGAAGTGCGGCGGCAGGCCTTCGGCCCGCCGCCGCGGGCTTCACTCCCGTCGTCCATCACGCGACTGCATCGCATTCTGGTTCACATACCTCGCGATCGCTCCGCCTTCCGCGTCGCTGATGGCGACCGTGCTCGGGTAGTGCATGCCACCCCAGACGCGGGCGTTGTTTCCGTCGCGGCGCGCTCGCGAGATGCGGTGATACGTCTGGCTCGTCGCGCCTGTGGTCAACGTGAAGACTTGTCTGTCGTCGAAGTGACGGAGCAACACGGTCGCGGCCGCACCGTTCAGGCTGGGATGCCCGGCGGGGTATTCAGGATGTGAAGGTGTGTTGACGAGCGGCAGCCACGTCGGATCGGCAACAGTCGCTTGATTGCCGTCGGTGTCTGCCAGCGCGATGGCGGTGACGGGGCGCCACGTGACCTCAGTTGCAACGGCGCCATAAAAGCGCTTTCCGCTCCAGGTGGTGATCGCCGTGTCGGCCATCGCAATATTCAGAACCGCGAGAAGCCGGTTCGATTTCGACATCGACAGCCGGTTGGCTCGCGCGATCTGATTTGCAGCCTGGTTCCAGTGAACGCTGGCGTTGCCTTCCCAGAACGGCGCCAACGCCGTCTGCTCTTCACTACGAGTCGATCCCGTCTGTCGGCCGAGGTCCTTGACGGCCTTGAAATCCTCCGCGTAGGTCGCGCTGGAAAGATCTCTTGGTGGCGGGGGCGCGAACTGAGTGGCGCTGACCAGCACGAAGGGGAACGTGAACGCCAGGCCCTGAGCGCTCATCGGTCCGAAAGCCGGCGGAGTAGGCCGCCATTGACCGACCGCCGTACCGCCGGTGAACGCAGGATAACTGCCAGTGAACCCATCAGCCGCGCGCCACGCGAGCACTTCCTGGGCGACCTGGGTTCCCCATGCAATACCGCGCTCGCGTGACCGGCCTCCATCCCCTTCGTCGTCGCTCAGCGCGGCGAGCGACGCCGCATAGATATCGTCGAGCGCCGCTTGTCGTGAGGGAAACAACGCCGAGAGCGCCGTGTATGCGCTCGCGATTACAGCTGTACGGCGCGAGGCACCTCTCGGAGCATTCGTATGCACATAGATCGGCGTGTAGCGTCGTTCGATGCCGTTGTACGCATCGAAGATCGCGGTGTGCACGATCGCCCCGAGACGTTGACTCGATGAGTTCGCCGTGTTGGTCGCAATCAACGTGTCGATGAAGACCTGATTCCACTCGATGACCTGGTTCGGGGTCTCGCCGGAGGGCTTCGAAGGCTTCGCGAGCCCGACCCCACCGTGGGCGAGAACATAAACCGCTACGCAGACCAGAATGCGACCTGCACGACATTTCGACAGCTGGTGTGGCATGTGACCGCTCCTTGGAATCGGCGCTGGCACGCAAGAGGCTGCGGCACGCCGTTCAGCGACGATCACGCACCCCGAGCGGCTGCTCAAGGTTCAAAGTGCGGCAGCAGAAGAGGATCCGCGCTTTGCGGCGCAATGCGGGCTGGTTGCGGTGCTGTCGGGCCGGCGCTAGAATCGCCACGCGGCGGGCACCACCTCAATCCCGACCGGCCAGTCATGTCGAACGAACTTCCACCGACGTCAACAGGCCGTACGCACGAGACCGCTGATCGCCTTGATTCGTGGAAGGACATCGCCGTCTACCTGCATCGGGATGTGAGCACGGTTCAGCGGTGGGAGAAGCGCGAATCGATGCCGGTCCATCGTCACGTGCACGACCGACTCGGTTCTGTGTACGCCTTTCGGTCTGAGCTCGACGGCTGGTGGCGCGGCCGTCGTTCACACTTGGCTCATCCGCAAGCCGACGCGTCATCAGAGGTCACGAAGACTCGTCGCCCCTTGCTTGCAAGTGTGTTCCTGGGCTCGATCGCGGTGATCCTCGGGTTAGCGGTCTGGCTCTTCTGGCCTTCCACAATTGCCGACCAGGGCGGCAGTCAGTCGAAACAGTCAGTCAGTCGAGAAGCGCAGGATTTGCTCTTGCGGGCACAGTATCTCAGCGTCCGGACGACAGACGCGGACAGTAAGATTGCAATTGCACTGCTCGAAAACGCGATCGCACTCGCCCCCGGCTTTGCGCGCGCTCACGCGGAACTCGCCTCGGCGTACGTCACGCGCCTCGCATACGTCACCCCGGATGAAACGCGCGAACTGGAAGAGAAGGCGTTTGCAGCGGCCGAAAAGGCTCTGTCGATCGATCCCGATGTGCCCGAAGCATACCTCGCACGCGGCGATCTTCTGTGGACACACTCGCAACGCTTCGCGCACGAGCGAGCAGTCCAGGAATTCCGTCGCGCGTTGGCACTCAATCCGAAGTCCGATCAAGCGCACAGACGGCTCGCTCGTGTGTTCGTGCACGTCGGGTTTTTCGAGGAGGCGCGGTCCCATGCTGACCTTGCCCTGACGATCAATCCGAGCAATGCGCAGGCATTGAACTCGCGCGCGCAGGCGATCTTGTGGTCAGGCAAGGACGACGAATCGCTCGCCATACTCCTGAGCATTCCCGGACCGGTTCTGCCAGAACTGGTCGACGCAAACACTGTCTTCGCACTGCATCGCCTGAGGCGGGACGACGAAGCCTGGTCCCATCTGCGGCAAGCGCTGGCAAAATCCGGCAACGACCCGAGCGGCAATCTGCGCGGCGTCGAAGCCCTGCTGGTCGCGGAATCCGAACCACGCCGTGCGCTGGAGCTGATTGCAGGCGTGCGCACGAGAACAACCGCCAACCCGTCGCATCACGCTGCGTATTTCGCCGCGTCAGCGCTCGCCCGGATGGGGCGGGCCGAGGAGGCCGTGTCGTGGCTGCAGGAGGCCGCGTCGACGGGCTTTCCTTGCTATTCGTTGTTCGAGCGGGATTCCAATCTCGATCCGATCCGGCGCGATCCACGTTTCCAGACATTCATGGCGGAGATGCAGAAGTCGTCTGCGTCTCTGCGGCGAGCGCTGTTCCCGGACTCCAAGTGATCGAGATCGTCACACCGCACAGCCTTGAAGCCAGCGCTCAGAATCGCACGACCGGCCCGATGCTCAGCTGGAACTGCTGCACCAGGTCGCCATTGAGGACCACAAGACAGCCGCCGAAGTTGATCGTGCCGCAGGCGAACCCGTTGACAGAGGGTTCGACCACAATAGGCAGCCACTGCGCTTCGGCACGAATGGCGAGCCTCGAGCCGAGGAACTGCTTCAGGCCGGCTCCGAAGCCGAACGAGAAGCGCGTAAACGAATCCTGCGCCGCGCCGATGTGCGTGACACCGAGAGAGCCGGTCAGAAACGATCGGAGTCCCTTCACCTCGGGGATGACAAACTCCCGGGTGAAGTCCGCGTGAAACTGGTTCAGGGTGACGTCACCGACGGACGTCCCGAGGAAACCGAACGGAGCGCCGAACCGCAGCGCCGACGTCGACCGCGTCCAGCGGACCTCGAAGAGAGAGAAGTCGTCGAAACGAATCCCGGCGGAAAACCCGTAGCTCGCCGCATCCTCCAGTGTCGCCTCAACTGAGGTGGGCGAGTCCGGCTGAATGTCGAAGGTCCCTCCCATGCGTACCCCGATGAGCGGGGTCACCTCGAACGACTGGATCTCGAGATACTGCGCGCGAGCCGGCGCCGCGGCTCCGAGGATCGCCAGCGTCAGACAGACGACGGTTCCTCTCGAGGAAACTCGATGGAGGCGCTCGAACGTGGTGCCCATACGGCTACGTTACACGTCGAGACACCGCGGATCATCATGCGAACGGCGTCGCCAGTGCGCACGGCGGCATATTCTGTCCCGCTATCTGCACGGTCGCGTGACGCACACATGTTCACTGTTCGAGCTTCGTCATCCAGTTGAGTACCAACGTGAACGGCGGCGGCGGACCTTGAGGGGCTGCCACTTGCACGAAGAAGAATCGATCGCCGGCGGCATTGACACTCCACGTACCCCCTTGTATGCCGCCGAGGCCGAAAGAAGAAAACATCCGGCGGGAAGGGCCAACCTGGAAAGTCGTGGTCGCACGAACATCAACGGCCAGCAGCTCGCCGCGGCTGAGCGAGAGGTAATACAGCAGCTTTCCGTCATCACTCCATCGAGGCTGCACTCCGCCAACGTCGGAGACGAGCCATTGGGCACCTGCGCCGCTGGCCGTTCGAGAATCGGGCGTAAACGGGCGCACGAAGGCCTTCGGGGTCCCGGACGTGACGAGTGTGTAAGCGATCCATCGCCCGTCAGGCGCGAACTGGCCAGCGAGTTCCTGTTCAGGTGTTTTCAGGAACACGAAGGGCTGGCGCCCTTCGAGCGGCAGGATCCAGAGATCTTCGCGAGTCTGTGGATCCAGAGAGTGAAACAGCAAGAACCTGCCGTCTTGTGACCAACTGGTCGGAGTCTTGTCCTGATCGCTCTCCAGGAGGAGGCGCTCGTCGCCGCTGCCATCTGCGTTCTTCTCGTAGAGATCCCTGCGTCCGCCGCGAACGGCGGCGAAGGCGATGCGGGTGTTATCAGGGGACCATACGGGCCCCGTGTCCACCCGAGGATCGAAGGTCAACTTCGTAGTCGCACCGCTCGACAAATCCCGCACCCAGATATCCTGATTACCCCGACCGTCGCCCAAGGTATAGGCGAGTCGTTTCCCGTCTGGCGACAAGTTCAGGTTGGTAACGGCTCCGGACTCGCTGAACCTGGAGACCACGGCGCCGGAAGAATCAAGCGACACGGGAACGGGCGCCCCCGTTCCGCCGGCCCGATACATCAGCGCCCCGTTGCGAGCCGCGGACCACAGCCCCGCAGTTGCCTGAAAGAAGGCGCCGACTCCGGTCGCGATCGGAACGGGCGTTCCACTGAGAGCCGCCGTATCAGGATTGAATGGCTGCGCCATCAGCAACTCGTCCCGCTGGATCAACAGATACGACCGGCCGCTGCTCTCGGACGTCACCCAGCTCACTTGTCGATCGGTGAAGAGCAGAGGCTGCGTACTCTGCGCGTCGGGTTTGACGTCGAGCGACCCGACATACACACCTGTCTTCTCGGGAGAGCCCGTTACGCGGAGGTAGAGGAAGCGGCGGCCGTCCGGCAGGAACTGTGGCCAGCGGTGGGCGATGTCTCCGGGAGCCAGAACCGTGACAGGGACAGGCGCTCCGCCAGTTGATGAGACTCGATCGAGGGTGGAGGTGGGCCGGGCGTACAGGATCACGTCATCGCGACTCCAGCTCCCACCCTGCACGATCTCGACGCCGGTCTCGGCAATCACTTGAGCAGGCGTACCCGTGATCTCCGATTTCTTCAACTTGCCCTGCGCGCCGTAGACGACGAATTGGCTGTCGTACGACCAGAAGGGTGGCGGCGACAGAGGGACGACGCCTTCGGACCCTGGAAGCGGCTTGACCTCGAGCGAATCGAGCGAGCGGATGTAGATCCGGCTGATGTTGTCGGAACCGGCTGCCACAAAAGCCAGCCATCGCGCGTCTGGTGAGATGGTGGCTTGCGTGCCCGGGTTGAACGTCAGCCCCTCCGGTTTGGGGATCTGCGAACGCACCTCCTGTGCGGAAGGCGCCTTCCCGCGGAACATCACGAAGCCCGCAGCCACTACGCCAGCAAGGAACAACACTGCGATCGACGGCCACAGCCACCGCGCCCTTTCCAAAGGCTTCGGTGGCTCTACTTCGTCGTCATCGACCAACAGTTTCCAATCGGAGATCTCGTGGAGCCGCTGTTCGGGATTCTTCTGCAGACAACTCCGCAACAATCGCCGGGCTCGTGGCGGCACGCGACTCAGATCAGGTGCGTCCTTCAGCACCGAGGCAAGGGTTTCCGAGACGCTTTCACCGTGATACAGCCGCCGGCCGGTGAGCATCTCGTAGACGACGACGCCGAAGGCCCAGATGTCCGCGGTCTTGTCGACCGCCTTTCCCTTCGCTTGCTCGGGACTCATATAGGCCGCTGTGCCGAGCACCACACCAGCCATCGTCATTGCCGGACTCGTGAGCGTGGGTGACGCCGACAATCCCAATTCCTCCGCTCCACCTGCCCCACCAGCCTCAACGACCTTGGCCAGACCAAAATCGAGCACCTTCACGGTGCCGTCAGCCTTGACCTTGATGTTGGCTGGCTTGAGATCACGATGGATGACGCCCTTACGATGCGCGGCCGACAAGGCATCGGCAATCTGTGCCGCCAGCTTCATCGATTCGTCGAAGGGAATCGCACCGCTCGCGATGCGATTCTCGAGGGTTGGCCCTTCCACAAGCTCCATGACGAGGTAATCGGGGCCGACATCGAAGAGCGTACAAATGTTGGGATGGTTCAGTGACGCAATGACGCGCGCTTCGCGCTCGAACCGTTCGCTGAAACGCTCCCTGGATGTCTTGATCGCCACTTCGCGCTGCACGCGCGTATCGAGGGAGCGATACACTTCGCCCATGCCGCCCTTGTCGAGCGGGGCGATGATTTCGTACGGCCCGAGACGGTCGCCTTTGTTGAGCGCCATAGCAGCCGCCAGGTCATCTGCGCTTCACGATCGAAGCGGGCGAGACGTTCTGGCTCGTGAATTCTGCATTCTCAATTCAGAAGCTTGCAGTATAGATGCTGTTCTTCCCATAGAGGTGTCGAGCAAGCGTATGCTCCAGCCGCGTCCGTCGAGACAAACTCGCGGAACTCGGTGTCCAATACGTGAACGGCAAGGGCTGAACCGTGGGAGGACCCTCATGAAGCACGCCGGCGTGGCCACCATTCTCACCGTGTGTCTATGCGTCCCACTGGTGGCGCATCACTCGGGCTCGGAATACGACAGGACCACCGTCGAGATCGAAGGAACGCTGGTCGAGCTCGTATGGCAGAACCCGCACGTACATTTCGGCGTACGGACCACCGATGCCAGCGGCAAGACCGTGGTCTGGGATATCGAGGCGAACTCGCTCAGCATCCTCCGTCGCACCGACGCCAACCCCTCGAATCTCAAGCTCGGTGACCGAATCAAGGTCGCCGGCGCACCGTCGCGGCAGACGCCCAACAAGATGTGGGCGTCGAACATCCTGCCGGCTAGCGGCCGTGAGGTGGTGCTGGGTCCGGGTATCAAGCCTCGATGGCAGACGACCGCCGATGGGGCCAAGTCGACCTGGTTCGAGGGCGGCAGCGATGCCAACAAGACCGCAGGCATCTTCCGGGTGTGGAGCACCAAATTCGGCGAGCCCGGCGGCCAGTGGTGGCGGCCCGACTACCCGCTCACTGACGCGGCGAAGAAGAAGCGTGCGACGTTCAACCCGCTCACTGACACAGTGGCCCCCGGTTGCCGACCGAAGGGAATGCCCACGATCATGGAACAGCCCTACCCACTCGAGTTCGTGAACAGGGACGACACGATTCTCCTGCGCCTGGAGGAGTACGACACGGTCCGGACGATCCACATGAAGGGCGGCGCGGCCCCTGCGGCGGCGTCGCTGCTCGGCTACTCGCAGGGGCGGTGGGACGGCAACACGCTGGTCGTGACCACGAGCCGAATCGCGTGGCCGTACTTCGATCCAAGCGGCGTACCTCAGAGCGGATCGTCGTCGATCGTCGAGCGCTACACGCCGACGCCGGACGGGACGCGCCTGACGTTGGCGATGACGGTGACTGACCCGGACACGTTCACGCAGCCGATCGAGCTATCGCGAACCTGGGTGTGGCGTCGGGGCGAGACAGTCAAGCCGTACGCCTGCGTCGAACGAAAAGCTGGCCGCGGGTAGCAGCTCGAACGGACGTGATCGTTGCACGATTCTGCACGGGGACTGGTCGGGCGGCAAGGCACACAGTTTCACTTCAGAGGTCCGGAGTGCGCAGCACAAAACTGTAAGCACCTGTTCCAGAACTGAACTCGAGGAGAAAAGGAATCCTCGGAACCGCACGCGACTTCACCCAGCTTATCAATTTAACTATTTGCAGCAGCTAAAGGTTAGCTCGCATCGTCCGAGTCGTCGGCTCGGAGCGGATATGGCTTGACGGTTGCGATATCGCAACCCATGTTCTCCAATGCCCTCTGGTTCCGATCCACAGTCGTCTTCATCGCTGCACTCATCCTGTCGGCGACATCCGCGAACGCCCAGTCGCCGCAACACCCGCAACGCCTCGTTGCCAAACTGGACGCGCGGCTCTCGTCAAGCGTCCGTGCCCGTCACCCAGGCACCAAGCGGGTCATCATCCGCACAACCGCAGACGGGATTCCCCGGCTGACGGACGCGTTGAAGGGCAACCGCCGTTTCGTGCGCCGCCAGCACTCGACGATCAGTGCACTGACGGCTCAGGTACCGGTTGAGGAACTCGAAAGCCTCTCCAAGCTTCCCTTCGTCGAATCGATCTCGGAGGACGCCATCGTCAAGGCGGAGCAGACGTCCTCGGAGGGGTCGACGCTCCGAGGAACCCTTGGCCTGCCCCTTCAGTCGCCCTCGGGCTATGGAGTGGGAGTAGCCGTCATCGATTCTGGTCTCGAGGAAAGCCCGGAGTTCGCCGGCCGCATCGCCCGCTTCTACGACTTCACCCAGGACAGTAGACAGTCGACGTCGCCAACAGACGGGTACGGCCATGGCACTCACGTCGCGGGACTGATCGCTGGCAACGGGGTACTGTCGGACCAGCGCTACCGGGGAGTCGCACCGAAGGCACGGCTCATCGTGCTGAAGGTGCTCGATGAAAACGGGGAGGGCTACACGAGCGATGTGATCGACGCCATCGAATTCGTGACAAGGAACAAGTCATGGCTGGATGTCGACGTCATCAACCTCTCACTGGGCCATCCGATTCTCGAGCCGGCGGCCACAGACCCGCTCGTTCAGGCGGTGGAAGCAGCTGTCCGCGCCGGCATCGTCGTGGTTGCAGCGGCCGGCAACGTCGGCGTGTCGCCGTCCACCGGAGAACCTGGCTATGCGGGCATCCTTTCTCCAGGGAATGCGCCGTCGGCCATCACGGTTGGATCGGCCAGGACATTCGACACGAACCTGCGCAGCGACGACCGCATCGCGAACTACAGCTCGCGTGGGCCGACGTGGTACGACGGTAGGGCCAAACCTGATCTCGTTGCTCCCGGGCATGGTCTCGTCGCGGCCGCCGCGAAGTCGAGCACGCTCTACTTGAACAATCCCGCCCTCAGAGTCGACGACGCGTATCTGCGGCTCAATGGGACGAGCATGGCTACAGCTGTCGTGAGCGGAACCGTCGCTCTCATCCTGCAGGAAAATCGCAGGCTCACACCCAACGCCGTAAAAGCGATCCTTCAGTACACGGCCCTCCCTGTGCGCGACGATCAAGGCACCCAGTACGACGTACTCACTCAGGGCACTGGCAGCGTCAACGCCGCTGGAGCCATCGAGGTCGCCGCCCACATCGATTCCAGAAGGGCGGTCTCATCATGGTGGCTGACTACCGCCCTGGATCCCTCGACGGTGATCGACGGAGAGGCGGCGTCGTGGGCGGAGAACATCGTCTGGAGCGACGCGGTCAGCTTCGGCCCCGTGATGTCTGTCAACCAGCCGGCATGGGACGAGAACATCGTCTGGGGCAGTGGCGACAACATCGTCTGGGGTAGTAGCGACAACATCGTGTGGGGGAGCAACATCGTCTGGGGGAGCAGCATCGTCTGGACCAGCGACGACAACATCGTCTGGGGAAGCAACATCGTGTGGGGCAATACCCTGCTCGGCTCCACGTATGGAACGTCGACCACATGGGGAATGGCTGTAGACGACCCGTCGCAGACCGCGTGGGGAACGCTTGACAGTGGCGCGGGCTCGACCGGGTCAGTGCTCACGTCGCCGTAGTTTCACTGCGCCTCAACCTGTTGACGATCAACGGAGGTTTCTGTGACGCATCGTTTCGCCGGCGGTCAGATCTACGTTTACGCGGTGATCGCTCTCGGAGCCGTCGTGATGACAAGTGCCTTGTCGTCACTGCAGTTTTCTGAGCCCGGGCTCTTTGCCGCACTGCTGGTGCTGTCTGTCGTCAGTTCAGCCATGAAGGTGGACATGCCGATGGGCGCCGGTACTCCTGCATTTCACTGTCCTACGTGGTCGACTTCACGGCATTGCTGCTGTTCGGTCCTGGCCCGACGATGCTGATTGCCGTGACCAGCGGATGGTCGCAGTGCACCTTGCGAATGCAGGAACGCAACCCGATTTACAAGACGCTGTTCAGCATGGCGACTCTCGCGGTGAGCGTTGCGGCAGCGGGTGCGACGTACACGTGGCTCGGCGGCACATATGGCACGTTGCCGGCCGCTCCGCTGCAGCCGTTGATGGCCGCGGCGATGCTCTACTTTCTCGTGAATTCGCTGGCGGTCGCTGGTGCGTTCGCCCTCTCCTCGGGCCGCAGTGTGTTCCGTCTCTGGCACGACAACTTTCTCTGGACCGTCAGCAGCTATGTCGTCGGATCGATCGCTGCCGGCATCGCCGTGGAAGTATTGCGTGCCGCCGGGCAGTGGCAGACGCTGCTCGCCTTGATTCCATTGTGCCTGACCTATCGAACCTATCGCATCTATCAGCGCCGCATAGCCGACGAACAACGACGCACTGCCGAGTGGGCACAGCTGCACCGCGACAGTACGGAAGTGCTGGCACGGGCGATTCAAGCGAAAGACGATGGCGGCAGCTGTCATGTGGAGCGGGTGCAGTACTACGCGGCGGCACTGGCACGCCGGCTCGAGCTGCCCGATCTCGAAAGACAGGCCGTCGAGATCGGTGCGCTGCTCCACGATATCGGAAAGCTGGCGGTGCCGGAGCACATCTTGTCCAAACCGGGCCCGCTGACACCTGACGAGCGGAAGAAGATGGAGATGCACGCGCAGATCGGGGCCCAGATCGTCGGCGCGGTGCCGTTTCCCTGCCCGGTCGCACCGCTGGTCCACAGTCATCACGAGCGGTGGGACGGGTCGGGTTATCCGTCCAGGCTGCGCGGTGAGCAGATCCCGATCGGCGCTCGGATTCTCTCGGTCGTCGACTGCTTCGACGCGCTCACGTCGGAGCGGCCGTACCGGCCCGCGATTTCAAAAGACGCCGCGCTCCGCATCCTCGAGGCGGAAGCTGGCAAGGCCTTCGATCCTGCCATCGTCGCGCGATTCTCGGAGCTGCTGCCGGTGTTGACGCCACCACGTAGCGACGGTTTCCTGCGCCGGCTGCGTCGCTCCGATGATTCAGCGAGCCACCAGCTTCCCTTCGACTCGTTAAAACGATCCGGCACCGACGCGTTCGCGGAAATCGCCTCGGCCAATCGCGAGAACAACGCGCTGTATGAAATCGCGCAGTCGACGGGGCGAAGCACGAGTCTCACGGAAATGATGACGTCGGTTAGTGCGCAACTCAGTACGCTCGTGCCTTTCTCGACGTGTGCGCTGTTCGTCCGGCGCGGAGAAGAGGACTTGCGCTGCAGGTTCGCGACCGGTCTGCACGCCGACCTGCTGGAGGATGCATCGATCGCGGAGGGCAACGGTTTGAGCGGCTGGGTTGCACGGCATCGCCGGCCGCTCGTCAACGGGTTACCGGCAGTGGAGTTCAACGGCGCAGGGTTACTGACGGCCGACATCCAACTTCAGTCGGCGTTGATCTGTCCCCTGATGGTCGGCGACGAGGTGATTGGTGCCATCGCCGTCTACCACTCTGCCGCCGAGTCGTACACGGACGACCACCGTCGCGTGCTCGATCAGGTGGCTCGCCAGGCCGCGGCGGGAGTGCACAACGCGCTGCTGTTCGAACGCTCCCAGGAACAGGCGTTCAAGGACGCGCTGACTGGGTTGGCGAACCCGCGGGCATTGCAGTTTCAGGTCGCGCGAGAACTGGCGCGTGCCCGCCGGACGTCGTCGTCGTTCTCGCTCATTCTGTTGGATCTCGACGACTTCAAGGTCATCAACGATGAGTACGGGCACCTTGCCGGCGATCGCGCGTTGCAGGAAGTTGCGAAAGTACTGCAGCAGACGACGCGGCCGTACGACACCTGCGTCAGGTATGGAGGCGACGAATTCGTGGTCCTGCTCTCGTCGAGTGGAGCTGCTGAAGCCGAAGAGCAGCGCCGCCGTGTGCAGGAAGCCGTCGCGGCGATTTCACTGCACGCTGACGATGGCCGTGAAATCCCGCTGCAGGTCAGCGCCGGCGCCTCGGTCTTTCCCAAGGATGGCGAGACGTACGAACGGCTGTTGGCGCGAGCCGATCGCCGGATGTATCGGAACAAGGCGGAGTCGAAGACGACGCTTTCGATGCAGGCGGGCACGCGAGGGCAGGCCGAGGTTGCTCGTGCGCACCTTTCCCTCACGCAGTGAAGCGTAGCCAGGCTCAAGCCGTAACTTCATTTCGCCCGCGTGATATCACGCGGGCGAGACGGCGCGCGAGCTATGGTATAAGCGCGGTTCATATGATCACGGCAAGCACGCTCTCGGTTTTCGCTCCTCGGATCGTCAATGCCGAGATCCACGCCCAGGCGCTCGAAGCGGCACGCGCGGGCAGCACGGTGAACACACCACGTCGGCTCTGTCACTTCCTGGGCCAGATCTTCGTCGAGACCGCTGGCTTCACGACGATGATCGAGGACTTCCGGTATCGGCCCGAGCGCCTCGACGCGGTCTTCAAAGCCGTCAAAGGGATCGACGACGCCAAGGCGTTGATCGCCAGGGGACAAGAGGCGATAGCCAATCGCGTATACGCCAACCGGCTGGGCAACGGCGACGAGGCGAGCGGCGATGGTTGGCGCTACCGCGGCTCCGGCTACAAACAGCTCACTGGACGCTCGAACTACGAGGCGATCGGAGGGATCGTGCAGATGGATCTGGTGGGTCATCCCGAGTTGGCGCGCGAGCCGTCCACGGCCGGCCGGGTGGCGTTCGCATTCTGGGACGCCAAGGGGTGCTCGCCGCTGTCCGACAAAGGGGATCTGGAGAGCATCACGGGAAGGATCAACGGACCAGCCAAGCTCGGGCTCGCCGAACGACGCGACGCAACGTTGAGGGCGATGGACATCTGGGAGGTATGACCCGGTGCGCGCCGGTTACACACTCGTCGCTGCTCTCTCGATCATAGCGGCCTGGACCGCTGCGACCGTCCGGGCCAACAATCCTGGGCCGGTCACCGCCTGGTCGATCGGCGCGCGGTCAGTGGTGCAGGCATCCTCGTCAGAACCGGTGCTGCCACCTCGTGCGGCGACGCCGGCCGGCTTCGTGCCCAGCGGCTGGATCCTGGAGGAACAACAGACGGTTGACCTCAATTCAGACGGCCGTCGTGACGCCGTGCTGCTGCTGAAGCAGCAGGTGACGATGACAGCGCCGCCCCGCATTCTCCTCGTCGCGCTCCAGCAACCCGGAGGACAGTACACGCTGGCCGAGCAGAACCGCCGCTTGATCCCGCAGATCGCATCCGACAGCCAGGAAGACCCGATGGCCAACGGTGAAGTTCTCGCGCGCCAAGGCGGCTTCGATGTCACGCTGACGCTGCTCGCAGGTGCCGGCTCGTACCAGACAGTGACGATCACATATCGGTTCCGTCGCCAGAGCGGATGCTTCAGACTCATCGGATACGACCGACTGGAGACGCACCGCGCGACGTTGGACACCCGCGATCTCAGTGTCAACTTCCTGACTGGTGCCGTCGTCCAGCGCGCGGGCAACGAGAAGTCCGAGAAGACCGACGAGCAACATGTGAAGCTGACGCGCAATCCGCGCCGCTGCCTGGGCGACCTCAGTAGCGCGGCCGATTTCAACCCGCTGTAGTCGCGGGTCACCCGGGCCGTGTTCGTGCGCAACGACACGTGCGGGGCATGAGACTTGCGCGTTCCCTCTGGAAGGAGTCTCGTCATGTCACGTCTACGGATCGTCGCGAGCGTAGTCGGCTTCATTGCGGTGCTTGCGCTAGTTCAACTGCCAGTGCACACACAGGTGCGTGACCTCGACCTGCTCGATGACGCCACTCTCCAGCGCGATTTGGAAGCCGAGCTCGACGACATCTACACGGATTTCGATCCGAACGGTCAGTTTCCGCTCGAGGAGCTGAAGGCCGCGATGCTGGAAGCGCTCAGCGACGGTGGCGACGAGGGCGTCGAGGACGAAATCGACTTCGAGGATCTCGAAGCGGACATGGAGGAGGCCGACACAACGATCGACGACGTGCTCGACATGGCGCTCGCAGAGGCGGATGCGATCGCTTCGAGCCAGCGGCAGACGTGGTCGATCGTTCGAGTCGGCCTCAGCCCAAATTCAGGGGTTCAGCGGCGCGGCAACGGCCGAACGACGCCGAGGCAGGCGACGCAACAAGCCGTGCGGACGTTCATCCGCTTCTCGAACGCGAAGTGACGACCGGCCGGTCAACGGATCTGCCATGAGCCGCCGACCTGACGACGCTGCAGGGCGCGGAACCGAGCCAATACCCACCGGCGCCTTCCCTTTTCCACTCACCGGGGGGGCGACGGAGTCCCCCTATCTCACGTGGCTGCGGAACCGATCGAACTACATGGCCACGCGCGGATTGCTCGACTACCTCAGGGCTGTCGGCGTCCTGGTCCGCGGCGTCGTCGTCAACTTCCTGATCTTCCTGCCGTCGCTGCTGCTCGTCTGCGTCGCTCTGGCCTACAGCCACCATTGGATGTTGGCTCACCCGTACTACCTGACGATGGCGGGGCTCTCGCTCGGCGCCCTCTGGATCGTCGCGTTCGCAGTGATGACGCCGATCTTCGCGGTCGCCCGCTACAAGCGGAGCGTGGACACCGGCAGTGAGACCTCCATTGCGCAGCGTGATCGGTACGAGCGTTCGTTCGGCGTCTTCGTGCTGGCGCTCGTTGCACTGGTCGCCCTCGAATCGCTGCCGTGGGCGCTCGAGTATCTCCACGACATGATCGAGCTGCGCGAGTTCAGGTGGGCGAGCGGGTTTGCCACGCTGGCCGGCGGCGTGGCGCTGTTCAGCGGTGCCGACAAGCTGCTCTCGCTTCTCGGTGGGCTGAAAAAGGCCGTGGCGATGGCCCTCATCGGCGTGGTGGGACTGCTCGTCCCGCTCGTCGTGGTCCTGTACACCACCGATTTCCTCGTCTACGGGTTGCCACCGTCTCCCGCGATGATGCTCAGCCCCCTCGCGGTGCCGGCGGTCGGCGTCGTCGCGATCCTCGTGGCTCTCATACTCGGCTACAAACGCGGCGCATTCTCCGGCAAGGAGTCGCTGGCCGTCGGCGGAATGCTCGTTGCGACGACGGTGCTCCTCGTCGTCGTGGCGGCGGTTGCCTTGGTGGCGAGGGGTGAACGCGCGGAAGGCCTGGACACGCTCGACGTGCAGCTCCAACCTCTCAGGGAAGTCGCATCCAGCATCGATGCTCTCCCGAACCGGCAGGACTTCACGGCGGAGATCACACCACTCGTCGACGCATTTGCCGCTGCGCACCGGAGAGCCAGTGCCGTGGAGACCGCGCTGATGAAGGAGCAGCCCCGCGACATGATGTGCGACATCGTGCCGCGAGCGTGGTTCGATGGGAGCCAGGGCTTTCAGCGGGACTCCCTGCGGGAAGCGATGACCTGCTGGCGAGACCGGGCGCGGCACGAGGCAGAGCGGGCAGAGTGGGACCGTCGCTATTTCTCGGTGCGAATGCCATTCGTCGTCCTCGGGCACCGGCTGTCCACACGCTCGGACGAGGACCTCGCGCCGCTGCGGCGCGGGATCGCCCGCTTGGCGCACGGCAGCACGCTGGAGCAGATTGCGGCGGCGAGCGACGACGATCGGGTGGCGGCGCTGTTGCGACGACACCTGGTGGAGCGCTTCCTGCCGCCGGATCAGTGGGGTGCCGCTGGGGACGATCCTGACGTCGCTCGAGCGATCAGCGAGCGCTTCAGGGCATCGACGGCCGCTGCCGATCGCGGCAATGTGGGCATCGCACGTGCGAGCCAATCCCTCCAACAGTCAGCCCTTGCTGATATCGCGCCACTCGTCGGCGAGGCGGCCCTCTTCCAGCGAGTGGCGGAGAAATTCGCGAGCGTCCCCGGCAAAGCCGAGACAGCCAGGCTCGAGGGCAAGGCTTCGATGGCGAGACTCCTGACACGCTCCGAGATGATCGACCTGGTGTTCAAAGAACTTCGCCAGCCCGACGCGTTCAATCGCGAACATCGACACTGGCTGGTGGAGAACGCACTGCCTGCCTTCCCTCCACGACGGGCGATCGAAACGCGCGGCGATGCCGACGCGACAACGGCCACGGACCGGCGGGACATGCGTGACACGGCCCGCCTCCTCGCCGGTCTCGCGGAGATCTCCCCGACGGCAGACGACGGTGAACTGAGCCTCGCGTTCTACTTCGGAACGCGAGCCGCCGTCATTCGTCACGACGATCTGGTCCGCGCGCCCGGCGAGCCGACACCGACCGAAGTCGCTCGGGCTGCTGGTGTGCGGCTCGCGAGGCAGGTGCTGGCGGATCTCGGCAGCGTCCCGCTGGTGATCCTTGCGTTCCGGTTGGACCAGCCGGCCGAGTCGTTGGCACTGAGCGCTGACCCGTCGGCGGACGCCTTTCTCGCCGCGCGTCGCGACGCGCTCCGCCGAGCACACGAGGAAGTGCGTCAGGATGCGAACGAGTCGGAACGCCTGTCGGCGTTTCTCGATCTCGCGCGCAAGCCGCTCGGCGACCTCTGTGACGATGCGTTCACGATGTCGTCGTCAGGAGCCGGGCCCGGCGACACGACCGGCGACGCACAGCCGGAGAACGTCGACGGGCTCCGGATCTATCAGTGGCCGGATCGACTTGCGAACAACGTGGTCCTTGCATCAAAGGCGCTCGGCCACGACACCGAGGCGCTCGCCAGCCTCGCTCGCGAGGTACTCGTCGAGATGGTGCTCGATCCCGGTTCGTCGATCTCGCAGGCCGAGCGCGACACGATTCTCGACGAGTTCGGCCTTTTCGATCCGCGTCTCCTCGGCGACGACGAACTGGCCCACATTGCGAGCGCCAGCTTCTGGTCCGACACGAGTGCCGCCGAAGACCTCATCACGAAGGTGAAGTTCGGGAGACACGGCCGCCTCGAGCTGCGTGGTTTGCGCGCGGCCAAACGACAACTCACCGAGGCCGTCATCGCGCCAAAGGCGATCTTCGTGACGCTGCTTGCGGTCGTGATCTGGCTCGGTTGCTGGCTGACGGTCGACGTCAATCTCACGTCGGCTCACAGTCTCTATCGCGATCGCATTGCCTCGGCGTTCCTCATCCGAGCGAATGCGGAGGGCGAAGTCACGATCGAGGACGACATCGATCTGGACGCGCTGTGTCAATACGACGATGGGTCGACCGCTCCGTACCACATCATCAACGCGGCGCTGAACCTGCAAGGGAGCGCCGATGCCGGGCTGCGTGATCGCCAAAGCGACTTCTTCATGTTCAGCAAGCGCTTCGTCGGCGGCCCTCGCACAGGCTACTGCCGCAGCGAGACGCTCGAACGCGTCTTTCCGCAGATGAGCGTGGCAACGGCCATGGCGATCTCGGCGGCGGCGGCCTCGCCGAACATGGGCCGTGCGACATCGCCGCCGCTTGTCTTGCTCATGACGCTCCTGAATATCCGCCTCGGATACTGGGTCCCGAATCCGGGGCGCCTGGAGGAAGAGTCAGGAGCCGCTCCGGGTGGGTTTACGTTCGGCGAGGTGTTCGCCGAAGAGTTGAGGGAGATCGCGAGCCGACGGAGGCGGCTGTATCGACCGGGGGAGCGCGTTCGCGGCGATACCGATACGCCAACGGTCGACCACGGGCTCGTCGGAATTGGCTTCTCTGGCGGCGGCATCCGATCGGCGGCGCTCAACCTCGGGATCACCCAGGCATTTCACGCGCGCGGCGTGTTCGATCACATCGACTACATGTCCACCGTCTCGGGAGGCGGTTATCTCGGATCGAGCATCAGCACGCTCATGCGCACGAAGAATCAACGCGACACCGGGGATGTGCGCCAGGACGGCCAACGCGGGGGCCGACTGGGCGACCGGTTCCGTTGGCGCGTGCGCCCAACGGCGTTCCTGCGAGAGATGCTGAGCCAGCTCGACGAGACCCATCGCTGGGTCAACGTGTCGGACGGCGCTCACATCGAGAATCTCGCCGGGATTGAGCTGCTGCGGCGCCGCTGCAAGTACATCATCATCGGCGACGGCGAGGCCGACCCCGATGTGCACTTCGCCGGGCTCGCCACGCTCATCCGCTGCGCATCGCTCGATCTCGGCATCGAGATCGACATCGACCTCGACGAGATCCGCTTGCGAGGCCGCTCGCGCCGCGACCGCGGGCGCGTCGGCAAGGCTCATTGGGTGCTCGGAACGATCCGATATCCTGAGCGTGATGCAGAGAACCGGCGCCGTGAAGGCTTCCTGCTCTACGTGAAGTCGTCGTTCACAGGGGACGAGAGCGTCGCGATCCAGGAGTATCGCCACCGCTACCCGGCGTTTCCCCATCAGGCGACCGCCGATCAGTTCTTCGACGAGGACCAATTCGAGGCCTATCGAGCGCTCGGTCAACACGTAGCGGAGTCGGCCCTCGCGACGGCGAGCGGCTCACCCATGTCGTTCAGCGAGTTCGAGGCGTGGTTTGAGACGATGGCGCGACCGAAGGCATCAGCGACGGCGTCCTATCCCGCTGCACTATGAACGTCGCAGCCGATACGGTCTTTACGGACCTGGTCTGCGCGCCTGGCGTTTCCGACGGAGGGGTGGCACGTCCTCTCCATTCATTTCCTTCCACACACGTTTGCACGCCCGATGCACCGCGACGCGCGCCGCGTTGGGAGTCGGCATCCCGAGCGCGCGGGCGATCTTCGCGTAATCCCAGTCTCGATCGATCCACGCACTCACCATTGCGTTGTCGCGTGGACTCAACCGCTTGAGTGCGGCGTGGAATCTATCCCTCGTCTCCTTGGTTTCCACAGTGGTCAGTGGACCGGGAGCCACATCGGCGATGTCGTCGAGCGTCGTCGACGACGGACGTGGCTTCACGCGCCGCACCTGATCGACGACCTTGTGTTTGAACGCCGTGCGCAAATACGCCTGCAGCCCGCCCGGTCGCGACGTATCGAACGAGCCGAGCCGGTTCAGCGTGCGGATCATTGTTTCCTGCACGAGATCTTCGGTATCCCCGAGGTCTCTCGCGTTCGGCGGCAGCCGGCCGCGAGCCCACTGCCGAAGCGGAGGCAGATGACGACGGACGATCTCGTTTTCGGCCGATCGATCGCCCACACGGGCCTTGTTCACCAGATCGGCCGTCGAATCGGGTGGTCCTGGAGGAGGCGGCGTCCGCTTGGCCATGGCAGTCCTGCTCCCTGTTGAGGCCGTAGAATACCCGACGCGCGTCCGCTCTGACGACGCTGCCGGTATCTTGCGGTGCCTCAGGCGCGCATGATACAAACCGGCACTCCATGAGCAGACGCGTCGCGTGGTCTCTCGCGTTCTGGTGTCTGTTCGTGTGCACGAACACCGCATCCGCCCAGACGACGAGCATCAGCGCTGATATCGAGGGCGTTGTGACCGATCAGAGCGGTGCTCGCCTCCCTGGCGCAACCGTCGACGTCGTCAACGACGAGACCGGCATTCGGTATCGAACAATCGCAGAATCAGACGGCCGATTCGCGGTCCGGGCACTGCCCGTTGGACCGTACCACGTTGCCGTGAGCTTTACCGGATTCGAGCAGCGCGAGGCGGGGCCGATCACGCTCTCGCTCGGCGCGCCAGCGGTCCTCGAGTTCGTGCTCAAAGTCGCGGGGCAGCGATACGACGTCGAGGTTCAAGCCGAGCGTGCGCGCGCCGATACGCAACGGCCCGGTCTCGGCGGCGTGGTCGATCGAAGCGAGCTCGATCACCTGCCGGTCGATGTCCGGAACTTTCTCGCCTTCTCACTGCTGATCCCCGGGAGTGCTCCCGATCGGACGCCTCAACAGGGCGCCTCACGCACGTCCGGACTCGTCTTCTCCGGTCAACGAGCACGAGCCAACAACATCGTCGTCGATGGTCTCGACAACAACGATCAGGTCGTCGGCAGTGTACGCGCGGTCTTCAGCCAGGAAGCGGTGCAGGAGTTTCAGGTACTCACGAATGGTTTTTCCGCGGAGTTCGGGAAGGCCTCTGGCGGTGTCGTCAACATCGTGACCCGCAGCGGCACCAACGAGCCCAAGGGCAGCGCGTTCCTCTACTTTCGCGACGAATCCATTGCCGCGAGGAACTACTTCGAGCAGTTCACGCCGGCCGGCGCACCGATCGACCCAGGCAAAGCGCCGTACGAACGCTCCCAGTTCGGCCTGACGTTCGGCGGGCCGATCGTGCGCAACCGGACGTTCGCATTTGGATCCATCGAACGTCTCGTGGCCAACGCGAGCAACTTCGTCACGATTGATGGAACAACGCAAGTCCCCGACCCCACGCGGCCAGGGGCGACATTCGGGTCGGCGGTGGACATCCTCCGCCGCGCCGGCTTCCCCGTCGAGACCGGCCACGTGCCGTATCGGCTGCGCTCGACGCAGTGGCTGCTGAAATTCAATCACGAAGTCCGGCCGGGTCAACAGGCGACTCTTCGTCTCAACGGTGCGACCGAGTTGAATGAGAACATCGAGCCTTTCGGCGGCCTGATCGCTCGCAGTCGCGCGGCCGCGCTCGACAACACCGACCTCATGATCGGCGGCTCGTACACGATGCCTCTCGGGAGCCGCGTGTTCAACGATACCCGAGTCCTGATCGCCCGTCGCGATCAGGACGTGCAGGCGCTGGATCCGGTGTGCGAGGGCCCCTGCGATCAGGAGAACGAAGGCGGACCCACTCTCGAAATCGCGGGTGTGGCCAGCGTCGGACGGCAGCGGTTCACGCCAACACCTCGCGACGACACGCGGTACCAGATCGTCGACACCATCAGCTACGCACGAACGACCCACCTGTTCAAGGCCGGTGTCGACAGCAGCGTGATCGTCGGCCGTCGCCAGGCGCTACCGTTGCATTTCGGCGGGCGATACATCTTTCAGTCGTTGTCCGCCACGATCTCATCGGTACAAGCCCTCGCCCTGGGTCTACCCGCCGCCTACGTCCAGGGATACGGCGAATCGGCATTTACGTACAACACCGGCGACGTGGCCCTGTTCGTTGACGACACCTGGACACCACGAACAGGACTCTCGGTGCGATACGGCCTCAGATATCAACGGCAGTTCTGGCCCGACATCGACTATCACGCGGTTGGAATTGCCAACCCGTACGCCTTTCCATCGGATCGCAACGACTTCGCTCCCAGGTTCTCCGTCGCCTGGTCTCCAGCATCGTCGGACACCGTGCTGCGAGGCGGGTATGGGCTGTACTACGACGACGTGCTGACCGCCGCGGCCGGCGTCGCGCACAGCGTGTCAGGACTCACGGACGGTATTCGAACGCTGGTGCTCACGGCACCGGTGGCGTTCGCAGCGTGGGCGGCGCCGGGACATCGGTTGTCGGAGGGGTCGGCCATGGCATTGTTTGGCGGAAGTTTTCCCAGCGTGACGATTCCGATCGATCCCGGATTGAAGACGTCGTCCGCGCACCAGGTGTTCGCGGGTATCGAGCGACGGCTCGGTCGCAAGGGCACTGCGGCGCTGACGGCCAGCTTCGCGCGCGGCTTCAACGAACTCGGAACGATCGACTACAACCCGGTCGTTCCGGCACTCGGACCTCGACGCAGACCGGCTGACCTCAACGGCGTTGCCGGAACGTCGGCGTCGGTGCTCCAGTACACCTCGTTCGGTGAGACGTGGTACCGAGGGCTCACCGCCTCGCTCGAGTCACGGCCCGTGAAGGGCACGGCGTTGCGAGTGATCTATACCCTGTCGAAAGCGGAAGACACGTCGACGGATTTCCAGACCGCGTTCCTGCCCCAGGACAACGGTAGTGGTCGCGATCCGGCGCAGCCGACCGGTCTGCCGATCGGCTTCCGACCGGAACTGGAACGCGGACCCGCACTCCACGACCAGCGTCATCGCCTGGTGATCACGGCGGTGTCCGAACTACCGGGCGCGATCAATGTCTCGACTGTGGTGAACAGTGCGTCGGGATGGCCCTACAACGAGCTGGCGGGCGTGGATCTCAACGGGGACGCCGACGGCGGTGCGTTTCCCTCTGATCGTCCTCGTCGCGATCCGGCGAATCCGGCGTCGTCAATCAAGAGAAACAGCGGTCGCCTGACGAGTCACACGACCGTGGACCTCAGAGTGAGCCGACCCATACAAGTACGGGCGCTCGACATCGAGCCGGTGCTGGACGTCTTGAATCTGTTCAACCGTGCGAATTTCATCAACGTGCAGAACATATTCGGATCCGGCGCCTATCCTTCACAGCCGTCGAGCACCTTTGGACAGTTCACTCAGGCTGCACCTGGCCGTCAGCTCCAGATTGGCCTCCGACTGCTCTTTTGACCACGCCGCTCGGGGTCAATTCGATGTTCCACCTGCTGAGATCCCGGAAGAACCTCGGGTCGCCGTGCAGGACACTCAACTGCGGCGATAAGTAGTTGAATGGCGACGCGCCGTCGTCGAAGGCTTTTGCCTGCCAGTCGAACGCACTGTCCAAATCGCCAAGCCCGGCGTAGACGTACACGTACGCGTGAGGCCCGACGTATCGTCCAGCGGCGCGGAGCTCATCGAACGTCAACAGGATCTGTTTGGCTTTGTCGACGAGCGGCGGCTCGCCCGTGTCCGCGTACATTTTGCCGAGGAGCGTGAGGTAGAAGATCATCCCGCCCGACAGCTTGACCGCAAATTCAAGATCGCGAATCGCTTCGGCGCGCAGGCCCAACTGCCCTTTGCACAGCGCCATGACGTAACGAGCAACCAGGAAGTCGTTGTCGATCTCGAGCGCCTTCTCGCACTCGCGGATCGCCCGCTCATACGAGCGTGAGAGGAAGAAGGTATAGGCAGTGCCGGCATTGAGGATGGGTGAGAGCGGATCGATATCCTGCGCGCGCTCCGCCTGCTGATGGGCCTCGGTGATCTCGTTTCTCAGTACGTGGGTCCACGACAGGTAGATGCGCGCCAGGGCCTGCGTCGGGTCGAGCGTGATCGCGGAGCTGAATTCAGACATCGCGCCGTCCCAGTCCCAGTCACCGCCAAGCTTCACGAGACCGAGCGATGTATGTGCTTCGGCCAGCGAGGGATCGAGCCTCAGCGCTTCTCGAGCGTGTGTGGCCGCGTTCGTGAATGCAGTGCGCGGGCGCATGAGCGAATAGAAACCAAGGAACGAGAACGTGTCTGCCAACCCTGCATGCGCCAGAGCCAGCGTGGCATCGAGTTTGATCGCTTCCCGGAAACACTCGAGGCCCTTGAGCAGTCCGTCCTCGTATCGGCGGCTCCAGAAAAAGCGGCCTTTCAGACACAACTGAAACGCCTGTCGATTGGGCGCTGCAGGCCGCCGTTTTCGCGGCAGGATGGCGGTCGCCAGGTCCAATTCCGCGGCGACATCCCGCACGATGCGGTCGCGAAGCTGGAACAGTTCCTCGACACCGACCTCGTACGGCTTGGTCCACACGACGGTGTTCGCTTTGACATCGAAGAGCGAGATGGCCGCGGCCAGAGACTCGTCGTGCCGTTCGACCGTTCCCGTCAGCAGATGATCAGTGTGCAGCAGGCGAGCAACTCGAGGGAGTGCCCTGCCACCGCGCGTCACTCTCGATGAGAGGGTCCGCGGCACGACGCGAAGTCCGTCGATCTGCGAAAGCCCCACGGTGATCGCATCCACGAGCGTGTAACAGAAGTACTCGACGTCGCTCTTCTGTTCGGCCGTCTCCGCCCGCTCATGAAGCGCACCGAACGGCACGATCGCAAGGGATTTCGGCGAAGCCGTCTGCTCGACTGGCGCGCGGCGCGGCCACGCAGTTGTCTCTCCACGGGCGACACTCTCGAAGAGCGAGAGATCGTTGAGCAAGGCGTCTGCGGTCGCGTACCGCTGGTCCGCATCCTTGGCGAGCAGCCGCTCCAGGACAAAATTCCATTCCACCACGTATGGCATGGCGGGGAGTGGTGGCGGCGCCTCGTGCAGAATGGCGGCGATCGTCTCTGCCGACGTCGCTCCCGGAAACGGCTTCCGTCCGGTGATCAACTCATAGAGCAGCACGCCGAGTGAAAACAGGTCAGTACGTTGATCGACCCGCTGGCCAAGCAACTGCTCTGGCGCCATGTAATGAACCGTGCCCGGCGTGTACCCGGTCTCCGTCACCGTGAGCGCGGTTGACGTATCGACTGCGGCGAAATGCTTCGCCAGACCAAAGTCGAGCAACTTGACGATGCCGGCGCTCGTGATGAAGACATTGGCAGGCTTGATGTCGCGGTGAATGATGAACCGATCGTGAGCGGCCGCCAGACCGGCGGCGACCTGCCGGGCGATGCTCAGACCCAATTTCGTATCGCATCCACCGCGCGCCAGCCTGGTCCTGACAGTCTCCCCCTCGAGCAACTCCATGACGATGAACGGCTGTCCGCGAAACGTGCTCACCTCGAACACTTCGCAGATGTTGGGATGTCGGAGAGAAGAAACGGTACGCGCCTCGCGATTGAAACGGAGAAAGGCGAGCAGGTCTTCTCGGGGGTGTGAGATCAGCGTCTTGACGGCTACGGCCCGACCGTTCTTGCGATCGATCGCGCGGTACACAATCCCCATCCCGCCGCGCGCCAATTCACCGTTCAGCCGATATCTGGCGGGCAGTACCTGACCCACTACCGAGGCGCCGCGGCCTCTTCGTCGCTTCCGGGGGGTTGGCATCAGGCGATCGTCAAAAGACGCTCGATTGCCTGAGCATACACGACCCTGTTCAGCTGAAACAGGGATCGGCGATGACTGACGGAGCGCTTACTCCTTCTTCGCTCGGGAGTCTGGGCACACGTCCGGTGGAATCTTCGCGTCGGTCTTATTGAGACCGTGACGGAATTTCGAGACGCGGGCGTAGGTAAAAAGACGCGCCACGTTCAGGCTGCCAAGCGGTTGATGGTCCGCGAGCGCATGCCACGGGGAGAAAATCAGATGCTCGGCGATTTGAAGGCGCCGCGTGATGAAGTCGCAGTTCTTGTACAAGGGGTTCTTATGAATCCGGATCGTGGCCACCCTCTCATATCGCGATTGCTTCGTCGACCATTTCCGCGTCGCATCGTCGAGCGGCATGGTGGCGGGATCCGTGCGGCGTTGAATGCAGAACTCGAACTCAGCGTCCTCGGTCGTGAGATACCGTGCCAGGGCAGAACGCAGGAAATCTTTCTTCCACGACACGGGGCCGAGCACGAAGGCGAACAGACTCCGGAATCTGTATGCCCAGAGTATTCCATTGAATTTCACGCGGGGCCACCACGAGGCCCGCTTCAGCGGGCGGGCACAGAACTTCGCTGACTGCCCGCTCTCGCCTCGACCCGCCGCCGCATCGTCGAGGAGATACGGCGTCTGGCTGAAGTACTCGAGGAAGACCGGATTCGGGGTGACGGTGAAGGTGCGTACGAATGCCACGAAGTTGCTCCACTTGAACCGCGGTGGCTTGATTCCAAAGAAGCGGCGGAACACCCGGATGCCGACGAGCGTGATGTTGGATGTCGACACGATCGCACCGATGATGTCAACGAACTCGGCCGCCGTCTTACTGAAGAACTCGGGATGCGTGACCAGCAGAAAGTCCTGTGTCTGCACGCCCTGATCCATCATCTCGGCAACTTGCCCATTGAGCGTCGGCAATTTGACAGGCTCGCCCTTCACGTTGAGAAGCTTGATGGCCATCCCGCGGGCGTCCTTGTCCAGGTCGTGCCGGACCTTGAACGCGTTCGAGAAACGAATCGCCGCGCAATAGCTCGCACCGGGCTTGAATACGCCATGGCACAGGCATTCAGGGATGTCATCCGCCACGGTGAACGTGGCGTCGACGCAACCGTGGTGCTTCGGATGCGCGTCTCTCTCCGCAGGTGTCGCAGAAGTGACCTTATGAGGCGGATGAGCGATCGCGACGACGTGAGTCAAGGTCGCGGCAAGCGCAGCGAACGAGGCCTCGCGTTCCCGTTGCGCCAGGGGATCACTAATTGGGCTGGCCATTGGCGTCCTCCTGCAGGAACGTGAGCACCCTGGCAACGCTCGATTGATTGCGTAGCCACGCTTCACGAAGTCGTATCTCGTCGGCTTGCCCAAGATTCCAGGAGAGGGGCACCGTGTCGTCGTCGAGCGGAAACGTCACGTGCTCGAGAGGCGCGTGATGCGTCGCCCACCATCGGTTGAAGTCAGCGATCTCCGACGAGACTTCCTCGTGCCGCGCCGTTCGCGCGTTGATGAGCGCCTGGAACTGACCCGTGAGCTCGTAGGTCCAGGCCTTGTCCGCGGGACGCTTGGCCGAATGTGGCGGAATTGAGCGGATGTCGATCAGGAGGACGCTCGTCTTCTCCAAGTCACTGTCCACGGCGATCAGCCATCGCTTCACTGCCGTCCACCCTGAGTTGTCAGTCAGTCCGGAGTCGACCACGTGATACGCCGGGGCATGCGCGTCGTGGGCCTTCAGGTCTGCGCGTGTGGGCGGCGAGATGATCGGAAATGTTGCGGAGAGACGTGCGGCAGTAAACACGGACATGTCTCGCCCCTCCGCAATTTCGCGCGCGCCAGTCTGGTAGGTGGCGAGCAACGAATGCTCACCAGTCTCGACGACGGTCACCCCAAAGGCCGTCGCCGGTCGCCATCCCTCTGTAACTCCCTGCTGCCAGGTGCCGAGCGACGGCTCCGACGCGCCGAGGCGCTGCTTCCAGGACTGTTCCATCGCCCATCCGCGGTCGACGTACTTCGGGACGACGAGGGGCGCAAAGGTGCGGATGAAGTCCGGATAGATGAATCCCCAGCCTCCTTGGCCCGAACTGGGAGCAAACGCATGCGCGCGAATGTCGTCGAGACGCGCACGCCGAAAGCCGTCCTTCGTGTACTCGTTGACGAAGTATGTGATCCCAAGTGATGCGCCCGAAGACCCGCTGAGCAGGACGACAGACTCGGTGAACGGTACACGCGCGAGCTGTTCCGTCAGCTGTGTCAGGACCGTCGCTGTCCATGCTGATGATTCGAGCCCGAGTCCTTCGCTCATGACGATCACGATCCGATTCGCGAGGGCAGGGTGGATCATCCGTGCGCTGGCCAGCGCTTGCGCGGGCGTGGGAATCTTCTGGAGCTTCTCTCCCACGGGAAAGTAGTGATCCGTTTGCCAGGTGCTGGCGACGATGACCAGCCAGACGACCAGCATTGCCACGCTCGAGAGGCGATAGCGGTCGAAGAAGAACGCGGCGGCAGAGAGCAACGACCCCACGAGAATCAACAGCAGCAACAGGTATGCGATCGAGGGGATTCGCTCGGCGAGCGAGGACCACCCGGGGTAGAGCGCGATGTACCCCACGGCGTAAATCGCGAGCACGATCGCCCCGAGCGCGAGCCCGAACGCGTGACCGGGCAGCAGGCGCCGCTCACGGTAGTCGATGTACCCAACGCCGATCGCCCGCGGCACCTGATCGATCAGGACGTGTCTGCCCTGCGTCAAGACCCGCGACACCAGCCCGTGCGGGCGCAAGCGATGACTACGCGCACCGAGCAGCTCGGTCAGCGGATTCGACGGGAACATCAGCTCCGGCTGCGCACCGATCCTCAGCGCTTGTATCCACGTCGCCAGATCCATGAGCAGCAGCCCGATCGCGATCCCCGCGACTGCAGCAGGGAGGAGCTCAGACCACTCGAGAAGGTAGGCGCGTGTGTTGGATGCATGCCCCACGAGCCACGTCCGATCCGCGGCCGTCCAGTGGATGCACGCTGCGGTAACGGGAATCGCGAGAAGCTGGAAGGCCACGACGTGAGCCCACCGAGTTGGCCCGTTCCAGCGACTGCGACCGAGGCTCACGCGCTCGCCATAGAGCAACACCAGCCGAAGCGTGATCATGACGGCTGACGCAGCCAGAGACGCCAGGGTCGCGACCAGCGTCAGTCCGATCTTGCCGGTGATGAAGAAGCTGACCCCGATCGTCTTCAGCTCTCCAATGGTCGTGAGTGGAAGGGCTGCAAGCGCAGCCGCCAGCAATAGCGGAAAGCGTATCGCCCACAACAGTGAGAGCGTCGGCAACACACCCGCCACGCGCGCGAGCAGTCCTGCCAGCGGTTGCCGGCGTGGTGGCGCCGGGACGGTCACCTGCAGAGGTGCTGGCACTGTGACGTGCACGGGTGCACTCGCCGTAACGCTCTCCGTTGTCAGGCTGGACAGATACCGCAGCGCCCTGAGACCCGGGAGAAAGAAATACTCCGCGCCCTCGACGGTCACGAATCGATCGAGGCCCTGCAATCGAGTGCGAACACCGTTGGCCTGCAATGTGAGTAACGATTCGCTGGCATGGCGTTCCCCGAGCATCGGGTCGCGCTCAGCATAGAGTCCGCCGAAGACCGGGCTGTCGATCCAGTTCTGCTGAACGAATTCGAACTGCCGTTCGATGTCGCTGTTCAAACAGATGAACATCATCCCGCGCGGCTCTTCAGCATGTTCCATCGACCCCGTGGGCAACGGCTCGCCATACGTACGTCCTCTGCGCAGGAGGCGGCGGCGGCGAACGCTCTTCAGGGCGGCGACGGGATCGTCTCCGAGCGAGTCTCGCGGGTTCGTGCGACGGATATGCGCACCGACCGGGCAGTGAAAGCCGTTCGGATCGTCGTGCGCGAATGTGAAGTCATTGCCATCCGGAGGCAACTCCGGGGCAAGCGGTGTCCCGTCCATTCTTCGCCCAACGATCTTCGAGGCGATCGATTCACCGTCACGGGTCACCACACCGTGAGCCGACGCCGTCTTCGCAACAAACTGCCGGAACTCGGTGACGTGCTGGCGCAACTGACGCGCCACGAGATAGGAACCGTTGCGGCCGAAGTCATGGACGTCGTGACTCGAATCGACGACCGGCAGCAGGTACTTCGGATCGTGAGCAGCCGGCACCGGTATTCCTGGCGCAAGGACGCCCTCCTCATCCCTGTAGCCAAGGACGAATTCACCAGCCTTGATCACGTCGGCACCAGGTTGCCGCCCGGACCGCCTGTGCCGCCACGTCCCCTCGATCTCCGGTTGCGAGATGCCGTCGACGAAACCAAAGTGTTCCGCCGGAAGGTCCTTCAGCGGTCCCTTGCCCTGAGACTGGATGAAGGAACCCTGGATCGGCCCGACGACCGCGCCGCACTGCGTGAAGGACGCGACGAAACGAGTCTCGAGCACGATGCGTTCTTTCGTGCAACCGGCGTATAGCATCAGCAGGATATCGACTTGATGGCCGGCTCCTCCCCACGTCCAACAACTCGGTGCGCTGCTGCCGACGTCGCCGAGTGCGCGTGAACGATGTTCACGATCCTTCGGGGCAACCCCTTCCTGAAACGGAACGGAGAACGCCGCGAGGGTGGAGGCCGGCAGACCCAACGTCGCGAGACCATGTCCCGTAAACGCGACGTTGATCGCGTGCTTTTGTCGTTGCGCTTTGTCGGCAATCTCTCGCGCATCAGTGACGTGCGGTGTGAGCGACTGAAGCCACGTTCGAGCCTTGGCGACATCGGTGATCGTGAGCAAGGCGAACGACGAGTGCCGAAGCTGACGGTACCCGCTCTGCACGATGCCCTGCACATCCCAGGACTGCAGTTCTCCAGGATCGTCTGGAGGCGTTTCGAATCCTTCCTTGAGCGTCCCGAAGCGCGACAGCCAGAACCGGGCTTCGTCGGACGTGAGCGTGCGAGCCAGCAGTCCCTTGCGAATCTGATCGTCGTTGTGAATATTGAGGACACTCGTCTTCGGTTCCGCCACGTACCAGCACTGCCATGGACTCATCCCATTGCGCGCGAACGCCTTGAACGTCGCGGCGTTCAGTGGCGATCGAAACTCGACGCAGTTGGCCCAGATCGCTTCGACGCCCTGCAACAGGAAGTTGATGAAATCATCCAGATAGGCTTCCCAGCTGCCGTCGTAGTTGCTCAAGAACATCAGCACTTCGCGGCCGGTTGGTTTGCCGGACGCGTCAAGCACCGGAACGATCGTCCAGTGCGCAAAGTGGATCGTCGGGAGCCCCTGGAGTTTGCCTGGCGTGATGTCGGTGAAGAACGTTCGGTAGAAGAGGTTCAGCGTGAAGAGAATCACTCGTGCGGCCACGCGACGCAGCACACTGTCCTGGATCAGCGTGAAGGTGCACATGTGATTCTGCACCTCGTGGTCTTCCTGCTCCTTGAGACGTGCGAGATTGTCTACGTCGAGCGTGATGGGTCTCGAGTCACGGCCGAGCAGCCATCGCCACAGCCCCTTACCGATCAACGCGGCGGCAATCACCACCACGATGACACCCAGGAGTCCCCAGCGATACGCCGCGAACGCGACCACACCGAGGACGACCGCGATTGCCAGCCCCGCAACCGCGAACAACTTCGACCAATATCGAATGCGGGATCCCCAGACGTTGACGGGATCGGCAATCCATCCCTTCCTGGTGAAATGAAGGTGGTCTGCCGTCTCGGCGGGCACCTTCACCGCCGCACGCAACGATTCGACGATGCGCAGGGGATCGTCAGCTGACTGACCCTGCTGAACGATCGCGTCGAGCTGCGTGTCTAACTCACGCCGCAGGTCACTGCCCCAGCCGATGTGCGTGCGGCGCATATGAGGAACGCCGATGTGAAAGAGATTCGGACGGTGAATGTGAAGGAGCAGGTAATCCTTCAGCGATGCGTCGGGATGGAACCCACAGCAGTGCGAGAAGACTCTGATAAGACGTCCGCCCTGCTGCCTGTCGAGAAACAGGAGCGCGTCCAGAAACTCATCGACCGGTCCATCGATACAGCACTCGAAGACGAGATAGGCCATGCTCTTCGACGTGTCTGACAAGTCCTGGCTGTCGAAGACCACCATGCTCGCAAAGTGCAGCTTCGGAAGTGTGGCTGGCGTGATCAGGAGCGGGAGGTTGAATCCTCCGGGGTAGTGCTGACGCGCTTCGTCAGGGATATGAGGGCGCGTTTCGAGAAGGATACGAAGCGCGCCAGCGTTCTCTGGGACCACAGGCGCAACGATCGAGAACACGTCATGCACCATCACGGTGCTCCTCTACAGAAAGGACACGCCCGCTATGCCAGGACACTCAACCATAACGAAGGAATCCGTCTTTGTGCACACCCTGGGCGCACAAATCGCGTTGCTTTGCCAGTCTGGGATAGGGCCGTATTCTACTGACAGGTCCCCTCGGTGGTTGCCAACATCCGCAGCCGCTGCGTAACGCATCGATTCGACAGATCCCACAACCATGGCTCGGACCGTGGCATTCTTCGTCGTAGCTGTCGTATTCGGGACGGCGGGCGGGGCTCGAGTTCGCTTACTTAGCCGGCTTTATGTCGGGATGGGCACTCGTGCCTGTTGCAGGGTTCGTTGCGCTAGTGTCTGTTCTGGCTGTCAGAGGGGTTGAGAGTATTGTCGATCACGTCGCAGGAGTTCCCTACTATGCGGCCCATGAGGATCTTGCTCCGAGAACGGCTGCCTAGTATTCAGCGTGGGCTCAAGGGGCGCCTCAAGTTCACTACTTTTTCGGCGGGTAGCGCTTGAGCAGATCGCGGATCCCCTCACGGAGAATCGCCTCGCGCTTCTTGTCGTCTACCTCGAACGCGACCCGCGCCTGGGCGACGCCACGCCACACCACGACGTCCTTGGCGCTCAAGTCAAGGACCAGCGCACCCTGGTTCATCATCTTGATGGATTGGGTCGACGGTGCAACCAGCATGTAACCCCAGGCGGTCGTCGCCGGCAGAAACTGCCCGATGGTTTGCGCCGTCATGTTGTTGGACAGCAGCAAATAGTACGTGACGGTCAGGTCGGGCTGGGATGCCGCCTGCTGCAGACCTCGACGCATCAATTCGCCCGCTACCGCATCCAGAATCAGCGGCTCGGCCTTGCGCTTCACGGCCGCCGGGTCGTCGTCCTTCGTTCGGGCGATGATGACGTCGCCGGCACCTTTGGGACTCCACGCCCAGGTGCGCACCGACGTGAAGTCGAAGGTCTTGCCATACTCGATGTTCACGTCGACCCCTTCGAGGCTCACATGAAGGGCGAGCGCCATTGCCATCGCGATTGCCAACGCCCCGATCTTCGATTCTGGTGGTTTCATGATGCGTCGTTACCCATTGGAGCATTTGTGCTCAAGAACGGCCGCCGCCGCGCGCTCATTCGACGAGCGGAATGCCTTCGGCCGGCTCGTAGCGGATAGCCGCTCGAATCTTATTCGAGATCTGGGCGGCCAAGGGCCTGTTGCGGTCCCCGTCACCAGATCGGATGACAGTGTACGGTGTTTTCAGCCGTCATCGGGATCGATGACGAGGTGGGCGGACGTGGAAGCGCCGGCTTCGAGGTCTGCGTCGACGGCGCTTACGTTATGACAGCGGAGCGATGACCAGCGCGACGGCGGCCAAGTCCGTGCTCATGGATCTTACTGGCGGGAATGAGCTGGCGCTCATCGTCAAGAACGGCGAGGACAATTACTACTTCGATGACGCAGACGCGGCCGATCCAAGGTGACCTGAAGATGAAGTGCGGCGTGCGGCGCGTCAGGAAACGTGCGCGCAACTTCAGCCTTGCGCATCAGGGAAGCAGCGTTCGTACGAGGTCTACGCGGATGGCGACAACGTTCTCAAGAGGTGGTATCGGGCGAGCGGCTCCAGCAGGTCGATAAAAAGAGTCCGGCTGAACACGATCAGTTCGTTCATCGCGACTGGATCGACAAGGGAGGTCTCATCACGGTTCAGCAGGGACACGCGTCCAGTCACGATCGGTGGCGATCTCCGCTCCGGCCGTTTAGGTTTCAAGACTTTCGACCGGTTGGGCCAGCGTGTTGAATTCGCATCTATCCGCGGGCGACACCGTCCCGTCGGCCGACACCCGCGACAACACGTATCTGTGAGTCAAGAGCAGTTCAGTCATCAGGTCACTATTGGAGGGGCTCACCTCCAAATACAGGCTCGGCCTGGCCGTGGAGAGCACTTTGCTGGCTCCGGCGAGAAACAGAAGCTCGGCCCCTTCAATGTCGATTTTTACGAAGTCGGGCTTCGGCCAATGTGCCAACAGGAAGTCGCCCGTCACTGACATGACTTGTTTGACGGCTTCCGTTTCGTTTGCATCCATGTTGGACACGATTCGCAGGTAATTCCTCGAATGGCCACGCTTGGCAATGGCCAGTTCCAGAATCGAAGATCTGTCTGCGGCCGCGGCGCAGAGCGGCACCACGGACGCATATTGCGCTGAGAGGGTTCGCGCGGTCCTGTGCAGCAATTCCGCGTAGTATGGGTCGGCCTCCAACGCGAACACTCTGCCCTGTGGTCCCGCCTTCCAGGCCGCGCAAAACGAGAACGTTCCTACATTGGAGCCGATGTCCCAGACGCAGTCACCGGCCTTGACGTACGAACGGGCCACCTGAAGCAAATCCGCGGCGGTGCTCGAGAAACCCGGGGCGAGCAATCGCACATCCGAACGAGCGGTCACGTAGATCCGGGCGCCACCAAACTCTGCCGGTAGTCTCTTTCGAAAGGTGAACCTGCCAGTCATGTGCCTGGCGATGCGGGCCAGCACAAGTCTAGCGCTCATCTCGCTCTCGCGCCGTGTCACCAGCATTGACGATCTCCGGAGGTCGTTCTCATCGTTCTACACGCCCGCGCTCGGCAGTTCAGGCCTGGCATGTGGGTCGATGATATCAGCAGCGTTTCCTCGCCCGTCTCTTCCCAGTAGTTCAGGAGTGTCCCTCCTTCCGTGCCACGATCACCTGCGACACGCCGAATGTGCGCAACAGCGGCACACGCTCAAGCCAGTACGCGACCACCCGCAGCAGGCCTCGCGTACGCGCGATGAACGCAGGCTGGTGATTCGAGATGCCCTCGAAAGTCTGCCACACGTAGTCAGTATGTGCGATGCGGAATCCGGCGCCGCGTACCAGCCGCCGCAGCTCGCCAGGCCAGTAGTTGCGTGCCCAAAGATCCATGACGGTTGTTGCCAGAGGGAGAGGCACGTATGGAATCAGCGGCAGATAGTGAGGAATTCGCCGCGTTGAGCCCTTGACGAAGGCCCCGTGGGTTTCGAACGGATACCGCCGGTTCGGCGAGAAGATCAGCAGCACGCCACCGGGCTTGAGCACTCGATGCACTTCACGAAGCGCGCGCCGATCGTCTGGAACGTGCTCCAGGACTTCGTTCATCAGTGCGACGTCCACAGTTGCATCGCGGAGCGCGATGTCGTGGAGGTCTCCGACGGACAGGCGCCCGGCCAGCGGTACCGGCGCCTTTGCGAGTTTCTCTCGAGAGAACTCAATGCCCCACGCATCGGCACCGAGCCGGCGCAACGCCAGCACGTAGTCACCGGCCCCGCACCCGAAATCAAGGAGACGACGGCCTCGAATGCCGACGTAGCGCTCGATAATGGCGATCCGTTTGGCGAGGTTGAGTGGCGTGGCCGTATCTCCACCGGCCGGAGTGATGTTCGGATACGACGACGGGGAGTGCACGGCTTGCTCCAACGCCATCGACGTCGACTTCATGTCGGGCTCCACCTCGCACCGTTACGGGCTACACGCGATTCGTGCGTCAGCCCAGTCGGCGTGATCGAATGAATTGCCGTTTCCGCTATCGGTCACGATGAGCGCCAGCGTGGCGGCCCCGGTGAGCGAGACCGAGACGCTCTGCGACGATGTCGTGCCAGTCATCGTCCCGCTGGTGAAGCGCTGGACTCCATCCACGAGAACCTGGAACACTACGCTTCCGAGTGATCCGACTTCGTCGTCCACGCCCACGGTGGCCACGAAGGTCGAGCACGTTCCGTTTAACGGAACTCGAATGTCGGACGCCGCATGCGCCCCCACACCCTTCGCAAAAGTCACGCCGTTGAGCGTGATCATTAGTCCGTCCGCTGCTCCAAGCTCGCCGTTGCTGCGGTCGCGCTCCGGCGGCCCCCACCCGTTGGTCATCGAAGTCCATGTCACATCGCTGATGTATCTGGTAACGTTCGGAGTGAGCGTGGCAGTCAGCGTCGTGTTGTTGGTACCCACGGTGATGTTGTGTTGTCGCGCACCGCCGTCCGACCACGACTGGAAAGCGAGGTTGCCTTGTGGCGAGGGAACTGAAATCGTCTGGGTCGAGCCGACGATGCTGGTCACTGTAAATGGGGCGGTACCAGTCGTTCCGCCGTAGACGACCTGAAGGCCGGCCGGCACTGTGTTGAGCGTGACCTGGGCGGTTCTGGGATTAACGATACGCGATGTGGTTTGCGTCGCACCACCCTTGTCTGTGGCCCACAGCGTGATCTCGAAGTAGCTGTTGTCACCGTGATCGGGCGCCGTGAAGCTGCCGCTGGAACCGACCGAATGCAGGAGCGGGTGAACATGGCAGTTGCCGGGGCAGTGGTAGAGCGTGACCGTCCACTCGAGGTTTGCGGAGGGAAGCCCACCATCTTCGATGTCCGTGGCTGATCCTGAATAGTTGATGACGTCGCCTACCCTGAAGAGTGTTCCCGCGACCGGCGTGGCAATGACGGGTGTCGGCAGATTGTTGATGGCCCCGCAGAGGAACCGCGCCCCGGCCCAGTCGGCGTGATCAAAAGCGGGTCCGTCACCACCATCAGTGACCACGAGGCGAAGCTGGTTCTGGCCCGCGAGCGTGACGGCGATAGAGATGCTGGCACTGTCACCCGTAAGCGCTGCGCTCTGGAACAGGAGGTCACTGTCGGCCCAGACCTGAAACTGAACTCGCCCCTGTGAGCCGACTTCATCATCTACGCCGACGGCCGCAAAGAACTGCGCGCAGCCCGATGGGATCGAGTAGACGATCTCCGACATGCTGTGACTGCCGAGCCCTTTTTGATAGGTAACCCCGTTGAGGATGATGGCCCTGCCATCGGCGGTTCCCAATTCACCATTGCTGCGGTCGCGTTCGACCGGTCCCCAGCCATTGGTCATCGACGACCAGAACAGATCGCTCAGGTACACCACTGGCACGGTGCCCCCGGTCGTCGTGAGGGTGAAATCCGCCGACGTCGACAGATTTCCCGCGGCGTCCCGGCTCTTGACTCGATAGTGATACAGCGTGCTGGGATTCAGGTTTGTCAGCGTAACCTGGTGTGCGGTTGTCCTGGCGGTCTGCAGCGGCGAGTTGAACCCGTAACGCGGGTCCGGCCCGTACTCGACCTGAGTGTCCGCAGGCTCGTTGGTGTCCCACGTAATCGACGCGGTCGTGTTGGTGAGATTCCCGGCATTGATGTTCGTCAGTTGCGGGGGCGGGTCCACGATTCCGACGTTGGGCAAAATGGTCACGTCATTGGAATGCCAGTTTGCCGTGACCACGTCGAGATCCCCATCGCCATCGAAGTCACCGGCCGCGACCGCAAACGGCGTCGTGCCTGTCGAATACGTTTGAGCCGCCGCGAACGACGCCCCGCCCGCATTGAGCAGCACGCTGATCGTATCGCCGCCGGGGTTACAGCACGTCGGGTAGTTTCCAGCCGTGTTTGCAGAAAGCAGATCTGCAAGACCATCACCGTCGATGTCCGCGATCGCGACCCCCTTCGGCACGGCCCCCGTCGGATAGTGCACTGCGGGAGTGAACGTGCCGTCGGGGCGTCCGCGAAGCACGCTGATGGTGTTGGAACCGTCATTGGCGACGGCCAAGTCAAGACGGCCGTCGCCGTCGATGTCGCCAGCTCGAATCGAATGAGCGCCCACTCCGACGGGATACTGCACGTGAGTGTTGAAAGTGCCGTCACCGCGACCGATGAGGATGCTGACACTGTTCGAATCGTGATTGGCAACCGCGGCGTCGAGGCGTCCATCACCGTTGAAGTCGCCGGCCACGATTGAGTGCGGCGCGGCACCCACTGTGTAGTTGACCAGCGGGGCGAACGTTCCATTTCCGTTGCCGCGCAAGTAGCTGACCACGCTTCCACCCCAGCATGCGACGAGCAGATCGAGGAACCCGTCGCCGTTGAAATCCCCAATCGCAGGCTCGTGAGTTCCTGTGCACGCGGGGTAATTCACGGCCGCCGCGAAGCCGCCGGTTCCATTGCCGAGCAGCACGCTGACGCTCGCGGCGTCCTGGTTGGCGCTGACCAGATCGAGTCTGCCGTCACGGTTCACGTCGGCGACAGCGATGCTCTTCGGCGCCGCCCCGGTTGCGAAGTCGGCCCGTGTGCCGAACGTCCCATTGCCGTTGCCCAGCCACACGCTTGCGACATTGCTGCCAGCGTTGGCGGCGACCAGGTCGAGACGGCCGTCGGCATTCAGATCTACTGCGGTCACTGAATGCGTGTTCGTCCGCGCCGCCATACTCACGGGTGGCCCGAACTGTTGACCCGGAGAACCGCCGCACGTCAGCTTCACGTCCGCCCAGTCCGCGTGATCGAATGCAGGGCCGTCGCCCGCATCGGTGACTATGAGCGCGAGTTCGTGCACACCGAAGAGCGCGACGGACACCGGGACTCCCGGTGAGGAACCGGTCAAGACATTGCTGTTGTAAATCTGCGTTCCGTCCCCATACAGACTGAAGATCACGCTTCCATTCGCCCCCACCTCGTCGTCCACACCGACTACGGCGTTGAACGCCGTGCAGATGCCGTCGAGTTGGTAGCGGATCTCTGAGTAGGCATGGACACCGAGGCCCTTGACGTAGGAAATCCCGCCGATCCGCACGGGTTGTCCGTCGCCTTGCAGTGTTTCGCCGTTGCTGGAATCCCGTTCGACCGGTCCCCAGCCGTTTACAGCCGATGTCCAGTTGATGTCGCTGGCGTACCGCGTCTCTGAATTGCCGACGTAACGAATGCGACGAAACTCGCCGGTGTTGATGGCGACGTAGTAGATCTGCTCATCCGGAAAGACCTGGATGTCAACCGGCCCTGGCAGATCCGTGGCGAATGTCGTGGGCCCGGAGAGCACGTTGTTGGAGGCATCCATCTTGAGGAATTGGATCCAGCCCCGCGCGTAATCGGCAAAGAAGTAGGCGTCGCGATAGTCCGGCGGGTAAGCGGTGCCGGCGTAGAAGGGGCCGCCGACGATGGCCGCCGAGGAGTTGTCGTGGGCGTACGAGGTCAGCGGCATCTGGACCGCCGACGGGCCGGCGGCGTAGAGTACCTGGCAGACGGAGTGGCCCTCGTACCCGCCCTGCCGACCGGTTCCTTCGTAGCAGGGCCATCCCAAGTTCGCGCCGCGGAGTCCGAGGTTCACTTCCTCGAAGGCCGACCATCCAACGTCGGCGACATAGACCTCATTCGCGCCGCCAGGCCGGATCGACATACGGAAGGGATTTCGAAGTCCGTAGGCCCACACTTTCGAGCGCACGTCCGTTGCGTTTCCAGTCCAGTACGGGTTGGTGGAAATACCGTTACCGGACGTCGTGATACGAAGCACTTTCCCGGCCAGCGACCGCAGGTCCTGCGCACGCAACGCCAGGTCATCGACCACGGTGAAACTAGCGCCGTCACCCGTGGTGACATACAGGTTGCCGTTGGACGCAAAGCGCAGCGATCCCCCGTTATGCGATGGGCTGTCGGCGGGTATGCAGTCGGAGCCGACGGGGAAGCCCCCACACGAGGGCCCGCTCAATGCGCCCAGCAGGACGACCTCCGTGGACGGATTCGCCGTGTCGCCAACCGCCGTGACTCGCGTGAGCCGAGAAGTTTTCTGGCCGCTGTAGTCGGAGGCATCGTGCTCGTACACGTAGAAGAGGTACACGAACCCATTCGTAGCGAAATTCGGGTCCGCGGCAATCCCCAGCAGGCCGCGATCCCAGTAGTCGTTGACGCGCGACGTGAGGTCGATGAAAGGTGATGGCTGCACGATGCCGTTCTTCAGGAGGCGCACTACGCCACTCTTCTGAGCGATCAACACGCGGCCGTCGGGAAGACGCGTGAAGGCGATGGGCATCGTGAGATCCGTCGCGATGACGTCTTCGATGAAGTTCGGCGGCAATGTTTGTGCACCGACCGGGTGCACGAGCGCCACGAGCACGGCTGCACAGAAAAGCGTGCGCAGACGAAAGACTTGCCTCATGCATGACCTCAACGACCAGGCCGGGAATCGCCCGACCAGAGACAACCGCGGTGAGCGCTTTCCGCCTCGGTTTGCCCGGCCACGATGGCGGGGTAGTCCGCCGCCGATTGATGACTGGGCTTCGCCTGTGCCATTCCCGCCAGGGCGAGCTCGACTGCAACCGAGAGACCCGACGAGGTCGTCACGCGATAGATGCGGCGATGCCGGGCGTCGAAGGACGGGAGACCCGCGTCCTCGTCGAGCCAGATCGGGCCGGCTACCAGCTCACGCGCCCGCTCGCTCGCCTCGCGGCCACAGCTGGTATTGCCTGCCGGCGCTGTGATTCCGGCGACGGCGACCGCGAACCGCGTGCCGTTGGCCCAGACCTCGAACGTGTCCGCCTCGACGACGCGTGTCGGGCCAGGCAGAGCGAGCGGGCCCGATCCTCGCCCTGGCGCCTGCGCCGACACTGCGGCGGTCGCGGCACTCACGCCGATAAATAGGCCGATCGCGCAGATGCGCACACCTGGTTCCACGATGCTCTCTCCCTCAGGAAGCCGCTGCAGTGGAGTGTGCTTGCTCCGCCGCCAGCGCATACACGTTCATTAGCTGTTCGTAATTCCGTTGCGGTGAGTACTTCATTTCGTACTCGGCGCGTGCCTGCCGTCCCATATCCTGTAAGGAGTCTTCGTTGGAAAACAATTCCTGCAGGACCTGAGCGAGTTCCACGTGATCGCCGGGCCGATACAGTCGGCCCGTGTACCGGTCTCGAATCACCTCTGCGCATGCGCCGATGTTGCTGGCGACGACCGGCAGGCCGGTGGCAAAGGCCTCGACGAGGGTCATTGGGAAACCCTCGTAGTGCACGGATGGAAACACCAGCAGCGATGCCCTCTTCATCATCTCCAGCACGGATTCGCGGGACTGCCAGCCAACCCACTCGATACCGGGCGGGCTGTCGCGCTGCAACACCTCCATGGGTCCCGAGCCGACGATCGTCAACTTCAGGCCCGGTTGGCGAGACGCGAGCAGGCGCCAAGCGCTGACCAGCGTGTCGAGCCCTTTCTCCGGTGCCAGGCGGCCCACGAACAACGCCTCTCGGCCGCGGTGATCGCCGACGCCCTGGTCCTCCGTGAAATTCGGTTTGACGACGATCTTCTCTGCGGGAATTCCTCCCTCGATGAACTTGCGGCGCCCGAACTCGGTGAGCGCGATGTACACATCGACTGCACGAGTCCACGTGCCGATGGCCCGATGCACGGCCGTCATACCAGCGACGACAGCAGTTGCTGACCGGCTGCCGCGATAACACGCGTGGACGACTCCCGGCCACGGCACCGATCGCCCGAGGCACTCTTCGCAGACACGGCCGCTGCGAAACAGAAGCGCACTCGGGCAGAGGAGGCGGTAGTTGTGAAGTGTCTGCACGACGGCAACGCGCTTCCGGCGCGCGGCGTAGTAGGCGGCGGGCGACACCAGCGGAAACGTGTTGTGGAAGTGTGCGACGTCGCTTCGGGTGACCGTCAACCGGTCCAGGAGTTCGTCATGTGCGGCATCGTTCCAGAACGTTGCCTTGAGCAGCCTTGCGGTGCCCATCTGTTCGACGGCGTCATTGTGCAGGCGGAATTCGCCGACCTCGTGGCCGCGGGATCGGAGCAGCGCGGACTCGACGCGGACGACTTCGTCTTCGCCGCCTGGCTTCTGATAGTGGTTGTGGACTACGAAGATTGAGGGTGCAGGCACAGGGCTTCCGCGATGCGATCGGCGATGCGGTCTGGCGTCAGTTCGAGGATTCGCGTGCTCGCGACGTCTCCCATTCGTCGTCGAGCATCAACCGTGGAGGTGAGGGCGCGATCGAGCGCGTTGTAGACGTCTTTGTCGTCTCCAGGCGTGAATGTCCATCCGGTCTCGTCCTCGGTCACCAGCTCGGTAACCGCCTGACTGTAACGGCTGCCCAGCACAGGCAAGCCAGCCGCCATGGCTTCGTTCACGACGACTCCCCATTCATCCGCGAGAGTGGGGAGCACAAAGACATCGGCCCTTGCATAGAGGTCGGGCAGTCGATCGTAGGGAACAGGGTTCAGGATCCGGACCATGAGGTTGCGCGGGCCGCCGAAGCCTTCGAGTGCAGCCTTGAGGGGACCGTCGCCAGCGATGTCGAAGGTAACCATGCGCCCGGGATGCGTCTCGGCCCAGCGTCGTAACACGGCAAGAAACGGCAGCAGTCCCTTGCGCTCGACGAACATCCCCGCAAAGAGGAGGCGTACTGTTCCGGGAGGCCCGGGTACACGACGCGTCGCCTGGAACGCCGCGACATCGGTGGTGTACGGAGCCAGAGCAATGCGCTCGCGCGCAACCCCGAGCCGCGTCACGTATCTGGCGCCACTGTCGCCGTTCACGAGGACGACATCGGCGCAGCGGAGCAGGCGTGGCCTGACCAGCGTGCGGAGCAGACCGCGACTGCCTTCGGTGTGCTCGGACAAGGTGGCCCACACCACGAGCCGCACGTTCTTGTGTTGCCGCTTGTACACGGCGGCCAGCGCGGTCCTCAATCCGAGTTCGCTCGAGATGATCGCGTCAGGTCGGAAGCGGCGGAGCTGCGCGAGCGTGTCATATGGGAAGTGGACGTAGCCCGTGTCGGCAAAACCTGCGGTGTCGCGCCAATGCTTCCGCACCGTGATCGTGCGTTGCATCGTGACGTCCAACAGGCCCGACTGCGGCCGCCACGTACGGTTGGCCTCGACAGGCGTCGATGCGAACACGCGAAGCTGCCCAACACGCGCGTGGAGCGCTTCGAAAAGCGGTATGCGGTAGGGCGCGACGAAGTTGGTGAGAAGCGCGACACGAGACACGGTTCAAGCTCCGAGAGGCGCTTCGGTGTACTCGACGGGAACGCCGGACGGCACCGCATCGTGCTCGAACACCCGTATACCCAGCGCGGCACCGATCACCAACCCCGATGGGGCGTCCACGAACATGTACATGAAGCCGTTGTCGGTTATCGCGGCCAACATGATTCCGAGCAGCGTAAACATCGCTGCCAGTTCGATCTCCGGATGGCTGCGAGAGGTGGTGACCGCCCAGACGTACTGTCGGCGAAGCAGCAGCAGCCATTTGACGAACGCGAACATGAGCAGACCAATGGCGATAATCCCGCCGTCGTGCCAGACGCGAAGGTACTCATTGTGCGGTTGGACGAATTCACCAAGGGCTATCTGGCTCGACCCCAGCCCGCCGCCGGCGATCGGGTGCTGCATGGCGGACTCGAACACGATGGGCCACATGCGATCGCGGCCGGAGGTGCTCACCGACAGACCCGCCAGTTCGACGCGGGTATAGCCTTCGAAGAAGCGCTCGTAGAACGTGGATTGGAAGCCGAGCACCAGCAAACCCACGATCGCGACGCCGATTGCCACAATCGGGATCTGGCGAACGAACTTGCCCGGGGTGAGCCAGAGCTGAACCAGGAATGCCATGAATGCCGTGAGGACAGCCACGGCCGTGACGGTCCTCGAAAGGCTTGCGAAAACAGCCAGCGTCCACAGAAGGGCCCGAAGACCCTCGCCGCGCCGGCCGTGCGTCCACCAGGCAAGGTGCCAGGAAATCGGGATGATCGCCAGTAAGGCCAACGATCTCGGCGACACCAACCACTCGCCCACGAGCTCTTCTCCCGGAAGTCCAGCCCGCAAGCTGATGGCCACGAGCACCAGCGCGATGACATCGAGCAGGAAGAAGCCGCGGCGGAGAACAGGAATGGTCGCGCTCGATGCGGCTGCCGCTACCGTTGCTCCGAGCAGAAACTCCATGCCGAAGAGCGTGTACGCCATCGCATTCTGCAAGGCGCCCTGATCCGGTCCGCCTTCCAACGGCCAGGCGACGAGACTGCGCAGGTACATCCAGGTCAGGAACAAACCGTACGGAAGAAAGCGGGACAAGACGACACGGGGATAGATTCGGGCCGCGATCAGTCCGACGCCGGCCAGTGCGACCTGCAGGCCACCGAGTACTCCGAGCAGGCTGATCGTCCCTCCGCGCACATCGCCCGGGAGGTCGCAAAGCCCCGCCACGACCAGCGGAATCAGCAGGAATGGGAGTCCACCCGAGCTGACGCGTTTTGAAGCAACCTGATCAGCGAAGTACGTGACTTGAGAAGACATGGGTTCTCAGGTTGAAGTGCGCGAAACGCAGTGAATCCACCGTGTGAACTGCGACCCGCGTCCGCCACGATCGGACGAATTCGTCGAACGACAGCACCGGTTTGCCGCTGCCGTAGCAGTTCGATCGGTAGACGGCGTACCGATGCGCTCGCATGGATTCGGCCCACACGCGCAGCGGGACGGCGCCCAACGCATTGCGGTACTGAAGCAACTCCTGCGGCAGGGTGTGGAACCGATACTCGAACGAGAACCGCCGAAACAGCTCGAAGTCCTCCGCCGTCCTGAGGTCCCCGCAGTAGTGTCCCAATTGCTCGAAGCACTGGGTCCGAATCATCGATGCCCCGTGGGCTGCGCCCATCTTTCCCCTCGCAAGACGTTTCGCAATCGCCTCGTGGTTGGTTGGGAACATGATCAGGGCCGAGCCGTGCTCTGAGAGCTGACGGATGTAAGCGGAGACGACACCGATCTCTGCATGTGAATCGAGAAACGCCACGTGTTGTTCGAATCGTGTCGGATCCGACACGTCGTCGCTGTCACAGATCGCGATGTAGCGTCCCCGTGCCTGCTGAAGTGCAATGTTCCGGGCTGCCGCCCGCCCGACGTTCTTCACCAGCGTCTGGATCCTGATCCTGGGATCGGTACACCTGGCGAGCACGTCGGCGGTATCGTCGGTCGAGCCATCGTCCACAATGATCAGTTCCCAGTCGGTGAACGTCTGCCTGATTACGCTATCGATCGCCTGCTGCAGCCAGGGACCCTTGTTGTAGGTCGGCATCACGGCCGAGACTGTTGGTGAAGTTCTCATTCGATGCCCCATGAATGGGCGGCCGGCAGTCGCGAGTGCGACGGCCGACCCGTTACTGTGTACCGTGAGCAACGGCCTGTCCGTCACCTCTCGATAGTTCGGGGTCGCGAATCGGGTGCAGTCTTGGCACATCCGTCATTGAGGCACTTCGAGTACGCGAGGCGACTGGCGCGAACCAACGAGGACGTGCGCATCGTCAGGTTCATCGATGATTGCCCCGGGCCTCCCGGCAAAACGGGACATGACGATGATTCTCGCGATGTCGGCCAGGAGCATCGCAGTGACCGCGCCATAGGCGCCCAGCGTTGCCAACGACGCCAACCCTATCGTGAGTGAAGTGACGGCAGCTGCAACGCCTGCCCAGAAGACTATGCGAACCTGCCGCTGTACTCGGAGCAGGGCGCCGAGAATATTGACCCGGCTCTCGAGGAGGGGTAAGGCGCCCAGGACTATCAGGAGATCCGCGTATCCGAAGTACCGATCGCCATACGCGAATTGGACGAGATCGTGGCGGAATACCACGATGACTAGCCAGCAAATCACCCCCTCGAGCGCGAAGAGGCGCTTCGACCAGTTGACGATACGCGACATGTGAAGTGGGTCGCCGCGGCCCCGTGCCATTTCGGGCACGAGGAGCGTGACCAGGGCACCGTCCGACTGCAGCACCGGCATGACGAAGTTGGTCATCGCCCGAAGCGCAGCCGTGGCTTCCAGGCCACCATAGAACGGAAGCACCAGATAAAAGATCATCCCTTGGGCGAACGTGAGCAGCCCGGACGCGCCGCTCCAGCGGAAGAAGTTCCAGTGATCGCGCCAGAGCAATCGCCTATCAATAGTCGTTGGCTGGAGCGCCCACGAGTACGCGAGCCTCCAGAGCGTGACGACAGCCGCCGCGCAGGCGGCGACACCCATCAGAAGCTGCGCCGCCATCGACGTCAGGAGTCCGAAGTTGTAGAGCAGAACGGCCCCGAGCCCGGCGATGAGGAGGTAGACGGCGCCCCCAAGCGCCGCAACCGCAGGATGCCGCTCGACGTAACACGCCCGGCGTACGAGCCAACTCAGAAAGATGAAAGGCGCAGCGCATCCGAGTCCGAGGAAAGTGTTTCCCAGCAACGGCTGCCCTAGCGCGTGATGCGCCGCACCGACGAGCAGCAACGTGGCCGCCGCGACAGCGCCGAAGGCCCACTGAAAGCGCAGCAGAATCGGAAAGTACTCCTTGAATCGACCGGCATATCTGCCGGGGCCGAGCACCAGCATCGGCTCGACCAACAGGGACGAATGCGCGACGCCGACCAGAAGCAACACGACATAGGCGGTTACGAATGCCCCATATTCGCGCGGGCTCAGCCAGCGCGCGAGAAGCACGTTGACGATCAGGTTTGAGATTGCAAACAGCGCCTGGTCGAGGACGGCCCAGAATCCGCGGGCAGTCCAGTACGCGAGTCCGTCGATCCAGTTCACGGTCTGAGGTTCCGAGGGCCGACTCGAGCTCATCCGTTATCCAATCCGTACCTCACGGCGATATGCCTCGAGTAGTGTCTGTGCAGTCAGGCTCCATTTGAACTGACTGACGACCGTCGACCGCGCTCGAATCCCCATTTCCGTGAGCTGTCGCCCATCGAGCGTGGAGAGGATCCGGAGACCCTGGGCGATGCTTTCTGGTGTGGCATCGACGACGATGGCGCCGCCGCCGCGACTGATTGTGCCGTCCGGATCGGCCATTCGCGTCAGCAGGCATGGCTTCTGCCAGGCCGCCGCCTCGAGTACCGCGAGCGGCATGCCTTCCCAGCGCGACGTGTGAACGAACACGTTGGCGCCCGCGACGAGGTCCGCACATCGTTGCGGCGTCTGTCCATCGACGAATAGCACCTGCCGACGCAGCCCGAGTTTGTCGACCTGATGCTCGAGTAACGCGCGGCCATTCCTCCAGTCTGGACCGAGGACAACCAGACGTGAGTCGGGCACGTTGGCGAACGAAAGACCCTGTATTAGAAGGTCCAACCCCTTTTGCGACAACGCGATGCGCCCCATGAACACGAATACGCGACGTCCGGTCAACTCTGGAGCGAGCGCATAGAGCGCGTTGGGATTGGTTGCCGATGGCAGCGAATCAGGATCGATTCCATTAGGGGCCACGATCACTTCCCTCTTCAGGCCGTGGGACTTGATGTCGTGAGCCTCATCACGGGTGAGTGCATGGATGAAAAGCGCGCCGTCGAGATACTCACGCTCGCCCATCCACCAGAAGACTTTCTTCCGGGCGCGGGCTCGTTGCCGGGCTTCACGACAGAGACCACCGTGCACCGTCACGCAATAGTTGACCCTGGCGTGGCGCAGGCGCCTGGCCAGAGACACGTTCTCGGGCACGTGTATCGAGTGCATGTGCACGATATCCGGTCGATGCGCCAGGAGCTCTCGTGTGAGCGTCGGCGAGATCTGACGGGTCGCCCGCGCGAATCGATTCCTGGCCAGAGCCAGGGCAGAACGATGGACCACGTTCGCGTGCTGGTCCATCTGAGTACCTCGCTCGCTCACGACACTGACTTCGTGACCCAGCGCGCTTTGCGCCTTGGCGAGTTGGTACACGACTTTCCCAACCCCGTTCGCGGCGTCGGGTCCGCTGCCGCTGGCGAGATGCACGAGACGTAGCCGCTGGGCCGGTGCACTCACGTCGTCGACATCACGTTCGACTTCTTGAGGATGAGCCCGACCATGGCATTGCCCATCCACCAGAGACCACCGTCGAGTGCGGCGTAGGTAGTTTTTGCCGCAGTCAGGCCGATGCGCCCTCGTCCAACGCACTCGGCCAGGCGACGGATGGTGACGTTGTGATCCCAGAACCGGAGCACGTCGACCTCTGCCACTTCATCGAGCAGGTAGCTCCGAGCGACATCGCGCAGGAACCGCGCGTTCCACCGAAAGACATAGTTCTGCGCCTTTCCGGCATCGTCCGCGCTACCAGCGTCGTCGTGTCGCTCCCAGACAGTCCCGAATAAACCGGCGACGACGCCGTTGTGTGGCTCGATCACCGCGACGCCACGGCGGGCGACCCTGAGCATCTCGGTCAGACCGAGGACCGGACGACGCAGTTCATGCAGCCCGTCCTGCACGAGCACGATGTCGTACGAGTTGTCGGGCACCGCAAGCGCCTCGGCGTTCAATTGCACGGTGGCGAGCCGTGGATCCCGTTGCCGGCAAATCTGCAGTGCGTTTTCGGAGAAGTCAGACACCACAACGGACCGGAATCCGCGATTGGCGAGGTACGTGCCTTCGCCACCGACGCCACCACACACCACCAGGCTGGTCCACTGGTCGGGCGTTTGCCCTGTTCTTCGGCAGAGGTGATCTATCGCAATCTGCAGGCGCCGATCGCGCAGATATCGCATGATCGGGTCAGTCGTATCGTGAAATTCCCAATCAACTCGACTGGAGCGCGAGTAGGAATGCTCGTAGGATTCCTGCAATCGCTCGACGTCGTATGCGCTTACCGCCATGCGCACTCCTCCTTGACTGTTGTGTCTCTCACTCGAACCATCCCGGGTCTCGTGGCCCTTGTCAAGGCAAAGCTTCGCCCCGTAAGTCACATCGTGGCGCGAGCGGAACACTGACTCGCTTTCTCCGCTCTGCTCTGCTGAGTCCGGCCTCGCCTGAACTACACGACCTCGCTCTCCGAGCGGGCGGCCCTGGCTGGCTCCTCCCCCTCGGCTTGCTTGCTTCCAGCCGACGCGCTGGCTGCGCGCCACACTTGAAGAAACATGAGCCAGACGAACATCGGATTGTTGACGAGGTAGCGGCGCCACAGCCGCCGCGGCTCGCTTCCGAGACGAAACAACCATTCGAGTCCGCTCTGTTGCATCCATCGCGGTGCTTGACGCTTGACCCCCGCGTGGAAGTCGAACGCCGCCCCAACTCCGATCAGCACAGATGCCGCCAGTCGATCGACATGTTGCGCCATCCAATGCTCCTGCTTCGGCGTACTGAGGCCGACCCACACGATGTCGGGCTTCGCATCGTTGATGCGACGCACGATCTCCTCGTCTTCCTCCTCGGTCGGCGTACGGAACGGCGGGGAATACGTTCCCGCGACGATGAGACCAGGGAACCGGCGCTGGAGTCGATCGGACAGTCGATCGGGCACCCCTTCTTGACCACCGTAAAAGAAATGCCGATACCCAGTGGCCAACGATCGCTCACAGAGATCGAGCATCAGATCTGGACCGTACACGCGACGCGTGTTGCGCCAGCCGTACAGGCGACTGAGCCACACGAGTGGCATCCCGTCAGGAGTCACGAGCCCAGCAGCGTTGTGAATCTGTCGAAGCGTCTCGTCCCGCTGTGCTCTCCATCACGCCGTGAACGCCTGCAACACAGACATATTGGTGCGCGCCGGTCGTGATCCACCGATCGATGACCTCGAGCGCGGTGTCCATGTTGATAGGGCTCACACCGACGCCCAGAACATCCACCGTCGGGATGGGTGCGGTGACGTCATTTCGTGGCATACGCTGGCTCCTCTCCGCGCCGTGCCACTGCCACCTGTGCTTCGATCCATTCGTACGTCCGCGCAATGCCCTCCTCGAGCGAGATCTCCGGTTCCCACCCCAGCACGGCACGAAGCCGAGAGTTGTCGGAGTTGCGCCCACGCACGCCTTGCGGTCCTGGTATGTGCCGTTTCTTGACCGTGATACCCGCTACCCCCGAAACCAGGTCGGCGAGGGCGTTTATGCTGATGAGCCGGTCCTGTCCGAGATTGAGCGGTTGCCTGTAGTCGGATTCCATCAGACGCCGGATGCCGGCAACGCAGTCGTCGATGTAGCAGAACGATCGCGTCTGTTCACCATCGCCCCAGATGTCGATTTCGTGCGAACCGGTCAGCTTGGCCATCGCGATCTTTCGACAGATCGCGGCCGGCGCCTTCTCTCGACCGCCGTCCCACGTCCCGAGCGGCCCGAAGATGTTGTGGAAGCGGACGACGCGTGTCTCGATTCCGTAGTCTTCGCTGTAGTGCAGACAGAGGCGCTCGGTGAGCAGCTTCTCCCAGCCGTAGGCGTCCTGTGGCTGTGCAGGGTAGGCATCCTCTTCCCTGAGCGGCTGGACGTTGGCGTCGGTCTGGCGATATTCCGGGTAGATGCACGCTGACGAGGTATAGAGGTAGCGCCGGACGCCGTTCTGCCGCGCTGCGTCGAGCGTGTGTGTGCTGATCAGCAGGTTGTTGTGGAGAATCTCGGCATGGTGGCTCGAAATGAACCCCATCCCCCCCATGTCGGCCGCCAACGCGTACACATCGTCGATCTCTTGGGTCGCATCGAGACAGTGGTGCCACTCGCGCAGGTCGCGAATCTCGAATTCGTCGGCGGCCGTTGAGGCGTACTCCGGATACTTGAGATCGACGCCGCGGACCCAGGCGCCTTCCCGCTTCAGTTGCGCGACGAGGTGGTGACCGATGAACCCGCCAGCGCCAGTCACGAGGACTCTCTTCGGTGTCACAGTTCCAGTCATTGAGTGAACTCCTGTAGCTCCCGTTTGCACGTCGTGAGCCCGTCGCGGGGTTCACCTCGCGCCCGTGCCCCGGACAACGGCCGGGACCGTGCGCACCAGGATCAGCATGTCGAGGAAGAGGGACCAGCGATCGATGTACTGAAGATCCAAGGCGATCCAATCATCGAAGCCGACCCCACTGCGTCCACTGATCTGCCAAAGACATGTCAGGCCTGGCCGCACGCTGAAACGCCGCAAGTCCCCAGTGCGCGTGAAGCGATTGACGTCGCGCAGTGGCAAGGGGCGTGGTCCGACCAGTGACATGTCGCCGCGCAGCACGTTGAAGAGCTGCGGGAGCTCGTCGATAGAACTGCGCCGAAGGAAACGGCCGACCTGCGTGATGCGCGGATCGTCGGCGATCTTGAAGACCGGCCCTGACGCCTCGTTGCGTGATTCCAGCGAGGCTTGCAGTCGCTCCGCATCCTGTACCATCGTGCGAAACTTGAACATGCGGAAGCGGCGCCGGTTGAGTCCGTAGCGCTCCTGCGCATAGATCACCGGCCCGTCGCTCGTCAGCCTGATCGCCGCCGCAGCCAGGAGCAGGAAGGGGGCGAAGAGACTCAAAATGGCCGCGGCTCCCAGCACATCGACGAGGCGCTTGATGATGACGAGTACGCCCTCAGGAGCCATCTGCAGTTGCACCTGAGGCGTCGAGGCAGTCGTCGCACCTTGCATGCGCGGTTTGGCTAGTACCGTATCGACGATATCGGCCTGGTAGAGCGCCTTTACACCGAGGTGCTCGCAGATCCGGATCGTGTTCTGGATCTCCGCGTACTGCGATTTGACCGGCAGTCCGATGTGAACCTCGTCGACGTGCTCGCCGACGAGCACCCGCTCGAGGTCTTCAAGTGCCCCAAGTGTGCGCCGCGCGATGAAAGTGCCGCTCGCCTTCGCGATGGCGTCGGGTGAGTCGACGAAGCCAAGAACGCTGTAGGGCGTCAGGATATCGGAGCACAGTTCACGGTAGATGCGAAGCGCCCGCGGCCCCGTGCCTACGATGATCACGCGACGCCGCTGTGGACCGCGTGCCAGCCGTGCGCGTACCCTCCGCACCGCCACGAGGGCAAAAAACACTCCGCCCGTAAACATCAGGAGCGATGTCGGGTCCAGGGGGCCCTGCGTGTGGCCGGCCAGCGGCACGAGGGCGGCCATCCCACTGATCGGGACGGTGGCGACCAGAATGCGTCGGACTTCGTCCTGCCAGTGCCGCACTCGTGAGGCGTCATAGAGCCCGACCCATCGCAGGACGAGAAGAATGCCCGATGCGAAGCACGCGATGAGGAGAACGTTCCGTACCGTGATGCGCAGCGACAGGAACGCGTCCAGACCATCCGGCATCCGATCAGCACTGATCCCGATGAACATCGCGAAGAAGATCACGAGCACCACGATAACGTCGCACGCCGCGACCAACCCGCCGGCCGGGATCGGCCGGGGCGCCGCCGTACGCGCGATCATCGCGCCCATGGCCTGCATCGCGTCGAGCGTTGCGGTGGGGCCGGCGAGCTCAGAGCCGGGGAGGCGAACGGGAGTGGTGCCGCGTGACATAAGAACAGTAACTAACGAACCAGGATCGAGTTCACGACACCTATAACAGCCGATAGATCGCCTCGGGAGTCGGGAAGGTGCGGTTGCTCAACACCGTGCCAAGCACGCGCCCGCCGGCCGACCGCACTGCGTGAGCACAAGATCGAACGGCGCGCCGCCGACTAACTGACGCTTCCACGATCAGCACGATGCCATCGACTTGTGCGCCGAGCGCGGCGGCAGCGGGATGCTCGGTAAGAGAGGGGCCGGCCACGACAACGTAGTCGAACCCCGCTATCAGGTCCCGCATGCGCGCCTGCACGCTCTCCGATGTCACCTGCAGCTCACCACTGTTGCGCGATGTGCCGAGCGTCAGCAGCCAGAGCGAACTCTCATGTCCCTGAATGAGCCGGCGCGCGTAACTGCGAACGGGTCCTGTGCCACGCAGCGCGTCGAGTAAACCGATGTCGTTCGACACCCCGTAGCAGTCGTGAAGCGAGGGATTCACTACGTTGGCATCCACGAGGCAGACGCGCCCATTCACCCTGGGTGCCAGCAGTTCGGCGGCGGCGGCCGGGAGGAGGGCACAATCACGACGGGTGTCGACCCCGGCGAACACGACCGACCGGATCGGATCGCCGCACGCGATCGTGCGTCAGGAAAACTCGTTCGACGAGCTTGGCCAAGTACTGCAGATAGGGTGTCGCGGCCGAATGCCGTCGGCCCAGTTTCTCTGCGACGGAGGCGGTGGGGGGCGCTTCGTTCGCTTCAGGATTGTGACTGCCCTCCGCGGCGTCCGAGAACCCATCTCGATCGGATTCGCTCGTCCGAGCCGATGCACCGGACAGTCGGCCCGCATTGGCGCTGTTCTCGACGGTGGTCCACCCGGGCGCACCTGATAGTTGCAGCACGTCACTCATCGCATCATCTCGCTCTCAAGGGGGCAGGCGTTATCACCGACGGGCGGCGGCGGGCACCGTGGCAAGCACTGGAACATCGACGAGCGTCGTTTGCAATTCGTCCGGGGTTCGGATCCGCACCGACGCAGAGATGACGTCCTTGATCAGCGCCACACCGATTGCGAGCACGAACGCCATCAGGACGCCGAGGCCCAACCACATCGCGGCGCGACGCGGCAGCGGCTCGAAAGGCACCGCTGCGGCCTGGACAACGGCGACGTTGGAAATGCGTGTGTGATCCAGGGCGTCCGAGATGCGGGCTTCTTCCTCTTTCCGTTGATACAGCACGTACTTCTCCTGGGCGGCCTTCATTTGAAGCAGCAACTCCGACTGCTCGAGTTCCGCGGTATCCAGCAACTGCGCCTCCGCGCGGTACTTCTGCAATGCCGATTGAAGCGCCTTGCTCTTAGCCCACAGGGCCGAATGCTCGGTACGAACCCGGGCGATCTCGTTCTCCAGCCATCGCATGGTCGGGTTCTCTTCAGTCGTCTCTTGCTTCAATTGCGACGTGCGCGCATCCGCGAGCGTCGACCGGAGCTGCGCAATCTGCTGATCAAGCTCGACGACCAGGCGGTACTGCGGCGTGAACTTCTGCAGGAGCTCTGTGCGCTTCAGCTCAAGAGTGGCAATCCTGGATTGCATTTCCTGAGTGAACCCCGTGGCATCACCCGTCGTTATGCCAGCCGTGTGCCGGTCAGGGGTCCGCGCACGTTCAAGCTGCAGAGCCGTCAGCCGAGCACCAGCCTCCGCCAGTGCGGCATCTGTTTGTCGGCCCAGGCTTTCGAATTCCGCGACTTTCGCGAGGACCGCCGTTTTCTCCTCGGCAGCCGCTACGGTGCCGTGCCGCGCTCCGAACGCTTGGAGCTCAGTCTGAACCGACTCAAGCTCCTGAGCCGACTGCGCCGCCTGCTCGACGAAGAACTGGCGCGCACCCGGGGTGCGGCGAACTGCCAGGTGTTTCTCCAGGTAGAGGCGCGATAGCGTCTCGAGGACCTCCTTGGAGAGCTTAGGGTCGGGAGACGAGTACTTGATTGAGATCATCCACGTCCGCTTAACGGGCGTCACCTGCAGGTTGGCACGCAGCTCTTGCACCGCCTGTGACGTGGCCCTGTCAACGGCAGCCGTTGGAGTGGTGGCTCGGTGCGCCAGCCCAATCGCTTGTCGAATGCGGTCCCAATTGCTCTCGTCGGCGCGGCCGACGAGGCCAGTCGCCTGAACAACCTGCGCGAGGAGATCGGGTCCTTGAAGCAATTCAATTTCCGAATTCACCTCCTGCTCGGTGACATCCGGAGGAAGCGCACGATCGGACCCCGGTGAGCTCGTGATCACTGAGTCGGCGCGCTCGTGTTTGACGAGGATCCGCATCTCGGACTCGTAACGTTCAGGGATCAGCGCTACGCAAGCGACAACGACCGTGACGATGAGAAGGAAGCAGACCACCAGCGCCGTGGCCTGGCGAAACAGGACCCCGCTGAAGTCACGAAGTGTGTACACACGGTGCCAATTCGTCACTGGGGTTTCCACGCGTTACCTCGTATGTCTGCTGTCAACTTCGGTCGTGACCTCGTCAGACGAGTTCAGTGAATGAACTGGAACGGATTGAAGTAAATCCCGAGTGAGATCTTCGACAACACCGGCTCCATTTTGCCGAGCGCACTCTTCGAGAGGAAGATCGTGTCGCCGGGGCGGAGCAGAGGGTCCTCGCTGAGGTCGCGCTTGTCGAACATCGCCTTAACGTCGATCTGCTTGACCGACACCGCGTCCTCCGTGAATGGACGAAAGATCACGACCTCCGACATTTTCGCGTTTTTGGTGCCGCCACCCGCATACGCGATCGCCTGCGTGAGCGTTGTCGCGCCGCGGAGCTCGTACCGGCCGGGTTTGCTGACCTCACCAGCAGCCACGAAGTACGGCTTCTCGAATTCCTTGAGCACCGCAGTGAACACGGGGTCGCGAACAAAGGGCATGTAGGCCTCGGTGACGTCGGCCCGAAGCTGCGGAAGCGTGCGTCCCTGCACCCGCAAATCGCCGGCCTCCCTCAGCGTCACGTAGCCATCAGGCTGGACGGACAACGTCTGATCGAGTTCGGGCACGAACGGGAACCGCAACTCGATCACATCGCCAGGCGTGATGCGGTAACGGCCGCTCGTCCAGACAGTCCATTCGCTTTCCCCCACAACTGGACCAGCTGGTTGAAGGACTTGGCCTGCGGACGGCTGCTGTGGTTGAGGTTGGTCCGCAGTCGCCTGTGCCTCTGGCGGGCGCGGCTCCTGGCCTTGCGCCCTCACTCCCACCGGCGCTGCGACTGCGAGTGCCGCGACAGAGGCGGCACAAGCTAGAACCCACCAACGAGTGTTTCGATTGCAGTCGCGCATGGTTCGCTCCGATGTACCTGAGAGTTGGGTTCCGAGAATAGCGCCGTTCGAGTGCCCATACATGTGAGCGCTCTCACAATTTGGAGTAGGACACCCCTCACAAGCGACCCTACCTGCGGCGTGCGGTCTCTATGTGCCGACGGCTCTGCGGACGACGCCAGCCCGAGCTTCGCGCGGAGCCGGCGCGCCAGCCGTCATCACAGGGGATACGCGGAAGTCGACCAGGCCCTGCCGGAAGGCGTACACGGCCAGCTCATAGCGATTGGAGAGATCGAGCTTTCCCAGGATGGACGTGAGGTGATTGCGAACCGTCGCTTCACTGATGAACAGACGATCACCAATCGCCACGCCATTCAGACCTTGGCCCACAAGCGTGATGACTTCTCGCTCTCGCTTCGTGAGCGACTCAATCTTGACTTCCTCTGGATCGCGTCCTCGTCGAATAGCGCTCAAAAGGTTGGCGGCTTGAACACGCTCCAGCCACGCCTCGCCGGCGTGGATCATTCGGATGGCTTGAACCAGCGTCTCCGACGGCTGGTCTTTTTGCACGACCCCCTGTGCGCCCAACTCGAAGGCATGCCGATGCACTTTGGGATCGACGACGCCGGTAAACACCAGCACGCGGCTCAGCCCGGCTTCGATCATCTGCGTCACCGCGTGAAGAGTGACCTCGTCGGAATCGGGGTCCACGATCACCACGTCGCAGATCTGTTGCGACATCGTCGACACTGCCTCATCAACAGTGTTGGCTTCCGTGGTGACGATCAAGCGAACCTCAGCAAGTAACTGCTTCAGTCCGGCGCGGATGACCGGATGAGCTGTGAGGACTCCGATGCGAATCGGGCTGTCGATATGACTTGTGCTGCGCATATGTTCCTGCTCTCATTCGTGGCGCTTGAGTATCGGGGTCTACCTTCCAAGCAACGCGTGAGCCAAACTGTGAAAGCTGTGCTGGTCCGGTTTCGTCAAGACACCGGCAATACGGACGAGTTTGGTTAGCCAACAGAGCCGACATAAGTCCTTCCCTTAATGTTTTGCACGAATGCGTGCGCGCGGCAGGCGTCGCGGCCGTCGAGAAGTCAAGGCGTCGGTAGCTACATGAGAGTGAGAAGGGTGCGCGTGCGCTGGACGATGCACCCGCCGTCTCGCGAGGGGGGACCCGCGATTTACGACTCTCTTGAAATGAAATCACATATCGACGACGAAATCGTATCTGATCCATTGCGCCGTGAACCGCGCAATGGATCGCGACCGGATACGGCTTGCGGCTCAGTCCGGCATCCGCAGTGGTCTGCTGCCGCGTGAAGGGGTTGGAGCGCGCAACAGGCGAAGCGCGACCTCCGCACTGAACTCATCTGCGCTCAATTGGCCGGGTTCCCAGCGAGCAAGGAGAAAGCGGTCACTCCAGGGAGCCACTGGCCGTCCCCCGGTGACGAACGCGGCGAAGTATCCGGATCGTTGTGCCGACTCCGCCACGCACGACGTTGCACGACCATACGGGTACGCGAGCAGGTCCACTGCTGTGCCGGCCGCAGCGGCGAGCTCCTGACGGCCCACGCTCATCGCGGTCTCGAGCTCGGGACCCTTGAGCATGCTGAGAAGCGGGTGGTGCAACGTATGAAACCCGATCGTCATTCCCGCCCGAACAAGCGAGCGGATGTCTGCAACAGTCAGCTGCGGCTCGTCCGGGGTTGGCAAACGGTCCGCTACGTTGTGAGCCTGCGGCCACCGCTCGAGGGCCAGTGCGAGGTCTGCGGGAGTGCGCGCATCGAGTCCAAGTGTGCGTGACGTCGATTCGAGCCCGATTGAGTGGATACTGTGCTCAACGAACGTCGACCAGTGGGGTGGCAGAGCGTGGAGAGTACGACCGGAAAGGAAGAACGTCGCGGTTATCCCGAGCGCGTGAAGGTCTGGTAAGACCGTTCCCACGTATCCTGCGTCATCGTCGTCGAAGGTGATTGAAAATCGAGTGCCTTCACCTGGACGTGCCGGCTCAAGAAGCTGTGCGAGCGGAACGATGTGACCAATACTGAGAAGCGCATGCAGATGTTGCCTGAATACGCTCGAAGACACCGTGGGGACGATTGCACGAGGCGTCGTCCCATCAGGCAGGACGCGATGATAGAGCAGGACCAAAGATCGACCGCGAGCGGCCGCGAACCGGAGCGCGGCCCGTCTGCTGACGGTATACCGAAACAATGGCGTGACCAGGCGCCGGGCCCGTGCGCTGTATGGCATGTGAATCCCCACGCCTTCAGTCCTCAGTGGGGTGCTGTGCTCATGGACGTTGATGCGCACTCGTGTCCACGCGACTTCCATCATCGTTGATGAATCGAACACGAAGCATCAATCGATGGTGTCGCAAGGGTGGTGCGCCTTTGTGATACCCAAAGGGATCGGTTGCGAACCCGAAGCCGGCCGAACCGCATAGAGTGACGATGTTCTCGAGGCCGTAGTGCCTGCGCATCTCCTCATCGCACGCTTGTCGAGTCTCCCCGAGCAGCAGACGAATCTGAAACGGCCCAACGTGAACATCAGGTCCCACCGGGGGTTCTTGAAGAATTTGATCGCGAGATTGCAACATGAGGTCAACACGCGCGAGATGGAGTCATACGCGTGCTCCTGTGTTGGCGTCGAGGTGGCCTCGGTGCCGCAACGCGATTTAACCATGAGTCAAAATGGGGCGCCTGAGATCCACGTCCTATGCTGGAATCACGAATGCGCTCTGCCGTCGCGACTACGCGAGGAGGTGGACTCGTCCGATTCCGTCGGGGAGATGGAATGTGACTCGCCGTTCGACTGAGTCGAAGCGGGAACGGGATCCGCAGCCACATGCGACGATCGGGTGACAGGCCACTAGCGAGTGAATTGGTTCGACGAGGGGCTTCGCGCAGTCCCACCAGGACCCACGGCTGAGACTGTCGCGAAGTAGGTACCCGATGGAAGCGTGGCCAGGAATGCCGAGATGTCCACCCGACACTCACCGTTTAGAATCGCCGGAAGGCCAAGATTCAAGTTCGCCACTGGGCTCGAGGTATTCGGATTGGCGCCGGTCCGAAAGACATCGAGGACGTAGATGCTCACCGCCGTGCTGTGGTTGCTCGATGGTGTGAAAACTGCGAGACTCGATTGCGCGACGGCGCTCACGGATATGACCCGATCGCTCGAGACGGTCATTGCACCAGATTGGTCCCTGGCGACAGCGGTCAGCGAGTAGGTGCCAGCCGACACGCCACTCCACGTTACGGAGTACGGGCTCGAGGAGTCTGAGCCGATCAGCGTGGCTCCGGCATAGAACTCCACCACCGCGATAGACCCATCCGGGTCACTGGCGTCGGCGCTGACGATGATGGCTGCCGGGGCGACGAAGGTTGCACCAACGGCGGGACCCGTGAGCGAGACGAGCGGGGACTGATTGGTTGGCGAGTAACCTGTTGAAAGGTTTGTAAACTCCGCCGTCGCGTACGCCAGACTTACATGGCTGGTCACGGCCATGCCCACGTATACCGTGCTGGCCATGGCGATGGTGTCGCTGCCGACCACAGCCCAACTCACGCCATCGCTCGAGTATGAACCGGTCAGCGTGGACCCCTGGCGTTGGAGCTTCACCCACACGGGCGCGGGGCGCAGTGGTCCTGACGTGTGCGTACTCTGACCGCCCGTGGCTGTACGTCGTTGGAAGGCGAGTGAGCCGGAGCCCGATACGAGCATGAAGGCGTGTTTCGCGTTGCTCGCAAGAGACTCGCGAATCATGACGCCCGCCTTACTCCACAGATCTATGGGACTGAAGTACTCTACGCGAGCGACGACTGCGCCGTCCCCTGTCAGTGGTTGATAGACAAAGCGAAACTGGTCCGAGGAGTTCCAAATATCGTCACCTGACGCCTTGACCGAGTAGCCGTCGACGGTCGGAGACGTCGAACCGGCCAGGGCGACTGTGCCCACATCCGCGGAGGTCCAACTCGAGCCCGTCGAGACGGAGACATCTGTGAAGTCTCCGGTCGCGTATGCCCAGGTCGAATGGCTCGTGACGGCCAATCCGACGTACACGCGCGCACTCATTGAAATGGTGTCGGTTCCGGCTGTAGTCCAGTTGACTCCGTCGCTCGAATACGAGGCGGTTATCAGCGACCCGCGCCGCTCGAGGCTGACCCAGATCGGAGCCGTGCTCCACCCACCGGGCGTGTGGGTGGTCACGCCGCCGACGCCTGCCGCCCGACGTTGAAACGCCAGGCCCTGCGACCCGCTGACGGCCATGAGCGCGTGTTTGGAATTGGCGCTGAGGGTCTCTCGCATCATCACCCCGGCCTTGCTCCAAGGGTCGGCGGCAACGAGGTTGGCGATGCGCGCGACGATCACCCCGTTTCCGGTCAGTTCCCGATATGCGAATCGGAATTCGTCTGAACTGCCCCAGATGTCGTTGCCGGCCGCTTTGATGGAAACGCCGCCTCCCATGGTGGAGGTCTTTCCGGCGAGCGCGACGGACCCGATATCGGCAGAGCCCCAGTCCGACGCCTCCGTTACGAACACGCTGGTGAAGTCGGCGGACGCGAGTACGGCTGGCGCATGGCTGGTCAAGGCGAGGCCGACCTGGACGGTAGCATTCATGGAGATGCTGTCGCGTCCGATCGTGGTCCAGTTCACGCCGTCATTGGAGGCCGACCCTGTCAGCGTGGTGCCTTGGCGCTCGAGCTTCAGCCACACGGGCCCGGCGCCCGTCACTCGGCCGACCTCCGCGGTTCCGCCGCCTGTGGCGCTGCGGCGCTGAAAGGACAGCCCCTGATTTCCCGACAGGAATACGAACCCGTGTTTCGAGTTGGTCGATAGCGACTCTCGCATCATCAACCCCGCCTTGCTCCACGGATCGGCGGCGTTCATGTTCTCGACGCGGGCGATGACGACACCATCTCCCGTCAGAGGCCGGTAAACGAAGCGGAATTCGTCCGATACGTTCCACACGTCAGCGCCGGCGGCGTGCACCGCGAATCCGTCGCTTGCCGCTTCCGTCCGCCCGGGAAGGACAGCACCGATCTCAGCAGAGGTCCAACCGGACGAAGGCGTTTGCGCTGCAGCGAGAGGCGCGAACGCGAAGCACACGAGCGCGCAGTAGCACAGGACCGTTCGATCAAATGTCATCGAGGTACCGATGAATGCGCTGCAGGGGGGCAGCGTCGGTTCGTTGCCACGCCTTGAGCAACGTGAGTGCCAGAAGCAGCAAATATGTCGACTGAAAGAAAGTGTGAGAAAACTTGCGAAGTCGGTCAATCGGCGATCGCGGACGAGCGACTGACCGGGGTGTAGTTTCTGCCGCGTCCGTCTTCAACGCCGTATTCTGACGACCGCAGCTGACGCCTCAGGAACCACTGTTTTGACAGCGAGTATGCGGCGCGATTCGCGGGACGCGCGACCGCATCCCCTATCACTCTTCCCGACGCATTTCGACAGCTCGGTTACAGAACTCGCCTGCGGCGCGTCGGCTGACCGGCCCCCTCGCCCGTGTAATCCGCGATTTCTGGCAACTTCCTACCCCAGCCGTTGTGGCCCGCGTTTCGCGATTGTCATGGCAAGTCCCGCTGCGCGGTAGCAAACCGCGCACGAACCCATGGCTCCGGCCGTTCTCCGGTCCGCCAGACGAACTTGAAGTGGAAGAAGGAAACGCAAGCATGTCCAGATGTCGTACCTCGCCTCGAAGCAATGGTCCTTTGATTTGCGCGCTATTGCTGTCGTGTGCGCCCTTTGTTGCTCCTGCCTTCGTTTCTGCCCAACCTGGTCCCCTGCGTAACCTTCGACTCTCAGGCAGTTCAACGCCCGGCGGTTCGACGCCCGGCGTCTCGTACGTCGAGATCCTCCCCGGACAGAATATTCAGACGATCGTCGACAGCCAGCCGGCAGGGACGGCGTTCCTGCTCAAAGCGGGCATGCATCGGATGCAGACGATCACGGCGCGCTCGGGCGACATCTACACCGGAGAGATGAGCGGCAGCACGCGCTTGACCATCCTGTCCGGCGCTCGACTGTTGACCGGGTGGGTCTTCGACGGCACCCGCTGGTACGTCTCCGGGCAGACCCAGGGAGAAACGCCGACGACCACCGGCGTGTGCCTGCCAACGCACCCCCGATGCATTCATGCCGAGGACCTGTTCTTCGATAACGTCATGAAATACCACGAGGACGCGCTGGCCGAAGTCGGTCCAGGTGAATGGTTCTTCGATTACGCGGCCGATCGGATCTACGTGGGCGACAACCCTACCGGTCACACCGTCGAGACCAGCGTCACGGCGTCCTTGTTCAACACGAGCGGCGCCGACGACGTCACCATCCAGAATCTTGTGGTGGAGAAGTACGCAAGCCCCAGCGCCAAGGCCGCTGTCAATCTCGGCAACTCACCGAATGGGGCGGAGCGGTGGCTGGTGACGGGCAGTGAAGTGCGATGGAATCATGGCGCCGGCATTGGGATGGACACCAACACCGCCGCTCGTAACAACTACGTGCACCACAATTGCGGATTTGGATTCGTTGGCGCCGGAGCGGGGGTTGTCGTCGAGAGCAACGAGATTTCGTACAACAACGTCATGGCAGGGACGACGGACGCGGTTTGTGGGTACGACCACTACTGGGGATCGGGCGGGTCGAAGTGGGTCTATACCACCAATCTGATCGTGCGCGGGAATTTCGCGCATCATAACCACGGGCCGGGCCTGTGGACCGACATCAACAACATCTATGCGCTGTACGAGAACAACATCGCGGAGGACAACTTCCGGAGCGGGATCTACCACGAGATTGGCTACGACGCGATCATTCGCAACAACACCCTCCGTCGCAACGGGACGGAGCGCGCCTATGCGGGTTGGACGACCGGCGGAGGCATTGAGGTCACCTCGTCGCGCAACGTGGAAATCTACGGCAATACGCTCGAGGACAACTGGCAAGGCATCACCGCGCTGAACGACCATCGCGGCACGGGGATTCACGGTCCGTGGACGCTGACCAATCTCAACGTCCACGACAACACCGTGGTATCACGCATCACTACCGCCGGCGGCGGTCGCACAGGTGTCGCAGATTCGGCCGGCACTGCGGCGTTCTCACCGACCTCGAACAATCGTTTCCAGCGGAATACCTACGTGCTGGGGACAACCCTGAAGTACTTCATCTGGATGGGAACGGACCTGAGCGAACACGAGTGGCAATCGTTCGGCCAGGATACAGCGGGGACTTTCGAGCGATAACACCGCGACCGGCACCGAGAGCCGGATTGGACACGTGTCGCAGCAGACCGTGTCCAAAGGACCGACCCTTCTGATCAGCTGACCACGCGTCGACCCACATCATTGATCCGCCCCTCCAAAGGCGGCGGCTGCCAACACCGGTCTCCGCAGGACTATGATCCGTCAGTGAGACGTTGCACATACGTCCTCGTCTTCGTGGTGGTGGCCGGCGCCGGCGGCGCCCTCAGTGCCTGCGATGACGCACGCCTTCCGGCGCCGGCGGAAGGCGGATCTGCCGACTCACAGCCGAGGCCACCGTCTCAGGCTATCTTTCCAGGCGACGACATCCAGGCGCGCGTCAACGCCGCGCCGCCGGGCACGACTTTTCTTCTGACCTCGGGTGTCCACCGTATGCAATCCATCGTTCCCAGGAGTGGCGATGTGTTTGTCGGTCAACGGGGAACGCTACTGTCGGGTGCGCGGCTGCTGACAACGGCCGTCCGATCCGGGTCGTACTGGGTCGTCCCCGGTCAGACGCAGGAAGGCGTTCAACTGGGTTCGCCTGCCGACGGCGTGTGTCGGAGCGATGCGCCACGATGTGGCTACCCACAAGACTTGTTTGTCGATGATGTACCGCTCGCGCACGTGAGCGCGTTTTCCGACCTGAGTCCCGGAAAGTGGTACTTCGATTACGACGCGAATCAGATCTATCTCATGGATGATCCGACCGGCAAGAGGCTCGAGACCAGCGTGACCGCGAAGGCGTTCCAGGGATCCGCCACACGCGTCACGATCCAAAATCTCACCATCGAGAAATACGCCAGTCCGACGCAGGAAGCTGCGATCGAGCTCGGTCCGGAGTGGGTCATCGAAGGCTGCGAAGTGCGGTGGAATCACTTCGCCGGGATCGGGACTGGCCCCCGCTCAATCGCGCGTCGCAATCACGTCCACCACAACGGTGCCCTAGGATTTCAAGGTGCTGGCGAGGATATCCTCGTGGCTGACAACGAGATCGCGTACAACGGATTTGCCGGGTACAACTCCTACTGGGGATCGGGCGGGTCGAAGTGGGTCTATACCACCAATCTGATCGTGCGCGGGAACTTCTCGCATCATAACTACGGGCCGGGCTTCTGGACCGACATCAACAACATCTCTACGCTCTACGAGAACAACATCGCGGAGGACAACTTCCGGAGCGGGATCTATCACGAGATCAGCTACGACGCGATCATTCGCAATAACACCCTCCGTCGCAACGGGACGGAGCACGCCTATCCGGGCTGGACCGTCGGCGGAGGCATTGAGGTCACCTCGTCACGCAACGTGGAGATCTACGGCAATACGCTCGAGGACAACTGGCAAGGCATCACCGCGCTGGACGATCATCGCGGCACGGGGATTCACGGTCCGTGGACGCTGATCAATCTCAACGTCTACGACAACACCGTGATATCACGCATCATCACCGCCGGCGGCGGTCGCACGGGTGTCGCGGATTCGGCCGGCATTGCGGCGTTCTCGTCGACCGCGAACAATCGTTTCCAGCGGAATACCTACGTATTGGGGAGAACCCCGAGGTACTTCATCTGGATGGGAACGGACCTGAGCGAACACGAGTGGCAATCGTTCGGCCAGGATACGGAGGGGACCTTCCGGCGATAACACGGCGACCAATCCCATCCGTTCCCGTGTCACCAACGGCGGCGTGGCTGAACAATTTCCAACCCCGCGCGAATCACCCCGTGCTCGCCGCGCACGGGGTGTCTGCGTCATCGGCAACTGAGTTTCGCGTCTGCCCAGTCCGCATGGTCGAAGTAGGGGTTGTCCCCCCCATTGTTGACGACCAGTCTCAACTCGTTCCCGCCTGTCACGTCGACCAGGACGTTCTGCGCGGGCGTGGCGCTCGTTACCAGACCGCTGTCGTAGCGCAATTGGCCGTTGACGTAGACGTGGAATCCGACGCTCCCTCTTGCGCCCACCTCGTCGTCGATGCCCACCACGGCTGAGAATGTAGTGCATTGGGAATTCATCGGCCAGCGTACATCGGAATCGGAATGGACCCCGATCCCTTTGGTGTAGGTGACTCCATCGATCGACAGGGGACGCCCGTCTCCCTCGAAATGCTCACCATTGCTGCGGTCACGTTCGGCCACCCCCCAGCCATTCGTCATCCACGACCAGTTGTTGTCGCTCAGATACTTCGTGGTCGCGGGAGCTCCAGTTCCGAACGAGCTGTTGACGTCCTGTCCGAAGGACTGCCATTCGGATCGCGTGCGTTCGCCAAGCCACATGAAGCCTCGGGCGTTGGCGTCGCTGACCATGTACTGATTCCGTTCGAATCGGATGTTTCCAGACATGAAGGCGGTCTGGTTATCAATGTCGACGACACCCGTGCGGCCGGTGCCGGGTTCGGTATTGCGCGAGATGATGACGTTGTCGTGAACGTAGAGATTCTTCAGAACGTACGGACCATAACGTCCGTTGCCGCGATGGTCGTCGAGACCCGTGATGCCCTGAAAGTTGTCCTCCACGGTATTGCCGTAGACTTCAACATTCGATGAGCCATAAACCTCGATGCCAGCGCCGGTCGTCCACCACGGATAGGCCTTGCCCGCCCCATTTCGCCGGGCGATGTTGTTGCGGATGACGGCGTCATAGCTGATCTCGTGGAAGATCCCTCCGCGTTCGTTGTCTTCGATCCTGTTGCCCTCGTACAACGTGTAGATGTTGCCGATATCCGTCGACAGGCCTGGGCCTCCGTTGTGATGGGAGAAGTTGTTGCGGACGACTAGGCCCGAAGTGAGGACCCATTTCGAGCCGCCGGAACCCCAAAATGGGTTGAACCCGGCGAAGTTGTTGTACGAGATCTCATTCGATTCGACCAGCGCATTGTCTCCAGCGCCGATCATCCCCAAGGCGCCGTTGTGATGGATGAAGCTATTGCGAACGATGGAGTTGGTGTAAATCGAGACGCCGGCATAGTGATTGAGTCGGACCTCGCAGTAGATCAGTGTCCACCCCGCACCTAGTCCTACCGCCGACATTCCGGCCGGTGTCGCGTACTTCTCGATGACGAGACCGAGGATCGTAACGTTCGAGGCGAAGCCGCTGAATGCCGTTGCCGTTACGCTGATCTCCACGTTTTGATTGGTCGGATCGTCCCAGAAGTAGATGCGATCTGCCGGGTAGTCGAAGAACCAGGTGCCAGGGCCTACCTTCGAAAGGGCGTCGACGTGTTTCAGCGGCACCGAGTTGAAGAATAGATTCTCGGGATACAGGCATCGCGAGACGTCCGGCCGACATTCCGAGTAGTTCACGGGGCCTTCTTGCGTCTGGGAGCCGACCGACCAGTACGAACCGACGCGCGTGAACCCCGAGAGTTGACGTGCCCCCGACAGCACGGTGCCCGCCTCGCCGAAGAACATATCGCCGTTTCTCGGGACGATCGATTGCATCCTGTGAACGCCGGGTTTCAAGATGAACAGGGTTCCTGCAGGGTAGCCGGCGATCACCTGCTGAATGTTCTGCCCGGGGAAGATGTTGACTTGCGCCATCGCCGATACCGGCAGCAGCGTGAGGCACGCCACGCACAGTAAACAGGGCAGAAAGATGTTGCGGTCGTTCGGATCTAACATGAATCGCTTCTCCAGTTCCACACTTCGGACACACCACTACCGTCGGGCTGGCGGTCGTCCGCCAACCTCACCGACACGCAGCCAGACTGGCTACATGGCGGGACTTATCGTCAGGCAAAGAGTTCGAAGACTGCCGCGTGGAGGGAGATGCGACGCTAACGATACACTCGCATCAACGTGGCTGGTCACGTTGATGCGCCTTACGCGACTCAGTATATCCACTCCTGGACTCAGCCGAAAGGAAATTCGCGCACGGCAATCGCCTCGCTTCGCTTGCGTGGTGGACGCGTTCGCACTGATGAAGGCGGAGGTTCGCGACGCGCCGCACGTCCTGGGCTTCCTTCGACGATCGACGAACGGGAGACATTGAAGCAGATGGAGGTGTGCGCATACACGTGGTCCAATTCTCCGCCTCCGGACTGGGAGCGTCGACGCGTCCGCGATTACGATTCGATTGTGCTCGAGACGTCTATCGCAATGTCGCCATTCTTCTCACCGGAGATATCGGCTCGGAAGTGGAGCGCAACACCCCCCCGCGCATCACGCACGCCGCGACACGGATTCTCAAACTTGGCGCACCGCACAGCCGACGTCGTCTTCATTTGGGATGGTGAGCGCGAACGCCACCATGAACGGTCCGTCACGGACGAGCTGACTTTGAGTGGACCATTGATTCGCCGAGGTAGAATCGTGGGCACTCCTCCATCAAAAGCTCGGAGGTTTCTTTTATGTCCAGTGACATGAAGTTAAATCTCGGGTGCGGGGACCGAGTTGTCGATGGATGGACGAACGTCGACTACGCGCTCGGCGCCAGGCTTACAAAAGTGCCGCTCTTCCGTGCGGTCAACAGAAGGCTGAGAATCTTCAAGGTCGAGTGGGACAAGAGAATCGTGATCCACGATCTCACCACGCGCTTTCCTTGGCCGGATTCGAGTGTCGACGTCGTGTACAGCTCACATACCCTCGAGCATTTCGCCAAAGAAGATGGCCGTGCGTTTCTCGCGGAGTGTCACAGAGTCCTGCGGAGGGGCGGCATCATTCGAATAATCGTCCCCGACCTCCACGTCAGCGTCATCGAATATCTGGAAGGCCGGTTGCGGGCGGACGACTTCGTGCGCGAGTTGGACGTCCTGGCGACCAATGCGAACAGCGTGATGAAGAATACTCTGGCGCCGTTAACCCAGGGTGCACACACACACAAGTGTATGTACGATACGAAACGGCTCGTCGAGATCCTCGAGGAAGTAGGCTTTCAGGCGTCGGGCAGAGCGGCATTCGACAGCGACATCGACGACATCCGGAGGAATCGAACGAGAAGACCGCACTCGGAATGCTGTGGTGGTTGAGGGACGGAAGCGGTGATAGAACGGGGGCGTGGCAATAACATCGATAGACGCGTATTGGCATGGATGCAGTTCGGACAGCCGATGAGTGTTGGCTCGCTCCGCCAGACGTTCTGGTCGAACGCCGTGGGAGCCTGCATATCGCTCGGGCCCGGCCTCGGAACCATCGCGAGATTCTGCGCCTTCGCTGACGCGAGCCTGGTCGTTCCTCCTCAACCACCTACTGTCCTCGAGATTCGTTCATGGCAGCCAACGTGAAGTTGCGGATTCTCCTTTCAGCGTACGCCTGCGGTCCGGGCCGCGGCTCGGAACCAGGCATCGGGTGGAATGCAGTCACTGCAGTTGCTCGAGACCACGATGTCTGGGTAATGACGTCCTTCGAGAACCGAGAGGCGATCGTGGAGGCGCTCGCGAACACTCCAGGGTCCGTGCAATTTGTCTTTCTGGATTTGCCGATGTGGCTGTGGTTCATGAAGAGCGGGCGTGTCAGCTTCGAGGTGCAGCAGGTCCTGCTGGCAGATGATGGCCTATGGGAAGGCTCGCGCGCTCCATAGACAAATCCGTTTCGATCTGGCCCATCACGTCACGGTCGGGCGGTATTGGATGCCGAGCTTTCTGGCCTTCCTTGGAATTCCGTTCGTCTGGGGACCCGTTGGTGGAGGGGAATCGGCTCCAAAAGCATTCTGGCCAGGGCTCGGCATCGGCGGTGCACTGTTAGAGGTTTTTCGTGCTGTCGCGCGATTCTTTGGCGAACGCGACCCCTTCTTGCTTCTCGCCGCCAGGCGCACCACCGTCGGTATCGCGACCTCTCCGGAGACATCGGCGCGAATGGCGAAGCTGCGTGTTCCCCGCATTCTGGTGTGGTCGCACGTGGCGCTGACCGAATCGGAAGTCGCGACGTTGGCGGCCTTCCCACCGCCCGTCGGTGACGGGACGGTCCGGTTCTTCAGCGTCGGGCGACTCGTGTCGTGGAAGGGGTTTCACCTGGGCATCGAGGCATTCGCGCGAATGCAGCACCGATCCGCCGAATATTGGATCGTCGGCGACGGCCCAGTGCGACCGTCGCTGGAGGCGTTGGCGGTCAAACTAAAGGTCGCCGACCGCGTGCGCTTTCTTGGCGTGCTCCCTCGGGGAGAAGTACTGCAGTGGTTGCAGCAGGGTGATGTGCTCGTACATCCGAGCCTGCACGAGTCTGGCGGCTTTGTGTGCGCCGAGGCAATGGCCGCTGGTCGGCCAGTCGTCTGCCTCGATCTCGGTGGACCGGGCATGCTGGTGACACACGAGACGGGGTTCAAGATTCCCGCACGCACGCAGTCCCAGGCCATCGAAGGCCTCGCCGCTGCCATGGACCGGCTTGTCGAATCACCAGCCCTGCGTCTGGCGATTGGAAACGCGGCGCGGACGCGGGTCCAGGAGCATTTCAATACGCGTGTGCTCCGAGAACACTTCCAGCGTTGGTACGCGGAGGCGATGGGCCGGCCCCCGCATCATCAACCGACGGAGAGACGAAAGGTGAGCCGCGTGCCGTGCGGCGGCCAATCAGCGCCGTGACGGAGTGGGTCGCATAGCGACCCTTCCTTGAATGCGCTGGCGAGTGCGAAGAGTTGACGGAGCTTGCGACCACCAGTTTTCGCCTGGTGGACCGCATCCTCGGGTGAACTGATGCTGAGGCCAGTGCTATGTGCGCTATCCGTGCTCGCGCTGTCACGAGTCGTGTGTGCCCAGGTCACGATCTCCCCGGGCACGAACATCCAGAGTGTCATCGACATGCATTCCGCTGGTACGACTTACGTACTTCGGGCCGGGACGCATCGTGAGCAGCAGATCACACCCAAGACGGGTGACACCTTCCAAGGTGAGATGAGCGGCAGCATTCGCCTAACCACCCTGTCTGGTGCTCGGGCACTATCGAGTTGGACGCCAAACGGTGGGCGGTGGTATGCGACCGGTCAGACGCAGCAGCTCGCGGCCGGGGCACCTGAAGACTGCCTGAAGACGCATCCTCAATGCATCTACCCTGAGGATCTCTGGTTTGACAATGTGCTGAAGTTCCGTGAGGCGTCGCTCGGCGCAACCGGGGCCGGGGAGTGGTACTTCGATTACGCAGCTGATCGGATCTACGTCGGGGACGATCCGACCGGGCATATCGTCGAAACGAGCGTGAAGGAGGGGGTATTTCTTCCTAGTTCAGCGGATGACGTCACGATCAAGGACATGATCGTGGAGAAGTATGCCGGAAGCTCGAACGGCGTCCATGCAGCGGTGAATATCGGGTACTCAGTTCGTGGAGCGGAAGGCTGGCTGGCGACAAATCTTGAGGTTCGGTACAACCACTATGCCGGGATCGGGAATGACCTGAAGACCACCTCGACGAACAACTATGTCCATCACAACTGCAATTCCGGGTTTTGGGGCGCAGGCCCGGATGTCGTCATTGCAGACAACGAGATCGCCTACAACGGCATCGCTCCTGGATACACAGGCACCGCGGCGTTCAGCAACCCGTGCGGGTTCAGTCCCTATTGGGGCGCCGGTGGATCCAAGTGGGTCCACACGTCTGGAATGCTTGTCCGAGGAAACCATTCCCACCACAACTACGGAGCCGGACTCTGGACGGACGTCAATAACGTTGATGTGCTGTATGAGAACAACGTCATCGAAGACAATTTCCGCTCCGGTATCTTTCACGAGATTAGCTACTCTGCGATCATCCGCAACAATGTGTTGAGACGCAACGGTGTTGATACAACGTTTGGTGACTTTCCGACGAATGGGTGCATCGAAATCTTGTCGAGTCCTGGCGTAGAAATCTACGGGAACACCTGTGTAGATAATTCGAATGGCATTGGCGTCTGGGACGACACCCGTAACACCGGAGACCGCGGATCGCTGGCCGTGGTCAATACCTATGTCCACGATAATCGCGTCTTTCAGCAAGGCTCTCAGCCCGGATTCAACGGACTCGTCAACACCGTGGACGACTCGCCAACCGGGGCGCCGTTTCAACCGGGGGCCAGGAATCGATGGGAGAACAACCTCTATTGCTTAACCGGCGGGCGGGATCCGTACTTCCATTGGAAGGGTGCCGATCTGACGCTGAGTCAGTGGAAGGCGCAAGGGCTGGACGTGAACTCGCCAGCGTCGGCATGCACGCAAGCGATTGAGGAGATCAGGTCCAGGTGATCAGGATGTGGCGACTCGCGGTGTCCGGCGGCCTGCGAGGGCGCTGGCGCGCGCGCTACTGGTCTAGGCACATGGAGATCTCCTGTCCGCGGGAGGAACGGGCGAAGATCCGGTAGCCGACGCGGCGCAGGGCATCCAACGAGTTGCTCGTTCGCCCGACATTGGCGCTGAACTGGTGACGATAGTGATACTCGACGAGCAACTGACGCGGACGGATGTCGCCGGAAAGCATGTCGTCGATCACGTCAAACTCGCTCCCCTCGATGTCCATCTTCAGAACGTCGATGCGCGGAGCGTCGATGAGCTTTGCGAGCGTAGCGAGGCGACGGACCTGACAATGGGTGGCGTGCGCAGCCGATTTGACGACCTCGGCGTCCGGTGTCGTGGCGACGTAGCAGTCCCATTCGGGGTGGTCACCAGGAAGGGCGAAGAGCATCTCACCGTCATAGTGAGCCAGACCCAATTCGTAGAATTTGAACTGGCCAGGCAGCGGCTGCTGTTTCACCCATTCTGCCGACTTGGGCGTGGGGTCGAAGGCATGGACGGTGCAGCGGAACCGTCCGATCATCTCGAGGTCGAAGGTGACATCCGATCCGACGCCGGCGCTTATCACCACGGCGTCCGAGTCGATCCAGTCGGGTCGTACCCACCATCCGCCGTATTCGGATCCGAGGTGCACGCGTGGACATGCCACTTCGGGCTCGGCAGCGACGTCGGCGCCGCGAAGGGTTCGACCGAAACGACGCAGTCGGCGGCCCACGTTCATGATCGGTTCAATTTGCATAGCAGGCCACGCTTAAAGCGCCATTTGAGCATGAGTAACGATGATACGCATGGGACCTACGTCCTGTACTGCGACCGATTGCCAGAGAGGATTGGACGCGTGCCGCCGCGGATCGTGCCCATCTCCCCCGTCAGATGCTGCTTTGTGGGCCTATGTCCGTTGATGGCGCCTGGTGTAGTTCCAGTCGCCGTGAAAGCGATGCCGCGCGAGGCGCACGGTGGCCATCTGCGCGTCGGTCACGGTGACACCGGCCGGGTATTGGCCGCGGTCGAGTTCGGATCGCACGCGTAGCCCGGACCGGCTGTGCGTCGATCCGATCAAACTCACGATGGTCGCCAGGTCGACGAGCGGCGTCCCGCGCCAGTTCATGGCGATGTGCGAGAACAGCCGATGCTCGATCTTGTTCCACTTGCTCGTGCCTGGCGGGAAGTGACAGACGGTGATGGCCAGGCCCGTCCGATTCGCCAACTGCTGCAGTTCCCACTTCCAGAGGCGCAGGCGGGCGCCGTTGCTGCCGCCCGCATCCGCCGTGATCAGCAGCGCGTGGGCCTCGCGATATACCGGGCGGCCCATGCGCTGCCACCAGCGCCGGATCGACCGTACCGCGAAGGTCGCGGTGTCGTGATCGATCCCGACACTGACCCAGCCTTCATTGCGATGCAGATCGTAGACGCCGTAGGGAATGGCCTTGCCCGCCCGTTGGGGTCCGGATCAGGAAGTCGTGGACCCGCACGCGCTGGGGCGAATTCGCCGGGGCGCCACGTGCGGCCCGCGTTCTTGAAGTCTCCGACGAGTTCTTTCTTGTTCGTATCGACCGAGATCGTCGGCTCCTGGCCCGTTGCGCCGCGCGCACTCGGCGCGCGATGTACCGAAACTGGGCGTCCCGATCGGCGTGCTGGCGACCTTCGCGCGTCTTGACGTTGCCCTGCAGGCTGTAGCCCAAGCCATGCAGCAACTCGGCCACGACCGTGTGGCTGACGTCGTGCCCCAAGCCGTCGAGTGCCACGGCCAAGGTGCGCGCGCTCAGACACGTCCAGCGCAACGGCGAATCCGGATCGCCGGGCGCGGTCGGCTCCACCAAGGCATCCAAGTCCCGGAGCAAGGTCGGATCGCGATCGGCCGCGCGCTTCCGGCCCCCGCCCGGCTTGCGCGTCCGTGTGGCGACGAGCACCTCGCCGGCGAGAAACTCGGGGTTCGCACGGAATCGTTGCGCCGATGGGTGCGGCAGGCCGAGCGGGATACCGGCCAGCGTCCAGGTCTGACCACGAGTGAGCGCGAAGAGCTGAAACGGCTCCAACGTGAAAACGTCGAGCTCAAGCGCGCGAACGAGATCTTGCGCAAGGCATCGGCGTTTTTCGCCCAGGCGGAGCTCGACCGCCGACCGAAGTGATGGTCACCTTCATCGATCAGCACCGGGCCACCCACGGAGTCGAGCCGATCTGCGCGGTCCTGCCCATCGCTCCGTCGACCTATTTCCTGCGAAAAGTGCAGCAGCAGGCCCCGGCGCAGCGGTCGGCGCGACAGCGACGGGACGACGAGTTGCGCGCGGCGATTCAGCGCGTGTGGGACGACAACGACCACGTCTATGGCCCGCGGAAGGTGTGGAAGCAGCTTCGTCGCGAAGGCCACCGGGTGGCCCGCTGCACCGTCGAGCGCCTGATGCGGGACATGGGGCTGCGAGGCGTCCGCCGCGGACAGAGGCGTGGGTCGTCACCACGCGCCCGGACGCTGCGGCGGACCGCCCTGCCGATCTCGTCGATCGGCGCTTTGTCGCGACGCGGCCGAACCAACTCTGGGTCGCGGACTTCACCTACGTCGCAACCTGGCGGGGCTTCGTCTACGTCGCGTTTGTGATCGACGTCTTCGCGCGGCGGATCGTCGGCTGGCGCGTGTCCTCGTCGCTGGTAACCGACTTCGTCCTCGACGCCCTCGAGCAGGCCATCTACGACCGCTGCGGTGCCGGCGCCGACTCCCTGATCCACCATAGCGACCGCGGTACGCAGTACGTGTCGATGCGCTACACGGACCGGCTGTCCGAGGCCGGCATCAACCCCTCGGTCGGCAGTCGCGGCGACTCGTACGATAACGCGCTCGCCGAGTCGCTCATCGGGCTCTTCAAAACCGAGGTGATTCAGCGGAAGGGGCCCTGGCGGCATCTGGAGGCCGTCGAATTCGCGACGCTGACATGGGTCGACTGGTTCAACACCCCATTGACCAGCTGACCACCTCCGCGCGCGCGTCTCACAAGCGTCATCTATCCTGCCTCCGGAGGAAGCGGCCGTCCGCCGCCGAAAGCGGATTATGATCGAATGCGTGACGCGTCGCGCATGTGCGCGGATCCTTAGTTGGAGCCGGACCGGCGGGGAGCTGGTGGGACGTCGCGCCGCGCCCTGAAGCCAAAGACTGGACGACGGAGATGTAGAGTGGCGACAATATCAGCAAGACATTGCCGACGCTCTTTTGCGATGAGGCGAGTCGCGACATGCCCGGGCCGTCGAGCTCGTGGAAACGGCCGGTGCTTGCCGTTACGCAGTGGTAACGCGTTAGTGGCCTACTGGTGAAGTACGGAGATTGCGAGCGCGCAGGGCTGGTATTGTTTCCGCCGAAGAATGGTGTCACCACTTCAGACAGTTCAAGCGACCAGTATGCTTGTCTCAATCGCCCTACCCGTGTACAACGGTGAACGGTTCGTCGGTGACGCGATCGAGTCGATTCTGTCGCAGGATTTCGCCGAGTTCGAGCTCGTAATCAGTGATAACGCGTCAACAGACGCGACCGGGGACATCTGCCGCGAATACGTCAACCGGGACGCACGAGTTCGGTACGTGCGGAACGCGCAGAACATTGGAAGCGCGGCAAACTTCACTCAGAGCTTCGGTCTTGTCTCAGGCAGATACTTCAAGTGGATGGCCGCAGATGACATGCTCGCGGTCGGGTATCTCCGAGCCTGCGTTCAGATCCTCGAAGAGGACCCGTCCGTAGTGCTTGTCACAACGAAGCCAACGCTCGTTGACGAAGACGGAAGGACCCCCCTGACCTACGACGCCAGCCGAGGTGTGTTCAGCGGGAGTTACGCCGGTCGACCCATCGAGACCGCTGCCCCGTACATGGGCGATCGACCGAGCGATCGGTTCCGCGGCGTCCTTCTTTCGATGCCCGGGAAGGCTATCAACAACTTCGGCTATGGTCTCATGAGGTCCGAGTTCGTCCGGCGCCAATTGCCCTTGGGCTCGTATCTCGGGTGCGACAAGGTTTTCCTCGCTGGGCTGAGCCTGCACGGAAAGCTGGCCATGGTCGACGAGTCGTTGTTCATCTGGCGCCACCATAAGGCACAGTTCAGCGTGATGAACCACGACGATGCCCGGAAGGCCATCGATCCGACCGAGCGTGGCGGACGCGCCTGGAGGACGAGCCAGGTGAATGCGTACGCGCGTGCAGTCATGGCATCTCCGATCAGCATGGGCGAGAAGGCGCGGTGCCTGTTCGCGCTCACCGAAAAGGTGGTCCAGGGCTCGATGCAGCAAGTACTCTGGCGCGGCGCGCCTGATCGCTCATAACCCTGACTGACAATCTCCGGCCGTTCGTCATCGCGCGCGTGAATCCAATCCGCTTTTGACAGTCGACCGAGTTCGACTTCAATGAAGTGATGGACAAGATGATTGCCGCGGCGAATTGTTTCAACGTCGAGCGTGTGAAGCAGGAAGACGTGGCGAAGGTCGGAGGCGCTCCGCCGGAAAAGAGCTGCACAAGAAGCGAACAAGGGCGCCGTTAAGAGATCCCTAGACCAGGGCTGACGCCAGCAGCGTGTCTGCCTGCCGTTGGGTCCTCGTTGACCTTGTCAGTGCAGGACGGCTTTCTTGATATCCGCGGCGAACTTCGGGTCGCTGCGCGGGCCGGTGACCGAGATCGGCAGCACCGTCCCCGCGCCTTTTTCGTCGAGCATCGGATCGAACACCCTGAGCACCAGCGATTTCCATCCGGTCTGCGTCTGCGAGGCCCGGGCCTGCAGCCGCAGCTGCCCTTTGAAATCCAGCCACTCGCGGCGGGTATCGTAGGCGCCCTCCAGCCGCACCTCTGCGCCTTGAACGTTGAACTGCAGCGGATGCAGGGCCATCTGCGCGTCCTTCATGTGAAACATTCCCCGCATGTTGGACGCAACATTGTCGATCGTCTGGTCAGTCGGACGCCCCTGTCCACGCCGGCTCATCTCGTCGATCCGCTTTTGAACGGCCTCGCTCGTAAATCGCGCCAACGCAACCTCGAACGTGCCGCCGAGATCGAGCCGGTCGATCACTTCTTCCTCACCCGGGCGGATATCGAGCCGGGCCTTGACGTTTACGGTTCCCGTCATCGGCGATGCTTTGACGCGAGTCGTCAGCGTGACGAAGTCCTCGAGCCGCCCGCCGGTCGCCGTCGTGTCGAGCGTGATGCGGCGGCCCTTGACACCCTCCACTCGCACAATCGCGCCGCGCGCGGAGATCCGCGACACCCCCAGCCGGCCGGTTACGCGTTCGAGTTGTGTATCGCCATTGGTGCCGTCGACGATCGCGTCGTAGTCGACGATCAGCGGAAACTTCCCGCCGCCGCTCGATAGGTAAAAGTCGTCGGTGCTCGTTTTGCCGCTGGTGCGGATGTAGTCGAGCGGACCGGCGAAACGACCCTCGGCGCGCAACGCGCCGCCGATGCCCTTGATTGTCGAGAGATCCGCGTTGAAGCGAAACTGGCCGTCGATCGGCGTCGAACTCGGCTCGCCTGCCTGCCATGGTCCGAACGTGCCGACGACCGCGACATCTCCCTGCGGGGTCGGGTTGGTGAGATCGGCTTCGAAGACGGACGGCTGGGTGAACTGGAAGTTCTCGAAGCGAATCTTCCGGAGCTCGAAGATCCGTGGGCGCTTGCCTTCCTGCCGCGACATGATCGTGAGCACGCTCGCCTCGGTGACGATCTCCCTGATGAACGCATCCGGCGCGCTCGCGCCCGTCGTCGACGGCGCCGTCTTCACCGGTTCTCCCGACTTCAATCCGGGCATGTCGGCACCGCGGCGGGGAGGCACCACGATTTCCAACCCCTCGAGGTGCACTCGATCGATGCGCCGGTTCCACAGCTCGCGCACACTGCCGGCGATCGTGAACGCGCGGATCGCGATGAGCGGTGGGATGTCGGTGCGCCCCTTCTTGCGCAGCGTCAGCCCCTCGCCGCGTACGCTGAGCGTCGGTGCCAACGTGACCCGCAGCGACTCGAGTTCGACCGCGCTATCGAAGCGATCTTCGAGCAGCGAGACCATGGCCGGGCGCAAGTGCTGTTCGACGAGGGTTTCCGCGTAGTAGTAGAGAGCCGCGAGGCCCGCAGCCGCGACGATCGCGACCAGGCCTCCCACACGGAACAGCCAGCGACGCAGCCGGTGCGATCGGACGGCCGCTGCAGGGGACGCAATCTCAGTCATTCTCGAAACACGACCGTTATCTCCCGACCTGGCGATCAGTATCCCTCCTGGAGGAGCGGATAGACCAGGATGCCCGGACGCTGCTGTCGGGCCTGTTCGAGGCGTGGTGTTCATCACGCCGTCGCCGCCTCCGCAATGCTACCCGTTGCGGGCCGGCTTTGCGCGTCGAAGACGATCAGGTGCACGAACTGCAGCTGGGCCACCACGGGCTTCGACATGACGAAGGGGTAGAAGTCTGCCTCTCCCATGCTGCGCGCCACCTCGTTGAGGACCATCACCATCTCGACCCAGGAGTTCAGCAGCGACAGGAAGCGCGTCGCCCCGGGGTCGTCCGGCGCGTACAGGTCTTCGCTCGTGAACGGCGTAATCCTAGTTTCGAGATTTCATGATGGTTTCGAACACGCCACCCATCAGCCTCACGAACATCGCTGATTGGCCGCCCCGAACGCGGCGTGGATGATGCCCCGGACACGCGCGACGGTCAACGGCCCGGCCGGTCACAAATAGCGTCAGGTATATTGGTACGACTCGACCGCCTCATGACGCTCTCACGACAGATCCTGACCGGGCTCGCGCTGGGCATCGTGACGGGGTTGTTCTTCGGCGAGAAAGTGGCGGCGCTGAAATGGGCGGCCGACGGGTTCGTCAAGCTGCTCCAGATGATGGTCCTGCCGTACATCACGGTCTCGATCATCGCGAGTCTCGGGTCGCTCAAACGCGCCGAGCTGCGGACTCTGGGTCTGCGTGCGGCGGCAGTGATCGGCGGGTTGTGGCTCCTGGCACTCTCGTTGGCGCTCCTGGTGCCCCTGACGTTCCCCGAGGTTCGAAGTGCGTCGTTCTTCAGCACGAGCCTCGTCGCACAGCGGCCCACCTTCGACTTGATTGACCTCTACATCCCTGCGAACCCGTTCAACTCGCTGGCCAACAACATCGTGCCGGCCGTCGTGCTCTTCTCGATCATTCTGGGAGTGGCAATGGTCGGCGTGACTCGTCGCGACAGGCTGCTCGACGTCCTGTACGTCGCCCGGGACGCGATCTCGGCGGCCACTCGATTCGTGACACGGCTGACTCCGTACGGGCTGTTTGCGATTGCGGCAAACGCGGCCGGGACGCTGAGCCTGGAGGAGCTGAGTCGGCTCCAGATCTATCTCGTGGTGTACGTCGCCCTGACCTTGCTGGTCAGCTTATGGGTGCTCCCTGGACTGGTTGCCGCGCTCACGCCCATTCGTGCACGTGACGTTCTGAGCCAGACGCGCGACTCGCTCATCACCGCTTTCATCGCAGGCGATCTGTTCATCGTCCTGCCGGGCCTGATGCAGGCCTGCCGTTCGCTCCTCGCCCGACTTCAACCCGAAGACACCGAATCGAGCCGGTTGACGGAGGTGATTGTCCCGGCTTCTTTCAACTTCCCCCACACCGGCAAGCTCCTCACACTCAGCTTCATTTTCTTCGCCGGATGGTTTGCCGACGCGCCGGTGCCACTGTCGGACTACCCGCGGCTGGCGCTCACCGGGCTCGTCACGTCGTTTGGCAGCCTCAACGCCGCGGTACCGTTCTTACTCGACATGTTCCGGATTCCCACGGACACGTTTCAGTTGTTCCTGGCGACGAGCGTTGTCAACGCGCGCGTGGGATCGTTGGTCGCCGCCGTGCACACGGTGGTGGTGGCGCTGCTCGTCTCGTGTGCCGTGACCGGTCACCTACGGTGGCAACGGCGACGGCTTCTCTCGTACGCAGGCATCACCGCACTGCTCGTGGTCGCCGTGATCGGTGGCTCACGCGTGCTCTTCGCGAGCACTATGTCGCCCGAGTACACCAAGGACAGGGTGCTGTCGTCGATGTACCTGTTGCAGCAACCGGTAGAGGCGACCGTGGCGCTCACGCGGTCTCCGCCCGTCGACGCGTCCGACGCGGAATCCCCGCTCGAGGACATCAAGCGGCGCCAGGTGATGCGCGTCTGCTACCTCCCGGCCGCGATGCCGTTCGCGTTCTTCAACCAGCGTGGTGAGCTCGTGGGCTACGACATCGATCTCGCGCACCGGCTGGCGCGCGAGATCGGCGTGCGCCTGGCCTTCGTACCGGCGGGCCGCGCGGATCTGCCGGCGGAGCTTGCTAGCGGGTACTGCGACCTGGCGATGTCGGGCGTGCTGGTCACGACGCCGCGAGCGCGCGAGATGCTGTTTTCCGAGTCGTACCTCGACGAAACAATGGCGCTCATCGGTACTCGACCACCGCCGCGAAGCGTTCGCCAGTTGGGACGCGATTCGGCAGCTCGGCCCCATCATGATCGCCGCTCCCGACGTTCCTTACTACGTCGACAAGCTGCGCGAGCTCGCACCCAATGCCGTTCTGAAAATTGAGTCGCAGGACGATCTCAAGCTGCCGCTGGACGATGCCCGGGTGGACGCGCTGCTGCTCCCTGCAGAACGCGGGTCCGCGTGGACGCTCATGTTTCCGGAATACTCCGTGGTCGTGCCGGGCCCCGAGCCGATCCGCGTCCCGCTCGCGTACCCGATCGGGAAGCGAGACGAGCGGTTTGTTAGCTTCGTCAACACCTGGATAGGACTGAAGCGGAAGGACGGCACGCTCGACGCGGTCTACAGGTACTGGGTCCTGGGGCAGAACGCCGCGACCCGCCAGCCACGCTGGTCCATCATTCGTAACGTCCTGCATTGGGTGGAGTGACACGGCGTTTCACTGCAAAGGAGGATTGTCTATGCAGCGCGGCCGACGGTCGGAACGGGTGAGGCAGGCGGGGACGCTGGCCTTGGCTGCGGCGCTTGCCGCGTTTGCCTATCCAGGAGCCGTCACGGCGCAGCCGCGCGCGCAGCCGGTGCAATCGGTGCGACTGTATGTCTTCGACTGTGGCGTGCTGGTCCGCGGTGAGCCCACTGCCTACAACCTGACAAAAGAACAGGTTGGGGACACCAATTTCGCCGATGCCTGTTATCTGGTTGCGCATCCCAAGGGGACGCTCCTCTGGGACGTGGGCATCATCCCTGACGAACAGATCACGCCGGGTGGTGTGGCGATACCTGTCGGCCGCGGCGGCAACATCAACAAGGCGCAGAAGACGCTGATCTCCCAGCTGGCCGAGCTCGGCTACAAGCCGGCCGACATCACGTACTTCGCCGTGTCGCACAGCCATGCCGATCACGTGGCGAATGCGAACGCTTACGCGGCTTCGACGTGGCTGGTTCAGAGGGCGGAACGGGAGGTGATGTTCAGCGAGCAGGCGCAGAAGGGCGTCGCGTTCGCGACCTACAGTGCTTTGAGGAACAGCAAGACCGTCGAGCTGACAGGCGACCACGACGTGTTCGGCGACGGCACCGTCGTCCTCAAATCGACGCCCGGCCACACGCCCGGGCATCAGTCGCTCTTCGTGAAGCTGGCCCGTACCGGCGGCGTCATGTTGACCGGTGATCTCTATCACTACGCCGCGGAGCGGACACTCAAGAAGATTCCTAACAACGACAACCAGGAACAGACGCAGGCGTCTCGCGCGGCCATCGAGACGTTCCTGCAGAAGACCGGCGCGCAGCTGTGGATTCAACACGACATCGCGGCCAACGCCATTCTGAGAAAGGCACCGCAGTACTACGACTGAGACGCTGCTTACCCTTAGCTTCGAGTCGGCGTCTCTGACAGACCACGCTCAGCCGCGAAGCGACGCTGTTCGCTAACGCACACGCGAATGTGCGCCGCAGAGTGCGGGACACTCGCTCGTCAGCAGAGCTCGCTTCCTGTCTGTTTTGGAACAGCCCGGGCACTTCAGTGCGCGATATGGTGGATGGTCGATGGTCCAGCAATGACTGAGACAGGTGATTCTGTGTACGGCTCCGGCGACGACCGTGCCGGACGACCGGCGCCTGCGTCTCAGACCCGCGCCATTCTGAGGCTGGTCCTACTGCTTCTGGCAGTCGCGGCTGGACTCTGGCTGCTCTATGCGCTGCAGGGCGTGATTCTGCTCCTCCTCCTGGCGATGCTTTTCGCCTACCTCATCGCCCCCCTCGTGCAGTCCCTCTGTAGACCGATCACGTGGGGTCGGCGGCCATGGACCATCCCACGTGCACTCGCGATTGCGATGGTATTTCTCGCCTTGTTCGCATCGGTTGGCATCGCCAGCTATGTCCTGCTGCCTCTTCTCGGCGCGCAGCTCACGGAATTTGGCCGGCAGGTTCCCAGCTACGTGGCCTACGCGCGCGAACAAATTCAGGCGTGGCAGCACTTCATCGATCCCGATCATCTGCCTCCAGGCATTCGCGAAGCCATCGATCGAACGTTTGCTGGCACGATCGACGCAGCCGGAGTTTCGCTGAGTCACAGCTTCGGCAGCCTCTTGCCACTACTGGGCTATCTGCCGTGGGTCATTCTGATTCCCGTCGTGACGTTTTTTCTGTTGAAGGACGGCCAGTCATTCCGCCGGAGTATTCTCCTGACCCTTCCGCACGGGCGGCTTCGCGGACGCGGCGCTGAGGTGTTCGAGGACATCAATGACGCGCTCGCCGCGTACATGCGCGCAGCGCTGCTGGCCTGTCTCCTCGTCGGCGTGCTGTGCACGATCGGATTCGTGGTGATAGGCGTGCCCTACGCCCTCCTCGTTGGTGTGGTGGCCGGCCTGCTCGAGTTCATCCCGCTGGTCGGTCCGCTCGTCGTTGCCGTCGGCGCCACGCTCGTCGCGAGTTTTCATTCGATCAACCAAGCGATCGCGGTGCTCGTCTTTCTCGGCGCGCTGCGGCTGGTGCAGGACTACGTGGTCTTTCCGCGGCTCGTACGCCGCGGAATCCACATGCATCCCCTGGGGGTGATATTGGCAATTCTGTGCGGTGCGGAACTGGCCGGCATCGCTGGTATCTTCCTCGCCATTCCGGCCGTCGCCGTGTTGTCGGTGATGCACCGACACCTGCTCGAGTACCGCGGGAGTGGCGGGCTGGTGTCCGAGCTTTTGAACCCCACGCCATCCGCTACAGACGCACCGCGCACGACGGATCCCCCGGCGACCCCACGTCGAACCGCGGTTACGCAATGAGCCTGGTGAGTCGCAGTCGCACGCCGGCGATCATGCGAATCTTCGGTACCGCCCTCAAAGCATGGTGGGATGACGACGCACCTCGCCTCGGCGCGGCACTGGCCTGTTACACATTGTTCGCGATCGCACCAGTCCTGCTTGTCGCAACCGGCATTGCGAGTCTGGTCTTCAACACCGAGGTGGTACGCGGAGAGATCGTCAACCAGCTCGATCACCTTGTCGGGCGCGAGGGTGCGCACGCCGTGCAGAGTCTTCTCGATGGCGCGGGTCAACAGCGAGCGGGCATCATCGCCACCATGATCGGCGGCGTCGCGTTCGTCGTCGCCGCCACCGGCGCGTTTCTCGAGCTCCAGGCGGCGCTGAACACGGTGTGGCGGGTGAAGGCGAACCCGAGCGCTCACTTCAAGGCATTCCTGATCGATCGTCTGCGCTCCTTCGGCCTGGTGGTCGCGATCGGCTTTCTGCTGATGGTCTCGCTCGCGGTGACGGCGGCCCTTGCGGCTTTCAGCACATGGCTCGCGCGCCACTCCTCGAGCGCCCCACTGGTGTGGAGCGGAGTCCATGTACTCGTATCGCTCATCGGGACGACATCGCTGTTCGCCCTCCTCTATCGCGTCTTGCCTGACGTGCATCTCGGCTGGCGAGATGTGACGACCGGTGCATTCGTCACAGCCGTGCTCTTCACGATCGGTCAAGAGCTGATCGGCCTCTATCTCGGCCAGAGCAGCATGGTGTCCAGCTACGGCGCTGCCGGTTCAGTGATGATCCTCCTCCTGTGGGTGTACTACTCGTGCCAAATTCTGCTGCTCGGTGCCGAGTTCACCCGCGTGTACGCGGAGCACCGGGGCACAACATGGGATCCGGAGTTGTTCGCCGAACAAGGCCGACGCACGCAATCGGGCGACACCGGATTCCAACCCGACGTCACCGAGCCCACGAGCACGAACAGGTGAGAGCCCCGCGGGATTATCTGTCGCGCCGTGGTATTCGCTCTTCACTTACCGCCGATTCGCAACGAGTGGGCGGCCCGAACGAGACATTGGAGTTCATATGACTAGACGCACCCACAGCGCGACCAGAGGTAATTCGACTACGGGGCCGAGCACTTCATCTGGCACGCCAAGGGCTGACATGCTAGAGGAACGGCTGCTGACATTTGCCGAGCATCTGGGCCGAATCGCCGGGACCGTTCAAGCAAGAGCGGCAGGCTGGATGGATGGCGACGCGCTGAAGAAGGAACTCGCCCGAGTGCGTGATGGCGCAGCGGATCTACTTCAGCGACTCACGCCGGAGGCACCGGCGGTCGCGGAGAACGGACCGACTGGGGCGGCAGCGCCCAGACGAAGCCGAGCACGCAGTGGCGGCATCGTCGACGCGCCCGGGAAGAAACATCGTCCGTCCATGCCGAGCGATTCCGGCGCCAACCGTGCGGACAGTCAGGCTGCCAAAATGCGTGCGGCAAAGACGATGGTCAAGACACCCCGGCGCCGCGGGCGCGGCTAGAGTTTCAGTCTCCCCGAGGCTGAACTGCGTGCCGTCGCTCGGCCCAGGAGCGACGACGGGCGTCACGAGGTCATCACTTGCCTTCGGTTTCGTGTCGGACCTTGATCGAATTGATCTCCGCTGTGAATGCGTTGTCCCACTCGTCGTAGTCGTCGGTCACACCCTAGCATGCGGCGCTCATCATCGTTGGGACACTGGTACATCGCCCGCACGACGATCAAACCCGTTTGGGTTGTCGCCGTGGCGGCGTTACTAGGTTTGGTGCTGGGGTAGCCATCAAAACGCGAGGCGCTTGCGCATCACCACCGCGGACGCTGGACACGCCGACCGGAATTCGATCGACGCCTGCACAGACGCGGGAACGTCATCGCGCACGATCTGCTCGAAACCAAGCTTCGGGAAGAATTTTTCCGCCGTCGTCGTCAGCAGAAATACGCTACGTGTGCCTCGGTCTTTGGCAATGCTCAGCACCGCATCGCTCAAGCGATGGCCAAGCCCTTGACCTCGAGCCATTGGATCAACGACGACCGATCGCAAGAGCGCACCGTCAGCGTACAGCTCCACCGCGGCTGCCCCGACCACCTCACTCCCCTCCTTTGCCACGACCATCGTCGAGATGTGCTCGTCGATGCCGTCGAGGGGAAGGTGCTGTGTCTCGAGCAGGCGGCGGACTGCCGGCAAATCGCTGGCTTCTGCTGCTTGAATCACCATACCGGCCTCAGGCGCGAGGGGAACAGCAGGCACCACCGGTCGACGTGTTCATGACATAGAGCTGACCAAACGCTCGCTGGAACTGTTTCCGGTCCGATGCGGTCGTTCGAACACTGGTCAAAGCCTCGACTGCGGCGTTCAGGAGCGTCTGCACTGCAGGGTCCAGCGAGCGAGCCACCTGGTAGTGCATCCAGACGCCATCTCGCCGAACGTCGACCAATCCGGCCCGGCGAAGATACGCGAGGTGCCTCGACACCGTGGGCTGCGGCAATTCGAGGCTGTCGTGGATGTGGCAGACCCACACCTCGTTGTTTCCGAGCAACGCGAGAATCCGCAGACGTGTCTTGTCCGCCAGCGCTTTGAACACCGATTCGAGCTGGTCGATTGCGGCTGAAGGCTTGGTGACGGTGCGTCTCATATATTCGCCTTGACGTATATACCACAGGCTCATTACATTCGCATAGGCGAATATATTGGAGCGACTGCTATGGACACGATCAAAGACCTCATTCAGCAGAAGTACGCACACGCCGCCCTCCAGACTCGCGCAGGCCACAAGGCCGATTGCGGGTGTGGCACGTCGTGTTGCAGCACCATCACATCGAATCTCTACGACGAGACCCACGCCGCGGCACTCCCCCCGGAAGCCATGCTGGCATCGCTCGGGTGCGGCAATCCGACTGCCCTCGCGGAATTGAAGCCGGGCGAAGTCGTACTCGACCTGGGCTCTGGAGGCGGCATCGACGTGCTCCTCTCTGCAAAGCGTGTCGGACCGGCTGGGAAGGCGTACGGCCTCGACATGACCGACGAAATGCTCGCACTCGCCCGCGAGAATCAGCGGAACGCGGGACTGACGAACGTCGAGTTCCTAAAGGGAGAGATCGAGCACATTCCGCTGCCTGACAACTCGGTTGACGTGATCATTTCGAATTGCGTCATCAACCTGTCAGGCGACAAGGACCGCGTGATCGCGGAGGCCTTTCGCGTGCTGCGGCCTGGCGGCCGCCTGGCCGTGTCCGACATCGTCATGAGAGGTGACTCTGTACCGGAGCCCGTTCGCCGCAGCATGGAACTGTGGGTTGGGTGCATCGCCGGCGCGCTGGAGGAACGCACCTATCTCGAAAAGCTTACGCACGCGGGGTTCGAGCGCGTCGACGTTGAGGCGACGCGCATATACCACTCGGACGACGCCCGGCAATTCCTTGACGAGGCGGGGTTGTCGGATGAATCCGTGCTCGCACAGATCGACGGACGCTTCATGAGTGCGTTCGTGCGCGCACAGAAACCAGTCGCGGCGGCGCAGAGCTGTTGCGCGTCAACGTGTTGCGCCTAAGCCGTGCTCTCGTCGCCGAGGGCGTAGGCACCGCTCTCCTGCTCGCTGCAGTGGTTGGGTCAGGAATCATGGGCGACCGGCTCGCCGCTGGGAACGTCGCGATCGCACTGCTGGCAAACACACTTGCCACGGGAGCTGCGTTGGTTGCCTTGATCCTGACGTTCGGCCCGATCTCCGGTGCGCACTTCAACCCTGTGGTGTCGTTGGCCGACGCATCTCAGGGTGGCCTCAGTTGGCCCGTCGCGCTGTGCTACATCGGCGTTCAGCTCATCGGGGCCCTCGTCGGCGTTGCAGTTGCCGATGTGATGTTTGGTGAGCCGGTCTATGCGTGGTCGCAACATGCTCGAAGTGGACTCCCGCAGATTGTGAGCGAGGTCGTGGCAACGTTTGGCCTGGTGTCTGTAATCTGGGGATGCGTGCGGCGGCGACCTGAAGCGGTGCCTTATGCAATTGGCGCGTACATCACTGCGGCGTACTGGTTCACGTCTTCCACATCGTTTGCGAACCCAGCCGTCACATTGGCTCGAGCAGTAACTGACACGTTCGCAGGTATTCGGCCCGTCGATGTACCGGGCTTTCTGGTCGGTCAACTAGTCGGAGCGTTCGCCGCAACCGCGCTCTTTCACTGGCTGATTCCTGAAGAGGGAGTCTCATGAGCGAACCTCGATACAACGTTCTCTTTCTGTGCACCGGCAACTCCGCACGGAGCATCATGTCCGAAGCGCTCTTGAACTTCTGGGGTAAAGGGCGGTTCCAGGCGTACAGCGCCGGGAGTCATCCCAGAGGTCAAGTGCATCCATTGGCGTTGGAGGTGCTACGCCGGAATCGAGTCCCCGCGGAGAACGCCAGGAGCAAAAGCTGGGACGAGTTCGCGACGCCCGACGCGCCTGCGTTGGATGTTGTCTTCACCGTCTGCAACAACGCTGCGCAGGAGGTGTGTCCGATTTGGCCGGGCCAACCAGTCACCGCTCATTGGGGCATTCACGACCCGGCTGCCGTCGAAGGCACCATTGAGGAGAAGGCGCGCGCATTCAACAAGGCGTTCCGAGAGCTCGATGCTCGAGTGAAGCTCTTCACGAGCCTGCGGCTGGAGGCGCTGGACAAAATGGCGCTCCAGCGCGAGCTCGACGCGATCGGACGACTGAGGGAGGAACGCCAGATCGCCTCCCCCAGGGCTCGCTCCGACTTCCCGCCTGTATAGACCTCCGCCGTATCGAACAGGGAGAGTCGGGATTCAACGGCCGCGCACCGGATGCAGTCGCCGCAATCGAAATCGATGACGCGTTGCGGACCAAGCCCGAAGCACGCTCAGAGTTGAGTCCCGACTGTCGTTCGGTTGAAAAACGATCGGCTCTAACGGTAGTTTCGAATTCGACCTGCCTCGAGCTTCACAGATCTCGTTCAGGTCCGTTGCCTTGGTCTTCCGCGAGTTGGTCGCTTCGCCCAGTTCTCAACCGTCAGCGCCTTGAATCGCCTGAAGTCCTTGTCGTTCGTCGTGACGAGGACGAGTCCGTGCACGTGCGCGATCGCCGCGATCTGACCATCTACAAACGGCGCCGGCCTCCCGAGCGATTCAAGACGTGCACGCTCCTCACCGTGCCACATCGCAGCGGCCTCGTCATATGGCAGATTGGGAAAGGACACCTGAACCACGTCGCGAAGATAGGTCTCCAGTGCGGCTCGCCGCTTCCCATTGGGTAGGCGCCTGCAACCGTACGTGAGCTCATGCCACACCGGTGCTCCAATTGCGCACTCCGAGCCGTGCTCGTCCAACTGCTTGAGAATGGCTTGGTCCGGTACTTTGGACACAGGCGCAGAGACGATGCTCGTGTCCAGCAGATACCGTAGCGTCACAGCGGCACCTTGCGGCCCGTTGTCCGATCACGCAGGGTGGTCACGAAGTTGCGTTCACTCCCAATCTCCTGGAGTGAATGGCTCGCGAGGAATTGACGGTATGCGTCGCTGAAATGGAGTTGTTTGCCGCGAAGCCGCGCGAACTCCCGATGGGACACGACGACGGCGACCGGGTGACCGCGTCTCGTCAGCTCGACTTCCACCCCTGCCTCGGCTTGGTCGATGATCGTGGGAAGCTGGGATCGGGCTTCCGCGATTGAGTACCTCTTGGACATGTCCACAAATGTACATCGTGATGTACATCAGTGCAAGTCGTTGGCTTGAGCGGACCGCGGATAGTGTCCGTGTTGGAGGCGGCCGGTTCCGCTCCCACCGGCTCGTCAGCCCAGCCGCGTGTGTCGGCCCGAAACGAGCGGCGAAGAGCCTTGCCGCCCACCCGGCGGCGTCAGGATTGTAGCGTATGCATCGTACGGGCATACTGATGCATATGCGCACGACGCTGAACATCGATGACGCCCTGCTCGGACGCGCAACTGAATTGAGTGGTCTCCGCGAGAAAACGGCTGTCGTTCACGCAGGACTCGCGGCTCTGGTGGCTCAGGAGAGCGCCCGCCGACTGGCAGCGCTGGGCGGCACTGAACGAGGCGTTCGTCCGATCCCCAGGCGCCGCCCGCGTGCCAACCGCTCCAAGTGACTCTCGTCGACACATCCGTCTGGGTGGACCACCTTCGCGCCGCCGATGCTCGACTGGCGGGGCACTCGTTGATGGCCAGGTGCTCTGCCACCCATTCGTGGTTGGCGAATTGGCGTGTGGCAATCTACGACGTCGGACCGAGATCCTCTCGCTGCTGACCGAACTCCCGACGCTCCCCGCCATGGCGAGCGAGGGCGTCATGAGGTTCGTCGATGTCCACCGGCTGATGGGTAGGGGGCTGGGCTGGGTCGATGTCCACCTGCTCGCGTCGGCCTTCGTGGCGCGCGAGAGGCTGTGGACCAAGGACCGGCGCCTTGCCGACACCGCCAAGCGCCTTGGGTTGGCCATGTAACCGATTCCGTCGGACGGCGACTGCGAATTGCCCGCCGCCCTTTTGGTTCAGGGCAGCGCGCCGATTCACTTCTCGCTGACGTCAGAGCAATCCGGCACCGCGCGCCCACCTGTACTTGGCGCCGAGCACGTCTACCGGGATTTCCGTTGAATAGGGATAGGCCGGAATCTTGTGATCGAAGAGATACTCGGACGCCTCCTCGACCTCCACATCGCCCGCCAGCGAGACGACGACGGGCTTGTCAATGCCCTTCGCCCGCATCTCCTCGACGATCTCGGCCAGCAGCTTCGCAAAGACCATCGGCGGCGTGACGATCGTGTGCCAGTAGCCGAGTATCAGTGAGTGGATCCGCGGATCCTCGAGCCCGAACCGGACCGTGTTCTGGTAGGTCTTCGGCGGCTCGCCTCCTGTGATGTCGACCGGGTTGCCGGACGCGCCGAAGGGTGGAATGAACTTCTTGAACGCCGCGTCGAGATCCGGGGGAAAGGTCATGAGCGACAGGCCGTTGTCCACGACCGCATCAGACAACAGGACGCCGGAGCCGCCGGCACCCGTGATGATGACGATGTTGTCGCCTTTGGGTGTCGGCAGGATGGGCAGCGCGCGGGCGAACTCGAGCATCTCGCGCAGCGACCGCGCGCGGATGACGCCGGACTGCCGGAACACATCGTCGTAGATCTTGTCGTTGCCCGCGAGCGCGCCGGTGTGCGAGCTGGCGGCCTTGGAACCCAGGGAGGTGCGTCCGGCCTTCAGCACGACGACCGGCTTCTTCTTCGACACGCGCTTCGCCACTTCGGCGAACGCGCGGCCGTCCTTGAGGTCCTCGCAGTGCTGCACGATGATGTGCGTGTTGTCGTCCTGCTCGAAGAACGTCAGCAGATCGTCTTCATCGATATCCGACTTGTTCCCCAGGCCGACGATGGCCGAGACGCCCATCTTCGCCGAGCGGGAGAAGCCGATGATGGCCATTCCGATACCGCCCGACTGCGACGACAGCGCCGCGTGGCCTTTGACGTCGTACGCCGTGCAGAACGTCGCGCAGAGGTTGCTCCAGGTGTAATAGAACCCGTAGATGTTCGGGCCCATCAGGCGGACGCCGTACTTCTGGGCGACCGCGACGAGCTCCTTCTGGCCTTCGACGTTGCCAGTCTCGGCAAAACCCGAAGGAATGAGCACGGCGCCAGGAATCTTCTTCTCGCCGCACTCTGCCACCGCTGCCGCCACGAACTTCGCCGGGATCGCGAAGACCGCAACGTCGATGTCGCCAGGAACATCCTTGACGCTCTTGTAGGCCTTGAGGCCCATGATCTCGTCGGCGGACGGGTTGATCGGATAGATCTGACCCTTGTACCCGCCGTTGATCAGGTTCTTCATCACCGAGTTGCCGATCTTGCCGGCCTCCGAAGAGGCGCCGATGACGGCGACCGCCTTCGGCTTCATGATGCGGTTCATGTCGCGCACGATGTCCTCGTGCTTCGGGCGGAACCGCGTCGGCGCCGGCGAAAAATTGACGACGATCCGGACGTCGGCTGCGATTGCACCGTCCTTGGTGGCGAAGACCGGGTTCAGGTCCATCTCCGCGATTTCCGGATAGTCGGCGACGAGCTGCGACACGTTCTGGATCATCGTCGCGAGCGCGTCGCGATTGACCGGATCTGCGCCGCGGACGCCCTTGAGGATCTGCGCGGCGGCAATACCGTCGAGCATCGACAACGCATCGTCTTTGGTCGCGGGCGAAAGACGGAACGTGATGTCCTTGAGCACTTCGACCAGGACGCCGCCCAGACCGAAGGCGACCAGCTTGCCGAACACAGGATCGGTGACCGCGCCGATGATCACTTCCTGGCCGCCGGCGAGCATCTGCTGTACCTGGACGCCGAGGACGTTGGCCTTCGCGTTGTACTTCTTCGCGTTGGCGATGATCGTGTCGTAGCCCTTCTGGGCCTCGTCGGCGCTTTTCACGCCGACCAGCACGCCTCCCGCCTCGGTCTTGTGCAGAATCTCCGGCGAGACGATCTTGAGCACCACCGGAAAGCCCATCGCCGTTGCGATCGCCGCCGCGTCGGCGGCCGACGTCGCCACGCCTTCCTTGGGAACGGTGATCCCGTAGGCCTCGCACACGAGCTTGCCTTCCGGTGCGGTGAGCGCAGTACGGCCTTCGGCTTTCACTGTATCCAGCACATGTCTGACTTCGGTCACGTCGTTGATCATCGTCATTGCCAGAGGCCTTTTGATTCGTCTCAGATGACTTTTTCGGTGCGCAGAGCTGCGATCTCATTCGCTCCGTAGCCGAGTTCTGCCAGGATCTCGTCGGTGTGCTCGCCGAGCAGCGGCGATCGCTTCACGTCGGCCGGACTGTCGGACATCTTGATCGGATTGCCCACCGTGAGGTACTTGCCGCGCGTCGGGTGATCGACCTCGACGACAGTGCCGGTCTTGCGCAGCGACGGTTCTTCCGCGATCTCTTTCATGGAGAGAATCGGTCCGCACGGGATGTCGTGCTGGTTGAGGATGTCCATCGCCTCGAACTTGGTCTTCGTCTTCGTCCATTCCTCGATCCCGTCGAAGATCTCCGACAGATGCGGCAGCCGCGCCTTCGGCGTCGCGTACCGCGGATCGGTCAACCATTCCTCGTGGCCGATCACTTTGCAGATGGCGTCCCAGACCGGCGCCTGCGTGATGAAGTAGATGTATGCGTTGGGATCGGTTTCCCAGCCCTTGCACTTGAGAATCCATCCGGGCTGCCCGCCGCCAGAGGCGTTCCCCGACCGCGGCGCGGCATCGCCGAACGTGCCGTTGGGGTATTGCGGGTACTCCTCGAGGACGTGCGTCCGCGCGAGCCGCTGCTGATCGCGCAGCTTCACGCGGCACAGATTGAGCACGCCATCCTGCATCGCGGCGAGCACGCGCTGACCGCGGCCCGTGGTGTTGCGCTGGTACAAGGCCGCCACGATGCCCAGCGCAAGATGCAGTCCGGTTCCGCTGTCGCCGATCTGCGCACCGGTGACGAGCGGCGGGCCGTCATCGAAGCCGGTCGTGGACGCCGCACCACCGGCACACTGCGCGATGTTCTCGTAGACTTTGCAGTCTTCGTACGGGCCGGGGCCGAAACCCTTGACCGACGCGACAATCATGCGGGGGTTGAGCTCACTGAATGCGCTCCCAGGTGAAACCCATGCGGTCGAGCGCTCCCGGAGCGAAGTTCTCCACGAGCACATCGCATTTCTTCACGAGGGCTTCGAGGATTGCCTTCCCCTTCGGGTTCTTGGCGTCGACCGTGATCGAGCGCTTGTTCGAGTTGAGCATCGTGAAGTACAGGCTGTCCACTCCCGGAATGTCGCGCAGCTGGCCGCGCGTGACATCCCCCTCGCCGGCGCGTTCAACCTTGACGACGTCGGCTCCCAGCCATGCGAGGAGCTGCGTGCACGTCGGCCCCGATTGAACGTGAGTGAAGTCGAGAATGCGAACGCCGTCTAGTGCCTTGCCCATCTATGAGACCCTCTCCAATCGATTGATTATTTCTTGCGAATCGCGCTTTGCGGGTTGAGTTTGCCGATGCTGCCGCTCTCGGTGCCGGCCGCCGGGTCGATGACCGCGTTGATGAGGGTCGGTCTGCCCGAGTCCATCGCCGCGTCGACGGCGCGCTTCAGCTCGTCGGGCGTCGTCGCATTCACGCCGACGCCTCCGAACGCCTCAATCATCCTGTCGTAACGCGAGCCTTTGACGAAGACGGTGATCGCCGGATCCGAGCCCGCCGCATTGACGTCGGTTCCGCGATAGATGCCGTCGTTGTTGAAGACGACGACGCAGACCGGCAGGTTGTAGCGGCAGATGGTCTCGACCTCCATGCCCGAGAAGCCGAAGGCGGAGTCGCCCTCGAGCGCGAGCACGGGCTTGCCGGTCTCGATGGCCGCGGCGACCGCGAAGCCCATGCCGATGCCCATGACACCCCAGGTGCCGACGTCGAGACGCTTGCGCGGCTGATACATGTCGATCGCGCCGCGCGCCAGGTCGAGCGTGTTGGCGCCTTCGTTGACGAAGATCGCATCCGGCCGCTCTTTGATGACGGTGCGCAACGCGCCGAGCGCGCCGTGGAAGTCCATGGGCGATCGGGTGCTCGCCAGCCGCGGCGCCATCTTGGCGATGTTTTCCTCGCGTTTCGCCGTGACGGCGTTGATCCAGTCCGCCGGCGGCGCCGGCCAATGGGCGCCCATGCCGTCGAGCAGCGCCGAGACGCAGGAGCCGATGTCGCCCACCACCGGAGCGGCGATCTCGACGTTCGCTGTCCATCTCCTTCGGCTCGATGTCGATCTGGATGAACTTCTTCGACGCGCTCGCCCCAGGTCTTGCCCTTGCCGTGCGACAGGAGCCAGTTGAGCCGGGCGCCGATCAGCATGACGACGTCGGACTCCTTCAGCACCGTCGAGCGTGCGGCGCCGGCGCACTGCGGATGCGTGTCGGGCAGAAGGCCCTTGGCCATGCTCATCGGCAGAAACGGGATGCCGCTCTTTTCGACCAGGCTGCGAATCTGGTCGTCGGCCTGCGCGTATGCCGCGCCTTTCCCGAGAATGATCAGAGGACGCTTGGCGCTCTTCAGCAGATCGAGCGCACGCGTGACGGCGTCCGGCGCGGGAATCTGGGCCGGTGCCGGATCGATGACCTTGACGAGCGACCTGGCTCCCAGCGTCCGCGTCGATCGCCTGAGCGAAAAGCTTGGCCGGCAGATCGAGATAGACGCCGCCCGGACGACCAGAGACCGCCGCGCGGATCGCGCGCGCCACGCCGATGCCGATGTCCGCGGCATGCAGCACGCGGAACGCCGCCTTGCAGAGAGGCTTGGCAATCGCCAGTTGGTCCATCTCTTCGTAGTCGCCCTGCTGCAAGTCGACGATCTCGCGCTCGGACGAGCCGCTGATCAGGATCATCGGAAAGCAGTTGGTCGTCGCATTGGCCAGCGCACTCAGACCGTTGAGGAAGCCGGGAGCTGACACCGTGAGGCAAATGCCGGGCTTCCTCGTCAGGAAGCCGGCGATGGCCGCTGCGTTGCCGGCGTTCTGTTCATGCCGGAACGAGATGACGCGCAGGCCTGCGGCCTGTGCCATTCGGCCGAGGTCCGTGATCGGGATGCCAGGCACACCGTAGATGGTCTTGACGCCATTGAGTCTGAGCGCCTCGATGACGAGGTGCCAGCCGTCCGTCAGGTTCCGCTCGGCATCGGCGGCTTTGGCATCGGCGGTGGCGGCGGCAGTTTCTAACATAGTGCCCTCCGGAGCAGTGGCTCTTTGGCGATCAGAGCGGAGTACCGTATTTTGGTCTACCGGTCAAAGTCAACAGGATGCCCGGGCCTCGGCTGGAGCTCCAGCCCCTCAACGCGAACGTCAGCATTGTCGACCGGGCGTAGATCGCGCTCAAGGGATGGTGTTGCGCGGCGGCACGACTCGAACGTCACAGAGCTACGGGCCGGGCCAGTAAGATTCAGCGCGAGGCGAACCGGATAATGCGTTCGGCGGTTTCGTCACCCTCGTCGCCAACTCGTTCCCAGATCGTGGCGTGATTTCGACCGCCGATCATCGCGACCTCGACCGTCGAGTGGCCCGCAGCTTTCATCGCCGCTGCGATCTCGACGTTCTGCTGACGCCGCCAGTCCTCGTCTCCATCCGCGTAGAGGATCAGCATCGGCGGCGCGGCGGCGTGCAGATGGTGCGCCGGTGACGCATCGATCCAGACGTCACGACTCGTTCCCCATACGCTCTTGTCGCGATCGGGCGCAACGCCTGGCCGTTCCACCCAGTAGAATGCGCTCACGGGAACGGTGCCACGGATATCGCGAGGCGACAAGTCATGCGCCGCGAGATACCGCCGATCGGTGGACAGCAACGCGGCAAGATATCCGCCGGCTGAATAGCCGATGACGAAGATCCTCTCCGGGTTGCCGCCATACTCCCCCACATGTCGCTTGACCCACGCAAAGGATGCGGCGGCGTCCTGAATGTGGGCGGGATGTGACACACGGGGTGAGAGACGGTAGTTGACGACGGCCGTCACGAATCCAGCGGCGGCGAAGCGGCGCCCGATGTAGGCGTCCTCGTCCTTGTCGCCGCCCATCAACTGATTGCCGTAGTACGAGACGATCACGGGAGCGTTGCCCGGGCCCTCAGGCAGATACAGATCCAGCTTGTCCTTGTCGTCCGCGTAAGTGGCGGCCTGCAGATAGGGCACGTCACGCACCACACGAACGGCGGACGTCTGAGCCATAGCTGTCGTGGCCGTGGTACACGTGAGCAGGTACGTCAACGACACAGAGATCCGCACGGCAGCTCTGAAGCCGAGGAGCGTTCGACGAAATGTCTCAGCCATGCTCCAACGCATGGTAGCATCTCGCCCCACGGCAGGAGGTGTTCATGGCCCCCCATCTCGCCGCAGACCTGGCACTCACGCTCGCAGACGATCGTCCCGGGATGCTCGCAAAGGCGATCGGTTGCATCAGCGCCGCGGGCATCAACATCGACGGCTACAGTGAGATGAGCGGGGTGGTTCACGTGTTGACCACCGCGCTTGGAGAGGCGCGTCAGTGTCTGACGAACGCCGGATTCCGCGAGGTCCAGGAGCAGGACGTCGTCGTGGTCCCGGTCGGCGATGAGCCCGGTTCCGCAGCCAAGGTGTTTCAGCGGATTGCCGAAGCGCACATCAACATCCGCTACAGCTATCTCGCAACCGGCAACCGCCTCGTGATTGCATCGACGGACCCACGGGCGGTGCTCGCAGCGGTCGCGCAATGACCCCGAAGGGTGCTGCTCCTGCGCACCGCGACCGAGAGGCCGCCTGCGTCAGGCGAACAGGTTCGTGATCTCCTGGTTCTTGATCATCTGCTTCGACGCGAACGGCTCGATGTAGTGGAACGCGCGTCCCGAAGGGGCGCCTTCGATCACCTTCGACCAGTCGATGCCGAGCGCCGAATAGATCGTTGTCGCGACGTCTTCCATGTAAACCGAGCGCTTGCCATTCCAGTCCGGCGTGACGACCTTCGCGCCGAGTTCGTCGGTCTTGCCAATGACGCGGCCGCCCTGCACGCCGCCACCGGCGAACAAACCGGTCAGCGCGTACTGATAGTGGTCACGCCCGTTCGCCGCACTGAGCTCGCCTGGTGTGCGGCCGAACTCACCGAAACAGATGACCATCGTTTCGTCGAGTAGCGTGCGTCCGTCTGCGCGCTTGCGTGCCGAAAGGTCATCGAACAGCGAGGTGAGCGCGGTGTCGATCTCTCTGCACAGCTTGTAATGATTTCCCTCGGCGTAGATCCGGTTGTGATGGTCCCAGTCGCGATGATTGACCAGCACGAAGTGCGTCCCGGCGTCCGCTTCGACCAGGTTGCGCGCCAGGATGCAGCCGTCGCCCACCTGCGACTTGCCGTAGCGATCGTGATCGGCGCCGTCGATCTGAAAGACCTGGGACGCACGCTGATCCGACATCATGCTGACCGCGCCTTCGTAGTGGTTGTGGTAATCGCGATATGCCTTTGCGGCAAGAGACGAGTCGTTGCGCAGGCGCTCGTCGACTTTCTTCAGCAGCTCCCAGCGGCGCAGCAGCGTCTTTCGCGCCTCGTCATCCAGGGAAATCGCGCCGATGCCGCTCGTCGTATCGATGTGGAACGGCGTGTAGGTCGCTGGCAGGAACCCGCAACTCAGGAGCCCGGCCTGTGACTGCGTGACGTTGACGGCCACATAGCCCGGCAGCGTGTCGGTTGACTGCCGGCGCGAGGCAGACTCGTACGCGACCACCGTGCCAATGGGCGGGAGCTCCTTCTGCAGGGCGGGATTCATCATGTGCCCGGACTGCACGTAGTACTGCGCGCGGAAGTGCACGCTGTCCCAGGCTTCCATCGAACGGATCAGCGAGTAGCGCTCGCGCTGTTTCGCGAGCTGCGGAAAGAGCGCCATCGGCCATTTCACGCCCGGCGCGATCTCACGGATGTCGAAGTTCTGGGGGGTCCACTTCCCCTCCTTGAGGTCCCATGAGTCGACGTGAGACTGCCCGCCTTCCAGCATGACGAAGATGACGAAGCGCGCCGATCCACGCGGGTTGACCTTCGACTGCGCATACACGTTCGTTGGCTCCAGCAGCGGCAGGAACCAATAGGCGCTGACGAGGGATGCGCCCACCTTGAAGGCTTCGCGGCGCGTGAGGAGAGTATCGAGGAGATTGGACATGACCTCTTCTCCCTGGACTCTAGCGGGGTGGAGCCACGAGCTCGCCGGTCGAAGCCTCGCTAGAAGTTGTGTACGAACTCAACCCTGTTGACCAGCAGCCACTGCAGGTCTTCCCATCCCGCAGCGCCGCCCTTCACGATATCCTTCGCGTCGGTCACCTCCGTCGGCATCGGCCGGCGGATCAGAAATCGCTCGTACAACCGGACGATCTTCTCCTCGTCCGGGATCTCCTGCTTGAGCAACCCCGCAAGGTAGCTTCCCTCGGACGCTTTAATCTGGCGATGGACGAGCGGGCTGTTCATCAATTGGACGGCCTGGGTGATCGCGCCGTCGTTGCTGCGCTCGGAGGACTGCCGGTTTGTCTGACCGAACGACTCGAGGAAGAAGTGGATCTCCTTGAGAATCGGATCGTTCACGTTCCTGACGAACTCGTCCGGTGAGTACGCTTCGGCCGCGTAGCGTACTTTAATGTCGGTGCCGCGGATCGGCACGTCATAAAACACGTTCGTCGCGCCCACGAGCGAGTCGTAGACTTCCTCCGCTTTCAGCCGGCGCACGAACTTGCGCGCAAAGTACGGCGCATAGCTTTCCTTCCATTCGCCGGGGAACTGCGACGAGAGCTGATACGCATTCGACTGTGCGATCAGCTTCAACACCGATCGGATGCTGTAGTTGTTGTCGCGAAAGTACTGGGCGAGCGCTTCAAGCAGTTCGGGATGCGACGGTTGGAGGCCCCAGGGCGCCGGCGGCGGGTTCTTCGGATCGAGACGCGCCAGGTCGAAAGAGAAGACTGGCTCGACAATGCCGACACCGAACATCTCGGCCCAGAGCAGGTTCACGGTGGCGCGCGCGAACTGTGGATCCGACGTCAGCAGGCGCGCGAATTCCGGTCGCGGATGCTTCGCCGGATCCGGAGTCGCTCCCGTGAACATGTAGACGGGCTCCAGGAGTCCCGGCTTCCCCCGCCGCGGCACGCGGATGACGCTACGCGCCGACGGGTCGTAGCCGGGACCGTTGTCGTCGATCGAATACTCGTCCTGCGCTGTGCTGACCTCGGTGCGGCGGAGCACGTTCGTCCTGCCGAAGAACGCCGCCATCTTCCAGATCTCTTCGCGCTTGCGCTGGCTCAGATAGAGATTGATCTTCTCGAGGTGGCGGGCCCCGTCGTGACAGGACGCGCAGCTGATGTCGACACCGAGAAAGTCCTTCGCCGCATGGACCGCCAGTTCGTCGGAGGTGTCCTCGTGGACCTCGTCCTCGCACGCGACCGCCGTGATCACCCAGCGCGCGACATAACTGGCTGGGCCGATGTACCAGTTCGACGTCGCATTCGACGTCAGCATCTCGTACACGACTTCGTTGTACGGACGATCCAGGTGAATGTTGTCGCGGACCCAGAGGTAGAACACGTTCTTCGCGGTGTTCCCGATGCGGCCAGGTGCCGGCTTGTAGATGTCGTTGAAGAAGTACGTCCACTTCGTTTCGTACGGTCGGGACGTCGTCAGTTGATCGATGAGCTTGTCGCGTTTGTCGGGATCACGAGAAGCGAGAAACGCGCGCAGCGGTTCGTCCTGCGGCAACCGGCCGGTCAGATCGATATGGATCCGGCGAAAGAAGTCCTCATCCGACGACAGTCCGGCATGCGGCACGCCGGCCTTCTCCATCTTCCCGAAGATGAATTCGTCGATGAGGTTCTTGCGAGCGATCGGGATCGAGGCCGGGCTGGCGCTGGAAGGCCTGAGTCGTTCGGTCAGATCCGACGCCGCCGAGCGGCCATCTGGCGCGCCGACCGCGGGATGATCCGGCGGCAGCTGCTGTGTCTGCGCACTGAGGATCGACGCCATCCACATCAGCAGGCAGGTGACCAGGAGCCTGGCCCGTGATTTCGCGACAGCGCTCTTGAACGCACGCATGCGGCCTCCTTGTTGATGGGGCGCGCCGAACGAACGATTTGGCGCAATCGTAGGGCCGCGCCGTGCCGGTGTCAAACGCCACAGGTGTGTTCACCATCCTGAGTCTGTGCGTTGATCGGGACACGTGAAACGCGATACGGCCGACGATCGCTGGCGTCGTCAGAGCACCCACGGAAGCTGAGACGTGAGGGGAAGATGAAGTACTTGAAGGTTGTCGTAGGAGCACTTGCAGCGATTGCATTACTGCTCGGCAGCATATGGGTGCTCCAGGGGGTGAACGTCCTTCCTGGCAGTTTCATGACAGGCGATATTCGCTGGGCCTATCGAGGCGCAACGGTAGCCGTCATTGGAGCCGCACTCCTCTATTGGGCACTGCGCACTCCTGGTGTGTGGCGCGGAGTTCTTGGCATTTTCGGAACGCTACTCATTTTCGGCGGGGTGATCTTTTTCTTGCAGGGCCTGAACATCTTATTGGGGAGTCCGATGAGCGGCGATATCCGCTGGGCCTATCGGGGAGCTGTCCAAGCAGTCGTCGGTTTCGCGCTGTTGATTCTCTCGATACGCAACCGCAGGCGACCGAGAGGCTGACGCGCTACTCCGCGCGATGGGGCCACGCTCATCGTGGTCGCACGAGAGAGGGGAACTGGTCGCTAGCGCACTTTGCCGGCCGGTTCGATTCCCAGGTCGGCCGCCATGCGTACCAGATCGGCAATCGAGTCTGCCTCCATTTTCTCGAGGACCTCGTGGCGATGAATCTTCGTCGTTCGTTCCGAGATGCCGAGGTCGTAGCCGACTTGCTTGTTTAATTGACCACTGATCAGGTGAGCGAAGACCTCCCGCTCACGCGGCGTCAGCCGGTTGTACCGTGCGCGCATTTCAGACTGCCGCTTGCGCACCAGTCGGTGCTCCGAGTCGCGCGCGATGGCGCGGGCCACAGCATCGAGCAGGACCGGTGCGTCAACAGGCTTGGTCAGGAAGTCGACCGCTCCTGCCTTCATCGCACGAACGCTCTTCGGAACGTCTGCGTGTCCCGTCAGAAACACGATCGGCAATGGATTGTCGGCGGAGAGCAGCCGCTCCTGCAGATCGAGACCACTCGGCCCGGGCAGATTGAGATCGAGAACATCGGTCGTGTGGGTCCGCGCATGAGGGATCTTTGTGCCGGCCGGGGTGGACCAGTCGCGGCCGTGGTCATAGCCGCACTTCGATCACGCCGCAACCTTCGCCGTTCCGCGGCCCAGAACCGCAGTCTGTTACTCGGCCACGGCCTCGATGCCGATCTTGTCTTTCGGGAAAAGGTGATCGTCGCGCGGACTCTGCGACGCGGATTATCAGAACTGTTCGAGTTCTGACATGGGTATCTCCTTTGTCCACGGCGCCGCTCCCTCTGTCCACACAGTGATAAGCACCTGTGGAACCGTTGGCAGATTCTCGGGCCGGTTCGAATCGTCAACGTGGTATCCGATCTCCCAAATATTTTTGCGATCACCTGGGTAGAAGCGCGCGCCGTTCGAGCGCGCTTCATCTATTTCATAAGTGGTGTGCTCCTCTCGCTTTGCGACACGATGACCGCTTTCATTGACGAGATTCAAATACGCTGTAGGAAACTGGACTCGCGCTCTCCAGTGGTTGATGGTCTTCGTTCCAGTATTGTGCAGAAATACACAAAAACGATATTCGTGACGTTCGCTTGTCTGGAGAACCGTGCGGTAATGATATTCCGCAACGAGAGAATAGGTCGGGGCGGCTGTAAGATTCCAAGTCGCAACCCTCTCCCGCAAATCGTCCAGCACCTCATTAGCTGACGTAAACTCCACCGGCTTCAGGCGCAACTGCTGGCGCATCCCCTCGTGTTGAATGCCCCTCTCAATATAGAGAGCGACTTCGAGCGGCCTCTGAAGAGCGTGATAAATGAACGCGGCGATTGCTAATTCTTGCTCGACCCAGACCGACCCACGCACGATTGAGTTTCGTCGTGTTTGAACATCTCCGCGACGGTGCATTACTCCGATGAATGCGGAACACCGATTGAGCGCGCTCAGGATATTCGCTGACAAGCCATCCAAACTGTTCTGCGCTTCGGCAAAATACGGTTCGTATTGGGTCAGATCGCGAATCACACTCTCGACTTCATGTCCAAGAGCCTTTTCATCATCAGAGCTTTGACCGCAGCTAATAAAGACCAAGGGTCGGACGGATTTTGTAGTCACGAAATCGACCGCAGACATTTGGCGCTCCCGATCATAGCTTCGGCACTCCCGGTTCCGCAGCACTCCACCGATTTCCACGCGACGGGCACAGAAACACGATCATTCTCGGCATCATGTTCTCGATGATCGCGATTCGCTCCTTGCATGCGGGGCACACGACGCCGGTGCGCTTTGGCACGGATCGCTCACGAGTGATCTGATTGGCTTCATGACTCACTCGTCTAGCTTGTCGAAGTCGAAAAACTCTGCTGAGACTTCATACAAATAGACGGGCTGTCTGACAACACCGATTCCGCGTTCGATCATCAGCTCTGTTGTTGCTTCGCCGTCGAGCAAGAGGATCGTAATCGCGCCTTTCTTGTAGGACGCTTCCGTTGCATCGCGGGTAAACCGACTGGTTGTAATGAAGACTCCGTGATCGTAGTCACCCTGGATGGCACCTCTGAACTTGTCGATCTCGGGTCGTCGGACAGGTGTGTCGGCCCATCGCTTGGCTTGGAAGGCGGACTTGATACTGACGGCACCCTGTCGAAAATCGCCATACCCATCAATCCCGCCATCAGCTCCGCGTCGCGTCACGGCAAGGTTGCGAAATCCGAGCTGCTGTAACAGCTCCATGCAGAAATGCTCGAACGCAGTCGGCGTTAGATTCTTGAGTTCCGTGAGCAAGCGGGACTTGACTTCGTCGCGACTGATGTTCGCGAGATCGCGGAGAGTGGGGGCAAGCGCAGTGGTCGGTGCTGATGACGGGGCTCCACGCCGAAAGGACGATAGACCAGACAACCTCGCCCGACCTGCGTCCGTAAGCCTCCACAGTCCTCTGGTGGACCCGTCAATCTGACCGGCCTCGACGAGATGCTGACGAACCCACTGAACGAGATTCCACCACTTGCGAGTGCTTGGTGAGCTTTCTAGCCGCAGCTCTTGTTCTTCGGCGGTCAGCTCGGGAAAGCACGCGGCAAGTCGGGGGTAAACCTCGCGCGGCTTCGAGCTGCCACCGTTGTCATCCAGCACCCTGAGTAGGGGGACTTCAACGTCGCTCTGCTTGGGGAACGGCATCGTGGTGGCGGCTAGTCTACTTCGCAACCGTCGAGCTGGTCGACGAGCATCCGAGACTGCGTTTCGTGGCGACTGCTCCCTCCGACCTGACCGCCGTAGTAGAAGCCCTTCCCTCTCACGCATTCCCAGAACAACATCGAGTTCGCATAGTCGGTGCTGTTCACATCGTTCCGAAGCACTAGCGGGTGCCAGCGGTGGCAATGTGGGCAGCGGAGTAGGTCACCGGGTGCAAGTGGTGGAGGTGTCACAGCTCCGAACGTAAGCCCGTGCTGTGACACCCTTGGTCAACGAGCCGCTAACGCAGCCGATTCAAGATCGACAAGCTCTGATGCGGACGTTGCAGATCCTCAGTGAGCAGGTGCAGATACTTCATCGTCGTCGATACCTCGGAGTGCCCGAGGATGATCGACAACCGCACCACGTCGCCACCGTTGCGAAGGTATTGAGTTGCGAACGTGTGGCGCAGACGATGAAAACCACTCCGTGGGCGACCGAGCCTTCGCAGGAGACAGTAGTAACTTCGCAGTGCGTTGCGTTGGTGCCACCGGTTACCCTCGCGCGCTGGAAACATCAGGTCGGAGGTTACCTTTACGCGCTCCTTGGCCTGCCCATATCGATAGAGCACTCTGCGGCCTTCGACGGACATCGGCACACGACGTTCCTTACGACCCTTGCCAATCACCGTCAACAACAGATTGTCGAAGTCGAAATCGGAAACGTGCGCTGACAACAGTTCGTCGATGCGGCATCCGCTATCGAGGATAGTCGCGGCCAACGCCTGCACTCGCCAGTGCGCGAATGTTCGAGGACGGAAACTAAGCAGTGCTCGGATCGTCGCCTCGTCGTGCGTCCGGATGATGCGCTTCTCCAACCGTTGCGGCTTCAGCGTGACGACAGCGGATGCTGCGCCCTGCTCGTGCAACCAGCGGCAGAACGCGTTGAGCGCTCTCAACCACGTATTGCACGAGACTGGTTTTACGCCACGTTCGCGGAGATGAACGACGAACCGTTGGAGATCGGACTTGCTGATGCTGGTCGCATCAGGTCCGGCTACACCGGCCGTGGTGAACGCGTGCCACGCTGACTCATACCAAGCGCGGGTCTTCGGTGTGACGTTGTGAACGTAGGTGCGTTCGCGGAGGAACTGATCGAAAAGCTGGTCGAGCGTCGACATAGGAGACAGTGGTCCTTTCCGACCTCGCCTGTCTCCGCAGGTTTTCGCTAACGTCTTACGCGGCTGGTATTTGGTGCGCCCTGCATGATTCGAACATGCGACCTCCTGGTTCGTAGCCAGACGCTCTATCCAGCTGAGCTAAGGGCGCGAGGGGCCAAACAGAAGTTCGCAACACACTCCCGCATAAGCCGGAGTGCGCGCAAACATTGAGTGTATCACACGCTTTTTGGCCCCGACGGTCGTCAGGGCCGGAGCATAAACGCAAGCAGGCCGGCCATCGTGGCGACCTGACCGATCCAGAACAGAAACGACCACTTCAACAGCTCGACGCGTAAGGCCGAGATATCGCGCGCGACATCGACACGAAGCGCCGAGAGCTCACGTGAGACATCGACACGCATCGCTGACATCTCGATGGCGAGCCGCTGCTCGAACCGATCGACAACTGTCGTCAACACCTCGTCGCTCCATTCAGCTTGCGTTGACTCGAGCAGTGAGACGAGCCCTTGCGTGGCATCACTGCCAAGACGCTCCACCAGTGCCTTTGGCACGTGCGCGGCGCCCATCTTGAAATACCTTTCTCACCCAACCCGTGTGTCCCAGACGACGATGCCATCGTCTCGGCTTGACGGTCAAGAGATAAGGACAGCGCTTGAGGACCGCGGCTAGGAATACCCCTCGGTCGCCGGGTGCGGCTGATAGTGCTCCTCGAGCCTCACGATTTCCTCGTCCGACAACGTCAGCGCCACGGCCGCGATCGCGTCCTCGAGCTGTTCGGCCCGCGTCGCCCCGAAGATCGGCGACGTCACCGCCGTCTTGTGCAGCAGCCACGCCATCGCGACCTGCGCCATCGGCACGCCGCGCGCCGTCGCGATCTCGTTGGTCCGGTCGATCACCGGCCGATCGATATCCGTCGTCTTCACGAACAGCGTCTTGCCGAAGGCATCGGTCTTCGCTCGCTCGGTGGTCCCGTCGGCGTCGGCCGGACGCGCCAGCTTGCCGCGCGCGAGCGGCGACCACGGCGTCACGCCGATCCCCTCTGACGCGCACAGGCGAAGCATCTCGCGCTCGTCTTCGCGATAGAGGAGGTTGTAGTAGTTCTGCATCGAGACGAATGTGGCCCACCCATTCGCGCGCTGAATGCCGATCGCCTTCATGAACTGCCACGCGTGCATGGACGAGGCGCCGAGATACCGCACTTTACCGGCGCGCACGACGTCGTCGAGAGCGCTGAGCGTTTCCTCGAGCGGCGTGTCGTAGTCGTAGCGGTGGATGATGTAGAGGTCGATGTAGTCGGTGCCGAGCCGACGCAGGCTGTTGTCGACTTCAGAGAGGATCGCCTTGCGCGAAAGGCCGCGGCCGTTCGGCCCCTGGCGCATCGGCCCCCACACCTTCGTCGCGATCACGACCTCGTCGCGGCGCGTGAAGTCGCGAATCGCGCGCCCCAGCACCGCTTCGCTCTCGCCGTTCGAATAGACATTGGCGGTGTCGAAGAAATTCACGCCGAGCTCGAGCGCGCGCTGGATTTGAGGGCGGCTGTCCTCTTCGCTCAGCGTCCAGTGCCACTGCAGCACGCCCGGCGTTTTCGCCTGGCCATAGCTCATGCAACCGAGGCAGACACGCGACACCTGCAGCCCGGTGCGGCCGAGCGTGACGTAATTCATCGGAGGTCGTTCGACGGTGGGCGCGGTCCGAAGACCCGCCCCTACGGAGCAGCTTAACTTACCGCCTACTGCCTACTGCTTACTGCCTACTTCAAGGATCTACCGAGCGAGCGGATCCGGTCGCAACTGGAACTTGACGACCTTCCCCTTCGTGCCCTTGCCACCCTCGATGTGCCACACGAAGTGCGTGCCGTAGTTCGCGTAGAGCGCGCGACCCTTCCAGCCGGCGTTGGGATCGTCGATGCGACCGTCGAGGCCGCGCGAGTAGAACCCGAGCGGATACGGCACGCGTAGAGTGATCCACTGACGCGTCTGCGGATCGAGCACGAGCAATGCGTCCGAGTTCGACCCGTTTGCTATCGGTTTGTTTGCGCCCAGCCCCAGGATGTTTTGCTGGTCCACCCAGTTGTAGTAGTGGAAGTCAGCCGGGATGTTCGTCCCCTTCAACTTCGGGCCGGTCGTCTGATAAAGCGTCCAGCCTTCCTGGCACTCGCTGCCGTCGACCTTGCGCGGTCCGGTGATTGCCTTGCACTTGCGGCGATCGAAGCTCGCGAGGTGGCTGCTGGCGGCAAGCGCCGTCCAGACGACACCGTTGGTATCGACGTCAACGCCACGCGGATCGAAGCCCGGCTCCGGAACCTTGTAGATTTCGGTCATGCACGACTGCGGCGGATTCTTGCCGCGGTCAACGCGCACGAGATAGCCAGGGTAGCGCTCGGCGACACCCCAGACGGAGTCGTCGACCGGACTTGGAACTACGCCGTAGAGACTGAAGCTGACGAGCGTATCGAGCTTGGGATCGGGTCCACCACCCGGGCCGGATGCCGCGCCCGAGCCGCCTGCGCGTGCGCCAAGCCCGCTGCCACCCGTCGTGTCTCCAGCGTACAGAAGCGACTCGCCGCGACCGGTGATCTGATTCCACGGTGGAGCCGTGATCTTTCCGTCACCGTTGGTGTCGACGACCTGGCCGCACCAGCCCACTGCCTTCTGCTCGTCCTTCGTCTCGTCGTAGACCTTCGAATCGATCCAGCCGACGATGGGGCCCGACAGCTCGTTGAAGTACACGGTCTCGTTCGGGTCATTGTCGAACTGCAGGTGATGCGTCGCGTAGCAGGTGTCGATCAGGACGAACTGCCGCGTCTTCGGATCGTAGAAGGACGCCTGCCGTCCGCTGTTGCGGAGCGGGAACCAGGCCGCGAATTTGTTCGCCGGATCGCTGCACCACGCCGGATCGGCGTTCGGCCGGATCTTCGATGTCATCCACACGCGGCCTTTGCTGTCGAGCATCGGGTTGTGCGGGTCGGCCGGGTTGTACGGCGGGTTCGCCCAGAGATGCTCGTTGCCCCACCACAGCGACGGACGATTCGGCGCCGGGAAGCGCGACGGCACCTGCGCACGCGGCGCGCGCGTCGGAATCTCGAGCTCCTCGGTCGAGTTCGTTCTCTGATTGAGCACCACGAGTGAACCGTGTCCGGCCGACACGGCGTAGACCGGCCCGTACGGATTCACCGTCGGGCGGTTCTTGTCGGTCGACACGAGGTCGTGCATGAACGAGTGATCGTCGCCCACGTCCCACAGCGTCAGCACGAGGTTGCGCTCGACGCCGGTCGGACGTGAAGGCGCCGGCGGCACTTCACCCTTCGCGATGCGCTCGGTCCAGTCGGCGTAGGTCTTCAGCGAGCGCGTCTGTCCCTGGTTGTTCAGCACGCCGTACATCGACGTGCCGCGCACGCCCGTGCCAAGACGCCACTCCCACGCTTCGGCATGCGTCTTCAGTTCAGGCTTCGCCTTGAAGATGTGATCGACGCTGCGCGTGAGCTGATTGCCAAGCTGATGACAGAAGTTGCAGTCGGACTTGAGCGAGTTGATCCAATGGTTCTGCGACTGCATGTTCGGACCAAGGCCGTTGCCCTGAGGTCCGGTGCCGGGGAACTCATTGGCCGACGGCGGCTCGAGCAGCGAGAGCCAGTAATTGCCGGGATACACCTTCGCGGCTTCCTGCGGTGTCTTTGCCGGATTCACCTTCAACGTCACAGGCGCGGTCGCCGGCTTCATCGTCTGCCGCTCGGAGTCGGCGATGCCGTAGCCGCGCACGAAGACGCTGTAGCTCGCGGCCGGCAGTTCGGGGAGCATGAAGCGCCCCTGGTCGTCGGTCACGACGATCTTGATGAAGTTGGTGGGCAGGTCCTTCGTCTCGGCAATCACCCAGACGCCGGCCTCAGGCCCCTGGGCGCCCTGCACGACGCCGGTGATGAAAGCCGTCGGCGCCGGTGGCGTCTGTCCATGAATCGTGACCGAGATGACCGCGGCGGCCAGCAGTGCAACCGCGCCCCCGAAGAGTGCACGTCGAATCTTCACAGCACGTCTCCCTGCTCTGGTATGTGGGTGGTGGATTGTTAATAAGCCGAACAAGTATAGAGCCCCGGTTAGCGCTCTGACTAGCGGTCAACCCCAAGTGTCAAATCCCAAACTCCAGATGATTTGCGCCAAATTTGACCTCGGAAGCCTAACGCGTTCAGACGCGCACCCTCGAGGGAACACGCGCGCGCGGGCGAGATCATTTTCGCGTAGGCGACTCGAGCGCCGGCAGGTCGCCGTCAGCAGTTTCGGGATCGCGCTCTTCGGCCCTCTCTTCAAGGATGATCTCGACCGCCCTGCGCTTGTCCTCGATGAGCATGTCGTGGATGGCTCCGGTGGCCCCGGCGCCAGGACCTCGCCACTGGCCCAGGCGTCGCTTTCGGCGCGCTTGGACCATCGCCGCGAAGAAAAGAACGACGACGGCGAGGGCCGCAATCTGTCCAGGCTCCACGAGGCGATCCTCTCATGGGTAGCGGGCAAAAAAGAGTGCGGGCAAACTTCGTTCGACTGACTGGGCTCCCCCGTTATAAGCGTACGAAGGGAGCCTCTTATGCGCCGCTTATTGCTGGCAGGTCTCGTGCTCGCAGGAGTAGGAATTCACGCGCAGGAGTCCGGGACACCAAAAGAGAAGCCGGCCACAGAGGTCACTGGCCCTGCATCGACAAACCCGGCAACCGGCACTCCGTCTCCCACCGCCGGGCAAGGTCGCCCACCGATCGTGATTGCCGCATCGACCGATCATGCCGACGTGCGCCTACAGCTGCCGATTGATCCCAGCGAAGGATTGCCGCAACCCGGAGACCTCGAACTCGGGGAACTGGCAAGCGGCCAAAATCCCAATCAGCACATCGTCCCTAAACTCGAACTGGCGTCGCCCGCGGCCGCTGGAAAGAGCGCCGTCAACGTGCGGCTCCTCATCAAGGGATTGGTCGCCTTTGGCGACAGCACGGCACCGCTGTTCTATAAGGGTCGACAGATCGAGACATTGCGATTCCACAAGGCAGGTCTGACCGTTAGATCGGAACCAGATGCGCCGCTCGTTGCGCGCGAAAACCAACCGCTCCTCCTCGTGCTCGAGAACCCGTCCGCGTTTGACTACCCCGTTGTGAGGGCACGGGTCCGCTTCCAGGATGCCGATGTCTGCGCCGTTTCCGTCGATCGCTACGATGAGAACGCGACGAAGCCCGAGGGCGACTGCCTGGAGAGCAATGGGTGGTCCTCATTTAGAGTTCCGGCCTTCTCTCAGGTCTCCCTGCGTGCTCCAACGTCTGCGATCTGGTTTCGTGACACGGACAGCGGAAGAGCCAGACGGGCGGCCCGGCGCGGCACTTTGACGCTGCGCTACCAGGGAGAGGGCGCCACTGTATTCGAGCAGAATCTTCCCGTTGAAGTGCGCTTCGATCCAGGCCGACGCAGCCTGGCGTGGAGCATCGCCGTCGTCGGCTTCTGGTTGCTGGCAGGTGCGATCATTTCCCTCGTACTCCGTGTGTCGATCCCAAACTACAGACGCAAGAAGGCGCTGAAGGATCAGTTAGAAGATGCGCGTCGTGCCACCGCGGAGATTTCGGACCAAGTCGATTCGCAACTCCGAGTGCTCCTGCGCGTGGAACGTCTCGCACTCGATCAACGGCGACGAGATGGATGGGTCGTGGGTCCTGGTTTCGAGGAGACTGCCAAACGAGTGGAGGCGGGAGTCAACGTATTGAATCGAAAGATAGGTCTTGCTCAGCGTCTGGATGCGGCAGCATGTCGGCTGGATGGGCTCATCGAGTGCTCCGTCTCGCCGACGCGCGCTGACCTGATCGAGACATCACTGAGCTCGGCGTGCGAGGGACTCAAGAACGATCAGCTCACCGAGGCAGACTGGTTACTCGTACAACAGCGGCTCGAGGCCGCCGACAAGGCGCTCAACGAGCCGACGCAGGAAGAGAAACAGGCCTTCGAAGCACTCCTGTCGCAGCAGTGGAAATCGATCCGGGATCATTTCGATGCAGACCCGCAGACGGGAGAGCTCAAAGTTCCGAAGGCACTCGAGTCGATGAAGGATTGCTTTCCCGATCGCTCGCTGCTCCCGAGGACCGGGGATGACGACGGCACCAAGTGGATTTCATCAGTCGGTGTGGTCCGTGCAGACCTCCAATTGACGGCCCTCAAGATCCTCAGCGAAGTACATTTCCTCGCGCCCGTGATTAATGGCAGCCAGCCGGAGTGGAAAGAGCCCATGGAACATTTGACGCGGTGGCTCGCCACTCCAGCGCTCACGACGCTGGCTGCCGCGCGGCGACAGCTCCGCCAACTCTCTGAGGGTGTCAGCGAGTGCGACATCGTCGCTGCATTGCAAAACGGTGAGGCCGATATCGACCTCGATCCGCAGGTCGTCAATCCGAATCAAACGGTCCGAATGACGATTCGATTCCGCGATCGCACACTCAACGACAAGACCGCGCGAGGAGCGATTCAGTGCGAGTGGTGCTTCAAAGAGCCACGACGGACTCCACTGCTTCAGTGGAAAGGCGAACCCTCCGCCCCAGCCACAGCGTCATCCGACGCGCAACCCTGCGAGTCGAGCGAACGTCAGGGCCAAATCGAGTACGGATGGCGGGTACACCGGTACTTCGAGCCTGGCATCCTTGATCAGGACGTCGAAGTTCGATTCTTCTGGAAGGGCAAACCCATTCTCCGCAAGTGCGATTCGAAGCCCGCAACTCTAAAGAGAGTTGTCGTTCCACGGGAACGCACCCATCACAAGAAGGACCGGGTGGAGCGGTGGCTCTGGCGGCCACTGCCCCAGGCGCTGCAATTGATGGCGGCATTGCTGGTACCTCTCGCCGCGTTGGCAGTAACAACGGCGGGTGAACCGGCCGCGGGACAATGGTGGGATCTGGTCGGCCTGGGCTTCGGCTCGGAAACGATCCGCAATATCCTGACCGGTCCCCAGGCGTCACCCGAGATCTCGCGCAACGGCTAGCAGTGCTACGCTGTGCGCGAGGTGAACGATGTCGAGACCGACATTCGGCGTCTGCCTGCTCGCGCTCGTGTGGCTCAGCTCCGGCCAGGCACTGGCGCACCACTCCTTCGGCGCGGAATTCGATGCCAACAAGCCAATCACCCTGAAGGGTGTCGTCACCAAAGTCGAGTGGACGAATCCGCATAGCCATTTCTCTCTCGCGGTCAAAGACGACAAGGGGCGCACTGCGACGTGGGTGCTCACCGGCTACACGGTGAACGCGCTCTATCGCACGGGATGGAAGAAGGACGTCACGATGAAGGCCGGCGACACGGTGACCATCTTCGGATGGCGCGCGCGAGATGGCAGCAACTCCGCGCACGCACGCGAGGTCACGTTCGCCGACGGCAAGAAGCTGTACTACGGTCCACCGGCCGGCACCGGTGAAGGTGGGAACACGCCGGCGGTGAAGCTGCCATGAACCGCGCGCTACTCGCAGCCATCGTTGCCACAGCTCTCGGCGGGGCGTGCAACTCCACGCCTCCCACCGTGAATCAGGAGACGAAGCCGATCGCATCGAATGGCATCCCGCGCACGGCCGACGGCAAACCGGATCTCACTGGCGTCTGGCAGGGCGGCAACGGACGGCGCGGGACATGGGAAGAAGCCAATTCCGGACTCGGGGTCGGAGGCACCGGCATCGATCCGTCCGCACCGGCGAATCCAGCCTCGCAACAGGTCATCACCGAGCCGGCTCCCTACAAACCGGAAGCCGCCGCACAGGTGCTCGAGTCGTTCAACAAACGCGGCATCGACGATCCCGCCGGTCTCTGTCTGCCGCTCGGCGTCCCGCGACTCGCGCTCGTTGGACTCTTCCCGATCCAGATCGTGCAGACGCCGACGCAGGTCGTCATCCTGCACGAGTACATGAGTGTGTTCCGTGTGATTCCGCTCAATGCCGAACACCGCACGGATGTCGGCCCGGCCTACATGGGCGACTCAGTTGGCCACTGGGAAGGCGACACGCTCGTCGTGGATGTCGTGAACTTCAACGACAAAGGATGGCTCACCGGGACGGGCACGTTTCACTCGGACGCCTTGCACGTCACCGAGCGCTACACGCGCGTGGACAAGGATCAGATCGACTGGGTCATCACCATGGAGGATCCGAACGTGATGACCAAGCCGTGGACCGTGAAGACGACGTTGATGCTGCGGGAGGGGACGCGCCTACAGGAGTATGTCTGCGCCGAGAACAATGTAGAGACGGCGCACTACGAAAAGATCCTGAAGGAGGGCGTCCCTTATCGGCGGTAGTCGCGACTACTTCTTCTCGCCGGTCACTGCACCCGCGACTTCGGTACCGACTTTCTTCGCGCCGCTGGCAGTAGCCTCCGCGCCCTTTTCGGCCGCCTTGCCAGTGGTCTTGGCCACATCAGCCGTTTCCTTGCCCACGGCCTTTGCGCCCTTCTCTGTGGCTTTGGCAGTGGTCTTCGCTGCGCTCTCTGTGGCCTTGCCCGTGGCCTTCGCCGCGTCCACAGTCGCGTCACCAGTCTTCTTCGCCGCGCTCTCGGTGGCCTTCGCCGTGGTCTTGGCCGCACCACTGACCGCGCTGCCGGTCGTCTTCGCCGCGTCCTTCGTGGCTTCGCCTGCTCCCTGCGCCGAGAGCCCGATCGTGGCGAACGTCAGCACCACGGCAAAGGATGTGAATCGCGTAAGTGCTGTCATTGGAATAACTCCTACTGAGATTCAAGCACCGTTCAGGTCTAGACGCCATCTCAATCCGAAGCTTAGCTATTCACCTCTTCCAGCGACCTCCCGGTGGTACTTGGAGCGAATAATGTGACGTCAATCATGACGATCCAGAGCGCGGCCGCCACGACGACGAACATCGGACCGGCGCCCCATTGCTCGAGCACCGGCAGCAGGACGAACGGCATCGCCGCGCTCGAGAGCCGGCTCAGCCCGTAACACGCGCCAGCCGCCGTCGCTCTGATGGACGTCGGAAAGATCTCCACCTGAAAGATGTGGAGGCCATTCGAGAACACGTTGCTCACCGCCGTATAGAGGAAGCCGAGCGCGACGATCGCCGTGGACGACGTGGAGTACCCCATGCCGATGCCGAGCAGGCTCATGAGCAGGGCAGATCCGACGATGAGCCACTTGCGGTCGACACGTTCGATGATCGGAAGGGACAGTGCAGAGCCGACGGGATAGCCGATGAACGTCAGTGTCGTGAACGTCAGCGACGTCACGACGGAGTAGCCCTTCGACGCGAGCACCAGCGGCACGAGCGTGCCAAAGCCGTAGTAGCCGATCGTCTGGAAGATGTGAAAAACGCCGAGCATCATCGCGCGCGACCGGTACTGTCCGCTGAAGAGCACTGACAGCCCCGCGCGCTTCGCAACGACGACATCCGGCGAACTCGCGCGCTCAGGCGGCAGCGCCGTTCCGGCCTCGCGCTCCATCCGTTCGACGATGGCTTCGGCCTCTGCGATTCGGCCAACCGACTCGAGCCACCGGGGTGACTCGGGAAGCCGCATGCGAACGAACCACACGATCACGGCGCCAAGCGAGCCTGCAACGAACAGCCATCGCCATCCATCGATGCCGAATGGCGCGAGTGGAACCAGGATGCGCCCGAGTAGTCCAGCTGCTGGAACGCCGACGAATCCGAGGGTGTACGCCCATGCGGTGTAACGCCCTCTGAAGCGAGCGGGCAGCAACTCACTCAGGTAGGCATCGACCAGCGTCAACTCGGCGCCTATGCCGATCCCCGCCAGAAACCGCGACGCGATCAGCATTGTCGCGTTCACGCTGAACGCGCCGACGAGCGTGAAGACTGAGTAGATCCCGAGGTTGATGAGAAACGCCGTTCGCCGGCCGGCGCGATCGGCGAATCGTCCGAGCACCGTTGCGCCGATGAACATGCCGACGAACGCCGAGCTCAGGGCGATCGGCAGCAGCAGCCGATCGAGCCCGAACCGCTGCGTGAGCACAGTCCCCAGCACACCCGCGAGAAAGATGTCGAAGAGATCGAAGAACGACCCGATTCCGGCGATGATGGTCGCGTGTACGTGAGTTCGCGTTCGCGGCAGCCGGTTCAGACGCGCGGCGATTGAAACGCTCGGGGGGATCGTCATCACTACTCACGCGGGATTCGGCAGCCGGCGCAGAATACTCTGTGTCGTCAGGAGGACGAGATGAAATCAACAGCCGTCCGCCCGCTCCTCACACTGGCGTTTCTCGTCGCGCTCGCGCCGATACTGGCGTCCGCACCACAGTCACCGCCCGGCCCGCAGACCACTCCCGAGGAGGTGAAGACCTACGAAGCGTTCCGCGCGTGGCTCGGACAGCAACCAGCCGACGTGCAACAGGCGGACGATGATGCCGTCTACACGCGATACCGCGCGGAGCTTCAGCGTCAGGGCACGTCGACAACGGAGAGCGCCGCGACGATCGAGTCTCTGCGCACGATTGGCGATCGCGCCGAAATCGAGCGCTGGAATCGGATCCTCACAGCACCAACACCTTCGTTCAACACCGAGCCGAACGCCTTTCTCGTCGCCGTGGCGAAGGGTCTGACACCTGGGCGCTCGCTCGATGTGGGCATGGGGCAAGGGCGCAACACGATCTATCTCGCGCAACAAGGATGGGACTCGAACGGCTTCGATCCCGCCGATCGAGCGGTGGCCGCGGCGAAGGAGCAGGCGCGCAAGCTGGGCGTGACGATCACGACCACGGTCGCTCGCGCGGAGGATTTCGACTGGGGCACGAGCACATGGGATCTCATCGTGCTCAGCTACGTCGGCGCGCGCGAATTTGTGGGGAACGTCACAAGATCCCTTCGTCCCGGCGGCATGGTGATCGTCGAGGGCTTTCACCGTGACGCGACGACGTCGCGCCCGATCGGCGGCAGCGTCGTCTTCGACACCGACGAACTCCCGAAGATCTTCCCGGGCTTTCGCGTCGTGCGCTACGAGGAGGCGGCGACCACAAGCGATTTCGGCCGGTTCGAGACCAAGGTCGTGAGGCTGGCGGCCGTGAAATAATCCGTCCGTGAGCGTTCAGGAACACAAGGTGCTCGCTCCGACGGTCGTCGGCTGTTACGTCCTGACGGTGAGCGACACGCGCACGCCCGACTCGGACACGAGCGGTCACGCGATCCGTTCGCTGCTCGAGAGCGCCGGACACACGGTGAGTGGACACGACATCGAGAGGGACGAGCCCGCGCGGATCGTGTCGCGACTCCGTGAGCGCCTTGCCGACCCGGCCACACACGTCATCATCAGCACCGGCGGGACGGGCATCAGCCCGCGCGATGGCACATTCGAGGCGGTCACTGGCCTGTTCGAGAAACGTCTCGACGGTTTCGGCGAGCTCTTCCGGATGGTCAGCTTCGAGGAGATTGGCGCGGCGGCGATGCTGAGTCGCGCGACTGCAGGGACTGTGGGCCGCAAGGCGATCTTCGCGCTGCCGGGATCGGAAAAGGCTGTCAGGCTCGCGATGACTCGACTGGTTATCCCCGAACTCGGTCACATCATTCAGCAGCTGTCGAAATGACCACGTCGTTCCTGGGAGTTGGACGTTGATCGTTGGGAGTTTGTAATTGCCTACGAATATGAGGCCGTTCGGGAAGACGATTGCGCTCGAGGAAGCGCGCGCGATCATCGAACGTGCGCTTCAACCGATCGATCGTACCGAAGTCCTTCCGCTCCAACAGGCGAACGGTCGCGTGCTTGCTCAGGACGTGGTGTCAACCGTCGATGTGCCGCCGTTCTCTCGCGCCGCGATGGACGGCTACGCGGTCAGAGCCGAAGACACCGCGGGAGCGAGCCGCACGACTGCGCGCACGCTGCGCCGCATCGAGACCATCTACACCGGACAGGTTCCGCAGAAACGAGTCGGCCAGGGCGAGTGCGCCGAGATCGCGACCGGCGCCCCGATGCCGGACGGCGCCGACGCGGTCGTGATGGTCGAGGAAACGGATATCGATGACCGCGGCTCCGTATCGATCTTTGTCCAGGCGACCCCGCGACAGAACATCGGCCGGCAGGGTGCCGACATCCAAAAGGGCCAGCACGTGCTGCAACCAGGCACACTGCTGAACGCGAGCCGCCTCGGCTCGATCGCGGCACTCGGGCTGACCGAGATCACGGTGTATGAGAAACCGCGCGTCGCGATCCTGTCGACCGGGAACGAGATCGTCGATCCGGGTCAGCCCCTTGCGCCGGGTCAGATCTACGACATCAACCGCGTCACCGTCTCCGGGGTCGTCACCGACAACGGCGGGATTCCGATCCCGTATCGCACCGCGGCCGACACGATCGACGACCTGTCGCGCGCCGTCGAGGAATGTCTCGAACAGGACGTGATGGTCTTCTCGGGTGGTAGCTCAGTCGGGGAACGGGATCTCATCCTTGACGTCGTCGCCTCCAAAGGAGAGATGCTCTTTCACGGAATCGCCGTGAAACCGGGGAAGCCGACGGCGTTCGGACGGATCAAGGGACGGCTCTTCTTTGGCATGCCGGGCTACCCGACATCCTGTCTCTCGAACTCGTACATCCTGCTCGCCCCTGCGCTTCGTCGCCTGGCACGTTTACCCCAGCAGATCGTGCGTACGCTCGCTCTGCCACTCAGCACGCGAGTCATGTCCGCACCCGGGCGTCATCAGTTCTACTCGGTGCGTGTCGAGAGCGGCAAGGCTGTGCCGGCATTCAAGGCATCCGGCGACATCACGAGCATGTCGCAGGCCGACGGTTACATCGAGATTCCTGCCGATGTGGAGTCGGTTGACGCCGGCACGATTGTGCAGGTCACCCTCTTCTGAAAGGGTCCGGAGGCGGGTGATATACTTCCTCGATCCCTGATCGAAAAATCGCACTTTTGCTAGGGTTTTACGCCATTGGCCATGGGGGTACGGGAGATCTGATGCCAGCGACCGACGCGGCCGTCCAAGAAGTCGGCCAACACCCAACCACGGAACGCATCGTCAACGATTTCGCCATTCAAGTCGCCACCGTCAACGGATCGGGCAGCCAGACCGCGAACCTCGTGCTGCTGCGCTCGATCTTCCAGATGGGTGTGCCCGTCTCCGGCAAGAACATGTTCCCGTCGAACATTGCCGGCTTGCCGACGTGGTACACCATCCGCGCCAGCGCGAAGGGCTACATCGGGAGAAAGAAGGAAGTCGACTTTCTCGTCGCGATGAACCCTGAGACGGCGCGCGAAGACGTGCTGACGCTCGCCCCCGGAGCCGCGGTCGTCTACGACGAACCGCTCAAGCTCAACGAGCTGCGTCAGGATCTGACCTTCTACCCTGTCCCGTTCGACAAGCTGATGCAGCCCATCACGCACGATGCGAAGCTGCGCCGGCTCGTCCGCAACATGGTCTACGACGGCGTGCTGTCGCGACTGTTGTCGATCGACATGGGTCAGATGGAGAAGGCCCTCAAGAAGCAGATGGGGAAGAAGCAGAAGGCCATCGAGCTGAACATGTCGGCGCTCAAGGCCGGCTCCGACTACGCCGAGGCGACGTTCACCAAGCAGGACCCCTTCGTCATCGAGCCGATGAACAAGACGCAGGGCATGATCCTGATCGAGGGGAATGCCGCCGCCGCGATCGGCTGCATGATGGCGGGCGTCACCGTCGTCGCCTGGTATCCGATCACGCCCTCGTCATCGCTGCCCGAGGCGCTGATCGACTACCTCAAGAAGTATCGTCGCGATCCTGAGAGCGGCAAGACAACCTACGCCGTGGTGCAGGCGGAGGACGAACTCGCCGCCCTCGGCATGGTGATTGGTGCCGGCTGGGCGGGCGCGCGGGCGATGACCTCGACGGCCGGCCCGGGTGTGTCGCTGATGGCGGAATTCACCGGCCTCGCCTACTACGCCGAAGTGCCGGCGGTGATCTTCGACATCCAGCGTGCCGGTCCGTCGACGGGCCTGCCGACTCGCACCGGTCAGCAGGACATTCTTTCTACTGCCGTCTTGTCTCACGGCGACACCAACCATCCGCTGTTGCTGCCCTCGTCAGTCACCGAGTGCTACACGATGGCGATGGACGCATTCGATCTCGCCGAGGGACTCCAGCAGCCGGTGTTCGTGATGTCGGACCTGGACCTCGGCATGAACACCTGGATGGCACAGCCATTCGAGTACTCGACGAAGCCCTTCGAACGAGGCAAGCGCCTCGATGCCGAGCAACTCAAAAAACTCGGACAGTTCGGGCGCTATCGCGACGTCGACGGCGACGGCATCCCGTATCGCACGGTACCCGGCGACGGTCTGCCTTCCTACTTCGCGCGCGGGTCGGGCCACAACGAGCAGGCGCTCTACAGCGAGCGCGCCGACGACTACGTCAAGAACCTGGATCGACTCTCGAGGAAGTTCCAGACCGCGAAGAAGATGATGCCCAAGCCGGAAGTCGATATGGCCGCCGAGGGTGGCATCGGCCTCATCGCCTACGGCACCACGCACTGGGCGATCGTCGAGTCGCGCGACCAGTTGAACGGCGAACGCGGCATCAAGACTTCGTACCTGCGACTCAAGGCGTATCCGTTCAGCGAGGAGCTGAACGACTTCATCGATCGCCACGATCGGGTGTACGTGGTCGAGCAGAATCGCGACGCGCAGATGATGTCGCTCTTGCGCATCGATCTCACGCCCCAGCGCGTGCTCAAGCTCAGGAGCATCCGTCACTACGCAGGGCTGCCGATCGACGGACGCTCGGTTACGACGGACCTGCTGAAGCAAGAAGGCGTAGAGCCGGGACCGATGGCCCGGGAACCCGAGTTCGGGATACGGACCGTGGACTGAGGACTGAGACACAGAGGACACAGGGAATGTCGACACCAACACAGCCGGCACCAGGAAAGAAGCTCAATCGAATCAACCTCGAGCCTGCGGCCTATCGCGGCAGCAAGACGACGCTGTGCGCCGGGTGCGGACACAACGCCATCACCGAGCGCATCATCGATTCGTTCTGGGAGCTCGGCATCAGCCCGGACCAGGTGCTGAAACTGTCAGGCATCGGGTGCTCGAGCAAGAGCCCGGCCTACTTCCTGAACCAGTCACACGGCTTCAACTCCGTTCATGGACGCATGCCGTCGGTGGCAACCGGCGCGATCGTGGCCAACCGGAAGATGATCGCCATCGGCGTCAGCGGCGACGGCGATACGGGCGCAATCGGCATCGGTCAGTTCGTGCATTTGATGCGGCGCAACCTCCCGATGGTCTACATCATCGAGGACAACGGCTGTTACGGCCTGACCAAGGGACAGTTCTCGCCGACCGCCGATCTTGGCTCGAAGCTGAAGACCGGCGTCATCAACGACCTCCCGCCGATCGACACGTGCGCGCTGGCCATCGAGCTCGGCGCCTCGTTCGTCGCGCGATCGTTCTCGGGCGACCCGAAGCAGCTCAAGGCGATTCTCAAGGCGGCGCTCAGCCACCGCGGCACCGCGATGATCGACGTGCTTTCGCCGTGCGTGACCTTCAACGACCACGAAGGCTCGACCAAGAGCTACTCCTACGCCAAGGACCACGAAGAGCCGCTGTCCGATCTGAGCTTCGTCCCGTTCTTCGAGGACATCACGATCGACTACGACCCTGGCACATCGACAACGGTAAGCCTGCATGACGGCTCCAAGATCGTGCTCACGAAGATGACGGAGGACTACAATCCCACCGACAAGCTCCGCTCGCTGAGCCTGATCCACGAAACGGCGATGCGAAATGAGTTCGCGACGGGTATCCTCTACGTCGAACCCGACAAGCCGGACTTCATCGACATGCTCGGACTCGTTGACGAGCCGCTGGCGCATCTCGACGAGTCGCGGACGCGGCCAGGAAAAGCCGCGCTCGACGAGATCATGGAGAGCTTCAGGTAGACTCTGGGCTCTCGGCTTTGGGCTCTCGGCCCTGGGCTGGGCGCCAGCGACCGACGTGGGCGTGAACCGAACATTAGAACCGATGGCCTAGAGCCGAAAGCCTAGAGCCAAGATCCGGGAGCGTCAGTGACCGGCTATCTGCCAGTCGTCATCTATCTCGGCGTGATCGTGGCGTTCGCGGTCGTGTCGCTCCTCGCGGCGCGCGTCCTCGGGCCGGGCCGCCCGTTTGCCGCCAAACTCGAGAGCTACGAGTGCGGCGCCGAACCGATCGGCGACGCGTGGGTCCAGTTCCCGGTCGGCTTCTACCTCGTCGCGCTCGTGTTCATCATCTTTGATGCGCTCGCCGTGTTCCTGTTTCCGTGGGTACTCACGATTCGACAACTCGGGGCGTGGGGTATCCTTGCGATGCTCATGTTCCTCTCGATCCTCCTTCTGGGCTGGGTCTACGCGTACCGGGAGCGCATTCTCGAGTGGAAGTAAAACCTCCTGCTCAAGGCAAAGTGGACGTAAAACCCCCCGTTCCTGTCATCCCGGCGCCAGTATGGCGGGACTTCAAGGACCTTCAGGAGTACGAACGGCTGCGACAGCAGCGGCCCGATGGCGACAAGCACTCCGCGCTCTTCGAGTCGGTCACCGATGGCATCCACAGTTTTCCCGGTGGGTTCGTCGTCACCACGGCGGCGGACGCATTCCTGAACTGGGCGCGCAAGTCGTCGGTGTGGCCCGTGACGTTCGGGCTGGCCTGCTGCGCGATCGAGATGATGGCGACGTTCGCATCGCGCTTCGACGTCGAACGGCTCGGCATGGTGCCGTGGGCCTCACCGCGTCACTCGGACCTGATGATCGTGTCCGGAACGGTCACCATCAAGATGGCGCCGATGCTCCTGCGCATCTACGACCAGATGCCTGATCCGAAATGGGCGGTCTCGATGGGATCGTGCTCCAATTCCGGCGGCCCGTTCCGGCACGGCTATCACGTCGTCAAAGGCGTCGACCGCGTGATCCCGGTCGACGTCTATGTGCCCGGTTGTCCGCCGCCGCCCGAATCGCTGCTCAACGGGCTGCTGCTCCTCCAGGATCAGATCGCGCACTTCCGACGCACGGGCAAACGAGCCGAGCCCACTCCGAAGGTCGACTGACACCGTGACACGCGCGCACGCGGCCACCCTCATCGGCGAACGATTCGGCAGCGCGCAGGTGCAGGGCGATGCGCCCTTCGTGGTCACCGTGCCGGTGGACCAGTGGCAGCCCTTCGCTGCGTTCGCGAAGAACGAGCTCGGTTGTCACTTCTTCTCCTTCTCCACTGCGGTCGACTGGAAGGAGCAGGGGCTGGAGATCGTGGCACGCGTTGACAACCTCGACGAAGGCATCTCGATGGTGATGAAGACGCGGCTGGCGCCCGGCGTCTCGGAATGTGCGTCGCTCGTGCCCGTCTATCGCGGCGCCAACTGGATGGAGCGCGAGTGTTTCGACATGTTTGGCGTCCGCTTCGTCGGCCACCCCGATCTGCGCCGGATTCTGCTGGGCGATGACTGGGTGGGCCATCCCCTCTTGAAGTCCTACGCCGTCGATACGCCGTATCCGCCGTACAGATAATGGCGACCCCCACCCTTTCACACGTCGAGCTCGACTACTCCGGCGGCGAGCGGCTGACCATGAACATGGGGCCGCAACACCCGTCTGCTCACGGGGTGTTTCGAGCGATTCTGACGCTCGAAGGCGAGACCGTGGTCGCCGTCGACGCTGTGATCGGGTACCTGCACCGCTGCCACGAGAAGTTGGCGGAGACGCTGACCTACGCGCAGTACCCATCGATCGCCTCGAAGACGGACTACGTCGCCGCGATGACGAGCGAGTTCGCCTACGTCCTCGCCGCAGAAGAGATCGGGAAGATCGACGTGCCACGGCGGGCGCAATACCTGCGAGTCGTCACGGCGGAACTGCAGCGTGTGGCATCGCACCTCCTCTGGCTCGGCACGTGGTGCATGGACATGGGGGGCGCGCTCGGCGGTGGCGCGACGATCTTTCTCTACACCATCCGCGAACGCGAGCTGATCCTCGATCTCTTCGAGTCCCTTGTCGGCGCGCGACTCCTCTACGGGTTCTATCAAGTCGGCGGCGTTCGCTACGACATCCCATCCGGGTGGGCGGACTCGTGCCGCACGACGATCGACCTGATCGAGCAGCGGATTGGTGAGTACGAAAGGCTGCTCGAGCAGAACCCGTTCTTCCTCGCACGCGCGCAGGGCGTGGGCATCATCTCGAGAGCGCTCGCCGAAGACGTCGGCATTGCGGGACCGCTGCTGCGCGCCTCGGGCGTGAATTTCGATCTGCGGCGCGCTGCCGCCTATTCCTCGTATCAGGACTTTCAGTTCACGGTGCCGACGGAGATCGTGGGCGACTGCTTGTCACGCTATCGCGTGCGCATGGCGGAGTTCCGCGAATCGATCCGGATCGTTCGTCAGGTGCTCGACGGTCTGCCTGAAGGGCCGATCTCATCGCGTCCTGGCCTCAAGTCGGTCGCGCAGATTCGCATCCCGAAGGGCGAAGCGTACGCGCGCGTCGAGGGGCCGCGGGGTGAAGTTGGCTGCTATCTGATTGCCGACGGGAGCGCCAAGCCGTATCGCATGAAGTGGCGCGGCGCGTCGTTCTCCAATCTCGCCGTGTTGCCGCATATCATTCCCGGGCACAAGGTGGCGGACGTCGTCGCGATTATGGGCTCGGTGGATCCGGTCTTCGGTGAGGTGGATCGGTGAAGAGACCGGGACCCGGGACTCGGGATTCGGGACTCGACGGGTTCGAGGGTCGGTGATGCCTGCCTGGATCGTGCCGATCATCGCGCCGTTCATCGTCCTCAATGTCGTCATCGGACTCGTGACGTATGTGACGCTGCTCGAGCGAAAGTTTGCGGCGCGAATGCAGTCGCGCATCGGTCCCTACCGCGTGGGACCCCACGGCCTGCTTCAGCCAATTGCCGACGCACTGAAGCTGATGATGAAGGAAGACGTCGTGCCGACCGCGGCCGATCGCCGCGTGTTCAACCTGGCGCCGATCGTCTTCCTGATTCCGTGCATGCTGATCTTCGCGACCATCCCATTTGCCCCAGGGCTGGGCGTGGCCGATCTGAACATCGGCATCCTGTTCTTCCTCGCCGTCTCCTCCATGGAAATCGTGGGCCTGTTCATGGCTGGCTGGGGATCGAACAACAAGTACGCGCTGCTGTCGGCGATGCGCGCGGTCAATCAGATCATCGCGTACGACCTGCCCTTCATCTTCTCGGCGCTCGTGCCGGTGATGCTCGCTGGCTCGCTGAAGCTGTCGGACATCGCCACGGCGCAGAGCGGCGGCCTGTGGTTCGTCTTCTATCCGGTCCTTGGGCAGCTGGCCTTCATCGCCTTCCTCATCTCGACGCTCGCCGCGGAGAACCGCGTTCCCTTCGACATCCTCGAGGCCGAGTCCGAGCTGGTCGCGGGCTTTCGCGTCGAGTACTCGGGGATGAAGTTCGCCCTCATCCAGCTCGGTGAATACGCGCACATTGTCGGATCGTCGTTCCTTGGCGCACTGCTCTTCCTCGGTGCGTGGGCAGGACCGGGCCCTGAGTGGATGGGGCCGCTCTGGTTCCTGCTCAAGGCGATGCTGCTCTTCCTGCTGGTGACATGGGTACGCTGGAGCTTCGTGCGCATCCGCGTCGATCAGATCCTGGCGCTCTCCTGGAAATTCCTGCTGCCGTCGACACTGGCGCTGCTCGTCGCGACCGCGATCGTGGTCGTCTGGAGGTACGGTGGCGGCGCCTGAGACTCGCTCGAACGGCACCGAAGTCGGGGCAATCCTGAAAGCCGTCCTCACGGCAATGCGGGTGACGTTCCTGAACCTGTTCCGCAAGCCGGTCACGGTTCACTATCCCGACGTCGAGCGGAAATACCCCGACCGTTATCGCGGCCTGCTCGCGCTTGTCTACGAGAAGGACACCGGCGAGGAAGCCTGCATCGGCTGCCGCTTGTGCGAGTTCGTCTGTCCTCCGGCCGTCATCAAGGTCGAGATGCTCAAGAGCGAGAAACGGAACTACGCGAAGACGTTCACGCTCGAGCTCTACGCCTGCGAGTTCTGCGAGTTATGCGTTCAAGTGTGCCCGACCGACGCGATCGTCATGACGCGCTCGTTCGACATGCCGACCACCGACCGCCGCGAGATGCTGCTCGACAAGGATCGCCTCCACGCGCTCGGCATGCAGCATCAGCCGTCGTGGGCCACGGGCAATTTGCTTCGTGACATGCAGGGGCCGCCGAAGCTCGCGCGCGCAGAGGCCGCACACGCCAAGGCAGAAGAAGCGCCCAAACCAGGAGGCGCAGCCTAGTGGCTGAACCGATCGCCTTCTGGAGCCTGGCCGTCGTGCTGGTGGGATCGGCTCTGGCAGTCGTGCTGTCGAAGAACCTGTTTCATTCCGTGCTCTGGCTCGCGCTGGCGCTGACCGGAACCGCCGGCGTCTTCCTGCTGCTCGAAGCCGAGTTCCTCGCCGCAGTCCAATTGCTCCTCTACGCCGGCGGCATCGTCACGATTGTCGTCTTCGCCATCGTCGTCACCGAGCGACTCGTGGGCGAACGCATCACGCAGACGAACCGGCGCATCACGGCCGGTGCCGTGACGTCGCTGGCGCTGATCGCGCTCGTCGTCAATGCGATCACACGACAGCCGCTGGCCGTTGTGCGAGAGCCGCTCACGACTGATATGACGCGCGCGATTGGCGAAAGCGTTCTTACGCGTTTCGTGCTGCCCTTCGAGCTGCTTGGTGTGCTGATGCTGGCTGCGATGCTTGGCGCCGTGTACTTTGCACGGCCAGAGGACTAGATACGTGAAATGCAGAATTCAGAATTCAGACGCTGTAGCGCCAAGCGTGTTTCTGCATTTTGCATTTTGCATTTTGCATTCTGCATTACAGGCTTGATATGGGCTTGCAAGCGTACCTGATACTCGCCGCCGTCGTCTTCGGCATCGGCCTGTTTGGCGTGGTGACGCGGCGCAACACGATCGGCATCCTGCTCGGCATCGAGCTGATGCTCAACGCCGTCAACATCAACCTGGTCTCCTTCGCCCGATTCAGCGGCAGCGAGGTCGGGATGGTCTTCACCCTGTTCGCCATCTGCATCACCGTCGCGGAAGCCGCCATGGGATTGGCCATCGTCATCCTGCTGTTCCGCATCCGTCGCACCGTCATGGCGGATCATCTCGATCTGCTCAAAGGGTGATGGGCAGCGCATTCCTGACACTCATCGCGCTCCTCGCACCGGTTGCGGCATTCCTCGTGCTCGCGATCGTGGCGCCTGTGCGCCGTGCGGGACGGCCAGGCGCCTACTTGTCGATCCTCGGCGCCGCCAGCTCACTTGCTGCGGCGGTGACGGCGTGGAGCACCTACGACGGGGCCGTCACCCGCCTGGCCTGGGATTGGTTGCCGAGCCAGGGACGCCCGCTCGCCACGATCGGTGTGCTCGCGGACGAGACGTCGACCGTGATGCTCGTGCTCGTCTCGCTCGTCGCATTCCTCGTGCAGGTGTATTCACTTTCTTACCTGAGCGACGAGCCACCACAGGGTCTGGGCCGCTACTACACGTATCAATCGCTCTTCGCGTTTTCGATGATGGGGCTGGTGCTCGCGCCCAATCTCCTGCAGCTCTTCATCTGCTGGGAGCTCGTCGGGCTCTGCTCCTACCTGCTCATTGGCTACTGGTATCAGAAGCCCGAGGCCGCTCGCGCCGCGGTGAAAGCCTTCTGGACGACGAAAGCTGGCGATGTCGGGCTGCTGATCGGCATCGTCATGCTCTGGACGGTGTCTGGGACGTTCGACTTTGGTGAGCTGCGCGTGATGGCCGCCGGAAACGAGCTGCCGCTCGCCGGCCTCTCAATCATCACCTTCTGCATGTACCTCGGTGCGATGGGTAAGTCTGCTCAGTTCCCGCTGCACGTCTGGCTGCCCGACGCGATGGAAGGACCGACGCCCGTCTCGGCGTTGATCCATGCTGCGACGATGGTGACGGCGGGTGTGTATCTGCTGCATCGAACATCGTGGCTGTTCGCGCTGACGCCCGATGTGCTCGTGATCGTTGCGTGGATTGGCGCGTTCACGGCGCTGCTCGCCGCGGTGCTCGCGTGCGTGCAGGACGACATCAAGCGCGTGCTCGCCTACTCCACGGTCTCGCAGCTCGGTTACATGATGGCGGCCATCGGTGCCGGCTTCTCGACCGCCGGGTTCTTCCATCTGCTGACGCACGGGTTGTTCAAGGCGTTGCTCTTCCTCGGTGCGGGCGCGGTGATTCACGCGGTCCACAGCAACGATCTGTCGCAGATGGGTGGACTTGCCAAGCGCATGCCGCAAACGGCGATCGTCTTCATCATCGGGACGCTGTCGCTTGCGGGCATCCCGCTCTTCGCCGGTTTCCTCTCGAAGGAAGAGATCCTCGGATCGGTCTGGGCAGGCGGGCTCGTTGGGCCCTTTGCGCTCTTGATGCTGGTCGCGTTCCTCACGGCTTTCTACATGTTCCGTGTGGTCTTCCTGGCCTTCTTCGGCGCCCCTCCCGCTCACGCCGAGCATCACGACGCGCATCACGGCGGACACCAACACGATCCGCCCGTGCCGATGCTGTTGCCGCTGTGGGTTCTCGCGCTGCTCTCGCTCGCCGTCGGTGTCTACTCGACGTTCATCGGGCCGGGCCTCGTGGCGATGCCCGAGGGCGCTGCGGAGCACGCAGCACCTGGATGGCTGACACCAGCTGCGGTCGGCGTGGCGCTCGCGGGCATTGGCCTCGCGTGGCTGACCTATCAGCGCGGCACGATCAACGCCGCGTCGCTCGCCTCGCTGTTCGGCCCCATTCGACAGGCGGCGCTCGCGAAGTTCTGGATCGACGATCTCTTCGAAGGCGTCCTGGCGGCGGGCACGCTCGCCTTCTCTCGCTTCGTGGGATGGGTCGATCGCTATCTCGTTGACGGCGTGCTCAACGTGGTGAGCGCGTGGACAGTCACAACGGGGGATGAGATGCGTTCGATTCAAACCGGCCGTGCGCAGGACTACGTCTACGGTCTCGCGGTCGGTCTTCTGCTGCTGCTCGTCTGGGCGCGCTGGTCACTGCCGTGAACGGATTTCCGATTCTTTCCGTGATGACCTGGGCGCCGTTTGTCGCGGCGCTCGCGGTGATGTTCGTCGCGCGACGCAGTCCCCTGCTCGTGCGACTCATCTCGCTTGCGGGCGCATCCGTCTCTCTGATCGCCTCGCTCTGGATCTATATCTCGTACGACAGGGTGACCGCCGGCTTCCAGTTCCAGGAGAGTCTGCCGCTCGTGCCATCGCTCGGCATCTCGTATCTCGTGGGGCTCGACGGCATGAGCGCGTTGATGTGCCTGCTGACGTCGATCATCATCTTCGCCGGCGTATTCGCGTCGTGGACGGTGAAGGAGCGCAGCCAGGAGTTCTATGCGCTGCTCCTGATTCTGGTCACGGGCGTCTACGGCGTCTTTGTCTCGCTGGATCTCTTCGTCTTCTTCCTCTTCTACGAGATCGCCGTGCTGCCGATGTATCTGCTCATCGGCATCTGGGGCTCGTCGGGCGAAGTCAGGCCGCAAGGGATCTTCGGCTGGGCCTTCGGCCGGACCGGCGTCGGGACGAAGGATACGCCGCGATGAAGCTGACCCTGTATCTGCTCTTCGGGTCGGCCTTCATCCTCGTCGGCATCCTCGCGCTCTACGTCGGAGCCGGTCAGCGGTCGTTCTCGTTCCTGACGATGGCCGCGCAGCAGTTCGATCCGACGCTGCAATCGTGGGTATTCCTCGCCTTCTACGTCGGCTTCGGGATCCTGGCTGGCATCTGGCCGTTGCACACGTGGTCACCCGACGGCCACGCGTCGGCGCCCACCGCAGTGTCGATGCTGCACGCGGGCGTGCTCATGAAGCTCGGCGCGTATGGTGTCGTGCGCCTGGGCATGGGCCTGCTTCCGCAGGCAACTGTCGAATGGGCATGGCTCGTCGGCACAATCGCCTGCATCAACATCGTCTACGGCGCGCTCAGCGCGATGGCGCAGCGCGATCTGAAGTACGTCATCGCGTACTCGTCGGTCTCGCACATGGGCGTCGTGATGCTCGGTGCTGCGACGCTCACGCTGAACGGCCTGAACGGCTCCGTCTTCCAGATGTTCGCGCACGGGATCATGACCGGCCTGTTCTTCGCGCTCGTCGGGCTGATCTACGAGAAGGCGCATTCGCGCGAGATCTTCAAGATGGGCGGCTTCGGCACGATGATGCCCGGCATCGCCGTCGCCTTCACGATCGGCGGTCTGTCATCGCTGGGCCTTCCAGCAACCGCCGGCTTCGTCGCCGAGTTCCTGACGTTCCTCGGCGCGTGGGGATCGGCGCACTCGTGGTGGCTGTATCCCGGCGTGATCGGCGCGTTCCTGACGTCGATCTACGTGCTGCGCGTCGCGAAGCAGATTTTCTGGGGCGCCAAGTCCGACGACCCGCACTTTCAGCACCTGCCCGACGCGAAAGGGCCTGAGTGGGCCGCGCTTGGGATCCTGGTCTTCGTGCTCGTGTTGTTTGGTGTCGCGCCCAGCATTGCTATCGGTCCTGTAGACACGGCCACTGCTCCGCTTCTGCGGAGAGTCCTGCCCCCTGAGTCCACACAGCTCGAGACGCCTGTCCCGATTCAGAGATGACGCCCGACCTCGCGCTTCCGCTCGTGCCAGAGTTGGCGCTCTTCGCGCTCAGCGTCCTCGTGTTGGTTGCCGGGCTCATCCGGCATCCGTCTCGAGCGGTGGCACCGGGCGAAGGCAAGCTGTTTGGCTGGATCACCTTTGTCGGCCTGCTCGCCGTGATCGGCGTCACGTTCACGACAAAAGAAGGCAGTTCACTCTTCAACGGCGCATTCGTGCAGGACGGGCTGGCGCTCTTCGCCAAGCGGCTGGTTCTGGCTGCTGCCGCCGTGAGCGTGCTCGCATCGTTGACGAACCGACAGCCCACCTTTGCGCGCAGGGCACCGGAGTATCACTTCACACTGCTGTTCTCGCTGCTCGGCATGATGGTCCTCGTGTCGGCACGCGAACTCGTACTGCTGTTCGTGGCGTTCGAGCTGATGTCGATCCCGTTGTACGTCCTGACGGGATTCCTGAAGCGCGAGGAGGCGGCGCCTGAAGCGGCGCTCAAGTTCTTCCTCGTCGGGACTGTCTCAGCTGCGGTCATCGCCTACGGGATGTCGTTCATGTACGGCGTGATGGGAACGACACTGCTTGCAGCTGTGCCAGTGGCGATGGCGCAGGGGCATCCGCTCATGATGCTGGGCCTCGCGCTCGTCCTCGCAGGACTGGGATTCAAGATCGCAGCGTTTCCCTTCCACATGTGGGCGCCAGACACCTACGAGGCCGGCAGCACGCCGTTCATCGCATGGCTCTCCGTCGCGCCCAAGGCGGCGGGGTTCGTCGTGATCATCCGGCTCTTTCTCGAGGGCGCAGGTAACGCAGCACTCGCGTGGGCGCCGCTGATCTCGATGCTGGCTGGCGTCACGATCGTCGCCGGCAACCTGATGGCCATCCCGCAGAGCAACGTGAAGCGCCTGCTCGCGTACTCCGGAGTCGCGCACATCGGCTACATGCTCATCGGCCTCGCGGCGATGTCGGCGAACGGCGTCGCGATGGTGCTCTTCTATCTGGTGGCCTACGTCTTCGGCAACATGGGCGCGTTCCTGGTCGTCGAGACGGTCGCGCGGTCGGAGCAGTCAGACGGCATCGACGCCTATCGCGGCCTCGCGCAGCGCTCGCCGCTGCTGGCGCTGGCGATGCTGATCTTCCTGTTGTCGCTTGGCGGGATTCCGTTCGTGGCCGGCTTCTGGGCGAAGTTGTATGTCTTCCTCGCCGGTGTCGAGCAGGGGCTGCTCGGGCTGGTCTTCGTCGGAGCTGTGCTGACTGTCGTCGCGCTGTATTACTACCTGCTCGTCGCGCGTCGCATGTACATCGAAGCGCCGGCGCACAACGGATCGGTGAAAATCGACCTGCCACTCGCCGCGGCAATCACCGTCTGTCTAGCCGGCGTGATTGGGATGGGCGTCTATCCCGGCCCGTGGGTCGCCGCCGCTCAACGCATCGCGCAGACGCTGTTCTAAACCTTCGGTGCTGATACCGACGATGAGCTGCGCCATGCCCTGGATGCTGCGGGCGGTCGGAATCGAGTCGATCGCTTCGCGATCCAACACCTGGGTGTGGACGGCTGTTGTCGTGCCAACCACCGGTGACTCGCCCGTGACCGTGACGGTCTCCTCCACGGTGCCGAGACCCGATCGTTTCTACCTCTACTTTGTCGCCTGGATCTTGATCCGCTTCAGCGTTCCGACCTCCGGCGGAAGTTCCGTCGTGCCCGACGGCCACGCGTTCGTTTTCAGAATGAACGCGATGACATCGACGTTCTGCTGACGTGACAGTTTGCCGGGACTGTCGAGCGGCATCGTGAGTCGAATCCGTTCGGACAGATCGCCCAGCGTCAGATCATTCCAGTTGGATGTGAACCCTCCGCCGACGAGCGGGGGCGTCATGTCCCCGCCCTCGAGTGCCGCCCCGTGGCAGTTCGAACACTCTCGCTGGTACGACGCCGAGCCGCGCTTGACCTGTTCTTCCGTGAACACGCCCTCCCACACCGAGGCGCTGGACGATTGCGCAAGCAACGCGGCAGCGAACACCACGCACGCGGCGGGAGCCCAGAGCAGCAGCACCGACGCATCTTTCACTGCTGCGTCCCGCCGCCCCCAGTATCACGAGCAACCGGCGCCGGCAACGCAAACGCGATGTACTCACCCGAGTAGTTTCCGCCGCTCACGGCGATCACGATGTACTGCCGGCCGCCAACGCGATACGTCATCGGCGAGCCGCTGACCTGCGCCGGCATCCAGACAGCGCCGACCTCCTGCCCGGTCTCCTTGTTGTAGGCGCGCATCATGGCACCGCGCGGATGATCAGCAGTCGTCGTGACCAGCGGGTCACCTGCAATGACGAGCGTCTTGGTCACGAGCACACCGACGCTGCCACCCTGGCCGGTCTTCGGAATGGTGATCCCCTTCAGCTTCGAGTGGTTGCGCACAGCGTCCGGCGTGTCGCCGTGCGGTACCTGCCATTTGAGCTCGCCCTTCCTCAGATCGATCGCGGACAGCACGCCATAGGGAGGCTTGACCATCGACAGCCCTTCGACCGAGTTGTACGAGCGCGCGGGCTGTGCGCCGGCTGGCGTCGCCGGTGAAGTCGCGGCTTCCACGTCAGCACGCTGCGCCTGGTTGACGTCCGCGTAGGTCCCGGTTCCTGCGGCGACACGCAGGCGGAACGGTTGTCCGACAACACCGGCCTGGTACGGGATATCCGAGAATCCCGCCGGCGGCGGCGCAACCGATTCGGGCGTGAACGCAGACATGTTCGCTTGCGCGTACACGATCCCGGTCTCCGGGTCCGCACCCGCACCGGGCCAGTTGGTTCCACCGCTTGCGTTCCCGAGGTTCAGTGCGCCGAGTAGTCCCTTGACATCGCCAACGATCGGCGGGTTGTAGAGTGTTCCGCTGTACGGGTAGTCGCCTCCCCACTTGTATCGCTTCATGTTCTCGACCGCCTGCATGCGCATGTCGGGCGTGAAGTCGATCAACTCGTCGGGGATCCTCAGGCCGGGCCGGCCGTACGCCGCAGGTCTGCTTGGGATTGGTTGTGTTGGCGAGTACCACTCACCGGGGACGTCGCCGGGTGGAACTTTCGTTTCGACGACCGGCCAGATCGGCTCTCCCGTGACGCGATCGAACACGAAGAGAAACGCCTGCTTGGTCGGCTGCGCCACCAGTTTGCGCGGCTTCCCATCGATGGTCACATCCAGCAGAATCGGCGCCGACGAGATGTCGTGATCCCAGATGGGATGATGCACGAGCTGGAAGTGCCACTTTCTCTGCCCGGTCTTGAGGTCGACGCACACGAGGCTTTCACCGAACAGGTTATTCCCCGGACGTTTACCACCGTAATAGTCTGACGACGGCGACTCGACGGGTAGATAGACGAGACCGAGTTCCTCGTCCACCGTGATCTGTGTCCACACGCCCGCGTTCCCGTTGACGGCCCACGAGCCGTTCAACCACGTGTCGTTGCCAACCTCGCCCGGACGCGGAATCGTGTTGAACGTCCACTGGAGTCTTCCCGTCCGCACATCGAACGCGCGAACGAGCCCCTTTGTGTTGTTGTGCGTCGTGATCGTCATCCCTTCCTTCATCGACGATCCGACGATGATCGTGTCCTTGACCACTGTGGGCGTGGAGTGCAACCCGATCTCCCCGGTTTCGAGATCGATCTGCTGGCCGGTTCCGGACACCACGCCGACCTTCAAATCGACGGCGCCGTCCTTGCCGAACGACTTGATCGGCAGGCCGGTCTTTGCGTTCAGCGCGATCAGGCGATAACCCGGCGTCACGTACAGCACGCGGTTGTCTCCCCGGCCGTCTGTCCAGTACCAGAGACCGCGTCCAGAGAGCTGTCTCGGCGCCGCCGCTCCGCGTGGACCTTCGGGATAGCGATGGACCCACAGCAGCTCGCCGCTCTGCGCATCGAGGGCGACAACGGCTCTGCGCGTCCCGCCCGTGGTGTAGAGCACCCCTCCGACCATCAGGGGCGTCCCTTCCAGCTTGTATTCAGGCCGCGTCCCGAGACTGTCGGTCTTGAATCGCCAGGCGATCTCGAGCTGGTTGAAATTGCCGGCGTTGATTTGATCGATAGGCGAGTACTTCGTGCCGCGAAGATCGCCGGTGTAGTGCGGCCACTCGCCGTTGCTCGTCGACGGCGGCGGAGTCGACTGACCCGAGGTTCCCACCGAAAGCCAGAGTGTGCCGAGGGCCGTAACCACGAGCGCGGTTCGCGTCATTGGTCGCCACATACTCACTCCCTCCAACAGCCTGAAGGAGGCACGTCCTTCGAAGGGTCGGCGCAACTATACACGCCAGCGCAGGCAAGACGCGGTCAAATTCGGCTCTGCCGTGGTCGTGACTTGAAACGCCCACGTACCCGTGACGTCGACCTTCACCTTCGCCTGCGCTGCCACTGCCACGGTTCGATCAGGGAGCAGAGTCGCGGCGGTGAAGAGGATCGTGAAAAGTAACGGCCTCATGTTCAACTCCTCCGTGCGACGCCGTGCGGGCCTTGACTATAATCCCAGCCCCAGGAGGGTCGTATGAAACGAGCCGCCGCAATACTCGGCGTCGCCCTCATCGTCGCGCAGTGCGCCGGTGTTCTCGCTCAGGCGCAACCGGCGAGCACCCCGACGAACGCGGCGCCAAACCCATACGCGACAATCGAGCACTTCTTCAAGATGCCCGAGGGTCGCACCTGGGGCTCGACGAGCGCGGTCGAGATCGACAAGGACGGGCGCAGCATCTGGGTGGCCGAGCGATGCGGCGCCAACACGTGCCTCGATCGGGCAACGGGCCGGATGTCGATGCTTCCGTCGGTCCTCAAGTTCGATGCATCTGGCAAGCTGGTGGCGAGCTTCGGCCAGGGACTGCTCATCTTTCCACACGGCATCTACGTCGATCGCGACGGCAACGTCTGGGTCACCGACGGGCAGGACGATGCGCCGCAGCCTGCGGGAGCCGCGCCGGCAGCCGGCGCACCCGGTTCCGCCGGAACCCGATCCGGACCTCTACCCGGTTCAACCCGTGGTCATCAAGTCTTCAAGTTCAGCCCGGACGGAAAGCTTCTGATGACGCTTGGAAAGGCCGGCGGCGCGGCGGCGCCCGACTTCTTCTATCAACCCAACGATGTGCTCGTCGCGCCGAACGGCGACATCTTTGTCTCCGAGGGGCACGGCGGCGCAAACGCACGTGTCCTGAAATTCAACCGCGACGGGAAGTTCATCATGTCGTTCGGCAGCAAGGGATCGGGACCGAACGAGATGGAGCATCCGCACGCGCTCGCGATGGACTCGCGTGGACGGCTGTTCGTCGGCGACCGCGCGAACAACCGAATACAAATCTATGACCAGAGCGGCAAGCTGCTCGACACGTGGGCGCAGTTCAGCAGGCCGAGCGGGTTGTACATCGACAGGCAGGACATGTTTTACGTTGCGGACTCGGAATCGGAATCCGTGTCGCGAAACCACGACGGGTGGAAGCGCGGAATCAGGATCGGCAGCGCAAAAGACGGCAAGGTCCTCTACTTCATTCCCGATCCAGTCGAGAAGACGACCGGCACGAGCGCCGCTGAAGGCGTCGCAGCCGACGCACAAGGCAACGTCTATGGAGCGGAGGTCGGTCCGCGCGCACTGAAGAAATACGTCAGGAAACCGTAGTCGTCGCCTGCCGCGGCTTCACTTCTGCACGTCCGCTGCGACGCACTGGCCGTTCTCGCAGCGATTGTTCTCCGCGCATGAATACTCGTAGAGCTCGGTGCCTTTTTCCATCAGCACGAACGTCCGCGTGTTCTTGATTGGTTTCTGGTAGTACTTCGGGTCCTCGATCGCCACGTCCCAGTTGAGGTGATCGAAGTCAGGGCGAGTCATTCTAATCGTCAGCTTCAGCGCATCACTGTGCGGATGCTGCGCCGTATCGAGCCATGTGCGACCGTTGAAGCCTGCGGTCGTGATGACGAGCGCGTCGCCATCCCAGCGTCCCACCGAGGTTCCCATCCACGTGGGCTCGATATCCTTCGGTAGCTCACGTCCGTCGGTCGGAACCATTTGGAAGCGGTTGTCCTGCTCCCAGAGGATCACAAGACGATCCGGATGATGCACGTAGGCGTGTGGATACGGTGTGTTGTAGGCGCGCACGAATCCCCACGGCTGGCAGTGTGAGCCGTAGTCGTAGGTCGTCGGCTTGTTGTTCTTGTCCCATTCCGCCTGCCCCGCCGGAGTGAACAACAGCTGTCCGGAGACGACGCTCTTGCAGCCGGTGCTGCCGGCCGCGCACGCTCCATCCACGCCTTTGGAGATATCACCGACTCGCGGATGATCCCAGACGCCAGTGAAGTCCGGCTTGCCATTCGACAGCCGCGGCGCAGGCTTCGACGTCTGCGCGCTGGCGACAACGGCCGCGAGCACAATCAGGGCGCTCACACGAAGGATGCTCTTCATGTCGATCTCTCTTTCCCGCGCGGGAGTTATTTGGGAACTGGAGTCTGTTCGGACGCGGTGAACACCTGCCGGCCATCAGAGAACGTCACGCCACGACTCGCGGCGTTGGGTGACCCGTCCTTGGCGCGGATGCCCTGAACCTTCACGGTGTCGCCGACCTTGAGCGAGTCCTTGGTGATACCTCGTCGCCGCAGCCCGTTCGGCGCAGCGCCAGAGAAACCCCACACCGCCGCCTGGCCTGATACCTCGTCCTTGCCTTCGACATAGAACCAGATGTGTGGATTGGTCCACTCGACCTTCTTGACCACACCGGTCACTCGCACCGGCTTGTTGGCGTCGTACTCCGCCGCCTCGGAATGATGTGCGCGAAGAGGAATGGCGGCGACGAGCGCACCGATGCTCGCGGCCAACACAACCGCACAGAGTTTGCGTGACATCACAGCCCTCCTGAGAGGCGGGACGCGTTTTGTCCGGATTATAGTGCGCGCCTCGTCCTCCAGTCTCTGTCCCTTGGTCACCAACGACCAAAGTCCAGAGACCAGAGACGAAGACGGTTTCAGCGCGACGCGGTCGACGTCGCCGGAGGTACGGGCGCGGGTGTCGAAGCCGCGAATGCGGAAACGGCCGCCATGTCCTGCACCGACATGCTGGTGACCACGGTCTTCATCAGCGCGGACCATGGGCCGCGACGCGCCCCGGTCTTCATGTCGAAGAGCTGCCGCATCGTGTAGCTCGGCGAGCGCCCTGCCAACGGCGGTACCGGGCCGATGCCCTCGAGATTCGCGCCGTGGCATGTCGCGCACTGATACTTCGTTGCGAGTTGCTTGCCGCGGTTCAGCGTGCCGGGCGGTACATAGGCTGTCCAGGACGCGCGCGTGTCGCGAGCTTCGGCTCGCAGGTTGTCGTCCGGGATCTCGACGATATCGTCAGCTTTGAGTGGCTCCATCCCGCCGCCCTCGTTGGCAGGAACAGCCATATGCATCCCGCCCTGGAGTCGGACTTTCGGCGCCGTCTTCGACTCGACGACCTTGATGCGGCGCGGGTACGGCTGCTGCGCGAAATACTGCGCTGCAGCGAGATCCTCCTCGCGGGTAGTCGCCTTCGCGAAACCGATCATGTTGTTCGTGTTCGCCTTCCGCGGATCGGCACTCTTCCGCAGTCCGTCTCTGAAATCCTGCATCTGCTGCAGGAAATACGTTGGGTGATAGGAGCTGATCGGAGCGTTCTCCGGCCGGCCCGAGCCATCCGGGAGGTGACACAGCGAGCACTGGCGTACGCCTTGTTTTCCGAACCGAACGAGGTCGGGCATGGTCCCGTGACGGTCTTCGGGATACCAGTCCATCGTTTCCTTCGCAGCCCGAAGCTGCGCGCGTGTGAACGTCTTGGTCGTCCCCGGAATTGAGACCACCGCGGCGTCGTCGGCCGGAAGCGCCGAGACCGGAGGTGGCGGCGCTCCCGGAGGCGGCGGCGTATACGCCCACTCCGGGAGGCCTGCAGGGACGGGCCCCGTTGGAGCAGGCGCGGGCTGCTGCTGCGCCATGATCGACGCCGCAAAGATCACGACTGCGATAGCTACTGGAGCACCCACAGCTTTGCGCATGTTCCTCTCCATGATTCGTGGTTAGCCGAAACTTGCTTCCGCGGAGTCTACACCCAGCGCGCCGAGTATTGCGCACCCATTCCTTTCGTCTCGAATCGGTCGGCGTGCGACTACACTCCCGGCAATGAGAAAGGAGCGGTGGCTCCTCGTGGCCTATTCGTGCTCGGGCTTCGCCGGACTCGTCTATGAGATTGCGTGGACGCGCCAGCTGACCCTTCACCTCGGACATACGACTGCCGCCGTCAGCACCGTCACCGCCGCGTTCATGGGCGGGCTGGGGTTGGGGGCGGCGCTCGGCAGCCGGGTGACGTCGCGAGTGAGCCGACGAGGGGCCCTGTGGGTCTATGCGCTGCTCGAACTGGTGGTCGCGTTCTCCGCGCTCGCGATCGAGCCCAGCCTGAGGCTGGCCGCACCCATCTTCGCCTGGGCATACGGCTCAGACGGCACTGACACAATCTTTTCGGCTGTCAGAATCGCATCCTCGTTCTTGATACTCCTGATACCGAGCATCGCCCTTGGCGCCACGTTTCCGATGGCGGTGCGCATCGCGGTCGCTGGCGAGGCGCGAACGGGCTGGGCAGCCGGACGGCTCTATGCCGCCAATACCGCTGGCGCAGCGATCGGCTCGCTGGCGGCCGGTTTCTTCCTCATCCCGATCCTCGGACTTACCGGCACGTTGTTCGTTGGCATGACAGCGACCGCCGGCAGCGTCGCGCTCGCACTCTCGATCCAGCGCGACGTTGCAGAAGGCGTGGCGACCGGGCCCGCGGCATCTCACATCGAGCAGCAGGGCCGCCGCCGCGATCGTCCCGGGCCACGGGTAGGTCGAGTCAAGGCGGGCCGTGCCAGAGCCAACGATGATATCGATCAGCGGCGATTCGGGCTCGCGGCGGTCGTCCTGGTGTTCACCGGCTTCTCGACGTTCGTCTACGAAGTTGTCTGGACACGCGTCCTGGCGATGATTGTCGGTCCTTCGGTCTATGCGTTCGCCGCCACCCTCACGTCGTTCATCACGGGTCTGGCGCTCGGCTCGCTCGCAGGAGCGTCTCTCGCCCGCCGCAGCCGGCGCCCTTCTATCCCGCTCGCGATCACGTTGATTGCGACGGCGGCCGCGGCTTGCGTGAGCATCAGCGTGATTGGCGGCTCGATGCTCGACAGCGTGTCTGGCGCTTCGATCAGCACGTCTGGTCTCGCTCGTATTCTGCTGCCCCACCTGGCAATCGCATTGAGCCTGACGATGCCCATCGCTTTCGGTCTCGGTGTCGCCTTCCCGCTGTCGCTCGAACTCGCCGGTGGGCGCGACACAATGCCGGCGCGACAGTCTGGCCTCCTGTACGCGGTGAATACGGCAGCATCGGTCGCCGGATCTCTTGTGGCCGGTTTCGTTGCGATACCAAGGATCGGGCTGCAGGGATCGCTGGTCGTGGCCACGACGAGCGTGTTGCTCGGCGCGTTCATCCTGCTCGTCACCGGCCCGCTCTCGGGTCGCGGCCGGTTCGTCGCGCTCGTTCCGCTGCTGGCGGTCAGCGTGTGGATGATCACGAGTCCGGGCTGGGATCGAGAATGGCAGGCCGCTGGGGCGTATCTCTACTCGCGTTTCGTGCCCCCAGGCCTCGATCGACGCGCAGCCCTCACCGCCGGAACGCTTCTGTACCTACCGTGAGGGGGCCAGCGCGACCGTCTCGGTAAAGGCGCTCACCGGCCACCGTTCGCTCTCAATCGACGGGAAGGTCGACGCGTCGACCGGGCGCGACATGCTCACGCAGAAGATGCTCGCGCACTTACCCTTGCTGCTCCATCCGAATCCACGGCAGGTGGGCATCATCGGACTCGGCAGCGGCGTCACACTCGCATCGGCGCTCGTACACCCGGTCGTCTCCGTAGACGTCGTCGAGATCTCGCCGGAGGTCATCGAAGCCTCCAGATACTTCGAAGACGTCAACCGGCGCGCGCTCGACGACGCACGCACGCGGCTCGTGCGTGGCGACGGACGGACTCACTTCTCGTTCACGTCACGGCGCTACGACGTCGTTATTTCAGAGCCCTCGAATCCGTGGATGGCCGGCGTGGCGGCGCTCTTCACACAGGAGTTCTTCCAGACGGTTCGCGGCCGGCTCGCACCCGGCGGCATCTTCTGTCAGTGGGCGCACACGTATGACGTCACCGACACCGATCTCCGGTCAATCGTCGCGACGTTTCGCGCGGCGTTTCCAGACGGGACGATGTGGCTGGCAGGAGATGGCGACCTCCTGCTCGTCGGCTCGACGGCGCCGCTCGAGTCCCGACTGGAGAGCATCTCGACGGCCTGGCAGCGGCCCGGCGTCGCAGAGGATCTTCGCTCAGTCGGAATGCAGGAGCCGTTCGCGCTGCTCTCGCTCTTCGTCGGCGGCCCTCGCGAGAACTCAAAGTACTCGGCCGGCGCGGGAATCCAAACCGACGACCGGACGGCGCTCGAATTCTCGGGACCGCTTGCCGTCTTTGCTCCCGTCTCGACCAATCACACCGCGACTCTCGCGGCACTGCTCGACGGCGGACGGAAGCCCGGTGCCGTCGCGCGCGCAGTGGCAGACGCGACCGCCTCGCAATGGCGCGACCGTGGGGCGATGCTGATGGAGGCCGAAGCGTTCGACTCTGCGTATCGCGACTATGTGACCGCCCTCGATCGGGCTGAGGACACAACAACGCTTGACGGTTTCGTACGCGCGGCGACCGCGGCTCATCAACAAGACGACGCCGAGCGGCGGCTTCGCGCCCTGATCCAACAGCGCGGATCCGAGTCGGCGCCACGCGTTTCACTCGCCGAGTTGCTCGGAGTGCGCGGCCGTTACGACGAAGCCATCGCGGTTGCACGCGAAGCGACGATGCTCGCGCCCGGGAGCCCCGCGGCCTGGGAGCAGCTTGCGGCACTCTACGCGGACCGCGGCGATGTGGACGATCTCGGTCATGTGGCAGGCGTACTGAGTCGTGAGTTTCCGGACCGCGCCGCGAGCTGGTACTTCGCGGCGAGCGCGGGTTTTCTGCGAGGTGACCACGCCGCCAGCCTTCCCCTCGTTCGACGCGCGATAGAGATCGACCCTCGCTACGCTGACGCGCACAACCTGCTCGGCGCGATCTACGCGACCGCCGGCGATTTCGCCGCTGGCCGTGAGGCGTTCCATACGAGCCTGCGCCTCGACGCGCGCGACGCCATCACCTATATCAACCTTGCGCAGATGGAACTCGCCGCCGGCCAGCGGGGGGTCGCGGCCGATCTGTTCGCCGAGGCGCTGTCGCTCGATCCGAACTCGGGCGCGGCACGTGAAGGGCTCGCTCGATTGAAATGAAACCGCCCAACTCCCAATTCCCAACTTCCCGGTACTTCGAGCTTGGGAGTTGGGAGTGGGCGAGTGTCGTCTCTTAGAAGCTCCAGCGCACGCCCAGCCTGACAATCCGCGGGTTGACGGTCGTCAGAACGCTGCCAAAGCTCGCACCTGTCTGGTTGTTGGCGCTGAGGACCGCTGGTGAATTGGTCAAATTGAAAATATCGACCAGCCCTTCGAGCTTGGTGCCAGCCAGGATGACACTCTTCGCGAACCGAAGATCGAGCAGTCGCACCGTGTCATAGAAGAACGTGCCGATCGGTTCGACCGTCAGGTTGACCGTCCCCTGCGTCAGCCCCGTGGTGTTCAACGTGCGTCCGTACGGCTCGCCCTTCGTCAACCGGATCGACGCCGACGACTGAATGCCCCACGGCAGCTCGTAGCTGCCGAGGAACTTGTACTGCCAGTGCCAGTAGTCCTGCCGGTTGTTGTACGTCAGTCGGTTCGGATCCTGAGGCACGCCGAATGCGCTCGTGTCGGTGGCAATGTCCTGCGAGATCGCGGACGCGAAGCCCCACGTGTCGTAGTGGCTGATGTCGAACCCGGTCAGTATTTGCGACTTGCCGGAGAGCCGCTTGACGACCTCTGTGTTGTAGGTCTCGTAGTCCGCGGTGAACTGCGGATCGTTCATCAGGACGTCGGCGCGCCGCCCGACGTAGGCTCGGTCAAGGCTGTAGAGCGTGAGCACCTGGTCGTCGGCTGCTGACGCCGGGTCACGGCCTCGATCGATGAACGCCACCGGGATGTTGTACGCCTCGAAAGGAATCGCGGTGTTCTGCAGCTTCATGCGATCGCGTTCCAGTTTCCGGACGTAGTTGAAGCGCAGCGTCGTACTCGCCGTGAGTTGCTGATCGAGGCCGACCACGAACTCGTCGGTGTACGGGAGCTTCAGATCCGGATCCAGGGTGCGATTCGCACCACCCTGTGTCGAGAGGAGATTGGCCGGATTTGGCACGTACGGCAGCGTGCCATCCCACCGGTACCGCTTGACGGTGCGAGCCATCGGGTTCACGAAGCCCGCCATCATCGAGTTGGCGTTCGTCATCGTGCCGGCGTTGTAGGAGTAACGGCCGTACGCGAGCTTGAGAGCGGTGCGACCTGTACCAAACATGTCGTAGACGAGAGATACGCGCGGCACGAATCCGTTCAGCCTGTGGAACTCGAAGCCCGGATAGGTCACCGAATCCTGGTACGGCCCTGACCCGTCCTTGCCCTGCTCTTCGTAGTATGGCTGGAACGAATCGAGCCGGAGGCCGCCATTGACTGAGAATCGGCCCCTTGTCCACGTGTCGTTGATGAACGCCCATTGGTGCGTCACTTCGTTCTCGAAGGAGAACGGCGTGTCGTAGGTTTCGATTTCGGCAGGCACCCGGAAGCCACCGCGCCAGAACGTGCGAATGCTGTCTTTCGGTGCGATGAAATTGTAGGGCGCGCCTTCGTAGAGGTAGCCGTACCCCACTCTCACGTTGTGAGAGCCGCCCCTGGACCCAGACGTGATCAGCGAGTAGACGCCTGAGATGTTCATATGGTGGCTGCGGTCGATGAAGGGCGCATTGCGCCCGCCTCGTACGAGCTGGGTGTCGAGATCCATCCGGGAGATCTCGTCCGCGCCGGGCCTCGTCCACCACTTCCATCCGAACTCGCCCCACTTCACCTCGAGCGTGGATCGATTACTGAGAATCGACGTCAGCGTGGCTCCCTGGATCCAGTACGGGAAGTCGGTGAGTGACGTCGACGCCGAATCCACAAACGCCGAGGCCCCGGAGTTGGGCAGAGACTTGGTGTTGTACTGCGCGGAATACGCGAGCGTGTGATTCGAGTTGAGGCGGTAGTTCAGTTTGACCGCATGGTTCTGCAACTCCGTAAACACGGGCTCCGGCTCTCCTGTGTACGTGTTGTAGTAGCCAGGAGTCCAGTTGTCGGAGTTGAGGTTGCGGAAGGCATAGAACCACCAGAACTTGTCGCGCATGAGCGGCCCGCCGACGTCCGCGTGCAGCGATTGGTAGCGGGCGACGGAGCTGGTGTTGGTCACGCCTTGCGCCTCGAGCTCGGGCGTAAGGTTGGAGCTCTGGAGACTGAGCGGCTCGCGATCGTAGAAGAACAGGCCATGGAAGTCGTTACCGCCGCTCTTCACGATGAAGTTGTTGAACGATCCTCCGACCGGCGCGTCGGCGCCCTTGCTGGCGCCGGCGACCTGCACCTCTTCGTAGACGTCCGGATCCTCGTACTGCAGCGACGCCATGATCGCGCCCTCAATGACATTCCACTGCGAGGTGCTGCCGAACACGCGGAACTGCGCGCGGAGGCCGGCGCGGCTGCCGCCCACGTCTGGCGCCGTAACCTGGACGCCGGGTGTGATCGCCAGCACGGAAAAGACGTCGTGTCCCGTCGGGAGCACCGCTGTCAGTTCCTTCGAGAAGTTGGTCGCGACAACGGCGTTCGTGACGTCGATGAGGGGTGATTCCCCGACTACCGTCACCGTTTCTGCCACGGTCGCAACGCCCATCGTGATGCTGAGGCTGGAGGTGAAACCAGGCGTCAACGTCACGCCTTCACGAACGACCGTTCCAAACCCCTGGAGCTGGAATCTGACGCTGTACACGCCGGGCGGGAGCAAAGCAAAACGGTAGTTGCCCTGCTCGTCGCTCACCGTGGACCTTCCGCCAATCAGGGCCGGACTGGTCAGAGACACGTCGACGCCGGGCAATGTGGCGCCGGACGGATCAGTGATCCGCCCCGTGATGACGCCGTCCTGCGCATGAACCGTCGCGGCGCCGATCAAAAGTAGACATGCCGCGAACGCTACTCGCCTAAGAATGACCATAGTTCCTCCGGGATCGATCGACACCTCGACTCACTATCGATCAGGCACAGCCGCCTGACCGCACGTCATCACTTCAGGATTGATACTCGACACGACGTTTGCCAGGGGCCACTCCGAAGGTCCCCACCGTCGGGCGTACGATGTCGGCGAAGTCAGCGTAGTGCATGCACAGTGAGTCAGTATGCGTGCCTGCGTTGAACACCAGCTCGGGCTCACCCACGAAGCAGCGCTCGACGAACACGCGATGGCCGTACATCATGCCGAACGGTGGCATCGCGCCGACTTCGAACTCCGGATACAGATTGGCGATCTCCGCCTCCCGTGCGAGTCGCAGCGACTCGCTGCCGGTCAGCCGTCTGAGCGCTTCGAGATCGACGCTGTAATGGGCGGGCAGGACCGCTTGCACGGGCTGGCTGTCGGCGATGCAGATGACGACCTTGGCCGAACGTCGCCCCGGAATGTGAGCGACCGCCGACAACTCCGGTGCAGTAAAGGCTGGCGGATGCCGCAACGTGAGATACGGCACGCGCTCCCGCTTCAGGACTTCCGCGAGACAGGCGACCAAAGCCACGACTGCCCCCTTTCGACACGGAATGGACGGGAACCGCGAGATCCCGCCTTCGCGCGTGGCGCGACGGGCGAGGCAGGCGGTTGATAGCACGTCCGGACCCTGAGCGTCCAGAATTCTTTTGATCTAGAATTCGAGTCTCGACTCAGTCGCCGTCCACAATTCGTCGGTCGTTCACGGGGAGGTCGTGTGATGCCCTCTAGGCCTCGTTACCCCGGCGTCCGTATCACCGCCAACGGCAACCAGCTCGTCTCCTACCACACCGAAACCCGTGTCGCCGACGCCGGCGTCTTCTACCCCATTACACCCTCGACCGAAGGGGGTGAGCTCTACCAGCAGGCCTTTGCCGAGGGCAAGCTCAACGCCTTCGGCCGCAACACGATCGCGATCGAGGCGGAAGGAGAGCACGCCGCGCAGGGCGGCGCCATCGCACACTCGGTCTGCGGCAAGCGCGTCGTCAACTACACGTCCGGACAGGGCGTCGTCTACGGCGTCGAGCAGTATTACCACGCGCCCGGAAAGTGCTCGACGATGGTCTTGGAGGTGGCGGCACGAGCGCTGACCAAGCACGCACTCAACGTGCACTGCGGACACGACGATGTGTATGGCGCCCTCGACACCGGCTGGATCATCGTTTTCGGGAAGGACGCGCAGCAGGCAGCCGATCAGGCACTCATCCTGCGACGGGTGACTGAGCTCAGCCTGACGCCGGGCATGAACGTGATGGACGGCTTCCTCACGTCACACCTCGAGCGCACGTTCTACAAGCACGAGTCGGCGCTCATCCGCGAATACCTCGGCGCACCCGAGGACATCATCGACAGCCCGACGGAGAGTCAGCGAATCCTTTTTGGTCCGCGCCGCCGGCGCGTGCCCAAGATGATCGATCTCACCAATCCCGTGCTTCTCGGTCCGGTGCAGAACCAGGAGCACTACATGCAGGGCGTCGTCGCCCGCCGCAACAATTTCACCGAGCCGATCCTCGACTTCTTCGAGGCAGCGTACAAAGACTTCGGTGAGCTGACCGGCCGCCACTACGGGCTGGTCACCGAGTACAAGACTGACGATACGGACACCGTGTTCGTGTCGCTCGGCTCGGCGGCAGAGAACATCGAAGCGGCCGTCGACTACCTGCGCGAGCGGCGCGGCGTCACGGTCGGATCGATCCACATCAACGTGTTCCGGCCGTTCCCCGAAGCCGCGGTGGTCAAGGCACTGGCCGGCAAGACGAACGTGATCGTGCTCGAGCGGACCGACGAGCCAATGGCGGGCGACAATCCCATGGGCCGCGACATCCGCACCGCACTCAACAAGGCGCTGCAGGGCGAGGCAGGCCTTCCAAAGATCACCGCGGACCAGATGCCGCGTCTGTTCGGCGGGGTGTACGGCCTTGGCTCGCGCGACTTCAGGCCCGAGCACACGATCGGCGCGTATGAATTCGCGACCGGACAGCGCTCCCGCAAGGATGGGAAGCGCGCGCCGGACGGTGCGTCGTTCATGGTGCTCGGCGTCGATCATCCGTACGAGGTGAAATCCGACGACACTCCGTCGCTGCTGCCTGACAAGGCCATCGCCGTCCGCTTCCACTCCGTCGGCGGCTGGGGCGCCATCACGACCGGCAAGAACCTCGGCGCCATCATCGGCGACCTCAACGATCTTCTCTATGAGCGCGACAGGATCGTCGATGAGTTTGGCAACCCGAAGGAGATCATCCACGTCAGCGCAAATCCGAAATACGGATCAGAAAAGAAGGGCGCGCCGACCTCGTACTTCATGATCGCCGCTCCTGAACGCATTCGGGTCAACTGCGACCTCCGCCACGTCAATGTCGTCCTCTGCTGCGATCCCAAAGCCTTCACGCACACGAACCCGCTCGACGGTATGTCCAACGGCGGATGCCTCGTCTGGGAGTCGGACGAGGAGGGCGAGGCCGCATGGGAACGGCTGCCGCTCTGGGCGCGGAAGCAAATCATCGACAAGAACATCCGTGTCTTCACGCTGCCCGGCTTCAAGATTGCGCGCGAGGCGACCGACCGCGGCGACCTGCAGCTTCGCATGCAAGGCAACGCGTTTCTTGGCGCGTTCTTCTCGGTGTCGCCGATGCTGCAGGACTTCCGCATCACGCCGGAACAGTTCCGCGACGCGGTTCACAAGCAGTACGTGAAGAAGTTCGGCAAACTCGGCGAGGCAGTGGTGACCTCCAATATGGAGGTGATGACAAAGGGCTTCGAGCTGGTGCGCGAAATCAACGTGGGCGCGATCGAAGCACCCGACCGATCGACGCTGCGCGGCAAAGCGCTGTTGCCGGTGGTGATGCCCGACAGCATCGCCGCCAGCGAGGGCTGCGGCACCGGTTGCCGCACGATTCCGCCGCCACAGGGGCAGGACGAGCGCACACCGCTCACGCGCGTCGCCGACTTCGACCGGATGTTCCGAGCGAAGCTCGGATACAACCAGCCGGCTAACGCGTACGCCTCGCTCGGCGTCATGGCCGCGGGCAGCGGCGACACGGCATCGAAATACGTCGCCAGACGCGAGACGCCGCTTTATATCCCGGAGAACTGCACGCAGTGCATGGAGTGCATCGCGGTCTGCCCGGACACCGCGCTGCCGAACTGCTCCCAGGATCTCGATACCATTCTCTACACTGCAGTTAGCAGCTACGTGAGCGACGGCAGCGAGCGGCAGAAGATGCTGAATCTGCTGCCTGAGATCAGCAAGCGGACGCGCGACCTGATGCGCGGCGCACTCAACGCCAAAGACGAGGCGCCGCGTGCGCAGGACTTTATCCGACAGGTCACCCACGAGGTCAACGGCTTCTCCCCGGCATCGAAAGAGGAGTTCTTCAGCGTCATCGACAAGGTGCCGATGGCGTATCAGAAAGCGAACGCGATCTTCGCAACGCCTGAGAAGAAGAGCCCGGGCTCAGGCGGCATCTTCTCGATCTTCGTTTCGGATCTGTGCAAGGGGTGCGCGGCCTGCGTCACCGCCTGCGGCGAGCACCAGGCGCTGCGAATGGTGCAGGAAACGGAAGAAGTCAACGCCGAGCACGAAAGCGGCACCGCATTCCTCAACCTGCTGCCCGACACGTCACAAAAATACCTCGGTCTCTACAACGATGTGCGGCCGCAGGATTCCAAGACGGCCACGCTGCGCAACATGCTGATGGTGCGGAAGAACTACGACGCGCTGGTCTCGGGCGATGGCGCCTGCGCGGGTTGCGGCGAGAAGAGCATCCTGCGTTCAGTGGCCGCCGTGACTGAGGCCTATATGCGCCCGCTCTATCACGCGAAGGCCGATCGCTTCCGCCAGAAGGCCGACGAACTGGAGAAGAGTGGCGAACAGAAGCTCGCGGATATGAAGGCGCGCAGCCAGGAGGAGTACGACCTGTTCCGCCAGGCAGTTGCGCACTTGCTCATGGGCCTTGGCGGCGAAGACGACCAGGACACCAGGGGGCGCATCGCGGCCCACGGTCCGATCTCGGACACGGACACCATCGGCGCCATCACCTCTGTCCTGCGCCACGAAGCGTTCATCCACAAGAACCTTCAGGCGGTTGACGGCCGCGCCGCCAACGGCATGTCGGTCATGGCGATGGCCGCGCACACCGGCTGCAACACGGTCTACGGATCGACGCCGCCCAACAACCCGCATCCGTATCCCTGGATGAACTCTCTCTTCCAGGACGGCATCACCGTCGGCTGGCTCCTCGGTGAAAGCTTCATCGTCGACCATGGCCGGCGGTCGGTGATCCCGGAGCGGCTGCTCGACGCGCTCATGAGCCGCGAGAAGGACGTGATCAGCGCTCGCGAGTACTACGAGTACGTTCACTTCACCGACGCGACAATGACCGATCAGGAGATCCTCGAGATGCCGAAGGTCTGGGTCGTCGGCGGTGACGGTGGAATGGGTGACATCGGCTATCAGAACATGTCGAAGGTGATGCTGCAGAACCGGCCGAACGTGAAGGCCGTCATGCTCGACACGCAGGTCTACTCCAACACTGGCGGCCAGAACTCCGATTCGACGCCGATGCTCGGCGGCAACGATATGAACGTCTTCGGCGCAGCGACGCAGGGGAAGAATGTCGAGAAGAAGACCGTCGCCGAAACGTTCCTCGCGGGTCACGGCTCGCCATTCGTCGCACAGGTCTCGATTGCCAACGCACCGAAGTTGTATCGCGCGATCCTCGACGGGATCGAATATCGCGGCACCGCGTTCCTGCAATGCTTCACGACGTGCCAGCCTGAGCACGGCGTCGCTGACGACCTGGCATTGACCCAGGCGCAGCGAGTGCGAGACTCACGCGGCGCGCCGGAGTTCGTGTTCAACCCGCGACTGGGTGAGACCTACCAGGAGGCGCTCGACGTCAAAGGCAATCCGTCGATTGACATGGACTGGTTCGAGACGAGGTTCAAGGGTAGCAACGCGCCATATCGATATACCGTCGCTCACTGGTGCGCGACGGAAGCACGATTCCGGAATCACTTGAAGAAAGTGAAGAAGGACGATCTGGTTCGACTCATCCCGCTCGAGAACATGCTAGCCCGGATCACCCAGCAGGACGTCGTCTATCGACGCTACCTGGTGTCGAGCCATCGCTCGTTCGTGCCTGACTTCGGGGTCTACATCACCATTCAGGGATCAAATGGTGACGTGGAGTTCAGGTCGCTGTCGCGTCAGCTCGTGCTGTTCTGCGTCGAGCGCCGGAAGGCGTGGCGGATGCTCCAGAGCAAAGCGGGGATCGAAAACCGGGAGTACAAGGCACAGCGATCGCTGCTCGCCGATGTCGATTCAGGGAAGATCTCGAAGGAGGATTTCCTGGCGCACGCCGATCTGATGTTGAAGGAGCGTCTGCCCGTTGCGGCTGTGCACAAACCGGCCGAGCCCAGGGTGGCGGCACCGCCCGTGACCGCAAAGACCGAAGCCGTGACTCCAACCGTCGCGCACTGACGCAGCTTGGACGGGATAATGGTTCCGTCATGCTCGACGGAACCGTTCCGCCGTTATGCGTGTCGCTTGCTGCCGCGGTGCTGTTGTGGTGTCGGCGTTGGTACCTCCGCCGGCACAGGGGGCACGATCGCAAAGCTGATGTCGCCGTCGTCCTCACGCTTGTCGTCATCACCGCGACGCTCGAGATCGGCATGGGCCGGTCACTGACGTATGCCAACGGGCCAGTCAGGCTGTGGGTCGGCGACGTCAACAGCGATCAGAACTCTCAGCAGCTCTCCGATCCCTACTCGTTCACACACGTCATTCATGGAGCGCTCTTTTACGGAGCGACGTATGTGGCGATGGGACCAGCATCGATCGGCGCGCGAGCTGTCGTCGCGCTTGCGATCGAGTCGGCGTGGGAGGTCTACGAAAACACGGACACGGTGATCAACCGATATCGCGCCACCACGATCGCGCTCGGTTACTACGGCGACAGCGTGACGAACTCGATCGCCGACATCCTGTGTTGTCTGATTGGCTTCGTGTTGGCGCGCAGGTTTGCGTGGTGGTGGACGGTCTCGTGGGTTGTCGTGACCGAGATCGCCCTGGCGATCGCGATCCGCGACAACCTCACGCTGAACATCATCATGCTGATTCGCCCGATCGAGGCGATCAAGCAGTGGCAGTTGGGTGGCTAGGTGAGCTGAGTAGCTGGGTGGCTAAGCACTGCCCAGCAACCCAGCAACGAAGCTACCTAAAGAGCCTTATTCACTTCGGCCCAGTTGACGACGTTCCACCAGGCACCGATGTAGTCAGGCCTGCGATTCTGATACTTCAAGTAGTAGGCGTGTTCCCAGACGTCGAGGCCAAGGAGAGGCATCTTGCCGTCCATGAGCGGATTGTCCTGATTCGGCGTGCTCGTGATCGAGAGCTTGCCGCCGTCGTTCAGCAACCACACCCATCCGCTGCCGAAACGTCCGGCACCGGCCTTCCCCCACTGCTCCTTGAACGCGTCGAAGCCACCGAACGAGCCGGTGATCGCGTCGCCGATCTTGCCCGTCGGGGCGCCACCGGCGTTAGGCGCCATCCACGTCCAGAACTTCGAGTGGTTCCAGTGCCCGCCTCCGTTGTTGCGCACCGCGGTGCGAATCGTCTCGGGGATGCTGTTGATGCCGCGGCACAAATCCTCGACGCTCTTTCCCTGCAGATCGGGATGCTTCTCGAGCGCGGTGTTCAGGTTGGTGACGTAAGCCTGATGATGCTTCCCGTGATGAATCTGCATCGTCTGCGCGTCGATGTGCGGTTCGAGCGCGGCAAAGTCGTACGGGAGCTTGGGCAGTTCGTGCGCCATTCGTCCTCCTCAGCGAGCGTCGCGACCTCGGTGTGTGGTCGAGCGACGAAATCCTCTAGAACGGAGGATCGTACTCCAATCGCCGGACGTCTTGAAGGGCAGAGTCGACGCAGCCAGCTATAAAAGCCTCAAGACGTCCTGCCCGCACGGAGTGCGGGCCAGAAGACGCTGCTCCTAGCGAGGCGGAGCTGGCATGGTTTTCGTGAGGGCGGAGCCGCGCTAGGAGATAGACAGCATCCGATCGAGCGCGACGCGGTTCCAGTGCTTCTGATCGTCCGGCACAGCGACCTGGTTATGGACGCGGCCCTCGAGGAGCTCTTCCAGAATCCACAACAGGTGGTTGGGTGAGACGCGGAACATCGTCGAGCAGAGACAGCCGAACTGATCGAGCGACAGCACGGTTCGCTGAGGCGCAAGCTGCTGTGCCAGGCGATTGACGAGATGAACTTCGGTGCCCACGGCCCAGACGGATCCCTCCGGGCTGTTGGTCACGGTCTTGATGATGTATTCGGTGCTTCCGCTATCGTCAGCAGCCTGCACCACGTCCCATGGAACCTCGGGATGCACGATGACGCGCACGCCCGGGTGCTGCTGACGAACCCCCTCAATCTGCTTTGCACTGAACCGCGTGTGGACCGAGCAGTGGCCTTTCCAGAGGATCATCTTCGCCCGGCTGACCTGATCGGGATCGAGGCCGCCACAGATCTCGTCCGGGTCCCAGACCACCATCTCGTCGAGCGCAATGCCCATCTTGTAAGCAGTGTTTCGTCCGAGGTGCTGGTCGGGGAGGAACAGCACGCGCTCGCCGCGCGCAAACGCCCACTTCAGCGTCGCCATCGCGTTGGACGATGTGCAGACGGTGCCGCCATGCTCGCCGACAAACGCTTTAATCGAGGCGGCCGAGTTGATGTACGTCACGGGCACAACGGCGGCCTGACCCGATCCGGTTTGGGAGTTGGCGTGTTGGGAGTTGGGAGTTGGGAGGATTCCCATCTGCGTCAGCTCTTCCCAGCATGTCTCCAGTTGCTCTGGAGCAGCCATGTCGGCCATCGAACAGCCGGCAGCGAGATCGGGGAGGATCACTTTCTGATGGGGCGCGCAGAGCACATCCGCGCTCTCGGCCATGAAGTGAACGCCGCAGAACACGATGTAGTCCGCTTCCGGCCGGTTGGCGATCTGGCGCGCGAGGCGGAACGAGTCGCCCGTGTAATCCGCGAAGCGGATCACTTCGTCGCGCTGATAGTGATGACCGAGGATCACGAGCCGGTCGCCGAGCGCGCGGCGCGCAGCAGCGATGCGCACGTCCATCTCCGCATCGGAGAGACCGAGGGTACTTCTCAGGAAGCGCCTGCCTCTCGGAGATGTGTTGCTTCTCGAACTCGGTCAGCAACGGAATGATCGACGACATCGCTTCGGGACCCCTTTGTGAAACTTTTCGCAAAGTCCGAACGTGAAAAAGGTCCACACCCCGTGGCTGGGCTATTGCCCGGCGGGATTTGGACCTGAAGGAATTATACCGTCTCGTGGTGTTTACAGATCAAGAGGCGGGCTAGGCAACCACGTTATCGACGATGTTGTAGAGAGTATCGCGCTCGAGAGGCTGCCGCCCAGCCGCCCGGACCAGGCGACCCAGCGCTGCCGTCGTCATTCCTTCGGGGGTGGCCGATCCGGCCATGTGGTAGATTTTCTCTTCCTGCACCGTGCCGTCGAGGTCGTCGACGCCGAACCACAACGCCGCCTGAGCCAGCTCCAGCCCGGTCGCGATCCAGAACGCCTTGATGTGCGGAATGTTGTCGAGCATCAGCCGTGAGACGGCGTGCACGCGCAACGTGTCCGTGCCGCTCGGCGCAGGCAGCTTGCGCATCTGGTTGTTGTCTGGATGGAACGCGAGCGGAATGAACGCCTGGAATCCGCTGGTCTCGTCCTGCAGCGCACGCGCGCGCAGCATGTGATCGACGCGCTCCTCCATCGTCTCGATGTGGCCATACAGCATCGTGACGTTCGAGCGCAGCCCGAGCCGATGCGCGATGCGATGAATATCGAGGTAGCGCTCGGTGCCGCACTTGTCGCTGCAGATCTTCTGGCGCACGCGTTCGGCGAAGATTTCCGCGCCACCACCGGGCAACGAGTCGAGGCCGGCCTCCATCAGCTCACGCAACACCTGCGTGTCGGTCATGCCGTAGAGATCCGCGAAGAATGCGATCTCGACCGCCGTGAAGCACTTCAAGTGGATGCCAGGGCGAATCCGTTTGAAGCCGCGCAGCAGGTCCGTGTAGTACGCGAACGGAAGCTCGGGATTCAATCCGTTGACGATGTGCAGCTCGGTCAGCGGCTGATTGCCGCGCTGACGAAGCTTGTCCCACGCTTCTTCGAGCGACATCGTGTAGGCCTCGGCCATGCCGGGCTTGAGTCGTGCGAACGAGCAGAAGAGACAACTCGCCTCGCAGACGTTCGTCGGCTCGAGGCGCAGGTTGTAGTTGAAGTACGTGCGCGTGCCGTGTCGCTTCTCGCGCTCGCGATTGGCAAGCCAACCGACGGCGAGCAGATCGGGAGCATCGAACAGACGTACGCCATCCTCGAGCGTCAGTCGTTGGCTGCGCTCCAGCTTGTCGTCGATGTCGGCCAGTCCAGCCGCTTGGAGACGCGCTCTCATTGCTGCGTGCCCACCCAATTCGGTGGGCAAAACCTTCGTTAAATTCTAGCGTGCTATACTCGCCGCTGGAAGCTCCCGTCGGGTGAATTGAGGGAAGTGGGTGCAAAACCCACGCGGTCCCGCCACTGTAAGCGGAGAGATTCGATCGCACACGTCACTGCAGTCCGGGTGTCGGACGCGGGAAGACAGATCGAATCACGACAACCTCCGCGAGCCAGGAGACCTCGCACCTGATTTTTCTGTCCCTACCTTCGATCGCGCGTGTCGCGCGTCGCAAGGTGCTCCGGCGCGAAGGACGCCGGGAAGGAGACAATGTTCCTGACCGCCGATCGCGTTTCCTACACCTACAACCGGCGTACCGGTGTCGAACCGGTCAATGCCGTTCGCGAGATCAGTGTGCGGATCGCACGCGGCTCCCTGACCGGACTCATCGGTCCCAATGGCTGCGGCAAGACCACCTTGCTGAAGCTGCTCGCCGGTGTGCTCATGCCGGACAGCGGCACCATCTCGCTCGACGGACGCGCATTGACGACGATGTCGCGGCGGTACATCGCGCGGCGAATCGCCGTCGTTCCGCAAGAGACGCATCCCGCTTTCGAATACAGCGTGCTTGAAATGGCGCTGATGGGCCGGCATCCGCACCTCGGTCCGTTCCAACTCGAAGGGCCGGCGGATCTCGCCATCGCTCGTGAATCACTCGACGCCACCGGAACGCTCCAGCTCGCCGAGCGCTCTTACATGGCACTCAGCGGCGGTGAAAAACAGCGCGTCATCATCGCCAGCGCGCTCGCGCAAACGCCGGAAGTGTTGCTGCTCGACGAGCCGACTGCTTCGCTCGATCTCGGATATCAGCTCGAGATCGGCCTGTTGATGCAGCGATTGAATCGCGAGCGTTCGGCAACGATGGTGATGGCGACCCACGATCTCAACCTCGCCGCGTCGCTCTGCGACACGCTCGTGCTCATGCGCAACGGACGCGTGCTGGCGTGCGGCGAGACGTCAGAGGTGCTGACGTCTTCGATGGTGCGCCAACTCTACGACGTGGAGGCTGACGTTCGCCGCCACGAGCTCGCCGGTCACCTGACAGTCGTACCGCTGGGGCGGCTCTCATGATCACGCTCGACTCCGCCAGCGAATCGTCACTGCCACGTCGCATGGGACGCGCCTCGATTCGCGGGCGACTGCTCGCGACAATCATCGGCTTCGGCACGCTGGCGGTCGTGACGTGCATGCTGGCACCGCTCGTCGGCTCGACGTCGATCAGCCTGACACGGGCACTCGATCCGTCGATTCCGTTCGACCAGAACGTCGATGCGCAGATCTTCTTTGTCGCAAGGCTTCCTCGCGTCCTGGCTGGGGCCCTCGTCGGATCCGCGCTCGCCTCGGCGGGCGTGGTCCTTCAGGCGATGCTGCGAAACCCCCTCGCCACGCCGTTCACTCTTGGCGTCTCGGCCGGCGCATCGCTTGGCGCGATGCTCGTGATCATCTTCGGCGGGGCATTCGCGCTGGGCCCGCTGTCCGCGGTTCCCGCCGCCAGCCTCATCGGCGCAGCCGGCGCCACCGCGGTCGTCTACTGGCTCGCGACCCGGCACGGGCACGCGATCTCGACGTCGGTGCTCCTGCTCGCCGGCGTCACGCTCAACTCGTTTCTGTCGGCGATCATCATGTTCGTCCAGTACCTCGCCGACTTTGCGCAGGTCTATCGCGCCGCGCGCTGGATCATGGGCGACCTGGACATCGGGAGCTACGACCCGCTCATCGCATCGCTGCCGCTCGTGGTCCTGGCGTTCGCGCTGTTTGCGCTGCTGCCGTCGTCGCTCAACCTGCTCAGCGTCGGCAAGGATGCCGCCGCCGCTCGCGGTGTCGACGTGCCGCGCGCACAACGACTCGCCTTCGTCAGCGCATCGCTGGCCACGGCGGCCGCCGTTTCACTGGCCGGGCCGATTGGCTTTGTCGGCATCGTCGTCCCGCACCTGGTTCGTCTGCTCGTCGGCGTCGATCATCGAATCGTGCTGCCGGCGTCGGCGCTCTTCGGCGCGGCGTTTCTCGTCGCGTGCGATTTGCTCGCCCGGACGCTTCTCTCTCCCGTCGAGATCCCCGTCGGTGTTGTCACCGCGATGATCGGAGGTCCGTTCTTCCTGTGGCTGCTCGTTCGCAAAAGCTAGTCGCACTCGTTGCGTTCGCCTTCGTCGTCTTCCTGGTCGACGCGTCACGCGCCCAGGACCATGCCCCCGCGTCGGCGCCGCGACGAATCGTGTCGCTTGTGCCGGCAATGACCGAGATGCTCTTCGCGATTGGCGCCGGGCCGCAGGTCATTGCGGTGAGCAGCTACGACGAGTTCCCGCCCGAGGTCACGGCGTTGCCGAAAGTGGGCGCGCTGCTCGATCCCGACACGGAGCGGATCCTGGCGCTCCGTCCCGACCTTGTGATCGTGTACGGCTCGCAGTCGGACCTGGAGAAACAGCTCGAGCGGTCCGGCCACCGCACCTTCAGCTATCGGCACGGGGGAATTCCAACCACCCTGAACTCGATTCGAGACCTCGGCGTTGCGACAGGTCATCGCCCGGAGGCCGACCGACTGGCCTCGTCTCTCCAGTCTCGCCTCGATGCGGTGCACGATCGCGTCACAGGACGCGCGCAGCCGCGCACGATGCTGATCTTCGAGCGGCAGCAGGGGACACTGCGCGATGTCTACGCCAGCGGCGGCGTCGGTTTTCTTAACGAGATGTTGACGATCGCCGGCGGCAGGAACGTGTTCGCGGATGTCTCGCGAGAGTCGGTGCAACCGTCGGTCGAGACCATCCTCGCGCGTGCGCCGGATGTGATTCTCGAAGTTCGCGCGTCAGGGCTGATTGAGAAGACGACATCGCCTGCGCGCGACGCGTGGTCAGCGCTGTCGTCGATACCGGCGGTCAGGAACCAGCGCGTGCATCTCCTGACCGGTGACTACCTCGTCGTGCCCGGCCCGCGGCTGGCGGCCGCGACAGAAGCGTTCGCGCGCGCGCTCCACCCGGACGCCTTCAAATGAAGATCCTCCTATCGTGGAGCTCGGGCAAGGACAGCGCGTGGGCCCTCCATCGTCTCAACGAAACGCATCCGGGTGCGGTCGCCGGGCTGCTGACAACGGTCAACGAGGCGGTTGACCGAGTCGCCATGCATGCCGTACGTCGTAGCGTGGTCGCGGCGCAGGCCCGCATGACAGGACTGCCGCTGCGAATCGTCCCAATTCCGCATCCCTGTCCAAACGAGGTGTACGAGGAGCGCATGGCGATCGCTGTTGCCGACGCTGTTCGGGACGGCTTCACACACGTGGCTTTCGGCGATCTGTTTCTCGACGACGTGCGGCGGTATCGCGAAGAACGGCTCGCCGGTAGCGGCCTCGGACCGATGTTTCCCGTGTGGGGAGTGCCGACGGCGCGACTTGCCGAAGAAATGATCGCCAGGGGGCTGAGGGCGCGACTCTCCTGCATCGATACGCGCGTGCTCGACACCAGCTTCGCTGGACGCGCATTCGACCGATCGCTGCTCGACGATCTGCCTGCGGGCGTCGATCCGTGCGGCGAGAACGGCGAGTTCCACACCTGCGTGAGCGCCGGACCGATGTTCGCACACGCGCTCGACCTCGAGACGGGAGAGGTCGTCACGCGCGAGCCGTTCGTCTGGACCGATCTCGAGTTGCGACACGAATGAGCGGCTACCCGTCCCGTATCGTGTGCCTGACCGAGGAGACGACGGAGACGTTGTATCTACTCGGCGAAGGGCATCGGGTCGTTGGCGTGTCCGGCTACACGGTTCGACCGCCGGAGGCGCGACGCAAGCCGCGAGTCTCCGCGTTCATCAGCGCTAAATACGATCGGATCGAAGCGCTGCAACCCGACTTGATCCTGGCATTCTCGGACCTGCAGGCAACGATCACCTGCGAGCTAGTCAAGCGTGGATATCCAGTCGTGGCATTCAACCAGCGCAGCATCGCCGAGATCCTGCAGATGATTCGCATGGTAGGGGCAATCGTCGGCTGTCCCGAGCGAGGCGACAAGCTCGCCGCGGATCTCGAGCTCGAGATCGACTCGATTCGGGCGGCGGCAACGCGACTCCCGATACGCCCGCGCGTCTACTTTGAAGAGTGGGACGAGCCGCTCATTTCCGGCATCCGCTGGGTAGAGGAACTCATCGAAGTCGCGGGCGGCGATCCGATCTTTCCCGAGCTTCGCGACGCACGGCTCGGCCGCGACCGAATCGTGTCCGCCGAGTCAGTCATCGCACGAAGGCCTGACGTGATTGTCGCGTCGTGGTGCGGGAAGGCCGTGCGCCCTGAGCGGATCGCCAGTCGACCCGGGTGGGAGGACGTACCCGCCGTACGCGACGGGCACATTTACGAGATCAAGTCGTCGTACATCCTTCAGCCTGGACCGGCCTCACTTACCGAAGGCGTCCACCAGCTCCATCGCATCGTCGCTCGCGTCGCGCAGGACATCGCCGATCATCGCCTGCGCGCCTGAACCAATCCTTGATTGGACGATCTTTGATTTGTGATTCGTCGTTGATTTGTTCGATTGTCGATTGCTGATTGGAGGCTGGTTCGAACCGTGACGAATCCCCAATCAGGAATCCGCAATCAACAACGAATCGTTCAATCAAGAATCACAAATCACTAATTCGGCTTCGAGTACTTATTGCGCGGATCCTTGCCCACGATGTGCTCGACGTCCTGGTTGTTTTCGTTGCAGATGTACTCCATCAACTCGGTGGCCGCGTCGTAGTCGTGGCCGCCGTAGAGCGTGAAAGGCTTCGTGTACGCGCCGGGATCGTCGATCGTGACTTCGTATTCCAGCTTGCCAAAGCTCGGACGCCGATAACGTTCGATGGTGTGTAGCTTCTCCGTATGCGGGTGGCCGGCGAAGTCGAACCAGAATTTGTCGTTGAAGCCGATCGTGTCGATGACCAGCGTGTCACCATCGAAGCGGCCAATCGAGTGACCGTACCACGTCGGATCCAGATCGTCCGGGTCCGGGTGTTTCCCGTTCATGAAGATCTGGCGGTAGCTATGGATGTTCCCCTCGAAGAGGAAGAACATGTGTGTCGGCGTCTGCAGAATCCGCCACGGGTAGGGCGCCTGCCTCGGCACACCAGCGGGAAGACAGAGCGCTTCGGGATCGTCCTTCGAGAGACGCTCGAGGGTCACCTTCAACGCCCAGTCCTGAATGGGCAGCGTCTCGCCCGGCTTCAACGCATCGTTGATGTCGTAGATGAACTTCCGATCGGGAGTCCAGATACCGGAGAAGTCCACCTTGCCATCTCGCGTGCGCGGAGTGGGTGCCGGAGGAGCGGTGCGTTTCGGCGTGTTCAGTGCTTCGCCCTGGGCGAGCGCGTGAACAGGCGCAATGATCCATGAGCCGGCAACCACGACTGCCAGAATGACCGAGTGACGGATACGCGCGTGCACGATAACACCCCCTCGCTTCTGGTCGGTTCCGATGTGGTGGCCCGATCATACGGGCGATCGGGCGTACGAGAGCACGTCAAGTGGCTCAGGCGACAGGTTCGGAAATACCGAGTGCCGGGGCAGCACGCCTTCGCGCCGGAAGCCGCACTTCTCGAGGACGTGCGATGACGCCTGATGGTCAACGTGGCACAGCGCGTACAAGCGGGCGACCTTGAGCTCTTCTGCGAGCGCTATCATCGCGAGAAGAGACTCGGTCGCATATCCCTGTCCCCAGGCGTCCCGCGCCAGGACGTATCCGGTCGCCGCGCGGTCGGTCGTCTCCATCACGAGACCGGACGCTCCGAGCAGCGTGCCACTGGCCTTGTCGAACGCCATCAAGGGACCGACTCCCCAACGCGCCCACTCGGCCAGGCTGAACCCGACAAAGGCCCGCGTGTCCTGAAGCGACGTGTGTCGCGGCCAACCCAGATACTTCGTCACCTCGGCGTCGGACGCGTAGCGCTCGAAGATCAACTCAACATCCTCCGGCGTTGGAGGTCTCAGCAGCAGACGCGCCGTCTCGACGACAGAGGATCTAGGCACTGAGGAAGAGGCCCTCGCCTATCTCGGGAATCACGCCCGAGATCCTCGCCCGCTCGAAGAGCACTTCGACCGCGCGCCTTCCATCAACCCCGAGGTCGACCGAGTAGTCGTTTACATACAGATCGATATGCTTGTACATGACCTCGTCGCTCATCGCTTGCGCGTTGGCCCGCACGAATGGCAGGCTCGCATCTCGATTCGCGAACGCATACTCGACACTCCGGCGCATCACACGATTCACACGCTGACGCACCTCCGCAGGCAGACGACGGCTGATGACGATGCCCCCGAGAGGAATGGCTGCTCCGGTTTCGGACTCCCAGAACTCGCCAAGGTCGATGATCTTCCTCAGTCCCCTGTCCGCGTAGGTGAAACGATTCTCGTGAATGATGAGACCGGCATCGAATCTGCCGTCGAGCACGCCGCCTTCGATGTCCGAGAACAGACACTCGGACGTGTCGGTCGCACGCGGAAACGCCAGGCTCAGGAGAAAGTTGGCGGTCGTGTACTTGCCCGGGATGGCGATGCGAAGATGCCCGGCCGCGACTTCCTCCGGAGAGATCGGACGCTGCGAGATGAGCAGTGGTCCACAGTTGCGTCCGAGCGCGCTGCCGGCGTCGAGCAGCACGTAGTCATCCGCGCAGTACGCGTAGGCGTGAAAACTCAATTTCGTGATGTCGACGTCTCCGGCGAACGCGGCGGCGTTCAGCGCTTCGATGTCGGCCATGCGCACGTCGAACTCGAACCCCTCGAGATCGATCCGGTGGTGCACCATCGCATCGAACATGAAGCAGTCATTTGGGCAGGGTGAGAATCCAAGACTCAGGTTCATAGCGCCAACATCTGACGGGCAACGGCACCCAGGTTTGCGACCGCCTCATCGAGCTTCCAGGCCGCGCGGTTTCGCCGCTCGACGATATTCGAGACCGCTCGCACCTGCGCGAAGGGCAGGCCGTGAATCAGGCAGGTATACATGAAGGCCGCGCCTTCCATCGTCTCGACCTCAGGCGAAAAACGCTTCGTCACACGAGCAATCGAGTGCTCGTTGCCGTGCACCGTGTTCACCGTGATGCCGCTGACCGCTCGCATGCTCGAGAGTGGCGCGAGCACTGGTGGTGACGTATTGACCAATCGCCCGCCCATGAAGGGGAACTCGTCGTCACCGAGCAGCTTCATCTCCTGGATCGTGAGGAACGCGTCGCCATCTTCGGCGCCCAGTTCCACGAGACGATCGGACACCACATGGACTACGGAGCCGGGAAAGATCTCGGGTCTGAAGCTGCCACACACGCCGAGGTCGAGCGCCACGTCGAATCGTTCCGCGGAGAGTACGCGCGAACACCACGTTGCGGTCGCAACCATTCCCACGCCGCTGATCAGGACGTCGATGTCATGACCGGCGGCCTGATGTCGCGTGACTCTCGGCCCAACGACCGATACACGACCCAACGCGGCGACAAGAGGGGACACCTCGGCCTCCGTGGCCGCGACCACCAGCACTCGCACGTTTACTCCAGAACCTCGCTTGTGTCGGTGAGGTCTGCAACGCCCATCCCTCGTGAGACGGCTGCCTGAGTCAACCAGCCTTCCCCGAGTCCACCCAACACAAGCGAGCTGGAAGTGTAAATTACTTCTTGTCCTTCGACTTGTCGGCGAACCAGCGGAGTAGTGAGGAAAAATCGGCGGCGGGAGCGCGATATTCCTGCGGCGTCACCTGCTGGATCATCTGGCTGTGCGTCGGAGCGCCGTACGGCGGCGGGGCGGTGAACAAGCCTGGCTCCCGGTTTGGAAAGAGGTCGATGCGGGGAGCCTGACCGTACACGGGCACGAAGTACCGGAGGTTCAGTCCCTCACGATCCTCGCGGACAGTCGACTGTTGCAGTTGCTGTTGGATTCGGGCCAGGTTCAAGGGAAGCTTGCCCACATCCACCTTGTCCTGAGCCGCGGCAGGTAGGGCCAGGATGGACGACAGAAATGCCGCAGCGATGATTTGGCGGCTATTCATATCTGTTTAGACGGCCGGCATATCTTACCGGTTTCTCCTCTCCTACTGGTTATCCTTCCATTCTTCGTACCAAGCCATCTGGATAGCCTCGAGCTTCGGTTCGTTCGAGCTTTTGGGGTCGTCGTCAAAACCGTCGAGCCCCATGACCTTTTCGCGCAAATCGGTAAACCGGACCGTCAGCGGGTCAACCGTTGGAAATTTTTCAAAGAGTGCAATTCCGATGTCTTCAGAGTTCGTCCATCTCATGGCCGGGCTCCGCCACGATCCTTTTCACGATCGTTTTGTTCTTCGGACTTCCCGAGTTGGATGGCACCGCCCTCCTGGACGTAGTTCCGCGTATACATCGGGAACTCGGCGACGACGTCACCCTTGATGACGGCCTGGCACCCGAGCCGCGAGCTCGTCGTCAAATCCCATGCGGTGTCGAGGCGATCGAGCTCGTTGTCCTGCTCCTCGCTCAGGTTCTCCATGCCCTTGCGGATGATCAGGTGACACGTCGTGCAGGCGCAGCTTCCTCCGCAGGCGTGTTCGAGCTGGATGCCGAGGTTCATTGCCACGTCGAGAAACGATTCCGGCAGTCCGTGATGCTGGTATTCGAGCTTGCCGTGCTCGAACTCCACGGTGGTTTCCTTGCCGTCCTTGATAAAAGTGACTTTGGGCATCTCAGAGCATTTTGGATTTCACGATCTTTGATTCTCGATTCGTTGTTGATTGCTGATTGACGATTGATGATTGGCGGGGCAATCACCGGCAAATCAACGATCGACAATCTCCATTCACAAACGAATCACCAATCAAGAATCACCAAATCAAAATGGATCCTCCTCACACGTCTTTGACATTCTTGCCAGCGAGCGCTGCGCGAACGCCGCGGTTCATCATGACCTCTGCCAGGTGCTGCGTGGCGTGATTGAGCGCGTGCGTCAGGTCGCGAACGGCGTCGCGATCCGCGCCGCCCATCGCCAGCTTCAGCGCATCGAGCGCAGACTGAATCTTCTCGGGTTCACCTGGCTGTAAATCACCGGAAGCGATCTCGGAGAAGTCCGGCCGACGCAGTGTCTTCTCCGTGGCGTTGATCACGGTCTCCGCCTCGTTTCGCGCCTCGATGAGGAGGCGCGCATCGATGTCGGCCTGCGCGTGCTCGAACGACTCGATGAGCATGCGCTCCACTTCCTGGTCGGTCAGGCCATATGACGGCTTGACCTCGATCGTCTGCGCGATGTCCGTACGGAGCTCAGACGCGGCGACACTGAGGATGCCGTTCGCGTCGATCTGGAACCGCACTTCGATACGCGGCAGACCAGCAGGCATCGGCGGGATCCCGCGCAGCTTGAACCGCGCCAGTGAACGGCAGTCGCTCGCCAGTTCCCGCTCGCCCTGCAGTACGTGAATATCGACTGCGGTCTGATTGTCGACGCCGGTCGTGAACATCTCACGCCCGCTCGCCGGAATCGTCGAGTTGCGCAGGATGATCTTCGACACCACGCCGCCCATCGTTTCGATGCCGAGGCTCAGCGGCGTCACGTCGAGCAACAGCATCTCGCGCCGGCCACTGATCAGGATGTCGGCCTGCACGGCTGCGCCGAGCGCCACGACTTCGTCCGGATTCAGCTCACTGTGCGGAGTGCGGCCGAACAGCTCCGACACAATCCGTCGGACGAGTGGGACTCGCGTCGAGCCGCCCACCAGAACCGCCTCGTCTACCTCGGGCGGCTCGAGCCCTGCGTCGGCGAGCGCCTGACGAACAGGCTGAATCGTTCGCTCGACCAGTGGACGAACCAGCTGCTCGAATTCGCCGCGCGTGATCGCTCGCCGATAATCCACCGATTCGACTCGAATCTCGCTTTGCTCGAGATCCGTGAGATCGTGCTTCGCTGCGATCACAGCCTTACGGATTGCCTGGATATCTTCGGCGCGAAGGCGGTTGGACCTGCCGGCAGCGAGCTCCCGAAGCACTAATTCCACGAGGAGCCGATCGATGTCGTCGCCGCCCAGATGCGTGTCGCCGTTGGTGGCAAGCACCTGGAAGACACCGTCCTCGACCTTGAGGATCGAGATGTCGAACGTGCCACCGCCGAGGTCGTATACGGCGATGATGCCGCGGTCGCGGCGATCGAGGCCGTACGCCAGCGACGCCGCGGTCGGCTCGTTCACGATGCGCAGCACTTCGAGCCCCGCCAGGCGGCCGGCATCACGCGTCGCCGTGCGTTGCGCGTCGTTGAAGTACGCGGGCACGGTGATCACGGCCCGATCGACTTCGAAGTCGAACTCGCCCTGTTCGCGGAAGTGATCCTCGGCGCGCTGCCTCAGCTCACGCAGGACGAACGCCGAGATTTCGGGCGGCGTGAATTCGCGATCGGCGAGACCGATGCGAACGACGCCTCCAGCCTCACCACCGACTGTGAAGGGCAGGAGCGCCGCCTCATCGCGGACGTCGTCGATTCCGCGACCCATGAATCGCTTGACCGAGTAGACGCTGCGCGACGCGGCCGTCAACAGTCGCCGCTGCGCTTCGCGGCCGACGAAGAAAGTCCCGTCTTCACCGAGAGACACGACCGACGGCACCAGCGCGTCGCCCGACGCGTCACGGATTACCTGCGGCACGCCGTCGCGGACATACGCGACGAGGCTGTTCGTCGTCCCGAGATCGATCCCTACGACTTTACCCACGGCTCTCGGCTTTCGGCTCCAGGCTCTGGGCCTCGCGATCGATGGAGGCCAACAGGTTGTTGATATAGTTCCGCTCCAGCAGGCGCTCGCGCAGGGCGTCGAGCGTCGCGCGTTTCTCCGCAGGACTCGCCGTCGACTGCCGGTCCCACTGTGCGCTCAGCGTTTCGACTTCGCGCTCGTGCTCTTCGCGCTTCAGGTCGATCGGCTTGCGCGCAGACTCGAGCCGCTCACGCAACATTGCCGGATCGCCACCGGCCTCGCGCGACTCACGAATCTCATCGAGCTGTTCGTTGAGCTCGAACACTTCCTCGAGCAACCCGGGCGGAACCTTCGCTGCCGCTTGCCCTGAGCCTGCCGAATGGTCCTCAGACTTCGCCGACGGCAGCCCCTCTATGGCGAGCAGATGCTCGATCCGCGTGATTGGATTGCGCAGCGCGCGATAGGCGTCGTTCAGATACGACGAGCGCTCCAGGCTCGCGAGCCGCTCCGCGGGCGCCGCGTTGTAGAAGTAGTCGGGGTGAAACTGACGGCTCAAATCACGGAACCGGCGCTCGAGCTGCGCCTGATCGATGACCAGCCGCCGCGGCAACCCGAGAAACGAAAAGTAGTCACCATGCCGTCCGAGCGCGAGGATCCGACTGCACTGCGGGCAGAAATGCTCGTCAACGGGGGCACCGGCACCGCAGCTCCGGCATTCCAGTGTCGAGACGGCCTGCGCGGGAATTGGATCGCGAGTCATCGGGCAGTAGGCAGTTGACAGTTCACAGTAGGCAGTTCACAGCAACTGTTCACATCTGAGTTCGACCAGCTCCGCGCGGCCGCTGTGAACGGTGAACTTCTCCTACGAAATCACGCCCCGAAGGAGCTGCCGCAACCGCAGGTCTGCTTCGCGTTCGGGTTGTTGAACACGAAGCCCTTCGTCAGAAGCGCTGTGTCGTAGTCGAGCGTCGTCCCCTTGAGAAACAAGTAGCTTTTCTTGTCCACGAAGATCTTCGCGCCGTGCCCTTCGAAGACCTCGTCGCCGAGACGTGGCTGCCGCTCCCAGGCGAACGTGTAGCTCAACCCGGAGCAGCCTCCACCTTTGACACCCACACGAAGACCACCATCGTTGATGCCCTGCTTCGACATCAGCGACTGGATCTTTTGCGCGGCGGTCGCGGAAATCTCGATCATCTCGTTACGCGTTCGGCTGCGCGTGACCCGCAGTAGCCGGAACGCCCTGCTCTTTCTCCTGCTTGCTCTTGTAGTCCGCGATCGCAGCCTTGATCGCGTCCTCGGCAAGAACCGAGCAGTGAATCTTGACCGGCGGCAGCGACAGCTCGGCGACGATGTCGGTGTTCTTGATCGCGAGCGCCTGGTCGACTGTCTTGCCCTTCAGCCACTCGGTCGCGAGGCTGGAGCTGGCGATCGCCGATCCGCACCCGAAAGTCTTGAACTTCGCGTCGTCGATGATGCCGGTCGCCGGATTGACCATGACCTGCAGCTTCATCACGTCGCCGCATTCCGGCGCGCCGACGAGCCCGGTGCCGACGTTGGCGCTGTCCTTGGGAAGTGACCCGACATTGCGCGGGTTCTCGTAGTGGTCGATCACTTTGTTCGAATAAGCCATTTCTCAATCTCTCCGTAATGCAAAATTCAAAAGGCAAAATTCAAAATGAATGCAAATTCGTTTTGCATTTTGCATCTTGCATTTTGAATTACGCGTTAATGCGTCACCCACTGCATCTTCGAAAGGTCCACGCCTTCCTTGACCATCTCATAGAGCGGCGACATCTCACGCAGCCGCCGCACGACGTTCGTCAACTTGTCGATCACGTAGTCGACCTCTTCTTCCGTCGTCCAGCGGCCGAGGCCGAATCGAATGGACGAGTGCGCGAGATCGTCGCCCGCACCGAGCGCCTTCAGTACGTAGGACGGCTCCAGGCTCGCCGAGGTGCAGGCCGAGCCAGACGAGACGGCCACGTCGTTGATGCCCATCAGCAGGGATTCGCCTTCGACGTACGCAAAGCTGATGTTCAGGCTGTGCGGCAAGCGATGCTCCCACGAGCCGTTGACGTAGAGCTCGTCGAGGTTCTTGTGCAGTCCCTCATTGAGACGATCACGCAGCTTCCTCAGACGCTCGGTATCGGCGGCCATCTCCAGACGGCACAACTCCGCAGCCTTGCCAAGGCCCACGATACCGGGGACGTTGAGCGTGCCCGATCGCATACCGCGCTCGTGACCACCACCGCTGATCTGCTCTGACAGCAGCACGCGCGGATTCCGCCGGCGCACGTACAACGCACCGACGCCCTTCGGGCCGTACATCTTGTGCGCGCTCAGCGACAGCAGGTCGACCTTCATCTCGTTGACGTTGACCGGTACCTTGCCGACCGCCTGAACGCCGTCGGTGTGGAAGAGGATTCCCTTCTCTTTTGCAATCGCACCAATCTCGGCGATCGGCTGCAACACGCCGATCTCGTTGTTCGCCGTCATGATGGTGATGAGGATCGTCTTGTCCGTGATCGCGGCGCGAAGCTCGTCAAGGTTGATGCGTCCGTCCTTCTGCACCGGCAGATACGTCACGCGGGCGCCCTGCTTCTCGAGCTTCTTGCACGTATCGATGACGGCTTTGTGCTCGGTGACGCAGGTAATGATGTGGTTCCCCTTCTCGCGGTACATCTCCGCGACACCCTTGATCGCCAGGTTGTTCGATTCGGTGGCGCCGCTCGTGAAGATCACTTCCTTCGCGCTCGCCCCGATCAGATCGGCGACCTGCTTGCGCGCGTTCTCCACCGCTTCCTCGGCTTCCCAGCCGAAGGCGTGATTGCGGCTCGCGGCGTTGCCGAACTGTTGGGTGAAGTACGGAAGCATCGCTTCCACAACGCGCGGATCGGCCGGCGTCGTGGCGTGGTAGTCCAAGTAAATCGGCAGCTTCATCGTCATCCCTGTCGCGGGCCATGGCCCGCGCTTGCTGGCATCCCGCTCCTGCGCACGACGGCAAGTTCTGCCGCCACTGCGGTCGCGGGTTCACTGTCTGCAGCCATCTCCGCGATGCTCACCGTATCGAGCGTCGCGACAATCCGTTCACGAATTTGCCAGAGCGGACCACGCACGTTGCACTTGCTGTACTGATCGCAGTCGTGCTTATCCGAGGAGCAGGCGGTCACCGTGAACGGACCGTCGATGGCCTGAATCACATCGGCAACGCTGATCGCGCCTGACGAGCGGCTGAGCATGTAACCGCCGCGCGTCCCTTGCGTCGATACGAGAAGTCCCGTCCGGACGAGGCGTTGAAGAACCTTCGCCATCAGCTCGATCGGAATGTCGTAGCGCTCCGCGATATCACGAGCACTGGTCGATGCACACGGACTGCCCTGCTTCCGCGCAAGGTGGTTCATGGCGATCAGCGCGTAGTCAGCCTTTTTTGACAATCTCAACATGGTGGATGGTGCCGGCCCGCCGTTCCTTAGCGACAACGGAATATCCGACTTCTCCAGTCGGTATTTTAGTCCCCTTACTGAACCCGGTCAAGAATGGTCGGAGATCTCGGTAGGAGAATGGCGCCACCCACCAGCTAGTACTTCGGCTGAGATGGGTCGACTTTGTCGATCCACTCGAGAATTCCGCCCTTGAGGTTCTTCACGTTGGTGAACCCGACGGTCTTCAGGAAATCCATTGCCTTGGCGCTTCGACCGCCCATCTTGCACTGGGCGACGATCTCGCGGTCCCGGGGAAGTTCCTGATATCGCCTTGGAAGCTCTCCCAGCGGGATCAGCGTCGATCCCGGTATGCGATTAATTTGATACTCGTTCGGCTCACGGACATCCAGGATGAACGGTGTCTCTCCCGCATCGAGCTTCTTCTTCAACTCGACCGGCGTAATCTCCCAATCGCTCACAGTTCCTCCAGCGTTCTCGGTTGCGTGAGCCGGGCCGACGCCACAGAACTGGTCGTAGTCGATCAGCTTCGTGACGGTCGGATTCGGGCCGCACACCGGGCATTCGGGATCCTTCTTCAACTTCAGCTCACGGAACTTCATTTTCAGCGCGTCATAGATCAGGAACCGGCCGATCAACGGCTCGCCGATGCCCGTGATCAACTTGATCGATTCGGTGGCCTGGATGACACCGATGATGCCGGGCAACACGCCAAGCACGCCGCCCTCAGCGCAGCTCGGAACAAGTCCTGGCGGAGGCGGCTCGGGATAGAGGCAGCGATAGCACGGGCCGTCCTTCGTTGCGAAGACAGACGCCTGCCCTTCGAAACGGAAGATGCTGCCGTACGCATTCGGAATCCCGGAGATCACGCAGGCATCGTTCACGAGGTAGCGCGTCGGGAAGTTGTCCGTGCCGTCGAGAATCACGTCGTAGCCTTTGAAGAGTCGCATCGCATTCTCGGAAGAGAGCGCTTCTTCGTAGGTGTCGACCTGCACGTGAGGATTCAGTGCGACGACCTTGTCCTTCGCCGACGCGAGCTTCGTCCGTCCCACATCGTTCGTCGTGTGCAGCAACTGTCGCTGCAGGTTGCTGAAGTCCACCACGTCGAAGTCGACGATGCCGAGGCGGCCGATGCCGGCAGCGGCCAGATACATCGCCGCGGGAGATCCAAGTCCGCCAGCGCCGATGCAGAGCACGCTTCCCGCCTTCAGCTTGCGCTGACCGTCCATGCCCATCTCCGGCATGATCAAATGCCGGCTGTAGCGCTTGATCTCTTCTGGCGACAGATCATCCGGGCGGGTCTGAAGACCCGCCCCTACGTTCGAGAGTGGTGTCGCTGTCGTGGGCGCACCGCCAGCGACCGACGGCACGATGCTCAGCGTGTCGCCAGCTTTGACGGGCGTCGCTTCGCGCTGCAGGTAGCGGATGTCCTCGTCGTTCAGATACACGTTCACGAAGTTCCGCAACTTGCCGTTGTCGGCATAGAGATGCTTGCGGAGCCCTTCGTAGCGCGTGGTGAGATCGGTCAGCAGCTCACCGACTGTGGCGCCGCTGACCTCCACGGCCTCCTTCTTGTCGGTAAACGGGCGAAGCGGCGTCGGAATGTTAATTGTGTTCGGCATATGTCACACGTTCCGGGTCGAAGGCTGAACGGTCCTCACGCAGCCGCCACGAGGTCATCGCCTCTGGCTTCCCCGCGCGAACGGACACGATGATGTACGAGAAAAACGGCCACGCGTGATCGAGATCGTACTGCGATGGCCGCGCAGGATGATCCGGATGCGAATGGTAGAACCCGAGGAGATCTGCGCCAAGCTCCGAGGCGCGCCGTTCGGCCGCCACATAGTCCTGCGGACGAACCAGGAAACGCCGCCGCGGTCCCTCGTCGGTGGTGTTCGAGAGCGCAAGCGTCGCCGTCACCACACCGTCTCGCCCATAGAGAGCGCCACAGCACTCGTTGGGATAGGTCTCGGCGCCGTGCGCACGAATCGCCTGCTCCACACCTGCACCCAACGCCAGCGTGGGCGTCGCATCTTCATCCCAGAAGCGCTCGGAGAGGTACTTCTCGCCGCCGTCGCAGAACACCACGACGATGACGGCGTCCGATGTGTTGCGCGCGACCCGAAGGGCGCCCGCGAGATTTGCGCCACTCGAGATACCGACGAACAGTCCGTCCTGCGTGAGGCGCCTCGTCAACTCGTGCGCCTCCTCGGTGCTGACGCCGATGTCTTCGTCCGCGAGGGCCGGATCGTAGATCCCCGGCACGATCGCGGTCTCCATGTGCTTGAGACCCTCGAGACCATGCAGCGGTGAATCAGGCTGGACCGAGATCAGCCGAATGGACGGATTCACCTCGCGAAGCTTGCGGCCAACGCCCATGAACGTGCCGCTCGTGCCGAGTCCGGCGACGAAGTGCGTCAGGCGTCCGCCCGTCTGCTCGAGGATCTCCGGGGCAGTCGTGTCGTAGTGCGCCCGCCAGTTACCCGGATTGTTGTACTGGTCCGCGTAGAAATAGCGATCCGGTTCGGCGGCGTAGAGCGCCTTCGCCTTGATAATCGCGCCGTCGGAGCCCTGCATCGGATCGGTGAAGACGATCTCCGCACCAAACGCGCGCAGGATCCGCTTGCGCTCGGGCGTCACGTTCTCTGGCACGCAGAGCCTGACGCGATAGCCGCGCGCCGCGCCGATCATCGCGTAGGCGATGCCGGTGTTCCCCGACGTCGCGTCCAGGATGACCTTGTCGTGCGTCAGCGCACCCGACCGCTCGCCGTCGGCAATCATGCGGGCAGCCGGCCGGTCCTTCACCGACCCACCGGGATTGCGCCACTCAGCCTTGGCATACAGCTCCACATTGCGCAGACCCGCCTCGAAGTTGGTGAGGCGGATGAGGGGGGTATTCCCGATAAGGTCAACGACGGAGCCGGCCGTTCGAAGAGGGCCGGAAGTGGCAACCGACATATCCGACTGGTCTAGTCCGGGATTATATCAGTCTCCAGTCCCCAGTCCTCAGTCCACAGCGGTTTCTGCGTTCTTGCCGGGACTGTGGACAGGGGACCGGGGACTGAGGACTTATTTTGCGGGTCTGCCTTCCGTGTCCCGCGTTTCGATCGTGCCCAGGTTCAGCTTCTTCAGCTGAGATTCGATCTTGGCCTTATCGCCCACGGCAATCACGATCATGCTGTTCGGCACCAGATACTTCTTGGCCGCGGCGAGTGTCTGCTCGGCCGTGACGGCGTTCACCTGCGCGGCGTAGCTCGTGTAGTAGTCGAGCCCGAGGTCGTAGATGAACACGTTCGAGAAGTTGTTCACGGCGTTGGCGCTCGACTCGAACGCACCCGGCAGCGAGTTGGACAGCGAGTCCTTGGCCTTCTTCAACTCGTCTTCGGACACCGGCTTCTCAACCATGCCGCGCACTTCCTTGAAGATCTCCGTCACGGCCGGACCGGTCACATCCGTTCTGACGCCGGACGCCACCTGGAACGGTCCCGCTGCGCGGCGGAATGCGAACTGTGACGAGGCGCCGTACGTGTAGCCATGCACCTCGCGCAGGTTCATGTTGATACGGCTCGAGAACAGGCCGCCGAGGGCGAGATTCATCACCTGCATCGGACGGAAGTCGGGCGACGATCGCGGCGCACCGATGCTCGCGACGCGGACCTGGGTCTGCGGGCTGCCCGGCTTGTCCACCACTACGACCTTCGCGGTGGTGGTCGTCGGTGCACCCAACGCGGGCTGCGCCGGCGTGCCCATCTGCCATGCCCCGAACGACTTCTCGGCGAGCGTCCGCAGTTCGTCCATCGAGATGTCACCCGCGACGACGAGCGCAGCGTTGTTCGGCACGAAGTTCTGTTTCCAGAACGCCGCCATGTCATCTTTCGAAAGCGCCTTGACAGAGGCTTCGGTGCCAACCTCGCTGTATCCGTACGGATGCTTCGCGCCGTACAGCGACGCTGCCATGACCTGCGCGGCGACCTGACCCGGGTTGTCGCGCTGCTGAACGAGTCCCGCGAGCCGGCTCGCACGCTGGCGCTCGATCTCCTCTGCGGGGAACGACGGATTGAGGACAACGTCCGAGAGGATCTCGAGCGTGGCAGGGAAATTCTTGGTCAGCGATCGCGCGGAGATCGTCGTCGCGTCCATCGTGCTGCCGGTGCCCAGCGACGCGCCGAGCCGGGCCACATCGTCGGCGATCTGGAGCGCATTGCGCCTGGCAGTGCCTTCATCGAGCATCGCGGCAACAAAGTTCGCCATGCCCGGCTTGTCGAGAGGATTCGCGTCGCTGCCGGTCCGCAGGACGAGATTCGATGCGACGATCGGCAGACCGCGACGCTCGCTGAGGATCAGCGTGAGACCGTTCGCGAGCTTCGCGGAGACCGGCGTGGCCAGTTGTAGCGGCTTCGCCTGAGCCGCGCGTGGTTCCTGATTCCGCCATGGCTCGTCGGCGTTGATCGACTCGCCCCCCGCCTGGGCCGCGGCCGGCGCCGGCGGTGTCGGGACTTGTGCGACGGCTTCCGGTTCACCAGGAACGACGTGCATCACGACGCGCGACGTGGTCGTCAGCTGATCCTTCGCGAATGCCTGAAGCGACCCGGCGGTCACGGTGCGATACCGCTCGATGTCCTTGGCCAGATAGTCGGGCGTGCCGAGATAGTGGTTGTACGAGTTCAGTCGATCGGCGATGCCCCCGAACCCACCGAGTCGCTCGAGGCCGCCGATCATGTTCGTCTCGATCGTGTTGCGCGCGCGCTCGACCTCGCCCGCATCGACCGGGCTCGCACGGAACGCCGTCAACTCCTCTTCGATCGCCTTCTCGAGTTCCTCGACCGTGTGCCCGGGACGTGCGGTCGCCTCGATCTGGAAGATCGACCCGAGGATGAGTGAATACTGCTGCGCCGAGACGGTCTGCGCGATCTGTTTCTCGTATACGAGCTTCTTGTACAGACGGCTCGAGCGACCGCCGCCCAGTACGTTCGAGGCGATGTCCGCGTCAGCATCGCCAGGCTTGAGAATCGGCGACGTCACCCACGCCATGTAGACGCGCGGAAGCTCCACGCGTGCCTTAACGACCGTGCGCCGCTCTGTTGTGATCTTCGGCGTTTCTGCCTTGATCGGCGGGACGTCCGCGCCACGCTTGAGGGTGCTGAAGTACTTCTCGACAAGCGATTTCGCAATCGCTGGATCGAAGTCGCCGACGATCGCCAGGCTCGCGTTGTTGGGCGAGTAGTACTGCTTGAAGAAACGTCTGACGTCATCGAGCTTGACCGCCTGAATGTCCTCGTGCGAGCCGATGACGTTGCCGTAGTACGGGTGGCCTTTCGGGAAGAGATTCTGAATCAACGTCTCTTCCGCGAGTCCATACGGCTGGTTCTCGACGCTCTGACGCCGCTCGTTGCGAACGACGTCCTGCTGGTTCGACAGAGCCGCCTGATCGACCTCGTCGAGCAGGTAGCCCATGCGATCGGACTCGAGCCAGAGCGCCAGTTCGAGTTGATTGCTCGGGACGGTCTCGAAGTAGTTGGTGCGGTCGTAGTCGGTCGTGCCGTTGATGTCGCTGGCACCTGCCGCCTCGAGCAACTTGAAATGCGAGTCGGGCGGCACGTGTTTCGAGCTCTGGAACATCATGTGCTCGAACAGGTGTGCGAACCCGGTGCGGCCGGGCTCCTCGTTGGCAGGGCCAACGTGGTACCACAGATTCACCGCCACCATCGGCACGCGCTGGTCGCGGCTCAGGATCACGTCGAGGCCGTTGGGCAGCGTGTACTTCTCGAATGCGATCTTGGGGATGTCAGAGGACGCCGACCCCGACTGTTCGGCCGCGTCCCGCTTTCCCATGCAACTCGTCACGCCCACCTGGGCGACGACGAGAACGACGAGGATGCTCACGTAGGATTTGTTCAGCATGATGTGAATAGGCAGCTGCGGTTCAGCCGCGTCCGTTCTTGCTCGGTTTGATCGGCGGGGCGCCGAGACTCGCCCACAGGTACCAACAGGCCACGGATCGATACGGCCGCCACGTCTCCCCAATCTTCGTCAGCCGGGCGGGAGTCGGCAGCGCGCGAAGCTTGTACGCTCGTTGGACGGCCTTGACGATGCCAAGGTCCCCAACCGGCAGGACATCAGGCCGGTGCAAGCGAAACATCAGGAACATCTCCGCCGTCCAGCGGCCGATGCCCTTCACGCTCGTCAACGCCGCAATCACCTCATCGTCTGGGAGCGATGTCAGAGCGACGAGATTCAGCGAGCCGTCGAGAATTCGTGCGCACAGGTCGCGGATGTATTTGAGCTTCTGCCCGCTGAGGCCGACGGCTCGAAGCTGTTCGTCTGGTACACGCGTCACCGCCGCCGGCGTGGGGTTACCGTCGAAGAGCGCCGAGAAGCGCGCCTCGATCGTGCGAGCCGCCTTCGTCGACAACTGCTGCGCAATGATGGCGTGCAGCAGGGCGTGAAACGGATCCGTCCGCTGTGACGCAGCCAGGCCGCATTCACCGTGCTGGCGAATGAGCGTGGCGATGACCGGGTCGCGACGCATCAACGCGCGACGGGCGCGGGCATAGTCAATGGCAGCCATTTCAGAACGACAATTCTAATCTGGCCCTCGACCGGTCACTTCAAGGCGGCAGTCAGACTGACCCGTGCTCGGATCTCGAGCTGGCCGGCTGCGATCGGCGGCGCGGCGTCGGCGGAAACTGACTGCGCGGCCTGACGCAGGTACGGCATCGGCACCGGCGGGGTGATGCCTCCCTGCTCGTCAATCCGCACGATTCTGTCGATGGCACGCCCCGCGCCCGCAGCGGCCGCTTCGGCCTTCGCCCGGGCATCCGAGACAGCCAGGCGAAGCGCTTCGCGTTCGAGTTTGGCCTGATCCTTCATGTCGAACCGGATCCCGTTCAATGAGGTAGCCCCAGATCCGACCGCGATCTCGAGGTACTCCCCGACGCGGTCAACCGTGTCGATCCGGACCTCGATGGAGTTCCGTGCGACGTATCCACGCCCGACACGCTTGCCGTTGACGAAATCCCACTCGTATTGCACGTCGTAGCCTGTCGTCCTGATCGCGTCGGCCGGAAGGCCGGCGCCGCGCAGCTTGTCCTGGACCGGACGCATCAAGTCCGCGTTGCGCTTCTGTGCCTCGCGCGGACTTGGCGCGCGCGATTCGGCGCCGATCGTGATCCACGCGCGGTCGGGCACGGCATTGACGTGCCCTTCTCCAACGACCACGACGACGGGTTCAGTGGGTGTCGACGGGGTCTGTTGCGCAGAGGCAACAGGCGGCACGAGCCAGAGCAGGAACAAGAAAATGGCAAGCCTCACGTCGATCTCCTTCTTCACAGATTCTGACGCGAAACGCACGGTCCAGGTTGGGAGTCACTAGAATGGAGCGCGCATGCCCCCGAGTGGTCCGCTGAGCGGCGTCTTCGTTCTCGATTTGACTCGTGTCCTGTCCGGCCCCTTCTGCACGATGCTCCTGGCCGACATGGGCGCGCGCGTCGTCAAGGTAGAGCGTCCCGGCGAAGGAGATGAGACACGCGCGTGGGGGCCACCGTTCGTTGCGGGCGAGAGTGCGTATTTCCTCGGCACCAACCGCAACAAGGAAAGCATCACGCTCGACTTCAAGCGACCCGAAGGGCGACGCATCATCGATCGCCTCCTCGATCAGGCCGATGTCGTCGTCGAGAACTTCCGCCCAGGGACGCTCGCGCGCCTCGGCCTCGATTACGCGGCGTTGAAGGACGCACGGCCAAAGCTGATTCACGCGTCGATCTCCGGGTTCGGACAAACGGGGCCACGCCGATTCGAGGCGGGCTACGACGCGGTCGTGCAGGCCGAGGGCGGGCTGATGAGCATCACCGGCGATGCGGACGGTCCGCCATTCCGGGTCGGCGTCGCCATCGCCGATCTCGTCGCCGGCATGCTCGCCGCTCACGGGATCGTGCTCGCGCTGTACGCGCGAGAGAAGACGGGCCGCGGCCAGCAGGTCGACATCGGCATGCTGGACGGCGTGGTGTCGATCCTGAGTTATCACGCGTCGATGCACTTGACCGCGAACGTCCGATCGAGACGCGTCGGGAATCGGCACGCCACGATTGCGCCCTACGACACGTTCGAGACGGCCGATGGTGAGTTCTTTCTGGCGGTCGGCAACGACGATCAGTTCCGCCGCTTCTGCGCCGCCGCTGGCGTCGAGTCGCTGGCGGTCGATCCGACGTTCGCAACGAACCCGGCGCGCGTCGTGAACCACGTCGAGCTGCGGGAGCGACTGTCACCGATATTGTGGGCACGCTCGCGCGCGTACTGGATCGAGGTGCTGACCGAGGCCGGCGTCCCGTGCGGCGCGGTCCGTGATGTGCCGGAGGCGCTCGCCGATCCGCAAGTTCTCGCGCGCGACATGATTCAATCTGTGGAGCACGTCGCAGCTGGAATGCTGAAGGTGGTCGGGGTACCGATCAAGCTATCGGACACGCCGGGCTCTGTGCGCACCGCGCCACCGATGCTGGGCCAGCACACGATCTCCGTCCTGCGAGAGTTGCAGATGAGAGACGAAGAAATCGAGCGCCTGCGAAGTCAGGGCGTAATTGGCTGAGAGAACAGAACTCTCGGAGGCAATATCATTGGAAATCTCACAGGTCCGAAGACGAATCCAGGCGGCGATGACGACGGCCCGCGATCGCGCGAAGCAGCGTCGCCAGAAAGCCGACGAGGCAGAGCAGGCGTACGAGAAGTTTCTCGACCAGCTCGCTGCACCGCTCGCGCGTCAGGTGGTCAACGCACTGCGAGCCGAAGGCTTCAGCTTCACCGTCTCCACCCCGGGCCGCGGGCTGCGAGTGTCACTGGATGCGGGTCGTGACGACTACATCGAACTGGCGCTCAGTTCAGAGGGCGATCAACCGTACGTGGTTGGCCATGTCCGGCGAACCCGCGGGTCGCGCACGATCGACGAAGAGCGCCCGATCAAGGCCGGGGCGGGGCCGGACAGCGTGAGCGAAGACGATCTGTTGGAGTTCCTGGCGCAAGCACTGGAGCCCTGGCTCGAACGCTAGGGTTGGGAGTTGGGACGTGGGCCTTGGGAGTTGTCGGCGAAGGCCTATTGCGCGCGCAGCAGCAATACCGGGATCTTCACGAAGTGACGGACTTTGCTGACCGTCGTCCCGCGCAGCAGATCGTTGAAGAAGCGATGCCCGTGGGTGGACATCGCGATGAGATCGACGTTGCGCTCCTCGGCAAGCCTGATCAACTCGTTGGCCGGGTCGCCCATCGCGAGCTCACACTGCACCGTAAGTGAGTCCGCGGTGAGCTCGGACGCGATCCGATGCAGGTAGGCGCGATCGGCTTTCATCTCTTCGGATTCCCGCAGTTTCAGCTGATCGAAGTTGCGCGCCGCCCAGCCGTCGGCAACGTGTACAAGCAGAATTTCCGCCTTCGTCAGCGTGGCGAGCTGACGGACGTGCGCAAGGATGGTTTTGTCGGCCGGAGAGTTCTCAACGGCAACGAGGATCCGTCGATACATGTCCGTTTTTCTGTGAAGCTGGCTTATCCGAAAAACGTCTGATAGAGCAGCCAGACGTTCAGCGCAGCAATGATAACGGCGATCGTCCACGCCAGCGCACGCACCCATCCCGGCGCAACGAACACCCCCATCTTCGTCTTGTCGCTCGTGAAGCTCACCAGCGGAAAGACCGCGAATGGCAGCTGCAGGCTGAGGATGACCTGACTCAGGATGAGCAGAGCCCCGGTGCCACGCTCGCCATACACACTCACGACGACAATCGCCGGAACGATGGCGACGAGACGGGTGATGAGGCGACGGAGCCACGGGCGCAAACGAATGTTGACGAAGCCCTCCATGACGATCTGACCGGCAAGCGTGCCGGTCAGCGTGGCGTTCTGGCCGGAGCAGAGCAGCGCGACGGCGAACAGGATTCCCGCCGCGCTCGTGCCGAGCAGAGGCGACAGGAGCTGGTGCGCGTCGCCGATGTCGGCAACCGATTCGTACTCGGTGCCATGGAACACCGCCGCCGATACGATCAGGATCGCGGCGTTGATGAACAGCGCCGACATCAGCGCGATCGATGAATCGAGGGTCGCGAACCGGATTGCTTCCTTCTTGCTCGCCAGCGTGTCCGAGTATCGCCGCGTCTGCACGATGGACGAGTGCAGATACAGGTTGTGCGGCATCACCGTCGCTCCCAGGATGCCGAGCGCGATGTAGAGCATCTCAGGATTGGTGACGATCTCCGGTCGCGGGATGAATCCGGCAACGAGCGCGCCCGGGTCGGGACGCGCGAGGAAGATCTGGATGGCGAAGGATCCGGCGATCGCCACGATCAGCGCAACGACGAGGGCTTCGACGTATCGGAAGCCGCGATGCTGCAGGAAGAGGATCAACAGGACGTCGAGCGCGGTGAGTGAGACGCCCCAGATGAGTGGCAGCCCGAAGAGCAGGTTCAGCGCAATGGCCGCGCCGATGACCTCCGCCAGATCGCACGCCGCGATCGCAATCTCGCAGAGGACCCAGAGCACGATGGTGACCGGCCTGGAATAGCTGTCGCGACACGCCTGCGCAAGATCGCGTCCGCTGGCAATCCCGAGGCGCACGGCCAGCGCCTGCAGCAGGATCGCCATCATGTTCGAGATCAGGATGACGCTGAGAAGGGTGTAACCGTAGCGCGCACCACCCGCCAGGTCGGTCGCCCAGTTGCCCGGGTCCATGTACCCGACCGCAACCAGATAGCCCGGTCCCGCAAACGCAAAGAGCTTCCGCCAGAAGCCGGCATCCTGCGGCACGGCGATCGAGCCGTGCACCTCACGCAGGCTCGGGGCGTCAGGGACACTCCGCCAGCCAGCCTGCGCGGCCGCTGAAACGGGCGTATCACCTTCCATGTGGCGACACCTGCGTCATTTTTTGATTAGTCAAAATTTATATTGTTCTTTATCAAAAGTCAAATTACACTCGAGCCAAATGCCGTCGAGCACTGTCGAGAACTACCTCAAAGCCATCTACATCGGCACCAACAGCCTGGACCCTCCACAGCGGTTGCTGCCGATGGGGCAGCTGGCATCGGCCCTCAACGTCACGCCCGGTACGGCGACGACGATGGTCAAGACGCTGGCTGAGTCGGGACTCGTGGAGTACGAACCGTACGCCGGCGTGGCACTCACCAAGGCTGGAGCGAAGCTCGCCGCCCTCGTCACCCGCCGGCATCGCCTGATCGAACTCTTCCTGGTTCAGGTGATGGGCTACTCGTGGGACGAAGTGCACGACGAGGCCGAACAACTCGAGCACACCGTCAGCGAGCGGTTCGTCGATCGCATGGACGCGATGCTGGGCAGGCCCGAGACCGACCCGCACGGCGATCCGATTCCCAACGCTGAAGGCCTCGTCAAGCCGCAGAAGCTGCAGACGCTGCTGACGTGCCCGCTCGACACCAAGGTCACCGTGACGCGCGTCATCGATCAGGACAAGGACTTCCTGCGCTTCATCGAGCACCACAACCTGAAACCGGGCGAGGCCATCTCAGTCGAGGAACGCGATCCTGCCGCCGACAGTGTTCGCGTCCGGCGCAGCAACAATCGGCGGCTGACAATCGGCGCTCGCGCCGCGTCCAAGTTGCTCGTGCAGGCGGTGCACGTCCTGCTGCTCGCTCTGCTCTCGTCGCCAGCATGGGCACAGGCGACACCACGATCCGAACCGCCCCGCACCGCGCTCTCGGGTTACATGGACTTTCATTTCAACAACCCCGAGTTCAGCGACGCCCAGCTGGACTTCCATCGATTCGTGCTGCTCGTCACGCACAACTTCTCCGAACACATCCGCTTCGTCGGCGAGCTCGAGCTCGAACACGCCGTGGTCGAGGGACTTGAAGAGAAAGGCGAGCTCGAGCTGGAGCAGGCGTACGTCGACTTCCTGCTCAAGCGCTCGTTCAACGTGCGCGCGGGGATGTTGCTCATGCCGATCGGCATCATCAACGAGCGGCACGAGCCACCGGTCTACTACGGCGTCGAGCGCCCCTTCAACGACACGTTCATCATTCCGACGACGTGGTTCGAGGTGGGTGCGGGCGTGCACGGCGAGATCGGCCGCGGGTGGCGGTATCGCGCGTATATCGTCACGCCACTCGATGCGGCGGAGTTCACAGCAGAAGAAGGAGTCCGAGAAGGACGCCAGCAGGGCTCCGAGGCAAACATCAGCAAGCCCGGCGTGACTGGGCGCGTCGAGTACGTTGCGATTCGCGGGCTGACGCTGGGCGCGAGCGGATTCTCTGGCAAGTCAGGATTCCAGTTCCAACCGGTCTTCGACGTGCCCGTCTCGCTCGCCGAAGTCGATGCCCGCTACTCCCGCCGTCGACTGGAGTTGCGCGGGCAGTTCTCGCAGGTGTGGATCGACAACGCCGGACGAGTGAACGATGCGCTCGCCATTCGCGTTGGCGTCAACCCGAACATCGCCAGGGTTCTGCGCGGCTTCTATGGAGAGGCTGGCTATCGGGTGATCTCGCATCCGCGATTTGGTGAGGTCGGCACGTTCGCCAGGTACGAGAACTTCGACACGCAGTTCCGAATGCCGAGTGGCTACGTGGGGCTTCCGGAGTTCGATCGTGATGCGTGGGTCGTCGGCGCGACGTACTGGCCCGATCCCGACGTCGCGGTGAAGTTCGACTACTCGATCGTTCGGAACCAGAGCACGGTGGCTCAGGCGCCAAACTCGCTCAACATCGGCCTGGGATGGTGGTTCTGATGCGACATGCCTTTCTGTCACTCGTGCTGCTCTTCGCCGCCGCAGGCTCGGCGAGCCGGATCGATGCCCAGGAGTCGCAGGTCATCGAGATCAGCGCTGAGCGTTTTAGCTTCAACCCGTCAGAAATTCGCGTCAAAGCGGGAACGACGCTCGAGATTCGCCTGACGAGCGAAGACACGATGCACGGCTTCCACATCGTTGGCACGGACATCGATCTCGAGCTGCCAAAGCGCGGACGCGGTGTCGCGTCGGTCACGTTTCAGCCCACAGCAGGCCGTTACGAGTTCCAGTGCTCCAGGTTGTGCGGCGCCGGTCACTCGTTCATGCGCGGCGTCATCATCGCCACCGAGTAGCGAGGCCGTTCATGTTCAAAACGATTGCCGCGCTCCTGGTGCTCAGCGCCGTTCTCATCGCGCAAACACCGGGCGGCGCGCCAGGCGAACCGCTCGCCGGCGTCACTCCGGTGGAGTTCGAAGAGTTTCGCATCGGCCTGGACGACTTCCTCGAAGTGGAGACGTCAGACGAAGGACTGGGACCTGCATTCAACGGCACGAGCTGTGCTGGGTGCCACAGCGTGCCGGCCGTTGGTGGCACCGGACACATCTCTGAAGTGCGCGCCGCCAAGCGTGGTCCGCGCGGCGAGTTCGTGGCGCTCGATCCCTCGGGCGAAACGCTGTTTCATTTGTTCTCTGTCCCCAGCCACTCATGCCAGCCTCAGATCCCGGCCGACGCCACGGTGTTTGCCCGACGCGTACCGATTCCCGTGTTCGGTGCCGGCCTTGTCGAGGCGATTCCGGACGAGTCGCTGCTCGCACTCGAAGATCCGGTCGATCGCAATCGCGACGGCGTCAGCGGCCGCGCGGCCATCGTCGTCGATGTCGCGACCGGTGAACGGCGCGTTGGACGCTTTGGATGGAAGGCGCAGCACGCCACGCTGCTCACGTTCAGCGCCGATGCCTACCGCAATGAAATGGGCATCACCAACGAGCTGTTCTCGCAGGAACTCGCGGTCGGCGTCTCAGGAGATCGCATGCAGGTCTGCGACCTCATCCCGGAGATCGAAGATAAACGCGATCCGCGGACCGGGCGGCGCGGCATCGACAACTTCGCGAGCTTCATGAAGTTCCTGGCGCCCGTCGCTCGCGGTCCTGTCGGCGAACCGGCGCGTCTCGGCGAACAGGTGTTCGGCGCGATCGGCTGCGCCGCATGTCACACGCCGTCGATGCAAACCGGGCCGAGCGGCAATCCTCTCTTCCATCATCGGCAGGTGCCGCTCTTCTCGGATCTGCTGCTGCACGACATCGGCACCGGTGATGGCATCGCACAAGGCATGGCTGCGCCTGAGGAGATTCGCACGCCAGCACTCTGGGGCATTCGCTTCCGACGGCCGTTTCTGCACGACGGGTCTGCGGCCACATTCGAGGAAGCAATTGGCCGTCACGCGAACGAGGCGGAGTTGGCGCGGCGCGGATTCGAGCGCGCGGCTGAAAGCGATCGCGCCGCGCTGCTGGCGTTCCTCAGGTCTCTCTAAAATGGAGAGTCAGCAGAAGCTCCTGAGCAAACGCGTGTTCGTCCAGCGACTCGCGCGTCAGGGTCTGGTTGCCCTGATCCTGGTGCTGGGCTCACTGGTACTTGGAACTGTGGGCTTTCATGTGTTGAGCGGCCAACTCTGGATCGATGCCCTGCTCAACTCCGCAATGCTGCTCGGTGGGATGGGACCGGTGGGCGATCTCGGTCCGTCAAGCGGCAAACTGTTCGCGACGTTCTTTGCGCTCTACGCAGGTTTGGTCTTCCTCATCGTCGCCGGACTCCTGTCCATGCCAGTATTTCATCTCGTCCTGCACCGCTTCCACCTGGACGTCACTCGCAACGAAAAGAGCTGACGGCTATTGTCCGAGCCCGTAGAGGTGACCGAGCGTTCGCACGACGATCACGCCATCCGAGATCGCAGGCGTCGCCATGATCACTTCCTTCATGTCGTTCTTCGAGACCTGCGTCAGGCCAGGCCCCGCGGTGAGGACATAGATCTCACCGTCCTCGCTCGCCACATAGAGCCGTCCGTCGGCCGCAATAGGCGAGGCAGAGAACGACCCACCGGTGCCGACACGCCCGCGGAATGCGCGCTGACCCGTCTCCGGGCTGTAAGCCGACACGATGCCGTTGATGTTGAGGGTGAAGAGGTAGCCGCCATAGAGGAGTGGTGTCGGGATGTACGTGCCCTCGTTCATGTTGCTCCATGCGATCGCCTGGCTCGACTCTTGTCCCTTCGGCAGCGAGATGTCCCCTTCGGCCTCTGGCCGAATCGCGTAAATCGGTCGCACCGGGGGATAGCCACCCGTGACAAAGACGAGACCGTTGCCTGCGACCGGTGTGCCGATCGTGATCTCCGAATTGGGCCCCAGTGTCCACAGCTGTTTGCCTGTCGCAGGGTCGTACCCGCGGACCTTCGTGCCGTTGGTGACGATCACCTCGCGGCCGTCGGATGTGCGCGCGAGCGTCGGTGTCCCCCACGTCGAGATCTCGTCGGTGCGGGCTGTCTTCCAGATTTGCTTCCCCGTGGCAATGTCCCATGCCGCAATGTAGGAGCCCTTCTGGACGTCGGCCTGAAGGATCACGGAGTTGCGATAGACGATGGGCGAGCTCGAGTGGCCCCACTGGAACGCCGGATCGAAGAACCAGCCGCTGTCGAGCGCACCCAGATCAACGCGCCACAGCTCCTTGCCGTTGAAGTCCCACGCGACGAGCAATCCTGCTGAACCGAACACGGCCACGACGCGACGTCCGTCGGTCACTGGCGTGGAGCTGGCCTGACTGCTCTTCGTATGTCTCTTCGTCTGTGGGAGCGCGGTGACGGCCGTACGCTCCCACAGAATCTTTCCGGACGTCTTGTCGAGCGCGAAGATCTTCCACTGATGCTCGGACAGGTCGTCCACCGGTTTCACGTCACCGTACAAACCGGTCCTGAACGTCGTGTCGCCGGCCTTGCTGATCGCGGTGACCGCAAACACGCGATCGCCCCAGATCACCGGGCTCGAGTTGGCGATGCCAGGGATCGGCGTCTTCCACTTGATGTTCTTTCCGCTCGCGACGTCCCATTCGGTCACCGCACGCTGACCATCACCGTTCCCCGAAGCACCGTCGCCACGAAACGCGGGCCAGTTGCGTGGCCCTGTCGATCGAGGAACTGACGCGGCAGCGGCTGGAGGTACTGTCGGCGCCGCCGGCTGCGGAGCGGCGGCTGCCGCTGCGGCGTCTGGTGTCAGGCGCGCGAGGCTGACAGTCGCGGGGCCCTGCACCAGGTCCACTGACTCGACGAGGCCACCGCGGCCAGCGAACGTCAGCGTCGCATTCACTTCGGTGATGCGAAAGACATCTTCGGCCGAGGGAACGAGACGCACGGCCGGCTGGCCCGTCACCTGTGACATCAGCGCTCCGTTGTTCAGCGTCACCGTCATCGTCAAACCACTTCCGGCGTCGCGGTAGGTGCCGACGTACTTCGGAAGAACCGCGGGATCGACGGCGAATGCGGGCGCAGTGGTTTCTGGCGGCAGCGTGTCGATGGCACCTGTGATAAGCGGGACGAGCGATTCCCGCTTCATCGTGCCGGCCATTGCGATCGCCGACTGCAGCCCCTGGCGCGTGACCTTACCTGCCAGCGCCGCCCTGGTCAGCGGCTCGCTGTTGCTTTGTACGCCGCCCACGAGAGCGCTGTCTGGATCGGAGCCGTTCTGCACGAGGAGGACGGCGACGTCGATATAGCCGTTGACGATCGCCATGTCGGCCGCGCGCCCGCGATAGAAGGTGTCCTGCGCATTGACGTCGGCGCCGCGCGACAGCAGCAGTTTCACCGCGTCGAGTCGTCCGTTGCCCGCCGCGAAGATCAGCGGCGTTACGTCGTAGCGTGACTTTGCATTGACGTCAGCGCCCTGCGCGAGCGCCGCGGTGATTCGGGCGGTGTCGCCGGCGCGTGACGCCTCCCACAGCGATTCGTTGGCCGCCTGCGCTCCCTGTCCCGCCACCAGGCCGGTGGCCGAGAGGAGAGCGGCTCCCAGGAACACGAAGACGCGTGTCGTGGTGTTCTTCTGCATCTTTCACCTTCTGCGTCGAGCCGACTGTGGACGCGAATTATAATCCCCGGCCTTGACACTTCCTTCATCGACGCCGGTCGAGGCGCGATCCGGCCTCGATCCTTGGCAACCGGCAGAACTCCCCGAACCACCCAGACCACGAGGACTCGAGTGGGTCGCTGCCGTCGGCCCCGGCGTGATCGCGCTCGGCGTGTCGATCGGCAGTGGCGAGTTCCTCCTCGGGCCAGCGGCGTTCGTACAGCACGGCCTATCGCTGATGTGGGTCGTCATCGTCGCCGTCACGCTGCAGACGATCTTCAACACGGAAGTGATGCGCTACACGCTCGCGACCGGTGAACCTGTCTTCACAGGGTTCATGCGCACGAGGCCTTCATCAACCCTATGGGCGTGGGTCTACGCGGCGCTCTACTTTCTCCAGGTCGGCTGGCCCGCGTGGGCAGGAACGGCTGCTGCCGCCATCTTCTTCCTCTTCGCGAAGCGCCTGGCAGTCGCCAGCGACGCGGCAACAATCTACGGCATCGGCGTCGCTGCGTTTCTCGGCTGCGTCGCGATCCTCACTGTCGGCCGCCGTATCGAACGCACGCTCGAGCTTCTCAACTGGATTCTGGTCGTCACCATCCTCGGTGGCTTCTTCATACTCGTTCTGCTCTTTGTGCCAGGAAGCGCGTGGCTCGAGGCCGGTGCCGGACTCGGCGGCTTCGATCTGCGCTCAGGGACATTCGATCCGCTCCCAGCCGGCGCCGACTTCTTTCTCCTCGGCGCACTTGTCGCGTACTCAGGCTCGGGCGGTGTCGTGAATATCGTCCTGTCGAACTGGGCCCGCGATCGCGGCTACGGCATGGGCGAACGCGCCGGCTACATTCCTGCGGCGGCCTCCGGTGAAAAAGGCAATGTCGCCCACACCGGTTTCATGTTTCCGCGTGATGCCAACTCAATGGAGCGCTGGCACGGATGGTGGCGAGTCGTGTCGGCCGATCAATGGGGCCTCTTCTGGATCGGCGCGCTCCTCGGAATGCTCCTGCCCGCGCTGCTCTACGTCACGTTCCTCCCGCGCGGCACCAACATCCAAGGTCTCGGGATCAGTGCGGCGTTGGCGTCGGCGATCGGCACGCAAACCGGGGCAGGCGTCGGAGCCATCATCGCGTTCCTCGGCGCGTGGCTGCTGTTCAAGACGCAGCTCGACAACCTCGAAGGGATGGTTCGGGCGATCGCCGACATCCTCTGGACTGGCAGCCGTCGCGTGCGGGCATGGCGCGGTGGCGACGTGCGAGCGGTCTATTACACCGTGCTCGCGATTCTCGTCGTATGGGGACTGATCGCGATGCGCATCGCGCAGCCGATCGTCCTGCTGCAACTTGGCGCCAACGTGGCCGGCCTGATCTTCGTCATCGCCGCGCCGCACCTGCTCTACATCAACACGCGCCTGCTCCCGCCGCATGTGCGGCCGCCGATGTGGCGCCGTGTGGCGCTCATCGTCATGACGATCTTCTACGGGTTCTTCGTCGCGCTGTCGTTCGGAAGCCTATTCACGTAGGAACTGCTCGATCACGCCCGCCAATCCCTTCACGTCGTCCACTACCGAGTGGCCAGCCTGGAGCTGTTCGCGCTTGAAGCTGCGAAACCCAAATCCATAAGAGACGACGCAGGCGCGAGCGGAGGCGTGGAGGGCGGTCTCGTAGTCGACCGCCGAGTCGCCCACCATGAGCGTGCGCTCGGGAGTCGCACCGGCAGTGGCCATGATTGCCCGCAGCCCCTGAGGATCCGGCTTCCGCGGATACGGACCATCGCCGCCGACGACACTGTGAAACAGATCTCGAATCGCAAAGGCGTCGAGCAGCTTCGTCGTCGGAGCCAGCGGCTTGTTCGTCAGCACAGCGAGACTGGCATGAGGACGAGCGGCATTGAGCGTGTCGAGGATGCCGTCGTACACGCGAGTGTGATTCGTCAGGCGCGTGTCGTAGATCTCGAGGAACCTCACGACCGCGTTCCTTGGGTGCTCGAGACCTGCGGCGTCAAGCGCGCGCTTGACGAGTAGCGCGGCGCCTCCGCCAACCATCCCGCCAACCGCGTCGTGAGACAGCGGAGCGCCGCCCAACTCTGAAATCAGCTGGTTTGCCGACTCTGCGAGGTCTCTGTGTGAATCGATGAGGGTGCCGTCGAGATCGAATGCAATCAGGCTTTGTACGTGGCCCACGAGGTCGGAGTCTCCCATACCGTGACGCGCGAAACCGGCAGCCCCTGTTCGTGCGAGATGTCGAACAGCAGCCGCGCAATCCGCTCGGCCGTGGGATTGCTGTCGAGGGTGTAGACCGGCTCTCCAAGTGATTTCAACGAGGCGACGAGCGGATCGTCGTGCCGCAGGATCATGCGGTGATCCAGTTCGCGGTCGATCCAGCCCTTCATCACGCGCTTGATGTCGGTGAAGTCAGCCACCATGTTGCGGCGGTCGAGCGCTTCGGTCTGAATCTCGAGCTCGACGATGGCGTTGTGGCCGTGCGGATGCTTGCAGACGCCGTCGTAATCGAGGAGCCGATGGCCGTAACAGAAGTCGAGACGTTTGGTGACCGAGTACATACTCTGTAATCTTATCGGCGTTTGGGAGTCGCTGTTCTTTTCTCGGCCGGACTCGATAGCGCCGTCCTCGCCGCGTCGGAAGCTCGGGCCGAAACGGTGCATCCGATCTATGTAAGCTGCGGGCTTGCGTGGGAAACGGAGGAGCTCGCCATCGCTGAGCGCCTGCTCGCCACGGCTGCCTACCGCGGCGTCCAGCCGATCGCTCGCCTGACGTTCACCGTCGCCGACATCTACCCCGCGAATCACTGGGCACTCAAGGGAACGCCGCCCGGCTTCGACACGCCCGACGAGGACGTGTACCTGACGGGCCGCAATCTCGTGCTGTTGAGCAAAGCGGCGATTCACTGCGCGCAGCGGCGAATCTCGCGCATAGCGATCGGAACGCTCGCCGGCAATCCGTTCCCCGACGCAACGCCGGACTTCTTCACCACGCTGGCGAAGGCGATGTCGCTCGGACTCGCTCACCAGGTCGCAGTCGACGCACCCTTCGTACAGATGCACAAGAGCGACGTCATTCGTCTCGGTCGCGAGCTCGGAGTGCCACTCGAGCTAACGCTCTCATGCATGAACCCGCGCGATGGATTGCACTGCGGCGCATGCAGCAAGTGCCGGGAGCGGCGGGACGCGTTTCGTGAGGCGGGGATTGAGGATCCAACCACTTACCGCCAAGCCCCGATTCGCTAGGCTTCCCACAAGCGACGACACACCGAGGCACAGAGGCAGCGAGATCGCTTTGGAAATTGATTCTCGGTGCCTCGGTGTCTCTGTGTGTCGTGATCGGGGTCGTTAGGAAGCTGCCTCGACTCGGTTGGTGAGCGTGCCCACGCCCTCGTAGGTACAGACGGTGCGATCGCCCGGCTTCAGATAGATCGGGGGCTGGCGCGCGGAGCCGACACCTGACGGCGTGCCCGTGGCGATCACGTCGCCCGGGCGCAGCGTCATGATGCTCGACCCGTATGCCACGAGCTCGAACACGTCGTGGTGTCGTGCGACTTGCCGATCAGCCAGTCCGACCCGTAGCGACTGTGGCCGCGCCCTTCACGATCCGAGACATCCATCTCGTTCGTGTAGCCGAAGATGTAGTTCGCCGCCTGCGCGATAGGTACCTGGTTCGCCATCTTCGAGACCACGACGCCAAGCTCGCACTCCCAGTCGATTTGGGTACGCCCTTTCGGGATACGGATCGCGTCACCTTCCCCGACGATCGCAGAAGGGGCTTTCAGGAATGCGTAGGGATTCCAACGCGTGTCGCGTGGCGTCCGTTCCCAGATTCCAGGCGCGCTCTTGGTTCCCGGCAGCGCTGTGCCCGGCGGAGGCGCACCGGCAGCCTGAGGCTGGCCCGCACGCGGATCCATCTCTTCTCCATGCTCGCGGCAGTTCACCGCAGCATTGAGCAGCGTCATCGGATACATAATCGGCAGTAATTCAAAACGCAAAATGCACATTCCAGCTTTGCATTTTGCATTTTGCATCTTGCATTACCGCGTTACATCGATAGATCCGTCCCCGCTTCGAACATGGATCGTCGCACCGCCCGAACCGAGCTGACCCACGACCCTTCGGCGTTCTGACTCGTCTGCGCTCGTGGGCGTGTCGATGCCGTCCACGCGAACTCGGCCATCTCCGGTTGATGCATCAATCGAGGCATTGAAATCGTTCGGTAAACGCAGCGCGATGCGTCCGTCACCGGTCGTGATTCGCCACTCGTTCTTCATCACGCTCCCGTTCGTCGCTTCGACGCGAACCGGACCGTCGCCCGTGCGCACCGCCAATTCGTCGAGGCGGCCCGTGACCTCAACTGCACCATCACCGGAATCGGCATCAACCTTTCCTGCAGCCTGATCGATGCGAATGGTCCCGTCGCCCGTATGCGCTTTCACCTGGCCGTCGAGACGCGACGCAACGATGCGGCCGTCACCGGAGTTCAGATCGATCGTGCCCTGAAGATCGTCGGCGTTGATCGAGCCGTCCCCTGTGCTGGCTTCGAGCACGACCTGGCGCGGCAGCGTGATAGAAAAATCGACTGACTCCCCGGCGCCAAACCTGATGACGTGGCGAGTCTCCGCGCTCGGCGCTTCAAGGACGATCTTGTTGCCATCCTGTGTCTGATTCACGACGAGCGCGGCGGCGGCGGTGTCGTCCGGAGCGTGGCGTTCGATCTCGACAAGCACTTCGTTCTTGTCCCACGAGCGGACGGCAATCTCGCCGTCGAAGGTCTTGATCGTCAGATTGACCGGTTCTGTCGCGGAAACGGTGAACCGTTTCTCCTCGCGCGTGGACACCTCATTGCCTCGAACGTCGACACTGCAGGCAACCGAGGTCGCGGCAACCGCGACTGCGACGAACTGGACCGAACGCAACCTAGCCATGTTCAACCTCTGCTCCCCGACTTAGACGGGACACCGGTTGACGGAGTTCAGGCACTCCAGGCCAGCTGACCACCGATGAACGTTCGGACAACCTGGAAGGCACGGTCGAGAACGACCACATCCGCAGCCGAGCCTTCAGCAAGAACACCAAAACCACTCAGGCCGAGCGTACGCGCCGGGCTGGTCGAGCAAAGGAGGGCCGCATCGACGAGTGAGCTCCCGAAGCTCGTAACGATATTCCGAAACGCCCTGTTCATCGTCAAGGTGCTGCCCGCGAGCGTCCCGTCGTCCAGGAACGCGGCCTGGGCTCCAACCTCAATCTGGCGCCCGCCGAGGTGCGCCTTCGAACCCTGCTTCAGGCCAGTGCCTGCGGTGGCGTCGGTAATTGCCATCACCCCCTCGGGTCCCTTCGCTGCGACCGCGACGCGGCACATCGAGGGATGCACGTGATACCCATCGCAAATCAGTTCGACCGTCACCTCTTCGCGGGCCAATACCGCGCCTGGTAACCCGGGAGCGCGATGGGTCAACGGCGTCATGCGATTGAACAGGTGCGTGGCATGACGGGCCCCAGCGTCGATCGCATCGATCGCCGTGTCGTAGTCGGATCCTGAATGGCCGAGGGACACGCGATGCCCTGCGGTCGCCAGCGTTTTGACGAGCTCGATGCCGCCAGGCAACTCCGGCGCCATCGTCACGATGCCAACATCCGGGCGACACGCTGCAATCACGTCGAGGATGTCGCGGCCCGAGTAGATGCCGTCACCCACGCGCTCCGCCGCGCGGCGCAGGCAGTCCGCGGGCTGCGCCCCTTTGTACTCCGGGTTGATGAAGTTGCTTTCGAGGTGAGCTGGCAGCACGCGTGCAGATCCGGCGACTGGTGCGACGCGGGCCTGCCTGACTTGCTGCAACACGCCGCGAAGATCGTCGGGGCCGCACGCGACTGTCGTCGGGCAGAACGCCGTGACGCCGTATCGAGGCAGCAACGCGGCGATGCGGGCAACGGCGCCATCACCATCGAGCGTGTCGTGTCCGTGGAGACCGTGAATATGGACGTCGATGAAACCCGGCGCAACGTAACAATCCGTGGCGTCGACGATCGTCGCTCCCGCCGGGTCGACACGACGAGGCTCGATCGCCATGATTCGGCCTCCATCGATGATGAGGGAGCCTTCGCTGACAACGCGCCCGGACAGAATCAAATCGCCACCGCTGACGACGATCACGGCGCGATTCTCTCTCCGTCCCAGTCGATATGCACGTGAAGCTTGCGCCCTTCGAGGGGGAGGGGCGTCTCGGCGCTCTCCTCGACGGCCGTCTCGGGGAGGGCGTTCCGACGAAGGACCTCGCGATCGACGCGCTTGAGCAGCACCATCAGGCCCTTTTCGACCGGGGCCCACAGCACCAGCACGCCACCGCTTTGTTCGGGTGGAAACTTGCGATCGTCGAGGTAGTCGCGATCCTGTGTGATGAGCGTCCGACGGAGTTGCCTGGCCAGGCGATAGTGTTCGCCATCAGGCGCACGCCGCAGTTCTTCATGCTCGAGCACGAAGAGCACGTCCCAGTGCAGCGCCTGTCGCATGAAGGATACGAGCCCGGCAGGTACGTTGGCGTCGACGTAGACCCTGGGTTGTCCCGAGACCTGCTCGGCGTAACCGCCTAACTCGGATGCCAGAGTACCCATCGTTGGCTCTCGGCTTTCAGCTCTAGGCTTTCGACTCGACGCTTTCCTTTGCCTGCTTTCGGAGCGCCGCCACCAGCTCGTCGCGTTTGTGCACGAGTTGCTTCAGCGGGCGGCGGCCTCGTGGCGAGCCGACGACGTATTCGCAGAAGAGAGGGAACCCAATCGTGGAATCGACGTAGGCGACGGCGGTGTCAGGAAGCACTCCGGGATTGACCTTGCCCCAGCTCACGGCCTCGGCAGGTGTGGCACCGGAGAGCCCGCCCCACACGACTTGATCGGTCGTGATCTGAATGAAGTAGTCGTTGCCGCCCTTGGGGATTCCGTACACCTCCCACAATGTCGGCTGCCCCTGGAGATAAAAGTTCTTCGGCGATCCTCCGCCGAGGATGACGCAGCCGTTCTTCTTGCCGGCAAGGATGAACGCGCAGACCTCATTCACGTCCTTGTTGGGATCGACCATGAGCGTGCTGTCGTTCATCAACTCGTGAAACGCCACGTTCATGCCGATTGAGCTGTCGCCGGGAGAAGAGGTGTAGATCGGAACACCACAGGCTGCGGCTGCTGCGAGCACCGAGTGCTCTCGGGACTCCGGGTAACGCGCTAGAAGGTCTTGCCCCAGAGCGAAGTGCAGCTCGGCCGTGGAGACCGGTCGATCGACGCCCCACCTTACGAGGAAGTCGCGAATGTACGCGTCGGTCTCGAGCAGTACGGTCGCCGGGAAGAGCACGTCGTAGATTCGAATGACTCCCTCTTCATAGAGTTCGACGTCGTCGACGAATGGCGAACCGCGGTGCAGAGTAAAGTTCAGGGCGTAATGAAGATCGTGGTAAAGATTCGCTCCCGTGCTGATCACGAAGTCGACAAGGCCACGCTCCATCAGCTCGATCATGCACCCACCGAGGCCCGCCGGCGTCAGAGCGCCAGCGACGGTCAGGCCAATGGTCGTGTCGTGCTCCGGCAGGAGCATTTTGTCCGTGAAGATACGGCAGGCCTCACCAAGTCGTGCCGCGTTGAAGGCCTGAAATCCTTCCTCAATCAGATGCCGGAGGTCGGCGCTTCCGCGGGGCCGATAGTAGCGAATGGCTTTGCCACTGAGGTGTTTGGCGCGTGATTTCCCAGCGCCCGGGGCACGGTGAGGCATCGCTTGCGTAGCTTAGCACCTCCGCTTCACGTCTCTGTTTCGCCAGGCAGACAGGTCGGTATTACAGAAAACCACTGTCGGTTGCACGACTATGCGCCGATAACACAAGGAGTCTTCTTGGGTACAGGACCAGATGAGTGCAGCAACCAATCGGGCAGCCACGATGCCAAGGCCTGACGTTCACGGGGACCCCGAAGCGAGATTCCGCTCGCTCGTGCAGTCCCCATTGCGGGCCGGACTGCTGCGATTCCTCTCCGCGCGTCCCGGCGAGTCCTTCGACGTCGAGTCGTTGATGGCGACGTTCGGGCGCCTGCGTCTGGACATCGAGAACTGCCTCCGCGAGCTGGTTGAATTCGGCATCGTCGGACGCGGGCCGGGCACCCCACCGCCGTATTCGGCTATCCGCCCGGAGAGCGACGCACTCAATCGCCTCCTCGACACATTTCTCGAGCGGCGCGCGGACATCAGCCTCGAGGATCAGGCGCCGTCGGTGCAGCGCTTCCGCGAAATGATCGGCCGCGACGAGAAAATGCTCGTCGTCTTCGAGTGGATTCGCACCGCGGCCAAGTCAGATATCTCGGTCCTGATACTTGGGCCAACGGGCTCCGGTAAGGAAGTCGTCGCGCGAATGATTCACGAGCTGAGTCGCCGCGGGACCGAAAACTTCCAGGCCGTCAACTGCGCAGCATTGCCTGACACGCTCTTCGAGTCGGAAATCTTCGGCTACGAAAAGGGCGCGTTCACGGGTGCGCACGATCGCAAACCAGGTCGAGTCGAGCTCGCCGATCGCGGCACGCTTTTCCTCGACGAGATCGGTGACCTTTCCCTTGTCGCTCAGGCCAAGCTGTTGCGCGTCCTCGAGGATCGCCGCTTCGAACGCCTCGGTGGCCAGCGCTCGGTGCAGGTGGACTTCCGTCTAATCTCGGCAACGAACCGCCCGCTCGATCAGTTCGTGCGCGACAGCCGCTTCCGTGAAGATTTGTACTATCGCGTGAACGCGTTCTCGATCAGGCTGCCTTCGCTGCGCGAGCGACCAGCCGACATCGGCGTCCTCGCGAATCGATTCATTGCACGCTACTGCGCGGCCAATGGGCTGCCGCTCGACGCGAAGGTCTTTTCACCAGAGGCGGTCACACGCCTGCACTCGTATCCCTGGCCTGGGAATATCCGTGAACTCGAGAGCACCGTGTCACGCGCTGCTCTGTCAGCGCCTGGTCGCGTGATCAGGGACACGGACGTCGAGTTCCTCCATCCACAGGCAACCGTCACCTCTGATGCACCGCCACGTGTGCCCACTTTGGCAGAGGCGGAGCGTGCGCACATCGTGCGCGTTCTCGAGGGTACAGCCTGGAACAAGAAGGAAGCCGCCCGGCTTCTGGACATCAGCCGGGGCACGCTTTACCGAAAGATCGTGGAATACGGCCTTGAGCCTGAGGCCCGCGTATCCCGAGGCCGAGCCGACGAGTAAGACAAACCGGGACCATCGGTTCACAGTTCTGCGTGTTCACACGTTCCGATATGGAACAGGGCGTGGAAGAGGTCTCTTCTCCAAGCGTTGCAGCAATTTACGCTGATCCGACCACCAAAACCGTGTGCAAGGACCGCACACACTTAGCTGAGTTCGTAATCGAGAAGCCATCGACTCCACGCCACAACAACCACACAAACAGCTGACTCATATGAGGTTAATCGATCATATCGGCAGGCACGCCAGCTACGGCAGAACTCTTGCCCATGAGTTAGCCGTTGCTATGACGATTACACGATCGCTCCAAACCGTAAGCTCAGCGCTTCTGGCAGTGGCCCTAGTCCTGCTTACTGCCCCTGGAGCCATGGCGCAATCAAGTGGCCGCGGCGACAGAGGCGACAAGCTGGATAAGTTTCTGCGGCACCGCGCACGGCAGTTGTCCGGCCGCACTCGCGTCATCGTCCAGTTCAAGGGCGACAGCGACGTGCGATTGCTGGGAAAACGAGCCGCAGCGGGACGACGACTTGGCCGCGGCGGGCAGGTTGCTGAAGTGGATAACGCCGAGCTCTCGAAGATTGCGGCGGATCCGCGCGTTGAGGGCGTGTACCTGGACCGTCCCGTCTTTGCAACGATGGAGCGCACCGCTCTGACGACGGGAGCCACGCTCGCGCGTCAGCAACTGGGGGTCACGGGTAAGGGTGTCGGCGTCGCTGTGATCGACTCGGGCGTCACGAACTACCACGACGACCTCTATCGCAACACGAACCGCGTCAGTCACTTCAAGGATTTCACGAACAACACGAGCGTGTGGTCGAATGGATCGAGCGACGACTACGGCCACGGCACGCACGTCGCGGGCATCATCGCGGGCACGGGTTACGACTCGAGCGGTAAGCACAAGGGCATCGCGCCGGGAGCGAAGATCGTTGGGCTGAAGGTCATGGACCGGTTCGGTCGCGGCTACATGAGCGACGTGATCGCGGCGGTTGACTACGCGATCTCGGTCAAGGGCACTTACAACATTCGCGTCATCAACCTCTCGGTTGCCGCTGGCGTGTTTGAGTCTGTACTGGCTCGACCCGCTCACGCTGGCCGCCAAGCGCGCGGTCGACAACGGCATCGTCGTCGTCGCATCGGCGGGCAACCTGGGGCAGGACAAGCTGGGAAACGAGCAGACCGGCGGGATCACCTCTCCGGGTAACGCGCCGTGGGTGCTGACCGTTGGTGCGTCAAGTGAAGAAGCCAACAGCAAGCGCAACAACGACACCATCGCGAAGTTCAGCTCGGTTGGTCCGACGTGGATTGACTTCGGGGCGAAGCCCGACCTGGTTGCCCCTGGCGTCGGCATCGAGTCGCTTTCGGACTCGCACAGCACGCTCTATCAGACGCTGCCGTCGATGCTGCTCAACGGTAGTCTGTTCGGACTCGGCTACAAGCCGTATCTGAGCCTGAGCGGCACGAGCATGGCCGCGCCTGTCGTGTCCGGCACCGTGGCGTTGATGCTCGAGGCCAACCCGAAGCTCACGCCGAACGCGGTCAAAGCGATCCTGCAGTACACAGCGCAGCTGAAGAGCGACACCAGCATGCTCGTGCAGGGTGCGGGCATCTTGAACGCGCGTGGCGCGGTTCGCCTCTCGAAGTTCTTCGCATCACCGGCGACGACGGCGCTTGGTGAGATGGGCGACTACATCCAGGGCGACTACGCGCCCTGGGCGCGCCACCTGATCTGGGGCAACTACCGCATCACCGGCGGCATGCCGCTTCCGGGCAGCAACGCCTGGAGCACGGGCGTCCGCTGGGGCTCGCTCAAGACCGCGACCGGCGCGCGCGTCGTGTGGGGCTCGCGGCTCGACGACAACATCGTGTGGAGCACCGCGAGCGACGACAACATCGTGTGGAGCACTGGCTCCGACGACAACATCGTGTGGAGCACGGTGGGCGATGACAACATCGTCTGGAGCACTGGCGGTGACGACAACATCGTGTGGAGCACTGCCGGTGACGACAACATCGTGTGGAGCACCGGCACCGACGACAACATCGTCTGGAGCACTGGCGGTGACGACAACATCGTGTGGAGCACCGCCGGCGAAGACAACATCGTGTGGAGCACCGGCACCCTTCAGAACATCGTGTGGGGTAACGACTGCGCCGGCCGCAACTGTAAGCAGACGGTGTGGGGCACGCAGAAGAACGGCGTCGTGATGGGCACCACGAAGGGCGACGACAACATCGTGTGGAGCACCGCCGGTGACGACAACATCGTCTGGAGCACCAGTGGCGACGACAACATCGTCTGGAGCACCAGTGGCGATGACAACATCGTCTGGAGCACCAGTGGCGATGACAACATCGTCTGGAGCACCTCGGACGCGGTTGCAGAAGTGCTCTGGCTCGACGAAGTGCAGTAAGGCAGTAACACTAACTCCGAAGGAAGGATCATGAGAAAACGCGTCACAATTATTTGGCTACCTGCTGACGTCCGCTAGGAGCACTTAATGCCCCAGCCGTCGCTCTGGCTAGCCAGCCTGGCACTTGTCTGGGGAGTGCTCTATTTCGGACTGCGCGCGTATCGCATCTTCAAAGCTCGATTCAGGGCCGAGCAAAGACGCGCCGAGCAGCTGGCCGAACTGCACCTCGCCACGATCGAAGCGCTCGCGCGTGCGATCGATGCGAAGGACGGGACGGCCGAGAACCACATCCGCCGCGTGCAGCTCTACGCGTCGGCCGTGGCTCGAGAGCTCGGCATGTCGGACGCTGAGACCCAGGCGGTGCGTACGGCGGCGCTGTTGCACGACATCGGTAAACTCGCTGTCCCGGAGCACATCCTCTCGAAGCCTGGTCCTCTGACCGCCGAAGAGTTCCAGAAGGTACAGGCTCATCCGCAGGTCGGTGCGGACATCATTGCTGCTGTACCGTTTCCGTATCCGGTTGCGCCGCTCATCCAGAATCACCACGAGCGGTGGGATGGACGTGGATATCCGCGTGGCCTGAAGGGTGAGGAAATCCCGCTCGGCGCACGGGTGCTCTTCCTCGTGGACTACTTCGACGCGCTGACCTCGAATCGTCCGTATCACGAGGCGATGACATTCGAGGCGGCCGTAGCGCTAATCGAGCAGGAGGCGGGCAAGGCACTCGACCCACGATGTGTCGAGGCGTTCGTCCGCGTCATGCCGCAGGTTCGCGAAGCCGAGAGTGCGGACAAGGAACGCAAGAGCGGTCCCGTCGATACGGCGTCAGCGCAGACCACGCAGAAGGATCGAACAAAGTCCTCGGTCTTCAACGACATCGCGATCGCGCACGGCGAGATCTACGCGCTCTATCAGATCGCCCAGACGATGGGCACCAGTCTGGGTGTGTCGGACACGATGGCGCTCATCGCATCGAAGCTGACCAGCCTCGTGCCGTTTTCCGCGTGCACGCTGTTCCTCTACGACGAGAACAAGAACCTCCTGACGTGCCGATTCGCGGCGGGCACCGACTACGAGTTGATGCAGCAGCTCCAGTTGAAGGGAGGACAGGGCATCACCGGGTGGGTCGCGCGCAACCGCCGGCCGCTCGTCAACGCCCGGCCGAGCGGCGATCTGGAAGCCGCTGGCTCGTCACTGCCGACGACGCTGCAGTCGGCGCTCGTGTGCCCGCTGATCCACGCTGACCGCGTCATCGGCACGCTCGCTGTCTATCACACGACGCCGAGCTTTTACGGTGACGACCATCGCCGCCTGCTCGATCGCGTATGCGAACAGGCCGCGGCGGTGATTCACAACTCAATCGTGTTCGAGCAGACGCACGAAGCGTCGCTGACCGATCCGTTGACAAACCTGCCGAACACGCGGTTCATGGTCAACCACCTGGGACGCGAGCTCTCTCGTGCCGAGCGCGGCAACGCCGAGGTGTCGCTCCTCGTGATGGACCTGAACGACTTCAAGGACATCAACGATACGTTCGGGCATCACGTCGGCGATCGCGCACTGCGCGAAGTCGCGCAGGTGCTCCGCGGCGCCATCCGACCGTACGACGTCTGCGTCCGCTACGCCGGCGACGAGTTCATCGTCGTGCTCGCGGGCTGCGGTTGGGACGAAGCTGAATACAAGAGACTCGAACTGCAGGAGGCCGTTGAGAGCCTGGTGTTCGAAGCCAAGCCGGGCGTGCGAATGCCGCTGTCCATCAGCGCAGGCGCGGCGGTCTTCCCGCACGATGGAAGTACCTACGAAGTGCTGATGGCGAAGGCCGACCGCCGGATGTACCGGAACAAGGTGATGCACAAGCGCGACGCGCAGGCGCGCGCCGCGTCCCACCCGCCAGGCGCGCCTGACACCCGCGCTGTCTCGTAAATCATCGGCGGGCTCCAGACCCGCCGCTACATTCCAGTCACGTGATATCCAGCATCGACGAGGAGCACTTCGCCGGTGATGCCTTTGCCGGCATCGCTCAAGAGGAAGGCGGATGCCTCTGCCACTTCCGACGCCTCCACATTGCGGCGCAGTGGAGCGCGCTCCGGATACACGCGCAGGATGTTTGAGAACCCCTTGATGCCGGCCGCGGCCAGCGTCTTGATCGGTCCTGCGGAGACCGCGTTCACGCGAACACCCTTCGGACCAACATCCGCCGCAAGATAGCGCACGGTCGCTTCGAGCGCCGCTTTGGCGACGCCCATCACGTTGTAGTTCGGAAACACGCGTTGGCTTCCGAGGTAGGACAACGTGACGACTGCTCCACCACCGCGTTTGTCGAACAGCGGCATCGCGGCACGTGTCAACGCGATCAGCGAGTACGCCGAGATGTCCATCGCGATTCGGAATCCGTCCCGGGTCGTGTTGACGAAAGGTGCCTCGAGCTCTTCGCGGGGAGCAAACGCGGCTCCGTGCACGATGAAATCAAGACCGCCGAATTCCTGATCGACCTTCTCGACTACTGACGCAATCTCGGCGTCCGATGCCACATCGCACGGCAGCACGAGCGAAGGTTGCTCCAACCCCTGCGACAGATCGTTCACGTGCTCTTCGAATCGACCCTGATAGGTCAACGCCAATCGAGCCCCGCGTCGTGCCACGGCCTGCGCGATCGCCCACGAGATCGAGCGTTTGTTGGCCACACCAACGATGAGGCCGTGCTTGCCGGTGAAGTCAGTCATGTGAGACCGAGGACTGGAGACCGGGACTTATCGTCCGCGCTTGGGACCGCGGCCTTGCCCTGGCCGATTGCCGCCACCCTGGCCGGGACGTCCGCCGCGTTGGCCGGAGGACGAAGGCCCCTGACGATTGCCGTGGCGTTCCTGAGGATTGCCGCCGTGCTGCCCGCCCTGACGCGAGCCGTATCCCGATCCCTGGCGCGGACCGCCGAATCGTGACTGTCCCTGGCCCTGGCCCTGGCCCTGCCCTTGAGCGTGGCGGCCGTGCCTGTTCCCCCGAGACTTGTTGTTGCCGTTGCGTTGCGCGTCGAATCGCCCGCCGTTCTGACGGATCGTGAAGTCTGTCGGTTTCCGCTCAGGCGTCTGACCCTCAGGTCGTGGAAGCGTGGCGCGAATCAAGGGGCGATGAACAGGCCACTCCTCCTCCGGGACCGTCTCCTGAGGCTCCTCGGCGTCAACGAGGTCGACCGCTTCGACGGCTTCAGGTTCTTTCGCAGTCTCCAATACCGGAGGCGGGGGCTCGGGCGTCTCGTCCAGCGTCTCTTCGACCGTCTCGTCGGCAGACGTCAGCGCTGGCGACTCGGTCGCCTCTGCTGGGACCAGTACCGCCGCCGCGGCGACAGGCTTTTTCCGCCGCGGTGCGGGCACTTTGGCGTGCTTGTACTCATGCTCGGTGTCACACGTCGAGCAACGTGTCTGCTTCACGTCGTCTTCGATCATCGCGACAACCGCATGATTGGTGATGCGGCGCTCGCGCGGACAATAATCGTCTAGAACGTCACCGAGCCGAACCCGGCGCTGCTGCATGAACTCCCCCGGAAGCAACCTTCAGGGCGGGGTGGGTGAAAAATCAGAGTATGAAGGTCCGACTGAGTGTAACTCCAAAAGGCAAATTCCCAAAAGGCAAACCCTAGGCTGGAGATGCCACCCACTGTCGACAGTCGCTGAGCGCCGCCCTGACGGCGTCCGGATTGGTCGACTGCGGTGTGCGCTTGGCCTGGACGGACGCAAGCGCGGTTGCCGCCTTTGGCGCGTCGTCGCCGAACATCTCACTGGCCTCGCGCCATTCGGCCATCGACAACACGCTGAAGTCGCGGCCTTCTGCCAGCAGACGCCTGACCATCGCTCCAACGACCTCGTGCGCCCGGCGGAACGGCATCCCGCGCGCTACGAGGTAATCCGCAACGTCGGTCGCGAGCAGCAAGCCGGATGCGGCACGACCGGACCGCTCCGCGTTGACCGAGAGGCGAGAGACGACCGCCTGCGTGGCAGCCAGCGACACGGCGTATGTGCGCTCGGCGTCGAATACCGCCTCTTTGTCTTCCTGAAGATCCTTGTTGTACCCGCCGGGCAGACCCTTCATGGTCGCCAGCCAACCGGTGAGCCGTCCGATCGCCCGGCCCGTCTTCCCTCGAACGAGCTCCAGCGGATCGGGATTCTTCTTCTGCGGCATCATGCTGCTCCCGGTCGCCGACGCATCGGCGAGATCGAAGAACCCGTGTTCCTCGCCCGTGAAGATGATGAGGTCTTCCGCCATCCGACTCAGATGCACCATCCCGAGCGAGATGGCGTAGAGAAACGACGCCACGAAATCGCGATCCGACGAGGCATCCATGCTGTTCGAAACGACTCGCGAGAATCCAAGCTTCTGCGCCAGCAGATTCGTGTCCACGCCGTAGCTCGTACCGGCAATCGCGCCCGAGCCAAGCGTCAGCGCATCCGCCTCGTTCGCCGCCATCACCAACCGTGCGTAGTCGCGACGGAGCGCCGACGCGTGCGACAAAAAGAAATGGGCGACGAGAACCGGCTGCGCGCGACGCAGATGGGTGTAGGACGGCATCATCGCCGCACCCGCCTGTTCTGCTTGATCAGCACATGCAGCCACCGTCTTCACGAGCGCCTGCTGCAGCAGGCCGATGCGGCGGCGCAGGTAGAGCCGCAGATCGAGCGAGACCTGCTCGTTGCGCGAGCGGCCTGTGTGAAGCCGGCGGCCCGCATCACCGAGGCGCTCGACCAGCTGACGTTCGACGAAGCTGTGCACGTCCTCGTCTGGCCCTGAGACCCACGACGGATCGCGACGGCCGTGGTCGAGAATCTCGCGTAAGGCGATGACGATCGCTGCAGCGTCCGCGTCGGAGAGGACGTCGGCGGCGGCAAGCGCCTCGGCCCAGGCGATGCTGCCGGTCACATCGTCTTCGAACAGTGCTCGGTCGAAGCCAAACGAGATGCCGAAGTCGAAGGCGGCGGGGTCGGGAGCGGTATCGAAACGGCCGGACCAGAGCGTCACGCGAGGTTCACCACTTCTGCGTTGCGACCGAGAACGGTGCAACCACCATTGAGGACTGACAAACGCACCAGGCCCGTACGATGGCCCAGTGCGGCGCGCGCTGTATGCAGCACCATCGCCGCAGGCGCATCGTAGACAACCGTGCGACCGTTGCTCGTGCTCTCGAGACGGCCGACACCGTGCCGCCCGGCGATGAGCGCGAGGCTCTCGACGAGTTCGACCGGTGGCATCGGGACGTCGTTGATCGCCACGGGGACGCCGGCTTCGAATTGCAGATCGATGTGCGCGGCCTCGTTGGCGGTCGATACGGGTTTCAGGTGCGCTTCGGTCGGCCGCCCATCCAGATCGCGAAAGCTGATCATCCGTCCCCAGAGGCTTTGGTCGATCCGGCACTGCGGCTCGAACGCCGGCCTCGGCGGTACGCCGTGCATGCGCGCGTATTCGGACAACTGCGCCGCGTCCATCTTCCAGAGACGAGCCGGCGCCAGAATCTCGATGCGTGGATCGAGCGCACGGATGGCGACATCGAGCGATTCGTCGAGCGACGCGTGCGCGACGACCGAGGCATCCTCGATGCGCGCGATCTCCAGCAGCTTGCGCGCGATGAGCGGGCGCGAGAATTCCGCGATGCCCGGTCCCTCGTTCAACGGGCCGCGAACCAATGATGGCAGCAGGTACTCGCGCACGAGCTCCTCGCGGGCGTCGATCGCATGCGCGCGCACCGCGCCACACAACAACCCACGAGCGCGCACGGCGCCAAGCTCATCGCCCTGCCCGACATCGAGCGTGACGGTGACGACGTCAGCGCCGTACTGCTCGGTCAGCCAATGGGCCGCAGTCGATGAGGCGAAGCCGCCCGAATAGGCGAGGACGATCGTGCTCATGCGTGTGACATCTCCTCGAGTCGCTTGACCAACGTCCGCGCACGGCGCGCGTCCGGGGTGATGATCAGGATCGTGTCCTCTCCGGCCAGAGTGCCCACGACGTCAGGGAGCTCGGCACCGTCGAGCGCCGCGCACAGGGACTGGGCATGGCCCAGACCGGTCTTGAGCAGCACGAGCTGCTCGACGCGATCGATGCGTCGCAACTGCGAGACGAGCGCGCGCTGGAACATGGCCCTGGCAGTGTGTCCGTTCACCTCGACGCGGCCCTGCGGCTGATAGGCGCCGTCCGCGCCACCCTTGACGAGACCCAACTCACGAATATCGCGCGAGAGTGTCGCCTGTGTAACGTCGAAGCCGGAGGCCTTGATCATCACCCGCAGCTGCTCCTGGCTCCGCACGGGCTCGTGACGAACGATGTCGAGGATGGCGGTCTGGCGTCGCGTTTTCATAGCACTGTCCCGTCACGTCCGAATCAAGAGCATATCTCACAACTTGACTGTTTATACATTCGAATGTATAAATATTCTTTACCCTGACGTAGCTACGATGGCCCTGACGACCCCACTCGAACGCGATCGCGCGAACGCGACGGACACCGCGCTCACGCGCGTCGCTATTGCCGGTGCCACCGGCTATGCCGGCCAGGAACTGGTGCGCATCCTTGCACGCCATCCACGCGTCACGCTGACCGCGGCGATGTCGTCAGGAGCGACGAGCGCGCCGCGTCCGCTGCCGGCCCTCGCGCGCATCTGGGACGGCACGGTGCAGCCGCTCGACGTCGATCGCCTCGCGAGCGAGGCCGACGTGGTCTTCCTCGCGCTGCCCGAGGCTGCGTCGGCGGAGCTGGCGCCTCAACTGCTCGAGCGCGGTGCTCGCGTGATCGACCTCTCCGGCGCCTTCCGCATTCGGAATGGCTCCGATCGACAGCGCTGGTATCCGGCGACGACGGCTCTTCCCGAAGGCACGGTGTACGGCCTGACCGAAGGTCACCAGGCAGAAATCCGCACGGCGCGGCTGCTCTCCAATCCCGGGTGCTATCCGACCGCGGCGCTGCTCGCGCTCGAGCCGCTGCACACGGCGGGGCTGCTCACGGGATCTGTCATTGTCGACGCGAAGTCGGGCATCTCGGGCGCCGGCAAGACGCCCTCCGATCGCACGCACTTCTCGGAGAATCACGGCAGCGTTGCGGCCTATGCCGTGTTTCAGCACCGGCACACGGCAGAGATCGAGCAGGAGCTTGGCGAGAGCGTGACGTTCGTGCCGCACCTCGTGCCGCTTGATCGCGGCATTCTCGAGACGATCTACGGCAGCCTGACACCCGGCACCACCGAGCAGCAGGTCGCCGATGCGTTCACGGCCGCGTACGCCGACGCGCCGTTCGTGCGACTCACTGGCGGAGCGCTGCCCGAAATCAAGCATGTCGCGCACACGAACTTCTGCGACATCGGATGGAAGGTGGACCCGGAGCGCAATCGCATCGTGCTCGTGTCCGTCATCGACAACCTGATCAAAGGCGCAGCAGGTTCCGCCGTGCAGAACCTCAACGTCATGCTGGGCCTCGACGAGCGGACGGGCCTGCTGTGAAAAAGGGGGCCACCTCGACCCGCGCGCGCCGCACGAAGAAGGCCGCGCTCGTGCTCAAGCTCGGTGGCGAGCTCCTCGAGCAGCCACAGGATCTGGAGACGATCGCCAAGGCGATTGCCAAGCTGTCGCAGCACGCGGCTTTGGTCGTCGTACATGGAGGCGGTCGCGAGATCGACGCGGCGCTCAACACCGCCGGCATTCCGAAGCAGCAGGTCGACGGACTTCGCGTCACCGATGCGCGAACGCTCGACGTCGTCGTTGCTGTCCTGGCAGGCGCGATCAATACGCGACTGGTCGCTGCCGTGCGGCGAGCCGGCGCGAACCCGGTCGGGTTGACGGGCGCAGACGCCACCGTTGCAACGATGAAGCGCGCGGCACCGATCGTGACGACGGCCGGGGAGACGGTCGATCTGGGTCTTGTGGGTGCGCCCGTTCGAAACGGCGCGCCTCGCCTGCTGTCGGATCTGCTCGCCGGTGGTTATGTGCCGATAGTTGCGTGTATCGGCGCCACGCGAAACGGTCAGCTGCTCAACGTCAACGCGGACACGCTCGCCTCGCATCTGGCGTCGGCGTTGCGTGCGCGAAGACTGGTCATCGCCGGCGGAACATCCGGCGTGCTCGACGAGCAGGGACAGACGATCGAACGACTCACGACGCGCGACGCTGCGCGTCTCGTAAAAGCCGGCACGGCGAACAAGGGCATGGTGGCAAAGCTCCAGGCCTGTCGCGCCGCGCTGCAGGCAGGTGTCGGCGATGTGGTGATCGCCGACGGGAGGAAAACACGGCTGGGCGCCCTGGCCGATTCCTCGACGCCTCTTTCAGGGTGCACGCAGGTGGTGCGATGACGACGACCTTCGACAGCATACAGACGCGAGACTCCCAATACGTCCTCCAGACCTACCGTCGTCAGCCGGTGGCGTTCGTGAAGGGCGAGGGCCCGCGTCTCTACGATGTCGACGGACGTGAGTACCTGGACTTCGTCTCCGGGATCGGTGTGGCGTCGCTCGGACACGCGCATCCGGGTCTCGCGGCGGCGATCGCGGATCAGGCGTCCACCCTGCTTCACACGTCGAACCTGTACTACCACCCGTATCAAGCCGAGGCCGCGGCGCGACTGACGAAGCTGTCGGGGATGTCGCGCGCGTTCTTCTGCAACAGCGGCGCTGAAGCCAACGAGGCGTGCCTGAAGTTTGCTCGACGCTACTGGCACACGCTGGGTGTCAAAGATCGCGTCGCGTTTGTCGCGATCGAGCAGGCGTTTGCCGGCCGCACGATGGGCGCCCTATCCGTGACCTGGGACGAGCACTATCGGACACCGTTCCAGCCACTGCTCGGGCCGGTAACGTTCATCGACCCGAACTCACCCGAGTCGCTCTCTGCCGCGGTCAACGACAAGACGGCAGCCATCATCGCGGAACCGATTCGAGGCGAAGGCGGCGTGCGACCGCTGCCCCGTGCGTTCTCGGATGCCGTCGCTGACGTCTGCCGTCGCACCGGGACGTTGCTGATCGCGGACGAAGTGCAGACAGGACTGGGAAGGACGGGGTATCCCTTCTACTTCCAGGCACTCGGATGGGAGCCGGCGCTGGTCTCGGTGGGCAAGGCGTTGGGCTCGGGCGTGCCGGTCGGAGCGGCGCTCGTCTCGGACAAGGTCGCACAGACGATCTCGACGGGCGATCACGGCACGACCTACGGCGGCAACCTGCTCGCGACGCGAGCGGCAACGTTCTTCCTCGAGGAGTTGATGGAGCGCGGCCTGCTCGATCACGTGCGCTCTGTCGGTGATCACCTCGAGAGGCGTTTGCGAACCCTTGCCCTCAAGCATCCCGTCATCGCCGAAGTGCGCGGTGCGGGCCTGATGCGCGGAGTGGAACTCCGTGTCGATGCGACGTCTGTCGTCGACCTGGCGCGCGAGCGCGGACTGCTCGTGAATCGCACGAACGAAAAAGTCGTGCGGCTCCTTCCACCACTGACGATCACCGCAGCGGAACTCGATGCCGGGATCGACATCCTGGACGCCGTTTTGGCGGAAGTCCCCGCCGAGGTGCACGCATGAGCCCAACCCTGATTGCCATTGACGAACTGAAGTCACGACCGGAACCGGTCGGTGTCGCCGCGGAGCACGCGATCGACGTCGAGTCGATCGTGCGCACGGCGTCGGAGGCTGACGTCGACGCCATCGATCGGCTGGTGTCGGCCAATCTGCTCGAGGGGCGACTCCTGCCGAGAAGCCGCGAGGAGATCGCAGCGCGTATCACGCGCTTCATCGTGGCAGTCGACAACGGACGCGTCATCGGTTGCGCCGATCTGGCGCCTCTGAGCCGGCGCGTAGCGGAAGTGCGCTCGCTGGCCGTGGATGGTGGCGTGCGTTCCTGCGGAATCGGCCGGCGCCTGGTGCGCGAGCTCGAGAGGCGCGCGCTGGTGTCGGACTTCGAATCGTTGACGGCCTTTACCCACACGCCGGGATACTTCGCCCAGCTCGGGTTTTCGATCGTCCCGCACACCTGGGTGCCGGAAAAGATCGAGGCCGACTGCCGCACGTGCGCTCAATTCCGCCAGTGCGGGCAATACGCGGTGATGTTGCCGCTCATTCGCATGCAGACCACACGCGTGCCTTCTTCGACTCATGCCTGAGGCAACCACCGTTCGGGATGTGACCATTACGCCCACCGAAGGGGGCGTCACGGCGCCGGCAGGCTTTCGGTCGGCCGCACTGCATTGTGGGATCAAGGCCAAGGCGAACGCGCTCGATCTCACCGTGATTGTGGCCGACACGACCGCATCGGCAGCCGGACTCTTCACGACAAACCTCGCGCAGGCGGCGCCGGTGCTCGTCTCGAAGCAGCACCTCGCGCAGACGGGCGGCGTCGCGCGAGCCGTCGTCGTGAACAGCGGCTGCGCGAACGCCTGCACCGGTGACCAGGGAATGTCGGATGCGGTGCGCATGGCCACCGACGTCGCCACCGCGCTGGCGTGCGAACCGAGCCAGGTGCTCGTCGCCTCAACCGGCGTCATCGGCGTCAACCTCAAGATGGACCGTGTCTCCTCCGGGATTCGTGGTGCTGTCGCAGCGCTGGCCCGTGGCAAGGGCAGCGAGGCGGCGCGCGCCATCATGACGACGGACCCGTTTCCCAAGGAGTATGCCGTCACGGTCCACACGGCCCGCGGAACGTTCACGGTCGGCGGCACCGCGAAGGGCTCGGGCATGATCGAGCCCAACATGGCCACGATGCTCGGCTTCCTCACCACGGACGCCAGCGTGAGCCCGGCGTTGCTCGATCGTGCGCTGCGCGAATCCGGACGCGATACGTTCAACGCGATCACCGTCGACGGCGAGTGCTCGACCAACGACTCGCTGTTTGCGCTCGCGTCCGGCGCGAGCGGGGTCACGATCGACGAGGAGCTCTACCCTGCGCTGCTCGACGCCTTCCTCGCCGTGTCGAAGGAGCTGGCGCTCGGCATCGTGCGCGGCGGCGAAGGCGCCACCAAGTTGATCAGCATTCACGTCTGCGACGCGCGCAGCATCGACGACGCGCGTCAGGTGGCGCGCACGATCGCCAACTCGCCTCTCGTCAAGACCGCCGTGCACGGCGCCGACCCGAACTGGGGTCGCATCGTAGCCGCTGCCGGACGGTCGGGCGTGAAGTTCGACGTGCAGCGCGCCACGGTTCACGTCGGCGGCATCCTCCTGTTCGAGAACGGGCTCCCGCACGACGATGCCGCGCCGCTCGCGGCGGAGCACTTGAAAGGCAAGGACATCCAGATCGAGGTCAGCCTGGGCACGGGCGGACAGTCCGCAACGATCTGGACCTGCGATCTGAGCGCCGAGGTACGTGCGCATCAACGGTGAGTACCGAACGTAATGGATACCTCTGCGCCGCCGCGTTTCGCCAAGGATTTTCTGTCGATCCTCGATCTGTCTGTCGACGATCTCGATCGATTGCTGCAAGTCTCGGCGCAGATGAAGGCTGACCGTCGCCTCGGACGGCAGGCACCGTCGGCATCAGCACTGGCTGGCCTGCACGTCGCCCTGCTATTCGAGAAGCCGTCGCTCCGCACGCGATCGACGTTCGAGATCGCGATCCGTGAGCTCGGCGGCGACACGCTCCATCTTCCAGCCTCACTGGCAGAGGGAACGCGCGAGCCTCTCGAGGACATCGCGCGCAACCTGGAGCGATGGGTTCGGGCGCTCGTCATTCGCACCTTCGCGCAGGAAAAAGCCGCCACGCTGGCTGCCGCCGGACGCAATCTGCATGTGATCAATGCCCTCACCGACGAAGAGCATCCATGTCAGGCACTGGCCGACGCGTTGACGATGCGTGAGCGATGGGTTGATTGCCGTGGGCGAAGGATCGCATTCGTCGGTGACGGCAACAACGTCGCCACGTCACTCGCTCAGGTGGCGTGCATGCTCGGCGTTACGGTTCACGTGGCCTCGCCCTCCGGTTACGAACTACCTGATTCCGTCGTCGATGAGGTGCATCGAGTCGCGCGCGGGGGCGCGTCGGTTCAGCTCTTCTCCGATCCGCAACGAGCGGTCGAGGGCGTCGACGCGATCTACACGGATGTGTGGGCATCGATGGGCGAAGAGTCAGAAGCCGCAGAACGGCGTCGCATCTTCGCACCCTATCAGGTCAATGCCGAGCTGATGGCTGCCGCAGATCCAAATGCCATCTTCATGCACTGCCTGCCGGCTCATCGCGGTGAAGAGGTCACCTCGGACGTCATCGATTCTTCAGCATCGGTCGTCTTCGATCAGGCGGAGAACCGACTCCACACGCAGAAGGCGCTGCTGTCGCTGCTGGTCGGATAAGTAGTGCGCGGTCTACAAAAGCAAGACCCGCCGTACGAGTAGAATTCCCTGTGTGAAGCCTTGGCTCGCGCACTACGACGACGACGTCCCCGCCACGCTCGTTCCGTATCCCGATCGGACGCTCGTCGATTGCCTGACGACGCTCGCCCGCGACAACGGCGACAAGACGGCGCTGCTCTTCAAGGGCAGAGCTGTTTCCTACGGAGAGCTCGACGCCGCGAGCACTGCGTTCGCAGCTGCGCTATCGAGTCTCGGCGTCCGTAAGGGCGATCGCGTTGCGCTGCTTCTTCCCAACTGCCCGCAGTTCCTGATTGCTGAGGTCGGCACATGGAAAGTCGGTGCCGTCGTCGTGGCTGTGAACCCGACGTACACCGAGCGCGAGCTCGAAGGCATGCTCGACGCGACGCGAACGAAGACGATCGTGACGCTGACACCGTTCTACGAGCGGGTGAAGCGCGTGCAGGGACGAGTGGGTCTCGATCACGTGATTGCCACGTCTATCAAGGACTATCTGCCCGCCGTCCTGCGCGTGCTGTTCACGATGCTCAAGGAGAAGAAAGAAGGGCATCGCATCCGACTCGCCGCCGGCGATTTGTGGATGGGCGATCTGATTCGTGCGCACAACGGTTCACCCCGACCCTCGGTCAGCGTCGGGCCTGATGATCAGGCGGTCATCCTGTCGAGTGGTGGAACGACGGGAACACCCAAAGGAGTCGTCGGACTGCACAGACACTACGTTGCCGCGGGTATGCAGCTGTCCGAGTGGACCAAGTCGGCGAAGAAACCCTGGGTCGACGTCATCATGCTGCCGTTGCCTCTGTTCCACGTCTACGCGAACGTGGGAGTTCAGCCGCTGGCATTCCTCGGTCCGAATCCGCTCTCGCTCGTGCCGAATCCTCGCGACATCAACGACCTGCTGAAAACAATCGACACGGTCAGGCCGGCGTTCTTCAACGGCGTGCCCACCCTCTACACAGCGATCCTCAATCATCCGCAGGTGCGCGCAGGCAAGATCGACTTGAGCTCGATCAAGTTGTGTTTCTCGGGCTCGGCCGCACTGATGGCCGAAACCAAGAAACAGTTCGAGGAACAAACGGGAGCGCGCATCATCGAGGGCTACTCGCTGACGGAAGGCATGATGGCCTGCTGCGTGAACCCGGTACGAGGGAAGAACAAAATCGGCTCAATCGGTCTGCCGCTCCCCGACGTCGACGTCATGATCGTCGACGCTGAAACTGGAATCGCCGACAAGTCTGCCGGTGAAGTCGGCGAGCTCATCATGCAGTCGCCGCAGCACATGCTCGAGTACTGGAACAATCCTCTCGAGACGCAGGAAACGCTTCGACGTCGCGACGACGGCAAGTTGTGGCTGCACACGGGCGATCTGGCTTACATCGATGAGGACGGCTTCGTATTCCTCGTCGATCGTAAGAAGGACATGCTGAAGACCAGCGGATTTCAGGTGTGGCCGCGCGAGATCGAAGAGATCATCTCCGCGCATCCTGCCGTGCTCGAGGTCGGCGTCGCCGGTATACCCGATGAGGTCAAGGGAGAGGTCGCAAAGGCCTGGATCGTCCTCAAGCGCGATGTGACGACAGCGCCGACAGCGGACGAGATTCGGGCCTACTGTCGCGAGAGGCTGGCGCCATACAAGGTACCGGCCCAGGTCGAATTCCGCACAGAGCTGCCAAAGACGATGGTCGGAAAAATTCTGCGACGCATCTTAGTCGCGGAAACCGTCGGGTCTAACTGACGCCGCTCGCTGCCCCCGCAGGAAGAACACTCACGCCGGCGTCAACGAGAGCCGCGCGAATCCGCGATGCGAGCATCGCAGCGCCGGGCGTGTCGCCGTGCACGCAGATCGTATCGACCTCGAGTGCGATGCGGGTCCCGTCAATGGCGATGATGGCGTGATCGCGAGCCATCGAGACTGCTTGACTCACGACAAACGCTGAGTCCTCGATCACGGCGCCGGCCTGACTTCGCGGAACCAGGGTACCGTCGTTCATGTAGGCGCGATCGGCGAAGCCTTCGCGCGCGGTGCGCAGGCCTACTCGCTGGCCGGCGGCGATCAGTTCCGAGCCCGGCAGCCCGAACAGGATCAGAGACCGATCGACCGCGGCGGTCGCGCGCGCAATCGCATCGGCGAGGGTCGCATCGAGGACCGCCATGTTATAGAGAGCGCCATGGGCTTTGACGTGCTGCAGGCGAGCCCCTCCGGCAGCTGCGACCGCAGCAAGTGCGCCGATCTGATACACGACAAGATCTTCGACCTCACGTGGCGTGGCGCGCATCTCCCGTCGTCCGAATCCAACAAGGTCTGGAAATGACGGGTGCGCACCCACAGCCACGCCATGCTGTCGAGCCAAGGCCACCGTCTCTCGCATGACACCCGGATCGCCGGCGTGGAAGCCACAGGCGACGCTGGCAGACGTGATCAGAGGCATCAGCAGCCCGTCATGGCCGAGCTTGTAGGCGCCGAAGGATTCGCCCACATCCGCGTTCAAATCGAGTCGCATTATTGTGAAGACAGTCGTGTAATTCTTCCCACGTTCCTGCGCCCGTGAAATGCCAGCGCTAGCTGTTTTTCCTAAGGAAATGGCCCGGCATGTCCATTGCCTCTTTGGTTGGGTCGGCCTGTGGTTTACGGCAGGGCGCCGTAAATGCTGGGGGGAGCCAGGCTGGCATTTGCAGGATGGGGCACTCTAACGGGCGCCCCGTCCTGTATTATTTCCAGCCTTAGACGCCCGCCCCTTCCGGGTATTCAAGCGCCAGCTTCAATTCTCGAGCAAGCGAATCGACAGTCGTTCCGGCGCGCTTCCATACGCCTTCACTCTCGAACCTGACATTCCCGATACGACGGCCCCAGGGCGCCATCACGCGGCCAATTGCCCGATAGTCGGTGCGGTCCGCATGCTCCTGGTCGAGCCGTCGGACGACGTCAGGCGCCACTCGGATGAACGCGCGTAGCGCGGTCGCCGACTTGATGCTGTACTTCCGGCCGTTCCAGGCGACGCCAAAGACGACCGACACCTGCTTGAAGTAGTTCACGAAGAACTTCTTCGACTCTTCTCGGAAATCCGCCGCCTTACGTGGGCCGCCGAACGCGTCGCTCGCGAAGAGCTTCTTCAGTTCCTGCGCGATCGGTGCCTGTGCCACTCGCCCATGGCCGACGCCAAGCAGCTTGATCTCGCCGTGAAGCGGAGAATCCTCGCGATCGTTCAGTGCGCGAACCACGTCGTGCGCCGCGGCCAGCGAATCATCCCGGTACAGCTGCCGCCCCGAGAGGCTGACGAGGTGCGATGCGTTGAGGCGTGTGTGCTTCGCATTGATCGTCACAAACATCTGCACGACGTGATCTTCCGGCAGGCGGTCGAAGATGATCGCCGGCACCGTGAAATCCTCGTCCTTGATGTTGTCGATGTCGGCGTGCAGCGCGAGCAGGCGGTGCTGGCCGTCTATGGCGCGCAGGATCCCTTCGCGTTCAGGCACCTTGAGCCGGCCGATCGCCGCACCCTCGGACGCGGGCTCGAACGTGAGCTTCTCGTCGCACGAGATGATGACGGCACCGGCGATCGACGGGAGGTCGCGAGCCTGGCGGCATTGCTCGTAGTACTGCACGAGTTCGTCAATTTTTCGCCTGATGATCTGGCGCTGATACGCCTTCTCACTCGAGGCGATGCGACGTTCGAGCAGGTCCCAATTGACCTTCGATGGCGCCTTCTTGTTTCCACCACGGACCGGTTGCCCGGAATCGCCGTAGTTGAGCACTTCGAAGCGCACTAACTTGTCGATGTCTCCAGCGGTCAGGGAGGCCTGATAGAACCGGACCCCGAACTGCTGCATTCGGATGGCGGCGACGTTAATCATTCGTGTATGTGTCCGGATGGGAAGATTCCGCTCACGGAAGAGGCGAATTGTAGCGGCCAGACGCCCACAATCTCAACCCGTTTTTGTCGGCCTTCTCCCTGAGGTAAGCTCGGCCACAGCCAGGCCTCCTCTCTCCAACTACTAGGTTCGTCAAGAGTTATCGAGATTTGGAGCTCTGCGCCTCGACGCGCGCAGGCTCCTTTTTGTCGGATGCCTGTGCAGAAAAAGACGCACGGCCGAAGCTCAGCCTGCACTCAAGTGCCGTGCGACGGCGCAAGCGATGCAGGTGCTGGGGACACCGGACTCCGCACGATGCGGTCTTTCAGCTTGACGAGCCCGAACAGGAACAGGCTGAAGGCGAGATAGGACAGTATCGCCTGTTCGAAGGTAAGCGACTTGTGAAGCCAGAAGCTGACCACACCGTAGACCATCTCTACGTGTATCCAATAGACAAAGAGAGACGCGACGCCGAAATCGCGTAACGGCGACCAGCCCCGAAAGTACGCATTCCACGCGTAGGCGATCGGGATCGCTGTGATGAGAACGCCGAGACGCAGGAAAAAGTACGTCGGCGAACCTGTCCAGAACGTCGTGCCGGAGTAGATAGCAGGCAAGTACGTCGACAGATATCCGGCAAGGGCAATGACCGGACCCGTGATTGCCATAGCGGTGATGACACGGCGTTCATCGCTGTCCGTCCGCATGCGATCGAGCCACAACCCAATCACGACGCCGAGAAGCAGAAAGCCGACCCACGGGAATAGCGTGAACGCCCCGGAACCGGCGACTGCTTTGAAATACCACTGGCTCGGGTACGGCAGGTCCGCAACGAACGACGCTGACCTCACGAGCGGAGTCACCATCGCGAAGATCAGCGCGACGATCGCCAGTGCCGCCCCGCGCCAGACGTCGCGGGAGCCAACTCCCCACAAAAGCGCGGCCAGGACCATCGACAGCCCCATCACATTGAGGATGTCGACCTTCAGAAGCGTCTGAGGAAACGGACCGCCGCTGATGATGAATGACTGAAGACGGAACAGCAACGCGAGACCGAGAATCTGCCAGCCCCGGCGACGGGCGATCGCCGCCACTTCAGATGCTGTCAGCCCCTTGCGGAGCCGCGAGCCTGCGGCGAGTGCCATCGCTACACCGGCGAGGAAGAGAAACAGCGGTGCGCTGAATCCGCCGATGACGATAACCCATTGGTAGGGACGGTCGGAGCGATCGGCGACGCGCACCCATGCATCGAACAGGTGAGCTTCCACCATGATCAGCACGGCCACACCGCGCAGCCAGTCGAGATAGCCTCTACGGCTCACGGCGCCCACGAAATTTCGTGATCCGCGATCGTGGCGTTCGCCGTCGCGTCAGCGAGCGACGGTCTGCTCAAGTCCAGAAGGACGTGCACCGGACCCAGCCTTCTTCGATCCGAAGAGCGCGGCGAAGGCGAGCCACCCTACCGGGAGCGCGAGAAGCATGTAGCTCAGAAGCTGACCGTATCGACCATCAGGACCGTACGGTTCGGTGGCCCAGTGCAACGCCTCGCTCCCCTCCCACAGATTCGCTTCCGTGAGTTCGTGCAGGCCGTAGATCGCCAACTGGATCACGAACACTGAAAGGAAGACTGCGGTGACCTGGAAGAACAGCGCCAGGTTCACGCGATGTCCGTAGCGAGACCACAGCCACGCAACGAAACCGGCGCACAGTGTTCCACCGACTGCTCCGATGAGAATGTTCGTGCCTGCCTCTTGGAAGAGCAGCGTCCCCATGAGCAGCGCCGTCTCCATTCCTTCGCGGGTGATCATGAGAAGGGTGAACAGGAACACACCCGCGAACGCCTTCGCTCCGGTCTGCAAGGCCGACGACTCCAGGCGCGTTTCGATCTCGTGTTTGATCTTTCGCGCGTGACGCCACATATGCACGATGAGCGACGCGACGAGCACTGCAGCGATCAGCGCAAGCACGCCCTCCCACAATGCCTGATTGGATGCCTGCTGAAAGAGCAGCGCGGCGGCGATGCTCAAGACCATCGATACGCCGATGCCCCAATGCACCGCGGAGACGAGACCAGGACGTCCCGTCTTCCGCAGATACGCAAGACTGATTGCGACAATGAGAAACGCTTCGAGTCCTTCGCGCAGCGTGATGACAAATGCCTGTAGCATGAGGAGCCCCGCTAAACTGAGATCGAGTCTCAGTCTATTACGGCTGCCTGCGGCGAACAACCCACTCCCGGGAAACCTCCTGATCTCGTGAGATCTGGGGTTCAGGCGTCCCGGGAGCTTTGTAAAGTCCGCCGCTCGAGATCGTCGTTTTGGGAACAGCCTACTGAATGGGGATCGTCCAGAAATAGACAGTACGTCCGTTTACATTCATTGTCTCTCGGGGTTTCCGCTCGGTGCCGTCCGCGCTCATGTCGAACGCATGAGAGACGATGCGCGTCCCGGGTTTCAATTCCTTATTCAGCTTCGGGATGAGCTTAACGTTGAGTGAGGGAAGCAGATACAGCGTCACCACCGTAGCTTCGCTGATGTCGGTCGTGAAGAGATCCTGATTCAGGAACTTCACACGATCGCCCATACCTGCCGTCTTCAGGTTCTCCGTGGCTTCCTTGATGCGCTGGGGATCGATGTCGATTCCCACCCCTCGCGCACCGTACGTCTTGGCTGCCGTAATCGGAATCCGACCATCGCCCGAGCCCAGGTCGTAAATCACGTCGTTCTTCGTGACCTTGGCCAGCTTGAGCATCGCGTCCACGACCTCTTGAGGCGTCGGAACGAAGATGACGTCTGGCGAGCGCAGGGGCTGCTGCGCCCGAGCAGGAACGACAACTGTCGTGGCCAGAATCGCCAGGAGCAGGATCAGTCTGCGAGCAGTCATGGGCCTCCTTCGACGAAAAAGCGTGAAGGAGGATTATCTACCAGCTTTTTGGCGGCTCGCTACCGCTGGCGGGAAATACCCCGCCAGCTCAAGGATGGGTGCGTGGTGCGCGTCGCGGACGGAACGCCTCTGCCCCCGTGAGCCGATTCCATAGCGCCCGGCCCGGCTGACTGACGAAGGCGTGCCACGGCTGCACGACATCGTCCGAGACGACGTCGTCCGTGATGCGGCGGCCCTGTTCGTGGCTGAATTCGTCCTTGTATCCGGACGACGACGCAACGATAGTCGCAATCTCCTGGATCGTTCCGCCAGTCCTGCGGTCACCCTGCGGGAACAACCGGCAGAACTCTTCGACCGCGTCGACCGGATCCAGATCGACCGCCAACGTGTACGCGCGGATCCAAGCGCGTGAATACAGGCCGCGCGGCCAGCCTGTGAGATCGTTGTTTTCGAGACCTTCGATCAGTTCCGCACGGATGCGAAGGTTGGTCGCGATTTCCTCAATCGTCACGCGACTGCGCATCCTGTGACGACGCAACCGGGTTACGAACATTTCCTGAGGGTTCATGTGGTCTCCAGTGTCCCGAGAGAACCGGAGCAATTCCCGCGCCTTTTGCCCGTTCTAGAGGCGCGTCGCTTTCTCCTTCCAGCAAGGAGACTTATCGGGCCCTACGAAACCGTAATCGGGGCGAACGGTTCCAAATTCGCCCTGCTGGATTACGAAATTCCGAATGCAGAAGTCACGCTGCTCGCCTTGGATTAACGCCGGCGTGCGCGTTCTTGAACGGCCGAGGCGGGGTTCTTACGTGAGTGTAGGTACTGCGCCGCCGAGATATGCGGCAAGCTGGGTGACGTCGAACTGAAGGCCGGTGTAGAAGGGACCGAACTCCGCAAACTTTGCGCTCGCTTCATCGAAGCGCATTTCGTAAATCAACTTCTTGAACACGAGCGGATCCTGCGCGAACAGATCGACACCCCACTCCCAGTCGTCGTATCCGATCGAACCAGAGATCACCTGCGTGACTTTGCCGGAATAGTGGCGTCCGATCATGCCGTGCTCGCGCATCATGTGTGCACGACGCTCGAATGATTCGGAGTACCAGTTGACGCTCTCACCGCGACGTTTGTTCATCGGATAGAAGCAGACATGACGCCAGCGTGGCACTTCGATGAACAAACGGCTCATCACTCGCTGTCGCTGCGTTTCCATCTCCGCATCGAAGGCGCGCTCGAAATCCTCGCTGCCAGGCTTGTGTGCCGCACCGAGCTGGTCATGGAGCTTACCGGTCATCTCGTACATCCCGAGCTCTACGATCGACACATACGACGTCGTCGCCTCGAGATACCCGCTCAACTCGGTGCGCGACAACGCCAGTTGCGACTGCGCAAGCTGCTCGAAGCCTCGACGGAACAAGATGAACATCAGGTCCGCTTTGTGCCCGAGCATCTGTACGGCGGCGGTCGCCCCCGCATCGGGCACCGAGAGCGCATGCGTGGCTTCGTCTGCCATGCGCTGCAAGTCGGACTGGCTGGCACCGCGCAAGCGATCCCAGCGCACGCGATACATCAGGTGCAGAATGCTCCAGCCTTCGAGTGATTCGGGAACCAGCGGGTTGTGCATATGAAGAATGTTACTCCGGCCGTTACGACGTGGCGTGGCCCGGGGCGTGAACGGTTTTGACTCGCGAGCCGAAGAAACGCGCCGCCAACCAGTCACGCGAATCGGCGAGAATCTCGTATACCGTCGGGATGACAAGCAGTGTCAGCAGGGTCGAGGTGATGACGCCGCCGATCACGGTGATCCCGAGCGGCGCGCGGAAGTCACCACCCTCACCGGTCCCGAGTGCCACCGGCACCATACCCGCCACGAGCGCAAACGTGGTCATCAGAATCGGTCGCAGACGCACACGGCCGGCCTGAATGAGCGCCTCGCGTCGATCCATCCCCGCCTCCTCCGACCACTTTGCAAAGTCGATCAGGAGAATCGCGTTCTTCGCCACGATGCCGACGAGAAGGATGACGCCGATCATGCTCATGATGTTGAGCGACTCGCCGGCGATCATGAGCGCCAGCATCACGCCGATGAGCGACAGCGGCAGCGACAACATGATCGACAGCGGCTCCAGGAACGAACCGAACTGCACGACCAGCACGAAGTACATCAGCAGAATCGCCACGCCGATGGCAATGAACATCTGCGTGAAGATCTCCTGCTGCTCCTCGGTCTCGCCGCCCTGACTCAGGGTGTATCCGGCCGGGAAGGTCACGGCCTGCTGCACGCGCGCCATCGTGTCGCCGACGACGGCGGACAACGCGCGATTCTCGGTGTTGGCTTCAACGATGATGACGCGGTCGCGATCGAGGTGATCGATGCGCGCCGGGCCGATCGACGGGGTCACCCGCGCCACCTGACCAAGAGGGATGCTCTTGTCGTTGTCTTTTCCCACCAGGAGTGGCAACGACTCGAGATCCGCGACCGCCGTTCGCGACTCGGGGGCGAGACGAATCGTGACGTCCCTGGTCTCGCCGGACGGGTCGATCCAGTCGCCAACGTCGATGCCGGCAAACGCCGGCCGCAACGCCTGCGCAACCTGACCGACCGTGACGCCCAGCGATCCGGCAAGCGCGCGATCGAGCTGCACGTCGAGTTCCGGCTTCTGGCCTTTCGTCGACAGTGCGACGTCAACCGCACCCGGCACTGTGCGCATCTCCGTCGCAACGGCCTGAGCCAAGCGCGTCAATTCGGTTGCGTCAGGCCCCTTCACCTGTAATTGAATCTGTTTTTCGCCCGGATTGAAGCCGGTGCTGATCGAGGACGTGATGCCGCCAAGGCGCACGAGGTCTGACCGGATATCCGCCACAATCGCGGCCTGCGGCCGTGTTCGCTCGTCCTTCTGTTTCAGCTTGACGTAGACCCTGCCCTCGTCCACGGCGTCGCCCTGTCCCCCGATCGACGTGTAGACGTACATCACCTCCGGCCGCATCCGCGCGATGCGCGACACTTCCTGCGCCTTCAGCTGGGTGTACGCGAGGTTCGATCCGGGCGGTGTCTCGAGGTCGATCGCGAACTCCGAGTTGTCCATCTCCGGCACGAATCCCGCGCCGACGATCCCCATCGCGGGCAGCGCCAGCGCGCCAACGAAGGTCGCGATCGCGAGGCCCACCATCGCGAAACGATGATCGAGCGCCCACGCGATTACGCTCTTGTATCGCTCCGCCTGACGATCGAACCAGTGATTGAAGCGGCCGAGCAGCCGTGAGATGAGCGGTCGCTTCTCGAGAGCCAGATGCGGATCGGGCCAGTAGGCCGACAACATCGGGTCGAGCGAGAAGGACACGAAGAGCGACACGAGCACGGAACAGACGATCGTCAGCCCGAATGGCTTGAACCACTGACCGGCAATGCCACCAAGGAACGCGATGGGGATGAACACGACGACGATCGACAGCGTGGTCGCGGTGACAGCAAGCCCGATTTCGTCAGTGCCGTCGAAGGCGGCTTTGTAGTGATCCTTCCCCATCTCGACGTGACGCACGATGTTCTCGCGCACGACGATGGCGTCGTCGATGAGGATGCCGATGGACAGCGACAACCCGAGGAGCGACATCGTGTTCAACGTGAAGCCGTACGCCCACACCGCGACGAACGACGCCAGCACAGAGACGGGCAGAGCCAGACCGGTGATAACTGTCGACCTCCACGAGTTGAGGAAGAGGAAGACGACGACAACGGTCAGCGCGGCACCCTCGATGAGCGCTTGTTGAACGCCCATGACGGAATCCTCGACCCGCACGCCGGCGTCCGTCACGACGCGAAGCGTGACACCTGCGGGCAACGTCCGTTGAATGTCGCTGACGCGGTTACGGACTTGATCGGCGACGGCGGTGGTGCTGAAGCCGGTCGACTTGAGGATATCGATGCCGACCGCCGACTCGTCGTCGTATGCCGCAAACGAACGCGGCTCCTCTGTCGAGTCACGCACGTCAGCGAGATCGCCGAGACGGATGATCCGCCCGTTCGACTGGGACACCACGAGCTGCTTGAAGTCGGCCGGCGAATCGAGACGGCCCTTGAGCCTGATCGTGCGTTCGTCGAGTTGCCCCGCGAGCCGCCCCACCGGCGACGCCAGATTCTGTGACTGCAGCGCCTGCACAAGCTGCGCGACGCTCACGCCGGTCGCCTGCAGATCGCGCGGCCGGATCTCCACGACCAGCTCGCGTTCAATCGCGCCGATCAGGTCGACAGAGGCCACGCCCGAGATCGCACGCAGACGTCGCGTGATGTCCGGGTCGGCGATGCGCGTCAGCTCGGCGCCGGTGAGGCCGGGCGACGAGAGCGTCAGCGACATGATCGGCCGATCTGCCGGATCAAACTGAGTGAGGATCGGCTCCTCCATCTCCGTCGGCAGCTCGTTGCGAATCTCGGAGATCTTGTCGCGAACCTCCTGGCTCGCCAGGCGCGGGTCTTTCGAGAAGTCGAACTCGACGATGATGTTTGCGAAACTGTCGAGCGAGTTCGACGTCATCTTGTCGACGCCGCTGATGCCTGAGATCACCTCTTCGATCGGATCGATCACTTCGCGCTCGACGACGTCAGGCGACGCGCCGGGATAGGGAATCGCGATCACGACAACAGGCGCGTCGATCTCCGGATACTCGTCGGTATCGAGCTGGACCAGAGCCACCAGCCCGAAGACCACGAACAGCAGCATCGCGACGATCGTCAGGACGGGGCGTTTGATGGCGGTATCTGAAATGAACATATGTGTAATTCACAATGCAAAATTCAAAATGCAAACGATGCAAGCTGGCACCACGGCCCTTTTGCATTTTGCATCTTGAATTTCGACTTACCGTGCGGAAGCCAGTTTCACGGGCGTTCCCGGACTGATGCCCTGCGCGGCCCCGCGCAGCAGCATATCTCCCGCGTTGACGCCCGATGCGATTTGTACCTGCTCGCGCCGCGGGTCGCGCAGCCCAAGCTTGACAGACACGCGCTCGGTCGTCCCGTTCTGTACGCGCAGCACCCACGGTTCTGTCTCAGTCGTATTCACGGCGTTGAGCGGCACAATGAGCCCGGACGCCGTGCTGCTCACGACTCTCCCTTCGGCGAACAATCCCGCGACCAGCCGGCCACCCGGGTTGGGAATCGCCACATAGATTGGAACCTGTCTCGTGGTCGGGTCGGCCTGCGGTGCGATCCGTTCGATGCGTCCCGTGAACGAGCGCTCGTATCCGCGCACGGTGAACTCGACGTTGGCGCCGACGCGCAGAATCGAGAGGTCCTCCGATGGAACCGCAGCCTCCAGTCGCATCGACGAGGGGTCGATGATGCGGAACATCTCGGCGCCGGGAACGACGATGTCGCCGGTGTGGACACTGCGGCTCGCGACGATGCCGCCGAACGGCGCACGAATCGTGGTGTCGCCGAGCGATCGCTCTGCGCTGGCAAGCCTCGACCGCGCATCGGCAAGCGCGGCCTCAGCCCCGCTCACAGTGTTCCGCGCCACGTCGAGCTCGCGCGCGGCAAGCGCACCAGCCTCGACGAGCATCTCCGTCCGCTCCGTCTCGCGCCGGGCCACGGCAAGCTGATTTTCTGCAGAGCGCACAGCGGATGCCGCCGACTGGCGGGCATCCTCAAGCGTGCGGGTCTCGATGCGAGCCAGCAGTGTGCCCTTCGAAACGGCTTGCGCTTCTTCCACCGCCACTTCGAGAACGGCGCCGCCGAGTTCGGCACGCACGGTCGCTTCCCGCGTGGCGGACAGTTCGCCTGAGACGATCGGGCCGACGATGACGGTGCCGGATTCAACCGAGACGACGTTCTCTGCGCCGATCTGCACGGCGAGCGGCGCGGGCGCGGCGCCCTCGCCCTCGACTTTCTGATTGCACGCGGCCGAAAGGACGGCCGCGCTCAAGAGGATGACCAGGGACCACCGTGTACTACTCATCGAGTTCCTGCCTGTGGTTGCGTGAATTGCGCGGAAACATTTCTGAACTGCCCGTTGTTCTGCGGCGCCTGCTGTCCTGGCACCGCGCCCGGAGTCGTCTGTTGCTGAATGATCGGCGCCGCACCCGGGATGGCGTTTCCAACCGGGAGATCGGGAAGCAGCGCGACGCGTGCGCGGGCGACCTGAAGGTCACGTGCCGCCAACGCTCGATTGGCCTCGGCCTGTTGCCGCTGCACTCGCGCATCCGACAACTCGAGCTGTGTCGAGACACCGGCGCCGTACCTGACGTCGGCGATTTCGTAGGCGCGGTTGGCCTGTTGAACGGTGCCGGCCGTGGATTCCCACGCGACGCGTGACGCCAGAAGTTCCGCCCACGCCGAGCGCGTATCGAGCGCGGCGAGCTCCTCCATCTGGCGTTGCTGCAGCAGTGATTGATCGAGCTCCGCGCGCGCGACCTGCTCGTCACCCCGCTGCCGCCCGCCAGTCAGAATCGGCACGCTCATGCTGATGCCGACGGACCAGTTCGATCGATTGAAGGTGGGCGCAGCGACGTTCTCGGGATAGGCGATGCGCGCGTAGGTCGAGTTCAACGACACGCTCGGCATCTTCTGCGCCTCGATCAGATTCAGCGACGCTGCGCGCGTCCGCACCGTTGCGCGCACCTGGTCGACGGCCACGCGCGCAGGCAATGACAGGCCGCTCGTGATGCTCAAGTCGGCCGCCTCGTTCGAGCGAAGCGCGTTCTCCACGACGCTGACGCGTTCAACGAACGACGGTGACGGCGGCAGGTTCTCGTCCTCGAGCGAGTTGGCCAACTGAAGGTCCGCCTCCGGTGGAAGGTCGAGCAGCCGCTTCAGTTTCAAGTAGGCCAGCGCGCGATTGACGCGCTGGCGAATGAGCACCGGCTGCTGCTGGTCACGAGTCACGCGTGCCCGCAGCACCTCGAACTCCGGTTGCGTGCCCGCGTTGAGCCCGGCCTCGACCTGGCGGAGTGTCGCCCCGGCTTGCTCGAGCGTCGCGGCTGCGATGTTGACCAGCTGCTCGCTCAGCACCGCATCGTAGTACGCCTGCGCCACCTCGAACAGCAACTGCGCTCTCGTCGTCGTCACTCCGAGCTGCGCCGTCTCGTGCCCGGCAGCCGCCAGCGCGATTTGCGCGCCGTTACGGCCACCGGACCACAGGTTCTGAGAAAACGACAGCGCCGCACGCCAGGTGTTCTTGCGGCCGAATGGCAGGTCTGAGAGGTCCCCCGATCCGAAGAATCCGCCGCCACCGACGGCGCCGCAGTCGATTGCTCGCTCGATTTCCGTGACACGCGCATCGATACCCGCAGTCGGGTTGGGCGCAAGTGGCGGACACACCGGTCCGGTGTCGGTACTGTCGAACACGCCTTCGAATTCAGACGCGAGCGCGCGGTCGTAACTTGCCGCCGCGGACAACTGGGGACGCAGGCCGCTCTGCGCGCGAACCTGATCGCCTTCGGCTCGACGCACGGCCGCCACGGCAATCGACACGGCCTCGCTGCGTGGCTCGGCCAGCGACAAGACCTGATCGAGCGTCAGCGGACCCGGTGGTATGGGCGGCGGAGCCGGTTGCGTTTGCGTCGGTGTCGGTGCCTGCGCCTGCGCCCAGGCGGAGGCCGGCATGAGAACAGATGACAGCAGCCACACTGCCGCCGTCATAACCTGCTTCAAAAATCTGCGATCTGACATGTGCGTGGAGTTCCTTCTGCGTGCAGCCGTGCACTGGTTTAGGACGGTGTGCGTATGGACGCCGTTCCGTCCAGTCGATCAGTTCCGCAGGATCTGCGCCGTGGACGGCGGCGCCACGACTCGTCGACCGCGGCGCGGACGATGCGTCTTGCGCGGCGCCAGGGGTCGCTGAGTCTGCAGCCATGCCACGTGATCAGCTGCCAGGGCGAGGGCCCTGGTCAGGTAGTCGACGATCAGCGTCAGCTGGCGATCGTCGTAGTCCTCGTGCAGTCGCGCGGTACTGTCAGCCAGCCGTCGATATAAACCGGCGACATGTTTGAAAGTTCTCGGTAACGCTTCGACGTGGACGAGGCGGCGGTCCTCGGCGTCGCGTACTCGGCGTGCGTATCCCGCGTCTTCGAGTCGATCGATCACGGCCGTCATCGCTCCGGTCGTCAGCCCCGCATGCTCTGCCAGTCGGCCCGCCGTGGTGGGGCCGGCCATCTCGAGCAGGTCCAGGCACTCGAGATCGGTCGAATTCACGCCGACGAGCCTGGCGACGGTGTCGCTCAACAGCACCGACTGCGCCCCGACCTTGCGCAGTGTTTCCTCGAGCTGTTTCAGGAGGTCCGCACGGGATTTGGATGTTCTTGCCATCAATTACTCGTCTGACAAGTATCTCAAATATCAAGATACTTGCCAAAGGAGGGGTCGATCGTGTAGGGAGCCCGGCAGTGGAGTAGAATCCCGCCACCAGGAGGCTTTCCCCCATGCGCGCAACGCTGACGGTTCTGGCTCTGGCCACCGTTCTTGTCACCGGTTCCTTCGCCACCCGCGTGAGCGGTTCGACCGGCCCCATCCCACTCACGTGCGATCGCGCGTGCCTCGAAAGCCTCATCGATCAGTACCTGGCCGCCGTCGTCGCCCACGACCCCTCGAAGCTGCCGCTGTCGAAGGATGTGAAGTACAGCGAGAACTACCAGATGCTGCCGGTCGGCGATGGCTTCTGGAAGACGGCCAGCGGCACCGGCAACTACAAGCACGTCTTCGCTGACCCGGAGGCCGGGCAGGTGGCCATGATGGGGACCATGCGCGAGGCGAACACGACGATCCTCATGAGCGTGCGCCTGCGCATCGAGCTCGGACGGATCACCGAGATCGAATCCGTGTACTTCAAGCCTGGTGGTGGCGGACCGAACAACATCGAGGGCATGGACAAGAGCGGCAAGCCTGAAGACATCTGGTTCCGATCGACGCCGCCGGCGCAGCGGTTGTCACGTCAGCAGCTGATTGCCGTCGCGGACGGCTACTTCACCGGTCTTCAGAAGAACGATGGCAAGGGCATCGGGGGCACGGGCACGTATCCCTTCACCAACGACTGCCATCGCATCGAGAACGGATCGCCGACAACCAACGTGCCGCGTCCGCCGAACGAGAAGCCGGGCACGATCAATCTGTTTTCGATGGACTGTCTGTCGCAGTTCAAGATGGGGCTCTACTACGTCGTGCAGAACATCCATGGGCGACGCTACCCGCTCGTCGACGTCGAGCGCGGCGTGGTGTGGGCGCACTGCGTGTTCGACCAGGGCACGGTCAACCAGGGCGTGCTGTCCGACGGCACCAAACACAGCTACCCAGGTTTCAATCGCCCCAGCAGCATCCTCGTGACGGAGGCGTTCCTCATCGAGAACGGCAAGATCCGTCGCGTGGAAATGATCGGGCCGTCAGCGACGTACCACATGAACTCGCCATGGCCCGGCGGGCTGAGCGGAGACTGACGTTTTCTCTACCAAAATCTGGTTAGAGACGCCGTTCGCAACCCGAAAGACGTTTCGATCAGTACGGCAGTCGGGCATACTCTCCCAAGTGACTCGGAGGCTTTTCGCATTCGTCGCGCTGGGCACCGTGCTGGTGTGCTCGAACTCGGGCACGAGTGCGCAGCAACCCGCCCGAAGCACCACGGCATTGCCGAGCGCGGCGACGCAGCAGGCCACACTGCAGCAGTACTGTGTGACCTGCCACAACGCCCGATTGAAGACCGGTGGCCTGGCGATCGATCAACTGGACGTCGCCAACGTTCATCGCGATCCCGAGACGTGGGAACAGGTCGTGCGCAGGCTGCGCGTCGGCGCGATGCCGCCGCGCGGAGCGCGGCGACCTGATGCCGCAACGTCCACCGCGCTCATCTCCTGGCTCGAAGGTGAACTGGACAAGGGCGGGACGAGCCATCCTGGCCGGCCTACGCTGCGTCGATTGAATCGCGCCGAGTACGCCAACGCGATTCGCGATCTGCTCGCGCTCGACGTCGACGTGACCTCCCTGTTGCCACCGGACGGCTCGGCGTTTGGTTTCGACAACGTCGCTGACGCGCAGGGCAGTTCACCCGCGTTGCTCCAGGCGTACCTCGGCGCCGCGCGGAGGATCAGCGCGGTGGCCGTCGGCGACTCGCGCATCGGCGTCGGCAGCAGCACCTACACCGCTCGTCAGGATCTCTCGCAGGACGTTCATCTCGAAGGACTGCCGCTCGGCACCGTCGGCGGGCTCGCGGCCACGCATACCTTTCCTCTGGATGCCGAGTACGACTTTCAGGTCCGCCTCTATCGGACGAACCTGAGCGCCATGCGAGGGCTCGAGGATCCGCAGGAGGTCGAGCTAACCCTTGACGGCGAGCGGATCCTGACGGCGTCAGTCGGCGGCGAGCAGGATCTCATCGCGCTGCAGACCAACCCCACTGACACCTCGGACAACATCGAAGCGACGCGCCTGCGCATCCGCCGGTTCGTCAAGGCCGGGCAACGCGACGTCACCGCAGCGTTCCTCGAGAAGACATCGCCCGCGTTCGAAACGCATCGGCTGCAGCGCTTCATTCGCGACTTCGCCAATCCATTCGACGCGGAAGGCGCACCGCACGTGCTGTCGATCAGCATCCAGGGCCCCATCAATGCGAAGGGCGCAGAGACACCACCCAGCCCGCGTGTCTTCGTCTGCAGGCCACCGAACGCGGCCGAAGAGACCGCGTGTGCCCGCCGAATTCTGTCGACGCTCGCGGGTCGCGCCTATCGCCGGCCAGTCGCGAACAACGAGATTGCCGATCTGATGTCGTCGTACGATCAAGGGCGCTCGAACGGCTCGTTCAGCACGGGTGTGCAGTTTGGACTGCGGCGCATCCTCGCCAGTCCTTCGTTCGTGTTCCGACCAGAAGTCGAACCAGCAGCTGTCGGAGCGGGCGCGGCCTACCGCATCACCGACACCGAGCTCGCCTCGCGTCTCTCCTTCTTCCTGTGGAGCACCATTCCGGACGATCAACTTCTGCGGATCGCGCGTGAGGGCCGGCTGAGTCAGCCTGTGGTTCTCCGGCAGGAGATGCGACGGATGCTCGCGGACCCGCGCTCATCCGCGTTCGTCAACAACTTCGCGGGACAGTGGCTGCACCTGCGCAACCTTCGCAGCATCATCCCGAACTCGGACCTGTTCCCCGATTTCGATGACAACCTCCGTCAGGCGTTTCAGCGTGAGGCGGAACTGTTCTTCGAGAGCGTGCTGCGAGAGAACCGCAGCGCCCTTGATCTGATGAACGCCGACTACACGTTCGTCGACGAACGGCTCGCGCGACACTACGGCATCAGCGGCGTGTTCGGGAGCGAGTTCCGTCGCGTCCGCATGAACGACCCTGCCCGTTTCGGCCTGCTCGGGAAGGGTGCCGTCCTGCTCGCCACCTCGCACCCGACGACGACCTCACCAGTGCTCCGCGGTAAATGGGTCCTCGAGAACATCGTCGGGACTCCCCCTCCCGCACCGCCGGCGAACCTGGATACGGCGTTGAAGACGGATCCGCCCGGCAGCGCGCCGAAGACGATGCGTGCGCAAATGGAACAGCATCGGACGAACCCGGTCTGCGCGAGCTGCCATCAGACGATGGATCCGATCGGCTTTGCGCTCGAGAACTTCGATGTGGTCGGAAAGTGGCGGACGCAGGATCGCGCCGGGCTCGCGCTCGACACGGCTGATGTGCTGGGCGATGGCACGTCGATCACCGGCGTCGTGTCGCTGCGCGAAGCGCTCGTGAAACGCCCGGACGTGTTCGTGCAGACCCTGACCGAGAAATTGCTCGTCTATGCACTCGGCCGCGGCCTCACCGCCGAGGACATGCCGACCGTGCGAAAGATCGTGCGCGAATCGGGACAACAGCAGTATCGTTTCACTGCGCTTTTGCAGGGAATCGTGGAGAGCACGCCCTTTCAAATGCGCCTCAAGACGGTCGGCGGCACGCAGTCAGAAGTCGTCGGGCCGTAGGCGAGACGCATATCCGAACTGGAGACCGGACATGTTCCTGACGAAGACCGCATTGCCAAGACGGACGTTCCTTCGTGGTGTCGGCGCGACCGTGGCGCTGCCGCTGCTCGATGCGATGCTGCCGTCTGCAACCGCGCTGGCCCAGACCGTAGGTGCCAGACCGTCGAGGGTCGGTTTCATCTACGTCCCACATGGCGCGGACATGGCCTCGTGGACTCCGACGTCTGGCGGCGCGAACTTCGATCTCTCGCCGACGCTTCAGACCCTCGCCCCCTTCAAAGACTCGCTCGTCGTCGTCAGCAACCTGCGCCGCGCGGGTGGACAGGCCGAGATGCACGCAGCCGCCGCGAGTGGCTGGTTGAGCGGCGCGATTCCGAAGCGGACCGAGGCGGAGGACTTCGCGTGCGGGACGACGATCGACCAGGTTCTCGCACGAAAGATCGGACAGTCGTCGCCGTTCCCCTCGCTCGAGTTCGCCACCGAGGACTTCACCGGGTACGTCGGTGGGTGCACGCCGGGTTACAGCTGCGCGTATCACGACTCGATTGCGTGGGCGACACCCACGACGCCGCTTCCTATGGAGATCAATCCCCGCGTCGCGTTCGAGCGGATGTTCGGCGACGGTGGCTCGGAGGCGGAGCGTCAGCACAACCTGCGTGAGGACAGAAGCATCCTCGACGGCGTCCTGAACGAGATGCGGGCACTACAGGCGCGCCTCGGCGCACGCGACCGCGCGAAAGTGGCGAACTACCTGGACGACGTGCGCGAGATCGAGCGTCGCATTCAGCGGAGCGAGGCCCAGCAGCGCGCCGACGTGACGATGGTCAAGCCGCTCGGCATCCCCGACAGCTTCGAAGCCCACTGCGCGTTGATGACGGACCTGATCGCCGTCGGGCTGCAGGCGGAACTGACCAACGTCTTCACGTTCATGATGTCGCGCGAGGGTAGCCAGCGGACGTTCTCGAACATCGGGATCAGCGATCCGTGGCACGTGACTTCTCACCACGGCGACAAGCCGGAGAAGATTGCGAACAACGCCAAGATCAACGTGTTCTGTCTGCAGACGTTTGCGCGGCTGCTCGAGAAACTGCGCGCGACGCCTGACGGCGACGGCACGATGCTCGACCACTCGCTGATCTTCTTCGGCAGCGGCATGGCGAACTCCAACGTGCACGCAACCGATCCGCTGCCGATGGTGGCCGTCGGTGGCGGCGCCGGCACCAAGGGCAATCGTCACGTCGTTCTGCCGAAGGACACGCAACTCGGCAACCTCTGGTTGACCGTCGCGAATCACTTCGACAGCCCGATGAGCAAGTTCGGGGAAAGCACCGGCACCGCCGAGTTCTTCTGATGCGCATCGCTGCTACGCTGCTCGTCCTGGCGATAGCTGTGCCCGCGTGGGCCGCGGGGTCCGAGGCACCGCTCGTGGCCGCCATGAAGACAGGCGACCTCGCTACCGTTCGAACCCTCGTCGAGCGCAGGGTCGACATCAACGCGACCGAGGTCGATGGCACGAGCGCGTTGCACTGGGCAGTCCGCGCAGGCGACGTGTCAACCACCGAGTTACTCATTCGAGCAGGCGCGCGTGTCGACACGGCCAACCGCTACGGCGTCACCCCGCTCTCGCTCGCCGCGCGCGCCGGTCGCGGCGACCTGGTCGGCCTGCTGCTGACAGCAGGCGCCAACGTCAGGACGGTGGAAGCCACACTTCCCGAAGGACAAACGCTCGCGATGCTGGCCGCGCAGACCGGGAGCGTGGACGCGGTGAAGCGCGTCGTCACTGCTGGCTCAAACGTCAACGCGCGCGAGACACGCACGGGGACGACGGCCGTCGTGTGGGCTGCTTCGAGCAATCGCGCCGATGCCGTGCGCGCGCTCGCCGAAGCGGGTGCCGATCTGAACATTCAGTCGAAGGTCACCAGCTACCCGCATACGCAGAACGGTGTGCTGCTGTCAGGCGTCGAAGAAGGCGTCTCGTATGTGGGACAGACGGTGCTTCCGCGTGGCGGCTGGTCCGCCGTGATGTTCGCCGCGCGCGAGGGAGCGACAGACGCCGCGCGCGCGCTCGCAGACGCCGGTGCAAATCTGAACCTGCTCGATCCCGAAGGCACGTCCGCACTGATCATCGCGATCATCAACGGCCACTGGGACACGGCATCAGCGCTCATCGAAAAAGGCGCCGACCTGAACCTCGCCGACATCAAGGGGATGACGCCGCTCTACGCGGCGATCGACATGCACACGCTCGGCGACACGTTCGGCCGGCCTTATCCGGCGCCGCCCGTGATCGAAGGCAGCATTCCCGTCATCAAGATGCTGCTCGCAAGGGGCGCCAATCCGAATACCAGGCTGAAGGGCCCAATCCTGAAGCGCGTCTACGACGCGGGTGATGGTCGACTGGGAGAAGGCGCCACACCGTTCTTGCGCGCCGCACGCAAGTGCGACGTGACCGTCATGAAGCTCCTGCTCGACGCCGGCGCCGACCCGAAGCTGACGCAGAAGAGCGGGAACAACGCGCTCATGCTGGCCGCTGGTGCGGTGACCTCTGGCGGCGACGAATCGCAGCACGTGTCAGAGCAACAGGCACTCGATGCGATCAAGATCGGTGTAGCTGCCGGAATCGACGTAAACGAAGCCAACTCCACCGGCGACACGCTGATGCACACGGCGGCAACAACAGCGGGTGGCCTGCGCTCAGTCATTCAGTTCCTCGCGGACTCCGGCGCCAAGCTGGATACCAAGAACAAGGCCGAACGCACACCGCTCGAAGCCGCTCGGCGTGCGCGCCAGCCCAACGAAGCCACGATCGCGCTGCTCGAGCAATTGAGCCGCTGACGCGGCCGCCGCCATTCCCTCAATCGATCGTCAACGGACTGCTGCAGTTCGCCCGATGTGCGCTAGTCTGACGGCAAGGCAGAGGAGTTTGCGTGGAGTGGCTCAAAATCCTTCTCGAGACGTCGCCGATGACCACGCTGTTCCTGGTCATTGCGGCCGGTTACCTGGTCGGCGAAGTCGACTTCAAGGGATTCGCGCTCGGCTCGGGCGCGGTGCTGTTTGTCGGCCTCGCATGCGGCGCCTTTGCGCCGAAGGCAGCGCCACCCGGAATGCTGGGCACCCTCGGCCTGCTGCTCTTCCTCTACTGCGTGGGCATTCAGTACGGCGGCGAATGGTATCGCGGGCTCTCGAGCCCCTCGGGACTGAGGGCCAACGCGGCGGCGCTCTGCGGCCTGGCCGCCGCGGCGGCGGTCGCACTGGCGATCCAACGCACAGGCTCCGCGGGCCTGCCGGAATCGCTCGGGATGTTCGCGGGCGCCACAACGAGTACTCCAGCACTGCAGGCCGTTCTCGACGCGCTTGGAAGCCAGGACGCTGCGGTCGGCTACAGCCTCGCGTACCCGCTCGGCGTCGCCGGACCGATCCTCTGCATGTACGTCTATCTCGCGATCTTCAAACCGAAGATTGCCGCTCCAGCGGAGCGGTTGATAAAGCCGGCCGAGGCCCGTGTACACAACGAGACGCTCATCGGACGGCGCTTCGTCGATTTTCAGCAGAGCCTGCCGAAAGGCGTGCAGGCGGTGGCGATCCGCAGCGGCGGACAGAATCGCGTCCCTGATCCAACCACCATCGTCCAGGCGGACGATGTGGTCCTGCTCGTCGGGAGCGATCCTGCGGCGATTGGACAGGCGCTCGAGTTGATCGGCGAAGCGGCCGCGTCGATCGCGGTGGATCGAACCGCGCTCGACTACATCCGTGTCTTCGCGTCCAAGGGCGGCATCGTGGGGATGCCACTCGGCAGCCTGAAACTTCCCGGCGGCTTCGCCTACAGTTACGTCCACGTGCGACGGGGCGACGTCGATCTGCTGCCAGACGACGACCTGGTGCTGGAATACGGTGACCGCGTCGGCCTACTCTGCCATCGCGCGGACTTCGATGTCGTGCGTCGCTTCTTCGGCGATTCCATCAAGGGCGTTGCCGACTTCAGCTACATCTCTCTCGGTGTCGGCGCGGCGATGGGCCTCCTCGTCGGATTGATCCCGCTTCCCATTCCTGGAGTCGGTCGGATCACACTGGGACTCGCCGGGGTCCTGCTGGTTGCGCTCGTGCTGGGTCACATCCGTCGCACCGGCATCGTATGGACGCTGCCGCTCTCCGCGAACATGGTGCTGCGAAACTTCGGGCTCACGGTGTTCCTGGCGCAGGTCGGCATCGCGTCGGGCCCGCAGTTCGCCGCGACCGTGGCGGAGAGCGGGTTCACGCTGCTCCTGCTCGGCGCCATCATCATGCTGGCGCTGATCGCGGTGACGATGATCGCGGGACGGCTGCTCGCAATTCCCGCCGACGATCTGTTCGGCATCGTCTCCGGTGTGACCGGGAATCCTGCCATCCTGGTGTACGCGAACCGTGCCGTCCCCACGGAGCGGCCCGACATCGGCTACGCGATGGTGTTTCCGACGGTGACCGTCGCGAAGATCCTGTTCGTTCAGGTCGCCGCAGCAGTCCTCGGCAGCTGACGGACAGGCCAACAGCTCCCCGGCTTCGGCGCACTGCCTAACACGGTCTTCCCGCCGGACCCCGGCCCGTTCCTCGTGTCTGATCTTGCGTGCGGGAATGAGAATTGCCGTACCGCTCTGCGACTGTCCCTGTTTGAAGGACGGCCGCCCGCCCCGGACGCGGGTAATCGGCGCGGTTTTCAACAAGTAGTGGTGATGCTCGCACGTTCGACGTGTCGGCAGACCCACGACATCCCGCGATCTTGGCCACATTCCGTTGGCTGGCGATCGAGCGGAGGTCAGCCGAGCGTGCAGGATGCCAGCGACCGTACATGCAGATCCCTTCTTTTTGTTCTTCTTCTTGTCTTTCTCGCGGCGCCTGCGGCTGCACAGGACACCAAGGTGGACTCGCCGGCAAGTCCGAACGCCGCACCGTCGCAGGTCACTGCGGTGGTCGTACCGTGCGGATCGAAGCCGGGTGAACGCACGCAGTGTGCGGCGGACACATCGGCGGGCGTCGTGCTGCTGCGATCGACGGGCGCAGCGCCGTGTCTGCTTGGAAGGACCTGGGGCTACGACCCGGGCAGCGTCTGGGTGTCGGATGGCTGCACCGCAGAGTTCGGCACCGGAGCCGTGGTTGCACCGGAGACTACGAACCCCAGGCCGCTCTCGCACGTTCCGAACGTCGGATTCCTGCTGTTCACCGGCGATGAGGGCGAGATCTATTTCCGGCTTTTCACGTATGGGCGTTATCTGAACCAGCGGAACCTGGACCCGACCTACGTCGATGCCTTCGGCAACGAGAAGACCATTCAGCTGCGACAGGATATCCAGCTGCAGAAATTCTTCGCGCCGTTCTCGGGCTGGTTCCTCACCCCGAAGATGCGCTACTACCTCTATGTCTGGTCGTCGAACCCCTCACAAGGCGATCCGGCGCAGGTCGTGGGTGCGGGCAACATCACCTGGAACTTCAACCGTTTCGTGAGCGTGGGCGTCGGCATCACGTCGCTGCCAACCGTGCGAAGCACCGAAGGTCAATTCCCGTACTGGCTCGGCGTGGACGATCGCCTCATTGCCGACGAGTTCTTTCGCGGGTCGTACACCTCAGGCGTCTGGCTCAAAGGCGAGTTCCATACCAAGGTCAAGTACATGGCGATGTTCGCCAACAACCTGAGCACGCTCGGTGTGAGTGCGTCGCAAATCGATAACAGGATGGACACGCAGTCCTTCGTTGTCCAATGGCTGCCGACGACCGGCGAGTTCGGAGAGTGGAACGGCTTCGGCGACTACGACGCGCACGAGAAGCTCGCGACGCGGATCGGCGTGCACTACTCTCACAGCCTCGAGGAAAAGCAAAGCCAGCCGGGAACCGAAGGCATCGAGAACAGCCAGATTCGGTTGACAGACGGGAGCGTCATCTTCACGCCGAATCTGTTCGGCCCCGGCATCACCGTCAACGAAGTGGACTACCGCATGTCGAGCGTCGACGCGGGCGTCAAGTACAAGGGCATGGCGGTCGAGGGCGAGTACTACTGGCGCTGGTTGAGCAACTTCACCGGCGTCAACACCAGCAGCATCGCCAACATCAACGACACGGGCTATCAGTTGCAGACGTCGGCGATGGTCGTTCCCAAGGCTCTTCAGTTGTACTTCGGCGCCTCGCAGATATTCGGCGACTATGGCGACCCGTGGGAAGTGCGGGTCGGACAGAACTGGTACCTGATGAAGAAGCGCGGGATTCGTCTCAACGGCGAATGGATGTACGTGGACGGAGCACCCGTGGGATACACGGCCTATCCCTACCCCGTCGGCGCCAGGGGCCAGGTGTTCCACATCAACCTCGAGCTGAACTTCTGATCGGCACAGGGTGCGCTCCTGGGAAGCAGACACGTGAAATGAAGCGACGACTTTGGAGGATTGAAATGAATAGACGTGTTGGGCGTTTCTGGGTCAAGGCGTGTCTGCTCGGTGTGGGAGCGCTCGCCGTGGCGATACCGGCACGCGCGCAGTCGCCAGCCGAGATCCAGCAGGCGGTTGACGCCGCATACGCAAAGTTCAGGACGCTCAAGGAAGGCAAGAACGCCGACTATATTCCTGCGCTCGCCAAGGTCGACCCGAACCTGTTCGGGATCGCCCTCATCACCGCCGACGGTAAGGTCTACACCGCTGGTGACGTGCAGACCGAGGTCTCGATCCAGTCGATCTCCAAGGTCTTCACGATGGCTCAAGTCATCCAGGAGCAGGGCCCGGCAGCGATCGAGCAACGCATCGGCGTCGATGCCACGGGCGCACGGTTCAACTCGATTATCGCGGTCGAAGCCGTCCGCACCGTCGTCGGCAACGGCGCCCCCGAGATGAACCCGCTCGTCAATCCCGGCGCAATTTCCGCAACCAGCATGGTCAGGGGAGCGACGGCGGACGAGGTGTGGAAGAAGATCGTCGGCTTCCACAACGATGCGGCCGGACGTCAGCTGAGCGTGCTGCAGGACGTCTACAAGTCCGAGTCCGACTCCAACCAGCGCAACCAGGCAATCGGCGCGCTGATGCTCGCCTACGGCTATATCAAAGACAACTGGCAGCAAGCCGTCGATCTCTACACGCGCCAATGCTCGATCGGCGTCAACGCGAAGGATCTGGCGACGATGGCCGCGACGCTCGCAGCGGCCGGCAAGAATCCCGTCACCGGCAAACAGGTGCTTGACGCGGCAAAGGTCCCCAATGTCCTCGCCGTGATGTCCACGGCCGGACTGTACGACGACTCCGGCAAATGGCTCTACCACACAGGCCTTCCGGCCAAGAGCGGCGTCGGCGGTGGCATCATCGCCGTGTCGCCAGGCAAGTTCGGCATCGCCGTCGTCGCCCCGCCGCTCGACGAGGCCGGTAACAGCGTGAAGGCACAGCGCGCGATCGAGGCCATTTCGGCGGCGCTCGGTGGCAACCCGTATGGCGCGGCAGCGCAGGCCGCGCAGGCGGAGCCAAAATCGACATTCGAGATTTATGGTTTCGCGATGCTCGACATGGGGGAGAACTTCAAGCAGATCAACCCCAACTGGACCGACACCATGCGGGTCACCAAGCTGCCGTCGGTCGAGAATCAGTACGGTGAGGACGGCAGCTTTTTCGCCGGCGTGCGACAGAGCCGTCTCGGCGTGAGGTCTTCGACGCCAACAACGATGGGCGACTTGAAGACGACGTTCGAATTCGAGCTATTCGGCACCGGCGTCGACGAAGGCCAGACCACCTTCCGTCTCCGCCACGCCTACGGCGAGCTCGGAGCGTTCGGCGCAGGCCAGTACCTGGAGCCCATTCATGGATCCAGACGTCTTCCCCAACTCTCTCGAGTACTGGGGGCCGACCGGCATGGTGTTCTTCCGCAACGTCCAGCTCCGCTGGATGCCGGTGAGGGGCGCCCACAGCCTGACATTCGCCCTCGAGCGGCCGGGCGCGAGCGGCGACCAGGGCATCTACGCGGACCGCGTCGAGCTGCAGAACATCAAGGCACGATTCCCACTGCCGGACTTCTCTGGCTCCTACAAGTACTCGCAGGACTGGGGCTACGTCCGCGCCGCAGGCATGCTACGCCGCATCAAGTGGGACGACGTGCTCGCCGACCAGTTCGATCTCTCCGGCGACGCCACCGGGTGGGGGCTGAACCTGAGCTCGAATATCAATTTCGGCAAGAAGGATGTACTCAGGATGCAGTGACGTCTTCGGCGAAGGCATCCAGAACTACATGAACGATTCTCCGGTGGACATCGGCATCGTCCGCGACGTGTCGAACGCCGTGACGCCCATCCGCGGCGAGCCAATCCCGATCACTGGACTCGTCCTCTTCTTCGATCACTCGTGGAGCGAGAAGTTCACCAGCTCGGTGGGGTATTCGCGCCAGGACAACGACAACACCGATGGGCAGGCGCCTAATGCCTTCAGGATCGGTCAGTACGCGCTCGGCAACGTGCTCTATAACCCGGTCCCGAACGTGATGATGGGCGGCGAACTTCAATGGGGCCGTCGCGAGAACTTCTCCGATGGGTTCCACAGCGACGGTCTCAAGGTCCAGTTCTCGTTCAAATACAGCTTCTCGAAGAACTTTGGAGAATGACGACAATGACATACCGAACGCTTCTTGTTGGCGCTGCCATTGTCGGGCTGACGACGCTTGGCACGAGTGCGCAATCGGGAAACATCCAGCAGGCCGTCGACAGCGCATATGAACAATTCAAAACGCTGAAGGAAGGCAAGAACGCCGACTACATTCCGGCGCTGGCCAAAGTCGATCCGAACCTGTTCGGCATCGCGGTCGTGACCGCCGATGGCAAGGTGTACACGGCTGGCGACATCAAGACCGAGGTCTCGATCCAGTCGATCTCGAAAGTCTTCACGATGGCTCAGGTGATCCAGGAACAGGGTCTCGACGCGATCGAGAAGCGTATCGGCGTGGACGCGACTGGCGCCCGCTTCAACTCGATCATCGCGGTCGAGGGTGTTCGCACGGTCGTCGGTACCGGTGCACCGGAGATGAACCCTCTCGTGAATCCCGGGGCGATCTCGGCCACCAGCATGGTCCGGGGCGCCAGCTCCGACGAGGTCTGGAAGAAGATTATCGGCTTCCACAACGACGCGGCGGGACGTCAGCTGACCGTGCTGCAGGACGTCTACAAGTCCGAGTCGGACACCAATCAGCGCAACCAGGCGATTGGCGCGTTGATGCTCGCCTACGGCTACATCAAGGACAACTGGCAGCAGGCGGTCGATCTCTATACGCGCCAATGCTCGATTGGCGTGAACGCGTCAGACCTGGCGACGATGGCGGCAACCCTGGCGTTCGCCGGCACGAATCCGGTCACGAAGAAACAAGTGCTGGATGCGGCCAAGGTGCCCGGCGTTCTGGCGGTCATGGCCACGGCGGGACTCTATGACGACTCCGGGAAGTGGCTGTATCACACGGGGCTTCCCGCAAAGAGCGGCGTCGGCGGAGGAATCATCGCGGTGTCTCCAGGGAAATTCGGCATTGCCGTCGTGTCGCCTCCGCTGGACGATGCGGGAAACAGCGTGCGCGCACAGCGCGCGATCGCGGCCATCTCGAACCAGCTTGGCGGCAACCCGTACGTGGCGGCCAGGAAAGAGTAATTTCGGCCGGTTGGCATTGTCAGTCACGCCGACCACGCGTGCGCAGGAGCGAATCACTCAGCGCGCGCTCGTCGCAGGCTCAGCCGTCGCGTAGTAGATCGCGTTGAACAGGAACTTGAACGTTCCGTGCGATTGAGCGCGGAAGTTGACCTCCGGCCCGAACAGGATCACCCGCCCACGGCCGAGCCTCGCGTCGACGACGGCGACGCCGTTTTCGAGATACTGCTGGCCCCACGCCCACCCGCTGCGCAGCGGTGCGGGACTCGAAAACCAGGCGACACGAGTCGCCGCATCGGGCTGGCCGAGCCGGAACACCGGGCTGTTGTCGAAGAAGACATCGACCTCGCGCTCGAAGCCGTACCCGAGCGGCGTCGTGTTATCGACACTGACTCGCAGCACCGACCCGGGAACGTCGTACTGCTCCGGCTTCAACGGACGCGCGGAGGCACTCTTTCCATCGACGAGGGCACTCGAGATCGGTAGACCGAGCTCGCCGGCGATAGACGTTGACTGACCCTCGGCGATGAGCGTCCCGCCATCCTCGAGGAACTGTTTCAACCGCGGCAGCGAGCGCGCGGTGGTCAACGATCCGGTCGTGTACCGGTACTCCTGAGGCACGCGACCGCCGTCGCTGCCGTCTCTGGCATCGAGCCTCGCATCATCGCTGAGAATCAGGACGTCGTATCGCCCCTTCAGTTCTCCCGCGTCGATGGCTTGCGCGTAGACCACGTCGAAGCGGAATCCGTGTCGCTCGAGCAGCCAGCGGGTCCACCCGCTCGGAGCTGATCCGCCGTAGCGATCCCAGAGCGCGATGCGCACCGGCTTGAGCTTCATCCCTGGCCCCGAGGGTGGTGCGGTGGCACCCATGAAGGTGAGGCCAAGATCGGCGGCGATCTTCTCGAGGACCGTGCGCGTTTCGGATCGGGCAGGTATGTACATCGCTCCAGAGCCACCCGACGCGCTGCCCGTCGCCCGGTCCCGCGGCCAGAAGACGTCCTGACCCGCCGCGAGCAATCGACCGACGGCGGTGAACGCGTCGTTCTGCTGATGGCCGACGAAGTATCCGGCGGCCCGGGCCGATCCAACCACGCCTCCCTCGGGTCGGTCCGCCGAGTCGATTCGCTCGAACGGTCCCTCGACGCCCTCGAGGAGGCGATCGAACTTCACGCCCATCTGAAACGCGAGCGTCCACCCGGCGCTGTCGTAGGGCGGCGTCGGTGGTCCGCCGGGGTACGGAATGTCGTCCGGATGTTCCTGCGGCTCGAACATGTCGAGCACGTGCGGACGAAACGCCTGCGCGGTCCTGATGATGAATGAGCCTGCCGGGTAGCTCTTGCCACCGGCCACGAACGCGGCAGTCGCACGATGCACGGTGATTCCGTTCTTGAGCAACGTGTCGATGAACTTCGTCGCCGTGAGGAAGTCCGGTTGATCCGAAGGCAGGATGTAGACACGCGCATCGCGCCGGGCCGGATCCCGGAACTGACGCTCGAAGTCACCGCGTCCGGCGGCGACCGCGCGCGGAGAGACCGTCCACGAATCCCGGTTGCCACGCTCGATGGAGTTCTTCCCCATCCGATAGATTCCGAACAGCAAGGCTTCGCGATTCCGTGAAGCGGCGTCAAGCACCGCATGGTTCGCCGTCACCGAGTAGTCGATCGACTGGCGGAACTTCCATCGCTGCGGGGCAATCGGCAATGGCAGATCCGCGCTCGGCAGCTGGCGCTCGCGGACGAACGGAATCTCCGTTGGCGTCGGGCTTCCGATCGTCTCGGTGAGCAGCCCGATCTGATTGTGGAAGTACGCCGTCGTGCGCAGGCCGCCGTTCCACCACGTCGAGTAGTTCGACCCGGTGCGCATCGTGACGCCCGGCTTTCCTTCAGCCGCAAAGCGCGCGTGCATGGCGGCGCCGACCAGATCGATCGAAACCGGAATCAACGGATCGAGAAAGTAGTTGAACGGATCGCGAAACGGCGGCGCGAACATCACAGTTCCGGGCGGCCCGGTCTGGTGGTGGTCGTACACGATCTGCGGGAACCACTCCTTGTAGAGGATCCGGTTCATGTTGATCGTCTCGGCCTGCGTCGACATGTAGAAGTCGCGATTGTTGTCATGCCCGACGTACTTTCTGGTACGCGCGCGGAATTCCGGACAACGACCGGCGCAGCGGATCCCGCTCGCGCATGTACCAGTTGGCGACCAACTCGTGACCGTCAGGATTGGCATCAACTGCAAGAACGATCACGTCGTTCAGGAGGCGAAGCGTCTCCTCGTCTGATCGGCTGACCAGTTGGTACACCGTCTCGATCAGTTGCTGGGCGCCGAGCACTTCGTTGGCATGCAGGCCGCCATCGATCCAGACGACCGCTTTCCCGCGAGCCGCCAGCGCACGGGCCTGGCTGTCGTTCAGGCCTTCAGCGAGAGAGAGGCGCCGGGAGATGTCCTTGTACTCATCGAGCTTCTGGAGGTTCTGGGGGGACGACACGATCGCCATCCACTGCGTGCGTCCCTCTTCCGTTCGTCCGATGTCGACGAGTCGAAGGCGGTCCGACTCTTGCGCGAGCTTCCTCCAGTAGGTCTCGAGCTGTGAGTACGTCGCGAGGAAATAGTCGTCGCCGACGTTGGCGCCGAACGCCGCCGATGGCGGCGTGATTGGAGAAACACTTTGCGACTGCGTGGGAGCATAGGCCCCCGTCAGCAGCAACAGCAGCGCAATCGCGATTACGGCGCGGGCACGTCCCAGTCCAGCCTCCACGAGCGATCGTCCCATAGGCTCAGTACTTGACCAGAATCGCCCGCGTATAGACGACGCGGAAGCCGCATCGCTCGAACGTGCGTTGGGAGACACTCCCCGGTTCGGTGGTCGCGATGATCAAGTCGGCCTTGTCTCGTCCGTCATTCATGGCCTGCGCGACGATGGCCCTTTGCAGCCCGCGTCGGCGAAACGCCGGGCGCGTCGCCGTCCCGGCGATGCACATCACACCGTCCTTCACGAAACTGACGGCAGCTGCGGCAGGGTGTCCGTCGACGTGTGCCACGTATCGCACGATCTCAGGGTGCACGAAGAGCCGCATCACATCCCCGAGGGCAGCCACGGCATCGTGCGGCACCGGAGGACTGCCTGGCACGATTCGGTCCGGCACCGAGAACCCTTCGGCGACGACCTCGAGCCAGGGATGCTCCGCCGCTCCCGCCTCCACCCTGATATCGGCATCAGACGCCGGCTGCACAGGCTCGGCGGGTGCGACTCGCGCGAGCTCATTCTCGAACGCCTGCAGGACGTAGCCGCGCTTCGACAGTCTCGACGGCAAAGCAGGCGACGTCAGCGGACAGAGCTCGATCTGTACGGGGCAACCTCGCTCGGCGTAGAAGTCCTCGATCGCATCGAGATCGTCGTCAGAGCATTCGACACCGAGCCCGAGACCCAGCACCTTGTTCACGGGCGAGCCCGGCGCGGAGTACACCGCCAGGCCGCCGCCGCGCTCGAGCGCCGCCGCGTCCGGCGCAAGGCCGCGCGTGGCAAGGGCACAGAAGTCGATCTCGGCGCGGTCGATGCGTCGAGCGAGCTCGAGCGTCGCGTGCATGCCCTACACTTTAATTCTGGTTGGTGGTTGGTGGTTGGTGGGAAGGATGAAAATCGCTACCTGGAACGTAAACGGGATCCGCGCCCGGCAGTCAGAACTCCAGCAGTTTCTGGAGCGCGAGCAACCTGACGTCCTCTGCCTGCAGGAGATCAAAGCGTCGCTCGATCAGCTTCCTGTCTGGGTCTGCGACCTCGAAGGCTATTCGTGCTACTGGCACGGCGGAAAGGGCTACTCAGGGGTGGCGCTGCACGTCCGGACCGCGATGTTTCCCGAGCGTCCGGTCTTCCAGCATCCGCCCTTCGACTTCGAACACCGCATCGTCACCGCGCAGCTTCCAGGCGTGACCGTCGCGTCGATCTACGTGCCGAACGGCGGAAAGGACTTCGCTGCGAAAGTGCGATTCCTGGAGGCGATGGACCAGTTCGCGACCGAGGCGCAGGCTGCGGGGATGCCGCTCGTCATGTGTGGTGACATGAACGTCGCGCGCACGGACATGGACGTCCATCCCAAGGAACGGAAGCCGGGAATCGTCGGGCAGCGCGCCGACGAACGCGCGGTCATCGAACGCATCCTCGGTCGCGGCCTCGTCGACGTGCACCGCACGCTCGATCCGGACAATGCGGACCTCTTCACGTGGTGGGCGCCGTGGCGCAACATGAAGCAGCGCAATATCGGCTGGCGCCTGGACTACCTCTTCGTGAGTGAGGCGCTCGCATCGCGCGCCTCGTCCTGCGTCGTGCAGCGGGAGTTCGGCACGAGCGATCACGGACCGGTGATCGCAGTGTTCGACGTGTAGGATCAGGCCGCGTACGCGACCGTATTCCTGCCCGCCGCCTTCGCGCGATAGAGCGCATCGTCTGCGGCTTTGAGCAGCGGCCAGGATGCGTCGACATTCGGGATGACTGCGACACCGACGCTCGTCGTGACGTCGATCTTGCCAGCGCAGGTCTCGAATGGCTCCCGGCTGATGCTTTGACGGAAGCGCTCCGCTAACCTGAGCGCATCCTCCATCACGCAGCCTGGACCGAGAGCCACGAACTCCTCGCCCCCGTATCGCCCAACCGCATCACCTCTGCGGAAGGTCGCCCTCAGGCGTCGCGCCGCTTCCCGCAGCACGTCATCGCCAGCCAGGTGGCCGTACTTGTCGTTGATGGACTTGAAGTGATCGAGGTCCGCCATCATCAACGAGAGCGGCTGCGCCTTGCGAAGGGCACGAGCGATCTCGCCATCACAGATCTCGAAGAACGCGCCGCGCGTCAGGAGCCCGGTCAGCGGATCGTGCATCGCCTTCTCGCGCAGCTGCTCGCGCGCGGTGATCAGCTGCTGCTGGAGCTGGACGATCCGTGCGCCAGAGCGCACGCGCACCTTGAGCTGCCGCGTGTCGAATGGCTTGGTGATGTAGTCGTCTGCGCCCGCGTCGAACCCCTCCAGCACATCGTCGTCTCGATCGTGCGACGTGAGGAGAATCATGTAGAGGTACTGGCCTTGAATGGTGTCGCGGACCGCGCGGCACACCTGGAGCCCGTCGATCTTCGGCATCGACCAATCGAGGATCGCGAGGTGCGGAGGGTCCTGCCGTCCGATCTCGCGCAACGCCTCTTCGCCGTCGACTACACTCGTCACGGCGTAGCCCCAGCTGCTCAGGGCTGCGTGGAGCCGATGGCGCGAAACCGGGTCGTCTTCCGCCACCAGGACGCGAAGATTTTCCCCCGACGGACCGAGTTGATTTACCGACACGTCCCGGGAATCGGCTGGAAATCGCGCCGCTTGAATGAGGTCAGGATTCGACCGCCGACCAGGCGGAGGCGAGATCCTCCCCGACAGCGAGGTGATTGAGGAGGAAATCGGCGCTTCGGAAGGCATCCCGGAGCAAATCCGCGTCGAGACGCCGTTTCGCAGTACGGCACTGGCGTGATGATTCGACCCGCACGACTGCGAGCGCGGCCTCAAGGCCACGGACAATCGACGCCACGCCGCGCCCCTGGTACGCGGTCCAGGATGCGAAGGCCTTCGCCGCTACGTATCGGTTGAGCGGAACGAAGAACCGGGGCCACATCGGACGAACGAACTCCGCAAACGCGACATCGAGACCGCGATCGTCTGGCGGAGGTCGAAGATCATCGGGGACCGCCTGCATGACCTGCTCGAACAAACCCATTGCCCGGTCGAGTGTCTGCGGCGCCGCCGCTTGTGCCGGCTGCGTCGGCAGATCGCGCACGGCATCGGCGAGCGTCATTCGTCCCGGTTTCCATGTGCGGAGCTGACGGGCATCGCGCTGGAGCGCTGCCAGGACCGACTCGGGACTGCGATCGCCGTAGGCGCACTGCATGACCATGTGTCGTTCCCACGCCGAGTAACCAGGTCCATCCATCAACATGGTCGGCGTCAGCAGCGGAGGCAGATCGTCGCCGGTCACGACGAGCCCTTCGTACGCGCCCGGCGGAAAGACGTGCGGCCCAGAGGTGATCGCGAGCGGACAGTCGTCGCGGAACAACATCGACGCAGCGGTCGGACAGAAGTGGGACAGCGTGATGAACGTTCCGCGATCGTCTCGAACGGCGAGTCGGGGAAAATACCGACACGTCGCCGGCAACGCCGGTTCGCCGAGGTCGCGGTGGATGATACACAGCTTCGTTCCGCGTTCGAAGAACACGCATTCCCCTATTTCTGTGCGCTCCAGCATCGCCGCGGCATCCTCGGGCAGGTCGGGCTCGACGATGAATGGAGGGAGATGTCGGGCAGATGCCTGTGGTTGCAGGCGACCGCCGTCGACGGCGTCTTTCAGCGTCCGATACACCGGCAGTTCGATCGGAACGTCCCAGTCAGCGGAGCAGCACGCGCCCGAGTGCCGACACCGGTAGTCGGCGTGAATCGAGAGCGCGTAGACATCGGTCGAACCCATTGAGTCCCTTGTAGTTGGTGGCAAGTACACAAGTATTACAGTGTCGCGGCCGCAGGACTGCTATGGTGTGGCGGTTCTTTCTCCGACAACCCTTTAGGAGGATACCTGCGTCAATGGCGACCCCGATGCTTCTATACGGCCGCAAACATCAAACCGGACTGAACGTGATTACTGCTATCGCCATGACCGGTTTCCACATCGGCGCGGTGGCGGCTCTGTTCTACATCGATACCGGCGCGATGCTCACCGCTTTCATTCTCTACTACGTCGGCGGCATGCTCGGCATCGGCATGGGGTATCACCGGCTGTTGACGCATCGTGGATACAAGACGCCGAAATGGGTTGAATACTTCCTGACCTTCTGCGGAACGCTGGCGCTCGAAGGCGGTCCTATCTTCTGGGTCGCGACGCATCGCGTCCATCACCAGAAGTCCGACAAGGAAGGCGACCCGCACACGCCGCGTGAGGGCACGTGGTGGGCGCACATGGGTTGGATCCTCCTCGGCGAAGGCCTCCATCACGATGCGTCGATTCTCGCGCGTTACGTTCCCGACCTGAGCAAGGACCGCGGGCACGTGTTCCTCTCGAAGTATCACTGGGTCGGCAACGTCGTCATCGGCCTCGCCCTCCTCGCGTTCGGCGGCATTCCATACGTCCTCTGGGGCATCTTCTTCCGTACCACCTTCGGTCTCCACGCCACATGGCTCGTCAACTCTGCAACCCACAAGTGGGGCACACGTCGTTTCCAGACGCGTGACGACTCGACGAACAACTGGTGGGTTGCGCTCCTGACGTTTGGCGAGGGCTGGCACAACAACCACCACGCGCACCCTGTCAGCGCGCGCCATGGCCTGGCGTGGTACGAGATCGATCAGAACTGGATCGGGATCCGAACGCTGCAGCTTCTGGGCCTCGCGTGGGACATCAAGCTCGCCAAGATCAAGCAGCCACTGACAGAGGACGACGTGGTGCCGGCGGACGAAGCGGTTGCCTGACGGTCAGTAATTCAAAATTCAAAGGGCAAAATGCCAACGGGGTGGAAAGGCAGCGCTTTCCGCCCCGTTTCTACGTACGGGCAGGTTTGCACTTCCTTTTTGCATTTTGAATTTTGCATTTTGAATTCCTAGAATCACAGAGTGACCCGGCGCCAGAAAGCCATCGCCTTCTTCGTCGCCCTGTGCGTGCTGCTCGTCATCGCGGCCCTGCTGCTGAACATCAGCTGGGTCATGACCAACACGGGCCGGATTACACCGATCATCTTTGGCGTCGTCCTCTTTGGCCTGATCATCGCCGGCCTCATCGTCTACACCGTCTTCCTGGTGCTGGAGATCAAGCGAAACGAGGAGCACGACAGCTTCATCAATGCCGTCACCCATGAGCTGAAGACGCCGATCGCATCCATCCGCCTGTACCTGGAGACGCTTCAGTCGCGTGAGGTCAGTGAGGCAAGGCGCCGCGAGTTCTACGACATCATGCTGGCCGATGCCGACCGCCTGCATCACACCGTCGATCAGGTACTCAAGGCCGGTGTCGTCCGCGAACGTCAGAAGGCGGTCGCGCGCGGTCCCGTGGATGTGGGCGTGCTCGCCGACGAGTGCGTGGGCCTCGCGATCGTCCGGCACCACCTTCATCCCGGCGCGATCGAGCTCGACACGCCACGCGATCGCGCGCTGGTCGTCAGCGGCGATGCCGAGGAGCTCCGGACTGTCGTCACCAACCTGCTGGACAACGCGGTGAAGTACTCGGGCAACGCCGTGCAGGTCACCGTGTCGGTCGCGGCGCCCGCGCCGGACACCGTGTGGGTGCGCGTGCAGGATCGCGGCATCGGCATCCCGCGAAAGCAGCTCAAACGAATCTTCAATCGCTTTTATCGCGTCCAGGCGAGGGGCCTGCGCAATATCAAAGGAACCGGCCTCGGCCTCTACATCGTTCGGTCGATTGCGCGCGCACACGGCGGACGGGTGTTCGCGCAGAGCGAAGGCGAAGGGCGCGGCGCGACGTTCACGCTGGAACTGCCTCGGCTCATTACGCCGTAGGCAGTAAGCGGTAGGCAGCAGGCAGCATGACGCGCATCCTCATCGTCGAAGACGAGCAGCACATCGCCGATGGTCTTCGCTTCAATCTCGAAGCGGAGGGCTACGAGGCGGTTGTCGCGCGCGACGGTGAGCAGGCGCTCGAGTTCCTCCTGAAGGAGCGTCATGGGTTCGAGATCGTCGTCCTCGACGTGATGCTGCCGGGCAAGGACGGTTTTACCGTGGCGACGGAGTTGAGAGCGGCCGGCCAGTTCGTGCCGATCCTCATGCTCACGGCACGGGGACGTCCTGAAGACGTACTGCGCGGCTTCGAGTCCGGGGCCGACGACTACCTGCCCAAACCGTTCGAGCTCGCGATCCTCCTGGCCCGACTCAAGGGGCTGCAGCGCCGGCGTCGATGGAACGAGCGCGGTAGCGAGGCGTTGGAACCGACACCTGAGACGTACTCGTTCGAAGGGCGCACGCTCGACTTCGGTGCGATGGAAATACGCGCGCTCGGCAAGTCATACCGGCTGACGCAGATGGAGTGCGATCTGCTGAAGTACCTGGTCCGAAACGCTGGTCAGGCGATCTCGCGCGGCACGCTGCTCGAAGAAGTGTGGGGCCTGCACGAGGGGACCGACACGCGCGCCATCGACAACTTCATCGTGCGACTCCGGCGCTACCTCGAGGATCGTCCTGCGTCTCCCAGGATCCTGCTGACCGTGCGCGGCGTCGGCTATAAGTTCGTCGGGCAGGAAGCGATCGAGAAGTGAACAACCAGTACAATGACTCCCGATGTCAGTCACAGACACGATCGAGGCAGAAGGCCATCTGATCGACTCGGGCCTGCTCTCCGCGATCTTCGACAAGATCATCGAGGTCAAGGGTTCTTACGAGATCATCACGTTCGACATCGGTAAGACCAACGACGACAAGTCACGCATCCAGATGCGCGTCACCGTCGACAACGACGCGACGCTCGACGACCTCTTTCAGCAGCTCACGACATTCGGCGCGCATGCGGTCCGCGAGGCCAATGTCGTAGTCAAACCGGCCGAGAAAGATCGCTGCGTCTCTGACGACTTCTACTCGACCACCAACCATCGAACGCACGTTCGCCTGAAAGGGCGCTGGGTCGAAGTCGACAAGCAGCGCATGGACGCCGTCATCGTTGTCGATGGCTCGACGGCCGCCTGCCGTAAGCTGAGGGACGTGAAGGCCGGCGAGAAGATCGTGTGCGGTCACGTCGGCATCCGCGTCACGCCCGAGTTCAAGGAGCGCGATCGCCACGGCTTCGCGTTCATGAGCAATGACGTCTCGTCGGAGCGGCGCGTCGAAGGCAGCGTCTCGCGCATCGCCCAGATGATGCGAGAGGTGAAGAGCGCGGGTGGCCGCATCGCCGTGGTGGCGGGTCCGGTCCTCGTGCACACCGGCGGCGTCGAGCACTTCTCGGCGTTGATCCGCCAGGGCTTCGTTGACGTCGTGCTGGCTGGAAACGCGCTCGCCGTGCACGACGTCGAGTTCGCCTTGTCGGGAACATCGCTCGGCATCGATCTCGCCGCCGGCGCCCCGGTCGAGCAGGGACACCGCAATCACATGGCGGCCATCAACACCATCAACCGCGCGGGCGGCATTCGCGCGGCCGTCGAGCAGAGCGTGTTGAAGTCGGGCGTGATGTACGAGTGCGTGAAGCAGAAGGTTGAGTTCGTCCTCGCCGGCAGCATTCGCGACGATGGCCCGTTGCCTGAGACGGTGATGGATCTCATCGAGGCGCAGGAGCGCTACGCGGCGGCGTTGTCCAACAACGTGCACATGGTGCTGATGCTCTCGTCCATGCTGCACAGCATCGGCGTCGGCAACATGCTGCCGTCGTGGGTGCGGGTCGTGTGTGTGGATATCAACCCCGCCGTCGTGACGAAGCTCAGCGATCGCGGCTCACAGCAGACCGTTGGCGTCGTCACGGACGTGGGGCTCTTCCTGCATCGTCTCGCCGAAGCCCTGCGCTGAAATCGGACAGGGTCAGACCCTTCACGCAATTTCACACACATGTGAAAATCTGTGATGGGGTCTGACCCCATCACACAACTGCGCGCGCGGTTGGCGCGCGGTCCTCCAAACACTCGTTGACGCGCGCCAGCGCCTGCTCCAGGCTGCCCCTCGTTCGCGGGGTTCCGAGACACAGACGCGTCGCTCTCGGCTGTTCCGAACCAACCGTGAACTCGGACGAGGAGTTGAGCACAACGCCGTGCGATCGTGCCTGCGCAACAAATCCTTCTGACGACCATCGCGTCGGCAGTGTGAGCCAGATGTGCGGGCTGCACGGGTGCGTCTGGTATTTCTGCCCGGTCAGCACGCGCTTCGCGATCGCCTGACGCGCAGCGCCCTCGTGTCGCTTCCAGTCCGCGATTCTCGCCGCGGTTCCGTCCTCGATCCAGCCGCTCAGAAGATCCGCACCGATCGAAGAGGTCGTGATCATCGTGGCCCAGACGGCCTGGGTGATTCTCTCCAGGATGCCCGGCGGTGCGACTGCGCACCCGAGTCGCATGCCGGGGAACAGGCTCTTCGACAAGCTCGTGACGAACACCGTCCGCCGCGGAATCAGTCGAGCGAGCGGCCAGCGTTCCGGCGAGAGGAAGCCGTACGTGTCGTCTTCGATGACGGTCAACCGGTACTTCTCGGCAATCGCCGCGATTTGACGGCGCCGCTTCTCGGACATCACCGCAGACGTCGGGTTCTGCAGCCGCGGCATGCAATAGAGCACGGTCGCGCGACTCGTGCGGCACGCGGCATCGAGTGCGTCTGGCTTCAGCCCTTCGGCATCCATCGACACGCCGCGCAGCTTGAAGTGCATCTGTTGCGACAGCAGCCGGACGCCTGAGTAGGTCAGATCTTCGACGAGCAAGGTCTCACCGGGCTTGACGAGCGCGGATATCGTTGTGGCGAGCCCGTGCTGTGCGCCGGCGGTCAGGACGATGTGATCCGGATCGGCCGGCATGCCCAGATACGTCAGCCATGCCGCCATGGCCTGGCGGTGACGCAGATGACCACGCTTGGGCGCGTATCCGAGGAGCTGCGTCCACGGAAGGACGCGCCGCCGCATGAGATGCACTTCGAGGTTGGCGACCTCTTTGTCCGGCATCAACACGTTGATGCTCAGATCGACGAGCCCATTGTCCGATTCCTCCGGCTCGCGTCCGCGGATGAACGTGCCACGACCGACGTGACCTGACGTCAGCCCGCGACGCGCGGCCTCGGTGTAGGCGCGTGTCACGGTTGTCACGGTGACCCCGAGGTGATCGGCGAGGTCCCGATGCGGCGGCAGGCGCGCGCCTGCCCGAAGAGATCCCTGTTCCACGTCCGCGTCGATTGCGTCCGCGATGGCCCGGTAGACGGGCCCTTTTCGCCCTTCCAGGTTCGGCAGCCACATTGTCATTACCGCAATATACGCATTGTCGGTAGAGACAATCCACATGTCCTACAGGCAATTGTCCTTATTGGTTGGTGGTTCGTGGAGGGTGGTTGGTGGTTGTTCGTGGTTCATGGTTCGTAGTTCGTGGTTCCGTTGTTCGTTGGCGGTCAGTGGGTGGCCGGGCTGGCAACCCGCCGCCGCTATGAAACGACGTGGCTCGCTGAGTCGTCTTATGAGTTAGCAAACGAATTTTTGGGCCGAACCCTGAACTTTGAACCGAGAACGACTACTATCCACCGACCACCAACCACCAACCGTTTTGGTATCCTGAAACCGCCATGGGCAAACGAATCTTCCTGTTCATCCTGACCAACATCGCGATCGTCCTGACGCTCAGCATCGTCGCCGCGTTCCTGGGCGTCGGCAGCGGCATCGGACCTGACGGCCTGAACCTCCAGGCGCTGGCGGTGTTCTGCCTCTTTTGGGGTATGGGCGGCGCGTTCATCTCGCTCCAGATGTCGCGCTGGATCGCGAAACGCGCGACCGGTGTGAACCTGGTGGACGGCCGGACCGGGAACAGCCAGGCTGACTGGCTCTACGAAACAATTGCGCGGTTGACGCGCCAGGCCAACCTCCCGATGCCTGAAGTCGGTATCTACGAGTCGCCTGAGGTGAACGCGTTCGCCACGGGCCCGAGTAAGAGCCGTAGTCTCGTGGCCGTTTCGTCAGGCCTGTTGCGATCGATGCGGCAGGACGAGATCGAGGGCGTGCTCGCTCACGAAGTCGCGCACATCGCCAACGGCGATATGGTGACGATGACGCTGCTGCAGGGCGTGTTGAACGCCTTCGTGATGTTCCTTGCGCGCGTCATCGGCTACGCGCTGACACGCTCGGGCGACTCGCGCAACAACAACGGCGGCGGGAGCTACTATCTGATCGTGATCGTGCTGCAGATTGTGCTCGGCATCCTTGCTGGACTGATCGTGAACTGGTTCTCGCGCTACCGCGAGTTCAGAGCCGATCACGGCGGCGCGACGCTGGCCGGTCGGGAGCGCATGATCGCCGCGCTCCGTCGTCTCCAGAGCAACAACGAGCTCGTGGACACCTCGCAGGCGGCGCTGGCGACGATGAAGATCAATGGCGGCCGCAGCTGGGCGGCGATGTTCTCAACGCACCCGCCGCTCGAGGAACGGATCGCCGCACTCGAAAATTTCCGCTGATCTCTGGTCGGTGGTGGGTGGTAAGTGGGCGTCGTGAACCTGAACCCCACCAACCACCAACCACTAACCACTAACCATTCAGTGTCTCATCGCACTCTGATTTCCACCGACGATCTCTCTTCCCATCTGCGCGACGGCTGGGCGATTGTCGATTGCCGATACGATCTCCAGAACGAATCTTGGGGGCACGACCAGTATCGTGCCGCGCATATCCCGGGCGCCGTCTACGTGAGTCTCGGCGAAGACATGGCTGCGACCCGCACGGGACAAAACGGCAGACACCCTCTGCCATCGATCGAGACACTGGCTGCCTTGTTCGGCCAACTCGGTATCTCGAGCGACACACAGGTGGTTGCCTACGACCAGGACAACGGCATGTATGCGAGCCGGCTGTGGTGGTCGCTGCGCTATCTCGGTCACGACGCGGTTGCCGTCCTCGATGGCGGCTGGGCGAAGTGGATGCGCGAAGGACGCCCGACGAGTTCGGGTGACGAACGGCGCTCACCTGTGACGTTCACCGCCCATCCGCGTCCTGAGATGCGGCTGAGCGTCGAGGACGTTCAGACTCGCCTCGAAGAGCCGTCGGTGCTCCTCGTTGACGCCCGCGCACCCGAGCGGTTCGAGGGTCGCCACGAGACGATCGATCGCGCGGCCGGTCACATCCCGGGCGCGGCCAATCACTTCTTCAAGACGAACCTCGCGGACGACGCGACGATGCTGACGACCGACAGACTGCGAGAGTCTCTGGGTCGCACGCTCATGGGCCGCAGTCCCTCTGAGATCGTCATGTACTGCGGCTCTGGCGTCACCGCCTGCCAGAACCTGCTTGCCATGGAGCACGCCGGGCTGCCCGGCGCCCGTCTCTACGTCGGCTCGTGGTCCGAGTGGTCCGCCGACCCGTCGCGGCCGACCGAAAAAGGTCCCTCAACCCGATAAACGCGCGGAGCCGATCTCCCGTCCAAGAGTGCCGGAGGGATCGTGATGGCTCGAACTGTCTGGACGACACTGCTTGTTCTTGCGACGGCCGCGGCCGCGGGCCTGCCGGCCCAGCGCAACCGGGATCGTGACTTCGGCCTGAGCCAGGAGGAGTGGTGTCGCGAGGCGCGACGCTCTGACGTCTGCGAGGTTCGAGAGGAGACGGTCAGCAACACCCGCGTAATCGACGTCGATGCCCGCGGCAACGGCGGGGTCGCCGTTCGCGGCTGGGATCGGCCCGATGTGCACGTTCGCTCGCGGATCGTCGTCTATGCCGACAACGACGCCGAGGCGAAGCAGATCGCGTCGGAAATAAAGCTGGTCACGACGGGCGGACGCATCCGCGTCGACGGTCCGTCACGCGACCGCAACTGGTGGCGCGACCGCGGATGGTCAGCGTCCTTCGAGCTCGAAGTGCCACGCAACTCCGAACTGCTCGTCGGCGCCACCAACGGCGGCGTCAGCGTCCGCGACGTGCGCGGACGCATGGATCTGCGTACGGTCAACGGTGGCATCTCCCTCGACGATGTCTCCGGCGAGATCAGAGGAGAGACGACGAACGGTGGCGTGGACATCCGGTTGACCGGAGACAAGTGGGATGGACCGGCGCTGGAAGTGAGGACCGTCAACGGCGGAATCACCCTCGCGCTTCCGCCGAATCTCTCCGCGGAACTCGATGCGCGCGCGGTCAACGGCGGCATTCACGTCGACTATCCGGTCACGGTGAGCGGGTTGATCAGCAGCCGGCGCGAGTTACGCGGAACGATCGGCAACGGCGGACCCAGGATTCGCGCGTCCGCAACCAACGGCGGGATCACGATCACGCGACGGTAAGGGACGGCGGGTCTAAAGACCCGCCGCTACATCTCAAACCAGTACACTGCCTTAGTGACTTCGGCGTCGTCGACTACACGAGACACCTCATCTCTCTGGTCCACAGTCAAAGAAGCAATTCGCGGCTCACATCAGGACTACACGGAAGCGCCGATCGGGCGCGCCGTCGTCCTTCTCGCAGTGCCGATGGTGCTCGAGATGATGATGGAGTCGGTCTTCGTTGTCGCCGACGTGTTCTTCGTCGGCCGCCTGGGACCTGACGCCGTCGCGACTGTCGGCATCACCGAGTCGCTGATGACGGTGATGTACGCGCTCGCGATCGGACTCTCCATCGGCGCTGCAGCGACGGTCGCGCGACGCGTCGGCGAGAAGGACCTCGATAGCGCGGGCCGGAGCGCCGTTCAGTCGGTGCTGATGGGCATCGGGGCCGCGGCTATCTTCGGCACGATCGGCATCCTGTTCGGCCCACAGCTGCTCGCGCTGATGGGCGCGAGCGACGATGTGCTGAAAACGGGATCGACGTTCGCGCGCGTCATGCTCGGAGGGAGCGGCACGGTGGTGCTGCTCTTCCTCATCAACGCCGTCTTCCGCGGTGCAGGCGATGCCGCGATCGCGATGCGCGTGTTGTGGTTCGCGAACGCGATCAACATCATCCTCGGACCGTGCCTGATCTTCGGCATCGGACCCTTTCCCGAGCTCGGGGTCACCGGCGCTGCCGTCGGGACGACGATCGGTCGTGGCAGCGGCGTGGTGTATCAGCTGTTTCATCTCGCTCGACGCGACGGCCGTCTGCGGATTCAACGGTCGCATCTGCGGTTCGATCTGGAGGTCATGCGCAGCATCCTGCGCATCTCGGGCACGGCGACGTTTCAGAACTTCATCGGCACGGCATCGTGGATGGGGCTCGTACGCATTCTCACCGGATTCGGGAGCGCGGCCGTCGCTGGCAACACGATCGCCATCCGAATCATCCTGTTCGCGCTGCTGCCCTCGTTCGGTGTGAGCAACGCCGCCGCGACGCTCGTTGGTCAGAACCTCGGCGCGAAGAAACCGGACCGGGCGGAAGCCGCGGCGTGGAAGGCGGGGTTGTACAACACGATTTGCCTCGGCACCGTCGGGGCCATTTTCCTGCTCTTCGCGCCGCAACTGATTCAGCTCTTCACGACCGACCCCGAGGTCGCTCAATACGCCGTCCGTTGTCTCCGGATTGTCTCGGCCGGGTTTCTCTTCTACGGCTATGCGATGGTGCTGACCGCCTCGTTCAACGGTGCGGGCGACACACGCACGCCAACGCTCATCAACCTGGTGTGCATGTGGATGTGGGAGATCCCGCTCGCATGGGCGCTCGCGCATCCATTCGGCTTCGGCCCGACTGGCGTATTCATTGCCGTCAGCGTGGCGTTCTCGACGATGGCCTTCGTCAGCGCCTGGCTCTTTTCCAAGGGCACGTGGAAAACGAATCAGGTCTGAGCACGCGCAGCCAGGTGTAATATCGACAGTCTCGCGAACTCGATCCGGAGGGAGTATGAGACTGCGACTGCGTTTCCTCCTTGCACTGACGGCGCTGTTGGCCTCGGCATTCTCCTCCTCGACAGTCGGGCAACAGGCGCCCGCGGGCCGGCAAGGCGGTGCTGTTCCTGGCGGCCGGCAAGGTGGGCCACCACCTGTGCAGTTGGCCGAAGGTGCCGGCCGTGAGCAAGTTCAGGCCACGTGCGCACGCTGCCACGGGCTCAACATGATTACCGGCTCGTGGGGCTACACCAAGGACGGCTGGCAGGATCGCATTGCCACGATGGTGAAGCTGCCTTCCCCTGAACTCGAGACCATCTCGTCCTATCTGGCTGCGCACTATCCCATCAAGGACGCGCCAAGCGCGGTCCTGCTCTCGGGTCCTGCGACCGTCACGATCAAGGAGTGGCTCGCTCCCACGCTGGGGTCGCGGCCACACGATTCACATGCGGCCGCTGATGGATCGATCTGGTGGACCGGTCAGTTCGCCAGCAAGCTCGGACGTCTCGATCCGCGTTCCGGTCAGATTCGTGAGTTCGATCTCCCTGCGAACACGCAGCCTCACGGCCTCGCCGAAGATACACGCGGCAATATCTGGTACACGGGCATTCAGAAGGGCGTGATCGGCATGCTCGACCCGCGCACTGGGAAGGTCGACGAATACCCGATCAAAGAACCGGGCGCACGCGGACCGCACACACCCATCTTGGACAAGAAGAGCGGCGACCTGTTCTTCACGCTGCAGTCGGGACATGTCGGCCGGATCAATACCGGATCCGGCGACATCGTGATCAAGAAGACACCCAGCGACAACACCTACCCCTACGGCATCCGCATCAACTCGCAGGGTGTGCCGTGGTACGTGGACTTCCGTGGCAATCGCATCGGCAGCGTCGATCCCAAGACGATGGAGATCAAGGAGTATCCGCTTCCGAGTGCCGATGCCCGACCCCGCCGCCTCACGATCACGTCTGACGATGTGATCTGGTACACGGACTTCCCACGCGGCATGCTGGGGCGTTTCGATCCGAAGAGCGGTCAGGTCAAGGAATATCCGTCGCCAGGTGGGAAAGACTCCGAGCCCTACGCGATCACGCAAATCGCCGACATCATCTGGTACAGCGAGTCCGGCGTGCGGCCGAACACAATGGTGCGTTTCGATCCCAAGACGGAGAAGTTTCAGACGTTCGCGATTCCGTCGGGCGGTGGCGTGCTGCGACACTTCGAGGCCACAACGCAAGGCAACATCGTCACAGCCAACAGCGGCGTGAACAAGATCGGGTTGGTGGAGATCGGGTCGCTGTCGACGAACCGAACCAACTGACGACCAGGCCGCGTCTATGCCGCGCAGAGTCACGCGTCGCGAGTTCATCGAGTCGGCCGTCGCAACGACCGCGATCGCGACGACGGTCGCGCCTGCACCCGGAGCGAGGCGCCCGAATGTGCTGTTCATCCTCGCCGACGATCTCGGCTACGGGGATCTGAGCTGCTACGGACGCCCCGACTATCAGACACCTGTTCTCGACAACCTCGCGCGGCAGGGAATTCGGTTCACGAGCAACTACGCCGCTGCGCCGGTCTGCACTCCGACGCGCTGCGCGTACATCACCGGACGCTATCCGCAACGCCTGCCTGTCGGACTGGCCGAGCCGCTGCAGGCCAGCTCACCGCCTGACGTCGGGCTGCCGCCGGATCATCCAACGGTCGCGTCGCTGCTGAAGGCCAACGGCTACGACACCTCGCTCGTGGGTAAATGGCACCTCGGCTGGCGGCCGGAGTTCGGACCAAACCGGCATGGATTCGATGAATTCTTCGGCGTGTTGAGCGGCGCCGTCGACTACTTCACACATCGCGCGGCCGATGCGAGCGGAGGCAGTCCCGGCGAAGGCGGCGGACGAGATCTCTGGCAGGACCTCACGCCGATCGAGCGCGTCGGCTACTTGACCGACCTGCTGAGCGACAAGGCGATCGAGATCATCGGACGTAAGCATGCGAAGCCGTTCTTCCTCAGCCTGCAGTACACAGCACCGCACGCCCCGTGGGAAGGACCTGACGACGAAGCGATCGGACACGCCACGCACGGACCGGGTCCGATGACCGCGGGAGGATCGCTCACGATCTACGCGGCGATGATGAAACGCATGGACGCCGGCATCGGCCGCGTGCTCAAGGCACTCGAGCGCGCGAAGATCGAACGCGACACGCTCGTCATCTTCACGAGCGACAACGGTGGCGAGCGCTACTCGTACAATTGGCCGTTCTCGTTTCAGAAGATGTACCTGAACGAAGGCGGCACGCGCGTACCCGCCATCGTGCGCTGGCCCGGAGTCGTTCCGGCAGGGCGCGTCACCGATCAGGCCGCGATCACGATGGACTGGACCGCCACGATACTCGGCGTCACTGGCACGTCCCCCGATCCGTCATTTCCCCTCGATGGCGAGAACCTGATGCCGGTCTGCAGCGGCCAGCGTGCGCCGTACGACCGCACGCTGTTCTGGCGAATCAGAGGCTTCGATGCCGCGCGCGTCGGATCGTGGAAGTACCTCCGCGATCGATCGGGCGAGCATCTGTTCGATCTCGCCAACGACCCGGGTGAGAAGGCGGACATGCGAACGGCTCAGGCCGATCGCTTCGAATCGCTGAAGCGCCAGTATCAGAGCTGGGCTTCTCAGATGCTGCCGCTGTCAACCCTGTACGGCCCCGACACCCCGTCCCCATCGGCGAGCCGGTAGACACGTCCCCCCGCTGCTGTCGTATTAGCATAGGAACTTCGGCCGGCCCTGCCGTTCGCAGCAGTGGTCAGCTTGTCGAAAACCGGAACACCTCTGAGGAGAGTCTGAGAGTGAAGAGCGTACTTTCCGCATTCATCGGCGCGATCGCCATCATCGTGGCCTGTTCGGCGTCGATTACCGCGCAGTGGCCGAAGCATACGGAGGCGGGGCTCCCGCGCGATGCCCAGGGCAACGTGCTCATGGACGCGCCCACTCCGCGCACCGCCGACGGCAAGCCCGACTTCTCAGGCATGTGGATGCGCGCCAACAGCGGTCCGCCGAGAGGCCAGGGCCGCGGCGGACGTCAGGGTGAGGGCGGTGGAGCGCAGGGCCGCGGCGCGGCCGCTCCCGCTGCCGCTGCGGCGCCCGCCGAAGGCAGACAGGGCGCAGCCGGCGGTGGAGGAGATACCAACTCCGCCTTTGGAGGCGGTCGAGGCGGCGTACAGCTCGAGCCGCCGACAGACGCGTTCCCGTTCGATCCGAACGGTCCTCCTGTCGCGACCTTCTTCGAGGCCGGCGGCAACATCGAGGGCGGCCTGCCCTACACCGACTGGGCGCGCGCGATCCGCAAGCAGCGATTCGACGTGGACAAGGCGAAGGACAACCCGGACGCCAACTGCATGCCGATGGGATTCCTGCAGTTCCATCAGCAGCCGCAGCCACGCAAGATCATTCAGACCAAGCAGATGATCCTCATCGAGTACGAGGCGAACTACGGCATCCGTCACATCTATCTCGATGGCCGCAAGCTTCCACCGCTGGGCGAACCGCAGCCGTGGTGGTACGGCTACTCCGTCGGCACCTGGGATGGCGACACGCTCGTCGTCGAGACGAACAACCTGCGCGGAGCGGAAGACGGTCCTTACGACGGATGGCTGGACGTGAATGGCAGTCCATACAGCCGCGAGGCGAAGTTCACCGAGCGGATCCGGCGACCGAAGTTCGGCCAGTTGCAGATCGACACGACGCTCGAGGATTCGAAGGCCTACACGAAGCCGTGGACGGTGCGCATCGATCAGCGATACCTCGCCGACCAGGAACTGATCGAGTTCGTCTGCAACGAGAATCAGCAGTTCCGTCGCCGCATCAAGATCGACTGAGTGTGAAGGGGTCAGACCCTTCACAGCCCTTCACAGCTTTGCCATATTCGAACATCGACTGACGGCACAACTCTCGGGTGCGATGGTGGTGCTAGGCTTGACCACACATGTCCGCACCCGATGCTGTGACACGCGGCCGCGCGGCATTCGATCGAAACGCCTGGTCCGACGCCTACCGGGAGCTCGCTCTCGCCGATCGACAGAGTCCCCTCGCCGCCGAGGACCTGGATCGTCTCGCCACCTCGGCGTATCTCGTCGGACACGAATCGTCTGCCGCCGAAGCGCGTGCCCGTGCGCATGCTGCTTTCGTCGAGCGCGGCGACCGTCTGCGCGCGGCGCGCAGCGCCTTCTGGCTTGGCTACGCGCTCATCTCCGTCCCCGCGCAACAGGCGCAAGCCAACGGATGGCTCGCGCGCGCGAAGCGGTTGCTCGACGAATGTGGCGAAGACCGCGCCGAGTACGGTCTGCTGCTCTGCACGCAGGGCTACCTGAAGATCGTCGAAGGCAACTTTCCCTCCGCGCTCGAGGTCTTCGAGCAGGCCGCTCGCATCGGAACACACTTCGGCGACACCGACGTCACGTCGCTCGCCCGCCACGCACAGGCGCGCGCGCTGCTCAGGATGAACAGACGAGGCGAGGGCTTTGCCCTCCTCGACGAAGTCATGGTGGCAGTGACTGGCGGAGAGGTCGTACCCATGATCGCGGGCGTGATCTACTGCAGCGTGATCAGCGCGTGCTACGACGTGTTCGACGTCGATCGCGCGCAGGAATGGACGGACGCGTTGAGCGGCTGGTGCTCGTCACACCCCGACATCGTCCCGTTCCGCGGGCAGTGCCTGGTTCGCCGCTCCGAGCTGATGCAGCTGCATGGCGAGTGGGACGATGCGGTGATGGAGGCGCAACGGGCGACGACACTGCTCGCGCGCGCGCCCATTGACACAGAGATTGGCGCCGCGCACTACCAGGAGGCCGAGATCTATCGCCTCCGTGGCGATCTCACGCGCGCAGAGGAATCGTATCGGCGCGCCAGCCAGTCAGGACGAAAGCCGTACCCCGGGCTCGCACTGCTGCGTCTTGCGCAGGGCAATGTCGACGCGGCGGGCGCCGCGGCCCGGCGCATGCTGGAGGAGACGCGCGACGCGCGCGGCCGCGCGCGGTTGCTCGGAGCGGCGGTGGAGATCATGCTCGCGCAGCAGGACATCGCATCGGCTCGCGCGACGGCCGACGAGCTTTCGCAGATCGCGCGCACGTTCGACTCGCGCGTGCTCCACTCGACGGCAGCGCATGCCTGTGGCGCCGTTGCGCTGACGGCTGGAGAGTCACGCCCAGCGCTCGAGTTGCTCAGAAACGCGCTCACGGTCTGGCAGGAGCTGCGCGCGCCGTACGAAATCGGCCGCGTCCGCGAGCTGATAGGCCGCGCGTATCGCCTGCTCGGCGATGAAGAGGGCGCACAGTTGGAGTTCGACGCCGCGCAGGACACGTTCGAGCGTCTCGGCGCCGCTCCTGATGCCGCGCGTATTGCATCGCTGGTGCCGCACTCGACAGCGGCTGTCTCCGGCGCCCTGACCGGCCGCGAGGTCGAAGTGCTGCGACTCGTAGCCACCGGGAAGACCAATCGTGCGATCGCCCTCGAGCTCTGCATCAGCGAGAAGACGGTTGCGCGTCACGTGAGCAACATTTTCACGAAGCTCGACCTGCCATCCCGTTCTGCCGCAACGGCGTACGCCTACGAGCACAAGCTCGTCTAACCAAGGACGCTCCTACATAGAAATACCCACGCCATCCGCACTTCACGTTGGGCATTTCGGCCGATGCGCGACCCGCCGCCGTCGTTCTACATTGTGGGTATAGCGGAGGCACCATGCGGAACGAAGCTCAAACAGAGCGGGTTGACACAGTCGTCATCGGGGCCGGTCAGGCCGGCCTCTCAGTCGGGTACCACCTCAGGCAACGCGGCGTCCCGTTCGTCATTCTCGACGCCAACGAACGCATCGGCGATCAATGGCGGCGGCGCTGGGATTCACTGCGGCTCTTCACCCCGGCACGCTATGCCGGTCTCGACGGCATGACATTCCCGGCACCGCCGCATGACTTCCCGACGAAAGACGAGATGGCCGACTTCCTCGAACGCTACGCGCGGACGTTCCAGTTGCCCGTCCATTCGGGCACACGCGTCGAGCGCGTCTCTCGTCACGGCGACGGATTTCTCGTCATCGCGGGCACCCGACGCTTCGAAGCACGCAATGTGGTCGTGGCCATGGCGAACTACCAGCGTCCTCGCGTTCCGCCCTTTGCGAAGGAGCTCACTCCCGACATCGTTCAGATACATTCCTTCGACTATCGCAATCCGTCACAGCTGCGCGATGGTGACGTCCTCGTCGTCGGCGCAGGCAACTCGGGCGCCGAGATCGCGCTGGAGGCGTCGCGCGCACATCACACGACGTGGATGTCGGGCCGCGATGTCGGCCACGTGCCGTTCCACATCGATGGACTTCTTGCTCGTCTCTTCTTGTTTCGCATCGTGCTGCGCGTGCTCTTCCACCGCGTGCTGACCATCGCCACGCCTTTCGGCCGCGCCATGCGCCCGAAGGTGCTGCACGTCGGCGGGCCGCTCGTCCGAACCAAGCCAAAGGATCTCGACTCCGCCGGGGTTCAGCGCGTCCCGCGCGTCGCCGGGGTTCGCGCGGGGCGACCAGTTCTCGACGACGGCCGTGTGCTCGACGTGAAGAACGTGGTGTGGTGCACTGGCTTTCATCCGGGATTCTCGTGGCTCGACCTTCCGGTCTTCGGTCCAGACGGTGATCCGGTGCACGAGCGTGGCATTGTGACGAGCCATCCCGGCCTGTACTTCGTCGGACTGCACTTCCTCTACGCGTTCTCGTCCACGATGATTCACGGCGTCGGGCGCGACGCCGAGCGCATCGCGCGCCACGTCGCCGCACACGCGAGCGGCGCGGTCGAGCAACCGGCACTGGCCTCGAGCGCCGCCTGATTCCCTCCCCCCTTGCCCTTCGACAGGAGACGCGCTAGGCTCCTGTCGAAGCACAAAGGGAGAGACCATGTCCGACGAGCAGATCGATCTCCCGCAAGGAACGCTCGACCTCCTGATTCTGAAAACGCTGGCACTCGAGCCACGCCATGGCTGGGCGATCTCTGAGCGCCTGCATCAGATCTCCAGCGCCACTCTGAACATTCGCCAGGGCTCGCTCTACCCCGCCCTCCATCGCCTCGAGCGCGGCGGATGGATCAAGGCGTCGTGGGGCACATCAGACAACAACCGCCGCGCGAAGTACTACGAGCTGACCAGGAAAGGGCGCACGCGTCTGGAGACCGGGATCTCCGCCTGGCGCAAGTTGACGACGGCAGTGTCACAGGTCATCGAGAGCGTGTAGGGGCTGCCTGATGCTGAGCGATCTTCTCCATCGCCTGCGCGCCCTCTTTCGTCACGACATCGTCGAACGCGAACTCGACGAGGAGATGCGTTTCCATCTCGAGCAGCAGGTCGACGCCTATGTGCGGAACGGCCTCGACAGACCCGAGGCACTTCGACGCGCACGTCTCGAATTCGGTGGACTCGATGAGATCAAAGAGGCACATCACGACGCTCGCGGCGTAAGGCTCGTCGAAGACGTGGGCCGAGACGTGCGCTATGCCGTGCGACAACTTCGGCGCTCGCCTGGCTTTGCTGTCGCAGCATTGCTCTGCCTTGGTCTCGGCATCGGCGTTACCACTGCCATCTTCAGCGTGGTCAATGCAGTCCTCCTGCAGCCGCTGCCGTTTCCGGAATCCGATCGTCTGGTCAGGATGGTTGAGAACGTCCCTGCTCCGGCGCCGGGACGCCCGCCGCTACAGCGGGGATTGAGCTACTCCGAGTTTCTCGACTGGCGCAACACGTCGAAGACTCTTTCCGACGCCTACGCGGTCGGCGGCGGCCCGGGCCAACGACTGGTGCACGGAACTCAGGGATGGGTTGGACTCATCGGCACCATGCCGTCGACGAACACGTTCAAGCTGCTCCAGCTGCGCGCCCTGCTCGGGCGGACGTTCGACGAACGGGACGAACAGGATCCCAATGTCGTCATCCTCAGCTACGACACGTGGAAGACACACTTCAACGCCGATCCAGCCATTATTGGCAGTGCGATCGAGTTCCGGGCAGGGGCGTTGATGAACGGCACCCCGCCGCGGCTGATGACGGTCGTGGGGATACTTCCTGAAGGCGTGACGATTGCGAACAGTTGGGCCGACTACTACTGGCCGCTGACCCGCAACTACTCGCGCGCGATGGTGGAGTTGATTGGCCAACTGGCACCTGGCGTGTCGCTGGAATCCGCGCTCGCCGAAGCCAACGCCATGGGCGCGGCGCTCCGCGGGCCATGGCCGGCTACCGCCGACCCTCTCACCGTGCCTCGCTTCGAGCTCGTAGGCCTCAAGGATCGGCTGACAGAACGCCTACTCCCGGCACTCCGTGTGTTCCTCGTCGCGGTGGTCGTCGTCCTCATCATCGTCTGCGCCAACGTCGCGAATCTGTTGCTCGCGCGCGGTACGGCAAGGCAACGAGAGATTTCAGTTCGATTCGCGATCGGCGCCAGTCGCGCCCGCGTGGTGCGCCAGATCCTGACGGAGTCGCTCGTGCTCGCCTGTGCCGGCGGGGCGATCGGCGCGCTCCTTGGCGCAGGTGGCGTCACGCTGATCAAGCAGTTGGCAACGATAGAAGCTCCCGGCATCTATCGGCTCATGTTCGGGTCGACGATCCTGCCGCGCGCCGACGAAGTAACCGTCGACCTGCGGATACTCGGGATCGCATTCGGGCTGGCCGTGATCACCAGCATCGTGTTCGGTGTGCTGCCCGCCCTCACGCTCTCGCGCACGAGCCAGGTGCCGACGATGAAGACGCGCGGCAGCACCGGCGGAAGGCTCGAACCTCGGATTCGCGCGGCGCTCGTCGTCGGCCAACTAATGATGGCGACCATGCTTCTCGTCTGCGCTGGCTTGCTCGCAAACAGCTTCATCAAGCTGTCCAACGTCAACAACGGCTACGACGCGTCGAATGTGCTCGCGTTCAACCTGCTCTTCCCTGACCAGTACTCCGTAGCGCGGAAGGCACAGACGATCGAGGCGCTGCTCACTCGCGTCCGCAGCGTTCCCTCGGTCACGTCCGCCGGCTTTTCGCGACACGGCCTTCTGATCGGCGAGGAGATCATGCTCGGCACGCTCGTGCCACCGGGCCGCTCGCTGGAGAACATGCGTCGTTCACGAACGCGATTTCGAGCGGTGAGCGACGGTTACCTCACGGCGATGGGAGTACCCGTGCTCGCCGGGCGTGACCTCAATCCGACTGATGACGCCGGTGCACCGCCGGTCATCGTGATGAACCGATCGGCAGCGCGCCAGTACTTCGGCGCCGCGCAACCTGTCGGCCAGTTCGTCGACTGGCACTTCGGCGACGGGCAAGCTGTCCAGATGCGCGTCGTCGGCGTCGTCGAAGATCTGCGTCAGGAGTCGCCCACCGACGACGTGTTCCCGGAGGTGTTCGGCGACTACCGCCAGGTTCTCTTCTTCCTCGACAAGTGGGGGCAGAAGCCAGGGCGACAGGATCAACTCGTGATCGGCTTTCTCTCGTTCGCGCTTCGAACGATCGGCGATCCGGCATTCGCCATACCAGCCGTGCGCGCGGCGATCAACGACGTTGATCCCAACGTTGGCATCGATGCCTTGATTCCAATGACCCGACTGGCAGCGAGTGCCGTCGCGCCGCAGCGGTTCTATGCCGTCATGCTCGGCCTCTTTGCCGGCGTCGCTGGTGTCCTGGCAGCGATTGGGGTCTACGGAGTGCTCACGTATGCCGTCATTCAGCGGACGCAAGAGATCGGAATCCGGATGGCCATCGGCGCGCAACGGGGACAGGTGCTGGCCGACGTCCTGCGCAAGGGCCTGTTGCTGACCGGCTTCGGGATCACCCTGGGGCTCGTCGGCGCCGGTCTCGGCACCCGTCTTCTGCAGGGCCTGCTGTTCGGCATCACACCGCTCGATCCCGAGACGTTCGTCGCTGTCGCGCTGGTGTTCGCTCTCGTTGCGATATTTGCGTCGTACCTGCCCGCGCGACGCGCCACGAGGGTCGATGCGCTCGTCGCCCTGAGAAACGAGTGACGCCATGTTGAACGATCTGTTCCTTCGTCTTCGCTCGCTCCTCAGGCGCGACTCCGTCGAGAACGACCTCGACGAGGAACTGCGCTTTCACCTGGAGCAACAGACCGACGTCTACGTCCGCGCCGGACTCTCGCGAAATGATGCCGTTCGGCGAGCCAGGCTGGAACTCGGAGGCTTCGAGCAGATCAGAGAAGAACATCGCGACGCCCGAGGAATCGGCTGCCTGAGTCACCTCGGACGCGATCTGCGCCACGGTCTGCGTCAATTTCGCCGGTCGCCTGGCTTCAGTGTGCTCGCCGTGCTCTGCCTGGGACTCGCCATCGGCGTGAACACGTCGATCTTTGGCGTCCTGAACTCGGTCCTCTTTCGACCGATGCCGGTGCAGCAACCAGAGCGACTGGTCGTCGTCAGCCGCGGTGAGGCAGCGCTGTTCTCATTTCCCGAATACCGCGACTTTCGCGACCGCAGCCGCACGCTGCCGGGACTGACCGCCTCAGCGCCCTGGGAGTCCGACCTGGAGGTGGACGGCCAAAGCGCGTTCATCGCCGCGGAAGCGGTCCCGGGGAACTACTCGACAGTCATCGGCGTGCAGACGACGCTCGGCCGCTGGTTCTCGAGTGACGTGGAGCCGGTTGCGGTGATCAGCTATGCCGTGTGGCAACGTCAGTTCAATCTCGACCCGACCGTGCTGGGACGAACGATTCGCTCGGAGTCGCAGTCGTACTCGATCGTCGGTGTCGCGCCGCGCGAGTACAACGGCATCTTCGCACCGCTTCGGACCGACATCTGGGTGCCAATCGGAACGCGCCCATGGCTGGTGGCACTGCGGGAAGACAGGACGGCTCAACGACTGATGCTCTTCGGGCGGCTGGCCGACAGCGCGACGCCTGTGCATGCATCGGCCGAACTCAACACGATCGAGGCGCAACTGACGATGGAACGAACCTCGCCATCGGAAGCAGTGGCGCCAATAGTGGTCGATCAGGTTCGCGGCATCGCGAACGTCGCCAACAAGCGACGAGCCCAGGTCATGGCGACATTTCTCACTGTCGTCGTCGCGCTGGTGCTCCTCATCTCCTGCGTGAACGTCGGCCATCTGTTGTTGGTACGCGGCGCCGTCAGGCAGCGCGAGTTCGCGCTGCGGCGCGCGTTGGGAGCCAGCCGGCGGCGGGTGCTCCAGCAACTTCTGACTGAGAGCCTCTTGCTGGCGATCGGTGGCGGCATCTGCGGCCTTGTGCTCGCGCGATGGACGAACGCGCTCCTGGAGCGCTCGTTACCGCTGCTGCAAGGTGTGTTTCCAATGCAGCTCGAGTTCGGTCTCGATTGGCGGGTGATCACGTTCACTGCGCTGGTTTCGCTGGCAACCACCGTGCTGTGCGGCCTGCTGCCGGCGTGGCGTGCCTCTCGCACAGACGGCCTTGTCGCCTTCAAGGGCGAGATCGTCGTCGGCGCACCCCGCCGACGTCCGCTCGGGCTCGTCGCGCAGGTGGTGATGTCGTTCGTCCTGCTGCTCGTCGCGGGAACATTCGTCCAGGCGCTTGTGCGCATGCAGACAGCCGACCCAGGTTTTGCGGTGAACGGCCGCCTCTACGCCTACTTGTTCGCCTCGACGCCCGGGATCACCCCTGGCGGCAGTCGTCAGCTCTACTCACGCGCCATCGACGAGCTGAAGGCCCTCCCTGGTATTCGCAACGCGACAATCTCGTGGGCGCTGCCACTCATGCCGACTGGTTCCGAGTGCGCCGCCCGCACCAACGGACCGCGCATCCCAATCACGACCGGCAGCGTCGATCCCGGTTACTTCACGACGATGAAGATCGACATGGTCGCGGGCCGGGTGTTCACCGCGTCGGACAGTCCTGGCAACGAGACCGTCGTGATTGTGAACGAACGCCTGGCTACCGGGTTCTGGCCGAACGGTTCTGCAATCGGCGAGCGCGTCATGATCGGGTGCAACGACAAGGCGACGCCTGCGACGGTGATTGGCGTTGCGCGAAACTCGTCGATCCGTTCGCTCGGCGAGAATCCGCAACCGCATCTCTATTTCCCGTTCATGCAGCGTTACTCCGGCGGCCTCGTCGCGATTCTCGTCGAGACGAGCACGCCACCTGCTGCCCTCGTCGAACCTGTCCGGCGAGCGCTCCTCGGACTTGGCCAGGGTATTCGCCTCTACACCGTGCAGCCTCTGAGTCAACACGTCGAGCAGTCCTACAGCGCCTTCCAGTGGCAGGCGTCAGTGCTGACAGCGTTCGGACTACTCGCACTCGTGCTCGCTGCCGTCGGTCTCTATGGCGTGATTACCTATCGCGTCGCCCTGCGCACGCGCGAGATCGGTGTGCGCATGGCGCTTGGGGCGGGTCGTCGCAACGTCTTTCGTGAAGTGGTCGGGCAAGGTCTATCAATCGCCGTGATCGGGGTGGCGATCGGTGAGGTTCTGATGATCGTGGTTGGACGCATGTTGGCGGCGCTGGAGCCGGACATCCAGCCCCCTGGCGTCATCGTCCTTGTCGTGACCGGCGTGATCTGGATCGTCGTCTCGATCCTGGCCACGTATATGCCGGCTGCCCGCGCGTCCGGCGTGAACCCGCTGATCGCGTTGCGTTACGAATAAAACATTACCGTTCGAATTTCTCGGTTCTCAGTGCTCCGTTAGCGAGAACCTGGAATGTCGAACGACCAAGGCTCACCCCAATGCTCGAAGCACGAGGACTGTCGAAACGGTACGGAGGCTTTCTCGCGCTCGATCGCGTGGACTTCCAGGTCCGCCGCGGCGAGATCCTCGGCTATCTCGGGCCTAACGGATCGGGCAAGAGCACCACGGTCAACACCGTGGTCGGCCTTATCGATCCGAGCGCCGGTTCTCTCTGGATGGACGGAGCGCCGGTCGCGGACGATCCAGTCGGCTACAAGCGGCGGATTGGATACGTACCGGAAGAACCACATCTCTACACGCATCTCACCGCCATCGAGTACCTCATGCTGGTCGGCCGGCTTCGTGGGCTCACCGAGCGTACGCTCGCCGAGAAGATCCCGGCCCTCCTGAAGCTGCTCCTCCTGTGGGACAGCCGCTACGCAACCATGGCGGCGTATTCGAAGGGCATGCGCCAACGCGTGCTGTTTGCGGCGGCGCTGATGCACAACCCCGACTTGCTCGTGCTCGACGAGCCGTTCTCCGGTCTCGACGTGACGGCGAGCCTCCTCTTTCGAACGCTGCTTCGCATGTATGCGGCGGGCGATCGCATGGTGCTCTTCAGCACGCACCGTTTCGACATGGTCGAGAAGCTCTGCTCGCGCGTGGTCATCCTGTCGAGGGGGCGCATCGCAGCGGAGTACAACATGGAGGAGTTCCGCAGTCAGCAGTCGCGATCGCTCGAGGAGGTCTTCATTCAGGCGACGGGGCAGGACGACTTCACGCCGGTGGCTCGGGACATTCTCGACCTTATGCAACCGTGATGCGCGCAGCGTGTGCGGCGTGGCGGCGGCGTTTCACCGAGCGTGAGGAGTGGCGCCTTACGGAACACTTCTTTCGCGCGCTGTTCGACTTCGGTTTCCTGAGCGATCTGGCGGCCGATTCGTTCAAGCGCGTACTCATTGGATCGATCGGCGGGTTCATCGCGTTCGGTCTCCTGCTGACGCGCGCGTTCATGGTGAAGTACGCCGTCCTGTTGGGCACGGGCACTCCGGAACGGTACCGGCGTGCGCTGCTCGGCGACGACATGCTGATCATCGGGCTTCCGATGCTGCTCGTCGCGTTCGTGACACTGCTCGTCAGCCACTCGCTGTTTCCGGACGAACGGGATTTCCGCATTCTCGGACCGCTGCCGGTGCCGCGGTTCGTCGTCTTTCGCGCCAAGCTGACGGCGCTCCTGATGTTCGCCGGCTTGTTCACAGCCGCCGCGCATGTATCGCTCCTGCCGTTGACGCTGCTCACATCGCTCAATCCCTGGGGCGAACACAACGTGTTCCTGAGATTGATCGCATGGGCCATCGCCAGCCTCACCGGATCGGCGTTCGCCATCCTCTCCATCACGGCGGTGGTCGGCGCGCTGGTCCTCGCCATCTCGAGGAGTCAGCTCCAGGCGCTGTCGACGTTCATGCGCAGCATGGTGCTCGGCCTGCTCGTCGTGTGCCTGCCTCTCGTCTCGCATCTCCCAACGCTCGGCCCCGCGCTCTCGAGTCAAGCACCATGGATGCTGTTCGTGCCACCGGCGTGGTTCCTTGGCCTGCAGCGCACGCTGCAGGGTCAGGGCGACTCATGGCTCGTTCAGCTTGGCGCCGTTGGATTCATCGCGACGCTGCTGGCAGCGATGGTCGTGAGTGTCACATATCTCGTGCTCTTCCGGCAGTTCGAGCGCCTCATGCTTCGACCTGCGCCGACATCGTCACGGTGGTGGCGCGCCGATCGGTTCCCAATCCGATCGCGAGTCTCGCCGGCGTTCGAAGGCGCATACGGCTTCACGATGAAGACTATCGGCCGCAGCCAGTTGCACCAGGGCGTGCTCGTCGGCCTGTCGGCCTGCGGCATCGGAATGGCGACCATCTTCCTGACCTCGGCGCGCATCACCACATCGGCGGTGTTTGTCCCCTTCCTGCTGATGTTTGCGTGCGGCGTGGGCGCGCGGGCCGCTCTCGCGTTGCCGATTGACTATCGCGCGAACTGGATTTTCCAGGTCACCGAGGATCGGCTGACGCGGCGGGACCAGCTTCGCGCGGTCGATCGCCTCGTGACGTTGTACGTGATCGCCGTGCCGCTCGCCGCCGCGGCGCCACTCCTGTGGATGGCACACAACACCAACGCGTTGCTGCCAGCGGCGGTCGTCGTCGCAGTCGGACTCGTCTTCGTGCACGGCGTGCTGCTCGACTGGCAACGCATTCCGTTCACGTGCTCGTATCTGCCCGGCAAACGGTTCATCGGGCACAGTGCGCTGATCGGGGTGGCGGCGTGCATCCTCTTCACCGTCACCGGTGGCGGGTTCGTGCGCCTGGCAACCGTCGACGCAACCCTGGGAACGATCGTCGCCGCCTCGCTGCTGCTCATCGCGTACTGGCTCAGAGGAAGGCGACTCCTCAACTGGGCCAGAACGCCCCTGATGTTCGAGGACGAATTCCCCGATCAACCGCTCCGGCTGCAGTTGTAAGTCTCTTGTGCCGCGCGTCGCGCCACAAGGCCGGGCCGGAACGAATCACCACGAGGACGGTCTGAAGCAGCTAGAATCTGCTGATCGCGCCCCTGTCTGCTGTGAGGTTCATAACCATGACGAGAACGCTTCGACCAGTGATCGCAGCGCTGGCACTGATGCTGTGGGCGGTTCCGACTGTCGCGCAAACCGCGGACGAGATCATCGAGAAACATCTTGCGGCAACCGGTGGACGCGCCGCGCTGGGCAAAGTCACGTCGCGGATATCCACCGGCACAATCTCCCTCACCACTCCGGTCGGTGAACTGAAAGGCACCATCGATCTGTATCAGAAGAAACCGAACAAGACGCGCACGCTGGTCAAGATCGATGCAACGGCGATCGGTGGCGGGCAGATTACCAGCGATCAGCGATTCGACGGCACCAGCGGCTACGTGATCGATTCCTTCAACGGCAACCGCGACATCACCGGCGATCAGCTCGAAGCCATGAGAAGCGGCTCGTTTCCGACGCCGTTTCTCAACTACAAAGAGAGCGGGATGACAGTTGCGCTCGCGAGTCGTGAGAAGGTCGGCACCCGCGACGCGTACGTGATTCAGCTCACGCCCAAGGTCGGCCCTGGCGTGAAGGCGTTCTTCGATGCTGAGAACTTCATGCTCGTGAAGACGATCATCACGATCAACGTTCCGCAACTCGGAGGTCCGATCGACCAGGTCGTGGAGTTTTCGGACTTTCGCGACGTCGACGGAATCAAGCTCCCATACCTGACGAAATCGTCGAACCCGGTCCAGACAATTGTCGCCACGGTCACCGAGGTCAAGCACGACACGGACATCGACGACAGCTCGTTCTCGAAGCCGGCCCAGTAGGCGACGAATCACCATCCTCAGGCGCGCGGGCTCGCGCGCTCGACACACACCGGCGGCACGCTGTACCGCACCATTCACCGCCTGGTGGATGACCGACTCGTGCGCGAAGTCGAATCGCCGCCGCCCGAGACGACTCGTGACGAGCGGCGGCGACATTATCGGCTCACGCCGGCCGGACGACGCGCCCTCGACGCAGCGGTTGATCGCCCCGAAGAGTTGATCCGCGTCGCTCGCGAAGTGCGTCGAGTCGCGCGGGGAAAGGACTCTTCTGCGCCTTGACGGTCACGAATCCGGTCAGCTACTCACGCATTCGTAAGTCTCATCGCACAGAAGACACCCCTGTCTTTGACTCGCGTGCGGCATGGCGCTTGCCCCCGCCTCAGCGTGCTCACGCGTCTGCTGCTCACACTGTGCATTGGAGTGCTGGCGTCGACACCGCTCGCTGCACAGTCTCGCATCGTCGAGCTGAACGACACCGGCTGGAAGCTGCTCCAGAGCGGCGAGGCCGATCGCGCGGCGAAGATCTTCGCCGAAGCGCTCGAGGCGCAACCCGACGAGCCAGTCCTGCAATTCGGGGCGGCGGTTGCCTCACATCTCCAGGGTCGCACGAAGGAGGCGACCACTCGCCTCAAGCGAGCCCTCGACATCGCACCGAATCTGACGCCGGCGTCACTGCTGTTGGGACAACTTCAATACACTGCCGGCGACGTCAACGAGGCGATCGCGACGTACGAGAAAGCGCTGAAGCACGCGCCGAACGATCCGGATCTCACGGCGAAATTGCGGGCGTGGCGCGCGGCTGCTGACGCCAACCGCGGCTTCGTGGAGAGCCGCGTCGATCGCTTCCGAGTGAGTTTTCAGGGTCACGTCGACAAGCCGCTGGCCGCCCGCGCGACCGAGCTCCTCGAATCGGCGTTCTGGAGGATCGGCAAGACGCTGGGCGCGTATCCGCCGGAACCGGTTGTCGTGCTGCTCTACACGGAGAAGCAGTTCCGCGACATCACGCTGGCACCGGAATGGTCAGGCGGTGTCTACGACGGCCGCATTCGAGTCCCCGTAGCCGGCGCCACCCAAAAGCCGCAACTGTTCGAGCGCGTGCTCGTACACGAGCTCACGCACGCGATGGTCGCGAGCCTTGCGCCGCGTGGCATTCCGACGTGGTTGCACGAAGGTCTCGCGCAGCACTTCGAGGGCGACGATGCCGGCGCGGCGCGCCGGCGATTGAAGGCGGTTGGTGTGGTCGTTCCGCTGCGCTATCTCGAAGGCAGCTTCACTCACTTCACGTCTGACCAGGCGATGGTCGCCTACGATCAAAGTCTCGTGATCGTCGACGCGCTGATCCAGCGCGCGACCGTTGACTGGAACGCACTCTTTCGAGCGCTCGGCGACAGCTCCCGAACGGAATACACGTTCGACAACTTCGGGCTGCGATACTCCGAACTGGAAGAGGAACTCGGCGCCGCGATCGGCGCTAGAGCGGCATCACTGTCACGGTGAACCCCTCCTGATTCGGCGCCGCGTACTGACGATGGCGCCGGATGGCGGAGTAGGGGATCGTGACGAGCACGTCGTGATTGCCTTCCGCCTGCGGGTGGATCTGAAGCGTCATCTCCTCGGTTGCCGTCGACAAAGCGCGCGCGAGGTCCGCGGTGGCAAAGCCGATGATGTAGATCTCACCGCTCGGCAGCTTGTGGGTCTCGTAGGTGCGATAGCGACGCACTGAGAACAGCGGAGAGCTGGTCAGCCCCGGCGAGTACGTGAAGCCGTAGACGCCGCCAGGCAGCGCGTTGACTCCAGTGCCTTCCTCGTCGCCGGCCACGAGGCGCACCTGGTGCGTCTGGCGCAGGGCATCCTGGTCGCTCGTCGAACGAAACTCCGTATAAACAACGCGGCTCATTGGGTGAATTATACCGTTCGAACTTCGAAGTTCTCACTTCTCGGTTCGTGTTCAGGTTCGGTTCGAGGTTCGGGGTTCGCCGTTCGCACTTCTTGCATTCTTTGCGCCGAATCAACACCGCAAGAACTGCGTACTTTGAGAGGACCTGTCGCGAAACTGGCCTGATTTCAATCGGTACGCCCGGTGCTCCTGTTCCGGGCCATGGCACCAGGCGCCAAACGATTCACTGAGCTTCGAGCGTGGCAGGCTTGCAACACATACAAGCAGGCCATCTATCGAATGTGTGCAGAGGGTCCGCTCTCGCGAGATTGGGAACGACGTCGACAGTTGGAGGAATCAGTTGCCGGTCCTCCCGCTCACGTTGCGGAAGGCTTCGGGCGATTCAACCCGACGGAATTCGCCCGATACACCGTTATCGCGCGCGCATCGCTAAGGGAGTCTCAGAACCATCTCCGCGACGCGGTCGACAAGGAAGACATCACTGAGACAACGCGGGGCGAACTGAACGCGCTCGCCGAAGAGGCGCTTCGAGAGGTCACCGGGCTGATGGAATACCTGCAGTCCGAAGAAGCGCTTCGAAATGCACGGCGCGCTCGAGAGCGGCGCATTGCAACGAGGGCAATGCGCCAAAGCCAAATAGCGCTGGTGGAAGGGACTGGGAATCCCGAACTCAGAACCCCGAACCGCGAACAAAGAACCGAACCTGAACACGAACCGAGAATCGAGAACAGAGAATTTCGAACTACAGCTTCACTCCCACCGGACAGGTCACTCCAGTCCCCCCGAGCCCGCAGTAGCCTCCAGGGTTTTTGTGCAGATACTGCTGGTGATAGTCCTCGGCGTAATAGAAAGGCGGCGCGTCGGCGATCTCCGTTGTGATTCGGCCGTGGGCTGCCTTCGTCAGCTCGTCCTGGAACATGGCACGCGACGCTTCAGCTGCCGCGCGCTGTTCCGGCGAGTAGCAGAAGATCGCGGATCGATACTGGGTGCCCACGTCGTTCCCCTGGCGCATGCCCTGCGTCGGATCGTGGTTCTCCCAGAACACCTTCAGCATCGCGTCGAAGCTCGTGACCTTCGGATCGAAAACGACGAGCACAACCTCGGTGTGGCCGGTCATCCCCGAGCACACCTCCTTGTAGGTGGGGTTCGGCGTGTAACCACCCGCGTATCCGACGGCAGTCGAGTAGACTCCCGGTGCCTGCCAGAACTTGCGCTCGGCGCCCCAGAAACAACCCAGGCCGAACACGGCCTGCGCGAGACCAGCCGGGAACGGCGGCGTCAGGCGCGCGCCGTTGACGGCATGTTTATCGGGGACCGGCATTGGCGAGTCACGGCCAGGGAGGGCCTGATCCGGCCGGGGTAATCGAAGATTCATCGGACTGCTGAAGAGCGCCATGTGCACCGCCTACTACAGAGTTCTTACCAGCTTAAGATGCCCGAAGTGACCGAGGAGATTCAAACCGACCCGCGCCGCAGACCTCAACCGGAGGATGGGCCGCTCTCCATCATCTACGAAGACGACTGGATGCTCGTCGCCAACAAGCCGCCCGGCGTCGTCGTTCATCCCACGTACAAAAACACCTCAGGAACGCTGCTCAACGCCGTCCTCTGGCGCGTCCGCGACAAACCAGGTGCCCAACCGGGAATCCTGACGCGCCTCGACAAGGACACGTCAGGCCTCGTGGTGATCGCGCTCACACCCGATCTGCACGCCACGATGCAAAAGGATGCTGCCGCCGGACGAACGACCAAGCAGTACCTTGCGATCGTCGTCGGCGCACCGGATCCGAAGCAGGGAGAGATCGTCCTCCCGCTCGCGCGCGATCTCAATGATCGACGGCGCGTCGTCGTCACCCCGGAGGGTGCATCGTGCAAGACGCGCTACGACGTCCTCTCGACGTGCGAAGGCCATTCGATCGTGCGATGCGAGCTCGTCACGGGGCGCACCCATCAAATCCGCGTGCACCTGGCAGCGCGCGGATGGCCGATCGTCGGCGACCGCGTTTACGGAGAGCCCGATGCGCGCATCGCGCGCCAGGCGCTGCACGCCTGGCGTGTCTCTCTCTCGCATCCAGTCACGCGGCAACCACTCGAGCTCGAAGCCCCGGTTCCCGCTGACATGCATTTCTGTGCAGGGTCTGACCCTACTCAGAACTTCACGTTGTAGAGCAGCCGGAAATTCCTGCCCGTCTCCGGCACGAGATCCTTGATGAGCGACAGGTGATTCCGATACAGCTCGTTCGTGACGTTCTCGAGCCTCGCGGTCAGCGTGTGCGCAATAGCGCCCTGGCCGAACGAATACGACGCGTAGAGACGACCCAGCTGATAGCCATCCGTCGGCGTCTCGGTCGAGAACACGCGATCCTGCGTGGCGACGAACGCGACATCGCCTCCAGCCTGGAATGCGTTGCGCTGAAAGCGCAGTCCGCTGCGGAACCGAAGCGGCGGTATTCGAGGCAGCGGCTCGTCGCTGTCCTTCAGCGTTCCTCTGACGAAGTCGAGACCCAGTTCGACGGCGATCTGCGGAGTCACCTGAACATCCGAGTGTGCCTCGACGCCATCCAGAACACTGTCCGCGGCAATGTACTCGACGATCGGGAACTCCGATTCACCACCGGGTGATGTGATGTCCCGGCTCGGAAACCTCGCGGCAAACTCTTCGATGCGGGCGTTGAACTCTTCTTCAGTGAGCGGCGCCCTGAACAGATAGCCGTTGATGTCGTTGCGGAAGTAGGTCAACTCGCCAGTCACCCGGGGTGTGCGCCAGCGCAGCGACGCATCGAAGCCGAGCGCATGTTCGGGATCGAGTTCGGGGTTACCGACCTCGAACGCGAAGTTGCCAGGATGCGGCCCGTAGTAGAACAACTCCTCGAGCGCCGGGCTCCTGGCCGCACGTGCCGCGCTGAACGCGATCGTCAGACGATCGTCAGCCGCCGCCGGCCTGATCAACAACCCGACCGAACCCGATCCTGTGGTGAACGTTCGCCCGGGCTCACCGTTCGGCTGATAGCTCGTGTGATCGACGCGACCGCCGAACTGAAAGGTGACGTGCGGCCATGTCACCTCTTCATAGAAGAACGTGGCGAATCCCTGCTGATCGACCGCAGGCGACAGCGCTTCCTCGCCCGTGGCATCGAAGGCACGATTCAGCACCCATCCACCCACGCTGCCTTTCAGGCGTCCAAGCGCACGGTGCGATCCCATCACCTCGACTTCCTCGGTGTTGTTCTTGAACGCGGTGCCGACGACGTCACCTTCGAGCTCGTCGTGCTTGTAGCGACGAACGGCGAGCGTCGCGCGATACGAGTCGAAGGCGCCTTCGAGGCCCTGACCACCTGCGCGCAGGGAGAACGCGTGCCGCCGCGGCGTCAGCTGCACCTGACCGTCCTCGACGACAGGGATGCCGTATTTCATGTCGTCATAGCCGTAGCTGCCGCCGACGTACGACTTCGCGCCAGTCCACGACAGGCCGATATTGCCGAACCCGCTCCTCGATTGCGAGTTCACGACGTCGCCCTCCGGCGTATCCACATCGCCGGAGCCGCGCCCTCCGCCGCCCATGTGCAGAGCGAATTTTCCATTTCCGATGTGCACATCACCGGCCGCGCCGCCTTCGCTCGCCGCGGTGCCCAGATCGAAATTCAGATTGCCGCTGACGCCCATCATCGGCTTCGTCGGAATCTCGTCGGTGATGACGTTGACGAGGCCGCCGATGGCATTCGCCCCGTAGAGCAACGTCGCCGGCCCGCGAACGACCTCGATCTTCTGCGCCGCTGCCGGGTTGATCGGCACGCCGTGATCGCCCGACTGGCTCGAGAGATCGCCGAGGCGCTGACCATCCTGCAGGATCAATACGCGATCGCCGTCGAGCCCTCGAATCACGGGACGCGCTGGAGCGGGACCGAAGCTTCTGGCGGCTACGCCGGGCTGACTCTCGAGCGTCGCGCCAAGCGACATCTCGAGTTGCTTGGACAACTCCTGGCCCGCAAGAACCGACGTCGGCTGGAAGGTGTCGAACTGACTGCGCGCATCGCCGCTCACCGACACGACTTCCTCGAAGTGCAGGTCGAAGTCGACCTCCAGCTCGATCGGCGCCATGGCGGCGGCGACCCTCACCTCGGTGCGTCTGGTCGAGAAGCCCTGCGCGATCACAGAGACGTGATAGGTGCCAGGCGGGATGTTGTCGAATGCGAACATCCCGTCCGCTCCAGAGATCGCCTGGCGGCGAAGTTCGTCGATCTGTACCGTGGCGCCACCAAGCGGGGTGGCATTCAATGAATTCAACAAGCGGCCTGACAGGGGCACGCCGTTCTGCGCGGCTGCCTGGGATGCCATCACCAGGATCGCGACAAACACGGCGCACGCCCGAACGAGCGTACGTACAACCATGAGCATCTCCCGTTACTGACGTGAATCACGAAGGCGGCGAACCGCCGTTGTCTACACGAGGTCGGGAGTGGCGGGTGGTCCCCGAAGCGTTGGTTGTGAGAGGACGGTCTGCGACGATGCGATGAAAACGTCGAGCGAAACTCTGACGTCTTCGGAGAGCGCGGGTGCAAAGAGCTGTGTGGTTCCTGTTATCGGGCGGACCGAACGCGTCCAGTGACACAGAACGCAGTGAATCGGTTGGCCACTGGATTCCTGTGTCTTCCCGATGCTATGACCGCTCGGGTCGTGCGGCAACGCCAGCCCGCAATCGGCGTCGTGGCAGTCGTCCGGATGCGGCGCCGCTGACGAGATCGTCAGCGTCATGAGTGCGAGGAGCGCCGCGCTCGCTATCGACCGGGACCGCGCACGGAACCACGAGAACATGCACCTGCAGCGTAGCGACCGTTCATTTTGCTGTCAAGAAAGAGGGGTACACTCCCTTCGTTATGCCCCTGTCGCGTCGTGCGTTCATTCACACCACCACGGCTGCGGCGGCCGCATGGCCGCTGACCATCCGCGGGTGGCAGGAGCCGGCTGGAGCGCAGACCGGCCTTTTCCGTCACGGTGTCGCGAGCGGCGATCCGCTGACCGACCGAGTCATCTTGTGGACACGAGTCACTCCTCCGGCGGGACACAGCGACACCAGGCCTCTCGACGTTCGATGGCGAATCGCATCGGACGAGAAGATGTTGAACATCGTGGGGCGCGGCACAGCGCAGGCTGCCGCGCAGCGTGACTACACCGTCAAGGTGGATGCAGGGCGCCTGAAGCCGGGTGCGACCTACTACTACGCGTTCGACAGCGGCGGCGAACAATCGACGATCGGTCGAACCAGGACTCTCCCCACTCGCGGCGCACAGCGTCTTCGCCTCGGACAGGTGAGCTGCTCGAATTACCCGACGGGATACTTCAACGTTTATCGCTGCCTTGCCAATCGGCCGGACCTCGACGCCGTCGTTCACCTGGGCGACTACATCTACGAGTTCGCCAGCACTCGCTACAGCGACCCGTCAATCAAGAGAGGCGTCCAGCCGGTCAGTGAGGTTGTCACGCTCGCTGACTACCGTACCCGTTACGCCTATTACCGTAACGACCCGGATCTCCAGGCCGTCCATGGCCAGCACCCCTTCATCGTCGTCTGGGACGATCACGAGCTGGCCAACGACGCGTGGTCGGGCGGGGCGGGTAATCACGACGCGAGCCAGGGCGACTGGAAGGTCCGGCAGCGTGCGGCGTACCGCGCGTATCTGGAATGGATGCCGATTCGAGAGTCGTCGACGACCGAGATCCGCCTCTATCGCCGCTTCGACTTCGGCGGACTCGCGGACCTGATCATGCTCGACACACGCGGACTGCGAGACCAGCAGGCTGCAGCCGGCGACAAGAACGCGTTCGCCGATCCTCGCCGCACACTACTGGGCGCCGCGCAGGAGACGTGGCTCTCGGACACCCTGCGAGCATCACAGAAGACCGGCACGCAGTGGCGAATCCTCGGACAGCAGATCCTTTTCTCGCCGCTGACCGTGCCGGGTATGGCCGTGTTGCGCCCCGATGTGTGGGACGGCTATCCCGCCGCACGCGAGCGCATGTTCGACATGATCGACAGCGGCCGCATAACGGATGTCGCAATCCTCACGGGAGACATTCACAGCTCGTGGGCACTCGACGTGCCGAGGGATCCATGGACCGAGGCCTACGACTCGAAGACCGCGAGCGGGTCGAGAGCTGTTGAAATCGTCACGCCGGCAGTGAGCTCGCCGCCCATGTTCTCGAGCTCGTCGCAGCGGGATATCGCGATGATGCTGCAGCCGCTCGCGCGGCATCTCAAGTTTCTCGAAGGAGACAGCCGCGGCTACGTGCTGCTGGACGTCACGCCGAAGACACTGCAAGCGGACTGGTACTTCGTGCCGACAGTGACCGAGCGCACGGACCAGGAGAGGCGCGCCGCGCGCTTCGTCTGCGAGCGCGGCTCATCGCGTCTGGTGCCGGCGTGAAGAACTGTGAAGAACCGTGAAGGGTCTGACCCCATTACAGAAATGCGATCGAGAGCTGTTGCCACGCATCGGCGGCCATGCGGACGCCCGATGCGAGCAGCAGGATCGCGCTGGCGATCACGACTGCATCCACTGCAGCCCTCACGCGCGGCAGATGCAGCCATCGTTGCATCAGAACGAACAGTGGCACGGCGGCCAGTGCAGGCGTGACCATCGCCAGCCACGCAGCGATTGCCCCCGGCCATCCCGCGGCAAGATATCCCACCGCAACGACGTACGCGCCAATCGGTCCTGGTGTCGAGCGCCCCACGAGGACGGCCTGACTCAACTGCTCGGCGGTGATCGCGCGCCTCGTCTCGATGAAGTCCTGCTGGATCTGCGGTAGCGAACCCATTCCCGCGAACGAGCTGCCGATCGCCTTCAGCAGCAGTACGTAAACGAGGAACGCATTCATTCAGTGGCGTCCACTGTTTGCGTCGATCCGCCGATGACCGCGCCCAACACCGCGGACAGCAGCAGGATGCGCACTGGCGTCACGTCCGCCAGAAGCATCGCAACCGCAACGACGACGACGATCGCCGAACGCAACAGCGCTGAGCGACGCACGTACGGACGCAGCAGCGATCCCGCGCTCGCGAAGACCAGCAGCGTCGCCACGAACACGCCGATCGCCAGCATCATCCGCACAAGGGGATAGTCCTGAATCCGCACGAGCGCGATCGTCAGCACACACACCATGAGCGATGCCGGTAGCGACGCCGCCGCCACCGCGGCAAGCGCGCCCGCCCAGCGGTGCAACGACCACCCGAGGCCGACACAGTACGCGAGGATGTTCGTGCCCGGTGTCAGGCGCGACACCGCGACCAGTCCGGCGTTACCGGCTTCATCGAGCGATCCGTTGGCGATGAACGTGCGCCGGAGCAGTTCCATGGAGGCCAGCCCTCCACCGAGCGTCCGGTTCACATCACGGGCGACGATCCAGGTGAGCTCGCGAACCGAGAGTCTGGAGCTCACCTCGCGTCGATCGTCTGCAGGTACTTCTCCACCAACGCCTGATTCGGACCTCTGTAGGCTGCTGAGTACTTGCGAAGCTTGGCGCGATCGACATTCGAGAGCGCCTGTCCGTTTCGCGTGACCTCGTACTGCGCGACGATGGCGGCATACAGCATGTCCTGATCCGTCGGCCGTCGCGTCAGGTAGTTGTCGAGCACGGGCAGCGCATCGGCATGACGTCCGGTCATCGAGTACGCCATCGCAAGACGGCGAGCGATTTCTTCCTGCGCGGGGTCTCGCTCGTACGCCGGCTTGAGAATGTCGATGGCCGAGACTGCCTGGCCGGTTCGCAATCGCGCATCCGCGGCCATCATGTAGACGACGGCTGGTCGCGACTCGGTGCCGAGTGCGAGCTGCCACACGCCGGCGGCATCCTGATCACGACCCGCGGCGGCAAACAGCGCCCCGAGGTAGAACGCGGACGGGAAGAACTCGCGACGCGGACCGGCGGATACCTGGAACTGCGTTGCCGCCTGATCGATCTGGCCTTTCGCGTAGAGATCGAGCCCGCGAAAGAACGCGGCAACCGTCTGATCTCCGGCCGAGAATGCCTCGAGCGCCGCCGGGCCGTAACGCCCCGCGCGCGCCTCAGTCATCGCGTCCTTGAGCGTCGCCGGGGAACGCTTCTCCGCCATGTCCAGCATCGGGCCGAGCATCTCTGGCTTGAGCACCGAAGCGGAGTCGAACTTGGGCAACGACGATGCGAAGGAGACAGCGGCGGCAGCAACCGCCACGCTTCCGACCGAGGGAGCGGCGCTGCCCTCGTGCTCGAACACGAATGGACGCGCGAGCACACCCACCGCTTTTCCGTCGCGTGCGATCTTCGCGCGTGCCACGTAGCGGCCAGGAGGAAGGGCTTTCGCGTTGATCACACCTGCCGCCACGCGCCACGTCGGCTGACGGCCCGGGATCAGCGTCACCGGGACCGATGCCAGAGGAGCCGAGTCCGCATCGTCAGCGACTTCGAACGTCACCGTGGTGCCGTTCCAAGTCTGGTCGGTCGTGGAGTACATCTCGAGGTAGGCTGCGACGCCTTCGGTGAGCACGTACGGCTCCACCTGGACGGTCAGACCTTGTCCCGTGGTCGGCATGCCGCCGACGATCAGATCACCGAGCGCGAACGACTCGCCCGCCATCTTCCACGCACTGACGTCACGGATGACGCTTCCGCGACGGCCCTCTGCGTCAACGACACCAATGCGCAGCGAGTAGATACCTGGTTCTACCAGGGCACCACCGACGAATTTGAGCGGCTCGTTAGGACTTCCCGCTCCCGATGTGAGCGGGACCTGATCGCCAAACGAGGCAGCGACTCGATTCTGATCGTCGATAACCAGATAGCCGAGGGTGAAGTTGCCTGGTTTGGCGCCAGACTCGCCGATCTGCGCCGCGACGATGATGCGCACCTTGTCGCTGCCCGGATCCTGCTGCGCGAAGGTCGTCACGCGCAGAGGCAGTCCGGAGATCGCAAACGGTGACGCGAGCGCGTCACGAAGGTTTTCCGCCGGTGAACGCTTCACCGTGCGGGAGGGCGATAGCACAAAGGCCTGACGCGACCTGATCGTGACGTCGTTCCGGCGGACCTCGACGTCGATGCGATGGCGCTCGCCGATGAGGTCGCTCGGCTTCTGCTCGACACCCAGGAGGTAGTACGCCGAGATTTCCGAGGCCAGTCGCTCGAAGATCGGCTCGCCGGTGCCCGCGATGTGATAGAGGCTGCCGCGCGACATCGACGCGATGCCCTCGAGCCCCTGCATGAGGAGCCGGCGATCCTCCGCCTCTGTGGGCGGCTGCTCTGCGATCGTCACGTCACCTCGTCTGAGGTCCACCGACAGCACGTTGATTGCCGTGCGCGCCGCGCCCGCCAGGCGAACGAGGTGCCGCATGTCGTTGGTCTCCGACGTCGCCAGCCCCTCGGAGATCAGAATCAGAGACTTCGGACCGTCGACGAAGGCGAGCTGCTCGAGCAGTTGCTGCAACCCACGCAGTGAGATGTCGGCGTCCTCGCGCGAGTTCCTGGCGATCTGCGACGACTCCGCGACGATGTCGCGCTCGCATTGCGCAAGCTGACGCGGATCGGTCGATCGGCACTCTCTCATCACGACGGCAGCAAGGACGATCTGGTCGCGCCGTTCTTCGATGTTGATCGCTTCTGACACGCCGATGTTGTAGGTCCCCGGGCGCGCGCGCGGCTGCTGCCCGACCAGCCCCTGCATCGCTCGCTTGAGGCGAAGCTTGTCGTTGGTGAAATTTATGCGCGGCCCCGGCTCGGGGTAGGCGACAAACGCCACCTGATCGAGCGGGCTGAGCATGTCGAGGAAACGGCCCGCGGCATCAAGGACCGGACGCAGCGATCCAGGGCGGATGTTCACCTGGTCGACCGCGATCACGATCTGCCGTCCCTCTGGCGGCGTGAGGTTGCTGGTGTAGAAGCTCTCCGTCTTGTCGGCGACCTGCTTCTTTGCCTTCTCGACGTCGACCTTGATCAATTCGGCGGAGACGACGCGACGGACCTCGCCATCGATCTTGACGCCGAACTCGGCGGCGTGAAGATCTTCGACCGGCCGCCCGCGCCGATCGACGACGGCCACGTCCACGGCGACCAGGTCGACGCCGGTGCGGAACGTCGGACCCTGGATCGGTTCGTCCGGCTTCTGATCCTGAGTTGGCGGCGGTGGCGGTTGCTGCGGCTGTTGCTGCTGCTGCGCGACAACTGTCCCGATGCCAAGCACCACGCACGTCCCGACGGAGAGCAATATCCTCATCGTCGAACTCCCGGAATGGAGGATGGTATCCCGGACGGCTAGATTCCGAATAGCTCCGCATCCCACTCCAGCCCGAGGGCCGAAGGGGGCGCCATGTAACCGGCAAGTGCAGACGCTGCAACGATGGCCGGGCTGGCGAGGTAGCCTTCGCCACCGACACCCATGCGATTCTGCCAGTTGCGATTGAATGACGTGATGGCACGCTCACCGGTGTGAAGCGCGTCGGGTCCCTGGCCGAAGCATGGACCGCACCACGACCGGCGAATCTGGCCACCCGCTTTGCGAAAAACCTCTGCGATCGATTCGCCGCCGAGCCGCCGGTCGGGTCGCTCGATCGCACGCGCCACTCCGCCAGAACCCGGGAACACGACGAGTGGCCGAGCCGCCTTTTCCACGCCATGGCGGCGCGCGTGATGCAGCACGAGCGCGGCCTGCAGCAGATCGTCATAGCTGCCGTTCGTGCACGACCCGATCAGCGCCTTGTCGAACTGAATGCGTTCGGCCGCGACCTCTTCCGCCGGAAACGCGTTACCCGGACTGAATGGCTTCGCGATCATCGGCGTGACGTCGTCGAGCGACACCGCCTCGTCGATCTCGTATCTCGCGTCGTTGCCAGGCGACACGCGCGGGTACGGCAGGTCGTCGATACCCTTCGCGGAGTACCATGCACGCGTCGTCTCGTCCTCCGCGAAGATGCCGTTGAGCGCCTCGGCCTCGGCCATCATGTTCGCGATCGTGTTGCGATACGCGATCGGCAGTTGTCGGTTCGCGTCAACGAACTCGACCGACATCCCCTGCGCCTGCTGACTGCCCCATCGTCTGAGCAGCTCGAGGACAATGTCCTTGCCGCTCACCCAGGGCTGAAGTCTTCCGCTGACGACGACCCGTCGAGCCTTGACGAGGGTGAAGTAGATGTAGCCAGTTGCCCATCCGAACCCGAGCGTTGTCGAGCCCACGCCCATGCCGACCGCGCCGTACGCACCATAGGCACGGCTGTGCGAATCAGCGCCCGGAATGAACTGACCGGGAAGCACGAGCCCCTGTTCGGGGAAATAGAAGTGGAAGATGCCGTCACCGGGAGTGGCATAGTACGGCGACTTCAAACCCTGCTCGTGTGCGAATGCGCGGCCGATGCTCGTTTGCTTCTCGTCGTCCTCGCGTTCGGTGAAGACGAAGTGGTCGTTGGCGATCGCGGCTTGCCTCGGGTACATCGCACGGCCGCCCGTGATCTGATTGAAGGTGTGGATCGCAAAGGGCGCAGTCCCATCCGACGCCGGAAGCAGATCGGCGTAGACGCGCAGGGTGTCGCCAGGCTTGAGCTCCCGCTGATCCTTGTCCACTCGATGGGCCCAGACGATCTGCTCGGTCGATGTCATGGATCGCGCGACCGATGGATCGGGGAACTCGATCACGGGCGACCGCTCGATCGAGCTGCGCAGCTCTCGCCGTCCGGCGGTTACGATGCCGCCGCTCCTGCGAAGCTCGTCTTCCTTCGCCGTGAGCGGCAGCGGTTCGTAGACGTGATTCTGAGTGACGTTGGTGAGCCGTCGCGATTCGGGGTCGAACGCGAATTCGTCACCGTCGCACGCCGCCTCGACGGCTTCGGGACTCTGCACGACATGCAGACCGAGGTTGAGGGCGTTGCGACGGAAGATGTCGCCCATGTTCCGTCCGCAGACGATCACCATGTCGAGCCCAGCTTCGTCGGCGATGCCCTTCAGCCCTGCAGGGCTCATCTCCCGCGACGAACCGATCGCGAAGCGATCGCCCGCGATGACGAATGTCTCACCGCGATGTACGCGCGCGCGAAAGTCGGGCATCAAGTAGCGGAACGAGCCGGCCTTCCACCGTTCGTCCAGCGTCTCGAGGCTCTCGGATACGCAGTCGGCCGCAGGTGTGATTTGATCGGTATCGATGGCGTCGAGTTTGCGGCCGTATCGGGTGCCGGCGAGCTTCGCGTCCCAGAAGATCAGGGCACGCCCCCGAATCAGCCGCATCTCCGGGCCACGGTCGGACACAGTTGCCGGGAGATCGTTCAATGTCACGCCCGGCCGCAACTCCGCCCGACGGATTATGTCCATTTCTGACTAGATCTTAGCGTCACATGAGTGGCTCTGATATACTCGTCGGCTCACCCCGATAGAGTCGGATCCGGCATCCCATGGAAAACCAGAGAGAGTCAGCAGTTGCCGATTCGCGCCAGCCGGCCGAACGCCGCACGCCTCGGCAGGGTCGCGCCGCGCCCGCACCCCAGGCGACGAATCAGCAGGCCGATCCAGCGGACCTGAAGAACCCTGCGCTCTACATCAATCGCGAGCTGAGCTGGCTCGAGTTCAACGAGCGCGTGCTCGCTCAGGCGCGTGATGCATCACATCCGCTGCTCGAGCGAGTCAAGTTCCTCGGCATCACAGGCACGAACCTCGACGAGTTCTTCATGATCCGCGTGGCGACGACGCTGAAGAAGCTGCGCGAGGAGATCGAAGACGTCGCACCTGACGGATACAACACGGAGCAGCAGCTCGAGGCGATGCGCGCCCGCGCCCGCCGCATGCTGAGCGATCAGGCATCGACGTGGGCAGAGTTGCGCAGGCTTCTCGAGAAGGAACAGATTTCATTTCTCGATGAGGATGCGTGGACGCCCGCGGTTCGCGAGCACCTGAACACGTACTTCTCACGCGAGATCTGCCCGGTCCTCACACCGCTCGCGTTCGATCCCGGACACCCGTTTCCGTTCATTTCGAATCTGAGCAAGAACTTCGCGGTCGTCGTGAAGCATGGCGGCCGCACGAAGTTCGCAAGGGTGAAAGTGCCGGATGTGCTCCCGCGCTTCGTCCCGGTGCCTCAGGCGATCAGCCCGGCAGGCGGAACGACATTCGTCTTCATCGAAGACGTCATTCGCGCGAACATCCAGGAGTTGTTCTCGGGCACGCAGGTCAAGGGCGCGTATCTCTTCCGCATCATCCGGGATACGGACCTCGAGATCGAAGAAGACGAGGCCGACGACCTGCTCGAGAGCATCGATCGCAGCCTGCGGCAACTGAGGCGCGGCGCAATCTCGCTGCTGCACGTCGAAGCGAGTATGCCGACGCGCGTGCTCAACATCCTGGCGGAGAACTTCGAGGTCAGCGATGAAGTCGTCCTGCGGACGCAGGATCGCCTCGGCTTTGGCGACTGGTCGCAGCTGACGCGCCTCCATCGTCCGGAATTGAAGGACGCGCCGTTCTCGCCGCACAGCCTGTGGCGCAACGACGAAGACCCCGAGGTGATCTTCGACCAGATTCGTTACCAGGACATCCTGGTGCATCACCCGTTTCAGTCGTTCGCCTCGGTCGAGACGTTCCTTCGCGCGGCGGTGCAGGACCCGCACGTCACAGCGATCAAGATGACGCTGTACCGCATCGGATCGAACTCGCCGCTGATTCCACTGCTCATCGCGGCGGCCGAAGCCGGCAAGCAGGTCGCCGTGCTGGTGGAGTTGAAGGCGCGCTTCGACGAGCGGAACAACATCCTGTGGGCCAAGCGACTGGAGACACACGGCATCCACGTCGTGTACGGCTTCACCAATCTGAAGACGCACGCCAAGCTCTGCCTCGTGGTCCGGCAGGAAGCCGGCGGGATTCAGCGCTACGTCCATACCGGCACGGGAAACTACAACCCCGATACCGCGAAGATGTACACGGACCTCGGTCTCTTCACCGCGGATCCGGACATCATCAACGACGTGTCAGACGTCTTCAACTACCTGACCGGCTACTCGAATCAGAAAGAGTTCCGGGCGATGATCGTCGCCCCCGTGCAGCTCCGGCAGCGGCTCAAGGAGTTGATCGAGCGGGAGATCGAGCACGCGCAAGCCGGCCGGCCAGCGCGGCTGATGATCAAGGTCAACGCCGTCACCGACGATCAGATGATCCGCCTGCTCTATCGCGCCGCGCAGGCTGGTGTGTCGATGGATCTGATGGTGCGCGGTATCTGCTGCCTGCGCCCTGCCGTGCCCGGCATCAGCGACAACATCCGCGTCCGGTCGATCGTCGGCCGCTTCCTCGAGCACTCACGCATCTACTGGTTCCACAACAACGGACAGGAAGAGATGTACATCGGGAGCGCCGATCTCATGGAGCGCAATCTCGATCGGCGCGTGGAGACGCTGGTGCCGATTCGCGACCCAGAGATCCTCGAGCACGTGCGCGACATCGTGCTCGGCGCGTACCTGCGCGACATCGATCGGGCGATGGTGCTCGATTCGTCAGGCCACTACGAGCGGCCGCCGAACGGGTCCGAGCACTTCGACGCGCAGCAGTTCCTGGTCCGCCACTACACGGACACGCTCGGGGACGCGTGAACTGGGTTGGTAGGTCGCTGGGTTGCTAGGTAGCTCAGTAGCTGGGTGGCCTAGGTAGCTCAGTAGCTGGGTGGCCTAGTTAGCTCAGTAGCTGGGGCCTAGGCAACCGAGCTACCCAGCCACCGAGCTACTCAACTACCTTCCGCGCGGCCCTATAAACGCAATGGCAGCCGCCACGACCAGGCCGCTGACGGTGACGACAAACGCGAGCGGGCCGATTGGCCAGAGCAGCGCCATCATGAGCCTCGTTGCCGGCGGTCCATCGGTCCGCCACAGTCCCACGAGCACGCCCATCAAGTAAATTGTCAGAAGCGCCCGCACGCGTCCCACTTTACACTGCGGCTCGCTTGTGTTGGGTGCCTTCGGCCGACAGGTGGCTGGTGAATCGCCCAGTTCCGTCAAGGCGAAGCGTGCCCGATATCACCGACACAAGCGAGTTTATGGAGTAATGCAGAACTCAGAGCTCCGGCCCCTCATGAAGCTGGCCGGCCCGATCATCCTCGCCGAAGTGGGGTGGATGAGCATGGGGATCGTCGACACGATCATGGTCGGACCGCTCGGTCCGGCCGCGATCGCCGCGACCGGCATGGGCAGCGCTGTGTTCACCGCCATCGCAATCTTCGGAATGGGTCTGATGCTCGGACTCGATGCCTACGTATCGCAAGCCCACGGTGCAGGCGACGAGCGCGAATGCCTGCTGTGGTTTCATCAGGGCGTCTGGCTCGCCTGCAGCGTGGCGCCCATCGCGATGGCGCTCACATGGATCCTGTACGGCACGCTCGATCAATGGGGACTGCATCCCGAGACGCGCCGTCTCGTGGGCCCCTACATTCGTGTGATTGCGATCAGCGCGTTGCCGCTGATCGTCTACGCCGCATTTCGCCGCTACCTGCTGGGGATGCACCTGGTGCGCCCAATCATGCTGGCCCTCCTCACGGCGAACATCGTCAACGCCGCGGGCAACTGGGTGCTGATCTACGGCAACCTCGGGATGCCCGCGCTCGGCGTCGAAGGCTCGGCATGGGCCACGACGATCGCTCGCGTGTACATGGCGGCGTTCCTGTATCTCGCGATTCGTGGGGTGCATCGACGCCGTGGTCATCGGCACCCGAACGTTGCCCTCGGGTTCGACCCTGCGCGTATCAAGCGGCTCATCGCGCTGGGCGCTCCCGCCGCGTCGCAGGTGGCGCTCGAAGTTGGTGTGTTCGCCGTCGCGACTGCGCTCGCCGGCCGGCTCGACCCGGTGTCATCCGGGGCGCACCAGATCGCGCTCAACCTGGCGTCACTCGCGTTCATGGTGCCGCTCGGCCTTGCCTCGTCGGCAGCCGTGCGTGTCGGCTTCGCGTTCGGCGCGGGCGACCGTCCCCGGGCGGCGCGTGCCGGATGGACTGCGCTCGCCGCTGGCTGTGTGATCATGGCCGCCCTCGGGCTGGTGTTCTTTCTGTGGCCAGTTCCGTTGGTCCGCCTCTTCAGCCCGGATCCGCGCATCATCCAGATCGGTGTCAGCCTGCTGGCAATCGCGGCGGCGTTTCAGTTGTTCGACGGCACGCAGGCGGTTGTGACCGGGGCCCTTCGCGGTATTTCCGAGACGCGCATGCCGATGATCGTCAACTTCATCGGCCACTGGTTTCTCGGGCTGCCGGTCGGCTATGTGCTGTGTTTCCGATTGGGGTGGGGTGTCAGAGGGTTGTGGATCGGGCTCTCGATCGGTCTCATCCTCACCGCCCTGGTGCTCACGTTTGTCTGGTGGAAACGCTCGATGTTGCTTGTAATGCAAGATGCAAAATGGAAAATGCAAACGTGATTCACGCGCGGCAGCCCATTTTGCATTTTGCATTTTGAATTACTGACCATGCTCAACGATAGTCACTGCCACTTCTTCTCCACGCAGTTCTTCAACACGCTCGTCGCGACAGCGCGGCCGCGGAGACACGGTCGCCGCACTGTGCCAGGAGCTGCAGTGGGATGACCCTGGTGCGCCCGAGGCGCTCGCCGATCGATGGGTGCAGGAGCTCGACGCGAACGGCGTGACGCGAACGGCGCTCATCGCCAGCGTGCCCGGCGACGAGGCCTCAGTGGCCGCCGCAGTGGCCCGACACCCGGCGCGATTCGTCGGCTACTTCATGGTCGATCCGTCGGCCGAAGACGCCGGCACGCGCGTCACGAACGCGATCGCGACACTCGGCCTGCGTGTCGCGTGTCTCTTTCCCGCGATGCATCACGTCGCGCTCGACGATCCACGGGTCGACCGCATCGTCGAAGCAGTCGCCGTGCAGCCTGGAACCGCGGTGTTCGTGCACTGCGGCGTGCTCTCCGTCGGCGTGCGAAAGAAACTCGGATTGCCGAGTCGTTTCGATCTGAGCCTCGGCGACCCGCTCGCCATCTCGCGACTTGCGATGGCGCATCCCCGCCTGCCGTTTATCGTGCCGCACTTCGGCGCGGGCATGCTGCGCGAGACGATGATGGCGGCCGATGCGTGCCCGAACATTCATGCGGACACATCGAGCTCGAACAACTGGATCCGCTACGCGCCAGGATGGACGTTGAATGGCGTGTTCAAGACAGCGATGTCCGTGCTTGGGCCATCGCGCCTGCTCTTCGGAACCGATTCGTCCTTCTTCCCCCGCGGCTGGCAGCGCGGGATCCATCACACGCAGAAGGCCGCGGCCACTGAGGCGGGAATCAGCGAGAGCGATCAGGCGCTGATCTTTGGTGGTAACTTCGACAGGTTGTTTCCGGTTGGACTCGAGAAGTAGGCAGTAGGCGGTCGGCAGTTCACTGTGGACTGCGGACCGAGGACTGAAGGAGCCCAGATGAAAGCCATCGTCGTACGCGAGTTCGGCTCACCTGACGTGATGACACTCGAGGACGTGCCGGAGCCCACGCCGGGTCTGGGACAAGTGACGATTCGAGTACACGCATGCGGCGTCAACCCGGTGGACACCTACATCCGGGCGGGCGCGTACGCGCGCAAACCACACCTGCCGTACTCGCCGGGCACGGACGTCGGCGGCACCGTGCACGCGATCGGCGCCAACGTCACACGAGTGAATGTCGGCGATCGTGTCTACGGTATCAGCGCAATCGGCGGATACGGCGACATCGCGTTGTGCGAGGACTGGCAAGTGTACCCGCTTCCGCAGCGGTCCTCATTTGCGCAGGGATCGGCGATCGGCGTTCCGTATGCCACCGCATGGCGCGGCCTGCTGATGCGAGCGCAGGCGCGCCCCGGTGAGTCGGTGCTCGTGCACGGCGCGAGCGGAGGCGTGGGAACTGCAGCCGTTCAGATCGCGCGGGCATTCGGGATGCGCGTCATCGGGACGGCCGGGAGCGAAGAAGGCATGGCGCTCGTTCGCGGCCAGGGCGCGCATCACGTGCTCAATCATCGCGAAGCCGACTACCTGCAGCGTGTCCCGGCACTGGCGGGTGGCCAGGGCGTTGATGTCGTTCTCGAGATGCTCGCCAACGTCAATCTCGATCGCGATCTCGATGTCCTTGCTCCCCACGGGCGCGTCGTCGTCATCGGCAACCGCGGCCGCGTTGAGATCGATCCGCGCAAGACGATGGCACGCGATGCGGCGATCCTGGGCATGACGCTCTTCAACGTCACGCGTGCCGGCCTGGAAGAGATCCACGCCGGTATCGTCGCGGGCCTGGAAAACGGTGCGCTGAATCCTGTTATCGCAAAGGAGTTCCCACTTGCTGACGCTGCCAAAGCGCATGTCGCGGTGATGGACTCTGGCGCGCTTGGAAAGATCGTTCTGGTTCCCTAGAGCGGTTCGTTACATCGCCAACGTCCGGTAGCGGGAGGCAAGCAGGCCGGTGGCGGTGCTGAGATCCAGATCCGCGACGAGCAGACCCTCGTGTCCGTACGGTTGGTAGCACTGCAACGTGCCGTCCGGACGCGCGATCGCTGAGGTGGTACCGGAGCCTTCGCTCGCGCAGTTCACCGACGCGACATAACACGTATTCTCGGCCGCGCGACACAGGATGGCTTTCTCGTGGAACGAGTTGGCGGGATCCGCGAACGTGGAGGGACGATAGCTCCCGGGTTCGGCGACATGCGCGTGGGGGTGAAACACGACCTGCGCGCCGCGACGCACGGCCCAACGGACAGTCTCTGGATAGCGCCAGCCTTCGTGGCAGATCGCCACACCGAAGGTCAGCGGTCCGGTCGTGAACACCCGACGTTCGCAGCCCAGCGCGGGATAGATCGCCTCCTCCCCGGGGTCGATTTGTCCCTTGTCCTGCCATCCAGCAACGGTGCCGTCAGGATTGAACACGCATACGGCAATCTGTAGCCCACGGTCAGTCACGCGTTCCGTGCCCAGGATGACTGTGATGGCAGCGCTCCTGGCGGCATCTGCCACTTCGGCCCACGCGCGTTCGAGGAATACGGGATCGGGCGGAAGGGCTGTCGTGCCCGGCCAGCGATACCCGGGGACGTAACATTCAGGGAGGCAGATCACCATCGCGCCTCGCCGGCCCGCGTCGGCGATTGCAGATGTCGCAAGGCGAACGGATTCCTGGGGTCCCGCAGCCACGCGGAGGTTCGCCAGCGCGACGCGGACGGTGCTCACTTCGACTTCGAGAGCTCCTCGTCGATGACGGAGACGAACACCTCGTACGGCTGCGCACCGGACAGTGCGCGCCCATTGATGTAGATCATTGGCGTGGAGTTCACGCCAAGACGCGAGCCCTCGGCAACACCGTCACGGACGCGCTCGCCGTACTTCGACGAGTCGAGGCAGGAATCGAATGCCTTGGAGTCGAGCCCGAGATCGGCCGCGTGCTTCTTCAAGTCGGTCGGCTGCAGCTGCTGCTGATTGGCGAACAGGCGATCGTGGTACTCCCAGAACTTGCCCTGATCGGCCGCGCAGTGCGCCGCCTCGCCCGCCTTGAACGCCTGCGGATGAATCTGTGTGAGCGGAAAATCCTTCCACACCACGCGCACCTTGTCGCCGTACGTCTGCTTCACCTGCTTGAGCGTCGGCGCGACGCGCTGGCAGAACGGACACTGGAAGTCCGAGAACTCGATGAGCGTCACCGGCGCGGACGCAGATCCAAGCGCCGGATCGGTGGCTGCCACTTCAATCGTATGACGCGGCGCATCGAACAGCACACGCACCTCGGGCCCGGTCTTGCGCAGGTCCGCAATCAGCGAGGCACGCGCCGCGTCGCTTTGCTGATCCTGCAGGTAGCGCCGGATCGCCGGCGCCATCACCTCGAGCGCCCGCCCCTGCATCTGGTTGATGTTCGACTGGTAGAACGTGACGACGTCCGATTCGCCCACGGGCTTCGTGCGAGTCTTCAGTTCGGCCGCCTCGTAGTCCTCGGCGGACATGTTCTTCGCCTTGGCGGCCTGCGCGATCAGCGTCTCAGCAACCATGGCGTCGAGCGCGGAGCGCTTGCCGTCGTACATCTTCTGCGCGGCTTCGGCGTGACCTGCGGGATCGAGCGCCTGCCATCGATCGTCGAGCTCTTTCGCCGTGATCACTCGATCGCCCACGCGGGCGGCAGCGTCGCCAGCCTGCTGCGCCGGCGCAGGGGAACAGGCGAACAACGACACGGCCGCGGTCAGAAACAGCGCTCTTTTCATGGTGGGATCATACGATCACTTGGCGAGTTCCTCGCTCGTGCTCACCTGGAATCGTCGAAACCGCGAATACGTCGCGACGCCGTAGACCTCCATCGGGTCGCGCGGCCGGCGGTAGCGTTCCTCCATGCGAGCAGGAACGAACAGCCCGATGCCATCGTCTTTCTGGTAGGTCACGGTGATGTGCGCCTCGACGCCGGTGTCGAGCGCATCGAGCTCGCTGCGCAGCACGGTGCCATCAGCCTCGTTGACCCAGAAGCGTCCACTCACAGGCAGGTCGCGTCCGCCCGTCGTGGCGACGAAGGTCGGGCGGCCCTTCTCGCGAAACTCGATCTCCACGCCTGGATCGGAATCGTCACGCTTGCCGAGTTTGAACTCGAAGCGGCCGCGATGACGCGCGGTCAAGAACGCCAGCGTGAGCGTCGGCGTGTTGATGTTCCGGTTGATGTTGCCGATGTTGTAGCGCGCGCCTTCGTCCATGACCGCGCGCGCCTGCTCGAACGCATTGCGTCCGCCCTTCAGGAAGATCGAGGCAAGGCGCTCCTCGCGATCGCGCACCGGTTTGCCGTCGCGCTCGAACACATCGCGGAACGGCAGCCACCCCTCGCCCGTCACCTCGACGAGCAGGAAGTCCGAGACGAGCGTCGTTTCCTGCGGACCACTGCCCCCGCGCTGCTGAAGGCTGCTGCTGCCTGGGACAGAGACGCGACGGAGCCGCTGCTCGTAACGCTCCTCGGAGACAACCGAGCCGAACTTGCGCTGGAACTGTTCGACGTAGGCGACCGCCCGATCGACGAGCGCGCCGACATCGTAGGGCGGGTCCTGTTCTTTGGACCCGCCTTGTGCTCGAGAGGCGCTACCCTGCACGGCGACCACGTTCGTGACCGCGAGGACGAACGCAACCGCGAGACCGGCCCGGTGCGTCACGCGCACGGATCTGCGCATGCGGGCTCGGAGTTCATCGACCGGAGAAGCGCACACGGATGCCGCCGTTGATCAAGCGCGGCGACCCTGTCGTGGTCGGTTGCAGCTGGACGTAGTACTCCTGGTCGAAGGTGTTCTGCACGCCGAAGAACGCTTCGAAGTTGCGACCGAAATCGCGCGAGACGCTGAAGTCCAGCACCCCATAGGGCGGCAGCCCGGGCTCGGTCTCCCCCGGCTTGGTGCGCTGATTGAGGTCATCGTCGTACTGACGGCCGAAGAACATGCCGGTTGCAGCAACGGTCACGTAGCGCGGATTGGAGTACGACATGCCCACCGATCCGCGGTGCTTCGGCACCTGCGGGAGGTAGAGACCAACGAGCGCCGGGTTGGCCTCGAACTCGGTGACCTTGGCGTCATTGAAGAGATAGCCGCCGGTGAGGCGCAGTGATGCATTGAGGCGGAACTCGACGTCGTTCTGCCACCCGCGAATGCGCGTGCGACCGAGATTCTGGCGCTGCTGAAGGTTTGTGCCGATCGTCACGTTCGAGACCGGGTTCTTGATCCCGTTGTCGTACCAGGTGGAGCGGATCGACGAATTGCGAGACGTCTCGATGCGGACGCCCGCCTCACCGCCGAAGAGACGTTCGGGGCCGAGGTCCTCGTTGGCCAGCGTGCGAACGAGACCGACACTGAACTGGCGGTACAACTCGTTCAGCGTTGGCGCGCGGAAGCCCCAGCCCACATCGCCCCACACCGACACGCGATCGGTAAAGCGATAGAGGGTCGCGACACGTGGGCTGACCACCGTGTCGTCTCGATCCTGGAGCTGTCCTCGATTGCCGGCACTTGGAAGACCGGTCGAGACATTGTTCTCAAAGATGTGACCGTCGTGGTTCTGCCAGCTATCAACCCGGGCGCTCATCGTCAGGACGAGGTTGTTGAAGCTGACCACGTCCTGCAGGAAGAAGCCGAAGCTGTCCTGGGTCCCACCGGAGTTTCGCTGCAACGAGAGCGTGGCCGGAGCCGTTGGCGGAACGATCGGCGCCCCGGCCGTCGCGATGTACGCGTCTTCGAGGCTGTCGCCGTCAACGTGACGCCAGTCGAAGCCCGTGCTGAAGAAGTTCTTCTGGCCGATCGCACGCGACCACTGAATCATCGTGCCAACACCCGTCGTCGGCACGCTCTGATCGGTGGCGAGTCGCACGATGCTGCGCGGGGGAACCGTGGCGCTGGTCGCGGTTACCGCGAGAAACGTGCTATGAAAGGTGCTGTCGTCACCGAAGACGGTCGCCTGCAGGTCGCTCTGATCCGGCATCCGCACGCGCACGCCGCCAGCCAGCGACGTCCACTTCGTGTCGTTGACCTCACCCACCTTGCCGTTGACGCGGTCTTCCTTGAAGTAGCCGCCGCGGAAGAACAGGTTCACGCGATCGTTCGCGCGGTAGTCGACCTTGCCGTTGAAGTTCGCGAAGTCGACCTCGGCGTTGTTGTCGATGATCCCGCGCTCGGAGGCCGTCACGATCGGGAACCCGTCGGTGCCGAACCCGCTGCCTTCCACCGCCACACCGAGCTTGCCGTAGACATCACTGGCGAACAGGTCCGCCTTCGGGCTGTTGTGATTGCCGTACTGCGTCTTGAATTCGACCGTTCGCCGCCCCGCGCGGGTCGGGATGATGTTGATAACGCCGCCCATGCCGTAGTTGCCATACAGGCTGGAGCTCGACCCGTCGATCAACTCGATGCGATCGACGCTCTCCATCGGCACGCGCGTCCAGTACACCCAGCCGCCGAACGGGTCGTTGAACGGCACGCCGTCCACGAGCACGAGCGTGCGGCTCACACCGCTCGGGCCGATCCCGCGCAGCGACACGCCCTGCGCGGTCGGATGCGACGACAGGCTGCTGCTGCGCCGGAAGAGGCTGAACGTGGGCACCTGCCTCAGCACGTCGTCGGCGACAACGGCTGGCGACTGGCGAATCGTCTCTTTCTCGATGATGTTGGCGCTGACGGGAACGTCACCGAGCGCTTTCTCACTGCGCGTCGGCGTGACGGTCACCGTCTCGAACAGCGTGGCGATCTTCAGGACGACGTTGACCTCGCTGGACGCCGTGATGGATTCGGAGGACTCGGCGAACCCGCCGGCGCGGACAACCAGTTTCAGACTGCCGCCAGGAGCGGAGCTGAAGGAGAACCGGCCATCGGGTCCCGTCACGGTCTGTTGTTCCGGGCCGGTGGTGCCCAGCACGCTGACAGACGCACCCGACACGGCGCCACCAGCTTCGTCCCGTACGATCCCGGAGACGGCAGACTGGGCGGCAGCAACGGCCGCGAGAGCAAGGGAAAAAATGAGCACAAGGGCTGTTCGCATGACGGGCAATATTAGCTCGTAATGCCGGGTCTTGCTTACGCAAGACCAAGGGGTGCTAAGCTCCCTATATGGGGCTCAAACGGCCATTTCTGGCCTGTGCCTTCGTCGTCCTCGCGGGTGTCGCGACCCTGGCGCAGCAGGCGACGTTCAAAGCGGGCACGAGTATCGTCGCGCTGCTCTCCACCGTCATTGACGCACAGGGACGGCTTCTCCCAAACCTCGAACGCGAAGAGTTCACGATTCTCGACAACGGGAAGCCACAGGAGATCACGTTCTTCGAGAACGAGACGCAGCCCTTCACCGTGGTCGTCATGCTGGATTTCAGCGCAAGCATGACGGCGAGCCTCGATCTGCTCAAAGCCGCGACCGAGCAGTTCATCCTGCGGATGCTTCCGGCCGACAAGGGACAGGTTGGCGCGTTCAGCGACAAGATTGAGTTCAGCGGAACGTTCACGAGCGATCGCGACGACCTCATCGGCGCGCTCAAGGACCTGCAGTTCGGCAACCCGACGCGCCTCTACGATGCCATCGACGCCAGCATCGACATGATGGAGAGCGTGAATGACCGGCGAAAGATCGTGCTGGTCTTCACCGACGGCGACGATACCGCGAGCCGCCGCAACATGGGCGACGTGCTGCAGAAAGCGCGGCTCAAGGAAGTCATGATCTACGCCATCGGCCTCGAGTCCGAGTTCTTCAACGGCGTGCGGCTGCAGCGGACCCGGCCGGACCGCGGGCTGCGCAAGCTCGCCGACGAAACCGGCGGCGGCTATTTCGAGTTGAAGAAGACCGACGATCTGGCGCCGACATTCACGCGCGTCGCCCAGGAGCTCCACAGCCTCTACGCGCTGGGCTTCACACCAACGCTGTTCGACGGCAAAGAGCACAAGCTCGAACTGCGGGTGAAGACCGCGGGCGCCGTTGCCCGTTCCCGTCGAAGCTACGTGGCTTCCGAAGATCGCCTCTCCAGTCAATGACCGAGCAGGAGTTCCGGCTGCAGGCCGACCACGCGCTCGAGAGCGTGCAGCGATCGTTGTTGCCGCTCGCCGATCGGGAGGGGTTCGAGGTCGAGCTGCAGAACGGAGTCCTGCAGGTCATCTTCGAGGATCCATCTCCGACGAAGTTCGTCGTGAGCCCGAACGCGCCGGTCCGCCAGGTGTGGTTATCCGCGCTGTCACGCAGCTACAAGCTCGCCTGGTCGGACGAGGCTGCCACCTTCACGCTTGATGGCGAGACGCTCACGGCTCTCGTCGAGCGCCTCGCCCGCCAGCATCTATCGGCGTAAATCACCCGCCTACGTCACGTCACCGAACCCGCCGATACGCTCAATCGTAGAAAAGATCGGTCTACCGATTCGTCTCGTCGACATGACAGTCGGTCGAGCCAACCCTCCGGATGCGATCAAGAACCAGCGCATTGAAACGGCCGCGCAGGAACAGCGCGCGAATACTGAGAAGCAACGCAAGCTCGCCGAGGATCAACGTCTGCAGGCAGAACTCTCGCGTGCCAACACCGACAACGCCTACCGCAACCAGATGAGCCTGTCGCCGGAGCAGTTCCTTCGACTCGAGGCGATTCACATGCAGCGCGACGTGTGCGCGAAGGGCGGCTGCACGTTCATCGCCGGCGATGTGACACCGGTCATCAACGCCCGATGAGTCGATCAGGTCTTTCGATAGGAGCGCCCGAGGCGGCGCCCGGCCCACATCACAATCGACTGAGGCAGGTGACGGACGAACGACTCGATCGCGCGATTCGCGCGTCCGTTGATGTAGATCGGGATCCCCTCCATGACGGCGTCGAACCCCTGGCGCGCAACCGTCGGCGAGTCCATCCACATCCATGACGGGAGCTTGCTGACCTGCGCGCGCGTGCCGGTCACGTCGTGAAACTCACTCAGCGTGAATCCCGGGCAGACGGCGGTCACGTGCACACCGTGAGGCCGGCCCTCGTGTGCCAGCGCCTCCGAGAACTTGATGGCAAACGCTTTGGTCGCCGCATACAGCGTGTGCCCGGCGGGCGCCGGCACGAGGCCGGCAAGAGACGCGACGTTGATGATGCGGCCGTAGCGACGCTCGATCATGCCTGGGAGCAGGCGATACGTCAGCTCCGTCATGGAGCCGATCATGACCTGCAGCATCGCCTCGTGACGTTCCCACGGCGATGCGAGGAACGTTCCCGGAACGCCGTACCCCGCGTTGTTGACGAGCGCATCGATCGTGAGCCCGCGAGACGCAATCTCCCGGCACAGCTCCTGAGGAGTCTCTCCGCGCCCCAGATCGCAGGCGATCACGTGCACGTGCCGGCCGGTCGAGCCTTCTATACGCGTCGCCACTTCACGCAGACGATCTTCACGCCGCGCCGCGATGACCAGGTCAAAGCCGCGAGCTGCGAACACATCGGCGAACGCCGCGCCGATGCCTGACGAACCACCAGTGATCAAAGCGGTCCGAGGGGGCGAGGGGGCGGAGGCGCGAGGGTCCGGTCCGACGGTCCGCGTGTCCGGGTCCGAAGGTGCTGACGGTTGCGCGTAAGATCGCTGGGTCATGGCTCGATTGCTGGCGTGTGGAATTGTGCTCCTGTTAGCAGCGCTGGCACCGAGCGCCCAGACACCCGGGCGAGACCAACCGGGAACTCCGAACTCACGCCCTCCTACCCGGATCCCGGATCCCAGGTCCCGGCTCCCGGATCCCGGATCCCGGATCCCGGTTTCTACCGTCGTCGAAGCCTCCATCGACGAGATGCGGCTCGCCATGGAGAAGCATCGCGCCACGTCGCGAGACATTGTGACGCAGTCGCTCGTCCGAATCGCAACCTACGAGGATCGGCTGAACGCGGCGATCACGATCAACCCGCGTGCGCTCGACGAGGCCGAGGAAAGGGATCGCGAGCGACGAGCGGGTCGAATCCGAGGTCCGCTGCACGGGATCCCGATCGCGCTCAAGGACAACATCCACACAACGGACATGCCGACGACGGGAGGGGCGTTGGCGTTCGCACAGCTCGTTCCACCATACGAGGCGACGCTGACGAAGAATCTCAGAGACGCGGGAGCGATCATCATCGCGAAGACCGTGATGACCGAGCTGGCGAACTGGGTCAGCGAGCGGATGCCGACCAACTACAGCTCGCTCGCCGGCTTCGGCTTCAACCCCTACGATCCGCGACGCGATCCGCGCGCCGGCGTGGACGGACGGCCAGTGCTTCCGACGGGAGGCTCGAGCTCGGGTATCGGTACCGCCGCTAGCTTCTGGGCCGCGAACGTCGGCACCGAGACCTCAGGATCGATTCTGAACCCGGCGAACCAGACGATGCTGGTGGGGATCAAGCCGACGGTTGGACGCATCAGCCGATACGGCGTGATTCCGATTGCAGCCGATCAGGACACGCCCGGGCCGATGGCGAGGTCCGTCACAGACGCCGCAATCCTGCTCGGCGTGCTCGAAGGTGCAGCGCCCGATCCCCACGACTCCGCCACCAGGACCTGCGCGGCACCGCCGGGACGCGACTACCACAGATACCTGAAGCGCGATGGGCTCAAAGGGGCCCGCATCGGCGTGCCGCGCGCCTACTACTACGATGCGCTCGGGTCACCGGGTGAGCGCGGCTTCAGCACTGGCCTCAACAACGCGCAGAAAGCCGTCATGGAGGACGCCATCGCCATTCTCCGTGCACAAGGCGCCACCGTCATCGATCCCGCCGACATCCCCTCCATCGTCACAACGGATCCAACCCGCAGTCTCGCACACTGGTCGGTGTGCAGCGGTCCGACTGATGCCAAGGGTCGCGACGATGACTGCTCGATCGTTTTCAAGTACGGCATGAAGCGCGATTTCAACGCGTGGCTCGCGACGCTCGGCGAACGCGCGCCGGTGAAGACACTCGAAGAACTGCGCGCGTGGAACCGCTCACATGAGGCGGTCGGCACGCTGAAGTACGGACAATCACAACTGGACATCTCCGACCAGATGGACCTGGACGCCGATCGCGCACGGTATCAACGGGACCGCGACGCGGACGTGACGCTGGCGGGCCGGGAAGGGATCGACGCGGCGCTATCGGCCAACAAGCTCGACGCGCTCCTGTTTCCCGGGAGCGGAGGCGCGGCCATCGCAGCGAAGCCGGGCTACCCGACGGTGATCGTTCCGTTTGGAATGGTGCCGAACACATCGGCGCCTGCAGGATTCGACGCACGACCGGCACCATTTGGCGTCAGCTTTACCGGCAGCGCATGCAGCGAAGGACGGCTGATCGAGCTGGCGTTCGCGTTCGAACAGGCGACCAGGCGTCGCATTCCTCCGCCTCTGAATTGAAGCCGTGGAGCAACGATGACAGACAAGACGAGGTGGGCGTCGCTCGTGGCGGGGGCAGGCTGCCCGTTGGATGCGCCGCGCCCACCATCGAACGATTACTGGGATCTCGTCGGACCACTCTCGGTGTCGTCTCTCTACTTGAGCAAGAACCAGACGTATCGCGGGCAGTGTCAGCTCATCTTCGACTCGCGCCACGTGGCCCGCATCGATCAACTCTCGCGGCCTGAGTGGAGCTCGCTGGCTGGCGATCTTTTCACCGCGCAACAGGCGGTGAGTCGCGTCGTGAAGCCGGATCACATCAACGTTGAATCGCTTGGCAATGTCGTGCCGCACCTGCACTGGCACATCATCCCGCGCTACGTGGGCGATCCGATGTGGGGCGCTCCGGTCTGGCAAGTCCCGCTCGATTCGATGCCGGACAGGCGTCTCCCTGACGAGGAGCGCGCCGCGCTGCTCGCGCAGTTGCAGAAGGCGTTGACCGGCCCGCTCACCGATATGACTGGCGTGGGGCTGACCTCGCGATGGGTGGCGGCCAACCGCGCGCTCGAGACCGAGCACGCCGCGCCGCTCTATCGCGATCCGTACGCGCGCGAACTGGCGGGCGAGGCCGGCTTCGACGTGCTCTACTCGATGCGCGCGGCCGCGGGCATGGGCACATTCAGCGGCCCCGACCCTTACCTGACGATTCGCACGCGCTTCTTCGACGACGCGCTGCTCAGTGCGGTGGGGGACTCGTCGATCGATCAGGTCGTGATCCTTGCCGCTGGGATGGATGCGCGGGCATTTCGTCTGGAGTGGCCACGCAAGGTCCGCCTCTTCGAAGTCGATCGAGGGGATGTGTTCACCCACAAGGAAGCGGCCTTGTCCCGTCTGAAGGCGACGCCATCCTGCGATCGCCGCGTCGTGTTGCGCGATCTGGCGCAGCCGTGGATCTCTGCCCTCGTCGATGCGGGCTTCGATCCGACGAAGAAGGCGGCGTTTCTTGCCGAGGGACTGCTCTACTACCTGGACGAGTCGGCAGTCGTGTCGATGCTCGACGCGCTTCGCAGTATCTCCGCGCCTGGCAGCTGGCTTGGCCTTGACGCGGCCAATCCTGAGGTGCTGACCTCACCGTTCATGGCGACGTATCTCCGGAGGCTGGCGGAGCTCGGGAGCCCGTGGAAGTTCGGCCTCGCCGACCCTGAGGCGTTCTTTGCGTCGAAGGGCTGGCAGGGAAGCGCCGTGTTTCCCGGAGAGCCTGAGGCGAACTACGGCCGTTGGGTATTGCCGGTGGTGCCGCGCGCGATTCCCGGGCTGCCGCGCACGTTCCTCATTCGCGCGACGCGCGTCGCGGACTGAGGTCGCAGAAGCCTATCGCTCCACCCAGAGCGGGCTCTGACGAACTCGCTCGACGGTGTCGCGTTCGAACTCATCGCGATCGCTGCCACGATACAGGCCCCGAATGAGCACGACGCCATCATGCAAACGGCCTGAGTACATCAATCCGAGTGCGGGTCGCAGCAGGCGGCATTTATCGAGACCGGCATCCTGGCCGCGGGACTCCGACAGCCACGTCTGCGCTTCGTCGAGCGCTTTGGCAAGTTCCTCGCGAAAGCGACTCGCGAATCGCGGCGTGTCCAGGACGTACATCCCCCGTGAAGAGTCGTACGAGTAGACCACTCGCGGAAGCGGCGACTCGGCAAACGCGCAGTACATGTTCGCGAACCGATCGTCGCACGTGACGAACTCCCGCGTGCCGTTGCCGTCGAGATCCTCGAACTCCCCTGGACCGCAGTTCCCCGTCGTCAGCGCGAGCACAGGTTTCACGTCTTCACCGACAGAGTAGACGCCGCTCGAATAGCAGCAATGCGCCCCGCCCGACCACGCCGAGACGACGAGATCAGGAAGGCCGTCGCCATTGATGTCTGTTCCGCTCAGATCGCTCAAGGTGTACGCCGCTGGCGTCCCGGGAGTTCCGAACGTGACCAGACGACGGACCCCCTCGTAGACGACAGTGAGGCAGTCGCACAGGCCGGCACCACTGATCTCCGGTCTCGCCGCGCTGACCCAGCGCTGAATGGTGAAGAGGCCGACGGTCCGTTCATCGTGGAGCCCGTAGCCTTCCTGGGGGACGTCGCGAGGCGTCTGCGCGGGCGCAGGAGTCGCACACAACACGAGTGCGGCAACCACCAGCCATCGGCTCATCGCGGAGTGCGTCCCTTCCTGCATCGACTTGGACGAAGACAGGAGAACTTTAGCCTGATTTCGGAAAGGGCGCGATGCCAATGAGGAGCACGAGCCGCCCGTCACCTCTGTTGATGACGCCGTGGCTGACATCGGCGGGCGCCCAGATCACCGTGCCCTCGCCGGCCGTCCGGCGCTCATCGCCGACGACGAACTCGCCCTGGCCCTCCACGACGAAATAGAACTTGTCCTGCCCGCCATGCACGTGGAGATGCTGCTCCTGCCCGGGGTGAAGGCAATTCAGTCCAAGCATCATGCGCTCGCTGCGAAAGAGCGTCGACTTGAAGACTTTCGACGGGTTGGCCCCGACGTGATCGGAATAGTGAGTGATGTTTGACATGAGTGTGAAGGGGTTGTTTGACATGAGTGTGAAGGGGTCAGACCCCGTCTCAGTTTTGCACAGCGAAAAAGTGTGAAGGGTCTGACCCCGCATCATTCGACTCGACGAAGGATGAAGCATTTCAGGTAGTGCGTCTCGGGCGCCCCCACGAGCACCGGATGATCGCGACCCTGCGTGCGTTTTTCCACCACGGTCACGGGGGTGTGACTGTCGATTGACGCCTCGTGCAGCACCTCGGCGAACATGTCCTCGAGCACGTTGTAGGAGCAGCTGCAGCTCACGAGATACCCGCCGGGCGAAAGCAGTCGCATCGCGCGCAGGTTGATCTCCTTGTAGCCGGCGAGCGCGTTCGGCACCGAGGCCTTGTTCTTGGCGAAGGCCGGCGGGTCGAGCACGATGATGTCGTAGCGCTCACCCGCCTTCTCGAGCCGACGCAGTTCGTCGAAGACGTTCGCCTCGCGTGCCGTGAGATTGCCAACTCGATTGCGAACGGCGTTCGCCTCGACGCGCGCGACGGCATCCGCCGAGATGTCGATGGCTTCCACCGATGAACACTGCGCTGCAAGCCGAAGCGCGAATCCACCGTTGTAGCTGAAGCAGTCGAGCAGACGGCCGTGCGCATATCGCAAGGCCGCTTCGCGATTCTCACGCTGATCGAGGAAGAGGCCGGTCTTCTGCCCCTTGCGCAGATCGACCTGGTACTCGATCGGTCCCTCCCGGACGACGACGGCCTCAGGTACCGAGCCGGCGAGGACCTCGACCGTCTGCTCGAGCCCCTCGAGCGCCCGCACCTTGGGATCGTTGCGCGCCAGGATCCCTTCCGGCGAAAGGAGCTCCGTCAGCCACGCAGTGACCGTCGGAAGCAGCCGATCCATGCCCTGGGACAGTGCCTGCACCACGAGATGCGAACCGTACTTGTCGATGACGAGTGATGGCAGCAGATCGGCCTCGCCGTGCACGAGCCGGTATGCCGTAGCGTCCAGATTGAGCGTGTTGCGGAACTGGACCGCCCGTTCGAGCCTCGGCCGCAACATCGACGCCTCGAACGGCGCGTCGCCCCTTGCCAGCATCCGGATAGGGATCTGCGAGCGATCGCTGAAGAGCGCGTGCCCCAGTGTCCGCCTGCGCGGGCCGATGACTTCGACAATGTCGCCACCTCTGGCCTCGACATCGGCGACATCGGCGCGATAGATCCACGGATGTCCGGTTCGCAGTCGTTGCTCCCCGCGGGCGGTGATCACGACACTCGACATTTGCGTTACCTGAAGTATGCAGTATGCGGTAGGCGGTAGGCGGATGTTCTGGTTGGTGGTTGGTGGTTAGTGGGACTGAGGACCGTGGACTGAAGACCGTGGACCGCAAGCGGTAAGATCAACCCCATGCGCTCACTCGCCGAGACCGACCCCGAAATCGCCGCCGCCATCCAGAACGAAACCCATCGCCAGGCCGAGGGGCTGGAACTGATCGCCTCCGAGAACTTCGTGAGTCGCGCGATTCTCGAAGCGGCCGGCTCGGTGATGACGAACAAGTACGCCGAAGGCTACCCGGGGCGGCGCTACTACGGTGGATGCGAGTTCGTCGACGTCGCCGAGTCGCTGGCGATCGCGCGAGCGAAGCAGCTATTCGGCGCCGAGCACGCGAACGTCCAGCCGCACTCCGGCGCGCAGGCCAACATGACCGTGTACTTCGCGACGGTCAAGCCGGGCGACACGGTGCTCGGCATGAACCTCGCGCACGGCGGACATCTGACGCACGGTCATCCGCTCAACTTCTCCGGCAAGCTGTACAACATCGTCCCCTACGGCGTCCGCAAGGACGATGAGCGGATCGACTACGAGGAACTGGAGCGGCTCGCGCATCAGCACAAGCCGCACATGATCATGGTGGGCGCGAGCGCTTACCCGCGCGCCATCGATTACCCGCGCATCGCGCTCGTGTCGAAGGCGGTCGGTGCTGTCATGGTCGTGGACATGGCGCACATCGCGGGCCTCGTTGCCACCGGTGTGCTTCCGAGCCCGGTGCCGCACGCCGACGTCGTGACGTCGACCACGCACAAGACACTGCGTGGTCCGCGCGCCGGCCTGGTTCTCTGTCGCGAGCAGTACGCGAAAGAGATCGACAAGGCGCTCTTCCCCGGCGTGCAGGGCGGACCGCTGATGCACATCATCGCGGCCAAGGCCGTGTGCTTCAAGGAAGCGATGGAACCATCGTTCCTCGCGTATCAGAAACAGACGCTGGCCAACGCGCAGTCGCTGGCTCGCTCGCTGACGAGCAACGGGTACAGACTCGTGAGCGGCGGCACCGACAACCATCTGATGCTGGTCGACGTGTTCTCGAAGGGCGTCACCGGAAAGGTCGCGGAGGGATCGCTCGGCAAGGCGGGCATCACGGTCAACAAGAACGCGATTCCGTTCGATCAGAATCCTCCGATGGTGGCGAGCGGCATTCGCGTCGGCACTCCTGCGCTGACGACTCGCGGCATGCGCGAAGCGGAGATGGAACAGATCGCCGCGCTCATGGCGCGCGTGCTTGCGGCCCCTGACGACGACCGCGTCATCGGTATGGTGAAGGCAGAGGTCGAGACGTTGTGCCGGAGGTTTCCGCTGTACGACTCTCAATGGTCGATTCAGTGATCGTTGATTGTTGAATCGGTGGTGATTGAGGATTCTTGATCTTTGATGTTGGCCCCCCAATCAACAATCGTCGATCCCCAATCACCAACGAATCAACGATCAATAATCACCACATCAACAATTGGATCTCCGCACTCTCGTAGACTCCACGTTCTCCGACACGGGCGCAGTGGCGCGCGCGATGCCGGGGTTCGAGCCGCGCAACGGCCAGCGGCGAATGGCCGCGTCCGTGGCCGCGGTCATCGAAAACGGCGGCACGCTGCTGGCTGAAGCCGGCACCGGCACAGGCAAGACACTCGCCTACCTGATACCCGCCATCCTGAGCCGCCAACGCGTGCTCGTCTCGACCGGCACAAAGAACCTGCAGGAGCAGGTCTTCTTCAAAGACCTCCCCTGGCTGCGGGAATCCATCGGCGTGCCCTTCACCGCGACGCTGATGAAGGGGCGAACCAACTACCTGTGTCTCCATCGTTGGGAGGCCTATCGCGATGCCGTCGACGGCAACACTGGAACGAACGGACGATTGATCGACGTCGGCGACCACGTCCTGCTGCCGGTGATTCAGGAGTGGGTGGCACGGACAAAGACCGGCGACCGCGCCGAGTTGCGTGACCTGCCCGAAGATCTTCCGCTCTGGAAAGAGATCTCCGCCGATGCCGACACCTGCCTCGGCACCGAGTGCCCACGTTACGGTGACTGCTACCTCACCTTGATGCGTCAGCGCGCGGCCGATTCGGACGTGGTGATCGTCAACCACCACCTGCTCTGCGCCGACGCCGCAGTCCGCCAGAGCGCCTACGGTGAAGTGATCCCCTCCTGCCCCACCCTCGTCGTCGACGAGGCGCACCAGCTCGAGGACGTGGCGACGCAGTACTTCGGTGTAGCACTCAGCAACTTCCGCATCGACGATCTGGTGCGCGATGCCGCACGGCTCCTGCCGACGGCGCCACTCGAGATCACACCGTTCGAGGAAGCCGCGCGCGCGCTGAGTCACATCAACGACCGGTCGGCGGTGTTCTTCGCTGCAGTGTCAGTCGCGCGCGCCGCATCCGCCGCGGCGGATGCGCGCATGCGCTACACGAGCGACGCGATGGCGGATTGCACCGAGGAAGGGTTGCTGCTCGCGACCGCATTCGACGAGCTCGAGCGATCTCTGGACAAGCGGCCGCCGGCCGCCGACGAGGAACTGGACGAGGCGATCTCGTCACTCGTGCGACGTGCGCGCGACCTCCGCCAGGACCTGCGCTTCCTGCTGCGCGCCGACGATGAGAGCTTCGTGTTCTATCTCGAGCATCGTGGGCTCGGCACGTTTCTGCGAGCATCGCCGGTAGACGTGTCGCGGATTGTTCGGGATGCGTTGTTCGATCGCTTCCGTACGGTCGTGCTGACGTCTGCCACGTTGGCCGTGGACAGCCGCTTCGACTACATCAAGGGACGGCTCGGCATCCGCGAAGCCGACGAACTGCAGGTGCCGTCCGAGTTCGATTACCAGCAGCAGACGCTGCTGTATCTCCCTCGCCGGATGCCGCCTCCGAAATCGCCGACGTTTGCTGAAGCCGTCGCGCGCGAGACGATCGCGCTCCTCACGCGGTCGCGCGGGCGGGCGTTCGTGCTCTTCACCAGCTACCGCATCCTGCGCACGGTGCAGCCGCTCGTGGAAATGGCACTGCCGTACCCGATCCTCGTACAGGGCACGGCGCCACGCTCGGCGCTCATCGACGAATTCAGATCGACTCCGAACGCGATCCTCCTCGCGACGTCGAGCTTCTGGCAGGGAGTGGACGTCATCGGTGATTCGCTCAGTTGCGTCGTGATCGACAAGCTGCCGTTCGCGTCGCCAGGCGATCCTGTGACCTCCGCACGCATCGAGGCCATCAACGCGCGGGGAGGCGATGCGTTCGCGGAGTATCAGGTGCCGCTCGCGATCCTCTCGCTGCAGCAGGGGCTCGGCCGTCTGATTCGCCATCGCAGCGATCGCGGCGTGCTGGCCGTGCTCGATCCCCGCCTGGCCACAATGGGCTATGGGCGGCGATTTCTGGCGTCTTTGCCGCCTGCGCCGGTCACGCGGGACCTTGCGGCAGTGGACCAGTTCTTCAAATAGGCGGGCGGGCAGATCTCAGGTACACTTCAAATTCTGAACTCATTTGTAGGAGGTTTTATGCGGACCCATCTGTTCCGCGGCGCCCTGGCCCTTGCGGTCCTTCTGACGGTGTCCGCGGTGCCGGCGCTGGCCCAGAGCGTTGTGCGCGGCAAGGTCGTCGACGCACAGGGGAAGGCGGTACAGGACGCGACCGTCCTGTTCGAAGCGACCGACGCCAATCGTAAGACGCAGACCAAGACCGACAAGAACGGAGAGTTCCTTCAGGTCGGGCTGAGCTCCGGGTCTTACAAGGTCACGGCATCGAAAGATGGCGTCGGCTCGCAGACGCTGAACTCGAACGTGAGGCAGGGTCCGAACAACCCGCTCAGCTTCAGCCTGACGGCCTCGAGCAACCTCTCGAACGCCGACAAAGAAGCGGCTGTTGCGCTGCAGACGGCGGCCGCCGCGGCGATGGACGCCATGAAAGCGGGCCGGCACGACGAGGCGATCGCCAAGTTCAACGAAGTCATCGCCAAGATGCCGACATGCGCCGATTGCTACTACAACATCGGCACCGCATACGTCGCGAAGCAGGACCTTCCGAACGCGGAAACCGCGTTCAAGAAGATGGTGGAGCTCAAACCTGATGCGGCTGAGGGCTACACCGGGCTCGCTGGCGTCTACAACGCGCAGAAGAAGTTCGACCTCGCGGCCGAGGCAAGCTCGAAGGCCGCGCAGCTCTCCGGAGGCGCAGCTGGTGGTGGCGGTGCAGAGGCCAGCTATAACAACGGCGTCATCCTCTTCAACTCGGGCAAGTTCGCCGAGGCGAAGACGCAGTTCGAAGCCGCAACCAAGACGGACCCGAACATGGCGATGGCGCAGTATCAGCTCGGGATGACCTCCCTCAACCTGGGACAGATTCCCGAGGCAATTGCGGCGCTCGAGGCATACCTGAAGATCGAACCGAACGGCTCGAAGGCAGCGGAGGTGAAGGCCGCCCTTCCCGCGCTTCAGGGGATGTTGAAGAAATAGGCGTACGGCTCTAGGCTCTGGGCTTTGGGGCCATCGATAGCAGATCGTCTGGCTGAGGTTCGCCGCCGCATAGGCGACGCGGCAATCTCGGCCGGGCGGGACCCTTCCTCAGTTCGACTCATCGCCGTCTCCAAGACCTTTCCTATCAATGCGATTCGCGAAGTCTTTGCCGCGGGGCAGGTCGACTTCGGCGAGAACAAAGTTCAGGAAGGTCTACAGAAATACGCGACATCAGCCGACCTTTCAATCAGGTGGCATTTACTTGGCCACCTGCAGACGAACAAGGCCCGAAAGGCGGTTTCGGCGTTTGCAATGATTCAGTCGGTCGATAGCCTCGAGCTGCTCCAGAAACTCGATCGCGCGGCCGATGAATCAGGGCACAGCCCGGAACTGTTGATTCAAGTGGACCTCGCGGGGGAAGCGACCAAGTTTGGCGCCCCGGTTGGCGAGGTGCCGCGGCTTCTAGAGGCCGCGGGCGCATGCCGCGCCGCCCGAGTCGTCGGGTTGATGACGCTGCCGCCCATACCGGACACGCCCGAAGACGCGCGACCCTGGTTTCGACGGTTGCGCGATCTCCGCGACGAGTGGCTGGCTTCCGGGGTTCCCGCCCCGATGCTGCGCGACCTGTCGATGGGGATGAGCGGGGACTTCGAAGTCGCCATTCAGGAAGGCGCGACGATGGTACGGGTTGGGACTGCAATTTTTGGGAGCCGACATGTTGAACAATGAAGACCTGCCCCCGGCCATCGAGACGCGGCGCCTTCCTTCGCCAGATCGCAATTCCGCGCCAACTCCGCTCGACGTCCGTCAGGCCAAGTTCAGTGTGTCGATGCGCGGCTTCGACCGCGCCGAGGTGAACGCATTCCTGCTCGAAGCCGCTGACGGCTACGAACAGGCGGCGCGTGAGAACGAGCGCCTGCGCCAGGAAGTCGCCCGGCTCGACGCCTCGCTGACGCAGTACCGCGAGCTCGAGGGCGCACTCAAGGGCGCGCTCATGAGCGCACAGAAAGTGTCCGACGACATGAAGGAGACCGCCTCCCTCGACGCCGCGCGCATCCTCCGCGAGGCGGAAGGACGCGCCGAGCTCGTCACGCAAAAAGCGCAGGCCGCGCTCGAGGATATTCAGCGGGAGATCGACGGCTTGCGCCTCAAGCGGCGCGAATCAGAGGTCGCGCTCGAGTCGATCATCGCGGCTCTTCACAACACGCTCGAATACGTCCGCGAGCAGGATCAGCGCGAGAAGCGCATCATCCCGCACCGTCCGCTGTTGAACGTCGCCCAGTCGGCATAGAGGACTTGGGCCGTGGCTGTACTGCTGGTCACCGCAGCGTTGTCCCTGCTCTCCAGTCTCTGGTGTCTCGTCTCGGGCTTTCGCCGCTGACCTGAGACCGAAGTCCAGAGACCAGAGTCACTACCCCCGCCCGTAACGCGCTTCTTCGGCGTAGTAAGCCGGGAAGCCGACCGCCTTCTTCAAATCCTCGAAGTCCATCGCCGCAGCCGGCTCGTGGCGGCGCAGGCTTGCCAACGCGGTTCGCATCGCCTGAATCGAGACATTGAGCAGGGTCAGTGGGTAGACCGCGATCGTGTAGCCGATCGCCTCGAGCTTCCGCGGCGGCAGCAGTGGCGTCTTGCCGCCTTCGATCAGGTTGGCCATCTTCGGGCCGTCGACCTCGGCGCAGTAGCGTCGCATCTCTTCCTCGTTCAGCGGCGCTTCGAGGAAGGTGATGTCGGCGCCGAGTTCGCGAAACGACTGGCAGCGGGCGATCGCTTCTTCCAGGCTCACGCACGCGCGGGCATCGGTGCGCGCCATGATGAGGATGCCGCTGCCAGCGTCACGTGCATCCACTGCGGCGCGGATGCGCGTCAACGCTTCGTCGCGGCCAACGACCGACTTTCCCTCTGTGTGCCCGCAGCGCTTCGGCGCGACCTGATCCTCGAGCATGATGGCGGCAAATCCCGCGCGCTCGTATCCCTGCACCGTGCGCTTGATGTTCTGCGCGCTGCCGAAGCCCGTGTCGCCATCTCCGATCAACGGGATGGACACCGCGCGGCAGATGTTCTGTCCCTGATCGGCGAGCTCACCGTAGGAGATCAAGCCGGTGTCCGGCATGCCGAGGCGCGCTGCCGAGACGGCGAAGCCGCTCATGAAGCCAAGCTCGAAGCCCGCCTCCTCGATCAGGCGGGCCGACATCGCGTCGTGACAGCCGGGCATCACGAGGATGCCGGGCCGCTCGAGGAGTACACGCAGACGTTCCGCTGGAGTCATGACGCGATCTTAGCGAAGCACAACTAAGATTTCCTTATGCGCACAACCGGCGTCGTCCTCGTAGCCGCGTGGATTGCGGCGTGCAACGCAGCGCCCGACACACCTGCGGCTCCGGCAACTGCCACGGCTCCACCACACGCGTCACAGACTCCGCAGACCCCGCCGCTCATACCGGGCATGGGCAATCACCACCACGCCATTGTCACGACGAACAGCGAGTCGCAGCAGTATTTCGACCAGGGATTCAACTACGTCTTCGGGTTCAACCACGAGGAAGCCGTCCGGTCGTTCAGGCGCGCGGCGGAACTGGATCCGAAAGCGCCGATGCCGCACTGGGGGATTGCCTGGGCGCTGGGTCCCAACTACAACCTCGACGTGGACGAGGCCCGGGCGGACCAGGCGAACGTCGCAATCACGGAGGCATTGAAACTCTCGCTGGGCGGATCGGAAATCGAGCGCGGCTACGTCGAGGCGATGGCCATCAGGTTTCCGATGACTGCCAGGCCGGATCGTGCGGCACTGGCGCGCCAGTACTCTGACGCCATGCGCGATCTGTCACGGAAGTATCCCAACGATCTCGACGCCGCCACCCTCTACGCGGAGAGCCTGATGAACCTGCGGGCGTGGAAGCTCTGGTCGCTCGACGGAAAGCCGGCAGAACGCACGGAGGAGATCGTCGCCGTGCTCGAGTCGGTGCTCGCGCGAGATCCGAATCACCTGGGCGCGAATCACTATTACATCCACACGGTGGAAGCATCGACCAATCCCGGGCGCGCGCTCGCGAGCGCGACGCGACTCGATCGACTGGCGCCCGCAGCAGGCCACCTGACGCACATGCCCGCGCACATCTACGCGCGCATCGGCGACCAGGCTGGCGCGGCGCGCGCCAACGAAGCAGGCGCGCAGGCCGACCGCGAGTATTTCAAGACGGCTTCCGCCGACAGTTTCTACGGCATGGCCTACTTCACGCACAACCTGCACTTTCTCGCCGACTCGGAGATGATGCGCGGACGGCTGGCATCAGCTCGTCGCGCCGCCGCCGAGGTGTCCGAGAAGATGGCGCCGCACACGCAGATGATGCCGATGGTGGAGTCGTTGATCACGATGAAGACGGCCGTGTTGCTGCGCTTTGGCCAACACGGCGAGATCCTCGCGTTGACGTCGCCGCCCGCGGATCATCCAGTGGAGGTCGCCTGGTGGCATTTCGCACGCGGGGTGGCGCTGGCCCGCACGGGCAAGGTCGATGCGGCCGCGCAAGAACGGATCGCACTCGCAGAAACATCCGCAAAGATTCCGGCTGAGGCGCTGTTCGGCGGCACGGGTCTCGAGAGCGCACAGACCGTCCTCGCGCTCGCGGCGATCGTGCTCGATGCGCGCATCGCAGCGGCGAACGGGTCCGCGGCGGATGCGATTCGACTCTGGACCAACGCCGTGGCCGCCGCCGACATGATTCCGTACGACGAGCCGCCGATCTTCTTCTATCCGGTGCGCGAATCGCTGGGCGCGGCACTGCTCCTCGCCGGTAGAGCCGCAGAGGCCGAGCGCGTGTTCCGCGATGATCTCGTGCGCCATCCGCGGAATGCCAGATCCCTGTTCGGACTCCATGAGAGCCTCGAGAGGCAGGGCAAGAGCGCGGATGCCGAGCGGGTCAAGCGCGCGTTCGACGAAGCGTGGAAGGATGCCGACACGACGCTGACGATTGAAGGACTCTGAAACACGCACGGTCCGAAGGGGCGATGGTGCGGGGGCCGGAGTCAGGTCCGATGGTCCGCACGATCACGCCGCACCGCACGTCGGACCATCGCACCGTCACACTGGACCCTCGCACCGTCGTGCCGTCGCCCCCTCGGACCGCAATCGCAGCATGCAAGCCGTGATTTGATTACGACATGGAATGGATCGGTGGTAAGCGTGTGATCGTGACCGGGCCGACGTCTGGAATCGGCCGCCAGATCGCGCTCGACCTCAGCGCGCGGGGCGCGGAGCTCGTGCTCGCGTGTCGAGACCTGGACAAAGGCAGGAGCGTCGCCAACGACATCGAGGAGCGCGGGGGACGCGCGGACGTGCTGCACGTGGACACATCGAGCCTGCAGTCGATGCGCGCATTCGCTGAGGCCTTTCGCCAGCGGTACGACAGGCTCGACGTGCTCGTGAACAACGCCGGCACGTCCCAGGGTCAGCGGCGCGAAAGCGTGGACGGCATTGAGATGACATTCGCAACCAACGTGCTCGGCTATCACGTCCTCACCCGCGAGCTCCTCCATCGACTCCCCACTCCGCCGGCTCGCATCGTCGTTGTCGCCTCCTCGTTCGCAGGCGACCTCGATTTCGATGATCTGCAGTTCACGCGACGGCCTTACGAGGCACTCACCGCCTATCGCCAATCGAAGGCCTGCAATCGGCTGTGGTCCTGGGCACTCGCCACGCGATTGCCGCGTGGCTCGACGGTGAACGCCATGGCGCCGGGCTTCGTGCCTGGCACGGAACTGTCTCGCGATCTGCCGCCCGCGATCCGTCAGGCCTATCGCAGCCGATCCGGTCGGACGATGGCGGAGGGAGCGGATACGGCTGTGTGGCTGGCAAGCGATCCTGCGGTGGGAATCACGAGCCGCTTCTATAGCGATCGCCGCGAGGTCCCCTGCGAGTTCAGGAATGACGCCGCGCAGGAACGGCTCTGGCGGATCTGCGAAGAACTCAGCTCGATGTAGCCGATGGTGCCGGCACGGTCCGAAGGGACGACGGTGCGGAGTGCGACGGTCGGGTTCGGGGGGCCTGGGCGACGGTCCGTCCGAACGGACCATCGCGCCGTCGCACTGAACCTTCGACCCGTCGCCCCGTCGCCCCTCGGACCGCAATCGTGAGGTAACTAGGCGCGAACGGCATCAGCGTCCAGCCGCGATTTGACGAAGGGCGCTTCGTTCACCTGAGGCGTCTTGCGGCCGGCGGCAATCAGATACCACTCGCGCGCCGACGCGAGGATCACGACGACGACGATCACCATGAAGAACAACGCGAGGGCCGCGTCGATGCGATCGTTGAAGATCATCTGCCCCACGCCGGGATTGGTCGAACCTGCGAGCGACTGTGCATGCGCCAGGAACCCGAGCTTCGGATCGGGCGAGAACACCTTCTGCCATCCGGCGGTCAGCGTCGCAGATGCCAGCCACGCGAGCGGCAGCAGCGGAACCCACGAGTAACGCAACTTCCCCATTTTCGCCAGGACGGTTGTCGCCACGCACAGCGCGACGGCCGCGAGCAGCTGATTCGCAATACCGAAGAGCGGCCACAGCGAGTTGATGCCGCCGAGCGGATCGATCACGCCCTGATACAGAAAGTAGCCCCACGCGATGACGACGATAAAAGAGGAAAACAGAATGCTCGGATACCAGGACGTTCGTCCGAGCGGCTCGGAGATGTGGCCGAGCAACTCCTGGAGCATGAATCGTCCGACTCTCGTGCCGGCGTCGATCGTGGTCAGGATGAAGACCGCCTCGAACATGATCGCGAAGTGATACCAGAGCGCGAGTCCCGGCCCGCTGAACACGTTGCCCAGGATCCCGGCCATGCCGACGGCCAGACTCGGCGCACCGCCCGTTCGTGAGAGCAATGTCGCCTCGCCCATCTGCGCGGCGAGCGCGTCGAGCTGCTGCGGGCTGACCGTGAAGCCCCACTGTGCGATCGCCTGGGCCGCCGATGTGGCATTCGTGCCGAGCGTGGCGGGCCCGACGTTCATCGCGAAGTACACGCCGGGGTCGAGCGTCGCCGCAGCGATCATCGCCATCACGCCGACGAGCGATTCGGCGAGCATACTGCCGTAGCCGACAAGCCTGGCGTCAGGCTCGCACCTCAGCATCTTGGGCGATGTACCGCTCGAAATGAGGGCGTGAAAGCCGGATACCGCACCGCAGGCAATCGTGATGAACGCAAACGGAAACAGCTTGCCCGCAAAGACCGGGCCGCTCCCGTCGATGAACTGCGTAACCGCCGGCATCTTGAGCGGCGGCATCACGAACATGATCGCGACACCGAGCAGCAGGATGGTGCCGATCTTCATGAACGCCGAGAGATAGTCGCGCGGCGCGAGCAACAACCAGACCGGCAGGACGGAAGCGATGAACCCGTAGACCATGATGGCCCACGAGAGGCTCGTCCCCGACCACGTGAAGGCCGGTCCCCACGTCGGGCTCTGCGAGACCCACTGACCGCCGATCAGCGCGGCGAACAACAGCGCGATGCCGATCGCCGTCGCTTCACTGACCTTCCCGGGCCGAACCACTCTCATCCACCAGCCCATGAGCAACGCGATCGGGATCGTCATCGAGAGCGTGAACAATCCCCACGGGCTGTCACGCAGCGCATTGACGACAACGAGCGCGAGCACCGCAAGCAGGATGATCATGATCGCGAAGATCGCGACCATCGCCGCCAAGACCGGCGACCGGATTCACTTCTTCCTTCGCGATCTGACCGAGCGACTTGCCATCCCGCCGCATCGACGCGCAGAGGATCAGGAAGTCCTGCACCGCGCCGCCGAGCACGACGCCGGCGATGAGCCAGATCGTTCCAGGAAGAAAACCAAACTGCGCCGCGAATGTCGGACCGACGAGCGGTCCCGGCACCCGAGATCGCCGAGAAGTGGTGACCGAACAGGATCCACCTGTTCGTCGGCACGAAGTCACGTCCGTTGTTCAGCCGCTCGGCCGGCGTCGCGCGCTTCGGATCGAGCTCGAAGACCTTCTCCGCGATGAACCGCGAATAGAAGCGATAGGCGACGAGATAGGTGCAGACCGCCGCGACGACGAGCCAGGCAGCGCTGATCGTCTCGCCGCGCTCGACGGCGATGTAGCCAAACGCGCCCGCGCCGGCCAGCGAGATGGCCACCCACATTGCGCCGGTCAGAAAGCGATTCATGTCAACTCCCAACACTCAACTTCCAATTCCCAACGCCCAACTTCCAAAAGCCTGTTGCCCTTGGGAGTTGGAGATTGGGAGTTGGAAGTTGGCGTAGTCATTTGAAGCTTAAGAAGCCGATCGAGTTATCGCCCGATTGAGCGACCCATAGTCTATTACTCAGCCGGGTCGGCGGCTGACGGTCGGCGCCAGCGGTCAGGCCGGTGCCTCCAGCCATCGGTGACGACAGCGGAAACTCGGTGATGGCCCCGTCTGGCGTCACTCGACCGACGATCCCTCCCTTGGTGAACCAGACGTTGCGATCGGGCCCGACGGCGATGTTGATGGGCGATCCGGTCTGGCTCGGGATCGGGAACTCCGTGATGTCGCCCTTCATCGTGATGCGCCCGACGCGATTGCCATCGGGAGCCCGGCCGTCCATGCGCCCTGCAAGCTCGACGAACCACATGTGGCCGTCGGCGCCCGCGGTGATGTCACCGGGGCCTGAGTTCGGCCGCGGCAGCGTGAACTCGGTGATGACGCCTGCTGGGGTGATGCGGCCGATCTTGCTCGCGTTGAACTCGGAGAACCAGATGTTGCCGTCGGGGCCCGCCGCGAGCGCGCGGGGGCCGCTGTCGGGCGTCGGGATCGCGAACTCGGTGATGACGCCCGCAGGGGTGATACGCCCGATCTTGCCGCCCGCAAACTCGCCGAACCAGATGTTGCCATCGGACCCGAGGGCGATCGCTCGCGGCATGCTGTTGGGCGTCGGGATCGCAAACTCGGTGATCGCACCATCGGGGGTGATGCGACCCATGCGGTTGCCGGTGTGCTCCGAGAACCACATGTTGCCGTCGGACCCGAGCGCGATGATGCGCGGCGAGCTGTCGGGATTCGGCAGCGGAAACTCCTTCAACCCGGTGCCGTCTGGGTTGATCCGCCCGATGCGGTTCCCGGCGCTCTCGGTGAACCAGAGCGTGCCGTCCTGGGCAAGCGCGATCGTCGTCGGACCGCTTCGGGGATTTGGCAGCGGGAAGGCGATGACGACTCCATCGATCGAGAGCAATTTCTCGCTCGAACCCAGCCATCGTTGCTGCGCTTCCACGCTCGCCAAGCAGAGCAGGATCCCTAGCGCACACAACCACTTGCGCGTCATAATAGATACTCCGATCCGTCCCCGAGTCGAGGCGGGTCCGTATGTTATAGTTCACGCCTTTTTGGCGTAGCTACTGGTGTCTGCGGGAGTGTCGATGGGCCGCGTTTGCCTTCTGGTGTGCTCAACCGTCTGGATCCTCGCGGCCGCCTCGAGCGGTCTGCGCGCCGATCCCGGTTCCGCGAACCAGACTACCCCTGCGGCACCTGCCCAGGCCGCCCAGCCAGCAACCAGCCGCCCAGTCCCATCCGCCGATCAGGCACTCATTCAGAATTACTGCATTACCTGCCATAACGGGCGCGCGAAGACCGGCGGACTCTCGCTCGAGGGCGCGAACCTGGGCGACGCCGCGACTCACGCCGAGTTGTGGGAGAAGGTCGCGATGAAGCTGCGCGGCGGCATGATGCCACCGCAGGGCATGCCGCGGCCCGATGCCGCGACGCTGGACGCCTTCGCGACCACCGTTGAGAAGACAATCGACGATCGCGCGCTGCGTTCACCCGACCCCGGCCACAAGCCCGTTCATCGTCTGAATCGCACTGAGTACGGCAACGCCGTCCGTGATCTGCTCGATCTCGACATCGACCCGACCAGTCTGTTGCCCGCGGACGATGAGAGCCACGGGTTCGACAACATCGCGGGCGTGCTGCGCATCTCGCCGTCGCTGCTCGAACAGTACCTCGCCGCCGCGCGCTCGATCAGCAGCCTCGCGATCGGAACCGACATCGACATCGTTCGCTCCGACTACCGCGTGCCTCCCGACGATGGCCAGGAGGATCACGTCGAGGGATTGCCGCTCGGCACTCGCGGTGGTCTGCTCCTCAAGCACAACTTTCCACAGGATGCTGAGTACGAATTCAGCATCAAGCTTGTCCGCAACATCGTCGGCTACCTGACCGGCCTGGAATTCGCCCATCAGGTCGAGATCAGCGTCGACGGTGAGCGCGTCTTCATCGCACAGGTCGGCGGTGAAGAAGACAATCGCGCGTCAGACCTCGCGATGTCGCAAACGGCCGACAAGATCGACGAACGGCTGAAGGCGACGTCATTCGTGAAGGCCGGGCCGCACACGGTGGGCGTGACGTTCATCAAGCGCAATCACGCGGAGTCGGACGAGCCGCTGCAGCCGCACGAGCGGAATCACGATCTGCAGGACATGAATGGGCTGCCGCTGATTGATTTCGTCAGCGTGCGAGGTCCATACAACTCGAAGGGACCCGGAGACACACCGAGCCGTCGTCGCGTGTTCACATGCACGCCCGCAAAGGCGAGCGAGGAAGCCTGTGCACGGACGATCCTGACGACGCTCGCGAAGCGCGCGTATCGCCGGCCGGTCACCAGTGTGGATGTCGATCCGATCCTCGAGCGCTACACCGTCGGCCGCGCAAAGGGCACGTTCGACAATGGCATCGAACAGGGACTGCGTCTGATCCTTGCGAATCCCAAGTTCATCTTCCGCACCGAGACTGCGCCTGTCGGAGCGACGGCGCGAGTAACGGACCTCGAGCTGGCAACGCGGCTCTCGTTCTTCCTGTGGAGCTCGATCCCCGACGATCAGCTGCTGGACCTGGCGGCACAGGGTCGATTGAGCCGGCCGGCAGTACTCGAGCAACAGGTGCGCCGGATGCTCGCGGATCCAAAGTCGCGCGCGCTCGTGGACAACTTCGCGAGCCAGTGGCTCATGCTGCGCAATTTGAAGAGCCACATCCCGAACCCCGGTGACTTCCCGAACTTCGACAACGAGCTGCGCCAGGCGTTCCGCACCGAGACCGAGCTGTTCTTCCAGAGCATCGTCCACGAGGACCGCAGCATCCTTGACTTGCTGAACGCCGACTACACGTTTGCGAACGAGCGCCTGGCACGCCACTACGGGATCCCGAACGTGTACGGCAGTCACTTCCGCCGCGTGAAGGTGATACAGGAGGAGCGCCGAGGACTCCTCGGCCAGGGCAGCGTCCTCACGGTGACCTCGTATCCCAATCGCACGTCACCGGTCCTGCGCGGGAAGTGGATCCTGGAGAACGTGCTGGGCACGCCTCCGCCCGCGCCGCCGCCGGATGTGCCCGCGCTCAACGACAACGAGGCGGGACAGGAAGCGCAGTCGTTGCGCGCGCGCATGGAAGCGCATCGGCGAACGCCGTCCTGTGCGACGTGCCATCGCGTGATGGATCCGCTCGGCTTCGCGCTCGAGAACTTCGACGGCGTCGGCGAATGGCGCGTGAAGGAACAGGGCGGGAAGGTCGATCCCGTTGGTCAGCTCGCGGACGGAACCAAGGTCGATGGTCCGGTGGCGCTGCGACAGGCGTTGAACAAGCATCCCGACATGTTCGTGCGCACGGTCACAGAGAAGCTGATGACGTACGGTCTGGGCCGTGGGCTCGACTATAACGACATGCCGCTCGTCCGCAGCATCGCTCGCGAGACATCGACAGCGAACTACAAGTGGTCGGCGCTGGTCATGGGCATCGTCAAGAGCGCTCCCTTCCAGATGAAGAAGGCGGCACAGGTGCAGGCAGTCAGCACGAATTGAAGATTCGAGCGTAGGTTCGGCGGGTCCCGGATCCCGGGCCCCGGATCCCGTGGAGAGACACCGAAATGTTCGTCACGAAGAAGCACTTGCCGCGGAGAACGTTCCTGAAGGGCGTCGGGGTGAGCCTGGCGTTGCCGCTGCTCGACTCGATGATTCCCGCTCGGACGCTGCTGGCACAAACGGCTGCTCGGCCTCTCGCCCGTCTCGGATTCGTCTACATCCCGCACGGCGCCATCATGGCCCAGTGGACGCCTGCGACCGAGGGTGCCGGATTCGAGTTCACGCCGATTCTCAAGCCGCTCGAGCCGTTCCGCGATCGCCTGAACGTCGTCAGCGGACTTGGCCATCGCGCCGCAGATACGACCGCGGTCCACTCACTCAGCCCGACGACGTGGCTCAGCGGAGTGCGACCGAAGGCAACCCAGGGTGTCGACGCCTTCGCCGGCGTGACCGCCGACCAGATCGCTGCACAGCAGATCGGTCAGGACACCGTGCTCCCGTCGATGGAGCTGGCCACCGAAGATCATTCCGGCCTGATCGGGTCGTGCGATCGCGACTACGGCTGCATCTACATGAACACGTTGTCGTGGCGTACGCCGACGACGCCGATGCCGATGGAGATCAATCCGCGGAAAGTGTTCGAGCGGATGTTCGGCCAGGGCGGCAGCGCAACCGAGCGGCTCGCGCGCATCAAGGAGGACAAGAGCATCCTCGACGCGATCACAAGGGACGTGGCGACCCTGCAGGTGCAGCTCGGTCCGTCGGATCGCCAGATGATGACGCAGTACCTCGAGAACGTGCGCGAGATCGAGCGCCGCATTCAGCGCGCCGAGACCAGCCAGGGCGACGAAGATCTCCAGTTGCCGGCGCGGCCTGCAGGCGTGCCGTTCGATTACGAGGAACACATCAAGTTGATGTACAGACCTGATGACGCTGGCCTACCAGGCCGATGTCACGCGCGTCATCACCTTCATGGTCTCGCGCGAGGTGAGCAACCGCACCTATCCGCAGGTCGGCGTCACCGACGGTCACCATGCCATCTCTCACCACCAGAACCGCGCGGAGAAGATGGACAAGAACGTCAAGATCCAGACCTACAACATCACGCAGTTCGGGTACTTCCTCGACAAGCTGAAGAACACCCCCGACGGCGACGGCTCGTTGCTCGATCATGCCGCGCTGCTCTACGGCAGCAACATGAGCAACAGCAACGCGCACGATCACTACCCGCTTCCGAACCTGGTGGTCGGTGGCGCAACCGGTCGCCTGCAGGGCGGACGGCATCTGAAGTACGCCGACCACACGCCGATGACGAACCTGCTCGTCACGATGCTGGACAAGGTCGGCGTGAAGCAGGAATCGCTCGGCGACAGCTCCGGGCTATTGAGCAACCTGTAGTTCACGGTTCACGGTTGACAGCATGCGAACAACGCTTCTCGCATCTCTGATCGTCACGCTGTCGTTGGCAGGCGCGGCGAATGCGGCCGAGACGGTCGTCAAGGATCAGCGGCTGGTACAAGCCGTGAAAGCCGGTGACAGCACCACCGCTGTGGCCCTGCTCGGCAAGCGCGTCGATCCAAACATTGCCGAACCGGATGGGACGACGCCGCTTCACTGGGCCGTGCGCAACAACGACACGACGCTGGTCGAGCGGCTGATTCGGGCTGGCGCCGACGTCAAGGCCACCAATCGCTACGGGATCTCCGCGATCGCACTCGCCTGCGAAAGTGGCAGCGCGGCCATCGTCGAGAAGCTGATCGCGGCGGGCATCAGCGCAAACGCCACCGGCCCGTACGGCGAGACGGCGTTGCATACATGCGCGCATTCAGGGAAGGTGGAGGCCGCCAAGGTCCTGCTCGCGCACGGGGCGTCGCTCGACGCGGGCGACAGCTGGCGGGGACAGACCCCTCTGATGTGGGCAGCCGCACAGGGGCATCCCGACATGATGCGCGCGCTGATCGAAGCCGGCGCCGACGTCAACGCCCGATCCACGATCATCGCGTGGGAGCGTCAGCGCACGTCTGAGCCACGCGACAAGTGGCTGCCACCGGGAGGCCTGACACCGATGCTCTTCGCCGCGCGCGAAGGCTGTGTTGAGTGCGTCAGGGTCCTCGTCTCTTCCGCCGCCGATCCCAACATCGTCGATCCGGATCAGTACTCGCCGCTGGTGCTCGCGCTCATCAACGGACATTTTGACGTCGCGGGCGCGCTCATCGACGCGGGCGCGAATCTCGACATGGAAGACAAGGTCGGTCGTACGGCACTGTGGGCCGCCGTCGATGCGCACACGATCCCGTCGTCCAACCGGCCGGCGCCGCGCGAGACCGACGACATGCTGAGCAGCATGGATATCATCACGAAGCTGCTCGACCGCGGCGCGAAGGTTGACGTCCCGCTGCGTGCTCAGGTCCCGTATCGAACCAAGCTCGATCGTGGCGGCGACGGCGCACTCGGCGTCGGCACAACGCCGCTGCTGCGCGCCGCCAAGGCGGGTGACGTCCCGGTGATCAAGATGCTGCTCGAGAAGGGCGCCAATCCGCGCAGAGCGACACGCAACGGCGTCAACGCCGTCATGATGGCGGCCAATGTTGCGGCGCGCGAAGAAGACATGACCGGTCGCAACAAAACGCAGAAGGAAGCGGTCGAATCGATCCGCCTGCTGCTCGCCGCCGGAACCGACATCAACGGCGTCGATACACAGGGGCGAACGGCCGCCCATGGAGCCGCGCTGTGGGGATGGACCGACGTGGTTCGATTCCTTCACGAGAACGGCCTCAAGCTCGACATCCAGGACAAGCGCGGATATACAGCGCTCGATACCGCGCTCGGGCTCGCTGGCGGTTTCGGATTTGGCGGCACTTCTGGCGTCGCGCACGACGACACGGCCAAAGTCATCCGCGAGCTTGGCGGCGTCCCGGGCAAACCAATCCCTGGGGCTCCCCCTGCCCGCAGCCGAAACGCAGACGATCCGCAGGACAACAACTAAGTTCGAAGGTCAAAGTTCAAAGGGCAAAGTTGGCGACAACATCGAAACCTGCCCACGAGAAGCCGTCACAATCTCTCGAGCAGCGGCCCGCTGAATCGGCCGAAGCGTACGTTCGTGCGCTGATGGCGCAGGGCGTCGAGTGCCTGTTCATGAACCCGGGCACCGACACGATCCCAATCCAGGAAGCGCTCTCGAAACTCGAACAGCTCGGCGAGCCTGTTCCCCGCACCGTGCTCTGTTTGTTCGAGCTCGTAGCACTCGCCGCGGCGCACGGCTACTACCAGGCAACCGGCCGGCCGCAGGCCGTGCTGGTGCACGTCGATGTGGGCACGCAGAACCTTGGCGGGATGCTGCACAACGCGCAGCGCGGCCGCGCCGCCGTTCTCATCTCAGCGGGCCGCACGCCGTACACGGCAGACGCCACGCAGCGCGGGACTCGAGACACTTACATCCACTGGCTGCAGGAACAGTTCGACCAGCACGGCATCGTTCGCAACTTCGTGAAATGGGACTACGAGCTGCGACGTCCGGAGCAGATGGGCGAGGTGATCGCGCGCGCGTTGCAGATTGCCGTGAGCGATCCGCCCGGGCCCGTCTACCTCACGCTGCCGCGCGAAGTCCTGATGACTGAAGTGGGCGACGTGAAGCATCCGGCTCCCGAGCTGACGGTGCCGGCGCGATTGGGTGCAGGCGACCCCGACGCGTTGCGAGAGGTCGCGCGGCACCTCGTTCGCAGCGACCGCCCGGTACTGCTCACGTCGACGGCGGGCCGGACGCGACAGGGATTCGACGCGCTCGTGAGGCTCGCCGAACTGCTTGCGCTACCCGTTGTCGAGCGCCGGGAGCGTACGAACTTTCCGACAAGCCATCCGCTCCATCAGGGGTTCCAGCCGGGACCATTCGTCGAAGCGGCGGATGTGATCCTGATCGTCGACAGCGATGTGCCCTACATCCCGACACAGGTCACGCCGCGAGCCGATGCGACGATCCTTCAAATCGACGTCGATCCGATCAAAGAGCGCATCCCGCTCTGGAGCTTCCCGCTCACATCTGCCATTCGTGCAGACAGCGCTCGAGCGCTGGAGCTTGTTGCCGGCTACGCCTCGGAACTGCTGACCGATCGCGACCGGGCACGCATCGAGACGCGACGCACCGAGTTGGCTGCCCGGCACAACGAGCGGCGCGCGGCACGCAAGGCCTCGGCGCTGGCGATGCAGAGCACGCGACCGCTGACGACCGAGTGGCTCGGCTACTGCATCGGTCAGCTTCAACGCGAAGCGCCCGAGTGTGTGTTCGTCGATGAGTCGCTCACGAGTCACGTCGCCGTGTGGAACCATGTTGACACTGACGAACCCGAGACGATGTTCGGAAGCGGCGGGTCGTCACTGGGCTGGGGACTGGGCGCGGCGCTTGGCATCAAGCTCGCGCGCCCCGATCGTCCGGTCGTGCTCGTGGTGGGCGATGGGTCGTTCGTCTTCGGTGAGCCGCTGGCGGCGCTCTGGGCGAGCCAGATGAATCAGGCGCCCATCCTGGTCATCGTCTTCAACAATCGCGCGTACAACGCGAACAAGGCGCCGCTGATCAGCGCGTATCCGAAGGGCTACTCCGTCGAGGGGCGACACTTCGTCGGCACCGATCTCGTGCCTTCGCCCCGATACGATCTGCTCGCGGCCGTCGTCGGAGCCGTTGGCGAGCGCGTGGAGGACCCGGACGAGGTGCTACCAGCACTGCGTCGCGGTCTCGATCACGTTCGCGCCGGACGGTCGGTCGTGCTCGACGTGATCCTTGCAAAAGCGTGAAGGGTCTGACCCCATCACGCAATTTCACTTGGAGGCCGTGAGACATGAGTGACGACACTCGCCGCAGCCGGCGACTGTTTCTTGCCACGCTTGGAGCCGCTGGTGCGGGATCGCTTCTCCACGGCCTGCCATCTGCGGCGCAGACACCGGGAACGCCGGCACGGCGAATCGACATCCATCAGCACTTCGTCTCGCCCAGCTTCTACGCGACGCTGAACGCGAAGAACGCCTCGTCACCCATCCCCGGGCTCGCCGCGTGGAAGGGCTACTCACCTGCAAGCGCCGTCGAAGCACTCGATCGCGTGGGCATCGCGACCGCGATGTTGTCGATCACTGCGCCGGGCGTCTGGTTCGGAGACGTGCAGGAGGCGCGCAAGCTCGCCCGCGAGATGAACGACTACGCCGCAGCCAAGCTGGTCTCTGACTACAAGGGACGCTTTGGCTTGTTCGCCGTGTTGCCGCTGCCTGACGTCGAAGGCAGCCTCAAGGAGATCGAATACGCGTTCGATACGCTGAAAGCGGATGGCGTTGGCCTGCTCACGAGCTATGGAAATGCATGGCTCGGCGATCCGTCGTTTACGCCAGTGCTCGCTGAGCTCAATCGGCGCAAGGCCGTCGTCTACACGCATCCGACCGACGCGGCGTGCTGCATGAATCTGATTCCGCGCGTGGCCAATCAGATGCTCGAGTACCCGATGGACACGACGCGCACGATTGCCAGCCTGATCGTGAGCGAGGCGGCAACCAAGAGCCCAGACGTGCGATTCATCTTCTCGCACGCAGGCGGCACGCTCGTCGGCGTCGCTGGCAGGTTGCTTGGCGCGGAGATGTCGGCGGACAACCTCGCGAAGCCGCCGGCGCCCAACTCGAGGCTGCATCACCTGCGGCGCTTCTACTACGACACCGCGGGGTCGGCGAATCCGGTCAACATGCAGGCGCTCAAGACGCTGGTCGGCACGTCACAGATCGTCTTCGGCACCGACGCGCCGTTCTTCGATGGCGCGCCGCAGGTGCAAGGTCTGCAGCGCGCTGGTTTCTCACAGGATGAACTGCGCGGCATCGAGCGCGACAACGCGTTGAACCTCGTCCCGCGATTCAAATGAATCGAATCAGGCGCGTCTAAAGACGCGCCTCTACAATGCGGTCGTAGCGACGGGTCTTTAGACCCGCCGGAGTCGCGCTAACAGACCTTCGAAATCCTCTGGCAGCGGCGCCTCGAAACGTAGTTCGCGCCCGTCGCCGGGATGCTGAAATCCAAGCCTGTGCGCGTGCAGCGCCTGCCGCGAAAAATCGATCGGCCGAATCTCGTCCGGCCCGTACGTGTATCGCTGCTCGCCAACGAGCGTGTGACCACGCAGGCGCGCCTGGATGCGGATCTGATTCCGCTTCCCAGTGTGGAGCCGCACCTCGATGAGCGACGTGCCAGCAAGCGTCTCGACGACGCGATAGTGCGCGACGGCTTCCCTGCCGCGCGGATCGTTCGGATGAGTCTCGCGCTGAATCAGCGAATCCTTGTCCCACAGCAAGACGTCGCGCCACGTCCCGGCCGGCGGAGCCGGGTGCCCGTAGACGAGCGCGAGATACACACGTTCCGGCTCGCGCCGCCTGAATTGATCTTTGAGCGTCTCCTGGGCGCGCGCCGTCTTCGCGAACAGCACCAGCCCCGACGTGTCGCGGTCGATGCGATGCACGACGAAGGGGCGCCGTTGACGATGCCCGCGGAGATGCTCCTCGAGCAGCGCATAGACGGACGGCGTTGGGTCGCCGTGCGGCAGCGGCACGCTCAGGATGCCGGCCGGCTTGTTGACGACGAGCAGGAGGTCGTCTTCGAAGAGGATCTGCAGCTGACCGAACTCGAATGGTCCGGTGCGACGCTTCGAGCTCCCTGGCCGGTCCATCCAGACACGAACGACGTCACCCTCGCGCAGACGCCGCGACGCGTCGGGGAGCCCCACCTCGGCGTCATTCAGGAATACCTTGCCGCGCTCGAGCGCCGTCGCGACTCGCTTGCGCGACCCGAGTCGATCGGATGCGGCAAGGAACTTGTCGAGCCTGATCTCGCGATCGTCAGGCCGGACCTGCCATTGCGAGGAGGGGGGTCCACTCACAGCTCAGCCTGGCGCGAGGGCACTTGCGCAACCATGCGTTGAGGCGACATATGCTGGCGGTCCTCTGTCACGGGTAGACGATCTCTCCACCCACGATCGTCATCTGCACCAGCGTCGTGAGAATCTCGCGCGGCTGGACGCGCATGATGTCGCGCGAGAGCACCACCAAATCCGCAAGCTTTCCAGATTCAATCGACCCCATTTGCGTGTCCGCATGAGACGCGAACGCGGCCTGCCTCGTGAAGGACGCGAGTGCTTCCTCACGCGTCATGCGCTGGCTCGGTGTCCACCCTCCTGCCGGTTTCCCCGTCGTGTCCTCCCGCGTGATGGCCGCGTAGAAGCCAAGCAGCGGGTTCGCGTCTTCCACCGGGAAATCAGATCCGGACGCGATCACGGCACCGGCGTCGAGCAGCTTTCTCCAGACGTAGGCACCCTCTTCGACTCGCGCATCCCCGATGCGCGTCGCGGCCCACGGCATGTCAGACGTTGCGTGCGTCGGCTGCATCGACGCGATCACGCCAAGCTTTGCGAATCGAGGAATCTCCGCGGCATCGAGAATCTGCGCGTGCTCGATTCGCATCCGCAGGTCGCGCGCGCCGGGGACTTCGCGCTCCACACGCTCGAAGGTGTCCATGGCTTCCCGGTTGGCGCGATCGCCGATGGCGTGAATCCCCACCTGAAATCCAGCCTTGGCTGCGGCGAGTGTCTGTGCGTACACCTCGTCTGGCGGCGTCACGAGCAGCCCGTTTGTCGTGGGCTCGTCGGCATACGATTCGAGTAGAGCCGCACCGCGTGACCCGAGCGCGCCGTCTGCATAAACCTTGATCGCCCTCACGGCGAGACGATGATCGAGGAAATCGTTGACCGGACCGCGCGCAAGGAACGGCGTCAACTGCGGGAGGCTGCCGCGCACCATCACATACAGGCGCGTCTTGATGGTGCCGGCTTCCATCAGTCGTTTGTACGCGTCGACCGTCTCGCCGTCGGCGCCGGCATCATCCACCATCGTGATACCGACTCGACGAAGCTCGCGATCGGCGAGTCGAATCTGATCCTCGAGCTGTTGGCGGCTCAGCGGCGGAATCTTCGACGTAACGAGTGCCTGCGCCCCGTCGATCAACACGCCGGATGGCTGGCCACCAGCCCGCATGATGCGCCCACCGGGCGGGTCAATCGTCGATGAGGTCAGCCCTGCTGCCTCCATCGCCTTGCGATTCGCGAGACCGGCATGGCCATCCACGCGCGCCAGATAAACGGGGGTGTTTGGTGTTGCGGCGCTCAGCAGGTCGTGCGTGGGAAACACTTTCTCGGCCCAGTCGTTCTGATCCCAGCCGCGGCCGATGATCCACTCGCCTGGCCTCGCACTGGCCAATCGGCGACGGACACGGCCGACCACTTCTTCATAACTGCTCGTGCCTCGAAGATCGACGTCCTGCAGCGAGGCGCCTAACCCAACGACGTGCCCGTGAGCGTCGTGGAAGCCAGGGACAATCGTCGCGCCGCGCATGTCGAGCACGCGCGTCGACGATGCCCTGAGTGCGAGAGCGTCGGCGTCCCTGCCGACCTGGATGATTCGGTCGCCGGCAATCGCGATCGCATCGGCTACTGTGTTACGCGAGTCGACGGTGTAAACACGCGCGTTGTGAAGGATGAGATCGGGCGGGCGCGGCGCCTGAGCGCTCAGGATTGCGACGCTGCACACCAGCCACGACACACAGAGGCGCAGAGGCACAGGAGGCACGGAGCCCATCGCCCGATTCTGCACCAGCTCCGGTGTCTAATGGAGAGTCGGCACGCAAACGGTGGACCGCGCGCGCCGAAACGCTGAGGCCGTAAGATCGAGCGTGCTCACGACGACACACGACGGCGTCTTGCTCGCTGTCCATGTGGTGCCACGCGCCGCACGCGCGGGGTTGGCTGGCACCCGTGAAAACGCATTGCTCGTGCGTCTCCACGCAGCGCCCGTCGATGGGGCCGCAAACGCTGAACTCATCGAGGTGCTTGCCGATGCGCTCGGGGTACCCAGGCGCGCGCTTTCGATCACCGTCGGCGAACGATCACGGCGCAAGACCGTGCTGATTCGCGGTCTTTCAGCCGACGAGCTTGCTTCCAGGATCAGGTAATGCGCTCTTACACCAATTACTCTGTTCGCGATCTGCTGGACGCCTTCTCGTCTACAGCACCGGCGCCGGGTGGCGGCGCCGCTGCGGCCCTGACGGGTGCGCTGGGCGTCTCTCTCCTGCTCATGGCTGTCGGGATCCGGGCATCGCGGCCCACGGAGTCGACCGACTCCGTGGAGCTGGCCGATGCCACCGACCGGCTTCGCTCGCTGCGGCCCGCGATCGCGTCACTCGTCGATCGCGACGCCGAGGCGTACACGTCGGTAATCATGGCAGTGCGCATGCCACCCGACGCTGCAGAACGCCGACGGGCCGCCATCGACTCGGCGATGCGGACTGCGACCGACGTGCCACTCGAGATCATGCGTGCGTGCCGCCGTGCTCTCCGCGACGCGCCCATCGTCGCCATGCACAGTATTCGCAGTACGCACGGCGACGTCGGCGTCGCGATCGAGCTGCTGCGCGCCGCGGTCAGGAGCGTGGGCCTGACCATCGACGCCAATCTCCCATCGCTCAAGGATGTGGAATACGCGAGCGCAGCGAAAACGGAGCGCCAGCGGCTGGATGTAGAGAGTGCCGCAGACGCCGAGCACGCGTCGTCACTGTTGTCAGGACGGTCCGGCTAACCACCTTCGCCGAGGCTACGGTGGTCAAGAAACCGGACGCTAGTTTCGAACCGGCGGGTAAGACTCATCGTCGGGCGGAGTACCGACCGACACCGTGTCGACGTTGAACGAGAACAGGACGGGATAGCGGTACCTGGGAAAGAACTCGATCTGCTGCGTGTAGCTCGCTTCGGCGATCCGCCGGCCGGCCCGCCAGCTCACGGTGAGATCGTTGGGCATCAACGGGACCCGCAGTTCCCCGGCCCGCTCCATGATCTGCTCGTGAATCTGCCGCGAGCTCACCTGCGCTCCAAAGAGCAGCGCCCGCTGCGCTGCATCCTTCAGTTGATAGTAATTCCAGGCGGAATCGGCGCCACGCACCACGGCATTCAGCAGCGCGACCGCAATCACCAGCTTGAGAACTGTCTTCATGCCTCGGTCAGTGTATCTGGTGGAGAATCCTGCCCCATCTGACGTTGCCCAGCAACCCGGACAGGCCAGAGCCGCCCTCACCGAACGAGAAGTAGACGAACAAGGCCCTGCCCTTGACGTACTCCCGCGGCATGAAGCCCCAGTAGCGGCTGTCCTGCGAGTTGTCGCGATTGTCCCCCATCATGAAGTAGTGGCCTTCGGGCACCGTGACCGGACCGTAGGATCGTCGCACATCGAAGGTCCCTTCACCGGGGTCTCCGCTCGTGGCATCGGCCGGAAACATGAAGTGCACGTAGGGTTCATCGAGTGGCGTCCCGTTGATGTAAACCTTCTTCTCCTTCAGTTCGAGCGTCTCACCCGGCAGGCCGATGACGCGCTTGATGAAATCGCGCTCGGGATCCTCGGGGTACTTGAAGACCAGCACGTCGCCGCGCCGGATCGGATCGATCGGCAACAGTATGTCTTCGACACGGGAGAGCGTCGGCGCGAACACGAATTTGTTGACGAGGAGATGATCGCCGATCAGCAGGTTGTTCTCCATCGACCCGGTCGGGATCTTGAAAGCCTGCACGACGAACGTCCGCACGAAGAGCGCGAGGATGACGGCCACGCAGATCGACTCGAAATACTCCCGCGCCGTCGATTTGCGGAAGGTCGGGCCCTCGGCGGCGTCCTTGCCCTTCGTCATACTGTAGTTATACCCCGCACTACTCGGTTCCGACCTTCAAAACCGCAAGGAAGGCCTCCTGCGGGATTTCGACGCGGCCGACGCGCTTCATCCGCTTCTTTCCTTCTTTCTGTTTCTCGAGCAGCTTGCGCTTGCGGCTAATGTCGCCACCATAGCACTTGGCCAGCACGTTCTTGCGCAGAGCCTTGACGCTTTCCCGCGCGATGATGCGGTTTCCGATCGACGCCTGGATGGCGACCTCGAACATCTGGCGCGGGATCAACTCCCTCATCTTCGACGCCAGCGCACGTCCGCGATCGTACGCCGCATCCCGGTGGACGATGATCGACAGCGCGTCGACCGGCTCGCCGTTGACCAGGATGTCCATCTTGACGAGCGGCGACTCCCAGTATCCGGTCACGTGATAGTCGAGTGACGCGTACCCTCGCGAGTAGGTCTTCAGCTTGTCGTAGAAGTCCATCACGACTTCGTTGAAGGGCAGCTCGTAGGTGATGAGCACGCGGTCCGACTTCAGGTACTCCAGCTTCTTCTGGATGCCACGTTTGTCCTGACAGAGCTGCAGAATCGCGCCGACGTGCTCCGATGGCGTCAGGATCATCGCCGTGATCACCGGCTCCTCGAGCTTGGTGATGCGTCCTGGATCGGGCAGCTTGGCCGGGCTGTCGATCTCCTGCACCTCGCCATCGGTCGTCGTCACGCGATACAAAACGCCCGGTGCCGTCGTCACCAGGTCCATGTCGTACTCGCGCTCCAGGCGCTCCTGCACGATCTCCATGTGCAGCAGACCGAGGAAGCCGCAGCGGAAGCCGAACCCCAGCGCCGCAGACGTCTCCGGCTCGTAGAAGAACGAGGCGTCGTTCAACCGCAGCTTCTCGAGCGCGTCTCGCAGCTCGGTGTACTTGTGCCCCTCCACCGGATAAAGACCCGCAAAGACCATCGGCTTCAGCTCTTTGAAGCCAGGAAACGGTTCTACTGTCGGCCTGGCGGTCTCGGTGACGGTGTCGCCGATTTTCGCGTCGGCGACGCGCTTGATGTTGGCGGCGATAAAGCCGACTTCACCAACACCGAGCTCGTCAACCGGGATGGCTTTGGGCGAAAACACCCCGAGGGCGTCGACCTCGTAGTCCTGTGCCGTCGCCATCAACCGGATCTTCTGTTTGGTCCTGAGTGTGCCGTCGATCACACGGACCACGATGACCACACCTCGATAGGCGTCGTACCACGAGTCGAAGACGAGCGCCTTGAGCGGGGCGTCCGCCTCGCCCGTGGGAGGGTGGAAGCGACTGACCACCGCCTCGAGAATGTCGCGGGTGCCGGTGCCCTCTTTGGCGCTCGCGAGGATCGCCGTGGACGAGTCGAGCCCGATGATGTCCTCGATCTGACGCTTGCACTCATCCGGCTGCGCGCTCGGCAGATCGATTTTGTTGATGATGGGAATCACCTCGAGGCCGTTGTCGACGGCCAGATAGGCGTTGGCGAGCGTCTGCGCCTCGACTCCCTGCGACGCGTCGACGAGCAGCAGGGCGCCTTCGCACGCGGCCAGCGACCGCGTGACCTCATAGCTGAAATCGACGTGCCCGGGCGTGTCGATCAGGTTGAGGACGTACTGCTCTCCGCTGTCAGCGGTGTAGTTCAGGCGTACCGGATGCGCCTTGATCGTGATCCCGCGCTCACGCTCGAGGTCCATGGCGTCGAGGACCTGCGCTTCCATCTCGCGCGCCTGAAGCGCGCCAGTGAGTTCGAGGAAGCGATCTGCCAGCGTCGACTTGCCATGGTCGATGTGCGCGATGATCGAAAAATTTCGGATGAAGCGTTGATCCATCGAGGGTTAGAACCGATCGATTGTACCTTCCCTCTGTCGAACTGCCCAATTTTCGACAGCTGACAGCGCGGTCCGTCAGCAGCACGCGCCCTCAACATCGTGCGGGCGCAGACGTTAGGACGATCGACGCTCGGGCACATCCATTGCCTCCTTCACGGCACCGGGCTATTGCTCGCAACGGACCGCATGGCGGTCCAACGGAGGCATGTGATGAGCAGACTGCTGGTATTCGCCTACGGAGTGATCGCCTACTCCATCTTCTTCGTGACCTATCTCTACGCCGTCGGGTTCGTCGGCAACTTCGGAGTGCCGAAGTCGCTGGACGGGGTGCCGGCCGCGCCACTCGGAACCGCGCTCCTGATCGATCTGGGCCTGCTCGGTCTGTTCGCCGTCCAGCACAGCGTGATGGCGAGACCGGCGTTCAAGCGTCACCTGCTTCGCCTCATTCCTTCTGCGGCTGAGCGCAGCACCTACGTGCTCCTCAGCAGCCTCGCGCTGATTCTGCTGTTCTGGCAGTGGAGCCCGCTCGGTGGCGTGATCTGGGATGTGCGGAACTCGACCGCGCGCGCGGTGCTCTACGGTCTCTTCGGTTTCGGATTCCTCCTGGTGTTGGTGACGACGTTCCTCATCAACCACTTCGACCTCTTCGGGCTGCGCCAGGTCTGGCTCAACCTTCGAGGTCGTGAGTACACGTCGCTGAACTTCGTCACGCCGGGACCCTATCGCCTGATCCGTCACCCGCTCTATCTCGGATGGCTCTTTGCGTTCTGGGCAACGCCGACGATGACGGTGACGCACCTGCTGTTCGCGGTGATGACAACGGCGTACATCTTCGTGGCGATCCAGCTCGAGGAGCGCGATCTCATCGACGCGCATCCCCAGTACGCCGATTACAAGCGGCGCGTCCCGATGATCATCCCGATGACGGCAAAGCGCCTGCACGGCGCGGTGCGAACCGCATCCACCGTCGGAATGCTGTTGATGATGTGCCTGGTTCCCTCAGGCGCATACGCCCAGAACCATTCTCACCCCGGCATGAGCCCGAATCGGCAAATGAACGAGTTGGTTGAGGTGGTCCGCGAAGCGACGGAGCGTTTCAAGGATGTGTCAGCGGCTGAGAAGGCGAACTATCACCTTCTTTTCGGCTGCGTATCTGGCCCGGACTATGGCGCTATGGGCCTTCACTACGTCAACCTCGACCGTGTGTTCGACGGTGGCGAGCTGAATCCCATGGAACCGGAGATCGTGCTGTACGAGGCGCTGCCGAGCGGGCGTCTGCGGATTACGGGTGCCGACTTCCTCGTAATTGCGAAAGACTGGGACGACAAGCACCCTGGTGATCCGCCACAACTGATGGGACAGCTGTTTCATCGGTTCGAGAGTCCGAATCGATTCGGCCTCCCGGAGTTCTACACGTTGCACGTCTGGGCCTGGAAGGACAACCCGACCGGGACGTTCGTGAACTGGCACTCCACCGTCTCATGCGACTCGTTCAAGACGCAGTAACTCTCCAGCGACATCGATCACTAGATAGAAGAGGGAGGAGGGCGCCATGAACGGCAACTCTGGAGCAACGACGTTCCGGCGAGTACTCTACGCAACGCTTGGCGTGTTCGCGGTCGCCCTCGGGGTGATCGGCGTGTTCGTGCCGGGTCTGCCGACGACGGAGTTCATCATCGCGGCGTCGTATCTGTTCGCGCGAAGCTCGCCGAGGCTCGCGGGATGGCTTGAAGGGAATCGCTGGTTCGGGCCGATGCTGCGGCGATTCAGGGAGACGCGAGGGATGCCGCTCAGGGCGAAGGCACTCGCCCTTGCCTGGATGTGGACGGGACTCGGCATCAGCCTCTACGCGCTGGCAGCGGCCAGCGTTGGCATTCAGTTGTTCGTCCTGACGACGGGTCTCATCGGAACGGTGACGATTCTGTTCGTCGTCCGCACAACGGTCGCACGACAGCCGCTCATCCTGTCGTAGCGGGTCCGGGGCGGGGCATAAAGGCCCCGTCCCGGCACGATGTCGAAACCTGTTTCACACGGTCCGATGGGGCGACGGGGCGACTACCGTCACACGCGCGTGACGAGACTTTGAAGAAGCCGGAAATCGGGATTCCTGTCGAGGGCACCTCGCAGGCGCTCGTCGCGCAGCCCCTCTCGCACACGCTGCATCAGCGCAAAAGCGCGTCCGAACGCCTGCTGTGCCTCATCGAGGCGCTTGGCATCGCGAAGAAACTGACCGAGAGCGATCTCCGCCTTCCAGTGCTGAACCGGGTTGCCAATCGACGTGGCAACGGCGAGCGACTTTCGGAACAGGCCTTCGGCGTGGTCGGCGTCGCGTTCAACGTGCGCGATTTGAGCCGCCAGCCGCCAGCCCTTGACGAGGTTCTTGCGCGACGCGGTGCGCGTGGCCAACTCGAGGCACTGAGCGCTGTGCGATCGGGCTGCGCTGAGATCTCCGCGCGCCAGCGCCAACTCGCCGAGGCCCGCAAACATCCGGATTGAATACCGGTAACGCATCCAGAGACTCGTATCCGGGTTCAGGAAGAAGCGAAACACCTCGTCGTACTGATCCTGGGCCCTGGCCAGGTCACCCCTCGCGCGAAAGATCTCCGCAAGATTGAGTTCGGCATTCGGCTGCGTGCCAGGGTCGCTACGGCGGCGGCCGATCCGCGCACTGATCGTGTTGAGCTCCTCGGCCTGATCGAGATCGCCAAGATCGGCGTAGAGCCACCCGAGACAGTTGAGCAGCCGATGATGAATGGCTTCGTCGCCCACGCGTTCCGCGAGCGACAACCCTTCGTTGAACGACTCGAGCGCCTCGTCGTAGTCACCCTTCCCCGTGAGCGAGAGGCCGTGAAGAAAACAACCGAAGAGCAGCGGGAAGAGCCGGCCGCTGTCGCGAGCCACTTCGCGGCCCTCGCGCTGGAGCCGCGCGGCCTCTGCGTAGTCGCCCTCCCAGTTTCGGAGCAGACCCGCGCCTGCGAGCGACAACGATCGAGTGTACGCATCGCCCGCGGCGTTGCTGATCTCGACCGCTTTATCGAGCGACGCACGACTCTCGTCGAGGTAACCGGTCACGCCGCGAACGAACCCGATCGTGAAGTGCGCCCTGCCCTGGGCAGCGAGCGCACCCGCCTGCTCTCCGACGGCGATCGCCTCTCGTGAAAAGCGGATGGCCGCATCCAGATTGCGGCCCCAGGTCGATCCCCACGCGATGATGGCGAGTCCTTCCGCCTCTTTGATCCTGTTGCCAGTCAATCGCGCCAGCGGCAGGATGCGTTCACCCTCGGCCGCCGACTGCACGAAATCGCTGGTCACGAAGTACAGCCGCGCCTTTGCCTCGTGGATTCGGATGAGCGTATTCGTGTCGCCCACTCCGCCGGCGATCTGTTCCGCTGCCCGGCGGGCGTCGTCGTAGAGCGCGAGCGCTTCCCGAGTGGCGAAGTTGGCCTCTGCCTGTTGCGCAGCCGAGAGCAAGTACTCGAGCGCCTTGTCCCATCGCTGCGCGCGGGTGAAGTGATGCGCGAGCACACCGAAGTGCTCAGAGAGACGGTCCGCGTACACGTGTTCGACGGCTTCGCCAATCCGTGCGTGCTGCGCCTGCCGCTCGGCCTCGGTCTGCGTGTTGTAGGCCACCTCCTGAGTGAGGGCGTGGCGGAACGCGTAGATCACTTCGGGCCACACGCGGGCGTTGTGAATCAGTTCGGCGGACCTCAGCGCTCGAATCCGATCCTCGATCGCCTGCGATCCATCGGTGATGACCCGCTCGAGCACGCGTCGGGGAAACTCGCGACCGATCACCGCGGCGACACGCAAGACGTCACGTGAAGCCCGATCAAGGCGTTCCAGGCGGCCAAGGAGCACGTCCTCCACGCTGTCCGGAACGTCGATGTTTTCCGTTGGCCGCCGCAAGCCGACCTCGTCTCCCCCCCGTTCGAGCAGGCCGCGCTCCTGCAGTGATCGCAGCACCTCTTCGATGAAGAATGGATTGCCTTCGGTCTTCGCATCGATGAACTGTTGCAGATCGGCCGACAACGACTGCGCGCCGACGAGTGAACAGCCGATGGCGCTGGCATCCGCGCGTGGAATTCGCGACAGCGTCAACTGCGTGCCGAACGCACCCGGAGTAAATGGCAGCGGATACCCGGTTCGATGCGTCACGCAGAGCAGAATCCGGCTGGCCGTGAGGCTCTCGACCATCAGCGTCAGGAACTCGCCTGTTGCCTGATCCGTCCAGTGCGCATCTTCGAGCACGACGATCAGCGGGCGAGCCTCGGACGTCGCATGCAGGAACCGCCCGATCGCCTCGTAGATACCGGCGCGCCGCAACTTCGGATCGAGGGCTGCCTGCTCCGCATCGTTCGCGTCGACTGACATCAGCGAGCGGAGGAACTGCACCGACGGTCGAAACGACTCACCGAACGACGAGGTCGCCGCGTCGATCCGCCCTCTGACTGCCTCGTCGGAGTCGGTGGCCTGTACCGAACAGGCACGCTTCAGCAAATCGATCAGCGGATGAAACGGCAGCGAGCTGCCGAAGGACACTGCGGAGCCCTGCAACCAGCCCGCGCGATCTCTCGTCAGCCGGTGAAACTCGTGCAACAGGCGCGACTTGCCGATGCCCGGTTCGCCGGCGAGCAGCACGGCCTGACCTCGTCCCTGCTCGGCCTGTGCCAGCAGATCCTCGAGCATTGCGATCTCGCGCGTGCGCGAGACGAAGGGGCCCGGCTGGCGGTCGGCGTCGACCAGACCAATGACTCGCCACGGTCGATGTGGTTCCGGAGCCGACGAGAACGGCTGGACCTCGAATCGCCTTTCGAGGAACGGCTTCGTCGTCGCAGACGCCACAATCGCTTCGCCCTGCGTGGCCGTCAGCAACTGCTCGAGGACGCGTTGCGCGTTGTGCCGGGCGTCGGTATCCAGCTCGACGCGATCGTCGAGCCTGCCGACGAGCATCTCCTCGGTATGAAGTGCGCTTCGCAGATGCATCGGTGGCCTCGCGCGCTGCACGGCAAACGCTGCATGCGCGGCGTGTCGAGCGGCATCCTCAACGACATCGAGGCCGAACGCCGCTCGCACGAACGAGGGCGCCATCTCGATGATGCGGCCTCCGAAACCCGTCAGCTTCGCGGCGATCTCGTCGAGCACGCGCGTGCGCTCGTGCTCGGGCGTCGCACCATCGTCAGCGATCTGCGTCTGGAGGAACGTGACCCGCGTCCGCTGCCATCTGACAGGCGGCGCTGGCTCCGGCCTGGCGGCCGACTCGGTCTTACGGCGATGACCTGCGTCGCTGGCCTCGCTGAGGCCGTGACGCTCTATGCGGTAGCGCAGCGTGTTCCGCGGCAGACCGAGGCGAGCGGCCGCTCGCGAAATATTCCAGCCCTCGACGCGCAGCGCCTCCTCGATGCGCCCGCGTTCAAGCGATGCCATCTGTTCGTCGACGCTCTCACCTGGACGCGTGCCGGGAGCGGGCACACGAGCCGCGCGCGGCAGACGCAGTGTCGCGGCAGTGACCTGCTCGGCCTCGGAGAGGAGCGCGACTCTCTCCATCACGTTGGCGAGCTCCCGCACGTTGCCCGGCCATGTATATCCAAGCATCGCCGCTTCGGCATCCGACGAGAGTGCCTTGCTCGGCAGCCCGTATTCACGACACGCGCGATCCAGATAGTGGCGAGCGAGAAGCAGCACATCAGACCCGCGATCGCGAAGCGGCGGGAGCTGCACGGTCACGACCGCAAGGCGATGGTAGAGGTCCTCGCGGAATCGCCGAGTGCGTATGGCAGAACCGAGGTCTTCGCTCGTCGCGGCGAGCACCCACGCGTCAGCAGGCTCTGTTCGGGTGCTGCCCAGCCGGCGCACCGATCGGTCCTCGAGCGCCTTGAGCAGCTTGACCTGAAGTGCGTCAGGCATCAGGCCGATCTCGTCGAGGAAGATCGTGCCGCGGTGCGCGACTTGAAGAAGCCCCGCTTTTGCCTGTTTTGCATCCGTGAACGCACCGCGCTCAAAGCCGAAGAGCTCGGCCTCGAGCAGCGTGTCGGGAATGGCCGCACAGTTCACGTCGACGAACGAGTTGTCCGAGCGCGGGCCCATCTGATGGATCACGTGGGCGACGAGACCCTTGCCGGTTCCCGTCTCGCCCTGGATGAGCACCGGCGGCAGACGCTTGAGCGGGACGGCCGGACGCGCCAGCAGGCGACTGAGTTCGTCCCGCACGGCGGCCAAGGCGGGGCTCGCGCCGAGCAACTCTTGCAGCACGCTATCTCCAGAACTCGCTTGTGTTGGTCATAGTTGCCAGCGTCGTTCCCACCTGATCGGCCGGATTCTTTCGCCCAGCGTAATTGAAACCCTCAACACAAGCGAGCGCCACAGCAAATCCTATCGAATACACTGAGGGCTTTCGAGGGAAGGGAGCCTATGCGACGACGAGTGCCGATGCTGGTTGCGGTTCTGTTGGGAATGAGTCTGGCGGGGCAGGCGCAGCGTCCGTCCGCCGACGTCACGCAGTGGCGCGGAGCTGCCCGTGACGGCGTCATCATCGGCCTGACGGCGCCGAAGGCGTGGCCCGAAACGCTGAGCGAGCAGTGGAAAGTCGAGATCGGAACCGGCTATTCGACGCCGCTCCTCGTCGGCAACCGCGTCTATCAGTTCTCACGCATCGGCGACAACGAGACGATGACCGCACTCGACGCCGGGAGCGGCAAGATCGTATGGCAGGCCGGGTATCCCGCAACCTTCACGATGAATCCCGCAGCGAAACAGCACGGCCCTGGACCGAAGTCCACGCCCGTGTTCTTCAATGGCCGCCTCTATTCGATCGGCATGACGGGTGTCGTCACGGCATGGGATGCGGCGACGGGCAAGCAGATCTGGCAGAAACCCGGGACCGGGCCGGAGATGCTGTACACGTCGCATGCGTTCTCGCCGATGATCGATGCCGGTCACGTGATCTTTCACGTCGGTGGCAACGACAAAGGCGCCCTGACAGCGTTCGACGTCAACACGGGCGCTGTCGTGTGGAGCTGGACTGGTGATGGTCCCGGCTATGCCTCGCCGATGGTCGCCACCATCGATGGCGTTCGGCAGATCATCACGCCCACGCAGGTCAAGATCGTCGGAGTCGACGCGACCACCGGCGCGCTGCTCTGGGAGCGGCCTCTCGTCCATCAGTTCGTCTCCAACTCCATCACGCCGATCGTGAGCGGTCAGACGGTGATCGTGGCGGGCACCGGACCGCTCTTCGCATTCGCGGTCGCCAGGCGTGCCGGCCAGTGGACCACGGAGCAGATTTGGGAGAACGCCGAGTTGCCGCTTCGATACGCAACGCCGGTTGTCGCCGGCGACATGCTCTTCGGGCTCTCGGGCCGCAACTCAGGGCAGTACTACGCGATGGACGCGAGGACGGGGAAGACACTGTGGACCTCTGAAGGGCGACAGGCTGCCCATGCGTCGATCGCCCGCGCCGGCGATCTGCTCTTCAGCCTCGAGAGCGATGGCGAGCTGGTCATCGCGCGAAACAGCCAGACGGCGTTCGAGCCACTTCGCAAGTACAAGGTCTCGGCAAACGAGACGTGGGCGCAACCAGCGATCTCCGACAATCGCATATTCGTCAAGGACGTCACCGCGCTGACGCTGTGGTCGTGGAACTGAGTGATTCGCTGTGACGCGCTCGTCGTCGGTGGCGGCCCTGCCGGCTCCACGGCTGCGCGCCTCCTTCGCCTCGCCGGCTGGGACGTCATCGTGGCCGATCGCGCCAGATTCCCGCGTGACAAGGTATGCGCAGGCTGGCTGACGCCTGATGTCTTTCCTCTCCTCGATCTGACGCCAGACGAGTACCGCGCAACCGGCCTCACGTTCCAGGAGATCACGGCATTCCGAACGAGCGTGATGGGCGGGCGACCGGTTGAGACTCGTTACTCGCACGTGGTCAGCTACGCGATCCGCCGGTGCGAATTCGATACCTACCTGCTGCAACGCTCTGGCGCTCGCACGCTCGAGGACAGCTTCGTTCGCACTCTTCGTCGCGACGGCGATCGCTGGATCGTCAACGAGTCGATCGAGGCGCCGATCGTCATCGGAGCAGGCGGTCACTTCTGCCCCGTCGCGCGTCACCTGCGCGGCGCTGCCGTTGACGACGCTCCGATCGTCGCGAAGGAGGCCGAGTTCCCAATCGGTGCCGGGCACACACGCGTGTCAGGCACGACACCGGAGTTGTTCTTCTGTCGCGACTTTCAGGGATACGCCTGGTGCGTGCGCAAGGGTGACTTCATCAACGTGGGGATCGGACGGAGGGGCAATCACGGCTTCGGTGAGTACGTGAGGGACTTCGTCGGCTTCCTCGAGAACCGACGCATCATCTCCGGCGCCTCGAGCGCGCGCTGGCACGGGCACGCGTATCTCGGATCCGGCGTCGGACCTCGTCTGGTAATCGATCCGGGAGTGATGCTCGTCGGCGATGCGGCAGGGCTCGCGTATCCAGAGAGTGGCGAAGGCATTCGCCCGGCAATCGAATCTGGAAGGCGCGCGGCTGAAACGTTGATCGCAGCCGGCGGCCGGCATGGCGTCGACGATCTTCAGCCGTATGCGGACGCGATCCGCAAGCGACACCCGGCTGTTCGCATGAACCCCGCCCCGGTACGCACAGCGCTCGCTGCGCTCGGGCGAGTACTGCTCACATCGCCTGGGTTTACTCGACACGTCGTACTCGATCGTTGGTTCTTGAGGGCAGTCTGATGTCGGCGGGTCTGAAGACCCGCCGCTACCGTAGAGGCGGGCCTTTAGGCCCGCCTGCGTCTGTTAATACCACCCACATTTCGTACAGAAAGGGGTCGACTCCTCGGGGATGATGGTCGTCCCGTCGACGTAGCCAGGCAGAATCGATCCATCGAAGATGTGGAAGTCGTTGTGCGGGATGCCGAGCATGTTCCACAGGAACTGGGACGTCACCGTGAGCGTGCCGAGCGAGGTCGTGCTTCCAGGCGCGTAGACATTCAGCGTCGTCGAATCGGTGCCGTTTCCAGTCCGATTGTCGTTCTGTACGCTCACGCGAGAACTGGCGATCTCCAGTCGTCGCACGTCGCCGTTCGAGCACACGAACGTCTCGATGCGGCCGTCCGGGCACGACGCCAGACTGAGGCTGACCGACTGGTTGTTGGCGCTCCCTTTGTAGACGCAACTCGTGCGGTTGCCCTCATAGGTCAGCGATGCTGCGAGATCGTTGTCCGTCTGCTGGATCCTCGCCGAGAAGATGTCTCGGCTCCCAATGGCGCCAGCCAGCGTGGTCCCGACGCATTCACCGCCGCTGACAGACGTCAGCGTCGAGTTGCCAATCCATGCGCCGGACACTCTCGGCGCCGTTGACGGTGACGATGGAGAGGAACTACCGCAGGAGGAAACCAACAGGGAAAGTGACAACAAGAACAGAAGACGAACCATCTCAGACCTTGATCCTGACCATCCTAAGGCGCCTTCATCAGCTCCTTCAACAGTGCCGCCGTGCTCTCGCGCACGGTGCCGGCAGTCGGGGCCGGACCGCCACGACCGCCGCGGCCTCGTCCACCACCACCCCCGGGCACACCCATCGCCACGTCGAGCGGCGTCCGGCCGAACTTGTCCTTGATATCGAGCCTGGTGCCATTCTCCGCGAGGAAGCGGACCAGTGCGTCGCCACGGGCGACGGCGATGTGCAGCGCCGTCTCGCCGTTGTCGTTCACGAGGTTCGGATCCGCGCCTTTGTCGATCAAGAGCTTCATCGCGGCGATCGTGTTCTCTTCCGGACCGGCGTTCCGTCCCGGGCGCGAGGCGGCAATCATCAACGCCGTCGTCTGGTTGCGCAGCCGAAGGTTTGGATCGGCCCCCTTTTCGAGCAGCAGCGACATCGTCGTGACATCGCTGACCTTGGCGGCACGCATCAGCGGAGTGGCACCTTCGTTGAGCGACGCGTCGCCGCCGTTGTGCTGTCGCATCAGCAGCGGCGTCTTGAGCCTGGCGTTCGGGTCCGCACCGTGCGCGAGCAACACCTTGATGAGGTCGAGCGGCATCATCGCACCCGACGGCTTGGCCAGCGGACGGTTGATGAGCGGCTCCTGGTGCCGCATGTCGATTGCCGCATAGAGCGGCGTCATGCCGGCGGCGTCGGCGAGGTTCAGATTCGCGCCCTTCTCGACCAGCAGCGCTGCGACCTCGTGGTGCGCGTTGATGATCGCCATGTTGAGCGCTGACGTCCCATCCGGGTCGGTGGCGTTCAGATCGGCGCCGGCCTCGGCGAGCGCGCGGACCCCGTCCGGCGCACCCTGTCGTGCCGCCAGCAGCAGCGCCGTGAATCCTCCCTTGGGAAGAGCCGTCACGACCATCGTCGCGTTGTCCACCTTGACCTTCGGAAAATCCGGGATCGTCGACTTCGCGTTGAGGTCCGCGCCGCTCTTGGCCAGCAACGCGACGGCCTCGGAGTGATTCTCGGCGGCCGCCCACATCAAGGCCGTTTCGCCATGCCACGTTTCGCTGGCGTTGACGTTCGCTCCCTGTGCGATGAGCAGCTGAATGGCCTCAGGTCGCCCCGTTCGGGCGGCCAGCATCAGGACCGTCTCGCCGTCGGCGCCCGTCGCATTGACGTCGGCACCAGCCTTGAGCAGCAGATCGACGACCTGTGCGTTTCCGTTGACGGCGGCCTGCATCAGCGGCGTCACGCCGTATCGGTTTGCGACGTTGACCGGTGCCTTTCCACGGAGCAGCGCTTGCACCATGTCCACGCGATCGAGACGCGTCGCCCAATGAAGCGCGGTCGTGCCGTCCGCTTCCGCGGCGTCAACGGGTACTCGTTGCCGAAGCAGGCTCGTGACAGCGGACGTATTGCCGCTCTTCGCGGCATCGATGAGACGCGTATCGGTCGTGGCCGCGTTGAGCGCAACAACGACACTTAGAGCGACGAGAACTGTCCCAACCCCGAAACTCGATCTCATCGCCCCACCTGGATTAGAGAGAAATTCGTCCCTTGTTGCCACCGAACTTCTCGAGCTCGATGCCGTAGGTCTCGGCCACGCTGATGAGGAGATCGGCGTTCGGTGTGAGCGGGCCAGCGACGATGTGCCGATTGCCTGTGACCGTGCCCGCGCCGCCACCGACGAGCAGCGTGGGCAGCAGGTCAGGAGAGTGCACGTTGCCGTTTCCCATGCCGCTGCCGTAGAGCAGCAGCGAGTGATCGAGCAGCGACCCGTCGCCGTCCTCGGCCGACTTCAATCGCTCGACGAATTGCGAGAACAGCGTGAGGTGATACGTGTTCACCTTCGCGTGCATCTCGATCGCCGCCGGCCGGTTGCCGTGGTGCGAGATCGAGTGGTGCGGCTCGGTGACGCCGATGTTGAGGTAGGTCCGCTGACTGAGCTCGCGTCCGAGCATGAACGTGAAGACGCGTGTGAGGTCCGCCTGATACGCGACGAACAACAGATCGAAGAGCAGGGTGACGTGCTCCTCGAACGACTCGGGCACACCCACCGGCGCGTTTGGTACGTCGGGAATCGTGGCCGCCTGCTTCTCGGCACGTTGAATGCGCCGTTCGATCTCGCGAACGTGATCGAGGTACTGATTCAGGCGCGCACGGTCGCGCGATCCGATCCCGGACTGCACGTCCTTGAGATCGTCCGCAACGAAATCGAGGAGGCTCCGGTCGGTTCGCATGCGAGCGACCCGTTCATCGCGATTGCCACCGCCACCGAACAGCTGTTCGAACACCGAGCGCGGATTGATCTCCATCGGCAGCGGCGCGGTGTCCGACTGCCAACTGAGCGTGTTCATGTAGGCGCAGCTGAACCCCGGGGCGCAGTCGCCAACCAGGCCGCTGAAGTCTTCCGTCGCCAACTCGATCGACGGAAACGTCGTCTCCTGGCCGATCTGCTTCGCGACCAGCTGGTCGAGCGTCATGCCGAGGGAATAGTCGGGACCCGCGGTCCGCTTGGGCGGCACGCCAGCCAACCACGATGCCGGCGCGCCGGCGTGATTGGTATCGATGCCTCCGGTCTCCGGCCTCGTGAGGTTGGTCACGACCGTGACCGCGTCACGGTAGGGCTCGAGCGGCTTGAGGATCGGAGTGAACTCGAATCCGGCGCCCTCGGTCGCCGGCGTCCAGCGATCCATGATGCAGCCGTGGGGGATGTAGACGCATCCCAGGCGTTTCCGAGCAGCGGCAGCGGTCATCACCGTCGGCGTCAACGCCGGCACCATCGCATCGAGGAACGGCAGCGCGAGCGCGGCGCCCATGCCCCGGAGCACCCGGCGACGAGGAATCGAGACCTTCGAGAGGAACATCGCTACTCGATCCTTGTAATGCAAAAGGCAAAATGCAAAAGGCAAACACTAGTCATCATTCGTACTTTTGCATCATCTTTGCATTTTACATTTTGCATTTTGAATTACAGATCAACAGTCCCCTTACTGACCCCGAATCGTTCCTGCTCGACGCCGCACTTCTGAGCAACGGTAAGCAGGAAATCGGCCTGAGGCGTGCCCGGCGGCGTCATGATGTGGCGGTTCCCCTTGATCTGACCTGCGCCACCACCGACGACGATGTGCGGGAGCGGTGAGCCGGTGTGGCCGTTGCCATCGCTCATGCCGCTGCCATAAACGAGCAGCGAGTGGTCGAGGATCGAGCCGTCGCCGTCCGGCATCGACTTCAGCCGCTCGACGAACTTCGCGAACATGCTCACGTGATACGCGTTGAGCCTGGCGTGCCCCTCGATCGCGGCCGGGCGATTCGCGTGATGCGAGATCGAATGGTGCGGTTCGGTCACGTTGATCTCGGGATAGGTCCGCTGACTGACTTCGCGCGCCATCATGAACGTGAACACGCGCGTCAGATCCGCCTGGTATGCGAGCGCGAGCAGATCGAACATCAGCGCGACGTGCTCGACGTAGGCCTCGGGCACGCCAACCGGCGCGTTCGGCACGTCCGGCTGCGCATGCGCCTGCTTCTCCGCGCGTTCGATGCGCCGCTCGATCTCCCGGATGTAGCTCAGATATTCGTCCAGCCGTGCACGATCCCGCGTCGGCAGCCCCCCCTCGATGTGCTTCAGATCGTCGGCGACGAAGTCGAGCAGGCTGCGATCGGTACGCATGCGCGCGAGGCGTTGTTCGAGCGTGCCACCACCACCGAACAGACGCTCGAACACGACACGCGGGTTAATCTCCATCGGCAGCGGGGTCGTCGGCGTCTGCCAGTTCAGCGTGTTCATGTAGGCGCAGCTGTAGCCCGGATCGCAGGCGCCCACCAGACCGCTGAAGTCTTCGGTCGCGACCTCGAGTGACGGGAACGTCGTGTCCTGACCGATCCGCTTGGCGATGACCTGATCGACCGACACGCCGACCTCGAAGTCCGGACCGTCCGTTCGCTTCGGCGGCGTACCCGTCAGCCAGCAACCGGACGAGACGGCGTGATTGCTGTTCACTTCCACGCGGTTCAGACCACTGACCACCACCAGCGAGTCGCGGTAGGGCTCGAGCGGCTTCAGGATAGGTGTGAACTCGAAGTTCGCACCCTCGGCCGCCGGCGTCCACTGGCCCATGATCACGCCGTGCGGGATGTAGACGAACCCGACGCGCTTCTGCGACGCGGCAGCACGCGCGACCGCCGACGACAGGGCCGGCACCATCGCATCGAGGAATGGCAGCGCGAGAGCGACGCCGGCGCCACGGAGGAACGTGCGACGAGGAATCGATACCTTCGAGATGAACATCTATGTCAGATCCTTGTAATGCAGAATGCAAAATGCAAAATGCAAATAACGCCGTCCCCAGCGTTTGCATGCTGAATTTTGCATTTTGAACTACTCGTGGTCTTCATCAGCTCGTCTCATCTGAAACGGCACGCTCGTCGCAATGCCGCGAACGAGCGACGAGAATCGATAGTTGTCGGCAGCAGCGCCGCGAAGGATCGTCCGCACTGCCGGCATGTCGTCGGCCTCGACGCTGCGACCAAGCGCGTACGTGAGCAGCTTCTCCGTCATCGTGCTGACGAGGAGCTCGGGCCGCTTGAGTAACGACTCGCGCAGTTCGACGACGCCATTGATCTTGCTTCCATCTGAGAGCTCACCGGACGCATCGATAGGCTGGCCCGCATCCTGTGTGCGCCACACACCGACCGCGTCGTAGTTCTCGAGCGCCAGGCCGATCGGGTCCATGACCTTGTGGCAGCCCGCACACGCCGGGCTCGCGCGATGAAGCTCCATTCGCGCGCGCACGGTTTTCGGCGCTCCTGGCGTCTCCTCCGGGAACGGCGGGACCACCGGCGGCGGCGGCGGCGGCGGCGTCCCGACCAGATTATCGAGGATCCACTTACCGCGCACCACTGGCGATGTGCGGTCAGCGTGAGAAGTCACGAGCAGGATGCCGCCCTTCCCGAGCAGGCCTCTCCTCGCGTCCTGGGTCACGGTCACTCTGCGGAAGTCGGGACCATACACGTTCGGGATGCGATAGTGCTTCGCCAGTCGCTCGTTCACGAACGTGTAGTCCGCCGTCATCAGATCGAGGACGCTGCGATCCTCGGTGATGATGCTTCCGACGAACAGATCCAGCTCGCGCTCGAACGCCTGCCGGAGGTTGTCGTCGAAGTCCGGGAAGTCGTTCTTGTCAGGCGTCGTGTTCCGCAGGTTGCGAATATGGAGCCACTGGCCGGCGAAGTTCGAGACCAGCGCCTGCGCCTTCGGATCCGCGAGCATCCTCCGCACCTGCCGCTCGATCTCCTCTGGCCTGCGCAGTCGTCCCTTGCTCGCCGCTTCCAACAACTCATCGTCCGGGATGCTGCTCCACAAGAAGAACGACAGGCGCGAGGCGAGCTCGAGATCGTTGATGCGATACGGTGCCCCTGGCGCGACACCACCTGGATCGTGCTCGATGCGGAAGATGAACTTCGGGCTGACGAGCACCGCGCGCAGCGCCATCTCGACGCCGCGATCGAAGCTCCCGTCCGCGCGCCCGGCGTCGTAGAACTTCATCAGGCTCGCGAGATCCACGTCGTTCAACGGGCGACGATACGCGCGGCGCGCCAGCGTCGACACAATCTTCTCGGCGCACGGCCGTTCGGCACTCCCCGTGGCCGGGGTGCACGTGAAGAGCCGACGACGACTGGGCGTGTCGCTGGCACCGGTCGCGTTGAACGGCCCACTCACCGTCACGTTCTCCACGTGAGGGAGGCCGAGATGATCGGTCGCGATGAGCGTGCTGCGCTCGAAGGGCTGCAGGCGGTTGCCACCCTGCGCCGCGGACCGCTGGAGAAATGCCGCGCCGACCTTGCGCTGTCCGGCCTTCACCGTGACGCGCACCTGCAATCGCTCGGCGAGTGAGTTCACCACGTTGGTCGCGTTGAGCGACGACTGCGTGTAGTCGTCGGGTCCGCCAACCGGCGCGAGGAGGACGCGCTCGCCATCGACAGTCACTTCGAGTTGATGCTGATACTCGAGACCACGAATCGATCCGAGGTTGATCTCGAGCAGCTTGACCTTGATGACGTACTCGCCATCGAGCGGGAACGTGTGCAGCGCCATCAGCCCGCCACGAGTGCCGGGAGGCAGGTCTTCGTTCTGCGCCGTCTGCGACGCATCACCGCGAATGCGATATGTCTCGGAGCTCGGACCGATCGAGGGATCGCCGACTGCGAGCGCGCTGATCTTCGCGGCCGCCGACAGGTAGCGCTCGAGCAGCGAGGGAGAGACACCGAGCGAGTCGGCGTTGTTGTCGAACCCACCGACGGAGTCGTCCGGCGGCAGCAGCGACGCGGCCTCGACTTCGAGAGAGAGCAGATCGCGAATCGCGTTCTGGTATTCGGCGCGGTTCAACCGATGCGGAAGATGGCGACCCGGATTGGGAGTGGCTGCGGCTCTTCGATCGAGCGAGGTCTCGAGATACGAGACCAGCGCTGCCTGCGTCGCCGCATCGGGACGCGGCATGCCAACCGGCGGCATCGCGCCGGCGTGCAACTTCTTGATCACCTTCTCCCAGATCGCGGCGGAGTCGCCGACTTGCGTCAGGTCCGCCTTGTCCAGGATCACGCCCGACACGGTCGCGGATGTCGTCGCCCGTGAGTTGTGACAGCCAACGCAGTACTGATTGACGACCTTCTGCAGATCGGCAGCCGTCGGAGCAGCGGCCACCCGATTCGTGACCTGAGCGGTTGCGTTGCGCGGGGCTGGATTTGCGGCTGGGCGTGATGCGCCCTGCTCGGCTCGCGAGACAGACGACGCCACTGCCGCCGTCCACACGGCGACTACCAGCACACCAATCCGGAGTCTGCTCGACATCGTCACTCGTCGCGAAACTAGGATACGTGATCGTCGGAAAAGGCTTCTGTACCCCGATTTGGGGGGGCCGCCCATAAGCATGACTCGAATCTGCCAGAATGTGCGCCGATGTCACTCGCCGTACGGGTTGTGTCCACGCTGTTGCTGGTCACGATGGCGGTCTCAGCCCCTCTTGCACAGCGTGCCGCCATCACGCTGATCGACGTCGCGGCAGCGGCCGGCGTCGATCTCGTCAACGTCTCCGGCGGACCCGCGAAGGACTACATCGTGGACGCCAATGGCAACGGCGCGGCGTTCTTCGACTACGACAACGACGACGACCTCGACGTGCTGATCGTCAACGGCTCGACGCGCGACAACTTCGCGAAGGGCGGCGATCCGATGGTCGCGCTCTATCAGAATGACGGGCGCGGACACTTCCGCGACGTCACGGCGGCGAGCGGCTTCGATCGCCGCGGCTGGGGATCCGGCGCGTGCGTCGGTGACATCGACAACGACGGCGCGAAGGACGTCTACGTCACGGCGTTCGGCGCCGACGCGTTGTGGCGCAACACGGGGAAGGGCACATTCGTCGATGTCACGCGCCCTGCGGGTTTCGACGAGACGCGATGGGGCACGAGCTGCGCATTCGCTGACTACGATCACGACGGCTACCTCGATCTCTATGTCGCCAACTACGTCGCGTTCGACGACAAGACGATCCCCGCGCGAGGCGCCACCGCCAACTGCCGCTTCATGGCGACCGACGTCTTCTGCGGGCCGAAGCGACTGACCGGCGACCTCGACGTCCTGTACCACAACAACGGCGACGGCACATTCACCGACGTCACCGCTCGCGCCGGCGTCACGGATCCCGGCTACTACGGCTTCGGCGTCGTCTTCACCGATCTCAACGACGATGGATGGCCGGATATTTACGTGGCGAACGATTCGGTGCCGAACTTGCTGTTCCGCAATCGCGGGAATGGCACGTTCGTCGAAGAAGGCCTGGTGTCAGGTGCGGCGCTGAGCGGCGACGGGCGTCCGCAAGCAGGCATGGGCGTCGACGCCGGCGACTACAACAACGACGGACTCCCCGATCTCATCGTCACGAACTTCTCGCACGACTACAACACGCTCTACGAGAACGGCCCGCCGGGACTGTTCACCGACCGCAGCTATGCAACTGGAATCGCTGCTACCGCCGGTCCGTATCTCGGGTGGGGCGTGAAGTTCGTCGATCTCGACAACGACGGTCGACTCGACATCTTCGTCTCGAACGGCCACGTGTATCCCGAGGTCGACAAGCACGGGCTCGGCACGCGCTATCAGCAGCGCAAGCAGGTGTTCGTGAACGAGGGCACGCGCTTCCGGCATGCGAGCGCCGAGATTGGCGGCGGGTTGCTGCAGGAGAAGTCGAGCCGCGGCGCCGCGTTCGGCGACTACGACAACGATGGCGACATCGACGTGCTCGTCATCAACATGAACGATCGGCCCACACTGCTGCGCAATGACACGGTGTCGACCAATCACTGGATCACGCTTCGGCTGATCGGGAGCAAGAGCAATCGCGATGGCATCGGCGCAAGAGTACGAATCGACACCGGGAAGCGGCGACTGACGACGTTCGTTCGTGGTGATGGGAGCTACATGTCGCACAGCGACACGAGGGCGCACGTCGGGCTCGGCGAGGCGACGCGCGTGGATCGGATCGAGATCAAGTGGCCGAGTGGAGCTGTCGAGACAGCGACGGGGATCGCGGCGGATCGGTTCTATGTGGCTCGAGAAGGCGGAGGAGTCGCCCCGTTGAAGTAACCGGTGCGATCACTGCGTCTGTCGGTGCGATGGCCTGACGCTTGTCGGTGCGAACTTGATCCTTGTCGGTGCAATCCCTCTTCGATCGTCGGTGCGAACGCGACTCTTGTCGGTGCGAACCGTCTATCGTTTGTCG